>CAWHHW010000006.1:0-242537 GCA_963829285.1 uncultured Thermoleophilia bacterium | reverse complement strand
CTTCCGCCTCGGTTTGAACGTCCGTCACGCGGACGAGCAGCTGCGCGGCACGCTGATGCTGCCGCACGGCACCGGCCGGACGATGCGGGTGGCCGTGTTCGCCGAGGGCGACAAGGCGCGCGAGGCCGAGGAGGCGGGCGCCGACATCGTCGGCTCGGCCGACCTCGCCGCGAAGATCGAGGGCGGCTTCGTCGACTTCGACGTCGCGATCGCGACGCCCGACCAGATGGGCAACGTCGGCAAGCTCGGCCGTGTCCTCGGGCCGCGTGGCCTGATGCCGAACCCGAAGACCGGCACCGTCACCTTCGACATCGCGAAGGCCGTCTCCGACGCCAAGGCCGGCAAGCTCGAGTACCGCACCGACCGCGGCGCGAACGTCCACGTCGCGATCGGCAAGAAGAGCTTCGACGAGCGCGCGCTCGTCGAGAACTACGCCGCGCTCGTCGAGGAGATCGTGCGGGCGAAGCCGGCGGCCGTCGAAGGGCCGCTACATCAAGGGCGTGACGCTGACCTCGACGATGGGGCCGGGCCTGCACGTCGACCCGTCCCGCACGCGAGGGCATCGTCGAGGAGCTCGAGGAGGCAGCAGCCCTGTGAGGGCGAGGCACACGCCTCGCCCGCCCAGATTGTTGACAACGCCCGTCGCCGAAGACAGCCGGCAGCCCACCAGTGGGGCAGAAGCCCGGCCGAGGTGGCCTCGCACGGACTTGAGGTGTCTCCCGAGAGCAGGAGACACCCAAGCTGTTCTCTCGCTCGAGCCCGCCTCCGTGCGGGCTCGATGCTTTGAGAGGAGGTGGAAGATGCAGAAAGCAGAGAAGGAACGAGTGATCGAGGAGCTGACCGAGCGGCTGCGCTCGGCGGACGCGTTGCTCGTCGCCGACTACCGCGGGCTGACGAACAGCCAGCTCGCCGGTCTGCGCGTCGAGCTCCTGAAGCACGGGGCGAAGTTGACCGTGGTGAAGAACACGCTCACCCGGCGGGCGGCCGAGGCAGCGGGCTCGGATGCGTTGCTCGCGATGCTCGAGGGCCCGACGGCGATCGCGTTCGTCGAGGCCGAGGGCAACCCGGTCGCGGTGGCGAAGGCGCTCAGCGACGCAGCCAAGGACACGAAGATCCTGGCGTTGCGCGGCGGCGTGCTCTCGGGCAACCCGATCACGGGGAGCCGAGATCGAGAGGCTCGCCAAGTTGCCGCCGCTCGACGTCCTCAAGGCCCAGCTCGTCGGGGTGATCGTTGCCCCGCTGAGCCAGCTCGCCGCGGTGCTGAACGCGCCGTTGCAGAACCTGGTCGGCCTGATCGACGCCCGGATCACGCAGCTCGGTGAGAGCGGCGAGGCTCCGGTCGCGGCAGAGACGGTGGTCGAGGAGACTCCTGTCGAGGAAGCCCCGGTCGAGGTGAAAGCGACGGCCGAGGACGCTCCGGTCGAAGAGGAAGCAGTCGCGGAGCCCGCAGTCGAGGAGGCTCCCGTCGACGAACCGGCCGCTGAGGCCGCAGAGGAAACGCCGGAGGCGTAGTAGGGCGAGGCGCATGCCTCGCCCGCGGCACCACACAAATCACACACGCGAGAGGAAACGAAACGAGATGGCTACAGATACGGCAAAGGTGCTCGAGACACTCGGCAAGATGACCGTGCTCGAGCTCGTCGAGCTGAAGAACGCGATCGAAGAGGAGTGGGGCGTCACGGCCGCCGCTCCGGTCGCGGTCGCTGCGGCCGCGCCTGCGGGCGGCGGCGGCGACGGGGGCGCGGCGGAGGAGAAGGACTCCTTCGACGTCATCCTCACGGCAGCCGGCGACAAGAAGATCCAGGTGATCAAGGTCGTGCGCGCGATCACCGGTCTCGGGCTCAAGGAGGCCAAGGACGTCGTCGACGGTGCCCCCGGCCCCGTCAAGGAGGGCGTCAACAAGGACGAGGCCGAGAAGCTGAAGGCCGAGCTCGAGGAAGCGGGCGCGAGCGTCGAGCTGAAGTAGTCAGGGCTCAATGCCCTGATTACTTCACGTAGAGGGCGACGCGCATGCGTCGCCCTCGTCGTGGGGCGAGGTCGAGACGCGCGAGGCATGCGCCTCACCCCTACGCTTTGTGCTTCCGCTACACTTTGCAGCGGACGTTCCGCCGACACCGCCCCCAAGCGGTTGCGGCGGCGCATGCGTGTCCGCTATTCTCCAAAGTTCCGCCCCGAGCTTTCTTGCTCCTTCGACCTTGCACGCCGTTAAGGGAGGCTGTCGCATCTTGAGCAGCACTACTGTTGCGCCGCGCGCGCGCACGAGCTTTTCACGTCTGAAGCATGTCCTTGACCTCCCCAACCTGATCGATATTCAGAAGGCGTCGTTCGAGTGGTTCTTGAACGAGGGCCTGCACGAGACGATCGACGACATCTCGCCGATCGAGGACTACACCGGAACGCTGGCCGTCGAGTTCGGCGACTACGCGTTCGGTGATCCCGCGAACACGATCAACGAGTGTCGCGAGAAGGACATGACCTATCAGGCCCCGTTGTCGATGACGGTGCGCTTCGTCAACACCGAGACGGGCGAGATCCGCGAGCAGCGGGTCTTCATGGGCGACTTCCCGATGATGACCGAGTGGGGGACGTTCATCATCAACGGCACCGAGCGCGTGATCGTGACGCAGCTCGTCCGTTCGCCCGGCGCCTACCTGATGGAGCCGAAGGACGCGACGAAGCAGGTCTTCATCGCGAACCTGATGCCGTCGCGTGGCTCGTGGCTCGAGCTCGAGATCGACAAGAAGGGCATCGCGTACGCGCGGATCGACCGGAAGCGCAAGCTCCCGATCACGACGCTCCTGCGGGCGCTGCCGCTCGAGGATCCGACGACGGGCTTCCAGCTCGACACGAGCACGAACGAGAAGATCCTCGCGCTCTTCGACGGCTCGGTCTACATCCAGAACACGCTCGACAAGGACACGACGACGCGCGAGGAAGAGGCGCTGATCGAGGTCTTCAAGAAGCAGCGTCCGGGTGAGCCGCCGACGCTCGACAACGCGCGCAACCTCCTGCGGGCGCTGTTCTTCGATCCCAAGCGCTACGACCTGACGAAGGTCGGCCGCTACAAGCTGAACCAGCGGCTCGGCGTCGGGGTGCCCGAGGACACGCGCGTGCTGACGACCGAGGACATCCTCGCCCTCGTGCGCCGGCTGATCGCGATGCCGACGAACCTCGGCGTGCCCGAGGACTCGAAGGACTACGCCGCCGATGCGGCCCAGCTGAACCGTGACCCGATCAGGGCCGAGCTCGACGAGTACGAGCACTTCGGCAACCGTCGCCTGCGGACGACGGGCGAGCTGATCCAGGAGGCGTTCCGCGTCGGCCTGTACCGGATGGAGCGCGTCGTCCGCGAGCGGATGACGACGGAGGACGTCGACACGATCACGCCGCAGACGATCATCAACATCCGGCCCGTGGTGGCCGCGTTGAAGGAGTTCTTCGGCTCCTCGCAGCTGTCGCAGTTCATGGACCAGACGAACACGCTCGCCGGGCTCACGCATCGCCGGCGCCTCAGCGCGCTCGGCGCCGGTGGCCTGACGCGCGAGCGCGCGCCGATCGAGGTCCGCGACGTCCACCGCACCCACTACGGCCGCATGTGCCCGATCGAGACGCCGGAAGGCCCGAACATCGGCCTGATCGGCTCGCTCGCCTCGATGGCGACCGTGTCGCGAGTTCGGCTTCATCCAGACGCCGTACCGCATCGTCAAGGGCGGCAAGGTGACCGACGAGATCGTCTACCTCGACGCCTCCGAGGAGGCGCAGTTCACGATCGCGCAGGCCTCCGAGACGGTCGACGAGAAGACGGGCAAGTTCCTCCACGACCAGGTGCTCTGCCGCTCCCGCGAGGGCGAGGCCGTGATGGTCGCGCCGAAGGACGTGCAGTACATGGACGTGTCGGCGTCGCAGATCGTCTCGGTCGCGACGGCGCTGATCCCGTTCCTCGAGCACAACGACGCGAACCGCGCCCTGATGGGCGCGAACATGCAGCGGCAGGCGGTGCCGCTGATGATCCCGCAGGCGCCGCTCGTCGGCACCGGGGTCGAGTACCGCGCCGCGATCGACACGGGCGACGTCGTCATGTCCCGCAGCGACGGTGCCGTGATCGACGTCGACGCCGAGAAGATCGTCGTCGAGGGCAAGGGCTCGCGCGAGGAATACAACCTGACGAAGTTCATGCGCTCGAACCAGGGCACCCTGATCCACCAGAAGCCGATCGTGAAGCTCGGCGACAAGGTGGCGAAGGGCACCGTGCTCGCAGACGGGTCGTCGACCGACGGTGGCGAGCTCGCGCTCGGCGCCAACCTGCTCGTCGCGTTCATGCCGTTCGAGGGCTACAACTTCGAGGACGCGATCGTGCTCTCGGAGCGGCTCGTCAAGGACGACGTGCTCAGCTCGATCCACATTCACGAGTACGAGATCGACGCCCGCTCGACCAAGCTCGGCGACGAGGAGATCACCCGCGACATCCCGAACCGCTCGGAGGAGTCGCTCGCGAACCTCGACGAGCGCGGTGTCGTGCGGATCGGGGCCGAGGTCGGCTCCGGCGACCTGCTCGTCGGCAAGGTGACGCCCAAGGGCGAGACCGAGCTGACGGCGGAGGAGAAGCTGATCCGCGCCATCTTCAAGGAGAAGGCACGCGAGGTCCGCGACACGTCGCTGAAGGTTCCGCACGGCGAGGGCGGCAAGGTGATCGGCGTCAAGACGTTCTCGCGTGACGCGGGCGACGATCTGCCGCCGGGCGTCAACGAGCTCGTGCGCGTCTTCGTCGCGAAGAAGCGCAAGATCTCGGAGGGCGACAAGCTCGCCGGCCGCCACGGCAACAAGGGCGTGATCTCGAAGATCGTTCCCGAGGAGGACATGCCGTTCCTCGAGGACGGTCGTCCGGTCGACGTCGTGCTCAACCCGCTCGGCGTGCCGAGCCGGATGAACATCGGCCAGATCCTCGAGACGCACCTCGGCTGGGCCGCGGCGCACGGTGTCTTCGCGGAGACCGACGCACGAATCGGCGTCAACCCGCGGGCTCCGATCAACGCGCCGAAGCCACATCCGGTCGCGACGCCCGTCTTCGACGGTGCGACCGAGACCGATGTCGACGAGGCGCTCGTGCGCTGGGCCGAGACGACGGACTCGCCGATCAAGATGAACGTCGACCACTCGCGCCCCGCCGGCCGCAAGGCCTCCGGCAAGGTACAGCTCTACAACGGCAAGACCGGCTCGCCCTTCGAGCAGAAGGTCACGGTCGGCTACATGTACATCCTCAAGCTGCTCCACCTCGTCGACGACAAGATCCACGCGCGTTCGACGGGCCCGTACTCGCTCGTCACCCAGCAGCCGCTCGGAGGCAAGGCGCAGTTCGGTGGCCAGCGCTTCGGCGAGATGGAGGTCTGGGCACTCGAGGCGTACGGCGCGGCCTACACGCTGCAGGAGATGCTGACGATCAAGTCCGACGACACGATCGGCCGCGTCAAGGCGTACGAGGCGATCGTCAAGGGCGAGAACATCGCCGAGCCGTCGATCCCCGAGTCGTTCAAGGTCCTCCTGAAGGAGATGCAGTCGCTCGCGCTCGACGTTCACGTCCAGTCGGACGACGGACGCGAGGTCGAGGTCCGCGAGGAGGACGACGAGTTGCTCCGCGCCGCGGAGGAGCTCGGCATCGACCTCTCGCCTGCTGCCGTGCGCGCGGCCGCCGGTGAGCTCTCGGCCCAGGAGGTCGAGGAGGGCGCCGTCGCGGTCGAGGACGGAGCCGACGTGGCCGTCGCGGCCGACGAGGCACTCGACGGCGTCGAAGCCGACGCGGAGCTCGAGGTCGGCCTCGACGACTAAAGGGCTTCGCTTCGCGAACCCCGTTCGACAGTGCATTCGATACGTCACGCGATGAGCAGATGGCATTCCCAAAAGAGTTGAATCCGAAGGAGCGATGCAGACGATGAACGCCCCATCTAGCGATTTCACCACAGGTGAGATCCTTGATCGACATCAACGAATTCGACGCGATCCGGATCGGACTGGCGTCGAGCAAGCAGATCCGCGACTGGTCGTCGGGCGAGGTCACGAAGCCGGAGACGATCAACTACCGCACGCTCAAGCCCGAGCGTGACGGTCTCTTCTGCGAACGCATCTTCGGGCCGACGAAGGACTGGGAGTGCTACTGCGGCAAGTACAAGCGCGTCCGCTACAAGGGCATCATCTGCGAGCGCTGCGGCGTCGAGGTGACGCGCCAGAAGGTGCGCCGTGAGCGGATGGGTCATATCGACCTGGCCGCACCGGTCTCGCACATCTGGTTCTTCAAGGGCGTTCCGAGCCGCATCGGCTACCTGCTCGACATCGCACCGCGCGAGCTCGAGAAGGTGCTCTACTTCGCCGCCTCGATCGTCACCGGCGTCGACAACGAGGCGCGCGCGAAGGATCTCGCTGACCTCGAGGACAAGGTTCGTGCCGAGTCCGAGCAGATCTACGTCGATCGCGACGAGCACGTGCTCGCAGTCGAAGAGCGCCTCGCCCGTCGCCGCGAGTACTTCGCGACCGGCAAGGAGAAGAGCTTCGACGAGGACGACGAGTTCTGGACCCGCGGGCTCAACAACTGGGCAGAGGATCAGCTGCTGCCGACCCTCGAGGACACGCGCCAGCTCGCCGGCGGCATCTTCCCGAAGCTCGCGAAGTCGCTGACGACGGAGGACGGCAAGAAGATCCGGGAGCTCGTGCGGCAGACCGCGACCCGTGAGGACCGGAAGCTCGCCCCGCGCGAGATCGAGTCGGTCGCGACCGCCGCGCAGGAGATCCACGAGGCGCTCGATCCGCTTCGCGCCGAGCTCGACACGGCGACCGGGTCGAAGAAGGGCGCGATCACGAAGCATCTTCACAAGCTCGTCGACGCGCTCACGAGCGGTGCCGAGCTGTCCGGCGACGACGCCGAGCTCGTTGCGCGCGTCGATGCGAAGAACCTCGACAAGGCGCGCGAGGTCGGCAACGGGCTGCTCGCCGACGTGCTCGCGCAGGAGAACGTGGGTCAGACCGTCGAAGAGGTGCGCGAGCTCGCGTACGACCTCTGCCTGCTCCCGGGCGCCAAGAAAGACGACCTCGACGTGGTCGGCCAGTGGGCGCTGAAGGTGCGCGAGATGGTGCAGGACATGGACTCGCGCCGCGACGACGCCCGCGAGGCCGCGGTCGACGGTGTGCGCCGGCTCGAGGAGACGTGGAAGCTGTTCCGCGAGCTCGAGCCGAAGCTGGTCGTCAACGACGAGCAGCTGTTCCGCGAGCTCAAGGACCGGTTCGGCTCACCCTACGGCTTCGGTCAGTACTTCCGGGGCGGCATGGGTGCCGAGGCGATCCGCGACCTGCTCCGCGACCTCGACCTCGCCGAGGAGTCGATCACCCTGCGCGAGACGATCAAGACCTCGAAGGGTCAGAAGCAGCAGCGCGCGATCAAGCGGCTGAAGGTCGTCGAGGCGTTCATCAAGTCCGAGAACAAGCCTGACTGGATGATCCTCGAGGCCGTGCCGGTGATCCCGCCGGAGTTGCGCCCGATGGTGCAGCTCGACGGCGGCCGCTTCGCCACTTCGGACCTGAACGATCTCTACCGCCGCGTGATCAACCGGAACAACCGGCTCAAGCGGCTGCTCGATCTCGGTGCGCCGGAGATCATCGTCAACAACGAGAAGCGCATGCTGCAGGAGGCCGTCGACGCGCTGTTCGACAACGGCCGCCGCGGACGCGCGGTGACGGGCCCGGGCAACCGGCCCGCTCAAGTCGCTCTCGGACATGCTCAAGGGCAAGCAGGGTCGGTTCCGCCAGAACCTGCTCGGCAAGCGCGTGGACTACTCAGGGCGCTCGGTGATCGTGGCCGGCCCGAACCTGAAGCTCCACCAGTGCGGTCTGCCGAAGCTGATGGCGCTCGAGCTCTTCAAGCCGTTCATCATGAGCCGGCTCGTCGAGCGCAAGGCCGTGCAGAACATCAAGGCGGCGAAGAAGCACGTCGAGTCGATGTCACTCGACGTCTGGGACGTCCTCGAAGAGGTGATCGCCGAGCATCCGGTGCTTGCTGAACCGCGCTCCGACGCTCCACCGGCTCGGGATCCAGGCGTTCGAGCCGATCCTCGTCGAGGGCAAGGCAATCCAGGTGCATCCGCTCGTCTGTCACGCGTTCAACGCCGACTTCGACGGTGACCAGATGGCCGTTCACCTGCCGCTCTCGCGCCGAGGCCCAGGCGGAGGCCAGGATCCTGATGCTGTCGGCGAACAACATCCTCTCGCCGGCGCACGGGCGACCGCTCGCGACGCCGACCCAGGACATGGTGCTCGGCTCGTACTTCCTCACCTACTGCGATCACGAGCTGCCGACCTCGACGGCCGAGGAGATCGCGAAGGCCCTCGGCAAGAAGGGGCTGAAGCGCTTCCGCTCCGAGGAAGAGGTCGAGTTCGCGGTCGAGTCTGGTCAGGTCCATCTCCAGGAGCCGGTCGAGTACCGCTGGCACGGCGAGATCGTCCTCACGACTCCGGGCCGTGTGATCTTCAACGCCGAGATCGAGCGGTCGCTCGAGGTCGCGGTCCACACGACCGACAACGCGGCGCACACGTTCATCAACCGGCCGCTGTCGAAGCGTGAGATCGACATCTTCATCGCCGAGCTCGTCGACAGCTACGGAGCGCACGCGGTTGCAACGGTGCTCGACACGATCAAGTCGCTCGCGTTCCGCTACGCCACGCAGGCGGGCATCACCGTGTCGAAGAACGACATCGTGATCCCGCCCAACAAGGAAGAGATCCTGGTCGGGTACGAGGCCGAGGTGCGCAAGCTCGAAGGTGAGTATCAGCGCGGCTTGATGACCGAGGAGGAGCGCCACGAGCGGATCGTGGCCGTGTGGACGGAGGCGACCGAAGAGGTGGCCACCGCGATGAAGGACAACCTCCACAAGACCAACTCGATCTTCATGATGGCCGACTCGGGCGCCCGTGGCTCGTTCAACCAGATTCGCCAGCTCGCCGGCATGCGCGGCCTGATGGCGAATCCGAAGGGCGAAATCATCGAGCGGCCGATCAAGGCCAACTTCATGGAAGGCCTGTCGGTGCTCGAGTACTTCATCTCGACGCACGGTGCCCGCAAGGGTCTCGCCGACACGGCGCTTCGGACCGCCGACTCGGGCTACTTGACCCGGCGCCTCGTCGACGTCTCGCAGGACGTGATCATCCGTGATCTCGACTGCGGCACCGACGATCACGTCGAGCTGGCGTCTGTCCTCGACGACAAGCTCAACTCGAGTGTGGCCGGCCGGATCCTCGCCGTCGACGTGTTCAAGCCGCTCAAGGACGGGAAGCCGGGCAAGACGCTCCTCGCCAAGGCCGGGACCGAGCTGACGCTGCCGCTGCTGCGGGATCTGCTCGACGGGCTCGAGGAGAACGCCGAGGGCTATCTCGTTCCGGTTCGCTCTGTCCTCAAGTGCAAGAGCGAGCACGGTGTCTGCCGTACCTGTTACGGGACCTTCCTCGCGACGGGGTACATCTGCGAGGTCGGCGACGCGGTCGGCATCATTGCGGCCCAGTCGATCGGTGAGCCGGGCACGCAGTTGACGATGCGCACGTTCCACACGGGCGGCGTCGCCGGGGCGGACATCACCCACGGCCTCCCGCGTGTCGTCGAGATCTTCGAGGCGCGGAATCCGAAGGGTGCCGCAACGCTGGCCGAGGTCGCGGGCAAGATCGAGGTCGAGGATGCCGATCGCACGATCAAGGTCACGGTCGTGCCGACGTCCCTCGACGAGAACGGCGAGCCGATTCCCGCGAAGGAGTACAGCTTCTCGCGTCGGACCCGGTTCCTCGTCACCCACGGTCAGGTCGTCGAGGCGGGCGACCCGCTGAACGAGGGCTCGATCGCTCCGGCCGAGCTGCTCGCTCTGAAGGGCTCGACGGCGACGGAGCTCTACCTCGTGGGTGAGGTGCAGAAGGTCTACAAGTCGCAGGGCGTCGACATCCACGACAAGCACATCGAGCTGATCGTCCGGCAGATGCTGAAGAAGGTGCGTATCGAGAGTGCCGGCGAAACAACGCTGCTTCCGGGCCAGCTCGTCGACAAGGCTGCGCTCGCCCGGGCCAACGAGGTTGCGCGGAAGGCGAAGAAGGAGCAGGCGACCTTCGAGCCGTTGATCCTCGGGATCACGAAGGCGTCGCTCGCGACCGAGTCCTTCCTCTCGGCTGCCTCGTTCCAGGAGACCACCAAGGTGCTCACGGACGCGGCGATCGAGGGCAAGATCGACCGCCTGCTCGGCCTCAAGGAGAACGTGATCATCGGCAAGCTGATCCCGGCTGCGACGGGCCTCAAGAAGTACCGCGGGATCGAGATCGAGCCGGCAGAGCCGCTGCCGTCCTCGATGTTCGCCGCCGAGGCCCAGGAGCTGCTCGCCGCGCTCGAGGAGATCGGCGACGGCGATGTCGACCTGTCGGCGCTCGGGCTCGCGTTCGAGGAAGAGCTGCCGGTCGAGGACGCTCCGCCCGAGTCGACCGAGGACTAGCAACCGCGAAGCACGGAAACGCCGCGGGTGTCTCCCTGCCTTCTTGGGGGGCACCCGCGCGGGCTGCCCCGCTACCGCTCTCTGCTACGGACGCGGCGTGTCTCCCAGAAGGGCAGGGAAGGCACCCCTATTTCTGTGCACGTCCAGAGCCCGTTGGGCGCGTTCGAACAACGAGACTCCATCGTCGTCCGGCTTCAGCTCGGCGACGCCGGCCGACATGCTGGCCGGTCCGATGGGCGCGGACAGACGGCTCAGCGTCGCCTGAAGTCGCGCAACGAGCGCTTCGCCGTCGATCCTGCCCGACTCCGGCAGGATCACCCCGAACTCGTCGCCGCCGATGCGGCAGGCAAGGTCGGTCGGCTGGATCGAGTCCAAGATCATCTCCGCGACCCTGACGAGGAGCCGGTCGGCCTCGATCTGGCCGAGGCGTTGGTTGGTCAGCCTGAAGGCGTCGAGGTCGAGCACGCACACGGACAGTCGGTGTCCCTGACGGTTCGAGCGAGCCGCTTCGAGCGCGAGCGCCCTGTGGAACAGCTGCCGGTTTCCGAGCCCGGTGAGACCATCCGTATCCGGGAGCCGTGGGACCGTGTCGATCTGCCGGGCGCTTTCGATCGCCTGCGCCGCGTGGCGAGCGATCGCCTCGAGTGTCTGGAACTCCTTTCCCGCGACGGGCGGCTCCTCTCCTCGTCCGAACACGGTCAAGAATCCGAGTTCCGCGGCCTCGGACTCGATCGGCACGGCGATCGCCGACTGCGTTGCTCCGCTTTCGAGGGGGTCGACGCGGTAGTGGTAAGAGATGCCGACTGCACGCACACGGCTTCCGTCAGGTGGCCCGCTTAGTGCGAAGACGCTCGCGGGGCCAAGGCCCGATTGAGCGGCAACGGGGACGCCGTCGAGCTCGATGCTGACGAGCGCCCCGGCGACCCCGGGCAGCGAAGCCGCTGCGTCTGCACAGCGGGCTAGTACCTCGTCAAGGTCGAGTGACTGGCCGAGCGACTCGACGAGGCGCGCCCGGCTTCCGTCTTCCTGTACCTTCTCGACCGTCTGAACGAGCTCGCGAGCGAGGTCGTTCATCTGCTCTCCGAGTTCCAGCAGCCCGCGGGAAAGCCTCCTGTCCGCCGCGCGACGGGCGCGGACTCCCACGACGGCCACGATTGACGTGGCTGCCAGGGTTGCGGCAGCGATCAGGAGCGCGAGTGTGGCCGTGGTCATCACCGTCACCTACTCCGCGGCGTCAGTGCACAGTTGGTTCTTGCCGTTCTGCTTCGCCGTCGCCATGGCCCTCTCGGCCCGTGTCTGAAGCGACTCGGCAGTGTCGTTGGCGCGGAGCTCTGCCAGTCCGCTTGACATCGTCACAGGAGGGTCGAGAGCCGCAAGAGGCTGTGCCGCCACCTCGAACGCGAGTCGGCCGTAGAGGAGCTTGGCGAACTCGCGAGTTGTCTCCGGCAGGATCAGGAAGAACTCGTCCGCGCCTCCTGAGTTTCGGAAAGCGGAGTCGCTCGCCCGAATCGTGGCACGCACTCTCTCACCCAACTCACTGAGGACCGCATCGCCGACTGCGAGCGAGTGCGTCCGGTTGATGCTGCCAAAATCGTCCAGGTCGATCTGGATCAGGCACAGAGGGCGGCCGTGTCGTCGGGCAGCGCTGATCTCGCGTGGCAGTGCCTCGGCGAAGGCGCTGGCGCTGCCGACACCCGTGCGGAAGTCGGTTGCGGCGAGCTCCTGGACCTCGAGGTAACGCAGGGCGTTCTGCACTGCCGGGGCCGCCCGTCGAGCGATCATTGTGAGGACCTTGGCCGCCTCGGAATCGAAGGCGTTCGGTAGGCGCGAGTAGACGCCGAGCGTGCCCTCGCGGCCCTCCCCGAGGGGAACGACAAGTCCCGTTCGGAGCCCCTCAGGGTTGGCGGTCTCCCAGGATGCGATGCCGGAAACGAACGAGGCGCCGTCCGGAGGGCCGCCGAAGGGAAAGTCGGCGGCTTCGACCACGAGCCCGTGGACTGCCGTCGTCGCGGCGCCGTTCGGTCGACGGACGCTGACGCGGCTTCCGTCGACCGCCGTCAGCGCCTCCGCGGCGGCGAGCGTGCGCTGAAGGACGTCACCAAGGTCGATCGTGGCGCCGATTGCGTCGCCGAGGCCGGCGTCGGGGTCTATGGGGCGTCGCGCTGCGGACGAGATCTGGGTAGCAATCCGGTCGAGATTGCCGTCCACCTGCTCGAGGGCAGCTGCAACGCGCGTATCGACGCGCCGCCGCAAGGCAAGCCAAAGCACGACGAGTGCGCCGAGAACACAGATGGCACCGATTGCCGCAACGACTACCGCAGTCGTGATTCCTCCCCCTTCCCCTCCGTCGCACTGTATGCAGGGGACAGGCTGTTGTATACGGCTGCCCGTCGATCACTGCCCTTGCTTGCCGCATTCACCCTGCGTCAGCTACACTCCACCTCCGCAGGTGGCGGGGTGCAAGCCCTGCCGCATAACTGTGTGTGTGACATCGATCTTCGACCCGAGTCCTAGGAGCAGCGTGCCCACCGTCAATCAGCTCGTCCGCAAGGGCCGCAAGGCCCCCGTGGCCAAGACGAAGACCCCGGCTCTCCGCGGTGCGCCGCAGAAGCGCGGTGTCTGCACGCGCGTCTACACGACGACCCCCAAGAAGCCGAACTCGGCGCTGCGCAAGGTTGCGCGCGTGAGACTGACGAACGGGATGGAAGTCGGCGTCTACATCCCGGGCGAGGGGCACAACCTGCAGGAGCACTCGGTCGTCCTGATCCGCGGCGGCCGCGTCAAGGACCTGCCGGGCTTCCGCTACAAGGTGATCCGCGGCGGCCTCGACACCTCTGGTGTCTCCGACCGCCGCCAGGCCCGCTCGAAGTACGGCGCCAAGAAGGGCTCCAGCTAAGTGGCTCTCCTGGCACCAGTTAGTGCGCCTCTGGCGCGCGATCTGCGGCGCATTGCGTCGTCCTCAGCCGTGTCCGGGCCAACCGGCCCGACCACGGCCTGCGTCCTAGCACTGCTTGCGTCTCGCACGCCAGAGACGCGAAACCGTCGCCAGGCGAACCACTGATGCCACGCAGAGCAGAGATTCAGCCGCGTCAGCTCGAGCCGGACTCCGTCTACGGCTCGGTGCTCGTGACCCAGGTGATCAACTGCATCATGCTCGACGGCAAGAAGTCGACTGCCGAGCGGATCGTCTACGACGCGCTCGCACTCGCCTCAGAGAAGACCGGCAAGCCCGCCCTCGAGATTCTCGAAGGCGCGGTCAAGACCGTCACCCCCGTGCTCGAGGTGCGCTCTCGCCGGGTCGGCGGCGCCAACTACCAGGTGCCGATCGAGGTGCCGCAGCGCCGCGCCCGCACGCTCGCGATTCGCTGGCTCGTTCAGTTCGCTCGCGACCGCCGCGAGAAGCACATGGGCGACAAGCTGGCGGGCGAGCTGATGGACGCGCTCAACCAGCAGGGCGGCGCCTACAAGAAGAAGGACGACATCTACCGGATGGCGCAGGCCAACAAGGCCTTCGCGCACTACCGCTGGTAGGGGAGAGACCTCGATGAGCACCACTGCCTCACGCATCGGTCTGGACCGCGTCCGCAACATCGGGATCATGGCGCACATCGACGCCGGCAAGACGACGACGACGGAGCGCATCCTCTACTACACCGGCCGCACCCACAAGCTGGGCGAGGTGCACGAGGGCGCCGCCACGATGGACTGGATGGCCCAGGAGCAGGAGCGGGGCATCACGATCACGTCGGCGGCGACGACGGCCGAGTGGCGCGACCATCGGATCAACATTATCGATACGCCCGGGCACGTGGACTTTACCGCCGAGGTCGAGCGCTCGCTCCGTGTGCTCGACGGCGCGGTTGCCGTCTTCGACTCCGTCGCCGGCGTCCAGCCGCAATCCGAGACTGTCTGGCGCCAGGCCGACCGCTACGGCGTCCCGCGCATCTCGTTCATCAACAAGATGGATCGCACCGGCGCGAACTTCTTCGCTGCCGTGCAGTCGATGCGCGACCGCCTCGGCGCCACTGCTGTCTGCGTGCAGATCCCGGTCGGCGAGGAGGAGCACCATCGCGGTGTCGTCGACCTCGTCGAGATGAACGCAATCACCTACGACGACGACCTCGGCGAGGTGTTCACCGTCGGTGAGATCCCGGCCGAGCTCGCCGAGTCGGCGCGCGAGCACCACCACGCGCTGATCGACGCGATCGCCGAGTTCGACGACGAGCTGATGGAGAGCTACCTCGAGGACGAGAGCTCTGTGACGCCCGAGATGATCCGTCGTGCGCTTCGTGCCGGGACCCTCGCCAGCGCGTTCACGCCCGTCCTGCTTGGCTCCGCCTTCAAGAACAAGGGCGTGCAGCCGCTGCTCGACGGAGTCGTCGACTACCTGCCGAGCCCGCTCGACGTTCCGTCGGTCCAGGGCGTCGACCCGAAGACCGGTGAGGAGCTGACGCGACCCGCGTCGTTCGACGCCCCGTTCTCGGCCCTCGTCTTCAAGGTGATGTCCGATCCCTTTGTCGGCAAGCTGACCTACTTCCGCGTCTACTCGGGCCAGATCAAGGCGGGCGACCGCGTCGTGAATACGACGAACGGGAAGACCGAGCGCATCAGCCGCATTCTCCAGATGCACGCGAACCACCGGGAGGAGCGCGAGGAGATCAGCGCAGGTGACATCGCAGCCGCCGTCGGCCTCAAGCAGTCGACGACGGGCGACACGCTCGCAATCGACAGTGCGCCGATCGTGCTCGAGCGGATGACGTTCGCCGAGCCCGTCATCTCGGTGGCGATCGAGCCGAAGACGAAGGGCGACCAGGACAAGCTCTCGCAGGGCCTGCAGCGGCTCGCCGAGGAAGACCCGACGTTCCGTGTCTCTTCGGATGAGGAAACCGGGCAGACGCTGATCGCCGGCATGGGCGAGCTCCATCTCGAGATCATCGTCGACCGACTGATGCGCGAGTTCAACGTCGACGCGAACGTCGGCCGGCCCCAGGTCGCCTACCGCGAGACCGCCGGCAAGCCGGCCGAGAAGGTGCAGGGCAAGTTTGTGCGCCAGACGGGTGGCTCGGGCCAGTACGGCGACGTCACGATCAACCTGCTGCCGCAGGAGCCGGGCGCGGGCTACGAGTTCGTCGACAAGATCGTCGGCGGCAAGATTCCCAAGGAGTACATCAAGCCGGTCAACGAGGGCATCCAGGAAGCGATGAACGCGGGTGTCCTTGCCGGCTACCCCGTCGTCGACATCAAGATCGAGCTGATCGACGGCTCGTACCATGACGTCGACTCGAGCGAGCGGGCCTTCAAGATTGCCGGCTCGATGGCCTTCAAGGAGGCGTTGAAGCGCTCCAAGCCGAAGCTGCTCGAGCCGATCATGGCGGTCGAGGTGGTCACACCCGACGACTACCTCGGCGACGTTATGGGTAACCTCAATAGTCGGCGCGGGCGCGTCGAGTCGCTCAAGCCAATCGGCAACTCGCAGTCGATCGAAGCGAGCGTGCCGTTGTCAGAGATGTTCGGGTACGTCACCGAGCTGCGCTCGATGTCGCAGGGTCGTGCAGCCTTCACCATGGAGTTCGACCGATACGACGAAGTACCCCAGTCCATCGCGAGCGACATCGTCGACTCGCAGTCCGGCTCGTGAGAAGGAGATCGTAGGATGGCGAAGCAGAAATTTGAGCGGTCGAAGCCGCATGTCAACGTCGGCACGATCGGCCACATCGACCATGGCAAGACGACCCTGACAGCAGCGATCACCAAGGTGCTCTCCGAGTCCGGCACGGGCACCGCCGCGCGCGATTTCAGCTCGATCGACGCGGCTCCCGAGGAGCGGCAGCGCGGCATCACGATCAACACGGCGCACGTCGAGTACGAGACCGAGAACCGGCACTACGCGCACGTCGACTGCCCGGGTCACGCTGACTACATCAAGAACATGATCACGGGTGCGGCGCAGATGGACGGGGCAATCCTCGTCGTCTCCGCCGCCGACGGCCCGATGCCGCAAACGCGTGAGCACATCCTGCTCGCCCGTCAGGTCGAGGTGCCGTTCATGGTCGTGGCACTCAACAAGGCCGACATGGTCGACGATCCCGAGCTGCTCGAGCTCGTCGAGCTCGAGGTTCGGGAGTTGCTCTCGAAGTACGACTTCCCGGGTGACGACATCCCGATCATCCAGGTCTCGGCGCTCAAGGCGCTCGAGGGCGACCCCGAGTGGACGCCCAAGATCCTCGAGCTGATGGCCGCGGTCGACTCGTACATCCCGGAGCCGACGCGCGACACCGACAAGCCGTTCCTGATGCCGATCGAGGACGTGTTCACGATCACGGGCCGCGGTACGGTCGTCACGGGCCGCATCGAGCAGGGCCAGATCGAGGTCGGTAAGGAGATCGAGATCGTCGGGATCAAGGACAAGGTCGAGAAGACGACCGTCACCGGGCTCGAGATGTTCCTGAAGGTGCTCGACTTCGCGCAGGCAGGCGACAACGCGGGCGTGCTGCTCCGCGGCATCAAGCGCGAGGAGGTCGAGCGTGGCCAGGTGCTCGCGAAGCCGGGTTCGATCACGCCGCACACGCACTTCAAGGCTGAGGTCTACGTGCTCTCGAAGGACGAGGGTGGCCGCCACACGCCGTTCTTCAACGGCTACCGGCCACAGTTCTACTTCCGCACGACGGACGTCACCGGTTCGATCAAGTTGCCAGACGGCCAGGAGATGGTCATGCCAGGCGACAACACGCAGATGGAGATCGAGATGGGCCAGCCGATCGCGATGGACGCCGGCCTTCGGTTCGCCGTCCGCGAGGGTGGCCGCACCGTCGGCGCCGGCGTCGTGACGGAGATCATCAAGTAGGAGAGAGGCCCTCGCCTCTCTCCTACTTGCGTAGGGGAGAGGCGCATGCCTCTCTCGCTTGCGAAGAGAGAAGAGACCACACCACATGGCGCAACAGAAAATCCGGATCAGGCTCAAGGGCTACGACCACCAGCAGCTCGACCGCTCGGCCTCGCAGATCGTCGAGACGGCGCAGCGCACCGGTGCGACGATCACCGGTCCCGTGCCCCTGCCCACCGAGAAGAACGTCTACTGCGTGATCCGCTCTCCGTTCAAGGACAAGGATTCGCGCGAGCACTTCGAGGTGCGCACGCACAAGCGGCTGATCGACATCCACAGCCCGACGCCGAAGACGGTGGATTCACTCATGCGCCTCGATCTTCCTGCCGGCATCGACATCGAGATCAAGCTCTAGTTCTGGCGATGAAAGGCATCCTTGGCAGAAAGCTGGGCATGACCCAGATCTTCGATCCCGAGACCGGCGGCGTGACCGCGGTCACGGTGATCGAGGCAGGCCCGTGCCCTGTCGTCCACGTCCGCAGCGAGGGAGCTGACGGCTACGCCGCCGTGCAGCTCGCCTACGAGCCCGTGGCCGACCGCAAGATCACGAAGGGCGAGCTCGGACATCTCGCGAAATCCGGCACCACGGCTCACCGCCATCTGGTGGAGTTCCGCGGCGACACGGAGCTCGCGGTCGGCGACACCGTCACGGTCGAGGCATTTCAGCCCGGCGATGCGGTCAAGGTCGCGGGCACGTCGATCGGGAAGGGTTTCGCCGGCACGATCAAGCGTCACAACTTTGCCCGTGGCCCTGTCTCCCACGGCTCGCACAACGTCCGCAAGCCAGGCTCGATCGGCGCGTCCGCGACGCCGTCGCGGGTGTTCCGTGGCCAGAAGATGTCGGGTCGCATGGGTGGCGTGAGAGTCACGCAGCTCGGGCTCGTCATTCACGACGTGGATGTCGAGCGCAACCTGCTGCTCGTGAAGGGCGCCGTTCCAGGCCCGAAGAGCGGCATCGTCGAGATCAGGAGCACCGACTGATGGCCGCGTCCAAGACACCGGTATTGAAGGCAGCAGTCCTCGGTGGCTCGGCTGCCAAGGACGTGACCCTCGAGGCTGCCGTGTTCGGGGCCGAGCTGAAGCGGCACATCGTGCACGAGGTCGTGCGCGCGGAGCTGAACGCGCATCGCGCGGGAACGCGCGGCGCGAAGACCCGCGGGCTCGTCTCGGGCGGTCGTGCGAAGCCTTGGCGCCAGAAGGGCACCGGGCGGGCACGCCAGGGCACCATTCGCGCGCCGCACTTCACCGGTGGTGGCGTCGCGTTTGCACCCGGTATGCGCAGCTTCGAGGTCAAGGTGAACCGCAAGGTGCGCCGTTCCGCGCTCGCCGGGGCCCTCTCGAATCACGTCGGCAACGGGACACTCGCTCTCGTCGACGGCACCGCGTTCGAGACACCGTCCACGAAGCAGGCCAAGGCGCTCGTCGAGGCGTGGGGCAAGGAGACGCCGCTCGTCGTCGTCGCCCACGAGGACGAAGTCGGGCTGATCAAGTCGTTCCGCAATCTCGAGCGGGTACTCGTGACGGTTCCCTCCGAGCTCGAGGTGGCGCCGATCGTCTGGGCGCGCTCCGTCCTCGTCAGCGAGGCCGCGCTCCCGCTCGTCGAAGGGAAGGCATCGTGAACGCCGCTGACGTCCTCATCGCCCCCGTCGTTTCCGAGAAGAGCTACTCGGGTCTCGCCGACCGCATGTACACGTTCAAGGTGCACCAGCATGCGCACAAGACCCAGGTTCGCCAGGCCGTCGAGACGCTCTTCGGCGTCAAGGTTGCGAGCGTCCGGATGATCTCTGTCCCCGCCAAGCCGAAGCGCCGCGGCGTGCACGCGGGCGTCCGGCCGGGTTGGAAGAAGGCAGTCGTGCAGCTGCGCGAAGGCCAGACGATCGAGATCTTCGAAGGAGCACAGGTCTGATGGCTGTCAGAAAGTTCAAGCCGACGAGCCCCGGGCGCCGCTTCATGGCTGTCTCCTCGTTCGAGGAGATCACGAAGAAGGCGCCGGAGAAGGCACTCACCGAGCCGCTGAAGAAGACGGGTGGCCGGAACAACAACGGTCGCATCACGACGCGTCACCAGGGCGGCGGTCACAAGCGCAGCTACCGCATCATCGACTTCAAGCGCGTCAAGGACGGCGTGCCCGCGAAGGTGGCCGCGATCGAGTACGACCCCAACCGGTCGGCCCGGATCGCTCTCCTCCACTACGCCGACGGCGCGAAGGCCTACATCATCGCTCCACAGGGCCTGCGCGTCGGTGCCACGGTCGAGTCAGGGCCGACGGCCGACATCAAGGCCGGTAATGCACTGCCGCTCGAGAGCATCCCGACGGGAACGCTCGTCCACAACGTCGAGCTGAAGCCGGGCCAGGGTGCCAAGATGGCGCGCTCGGCAGGTGCCGGAGTGCAGCTCGTCGCAAAGGATCAGGGCTACGGCGTCCTCCGCTTGCCGTCCGGCGAGATGCGCCGGGTGCTGCTCACCTGTCGCGCGACCGTCGGTCAGGTCGGGAACTCCGACCACGCCAACGAGCAATCGGGCAAGGCCGGCCGCAGCCGCTGGCTCGGCAAGCGCCCCACCGTCCGCGGCTCCGCGATGAACCCGGTCGACCACCCGCACGGCGGCGGCGAGGGCAAGTCGAAGGGCGGTCGCCATCCGGTGACGCCGTGGGGCGTGCCGACGCTCGGCAAGCGCACCCGCCGCAAGCACAAGCAATCCGACAAGTTGATCGTCCGCGGCCGTCGTCGCGGCAAGGAAAGGCGCTAACCACCTATGTCCAGATCATCGAAGAAGGGGCCTTTCATCGACGACCGGTTGCTCGGCCGGATCGAGGCGATGAACGCCGCGAACGAGAAGCGGATGATCCGCACGTGGTCGCGCAGTTCCACCGTGTTCCCGGACATGGTCGGCCACACGATCGCGGTGCACGACGGCCGCAAGCACGTGCCGGTGTTCGTCAGCGAGCAGATGGTCGGGCACAAGCTCGGCGAGTTCGCGCCGACCCGCACCTTCCGCGGCCATGCCGGTGACAACAAGACCCAGGTGAAGAAGCGCTAGTGGCGACCCCAGAGACATCCACGCTCGTTCAGTCGCGTGCCGAGGCGAAGTACGTGCACCTGTCCGCCCGCAAGGCGCGTCTCGTGCTCGACCACATCCGCGGCCGCAGCGTGCCGGAGGCCCGCAAGATCCTCCAGTTCACGACGCGGGCCGCTGCCGTTGACATCGAGAAGGTGTTGCGGTCGGCCGTCGCCAACGCCGAGTCGGCACACGCCCTCGACGGCGACGAGCTCGTGATCCTCGCGGCCTACGCGGACGAAGGCCCGACGCTCAAGCGTTGGCGTGCCCGTGCGCGCGGCCGTGTCAACCGCATTCGCAAGCGTACGTGTCACATCACCCTGATCGTCAGCGAGAACCCGAAGGCGGAGGCGCGGCCGAAGCGGTCGGCCGAGAAGCCCGCCGCGAAGGACGCTCCGACTCCTGACGCACCCGTCGTTGACGAGAAGCCGAAGCGCAAGTCGCCGGCGAAGAAGAAGGAGGCTGTTGCCTGATGGGCCAGAAGATCCATCCCGGTGGCCTTCGCGTCGGTGTCATCCACGACTGGAAGTCGAATTGGTACACCGGCAAGAAGGAGTTCGCCGCCTACATCCTCGAGGATGTCCGTATCCGCGAGCACATCACCGGCAAGCTGTCGCACGCCGGCCTGTCCGACATCCTGATCCGCAAGGACAAGCAGCGGATCACAGTCGACATCTACACGGCTCGCCCGGGGATCGTGATCGGCAAGTCGGGGGTCGAGGTCGATGCGCTCCGTAAGGAGCTGCACGCGATCACCGGCAAGTCGGTGCACATCAACATCAACGAGATCAAGCGGCCCGAGCTCGACGCGCAGCTCGTAGCGCAGTCGATTGCGGAGCAGCTCCAGAACCGGGTTTCGTTCCGGCGCGCGATGAAGCGCTCGCTCGCCTCTGCGATGCGGTCGGGCGCGCAGGGAATCAAGATCCAGTGCGGCGGCCGCCTCGGTGGTGGCGAAATGAGCCGCTCCGAGCGTTACACCGAGGGGCGGATCCCGTTGCACACGATTCGCGCCGACATCGACTACGGCTTCGCCGAGGCGAAGACGACCTACGGGCGCATCGGCGTCAAGGTCTGGGTCAACAAGGGCGAGATCATGCCGGAGGGGTACGAAGGCACTTCGACCGGCAAGGAGACGCGCCTCGGCGACCAGGATCAGGCCCGCCGCAAGCGTGGTGGCGCGGCCGAGGGGCTCGGCGCCTCGCGCGAGAGCGGTCGTGGCAGGAGCCAGGATCGCGAAGGGCTCGGGCTCGTCAAGAAGGGCCGTCGCGGCCCGGGTGGCGGTGCCCCCGGTGGCGGTCGCCCTGGTGCAGGACGTGGCCCGCGGCCCGGTGGTGGTGCGGGCGGTCAGGCCGGCGGACCGCGGCCCGGACGCACGCAGCGTCCACCGGGCGCGGCAGAGCCACAGGCTCCCGAGCCTACCGACGCGCCCATGCCCGACGTGACCCCCGACATCACTCCGGACGTCTCCACCGAGGGGACTGACGCCTGATGTTGCTCCCCAAGAGGACGATGTATCGCAAGCACCATCGCGGCCGGCGTGACGGCTTTGCGAAGGGGCAGACGACGATCCAGTTCGGCGACTACGGGATCAAGGCGCTCGAGGACGGCTGGATCACCAACCGTCAGATCGAGGCTGCCCGGATCGCGATGACGCGCAAGATCAAGCGCGGCGGCAAGGTCTGGATCAACCTCTTCCCTGACAAGCCGTTCACGAAGAAGCCCGCCGAGACCCGGATGGGCTCCGGCAAGGGCTCGCCCGAGGGCTGGGTGGCCGTCGTGAAGCCGGGCCGTGTGCTCTTCGAGCTCGCGGGTGTCGACGAGGAGCTCGCGCGCGAGGCCCTCCGGCTCGCGAGCCAGAAGCTTCCGATCAAGGTGAAGTTCGTCCGCCGGGAGGCTGATCTCTTTGAGAGCTAGAGAACTGCGTGACCTGACCGACGAGGAGCTCGCCGAGAAGATGGGCGAGACCCGCAAGGAGCTCTTCAACCTCCGCTTCCAGTCGGCGACCGGCGCGCTCGAGAATAGCGCCCGGCTCCGTGCCGCAAAGCGTGAGATTGCCCGCATCCTGACCGTGAAGACCGAGCGTGAACGACTGGGGAAGATCTGAGATGGCAGAGAAGAAGAAGACAACCGACGAGACCCCGGTCACACCGGCTGAGCTCGAGGACGCGGTCGTCGAGGCGGTGGCCGAGGCCGTCGCCGAGGACGTCGAAGTGATCGCTGCAGAGGTCGAGGTCGTCGAGGAGGAGATCGAGGAAGCTGCCGCCGAGGCGGTTGCCGCCGATCTCGAGGTCGCTGCCGAGGCCGAGGAAGCCGTTGCCGAGGCCGTCGCCGCCGGCGAGCTCACGCCCGAGGAGGGCGCCGAGGCTGTCGAGGTGATCGAGGAGGTCGTCGCCGAAGCGATTGCAGAGGTGCTCATCGAGGTAGAGGCCGCCGAGGAGGCAGTCGAGGAGGCTGCAGCCGAGGCTGTGGCCGAGGAGATCGAAGTCGCCGCCGCCGTGATCGAGGAAGTCGACGCGGCCGTGGAAGCCGAAGCCGAGACCGTGGCCGTGCCGGCCCCGCAGTCTGGCCCGAAGCCGAAGAAGAAGCGCCTCCCGCGCTCCCAGAGGCCGCAGAAGACGCGTCCGACGCGCACCAAGTCGGAGGAGCGCAAGCCGATCGTGCGGCTCGAGAAGCCGGAGCACGATCGCGGCCGCAGCCAGGAGCGCCAGGGCACCGTCGTCTCCGACGCCATGGACAAGACGATCGTCGTCAAGGTCGACGTGATCAAGTCGCACCGGAAGTACAAGAAGGTCGTCCGGCGCTCGGTCAAATTCCACGCGCATGACGAGGGCAACACCGCGAAGGTCGGCGACATCGTCCGCATCGTCGAGACGCGACCGCTGTCGGCCACGAAGCACTGGCGTCTCACCGAGATCGTCGAGGTAGCTAAGTGATCCTCTCCACCCGCACATCTCGCACGCGCTGGCTCGCTGCAACGCCGCGCCGTGCGTCGTCCTCGGGGTCGGCCAGGCATTCCATGCATGGCCGACCCCTGCGTCCTAGCCTGGCTTGCGTTTCGCGGCCATCGCGCACGATCTGTACGGGCGGTGAGGATCAGTGATCCAGCAGGAAAGCCGCCTCAAGGTCGCCGACAACACCGGCGCCCGGGAGATTCTTTGCATCCGCGTGATGGGAGGCTCACACCGCCGCTACGCGCGCGTCGGCGACGTCATCGTTGCTACCGTGAAAACTGCGACGCCGCAGGGCACGGTCAAGAAGGGCGAGGTGGTGAAAGCCGTCGTCGTCCGGACGAAGAAGCCCTACGGTCGCAACGACGGCACGCTGATCGGCTTCGACGAGAACGCCGCCGTCATCATCGACAACCAGCTCAATCCGCGCGGTACGCGCATCTTCGGGCCGGTCGCCCGCGAGTTGCGCGAGAAGAATTTCATGAAAATCGTCAGCCTGGCACCCGAGGTCCTCTAGATGGCAACAAGCCTGAAGATCAAGAAGGGCGACACCGTTCAGGTGCTCGCCGGCAAGGACCGCGGCAAGCAGGGCCGGGTGATCGAAGCGCGTCCGAGCGAGGGCCGCGTGATCGTCGAGAACCTCAACCTCGTCAAGCGCCATCGGAAGCCGGCGCCGATCCGTGACTCCTCACGTATGGGCGGCGCTCAGATGACACCGGGCGGGATCTTCGAGAAGCCGTCCCCCCTCCAGATCAGCAACGTGATGCTCGTGTGCCCGACCTGCAAGCAGGCAACGCGCACCGGCGTGAACGTCAAGGAGATCAAGGGCGAGACCGTGCGCGTCCGTTTTTGCAAGCGCTGCAACCAGGAGATCGATCGCTGATGGCCACGAAGACCGAGACATACGCTCCGCGGCTGAAGCAGCGGTACGAGGCCGAGATTCGGCCTGCCCTGAAGGACGAGCTCGAGCTCGACTCGATCATGCGCGTCCCGAAGGTGACGAAGATCACGCTCAACATGGGAGTCGGCGACGCGAAGACCGACGCGAAGGCGATGGACGCCGCGATCGAGGAGCTTTCGACGATCGCCGGGCAGCACGCGCAGGTGCGGCGCGCCCGCAAGTCGGTCGCCAGCTTCAAGCTCCGCGAGGGGATGGCCGTCGGCGCCCGCGTGACCCTGCGCGGCGCAAAGATGTACGAGTTCCTCGACCGGCTCGTCTCGATCGCGCTGCCGCGCATTCGCGACTTCCGCGGTCTCAACCCCGATTCGTTCGACGGGCGCGGCAACTATTCGCTCGGCATCAAGGAGCAGATCATCTTCCCGGAGATCGACTACGACAGCGTCCAGGCGATCCGGGGCCTCGACATCGCCATCACGACAACGGCGGAGACCGACGAGCAGGCGCGTGCGCTCCTGCGCGACCTCGGACTGCCGTTTGCCACCGAGAGTAGAAGGGACTAGGGCATGGCCAAGACCTCCCTCCGCGTCAAGCAGAAGCGGACGCCGAAGTACCAGACGCAGGCGTACACGCGGTGCAACCGGTGCGGTCGCCCGCGGGCCGTCTACAAGAAGTTCCTGCTGTGTCGCATTTGTCTGCGCGAATTGGCGCACCAAGGCGCCATTCCAGGCATGACGAAGAGTTCGTGGTGATGGATATCACCACAAACTCTTCCGATTCCTTTGGTCCCTCCTTCGGAGGGACGGGGTTCCTGGCGATGGATACCGCAATCTCTTCCGATTCCTTTGGCTCCTCCTTCGGAGGGACGGGGTTCCTGGCGATGGATACCGCAATCTCTTCCGATTCCTTTGGCTCCTCCTTCGGAGGGACGGGGTTTCAGGTGGGAGAAACGAAATGCTGACCGACCCGATCGCAGACATGCTCACCCGCATCCGCAACGCCAACAAGGCGATGCACGACAGCGCCCAGATGCCTTCCTCGAGGATGAAGGAGGAGATCGCGCGCCTGCTCAAGGACGAGGGGTACATCAAGGACTTCAAGGTCGTCGAGGGCACGCCGTTCTCCACGCTCGTCGTCGAGCTCAAGTTCGGCCGTAACCGCGAGCGCGTGATCACCGACCTGAAGCGCATCTCGAAGCCTGGCCGGCGCGTCTACGCGCGCAAGGACCGGCTGCCGCGGGTACTCGGTGGTCTCGGCACCGCCATCCTATCCACCTCGACCGGCGTCATCACCAGCCGTCAGGCCGCGGAGCGCGGCGTTGGCGGCGAAGTGCTCGCCTTCGTCTGGTAGCACGATGAGCCGGATCGGCAGAAAGCCCATCGAGATTCCGAGCGGCGTCACCATCGAGGTGTCGCCCGGAGGGACCGTCAACGTCAAAGGGCCGCTCGGCGCGCTCGAGCAGCAGGTTCCGGTGCGGATGGAGATCGCACAGGAAGACGGCATCATCACCGTGACGCGGCCCACCGACCGAGGAGACGATCGCGCGCTGCACGGGCTCACGCGGACCCTCGTCGCGAACATGGTCGAAGGCGTTACGAAGGGCTTCGAGAAGCACCTCGAGATCCAGGGTGTCGGATACCGCGCCCTCCTCAAGGGCAGCGACCTCGAGCTTGCCGTCGGCTACTCCCACACCGTGACGATCACCCCGCGGGAAGGCGTCTCGTTCGAGGTGCCGATCCCGACCCAGATCATCGTCAGGGGAAGCGACAAGCAGGTGGTCGGCCAGACCGCCGCCGAGATTCGCAAGGTACGCCCGCCCGAGCCATACAAGGGCAAGGGCATTCGCTACCGCGACGAGCAGGTTCGGAGAAAGGTTGGGAAGCGCGCATGAGCACTCTGTCGACGCGCGAAGCACGTCTTCGCCGGCATCGCCGCATTCGCGGCAAGGTCTCGGGTACCGCGGAGCGTCCCCGGCTCGCGGTCTTCCGCTCGAACCGCGGCATCTTCGCCCAGTTGATCGACGACGAGGGAGCTCGCACGCTTGCCGCCGCAGGCTGGCAGCAACTGAAGGGGTTCTCGGGCAACAAGACCGAGCAGGCAGCCGAGGTGGGCAAGCAGCTCGCCGCGTCCGCGAAGGCGGCGGGCGTCACGACCTGCGTGTTCGATCGCGGCGGCTACCTCTACCACGGACGCGTCAAAGCGTTGGCTGAAGGCGCACGCGAAGGGGGACTGGAGTTTTGAGCAACTTTGGAGTCGCTGAGACACGCGAGCTGAAAGAGAAAGTGATCGAGATCAACCGTGTCGCCAAGGTGGTCAAGGGCGGCCGGCGGTTCTCGTTCACCGCGCTCGTCGTCGTCGGAGACGAGATCGACCGGGTCGGCGTCGGCTACGGGAAGGCACGCGAGGTTCCGCTTGCGATCTCGAAGGCTGTCGACGACGCGAAGAAGAACCTGTTCTCGGTGCCGAAGCACGGGACGACGATCACGCACGAGATCCTCGGCGAGTTCGACGCCGCCCGCGTCTTCCTGCGACCCGCGAGCGAAGGGACCGGCGTCATCGCCGGTGGCGGCGTGCGCGCCGTGCTCGAGCTTGCGGGGATCCGCGACGTGCTTGCCAAGAGCCTCGGCACGACCAACCCGATCAACATGGCGAAGGCCACGGTCAACGGGCTCAAGCGCCTGCGCCGTCCCGAGGACGTTGCGCGGGAGCGCGGGAAGACGATCAGCGAAGTGCTGCCGCTCCCGCGGGGCTACGACGCCTACAAGGTGGCAAAGGCGGCCGCTGCCGAAGCGGCAGCCGAGGCCGAAGCTGCTGCAGCTGCTGCAGAGGTGACCGCATGAGCACGGTGAAGGTGACTCAGGTGCGAAGCGCGATCGGCCAGAGCAAGGCGCACCACGGCACGATCCGCGCGCTCGGCCTCGGCAAGATCGGCCGCAGCGCCGAGCACACCGAATCTCCCGTGTTGGCGGGCCAGTTGCGGCACGTCGCTCATCTCGTCAAGGTCGAAGGGAAGGACAGCTAGACATGGCCGAGGAGCTCAATCTCCACAGCCTCTCCCCGGCGCAGCCGCGGAAGGACCGCAAGCGCGTCGGCCGTGGCATGGGCTCCGGCAAGGGTCGTTACTCCGGCCGCGGGATCAAGGGCCAGAAGTCGCGTTCCGGGTCGCACTACATGCCGGCCGGGTTCGAGGGTGGTCAGATGCCGATCGACATGCGCCTGCCTAAACTGCGAGGCAACACGTCGGCCGACGCGATGCCGATCGGGCCGTTCCGCACCTCGACGCAGCCCGTCAATCTCCGCGACCTCGAGGCACGCTTCGATGCAGGCGCCGAGGTGACCCCGGACGCGCTCGTCACGGTGGGCCTGATCAAGAACACGAAGATCGACATCAAGATCCTCGGCAGCGGCGAGCTGACGAAGAAGCTCGCGGTGACCGCACACGGTTTCTCGAAGACCGCGAAGGAGAAGATCGAGGCGGCGGGTGGCAGCGTCAGCTGGCTGCGCGGAGAGCCCGTTGCCAAGAAGCCGAAGCGCTCGAAGGCAAAGCGCCCGGTCGTCAGCGACGAGACCGAGACCGAGGTCGAGGCCACGGTCGAGATCGTCGAGGAGGCAACGCCGGCTGCGGCCGACGAGGCCACCGCTGAGTAATGCTGAGCTGGCTCGGTAACGCCTGGCGCGTCCCGGAGCTGCGCAAGCGCGTCCTCTTCACGGCGTTCATCCTCGCCGTCTACCGGCTCGGTTCGTGGATGCCCGCCCCTGGCGTCGACGCGAGCGCGATTCAGAACTACTTCTCCGGCAACGGGGGCTCGATCCTCGGGCTTCTCAGCCTCTTCTCGGGTGGCGCGCTGTCCCGGTTCTCGCTGTTCGCGCTCGGGATCATGCCGTACGTCACGGCATCGATCATCGTCCAGCTTCTGACCGTCGTGATCCCGCGACTCACCGAGCTCCAGCAGGAGGGTGAGGCGGGCTACGCCAAGATCAACCAGTACACGCGCTACCTGACGGTCGTTCTGGCCGCCTTGCAGGCGTTCGGGTACGCGGTGTTGTTCGAGCGTCAAGGTGTCCTCCAGGCGAACGCCGGTCGGATGACGCTGATCGTCGTCACCCTGACCACGGGCACCGTGCTCCTGATGTGGCTCGGTGAGCAGATCACGAAGCGCGGGATCGGCAACGGCATCTCGATCCTGATCTTTGCCTCGATTCTGACGAGCCTCCCGCTCGGCCTCAGCGCCTGGTGGAACGGCGGGCCGATGGAGCGCATCTTCTTCCCGCTGATCGCGGTGGGCATCGTCGCCTCGGTGGTATTCGTCCAGGAGGGCCAGCGCCGGATCCCGATCCAGTACGCGAAGCGCATGGTCGGTCGCCGGATGTCCGGCGGCGGCGCCACCTACCTGCCGCTGCGCGTCAACATGGCCGGCGTGATCCCCGTCATCTTCGCCGCCGCACTCCTTGCGTTCCCCGCCACCGTGGCGCAGTACTTCCCGGGAACCCAGCAGTTCGTCAACGACCACTTCCAGCCCGGCAACCTCACCTACCTGTTGACCGAGGCGGCGTTGATCATCCTCTTCACCTACTTCTACACGGCGGTGCAGTTCAACCCCGTGGAGCAGGCGGACAACCTGCGGAAGTACGGTGGCTACATCCCCGGCATCAGGCCGGGCCCGCCGACCGCTCAGTACCTCGACCGCGTGCTGACGCGCCTCACGTTGCCGGGCTCGCTCTTCCTCGCCGTGGTCGCGGTGGCGCCGAGCATCTTCATCAGGTACGGCGGCTTCTCTCAGGCGAACGCGCGGGCGCTCGGAGGTACCTCGGTTCTGATCGCGGTCGGCGTCGCGCTCGACACGATGCGCCAGATGGAGAGTCAGATGATGATGCGGAACTACGAAGGCTTCCTCAAATAGCGTCGCTCAACGTCCTCGTCCTCGGCCCGCAGGGATCCGGGAAGGGTACGCAGGCAACGCGGGTCTCCGCTGTCCACGGCGTGCCCCACGTGTCCACCGGCGACATGTTTCGCGCCGCGATCGCAGACGGCACGGAGATCGGTCGCAAGGTCGAGCCGATTCTCGCGTCCGGCGAGCTCGTGCCGGACGAGCTGACGATCGCGTTGATTCGCGACCGGCTTTCCCGCGACGACGCGGCGCAGGGATTCGTCCTCGACGGCTTCCCGCGGAATCTCGTGCAGGCACAGGAGCTCGACGAGATGTTGGAGGCGATTGGGAGGCCCCTCGACGCGGTCCTCTACTTCGACCTCGACGACGACACGGCGACCGAGCGCCTGCTCGGACGCGCCCGCGAGGAGGGACGAGCCGACGACACCCCCGAGGTGATCGCGCGGCGCCTGGCCATCTACCATGAGCACACCGAGCCGGTTGTCGAGTGGTACCGCGAGGCGGGGACGCTCGTCGACCTGGACGCAGCCCGCAGCGTCGACGACGTCTTCGGCGAAATCGAGAAGGCGCTGGCCCGATGATCATCCGCAAAGGACCAGAGGAGATCGATCGCATCGCACGTGCCGGCGATCTCGTCGCCGCTACGATCGCGCACGTCGGAGAGCACATTCGGCCGGGAATCACGACCGGCGAGCTCGACACGATCGCCGGAGTCTTCATTGCGGCAAGCGGAGGGAAGTCCGCTTCGAAGGGGTACCACGGCACCTACCCGGCAGAGATCTGCATCTCTCCGAACGCGATGGTCGTCCACGGCATCCCGGGGCCGTACCGGGTCGAGGAAGGCGACGTGATCACGATCGACGTCGGCGTGGTGCTCGACGGCTCGTTCGCGGACAGCGCCTACACCTTCGGCGTCGGCACGATCGATCCCGAGGCACAACGACTCCTCGACACCTGCCAGGACGCGCTCGCTGCGGGGATCGCGCAGGCACGGCCTGGGAACCGGATCGGGGACATCTCGAACGCGGTGCAGGTGGTCGTCGAGAGCGCGGGTTTCTCGGTCGTTCGCAGCCTCGTCGGCCACGGGGTCGGCCGCTTCTACCACGAGGATCCCCATGTTCCGAACTTCGGCCAGCCGGGCCGCGGGCCGAGGCTTTCGGAGGGGATGACGATCGCGATCGAGCCCATGGTCACGGCGGGCTCGCCCGAGGTGTATCTCCACGACGACCATTGGTCGATCTCGACCGAGGACGGGTCGCTCGCAGCCCACTTCGAGCACACGGTCGCGATCACCCAGGATGCGCCCCGGATCTTGACCCCGCGTGTGGGGATCGCCGTCGAGAGGGCGAGTTTGCTACAGTAAGCGGCCCGCAGCGCGGCTGTTTCGCTGTGCTATGCGGTGTGCGTCGTTCCAACTAACAGGCGTGTTGTGCGCGAGGGAAGGGTGGCAGTCAAGGAAGAGAAGATCGAGGTCGAAGGCGAGGTCGTCGAGGCGCTCCCGAGCACGATGTTCAGGGTGCAGCTCGACGAAGGTCACACGGTTCTCGCCGCGATCTCCGGGAAGATGCGCAAGCACTACATCCGCATCCTTCCAGGCGACCGCGTCAAGGTCGAGCTCTCTCCTTACGACCTCACGCGCGGCCGCATCACGTTTCGCCACCGCTGAATCACGACCGAGGAATCACGATGAAAGTACGTCCGTCCGTCAAACCAATGTGTGAGCGCTGCCGCGTCATCAAGCGGCACGGGCGCACCATGGTGATCTGCGTCAACCCCCGGCACAAGCAAAGGCAGGGTTAGCACTTTGGCTCGCATCTCAGGCGTCAACCTCCCGAACCAGAAGCGTCTCGAGATCGGGCTCACGTACATCTACGGGATCGGTCAGTCGACCGCGCAGAAGGTCTGCAAGGACCTCGAGCTCGACCCGGATCAGAAGATCAAGGACCTGACGGACGAAGAGGTCACGAAGCTCCGCACGTACATCGATGCGAACCTCGAGGTCGAAGGTGACCTGCGGCGGGATCGCTCGCAGGCGATCAAGCGCCTGTCGGAGATCGGCTGCTACCGCGGCGTCCGGCACCGGCGCGGCCTGCCCGTTCGCGGGCAGCGCACCAAGACGAACGCGCGCACCCGGAAGGGCCCGAAGAAGACCGTCGGCCGCGGGAAGAAGGGGAAGTAGATGGCACCTCCTCGCAAAGCGGCGGCTGCACGCGGCCGCACGCGTCGTCGCGTCAAGAAGAACATCGCGATCGGCCAGGCCCACATCAAGACGTCGTTCAACAACACGATCGTCTCGCTCACAGACCGCGAGGGCAACGTGATCGCCTGGGAGTCCGCCGGTTCGGCGGGGTTCAAGGGCTCGCGCAAGTCCACTCCGTTCGCCGCTCAGGTCACTGCCGACAACTGCGCGCGCAAGGGGATGGAGCACGGCCTCCAGAAGGTCGAGGTCTTCGTCAAAGGCCCGGGCTCGGGTCGCGAGACGGCGATCCGGTCGCTCCAGGCCGCCGGCCTCGAGATCCTCGGCGTCAAGGATGTCTCGCCACAGGCACACAACGGCGTCCGCCAGAAGAAGCGGAGGCGTGTCTAGTGGCTAGAGACCTCGGACCCAAGTGCCGCCTCTGTCGGCGCGAAGGCATCAAGCTGTTCCTCAAGGGCGAGCGCTGCCTGACGGAGAAGTGCGCGATCGAGCGCCGCTCGTACCCGCCGGGCGAGCACGGCCGTGGCCGGATCAAGCAGAGCGAGTACCTGCTGCAGCTGCGCGAGAAGCAGAAAGCGCGCCGCTACTACGGCCTGCTCGAGAAGCAGTTCCGCAACACGTACGAGAAGGCGACGCGCGGCACCGGCGCTCCCGGTGAGAATCTGCTGCGCATGCTCGAGACGCGTCTCGACAACGTCGTCTACCGGCTTGGCTTCGCGGGCTCGCGGGCGCAGGCGCGCCAGCTCGTCCGCCACGGTCACTTCCAGGTCAACGGCCGCCGGGTCAACATCCCGAGCTTCGCCGTACGCCCGAACGACGTGATCACGTTGAAGTCCGGGAGTGCAGCCGCGCCCCTCGTTCGTGACGCAACCGACCTGACGGCATCCGTCTCGCCGTGGCTGCAGGCCGACCACGAAGGTCTTGCCGGCAAGGTGTTGCGCTGGCCCGAGCGCGCGGAGATCGACACTCCCGTGCAGGAATCACTGATCGTCGAGCTGTACTCGAAATAGACCGCACGTCCGCTGTGTGAAGAACACGAAAGGATCGCTTTGGCAACCCGCACCAGCCTGATGGACTTCCAGATTCCCCGCATCGTCAGCGAAGAAGGCGACGACCACCGCGGCGTGTTCGCGATCGAGCCGCTCGACCGCGGCTTTGGCTACACGTTCGGCAACTCGCTCCGCCGTGTGCTGCTCTCCTCGCTCGAGGGCGCGGCCGTGACAGCCGTCAAGATCGAGGGCGTTGCCCACGAGTTCACGACGCTGCCCGGCGTGCGCGAGGACGTCACCGACATCATCCTCAACCTCAAGAGCCTGATCTGCCGGCTCCACGGCGAGTCGCCCGAGATCGAGGTGCACATCTCGAAGAAGGGCCCGGGTGCCGTTACGGCAGCCGACATCGAGGCGCCCGCCGACCTCGAGATCCTCAATCCGGAGCTCGAGATAGCACAGCTCGCCGACAAGGGCAAGCTCGAGATGACGCTGACGATCGGCCGCGGCCGCGGCTACGTGCCGGCCGAGCTGAACCGTGGGCCCGAGACAACGATCGGCGTGATCCCGATCGACTCGATCTTCTCGCCCGTGCGCCGTGTCGCGTACGAGGTCGAGGCCGCCCGCGTCGGGCAGCGCACCGACTACGACAAGCTCGTTCTCGACATCACGACCAACGGCTCGATTGAGCCGCGGGACGCGATCGGCCAGGCGGCAGAGATCCTGATTCGCCAGCTCGCGATCTTCACCGACCTCGACCGCATCGAGGGCTTCGGCGAGGCCGCGATCGAGGCGGCCGCCGAGGCAGCGACGACGCACGGGATGGAGAACTTCCCGATCGAAGAGCTCGAGCTCGGCGTCCGCTCGTACAACTGCCTCAAGCGTGTCGGCATCGAGACGATCGGTGATCTGACCTCGAAGTCCGAGGCCGAGCTCGCCGCGATCCCGAACTTCGGCCGCAAGTCTGTCGAAGAGGTTCGCGAGACGCTCGCCGCCCACGGCCTGACGCTGAAGGGCGAGGAGCTCCAGTAGCATGCGGCACGCTCGCTCAGGCAAGAAGCTCGGCAGGGACTCGGCCCACCGCAAGGCGCTGTACTCGAACCTTGCCGGTGCGCTGATCCAGCACGGGCGGATCGAGACGACCGAGGCCAAGGCGAAGGCCGTCAAGCCCTACGCCGAGAAGCTGGTCACGCTCGGCAAGCGTGGTGACCTCCACGCCCGTCGGCTAGCGCTCGCTCAGCTGCGCTCGAACGACGTCGTGCACCACCTGTTCCTGAACGTGGCTCCGCGCTTCTCCGAGCGCAACGGCGGCTACACCCGCATCGTCAAGCTCGGCCCGAGGCAGGGCGACGCGGCACCGATGGTGCTTCTCGAGTTCGTCGATCACGACCCCTCCTGAGGCCACCGGCCGGCCTCCGCTCTCGGGCGGCGGAGCCGCCCTCCGCGGCGGCCTGACGTCGCTCGCGGCACCGGGCTCTCCGGGTCTGGGCTAGCGCCCTATCCCCTCCAGCCCGCCACCACGAGCGACGCCCCGGAGGCCTCAGGACGCCAACCGGCCGGCCTCCGCTCTCGGGCGGCGGAGCCGCCCTCCGCGGCGGCCTGACGTCGCTCGCGGCACCGGGCTCTCCGGGTCTGGGCTAGCGCCCTATCCCCTCCGGCCCGCCACCACGAGCGACGCCCCGGAGGCCTCAGGACGCCAACCGGCCGGCGGCAGCACGAGCACATCTCGAGGGGCGCCTGCGGGCGCCCCTCGTCGTTCTCTACGCTCTCATCATGCTGACGATCATCGCGCTGATCATCGCCATCTTCTTTCTGCCGCCGCCGTGGAACGTGATCCTCGTCGCGGCAACGGCGATCGTGGACATCCTCGAGGTCAGCGTGCTCGTCTGGTGGTCGCGCTATCGGCGGCGGCTCGATCCCGCCGCAGTCGGCATCCAGACCTTCCTCGGACGGACCGGCATCGCTCTCGAGCGGCTCGATCCTGACGGCCAGGTGAGAGTGGACGGCGAGATCTGGAGCGCACACTCGGCCGAGCCGGTCGATCGAGGCGCCAGGGTGATTGTCAACGTCGTCGACGGCCTCGTGCTCGGGGTCGAGCCGACGCGGCACGAGTAGAGCCGCGAGACGTGGCACTTCTCAAGCTGACGCTCGAATACGACGGCGGCCAGTTTCATGGTTGGGCGCGCCAGCCGGGGGTGCGCACCGTCGAGGGAGCACTCCGCGATGCACTCGACGTCATCTATCCGAAGGGCTGGGACGGGCTCGCGGTCGCAGGCCGCACCGACACCGGCGTGCACGCGACCGGCCAGGTCGCAAGCGTCGAGGTAGACGGGGGTGCGCCCGCCGTGCGGGCTGCTGAAGCCCTCAACACGGCCCTGCCCCCCGATGTGTCGGTGCTCGCCGGGGAGGACGCGCCGGAGGGGTTCCACGCGCGCTTTTCGGCGACGGCGCGGTCGTATCGATACGTCGTGCTGAACCGCGTCGAGCGCTCCGCGCTTGCCGCGAAGCGTTCGCTCTGGTGGCCCCGGCCAGTCGACCTGCCGTCGCTCCAGTCCTGCGCCGCACTCCTACCGGGGGAGCACGACTTCACCGCCTTCACCCCGGCCGAAAGCCAGCACGACGTGTTCGTGCGCGTGATCCGCGAAGCTGCGTGGGAGCGCCACGGCGACGAGCTTCACTTCACGATCACCGCCGATTCGTTCCTGCGGCACATGGTGCGCACCCTCGTCGGCACCATGCTCCAGGCGCCGCCGGAGCGGATGGAGAAGCTCCTCGGCGGGCGGCCCCGGTTCGAAGGTGGGGCTACCGCGCCGCCGTACGCTCTCTACCTCGAGAGCGTCGAGTACCTCACGTAGCGTCGATACGATCGCTCCATGCGGTATGGCGTCATCCTGTTCGACCTCGACGGCACGCTGATCGACTCGGGCCCGATCATCATTGCCTCGATGCGGCACGCATCGGTAACGGTGCTCGGCCGCGAGCCGGACGAAGAGCTCGTGCGTGCGGCGATCGGAGGCCCTGGCCTCGCCTCCCAGATGCGCGACCTCGACCCCGATCGTGTCGACGAGCTGATCGAGGTCTACCGCGCGCACAACGAGCCGCTCCACGCGACGCTCGAGCCCTTTGCCGGAATCCCCGAGCTGCTGACCGAGTTGCGCCGCCGCGGGCACCGGCTCGGGATCGTGACGGCGAAGCGGGGTGTGACCGTGCAGCTCGCGTTCGAGCGCATCCCGCTGCTGCGCGAGCTGACCGACGTCCTCGTCGGCCACGAGGATACGGAGCGCCACAAGCCCGACCCCGACCCTGTGCTCGAGGCACTCCGGCGGCTCGGTGAGAGCCCGGAGAATGCCGTCTACGTAGGAGACTCACCGTTCGACATCCGCGCCGGCAAGGCGGCGGGCGCCGGTTCGATCGCCGTGGGCTGGGGCGGTATTCATCCCGACGAGCGGCTGCTCGCGGAGGAGCCCGACGCCCTCGTTCAGGATCCGGAGGAGATTCTCGCGCTTGTCTGACGATGCGAGCCGGGTTCTCGAACTGCGGCGGTTGCTCGAGCATCACGCCTACCGCTACCACGTGCTCGACGACCCCGAGATCGCCGACGCCGGCTACGACGCTCTCTACGACGAGCTCGAAGCCCTGGAGCAGGCTCACCCCGATCTCGTCACCGCCGATTCGCCCACGCGGCGGGTCGGCGCTGCGCCCGCTGCGGGGTTCACGAAGGTGGAGCACCTCGCTCCGATGGGGTCGCTCGAGAAGGTGACGACGCGCGAGGCGCTCGAGAAGTGGGAGGCCGATATTCGCAAGCGACTCGGCAGCGACGAGCCGGTTGCCTACGTGATCGAACCGAAGATCGACGGCTCTGCGATCTCGCTCATCTACGAGCGCGGGGTGCTCGTGCGGGCAGCGACCCGTGGCGACGGGCTCCGCGGCGAGGACGTGACGGCAAACGTCCGCGCGATCGAGGCTGTTCCTCTGCGGATGCGCGTTCCCGAGGGGGAGGTACCGCCTTCACTCTTCGAGGTCAGGGGCGAGGTCTACTTCCCGCTCTCCGGCTTCGCCCGCTTCAACGAGGCGCAGATCGCCGCCGGCAAGAGCGAGGCGCCGAATCCCCGCAACGCCGCGGCGGGATCGCTGCGACAGCTCAACCCGGCCGTGACCGCCGAGCGGCCACTCTCGCTGTGGGTCTACGGTGCCGGCGTCCACGAGGGGAGCTTCCCCGACACGCAGTTCGCGATGCTCGGGTGGCTACGAGAGCACGGATTCAGGACGAATCCGCAGGCCGAGCGGCTCGAGACGATCGCCGAGGTCGCTGCCGCCTGCGAAATCTGGGAGGGTCGCCGGGGCGGCCTCGACTACGAGATCGACGGGATCGTGATCAAGGTCGACTCGTTCGATCAGCAACGCCGCCTCGGGGCGCTCCACGAGCGGCCGCGGTGGGCCCGGGCCTTCAAGTGGGCGCCGTCCACCGCGATCACGACGCTCGCGAAGATCCATATCCGAGTGGGCCGCACAGGGGCCCTGAATCCCTGGGCCGAGCTCGAACCCGTCCAGGTCGGCGGAGTGACGGTGTCGACGGCGACCCTGCACAACGAGGAGGACATCAACCGCAAGGACATCCGCGAAGGCGATCTCGTGATCGTGCAGCGCGCCGGCGACGTGATTCCGCAGGTCGTCGGCCCGGCCGGGGAGCATCGCCCGGGAACGGCCGTGTGGAAGATGCCGTCGCACTGCCCGCTGTGCGGAGCGGAGGTCGTCAAGCCGGAGGGCGAGGTGAAGCACCGTTGTCCGAACCGCGCGTGTCCCTCCCGTGGCCTCGAGACGCTGATCCACTGGGTCGGCTCCGCGATGGACATCGAGGGCGTCGGCGAGCAGTTCGTGCGCAAGCTCTGGGACGAAGGGCTACTGCGGTCGATGCCCGACCTCTACCGGCTGAGCGCGGAGCAGTTGCTCGAGATCGAGGGCTACGGTGAACTCTCCGCCGACCGCGCGATCGGCGCGATCGAGCGGTCGAAGGCACAGCCGTTCCCGCGCGTGCTGTTCGGCCTCAACCTGCCGAAGGTGGGGTGGGTGCTGGCGCGCAACCTCGCGCGGCACTTCGGAACGATCGACGCGCTGACCTCGGCGACGCAGGAGGAGCTCGAAGAGGCCGAGGGGATCGGGCCCGAGCGGGCGGAGCTGATCGCCGAGTGGTTCTCCGATGCCGAAAACCGCGCACTCGTCGACGACCTTCGTGCGCTGGGATTGCAGTTCGAGTTGGGCGAGGCCGATCGGCCCGCCACAGGTCCTCTCACGGGCCATCAGTACGTGATCACCGGCACGCTCGAGAGCTTCAGCCGCGAACAGGCGAAGGCGGCGCTCGAGGCGCTCGGCGCCAGGGTGTCGGACTCGGTCTCCGGCAAGACGACCGGGGTGATCGTCGGCGAGAGCCCCGGCTCGAAGGCGGCGAAGGCCGAGAAGGCCGGCGTTCCGATTCTCGGTGAGGCCGAGTTGCGGGAGCTGCTCAGCCGGTAGGCGTCGCTGCAAGGATCGTGACGAAGCGGTCCTGCGCCGCACGGGCCGCATACGACGAGACCGGGCGGCCGTTCTCGAGCACGGCAAAGGCGGTCGTGCGACGGACGAGACCCGACAGAGCGCACGCGAGATCGGTCGTCCCTGTCTTCCCTCTCACCTTGCCGCGCAACTTCGGCAGCCGGTCGCTCAGCGTGCCGCTCACACCCGCGACGGCGAGGGAGCCCACGAAGGCGCCGCTGATAGCAGGGTCGGTCGCGCCGGCCCGGATCACGCCGACGAGCGCCGTCGCGGTAAGGCGGTCGAGGCTCGACAATCCGGACCCGTCAGCCAGGTGGACACCGTCGATCGGGATGCCGGCGTCGCGCATGGCTGCGAGGACGAGCTTGCCGCCGCCGCTCGATGTCCCGACCCTGCCCGTTGCAGCGGGAAGCTGCTTGAGCAGCATCTCGGCGTAGAAGTTGTCGCTCTCGTGGTTCATTCGCCGGACGATCTGGTCCAGGGGGTCGGATGTGTCGGAGGCGAGCGAGACGGCCACTGCGGGTGCGGTGCCGAGGCCCGGCCTGCCGTCGACCGAGATCCCGTGGCGGCCGAGTGCGTCGCGGAAGGCGCGGGCTGCGAGGAGGGGGGGTGAAAGTGCGGGCCAGCCCTCAGCGCGATCGACGACGAGCGCCGACAAGGGAGGGCTTTCGATACCGACGAAGCGCCGTTTCCAGCCAACGGCACCACGTCGCCTGTCGTAGAACGACTCGTCGCCGAGGATCCTGCCGCTCACCTCGCGGATTCCGCGTCCGCGAATCATCGCTGCAAGGCGGTAGAGGTCGGCTCTCGCAAGTGTCGGATCGCCGAAGCCCTTGAGGAAGAGATCGCCGTCCCACGTCGCACCGGAGCGGGTACCGAGGCCGTAGACCTCCGTGTGGAACCGGTAACCGGCGCCGAGTTGGCTGAGCGCTGCCCATGAGACCGGGATCTTCTCGTTGGAGGCCGGCGCCACGGGAAGCGTGTCGTTGTGGGCGAACACGATCGCGCCCGTCTGGACATCGACTGCGAGTGCGGCCGTCTGCCCGAGTGAGAGCGAAGGAGACGCGAGGGCATGGGCCAGTCTCGGCCCGATCGCGGCCGGCCCGGCCGCAGTTGCCGTTGCGCAGGCAACACAGGCTACGGACATCACCGCCGCGAGAGATCGGATTCTCATCGGCTCAACCGTAGATCGTGATCGTGACGGTACGCCGGCCCCAGGCACGGGCCTGAGCCGTGCTTGGCATCCAGAGGTCGATGATGTTTCCCTTGACGGCCGAGCCGACGTCGGCGGCCACCGCCGGGCCGTACCCTGGAATGTTCAGGCGCGTGCCGAGCGGGATCACCGTCGGGTCGACGGCGATCACCCCGACTCCGACGGGCAGCCCGCTTGCGGTGTGGCCCGGAAGGTGGTAGGCGACCGCATCGACGACGAGTGTCCGCGGGCCCGACGGCGGTGGAACCTGAGTGGGGGCCGGTCCGCTGGAGGTGGCCGGCGCTGTGCTCGGTACGGATTGCTTCGCGGGCGCCGCGGGCACCTGGGTCGAAGCCTTGGTGAGATCGGCCGACCGCTGCTCGGCGGCGCGCGCACGCGACTCGAGCGCGGTCAGGCGTTGTGTCGTCAGCGACCGCTGCCGGCGGAGCGTCGCGAGCGTCCCTTGCTTCCCGGCAACCGCTGCCGCAAGCCGCAGCGTGCCCGCGCGCGCCGCGTCTCGGGCACGTGTCAGGCTCTGGCGTTGGCTCGCGAGACGAGTCCGGACGACGCCGAGCTGATGCTGTCGCTGCGCTGCCTCGAGGGCGAGCCGTCTGTTGAGCGCCGTGGCGCGTGACAGGCCTTCGATCCCGGCCATCGCCTCGTCGAGTGAGGTCGCGCCCAGAATGACGGCGATGGGGTCGAGCTCGCCCTGGATGTAGAGCTGGCGGAGGAGCGTTGCCACCCGTTCCCGTGAGGCGTCGAGGGAACGGCTGAGGATCTCCGCCCGTCGGCGTGCGTCTTGCTCGGCACGCGCGAGCGCGGCCGAACGCCCGTCGAGTCGGGTCAACTCGGACTGTGCGCGGGCGAGGGACGACTCGGCCGCGTAGAGCTGGAGCAGCGCGGCGGACTCCGACCGGCTGAGCGAATCCGCCTGTGCACTCAGTGCAGGAGCTGTGGCGCCCCGTGCCGTGGTCGCGCCGACGTGTGAAAGCGCCAGACCGGTGCTCAGAGCGCCTGCTGCGAGCACCGCGCCGAGCCGTCGCCACCGTCGAGTCAGAGCGCCCACGAGGCGGAGACCGTAGCAAAATCGTCACCGTCAACGCCGCAAAAAGCGCTGCTTTGCAGCTATTTTAGACGGTTCCCGGTTGCGAGCCTCCTGAGCCGCTGGTAGACTTCGTCCCTCGGACGGGTACACCTTGATCGGCGTGCCTTTCGACGATCGAACCGTCTCCATGAATCGTTCGAGAACGCGACAGGCTCCGGCCATCATCCTCGCCTCCGCGGCGCTCCTCGCAGTCTTGCTGACTGCGGTGGCGTCAGCGACGACGAATCCCACGATTCGGTCGAAGCGCGCGCAGGCTCAGGCCATCCTCGCCGAGGTCAACCAGTCCGACATCCAGCTCGAGAAGGCAATCGAGTCGTACAACTCGGCAAGCGACCAACTCGCGCAGATCGACGGCGATCTCAGCTCCAACGCACATCACCTCGTCGTTGCACAGAAGAGCCTCAACGCTGCGCAAGGCCACATTGCCGAGCGGCTGCGGGCGCTCTACGTGAACGGCGACGGCGGCGGCGCTGTAGAGATCATCCTCGGCGCCCAGAGCCTCGATGACCTGCTCGGGCGCCTCGACATGGTCCAGCGCGTCGGCAATCAGGACGCGAAAGTGCTCGGGGATGTGAAGCAGTTCCGCCGCGAGGTGAAGGTGCGGCGGATCAAGCTGAAGAGCGCGCGCATCGAGCAGGCCCGGGTCGTGGCGCAGCGCGCGAGCCAGAAGCGTTGGATTCAGGGCCAGCTCGCCGAGCGTCAGCGCAAGCTCGCCGGGATCCAGAACGAGATTGCCCAGCTCCAGGCCGAGGAGGCTCGCCGCCAGGCCCAGCTCGCAGCCGAAGCTCGGGCCCGGTATGCGGCGCAGCAGGCTTCGGCGGCTACTCAGGCAGCTACCTCCGCCTCGAGCGCCTTCTCGTCGCCGCTCGGCTCGGTTGACGCTACGGCAGGCTTGGGGATTGCCGCCCCGCCGCCGTCGCAGTACGGAGGCGTCGTCGGCGTCGCTCTGCAGTATCTCGGCACCCCGTATGTCTGGGGCGGCTCGTCCCCGGGCGGGTTCGACTGCTCCGGTCTCGTCCAGTACGCGTACAACCAGGTCGGCGTCTCGCTGCCCCACAATGCCGCGGCGCAATATGGCTACGGCACGCCTGTCGCGGAAAGCGACCTGCAGCCAGGCGACCTCGTCTTCTTCGACGGGCTCGGTCACGTCGGCATCTACATCGGCGGTGGCCAGTTCGTCCACGCTCCGCACACGGGTGACGTCGTCAAGATCTCCAACCTGAGCGACCACGGCAGCTACTACGGGGCGCGACGCATCTAGCCGCCCCAAGGCAGGCAGGAACGGCGAAACCGGGGCAGAATGAGTTCGGTCCCCCGATCGGATCGAGGAGCCATGCGCACGACCTGGAACGGATCACTGACCTTTGGCCTTGTCAGCATTCCCGTCGGACTCGCGCCGGCGACGAAGTCCGCCGCGCGCCAGTCGGATGTGTCGTTCCGGCTACTCCATCGTGAGTGCCTGACACCGATCAAGCAGAAGCGATGGTGCCCGCAGCACGACCGTGAGCTCGGCCCCGACGAGATCGTGAAGGGGTGGGAGGCCGCCAAGGGTCAGTTCATCGTGGTCGAGGACTCCGAGCTCGAGGCGCTCGAGGGGCACGACGATTCGCGGTCGATCGAGATCTCGCAATTCGTGCCGGTCGCCGAGGTCGATCCGATCTGGCTCGACCGCACCTACTTCCTCGTTCCCGGCGCCACGCCGGCGCAGCGACGGCCCTACCGGCTCCTGCTCGAGGCCATGAGGGAAACCGAAACCGGTGCTCTCGGCCGCTTCGTGCGCTCCGGGCGTGAGACGCTCTGCCTCGTTCGCGCCCGCGGTGACGCCCTCGTGCTCGAAACGCTGTACCTCGCCGAAGACGTGTACTCCGAAGCAGAGATCAGCGAAGCGATGGAGGCGGCCGAGGTGAAGGGCCCAGAGCTTGCGCTTGCCCACCAGATCATCGAAAGCCTGGGTGGCTCCTTCGAGCCCGCGGCATTGACGAGCTCGTACCGGCGTGACCTGCGCGCGCTTCTGGAAGCGAAGGTGCAGGGCGCAGAGCTACCGGCGCCGGCAGAGCCCGAGTCCGAGCGGGCGCCTGCGATCGACCTGCTCGAAGCGCTCAAAGCGAGTGTCGCGGCGGCGAAGAGCGGTGGAACCGCACACCAGGCGGAGAAGCCTGCGAGGAAGTCTCGCGCGCGGACGAGAACCGGGTAGCGAAGCGGGGTGTCCCCCCGAAAGGCAGGGGAGACACCCCGACGTTCGTTTCCCTAGGCGTGTTGCGCGACGGGCATGCTGACGGCTTGGAACTGCGCCTGGAAGAGATGCTTGTCGATCTTCCCCTGGTAGATCGGGACGCCCTCCTCGATGCAGACCTTGATGATCATGTCTCGGTCGATGCCGAGCTCCTGTGAGAGCTCCTCGGGCGTCAGGTGATTCGCCATGCGTCGCCTCCTTCGGGCATCAAAAAAGCCCGCCGGCGCAAGGCGCGCAGTCGGGCTGAATCGACGCTCGGTTAATGATGGCGGGGGTCAACGGGCCCGCCTCCCGATAGTCACCATGATGGGAGCCAGGATACTCCCGGCACCTGACGTCTGCAAACGCACGGGGGCGTTCTTTCCAAAGCCGTAACGATTGCTAGACCGGATTCGGGATCTCCAGGTAGGTCCAGTCGATCGCGAACGTCTCGGCCAGGTGCGCGGCAAGAGCCTGGACGCCGAGCCGCTCCGTCGCATGATGGCCTGCCGCGATCAGGTGGATGCCGAGCTCCTGGGCGGTTGCGAGGCTCGGCTCCTCGGGCTCGCCCGTGAGCAGCGCGTCGAACCCCTCGTGTGCGGCGCGGATCAGGTCGTAGCCGGCAGCACCCGTTGAGACGGCGAGGCGCTCGATCCGTTCGGGGCCGTGCGCAAAGACAAGCGGTGGGCGGTCGACCGCGCTCTCGACTCGCCGTGCCAGCTCGCCGACCGCGAGGCCGTCGAGAGTGCACGCCAGCCCGACGCTGCCGAACGGCCCTTCCGGCGAGGCCCCGATTCGCTCGGCGAGCTGGGCCGAGTTGCCGAGCGTGGGGTGTGCATCGAGTGCGAGGTGGTAGGCAACGAGGGACGCATCGGCTCGAAAGAGCGCCTCGAGCCGGCCTTGCTGGCGCCGGTCGATCACGAGCGGCTCGTTGCGCCAGAACATCCCGTGGTGGACGAGCACCATGTCTGCGTCCTGCTCGGCCGCGGCCTCGAAGAGCGCGCGCGAGCTCGAGACGCCGCAGACGATCAGCGTGACCTCCTCGCTGCCGACGACCTGCAGCCCCGGCGGCGCGAACTCCGGCCACCGATCCACCTCGAGCAGCGCGTTCGCGTAGGCGACGATCTCGTCCCTCCAGGCCACAGACAGCAGTCTAGAGCGGGTACCTCGCGTTCGCCGAGCCGGTACCCTGTGCTCGCTCGGGGTGTGGCGCAGCCTGGTAGCGCGCTCCGTTCGGGTCGGAGAGGTCCCCAGTTCGAATCTGGGCACCCCGATATACGTGGGGGAACCCCTTGGTTCCCCCACGTGCCCCCTCCTTCTTGCGTGGGGGAACCCGTGGTTCCCCCACGAGCCCCTCCTTCGGCGCGTGGGCACGGGTTGAGGCTTGCCTGGCCCCCCACCGGGCAAAGCCCGGCTCCCGGCCGCGTGGGGTTGCGTGCTCAGGGCGGCGAGAGGGCTATCCTCGGGCGATGCTGCGCGCGGTGCTCTTTGACGTCGATTTCACGCTTTCGCGGCCGGGGCCGGAGCTTGGGCCCGAGGCGTACAGGCTGCTCGGGCTGGCGCATGGGCTCGTGCTCGACCCGGAGCGGTACGAGGACGCGCGCCTCGCTGCTTTCGCCGACCTCCGCGCTCATCCGGAGCTCGTCCACGACGAGGAGACCTGGATCGTGTTCACGGAGGACATCGTTCGCGGCATGGGCGGCGGCCCGGAAGGCGCACGCGCCTGCGCCGCCGACATGGTGCGTCGCTGGGAGATCCACGCCAACTTCGATCTCTACGACGATGCGGTGCCTGTGCTCGCGGCTCTCCGCGGTTACGACCTTCGGATCGGGCTGATCTCGAACGGGCAGCGCGATCTCGAGGAGTTCGCGGTGCACCACCGTCTCGATGTCGATGTCGCCGTCGGGTCGAAGAGCCACGGTCGCACGAAGCCGCACGCATCCATCTTCGAGAGCGCGTTGGCCTCGCTGCGCGTTTCCGCGGCAGAAGCCGTCATGGTCGGCGACTCACTCGCGGACGACATCGAAGGTGCCCGTGCACTCGGGATGCGTGCGATCCTGCTCGACCGGGATGGGCTTCATGCCAACGAGAGTGACCGGATCGGCGACCTCTTCCAACTCCCTGAGGCGCTCGGCCTCGGCGAGCGGTTGCGCGCCGACTGAGGCGGTGCCTATTGTGGGGCGGCTTTGACGGGTAGCTCGCCAACGCTGAGCGGACGATCGTTCTCGGCGCCTGCATCCGGGTATCCCACCAGCGCGGCGACAATCGTCAAGCTCGGTATCGGCGCGTTCGGGCTCGCGTGGTCGCTGACGACGACGGCTGCGTATCTGCCCCCGGTTCTCGGTGAGTACACCGCCTCCACGTCGTTGATCGCGGCCGTGCTCGCCGCCGAGGGGGTCTTCGCGCTCACACTGCCGCTCGTGATCGGCCCCTGGAGCGACACCTTCCACACGCCGCTCGGCCGGCGCCGGCCGTTCATGCTCGTTGCCGTCGGGCCGATCGCCTTCTGCCTTGCGCTGATGGCATTCATGCCGAATCTGTGGACGACGGCGCTCCTCCTATGTGCCTTCTTCTTCGCGTACTACGTCTACGAGCCCCCGTATCGCGGCCTCTATCCCGACCTCCTGCCGGGGAATGTCTACGGGCGTGCGCAGGGCGTTCAGCATCTCTTCCGCGGGCTTGCCCTCGGGGGCGGCCTGATCGGCGGCGGTGTGCTCTTCCACCTCTGGCAGCCCGCGCCGTTCCTCTTCGCAGCAGCGGTCGTGTCTGTGGCTTGCCTCGTTCCGGTGCTGTTCCTGCGCGAAGACGGCGGCCACGGCCGCGTCTTCGAGGGTGTCGGGACGTACGTCCGCCACTCCTGGCGGGTTCTCCGGCGCAATCCGGATGTCGGTCGCTTTCTGCTGGCGAATGCAGCCTGGGAGGGCACGTTCGCCGGCGCGAGGACGTTCGTCGTCCTCTACATCACCGTCGGTCTCGGCGAGCCGCTCTGGACCTCCACTCTCGTTCTCGCCGCCGTTGCAGCGGGATACATGCTGGCGGCGCTCGTGTCGGGCTCGTTCGGCGACCGGTTCGGGATCGCCCGGGTGATCACGTGGTGCTCGGTGGTCTACGGGCTCGGCCTGCTCGGAGGTGGGCTCGCCACGCAGTGGCACGCGTGGTATCTCGCGGTCATCTTCGTCGTCGCCATCTTCGGCGGCGCAGTGATGACGCTCTCATGGGGATTGCTCTTCAAGTTGATGCCGCCCGGGGACCGTGGCGCGATCTCGGGGCTGGCTACGACGACGAAGGGCATCGGGCTCATCTTCGGGATGCTGCTCGCCGGCATCGTGATCGACGTCATGAGGCCGCGTCTACCGGCAACGGACGGCTACCAGGTGCTCTGGCCCATCCTTGCCCTGCCGATCCTGCTCGCAGTTCCCCTCGTCTTCTCGCTGATCCGCGCCGAAGAGGCTGCGAACTCGCAGGCCGCCTCGAGTCTCTAGGCCGCGTCGTCGAGCTCGTGCTGGCGCCACGGCGTGCTACCTGAATGCAGGCGTTCCTGTTAGCGCAGCACCCACCACGAGCGTGTGCACTTCGTGGGTGCCTTCGTAGGTGAGCACCGACTCGAGGTTGTTCATGTGCCGGATCACCGGGTACTCCAGCGTAATCCCGTTGCCGCCGAGGATCGTTCGGGCGCTGCGGCAGACGTCGATGGCGCCGCGGACGTTGCCCATCTTGCCGAGGCTGACGTGCTCTGGCCGCAGCGTGCCTGCATCCTTCATGCGGCCAAGGTGGAGGGCGACGAGCGAGGCGCGGTTGATTTCGAGCGCCATCTCGGCGAGCTTCTGTTGGGTCAGCTGATAGGCGGAGATCGGCTTGTCGAACACGATTCGCGTTTGCGCGTAGGAGAGCGCCTCCTCGAAGCACGCACGCGCGGCCCCGACGGCGCCGAAGACGATGCCGAAGCGCGCCTCGTTGAGGCACGAGAGCGGCCCCTTCAACGATGCCACGCCGGGCAGCATGCTGTCGGCCGGGACGCGAACGCCGGAAAGCACGAGCTCTGAGGTAACCGAGGCGCGGAGCGAAAGCTTCTTGTGGATCTCGGGCGCCGTGAAGCCGGGCGTTCCCTTCTCGACGATGAACCCGCGGATCTCGTCGTCCTCCGTGCGGGCCCACACGATCGCAAGGTCGGCGATCGAGCCGTTCGTGATCCACATCTTGGTGCCGTCGAGAATCCAATCCGGTCCGTCGCGACGCGCCTGCGTGCGCATCGCTCCCGGGTCGGAGCCGGCATCCGGCTCGGTCAACCCGAAACAGCCGATCGCCTCACCGGCGTGCATGAGGGGCAGCCAGTGCTCTTTCTGGTCATCCGAGCCCCACCGCCAGATCGCGAACATGGCGAGCGACCCCTGCACCGAGACCGCGCTGCGGATGCCCGAGTCACCCGCTTCGAGCTCGAGGCAGGCGAGGCCGTATGCGACTGCGCTCGCCCCGGGGAGGCCGTAGCCCTCGAGGTGCATGCCGAAGAGGCCGAGCTTTGCGAGCTCCGAGAGCACCTCCCGGGGCAGGACGCCCCGCTCGAACCAGTCGCCGACGTCCGGCAGGATCTGCTCGCGAACGAACTGCCGCACGGTGTCCCGGATCGCGGTCTCCTCGTCGTCGAGGAGCGCGTCGATGGCGAGGAAGTCGTGCGGGTCGACTGGGCGTGGAGCAGCGTCGCGTGTCATGGGGAGGACGATATCGAGGATGTGCGGCTACGTCGCGGCGGCGGTCGCACTCCAGCGGGCACCGGTGCGCGAGACCGCGATCGGGATCCCGAAGCAGGCGCTGAGTCGGGACTCGGTCAACGTCTCCTCGACCGGCCCGGCTCCCACGGCACGGCTCTCGCGCAGCAGCAACGCGTGTGTCGTCGAGGCGGGCAGCTCCTCGAGGTGATGCGTCGTCACCACCACTGCGAGCGTCGAGTCTGCGTCCACGAGGCGTGCGAGGGCGGTGAGGAGGAGCTCTCGCCCGGGGAGGTCGAGGCCTGCACCCGGCTCATCGAGCAGCAGCAGCTGAGGCTTGGCTACGAGCGCTCGGGCGATCAGCGCGCGTGTGCGCTCGCCGTGGGAGCAGTCGCCGAAGCGGCGTTCGGCCAGTCGAGCAAGGCCGAACAGCCCGAGCAGGTCATCGGCGTGGTTGATGTCGGACCATGTCAGGCGATCCTCGAAGTAGCCAATCGTCGCGGTGGCGCCGGTGCGGACGATCTCCCGCACGGAAAGCATCGGCGCAAACCGGGTGCCGGCGCGGGCGTCGACGAAGCCGATCCCCCGGCGCAGCTGCGCCACGTCGGTGCGTCCCATCGTGCGGCCGAGGATCTCGACCGTGCCGCTGCTCGGGAAGTCCGCTGCCCCTGCGAGGGTCAGCAGCGTCGTCTTGCCTGCCCCGTTCGGCCCGAGCAGAGCCCAGTGCTCTCCCGCCCTGACCTCCCAGTCGATCCCCTCGAGAAGCGTCTTGCGCGTGCCGCTGAGTGCGTGCCACCTCCACACGACGACGCCGGAGCAGCGAATGGCAACGTGACCGTCCGTGGCTGTTCTGCCTCCAGTCGTGTCCGGTCGGCGGAGGTCCACCTCGGGTACCACCCCTTCGATAGAGTCTCCGGTTCGTTGCGCACCGACATGATGATCGATAGCTCCCGTGTGCGCCAGCGTCAATCCCCCCGCCGGATTGTCGTGCGCCGAGCCGTTTTCGTGACGGCCGGCATTGCCGTGCTCGTCGTTTTCGTGGGGCTTGCCTACGCAGGTTCGAAGACGACGCTTGCAAGTGGAGCGACGGTGGCTGGGCTCAGTGTCGGTGGCCTCCCTGCCGCCGAGGCCGTGCGAATGCTCTCCGCACGTGCAGCTGCCGTCGAGCACCAGCCTGTCACCTTCACGGCCGGCGGCAGGCGGTACGCGTTGACCGCCTCGGAGTTCGGGGTCGTGGACGACTGGCAGGCAGTAGTGGACGAGGTAGCGGCGCAGGGCGGCGGGTTTGGCCCGCTGCGCGGCTTCCGGCGCCTGCGCACCCGGTTCTTCGGCTCGGCCATGTCCCCGCCGGTGCACGCGTACAAGGCAGCGGTCGACTACCAGGTCGCGCTGATCGCCGCCGCCGTCGACCGGCGCACCCTCGATGCGAAGCTTGTCCGCAAGGGCCTCGGCGTCGTCGTCGTCGAGGGCCACGGTGGGCGCAAGCTCGACCGCAAGGCGGCGGCGCTCACGATCGTGCGGGCGCTCGGGAGCCTCGACCGGGGAGCTCCGGTCGAGCTTCCCCTCCAGGCAACGGCGCCCACGGTCGTCGGAACAGACCTTGCCGCGGCGGCGGCGAGGGCTCGCAGTGCGATGTCTGCACCGATCCGGCTCACGTACGGCGGGACACGATGGCGCGTGCCGCGCTGGCGAATTGCACCTCTACTCGAGTTGCCGGCAGAGGGGCAGACGGCCGTTTCGGTCGGTGGGCGCGGGGCGGAGGTGTACCTGGAGCGGCTTTCCAGGGCGGTCTCGCGGCCGCCGCAAGACGCACGGTTCCAGATCACCGCGACCGGCAAGGTCGTGATCAGGCCTTCGATGCCGGGCCGGCAGCTCGATATCGCAGCGACTGCGAAGGCGACTCGCTGCCGCTGCGTTCGCTACGAGCCAGCGGACGGCGAAGCTCGTCGTTCGTGTTGCCCAGCCGACGCGGACGACCGAGGTCGCCAGGCAGATGGGTATCCACGACGTCGTCTCCTCGTACACGACGACCTACGGGGGCACGCCGGGGCGACTCAACAACGTGCAGGTCGTCGCGAAGCTGATCGACGGCGCTCTGGTCAAGCCCGGCGGCACCTTCTCCTTCAACGGCACCACCGGGGAGCGGACGGCCGCGAAGGGCTTCCAGGAGGCCCCCGTGATCATCAACGGCGAGCTGAAGAACGGGCTCGGCGGCGGTATCTGCCAGGTCTCGACGACCGTCTTCAACGCCGCCTACGAGGCCGGGGTCCCGATCACGGAGCGCACCAATCACGCGCTCTACATCAGCCACTACCCGCTCGGGCGCGACGCGACCGTGAACTATCCGGACCTCGATCTGCGCTTCTCGAACGACACCGATCACTGGCTGCTCGTACGCACCTTCGTCGGATCCGGGTCGTTGACGGTGAATCTGTACGGCACGGCGTTGCATCGCACCGTCAAGAGCATTGCGTCGCCTCTCCTCGTCACGGGCGCAGTGCCGGTGAAGGAGACCGAGGATCCAGCGCTCGCGACGGGGAAGCGCGTGACGGATCAGTTCGGGTCGCCGCCGCGCACGACAAGTGTCGAGAGGCTCGTCTACGACGCGAGCGGCAAGCTGCTGTACGACAACACGTGGCGCTCCAACTACTCGGGCGAACCGTCGCTCGTCCGCGTCGGCACGAAGAAGCCTCCGCCGAAGAAGCCCGCCAAGGGGAAGAAGGAGCCGGTCATCACCGGCCCGGCCAGCCCGCGCGACAGCGGGGCTCCTGCGACGACGACGCCCCGCGACGGCACGACACACGACAGTCGTTCCCACGATCACGAATCCCGCTCAGCCGTAGCGATCGCGTCGGCCAGCCACGCGGGAACGCGCGTCGGCTGCAAGGTGGTCGCGTCGACGGTTGCGTGGAGCGTCTCTGCTGTCGCCATCAGCTCGCCGTCGCGCTCGAGCCGATACTCGTACCTGAACCGGGCTCCGCGGAGATCGACGCAGCGGATCTGGATCGTCAAGACGTCGTCGAACAGGGCTGCCGCGTGGTAGTCGACCTTCACGCCCGTCGTCAGGGCCTCGATCCCTTGAGCGCGGAGCGCCGGGTAGCCGCCCGCGTGCTCGGCGAGGTAGGCGATACGGGCGACCTCGAGCCACACGACGTACGAGGCGTGGTGCGCGATCCCCTGTGCGTCGGTCTCGGCGAAGCGCACGCGGATCTCGCACGAGGTGTTGAATCCTTCGGCCACGGGAGCACAATACGAGCAGCGGCGCCCTCGCAGTGGTATGACTGAGGTATGTCAGAAGCTACGAAGACCTCCAGTGAAGACCGCGACGTCCTCGGCCGGTTGGCCGACCGCGGCGAGCAGACGCTTGCGAAGCTGGCCGATCTGCCGGGTGGGACGAAGGCCCTGAAGGCGGCAAACGACCTGCGCGCGCGGGTCGACGACCTCGCGAAGAAGGTGCGCGGGATCGACGCGCTCGAACAACGCATCGCCAAGCTCGAGCACGAGGTGACGGCGCTGAAGCGGGCGTCGAAGCCGAAAGCGGCTGCCAAGCCATCCGACTGAGCGGGGGCGGCGTCTAGAAGACCTGCGTCGGGACTCGCAGCCGGAGTGCTCCGGGCAGGACCTCGAACCGAACCGGTGAGGTGCCGGGCTGCTCGCCGTCGAGCTCGACGGGAACGGGCTCGTCCGTCTCGAGCGTGACGACGCGCCCACGCAGAGCCTCTGCCCGGGGGTGCGGCAGGTGGGTGCCGCGGTAGATCTTCGGCATCGTCATCACGAGGTCCCGTTTCGTCACATCGCCGATCGTCACCACGTCGAGCAGGCCGTCGGCAGGCATCGCGTCCGGGCACATCTTCATGCCGCCGCCGAAGTACCTGCCGTTCGCGACGACGACGTCGAACATCTTTCCGCTGCGGCTCTCACCGTCGACCGTCAACCGCATTTCGACAGCCGACCAGCCGGAGAAGACGGCGAGAGTCGCCCACAGGTAGGAGGCTTTGGCGCCCATCGCCTTCGAGGTTCGGTTGGCCCGTTGTGCGATCGCTCCGCTCATGCCTGCGCTCGCCACGTTCGCGAAGACTGCCTCGGCCTCATGGCCGTCCCACGCACGGTAGGTGATGCGGCCCAGGTCGATCGCCAGCGTGTCGCCGTCGGCGGCGATCCGAGCCGCCCTGGCGACGTCGTTAGGGATCCCGAACGTCCGAGCGAAGTCACCGCCGGTGCCGCGGGGGAGCAGTCCCAGAGCGGGTGGCTCGGCAAGGCCGGTGAGACCGTTGGCGACCTCGTTCAGGGCGCCGTCACCGCCGACGACGACGAGCAGGCCGGCGCCTCCCTCGGCCGCCTGCCGGGCAAGCTGCCCCAGCTGCCCCCGGTGCTCGCTGATCAGCGCGTCGCCCTCGAGGCCGGCGGCTGCTGCCTTGTGGGCGATCTCCGGCCATCGGCGCCCGGTCGTCCCGTTCGCCGACGCCGGATTGACCAGGAAGACGGTCTCGCTCACCCTCTACGCCGTCACGGTATGCAGGGCCAGCTCGGTCATCTCGTCGACGGCCTTGCGCATGTCCTCGTCGCTGATCCGCAGGAACTCGCCCTCGACGACGATGTCGCTGACGATCATCATGCAGCCGGTCTGGATCTTCCGCAGCGCTCCGAGCGTGAACAGCACTGCTGCTTCCATCTCGACGGCGAGGATGCCGCGCTCAGACCAGCGACCGGCCATGCCGGGATCGGGGTTGTAGAAGATGTCGCTCGAGACGATCGGGCCGACGCGCACCGGCTTGCCGAGATGCTTCGCCTGGTGCACCGCCTCGTGAACGAGGCCGAAATCGGCAGTCGGGGCGTGAGGCTCGCCGAGAACGTAGTGCGATGCGGTCGAGTCGGCTCCAGTCGCCGAGAGCGCGATGATCAGGTCGCCCATCGTCAGGTCGGCCTGGAGGCCGCCACAGGTTCCGACCCTCATGATCTTCTTGACGCCGAGCTGGACGAGCTCCTCGATCACGATCGCAGCCGACGGGCAGCCCATCCCGCTCGACTGGACGGAGACGGGCTTGCCGGCAAAGGTGCCGGAGAAGCCGAGCATTCCTCGCTCGCCGTTCCGTTGCACGACGTTCTCGAGGAAGGTTTCCGCGATGTACTGGGCCCGGAGCGGATCGCCGGGAAGGAGGCAGGCTTCGGCGTAATCGCCGGGGTTGGCGCGCACATGAATTGGCATGGCCGAGAGCCTACCCGGCCTCCCATTTAGAGTTGCGACTGTGCGTTCTCGCCTGATCGAGCCGTCCCGGGAGCAGATTCTGCGGTTCTGCGCCGCAGAGCCGGTCGAGCGAGTGTTCCTCGAGGATGTCGCGCGTCGCGGGCAGGGGCGGTTTGCAGCGGTTTCGAACCGGGACGGTGATCTCGAGGCCCTCTGCCATCTCGGCACGAATCTGGTGCCGTCGGGAACGGGTTGTGGAGCCTTCGCCGAACTGGCAGGAAAGTCCGGGGCGCGGATGCTGATCGGCGAGGCGGGCGCTGTCACTGCCCTCTGGGAGGCGGCCCGCAAGAAGCTGCCCCGGGCCCGGCTCGACCGGCCCGGGCAGCCCGTCTACGCGATGACCGAGTCGCCGCCGGCGGGCGAAACCGGGCTCAGGCCCGCAACGTTTGCCGACCTGCCACTGCTCATTCCCGCGTGTGCTGCGGCACATCACGAGGAGCTCGGTGTCGATCCGCTGCGGCGCGATCCCAGCGGGTTCCGCTCTCGGACACGGTTTCAGGTCGCCGAGGGACGTTCCTGGCTCTGGGTGGAGGACGGCGTGATCCGGTTCAAGGCGGAGGCGTCGGCGTGGACGCCGAGCGCCGTGCAGCTGCAACAGGTGTGGACCGATCCACCTGCCCGCAGGCAGGGGTTTGCGGGCCGCGCTCTGCGCGATCTGATCCGGCTGCTCCTTACCACGACGCCGAGTGTCTGCCTGTTCGTGCGGGCCGAGAACGGTGCCGCGATTCGACTCTACGAATCGATCGGGATGGAGCATGTGCTCGACTACCGCTCCGTTCTGCTCTGAGCCCTGAACCGGGTGATTCATGCTCAGCCGCCCGGTTGCCGATGCATACTTCTGAGGTGGCCCTTCGACGCCCACACGTCGTGCTCGCGGCCGTCGTCGCCGTGCTCGCTGCTGCAGCATCCGGCTGCGGCAGCTCTGGCATAGCCGTTCCAGAGCTGACGAGTTTCACCCAGGCTGCGCAGTCGAGCTCTGCTGCCGACACGGCCAAGTTCTCACTCACGCTCGACGCGACGATCCCGGGCCTCGGCAGGGAGCTGTCGCTCAGCGCCGACGGCGGCTTCGACACACCGAGCAAGCGGGCGCAGCTGAAGGTCGATCTCTCCTCCCTCGCGGAGCTCATGAAGGGCCTCGGCGCCGGCCTCGGCGGGCAGGTACAGGGCGATCTCGGCAGCCCCGACGACTGGAAGCTCGAGGCGATCCAGGACGGCGACACGGCGTACATCCGCTTCCCGCTGCTCGCGAAGCGACTGCCGTCCGGCAAGACGTGGGTCAAGGGCGATGCCAAGGGGCTCTCGGGCCCCGGTACGGGACAGCTCGGCCGGCTCGGTTCGTTTGCCGGCACCGATCCGCGCTCCATATTCGAGATGCTGAAGGCTGTTTCCGGGTCGATCGAAGCCGTCGGGAGCGAGAAGGTCCGCGATGTCGAGACGAGCCACTACCGGGCCACGATCGACTTCGCCAAGCTCCAGCAGCTCGTACCCGCCGACAAGCAGCAGAGCCTCGGAGGCGTCGACCAGGCCGCGAAGCAGGCGGGGGTGCAGCAACTCCCGGTGGACATCTGGATCGACGCCGAGCAGCGGGTTCGGAAGATCGCGGTCGATCTCGACGCAAAGCAACCCGGCACGGGCACGCCGATCAAGGCCTCGCTCGTCGTCGAGTTCTACGACTACGGCACACCGCTCGACCTCCAGCTCCCGCCGGCCGACCAGGTCGTCGACGCGGCGAGCCTGCAGCAGCCCCAGTAGACGAGGCCACCGGTGGATCCGTCACACTACGGGTGTGCCGGCGCCCCTCTCAGCACGGATCGAGGCATTCATCCACGCCCACGGGCTCATCGAGCCCGGTGGCAGCGTCACGTGCCTTGTTTCCGGCGGCGCTGATTCGACATGCCTGTGGCACGCGCTGAGCACCCTCGGGTATGAGGTCTCGGCAGTGCACGTGCACCACGGTGTCCGTGGCGCTGCGGCCGACGCCGACGCCGACCATTGCGCCGCCGTGCTCGGCGCGCGGGTGATCCGGGTCGAGGCGGCGGCGACCGAGGCAGCGATGCGTGATCTGCGGTACGCGGCCACCGAGGGGCTCGGTCTCCGCGCCACCGGGCACACGGCCTCCGACCAGGTCGAGACGGTTCTCTATCGAATCGTCTCCAGCGGCTCGACGCGTGGGATCAAGGTGCGTCGCGAGGACGGCGTCGTGCGCCCTCTCCTTTCGGTCACACGCGACGAGACGATCGCGTATTGCGTCGAGCACGAACTCCCGATTCGCGTCGACGAGACGAACCCGGCAACCTCGCGAGGGTTGATCCGGGAAGAGATCCTGCCGCTGCTTCGCCGGCTCCACCCCGGCGCCGAGGCGAACCTGCTCGCTCTCGGAGAGGGGCGACCCGGCCTCCCTCGGGGCGTCGAGGCATCGCTCGCCGAGCTGCTCTCAGCGCGCGCCGGTACGAAGGCTGCCGACCTCGGTGGCGGCGTGCGCGCAGTGCGCGAGTACGGCACGTTGAGGCTCGAAGGAACGGTCGAGTGGGGGCCATGGACGCTCGAGGCCGACCGTGACGATCTCGAGGTGCGTACACGGCGCCCGGGGGATCATCTGGCAGGGCGCCGCAAGAAGGTGCAGGATCTCCTCGTGGATGCGAAAGTGCCGAGAGCGGAACGTGATGCCTGGCCCGTCGTCGTCCACGGTGACGAGGTCGTCGTCGTCCCCGGCATCGCCGTTGCGCCCGGTTGGGACGGCACCGTCACTGCTGAGAAGGCGAAGCGCGTATGACTGCGATCGACCATGGCGTTGGCGAGATCCTGATCGACGAGGTCGCGGTCAGATCTCGTGTCGCCGCGCTCGGTGTCGAGATCTCGTCCGACTACGAGGGCCGCGACTTGCTTCTCGTCGGTGTGTTGAAGGGCGCCGTGTTCTTCATGGCCGACCTGATGCGCGAGCTCTCGATCCCGTGCGAGATCGACTTCATGGCGATTTCGAGCTACGGCGCTGCGACGGATTCCTCCGGTGTCGTCCGCATCCTCAAGGATCTCGACATCAACATCGCCGGCCGAGATGTGATCGTCGTCGAGGACATCATCGACTCCGGTCTGACGCTCTCCTACCTGATGCGGAACCTGCAGGCGCGCAAGCCGGCCTCGCTCGAGGTGTGCACGCTGTTGACGAAGCCCGAGCGGCGTGAGATCGACGTGCCGGTGCGCTACGTGGGCTTCGAGATCCCCAACAGGTTCGTGATCGGTTACGGCCTGGATTTCGCCGAGCGCTACCGGAATCTCCCGTATATAGGCGTCTTGCACCCGGATCTCGTACCGGGAGCCGCACATTAGGCGTGGGTGAACGCAGGGCCGGCGACGGCCTGTCATAAGACCACGCTGCTACCCTCACGGGTACTCGTGAACCGCTTTTTCCGCAGCGCGCTGTTCCCCCTAGTAGTGATCGTGCTGCTCGTGTACCTCGCGAGCCAGACGCTGATCCCCAAGCACGGCAACGAGGTCAAGCTCACCTACTCGGAGCTGTTCACGCAGGCGGAGCAGGGCCATCTCACCTGCGCGGGGTGCGGAGTCAAGTTCGACCCGAACCGCCAGTCGATCAGCGCCGTGCTCGACACCGGCCAGAAGGTGAACGTCCACTACCCGACGCCGCAGTCGCAGATGCAGTTCCAGAACGTGCTCACGAAGAACAACGTCAAGTTCGACTCCAAGGGCACGGGCACGTCGACCTGGATGGCGCTCCTCACCGGGCTGCTCCCGATTCTGCTCCTGATCGGGTTCTGGATCTTCCTGATGAACCAGATGCAGGGCGGCGGCTCGAAGGTGATGAGCTTCGGCAAGAGCCGCGCCAAGCGCATGGCGCCCGACTCGCCGAAGGTCACCTACAAGGACGTCGCCGGCGCCGACGAGGCGGTCGAGGAACTGCAGGAAATCAAGGAGTTCCTCGAGAACCCGAAGAAGTTCCAGGCGCTCGGTGCCCGCATTCCGAAGGGTGTGCTGCTCTACGGGCCTCCCGGTACCGGTAAGACGTTGCTCGCGCGGGCGACCGCAGGCGAGGCCGGCGTGCCGTTCTTCTCGATCTCGGGGTCAGACTTCGTCGAGATGTTCGTCGGTGTCGGCGCCTCGCGCGTCAGGGATCTCTTCGAGCAGGCAAAGCAGGCGAGCCCGTGCATCATCTTCATCGACGAGATCGACGCCGTCGGTCGTCACCGCGGCGCCGGCATGGGCGGCGGGCACGACGAGCGCGAGCAGACCCTGAACCAGCTCCTCGTCGAGATGGACGGGTTCGAGCAGAAGGACAACGTGATTCTGATTGCAGCCACGAACCGCCCCGACATCCTCGATCCCGCGCTTCTGCGCCCCGGGCGCTTCGACCGCCAGATCGTCGTCGACCGGCCCGACCGCAAGGGGCGCCGTGACATCCTCGAGGTGCACTCGAAGGGCAAGCCGCTCGGCAAGGAGATCGATCTCGACGTGCTGGCCGCGCAGACACCCGGCTTCACCGGCGCCGACCTCGCGAACGTGATCAACGAGTCGGCCCTCCTCGCAGCCCGTCGCGGCGAGAAGACGATCGGCCAGAACGAGCTCGAGGAAGGGATCATGCGCGTGATCGCCGGCCCCGAGAAGAAGTCGCGCCTGTTCTCGGAGAAGGAGCGGAAGATCACCGCATACCACGAGATGGGCCATGCGCTCGTCGGCTACTACCTCGAGGGGACGGACGACGTCCACAAGATCTCGATCGTCAGCCGCGGCCAGGCGCTCGGGTACACGATCTCGCTCCCGAGCGAGGATCGGTATCTGACGACCAAGGGCACGCTGATGGATCAGATGGCGATGACGCTCGGTGGGCGCGCTGCCGAGGAGCTCGTGTTCCACGAGGTCACGACCGGCGCCGCGAACGATCTCGAGAAGGTCACCCACACCGCCAAGCAGATGATCATGCGTTTCGGGATGAGCGAGAAGCTCGGCCCGCGGGTGCTCGGCCGCGACCACGACATGCCGTTCCTCGGCCGCGACATGGGCTCGTCGCCCGACTACTCGGAGGAGATCGCCCGCGAGATCGACGACGAGATCCGCCGCGTGATCGAGGAGTCGCACGATTCGGCGACGCGCGTGCTGCGCGAGCACATGGACGAGCTCCACAACCTCTCGCTGATCCTGATCGAGCGCGAGACCGTCGACAAGGATCAGTTCGAGCGGCTGCTGGCCGGCGAGGCCGAGGAGACCGTTTTCCCGGAGGAGATAGCCCCTGTCGAGCCGCCTGCTCCGGACGTGACGCCGGAGAAGAAGCCGGCCCTGCGACCGTCGCCGCGGACACTCCCGGGCGCAGCGATGCAGCCGCCGCGAAGGCGCTGCAGGCTAGATCGAAGCTGATTCCTCCGCAGATCAACAATCCGCTAGCGCGGATTCTTGATCGCGACGTCCCTGAAGTTGGAACCTACGGTTCCCGGAGACCTCCCTTGTAGGGGATTCGGTTGGTGTCGTAGAGGAGAGGCGCATGCCTCTCCCTCCTGGCACGGCACGCTTCCGATGTGCGCACGATTGCCGTCGCTACTCTCTCTTGTCTTGTGAGACGTCCTGCGCTCGCGGAGCTCTGGCCGCGCCCTTCGGTGATGGGTGTCGTCAACGTGACGCCCGACAGTTTCTCCGACGGCGGCGACAACCTCGACCCTGCCGCCGCGGTCGCGACTGCGAAGCGGCTTCTTTCGGAAGGTGCGGCGCTCGTCGACATCGGCGGTGAATCGACCCGTCCCGGCGCCGAGCCCGTATCGCTCGAGGAGGAGCTTCGGCGTGTGGTGCCGGTACTCGAAGGGCTCGAAGGGCTGCCGGTGTCGATCGACACGACGAAGGCCGAGGTGGCACGCCGGGCCCTCGAGCGTGGTGTCGTGCTCGTGAACGACGTCACTGCGTTGCGCGGCGACCCTGACCTCGCGGGTGTGATCGCGGACGCCGGCGCGTACGTGTGCCTCATGCACATGCGCGGCGAGCCCCGAACGATGCAGGTCGAGCCGCGCTACGACGACGTCGTGGGGGAGGTGGCCGGGTTTCTGGAGGAGCGTCTCGCGGCCGCGATCGCGGCCGGGATCCCAGAGGAGCACGTATGTCTCGACCCGGGTGTCGGCTTCGGCAAGACGCCCGACCAGAACTTCGAGCTCGTCCGTGGGCTCGAGCGGATCTGCGCGCATCGGCCGGCCGGTTCTCGTCGGCCTCTCGCGCAAGAGCACGCTCGCGCGCGTGCTCGGTGACCCGGAAGGGCGCGTCGGCAGCACCGCTGCCTCCGTGGGGGCGGCGGTGGCCGCGTTCGACCGTGGAGCCGCACTGTTCCGCGCCCACGACGTCGCGCCCCATGTCGAGGCTCTTGCGGTGGCAGCCGCGGTCGAACGAGGGGCCGTGGCGTGACGATCGAGCTCCACGGCATCGTCCTCCACGGGTTCCACGGCGTGCTCGAGAGCGAGCGGCGCGACGGGCAGCGCTTCCTCGTCGACGTCGAGCTCGACCTCGAGGACGATGGTGCCGCGGCGAGCGACATGATCGAAGATGCCGTCGACTACCGTTTCGTCGTCGCGCGCGTCGCCCAGATTTCCGCTGCGCGCGCCTATCACCTGCTGGAAGCCTTCGCCGCTGCGATCGCAGATGCGCTGCTTGTCGAGTTTCCGGTCACCGCGGTGCGCGTACGGGTATGCAAGCCCGAGGTCGTGCTCGAGCCCTCGGTCGAGTACGCGGCTGTCTCGGTCGAGCGACGCCGCTAGGAGATGAGGAGGCGATACGTCGCCTCCTGTACGCCCTTGGCCGGTATCACCGCGAGGAAGCCGAACCGGCCCGGCCCCTTGTTCGAGAACGTCAACGACGCTGTTGTCCCGGGCGCTGTCCCGCGGGCGAGCCGGTCGGTGCCGGCGGGGTGCTCGGTCACGCTCACCGTGCTTCGTTGCCAGAGGCTGAGGCCGATGTTCGCGTCGGCCCCAGACGTGACCGTGACGCGGGCGTTGCGCGGCAACCAGATCCGATAGACGTCGCGGGGATCCTCGACCCGGTCGAGGCGCGCCGCCAGCGTGGTCTTCCGTCTCGCCTTCGTCGTCAGGGGCGGGATCGAGTTGTCGAAGCGGCCACCCGGGCGGACGAAATCCATGTCGTCGTTCGGCTCGAAGGGGTCGCGGATCGGGGCCGCGAGGCTGAGTGCTGCGGGGACGTTCAGCAGCCCGAAGCCGGAGGCGTCGTCCCTGCCCGGCACGCCGATGTCGGTCGCCGAGCGGCGCATCACTTCGAACAACTGAGTCGCGTCGAGGTCGGGGCGAACCGTCCATACCCAAGCGGCGGCACCCGAGACGAGTGGCGAGGCGAAGCTCGTACCGCTCTCGCCGAACGCCCATGTCTCATCGACCGCCCCGGTCTGCTCATTGATCGCCCGCGCGACGGTCATGTTGACCCCTGGTGCAGCGAGATCGACGAATCGCGACCGGCTGGAGAATGGCGCCACTGCATTCGAAGCGTTGGTTGCCGCAGCCGTCAGGACGTGCGGGATACTGGCGGGGTAGTCGAGAGGGTTCCCCGTGTCGCCCTCGTTCCCCGATGCTGCGACCACGAGCGTGCCCTTGCTGATTGCCGTGTAGACAGCCTGCTCGATGGCCGGATCGTTCCTGTTGGCGCCGAGGCTGAGGTTGACGACCCCAGGGCCGTTCGCGGCGGCTGCGAGAAGGCCCTGCACGATCTCGTTCGTCTGGAGCGCCGTCCCCTGCCCCTTCGCCGCGTCCCAGGAGCGGAGCAGCGCGTCGGGGTAGATTCCGGCGAGGCCAACCCCGTTCACTGGCGCCGCAACGAGCGATGCAACCATGGTCCCGTGGTTGCCGCCGATCGGAGCAGGTTCTTGTGGATTCATCGTCACCGTGTTCGGGCGGTTCAGGAACTCTGGGTGGCTCGTGTCCATGCCGGCGTCGACGATCGTGACCGGCTTCCCGGGGCCTGGCGGCGTCAGCAAGTCGACGCCGACAGCGGCGCGCCACCACTCGGTCGGCACGAGCGGATCGGCGAAGTCCCTCACGGCGAGCGTGCCGACGATGCGGTTAGGAGTAGTGAAGCGGAGGGCGTGGTGGGCCTGGAGGCGCGCGACGATCCGGGCCGTGGCAGTTTCGGGAACGCGATAGAGGCCGAGTGATGGCGCGACGACGGTGCCGCCTGAACCAACCACAAAGGCAGACTCGATGCAACGCGCGGCGGGCAGCAGTTCCACGAGGGTAGTGCCGGTGGGTGCTGCCGAGCCGGCTCCGGGGGCAAGCGCGAAAACAACCGCCACCGCGGTGAGCGGAACGATTCGCATCTCCTGGAGTTGTACGCGGTGCTCCGGCACCTAGATGTTAGGAGTGCTTTAGGGTTTGTCTGTGACCCGTGCGTACGTCGGTCTGGGATCGAACCTCGGCGATCGTGAAGCCACGCTGAACCGCGCCGTCGAGCTGCTCGGCGAGCACGACGGAATCGAGATCATCGCCGTTTCGTCGTTCCGCGAAACGGACCCGGTCGGCTACCTCGACCAACCCCTCTTCCTCAACGGTGCGGCCGCGATCGAGACGTCGCTAGCGCCCGTAGAGCTGCTCGCGGCACTGCTCGAGGTCGAGCGCGAGCTCGGCCGTACGCGAGATGGGCCGCGGTATGGGCCGCGCACCGTCGATCTCGACGTGCTGTTGATCGACGGCGTCGTGGTCGACGAGCCCGGGCTGACGGTTCCGCACCCGCGGCTGCACGAACGCGGATTTGCGCTTGCGCCGCTCGCCGAGCTCGACCCGGAGCTCGTCGTCCCAGGGCAGGGCCCGGTGACAGACCTCCTCCTGAGACTAGAATCTTCCTCATGAGCCATCTCGACGAGCTCGACGAGTTCGAGGCCAAGCTCGAGCTCGAGCTGAAGCGCGAGTACACCGCCGTCTTCAGCCTCTTCCGCTACTGCATCCTGACCCAGGACGCGACCTATCTCTGCAACACGCTCGACCTCAAGGTCGTGCCGCAGGCGAGCTACCCGTTCTTCCACCTGCAGATGGAGGACGTCTGGGTGTGGGACAAGAACCGGCCGACGCGGATGATTCCGCGGGCCGAGGTCTACACGTCCGGCGACATCACCGTCGAGGAGCTGCGCGGCGAAGGCGACGAGCCAAAGCTCACCGCAGAGGCACTCGCCGAGCGGATGGGCGAGTCGTTGCCGGACGACGGCGAAGCGCAGTAGCCCGAAGCCGCGGATCCTCATGCTGCTAGCCGTCGATGTCGGGAATACCCAGACCGTGCTCGGCCTCTACGACGGCGAGCGCCTCACCGACGACTGGCGGCTCGCGACGGAGCACGCGCGAACGGGTGACGAGCTCGGTGTGCTTCTCGGCGGCATGCTCGAGCTCGACGACATCGACGGGATCTGCCTCTCTTCGACCGTTCCGACCCTGATTCGCGAGTGGGAGCGGGTCGCGGAGCGCTGGGCGCACGTCCCCATCCTCGTCGTCGGTCCCGGCGTGAAGACCGGGGTCACGATCCGCTACGACGATCCGCGCGAGGTAGGGCCCGACCGGATCGTCAACTCGATCGCCGCTAGGGAGCGCTACGGGGCGCCGGTGATCGTCGTCGACTTCGGCACCTCCACGAACTTCGACGTCGTCTCGCCGGCGGGCGAATACGTCGGCGGCGTGCTCGCGCCGGGGATCGAGACGTCGATGGAGGCGCTGTTCGCCCGCGCCGCCCGTCTCGTCAAGGTCGACTACGTCGAGCCCCCGAGCGTGATCGGCAAGACAACGGTCGGCGGACTTCAGTCGGGTGTCGTCTACGGATTCGCCGGCCAGGTGGACGGGATCGTGACGGCGATCCGCGGCGAGCTCGGGGCCGAGGCCAGGGCAGTCGCGACAGGGGGGCTAGCCGACCTCGTGGCGCCGCATTCGCGCACGATCGAGCTGGTCGACCCGCACCTGACCCTCGATGGCCTTCGTCTCGTGTGGGATCTGAACGCGTGATCGTCCAGCCGGGCACGCTGGCGCTGTTTTCGCTCGCCGCGCTCGCGATCCTCGTCGTGCCGGGGCCGGCGGTGATCTACATCGTCACGCGCAGCATCAACCAGGGGCGCAGCGCCGGGCTCGCCTCTGTTCTGGGCATCCACGTGGGAACGCTCGTTCACCTGGCAGCCGCGACGGTCGGCCTGTCGGCAATTCTCGTCTCGTCGGCAACGGCGTTCACCGTCGTCAAGGCGATCGGGGCGCTCTACCTGATCGTGATCGGGATCCGCACCCTGCTCGGCCGCGCCGACCCGGAGGCAACCGATCCTCAGCGCCCGCCGCGTCGCCGCCGCCGAGACTTTGCCGAGGGCGTGGTCGTGAACGTGCTCAACCCGAAGACGGCGCTCTTCTTTCTCGCCTTCCTGCCGCAGTTCGTCAATCCGGCGCTCGGGCAGGCGTGGCTCCAGATCCTCGTGCTCGGGCTCACGTTCATCCTGCTCGGCCTGATCACCGACTCGACCTGGGCACTCGCGGCGGGGTCAGCGGGCGAGACGTTGCGACGGAGCCGCCACTGGGCCCGCGTGCAGCGCTACGTGTCCGGCTCGGTCTTCGTCGGCCTGGGCGTCGTCACGGCACTCACAGGCTCGCACCGCACGTCGTCGTAGGTCGAGGCTCAGCCGCCTCCGTAGATCGAGATCGGCAGGGCGAGGGTGACCTCGTCGCCCTCCGGCAGCTCGGCCTCGAGCTGCTCGATCAGCGGGAGCGAGCCGGGTGCCGCGGCGATCAGCCTCCGCTCGACCTCCTCGGTCGAGTCGAGCACGACGAGCTCCTGCTTGAACGGCCGCGGGAAACGCCCCCGTCCCAGATACCAAGAGTAGAACTTCTTCAGGAAGCCTGATGCCCGTCGCTCGCCGAGCTCGCGCACCGTCTCGCGGATGAAGAGGACGAGCTCGGCCACGACCTCCTCGCGGCTCGGCTCGGCTGCATCGCCGTCGACGATCTCCCGCAGCGCCCATGGGTTGCCCTGCGCGCCTCGGCCCACCATCACCGCCGCCGCACCAGTCGTCGCGAGCACGGCCTGAGCGCGGGCGCGCGAGGTGATGTCACCCGAGGCGATCACCGGTACGTCGACGAGCGAGACGAGCTCCGCCGTGAGGCCGTGATCCGCCGTGCCCGTGTACATCTGCTGTGCCGAGCGCGGGTGCAACGTCAGCACCGAGGCGCCGGAGGCGACGAGCTGCGGACCGACAGCGAGGCAGTCCCGCGAGCCGTTGCGCAGGCCGCGGCGCATCTTGACCGAGACGGGCAGGTCGACCGCGTCGGCAACCGCCGAGACGATGCGGCAGGCGAGCGCGGGGTCGTCGAGCAGCGTCGCTCCGGCACCGGTCTTCGTCACCTTGCGCACCGGGCAGCCGAAGTTGATGTCGACGATGTCCGCTCCGGCCGCCTCGACCATCCGCGCCGCCTCCGCCATCGTGTCGGGGTTCGCGCCGAAGATCTGGATCGCCAGGGGATGCTCGTCGGTAGCGACACGGAGATAACCGAGTGTCTTCTCGTTGCGGTGCTCGATCCCGGCGCACGAGACCATCTCGGAACAGACGAGACCGGCCCCGAAGCGGCGCCCTTGCCGCCGAAATGCCTGCACGCTGACGCCCGCCATCGGCGCCAGCACGAGGCGCGTCGGCACCTCGACCGAGTCGATGAACCAGCTCTCACGGAGGTCGATCTGCACGATTCCATGGTAGTTGCAGGTCGTTTGCGCGGGGGTGGCGGCGGCAGCTACCCTTCACGACCGTCGTGACGCCCACAACCGGGCAAACGCCCCGCTGAAGACAGCCTGGAGGCCGTGTCTTGAAGGAAGTGCTCCTCACCCCTGAGGGCTACGAGAACCTGACGCAGGAGCTCGAGCTGCTGCGAACCGACAAGCGTCGGGACGTCGCCGACCGCATTCGCATCGCGCGTGAGTTCGGCGATATCGCCGAGAACGCCGAGTACGACGACGCCAAGAACGAGCAGGCGATGCTCGAGCACAAGATCGCGCAGCTCGAGGACAGGCTTCTCAACGCGCGCGTCATCGACACGGGCGACGTCGACACGAGCGTCGTGTCGGTCGGCTCAGTCGTCCGGTTGCGCGACGTCGACGCCAAGCAGACCGTCGAATACCACATCGTCGGCTCGGCCGAGGCCAACCCCGCCGAGCGCCGGCTCTCGAACGAGTCGCCAGTCGGCCGCGCCATCCTCGGCCGCAAGAAGGGCGAGACCGTCGAGGTGCAGACGCCGAGAGGCAGCAAGATCAAGTTCAAGATCATGGAAATCAAAGCCGCCTGACGGCCTGACGCGCACTGGCCGGTGTCGGCTGCGGCCGGCGGAGCCGGCCTCCGCCGACACCTCGCGCCGCTCGCGGCACGCGGCTCTCCGGGTCTGTACTTTCGTACTATCCCCTCCGGCCGCGCACCGCGAGCGCCACGCCAGAACACGCCAGGCAGCGTCTGAGGATGTCAAGCAACCAATCACCAGCAAAGCGCTTCCCGAACAGGGACGAGATCGCCGCGGTCAGGGCCGAATGCGAGCCGATCGAGGCGGGCGAGTCGTCCGACGCAAGCCTCCGCATTGCCGGCCGTGCGATGGCCCGTCGTGACATGGGCAAGCTCGTCTTTCTCGACGTCGTCGATCGCAGCGGCCGCATCCAGGTGATCTGCGACGCGGCGAAGACGGGGGAGATCGACGTCCTGCTCGGCGATGTCGTCGGGATTGCAGGAAGTCCCGGCCGGGCCCGTCGCGGCGAGCCGTCGCTCTTCGCGGACACGGTCGAGGTTCTCTCCCGCAACACGCAGCCGCTCCCCGACACGTTCCACGGTCTCACCGACGTCGAGCTGAGGTACCGCAAGCGTTACCTCGATCTCCTCGTCAACGAGGAGACGCGCGCCGACTTCGCCCTCCGCGCCCGGATCGTCACTGCGGTGCGCGCGTACCTCGACGGCGAGGGCTTCATCGAGGTCGAGACGCCGGTCTTGCAGCCGCGCTACGGCGGTGCGTTCGCGCGGCCGTTCGTGACGCACCACAACGAGCTCGAGCGCGATCTCTATCTCCGCATCGCGACCGAGCTCTACCTGAAGCGGCTGATCGTCGGCGGTCTCGAGCGTGTGTACGAGATCGGCAAGGACTTCCGCAACGAGGGCGTTTCGTTCAAGCACAACCCCGAGTTCACGATGCTCGAGTGGTACGAGGCCTACGCGGACTACCGCGACACGATGGCGCGGATCGAGACGCTGGTCGAAACCGTCGCGCAGGGCGTGCTGGGCACGACTGCGGTGCAGTTCCGAGGCCACGAGCTGGAGTTGAAGGCTCCCTGGGCGCGTGTGCGATTTGCCGAGGCGCTCGAGGCGGAGGCGCTGTGGACGCGAGACGAGGCCGAGCTTCGCTCGCGGTTGACCGAGCGCGGCGTCGACACCGAGGCCGACCGCGGCTGGGCGCAACTCGTCGACAAGGCATTCAGCCACTTCGTCGAGCCGGAGCTGATCCAGCCGACGATCGTCTACGACTACCCGATCGAGCTCTCACCGTTCGCGCGCGCGACCGACGGCGATCCGCAGCTGACCGAGCGGTTCGAGTACTTCGCGGGTGGAATGGAGCTCGGCAACGCGTTCTCCGAGATCAACGACGCCGCCACGCAGCAGGAGCGCTTTGCGATGCAGGCCGGACAGGCCGACGGCGAGATCGGCGATCCGGACTACGTCGAGGCGCTCTCGTACGGGATGCCGCCGACCGGTGGGCTCGGCTTCGGGATCGACCGCTTCACCATGCTGCTGACGGGCCGCGAGACGATTCGCGACGTCGTGCTGTTCCCGGCGTTGCGCTAGCCGGCGGCGCCGCGCTCGAACGCGATCACGTCGGCGAGGATGTCCTCGAGAGACCGCTCGGGTGCCCAGCCGATCGCGGCGTGGATCTTCTCGGTCGACGGAATCCGGTGCAGCATGTCCTCGATCCCGTGCTCGTACACCTGGTCGTAGGGGATGTGTGAGATCTCCGAGGATGCGCCCGTCAGCTCGATCACCCGCTCGGCGAGGGCCGAGATCGAGATCCGGTTCGTCGAGCCGATGTTGTAGATCTCGCCCGAGACGTCGTCGTCCATTAGGCCCTGCAGTGCGCGGATCGTGTCCTGGACGTGGCAGAAACAGCGCGTCTGGTTGCCGTCGCCGTGGATCTCGAGCGGCTCGCCGGCGAGCGCCCGTTGCACGAAGGTCGGGATCACCATCCCGTACTGGCCGCTCTGGCGCGGGCCGACGGTGTTGAAGAGTCGCGCGATCGTGCAGTTGAGCCCGTGCTCGGAGATGTGGGCGAGCGCGAGGAACTCGTCCATCGCCTTCGAGTCGGCGTAGGCCCAGCGGCGCTGCGTCGTCGGCCCGTAGATGCGGCGGGCCGTCTCCTCGAGCGGCTTCTCCTCGCGATGGTCCCCGTACACCTCGGAGGTCGACGCGACGAGCACGCGCTTCTCGAACCGATGGCAGTGCTCGAGCACGATCTCGGTGCCGCGCAGGTTCGTGACGAGCGTGTGCACCGGCCGCTCCACGATCAGGCGCACACCAACGGCGGCGGCCAGGTGGTAGACGACGTCGCACTTGTAGACGAGCTCGTTGACGACCGTTCCCTGGAGCACGCTGTCGACGACGAGGTGGAAGCCCGGCCGGTCGCGCAGGTGCTCGACGTTCGCGAGCGATCCGGTCGAGAGATCGTCGAGCGCCCACACCTCAGAGCCCTGGTCGAGCAGGAGCTCGGCGAGGTGGCTGCCGATGAAGCCGGCACCGCCGGTGATGAGGGCCTTGTTCGCCATGCCGCGGGAGAGGGTACAGGGCACGGCAGGCGAACGAATCGGTACTCCGACTCTCGGGGAAGCGTGATCGCGGGGCCTGTCCGGTAGAATGCGTGGAACCTTCCACCGGAGCCCGCGGCCATCGCAGTCTCCGGATCGACTGCCGAAAGGAGAGTCGACGGTTGTTCGAGCGATTCACCGAACGGGCCCGTCAGGTCGTCGTTCTCGCCCAGGACGAGGCGCGAGCCCTGAAGCACAACTACATCGGCACGGAGCACATCCTGCTCGGCCTGCTGCGCGAGGAGGAAGGTCTCGCCGCGCGGGTGCTCGAGTCGCTCGACATCACGGTCGAGGAGGTGCGCGCGCAGGTCGCGCGCATCGTCGGCCAGGGTGACGAGGTCACGACCGGCCAGATCCCGTTCACGCCGCGCGCGAAGAAGGTGCTCGAGCTCGCGCTGCGCGAGGCGCTCTCGCTCGGCCACAACTACATCGGCACCGAGCACATCCTGCTCGGGCTCGTGCGCGAGAACGAGGGCGTCGCGGCGCGCATCCTGCTCGATTTCGATGCCGACGCCGAGAAGATTCGCAACGAGATCATCCGCATGCTCTCCGGCCCCGGCCGCCGCCAGGCGGGTGCGGGCGCCGCTCCGGGCGGCGAGAAGACGAAGAACTCGAAGCTGCTCGACCAGTTCGGCCGCAACCTGACCAAGATGGCGACCGAGGGCAAGCTCGACCCGGTCGTCGGCCGCCAGACCGAGATCGAGCGCGTGATGCAGATCCTCTCGCGCCGCCAGAAGAACAACCCCGTGCTGATCGGCGAGCCGGGCGTCGGCAAGACGGCTGTCGTCGAAGGCCTCGCCTCGCGGATCGCCTCGAACCAGGTGCCGGAGCTGCTCAAGAACAAGCAGATCTACACGCTCGACCTGGCTGCGCTCGTCGCCGGCTCGAAGTATCGCGGCGAGTTCGAGGAGCGCCTCAAGAAGGTGATGAAGGAGATCACCCAGCGCGGCGACATCATCCTCTTCATCGACGAGCTCCACAACCTCGTCGGCGCGGGAGCGGCCGAGGGCGCAATCGACGCCGCCTCGATCCTCAAGCCTGCTCTTGCGCGCGGTGAGCTGCAGACGATCGGCGCGACGACGCTCGACGAGTACCGCAAGTACCTCGAGCGCGATGCCGCCCTCGAGCGCCGCTTCCAGCAGGTGCGCGTCGAAGAGCCGTCGATCGACGACACCGTGCAGATCCTGCGCGGGCTGCGCGACCGCTACGAGGCCCATCATCGCTGCAAGATCTCCGACGAGGCGCTGCGTGCCTCGGCCGTGCTCGCCGACCGCTACATCCAGGATCGGCACCTGCCCGACAAGGCGATCGACCTGATCGACGAGGCCGGGTCGCGCCTGCGCATCCGCACGATGTCCGCTCCGCCCCGCTACCGGGAGCTGGAGGAGGAGATCGAGAAGGTGCGCGCCGACAAGGAGAACGCGATCGAGGCGCAGGAGTTCGAGAAGGCAGCAGCGCTGCGCGACAAGGAGCGCAAGCTGACCCAGAAGAAGAAGGAGCTCGAGGAGAGCTGGCGCAACGAGGCCGACGAGGAGCAGCCCGAGGTGGGCGAGGACGAGATCGCCGACATCGTCTCGATGTGGACGGGCATCCCGGTGTTCAAGCTCACCGAGGCCGAGTCGCAGAAGCTGATCCGGATGGAGGAGGAGCTCCACAAGCGCGTGATCGGCCAGGAGCCGGCGATCGTCGCCGTCTCGAAGGCGATCCGCCGCGCCCGGGCCGGGATCAAGGATCCCGAAGCGCCCGACCGGCTCGTTCATCTTCCTCGGCCCCTCAGGCGTCGGCAAGACCGAGCTCGCGCGCACGCTCGCGGAGTTCCTGTTCGGCGACGAGGACGCGATGATCCAGGTCGACATGTCGCGAGTACATGGAGAAGCACTCCGTGTCGCGGCTCGTCGGCTCGCCCCCCGGCTACGTCGGGTACGACGAGGGTGGTCAGCTCACCGAAGCGGTGCGCCGCAAGCCGTACTCGGTGCTGCTGCTCGACGAGGTCGAGAAGGCGCACCCGGACGTCTTCAACATCCTCCTCCAGATCCTCGAGGACGGAAAGCTGACCGACGCCCAGGGACGCAAGGTCGACTTCCGCAACACGATCGTGATCATGACGTCGAACATCGGCGCGGCCCAGATCTCGAAGAACCAGTCGCTCGGCTTCACGCTCGGCGACGAGACGGGGCTCACCTACGACGACATGAAGGGCCGCGTGATGGGCGAGCTGAAGAAGGTCTTCCGCCCCGAGCTGCTGAACCGGATCGACGAGATCATCGTCTTCCACAAGCTCGAGAAGAGCGAGATCCTGCAGATCGTCGACCTGATGATGAAGCGGCTGCGCGACCAGATGGCGATCCACGGCGCCACGATCGAGCTCACCGACGCCGGCGAAGGAGTTGCTCGTCGAGCAGGGCTACGACCCGGCGATGGGTGCCCGGCCGCTGCGCCGCTCGATCCAGCGCCTGATCGAGGATCCGCTCGCCGACTTCGTGCTCGGCCGCGACCTCTCCGAAGGGCTCGACGATCCTGATCGACCGTCGCGAGGAGCTGACCGGGATCGAAGGCGAGTCACTCGTCGAGATCGACGTGATCGAGGGCGAGGTGAAGCCGGAGCCGGTGACGGTGCCGGCCGACGACGAGCCCGCGGCCGAAGCGGACGAGTCACCCGCCGAGAACGATCTGAACTGACCGCGACGGCCGGTGACAGGCTTCAGCCTGTCACCGGGGTTTCGTTCGTCCACCGGTCGTTGCGTCCAGTCACCTGCGGCTGATCGCGACCCCCACGATGCAGAGCGCTCCACCGAAGAACGCGAGCGTCGCGGGAACCTCACCGAGCGCTGCCCAGCCGAGCACGATCGCGATTGGCGAAGCCAGGTAGGTGCTGACGCCGAGCAGCCCGGCGTTCGTGCGCGCGAGTGCGTACGCCCAGGTCGTGAACGCGATCGCCGTCGGGGCAGCGCCGAGATAGATCATCCAGCCGATCGAGGAAGCGGGAGCGACGCGGAGCTCGTCGATCAGCCTGGGCGCGAACGGCAAGCAGGCGGCCATGCCGATGAGGCAACAGAGGAACGTCGTCTGGAGCGCGGAGACGCTGCGCAACACCCCCTTCTGGATGATCATCCCGCCCGCGTAGGCGCACGCCGCGAGCAGGCAGAGGAGAGCGCCTGTGCCGGCAGAGGGCGCGGCGCCTGCCGATGCGAGGCCGATGATCGCCACGCCGGCGAAGGCGACCGCGCAGCCGACGAAGAGGCGACGCGGGAAACCCTCGTGGAGGAGGAGCCCGGCGAGGATCGCGATCAGGATCGGCCCGACGTTGACGAGCATCGCCGCCGTTCCCGCGTCGACCCGCTGCTCGGCGGCGTTGAGCGCGAGGTTGTAGACCGCGAACCAGAGGAGCCCGCAGAGGACGATGGCCGGTAGCGCGCTCCTCGCCGGCCGTCGCTCACGCCGCGCGACGGAGAAGACACCGAGCACGAGGCTGCCGACGAAGAGACGCCCTAGTGCAAGCGCGCCGGGCGAGAAATCGTCCCCCGCGGAGCGGATGCCGACGAACGCCGAAGCCCACAGCACCACGGTGACTAGGGCGGCCGCGAGCGGGAGCAGGCGCTCGCGGCGCCCCAAGACCTTCGCTCTCGTCGCGCTCGCTTGGGCCTCCATCCGACGATCATGCCCGCCGGGCCTTCGCCCCGCGGAGAATCAGCCGTAGGATCCAGTCGTGGGCCTCGAGATCCGCCACGCCAACCCGTCCGACTACGGCCGTGTGATCCAGCACGTCAACGCCTGGTGGGGCGGGCGCGACATGGCACCGATGCTGCCGAAGCTCTTCTTCCTCCACTTCGAGGGCACGAGCTTCGTCGCCGAGGACGACGAGGGCAAGCTCGTCGCATTCCTGATCGGATTCCTCTCGCAGACCGATCCCGAGGAGGCGTACATCCATTTCGTCGGCGTCGCACCGGACCAGCGGGGCTCGGGCATCGGCCGAGAGCTCTACGAACGCTTCTTCGCGGTCGTCGCGGCCGCACGGGCGGTCGCTCGTCCGCTGCGTCACCTCGCCCGTGAACGAGGGGTCGATCGCGTTCCACGAGTCGCTCGGATTCTCCGTCGAGAGTGTCGCCGAGGACTACGACGGCCCCGGCGAGGATCGAGTGCTCTTCGTCAAGCACCTCAGCTGAGCCCGCTGCACGCGATCGCTCGGCTACTTCAGGAGTGCCCGATCTCTCTCGGCGTCAGACCAGCCGCGCAGGCGTCGTCGCGGACGCTGTCGTCGCGATTGCGATCGCCGGCCTGTTCGCGCTCGCAGCGGCGGGCCTCGGGGCTCTGGCGCTGCACCGAGCGCGGCACGATCCCGGCCGGCACGACGATCGCCGGTGTCGACGTCGGCGGGATGACCCGTGGCGAGGCGATCGCCGCTCTCGAGCCGGCGACGGACGCCCGCCTCGGCGAGATCGATCCGTCTGATCGGGCCTCGAGGCGAAGCACGTCTCACCGGGCGCGAGCTCGGCGCGCGGCCGCTGCTCGACGCCTGCGCTCGACGTCGCGCTCGCCGCGGATGCCCGGCGAGCGACTTCTCCGGCGACTCGGCATCGGCACTGCGCCGAAGATTCCGCTCGTCGTACCGCCTCGGTCCCAGTGCGGGCCGCCGAGCTCGCAAACCGGCTCGACAGGCAGGTTCGGACGAGCGCCGCGCGACGCCGGCATCTCGGTCGTCGAGCCGACCGGCGTCTCGGTCTCGGCACCGGCCCCGGGGACGGTCGTCGATCGGGCAGCGCTCCGGCAGGGCCTCCGCACGCTCCCGGCCGAGCTCGGTGTGCCGCTCCGCGACCAGCCTCCGCTCGATCGGTCTCGAGGCGGCGCGGGTTGCGCAGCTAGGGTGATGCAGGCTCCTCGACGGGCCGCGCGAGGTGCGGTTCCGTGACCGGCTCGGCGGTGCTGTCCGTCCGGCGACGCTCGGCCGCGCTCGTCACGACGCAGCCGGTGGCGGCGGAGCGCTTCGGGTCGGGCTCGATCCCGCTGGCGCTGCGAACGGCGCTCCTGCCGCGCCTCGGTCGTTTCGAGCGGCTGCCCGTCGACGCACGATTCGTCGTCGACGGGACCCGTGTTCGCCTCGTCCCCGCTCGCCGGGACGGGAGCTCGACGGAGAGCGGATCGGCGCGCTCCCTGGTCACGAACCTCGCCGCCAAGGCCCATCGGGCCCGGTTCGTCGTCGCCCAGCCGAAGCTCGACGACGGCCGCGGCGAAGAAGCTCCGGATCACCGAGCTCGTGCTCCGAGTTCACGACGCAACTACCCCTGCTGCCCGCCGCGGGTGACGAACATCAAGCGCGCCGCCGAGCTGCTCGACGGCACGATCATCCTCCCCGGCAAGGAGTTCTCGCTCAACGGCGCCCTCGGGAAGCGCACCGAGGCCAAGGGATTCGTCTCCGCGCCCCAGATCTTCAACGGCCGCTTCGAGGACGCCGTCGGCGGCGGTATCAGCCAGGTCGCGACGACGCTCTTCAACGCAGCCTTCTTCTCCGGCATCAAGCTCGTCGCCCACCAGGCGCACCAGTTCTACATCTCGCGCTACCCGATGGGGCGGGAGGCGACGGTCTCGTGGGGCGGGCCCGAGCTGATCTTCCGCAACGACTGGCCCGCCGCGATCCTGATGAAGCTCGATGCGACCGACAGTGGGATCACGGTGCGGTTCTACTCGACGAAGCTCGGCCGGCGCGTGACGACGACGACCGGGAAGCCGTACGACCTGACGACCCCGAAGACCGGTGACCGTGACGAACTCGGCGCTGCCGCGCGGGCACGCGCACGGTCGTCCAGGAGGCGGGCGACGGCGGGTTCACGATCGACTACACCCGGCAGGTGTTCCGCGACGGCAAGCGGATCCGCAACGAGCACTACACGGTCAGAAGTACGACGCCGAGGACGCGATCGTCGAGGTCGGCCCGACGCTGAGCCGTCTCGATCGTTGCCAGATGGACGACATGACGTCCGATCGCTCGCGTACCATCGCTCCCTATGGCAAAGGTGATCGTCCAGCATGTCTGCTCCGAGTGTGGCACGCCGACCGGTCGCTGGCTCGGCAAGTGCCCGGGTTGTGGCGCCTTCGGCATCGCTCGTCGAGGAGCTGACGGGTCAGGCGACGCCGCGCGCAGGGGCGAGCGGGGCGTGTCGCGCGGTCGCCGGAGCGAAGCTCGCCGACGTCCGCTCCGAGGAGGCAGCCCGGATCGCGACGGGCGTTCCCGAGCTCGACCGCGTCCTCGGCGGTGGTCTCGTGCCGGCGTCGCTCGTCCTCGTCGGGCGGGAGCCCGGGGTCGGCAAGTCGACGCTCCTGCTCGCGGCGCTCGGGAACGTCGCACGCGGGCGGGACGGCGGGCGCTGCTCGTCACCGGGGAGGAGTCCGTCGCGCAGGTCAAGCTCCGTGCCGATCGGCTCGGCGGCGCGGAGCAGGTCGAGATCCTCGCCGAGACGGAGCTCGAGTCGGTCTGTGCGACGCTCGAGCGCGAGCGTCCCGACGTCTGCGTGATCGACTCCGTGCAGACGCTGTACTCCGCGGAGCTCGGCTCGGCGCCCGGGTCGGTCGGGCAGGTGCGGGAGGCCGCAGGGCGGCTGCTCCGGGTCGCCAAGGAGCAGGGTGTGGCGACGATCCTCGTCGGCCACGTGACGAAGGACGGCTCGGTCGCCGGGCCGCGCGTGCTCGAGCACCTCGTCGACTGCGTGCTCCAGTTCGAGGGCGACCGCTACCACGCGCACCGGATTCTGCGTGCCGTGAAGAACCGGTTCGGCTCGACGAACGAGCTCGGCGTCTTCGAGATGACGAGTGGCGGCCTCGTCGGCGTTCCCGACCCGTCGGAGCTGTTCGGACAGCACGCATTCCGGGGAGGTCGGTGCGGCTGTCGCGTGTGCGCTCGAGGGGACGCGACCGATCCTGCTCGAGATCCAGTCGCTCGTCTCGCGCAGCGACCTCGCGATGCCGCGGAGGGTCGCGACCGGCGTCGATCCGAAGCGCCTCGCGATGATCGTCGCCGTGCTCTCGCGTCACGCCGGCATCGCGCTCGGTGCTGCCGATGTCTTCGTCAACGTCGCCGGTGGCGTGCGGATCGACGAGCCGGGCGCCGATCTCGCCGTCGCGCTCGCGATCGCCTCGGCGGCGCGTGGAGTGCCCGTCCGCGACGGCGTCGCGGTCGTTCGGTGAGATCGGTCTCACCGGTCGCCTGCGGCCGGCCGCGCAGGCCGAGCGCCGGCTCGAGGAGTGCGCGAAGCTCGGCCTCGCGACGGTGATCGCGCCGGACGGGACGACGAGCCGCGGCGGCCCGCAGATCACGCGCGCCGAGACGCTCCGGCAGGCGATCGCGGCCGGGCTCGGGCATCGACAGAACGGGAGCTCACAGAGCGCTTGATGCCGCATAGGCAAGCGCCGCGCGAGCCGCAGTTCGAGCACGCGTCAAGCCTCGAAGCGGATCGGCACCCCTGATTCCGAGGCTCGACGCCGGCGCGTTGCCGGCGTGCAAATTCGGCCCGAGTCGGCGCGAAAATCTCAGCTAGAATGATGGTCCCTCGCCGGCAGCCTCTCAGCGCCGGCGGTTTTCGTGAAATGGGCGGACAACGGGAGGGCTAGCTTGTTCGACGTCGGCGACAATGTGGTGTATCCGCACCACGGGGCAGGTACGGTCGTGAGCAAGGAATCGCGCATCGTCCTCGGACAGGAGCGCGAGTACCTGACCATCAAGATCCTGCACAACGACATGACCGTCAACGTGCCCACGGAGAACGCCGAGAAGGTCGGTCTTCGCTGGGTGATCGGGCTCGACGCGGTGGAGGTCGTCGTCAAGGCGCTCTCCGGCGAGTCGACCGAGATGCCGAAGAACTGGAACCGGCGCTTCAAGCACAACCGCGACAAGATGAAGACCGGCGACATCCTCGAGCTCGCCGAGGTCGTGCGCAACCTTGCGCTCCGCGATCACGAGAAGGGCCTCTCGACCGGCGAGAAGCAGATGTACGTCAAGGCGAAGAAGATCCTCGCGTCCGAGTTCATGTACGCAAAGGACATGACCGAGGACGAGGCGGCCGCGTGGCTCGACGAGGTGCTCGCGAATCCCGCGGGCGGCAAGAGGAAGGTCAAGCCGAAGGCCAAGGTCGCCGCCGCGAGCGCGTGAGGCCGCACCGCCGCGGCTCGGAGCGCTGACGCCGTGGCCGGTGACGGAGACACGACAGCACGACCTGGGCGATTCTCGTCGCTGCCGGTTCGGGCGAGCGGCTCGGCGCCGACCGTCCGAAGGCGTTCGTCGCCCTCGGCGATCGCGTGCTCCTGGCCGAGAGCCTGGAGCGGCTCGACGCGAGCGGCTGGATCGACGCGGTCGTCGTCGCCGTCCCGGCCGACTGGGAGGAGGCGGCGATCGTGCTCGCCGAGGAGCTCGTCGCCTCGAAGGTCGCCGCCGTCGTCACCGGCGGCGCGACCCGCGCCGAATCGGTTCGCGCCGCCCTGGCGGAGGTGCCCGACGACGCGCTCGTCGTGGTCGTGCACGACGCCGCCCGCCCGCTCGTCGACGACGCCGTGATCGAGCGCGTCCTCGCGCCGCTCGCCGAGGGCGTCGACGGCGTCGTGCCGGCGCTGCCGCTCGCCGACACGGTCAAGCGCGTCGAGCAGGGGCTCGTCGTCGAGACGGTCGACCGCTCCGCTCTCGTCACCGTGCAGACGCCTCAGGCGTTCACTGCCGCCGCTCTCCGGGCTGCGTACCGCGGTGACGATCTCGCCGAGGCGACCGACTGCGCATCGCTCGTCGAAGCGCGCGGAGGTCGGATTCGGGTCGTCGAGGGCGATCCTCGGCTGCTGAAGATCACGACGGCGGCCGATCTCGCGCTCGTCGAATCGTGGCTCTGAAGGCCGTCTTCTTCGACGTCGGCGAGACGCTCGTCGACGAGGAGCGGTGGTGGCGGGTGCTCGCCGAGCGCGTCGGCCTGCAGCCGCACGTCGTCTGGGCGGCGCTCGGCGTCACGATCGAGCGCGGCGAGGAGCACAACGCGCTCTGGGGCCATCTCGGGATCGAACGGCCCATCGTTGGTGGGACGACCTCCCGTACGAGCTCGACGACCTCTATCCCGACGCGATCGCCTGCCTCGAGGGCGTCGCGCGCGCTCGGCCTGCGGGTCGGGATCGTCGGCAACCAGACGGCGGCCCTCGAGCAGTGGGCGCGGGACGCGGCGCTCCCCGCCGACGTCATCTCGTCGTCGGCCAGCCTTGGTGTCCGGAAGCCTGACCCCCGTTTCTTCGCCCGTCTCGTCGATGCTCGCGGGCTTCGCTCCGGGTGAGATCGCCTACGTCGGCGACCGAGTCGACAACGACGTCCTTCCCGCCGCCGCGGCGGGGCTCGTCGCAGTTCACGTTCGCCGCGGGCCCGTGGGGGGGACTGCAGCGGACGCCACCGGAGGCGACGTTCGGCTTCGACGACCTCGCATCGCTCCCGCACGCGCTAGCCTCGCTCGCTGTGAGCGACCTTCGCATCGGTACTCGGGGTCGACGCGCACGCGTTCGAGGACGGCGTCCCGCTCGTCCTCGGGGGAGTCACGATCGATCATCCGCGAGGTCTCGCCGGGCATTCCGACGGCGACGTGATCGCGCACGCTCTGACCGACGCGCTGCTCGGTGCGGCCGGGCTCGCCGACATCGGCGCGCTCTTTCCGTCGAACGACGAGGACCAGGTAGCCCGGAAGCCGACTCGCTCGTGCTGCTGGCGGAGGCCTACCGGCAGGTGCGCGAGGCCGGCTTCGTGCTCGTCAACGCCGACTGTGTCCTGATCGGCCAGGAACCGCGGATCGCGCCTACCGCGGGGAGATGCGCAGCCGACTCGCGGCGGCGCTCGGCGTCGATGCCGACGTCGTCAACGTGCGTGCGACGACGACCGACCTCCTCGGCTTCACAGGCCGTGGCGAGGGGCTCGCAGCGCAGGCGGTAGCGCTCCTCGCGCGTACGGCGGACTAGCTAGGCCCGCTTCGCGCTCGGGCGCGGAGACTTGGCACACTTCCGGCACAGACACGTCACACGATGGGCGCTAGCGTTCCCAGAGGGGGCCGAAATGCCCCCCTGGGGGAGGTTGGGGGGTTGTTCTGGGCGCTCAGGCCGGGCGCGCAGCGGGCAGCGTGAAGCTCACCCGGGCGCCGCCGCCGGGGCGGTTCTCGGCCCAGATCCGGCCGCCGTGCGCCTCGACGAGGCCGCGGGCGATCGCAAGCCCGAGACCGGCGCCGCGCTGCGAGCGGGCCGGGTCGCTGCGCCAGAAGCGGTCGAACATCCGCCGCTCGGCCTCCTCGTCGAGCCCCTCGCCGGTGTCCTCGACCGTCACGCGCACGGCGCCGGCGTCGGGCTCGACGCGCACCGCGACCGTGCCGTCGGACGGTGTGTGGCGCAGCGCGTTCGTGAGCAGGTTGAGCAGCACGCGCTCGACCTTGTCGGGGGCGAAGCGCGCCACCGCGGTCCGGGTCGACGTCGGCGTCGAGGGAGACGTGGCGCTGCGCCGCCTCGGCCGCGACGCCGCGCAGGCAGGACGAGACGACGTCGTCGAGCGCCGAGGCGTGCAGCTCGAGGGTCAGCGCGCCCGCGTCGATGCGCGCGAGCTCGAACAGGTCGTCGACGAGCAGCGTCAGCCCCCGAACCTGGTCGCCGAGCGCGGGCAGGTAGTCGGCCGGCTCGGCGAGGCCGTCCTCGAGCGCCTCGAGCATCGCCTGCATGTTCGCGAGCGGTGTCCGCAGGTCGTGGCTCGCCCACGCCACGAGCTCGCGGCGGGCGTCGAACAGCCGCTCGAGGTTCGCCGCCATCTCGTTGAACGAGCCGGCCAGCTCGGCGACCTCGGTCGGGCCAGACTCGGGCGCGCGGACGGTGAGATCGCCGTGCGAGAGCGCGACCGACGCGTCGCGGACGCGGTCGATCGAGCCCGCGATCGAGCGGGCGAGGAACGAGGCCGCCGATCATCGCCACCGTCGCCGAGGCGGCGAGACGGCGAGGATCTTGACGTCGTCGCCCATGTGGAACATGACCCAGCCCGAGAGGAGCACCGCCGACGAGCGGCAGGCAGACGGCGAGTGCCGCGAGGCCGATCAGCTGCAGCCGCACCGTGGGCAGCGCCCGCAGCAGCGAGCGCGAGCGACGAGCCCGACGCCGAGCGTGACGAGCGACGACAGCGGCGGCTCCGAGGATCATCGGCTCACGGCACCAGCCGGTAGCCGACGCCCCAGACCGTCTGGAGATGGAGCGGCGTCGGACGGATCGGTCTCGATCTTCTCGCGCAGGCGCCGCACGTGGACGGTGACCGTGCCGGTGTCGAGCGCAGCCTCGTAGCCCCAGACGCGGCTCATCAGCTGATCGCGGCCGAAGACCCGACGGGGGTTGCCGGCGAGGAACGCGAGCAGATCGAACTCCTTCGCCGTCAGCCGCAGCTCCTGCGCCGGCCTTGCGCACCTCGCGCGTGCGCGGTGTCGATCTCGATGTCGCCGAACGCGAACCGCGCTCGCGTGCATCCTCGGCCGGCGCCGAGCGCCGCAGCACGGTGCGCACGCGCGCGGCGAGCTCGCGGGGCGAGAACGGCTTCGTCACGTAGTCGTCGGCGCCGAGCTCGAGCCCGACGATACGGTCGGCCTCCTCGCCGCGCGCGGTGAGGAGGATCACGGGCAGCTCCGAGCGGGCGCGGATCCAGCGGCACAGCTCGAGCCCGTCGGTGCCGGGCAGCATCACGTCGAGTACGACGAGATCGGGCGTCTGCTGCTCGAGCAGCTCGCGCGCGCGGTCGCCGTCGGTCGGCCTCGAGCGTCGTGTGCCCCTCGCGCTCGAGATAGCGGACGACGACCTCGCGCACGATCGGCTCGTCGTCGACGACGAGGACGGTTGCCATGGCGCCCATTGTGGCGGTCCGCGCCTTACAGGGAGATGAATTCGGCTCCGCAGCTAGGGCAGGCTGACGCGTGCCGTCCTCGAGGATGCACGACGAGGCCGTCCCGGGCGAGTGCGCTCGACGGCCTCCTCGTCGAGCGTCGTCGCGAGTGCTCGCGGCGGCCGCCACGAGCGCGCAGCGTGGCGGCCCGTCGCTGGCGGAACGAGCCCTCGAATCGGCTCTGCTTGCGGGCTGGCTCGTCGCGGGTTCCGCGCGACGGGCACGCGTCGGCGAGTGGGCACGCGTCGCACCGTGGGATGCGGGCGAGGCAGACGGTGGCGCCGAGATCCATCAGCGCCTGCGCGGCCGCGCCCGTGAAGCTGTGGCCGGTTCGTCGCTCGATCCGGTCGACGTTGACGTCGCGCGGCAGCACGTCCTCGCCGAAGGCGAAGTTCCGCACCGCGGCTGCGGTGTACGGCCCGACGCCCGGCAGAGTCGTCAGATCGTCGGGCCAGCCGTCGTGCGCGACCACCTGCGCCGCGCGGTGCAGCGCGAGCGCGCGCCGGTTGTAGCCGAGCCCCTGCCAGGCCCGGATCACGTCGCCGGCCGAGCGCCGCGGCGAGCGAGCTCGCCGTCGGCCAGCGCTCGAGCCAGGCGAGGTAGCGCGGGATCACCCGGTCGACCTGGGTCTGCTGCAGCATCACCTCGCTGACGAGGATCGCGTACGGGTCGCGAGTGTGCCGCCAGGGCAGGTCTCGCCCGAAGCGCCCGTACCACCTCAACAGGAGTGATTCCAGATTCACGGCCGAGCCGGGCGCCGCCACGGCTGCGTCCGGGCGTGGACGCTCTCCATCGCAGGCCTCTGCTCCGGAGGGTGCGACGCGAACCAGGTTGCGTACCGGCTCGCGAGGGGCGCTGCCGTCGCACCGTGGACGAGGACGGAGAGACCGACGGTGGCGTATGTCGTCAGGACGATCGTGGTCGCGTGGGGCAGATTCGCCTCCTGGACGACGATCAAGGCGAACACGATCGACGCCAGCCCTCGCGGGCCGAACCAGCCGAGAAAGGCGACGGTTCGTGGCCGCGCATGCGTACCCAGCATTGCGACCGCGACGGGCAGCATTCGCACGACAGTCAAGCTCGCGATCGCGTAGAGGCCGATCCGCCACGTCAGATCGTCGAGTACCGGCCAGAGCAGTATCGCCCCGAAGACGAGGAACGTGACGCCGTTGAGCAGCTCGCCGAGCTGGTCGGTAAAGATCCCTTCGTCGCCCTCTTCCGCCGGACCACGGAGAGCTCCGAATGTCATCCCCGCGACGAACGCGGCGATGAAGCCGGAACCGCCGAGAGGCGTGGCGACGCCGTAGGCCAGCGCGGCGCCGGCGACCGGAATGATCTGGCGCCAGGATGTCTCGATCAGACCCCGTGGGGACGCGTACCTGAACACCGCAGCCGTCACCACCCCCGCGAGCAGCCCCCCGGCGATCCCCCAGCCGATCTCCTCGCCGACCAGCCGGAACGCGTGGGCCGTGCCGAAGCTCCCGTCCTCCGTCTCGGCCACGGCGAGCACGACGAAGAGAAGCGGCACGCAAATTCCGTCGTTGAGACCGCTTTCGACGTTGAGTCCCTGGCGGATGCGGGAGGGGAGGCGTGGTTCCATGACGACCGCCTGTCCGAGAGCGGCATCGGTCGGAGCGAGGAGCACCGCGAGGACCAACGCCTCAGGCAGCGTCAGCGCACCGAAGACGGCGGCGCCCAGGAGGGCCCCGAGGACGATCGTCAACGGCAGTCCGATCCCGAGCAGCCGGGCCGGGACGGCGTACTCCTGACGGAGCTTACGGAGATCGATCCGGGAGGCGTCGACAAACAGGACGACGGTGAGCGTGGCCTCTGCGAGGAGCCTCACCGACTCTCCGGTCGGAGGCACGTCGACGAGGTCGAGCGCCTTCGTCCCGAGCAGGAGCCCCATCCCGACGAAGATGATGGCAGGGGTGATCGGGGTGCCGTCCACGCGGCGCGAGACGCCGCCGAACACGATCAGCGCCAGGGCGATGACCGCGAGAGCCCATTCCATTGGGCGACCCTATCGCGAGCCGGGCGGAGAGGCAGTGCCTGTCCGGTGCGATACTGCGCCGGCGTGGCTGCCCCGATCGAGATCCGCCGTCTCCAGGGGCCGGAGCTCCAGCGCCGGCTCGACGCGCTCGCAGACGTCCTCGTTGATTGTGTAGCCGGCGGCGCCTCCGTCGGCTACCTGGATCCCTTCTCGCACGCGCAGGCCCGAGCGGCGTTCGACGGATTTGCAGCGGAGGCCGAGCAAGGCCGGCGGTTGCTGCTAGCCGCGTTCATGGACGATGTGCTCGTCGGCACGGTCCAGGTGATCCTGGCGTTGCCTCCGAACCAGCCGCACCGAGGCGAGATCGCAAAGCTGCTCGTCCATAGAGCGGCTCGTAGGCGAGGAGTCGCGGAAAGGCTGATGGAAGGGGCAGAGGCAGAAGCGCGAGCGGAAGGGAAGACCCTTCTCGTGCTGGACACCGTCACGGGTGATGCCGCGGAGCGGCTCTATGCGCGGCTCGACTGGACGAGGGTCGGCATCGTCCCCGGCTACGCCCTCTATCCGGATGGGCGGCCGTGCGCTACGACGTTCTTCTGGAAGGAGCTCTAGAGGACTCGAGAGAAGCGCCGGCCTCCCTGGGTGACGTCACAGGGAGACCACGCGCACGATGCGGTGCTCAGTGACCGTCGACGAAGCCGGCGCCAAGGATGGCGAAGAGCGACGAGAGCACGACTGCCGCGAGCAGGAGGTTGCCTTTGTTCATTACTGGCGTCCTTTCTGGGAGCCCGATGGGTGGAGACCACCTCTCTCACGGAGTGCACAGAGGTGGTCTGCTGATTGTCGGGACGGACACTGCGCTGCGAACCCCCCGGATGGGGGAACCCGTCAGAGTGAACTTCGGAGCGGCTCGGGAGACGTCAGTCGGCGAGGCCGAGCAACATGTCGGGCAGTAAGGCGGCAGCGGCCTCTCGGTAGTGGTCTGCCGCTTCGCCGGTTGCTCCCCGCCTGGCGGCGAGGTCGCCGTGGAGCATTGCCGCCGCTGCTTCGTGGCCGGGGGAGCTGATCTGGGAAAAGCTGCTCTCGGCGGCCCGGATCTCCGCTTCCGCTTCGTCGCCCCGACCCTGTGCAAGGAGGGCGCGGCCGAGAGTGAGCTGGGCTATCCCGATCTCGTGCAGGTAGTCGACACGACCGTCGAACAGGTCGAGTGCCTTGCGCGCGTCGGCTTCCGCCGACAGGAGCTCCTCGCGCGCTAGTCGCACCTCGGCGATCGAGCAAAGCACATGCGCCGCCGCCGGTGTCGATCCGTTCTCGATCGCGATCCGAAACGCCTCGTTCAGCAGTTCGACGGCTCGGTCCGAATCGCCCAGCAAGTGGGCGAGACCACCGAGGTTGTTGAGCATGTTGCCGACATTAGCCTGGTCTCCGATCTCCGCGAAGAGGTCCCGGGCCCGCTCCGCATCGCGCCTCGCCTGCAGCCAGTTGCCCATCCGCTCGTGCACGAGCGACGCCTGGAAGTAGGCGTACGCCGTCCGCCTCGCGTCATGGCTGCTCTCGGCGAACTCGATCGCGAGACTCACGTCTTCGCGTGCCGCCACCCAGTCGCGCGAACGGCGATGGCAGCGAGAACGCCAGCCGAAGATGTCCGAGCGCAGCCGATCCCCGGCCGTGTCGGAGGACCCCGCGAGCGCGAGCGCCTCACCGAACAGGCGCGTGGCATCCTCGATCTCCGACCGCTTGTATGCCACGACCCCGCGCAGGAGCACGACTGCGGCGGCGTCCGCGTCATCGCTCGGGCCACGCCCGAGAAGCTCGCTGGCCGCATCCAGCTCTCCCTGCTGGATCAGCGCCCAGGCGCGCGCTGCCACCCAGCGGCCGGCGAGTCGGCCGTCTGCATCCCCCTCGACGACTCCGGTTACAGCGTCGAGCTCCTCGAGCGCCGCCGCGTACTCGTGCTCGTCGGAAAGCCGCTCGGCCCGGGCGATCGCGGTTTCGGCGCGTTCCCGATCGAGAGCGGACGTTCCCGTCGTGAGGAAGGCGATGTCGGTGCCGAGCCGCGACGCCAGCCAGGCGAGCGTCTCGGCGGACGGTGTCGTCTTGCCCCGCTCGATCTGACTCACGTACTCCTTGGAGAACCGGTCTCCCGCGAGCGTGGTCTGCGTCAGGCCCATCGCGACGCGGTGCTCGCGCACCCGCGCCCCGACTGCCGCCGCAGCTGCGACGCCGGGCACGACCGGCCGCGCGGGAGACGGGCCTGCTCCGGATGTGGTGCCCACAGGCGACGAAGTATGCTGAATCGCGACCCGGGGAGGCCTGTCATCGACCGTGATCAGCTGCGTGAGGCCCAGCAGCCGCTGAAGGAGCGCTACCGCAGCGATCCGGCGGCGGCCCTGGTGACCCTTCGGGCGACAGGAGCTCTCGGCGCCGGTATCACGTGCTCGGTGGGAACAGGCCGGGCGCTCGTGGAGGCCGGCCTGCACCCGGCGACCGGGGGCGACGGGCTCAGCGTCTGTTCGGGAGACATGCTCCTCGAGGCGCTCGTTGCCTGCGCGGGAGTGACGCTTCGCGCGGTTGCGACCTCACTCGAGCTGGACATCGCCGCGGGGCTCGTGCGGGCGGAGGGTGATCTCGATTTCCGAGGCACGCTCGCTGTCGATAGGGAAAGCCCGGTCGGGTTCAGTGCGATCCGACTCGCCTTCGAGCTCGAGACCGACGCGAGCGAGGAACATCTCGACACGCTGGTGCGCCTGACGGAGCGCTACTGCGTCGTGTACCAGACGCTCGCCTCCGGGCCGTCCCTCTCGACTTCCTGGACGGCTGCCGCGAGCTGATCGCCCCGGCGCTCTCGCGTCTCGTTGTGCGAGAGTTAGACGATGCTTCTCTACAACTCGATGGTCTCTGGCAATTGCTACAAGGTGCGCCTGCTCGCGGCGCATCTCGGGCTGCCACTCGAGCTGCACGAGCTCAGCGTTGTGGATCGCTCGAATCGCGCCGACGTGATCGGCGACCTCAACCCGGCGCGCCGCGTCCCGACGCTCGTACTCGACGACGGCCGGCCGCTCGCCGAGTCGAACGCGATCCTCTGGTACTTCGGTGACGGCACGGAATACGTCCCCGCCGACCGCTACGAGCGGGCGCAGGTTCTCCAGTGGCAGTTCTTCGAGCAGTACCAGCACGAACCGTCGATTGCGGTCGTTCGCTTCCTCGTCTGCTTCTCGGGAGTCGCAGACCAGCACGCCGATCGCATTCGGGAGCAGACGGCGAACGGGTACGTCGCACTCGACGCGATGGAGCGCCATCTCGCGACGCGGTCCTTCCTCGTCGGGGAGCGCTACACACTGGCCGACATCTCGCTCTACGCCTACACCCACGTCGCCCCCGAAGGCGGGTTCGACCTCGAGCCGTACCCCGCGATTCGTGCGTGGCTCGATCGTGTCGCCGGCCGGCCGGGCCACATCACGATCGACGCGTGAGCTCCGGCGTTCGCGTCCGGTTCGCGCCGAGCCCGACCGGGTCGCTTCACCTCGGCAACGCGCTCAGCGCCGTCGCCAACCGCGCCTATGCCGACGAGCGCGGTGGGGTGCTCGTGCTGCGCATAGACGACACCGATCCGGAGCGCACCGTGTCCGGCGGCGAGAAGGCGATCCTGGCCGACCTCGGCTGGCTGGGCGTGACGTGGGAGGAGGGGCCGATCCGGCAGAGCGAGCGGTCGGCGCTTTACGCCGAAGCAGCTGTGCTCGCTCTCGAGACAGGCGCAGTCCGTGACGCGGACGGCTCGATTCGGCTTGCCGGGACGACGCTGGCGCGGGCGGACGGCTCCGCGACCTATCAGCTCGCAACCGTCGTCGACGATCTCGATCTCGGCATCACGCACATCATCCGCGGCTCCGACCATCGACCGAACGAGGAGGTGCAGCAGCGAATCGCGCGCGCGCTCGGGGGCGAGCTGCCCGAGGTCATCCACCACGGGCTCCTGCTCGGCGAGGATGGCAAGAAGCTCTCCAAGCGTGCTGACCATTCGTCCGTAGCCGATCTGCGCGACGAGGGTATCCCTGCCGCGGCTCTGCGGGCCTATCTCGACGAGCTCGGGCTGCCGCGCCACGACGTCAACCTCGACGTGTCCCGCGTGCAACGGCTCGCGATCGACGCGATTGCGGACATGCCCGACGCAGACCTCGCCGCTGCGGCCGACGCGCCCGTCGAGGTCGCGCGCGCGTTGCGCGGTGCCCGCACGCTCGTCGAGGCGCGTGAGATCGCGCAGCAGATCATCGAGCCGGATCCGGTCACCCTCGGGGCGGAAGCCGTGCCGACGCTCGAGCGTTTTGCAGAGCTCCGAGGCCCCGCTGCAGAGCCGCTCGACGAGCTGGAAGCCCGCGCGATCGTGCGCGAGCTCAAGGCGGTCGGTGGCAATCTCAAGTTCCTACGGCTGGCGTTGACCGGCGCCGAGCGCGGCCCCGAGCTGTGGACGGTGGTCGCTGCGGTTCCGCGCGACGAGGCGCTCCGGCGCGCCGCCGCCGCTATAACAGCGCGATGACGGTACGGCTCTACGACACGGTGACGAAGGCACTCGTCGCACTCCCCGACCCGCCGGCGCAGATCGGGATGTACGTCTGCGGCCCGACCGTCTACCAGCGGGCCCACGTCGGCAATGCCGTCCCGTTCGTGATCTTCTCCTGGCTGCGGAACTGGCTGCGTGAGCGCGGCTACGACGTCACGTACGTGCACAACATCACCGACGTCAACGACAAGATCTACGAGGCCGCGCCCGGTGCAAGTGCGGAGCGCGCTACCAGCGCGACCCGCTGGTACCTGGAGGACACGGCCTCGTTCGGGCTCGGAATGCCCGACGAGATGCCGCTCGCGACCGAGACGATCCCCGAGATCGTGGCACTGATCGCCGAGCTCGTCGACGGCGGGCATGCCTACGCGGCGGGAGGCGATGTCTACTTTAGGGTCGCGAGCTTCGCGTCGTACGGCGCACTCTCCGGCCAGCGGCCGGATCAGGTCGAGGACGACGACCCGAGCCCACTGAAGGAGGATCCACGCGACTTCGCGCTCTGGAAGGCGACGAAGCCCGGCGAGGACACCTCGTGGGACTCCCCCTGGGGCTCCGGCCGGCCGGGCTGGCATATCGAGTGCTCGGCGATGGCCGAGAAGACGCTCGGGCCGGAGTTCTGGATCCACGGCGGCGGCCTCGACCTCGTCTTCCCGCATCACGAGAACGAGCGCGCACAGTCCCAGGCCGTAGGGCGTCCGTTCGCGCGGATCTGGATGCACAACGGGTTGCTCCGGTTCACCGGCGAGAAGATGTCGAAGTCCGTCGGCAACGTTGCCACGATCCAGGAGGTGATCGCCGAGTGGGGACAGGAGACTGCGTTGCTCTTCCTGATGACGGGTCACTGGCGCAAGCCGCTCGAGTTCTCGGTAGAGGCGATGACCGCCGCTGCCGCCCAGGTCGAGAGCCTGCGCAATGCCCTGCGCGGCGAGACTCGGACGACGGGCGACTGGAATGCCCTCGCCTCTGCCCTCGACGACGACTTCAACACGCCTGCGGCGCTTGCGATCCTGCACCGGTGGGCTCGCGAAGGCGCGCTCGAGGAGCTGCGACGCGGACTCGCGATCTTCGGGCTCGGGTCACTTGGCGATACGGCTGAAGCGCCTGCCGACGTCGAGGCATTGGCGAGAGCACGGACGGAGGCGCGCGCCGCCCGGGACTTCGCCGAGGCCGACCGCCTGCGCGACGAGATCGCGGCCGCAGGCTGGGAGGTACGCGACGTGCAGGACGGCTTCGAGCTCGTACCGTTGCGATGACCCGCGAGCTCATCTACGGCCGCAACGCCGTTCGCGAGGCGTTGCGCGGCCGCCGCGAGGTGCTCGAGTTGTGGGTCTCGGAGCGCGCGGCGTCGTCGCTCGACTGGCTGGGCGAAGGCCCGAGGGCACGGGTTGTCAAGGAACGTGACCTCACCGAAGCAGCCGAGAGCCCCGATCACCAGGGTGTCGTCGCCTGGGCGAGTCCGTATCCGTACGCCGATCCCTGGGAGCTTGCGGGGTACGAGAAGCCGCTGCTTGCGTGCCTAGACCAGGTCACCGACCCGCGCAATCTCGGCGCCGTGATCCGCTCCGCGGCCGGTGCGGGCGCTACCGGGGTGATCGTGCCCGCCCACGGCGCCGCACAGGTGACCCCGGCTGTTTGCCGGTCGTCGGCGGGGATGGCCGAGCATCTTCCGGTCGCAGTCGTCCCGAATCTCGCCCGCTACCTGGCCGAGATCAAGCGGGACGATCTCTGGTCGTATGCGGCCACCGCCGACGCGTCGCAGACGATGTGGCAAGCCGACCTCACGGGAGGTGTCGTGCTCGTGTTCGGCGCCGAAGGCAAGGGCGTACGGCCACTCGTGCGCAAGACGTGCGATTCCGAGGTCTCGATTCCGCTGGCCCCCGGGGTGGAGTCGCTCAACGTCAGCGTCGCAGCCGCTGTGCTGCTCTACGAGGCGCGGCGCCAGCGATCGTAGGCCTCGGGCGTACGATGGGCTGATGCCCGACCCGACGCTCTACCTCTTCGACGGCTACAACCTCCTTCACGCAGGTGGGCATGCGGACGAGCGGGAGCTGATCGACGGGCTCGCCAGCTTTGTGGCGTTGAAGGGCGCCAGGGGGTTCCTCGTCTTCGACGGCGTGGGGGAGGAGAGCGAGGTCGGACCGCTCTCCGTCCGCTACGCGCCTCATGCCGACACCCTGCTCGAGCGCCTTGCGGCCGAGCACCGCCAGCGCGAGCTCGTCTGCCTCGTCTCCTCCGACATCGCCGTCCGAGGCACGTCTGGGCAGGAGGTGCTGAAGCGCTCCTCGCAGACGTTCTTGCGCGATCTCGATCACCCCACGCACAACGAGGACGACGCATCGCGCCTGCGCGACCGCATCGATCCTGAGACGCGCGCCAGGCTCGAACGCCTGCGCCGCGGCCTCTGACCCGCCGGTCGGCCCGGACCCGAACATCTGTTCTGATCACAGTGCAAGAATTGCAATGGGGTTGTAACGCGTGCAAGAAGGTGCTAGGTTCTCCCTCAAGTTCAGGGTGAGACTTCGGTTGCGCCTGGAGCCCAACAGCCCGGAAAACGCTCTAAACAGGGAGAGACGATGCCCGTCCGAACCGCCGTTGCCCCGAAGACGCCCCAGAAGCTTCAACGTGAACTTGAGGATCTGCAACTCGTTCTCAAGGCGCGGAACGGGAGCCAGGCGGCGCTCGATCAGCTGATGCGGCGCTACCACGGCTTCGTGCGGCTGAAGGCGAGCAGCTACTTCCTGGCCGGCGGCGACGCGGACGACCTGATCCAGGAGGGAATGATCGGGCTCTACAAGGCAGTGCGCGACTTCCGGCATGACAAGGAGACGTCGTTCCGCTCCTTCGCCGAGCTCTGCGTCACACGCCAGATCATCACTGCGATCAAGACGGCGACGCGCTTCAAGCACTCGCCGCTCAACACCTACGTCTCGTTCAGCCACACCCCGGCCGGGCAGGAGAACGACGGCGACTGCACCCTCGGCGACGCGCTTCCCGGACCGAACACGAACGACCCCTCGATCTGTGTCATCTCGACCGAGGAGTTGCAGAGCCTCGTCGGCTGTCTCGGCACGACACTCTCCTCACTCGAGGCCGATGCACTCCGTCTCTACCTCGACGGCAAGTCCTATGACACGATGGCGGTCGAGCTCGAGTGCGACACGAAGACGATCGACAACGCCTTGCAGCGAGTGAAGCGGAAGATCGTGGCGCACCAGGCAACGCGCGCCGTGCCTGCGTAGAAGCTCTGCCGGTCAGGTGAAGATGATCTCGCCTCCCGCTGCCTTCTCGTAGAACTCGCCAACCGTGATCACGCTGTCGACCTGCGGCACGAAGTCGTCGGCGGCGAGGCCGAACATGTCCACGGTGGCCTTGCACCCGTAGAGGTGCGCACCCGAGTCGGCGATCAGCTCGACGAACTCGGGCACGGGCGGGATATCCAGCTTCTCCATCTTTCTCGCCATCATCTTCGTCGCGACCCAGGACATGCCGGGAACTGCGCCTACGAGGGTCGGGATGTGCATGCCGGGGTTGCCGACGGTCGCCACCTTGATGTGGGCCTGCCGCTTCTTCGTGATCGCGTCGAGGCCGAAGAACGTGAAGAAGACGTTCGCCTCGATCCCCTCCATGCGGGCCCCGTTCGCCATGATCAGGCCCGGGTAGACGCCCTCGAGCGAGCCCTTGGAGACAACGATCGACACCTTCTCGATCGGCTTGGGCTGCTCGGCGGCGTCAGGGGTGACGAACTGCTCGAGGTCGTGATCTGTGATCGTCGTCATGACTCCTCCTTCTAGATGCAACCGTGCGGTTTCGGGATGCCGCCGATCTTGGCGGCGAGCTTTGCCGGTCCTTTCGGAAAGAGCTCGTAGAGCTCCTTGACCGACACGCCGGAGGCCTTGCCGAGGGTGCGGATCGAGGGCGCCTGGCCGGTTGTGAGATACGTGTTGCGCATGAATCTCACGACCTGCCAGTGCGGTGGCGTCAGCTCGATGCCGGCTTCGGCCGCGATCATGGTGGCGACGTCCTCGTTCCACTGTCCTGCGTCGGTCAGGAATCCCTCCGCGTCTCTGTCGAGGCCGGCCGTCTCGGTCGTCGTCATGTCGCTCCTCTCTCGTCGGTCTCTAGTTGTTGGTCGGGCTGGGCCTTTTGCCGGCCATCCGCATCTGGGCCGAGATGCCGGGGATGTCGCGGCCGGGAAGCAGGAGGTGCCAGTACATCCACTGGAACATGAGCTTCCCCAGGTGGTTCAGCCGCGACTCCTTCAGCAGGGGCAGCGGCCCGAGCGCCGACGGGAAGCGGCCCGGGAGCGGTTCCGTGTCGTAGTTGAAGTCGATCAGCAGGGCCTTGTCGAAACCGGTCTCGACGAAGCAGTTGGCGTGCCCGTCGTACGACTCGTCGAGCGGCTCGCCTGCCAGGTACCTGCGGATGTTCCCGGTCAAGATCTCGCCCTCGAAATGCGTGACCGAGCCCGCCTTGGAGGTCGGGACATTCGTTGCGTCGCCGAGGGCGAACACATTCGGACGGGCGAGTGACTGCAGCGTGCGTGGGTTCGTCGGCACGAATCCGAGCTCGTCCCCCAGGCCGGCCGAGCGATCGACGTACTCCGCCCCGGCGTGGACGGGAACGGTGACGAGGAGGTCGAACGGGATCTCGCGACCGTCGTAGGAGATCAGGCGCCCGGCTGCGCCGTCGACTTCGCCGGCGGCGAACTCGACCTCGAGCCGGATCTGCTTCTCGATCAGGAGGTGAGTCAGGTGCTTGGAGGCGATCGGCTTCGTGAAGCACCCGTCGAGCGGCGTCGCGAGCACGATCTCGGTCTGGTCGCGAATCCCTCGCTCGCGGAGGTACCAGTCGGCGAGGAACACGAACTCGATCGGCGCAACGGGGCACTTGATAGGCATGTCGACGATGTTTACGACGAGGCGCCCACCGTCGAACGACCGCAGCGCGTCCGCCAGTGCCGCGGCTCCTTCAGGCGTGTAGAAGGTGAAGACGCGCTCCATCCAGCCCGGCCCGGTGAGGCCTTCGGTTTCTTCCGGGGCGAGGCGTGAGCCGGTGGCGACGATCAGCACGTCGTAGGGGAGGGTGGTGCCGTCGGCTAGGTGCACCCGGTCTTCGTCGAGCGCGACGTTGTCGATCTCCGTCTCGTGGAAGGCGATGCCGCTGTGCAACTGACGGCGGCGTGGGCGCACGATCTCCTCTGGCTCGGCGAGCCCGAACGGGACGAACAGAAGCCCCGGCTGATAGACGTGCCGGTCGTCCTTGTCCACGACCGCGATCTCGGCCTCGCCGCTGCTGTAGAGCTTGCGGAGGCGGTTCGCCATCAGCGTGCCACCCGTCCCTCCGCCCAGGATCACGATCCTTCGTGCTGCCATGCGCCGCCTCCCAGGTGCTGTTCGGGTGCCTGTGCAGCCAGTGTCCGTTCGCTTCACGGCGAGCGCATCGGTCAGACGTCGCATCTCCTATCCGTGACAACTACGTATATTCCACAATTACATAGTTGTGTATACTCGGGTGAATCGACCCCGGAGGATCGTGATGAAGACAGGAAACGTGACCGTATGACGACGCAACTCCAGTCGTCTCTGCCGCATCCGCTTCCGGACGCACTCGTCGAGCTGGTGGCCAAGCGATTCCGGGTCATCGGGGAGCCGATGCGGATCCGGCTGCTCGATCGGCTGCGGGCCGGAGAGGCCACGGTGCAGGAGCTCACCGAGGCCGTCGGAGCGTCGCAGCAGAACGTCTCCAAGCACCTCGGCCTTCTGCACGAGGCAGCTATCGTCGCGCGCCGCAAGGAAGGGACGCAGGTGTACTACCGCGTCGTCGATGCGGGCGTGTTCGAGCTCTGCGAGACGGTCTGCGGCAGCGTGCAGCGACAGGTCACCGAGCTGAACGCGATTCTCGCAGGAGCCGGACGATGACCGTCGTCGGCCCGGTCGGACGGCTCGGAGCCTGGACAGCCGGCCACTTCCGAACCGTTCTCGTCGCGTGGATCGTGGTCGCCGTCGGGCTCGGCGTGCTGGCCCCGCGGGTCGAGACGGCGCTCTCGGGTGCGGGCTGGGAGGCATCCGGCTCGCAGTCGGTGCAGGCGCGTGACCTCGTCAACCGCAACTTCGGTGGCCAGTCGAGCTCGGCGCTCATGGTCGTCGTCCATTCACCGTCCTCGACGGTCGGCGAGCCGCACTTCGTTGCCACGGTCGACCAGGTCGCCTCGATCCTCCACACCGATTCGCGGGTTGCGTCGGTGGCCCTGCCGCAGGCCGGCTTCTCGATCTCACAGGACGGCCACACCGCGATCGTCAGTGCGGGCGCGAACGGGTCGACGACCGCGATGGTCGCTGCGGCCGACAGCCTCAAGGGCAAGCTGAAGGCAGCTGGAACCGGAGATGTCCAGGTCAGCCTCACCGGCGCCTCCGGCATGTGGTCCGACTTCAACGAGGCCAACCGCAGCGCGATGATGAAGTCGGAGCTGCTCTCGTGGCCGGTCACGCTCGTGATCCTGATGCTCGCGTTCGGCTCGCTCGTCGCAGCCGGCCTGCCGCTGATGCTCACGATCCTGGGGCTGATTGCCTCGGCAGGAACGCTCTACCTCGGCTCGCGCTTCTTCGACATCTCGATCTGGGCGATGAACTTCGCGCTCATGTTCGCGCTCGCGCTCGGGATCGACTACGCGCTCTTCGTCGTCCACCGCTTCCGCGGCGCCTACTTCGGCTCGAAGCTGTCGGCGCAAGAGGCTGTCGCCGTGACGATGGATACGGCCGGCAAGGCGGTTCTCTTCTCGGGGGCCACGGTTCTGATCTCCCTCTCGGCGGTGATGCTCGTGCCGAGCCCGGCGTTCCGCTCGATGGCGCTCGGAATCATGGTTGCCGTCCTCTTCGTCCTTCTCGCCACAATGACACTGCTCCCGGCGGTGCTGGCCAAGCTCGGCCCGCGCGTGGACAAGCTGGCCCTCAAGTGGGTGCACTCGGGCGAGCATCGCTCGCCGGCGTTCGCGGCCTGGGCCGAGCGGCTCTGGCGGCGGCCGCTGCTGTTCGGGACGGCCGCGCTGGCGATTCTCCTGGCGCTCGCGCTCCCGGTTGCAGGTCTGAAGACGGGCATGCCGTCGATCAAGGTCGTTCCCAAGCACGACACCTCCCGCCAGGGCTACGGGCTCGTGCAGTCGGCATTCGGGCAGGGCGCACCGGGTGCGCTACAGATCGTCGGCCCGGTGGCGGAGGTCGTGCGAGCCGCGGCGATCGTCAAGGCCGATCGGGGCATCGCTCGTGTGATGCCCCTTCAGCCGGGCGCCGGCGGGCTGGCGCTCCTGCAGGCGGTGCCGAGTGCGGATCCCTCGAGTACCGCGGTCGGCGCGACGATCGACCGCTTGCGCGCGACGCTGCCTGCGGGCGTGCTCGTCGGAGGTGCGACGGCGGAGAATCACGATCTCGAAAGCACGCTCGCCGCGAAGACCCCGCTCGTGATCGGCGTCGTGCTCGCCCTCGGCTTCCTGCTGCTGTTGCTTGCGCTCCAGGCGCCGGTGATCGCGGCGGTCGGGGTCGTCACGAACCTGCTTGCGGTGGGTGCCGCATTCGGCGTCGCCCGCCTGATCTTCCAGGGCGGACACGGCTCCGGCCTGCTGAGCTTCGAACCACAGGGCTTCGTCGACGCCTGGGGGCCGGTGTTCTTCTTCGCGATGATCTTTGCGATCTCGATGGACTACACCGTGTTCCTGCTCTCGGCAGCCAAGGAGCACTTCGACCGCACGCACGACCCGCGCGACGCGATGATCGGCGGCGTAGCGCACTCCGGGCGCGTGATCTTTGCCGCGGCGGCGGTGATGGTCGCTGTCTTCTTCACGTTCGCGTTGTCGGGGCCGCTGCCGCCCAAGGAGATGGGCGTGATCCTCGGTGTCGCCGTTCTCCTCGACGCACTCCTGATCCGGCTCGTGCTCGTCCCCGTCGCCCTTCGCCTGCTCGGTACCTGGGCCTGGGCACAGCCTCGCTGGCTCGACCGCATCCTCCCCGATGTGACCTTTGGACATTCCGAGAAAGTAGGTGAGATCTCATGAGCCTTTCCGCTACTGCAACCTCGATCCGCGGCTCGCTCCGACAGGAGATCGTGATCGACGGCAGGCACCACCTGATCACGGACGAGCCCGAAGCAGTCGGGGGCGACGGCAGCGCGCCGGCGCCGCACGAGCTGTTCGCGGCTGCGCTCGCCGGGTGTGTCTCGACGACGCTCGTCATGTACGCACGCACGAAGGAGTGGGACCTCGGCGATGTGACCGTCGACGTGGACTACGACCACCGGTCGACTCCGCGCCGGTTCGAGATCGTGGTCACGTTGACCGGCGACCTGACGGCGGAGCAGCTCGAGCGGCTGGAGAAGGTCGCTGCGTCCTGCCCGGTCAGGCGTTCGATCGAGGCGGGAATCGTGTTCGCCGAGCGCATCGAGCACCGCGAGCCAGCACGAATCTGACGTGTTCGACGGCCGCTCTCACGTTTCGGCAGACTGCCGAGGGTGAGGACGGTTGAGACGATCCCCGCCGAGCTGGAGGCGCTCGACGACCGCTTCCGCAGCTGTCATGGCGGCAGCAGTGTCGAGCGGCTCTACACCAGTTGCCGATGGGCCGAGGGGCCTGTGTACGTGCCCGCCGGTCGGTACCTCACCTGGAGCGACATCCCGAACGACCGGATCCTCCGCTGGGACGAGACGACAGGCGCCGTCGGCGTGTTTCGGCAGCCCGCCGGGTACGCCAACGGAGGCACGCTCGATCTCGAAGGCAGGCTGATCAGCTGCGAGCACGGGAACCGGCGCGTCTCTCGGACCGAGCACGACGGCTCGGTCACGACGATCGCCGATCGATGGGAGGGGAAGCGGCTGAACAGCCCGAACGACGTCGTCGTCCGGTCCGACGGCTCGATCTGGTTCACCGACCCCTCCTACGGCATCGACAGCAACTACGAGGGCCACCAGGCCGAGAGCGAGATCGGCGCCTGCAACGTCTACCGGGTCGATGGGGTGACGGGTGAATGCCGGCTCGTTGGGGACGACTTCGACCGGCCGAACGGGCTCGCCTTTTCGACGGACGAGACGACGCTCTATGTCGCCGACACGGGCACGAATCAGATCAGGTCGTTCACGGTCACGGACGACAGCGCCCTCACGGGGGGCAGCGTCCTCGCGACGTGCTCTGCCGGCGTGTTCGACGGGATCCGGCTCGACACGAAGGGGCGAATCTGGGCGGCCGTCGGCGACGGTGTGCACTGCTTCGACCCCGACGGCACCCTGATCGGCAGGCTTCGCCTGCCAGAGCCCGCTGCGAACCTCGTCTTCGGAGGCCCGAAGCGGAACAGGCTGTTCGTCACGGCGTCGACCTCCCTGTACTCGTGGATGTCGACGGTGGACGGGGCCGTGCCGCCGTGGGCCTCTTAGGCATCTAGAGGCTTGCCCACCACACCGCTCAACTCATCCCGCCGAGGCCCGGCAGCCAGGACGGCTTGATGAGCGCGAGGGCAAGAGAGCCGGAGAAGGGATTCGAACCCTTGACCCCCGCTTTACAAGAGCGGTGCTCTGACCAGCTGAGCTACTCCGGCGTCGTCGCCATCGTAGACAAGGGGTCGCCTCTTCCTGAGCGCTTTCTGGGTTTTGCGACGCAAAGCGGTACCGATGCGGCGCGAGATAGCGCGTCCACGAGGTGATTGGGCGCAACCCTGCGCATTGCGAGGTATGTGTCCTGAAACTGGGCCAAGACTGCGGCATACTTGCGCGATGCAGACGACTTCCGAGACCACCTCGCACGACCAGATTCTCGCCGAGCGCGCCCGTTACGTCAGTGCCGGAGTATCGACTCCGAAGCTCGTTGTCTCTCACGCGGACGGCGCGCGCGTGACCGATGTCGACGGCCGTACGTTCATCGACTTCGCCGGCGGCATCGGCTGCCAGAACACCGGCCACCGCTTTGCTCCCGTGGTCGATGCGATCAAGGCGCAGGCCGACGACTACCTCCACCAGTGCTTCATGGTCGGCGTCTACGAGCCGTACGTCGAGGTCTGCCGCCGCCTGGCGGAGCTGTCGCCGTGTGCAGGCGAACAGCAGAAGTCGATCCTCGTCAACTCGGGCGCCGAGGCGAACGAGAACGCCGTCAAGATCGCTCGCTCGGCGACCGGCCGGCCCGCCGTGGTCGTCTTCGACAACGCCTTCCACGGCCGCACGCTGCTGACGATGACGATGACGGCGAAGGTGAAGCCGTACAAGGCAGGGTTCGGGCCGTTTGCTCCCGAGGTCTACCGCGCACCGGTGCCGAACCTCTATCGCGGGATCACGACTGACGACGCGATCGCGGGCCTGCAGCAGCTCTTCAAGGCCGAGGTCGATCCGGCCAGCGTCGCCTGCGTCGTGTTGGAGCCCGTGCAGGGCGAGGGAGGCTTCCTGCCGATGCCGGCCGACTACGTGCGGCGCCTGCTCGAGATCTGCCGCGAGCACGGGATTCTCTACGTCGACGACGAGGTGCAGTCGGGTGTCGGCCGCACAGGGAAGATGTGGGCGATCGAGCACTATGAGGGTGCAGCGCCCGACCTGCTCGTCTCCGGCAAGTCGATCGGGGGCGGCTTGCCGCTTGCCGCAGTTACCGGTTCCGCCGCGATCATGGACGCGGTTCCGGCGGGTGGGCTCGGCGGCACCTTCGGGGGCAACCCGCTCTCCTGCGCGGCTGCGATCGCGGTGCTCGACGCCGTTGCCGATCCCGCCTTTTTGCAGCAGGCGGAGCGCCTCGGCGACACGCTGCGTGGCCGTCTCGAGCAGCTCGCCGCGAAGCACACGGCGATCGGCGACGTCCGGGGCCTCGGCTCGATGCTCGCTATCGAGCTTGCCGCACAGTCTCCCGAGCAGGCGCAGGCGATCGTCGGCGCTGCATTCGAGCGCGGCCTGCTGCTGCTTGCCTGCGGGATGTACGGCAATGTGATCCGGCTGTTGCCGCCGCTGACGATCGACGCCGCGGAGCTCGCGGACGGCCTCGCATTGCTGGAGGAGTCGCTTGACGCAGCTCTCTGAGGCGCCGACGACCGTCGTCGATGTCAGAGTCAGCGGGCTGCGCAAGAGCTACGGCGCCGTCAATGCGGTCGCCGGGGTCGATCTCGAGATCGAGCGCGGTGAGTTCTTCACCATGCTCGGCCCCTCCGGGTCGGGGAAGACGACGACACTGCGGATGATCGCCGGCTTCGAGCGGCCGGACGAGGGCACGATCGAGTTGGCGGGGCAGGATGTCTCGTCGCTGCCCCCCTTCGACCGCGACGTCAACACGGTGTTCCAGGACTACGCGCTGTTCCCCCACATGACGGTGCAGGAGAACGTCGAGTACGGCCTGCGGGTGAGGAGGGTGCCCAAGTCGGAGCGGCGCGCCAAGGCGGCCGAGGCGCTGATCATGGTTCGACTAGAAGGCTACGGCGACCGCAAGCCGGGCCAGCTCTCGGGCGGCCAGCGCCAGCGGGTCGCGCTCGCCCGCGCGATCGTCAACACGCCGCGCGCGCTCCTGCTCGACGAGCCGCTCGGCGCCCTCGACCTGAAGCTTCGCCAGGAGCTCCAGATCGAGCTGAAGCAGATTCAGCAGGAGCTCGGGATGACGTTTATCTACGTCACCCACGACCAGGAGGAAGCGCTGGCGATGAGCGACAGGATCGCGGTCTTCAACCTGGGCAAGATCGAGCAGGTCGGGACGCCGGCCGAGATGTACGAGCATCCCGCGACTCCGTTCGTGGCCGGCTTCATCGGCACCTCGAACATTCTCGAGCGCGGCGGCCGCACGTTCACCGTCCGCCCTGAGAAGATTCGGCTGTCGGTCAGCGACGAGCGGGAGCCGGAAGGCGAGCCGGGGACGATCAAGGCGGCCATCTACCTGGGGCCGGTAACGAAGTTCATCGTCTCACTCGACGGAGGCGGCGAGTTGACGGTGGTGCAGCAGAACCTCGAGACGTCCTCACGGGACGTCCATGGGATGGAGAGAAAGCGCGTCTGGCTCCGCTGGAGCCCGGACGTGGAATTCGTGATCGAGGAGGAGAACAAGTGAAGCGGATTCGCTTCGGATACGTCGCATTTGCGGCGCTCGTGACCGCCCTCGCCGTTCCGGCGGCCGGCGTGTCGAAAGGCACAGGAATGCCCACATCGGTCGGAAAGGGTGAGGGCAAGCTGACGCTCGTCGCCTGGTCGGGGTACGTCGACCCGAAGTGGAAGACGCCGTTCGAGAAGCAGACGGGATGCAAGATTTCCGTCAAGGAAGCGCCGACCTCGAACGACATGTTCAATCTGATGACCTCGGGTGGCGGTGGTCAGTACGACATGGTCTCCGCGTCCGGCGACGCGAGCTTGCGACTGATCGCAGCTGGGGCGGTGGCCGAGGCGAACGTCGCGCTGGTGCCGTCGTTCAAGGACTTCTATCGGGCGTTCCAGTCCCCCGAGACGAACACCGTGAAGGGGAAGCACTACGGCGTCTCGCTTCAGTTCGGACCGAACATCCTGCTCTACAACCCGACGAAGGAGAAGAAGCCGACGTCGTGGTCGGTGCTCTACGACGCGAAGAACAAGGGCAAGATCACCGTACCGGACAACCCGATCCAGATCGCGGACGCGGCGCTCTACCTTTCCAAGACGAATCCGTCGCTCGGAATCTCTGATCCGTACGAGTTGACGAAGGCGCAACTAGCGGCGGCCGTCAGCCTGCTCAAGCAGCAGCGGCCACTGGTGAAGAAGTACTGGGGCCTCCCGTCGGATCAGATCGACCTGTTCAGCAATGGCGGCTCGACGCTCGGCGCGAGTTGGCCGTATCAGTACAGCCAGCTCAAGGCTGCCAAGAAGACGGCGAACGCAGTGGCGTACGCAACGCCGAAGGAAGGCGTGACCGGCTGGCTCGACACGTGGATGCTGTCGTCGAAAGCGCAGCATCCGAACTGCGCTTACAAGTGGTGGCAGTACATCTCGACGCCCAAGGTGCAGGCGCTCCAGGCGGTCACCTACGGCGAGACGCCCGTGAACAAGAAGGCCTGCGCGATCATGGACACCCTCTCGAAGGGATCGTGCAAGCAGTACTTCGCCAACGCGCCAGAGAGCTACTACCGGTCGATCAAGTTCTGGAAGACGCCGGTGTCCGACTGTGGCAACGGCAAGAAGGACTGCACCGACCTGAGGGCGTGGACGACGGCCTGGACGCAGATCAAGGGCTAGTTGTCTGCTGACGCTGCACGTGTGACGGAGGGCTCCCAGCAAAGGGGAGCCCTCCGCTCGCTTTCCCGCTTCTCCTGGCGCCGACCCGGGCTGAAGACGCTGGGACAGATCTCGCTGCCGGTTGCCGCGTTCGTGTTCGTCTACGTGGCGGCGCTCGTGGCGCTCCTGATCCAGGGCTTCTGGACGACCGATTCGTTCACCGGCCAGGTGATCCACTCGTGGAATCTCGACAACTTCCGCGAGATCGCCAACGCGCCCTACCCGACGATCATCCTGCGGACGGTGCTGATGGCGTCGGCCGTGACGATCACCTGCATGCTGCTCGCCTTCCCGTATGCGTACTTCCTGGTCCGCGTCGCCGGCCGTCGCCTGCGGATAGCGCTCCTCGTCGCGACAGTGCTCCCGCTCTGGGTCAGCTACCTCGTGCGCGTCTACTCGTGGCGGCTGATCCTCAACCCAGACGGTGCGCTCAACTACTTCCTCAACGGTCTCGGCCTACCCGACCAGAACATCGCGTACACGAACTGGGCGATGTGGCTCGTGTTCACCTACATCTGGTTCCCGTTCATGGTGCTGCCGGTGTACGCGGCGCTCGAGCGCGTGCCGTACTCGCTGATGGAGGCATCCGCCGACCTCGGCGGCCGCGGCTTCACGACGCTACGCCGGGTGATCCTGCCGCTCGCCGTGCCCGGGCTCGCAGCGGGCTCGATCTTCACGTTCTCGCTCACCCTCGGTGACTACATCGCGCCGTCCCTCGTCGGCGGGCCTGGCTCGTCGCTGATCGGGACGGTGGTGTTCGAGAACCTCGGCCTCGCCAACAACGCGCCGTTCGCTGCCGCGTTCGCGATGGTGCCACTCGGGATCATGGCCGTCTACCTCGTGCTGATGAAGCGCCTCGGGGCGTTCGAGAACATCTGATGGAACGCACCGGCACCCGCATCGGTCTCTGGATCTGGGCGATCCTGATCTTCCTCTTCCTCTGGATCCCGATTGCGATCATGGGGGTCTACGCCTTCAACTCGTCGAACATCCAGAGCTGGCCGATCCCCGGTTTCACGACGAAGTGGTTCTCGGAGGCCTGGAACGACCAGGAGGTGCGCGACGCTCTGTGGCTGTCGCTCCGCGCAGGGCTCTTCGCAACCGCCCTCGCTCTCGTGCTCGGGTCATTCGCCTCGTTCGGCCTCGCGCGGACGCGCTTCTTCGGCCGCGACTCGATCTCGTTCCTCTTCATCCTCCCGATCGCGCTGCCGGGAATCATCACCGGCCTCGCGCTCAACTCGTTCTTCGTCATCTGGGGTGTGAGCTTCTCGCTCTGGACGATCGTGATCGGGCACGCCACGTTCTGCGTCGTCGTGGTCTACAACAACGTGATCGCGCGGTTGCGGCGCACGTCCGGCTCGTTCTTCGAAGCGTCTGCCGATCTCGGCGCGACAGGGTTCCAGACGTTCCGTTACGTGACGCTGCCCGTGATCGGCACCGCGCTCGTCGCCGGCGGACTGCTCGCATTCGCGCTGTCATGGGACGAGATCGTCGTCACCTACTTCACCGCCGGCGCGCAGAACACGCTTCCGCTGTTGATCTTCGGGTTCATCCGCCAGGGCACGAATCTGCCGATCGTGAACGCGATCGCGCTGGTCGTCATCGTCGTCAGCCTGATTCCGGTCGCTCTGGCGCAGCGCCTGACGAGCGATCCCGGCGCCGGGCGCGGCTAGAACCTAGGCCCGCGCGGCCAGCGCGAGGCGAACCATGAGCTCGGTTGCCTCGGTATCCGTGAGCCCGTGGGAAAGCGTGAGCGACCGCCACGTCTCGAACTCCATGGCGTGACCGGTAGCTGCACGCAAGCGCGTTCGTCTGGCGCCGCGCACGCTCCAACCGCGGTCGAGCGCCGCGCGAACGTTCTCCCAGTGCTGCGCGAACGGGGCGGCGACCTCCTGGAGCACCGGCAGTCGAGGCAGGTCACGGCGTACGTTGGCCGTCATCTGCTCCGTCGCTCGGTAGTAGGCGTAGATCTCATGGAGCGCTAGCCGAAGTCTCTCCGCCGGGTCCACCACAGCGAGCCATGCGGACGGATCCGGCCGTGGGTGCATGAGAGCCCAGTGGCCCGAACAGGCTCTAAACAGCGCGCGCTCGTCCGGGAAGTGACGGTACACAGTGAGTCGCTGGACACCTGCCCGTTGGGCGATCGCGCTGATCGTCGTCTGCGCCGGCCCGCGCGTGCGGTGAAGCTCGACGGTCGCCTCCACAATCCTCTGCCGCGTTTCCGCTTGGCTCCGGGCCCGATTGTTGAGTTCATACCTTCTGGTCATCGCTGCCGTGTCACCTTGCGCCGGGGTTGGCATCGTCCAATGGCACCTGCTAGCGTCCCACATTATCAGTGAACAATGATGTTCATCAAAAGGAGGATAGATGGCGGTTCAACTTCCCAGAGTCACCATTCCGGCGGACGGTAGCGAGCACGTCGACATTGGTGGGCTCGGCATCGTCTGGAAGATCGAGGGCGACGAGGCCGAGGGACGCTTCTCCGTCGTCCACCACCCGCTCGCCCCTCGAGCTCTCGCGGCACCGCTCCACCGTCACAGCCGCGAGGACGAGTACTCCTACGTTCTCGAAGGCACGCTCGGGGCGCTCCTGGGCGAGGAGGTCGTAACGGCGGGACCCGGAACCTGGGTGTTCAAGCCGCGCAACCAGTGGCACACATTCTGGAACGCCGGCGACACGCCCTGTGAGATCATCGAGATCATCTCACCGGCCGGCTTCGAGAACTTCTTCCGCGAGCTGGCAGAGGTCTACGCAACCGAAGGTGAGCCCGATCTCTCCCGCTTCGCGGACCTCTGCACCCAGTACGGCCTCGACATGAACCCGGACAGCGTCCCCGGTCTATGCGAGCGCTTCGGTGTTCGGCATCCGCTCGGGTAGCTGTCTCGGAGCTCGACCCGGGCTGCGAGGGTAGGTGTACCTAGCGCGTGTCGCGCCACATCTTCGTGATCACCGGTCCGCCGGGCGGGCCGAACTCGCCGATCGGGTGGAAGCCCAGCCGTTCGTATCGCGACAGGTTGGCCGGGTTGGTCGACTCGAGGTAGGACGGCATGTGCTCGGCGTCGATTCGGGCCAGGTCTTCGTGCAGGAGGGCCGACCCGAGCCCGCGTCCGGCGTGATCGCGGTGCGTCGCCCACCACTCGAGGTGGTAGTAGTCACCTTCCGGCAGGTTTTCGTCGAACTGCTCGAACAGCGCCTGGAACGCAGGCGCCCGCTCGCCGAACAGGTGGTCGACCAGTGCCTCCAGCTCCAGTTCCTCCTCCGGCGTGACGTAGATCTCTCCCGGGAGGGTCCAGACGGTTACGGCCTCGCCGCCCGCCGTCATCCGCAACCAGGGATGGTGCATCCCGCAGGCTGCCCAGAGGCGCATGAACGGCTGCAGCCCCACGGAGCGGCTCTGCTCGTCGGGGAACGACCAGATCCCCCAGAGCGGATCGTCGTAGAAAGCGCTCGCGAGGCAGGCGGCGACGGCATCGAGGTCGTCGCGCGTCGCGGCCCGACCTACCCTTCCCGGTTTGCCAGTCACCCGGCGAGACTACTGCACCCCTGCGTAGACTGACGCCGTGGAGACGCGGCGCCTAGGGAAGACGGGCCGCGAGGTCTCGGAGGTCGGCTTCGGCGGCTGGGCGATCGGAGGCAGCTGGGGCGAAACCGACGACAGCGCTCGTTCGAGGCCATGCGCGCCGCCATCGACGCGGGCGTTACGTTCTTCGACACCGCAGACGTCTACGGCGACGGCCATTCGGAGCGGTTGATCGCGGAGCTCCTCCGCGAGCGACGTGAGCCGCTCGTCGTGGCGACGAAGTTCGGCCGCCGAGGGCCGCTCGATGTCACCTCGTACACCTACGAGAACCTGCGCGGCGTGGCTCGACCGCTCACGCGAGAACCTCGGTCTCGAGACGATCGACCTCGTTCAGCTGCACAGCCTGCCGTGGGAGACGTACTACACGCCGAGCGTGTTCGAGGCGTGCGACCGGCTCGTCGAGGACGGCGTCGTGCGCGCCTACGGTGTCAGCGTCGAGAAGGTCGAGGAAGCGCTGAAGGCGATCGAGTACCCGGGTGTGGCGACGGTGCAGATCATCTTCAACATCTTCCGCCAGCGGCCGGCGGAGCTGTTCTTCGAGCAGGCTCGGCTGCGCGACGTCGGCGTGATCGTTCGCGTACCGCTCGCCTCCGGCCTGCTGACCGGGAAGTTCAACCGCGCGTCGTCCTTCGCGGCGGATGATCACCGGACGTTCAACCGCCACGGTGAGCAGTTCGATGCCGGTGAGACGTTCTCCGGGGTCGACTTCGAGGAGGGCCTCGCCGCGGTCGAGGAGTTGCGAGAGCTCGTTCCCGAGGGCGCGACGATGGCCCAACTGGCGCTCCGCTGGATCCTCGAGTTCGAGGCCGTTTCGACCGTCATTCCCGGCGCGAAGACGGCGGAACAGGCGCGCGCCAATGCAGCGGCAGCCGGCCTGCCGCCGCTACCCCCGCAAGCGCTCGAGACGATTGCCGCGATTTACCGCGAGCGAATCGCCGCGCGTGTGCACCAACGCTGGTAACCCGCGCTACCCGGCTTCCGGGTCCATCTGCCAGAGGTGGAACACGTTGCCCTCGCTGTCGGTACAGGCGACGAACCACCCCATCATCGGCACCGGAACTTTCGTCTCGGTCTGACCGCCGAGCTCCTCCACCTTGGCGATCGACGCGTCGATGTCGTCGGTGGCGAAGTAGAAGTTCGGATGACCGGGCTGCTCGTCCGTCTGCGTGACCGCCGCGCCGGACTCTTCGCCCGTCCGCGCCATGCGGTACTCCATCCCGGGCATCACCGACTCTCCGAACTCCCAGCCGAACAAACCGCTCCAGAACCGCTGTGCCCGTTCGATATCCGCAGACGGGAACTCCACGTGAACAACCTGACCGGCCATCTCTCGTCTCCTCCTTCGCAGTGTCAGGTCGACGATACTCCTTGTGATCCGAGCCTACCCCGTGGTGAAGCTCAGCGAGATCAGCGACGAGGTGTCGTCGACGAACATCTCGACGGCTTCGCCGCGGGCGCCTCGGTAGCTGCCCGTCCCGCCGACGATCGCGAGGGTGCTGTGCGGTGCCTCGTCGATGACGGTGCCCATCGCGATGATCTGGCCACCAGGGAGGGTGAACGTGTCGGTGCACACGTCGATTTCGGGCTTGCTGTCGTGGGCTGAGTAGCGCTGGCAGGTGCCGGTGCCGGTTCCGAGCTTCTTACCGGTCGACGGGTTTGACAGCCTGAGTCGGAAGACGACCCCGTCGCCGGGTCCGAACACCTTGAGCGGCGGTGTGTCGACCATGGTCGCGGACGCGGTCGTCGCCTTGAACTTCACGACCGTCGCTGTTGGTCGACCTGTCGGCGAGGCTCCTGCTCCGTACGCGAAAAGCCCTGCAACAGCCACCGCCGCTGTCGCCGTGTACACAATCGCCTTCATCGTTGCTCCCTTGTTTGTAGGTGAGATCACGCTAGGGCCAGGCGTCCGCGAATCCATCGGTCGCGCGGGCGGTCGTGCACCCCCATCGGGACGATCTTCGTGTTCCCCCGGACGGCCGAGCGATCTGGCCCGAACGGCGGAGGCGGTTGGCCGCGCTGGGCTATACGGTCAACGAATGCGCGTTCGCAGCACACTCGACCGGGGTCGCCTCACGGACATCGCAACGGCGGCTGCCCTGCTCTCGCTTGGCATCGCCGAGGCACTTGGTACCTCACCGGTGTCGTTCGTACGGAATGGCTCGGGCTGGCTCAACATCGCCTTCCTGGCGCTGATCTCGCTCCCGGCTCTCTGGCGGCGCTCGCACCCGGCACTGGCTTTCGCGGCATCGATGAGCGCGTACACAATCTACGGCCTCGTTCTCTACCCAGCCGGGACGACCATGCCGCTGGTGGCGTGGCTCGGCCTCCTCTTCATGACCTTCTCGCTCGCGCTGTATGCCAGCGGGCGGGGCCTTTTGCTCGCGACGCTCGTTGGTGCTGTCTGCACGCTCGGGTTTAGCGCCCGGATGCTCGCGCATGGAACTGCGGTCGGCGAGGTCGCTGGTGCGTGGCTCTTTCCGGCCGGTGCCTGGCTGATCGGCCGGGCACTCCAACGTCGGGATACGGCCGCCCGACGCCTCCGCCGTCAGGCCGTGGCGCTTGAAGCGGCAAGTGTGGAGGCGGTTGCATCCGAGCGCGCGCGTATTGCGCGCGAGCTGCACGACGTCATCTCGCATTCCGTGAGCGTGATCGTGATGCAGGCGGCGGTTGAGCGGCGGCTCGTCGGCGGTGAGAACCCACGCTACGAAGCGACGTTGCTCGAGATCGAGCGCGCAGGAAGGAATGCGCTCGGCGAGCTCCGCGCGCTTCTCGGTGTCCTCCGCGAGGAGGATGGCGTGACGCAGCTCGAGCCTCAACCCGGCCTATCGCAACTCCCACTCCTGATCGAGCGCGTTCGCGACGCGGGTCTTCCTGTAACTCTGAGGGTCGAAGGAGCCGCGGTTGCGCTCGCACCCGGCGTGGAGCTGTCTGCTTACAGAATCGTCCAGGAAGGGCTGACGAACGTGCTCAAGCATGCGGCGGCAGAGAGCGCGGATGTGCTCGTCCGCTACGCGCCCGACCAGCTCGACGTCGAAGTTCACGATGATGGTCGCGGCTCAAGTGGCGTCCAGCGTGGTACAGGCCTGATCGGCCTACGCGAGCGGACGTCTCTGTACGGAGGCGTGGTTGAGACCAGATCGGCTCCCGGCGACGGCTTTCTGTTACGCGCCACGCTCCCCATAGCCTCCGAGGCGGCATGACTATTTCGGTTGCGGTTGTTGACGATCAGGCGATCGTCCGCGCGGGCCTGGTGAAGCTGATCGAGGCAGAGCCGGGGCTCGTCGTCGCAGGCGAGGCAGCAGATGGCATCGAAGCTCTCCAGCTCGCCCGCACGGTGCGCCCCGACGTGATGCTCATGGACGTCCGCATGCCCCGGCTCGACGGGATCGAGGCAACAAAGCGCATCGTCGCCGAACTCGGACGCACGCGGGTGATCGTGTTGACGACCTTCGGTCTCGACGAGTACGTCGTTGGAGCCCTACGAAACGGCGCCAGCGCCTTCCTCCTCAAAGACGTCGAGCCAGACCACCTGATCGCAGCGATTCACGTGGTGGCAACGGGAGACGCATTCGTCGCTCCTGCGGCGATGCGAAGCTTGCTCGCAGCACATGTGACTCGGGGCGCCGACGAAGCCGCGACGGCACTGGGAGGCCTCACCTCACGCGAGCGCCAGGTGTTCGATCTCCTTGCACGCGGGCTCTCGAACGCAGAGATCGCGAGCGCGCTCGTCGTTGCCGAGGCCACGGTGAAGACACATGTCGCGAATCTGCTGGCGAAACTCGGACTGCGCGATCGTGTACAGGCGGTGATCCTCGCCTACGAGTGCGGAGCCGTCCAGCCCCGCGACCAGTAGCCTCGATCAGCCTGGGACGCTGGTGCCAATCGGGCACGCGACGCCGGTGCCACCGATCCCGCAGTAGCCGCGCGGGTTTCGGGCCAGGTACTGCTGGTGGTAGGTCTCGGCGTAGTAGAACTCGCCGGCCTCGGCGAGCTCGGTCGTGATCGTGCCGTGGCCGGCCTGTGCGAGCGCGAGTTGGTAGCGTGCCTTCGAGGCGAGCGCGGCCTCCTGCTGGGCGGGGGTCGTCCAGTAGAGCGCCGAGCGGTACTGCGAGCCGACGTCGTTGCCCTGCCGCATCCCCTGGGTCGGATCGTGGCCCTCCCAGAAGGTGGTCAGCAGCTCGTCGTATGAGATCCGGGTCGGGTCGTAGGCGACGAGCACGGCCTCGGTGTGCCCTGTGCGGCCGGAGCACGTCTCCTCGTAGCTCGGGTTCGGGGTCATGCCGCCGGAGTAGCCGACGGCGGTCGTGTAGACGCCGGGGAGCTGCCAGAAGAGGCGCTCGGCGCCCCAGAAGCAGCCCATCCCGAAGATCGCCGTCTCGATCCCTTCCGGGAACGGCGGCTCGATTGACGTGTCGAGCACGACGTGGCGCTCGGTGATCGGCATGGCGCCCGGGCGGCCGGGGAGCGTGTCCTCCGGCGCGGGCATGGCGTGGGACTTGCGTGTGAAGAGCATGCTTCTACGGTATCGGGACGGGTCGAAACGTTACGGCAGCGATGTTCACCAGACGACGCGGTCTGGGTCGAGATCGTGTAGCCGCTCCGCTCAGGATTGCACGAGTGCCTGCTCGAGATCCGCCCACAGCACGTCGGCGTCTTCGAGCCCCACCGACAGCCGCAGCAAGCCCTCCGGGCAGCGATCGCCCTCCCAGCGGTGGCGCGACTCGAGCTTCGTGTGGGTGCCGCCGAGGCTCGTCGCGTTCACGATCGTCGTCGTCGCGGTCTCGACCCGTCGGGCGGCTTCACCGTCGGCGACGTCGAAGCAGACGAGGAAGCCGAAGCCCGGGTAGCGGACGGTTGTCACGGCGGGATGGCCGCCGAGGCGCTCGACGAGCACTCGGGCGGTCGTCTCCATCCGGTCGAGCCTCACCTCAAGCGTCCGTAGCCCCCGCTCGAGCAGCCAGGCTGTGTCGGCCGAGGCGACGAGCCCGGTCAGTCGCCGGGTGAGATGGAGACGTTCGAAGAGGTCGTCGTCGCGCACGCTCACGACGCCCGCGAGCAGGTCGTCGTGGCCCGCGAGCACCTTCGTCGCGCTGTGCAGCGAAACGTCGCAGCCGAGCTCGAGGGGTCTCAGGCGAAGCGGTGACGACAGGGTCGCGTCGCAGACGACTGGCGCCGGATGGGCGGCGGCGGCTTCGAAATCGGGCATCGTCAGCATCGGGTTCGCCGGCGCCTCGATCAGGATCAGGTCGGCTCCCGCGGGCGGCGGCCCGGTCTGGTCGTACTCGACTGCGTTGACGCCCCAGGGCCGCAGGTGGTCGAACAGCTGCTTGTGGCCGTAGTAGGCGCCCTCGGCGAGCGCGATCGTGCCGCCCGGAGGCAGCATCGTCAGCACGACGCCGGTCACCGCGCCCATCCCGGCGGGAAAGAGCAGCGAGCGGCCGCCTTCGAGCGCCCCGATCGCTGTCTCGACCGCGACCGCGTTGGGCTGCTCGGCACGGGCGTAGGAGTAGCGGCCCGGCTCACCGGCCGCGTCGTAGGGCCAGGTGGCCGAGCGGTCGAGAGGCTGCGTCACCGGGCGAATCTATCTCGTCTCCGGCGTTCGTTTGGATATAACTAGGCAATGCCTAGGAAAGAACTCTCCGCGGCCGAAGCGGCCCGAGCGCTCGGAATCAGCCTCGACACACTTCGTCGCTGGGATCGCGAGGGTCGGATCGCGGTCGGTCGCGATGCGGCCAACCGCCGTGTCGTTCCGGCCTCCGAGATCGAGCGCCTCCGCGGCGCCCAGGGGTCGAACGAGCTCTCCGCCCGCAACCGCTTTCGCGGCATCGTGCGATCGGTCGAGGTCGACGGCCTGCTCGCCCGGGTAGAGATCGACGTCACCGAGCCGTCGCGGATAGTCGCGATCATCACGCGGGAGTCGGTCGAGGAGCTCGGCCTCAAGGCTGGCGTGAGCGCGGCCGGTGTCGTCAAGTCGACGAGCGTGATGGTGGAGCGGTGAGGCGCGCGCTCGCGATGATGTTCCTCACGGGGATTGCCGCCGCTGCGTTGCTCTCGAGTCCGGCGGGCGCCGCTGACAGCCCCGCGACCGTTCTCGCAGCGTCGTCGCTCGCCCAGGTGGTGCCGCAGATCGCGCCCGACGCGCATGTATCGCTCGGCGGGTCGAACCAGCTCGCGCAGCAGGCGCGGCAGGGGTTCCCGTTCGACGTCTTCCTCTCGGCGAGCCCGATCTACACGCAGGCGCTCTTCGCCGAAGGCGTCGTCCGCAAGCCAGTCGCCTTCGCGACGAACACCCTCGTCCTGATCGTCCCCAAGGGCAATCCGGCGAAGATCTCCACCGTTGCCGACCTCGCCCGGCGGGCCAATCTGCGGCTCGTCGTCGCTGGCCCGAAGGTGCCGATCGGCCTCTACACACGCGTCGTGTTGAAGCGGCTCGGACTGCTGAAGGTCCTCCGCAAGACCGTCAGCTCGGAGGCGGACGTCAAAGGCATCGTCGCCAAGGTCGCGCTCGGTGAAGCGGACGCTGGATTCGTCTACGCAACCGATGTCCGGCCCGTTGCCGCCGAGGTGCGGGCGATCTCGTTCCCGGAGAGCGCCCAGCCGACCGTCGTCTACGAGGCCGCGATCGCTGCGAAGCCCTCCGACCTTCAGGCGGCGCAGGCCTTCCTGATCGCGCTGCTCGCGAGCGATGGGCGCAAGACGTTGCGGGCGGCGGGATTCGGGCTGCCGTCATGAGGCGCCTATTTCCCCTGGTGCTCTGGGTCGCGACGGTTGCGACGCTCGCGTTTCTCGTCGTCCCGATCGTGGCGATCTTCCTGCGCGTCCCTCCGCGCGATCTGGTCTCCGCGCTCGGCTCGCAGGCGGCTCGCGATGCGTTGATCGTCACGCTCGAGACGACCGTCGTGGCGCAGATGCTGATCATCGCTCTTCGGCACGCCGACGGCCTACCTGCTCGCGAACCGCCGCTTTCCGGGGCACAGCCTCGCGGTGACGTTCGTCGAGTTCCCGCTCGTGCTTCCGCCCGCGGTGGCGGGCATCGGCCTTCTCGTGACCTTCGGCCGACTGGGGCTGCTCGGTAGCTCGCTGTCGGCTCTCGGCATCCAGATCGCGTTCACGAAGATCGCCGTCGTTCTTCGCCGTGATGTTCGTGGCTGGGCCGTTCTACATCCGGACGGCCGTGGCGGCGTTCGGAGGCGTCGATTCGACCCTTACCGACGCGTCGCGCACGCTCGGTGCGGGCCCGGCGCGCACCTTCGGGCGCGTCGCGTTGCCGCTCGCGCTCAGTGGCCTTGGCGCCGGGGTCGCCCTCTCCTTCGCGCGTGGGATCGGTGAGTTCGGGGCCACGATCATGTTCGCCGGCTCGCTCCAGGGCGTCACGCAGACGCTCTCCCTCGCCGTCTACGAACAGTTCGACATCAGTTCGACACGGCTCTCGCGATCGGGGCGGAGCTCGTCGTCGTCAGCGCAGCAGTTCTGCTTGCCGTCAAGCTGGTTCCCTCATGGCGTCGCTCGACGTCGATCTTTCCCACGGTCTCCGCGACGTCCGCCTCGAGCTGACGCTCGAGGTCGGGTCGGAGACGGTTGCCCTCGTCGGGCCGTCCGGAGCCGGGAAGATCGAGCGTGCTGCGGGCGATCGCCGGGCTACTTCACCCCGAGTGGGGGCGGATTGCGGTTGACGGGGTCGTCTGGCTCGACACCGACTCGGGCCTCGACGTGCCGCCCGAGCGCCGCTCGGTCGGGCTCGTCTTCCAGGAGTACGCCCTCTTCCCTCATCTCTCGGTGAGGGCGAACGTGGCCTTCGGCGCGACTCAGGAGCAGCTCGTCGACGAGGTCATGGAGCGACTGCGGATCGCGAAGCTCGCGAACGAGCGCCCGGGGCGTCTCTCCGGTGGGGAGCGCCAGCGTGTTGCTCTCGCGCGAGCGCTCGCACGTGAGCCGCAGTGTGCTCCTGCTCGACGAGCCGCTCGCGGCGCTCGACGCGCACACGCGCGACGCGGTGCGCGGAGAGCTGCGTGATCTCCTCGCCGAGCTTCAGCTGCCGACGATCCTCGTCACCCACGACTTCGAAGACGCGGCTGCGCTCGCGGACAGGGTCGGCGTGCTCGTCGACGGTCGGTTGCTCCAGGTCGGCACGGCGTCAGAGCTCGTGGCGTCGCCCGGCCGATCCGTTCGTCGCCCGATTCACCGGCGCGACGTTGCTGCACGGCGTAGCGGAGCCGGGCACCGGCGGGCTGACGAGGGTCGCGCTCGATGTCGGCGGTGAGGCGTGGACGAGCGACACGGGCAAGGGTCGCGTCGCTCTGGCCGTCCATCCCTGGGAAGTCTCCGTCTCGCGGGTCCGCGCCCGATGACTCGACCGTGAACCACATCTCTGCTCCGATCACCTCGCTCGTGACGATCGGCAATCGCGTGCGCGTTCGGGTTGGGCCGCTCGCCGGCGAGATCACGAGCAGCTCGGCCGAGCGGCTCGGGCTCCGCGAGGGAGACGTCGTCGTCGCGTCGTTCAAGGCGACGGCAGCGCGGCTGATCCCGCTCGCGTGAGGAGGCGCTACGCGCCGTCGGCCTGCAGCACTCGCGGGGCGCTCCGCAGGTAGTCCAGCCCCGAGATCCACGTCAGCGCGACGGCGAGGAGGAGCACCCACCACGCGATGTCGCTGCTCCACGCACCCGCCGCTGCCAGGCCGCACACGGCGACCGCGATCGCCTGCGCCCACGTCTTCAGCTTCCCGAGATCGTGCACCGGAATGCTGATCCCCTTCCCGATCGCGGCAAGGCGCAGTCCCGAGACGACGAACTCGCGGGCGACGATCGCCGCCACCATCCACGCAGGCGCGACGCCCTCCGCGATCAGCATCACGAGCGCCGCCATCACGAGCACCTTGTCCGCGATCGGATCGAGCAGCGAGCCGAACGACGATGTCTGATTCCGGCGTCGCGCGAGCCAGCCGTCGACCTGATCCGTGGACATCGCAAGCGCGAACACCGCGGTCGCCCAGTAGTCGTGGTTCGGGAAGTTCCACGCGAACAGCACGACGACGACGGGCACCGCCAGGGCTCGCGCGAGGGTCAGTTGATCGGGGAGCGTCATCCTTGGGGGAGAATACGCGGCGCGCATGCCTTCCTTCACCGACGTCTCCGAGCTCGTACGGCAACTCGTCGCCGACGCCGAGCTCACAGGTGCCAGCCTGAGCAGGCCGCGGCGAAGCGATCCGTCCCGGCCCTCGCGCGTCACGGTCGCCCCGGTCACGATCGGCGGCTCGCTGCGCTACCGCTTCACCACTCATCACAGCACGCGCTCGAGCGACGAGAACCTCGAGCCCGAGGCACGCGATCGAGCGGCTCGGCCACCTGCTCGAGTCCGAGTTCCGTCAGGGGCTGTTCCAGTCGACGACGGCAGACTGGCAGGTGCTCGTCGCCGGCACGGAGCCGAAGATCCTGCGACGGCCCCCGAGCCAGGCCGGTCGCGACACTCGCCCACGATCGTGTCAAGCGGCGGCTCCTGCCCGACGGAACGCCGGTCCCGTTCCTGGTCGAGCTCGGGCGTGATGACGCCGGCCGGCAAGGTGCGCGCGCAGCGCTACGACAAGTTCCGGCAGGTGAACCGGTTCCTCGAGCTCGTCGAGGACGTCCTGCCCTCGCTTCCTGCCGGAGCGCTGCGGATCGTCGACTTCGGCTCGGGCAAGTCGTACCTCACCTTCGCGCTGCATCATCTGCTCACCGCCGTCCACGAGCGCGAGGTCGAGATCGTCGGGCTCGACCTCAAGGCCGAGGTGGTCGCCGACTGCGAGGCGCTCGCGCGAAGACTCGATGCCGGCGGGTCTCCGATTCGAGGTCGGTGACATCGCCGGGTACGACGCGCTCGAGGGTGTCGACCTCGTCGTCAGCCTGCATGCGTGCGACACCGCGACCGACGACGCGCTCGACCGTGCCGTGCGCGCCGGGGTGCCGGTGATCCTGGCCGTGCCGTGCTGTCAGCACGAGCTGCTGCCACAGCTCGAGAACGCAGGCGCTCGGCCCTCTGCTCCGCCACGGCACGCTCCGCGAGCGCTTCGCCGCCGAGGTGACGGACGCAGCCCGCGCCCAGCTGCTCGGTGCCGTCGGCTACGACGTGCAGGTGCTCGAGTTCGTCGAGCTCGAGCACACGCCGAAGAACGTGCTGCTCCGCGCCGTCGCGCGCCCCGGCCGCGACACGGCGAAGGCGGCGACCGAGTACAGGGCCTTCGCGGCCGAGCTCGGGATCGATCCCGCCCTCGGGCGGCTGCTCGCCGACAGGTTGCCCGCGTGAGCACGAGCGTCACCTGCTCCGAGTCGTCGCTCGCCGCCGGAGAGCCGCTCGCGGGGACGGCAACCGAGGCGACGAGCTGGCTGCTCGTCGAGGTGCGCGGAGCGTGGGGGAGAGACGCGGTCGCCGACAGCGGTCTGTCGCCGGCCGTCCGTGAGGCGCTGGACGCGTTCCCCGGCAAGGTGATCCTCGTGCGCCGGCCCGACCGGCGGCAGGGCGTGACGGTGATTCGCGCGGAGGCGGCCGAGAGTGGAGGCCGGGCGATCCGGCAGGAGCTCGCGTCGATCGAGCACGCTGCCAGGAGCCGATCTCGATCGGGGCGAGCCCGTCGACGGCCCGGTCGTTCTCGTCTGCGCGCACGGTCGCCGCGATGCGTGCTGCGCCCGGCTCGGGCTCGCCGCTCTTCGAGGCGCTCGCGCCGCACGTCCCGCCGAACAGGCTCTGGCAGGCGTCCCACCTCGGCGGTCACCGCTTCGCGCCCAACGTGCTCGTGCTTCCGCACGGGATCCAGCTGGGGCGGATTCCCGCTCGACCGCGTGCCGGAGGTGGTCGATCTGCTGCGTCGCACGGCCGGATCCCGCTCGATCTCTACCGCGGACGAACGATCTACGCACCAGCGTGCAGGCCGCCGAGATCGCGGTTCGCGTCGCGACGGGCTACGACGGCTCGGCGACCTCCGTCTGGTCTCCTACGAGGGCAGACCTCGTCGACTTTCGCGACCTCGGCGGCGACATTACCGTCAGAGTCGAGGAGCGTCCCGGTCCGGTGGTCGCCGTGAGTTGCGGCGCCGAGCCCGAGCCGACGACCGGCTGGGCCGCATCGCTAGTCTCGGCTGCATGAGCGACGAGAACCGCGTCATCCTGATCACCGGCGCCTCCTCGGGCATCGGCGCTGCGACCGCGCGCCTGCTGGCCTCGCGAAGGCTGGCGGCTCGTACTCGCAGCTCGCTCGATCGACAAGCTCGACGCACTCGCCGAGGAGCTCGGAGGCCCCGACCGCGCGGTCGCGGTCGAGTGCGACGTGACCGAGTGGGCCGACCAGCAGGCGGCCGTCACGGTCGCCCTCGAGCACTTCGGTCGGCTCGATGCCGCCTGGGCCAACGCAGGCTTCGGCGGCCAACGCAGCTTTCTCGCGGACACGGTCGAGCACTGGCGCGAGATGGTGCTCGCGAACGTCTATGGCGCGGCGCTGACGATCCGGGCGACGATGCCGGCCCTCACGGAGTCGAAGGGCCACCTGCTCCTGACCGGCTCGGTGGCCGGGCGCCGCGCGATTCGTCGGTTCGCTCTACTCGGCGACGAAGCATGCGGTGCACGCGATGGGCGAGTCGGTGCGGCAAGAGCTCGACGGCACAGGCGTCCGGGTCACCGTGATCGCGCCCGGTGTGGTCGATACGCCGTTCTTCGAGAACCTGCCGCTCGAGCCGCCGCTCGACGGCCGACGACATCGCCCGCGCCGTCCTCTATGCGCTCTCGCAGCCGCCGCACGTCGACGTGAACGAGATCCTCGTGCGCCCGACGGCGCAGCCGCTGTAGCCGAGCGCGTCATCCGGCCGGGAGGCCTCTCGTCGGCCGTGCGGGTTTACCGCATCGGGATCAGACCGCCCCCAGATGGCCGCTCGCCTTTCGGGGCGGACAATAGGTTTGTGAAGGCGGCGTGCGCCGCCACGACGTGGTCCTCGCGGACCACAGAAGAAGGAGGAGACATGGCAGAGGAAGTCGTTGAACGGCCGGTTCTCGATCTGCTCGCAAGCATGACGGCGGACTCCGTGGAGGCGTCCGATCTCGATCCCAGCACGCTGATGATGGTGCGCATCGCGGCGCTCGTCGCTGTCGATGCTCCGCCCGCTTCGTACCTGGTCAACCTTGGCGTTGGCAGCGAGTTGGGCATCGGCGTGGAGGAGATCCAGGGTGTCCTGACCGCGGTCGCGCCGATCGTCGGCACCGCGCGTGTTGTCTCTGCATCGGGCAACATCATGCGGGCGCTTGGCTTTGCGATCGAGGCAGCCGAGCTCGAGGCTGAGCTCGAAGAAGAGGATGCACTGGTCTAGACCGATCGAAGGGAAGTGGTACTCAGCTCTCGTTTGTTCGCCGCGCGTGTTCCCTTGACCGGCTGAGCGTGAGCCACGTATTGTCGTGCCAGAGGGAGGCGTGATGGCTTCAGGGAATACACACAGGCTGGGCGCTCGCATCGGGGCGTTAGCGATCCTGCTTACGGTCGCGGCCGTGGCTGCGGGTTGTGGCTCGTCGAACTCCGCTGCGCCGGCGACACCGGCCGACTGGGCGAGCGGCGTCTGCTCTGCGGTCGGTACGTGGAAGGCTTCGCTGCAGACTGCCGTCGATCCGCTCAAGAGCGGCGACATCTCGAAGGACTCGCTCCAGACCGCGGCCGACAGCGCGAAGTCGGCGACTGAGACGCTCCAGTCGAGTCTGAAGGATCTAGGGAAGCCGAACACCCAGGCGGGTCAGCAGGCAACGGACGCGGTCGACCAGCTGGAGAGCGAGTTGAAAGCGGATGCGGACACGATCAAGAGCGCGATCGACGGCGCCACGGGCGTCAGCGGTGTCGCTTCGGCGGTGACGACCATAACCGCGACCGTCGCAACGATGAAGACACAGGTGTCGGCTACCGTCACGACCCTGAAGCAGGTCGACGCGAAGGGTGAGTTGACGACCGCATTTCAGCAGTCGGGTTCCTGCCAGCAGCTCTCGGGAGGTAGCTGACGCACCACGCTACTGCGGCTGACAGCATCAGCAATGGACGCTTCCGAGAGGTGCTCGGGAGCACAACGTACGAAGAAGGAGGCGGAGAGAAATGGCAGGTGAGAATCTCGTTCTCGTGGCCGGCACGTACTCGGTTTCCGGGGCGGCAGAGGATGACTTCAAGGCGCTGAAGGCCGGGGAGGACGCCGGCGACTACCTGGTCGTGGGGGCCGTTGTGCTGAATCGCGACGCCAGCGGCAAGGTCGATGTGGAAGAGCACGACAGCGGTGCCCACGTCGGAGGTGGCGCCGTTCTGGGCGGGACTGCCGGGTTGGTGGTCGGGCTGTTCGCGCCCCCGCTGCTGGCCGCAACCGCGGTCGGAGCCGGGATCGGCGCGGTCGTCGGCAAGCTCAGCAAGAAGCACGAGGAGAAGCAGTTGGGCGTCGAGATGGAGGAGTATCTGCCTCCGGGGTCGTCCGCGGTTGTCGCGATCGTTGACGACACCTATGCCGACAGGGTCGAGGCAGCGCTCGTCAACTCCGACAAGCGGATCAACAAGGCGATCGACAAGGATGACTACGACGAGCTCCAGAAAGCCATCGAGCAGTCGTCCGACGAGGTCTCGAAGGCTGCGTAATTCCTAGCGAACAGAGCGAGGAGGGGTTGGCGTGCGCGCCGCCCCCTCCTCACCCCGAGACGCGGACAGCGCAACGGTAGCGCCGTCGGTGCTGCCGGCGATCAAGGAGGCTGACATGTTTCTCGCTGCGAACGGTGTCTGGATCTGGACAACCCTTGCGATCATCATCTGGGTCGCGCTTGCATTCTGGCCGGCACGTGTCGCCGCTCGCAAAGGACACAGTTTCCTCGGCTACTTCCTGTTCAGCGTCCTGTTCTTCCCGGCGGCGCTGATCGTCGCCTACATGGTGAGCGACCGTACGACCGGCATGGTCTGAATCGGCTTTTGGCGTTGCAATTCTGTGATTACCGACGCGGCGGGAGCTAGAAGAGGTCGGCCGCTGTCTGTCCGGAGCGCTGCTCGGCGAATGGCGACCTCTGGAGCCGTATAGGGTGTCGACCGTGGCGACCAGGTTGCGGACAGCAGTCGCGTCGAGTCGGCGCCGGCAGGGGCGAAGAAGGTCGGTTGGGGTGTGGCCGCGATTCTGGCGACGGCCCAGTTCATCATGGTGTTGGACACGACGGTGATGAACGTGTCGATCACGCAGGTCGTTGCGGACCTGAACACGACGGTGGTGGGTCTGCAGACCGCGATCACGATGTACACGCTCGTGATGGCCGCGTTCATGCTGATCGGCGGCAAGATCGGCGACCGCTGGGGGGCGAAGCGGGCGTTCTGGATCGGGGGGCTCGTGTACGGGGCGGGGTCGTTGACGACGGCGCTCGTCGCCCAATCTGGGGGTGCTGCTGGTGGGCTGGTCGCTGGTCGAGGGTCTTGGTGCGGTGCTCGTGATCCCCGCGATCGCTGCGCTGACGGCCGCGACCTATCAGGGCAAGCAGCGTGCGATCGCCTACGGGATCCTCGGTGGTGTGAGCGGGGTCTCGATGGCGGCGGGGCCGCTGATCGGGGGCTGGATGACGGCCAACCTTTCCTGGCGCTACGTGTTTGCCGGCGAGACGGTCGTGATGCTGATCTTGATGCTGTTCCTGAAGGTGCTCCCGGCGACGGTCGGCCGCAAGAGCAAGCTCGACATGGGTGGCGCGGTGCTGTCGGCGGCCGGCCTCGGCACGATCGTGTTCGGCGTCCTGAAGTCGAGCCAGTGGGGATGGGTGACCCCGAAAGCCGCAGCGCCCGTTTCCCCGCTCGGGCTGTCGCCGACCTTGTGGCTGATCGCGATCGGCTCTGTCTTGCTCTGGCTCTTCGTCCGGCAGGAGGGACGGGTCAAGGAGGGCGGCAAGGAGCCGCTGCTCGACCTCGCGTTGCTGCAGATCCCGAAGATGCGGGCCGGGCTGGTGGTGCAATCGTGCCAGGCGTTCATCATCCAGGGCACCTTCTTCGTGATCCCGCTGTACCTGCAGACGGTGCTCGGCTTCGACGCCCTGAAGACCGGCAAGACGATCCTGCCGATGTCGGTCGCGATGTTCGTGTTCGCGATTGGCGGCTCCGCCATCACGGGTCGGTATTCGCCAAAGCTGATCGTCCAGCGCGGCGTCGCAGCAATGCTCGTGGGAGAAGCAGCGCTGCTGCATTTCATCGGGCCCGAGTTGAACGGCTGGGGGTTCGGCATCGGGCTGGCGCTGCTCGGAGCAGGCCTCGGGCTCCTTGCGTCGCAGGTGGGCAACGTGATCATGTCGTCGGTCGATCCTTCGCGCGGGGGTGAGGCCGGCGGGCTCCAGGGCACCTCGCTCAACCTCGGTGCCTCCCTCGGGGTCGCGCTGGTCGGCTCGATCCTGATCGCATCGCTGGCTACGACCTTCTCGACCGAGGTGATGGCGAACCCGAACCTGCCCGACTCGGTCAAGCAACAGGCAGCCGCAGCCGCCCAGACGAGCGCCAACTTCGTCTCGACCGCGCAGGTCGAACAGGTCAGCCCAGGACGCCGGCCTGCCCCCGGACCAGACGAAGGAGCTCGTCGCCGTCTACTCCGACTCGCAGCTCAAGGCACTGCGGGCCGCGCTCGGATTCCTCGCCCTGTTCGCACTGCTCGCCCTCGCGTGGGTTCGGCGTCTCCCCGAGCACGCCTACCCCCCAGACGACGACAGCAAGCACCCCCAACACCCGCCGGACACCGCGGGCGCCCCCGCATAGCCCGGCGGACGGTCGCACGAAGGCGCAGGAGCCGACGGCTGCACGGCGAACCCGATTCGCCGTGGAGAGACTACTGGGGCACAGGCCGAACCGAAGCGTTCAGTGACGGCGTCTTCGCGATCGCGATCACGCTGCTCATTCTCGAAGTCAACGTGCCGGACACGGCGTTCGACAACCTGTGGCAGGGCATCGCCGATCAGTGGCCCTCGTATCTGGCGTACGCGACGAGCTTCATCACGATCGGAGGTATCTGGCTCGCGCATCACGGTATCTTCCGGCGCCTGCAGTACGCGAACCAGCGGCTGATGGTGATCAACCTGCTGCTGCTCATGGCCGTCTCGTTCCTGCCGTTCCCGACCAAGCTGATGGCCCAAGCGATCCATAGCTCGAGCGCCGAGCGGGCCGCAGTCATCTTCTACGGCGGCACGCTGCTCGTCATCTCGTCACTGCTCAGCGCCCTCTGGGGATCGGTCGCACTCGACCGCCACCTGCTCAGGCCCGAGGTGGACGAGAGCGAGATCAAGGCGATCACGCTGGCAGCGACACCGACCATCGGCTTCTACGTCGCCGTGATCGTGCTCGCCTTCGTGGCTCCGGTTGTCGCCGTCATACGGCTTCCTTCTCATCGCCATCGTCGCGGTTCTCCGGGCGCGGGGCGACCGGAGCCTACGGTCCCCGACAACATCCGCGTAGCGAACCCCTCTCACGATCCGGGCACTGCGACGGCTGCGCGCCACGCCGACGGTAGGCTCGTGAGCCGATGGACCTGTACGAGTACCAGGGCAAGGAGTTGTTCCGGCAGGCCGGGATTCCGGTCTCCGACGGTCGTCTCGCGCTTCACTCCGGAAGAGGCTCGCGCGGCGGCCGAGGAGCTCGGCGGTCCGGTCGTCGTCAAGGCGCAGGTGCTCACCGGTGGGCGCGGCAAGGCCGGCGGAATCAAGCTCGCGACGTCGCCCGACGAGGCAGAAGCGCATGCCCGCGCGATTCTCGGGCTCGACATCAAGGGCCACATCGTCCGGCGGCTCTGGATCGAAGCGGCGTCCGATATCGCCAAGGAGTACTACCTCTCGCTGACGTTCGATCGCGGGATCAAGAAGCCGCTCTTCATGTTCACGACCCAGGGCGGCGTCGAGATCGAGCAGGTCGCGGAGGAGAACCCGGAGGCGCTCGTTCGGCTCCACATCGACCCGCTCGAGGGCTTCAACCCCTGGCAGGCGCGCCGGCTCGTCTACGGCGCCGGCGTCGCCGATCCCTCCGAGCAGAAGCAGATCGCGAAGATCATCGGCCAGCTCTACGACGTCTTTGTCCGCTTCGACGCGATGCTCTGCGAGGTGAACCCGCTCATCGTCACGCCCGACGGTGTCGTCAAGGCGCTCGACTCGAAGTTCACGGTCGACGACAACGCGCTCTACCGCCACCCCGCGATCGCCGAGATGCGTGACGAAGAGGCGGCCGACCCGCTCGAGGCGCTCGCGCGCGAGAAGCAGGTGACGTACGTGAAGCTCGACGGAGAGGTCGGTGTGTGCGGCAACGGCGCCGGGCTGACGATGTCCACCGTCGACGTCGTCACGTTCGCCGGCGGCCGGCCCGCCAACTTCTGCGACCTCGGCGGCGGGGGAGACGCGCAGGGCGTCGTCGATGCACTCTCTGTGATCACGCGCGATCCGCAGGTCAAGGCGATCTTCTTCAACATCTTCGGCGGCATCACTCGCTGCGACGAGGTTGCGCGTGGAATCCTCCAGGCGCTCTCGGAAATGCAGCTCGAGCTGCCGCTCGTCGTCCGCCTCGACGGCACGAACGCCGAGGAGGGCCGCCGGATTCTCGCCGAGGCTGCTCCCGCGAACCTCTCCGTCGAGCCGACGATGCTCGAAGCGGCCAGGCGCGCCGTGGAGCTCGCCGCATGAGCGCCGAGGTGGCACACGACGACATCTGGAGCGAGCGCGCAGCGTCGTACGTCGAGTCCGACGCGCACCGAGACGGCGAGGACCTCGACCGATCGTCGCTCTGGAGCGAGGGCGCGCGCACCGCGCTCGACGTGGCGACAGGCGGCGGGCACGTCGCGCGCCGCCTGCGCGAAGCCGGGATCGAGGTGGTCTCGTCTGATCCTGCCGCCGGGCATGCGCCCCGACGTCATCTGCGCTGCCGAGTCGCTGCCGTTCGCCGACGCGAGCTTCGACGTCGTCGCCTGCCGCACCGCCGCCCACCATTTCGAGAACGTCGATCAGGCGGTTCGCGAAATGGCGCGCGTCGGCCGCGACCGCGTCCTGCTCGTCGACACCGTTCAACATGGGCGACGACGTCGAGCAGGCGGAGAAGCTTCGCGATCCGTCGCACGTGCCGCAACTACACCGAGGCCGAGTGGCGCGAGATCGTCGCCGCTGCAGGGCTCGCGAATCGACGAGCTCTGCTTCTTCGAGCACGCGATGGACTTCACCGCCTGGCTCGCCCGCACCGGCTGCGAGGGCGAGGAGGCCGAGCGCGCGACCGAGTTGCTCGGCGACCGTGTCCACGACGGACGGCTGACGCTGCGGAAGATCGCGATCAAGGCGCGGAAGGAGCGCTAATGGCGATCATCGTCGACAGCGACACGCGGCTCGTCGTCCAGGGGCTGACGGGGAGCGAGGGGCGCTTCCACGGCCTCCGCAACCGCGGCTACGGCACGAACCTCGTCGCGGGCGTGACGCCCGGCAAGGGAGGCCAGGACGTCGAAGGCGTCCCCGTCTTCAACACCGTCGCCGAAGCCGTCGCCGAGCAGGGCGCGAACACGGCGATGATCTTCGTGCCGGCGCCGTTCGCCGCCGATGCGATCTACGAGGCGGTCGACGCCGGCATCGGCACCGTGATCTGCATCACCGAAGGCGTGCCCGCGCACGACATGCTTCGGCTCCACACCTACGTGCACGACCGCGGCGTGACGCTGATCGGGCCGAACTGTCCCGGTGCGCTCTCGCCCGGCAAGGCCAACGTCGGGATCATCCCGGCCGAGATCTTCACGTCGGCAACATCGGCCTCGTCTCGCGCTCCGGCACGCTGACCTACCAGATCGGCCACGAGCTGACGCAGCGGGGGCTCGGCAACTCGACGATCGTCGGCATCGGTGGCGACCCGATCGTCGGCTCGTCGTTCGTCGACATCCTCGCGAAGTTCCAGGCCGACCCCGAGACCGAGTACGTCGTCATGGTCGGCGAGATCGGCGGCGACGAGGAGGAGAAGGCAGCGGCGTTCATCGAGGCCGAGCTGACGAAGCCGGTTGTCGCCTACATCGCGGGTTTCACGGCGCCGCCTGGCAAGACGATGGGGCATGCCGGCGCGATCATCTCCGGCTCGTCCGGCACCGCCGAAGGCGAAGAAGGTGGCGCTCGAGGCGCAAGGGCATCCGCGTCGGTCGAACGCCCACCGAGACGGCAGAGCTCGTCGCCGAGATCGCCGTCGCGCCTGCGGCTAGATGGACGTCGTCGCCTACGACTCGCTCGTGCCGTTCACGACCAAGGACGGCTCGACGATCCGCGAGTTCTTCCACTCGCCGGCGCAGTCGCTCGCCGAGGCGACGCTCGAGCCGGGGCAGTCGACGCAGCGCCACTACCACGCGCTCAGCGAGGAGATCTACCTCCTCACGCGACGGCGGCGGCACGATGGAGCTCGACGGCGAGACCCGTCAGGTGGCAGAGGGTGACGCGATCCTGATCCCGCCCGGAGCCTGGCACGAGCTGCTGGCAGGCCCGGACGGCGTGCGACTCCTCTGCTGCTGCGTCCCGCCCTACAGCGACGACGACACGTACTTCTGAGGTAGCGCGATAGGGGAGCGTATCGCGCTGCCTCAAGAAGTCATGCTTGCTGCCACGCTGCGCGTGGATCCTGAAGTTGGGAACCTACGGTTCCCCGGGGAACCCTCCCTATTAGGGGCAGCCCCGGTTGGTCACGTAGGGGCGACGCGCATGCGTCGCCCTCGGCGCGGCGTCGTCCAGGCGGATGCGCGCGGCGCACCAGAGCGACGCATGTGCATCGCCCCTACGCCGACAACCGCTCTTCAGATCTTGCGGCGGGGCCTTGTCGGGCCCCACTTCGAGCCGCGCTTGCGGCCCGAGTAGACGAGCTTCGGGGCGGCGACCTTCATTCCGGTCTCCTCCCACTTCGTCCGTGTGGCCGTTGAGGCGGGCGACGCGGCTGACCTCGGCCTGCTGATCCGGGAGCACGAGCGTGACGCCCGTTCCCGACCGGCCGGCACGGCCGGTGCGGCCGACGCGGTGCGTGTAGGCCTTCTCGTCCTCGGGCGGATCGAAGTTGATCACGTGGGTGATGTCCGAGAGGTCGAGCCCGCGTGCGGCGACGTCGGTTGCGATCAGCGTCGTCACCTTGCCGGCCTCGAAGTGGGCGAGCGCCTTCTCGCGCGCCGCCTGCGTCTTGTCGCCGTGCATCGCGACCGCGTTCACCTCGTGGCGCTCGAGCCGCTGGGCGAGCCGGTCGGCGCCGCGCTTCGTGCGGACGAAGACGAGCGCGAGCCCGCGCTCGGCCTGGAGCAGCTCGACGAGCTTGTCGACCTTGTTCTCCGGCGTCACCGAGACGAACTGATGGTCGATCTCGCCGGGCTTGTGCTCGCTCGGCAGCTCGGCCTCGATCCGAACCGGCTGGTTCGTGTACGCGCGGGCGAGCTCGCCGACGGCTCCGTCGAGCGTCGCCGAGAAGAACATCGTCTGGCGGTCGTTGGAGACGCGGCGCAGGATCTTGTCGACCTGCGGCTTGAAGCCCATGTCGAGCATCCGGTCGGCCTCGTCGAGCACGAGGATCGAGACGGCGTCGAGCGTGACGAGCCGGCGATCCATCAGGTCCTGGAGCCGGCCGGGCGTCGCGACGAGCACGTGGGCCTTCTTGGCCTTCGCCGCCTGAGCCGGGATCGGCACGCCGCCGTAGACGGACGCCACTTCGAGGCCGCGCGCCTTGCCGAGGTCGGCGAGCACCTCGGTCACCTGCACGGCGAGCTCGCGGGTCGGGACGAGCACGAGAGCGGAGGGTCGCCCGTCGCCGCGCGAGCGTCCGCTCGACGATCGGGATTGCAAACGCGAGGGTCTTGCCCGAGCCCGTCGGCGCCTTCGCGAGCACGTCATGGCCTGCGAGTGCCGCCGGAATGGCGCGGGTCTGGATCTGGAAGGGTGATTCGATGCCCTGGGCGGTGAGCACGCGGACAACGTCCGCGCTCAGCCCAATCGAGGCAAAGGTTGATTCTGGCATTCGGTTTTCGACTCCTTGGATTGTGTTCGAGACCACCTACCCTCGAACAATCCCTGCCCGATGTTCCGAGCCTAGAGTCGAAAGAAGCTGATCTCCCGGGGCGGCACAACGCCGATTCCCTGTGGACAACGGTAGCAGTAGCTCTGTCCTTCGCCGCCGACGCCGGTTCCCATGCCAGGCGACGTGTGCGATCCCGGCTACGCTCGTGGCATGGCCGCGATCTCGTTCGCCCGCGGAGCTCCGGCGCCCGAATGCCTCGACCAGGCGCTGATCGCGGACTGCGCACGGGCCGCGCTCGAGCGCGACGGGATCACGATCCTCTCCTACGGCACCGGCGGCGGCTACGGCCCGCTTGCGCGAGGTGCTCGCCGAGCGCCACGGTGTCGAGGCGGGCCGCGTCTTCCTGACGACAGGTGGGCTGCAGGGCTTCGTCTTCTACGCCGCCGTCCAGCTCGCGCTCCGGCCGGGTCGCGTGCTCGTCGAGGCACCGACGTACGACCGGCCGCTGAAGATCCTGGCGCGCGACGGCGTGGAGGTCGTGCCGCTCGCGATGGACGACGAGGGCCTCGACCTCGGACGCGCTCGAGACGGAGCTCGCGCCGCGGAGGCGAGATCTCGTTCCTCTACACGATCCCGACGTTCCAGAACCCGTCCGGTCGCACGATCGGGACCGAGCGTCGGCGTCGTCTCGTCGAGCTCGCCGCCGAGTACGACCTCCCGATCCTCGAGGACGATCCCTACGGCCGTGTCCGGTACGACGGTGAGCCGGTGCCGTCGATCCACGAGCTCGAGGGTGGCGAGCGCGTCACGTTCACCTCGTCGTTCTCGAAGACGGTGGCGCCCGGCCTGCGGATCGGCTACTTCGTCGTGCCGCAGGCGATGGTCGCCGCGTACGACGACCGTGCCGTCTCCACCTACATCTCGCCGAGCCTGCTGCCCCAGGCGACCGTGTACGAGCTCATGCACCGTGGTGCCTTCGAGCCGAACCTCGATCGCGTCCGCGGGTCTGCTCAAGGGTCGCAAGGACGCGATGCTCGCGGCGCTCGACGCCGAGATGCCCGCCGGTACGACGTGGAGCTCGCCCGAGGGCGGCTACTTCCTCTGGCTCGACTTCCCGGACGGCGTCGATGCCGCCGCGCTCCTGACCCGGGCCACGGAGGCCGGCGTCACGTTCGTGCGCGGCTCGGACTTCTTCCCGAACGCCTCCGCCGGCCACTCGTCGGCCCGGCTCGCGTTCAGCTACGAGACGCCCGAGCGGATCGCCGAGGGCGTCGCGCTCCTCGCCTCGCTCCTGTAGGCCGAGCTCTCACGGTCGCGTCGCGCTGCTTGCGCCTGCGGTGGGCGGCGCGGAGATCGTCGAAGAGCCAGCCCGCGGCGAAGCCGAGCGCGATCGCAAGCAGCAGCACGACGAAGAGCGACGCCTGCGTCGAGAAGAAGACGAAGTTCACCGACACCGGTATGCCGGTTCGCGAGCACGATGATCAGCAGGTAGCCGAGGATGACGGCGAGCACGATCCGTCGCGGCGTCCAGAAGCTCTTCTTGCGCGCTCCCGCTCGGATCGACGGCGTTGTCGCCATGCTCGGGATTCTATGCGGCTGAGGCTGTGACGAGCGGTGCCACAGGGCGGATCACGAGGCGTGGCTGGCGGGGCGGCTGCAGCCGTCCGCCGGCGGCGACGGCGCGGAAGGTGGGGCAGGGGGTCTCGCCGGGAAGAGCGCAGAGACCCTCCCGGCGGAAGTAGCAATCGCTACAAGATGCTTTAGTCACCATGCAATACGTCCTCTATAGAACAGACCTTGTCCCCTACGGACAGGAGGAGATTGTGGCCGTACCGGTCACCCGGTCGCAAGGGCCTGGTGAAGGAAAGTGCCGCAATTAGCGGGCGTTGCCCGGGGCGGCAAAAACCCTGCAATACGCTATTTCGGGGGCAACGTTCGCAGAGCAGACAACGCCTGTTGAAAACTCTTCACCGGAATGATGCGAAGGTTCCCTGCATACCGCCGTGCCTCGGTTGCGTTGTCCCCAGCCGGCACCAGGAACACGTCGGCTCCAGCCTTCCGAGCGCCGAACGTCTTCTGCTTGACGCCGCCGATCGGGCCGACGCTTCCGTCGAGTGCGATCTCGCCGGTTGCGACCACGCGCCGGCCGTGGTCGACGTTCGTCCCGAGCTCCTGCAGCACGTCGAGCGCGAACGGCAGCCCTGCCGACGGACCGCCCACGTCGCCGAGGTTGATGTCGACCTTGACCGGCAGCTTGATATCCGCCGCCTGCGAGACCCGGATCCCGATCAGGGCGCGGCCTGGCTCGACCCGTGATTCGACCGTCTTCACCGTCACGTTGCTCTCGGCGCCATTTCGGCGGACGCGGAGGACGACGCTGGCGCCGGGACGGACGCTCTTGAAGCGCGCGACGGAGCTGGTCCGGCGTTCGGATCACGTGTCCGAGCGCAGCGACGATGATGTCTCCGGAGGAGAGCTTGGCCGCCGCCGGAGCATCGGTTGCGACGTCTTCCACGAGCGCTCCGCGTGGTGTCGCCTTGACCTTGAAGCCGGCCTGCCTCAGCGCGACGGCCGCGGCGATCTCCTCCGACCGTGCCATCTCCTGCAGCCCGGCCGAGCGCCGGTCTTCGAACGACGATCCCGGCGGGACGACCTGGTCGTGCGGCACGAGCGACGAGCCGTCCGGGCGCAGGAACGGAATGAGCCGCTCGGCCCACGTCGCCTGGCGCACCGAGACGTCCACGTAGTAGATCGCTCCCTCGTCGCCGGATCGCGGCCTCTCGCCCTCGACCTTCACTTTGCCCGCGACGGGCATCGCCGTGTTCGAGACGTAGAGGTAGTCGGGCGAAGGGTAGAACCAGGCAAGCCCGATCAGCACCGCCGCCACGGCAGCGACGCTCCAGAGGAGGACCTTCAGCCGATGCCGGTTCACGCTAGGAGAGCCCGTTCAGCATGCCGCCGTCGACCGGCACGATCGCGCCGTTGATGTAGGCGGCCTGCTCGGAGGCGAGGAAGCAGACAGCGGCGGCGATCTCGGCGGGCGATCCGACCCGGTGGGCCGGGATCTGCGCGAGCACCGCCTCTGGCGGGCCGTCCGCGCCGTAGAGCGAGCGCAGCCGCTCGGTGTCGATCCGCCCGGGCGCGATCGTGTTGACGGTGATCCCATCCGGGCCGAGCTCGCGCGCAAGCGTCTTCAGCCAGCCGACGACCCCTGGCCTGACCGCGTTCGACAGCGCCAGGTTCGCGAACGGCTCCTTCACCGACGTCGACTCGATCGCGACGATGCGTCCACGGCCGCTCGCTCGGAGGTGCGGCAGGCAGAGTCCGACCAGGCGCACGTGCGGCACGAGCAGCAGCTCGACCGCCACGGTCACCGAAGCGGCGGTGACGTCTGCCGCTGCGCCCGGAGGAGGCCCGCCGCCGTTGAGGACGACGATGTCGATGCCGCCGAAGCGCTCGACGGTTGCCGCCACGAGCCGTTCGAGGTCGGCTTCCTGGGTGAGGTCGCCCGGAACCGCGAGGGCGCCGATCCTCGCGCCTCGCGCTCGACGACATCGGCCCGGCGGGCGAACATGGCGACGTTCGCACCTTCGGCGACGAGCGCCTCGGCGATCGCGAGGCCCATCCCCTGCGAGGCGCCGAGCACGATTGCGCTCCGTCCGTGAAGGCCGAGATCCATCGGCCCGGAAGGGTACCCGGCCCGACTGTTCAGGTCCCGCTAACGCCGATCAGGTGCTCTGGAGCACGCCGACGACCTCGCGCACGGCTGCGGCCGAGGCCCTCAGCATCCTCTTCTCGTCGGCCGTGAGCCGGAGCTTCACGATCTCCTCGACGCCCTTCGCGCCGAGCTTGACGGGAACGCCCATGTAGAGGCCGCTGACGCCGTACTCGCCTTCGAGGAACGCCGTGCACGGCAGCACCCGCTTCTCGTCGAGGCAGATCGCATCGACCATCTGCGCGGCGGCCGCGCCGGGCGCATACCAGGCCGAGGTGCCGAGCAGATTGACGACCTCGCCGCCGCCCGTGCGCGTGCGCGCGACCATCTTCGCGATGCGGCCCTTCGGTACGAGCTGCTCGAGCGGCACCCCGCCGACGGTCGTCGCGGAGACGACGGGGACCATCTGGTCGCCGTGCCCTCCGAGCACCATCGCCCTCACGTCCTTCACGGACATGCCCGTCTCCCAGGCGATCGAGGCCGCGAAGCGCGCCGTGTCGAGGATGCCGGCCATGCCGACGACGCGCTCCTTCGGGAACTTCGAGACCGCCTTCGCGACGTGACACATCGCGTCGAGCGGGTTCGAGACGACGACGATGATCGACTTCGGTGACCGCCTCACGATCTCCTTGGTGACCGAGCCGACGATCGCCTCGTTCGTCGTCACGAGGTCGTCGCGGCTCATGCCGGGCTTGCGCGGCAGGCCGGCCGTGATCACGACGACATCGGAGCCCGCCGTCTCCTCGTACCCGTTCGAGCCGACGATGTTCGGCTCGTAGCCGAGCACGGAGCCGGCCTGGTTGATGTCGAGAGCCTTGCCCTGCGGGAAGTTCGGCTTGATGTCGACGAGCACGATGTCGGCGTAGTCGCGCCGGGCGAGCTCCTGGGCACAGGTGGCGCCGACGTTCCCCGCTCCGACGACGGTGACCTTCTTTCTCACGTTGACTCCTTGGGATCTAGAGGCGAGTTTCTCGATGATCGCGTCGGCGTATTCGGCGGTCCCGACGGCGGTCGGGTCGTCGCGCGACGGCTTCAGGTCGTAGGTGACGCGGTCGCCCTCGGCGATGACAGCCGCGACCGCCGCCTCGAGCCGCGTCCGCCGCCTCGGTCTCCGCCGAGATGGTCGAGCATGAGCTTGCCGGAGAGGATCATCGCGGTCGGGTTGACCTTGTTCAGCCCCTTGTACTTGGGTGCCGAGCCGTGCGTCGCCTCGAAGACGGCTGCGTCCGGGCCGATATTGCCGCCCGGAGCGACGCCGAGGCCGCCGACGAGGCCCGCAGTGAGGTCGCTGATGATGTCGCCGTAGAGGTTCGGCAGCACGAGCACGTCGAACTCCTCGGGTCGCTGCACGAGCCCCATGCAGAGCGCGTCGACGAGGGTCTCCCACGGCTCGATCTCGGGGTAGTCGGGCGCCACCTCACGGAAGACCGAGAGGAACAGCCCGTCCGTGAACTTCATGATGTTCGCCTTCGTGATGCACGAGACGCGCTTGCGGCCGTGGGCGCGCGCGTACTCGAAGGCGTAGCGGATGATCCGCTCGCAGCCCTCGGGGCTCATCGGCTTGATCGAGATGCCGGAGCTCGCGGCGATCTGCTTCTGCCTGCATGCCGTTCAGCATCTCGATCACGCGGGCCGCGTCGGGCGTGCCCGCCTCGTACTCGATTCCTGCGTAGAGATCCTCGGTGTTCTCGCGGATCACGACGAGGTCGACGTTGTCGTAGCGCGAGCGCATCCCCGGGTACGACTTGCACGGACGCAGGCAGGCGTACAGCCCGAGCTCGTGACGCAGGGCGACGTTGACCGAGCGGAAACCGGTGCCGATCGGGGTCGTGATCGGGCCCTTGAGGGCGATCCCGTTGCGTCGCACCGAGTCGAGCGTGGCTCTCCGGCAGCGGCGTTCCTGCGGTCTCCATCACGTCGACGCCGGCCTCCCGGACGTCCCAGTCGAAGGCGACGCCGGTCGCGTCGAGCACGCGGCGCGTCGCCTCGGTGAGCTCCGGGCCCGGTGCCGTCGCCGGGGATCAGGGTGACCGTATGCACGCGGCGGAGCATAGTGGCACGGCTGAAGCTCGCGGCTCAGGTAGCGTCCCCGGCGACCGGGTCGTTGTGGAGTGGAGGAGAGCGATGAGCGAGTTCAAGCCGGGCCTCGAGGGCGTTGTCGCCTTCGAGACGGAGATCGCGGAGCCCGACCGTGACGGCGGAGCGCTTCGCTACCGCGGGGTCGACATCGAAGACCTCGTCGGCGTGGCTCCGTTCGAGCAGGTGTGGGGGCTTCTCGTCGACAACCAGCCCGAGCCAGGGCTGCAGCCGGCCGCTCCGTACACGGCCGCCAGATCTCACGGGGAACGCTCCCGCCGACCTTCAGTCCGTTGCCGCCCACCTCGGCGGCGAGTGGGGGCTCGGCAAGCTGATCGACATCTCCGACGAGCAGGCCCACGCCGATCTGGCGCGCCTGTCGGCCACGATGATCTCGGTGTGCGCCCAGTCGGCGCGCATCGCCGACGGCGAGACCACCCCGGTCGACCCCGACCTCGTCGCAACCGGCTCGACTGCTGCGACGCGCTTCCTGCTCGAGTGGCGCGGCGAGGCCGATCCGAAGCATGTCCAGGCGATCGACACCTACTGGATCTGCACGGCCGAGCACGGGCTCAACGCCTCCACCTTCACCGCGCGCGTCGTCGCCTCGACCGGCGCCGACTGCGCCGCCTCGCTCTCGTCGGCCGTCGGCGCTCTCTCGGGACCGCTCCACGGAGGCGCGCCGGCGCGCGTTCTGCCGATGCTCGACGGCGCCGCCGCTGCCGACTCGATCGAGCGCTACGTCAGCGACCTGCTCGACTCGGGAGACCGGCTGATGGGCTTCGGTCACCGCGTCTACCGCGCCGAGGATCCGCGCTCGCGGCTGCTTCGCGGCACCGCGATGGATCTCGGCTCGCCGCGGTTCGAGGTCGCCGAGGAGCTCGAGCGCGTCGCGCTCGCCGAGCTGCACGCACGCAAGCCGGACCGCGTGCTCGCCACGAACGTCGAGTTCTGGTCGGCCGTCGTGCTCGACGTCGCCGACATTCCGCCGCAGCTCGCACCGGCCATGTTCGCGTGCTCGCGTACGGCCGGCTGGTCGGCGCACATCATGGAGCAGAAGCGGCTCGGCCGGCTCGTGCGCCCCGCGGCCACGTATGTCGGCCCCGGCCCCAGGCCCTTCCCGCGCGCCTGATGGATCTCGCGCAGGCCGCCGCGCTCGCAGACGAATACGCCAAGGGCGGCCTCGAGCGAGAGCTGGCGACGCTGCGCGGTGAGTGGGCCGACGAGCTCGAAGCCGCGGCGCGAAACGCCGACTACCGCGTGCGCGCAGTTGCCTACCGCGCGATCGCGCAGTTCCGCTTCCGCCAGAAGCTCGAGCTGCTGCGGCGAGGGCTCGAGGACGAGAGCCCGGCCGTACGAGGCTCGGCGCTGATCGCTCTGGAAGGGCTCTCGCGGGCGCACCCGGGCGACGTCAACAAGCTATCGGCCGCTCCTTCACGAGCTCGCCGCACGCGATCCCAACGTCGCCGTGCGTCGGCTCGCGATCGTCTGCTTCCGGAACGGCACCCCTGCCCGCGAGACGATCGTGATCCTCGACGGGATCGCCGGCGACGACGAGACCGATGCCGAGGTGAGAAAGACGGCGCGCTCGGTCTCGCTGCTGCTCGTGAAGAAGTCGAACAAGAAGTAGGAGCGGATGGCAGACACGCCACTCGTCGGGTTGATCATGGGCTCCCGCTCCGACTGGGAGACGATGCGCCACGCGGCGGAGACCCTGGAGTCGCTGCAGATTCCCTTCGAGCAGCAGGTCGTCTCGGCGCACCGCACGCCTGACCTTCTCTTCGAGTACGCGGAGAGCGCCGAGGCGCGCGGCCTGCAGGTGCTGATCGCCGGTGCCGGCGGTGCGGCGCACCTGCCCGGCATGGCTGCCGCGAAGACGGCGCTGCCCGTGCTCGGCGTCCCGGTCGAGTCGAAGACGCTGAAGGGGATGGACTCGCTGCTCTCGATCGTGCAGATGCCGGCGGGCGTGCCGGTGGGCACGCTCGCGATCGGCCGTGCCGGAGCGATCAACGCAGCGCTTGCTCGCCGCGGCGATCCTGGCGCGGTCGGACGCGGCGATCCGCGAGCGCCTGGCCGCGTTCAGGCAGGCGCAGACGCAGTCCGTGCTCGACGCGCCCGACCCGGCTGCGTGACGCTCGTCGCCTGCATCGGCGGCGGGCAGCTCGGCCGCATGCTCGGGCAGGCAGGCATCCCGCTCGGGCTCCGGTTCCGCTTCCTCGACCCGTCGCCGGATGCGTGTGCCGCGGCCGTGGGAGAGCTCGTCGTGGGCGGCTACGACGACCCGGCATCGCTCGCAGCGACTCGCCGACGGCGCAGCGGTCGTCACCTACGAGTTCGAGAACGTGCCGGTCGAGGCGGTGCGATCGCTGACGCCGCTCCCGTCGCCGCTCGCGCTCGAGCTCGGGCAGGACCGGCTCGTCGAGAAGGAGATGTTCCGGCGGCTCGGGATCCCGACGGCGCGTTTCGGCTCCCTCGCGGAGACGGGGCTTCCCGCGCTCGTCAAGTCGCGGCGGCTCGGCTACGACGGCAAGGGCCAGCGGCGGGTCGAGGTCGACGGGTCGATCGGCGAGCACGAAGTGGCCGAGGAGATCGTCGCGTTCGACCGTGAGCTGTCGATCGTCGCCGTCCGTGGCCGAGACGGCGAGACGTGCTTCTGGCCGCTGACGGAGAACGTGCACCGAGACGGCATCCTCCGAGTCTCGCGGGCACCGGCGGCCGGGGCGCCCCAGGCCGAGGGCGAGGAGCTCGCTGGACGGCTCCTCGACGAGCTCGGCTACGTCGGCGTGCTGGCGCTCGAGCTGTTCGAGGTCGACGGCAGGCTGCTCGCGAACGAGTTCGCGCCGCGCGTCCACAACTCGGGCCACTGGACGATCGACGGCGCCGTCACGAGCCAGTTCGAGAACCACCTACGGGCGATCCTGGGTCTGCCGCTCGGGTCGACCGAGGCGACCGCCGACGCGGTGATGGTGAACCTGATCGGCGGCGATCCCATCCCTCGACCGGCTCGGCGTCCTACCGGGAGCGCATGTCCACCTCTACGGCAAGGAGCCGCGCCGAGGGCGCAAGATAGGCCACGTGACGCTCGTCGGAGCGGCAGAGGACGTTGTCGCGGAGGCGATCGCGCTGGTTGACGCCGCGGCCGACGGCTAGCGGCGCCCCCGCGAGACCAGCCGATCGTCCTACGAGGAAGGTCTCCCCGAACCGTAGGTTCCAACTTCAGGATCACGCGAAGCAGGCGATGGAGATGGCGCGAGGGAGGGCGCGAGATGCGTCTTTGTCCCGCCCTTGCTCACGGCGTGAGGATGCGCTGCGAAGTACGTCTCGCGGCGGCGGCGATCGGAGACGTGCGTGTAGCGCTCTGTCGTCGAGAGATCGGCGTGGCCGAGCATCTCCTGGACGGATCGCAGGTCGGCGCCGCCCTCGAGGAGATGGGTCGCGAACGAGTGGCGGAGCAGGTGGGGGTGCACGCGGCCGGGCTCGAGCCCCGCCTTCTCGGCGATCTTGCGCAGGATCAGGAACGCGCCCGCCCGGGTCAGCGCTCCGCCGCGCGCGTTCAGGAACAGATCGGGCCGATGCCGAATATCGAGGTGAGGCCTGCCGAGCGCCAGGTAGCGGCGAACCGACTCGGCGGCGGGCCGCCCGAGCGGCACGATCCGCTCCTTGTCGCCCTTGCCGATCACGCGCACGATTCGGGCGTCGATGTCGACCGACGTCCGAGCGAGCCCGACGGCTTCGGAGACACGAAGACCGGCCCCGTACATCAGCTCGACGAGCGCGCGGTCGCGCAATGCGCGCGGTGTCACTCCGTTGGCGGCCTCGATCAGGCGCTCCGATTCGGAGGCGGACAGTGTGCGCGGCAGCGTCCGGATGCGACGCGGGGTCGCGACCTCGGCGGCCGGGTTGTCGGCGCGAGAGCCGAGCAGTTGCTGGTGGCGGAAGTACGATCGAACGGCAGCGACTCGCCGCGCGATCGTCGAAGGCGCGAGGCCGGTTGCTCGCATCTGCGCGACCCACCTGTCGAGATCGCTGGTCGTCGCGGTGCCGATCGGCCGCTCGAGAAATCGTGCTGCCGCCGCGAGGTCGCGGCGGTAGGCGTCCACTGTTCGAGGCGAGCGCTGCGCGCCGAGCACCAGCAGGAAGCGCTCTACGTCGGGATCGGGGGGATGGGCGGTGGCCGGCGTCATGGGGCTGGACCCGATTCGGCGCCCCGACCGCCGCTCCTGCGCCCGCTACGACCGCGGGTGACTGTTGTCGTAGACCCGCCGCAGCCGGCGAGCGTCGACGTGACTGTAGATCTGTGTCGTCGAGAGCGAGGCGTGCCCGAGCAGCTCCTGGATCGTGCGCAGGTCGGCACCTCCCTCGAGCAGGTGCGTGGCGTAGGCGTGACGGAGCCGGTGGGGGTTCTGTATCAGCCGACGCAGCACGGACGTGTCGAGCGCGCGGCCACGGACCGAGATGAACAGAGCATCGTTGGCGTCGCGCGCCAGCTCCGGCCGAGCCTTGCGGAGATAGGTCGCGACCGCGAGGGCCGCCCGGTCGCCGAGGGGAACGACGCGCTCTTTGCCGCCCTTGCCGAGTACGTGCACAGCCTCCTGCTCGAAGTCGACGTCGGCGAGGTGGAGACCTACCACCTCGGCGCTTCGCAGTCCGCAGGAGTACGTCAGCTCGAGCATCGCCGTGTTGCGGATCGCAAGCGGGTCGTCGCCGTCCACCGTCGCGATCAGCGCCTCGACGTCTGCGAGCTTCGGCGCGTCAGGCAGGCGCCGCCGCCGACGGGGCGGCACCGCGATCTCGGGCACGCGAGCCGGGCCGAGGCTGAACCGGAGCAGCGATCGCACCGCGGCAAGGCGCCGCGCGACCGTGGACGGAGCAAGCCGCCGGCGGCTGCGGCCGAGCTCGACCGTGTATTCCGCGAGCGCCTGGACGTCGACGTCGTTCAGGGTCAGCTCACTGCGCTGGAGCCAGCTCCCGAAATCGGCGAGGTCGGCGGCATAGGCGCGACGCGTCGCCTCGGAGAGTGCAGGGCTCGCGAGAAACCGATCGACTTCGGCGGCTGTCTCCACTGTCTCCACCTCGCCGGATTCGCCTCCGCGGGTCGCTGGCCTTCCCTGCGGCTCCTTCCATGGCTCTCTCGGGCTCGCCGAAATGACGCGCTCCGAATCGCGCTCGACCGCGACTGAGCGCAGGCAGGCACTCTAGGCAGATGCCTGGACGCCGATTCGGACCGAACGGCTCGACCGAGCCGCCGCAGCGGCCGGCCGATCCCGCGATCCGGAAGGCGAACCTCCGGCGCATCTTCCCGCTCTTCCGCGCCTACCGCCCCCAGCTCGCGGTCGTCTTCGCGCTGATCATCTTCTCCGCCGCGCTCGGCGTGATCCCGGCGTTCCTGCTCAAGGGCGTTCTCGACACCGCGATCCCCGAGAACGACGTCCGGCTCCTGACGGCGCTCGTCGCCGGGATGATCCTGATCCCGATCGTCACCGGAGCGATCGGGGTCTACCAGACGCTGCTCTCGAACCGCGTCGGCCAGGCGGTCATGCACGACCTGCGCGATTCGGTCTACCGCCACCTCCAGCGCCTCTCACTCGCGTTCTTCACACGCACTCGCACGGGCGACGTGCAGAGCCGGATCGCCAACGACATCGGCGGCATCGACACGGTCGTCACCTCCACGGCGACGTCGGTGCTCTCGAACGTGACGACCGTGATCGCGACCGTCGTCGCGATGATCCTCCTCGACTGGCGGCTCGCGGTCTTCGCACTGATCCTGCTGCCGCTGTTCGTCTGGCTGACGAAGCGCGTCGGCGATCAGCGCAAGAAGGTGACCGCGCAGCGGCAGGTGTCGCTGGCCGACGTCTCCTCGATCGTGCAGGAGTCGCTGTCGGTCTCGGGGATCTTGCTCGGCAAGACGATGGGACGCTCGGACGACCTGGCGCAGCGGTTCTCGGAGGAGTCCAGGCGTCTCGCCGACCTCGAGGTGCGGAGCCGGATGACCGGCCGTTGGATGATGGCGGCGATCCAGATGACGTTCGCCGTCATGCCCGCCCTCGTCTACTGGTTCGCCGGCTGGTCGCAGGCCCGAGGCGCGGCCGCGATCACGATCGGCACCCTCGTCTCCTTCACGATGCTGCAGACCAGGCTGTTCTTCCCGATCGGCAGCCTGCTCGGCGTGCAGCTCGAGGTGCAGAGCTCGTTGGCGCTGTTCGACCGTATCTTCGACTACCTCGATCAGCCGATCGACATCGTCGAAGGCACGCGCACGCTCGAGGATCCACGCGGCGACGTGAGCTTCGACCGGGTCTGCTTCCGCTACGACCACGACGCGTGGACGTTGAAGGACGTCTCGTTCGCGGTTCCGGCGGGAACGAAGACTGCGCTCGTGGGGGAGACAGGCTCGGGCAAGACGACGTGTGGCTATCTCGTGGCGCGCCTCTACGACGCCACCGAGGGAACCGTCTCGATCGACGGCATCGATGTGCGCGAGCTGACCTTCGCCTCGCTCGCTGCGGCGGTCGGTGTCGTCTCGCAGGAGACCTATCTCTTCCACTCGACGGTCCGGGAGAACCTCCGCTTCGCCAAGCCGGAGGCGAGCGACGACGAGGTCGAGGACGCGGCGCGCGCGGCGCAGATCCACGAGTTGATCGCATCGCTCCCGGACGGGTACGACACGGTCGTCGGCGAGCGCGGCTACCGCTTCTCGGGCGGTGAGAAGCAGCGTATGGCGATCGCGCGCACGATCCTGCGGAACCCGCCGATCCTTGTCCTCGACGAGGCAACCTCGGCACTCGACACGCAGACGGAGCGGCTCGTCCAGGAGGCACTCGAACGGCTCGCCGAGGGCCGCACCACGATCGCGATTGCCCATCGCCTCTCCACCGTCCGGGATGCGGAGCAGATCGTCGTGCTCGACCGGGGCGAGGTGGCAGAGTCGGGGACGCACGACGACCTGCTCGGCTCCGGGCGGCGGTATGCGGAGCTTGTCGCCCGGGATGCGGATGTAGAGTCCGCAGTGGCGGGACTTTCCTGACCTCCGCCATCCCCTTGCACCGACCCTTGAGCAGCGTCATCTACCGCGAGACACACCAGTGACGACATCCCTGACCGAGGCCAGTGTCCGCCTCGCCGACCACGGGATCGATTTCGGCGGGACTGTTCTGTGGGCGCCGTCGACGGCGCAGTTGTACACGGACGCGCTGAGGCGCGGAGATGGTGTCCTCGCCCATGGCGGCCCGCTCGTCGTCGACACCGGCAAGCACACCGGTCGTTCACCGAAGGACAAGTTCGTCGTAGACGAGGCGGGCTCGCGGGAGCGGATCTGGTGGGGAGAGGTCAACCAGCCGCTTGCGGAGGCGAGCTTCGCCGGGCTGCGTGAACGCGTCGTCGACCACCTGGGTGGTCTGGACACGCTCTACGTCGTCGATGCCTTCGCCGGAGCGGCCCACCGTGCGGTTGTGCGCGTGATCACCGGTAGCCCGTATCACGCGCTGTTCGCGAAGACGATGTTCATCACGCCGACCGCCGACGAGCGGCATTCGCTCGTCCCCGATGTCGTCATCTTTCACGCTCCGGCCGTCGAGGCCGACCCGGAGGTCGACGGGACGCGCTCGGGCACGTTCGTCGTTCTGCATCCGACCCGTGGTGAGGTGCTGATCGGAGGCACGTTCTATGCGGGCGAAATCAAGAAGGCCATCTTCACGGTGATGAACGACCGTTTGCCGCTCGAGGGCGTGCTGCCGATGCACTGTTCAGCGAACGTCGGTGACGACGGCAAAGTGGCGATCTTCTTCGGGCTCTCGGGGACGGGGAAGACGACGCTGTCTGCTGACCCGGAGCGGTCGTTGATCGGCGACGACGAGCACGGCTGGGGCAGGAGCGGCATCTTCAACATCGAGGGCGGCTGTTACGCCAAGGTGATCAGGCTCTCGGCCGAGGCGGAGCCTGAGATCTTCCAGACGACACGGATGTTCGGAACAGTGCTCGAGAACGTCGTGGTCGACGAGCGCGGCGCGATCGACCTCAACGACGAATCGAAGACCGAGAACACGCGCGCTGCCTACAAGCTCGAGCGGATCTCGAACGCGCTGCCGACGAAGATGGCGGGGCACCCGACGGCGGTCGTGATGCTGGCAGCGGACGCCTTCGGGATCCTGCCTCCGATCGCCCGGCTGACGCGCGAGCAGGCGCTCTTCTACTTCCTCTCCGGGTTCACCGCCAAGCTCGCCGGCACCGAGATAGGCGTTCAGGAGCCGCAGCCCACGTTCTCGACCTGTTTTGGGGCTCCGTTCCTGCCCCAGCCCCCGGTCGTCTACGCACGGATGCTCGGCGAGAAGCTCGACCAGCACGAGGCTGCCGTGTGGCTCGTGAATACCGGCTGGACGGGTGGTCCCTACGGCGAGGGGCACCGGATGCCGATCCAGGCGACCCGCCGACTCCTCCACGCCGCCCTTTCCGGCGAGCTCGACGACGTCGACTACCGCGTCGACGACACCTTCGGCTTCGACGTCCCGGTCGAAGTCCCAGGTGTCGAGCAGTCGCTCCTCGATCCCAGATCGACATGGCACGACCCCGCCGCCTACGACACGAAGGCAGCAGAGCTCGCCGGGATGTTCGCCGCGAACTTCGAGAAGTTCGCAGACGACGCCGGACCGGCCGTGAGCGCGGCCGGGCCCCGCCCCGGTTGAATGAGCGGGTCTGACGGATGATTCGGTAGGTTCCGACGCGATGGAGCCTTCCTACGACGTCCTCGTCGTCGGCGCCGGGTGCGCCGGCATGCGTGCAGCCATCGAAGCACACGACCGGGGCGCGAAGGTCGCCGTGATCTCGAAGCTGCACCCGACGCGGAGCCACTCGGGCGCTGCTGAGGGAGGCATCAACGCGGCGCTCGGCAACACGGCAGAGGACAGCCCCGAGAAGCACGCCTTCGACACGGTCAAGGGCTCCGACTACCTCGGCGACCAGGACGCGATCGAGATCCTGACGAGCGAGGCCCCGGGCGACATCTACCAGCTCGAGCACTGGGGCGCCGTGTTCTCGCGCAACAGCGAAGGCCGCCTCGACCAGCGTCCGTTCGGCGCCGCCGGGTCGCCGCGCACCGTCTATGCGGCCGACATCACCGGCCACGTGCTGATCCAGGTGCTCTACGAACAGCTGCAACGGCGGATGGCCGAAGGGTTGGTCGTCTACGAGGAGTATTTCGCCTTCCGCCTCGTGATCGAGGACGGTCGTTGCAGAGGCGTCATCTCCTGGGATCTGATGAACGGGGGCGTCAAGCTCGTCACCGGCACGTCGGTGATCCTCGCCACGGGCGGGGTCGGCCGCCTCTACCGCGCGACCACGAACGCCTACGCGTGCACCGGCGACGGTATGGCGATGGCGCTGCGCGAGGGTCTGCCGCTGAAGGACATCGAGTTCATGCAGTTCCACCCGACGACGATGTATCCGAGCGGGATCCTGATCACCGAGGGCTGTCGGGGTGAGGGCGGCTACCTGATCAACAAGGAGGGCGAGCGCTTCATGCAGCGCTATGCCCCGAATGCTCTCGAGCTCGCCTCGCGCGACGTCGTCTCGCGCTCGGAGACGACCGAGATCGAAGCCGGTCGCGGCGTCAACGGCTCGGTCTACCTCGACCTCCGTCACCTCGGCCCCGAGAAGATCCTCACCAAGCTGCCGGGCTCGCGAGAGCTCGCGATGACCTATGCGGGCGTCGACCCGATCTACGCCCCGATCCCCGTTCGCCCGGGCGCCCACTACCACATGGGCGGCGTCGAGACCGACAACTGGGGGCTCACCGAGGTCGAGGGCCTGTACGCCTCCGGCGAGGTCGCCTGCGTGTCCGTGCACGGCGCCAACCGCCTCGGCGGCAACTCGCTGATGGAGACGATCACCTTCGGTCGTCGCTCAGGGAAGGCGGCTGCCGAGTATGCGCTCGGCGCTGATGCCTCCGCGGGCAACGGCGGCGAGGCGGCGCGCGCCGATGCCGAGACCTGGGTCAAGTCGCTCCTCACCACGACCGAAGGCGAACGGCCCTGGGCGATCCGCGACGAGCTGGGTCAGTCGATGCTCGACAACTTCGGTGTCTTCCGCCGTTCGGAGAAGATGGAGGCCCAGGTCGACATCATCGCGGGGTTGCGAGAGCGCTACGACCGCGGCGTCGTGATCGAGGACAAGGGCGAGGTGTTCAACAGCGACCTCACGCAGGCGATCGAGCTCGGCTACCTGCTCGACGTCGCCGCGTGCATGCTCCAGGCGGGCATGGCGCGCACCGAAAGCCGCGGCGCCCACTCGCGGCCCTACGATTTCCCCGATCGAGACGACGAGAACTTCCTCAAGCACTCGATCTCACACTGGAACGGCGACGGGCCTGAGCTCTCGTACCGCGAGGTCCGGATGACGAAGTGGGAGCCGATGGAGAGGACGTACTAGAGCTATGCAGGTTGGGCTGAAGATCTGGCGGTACGACTCGAAGACAGGCGAGCGTGCACTCAGGGAGTACGAGGTGGACGCCCCCGAGGAAGCGACTCTGCTCGACTGCCTCGACCTCGTCAAGGACAAGCAGGACGGATCGCTTGCCTACCGCAAGAGCTGCCGCATGATGATCTGCGGCTCCTGCGGCATGCGCATGGACGGCGGCGCGGTGCTCGCGTGCAAGGTGCGCATGTACGACATCGCGCAGGAAGGCCGGGTGCCCGTGATCTCCGCGATGGGCAACCTGCCGATCGTCAAGGACCTCGTGGTCGACATGGATCCGTTCTGGCAGAAGATGCGAGCCGTCGACCCGTACCTGCAGCCGCGCTACGACCAGGCGCAGGAGCTCGAGAACATCGTCCCGCAGCCGCAGATGGACGTGATCCACAAGGAGTCGCTCTGCATCAACTGCGGCTGCTGCGTCTCGGAATGCAACTCGCTCGAGTCGGACCCCGACTTCCTCGGTCCGGCGGCGCTCGCGAAGGGCATGCGGTTCGTCGGCGACCCGCGCGACGGCGCCACGATCGAGCGGCTCGAGAAGTACTCCGAGCCCCACGGCCTCTGGGATTGCACCCGGTGTTACTTCTGCACCGAGCGCTGCCCGAAGGGCGTCGATCCGCGCGACGCGATCGCGAAGCTCGGCGCCGAGGCGATGGCGAACGGGATCGACCGCGACATGGGCGCAAAGCACGCGAAGTGGTTCGTCACCTCGGCGAAGACGACGGGTTGGCTGCGCGAGACGGAGCTCGTCCCGAAGACGCAGGGCATCCTCGCCTCCGTGAAGGAGATGAAGTTCGCGATGGGCCTGGCGGTGAAGGGAAAGGTGCCGCCGCCGTTTCCGCCGCACGTCGCAGCCGAGATCCACGAGTCGCGTGCGTTGTTCGACCTCGTCAAGACGCAGGGCCGAGACGGCGCCGCCGGGATAGTCCAGGGCGAGAAGGCTCTCGGCCGCATCGAGTCGCATCACGAGGCCTCGGAAGGTCGCCATCCCTATGACGAGGCCGACTCTGCGCCACGCCCATTCCTGCCGTCCGAACGTGAAGAATCCGAAGGGACCACTCCATGAAGAAGCTCGCCTACTACAAGGGTTGCCTGGCCTCGCTCTCGGCGAAGGAGCTCGACATCTCGACGCGCGCCCTGGCGCCGAAGGTCGGCTACGAGCTGATCGAGCTCGAGGCGGTCACCTGCTGCGGTGCGGGCGACATCCACGAGGCGGAGCCCGACTACTCGCTGCACCTGAACGCGCGCATCCTCGCCTACGCCGAGGCGACCGGCTGCGACACGCTGATGACGGTGTGCAACGTCTGCACGCTCAATCTCCGCCAGGCGAACTACCAGCTCAAGATCGACGAGGATCTCCGCCAGCGCGTCAACGACAATCTCGAGAAGGTCGGAGTGACGCCGTACATGGGCACCGTCGAGGTGAAGCACTTCCTCTGGCTGATCGCCGGCGAGTCGTTCGACAAGCTGCAGACGGTGGCGCACAAGGGTCTCAAGGGCCTGAAGGTGGCGCCGTTCTACGGCTGCCAGATCCTGAGGCCGTCGAAGCTGATGGGCTTCGAGGATCCCGACAAGCCGAGCTCACTCGAACGGATCATCGAGGCGTGCGGCGGTGTTGCGATCGACTACCCGGCCAAGCTCAAGTGCTGCGGCTTCCCGATCATCCAGGCGCGCGAGGAGACCGCCCTTGCCGAGCTGATCCAGCCGATCGAGCAGGCGCTCGAGGCCGGCGCGGACGCGATGGTGACCCCGTGCCCGCTCTGCCACCTCTCGCTCGACGCGTGGCAGTCGAAGCTGAAGAAGCAGACCGGTCGCGACTTCGCGATGCCGATTCTCCATCTCTCGCAGCTCGTGGGCGTCGCCGCAGGCCTGACCGATTCCGAGCTGAAGTTCAAGCGGCACGTCGTCTCGGTGGGACCGGTCGTCGAGAGGCTCTCGGTCTAGCACCGCAAACCGGATCGCTCGGCAGAGGAGGATGGCCGGGTACTCGAAGACGTAAGTGCGGCTGATCGCTTCCTCGCCTGTCGGTGCGATCGAACGGGGAGATCCGCCCGCTGAGCCGACTGGATCGGTGTGACCGCTCGGTGGCATAGCATAGGGAGCCGTGAAGCTGGGTTCCGCTTTCCTCGGTGCGGCCTCTGTGCTAACTGCGATCGCTGTTGCAGGGGGTGTGTTCTGGACGGCGCCGGCCACGGGCGTCGGACCGGAGCTCGTCGGGAACCCGGGTTTCGAAACGAACACGTCGGGCTGGAACACGTCAGGCTCGAGCGCCAACATCGTGCTGGCGCGGGTGGCGGGCGGACACTCGGGCAGCTGGGCAGCGAAGGTGTCGAATACGGGGTCGCAAGCGGTCACGTATGCGGTGTTGCAGGATTCGCCGAACTGGGTGACGACGACGTCGGCAGGGACCTACACGGGGAGCATCTGGGTGCGGTCGGACACGTCGGGGGGTGTGTTCAAGCTGAAGCTCCGCGAGTACAGCGGCAGCACACTCAAGGGGACCGGCCTCAAGCAGGTGACGTTGTCGACAACGTGGCAGCTGGTAACGGTCGAATACACCATCGTGACGCCCGGGTCGACCCTGGACTTTCAGGCATATGTGACGCCCGCCGCCCCGGGCACCGCCTTCTACGCAGACGACGCCTCGGTCGTGACGGGGGCGCCGCCGCCGTTGCCGACGGTGTCGTCGTTTGCGCCGACGTCGGGTGTGGTGGGGTCGTCGGTGGTGATCACGGGCACGAATTTGTCGGGTGCGTCGGCGGTCAGGTTTGGTGGGACGGCGGCGACGAGTTTCACGGTTGGTTCGTCGACGCAGGTGACGGCGACGGTGCCGGTGGGTGCGGTGAGTGGCCCGATCGTGGTGACGACGCCGGGTGGCCAGTCGACGAACGCGACCGTGTTCACGGTGACGGCGCCGCCGCCGTTGCCGACGGTGTCGTCGTTTGCGCCGACGTCGGGTGTGGTGGGGTCGTCGGTGGTGATCACGGGCACGAATTTGTCGGGTGCGTCGGCGGTCAGGTTTGGTGGGACGGCGGCGACGAGTTTCACGGTTGGTTCGTCGACGCAGGTGACGGCGACGGTGCCGGTGGGTGCGGTGAGTGGCCCGATCGTGGTGACGACGCCGGGTGGCCAGTCGACGAACGCGACCGTGTTCACGGTGACGGCGCCGCCGCCGTTGCCGACGGTGTCGTCGTTTGCGCCGACGTCGGGTGTGGTGGGGTCGTCGGTGGTGATCACGGGCACGAATTTGTCGGGTGCGTCGGCGGTCAGGTTTGGTGGGACGGCGGCGACGAGTTTCACGGTTGGTTCGTCGACGCAGGTGACGGCGACGGTGCCGGTGGGTGCGGTGAGTGGCCCGATCGTGGTGACGACGCCGGGTGGCCAGTCGACGAACGCGACCGTGTTCACGGTGACGGCGCCGCCGCCGTTGCCGACGGTGTCGTCGTTTGCGCCGACGTCGGGTGTGGTGGGGTCGTCGGTGGTGATCACGGGCACGAATTTGTCGGGTGCGTCGGCGGTCAGGTTTGGTGGGACGGCGGCGACGAGTTTCACGGTTGGTTCGTCGACGCAGGTGACGGCGACGGTGCCGGTGGGTGCGGTGAGTGGCCCGATCGTGGTGACGACGCCGGGTGGCCAGTCGACGAACGCGACCGTGTTCACGGTGACGGCGCCGCCGCCGTTGCCGACGGTGTCGTCGTTTGCGCCGACGTCGGGTGTGGTGGGGTCGTCGGTGGTGATCACGGGCACGAATTTGTCGGGTGCGTCGGCGGTCAGGTTTGGTGGGACGGCGGCGACGAGTTTCACGGTTGGTTCGTCGACGCAGGTGACGGCGACGGTGCCGGTGGGTGCGGTGAGTGGCCCGATCGTGGTGACGACGCCGGGTGGCCAGTCGACGAACGCGACCGTGTTCACGGTGACGGTGGCGCCGCCGCCGTTGCCGACGGTGTCGTCGTTTGCGCCGACGTCGGGTGTGGTGGGGTCGTCGGTGGTGATCACGGGCACGAATTTGTCGGGTGCGTCGGCGGTCAGGTTTGGTGGGACGGCGGCGACGAGTTTCACGGTTGGTTCGTCGACGCAGGTGACGGCGACGGTGCCGGTGGGTGCGGTGAGTGGCCCGATCGTGGTGACGACGCCGGGTGGCCAGTCGACGAACGCGACCGTGTTCACGGTGACGGTGGCGCCGCCGCCGTTGCCGACGGTGTCGTCGTTTGCGCCGACGTCGGGTGTGGTGGGGTCGTCGGTGGTGATCACGGGCACGAATTTGTCGGGTGCGTCGGCGGTCAGGTTTGGTGGGACGGCGGCGACGAGTTTCACGGTTGGTTCGTCGACGCAGGTGACGGCGACGGTGCCGGTGGGTGCGGTGAGTGGCCCGATCGTGGTGACGACGCCGGGTGGCCAGTCGACGAACGCGACCGTGTTCACGGTGACGGTGGCGCCGCCGCCGTTGCCGACGGTGTCGTCGTTTGCGCCGACGTCGGGTGTGGTGGGGTCGTCGGTGGTGATCACGGGCACGAATTTGTCGGGTGCGTCGGCGGTCAGGTTTGGTGGGACGGCGGCGACGAGTTTCACGGTTGGTTCGTCGACGCAGGTGACGGCGACGGTGCCGGTGGGTGCGGTGAGTGGCCCGATCGTGGTGACGACGCCGGGTGGCCAGTCGACGAACGCGACCGTGTTCACGGTGACGGCTACTGGGGCTGCCTTCGCGGTCTACGCCGGGTACTACGACACGCACCACGCTGCCTTCCCCCAGCCGAAACCGAACCCGTGGCAGGGATCGGCCAATACCGTGTTCGTCGGGACGCCCGATTCCAGCAGCGGGGGCTGGGACTCGAGCGCAGTCCGGGTCGATAACCTGAGTGGGGCTCCACTGACTAACGTCGTTGTCACAGTCGACATCGGCTCCGACCACTACGCGCTGTGGGGCACGAACACGGTCCCTGCAGGTCAGAGCTTGATCCTCAGCCAGACGGCGTTCGAGAACTTCGACGGATCCGACCTCGGCAATTCAGCGGGGTGCTACGGCTGCGATCCTGCTCTGTGCCTAACTCAGGTCCAGAGCACGATCCCCGTTATCCACGTCACGGTCAGCGGAGGCGTGACCGTGAACTTCGTCGACTCGCAGCGGGTGCTCAACACGGGCGGCGTCGACGGCGCCGGGTGTCCCGACACCGGATCGGCGAGTGTGCGCAGAGACGAATCGCGCGACTGGCAGCAGTTATCGCCCTAGCGGAGCGCTGCGAAGAACAGCGCTGTGGCCGCCACAGAGATCCTGATCGGCTATCCGAAGCGCTTCGCGCCTCGTGGAGTCGTCTCTTGCAACCGCCTTCAGCCTCACTCTAGGATGACCGCGTGGGCATGCGGATGGCCGTGGCGTTCTTCGTGACGCTCGCTCTGGGGGTGTGCCCGGCTGTTTCGACTGCTCCGGGCAAGTCGATCCTGCGGGTCGATCGGGCCGACGCCCGTTGTTCCGATGCGAAGACGCGGGTCGGCAACCGACCGTTCTGCAGCATAGGTGCTGCCGCTCTCGCGGTGTCCCCGGGTCAGACCGTGCTCGTCGCTGCCGGCAACTATCGAGAGAGGGTTGCAATTCACAGGTCGGGGACGCGGCGCGCACCGGTTCTGTTTCTCGCGGCGCCTGGGGGGAATGTGACGCTCAGCGGCGGTGGAAACGGCTTCTATCTCTCGAACGTCAGTTGGGTCACGGTCACCGGGTTCAACGTGAGCAGGACACGCAGCTACGGGATTGCCGTTCTCGACGCGTCTCACATCACGCTCTCCCGCAATCGAGTCAGCCAGGCGGGGATCCGGGCGTCGGCAATGACCGCATACGGGATCTACCTGAGCGATGTCAGTGACTCGTTGGTGCTGGGAAACGTCGCCAATCGCAATAGCGATGCTGGGATCGCACTGACGAACGGTGCGACCCGGAACGTCATCGAGTCGAACCGCATCTACGACAATGCGCGTGGCTACGTCCGCGCGGCTGCGGGCATCCGCCTCTACGGTGCGCCGAATAACGTGGTGACGGGCAACGTGAGCCATGACAACGAGGACTCGGGTATCGAGATCCACGTGGGCTCGGACGACGCTGTCGTCTCGAACAACATCACCTACGACAACGGCGACCACGGCATCGACGTCTACAAGTCACCCGGGCCACGCATTCTCTCCAACACCGTTCGCGGCAACGTGACCGCAGGCATCAACGCGGAGGGCGGTTCGAGCGGCGCGCTGATCGAGAACAACATCGCCGTCGACAACGGAGTCCAAAGCCGACGTACGAAGGGAAACATCAGCGTGGACGCCACTTCGGCTGACGGCACGAAGATGAACTTTGACCAGCTGTACCTGACGAGCTCCAGCACTTCAGCAGCTTCGGCCTATCTCGCCGTCTGGGGCACGTCGAAGTTCAGGTCTCTGCTCGACCTCCGGACCGCGACAGGTCAGGAAGCCAACGGGATAGCCGCCGATCCCGCTTGGGCAAACGTGCAAACCGGCGACTACCACCTCACCTCCGTGTCTCCAGGCATCGACTCAGCGGACTGCGGAGCTCCCGGCCAACCGGCGCGAGACCGCGAGGGCCGCCTCCGTCGTGACGATCCCGGCATCCCGAACACCGGAGTGGGAAATCCGCCCTATGCCGACCGGGGCGCTCTGGAGTTCTATCTCCAGTGACGCCGAGGTACTTCAAGGAGGAGCCGACTCCAGGGCTACGGTTTCGGCCGCGCGATCGTGACGGAGTCGATGACGTCACCAACGCGGCAGGTGCTCAGTTCACCCTTTGAAGAGGGCCCGCAGATCGCCTGAATCCGAAGCGCGTCTGGGCTCACATCGACGCGGACGTGCTCGAGGTGCATCGCCCGGTAGGCCGTGCGACCGTCGCTGCCTGACCAGGGCAACTCGAGAGACGACCCACCACCCGCCGCGGTGATGTGAGTGACACGATCGATGGGACGGAACCGCTCGTAGTCGTGTGAGTGCCCGTTGAAGTTGAGGACGTATTTCGAGAAACGGTTTCCGAGGGAGCCGAGGATTGCCGCCAACTCCGGGTCGCCATCGTGGTAACCGGTCGAGTAGGCCGGCCGGTGTCCGAACGTGACGATGAAGTTGATCGCGGGTGACGCCTGCGCCGCGGCAAATATCGCCGTGGCCTTCGCTTTCCAGTCGGGCCACGTCGCTCCGTCGTAGGGCTCAGGATACGAGATGAAGCGTACTCCGCCGGCATCGAACCAGCCCCAATCCTCGCCGCAACAGCCCTGGCTGGGTGCGCCCACCGAGGCCTGGCCATGGGGTATCACGAACCGGCCCTTGTAGTTCCTGAGGTCGTCCGTCGACTTGTCCCATTCGTGGTTGCCCCAGGCCGGCATGTACGCGGCGGTTCGACTCCACGCCATCACGTCGTTGTAGTGTTGATCGACTGCAGCCTGGCTCGTGTCATTGGCGTAGGTCAGGTCGCCGACGGCGAGCACGAGGGCGGGCTTGTCGAGGGCGATTTGACGTTGGGTTGGGCCGACCGCATCCCAGTTGCCGGAGTCGCCGATGTCGGCCTCCACGTCGAACCGAAACGGTCCTCGCGGTGCGGTCGAGAAGATGAAGTCGGGACCCCCGCCGATCGAATAGTGGTATCGAGTCGACGCCTTCAGCGCCCCGAGCCGAGCCTCCCAGAACGGTCCCGGTGACGAGATCGGCGTGGGCGTGGCTCGCCGGGCCGCGACGGAGGCGGAATACCGTTTGCTGAGGCCGAAGCGAAGTGTCGTGGCCGATCCCTGCCACGAAAAGGCGACGGAGTTCGGGCCCGTGAGTGTGTAGTGGACCTCCTGCGCCGACCCACCGCCGCCCTGTGGCGCGACGCGTACCGTGGCCTGGCTTGCCGTCGGCGACGTGGAGGTGGACGCGCCGTTGAACGTCTTCAGAACACGGAGGAGGCCGGGTTGGCTGCTGAGGTTGTTTCCGGCCCAGGTCCAGGCGAACGTCATGTAGCCGGACTCGCGCGAGGCAGCCCACTGGGACAGCATGTGGGTCAGCTCGGCGTTCGTGGGCCAGCGCCAGGTCGAGTCGCTGAACGCCTGCGCGACCCCCCAGTAGGAGAGCCCCGCCTTGTCGGCGGCGTTGATGATCGAGTCGATCCAGGCGTAGTTGCAGGGCTTGTGCTGGTAGCAGGGATAGGGATCGAGCGCGACATAGTCGGCTGCGCCCTTCCACAACGGCATCTGGTCGAGGCTCGCCTGCCCCGAGTTCGAGTCGGCCAGGAGCACCGTCGGCTTGCCCGGATCGAGCAGGTGAATCAGGCCCGACCTCGCCTTGTGCTGGGCCGGTGCGTTCGGGCAGGCGTGGGGATCGGGCTCGTCGGAAAAGAAATAGCCCGCCACCTTCGCGTCACCAGGCTCCGCCGTCAGCTCGCTCCGTAGCGCAGCATCGGAAACCTCCCACGAACAACTCGTGTTGTCGTAATCCCCCACCCACACAAGACCCCTCGTTCCCGCCGGCAACAAATCAGCCAACGCCTGCGACGTAACATCAAGCACATTGAAACCATTGGCGGCGACGAGCTTGACGTTCCCGGACGACGAGATCATGTAGCGGTACGGGAGTGGGGTCTTGGGTCTGCCGGCCAGGGTTCGGGTGGCGTCAGGTTGCCCTGAGAGCGCGTCGGTCCGTGCGGAGCTGCCATCCTCCGCGGCTGTTGCTATCACGGCAAACGCTCCGACCGCCGCGAGACCGATCGCGACCATGACGGGCGCCACTCCCCTGAGACCCACGGGGGGCACTATAACGTGACCCGCGCTCCAGGAAATGAGAGACTTGCCTCATGGCCACACTTTCATCTCAATCGAACACCTGGGTAGGTCGGCGCGTGCTCGTGACGGGCGCCGCGGGATTCATCGGAAGTCACCTGACGGAAGCGCTCGTTCGAGCGGGCGCGTCTGTACGGGCTTTCGTTCGCTACAACTCGCGTAACGAGTACGGGTGGCTCGAGGTCGCAGATCCTGCTCTGTTGTCGGAAGTCGAGATCTTCACCGGTGATCTGGCGAATCCGGAGGCCGCGCGTGGTGCGACCGAGAAGTGCGATGTCGTGCTCCACCTCGGCGCCCTGATCCCTATCCCATACTCCTACCGCCATCCGCGCGAGTACGTGACAGCGAACATCGAAGGAACGGTCAACATCCTCGAGGGCTGTCGGCAGGCCGGCGTTTCGCGCATTGTCCACACCTCGTCGAGCGAGGTCTACGGGACGGCCCGAACCGTGCCGATCAGCGAGGAGCACCCGCTGCAGGCGCAGTCTCCGTATGCAGCGACGAAGGTGGCAGCCGACAAGCTGGCCCTGAGCTATCAGCAATCGTTTGGAACACCGGTGGTCGTCGTGCGCCCGTTCAATACGTACGGACCGCGCCAGACCGCACGCGCGGTCATCCCCACCATCATCACGCAGGCACTGACGCGCGACGTGGTGGAACTCGGCTCGACGACTCCAACGCGGGACTTCCTCTTCGTCGAGGACACGGTCAGCGGCATGATGCGCTGCGCCGAGCAGCCGGGCATCGAGGGCGAGGTCTTCAACGTCGGAACCGGAGGCGAGATCTCGGTCGGGGATACGGCGGCCCTCATCCTCTCGCTGCTCGGCAAGAGCGTCCCCGTGATCGACGCGAGTGAACGCCTGCGTCCGGCAAACAGCGAGGTCGAGCGGCTCGTGGCAGATTGCTCGAAGGCTGAGCGTCTCCTCGACTGGCGTCCCCGTGTGTCATTCGAGGAAGGCCTGCGGAGGACGATCGACTGGATGACCGGCGCCATCGATCGGTACAAGCCCGAAATCTACAACGTGTAAAGCTGCTCGTCGGATGCATACATCGAGCTACGACCTCCAGAGATTGTGGCCCGAGAGCCTGAAGAGGCGCACTGCTTCCCTGTTCGGCCACGAGTAGTACGACCCCTCGGAAAGGTCGAGGGGCGTGCGTTGCACGACCCCTTCGTCGATCTTTCCCAGCACCTCGAGAAGGAGCTCGGCCGCCTTTGCCTTGGATCGCCTGACGAACTCGTCGAGGGTTTCGGCGGGCCGTATCTCAAAGACCTCCTGACCGCAAAGATCGCCGGCGTCGATGTCCTCATCGACGAAGAAGATCGAGACGCCCGCCTCCCGCTCCTCGTTCGCAAGCATCCAGAAGCTCGGCATCACTCCTCTGTACGCTGGAAGTATCGACCCGTGGATGTTGAGGCACCCGGCTCGTGGCAGGTCGATCAGCGGTTTCTCGAATATCTGTGGACAACTCACCGAGACGATCAGTTCGGTGCGGGCCAGTCGCAGGCGCTCGAGGAACTCCGGCTCGTTGACATTCCGAATTGGCTCGCAGAGCACGTCGTGTTTCTCGCAAACGCGGGCGATCGACCGGCGTCGTAGCTTGGCACCGACGACGCGGGTCGCGAGCCCCCAGGCCGCGCGGCAACCGAATGTCCTCAGGTAGCGCCACGCCGCGCCGACCGTGCTCTGCCTTCCGTAGAGCGGTGGTACGACGAAGACGCTCGTCGGCTCGTGGCGCTGGGACAGCACGCGATCGAAGAACGACGGCAGGTAGATCGGGTCGTCGGTCGTCAGGTACACCGTATTCACCGCACGCCCCAAGTCTCGAGGACATCTGCGAGGGTGCCAAACGAGAACGATGTCAGCAGGGAGCGTATTCGCGTTGCGAACGTGCGGCGACCCGCTCCCTGTGTCAAGCGTAGGCGTCTTGAGACATCGGCATACCCGGCGAGCTCGTCAGGATCGAACTCGTACGGATGACAGTAGACGACCGCCGGGCGCCCGGCAGAGGCGATCGACCGAAGCCCCGCTCGAATCATGCTGTGCGGGAACAGTCGGAAGTAACCGCCTCCGGCGACCGGTAGCCGGCCTCGTCCGAATCCCCAAACGGCGACGGGTACTTCGAGTATCCGAAACCCGTCCCCTATGAGGTGGTGAGGTGCGAGCGGCCACTTGGCGATCCCGTAGTGACGGGATCGCATTGGGAAGATCGAGGAGTCGATCTCGAAGCCAGTCTCCGCGAGCGTCTCGAGGGCCTGGAGATTGCCCGCGCAGACGGAGAAGTCCTGGGCTCTGAACGCCGTCACGGCGATCCCGGCCGCGTCCTCGACTGTTTGTTTCGCCCGGGTGAGCTCGTCGCGCAGCGCACGCGCGTCCATTCCGAACAGCGGCCTGTGGCTGTAGCCGTGCGACTGCACCTCGTGGCCTTCCTCAACCAGTGAACGAACGAGCCGCGGGAACGCCTCCGCGACCTTGCCCTGAACAAAGAAGGTGCCCTTGACGTCGCACGCGTCCAAGACGGCGAGAACCCGATCGACATTGCGGACGACCCGCTCCGTGATTGGAGCGTCGTAGTCGACGCAGGACTGGTACCAGTCCTCGACGTCCACGGTGAAAGCATGAAGGGGCTGCGTGGGATCGGATGGCGGCATGAGCGGAGCCGCCGTTGCCGACAGTCGGAAGGCCGGCAGGCCGCCGTCCGGCAGCGCGAGACCATGCTCACCGCGGACGTCGGGCGAGACTCCACCAACTTCGGTAACGGATGGTCGTGGCTCTCTCATACGGCAGGTCCTCTCCTATCGCCGCGGAGACTCGTGACGGCGGTCCTGCCGAAAGGTCATGCGGTGGTGATCATACTCGTGTGCATTCAAGCTTCGACAGAAGATCGACCGAATGTCCTCCGCACTTGATTGTCAGGTGCTCCGGAAGCCGAGCGATCCGGGCTCTGTGAGGCTCACACCAGGCCCCGCGTACCAACCGACCGGATCTTGACACCTTCACCAAGGGCGGGTTGGGTCTGCGTAGGTGCCCTGCGAAGTGCGGCACCCCTGTACCAAAGTGGGCATCCCTATACCAAAGTAGGGTATGCCTGGGCGACTGTCTCAAACAGTATGGGCTTGTGTGTTCTTCACACGTTCTTCACGTAGTGCCTCGTAGTTCGCAGTAACAGATTCTCAGGGGGAACAGAAAGTGGAATCAGGGGATTGGCGTCCGCGGCGTCGTGTCGCTGACGGCGCGAAGCTGTTGCTTGACATGCTGGTAGCGGCTGTCGTGCTCGTCTTTACGCTGCCGCTTTTCGCGGCGATTGCCGTCGCGATCAAGGTCAGTAGCCCTGGTCCCGTCTTCTTTCCGTGTCGTCGTGTTGGAAGATCGGGACGCGAGTTCCACATGCTGAAGTTCCGGAAGATGGTCGACGGAGCCGGCGGGCCGCCGCTCACCGCAGCCGAGGATGAGCGATTCACTGCGATCGGCCGTCTTCTTGCCCGCTCAAAGCTCGACGAGCTGCCGCAGCTCTGGAACGTTCTTAGGGGCGAGATGAGTCTCGTCGGTCCACGCCCTGAGGCCGCAGTGTTCGTTGAGCTCTGGCGCGACGACCATCCGGAAATACTGTCGGTGCGACCTGGCATCACGGGCCTGTCTCAACTCGCGTTCGCTCGCGAGTCCGAGTTGCTCGACTCCGACGATCGCATCGGCGACTACGTCGGCCGTCTGCTACCTCGCAAGGTCACTCTCGACACGCTCTACGCCCGCTCCCACTCACTGACGATGGACCTCGGGATCATGAGCTGGACGATCGTCGCCATCCTCCTTCGAGGTGACGTTGCCGTCCACACTCAGTCTGGCAAGCTCAGCCTGCGGCGCCGGCCCCCTCTTTCTCAGGAGGTCGAAGTGCAACAGACCAAGGTGGAAGCATGACCGAGGGGATCGTCGATCTCGCGCAGTCGCTGTCCGCGCGGGCCGTGCGGTCGAATCAGGCCCTCACCGCGGTCGTGCTCGCGGGCGGGCGCGGAACACGTCTCGCGCCGTATACGTCGATACTCCCAAAGCCGCTGATGCCAATTGGGGAGAACTCGATCCTCGAGATCGTTCTCGGCCAGCTCAACGCTCACGGAATCACCTCGGTGACGCTCTGTGTCGGCTACCTCTCCCATCTGATCAAGGCCGTCATCGGTGACCGAACGGACGACGGCATGCGGATCACCTACGTGCAGGAGGAACAGGCTCTCGGGACTGCCGGCCCGCTCCGCCTCGTCAGCGGACTCGAGTCGACCTTCGTCGTGATGAACGGCGACGTCTTGACGACCCTCGACTTCAACGCGCTGGTACGACACCACAGGCGCGAGGGGAACATTCTCACGATCGCCACCCGCGAGCGGCCCATCAAGATTGACTACGGTGTTCTCGAGCTCGGCGTCAATGGAAGCTCGGATCGGGTCCGCGCCTACGTGGAGAAGCCCGAGATGAAGTCGGCCGTGAGCATGGGAATCTACGTGCTCGAGCCCGAGGCGCTGAACTTCATCCCGAAGGAACGGACCGTTCGACGTCCCCGATCTCGTGCAGACCCTCCTACGCCGAGGTGAATCCGTCGGGGCCTATCGCCACGATGGGCTCTGGTTCGACATCGGGCGTCGAGACGACTACGAGGCAGCGGCGGAAGCGTGGGCTGCCGTTGGCCCTGTCCAAGACGAGGTTGTGTCACTAGTGGAGAGGGCTGAATGACGGTTCACGCACACCCGACCCCGTCGCACGAGGCGCTCCTGCCCCAGCCCGCCGAAACGAGTGACCCTGTCTGGGCCGTCCCGCTCTCGGACGTTCTGGTTGATGCGGAGATCGAGGATGCCGTGGCCGACGTCGTGCGCTCCGGGTGGTGGAGCATGGGCCCCGGGTCGCCGCCTTCGAGGAGCAGTTCGCTGCCTTCTGCGGAGTAGAGGCTGCGTTCGCCGTCTCGAACGGAACGTCGGCACTGCATCTCGCCCTGCTCGCGGTCGGGTGCGGTCCGGGTGACGAGGTGCTCGTTCCCTCGCTCAACTTCGTGGCTGCCGCCAACACGATCGGGCACGTCGGCGCGACCCCCGTCTTCTGCGACATCGAAGGAGAGGATCGGCTCAACCTCGATCCGGACGACGTCGAGGCCGCCATCAGGTCCCGCGACGAGGGCAGTCGTCGTCATGCACTACGGAGGCCATCCGTGTCGTATGGACGCCATTCTCGAAATCGCCAGACGCCACGACCTCGCGGTGATCGAGGACGCGGCGCACGCGGTCGGCGCCGACCTGCACGGTCGTGCCTGCGGCGCAATCGGTGACGTCGGCTGCTTCAGCTTCTTCTCGAACAAGAACCTGCCGACCGGCGAGGGCGGCATGGTCGTCACGGACGACGACGACCTCGCGGAGCGGATTCGTCTCCTCCGGTCACACGGCATGACGACGCTGACGTGGGATCGTCACCGGGGGCACGCGCACACCTACGACGTCCTCGCGCAGGGGTTCAACTACCGTCTCGACGAGCTTCGCGCTGCGATGGGCCTCGTGCAGCTGCCACGCCTTCGTGAGCGAAACGCGGCGCGCGGTCGCATCGTGGCCCGGTATCGGGCAGAGCTCGAAGGCGTGGGGGGGCTCAGTATGCCCTTCGCCCCCGACGGGGAGGCGACTCCGGCCCATCACCTCGCAGTGATCCTTCTTCCCGAGGATAGGCCGAGGGACGGATTCCGCCGAGACTCTTGCCGGCCACGGCATCCAGACCAGCGTGCACTACCCGCCGATTCACCAATTCACGTACTATCGATCGCATCGCACCGAGCGACCTCTGCCTGTAACCGACGCTCTCGCGACGCGGATCGTCACGATTCCGCTCTACCCGCACATGAGCGAAGATGACGTTGCTGCGGTTACCGCGGCGGTGCGGGAAGGGATGTCATGACGACAGGCGAGGAGAGTCGCCCCGCGGGGGCAGGCATGGAGTTGAGCGAGGCTGTTCGCCGGATCTTCGTCCAGCACTGGCTGCTCATTGCCATCGCCGTTGCACTAGGCGTAGGAGCGGGAGCGCTGCGTACGCTGGGAGGCACATCGTTCACGGCAACGACCCGGCTCGTGCTCGACGCGCCGGACCCGCGAACCAGCGCCGAATCGATGGCTATCGCGGACACGGTACGGGCGATCGCCACCAGCCCGTCCCAGGTTCGGGGCGCGCTCGCCGGGCAAGCCGCTGCGGGGCGCGATCCGATCGACGTTGCGAAGCATCACGTCTCGGTTTCGGCGCTCGGGACATCCGGTGTCATTCAGCTCTCGGTCAGCGACCAGAATGCAAAGGTCGCCGCCGCGATAGCAAATGCGCTCGCGCAGGAGATCATCCAGACGCGGCTGAGCATTTCTACCGGTCGCGCCCAGCAACTCATTGCCGAACTCGACCGCCAGATCAGATGGGCTCAGCAACAAGATCGCTCGTGCCGACTCGACGTCACGCCCTCTACTCCTGCAGCAGAGCTCGGCTCTCCAGATAGACCGAGCCAATATCCTCGCGACCGAGGCCACCGAACCGAAGCCGTCGATCATCAGCCAGGCCCGCGTGCCCGGCTCGCCTGACACGACCCCGATCGCGCCGCTCCTGATTCTCGGGGGCATTCTCGGGCTCGTCATCGGCGTCGCAGTTGCTGGGATTCTCGAGGTCGTGCGGCCCAGCGTGGTCGGGGGCGTTGCCCTGGCCCGCGAGTTCGACACTCGGTACATCGGGACGACTGGCCTCGACGATCTTCCGTGGCGGGCCGGGATGGCGGCGTCAACTGCGGGGCTGCCCACCGTTGGCCTGATCTCAGCAGGCAAGGGGATCACCACTGCCGACGTGGAGGCGATCGCGCGTGACTTCGAAAAAGCCCGCAAATCAGGCGACGAAGTGTCGGCCAAGGGTTGGGAGGTCACGTCGGACGAGGGGAAGGCGCCCGCAGCGGTGGCGCAGGCCACCAAGGCCAACCGCGCGAGGGGGGCACGAGCAACCAGTCCCAAGGTTCGTGCCATTCTTCGAGATGATCCCCGGAGAAGGCGGAGGCGAGATTGGGCTCCTGCTCGTTGCGCCCAAGACGCTCCTGAAGTCCGACGTGATCGAGGCCAACAACCTGCTGTCTCTTGTTCCACACCCTGTACTCGGGCTGATCACGCACGAACCGCACCAAGGCCGCGGCGAGCGCGATTCTTCGAGCGATCCAGCCGCGGCGCCACACGCGGTCGTACCGTCAGGACGGGGTGCTTGACCAGTAGCCCTTCCGCACTGACCGTACGCTCCGGTCCACCCGAGGTAAAGCTGGACGACGTCAGCCCACGCAGACTTCGGGTTGCGCAAATCGTCACGAACTTCACTGCGGGCGGAGGGGGGGTCGTCCTGCGGGACACCCTCGCGCTCGACCCGACCCGGTTCGTCTGCACGATCTTTGCGCCGGAGGGAGGATCCCTGATCGATGTGGCCGAGGCGGCAGGGCTCAGGGTGATCCGCCTGCAGCACTTCGAGGGCGGACGCCGTGTGTACCCGTGGTCTGACCGTAATGCCTACAAGGAGATAGCGGCCCATCTCGAGGCCGGCGCTTACGACCTCGTCCACACGCACGGAGCCCGGGCTGGGGCGCTCGGCAGGGTGGCGGCTCACCGCCTCGGCGTCCCAGTGATAGTCCACACGCTTCACGGCCTGCCGTTCACCGAGTTCCAGTCGCTCGCGACCCGACACGCGCTTCGCGCTGTCGAGCGAAGGCTCGGACGGATTACCAACTACTTCGTGGCCGCTGGAACCATGGTGGCGGCGGAGGCGGTCAGGCAGAAGATCGCACCGTCGCATCGGATTCGCGCGACTATGAGCCCGATCGACCCGGTGCCACCCGTTTCGGAATCCTCCCGCCGCCGTGCTCGTCGCGCGCTCGGACTTCCGGAAGAGGCCACGGTCCTGGGAACCGCGTCTCGGCTCTCGAAGCAGAAAGGGCCTCTCGACATGGTCAACGCTCTGGCCGCGCTGCAGCGGTCGGATGTGTTCATGGTTTGGCTCGGGGATGGGGACATGCGCCCGGAGACGGAAAGGCTGATCAGACGGAAGGGGCTCGAGCACCGATTCATCCTCCTGGGCGATCGAAACGATGTCCCGAGCCTGCTGCCGGCCTTCGACGTGTTTGTCATGTCGAGCCTCTGGGAGGGGCTCCCGTGCGCCGTGATCGAGGCAATGACGTGTGGAATTCCCGTGGTTGCGACCGCGGTGAACTCTGTTCCCGAGGTTGTCATCGCCGGGAAGACTGGCCTGCTTGCCAGACCAGGGGATCCGGCGTCGCTGAGCCAGGCGCTGGCCTACATGCTGGACAACCCGGATTCCGCGGCCCGGATGGCCCGCGCTGCGCGAACGCAGATCGGCGACCAATCCAGCCAGGACGTGCTCGGTGACGAGCTCACGGAGATCTACGAGGCCGCTCTGCGACTCCCCGTGCGCCGAAAGAACAGTGCCAGGGTTTCGAGCCGCTGATGGTCGGCTCACTGAACACCGCGGGCGAGCGCATCACCGTCCAGAGCTCACTCTCGTGGCTGACGGAGTTGCTGGTGGAAGGTGCGGCCGGCGACCTCGACCGATCCGCGCCTCCCAGCGGCTCGATAGCCATTGTCGTGGAGGCAGAGCGTGCGGCTTTCGCGGTCGGCGGGTGGGAATTGCTGACCCGCGGCGCCTGGACGCGGAGCCAGGATGTCGTTATCGAGAACGTGTGCACGTCGGGCTTCGACCTCCTGCTGCGTTGTACGCCTGAGCGTGCGGAGTTCACGTTCAGGTGGCGGCCGCCCGCCCGAGACCGCGCACTTGCCCGGATCATGAGGTCCCGGTTCCATCTGCTCGCGCGCGCCGTGATGATGCAGTATCCCGCCCTCTGGTGGGCCGCGACGCGCGGCCGGGTTCCGCTCCATGCGTCGGCCTGCGCGACGGGTGGGTCGACGCCGCTGCTGACGGCACCTAGTGGGATCGGGCGCTCGACGCTGCTCCTGGCCGAGCTCGCCTCGGGTGGACGGGCAACGGGTGACAATCTCGCGGTCGGGGACGGGACGACCGTCTGGGGCCTCGTCGAGCCGTTGCGGGTAGAGGGTGGCGAGGGACGCCGCATGCCTCATGGCCGCCAGGAGGTCCCGATGTCGGATCGTGTCGAGGAGCTCGTTCCTGACAGTCTCGTGGTCATGCGCAGAGGCAGCGCGGATATCTCCACCCTCGCGCACTGTGGCAGCGAGGCCGCCGCGCGCGCCCTGGTCACGAACACGTACATGGCGGGCGAGCTTCGGCGGTACTGGGCGTTTGCAGCGACGCTATCGGCAGGCTCGGGAGTGGGGCCAGCGCATCCCCCGATCGCCGAGGTGGCGTCGATGTTCGCGACGCGGCGCCCCTGTTTCACGCTTGCACTCGGTCGCCGGCCGGGTCCCTGGGCTTCCGACCTGCTCGGCGCGATAGAGGCGGCCGCGTGAACCTGACGACTCAGCCCGTGCGTACGGACGACGAGCGCGCCACACAAGACGTGCGCGTGTTCGACAGTGTCGACCAGCCGGCGGACCTTCTCGCGCTTGCCGCGCTACGTGCGGGAGTAGAGGGGGCCGACCTCGCCGCGCCGGCGGTTGCGCTTCCCGACTTCCACTTCAAGGGTGACAAGGAGATGCCGTCGAGCATCGCCGTCGCCACCCGCGACACGATCAGGCCGACCTACACGAGTTGCTCGCTGAACTGTGGGATGACACTCGTCGCGCTGGACATCGATCGGCCCGGGCCTGCTTCGATCACGGACTTCTACGATCGGGTGCGCGAGCGCCTCCCTTTCCCTCCGACGTACCGCCGCGACCTGACACCGGAGGAGGTTGTCCGCTGCGCAGCCGAGGGGGCACCGTTCGCAGTCGAGCGATTCGGCGCTGACCCCGCTGCGCTCGACCGGATCGAGGAAGGCGGGTATCTCGATACGGAGGCGTACGGTGGGGCGGCACGCATTCGTCGTGAGATTCCGTGGTCGGTGAAGCAACTCTCCCGGATCCGGTTTGCGTCGATCGGGCCCAGCAACCACTTTCTCGAGCTCCAGCAGGTCGAGGAGATCCTCGACCCCGAGGCGGCTGCACTTCTGGGTGTCGAGGAGGGTCAGGTCACGATGCAGTTCCACGGTGGTGGCGGTTCGCTGACGGGCGAGCTCGGAGTGCTCTTCGGCCGCCGCAAGCGCTACCCGAAGTCTTTGAGGATCCAGATGGCCATGCAGAAGCCGCTGTATCACCTGGCGCGGGCGCGTTCGGTCGAGGAGCTGAGGCTCAGGCGCAGGCTGTACTTCTCGAACAGCTACCCGCCCGTGGAACGCGACGGGGCGGAGGGCGAGCGCCTGATGCTCTCTACGGTGATGGCCATGAACTACGGGTTTGCGTTCAGGCTCGCCATCCATGCGATCCTGACCGGGATCCTGCGCGAAACCTTCGGCGCCCGCGAGAGTCGCCTCGTAGTCGACTCACCGCACAACTCGATCTACGAAGAGGAAGTCGAGGGGCGCTCGGCCGTCGTTCACCGCCACAACGCCTCTCGTGCTTACCCTGCTTCGCGGATGCCCGACCACCCGATTTTCGGCAAGATCGGCCAGCCGCTGCTCTTGCCGGGCACGAATCGAACATCCTCATACCTGTGCGTTGCGCGCGAGGGAGCGGAGAACAGCGTCTTCTCCGCCTCTCACGGCGCGGGCTCGAACATCGCGCAGTTCGCCAAGAGTGGGCTCTCCCAGCTCGACCCACACGGGCGCACGACCCTCCGCTTCGACTACGCGGGGAGGGCACCCGTCGAGGTGAAGCAACTCGACGATCGTGGCGTCGACGACGTGCTCGGCGTTCTCGCGGGCCGGGACATCCTCCGGCCGGTCGCGAGGATGCGACCGTTTGCAGTCCTGAACTGACGTTCGCATGACGATCTCAGCGCAACGATGGCGAGAGAACTGGCGGGTCATCGCTCCCCCGGGTGCGGTACGTGTCGACCTGGAGCGATCCGCCGAGTCTCGGCGGTCATTGCTGAGGGAAGCGACCGACCTGCCACCGGGAACCCCTGTTGTCATTCTCACGCGGGCCCCACGTGCGGCTAGCAGAAGCAGACGCTTTGCCCAAGCCGCTGGGATCGCCCTGGAGCGCGAGTATCTCACCTTTCCCTCGGTGACCGCGCCGTGTCATCTGATCGAGGACGCGCGAGCATCGATCTCCCTCTACGTCGATACCGTGCTCGTGGCTCCGCCCGGGAAGTCGTATTCGAGGCCGCTCGAGCTGTGTTTCTCGGTTATGCGGGCGACGCCTTCCTGGCGCCTCGTCCGCCGGCTCGCTCCCGGACGCGCAGTCGTCGGGAGGCGTCTTTGAGCTCTGGTGCTCTCCTGGCCGAGGCGCTTTCGCAGGGAATGCCGGAGCGCGCGGTGACGTCACTGTCGGAATACGTCCAGGCCTCGGGTCTGCGAGCGGTCGTGCTCGGAACCTCGAAGGATCCGAACGCGAAGATCACGGTCTTGCTGGTCTCGGCCGAGACCTGTGCCCCTGTCTTGGCGGTGAAGGCCCCGACCACGGAGGTTGCCGCGCAGGCCGTTGCAAGAGAGGGACGGGTGCTGGGCGAGCTAGAGCGCCTCTCGCTCGGCAGCATCTCCGACACGATTCCGCGAATCGTGGCAACGGTCGAGTTCGAAGGGCGCGCCGCCATAGTCACGACGGCTGTACCAGGAGTGCCACTGACAACGTTGTACATCGGCCGGCGCCACACGTCGCGACCCAGCAGCGTGGCGGCCGACTTCGCCGCAGCCGCATCCTGGCTCGCCGATTTCCAGGTAGCCACGGCGGCGGACGCAGCGGCGGTCGACATGGACTGCGGGGTCGTCCCGCGACTGCGGGAGCGCTACCCCGCGAACGACTCCCTCGAGGGATCCATCGATCGTCTCTGCCAGATCTACGGCAGGCTGCGGTGCGACGAGGTTCCGCGTACAGCCGTGCACGGCGATCTCTGGTTCGGCAACCTCCTGCTCAGGGGAGACGGGATCTCGGGCGTCGTCGACTGGGAATCCGGCGTGATGTCCGGGGAACCGGTGAGGGACCTCGTCCGCTTCGGCCTCGCGTACGCGCTCTTCCTCGATCGCCGAACGAGGGCTGGTCGCCCGGTCGTCGGTCATCCCGGATTGCGCAGGGGGCCCTTTGGGGCAGGCCTGGAGTTCGCTCTCGACGGAGCCGGCTGGTTTCCCGACCAGTTCAGACGATTCCTCTCCGACGGACTCGCCAGGCTCGGTGCGTCGCCGGAGCGTTGGCGCGACGCGGCTCTCGCCGGGATCGCAGAGGTCGCAGCGTTCACCGATGACGACACGTTCGCCGAGTGTCACCTCGAACTCTTCAATCGCATCACGATGAGCACGCGGAAGGCCCCGCGGTGACATCCCGACAGCGCCCTCCGGCAGGCCCCTCGCGTGCTCGCGATCTCGTACGCCTTCGATTCCGGGTTCGTGCCGTAGGCCCCGCTCTCGATTCGGACGCGGTTCGTTCCCGTTGCCGCCAGTTTCCTCGGGTGATGCACACAGCACCCCTGGTGATCGAACGCTGCAGCGGGCCGCTCTCGCAGGGTCAACAGTCGTGATCGACGCCGTCGGGAATGTGAGGGTGGAACGGCCAGCGTTCCGGCGCCGGGAGGCCGCGAAGGTGGAAGGAGAGCATGTTGCCGTCGTGCTGTCAGCTGTCGTCATAGGCCTGCTGCCGCTCGCGTTCCCGATCGGCCCTGCCAACATCGCTCCGGTCGACGGGATCATCCTCATTGCCATCGTCGCTTGCCTTGTCTGGGCGCACGCTGAGGGGCATCGGTGGCGACTGCCGTACGTGGTTCCGGTCGGTCTGCTCCTCGTTGGTGCAGCGCTGGGAGCCCTGACGGGGCCGGTGCCGTGGCTGGGCGTCATTGCGATCGGGCAGGACTTGCTGCTTGTGGCTTGGTGCGCCGTTGTCGCCAACCTCAGCCGCTCGGCCGCGAACTTGCGGGTGCTGATGGCCGCCTGGGTCTACAGCTCGATCGGGTGGGTGACGTTGTTGTTCGTCGGCCTCGCGATCGGCTCGCCGTTGCTCACGGGCCAGACGGCGTCGGAGGGCAGTCGGGTCTCGCTCACGTTCGGCGATCCGAACCTGGCAGCTAGCTACTTCTTCGTGTCGATCATGGTGATTTGGGCGACAGCGCTCCCGCGGCGGCGATGGGTGCGGGTCGCGGCGTACGCAGCGCTTCTGACGGGCCTTGGCTTGACCGGTTCGAACTCAGGGATCATCGCGTTGGTCATCGGTGCGACGGTGGCCGCGTTGCTCGGTATCTATCGCCGAGCAGGGTTGGTTCCGGCGATCGTCCTCGGCGCATTCCTCCTCCTCGTCGGCGGTGTCGCGGCGGCCACCATTAGCCCTGCGAACGTCCAGAGCGCCGCACAGCGCAGCGGCTACGCGTTCATCCGAGACGGTGTCGGACGGAGCGTGCAGACCGGGGACGACCATGCGCTGATCGTCCGTGAAGGCTTGCGTCTCTACCTGACAGGGCCGGTGCTCGGTGAAGGACCGGTCTCGACCAAGGTGCGATTGCGTGCCGAGAATGCGCCGCGCGTCAAGGAGGCACATAGCGACTATATCGCTGCCCTCGCCGAGCGCGGCGTCATCGGCTTCTTGGGGTTGCTCGTCCTCATCGCGAGCGTCGGGTTCCGTTCCGTATCCGTGGCCGCACGCGGTCTCTCCGATGGGTTCGGCGCCGTGGTGAGAAGGCCAAATGCGCTCACGGGAGCTCTGGTCGGGACGTTGGCGGCGGGCGCCGTGTACGAGTTGTTGCACGTTCGGCACGTCTGGACGCTGTTTGGTCTCATCGCGGCGCTGTCCATCTGGGGTCGGCGATGAGTCGGCTCCGTGCGACTTTCGGCGGGCGCTATGCGGTGCTGTTCGGAAACATCGCCGCTCGGCTCGCGGCCCTCGTCGCGCTCGCGCTTGCCACCCTCGTCGTGGCACGAAGCGGCGGCCCGGCCGCGGTCGGCGTCTACGTCCTGCTCCGCGTCTTGCCGAGCTTGATAGGCGTTCTTTGTGCCGCAGGCCTGCCCGGCTCCGTCGCGTACTTCCGTGCCGGACCTCACCGGGACAACCCTCGGCTGCCCTTCACGCTGATCTCTATCGCGCTCGTGGGTGGAGTGGCGGGGGCTGTTGTGTGGATGGCGGCCTCGTCACTCATCGAGCAGGGGCTCTTCCCCGATCTTTCGCTCGGCCTTGTGGTCCTGTCCGGTGTCCTCGTCCTGACTCGGGTGATGGTGGCGACGGCGAAATCGTGCTCACAGGGCAGCGACGATCTCCGCGGTGCGAACCGGGTCATCTTTATGGAGGAGTTCAATTTCCTGCCGGCGTACGGTCTCGTCTGGGCGGTTGGTGGGCGCGGGTTCACCGCTGTGGTGCTCGGACTGCTGCTGGCCGACCTGGCGACACTCTCGTTGGCGTGGGGGAGGCTGATCAGGAGGCGGTTCTTCGCCGAGGCTGCTCCGCCGTCGTGGGGCCTGGCGCGGATCATCGTCGCCTACGGGCTCCGGGCTCAGCTCGGAGGCGTGATCTCTCTCATGAATCTCCGACTCGATTTCATCCTTCTCACGGTGCTGACCGGCCCTGCCGTTCTCGGCGTGTACGCAGTCGCTTCGAAGTTCGCGGAGCTCGTGCGCATACCCGGGATGTCACTCACCTACGTCCTCTATCCGAGGTTTGCGCGCGAAGGTCGAGCCGAGGCCGCACGGAACGCCCGCAGGCTGCTGCCCAAGGCTGGTCTGCTCACCGCGGCCGCTGTCGTTCCGTTGTGGCTCGCCGTGGGCTTCGTGATACCGAGAATCTACGGTTCGGAGTTCTCTCCGGCCGTCGTGCCGGCTCGCATCATTCTGTTGGGCCTTGTGCTGGACGGCGTGGGCAGCGTCGTCACCGGATTCCTCTACGGAGTGGGTCGCCCAGGCCTCAATTCGTGGGCGATGGCGGTCGGGCTTGCCGCGACCGTTGTCCTCGATTTCGCTCTCATCCCGCCGTTCGGCGCCGTGGGCGCCGCTATTGCCTCGGCGGTGGCGTACCTCATGGTTTCGATCGCACTCGTGGGCTTCTTCTGGTGGGTGGGTCGATCTGATCGCGTCTTGCCGGCGCGAGCGAAGCTACCGAGCGCGAATGCAGGGTGACTTGACAGCTGACAAGGAGAACATAAGCTCGAGAATGGTGGTCGGCATCCGGCATGTTGGGTGTACGATGGCCCGTGAAGTAGCGATCAGGGGGAAAGGGGAACATCAGAGAGGCGCCGGACTCCGAGTAGGTGGAGTCTTCTCGCGCAACGCAGGACACGAGAGGTCGTGTGCACCGGCAGGGGCCGGCCGCACGGGCTCGGCGGGCTACTCCTAGACGGTCGAGTGGAAGGCAGTATGCAGGGGATCGGGGGAAGGGATATCGCCAGGCGGCTTTCAGGCTCGATGACTGAGGGCGGCCGGATGCGGACGGCTGGTGCCGCACTGGTCGCGCTCGCCATCGCCGCGGCCGTGTTGGGTCTTGCCGGGGCCTCGGCCGCGCCGCTGGCAACCCCCACGATCACGAGCTTCAGCCCGAGCAGCGGCCGTGTCGGCACGACCGTGAGGATCAACGGCACGAGCTTCACGGGTGCGTCGGCGGTGTCGTTCAACGGCGTGAGCGCCTCCTTCTCCGTCAGGTCATCTTCTCGGATCAATGCGACGGTGCCGGCTGCTGCGACTTCGGGGTTGGTGAAGGTGACGACTGCGGGTGGGACGGCGACGAGTGCTGCGAGTTTCACGGTGACGGCTCCGGTGCCGACGATCACGAGCTTCAGCCCGGGCAGTGGTGTTGCGGGCAGTTCGGTGACGATCACGGGCACGAACTTCACGGGTGCGACTGCGGTGACGTTCAACGGTGTTAGCGCGTCGTTCACGGTTGGTTCGGCTACCCAGATCAATGCGACGGTGCCGGCTGCTGCGACTTCGGGGTTGGTGAAGGTGACGACTGCGGGTGGGACGGCGACGAGTGCTGCGAGTTTCACGGTGACGGCTCCGGTGCCGACGATCACGAGCTTCAGCCCGGGCAGTGGTGTTGCGGGCAGTTCGGTGACGATCACGGGCACGAACTTCACGGGTGCGACTGCGGTGACGTTCAACGGTGTTAGCGCGTCGTTCACGGTTGGTTCGGCTACCCAGATCAATGCGACGGTGCCGGCTGCTGCGACTCGGGGTTGGTGAAGGTGACGACTGCGGGTGGGACGGCGACGAGTGCTGCGAGTTTCACGGTGACGGCTCCGGTGCCGACGATCACGAGCTTCAGCCCGGGCAGTGGTGTTGCGGGCAGTTCGGTGACGATCACGGGCACGAACTTCACGGGTGCGACTGCGGTGACGTTCAACGGTGTTAGCGCGTCGTTCACGGTTGGTTCGGCTACCCAGATCAATGCGACGGTGCCGGCTGCTGCGACTCGGGGTTGGTGAAGGTGACGACTGCGGGTGGGACGGCGACGAGTGCTGCGAGTTTCACGGTGACGGCTCCGGTGCCGACGATCACGAGCTTCAGCCCGGGTAGTGGTGTTGCGGGCAGTTCGGTGACGATCACGGGCACGAACTTCACGGGTGCGACTGCGGTGTCGTTCAACGGTGTTAGCGCGTCGTTCACGGTTGGTTCGGCTACCCAGATCAATGCGACGGTGCCGGCTGCTGCGAGCCGGGCGTGATCACTGTTACGACTCCGGGTGGTACTGCGACGAGTGCCGCGAGTTTCATCGTCACTGTCACGACGCCGCTCGTTGACGAAGTGCACTACACGTACACCGGGGCGACATCGGTTGCGTTCGACTGGCGAGGGACAGCCACCGACTTCCGCTACGGCCCCACGTCGAGCTACGGCAGCACCGCAACTGCGAGTGCGCCGGCAGTAACCCCATTCTCCTCTTCGGGCCCCTTCCAGGAGGTAGCGCTCACGGGTCTCGCTCCTGGCACCGTCTACCACTACTCGATCGGCGGCGGCGGCGATCACACATTTTCCACGGCGCCGACCGGCGACTTCCGGTTCGACGTCATCGGTGACGTCGGGAGCTCATTGGTGACGTCGAAGGCGCCCGTCGTGGAAAGTGAAGTTGCCGCTGACAACCCGGCTTTCGTACTGGTCCCCGGCGATATCACCTATGCAAATGCTGTGGGGCAGGCGGCAGTCGACCAGCATTTCAACGAGGTCATGGCGTGGAGCCAGTCCGCCGCGTACATGCCGGCTTGGGGTAACCACGAGTGGGAAACCCCGGCAGCTGACGATCTCCGGAACTACACGGGGCGGTTCGCGCTTCCGAATGCACAGGCTGCAACGGGTGCCCCGTCGGCCGGCTGTTGTGGGGAGGACTGGAGTTGGTTCGACGTCGGCGGCGTCCGGTTCATCTCGTATCCCGAGCCGTACACGAATGCCAGCTGGACCGACTGGCGGACAAGTGTAGGTCCGATCATGGCGGCGGCTCAGGCCGACCCGAGCATCCGCTACATCGTCACGTTCGGGCATCGTCCCGCCTACTCAACCGGGTACCACCCGGGTGATGCCACCCTGGCTTCAATTCTCGACACGTTCGGCAGCACGTATCCGAAGTACGTACTCAACCTGAACGGCCACTCTCACGACTACGAGCGGTTCCAACCGATCCACGGTGTCACGCACATCACGGCAGGTGCGAGCACCACGATCGAGACTCCCTGGTCGAGCACGGACGCGAGGACGGCCTTCCGAGCTTTCCATCTCTCCCGCCTCAGGGTCGACGTGAGCAGTAGCGGGATCCGCATCGATGCGGTTTGCGGGCCGACGACAACCGCCGAGGACATCACGTGCGCCGACGGGACCGTGATCGACACCTATACGATCGGCGTGCCGCCAGTTCGCCCACCTGTCATCTACGTGGATGGCTCGAGTGCGTCTTGTTCGAACTTGGGCCAGGGGACGGCAGCACAGCCGTTCTGCACGATCAGCGCCGCCGCGACATGGGTGGCAGCCGGGCAAACGGTGCAGGTCGCCTCGGGCAACTACCCCGAGGATGTTCCCGTCTCGACTCCCGGAACCTCGAGTGCCCCGATCGTCTTCACGGCTGCACCGGGTGCGACCGTGACGCTGAGCGGGAAGGCGAACGGATTCACGGTCGCGAACACGAGCTGGAACACGATCAATGGCTTCGTCGTCACAGGCACGACCAGCTACGGCATCTCCGTCTCGGCCTCCTCCAACATCACGATCTCGGGCAATCACGTCAGCTATGCCGGGCTGCCGGTGTCCGGGTCTACGCGGACAGGAATCCTGCTTGCGAACACCACCAATTCGCTCGTCTCCGGGAACACGGCCGACCACAACACCTATGCGGGCATCGAGCTCAACGGAGGCTCCACCGGAAACGAGGTGCGCGGCAACGTCACGTTCAGCAACGCGCAGCAGTACCAGCGGGCGGCGCCGGGGATCCGGATCTATGGGGCACCGGGAAACACGATCGACCAGAACGTCACCCACGACAACGAGGACTCCGGCATCGAGTGCTACACGGCTGCGAACAACACGCTGATCTACGGCAACGTCTCCTACAACAACGGCGACCACGGCATCGACGATCTCAACTGCAGCGGGCAACGGATCATCGGCAACACCGTCTTCCACAACGCCACCGCCGGCATCAACCTCGAAGGAACGTCGACCGGAGGGACGGTCGCCAACAACATCAGCGTCGACAACGGCATCGGCAGCACTCGTACGCGTAGCAACATCCGCGTCGACGCCGGCTCGATCGCCGGTACCACGGTCGACAGCGATCTCGTCTACCTGTCCGTGCCCGACACCATGCTGGTCTGGGGCTCGACCAGTTACACGTCGCTGGCCTCCTTCCAGCTGGCGAACCCAGGGCAGGAGTCGCACGGGATCCAGGCAGACCCGAAGTGGTGGAGCTCGGCGTCGGGCAACTTCCATCTCTTCGCGGGGTCACCTGCGATCGACTCCGCCGACTCGGGAGTGAGCGGCCAGCCGAGCCAGGACAGCGAAGGGCAAGCCCGCGTCGACGACCCGGCCACCCCGAACACGGGACTCGGGACTCGGGCCTACGATGATCGCGGAGCCTTCGAATTCCAGCCGGGCGCCGACGCCCCCCCGGTTGCGGTGTTGTCTGTGACGCCGGCGTCGGGGACGGCTCCGTTGGTGGTGTCGGCGAGTGCGTCGGGGTCGACGGATGCTGATGCGACTCCGATTTCGACGTATAGCTTCGATTTTGGTGACGGGACGGTTGTTGGTCCGCAGGCGGCTGCGACGGCGTCGCACACCTATGCTGCGGCGGGCACGTTCACGGTGACGGTGACGGTGAAGGACACGGGCGGGCTCAGCTCGCAGACGACGAAGACGGTCAGTGTGGTTGCGGATGCGCCGCCGGTTGCGGTGTTGTCTGTGACGCCGGCGTCGGGGGCGGCTCCGTTGGTGGTGTCGGCGAGTGCGTCGGGGTCGACGGATGCTGATGCGACTCCGATTTCGACGTATAGCTTCGATTTTGGTGACGGGACGGTTGTTGGTCCGCAGGCGGCTGCGACGGCGTCGCACACCTATGCTGCGGCGGGCACGTTCACGGTGACGGTGACGGTGAAGGACACGGGCGGGCTCAGCTCGCAGACGACGAAGACGGTCAGTGTGGTTGCGGATGCGCCGCCGGTTGCGGTGTTGTCTGTGACGCCGGCGTCGGGGGCGGCTCCGTTGGTGGTGTCGGCGAGTGCGTCGGGGTCGACGGATGCTGATGCGACTCCGATTTCGACGTATAGCTTCGATTTTGGTGACGGGACGGTTGTTGGTCCGCAGGCGGCTGCGACGGCGTCGCACACCTATGCTGCGGCGGGCACGTTCACGGTGACGGTGACGGTGAAGGACACGGGCGGGCTCAGCTCGCAGACGACGAAGACGGTCAGCGTCAGCAGCGGGGCTCCCCCCAATCTCATCGGCAACCCGGGCTTCGAAGCCGGCCTCTCGGGCTGGAACACATCGGGTTCGGGCTCGAACGTCACCCTGACCCAAGTAGCAGGCGGCCACGGTGGCGGCTTCGCGGCCAAGGTGACCAACACCGGCACGACCAACAGTGGCTGCACGCTGAACGACTCTCCCAACTGGGTCGCGACCACGAGCGCAGGGACCTACACGGCGAGCATCTGGGTGCGCGCGGATAGCGCAGGTGCAACGCTCAACTTCCGCTTCCGGGAATACACAGGCAGCACCCTTGTCAACACCGCCACACAGACGATCACCCTCTCGACTTCCTGGCAGCAGGTTACGCTCAGCTATGCGCCGACATCCCCCGGGTCGACGCTCGACCTCAACGCCTACTTGCCCACCGCTAGCGGTCTGCCAGGTACCGGCTTCTACGCCGACGACGCCGCGATCACCTTCGGATAGCGGCGAGATGCGCCTTCGGTAGCGCCGAGAAGGCTAGACCGTCGTTCTCGGGCGGGGCCGGCCTCTTTCCCCGTGAGTATCCGTAGGCTGGCGCGATGGACTTGCTCGTCGCCGGAGTAATCACGGTTCTCGCTCTGCTCGTCTACGGCTCGATCGAGGCCGGCTGGCTCCGCCGTCGAGTCCTGGAGGTGATGATCGACGGTCTGCCGGAGAGCCTCGACGGGTTTCGGATAGCCCATCTCTCGGACTTCCATCTAGGCATCCCGTCCCGCGGGCAGGGGGCGACGGAGCGCGCGGTCGCCTGGGTCGCGGAGAGGCGACCCGATCTCGTCTGCGTCACGGGTGACCTCGTCTCTCATCCCCACGGCGTGTCGTTGCTCGTACGGCTGCTGCGCACGCTCGACCATCCCTTCGTCGTCCTCGGGAACCACGACGTGGCCGTTACCCGCGATCCGTTCTCGCGCGCCGCCGAGCTCGATGGGCTCCGTGAGGTCGGCGTGTTGCTGCGGGACGAGTCCGTCATCGTTGAGCGAGACGAGCAGCGGATCCAGGTTGTGGGTGTCGATCCGGCGAGCTATCGGAGCAGCACGGCGCGACCGTGGGATGACATCGATGCCGACGCCGATCTCAGGGTGCTGCTCTGTCACTTCCCACGGATCGGGCGCCGGCTCCCTCCCGGCGCCTTCCACCTCGTGCTCGCAGGGCATCTCCACGCGGGCCAGATCGTGCTTCCGTATCCGGGCGGGAGGATAGCGCTCGCTCATCCCGGCGTGCGCCCACTGTCGGGGTTACATCCTTGCGCCGACGGACAGCTTCACATCTCGCCAGGAACCGGTACGACGTTCGTGCCGTTGAGGTTCTTCGCTCGACCGGAGGTGACGGAGCTTGTCCTCCGCTCCGCGGGTGGACGAGTGCAACAATCCGGTTGATGGAAACCCGTTTCCTCGCGTGCCAGGGCGCCTGAGCTCATGCCATCCAGCGTCGCAGGGCTCACGCGCGGCACGATCTCGACGGCACCGTCTGTGTGCCGTGACTGCGTGTGGTGGCAGTCGCGGGGCAACAAGACGGCGTCGAAGGAGCGCTGGATCGAGCGGGTCGAAGAGGAGTCGGGCGAGTGGGGCACGATCTACTACGACGACGACGGCTCCGTGCTCGGGTCGATGCAGTACGGCCCGTCCGGCTTCTTTCCCCGTGCGGCCGATCTGCCGGCCGGCCCTCCTTCGGACGATGCCGTTCTCGTCACCTGCGCGTACCTGACGGGTGAAGGGACAGAGTGGGTCGAGAAGTCGTTGTTCCTGGCGGCTATCGGTGAGGCCCGGGATCAGGGTGCCAAGGCGCTCGAGGCGTTCGCGTATCGCTACCCGGAGCGGGAGACGATGACCGAGCGGTTCCTCGTGCATCGCACCGTGTTCCCGCGCGCCTTCCTGGAGGACTTCGGGTTCGTGACCTTGCGCGCTCAGGGCAAGGTCGAGCTCTGCCGCCTCGAGCTGGCCGGGCTTGCCCCGATCGAGGAGGGCCGCCGGGCGAAGGTGCTCCGCGTCGTCCAGGAGGCGTTCGTTCCCACCGGGGCTCCCGTTCAGCCGTAGGGACAGGCCGATGTGGCACATCCGGGCGACGCGTGCGCATCGCCCCTACGAGACCTACCGCGCGATGATCCCCGTAGGGGCGAGGCGCATGCCTCGCCCTAGCGGCAGTTCCCTGAGCCGGCGTCACTGAACGAGCTGCCGCGAACGGGCAGGAACTTCCAGTCGTAGCCGCTCGGGCGCAGCGTCAGGCGGAGGACGCCGAAAGTGTCGCTGCTTCGTACCATGCTGCCCGGCTGCGGCAACAGGGTGGGGTAGTGGCTCCTGCCGCCGGTGCCGACGACGAACGACCGGATCCCCTTGATCGGGGCGAAACGCTCGTAGTCGTGATCGTGCCCCTCGAGAACGACATCCGCCTTTGCGCGCGAGAGCAGGTTCCAGAACGACTCGTAGGTCGAGTCGGAGCCGTGGATGCCCGAGCTGAAACGCGGGTGATGCCAGTAGGCGAGCGTGCACGTGCTCGTGTGCGAGGCGAGATCGTCCCGGAGCCACCGCCACTGCGGCGATCCGCGGCCGCAGCCGCCGACCGCGCCGCAGTTCGAGTTGAGGGCGATCACGTGCCAGGCGCCGACGTCGTAGCTGTACCACCCGTTGGCAGGCAGGTGGAAGAGCTTGATCGCGACAGCCGCCGTGCCGGTGCCGTACTCGTGGTTGCCGAGCGCGGCGCGGATGCGCGGGACGAGTCGGCCCCAGCTCGGCATGAAGCAGTTGGTGAAATCGGCGGCGCTGCCGCTGTCGTAGGCGATATCGCCCAGCACTGCGATCGGCCCGGGAAGCGTCGAAACGAGAGCTGCTGTTTGCTCGTCGCCGCTGGACGAGCACGATGCGATGTCACCGACCGCAATCAGCGTCGGCAGCGCGGTGGCGGAGCTGGCGCTGCCTGCGAGCACGAACGCGCACGCAAAAGCGACGGCCGTCGTTCTACGCAGCAGCGACACCGGTGAGCAGGACCTCGGCGATCTGGATCGCGTTCAGCGCTGCTCCCTTCCGCAGGTTGTCGTTCGAGAGGAAGAGGGCCAGACCGTTGACGGAGCCCTCGTCCTTGCGGATTCGCCCGACGAGCACCTCGTCGCCGCCCGCCGCATCCTTCGGCGACGGGACATCCGGCAACCGCAGGACGCGAACGCTCGGTGCCTCGCTGAGAATCGCAGTTGCGTCCCCCGGCGAGAGCGGCTCCTCGAACTCGACCCAGATCGCCTCGGAATGGCCCACGAGCACCGGCACCCGCACGCACGTGGCGCTGATGGCGAGATCCGGCAACTCCAGGATCTTGCGCGTCTCGGCGCGGAGCTTCGACTCCTCGTCAGATTCGTCGCCCTCCCACGTCCAGTCCATCACGAGGTTGTGCTCGTCCACCGGCTCGGCGCGGAGCTGCTCCATTCTCTGCGCACCTGCTCCGGAGACCGACTGATACGTGGCGACGTGGACGCGCTTCAAGGTCGCAGCATCGTGCAGCGGCTTGAGAACGCAGGTGAGAGGGATCGTGCAGCAGTTCGGGTTCGCGACGATGCGGTCGCGCTCGAGCGCTTCGAGGGCGCGGCCCGCATTGACCTCGGGCACGACCAGCGGATAGCCGTCGACGAGTCGATAGGCGGACGATTTGTCGATGCAGATGGCGCCGGCCGCCGAGGCGATCGGGACGAGTTGGCGGCTTGCGCCGGTCCCGACTGAGAAGAGAAAGAGGTCGACATCCCCGGCGGCCAGTGCCTCGGGAGTTGCCTCCTCGACGACGATCTCGTCGTCGCCGAACGCCAGCCGCGAGCCCGCCGACCGTGCCGAGGCGAACGCACGCACGCCGTAGCCGCGCTCCGCGAGCAGTTGGAGAGTGATCGTGCCGACTGCCCCGGTGGCGCCGACAACGCCGATTCGAGGCGCCGACATGGCCGAAAGTGTAGCGGCGGCCTACCGGCAGCTAGGCAGGTCGGCGGCCCGAGAGAGCACGTCCCAGCGTGACCTCGTCTGCGTACTCGAGGTCGCCGCCGACCGGAAGGCCGCTGGCTAGTCGCGTCACCCGAACCCGGTCGCGCAGCCGGTCGGCGAGGTAGGCGGCTGTCGCCTCACCGGTCATGTTCGGGTTGGTCGCGAGCACGACCTCTTCGACCCCGCCCTGTTCGACGCGGTGGAGAAGCTGGCCCACGCGGAGGTCTGACGGCTCGACCCCGTCGAGCGGGGAGAGCGAGCCGCCGAGCACGTGGTAGAGGCCTCGGTATTCGTGCGTCCGCTCGAGGGAGACCACGTCGACGGGCTGCTCGACGACGCAGATCGTGGTGCGGTCGCGCCGAGGATCGGTGCAGACGTCGCACAGCTCTTCCTCGGTCAGGTTGCCGCACTCGCGGCAGAAGCGGACGCGCTCCTTCACGTCGGCGATCGCCTCGCCGAGCGCGAGCGCCTCCTCGGTCGAGACGGAAAGGAGGTGGAACGTCAGTCGCTGGGCGGTACGTGTCCCGATCCCGGGCAGTCGGGTCAGTTGGGCCACGAGGTTGTCGACGGCGGGACTCAGCACGGAAGGAGGTTACTGGTCCAAATCGGACGTGCCCGCTGCATACAGGGGTGCTTCGGCCAGGCGTTCGAGGCGGCGCTCGACGATCTCGACGAACGCGCGCGCCGCAGGAGAGATCGGAGCATCGGCGCGGGCGATGAAGGCGAAGGTGTCGAAGAGCGGTTCGGCGAACGAGGCGACGTACAGCCCACGGGCCCCGGGCCGGCCGAGCGCGGCGCGGGGAACGAGCGTGTCGCCGAGGCCACGGCGCGCAAGCGCGATCGCGGCTTCCATCCCTTCCACCTCTATCACCGGCCGCAACGTCACGCCTGCACGCTGAGCGCGGTCGAGCAGCTGTCGGCGCGTGGGGTCGTGCGCTCCGTACTGGGCGTCGTAGAGGATCAGTGGCGCTGCGGCGAGTGCCTCGATCGTCACGGGCGCGGCAACTCGGCCGGCCTCACGGCTGACGACGACGAGCTCCTCCCTGCGAGCAGCACGGATCTCGAGGCCGGCATCGTCGACGGGGAGGATGACGAGACCTGCCTCGAGCGTCGCATCGCGCACCTGGTCGGCAACCTCGGAGGAGTTGAGTCCGACGAGCCTCAGGCGCACGTCCGGGTACTTGCGCCGGAAGTCGGCCACGAGGTCGGCGATCAGATACGCAGACGCAGTCCCGAACATCCCGAAGGCAAGCGTGCCGCCGCGGAGGTCGCGGACTTCGGCGACCGCGTCGCGTGCGCGCTCGAGATCTGCGAGCACGCGCTCGGCCTCGGGGCGGAAGCGCCGACCCGCCTCGGTGAGCGCGAGCCCGCGTCCCGCGCGGGCGAACAACGAGATCCCGAGCTCGGCCTCGAGCTGGCGCACCTGCTCCGAGATCGACGGCTGGCTCAAGAAGAGCGACCGCGCCGCACCACTGAACGAGCCGTGCTCGACCGTGGCCAGGAAGTACGTGAGCTGCTGAATCGTCATATAGGTAAATCCTTTATAGCGAGAAGTTAACTCAGGGAGGGGTTTTTGTTCAACCATGCGTACATTTGATGCATGGCCCGTCTCCGCGCCCCTCACCTCCGCGGCATCATCTTCTGCCTTGCGGCAGGGGTCGCATTCTCGTTCTCGCCGATCCTGATGCAGGTGGCGTATGCGCACGGCACCGCAGTCAGCGGCGGTCTCGCCTGGCGGTACGTCGCAGCCGCCGTGCTGCTCGTCGGGATCGCAGGTCGCAAGATGACGAGTGTTCCGGCCAGGGTGGCTCTGTCGGCGTTCGGGCTCGGTGCGTTCGTGTACGCGATCGACTCTGCGCTCTTCTACGGCGCGCTGGAGCGGACGTCGGCGCCTCTTGCCTCCCTCGTGCACTACGCGCATCTGGCGCTCGTCGTCGGCGTGGCTGCGATGACAGGCCGCGAGCGCCTGACGCGCCGCCGCATCGCTGCGCTCGTCGGCATCTTCGCCGGGGTCGGGCTCGTCGGCGGTACTGCTGCCAATCCCAGCGTCGTCGGGATCGCCATGGCACTCGGCTCGGCCGCTGCCTACGCGGTCTACGTTCTTCTCTCCGATCGCCTGCTGCGTGATGCAGACCCGATTGCGCTCGGTGCCTACCTGACCGCCGGTGCGGCGACGTCGTTCGTCGTCGCGGGAGGCGTGCTCGGCTCGCTGAGCACCGTTGGCGGTTCGGCCGGGATCGCGTGCCTCCTCGGCGCCACGGTGATCGGCTCCGTGTTCGCGGTCACTGCGTTCCTCAAGGGTGTGCGACAGGTCGGCCCGTCGACGGCGTCGTTGCTCGTCACGGTCGAGGTGCCGGTGACGATCGCCCTCGCGGCAGTCGTGCTCGGCCAGCACCTGACGCCGACCCAGCTTCTCGGAGCCGGCTTCGTTGTTGCCGCGATCGCAGGAATGCAGTTCCGCCGTCGGCCTAAGCTGCGGCTCGTCCCTCGCCCGACAATGCCGGTCGCGCTCGAGCCGGCCGAGCAGCTCGCGGCGTAGTTCGGTGACAGGCTTCAGCCTGTCACCGGGGTTTCGCTCTCCTACAGCCCGGGCAGCCCGAGCGCGCCGAGGTCGGGCATCTGGCCGCGGATCTTCGACTCGACGAGCTCGCTCGCCGATCGCAACGCCTCGTTGGCGGCCGCCATCACGATGTCCGCCAGCATCTCCGGGTCGTCGGGGTCGATCGCCTTCGGATCGATCCAAATCTCGACGATCTCGCCGCCTCCGTTCGCTTTCACGGTCACCATGCCTCCGCCGGCGGAGGCTTCGACGATCTCACTGCGCGCCTGCTCCTGCGCTTCCATCATCTGGGTCTGCATCTGCTGAGCCTGCTTGAGCATCGCGTTCATGTCGAACTTCGCTTTGGCCATCAGTGGTCCTCGACTTCCTCGGCATCGAAGGTGTCCTTGAGGAGGGAGATCACGTCTTCCTCGGAGAGCTCGCGCGGGTCCTCTTGCTCGAACGGCTCGGGCGAGGCGCCGATGACGGTCTCGACCTGGAGCCTCCGGCCGGTGACCTCGTAGAGCGCGTCGCGGAGCAGGGCGAGATTCTTCGGCTCCTCGATCTGTGTGCGATGGAACCCGGCGGCGGGGGCGAACTCGATTGTCACGGTGTCGCCGCGGAGCTCGACCGGCCGCGCCTCGGCGAGCAGCGTCGAGATCGGGATCGACCTCGTCTTGACCGCCTCGACGACGCTCCGTTGCCAGGCATCGCGGAGTTGGTCGAGCTCGAGTGGCGGCAGTGGCGAAGGGTCGGCCGGGGTGTCCGCTGCAGTCTCGGTCGGCGCGGCCGGCTCGACCGGCGGATCCGGGACCGCGACGAGCGGTGTGACCACGCGGGGTGCCGCTGCAGCCGGGGCTGCGCCGTGCGGCCGAGCCTCGAGCAACTCGAGCCGGTGGGCGAGCGACTCGCGTGAGAGGTCGGCCTGGGGGCGAGTCACCTTGACGAGCGCGAGCTCGAGCGGCAGTCGCGGGTCGCCACCCTGGCGCATGTCGTCGAGTGCGATCGCGAGCAGGTCGATCAGGCGCAGGACCGTCGGCTCGGGGAGTTGGTTCGCCTGCTCGCGCAGGCGCTCGCGGGTCTCCTCGGTGACGGGCAGCGACTCGGGTACGTGGCCGACATGCTGGACGAGGAGGAGATGACGGAGGTGCTCGATCAGGTCGGTGACGAGCCGGCCGATGTCCTGGCCCTGCTCGGCCAGCTCCTCGATCTGGACGAGAGCCCCGGCGGTGTCGCGGTCGACGATCGTGTCACAGAGCCGAAACAGGGACGTCTCCTCGATTCCACCGACGAGCTGGAGCACGTCCTGAACGGAGATCGTGCCGCCGGTCGCGGCGGCGAGCTGGTCGAGGGTCGAGACCGCATCGCGAAACGAGCCGTGGGCGCCTCGGGCGATCAACGCGAGGGCTGCGTCGGGAGCGTCGATCTTCTCGCCGTCGCACACGCGGCGCAGCACGGCGACGAGCTCCTGCAGCCGAGGCCGCTGGAAGACGAAGGTCTGACAGCGCGAGCGAACGGTCGTCAGCACGCTTGCGAGGTCGGTGGTGCAGAAGATGAAGACGAGGTGTGGCGGGGGCTCCTCGATCAGCTTCAAGAGGGCCTGCCATGCCTGATTCGTGAGCTGGTGCGCCTCGTCGATGATGTAGACCTTGTACCCGCCTTCGACCGGCTGGAGCACGGCGCGCTCTCGGATCTCGCGGGCGTCGTCGATGCCCCGCTGTGACGCGGCATCCATCTCGACGACGTCGAGGGCGTTGCCGTTTGCGATCGCCTGGGCGATCGGGTGGTTCGGGTCGAAGTCGGCGTTCGGACCGCCGTCGGCGTTCAGCGCCTTCGCGAAGATCCGAGCCATCGACGTCTTGCCGGTTCCACGAGGCCCGGCGAACAGATAGGCCTGTCGCACCTGCCCGTGCTCGATCGCGTTGCGCAGGGTGCGGACGACCGCCTCCTGGCCGATCACGTGGCCGAAGTCGAGCGGGCGGTACGTGCGATACAGAGCGGCCATCCGGATCGATCTTAGAGGTGTTGCATACCCGGTCGCGCGGGCCGTCGTCGAAACGGGCTTCCCCGGAGGATTCTGCGTCGCCGGCTCGGGCCGGGCGGAGCCGCGGCACCTGAGAGGGAGTCCTTAGCGCTGCTTCCTTCCGGACCTGACGCGGTTCGAACGCTCCCAGTGCGCGGGACCCGACCTGTCAACACCTCGTGCGCAGACCCAATCCCGATGAAGCCGTCCCTCGGACGGCGTTCGGTCCCGCTGGAGCGGATTTCGGGTTCAGGGAACCGCTACCTCCCCACCTAGCGCGACCGGGCCGAACGAGAGTAGCAGGGTGCCAGGCTTCAGTCTGGCACCCTGACCGTTTCCCCACGCTCGAACGAGAGCAGCGCCTCCTTCACCTCGAGCCCGCCCGCGAACCCGCGCAGCGCGCCGTCGCTCCCGACGACGCGATGGCAGGGGAGGACAATCGAGATCGGGTTGCGCCCGTTTGCAGTGCCGATCGCGCGCACGGCGGCGGGACGCCCGATCCGTGCGGCCTGCTCGACGTAGCTGCGCGTCTCGCCGTACGGGATCTCGGCCAGGGCCTCCCAGGCCGCGAGCTGAAACTCGGTCCCTTCGAGGTCGAGCGGGAGGTCGAACGTCGTGCGTGCTCCCGCGAAGTACTCGTCGAGTTGTTGCGCTGTCTCGTCGAGCACGTCGAGCCTGCCTTGCTCGAGTCGGGCGCTAGAGAGGCCTGCGCGGGCCGGGTCGTCGGCGGGCCAGAGAATTGCACGCAGACCGGCCCTCGATCCGACGAGCGTCAGCGAGCCGAACGGACTGGCGAACGCCCGAGCCGTCAGGACGTTGGTAGCGCTGAGGATTGTCATACTCCCTACAACGACCGCGGGCGTCGCGGTGTGAGATGAGGGCTCAGCTGTCGACGACCATCAGCGGCGTATGGTCGGGCACGGTCGTATACAGCACCTGCATCGTGGCGTAGGGAACGTGGACGCAGCCGTGACTCGCATACGGGCCGAAGTTCGAGCCCTTGCCGTATGCGCTCGTCGGCTCGTACGAGTCGTGCAAGAAGTCGTTGTCGTAGAAGAACATCGCCCAGCGGACGTGGGCGGGCTCGTAGTAGTAGGGGTTCCCCTTCGGCCACGGCGAGATGAAGGTGTACGGGCTGCGCCGCCAGGCGATGTCGTAGCTGCCCACGGGCGTCGGGAGAGCCGGGCGCCCCGTTGTGACCGGCGTCTTCAGAACGACCGCTCCGTCCTTGTAGAGAGTCAACGACTGCTCGCCGAGCCGCACCACGATCGAGAGGGCTCCGGTCCCGTCCGGTTGGGTCTCGGTCGTCTGGAGCGCGATCGGGGGCCGTGTCACGCTCTGCAGCGTGTGCACGATGATCGCCTCCATACGCTGGGTGCTCACTGCGAGTGCGGTCTGAGGGGTCACGACCCCGGCGACGCGCCCAACGCGTGTGACGCTGCCGCTGCGTGCCGGCCGTGAGTAGAGCCGGTCGAGGTAGGCGACGTAGTGCGCGACCTTCTCGGGGTCGACGGTCACGGCGACGGGGATCGAGCGGCCACCGCCGTTGGCGCCGGTGAGCGCCCGCGCGACGGCCCCGGCGACATCGGCGCTGGCGCCGAGCTGTTTCGGAGTTGCCTTCCAGCGCTTGCCGTGCCACGTGAACACGAGCGGCCGCGCAAAGCGGGCCCGCACCCGCGCCTGTGCTGCGGCTGTTGTGAGGAAGCCGACCCGCACCCCGAGCAGCGTCGTGCCGGGCGCGAGCCGCGTGATTGCTGCAACCGTCGTGAACGTCTGATCGGCCCCGACAACCTGGCCCCCGGCGGTTGTCACGACGACGCGAAACGGCACCGTGGTTCCGGGCTTCTCGCTCCGCAGCTGCGCGCTTACGGTCTGCGGGCCGGCCACCGCCGGCAGCACCTGGACCGCTGTGCACCGCACCCCGGTCGTGGCGTCGCCGAGCTCGAAGGCGACCTGCCCGGCGAGTCCACCAGTGTCGATGCTCGCGGAAAGCGTCGCGCTGATCTTCGTGATGTCGGTGCTACTCGGCGTTGGGTAGGAAACGATCGCGGCAACGGGAGAGGGCAGCGCAGGGTCGGCGGCCGGCGCAGCCGGCGTGCATGCCGAGAGAGCCCCCGTGTCTGCTCGCGCCACGGTGCTTCCCGCCACGCCCGCGAGGAGCAGGGCGAAGAGGGCGATCGTGACTTTGGTGGCCGATGTCATTGTGTGGAAGCGGCGTACGATGATCCCAGCACTCGAACGCGACGGCCGGGCCCTTCTCGCCGGAAGGTAGCTCTACAAGTGTTGTGCGGCAAGACGCTGTTTCCTGTCATGGGCGCATCTGGGATCTGAAGGCCATGAGCCTCGAAGTTCGTCGGTAGTCGAGTGAACGCTGCGGTCGTTCGCTCCGTTTGGACTGGCACGCGGCCCGCGCTATAGTGGCTCGCTCATCGCGGCGAGCAGGGTTTGAGAGCATCGTAATCGTAGGTCCGGCTTCAGAATGGTCGGCGTCGGGCGCCGACAGTCAGTGCGAGGTGCTGTTGGACGGAGTTCGAATCTCGACCGGCGGGCAGACGGCCATCGGGCTCTACCTTGCGTTTCCGTCGGCAGCTGTCGCTGCCGCGCTCACGCTCGTGGCGGCCGCGCGCGCCTCGATCGGAGGCTCAATCGCATGAGCGGCAACACGTCAGAGCGTTACGAGGTTGCTGTTGTCGGCGCCGGCCAGGCAGGCCTTGCAATAGGACACTTTCTGTCCCGCCAGGGTCGCCGCTTCGTGATCCTGGAAGCCGAGGATTCCGTCGCAGCAGCCTGGCGAACTCGCCTGGGACTCGCGTCTGTTCGCGTTTCCAGGGTGGTTTCAAACCAACCAAGAAGGTCTCCTCAGCGGGCCGGGCGGCACAAAGGAGGCCATATATGCGGGCCTTTCTTGATGGGCGCACCTGGGATCGAACCAGGGACCTCTCGCGTGTGAAGCGAGCGCTCTCCCGCTGAGCTATGCGCCCGGAAGGAGGCTAAGGCTAGCGGACGCCGTCCGCAGGCGAGGAGTCAGTACGGCTCGACGAGTCCCGTTGGCTCGGCCGGAGACGTCCGACTGCGCGAGCGTCTCGACCCGGTTGCGGCCGCCGGCCTTCGCGAGGTAGAGCGCGCGGTCGGCGGTGCGCAGGAGCGACGACGGCTCGCTGCCGTCGGCGGGCATCGCCGCCACGCCGAAGCTCGCCGTGATCGACGCGGGACGCCGGGCACCTCGATCGCGGCGAGTCGCGAGCCGCAGCTTCTCGGCCACCATCACGGCGTCCTCGCCGTCGGTGTCCGGCAGCAGGAGGATGAACTCCTCGCCGCCGTGGCGGCCCGCGAAGTCGCTCGAGCGGAGCGCGCTCGTGACGGCGACGCCGACCGACGACAGCACCTCGTCGCCCTTCTCGTGGCCGAAGAGGTCGTTGATCTGCTTGAAGTGGTCGAGATCGAAGAGCACAACGCCGAGCGGGCCGCCGGAGCGATCGGCCTGCGCGACCATCCGCTTCAGCGTGTCCTCGATCGCGCGCCGGTTCGGGCAGACCCGTCAGCCCGTCGGTCAGGGCCCGCGCCTGCGAGAGGGCGAGGTTGCGCAGGTTGGCGAGCACCGGTGACGCCTGCGTCATCGACTCCTCGATCCGACGTCGATCGAGCGGCGCGAGCGCGTCCGGGTGTCGGACGAGAACCGACCCGATCACCTCGCCGCCGACGAGCGACGGAACGCACGTCGAGTTTCCGTCCGTCCGGCCGCAGATCTCGCACGTCAGCAGCGGCTCGATGATCGGCGCCTCGCTCGTGCATCTTGCCGAGTCGGACCGCGAGGCACGAGTCCGGCGTCGCCGTCTGGAGCAGGTCGTGCAGCGCGGATCCCGCGGCGAGTCCGTCATCGGCTCGAGGCGATCGTGGCTGTTGTTGCGGTTGAGGACGAGGACGTCGCTGCCGTCGAGTGAGCGCTCGAGATGCCGCTTGAGCAGCCCGTACGCCTCGCCCTCGTCGCGGGTGATCTGCATCACCTCGGTGAACTCCCGCTGGGTCTCGTGGTAGCTCGCGCTCGGCCGCGATGCGGCGTCTGGTCGGCAGCGCTCGAGAGCGTCCTGCTCGACGTGCGATCGGCGGGAGCTCCGGAAGCCGAACGCCCCGAGGAAGAGCAGCGCGAAGCCTGCGACCGCCATTCCGAGCGGCGCCCACCCTGCAGAGGAGAGCAACGACGGAGCGGGCAGCTTGTCGGAGACGACACTGTCCAGTCGTTCGCGTTGTGTGGGGCGCCGGTCCAGGCGGCTGGAATGCCGCGCGATGACCGGCGATGGTCGTCGTGCCCGTCGACGCACCCGCGGCGGCGAGCCGCACGAAGCGCTTGTCGTTGCGGCTGCCCTAAAGGAGCGCCGAGCTGCTGCGGCTTGCGGCTGTCGACGAGCACCCTGCCGGTCGTGCGTGTCGACGATCGCGACATCGACCCCGTGTGCGATAGCGAGCGCCTCCTGCTGGAACGACGCGATCGACACTTCGAAGTGGACGATCGCGCGTGCCTGCCGTCCGGTTCCCGGGAGTGGCGTCGAGTTCGAGATCACCCAGGTCTTCGTGTCGGGAGAGATGTAGGGCTTCGCCTGGTAGACCTGGCCCGGCGCCAGCGCGAACGTCGGCGCGAAGAACGGGTTCTTCGACTCGTCCGGCGAGAGGTTGGCAAACGGAGCTCTGATGCCGTTCGACGAAGCGGGCGTTTTCCGGGCCGCTGTGGTCGATGAAGCAGACCTCGCCGATGCTCGTGGCGTACAGCTGCTCGATGTAGGCGAGGCCGGCTTCCGACTGGCGTAGGTGCTAGCGTCTGCGATTGCACCTTGGCGAGACGGTTGCCCGGGTCGCGGTAGAAACCGGCGAAGGCAGGATTGTGAACCGTGATCAGGATGATCGACCGGGCGCGGGAGAAGTACGACTCCACCTGCACGGCCTCGTCACCCGCGCTCGTCGAGAGCCGCTGGTCGGTCCGGCTCCGTTCCTGCCTCGTGTTGTTGAGGCCGAACGCGACACTTCCGGCGAGCAGGAACACGCTCAACCCGATCGCGAGAAAGGCGACAGCGCGCATAGAAGTGATTTTCGGCACTTCGACTCCACCGGGTGTCACCCGGAAGGGGGAGGAATAGCCGGGGGCGCCCGTTCTCTGCCGGTTCGCGCGCGGCGCCGTGGTAGCGTCCCGACCGTGCTGCTCACGATCACGACCACCGGCAAGGTGACGTTGGTAATCGTCGCCGGGCTGTTCATCGCCTGGGCGCTGATCACGGCGATCTGGATCCCGAAGCGGAACCCCAGCTTTCCGGCCACGCTAACGGCGTTCATTCTCGTTTCGTCGCTGTTCTTCGTCGGCCAGATCGGTGCCGTCTTCTGGGTGACGAGCACACAGGAAGTGAAGAAGGAGGCGGTCGGCGGTGGCGGCGACGGCACGACGACCTCACCCACGGAGACGACTCCTGCCGAGACCACACCGGCTGGTGCTGCCGGTGACCCGGCGGCGGGCAAGGCCGTTTTCGCTTCGGCGGGTTGCGTCAGCTGTCACACGCTCGCTGACGCTGGTGCGACCGGTACCGTCGGCCCGAACCTCGACGAGAAGCAGCCCCCTGCCGCGCTCGTCGTCGATCGCGTCACGAACGGCAAGGGCGTGATGCCGCCCTTCCACGGAACGCTGACCGAGCAGCAGATCAAGGACGTAGCAGCGTACGTCTCGTCCGTCGCCGGCAAGTAGACTCTCTTTTTCCCTATCTAGGAAACAGGCCCCCAGTGGGGGCCTGTCACTTGACGGAGAGAGCGGGATTTGAACCCGCGACGCAGCTTTCACCACGTACGCGATTTCCAGTCGCGCTCCTTCGGCCGCTCGGACACCTCTCCGTGCTGCGCTCATCAGGGTAGCGCGGCGCGAAGCGCGTATGGAGCGGAGAGGGAGGGATTTGAACCCTCGATCCGCCGTTAAGACGGATAACGGTTTTCGAGACCGCCGCATTCGACCGCTCTGCCACCTCTCCGAGCGGATGCAAGCCTAGCGTCATTCCGCGATCGCCCCTGCCTGAGGGCATCGGGGCGCGTGCGATACGAGGCGGGCGAGGCATGCGTACGGGGACGCGCCCGTATGTGCCGCGCGAAGCCGGCTGGACGGGGCCGCGCTGCGGGCGAGGCATGCGCCTCGCCCCTACGACAACAACCGGCACTTCCCCCAGAGGGAGGGTTCCCCGGGAAACCTTGGGTTTCCAGCTCAATCACGCGAAGAGCGCGGCACTATGCCGTAAGGGGAAGCCGCAATCTGCTCCCGCGGCTTCCCACACGGAGAAGGAGGGATTCGAACCCTCGATGGAGGAGTTCACCCCCATAACGCCTTAGCAGGGCGCCGCCTTCAGCCACTCGGCCACTTCTCCTGCGCCGGAGTCTAGCCGGAAACAAGGTGGAGAACTCACGGGGGCATCTGGAGCCGGACACGGTCGAAACGCCGCTATTTAGGGGGAGTTAGCCTTCCGGCTAGTCCCTCGACTCAGGTATAGCGCTCCCCCGGAAGGGTGGCTATCGTGAGTACCGAGAACAATTCAACCAGGTGGGGCTCGCCTCGTCTCGACGCTTCTGGGTGGAGCGCGTGACCCGGGTCCGCAACCAAGAGGAGAGAACAGATAATGCGATCGGGGAGAGGGTTCAAGAAGCTGAGCGTGTTGCTCGGCCTGGCGGCGGCGCTAGCGCTCGTCGTCTTCGTGGGCGTGGGAGCGGCCGGCGATGGCTCATCGCTGACCAACTGTCCTGATGTGTCGATTGGGGCTCCGCTGACGCAGGGTGGTGGCGGGAACGATTGCAACAACCCGCCGAGCAACTGTCCTGATGTGTCGATTGGGGCTCCGCTGACGCAGGGTGGTGGCGGGAACGATTGCAACAACCCGCCGAGCAACTGTCCTGATGTGTCGATTGGGGCTCCGCTGACGCAGGGTGGTGGCGGGAACGATTGCAACAACCCGCCGAGCTGCGAACACGAGTCGATTGGGGCTCCGCTGACGCAGGGTGGTGGCGGGAACGACGGGTGCGACAAGCCGCCGAGCTGTAACCACGAGTCGATTGGTGTTCCGCTGACCGGCAATGGTGGAGACAACCCGGGCGTCGACGACGAGCACGGCTGTGCAACGATCGAGCTCAAGAAGCAGTGGGTGGGCAGCCGGCCCCGATGGCGCCGTCAAGCTGACGATTGCGGTCGACAAGCAGGTGATCGATACCCGGATGTCGCGGCTCCAGACTACGGCACCACCGACCCCAGTCCGTTCGTCATCCAGGAAGACGACAAGAGCGTCGACGTCACGCTCAGCGAGACCTTTACGAAGGGCTTGCCGGCGGACTACACGTCGACCATTACCTGCCTGAACGACAAGCAGCAGCCGATCGAGGGCCTCAACGGAGCCGCCCTCGTCGACGGGTCTGTTGACGTGACCGTCAAGGATCACGACAACGTCGTCTGCACGATCACGAACAGCAAGAACTCGGATGGCACTACGCCACCGCCTGAGATTCCGAACGTGACGGCCCCGGTTGGTCCGCCGCCGGCATATGACGTCCAGGTGACCAAGATGGCGACAAAGGCAATCAACCTGCCTGCAGCCGGTGGCACCGGCACCATCTCGTACACGATCACTGTCGGGAACAACGGGCCCAACGCGGTGCACAACGTCGTGTTCACCGATTCGGCTCCGGCAGGCGTGACCTTCACGCAGGTGTCGGACGGTAAGGGCTGCGTCCTCGCCGCCAACGCCGTGACGTGCAACCTCGGCGGGATCGCAACCGGGCATTCGATCCAGCTCACCATCTGGGCAACGGTCACCGCGCAGACTACGAGTAGCTTCACAAACATCGGCTCGGCGTTCGGCAAGGACACCGACCGCAATGACACGAACCTCAACAACAATACGTCTCAGGCGACGACGACTGTCAACGTTCCCGCACCGGGTTCGTTCACGCCGCCGGTCAGCAAGCCCGAGGCCAAGCCGATCGTCATCTGCAACGCAATTGCGGCGACGCCGAAAGTGTTGCGGGCGGACGGGAAGAAGCAGGTCGTGATGATCCATGTCACCAAGCTGATCGGTCGCACGGTCGCGTCGGCCAAGAAGGTTCCGGCCGGTGGGATCCGCGTTCTGATCAGCGGTGCCGGGATTCAGCTGTTCGTGGTTACGAACAATCAGGGCGTCGCGGTAGCGAATATCGCTCCGTCGAAGGCGGGCCTGATCAAGCTCCGCATCACGAACAAGAAGGCCTGCAACAGCCTGCGGCTTGGTGCGGCCGGCGTCTACGAGCCGACCGTTACCGGCTAGCCGGTATTGGCACTACATCGGAGGGGCGGCACCGGTGCCGCCCCTCCGAAGATCCGCCCCTCTCCCCGAGGGAGCAAGACTCCTTGCGGCCGGGCCAATGGCCCGGCCGCAGTCGTTCTGGAGCGGGAGGAGTGCGCTTGGCACCGGCGAAGAGCGAGGCGCGTCGGCGGCTCGTACCGAATTCGACGGCTGAGGAACGCAGCCGCCGACGCAGTCCTTTCTCCTGCCGGATGGCTCTGCCTCGTAGGGGCGATGCGCATGCGTCGCCCTGATGTGCCGCGTGGTCTTCCGGATGGGCCGCGCTGCGGGCGAGGCATGCGCCTCGCCCCTACGACAACGACCGGATCTCGCTCTCCCTAATCGTGGATGCGGCCGATCAGGTCGCAGCGCTTCAGCACCTTGACCTCGATCCCGCCGAGGCGGACGTCGAAGCCTGCCTCATGCGGATACAGAACCTTGTCGCCGCGCTCGATCCCGTTCGGCTCCGAGCCGACGGCGGTGACGATTCCCGTCCGACACGCAATCGTGGATGCTGCCGACGCCGGCAGGATCAGCCCGGCGCGAGTCTCGGTCTCGTCGCTGACGGGCTGGATGACGATGTACTCGTCGAGCGGCTCGAGCGTCTGGTCGATGTTCTTGGACTGATCGAGCATCTACAAACCCTAGCTTGCATTGGTGCCGCGTGGCCGACGTTCAAGGAGGGAGGTTCACTGGAGCCGTAGGTTCCCGGCTTCAGGGATTCTCGCGATCGGAATCCCCGAACGGGGATTCCGATCTGCGGGCAACTACAGCCGGCCCGCAGCGACGATTCGTTGCAGGAACTGCCGTGTCCGCTCCTCACGCGGGGCGCTGAAGATCTGCTCCGCGCTTCCCTGCTCCAGGATCACGCCGGCCTCGAGAAAGCACACGCTGCTCGCGATGTCGCGCGCGAACCCCATCTCGTGGGTCGCGATCACCATCGTCATGCCGCCCTCGGCGAGCTCGCGAATCACGTCGAGCACCTCGGCCACGAGCTCCGGGTCGAGGGCGCTCGTCACCTCGTCGAGCAGCAGCAACTCGGGTTGCATCGCGAGCGCCCGCACGATCGCGACGCGCTGCTGCTGTCCGCCTGAGAGCCGATCGGGGAACTCGTTGCGCTTGTCGGCGAGGCCGAAGCGGTCGAGCAGTGTCGTCGCCTGGGCCTCCGCCTCGGTGCGCGACTGGCCGAGCGCCTTGCGCGGCGAGAGCGTCACGTTCGCGAGCACGCTCATGTGCGGGAAGAGGTTGTATGCCTGGAAGACGATCCCGATCCGGCGGCGAATCGCGTTCACGTCGACGTCGCGCCCCGTGAGCTCGACGCCGCCGACCTCGATCCGCCCGGCCTGGATCGGCTCGAGCAGGTTGATGCAGCGAAGGAGCGTCGACTTGCCCGAGCCCGAGGCGCCGATCAGGCAGACGACCTCGTGCTCGCCGACCTCGAGGTCGATCCCGCGCAGCACCTCGAGCTTGTCGAACGACTTGTGAAGCCCTTCGATGCGAAGGGCGGCGGTCGTGCTCACGCGAGCCGACCTGCCTGCTGCTGCTTGCGGTTACGGGCGAGGAGCCAATCGGTGAACCGTGCGAGAGGAATCGTGATCGCCACGAACAGCGTCGCCGCGACCAGGTAGGGGGTGCCGTTGAACGTCGCCGACTCGTCGATCTGCGACTGCTTGAAGGCCTCGACGACGCCGAGTGTGCCGACGAGCGCCGTGTCCTTCTGCAGGCCGATGAAGTCGTTCAGGAGCGGCGGCACGACCCGTTTCACGGCCTGCGGGAGCACGACGAACCGCAACGACTGCGTGTGGGAGAGCCCGAGCGACCGTGCCGCTGCCTCCTGGCTCGGATGCACCGACTCGATCCCCGCGCGGTACACCTCCGAGACGTACGCCGTGTAGATCAGCACGAGCGAGACGACGGCCCAGAAGAACTGCGACTGAGGCATCCACGAGAGGCCGAGGGCGGGCATCCCGAAGCCGAGCATGAAGATCACGAGAATGGTCGGGATTCCCCGGAAGAGGTCGGTGTAGACGATCGCAAGGGCTCGGATCGGAAAGAACACCGGCCCTGGCAGCGAGCGCAGCACTGCAAGCAGCAGCGCCGCCGGCAGGATGATCACCTCGGCAACGCAGAACAGCTTCACGTTGAGCCAGAACGCGTGCAGGATCTCGGGGAAGCTGTCCTTGTAGATGCTCCAGTCGAGGAAGTAAGCCTTGAACGAGGCCCAGCCGGGCGAGCGCGTGGCCACGACGACGACGACCGTCACGAAGACGGCCGTCGAGAGCAGGGCGATCGCGACCGCCCGGGCCTCCCTCGAGAGGTGGACGGTCGCGCCGCCGAGGATCCGCGAGTTGCGGCTCCCGTTCAGAGCGCGCTACCTGAGAAGGGGCGCGCCGGTCGCCTTGGCGAGCCAGATGCGCTGGAGGTTGCGGATCGTGCCGTTCGCCCACAACCGGTTGAGCGCCTTGTTCGCGCACGCCGTCAGCTTGCTGCCCTTCGACAGCACCAACCCGAAGTGCTCCTTCGTGCCGCCCGCAGCGAATTGCCCCACGACCTTGCCGTCCGGCACCTGCACCGCCGACACGTAGAAGGCGGTGGGCAGGTCGACGACGAGGCCGTCGATCAGGCCGCTCTTCAGCGCCTGCACCGCCGCGTCGTTCGTGTTGTAGACGAGCGGTGTCGAGTCCGGCTTGATCACGTTGACGATGTAGTCGTAGCTCGTCGTCCCGACCTGGGCCCCCAGCTTGTACTTCTTGAAGCCGTTGATCGACCTGACCGAGGCGATCGGCTTGCCCTTGCGCGCGACGAGCGACTGGTTCACGAAGTAGTAGCCGTTGGAGAAATCGACCTGCTTCGCGCGTTGCGGCGAATACGACACCTGCGTGATGTAGAAGTCGAACGGCTTCTTGCCCGGCCGGTACGAGTTGTCGAACGGGACGACCGTCCACTTGACCTCGGCTTTCGAGAACCCGAGCTGCTTCGCGACCGCGTAGGCGACGGCTGACTCATAGCCCTGGCCGCTGTACGGGTTGCTGACCTTCCACGGCTTCTTCTCGTTGCCGCCGAACCAGGGCGGGTACGCAGGGTTGTCCGCGCCGACCGTGAGAGCCGTGCCGTCGATCAGGCCGAGCTTGTCGCGTTCGCAGCCGGGGATTCCCGCGGCGGCGACCGGAGCGGTGGAGCGGCCGGCGGCGGTTGCCGCGACGATCAGCGCGGCGGCCAGGGCGAGACTTGCGGTGAGCGCTTTACGCATGGTGAATCTCCTCGGTCGGAATGGAAGCCGCGATGGAAGAGCATATCGCGGCTTCCATTCCGACATGCTTGCTGCCACGCTTCGCGTGGATCCTGAAGTTGGAACCTACGGTTCCCGGAGACCTCCCTTGTAGGGAACATGGTTGTTGTCGTAGGGGCGATGCGCACGCGTCGCCCTCCGCCCACCACGGCGCGCTCGGCCACGGGATACGTTTCATCCGATGGCTTCGCCCTTCATCGAGCTCGAGGTCGGGGAGCGTGTGGTCAAGGTCACGAATCCCGACAAGGTGCTGTTTCCGGCGGCGGGGCACACCAAGCGCGATCTCGTCGGCTACTACCTGGCCGTGGGGGAGGGAATCGTGCGGGCGCTACGCGAGCGGCCGACGCAGCTGCGCCGCTTCCCCGACGGGATCGAGGGCGAGCAGATCTACCAGAAGCGCGTGCCCGAGAAGCGTCCCGAGTGGATCGAAGCAGCACGCGTCACGTTTCCCTCGGGGCGTCATGCCGACGAGCTGTGTGTGACGGAGCTCGCGCAGGTTGCATGGGCCGCCAACCTTGCCGTGATCGACTTCCATCCCTGGCCTTCCCGCCGTGCGGACACCGAGCACCCGGACGAGCTGCGCATCGACATCGACCCGCAACCTGGGACGGACTTCGCCGACGCGAAAGCGGTGGCTGCGATCGTGCAGGAGGTGTTGGCCGAGATCGGCTACGTCGGCTGGCCCAAGACGTCGGGCAACCGCGGCATCCACATCGCGTGCCGAATCGAGCCGCAGTGGGAGTTCCCGGTCGTGCGCCGGTGCGCTCTCGCCTTCGCCCGCGAGATCGAACGGCGCGCGCCTGCGCTCGTGACGACGGCGTGGTGGAAGGAGGAGCGCGGCGAGAAGGTGTTCATCGACTACAACCAGAACGCCCGCGACCGCACGATTGCCTCGGCCTACTCGGTTCGGCCGAGGCCCGACGCGGCGGTGTCTGCGCCGGTGACCTGGGACGAGCTGCCCGAGGTCGAGACGGAGGACTTCACGCTCGTCACGATGCCGCGGCGCTTTGCGACGCTCGGGGACGTGCAGGCCGCGATCGACGACACGGTGTGCGATCTGCGGGTGTTGCTCGAGTGGGTCGATCGCGAGGAGGCCGCCGGAGTGGGCGAGGCGCCGTACCCGCCGAACTTCCCGAAGATGCCCGGCGAGCCCGCGCGCGTGCAACCGTCACGCGCCCGGAAGCCGGGTGACGGTCGGTGACAGGCTTCAGCCTGTCTCCCGGGTGACGGTTGTGCCTCGGCTGCTCATTCGGGCGGACTACGATCGCTCCATGACCGCCTCCGGAAGCCCGTTGCGAGCGGGGATCATCGGCTGCGGCGCGATCGCGCAGGAAGGCCACATACCTGCGTTCATCGCTGCCGGTGTCGAGATCGGGGCCGTGTGCGACACGAACGCCGCGCGCGCGCAGGAGATCGGGCAGACGTTCGGCGTCGGCGCCGTCTACACCGACGCGGATGCGCTGCTCGCCGATCCGGATCTCGACCTCGTCACGATCGGCCTGCCGAACGTGTTCCACGCGCCGGTTGCGATTGCCGCGCTCGAGTCGGGCAAGCATGTTCTTTGCGAGAAGCCGATGAGCCTCAACGCCGCCGAGGCGGAGGCGATGTTGGCTGCCGCGACCGCGAGCGGGAAGCTGCTGAGCGTGAATCAGCACATGCGGTTCGACCGGAGCTCGATCGCGATGCGTGACGCAGTGGCGAGCGGACGGCTCGGCGACGTCTATCTCGCCGACGTCCGCATGGTGCGCCAGAACGGCATCCCCGGGTACGGCGGCTGGTTCACGAATCGCGACCTTGCCGGGCACGGCGCGTTGTTCGACATCGGCGTGCACATGCTCGATCTGGTGCTCTTCGTGCTCGGCTTCCCCGAAGTGGTTGCAGTGAAGGGGTATCTCAGCTCCCGGCTCGGGCGCAGCGGCATCGGCCTCGGCACGTGGGGCATCGACCGTGGTCGTTCCGGGCGCTACGACGTGGACGACACGGCGGTGGCGACCCTGACCCTCGCCCGCGGTGCCCAGATTCGGCTCCATGTGGCGTGGGCGTCGTTCGCGCCGGCCGAGGAGCGTCTCGCGGTGTACGGCTCACTCGGCGGTCTGGACCGTATCGCGGCCAACGGCAAGATGCCGCTGCGGTTCTACGCCGCCGACGAGGACGGGGTCATAGCAGCCCTGCCGCTCGACAGGTCGGTGCAGGCCGGCGGCGGCGGCTGGACGGGAGCGATCGCCTCGTTCGTCCGCTCCGTCAGGGACGGCGAGCCGCTGCTCGTGAAGCCGGAGGAAACGGTGCTGACGACGCGCATCCTGGAACGGATCGTCGATTCGGCCGCGGAGGGGTGCGAGTTGGCGCTGTAGGGGTCGCGGAGGGACGAGGGCGACGCATGCGCATCGCCCCTACGTCACCAAGGCCACGTTCTCCCGAGCGATCGCCCGTTGATCGCGCAGCTCGAGAATCTGGTGCGCACGATGTCGGGATCTCGATCGCGAGAATCAGCACGAACCCGATCAGGTGGACACTTCGGCATCGGCCGCCTGACAAGAACGTTCGCGCTTCGCGCGAGGGCGACGCATGCGCATCGCCCCTACGGGGATAAGAGCGATTTCGTGTCGACAACGGCCCTGCGAGCCGCCTTCTTGGCGTAGTTCGCGCTTCGCGCGAGGGCGACGCATGCGCATCGCCCTCGGTTTCGTGTGGACAGCGGCCCTGGGAGCGGCCCCTTGGCGTAGGGGCGATGCGCATGCGTCGCCCTCTCGTGCTGCGCGGTCAGGTCCCCAGCAACTCGCCGACCGTCAGCCCTCCGACATCGCGCGGCGGTCGGAGCTCGGCCCACGTGCACGCTCGCGGATCCTTGTCAGGCCGGAATCGCAGCAGCTTGGTGCCGTGGCGGAACCGCCGGCCCTGAACCTTGTCGTAGCGCACCTCGGCGACGAGCTCGGGGCGCAGCGGCTGCTCCTCGAGCCCGCTCCCACCCCAGCGGTTCGGCTCCGAGAAGCGCCTGTCCGACGTCTCGTCGAGGAGTGGGATGACCTGTTCGGCGATCGCGGCATGCCGGCTTGCGGCCACAGCGGCCGAGCCGACGTAGTCGATCTCGCCCGCATCGTCGTAGAGGCCGAGCAGCAGCGTTGCGATCAGGTCGGGCTTCGACTTCCATCGCACCCCGACGACAACGCAGTCCGCCGTGCGTTCGGGCTTGACCTTGACCACGGCACCGCGACCCCCCGGCTCGACGGGTCGGTCGAGCCGCTTTGCGACGACGCCATCGAGCCCGAGCGCCTCGAGCTCGGCGAGCCACGCCATCGCCGCGTCGGGATCGGACACCGACGGGGAGAGCGTGAACGCGCCGCCGTCCCGCTCCAACGCAGTGCGGCGCTCGGCAAACGTCCGGCGCCACACCTCGTCACCGTCCCAGGCGAGAACGTCGAACGCCACGAACCGGGCCGGAATCTCGCCCGAAAGCTTGCGGATACGGCTCTCCGCGGGATGCAGGCGAGTCTGCATCGCGTCGAAGTCGATTGCCCCATCGAGCTCGATCACGATCTCGCCGTCAACTACCGACCACGGTGGCAACAGGTCGCCGAGCTCGCGCAACTCAGGGAAGTAGCGCAGCAGCGGCCGCCCGTTGCGCGACCACAACCGCAGCTCGCCGCCCGCGTTCTCGAGCACGCCGCGGAATCCGTCCCATTTCGGCTCGTACGCCCAGCCCTCCCCGAGCGGCAACTCGCGGACGAGCTCGGCCTCCATCGGCGGGAACGGGACGAGCGGATCGAGGCCTTCGGGACGTTCGGGTGCTCCTGCCATCCCGGCAAACCTACTACGCTCTTCCCTCCATGAGCGCGCGCCGCGTTGTCATCACCGGGCTTGGAGCTGTCACCCCGATCGGGCTCGATGCCCCTTCGAGCTGGGAGGCGGCGGTCGCCGGTCGCAGCGGCATCGGTTTCATCGAAGCCTTCGACGCGTCGGAGTACCCGGTGCAGATCGCAGGGGAGGTCACGGGCTTCGATCCGACGGCCCTCCTGCCTGCGAAAGAGGCGCGCCGGATGGATCGAAACGTCCTGCTCGCGGTCGCCGCGGCACAGGAGGCCTGGGATGACGCCGGCTTCGAGACCTTCGACCCGGCCCGCACCGGGATCCTCGTCGGCTCCGCGATCGGCGGGATCGCGACGATCGCGGAACAGCACCAGATCCACGTCGAGCGCGGCGCCGATCGTGTCTCACCGTTCTTCATCCCCTCCGTGCTCGTCGATACGGCGAGCGGGCAGATCGCGATCCAACTCGGCCTGACCGGGCCGAACTACGCGCCGGTGTCGGCGTGCGCGACAGGGTCGACTGCGATCGGCGAAGGCGCGGCGACGATCAAGCGGGGGCAGGCCGACGTGATGCTCGTCGGCGGCACCGAGGCCGCCATCATCCCGCTGATCCTGGCCGGCTTCTGCGCCATGCGTGGGCTCGTCGCCGAGGACGTCGATCCGACCCTCGCCATGCGGCCTTTCGACGCGACCCGAGCAGGTTTCGTCATGGGCGAGGGCGCCTGCATCCTCGTGCTCGAGGAGCGGGAAGCCGCGCTGGCGCGCGGCGCCACGATCTACGCCGAGGTGCTCGGCTACGGCGCCTCGAACGACGCTCACCATCTCGCCCAGCCGGAGCCCGAGGCGACCGGGGTCGCGGCGATGATCACCGCCGCTCTCGAGACGGCCGGCATCGCACCCGAGCGCGTCGGGTACGTCAACGCGCACGGAACGTCCACGCCGCTCGGTGACCTGGCCGAGACGCGGGCGCTACGGCAGGTGTTCGGTGGCCACGCCTACAACCTCGCCGTCTCGTCCACGAAATCCGTGACCGGGCACTGCTTCGGTGCTGCGGGCGCGGTCGAGGCGATGATGTGCGCGCTCGCGCTTCATCACGGCGTCCTCCCTCCGACGATCAACTACCGCACACCCGACCCGGAGCTCGACCTCGACTACGTTCCGAACGAGGCCCGCGAAGTCGAGGTTGACGTGGCGCTGTCGAACGCGATGGGCCTCGGCGGCCACAACGCGTGCGTCCTGCTCGGCCGCGCCTAAGTTCCTAGACCGGCTTGCAGAGGCTGTCCGCTGCGAACAGCTCGCGCTGGACGTCGGCGAGTTGCCGGTCGAGCGATGGGTCGTACGCGCTCAGCGCGTCGCCCTGCCACATCACGTCGGGAGTGACGCCGGGTCCGATGATCGTGGCCCGATAGCGCTCGCCGTGCCCGGCCGGCCGGGCGCCGTGGGGGTAGAACCCGTAACAGAAGGTGCCGCTGTCCTTGTGCATCAGGAAGCTGTTCTCGCGCTTCCAGCCGGCCCCGTAGGCCGAGTTGAAGGTGTCGACGTAGAGGTTGCGGCCGAACGAGTCGAGCGGGTTGCCGCCCGGCGTCGACTTGAAGCCGTGGACGGGAATACCGTCGTAGGTGAACGTCCCGAACATGTGGTCGTACTTCCGGTAGGCCCAGTCGAGGTTGACGTTGAGCGCGGGAAGGTCGCCGGTCCAGTGCGAGAGTCGCAGCTCCCAGACGTTCTGCTTCGCGCTCGGCGCAAGCCCGTAGTTCGGCAGCATCCGCTGCCAGGCCTGGAGCCCCCAGTGGCTGCCGTCCTTCGCCGTGCAGCTCGTCACGCGCCAGGCGAGCGGCGGGCCGGTGCCGGCGTTGCAGGTGTTCTTGAAGGTCTTCCAGACGTCCTTCTTGTAGGTTCCCCAGCCGCCCGAGTAGTCGAGCTTGAAGTCGACCTGCCTGGCGCCGGGTGTCGGAGCGATCGCGTTGACGGCGTTCCAGGCGAGCACATTCCAGCGCTTGCCGCGCGCCGTGTACGACACGAGCGCCTGACCGGTGCTGTTCACCTTCAGCGTGATGCCGTGCGCATCGCGGTCGATCAGCGTCGAGGCGCCGGCGGCCGCGGGAACGGCGAGGGACGCGGCAGCTGCCGCGAGAAGGAGGAAGGGCCGCGCTCTCATCGCAGGCCCATCGTCACGCGGCCTGAAACGGCTTGCCATTCCCGTTTTGGGGGACAGGTGGCCTCATTCGAGTGATCTCTCTAAGCGCGCCGGATCAGCGTCAGACCGTCGCGAACCGTAAGGAGAACCTGGGCGCTGCGGGGGTCGGCGGCGACATGCTCGTTGAACGCCGCGATCGGGTTGCCGGGTTCGAAGACGCGCCCATCGCTGAGGGTGTTGTCCGCGACGATGATCCCACGCTCCGAGAGGCGCGGCAGAACGGCCTCGTAGTAGCCGACGTAGCCGCCTTTGTCGGCGTCCATGAACACGAAGTCGAAGGTTCCGGGCAACCCGGCGATCGTCTCCGCTGCCGGCCCGACGTGCACCGTGATCTGAGCTGCCCAGGGGCTGCGGTCGATGTGCTCCTGCGCGAACGCGGCGCGCTCTGGATTGAGCTCGCAGGTGTCTATGTGCCCGTCGGCTGGGAGCCCTGCGGCTATCGCGAGCGTGGCGTGGCCGCTGAACGTCCCGATCTCGAGTACGCGCCGCGGCTGCGCCGCCCACACGAGGATCTCGAGGAACCGTCCCGCTACAGGCCCGGTGAGCATGCCCGTCGACCCGAGCACGCTGCCGGTTCCGTCCGAGAGCTCGGCGAGCAGCGGGTCGTGCGGTGACGACATCCGCTCGGCGTAGGCGAGGAGTCGTCTGTCGATCTCCATGGCCTCACCGTACGGGATCGCGAGGTCAGTCGGCGGTGCTGACCCCTAGCGTCGTGCTGAACTGGACCTCGGCGTAGCGCAGGCTGGTCAGCTCGAGCTCGTCCGCCATGTTGCTCGCGACCCAGGAGCCCACCGTTGCGTTCCCGGCCTCGGCCTCGGCGACTGTGTCCCAAACGCTGAGGGAGAGGACCTCGCCGTCGCCCGTCGCCACGGAGTAGGCGCGGAACCCGGGCTGGGCCTGAAGGATCGGCAGGATGCCCTGCTCGGCGCGCGCGGAGAGGCTCTTGGCGTCGCCCTCGTCACCCTTGAAGTCGTAGATCGCCATTCGTGCGTACATGTCGCTCCCTTCGTCGCGGTACTTGAGTTGGCTCGTGCCAGCCGGGGGCTGCTCACGCGGAGCCAGAGTAGTGGCTTGGGTCTAGACGTGCATCGCCTTCTCGATTGCGGTTTGCGTGGCCGTCGCGATCTTGTTGTGTCCGGCCTTGTTTGGGTGGTCGCCGTCGGTGGAGAGGTAGTGCGTCTCGTCGTACGTGTAGCTGGGACCTTTGAACGCGGCGCGCAGATCGACGTACGCCGACCCGCTGGCGGCCGCGGTCGACTTGATGACGCTGTTCACCTCGTCGGTCATCTGCTCTGCAGCGCTGACGTAGGCCTTGCCGTGCGCCGCTGCATACCGTCCGCCTAGCCAGACGCTCCAGTAGTCGAGAAGCACGATGAGCGCGGGATGGCCGGCGCTGAGCTTGCGCACCCGGGCGACGATCGCTGCCAGGTGCCTACGGATAGTCGGGATCCGGGGTGCGTAGCAGGCTGTCCTCGTGCCGCAGGCCCGCGAGTAGCCGACGTCGTTTGCGCCGATCTCGATCTCGATGGTGTCCGCTGTTCGTAGGTGAGCGATCACGTCGTCTTTGTCGAGTTGCCTCAGGACCGACGAGGTGGTTGCACCGGCGACCGAGTCATTGGTCGCGGTGACGGTCTCCCCTGTCTGTCTCGCGAGCTCTTCGGCGGTGAGGGCCGGGTACGGCGTACATCCACAGTTCGTACCCCGCGGCACCGAATCGCCCAAGGAGACCACGGACCACGCCGGTGACCGGGACGAGGCTTTTGTCGTACCGGTCGAGGACATCGATGCCGTCGCAGAGCAAGCGGCCACCAGACAGCCCACTGCAGACACCGCAGCGACGGCCCAGCGCGGTCGACGACGACTCATCCTACGAGGCTTCCTGGCCAAGCGCATCGGGTGATCGTCGTGGCGTACGTGATTGTGAGCGTAGCTGCGGTCTTGGCGCGGTTTCCTCGTCCCGCTCGTGCCGAGCGAGTAGTGCTGCGCCGGCAACGATCAAGACGAACGCGAGTGCACGCATGAGGCCGAGGCTGCCGCCCGGCATTGCCTCGTGGAAGATCGCGATGCCCGCGACGATCGGCAGCGAATTCGTCAGCAGGCTCGCCACTCCAGCGGTAGCGAGAGCGCCACCACGCTGGAACCCGAATTGCAGTGCAACGAACGCCAGGCCGTGGCAGGCGAGCACCACCGGGACAAGCACCAGCCAGACGTTCCCGTGGACGGCGGCTTTGGTGCCGACGTCGCCGGCCGCGTAGAGAGCGCCGGCGGCCAGCCCGAGACCTGCTCCGGCTGCGACCGCACGTGAGGCAGGTCCGGCGGCGAGCGCAGCAAGCGCGAAGGAAGCCACTATCCACGCTCCGACCTGCAACCCAGACGGCGTCGTTCCAGCAGACGAGCCACCTGCCAGCGAGATGCCCAGCAGGACGAGACCGGCAATGGCGAGGCCTACAGCTGCCCAGTTTCCGGGGGGTAGACGTTGACCCGATCGTCGCTGCACGAGCAGGGCAAGCAGGCCGATGCCGCCCGCCGAGGTGGCCTGTACGAGCGAGAGCGGCGCAAGCCAGAGTGCGGCGACGTACATCGCCCAGCCACCGATCCCAGTGGAAAACCCGATCAGCCATGTGAGATCGGAAAACAATGATCTCAGCGAACGGACGGGGTGGCGCAGCGTCAGTTGTGGCAGCTTGGCCGCAGCGCCGTGTTGGACCAGATAGCCCCAGTTGAGTGCCGCCGACGATCCGAGAGCGAGCGCGAGACCGCCGATGAGTTGTGGCGTCATTGCGAGTGCCGCCGCGGCAGGGTGAGGTACGCCTCGGCAGCAAGCGCGGCAAGGCCGACGCGCGGCAGATCGAGGCGGCGCTCGTAGACGACGAATCGGCGTTGCCAGGCTGGAAAGAACTTCCGGTTGAAGTGAAGAAGGTTGTCGAGTTGGAAGTGCCCCTTGAGCGAGAGGAGGGCGCGCCGCTCGACGCGCTGCAGCGTGCCCAGGTCCGCGTCGGGAGCCAGCAGGGCGGCGAACGGCGCGAAGTTGAGGGAGATCTGGCGGTAGCCATGGTCCCGAGCCCAGTCTGCCGTCTCACAGACGAGCCATTCGTTGAACCCGTTGGGGGTCGAGCGCAACCGTGGCATCGAGGAGAGCGACAGAGCCCCGCCGACGCGCGAGCACGCGAAATGTATGAAGCCGGCCGCGCAGCCGTTCGAGTCGAAGCCGATCGCGAACACCGCATCCTCGTCCTCGAGACGGAAGAGCGTGTCGAGGGCCATGACAAAGCCCTTCTGCGGCTGGTCTCCCCGCCAGTCGGATGCTATTGCCTCGAGTTCCGTACGGAGCTCAGGACCGATCTCACCGGGGTGCAGGAGACGGGCTTCATATCCTTCGCGCGCGAGCCGCTGGGCGGACTGGCGCACCTTGCGGATAGGACGTCCTTCGAGCGAGAACGTCGCCGTCTCGAGGACAGCCTCGTCTCCGTGATAGAGCGCGAGGAGGCCGTGCTGCCGGTAGCAGTCGAGGTTTCGCTCAGAGGCACCGAGGATCGCGACCCGCCACCCACGGACGCGGGCGAAGGCGATGAAGGCGGCGACCAGAGAGTCGAGCACATCGGACGAGCAGATGGGATCGCCGGAGACGATCGCCACGCCGCCGACCACCTTGTAGGCCACGAACCCGCTTTCGTCATCGGCGAAGAAGTACGACTTGTCGGCGCGGAGCACGAACGGCGCCAGCGTGTCCGTGCCCCACGCCGCTACGAGGGCTTTCGCCAGCTCGTATTCGTGCACGTCTTCCCGGTGGCGATAGCGCCACGGCGCCAGGGCCGCGGACAGCGTCCACACGACGCCAAGAACGGCAAGGATCGTGACCGTGAGCGGGAACCAGTTCCCGAACGGGGTGCCGAGGTGTGCCGAGGTGCCAAGGCCGACGGCGCTTTCGAGCGTTTCGCGCGCCGCGAAGCCGATGCTGAAGGGCTGGTCGACAGCCGCCCTGTTGAGCCACACGGCGGCTACGCCGAACGCCGCAATTGCCGAGCAGGAGATGGCGGCGCGGACGACGACGCGCGACTGGCTTCCGGGCTCAGCGCGTTGCCCGAAGTCCCGCCGGGCGGCGACCAAGGCGATCAACGTGAACGTGGCGAGAACACCTCCGTCGTTGAATCCGTGCAACACGTGAAGGGCGACGGAAAGGCCGAGCAGCGCAACCGCAATCGACCACGCCCGACGCTGGCGCCGCCCGAGCCCCCGAGCTGCAAACAGAAGCCCGACTCCGACCGGCACTCCAAGTGCCGCGGCGACGGAGACGACAGCGTCGGGTGCGAGGCCCGTGACGAAGATGTCGTGCGCTCCCGGAAGTACCGCCCGCACGATGTCGAGCGCACCCGTTAACGCCACGGTTGTCGCCAGCACGTCGGGCGCGCGTGTTCTTCCAATTCGTGTCCGGGCGAAGGCTGCCCCTCCAAGCCCTGCAAGAGCCGCTGCGAGGTAGATCGATGGAAGCCCTGCGGCCCGACCGAAGGCCTCCTGCACCGGCACCTGGCGGACGACCGCGATCGAGACCGCATCGGCGACGTACTCGAGCACACCGACGCACAAGGCGAGTATGAGCCCGACAGCCAGGCGGTCGAGCCGTGTCAAACGGGCGACGAGCCCGAGCACCGCTCCCGCAGCGCTCCAGACCACGATGAAGACGGCGAGTGGTACGGCAGCGTGGTGAGCCAGCTCGTCGAGCGGCAGCACCTCGGCCAGTCGCGGGCCGGGAACGGCCGTCTGCGGACCGAGGAGATAGAGCCAGCCGGTCGCGGTCAACGTCACGAGGGCGGTCGCTGTGACGACACCCGACCATCGCAGGATGGCGATGCTACGCGCCATGGCCGAGATGTTCGGAGGCGGCAAGGAGTGCGTTTGCGGCCTGGCCGCGCCAGAGTGCCCAGTCGTGCCCGCCTCGCAGCGTCGAGTACCTGAACGGGACTCCGTATCGGCTCAGAGCTGCCGCGAACCGCTGGTTGTCGACCCGCAACCGGTCGGTCGAGCCGCTGTAGAACCAGACGAATCCGTGGTGGGCGCGGAACGACGCCGCACGTGACGCAAGCTGGACAGCCGGACTGTTCCAGCGGAGCAGAGCGCGGCGGTGCCCGAAGATCGACGCGAGATTGTCGGCCTGAGAGTATCCGGACCAGCTCTCCAGTACCCGGAACCGTCCCGGATGGTGGAGGCCGATGTTGAGGGCGCCGTAGCCTCCTTCCGAGAGGCCGCCGAGCGCACGATTGGCGCCGTCCGGGATAGTCCGATAGCGGGCGTCGACCGCTCTCACCACGTCACGTGACATGAAGGTCTCCCAGCCCTCGTTTCGGCCTACGCCGTTGGCCCACTCCTTGTCCGTGAACGAGCCCGTGGAGCCGAACGGCATCACGAGAATCATCGGCCGGATCTTCCGCCGGGCGAGAAGCACGTCCTCCACGACACCCATCCGGACCGTCTGCAGAAAGGCGCCTGGGCGGCCGGGTACTCCGTGAAGGAGATAGAAGACCGGGTACCGCAAGTGCGGGTGACTCGCGTACCCGGGCGGCAGATAGACATCGACTGCCTGACGACGACCACCGATAGCCGCGCTGGCGACGTAGAGCCGCTCCGACGTCCCCTTGAAGCGGACGAAGGACGGGTCCGACGGTGGCGCGAAACCCCGGTAGAGCCAGAAGTTGTCGAGGTACTGAGCCAGCCCGCGTGCGCCAACGATCACGAAGATGGCCGTTGCGAGAACCGCAGCTCCGGTTGCCGCGATGCGACGCGGGCGAGCCGGGAACGTGGTCGGATGCGCGGTGTCGCTCACGTACGGCCGCGTGACGTACGCGCCACGGACAATGGCCTAGCCGCGCCCTGTCGGAAGAAGCTCGTGGAGGCTCTCCGTTGTCGTACAGCCTGCTCGGAGCGCCGAAGCAAGCACGTGGGCGGTCGAGAGCACATCGGGCGAGAGCGTCGTGAGCTCGCCGTCAGCCGTCTCGCCTTGGCTTCCGGTGACAATGGGGAGCAAACCCAGGCGTAAGGCACGCCGGACTTGGACGAGGTCGAGCTCAACGATCACCGCGCGACCGTGATGCTCATCGGTCAGGATCCCTGCCCTGCCACCGGCGAGCGAAATCGCCGCGAGCCCGATCTCACGCATCGCCATCGCGAGCAGCGAGCAGGCTGCCTGCTCGCCGCTTGCAAGCAGGGCGTCCAGCTCACGATCGCTCGGGTTGGACGAGACCTGGAGCGCGAGAGCGAGCAGCTCCACGATCTGGTCTGACGGCGCCTCTATCACTCCAATAACGTCGTTGCCGGCCTGTTGGATGGCAGCGAACGTCGTGGCAGTCCGCATCATTGCCGCCGGCGACTCGAGATCCGAGCCGCCGACGGCGACTACGATGCGGTGGCGGACTGCCCTTCCAGGGGTGTCGTCGACATGAGTGAGGGGTTTGTCGAGAGGAAGGGCAGCCGTGCTCATCGGCTCCTAGGATCGCGCGGCACGCTTTCAGGCGCCATCGTCGAACGGGATGACGCTCAGGCCGGATCGGATCGTTCGATCGGATGACCCAACCCGACATCCTCACGTCGATCGGCGGGTAGTCGCACTTCGGCCACCGTGCCGGCCAGAGGGCGGGCCACGATCTTGAGCGAGCCGCCCGCTGCCTCGATCCGAACGCGTTGTGAGGCCACACCGATATGTCCTTGCTCGAGCCGCCCGGCGAGTGCGCTGGGGTCGAACCCACGCCCGTCATCGGCCACTCTCAGCACGAGATCGTCTCGGTCGGCACCGAGGTACACCGACACGTTCGTTGCCTGGGCGTGGCGAACGGCATTCGCCAAGAACTCGCGCGCCGCTGAGTAGAGGAGCTGATCGTTCGCGGCACTGCCCGGCTCCTGTAGGTCGAGTTCGAGCGCGAACCCTCCTCGTTCGGCGGCGCGCTCGGCTGCGACTTTCAGCGCAGCCGTGAGCCCGGTGGCGTCGAGAACATATGGATGAAGATCGAAGACTGCCTCCCGGAGATCGCCGATCGTCTCCGAGACGAGAGATCCGGCGCGCTCGAGCAGGGGGTTCCTGGCTCCCCCGGTCGCTTCGTCGATGTCCTGGCGCGCAGAGAGGAGGTTCTGGATCGCGTCGTCGTGAAGACCTTCTGCGAGCGCCTTCCGCTCACGCTGCTCGGCGGTGAGCGCGTCTGCCAGCAACTGGGTGCGCTCCGCCGCCAGACGCGCGACACCACCTGTCCGGCTGGCAAGAAGCGCTGATAGGAGCACGCACGCCGCACCCACCCAGGCCAGGTACCCAGCTTGTGTAACCACAAACAGGAACGCATCCGGGGCCTTCCGAGCTGGATGGACGACCGCCTGGAGCACATAGGCGGCGATCGTCGTCGTTGCGGCGAGTGCAGTCAGCCCCGGCCTGAAGCGGAAGGCGACCGCGACAGGGACGAGGAAGTACGCCAGGCGAGCGGACGAGAAAGCCCCGCCCGAGAGCAACGCCAACGCAGTGATCATGGCGATATCTATCCCTGTGGCGACGAGGGGGAATCGCGGTCCGATCAGCCGCCGTTCGGCGAGGACGAACGCAACTACGCTCCATGCCGCGAACACACCGAGGGCAATGAAGAAGTCCGAGTCGGCCCGGGTCGGATCGGGATGCGAGATGCCCTGGCCCACCGCCAAGAGCCCGATCGCGGGGAAGCGCAACCAGCCGACGATGCGCTCGGTCTCGGCTGTCGCCACGTCGACGGTCCCGGTCCGCGGCGCTCTGACCATTCGCTATTCGAGCAGGCCACGGCGCATCGCAACCGCGACCGCCGCCGCACGATCCGAGACGCCTAGCTTTTCGTACAGGTGCTGAACGTGCGTCTTCACCGTGGTCACCCCGATGAACAGCTGCTTGGCGATCTCGGGGAGGCTCTTGCCGTCCGCGATCAGCCGCAGGATCTCACGCTCGCGGTCGGTCAAGACTGGATGATCCGAGTGTCGCCGCAGCCTGATCTCGGAGACGAGTCCCTCCGCAACGCCGGGGGGCAGCACATTCTCGCCACGCGCGCAGGCGAGAACGCCATCGGCTATCTGATCACGTGACGCCTCTTTTGAGAGAAAGCCGGCGGCACCGGCTTCGAGGGCCTTGTACACGACGCTCGAGTCGTTGAACGCGGAAACGAGCAGGACTCGGGTACGAAGCCCATCACGGGCAACGGCGTGAGCGATCTCGACCCCATCGAGCTCCGGAAGTTTGAAGTCTACGAGCGCCACGTCCGGATCGTGCGACCGGATCAGGTCGAGCGCCGTGCGCCCGTCACCAGCCTCTGCGACGACCTCGATCTGGCCGGTTGCCGCCAGCGCGCGCACGACGCCGTCCCGATAGACAGGGTGATCGTCAGCAACGACGACTGAGACTCGACTACCCGAGGGCGGCATTGTGCTTCATCGTACGTCCCGACTCGCTGCGGAGTCGTCCACCGACGGTTCGATCCGTCCGGTCGAATGTCTCGCTCGACGCACGAGCACGACCAAACTTGCGATCTCGACGACGGCGACGTACGCGACCAGAAGACCGTTCGAGGACAACATGCGCCACCCGTCCTTTCCGAGCGAGGGACTCCGACGCGAAGAATGATCAGCTACCCAGGCGGCCAACGACATCCGCCGCGTGGGCCGCGCGGACGCCCGATGCCGACACGATCCGGACGGCGAGCCCGTTCGTCCGGTCGGCGGTCCGATCGGGGGATTCCGCCCGAGCGTTGCGGCTGCCATCCTTTCGTAGATGTCCCTGGCGGTCACCGTCGATCCCGAGTGGATCGAGATCCGTTTGAGTGGCCTGAGCGCTATCTCGGCCGGTCGGCGGACGATACGCGTGCCGTGGCTGGCGGTAGATTCGGTGAGGACGGAACCGTTCGCAGTGCGCGGACGAGGTGTTGCGCCGCAACCACTCCGCGGGACGCTCGTTCGGTCGTTGACGATCGATAGGCGCCGGTTTCTGCTCTGCTACCGCGACGGCGAGCCGACCCTGACCCTCGAACTCGATCGTACGCGCGCACCACGCTTGCCGTTCGACGTCATCGTGCTAGGGGTCGGTCCGGAGACCACGGTCGTCCTGCCTATCCGCGGGGCACGGGCGGCTTGAGGGGCGCGAGCAAAGGATCTCGAGCGCTCTGGATCGTGGCAGTAGTCGTGCTGAGCGCGATTGCACCCACGCCGACCGGCCAGTCGGCAACGTCGTCGACGCCGTCACTCGAGGGCTTCGCGGTGATCGCCGCCGGAAGCGACCAGGGCACGGTGCTCACCGGCGTCATACCCTCGCCTACGGCGCCAACACCCCTCCGCGCCGGGTTCGTCTACCTTCCGCCGCACTTCGACCGCTCGGTTCGATACCCCGTCGTCTATCTCCTCCACGGCATGCCGGGTGGGCCCGGCGAATACGTCGATGCGCTCGACTTACGTCACGTCGCAGATGGACTGATCGTGACCGGGCGAGCCCGACCGTTCATCGCGATCATGCCCGCGGCAGGGTCGGACGGCCACTACAACGGAGAGTGGGCAGGGCCCTGGGAGCAGTACCTCGTCGCCGACGTGGTTCCCTGGGTTGACAGCCATCTGCCGACCGTTGAGGCATCGAGCGGGCGAACGATCGCCGGTCTTTCGGCCGGCGGTTTCGGAGCGGCAGATATCGGCCTTCGAGCACCGAAGGTCTTTGGCCGCATCGAGGCGTGGAGCTCCTACTACCACCCGCTGAGGGACGGCCCGTTCAAGAACGCGAGTCGAAGCGAGATCCTGGCCAACGACCCGTTCAAGCTTGCCGTCAGCCGCACTCAGCAACTGCGGTTGCTCGGCACCCGTTTCTTCGTCTCGAGCGGCCCTTCGCACAGCCACTGGTTCAAGGAGCAGCAGACGGTCGACTTCGCGAGCGAACTCCGGCGATTGGGACTGCCGGTGACGATGACCTTGTTGCCTTCGAAGGAAGGCATGTATGAGACGCAGCTCGAATCAGGGCTCGCCTGGGCATTCGGACATCGAGCCGCAGCGTGACGCTGCTCAGGGCTGGTGAGCGGCGGGGGTGGGATTCGAACCCACGGACGAGTTGCCCCGTCAGCGATTTTCAAGACCGCCCGATTCGACCGCTCTCGCACCCCGCCGAGCCGTGAGTGTATTCGGCGCTGCGGCGCGTCAGCCGGCGATGCGCTCGGGTGCGCCGTACGGGCGCAGCACGTCCGGAACCTCGCCCTGGAAGTTCTCCAGGATCGCGAGCAGGGCCCGGTCGGCGACGACGGTGCCGTTGAGCGTGTGCGGTGTCTCGAGCCCGGTCTCGGTGCGGAAGCGGATCCCGAGGCGGCGGGCCTGGAAGTCGGTCGTGTTCGAGCACGACGTCACCTCGCGGTAGCGCTCCTGACTCGGGAACCACGCCTCGATGTCGATCTTCTTCGCCGCGGGTGCGCCGAGGTCTCCGGCCGCGACGTTGACGACGCGATACGGGAGGCCGAGCTGCGCGAGCAACTCCTCCTCCAGCGCCACCATCCGGTCGTGCTCGGCCCACGCGTCGTCCGGCGTCGTGAACACGAACATCTCGACCTTGTTGAACTGGTGCACGCGGAACATCCCGCGCGTGTCCTTGCCCGCCGCACCCGCCTCGCGCCGGAAGCACGTCGAGAAACCCGTGTAGCGCAACGGCAGATCGCCACCTTCCAGGATCTCCGTCATGTGCAGCCCCGCGAGCGCGACCTCCGAGGTTCCGGTGAGGTAGAGGCCGTCTTCCTCGAGCGCGTAGATGTTCGACTTCTCGGTGGGGAAGAACCCCGTGCCGACCATCGCCTCCTCACGCACGAGCACCGGCGGCAAGACGGGCGTGAAGCCTGCGGCGGCAACGTGGTCGAGGGCGAAGCGATAGAGCGCCATCGCGAGCAGCGCCGTGTCGCCGACGAGGTAGCCGAAGCGCGATCCCGACAGGCGAGCCGCGCGTTCGAGCTCGAAGCGGCCGACCTCGCTTGCCTCCTTGACCTCGGTAAGCGCAGGTGGCTCGCCGACGCGGCGGATCTCGGCTGCGTCGTCCTCGGTGTCGCCGTCGGGGGACGAGTCGTGCGGCGGGTTCGGAACTGACGCGAGTGCCTCGTCGCGCGCCGTCTCGGCTGCTGTGAGCTCGTCCTCGGCGCTACGCAGATCCTCTTTCACCTGCTGCAGCTCCGCCAGCTGCTCGGGCGTCGGCTTACCCTTGAGCTTCGTCTGGCTGCGCAGGTCGTCGACGCGCGGCACCAGCAGGCGCCACTTCTCGTCGGCTTCGAGCAGCGTGTCGAACGCCTCGCCCGCTCCCTTGCGCGCGAGCGCCGCGCGATATCTCGCCGGCTCGGCGCGGGCTGCCTTGAGGTCGATCATGCGACCGATTCTAGGTAGGTCTCGATCACGGTGGCGACCCCCTCGACGTCGGCACTCGGGCACACCCAGTCGGCACGCTCGAGGAGGAGCGGATTCGCGTCTTCGACGGCGATCCCGAACCCAACCTCGTCGATCAGCTCGATGTCGTTCTCGCCGTCCCCGAACGAGACGATGCGATCGAGCGAGATGCCGAGCCGATCGGCCACGAAAGCGATACCCGTGCCCTTGGAGACGGCCGGGTTGCCGAGCTCGAGCAGGAAGGGGAGGGATGTCGTCAGGAAGAGACGGTCGGCGAACGCTTCGGCGAGCGCCGAGCGGAGCGCCGGAACATCGGGCGGGTCGGCAACGGCGACGAGCTTGGTGGGCGGTCGCTCGAGCCAGCTCACAAGATCGCCAACCTCCTGGACGGGAAGGTGCTGGAACTCGGCGTACATGCGCGAGTACTCCGTGTGCTTCTCGACGTAGAGACGGTCGTCGACGTAGCAATTGGGCGGATAGCCGAGCCCTCGCATCAGCTCGACGGCCTCGCGCGCCGTCTCGAGCGGAATCGGCTCATGGAGCAGAAAGGCACCGCTGGCCGGATCGACGACGGCGGCGCCCTGGTAACAGACGACCGGCTCGGCGATCCCTGCCTCCTCGAGATAGGGCCGCACCGAACGAAACATCCTGCCGGTGGCCACGATCACCGGAATCCCGGCCGCCTGCGAGCGAGTGATCGCCGCGCGTGTGCGCGGGTGCAGGACGCCGTCGCGGCCGACGAGCGTGCGGTCGAAGTCGCAGGCGAACGCCTGGACGTTCGACGGAAAGGACGGTGGGAGTCGAACTCGAGTCAGAATGACGCTTCGTCGTCGGGGCGCGATGGGTGCGTGCGATGCGAGGACGCAGGGAGCACAGGTAGCAGCGCTACCTGTGCGACTGAGGACGAAGCAGCGTGCGTGCTCAGCGTGTCACGACGACACAAGGCTTCGTTCTGACTCGAGTTCTAGCCGCCGGTCGACTGCTTGACGTACGCGGCGACGTCGGCGATCTGCTGGGCCGTGAGTTGGTCGCCGAAGGCGGGCATCGGGGACTTGCCTTCCGTGACGCGCGTCACGATCTTCGCGAGGTCGGGCTTCGTCTGGTCGAGGTTCGGACCGACGTTGCCGGCGGACCCCGCTGCTGCCAGCGTGTGGCAGCCGCCACACCCCTTGCTTGCGAAGATCGCCTTGCCCCCGGCCACGTCTCCCGTCAGCTTGAGTGCGGGTAGCCCTGCGGTCGCCGTCGTCGACTGAGGCACCGCGCCGACAACCGTGTCGGGGGTCGCGGTCGTCTCGGTGCCGTCGAGACAGCCCGCGCTGAGGAGGCCGAGGCCGAGTGCCAACAGGAGGCCAACAAGTGAGAGCCGACGCATCGGGGGAGTTTTACCAGGCCCATCGGACTTGCGTAGGGTGTACCCATGATCATCGGACGGTCGATGCACGAGGGCTGGTTGTCGAACGCCTACGTCGTCGGCGACGCACCCGGCGGCGTGGCGGTGTTCGTCGACAGCGGCGCTCCGCTTGCTCCGCTGCTCGAGGTCGTCGAGCGGGAACGGCTGACGCCGACCCACCTGCTGCGAACCCACACCCATCCCGATCACGTCGAGCACGAGGACGAGCTGTGCGACCGGTTCGGGATCCCGGTCGTGACCGGTGGTCTCGTCACCGGAGGCCTTACCGTGAGCGCGATCGCGCTGCCCGGGCACTCCGCCGACGGCGTCGCATTCGTCGTCAACGACGAGGTGGTCTTCAGCGGTGACGTCCTGTTCAAGGACGCCGTCGGCGGCGGGCCGGCCGACGTCGTGCAGCGGTCGGTGATGGACGGCCTGATGACGCTTCCCGCCGAGCTGCGCGTGTTGCCCGGTCACACGGACGAGACGACGATCGGGCGCGAGCTGGCCAACAACCCCTTCGTCGTCTACTGGCGCGGCGCCGTTCCTTCGCTCGCCGAGGCCGTGCGCGTCAACGGCGAGGATGCCGAGCTGATCGTGTGGTCGCCCGACTACGACGGCAACGGCAAGGCCCTGGTGCGGCTCGGCGACGGTCGCGAGGCGATCGTCGGCGGCTCGCGGGTCGAGCGCAGCTAGCGGAGGCGACCCGTGCGCCTGATCGTCGCCCGCTGCGAAGTCACCTACTCCGGTCGCCTCGACGCAGTGCTGCCCGAGGCGGTGCGACTGCTGATGTTGAAGTCGGACGGGTCGTTCCTCGTCCATGCCGACACCGGTGGCTTCAAGCCTCAGAACTGGATGACGCCAACGACGGTGATCGAGTTCGAGGGCGAGCCGCTCACGCAGATCGTCGTTCGCAAGCGGGCAGGCAAGACCGAGGATCGGCTCGACATCCGGATCGTCGAGATCCTGAGCGATGTCGAGCACGACATGGGGGAGGCCGCCGCTCTCGCGAAGGACGGCGTCGAACGCGATCTCCAGCTCGAGCTCGCGGGACGTCCCGAGGTACTCGGTGAAGGCCTCCATCTCGTCGAGCGCGAGTGGCAGACCGACATCGGGCCTGTCGACCTCATGTGCCGCGACCGCGACGGCGCCTGGGTGGCGGTCGAGATCAAGCGCATCGCCACGATCGACGCGGTCGAGCAGCTCTCGCGCTATCTCGAGCGGATCCAGACGCTGCCGGGGATGGCTGCGTGCCGGGGGATCCTGGCCGGGCAACGCGTCGTCAAGCAGGCCCGCACGCTTGCCGAGTCACGAGGGTTGAGCTGGGTCGAGGTCGATCTCGCGTCGTTGCGCGGGGAGCGCGAGCCGGAACTGACGCTGTTCTCCGGCTGAAATGGACAGTGTCCATTATGGACACTTGTGAGGCTCGAGCGTACACTTCAATGTATGCGTGTGGAGGTCGGCGTCCGTGAGTTGCGCGAGAACCTGGCCGGCTGGCTCGACCGGGCTGCCGCCGGCGAGGAGATCCTCGTCACCGAGCGCGGAGAGCCGAAGGCGGTGATCACTGCTGCCGAGTCCGCCTGGGATCGCATGGTGCGGGAGGGCCGCATCACGCCCGCGCGGGGGAATCCGAAGCCGTTGCCGCCGCCGATGAAGTGGGATGACGATGGCCCGACGCTCAGCGATTACTTGATGTGGAGTCGCGGCGGGCCATGGCCCGGCCCCGGTCCCGAGCCTGGCTCTGAAGACGTCGAAGGATGATCGTCTACATCGATTCGTCCGCGCTCGTCAAGCTGTTTCTCGACGAGGCCGGCTCAGAGGTCGCGCGAGAGGTCTGGAACAGCGGCGTCTCCGTGACGACGAGCCGCATCTCGCACGCCGAGCTCGCCTGCGCGCTCGCGGCCGCCGTGCGCAGCGGGCGCGACGATCGAGAACGCGTCGGCGCCGATGTTATCGACGGTGGATTCCTGGCGGAGAAAGCGAGTTTCGTGGAAGCCGACGACGACGTCGTCAAGAGCGCTGCAATCCTCGGAGTCCGACACGGTCTTCGGGGTCTTGACGCGATTCACGTGGCGAGTGCGATAGCGCTGAGGGAGTTCGGTCCGACGCTCGTCTCCTGGGACGAGCGCCAGCGCCGAGCCGCCCGTGCTGAGGGCCTCGACGTCTACCCGGAGACGACGACAGCGGCCTTGAGGTAGTCGCGCGGCGGCTCGGCGAGTAGCCCCGCCACCCCGTCCAACCCGACCTGATGGGTCACCAGCCGCTCGAACGGAAACGCGCCGCTACCGAGAAACGTGAGCGCCGCGCGCACGTGCCGTGGGGTGTGGTGGAACGCGCCGCGCAGGGTCACCTCCTCGTAGTGGATCCGGAACGGGTCGATCTCGACACGTACGTCGCGCGGCAGGCCACCGAAGGCGAGCACGGTGCCGCCGGGCCGCACGAGCTCGAGCGCGAGTTGCCACGATTCGACTGTTCCGGCAGCCTCGATGACCACGTCTGCACCGGCGCCGTCGCCGACCTCGGCACCGAACAGGGGCGCCAGCGCCCGACGCTCGGGCCGCGAGCCGATGCCGACCGGCCACCCGCCCGCGTCGGCGATGCACGCACACAGCATCAGTCCGATCGGCCCGAGCCCGATCACGGCGACCGTGTCTCCGGCTCTGACATCCGCGGCCTCGACGCCGTGCAGGCAGCACGCGAGAGGCTCCACCATCGCTGCGACCTCGGGCGGCATTCCCGTCGGGACGGGAAGCAGGTTGACACGCGCGATCCGCTCGGGGACGAGCACGAACTCGGCGTAGGAGCCGTTGAGGAGGGGGAGGAGGCTCTCGCAGAGCGTCTCCTGCCCGCGACCGCAGGCGGCGCAAGCGCCGCACGGTGCCGAGTTCGCGGCGACGACACGTCGGCCCGTCGCCACCTCGACGCCGCAGAACTCGTGGCCAAACGGGCTCGGCGGCGGTCCGAGCAGCAAGGGGTGGCCGCGCCGAAACGCCTTCAGGTCGGTGCCGTCGGTGAGCGCTACCTCCACCTGGACGACGACATCTCCGTCGGCGGCAGGTTCGGGTCGGGGAACCTCCTCGAGCCGGAGATCACCCGGCCCGTGGAAGATCAGCGCCTTCAAGGGCGGAGCACGACCTTCAGTGCGTCACGACGGCGGAACAGATCGAGCCCCTCCTGGAACCTCTCGAGCGGGAGCACGGTCGGCTCGGGCAGCTCGAGGCGGCTCAGCATGGCGACGGCGTCCTCCATCAACCGGGGCGCTGCGGAGCGGACGCCGACGATCGTGAGCTCGTCGCGATAGACGCGCGCGCCAGGAATCGCGGCGGTGTCGGCGAACACGAGCACGGTACCGCCGGGCCGGACGGCGTCGAGTGCGGTTTCGACGCCGCCGCGCCCGGCCAAGACCGCGGCGTCCACCGGGCCGTCGGGTGCCCGTCCGGTTCGACGGGGATCGGCGTCGACTGCGAACACGTCGTCGCCCCGATCTCGCAAGACGGCGGCGAAGAGGTGGCCGATGAAGCCGTGGCCGACGACCAGCACGCGCCCGCGCGGTACCTGCCTCGTTCCGCGCAGGACGCACGCAAGCGGTTCGACCATGGTGCCGTGGGCGTCGTCGATCTCGTCCGGCAGAGGGACCCACCCCTGGGCGTGGGCGCGCTCGGCAAACCCGCCGGGACTGATCGTGGGCGCTGCGAACGTCGCGCAGAGCGACTCGTGCCCGGCGAGGCAGAGCTCGCATTCGCCACAGGCAGCGTGATGGACGAGCACGACGCGCCTGCCGTCGGCCGTCTCGGCGACCACCTCGTGACCGAGCACGGTTCCGGGTGGGGCAACCCCGATCTTCTCGACATCCGAGCCGCAGAGCCCGCAGGCCAGGACGCGGACGAGGTCGCCAGGCCCGCCCGGCTCGTCGATGTCTCCGAGCCGGGGAACACCCTCCGTGTCAAGAACGACCGCGCGCACGGGGGTATCGTAGGGCCGTGGTCGCAAACGAGGGAGGAACAATGGCCGTCAAGCTGCATCGCTGCGGGAATCTCTGGATCAAGCTGAACGCACATCCGTGCTGGCGCGTCCAGAGCGCGCTCGACGACGCCGGTGTCGAATACGAGATCGTGAAGGAGGCGTGGCTGGCCCGCAAGAGCCGCACCGCCGTGATCGAGGGCACGGGTCAGAACGGCCTGCCGGCGCTCGAGCTCGAGGACGGCACGTGGTACCGCGAGCAGTCGGCGGACATGGCGAAGGCGATCCGTGCGGGCAAGTTCGGGGCGTCCCCGCCGGCCTAGCGCTGTCGACGAGGAGTTGCGTGCCGTGGCCGATTCAGCGAACAACCGGGTGACACTCCGGCGGGTGCCGTCGTGACCACGCTCGTTCGCGCAGCGACCGCACGGCGGCGACTAGAGGTCGCGGGCGCGGTGCAGGGCGTCGGCTTTCGGCCATTTGCGTACCGCCTTGCCGTCGAGCTCGGGCTTACGGGCTTCGCGGGGAACGATGCCGGCGGCGCGTTCGTGGAGATCGAAGGGCCGGAAGACCTGCTCACCCGGTTTGCCGACCGGCTCCTTGCCGAGGCGCCGCCGCTCGCGCGAATAGAGCACGTCTCGGTGCGAGGCCTTCCTCTTGCGGGCGAGCGGTCGTTCACGATCGTCGACTCCGTTCGGTCGCCCGGAGCGACGACGCTCGTCCCGCCGGACACCGCCACGTGCCCGGCCTGTCTCGCCGAGGTCGCCGATCCGGCCGATCGCCGCTATCGGCACCCCTTCGCGAACTGCACGGACTGCGGGCCACGCTTCACGATCATCGAGGAGCTGCCCTACGACCGGCCGTCGACGACGATGGCCGGGTTCCCCTTGTGCGACGCCTGCGCGGCCGAGTACAGCGATCCGGGCGATCGGCGCTACCACGCGCAGCCGATCTCCTGTCCGGAGTGCGGGCCACAGCTGCGCTTCGTCGCGGGTACGCAAGCCACCTCGGGCACCGACTCGGCGATCGCGGCCGTTCAGGGCGCCTGGGCCGCCGGAGGCATCGTCGCCGTCAAGGGGATCGGCGGCTACCACCTCACGTGCGACGCCGCGAACGAGGGAGCCGTGGCACTCCTCCGCGCGCGCAAGGGACGTATCGACAGGCCGTTTGCGGTGATGGCGCGCGATCTCGTGGCGGCCGAGCGGCTTGTGGAGCTCACCCCCCGCGAGCGCGAGGCGCTCCTCGGGCCGGCGCGTCCGATCGTCCTCGCCCGTCGGCGCGACGACGCCCCGGTCTCGCCTGCGGTCGCTCCTCGGCTTCCGGAGCTCGGCGTGATGGTCGCGTACACCGCGCTGCATCAGCTCCTCTTGAGCCCGGTTCCGGGGTCGGCCGCCCGACCGCCCGCGGCCATCGTCGCGACCTCCGGGAACCTCGCCGAGGAGCCGATCTGCGCGGCGGACGACGAAGCGAGACAGCGACTCGCCGGGCTCGCGGATGCGTTTCTCTCCCATGACCGCGAGATCGCCACCCCCTGCGACGACTCGGTGGTGAGAATCGTCACCGGAGCCGAGCAGCCGATCAGGCGCTCACGGGGCTATGCACCGCTCCCGGTGATCCTTCCGGTCGATCTACCGCCGACGCTCGCCGTCGGCGGCGAGCTGAAGAACACGTTCTGTCTCGCCTCAGACGGCCACGCGTGGCTCAGCCAGCACATCGGCGATCTCACGAATCTGGAGACGCTGTCGGCATTCGAGCGGAGCATCGAGCAGTTCAAGGCGATGTACCGCGTCGATCCCGTCGTGATCGCCACGGACGCCCATCCCGGTTACCTCTCGCGGCGTTTCGCCTACGAGCATCGCGGCACTGCGCAGCTCGTCGAGGTCCAGCACCACCACGCCCACGTCGCCTCGTTGATGGCCGAGCATTCTCTCCCCGCCGACACCGACGTGATCGGCGTTGCCTTCGACGGCACGGGGTACGGACCGGCGGTGGGAGGTGGCACGGCCGCGTGGGGCGGGGAGATCCTCGTCGCCCGCTACGAGGGCTTTCGGCGCGCCGCGTATCTCGCCGAGATGCCGCTCCCCGGAGGAGATGCGGGCGTTCGCAACCCGTGCCGCCTCGCGTTGGCCTACCTCCTGCGGAGCGGGCTCGGGCCCAGTGTTCCCGCCGCGCTCCTCGACCAACTCGACGACACAGAGCAGCGGATCGTGGCGCGTCAGGTCGAGACCGGAGCAGGGGTCGTGCCGACGACCAGCATGGGAAGGCTCTTCGACGTGGTCGCATCGCTCCTCGATCTCCGTCACCGCGTGACGTACGAGGGGCAGGCGGCTATGGAGCTCGAGGCGGCGGCGGCGCTAGCGGCGACGGCGACCCGGCTCGACTTTGCGCTCGGCGACGACCTCGTGATCGACCCGACGCCCGTCCTCGCCGAGATTGCGGAGCGCGTTGCACACGGCGCGCCACCGGAGCCCCTCGCGCTCGGCTTCCACGAAGCGGTCGCGGAGGTTGTCGCCCGGGTCGCACGGCGCATCTCCCGCGCGACGGGGATCGAGACCGTCGGGCTCACGGGAGGCGTGTTTCAGAACGCGCTCCTGAGCCGGCTGTGCCGCGAGAGCCTCACCGCCGAGGGGTTGCGCGTCCTCGAGCATCGCCTCGTCCCGGCAAACGACGGCGGGCTCGCGCTCGGGCAAGCTGTCGTCGCCGGACGCCAGGCCACCGCCACGAAGAGAGGAAGCTGACATGTGTCTTGGGATCCCCGGCAAGGTCACGGTCGTTCGCGAGGAGCACGGCACCCGCATGGCGACGGTCGACTTCGGCGGTGTGACCAAGTCGGTGTGCCTCGCGTACGTACCCGAGGTCGTCGTGGGCGACTACACGATCGTGCATGCCGGCTTCGCGATCACGCGCCTCGACGAGTCGTCGGCCCTCGAGACGCTCGCGCTCTTCGCGGAGCTGGGCACGCTCGAGGAAGAGCTCGGCGTGCCCGCGGGGACGGAGGAGGCCAGGCCGTGAGATATCTCGACGAGTTTCGCGACCCAGTCCTCGCCGCCCGGCTGCTCGACGAGATCGAGGAAGCGGCGACCAAGCCCTGGGCGCTGATGGAGGTCTGCGGCGGCCAGACCCACTCGATCATCCGCAACGGCATCGATCAGCTGCTGCCCGCGGGGATCGAGCTGATCCACGGGCCCGGTTGCCCGGTGTGTGTCACTCCGCTCGAGATGATCGACCGGGCCATCGCGCTCGCCGCGCGCCCGGAGGTCATCTTCTGCTCGTTCGGCGACATGCTGCGCGTGCCCGGGAGCCAAAAGGATCTCTTCACCGTCAAAGCGGAGGGTGGAGACGTCCGCGTGGTGTACTCACCGCTCGACGCAGTCGAGCTCGCGGCAGAGAACCCCGATCGGCAGGTCGTCTTCTTCGGGGTCGGGTTCGAGACAACCGCACCTGCGAACGCGATGACCGTCTACCAGGCTCGTGCGCGAGGCCTCGACAACTTCTCGCTGCTCGTCAGTCACGTGCTCGTGCCCCCTGCGATGGAGGCGATCATGAGCTCCCCGGCCTGCCGCGTGAACGGGTTCCTGGCGGCCGGGCACGTGTGCACGGTGATGGGCTCGTGGCAGTACGAGCCGCTCGCCGAGCGGTACCACGTCCCCATCGTGATCACGGGCTTCGAGCCGCTCGACGTGCTCGACGGCATCCGGCGCTGCATCCTCCAGCTCGAGTCGGGTCGAGCCGAGGTCGAGAATGCGTATCCGCGTGCGGTGCGCCCGGAGGGCAACGTCGCCGCGCGCGCGATGCTCGACGAGGTCTTCGCCACGACCGATCGCCAGTGGCGTGGGATCGGGCTGATCCCGCAAAGCGGCTGGGATCTTTCGCCCGAGTACGCCGGCTTCGATGCGGCTCGCCGTTTCCAGCTCGAGAAGATGACCGTCGCGGAGCCGTCACGCTGTCGCGCCGGAGACGTGCTCCAGGGCCTGATCAAGCCACACGAGTGCGAGTGCTTCGGCAAGGAGTGCACGCCGCGCGCGCCGCTCGGCGCACCGATGGTCTCGAGCGAGGGCGCGTGTGCCGCCTATTTCCAGTACCGGCGGCTCGAACTGTCGCCCATGGTGGGAAACGTATGAGCTGCGAAATGTGTGAGCTGGGACATGCCTGAGCGCACGGCAGTCGACGTCGCGGCCTGGACGTGCCCGGCTCCTCTTCGCAACCAGGAGCGGATCGTCCTCGGGCATGGGGGAGGCGGCGCTCTCTCCGCCGAGCTCGTCGAGCACCTCTTCCTTCCCGCCTTCGGCGAGGCGGCCACCACTGCCACGCCGACCGACGCGGCCATCGTGGCGCTCCCCTCAGGCGAACGGCTCGCGTTCAGCACCGACACCTACGTCGTGCAGCCCCTCTTCTTCCCCGGGGGCAGCATCGGCGATCTCGCCGTGAACGGAACCGTCAACGACCTCGCGATGATGGGCGCGCAGCCGCTCGCGCTGTCGACGGGGTTCGTGCTCGAGGAAGGCCTCGAGCTCGACATCCTGGGGCGGATCGCAGCGTCGCTCGGAGCCGCGGCGCAGGCGGCCGGGGTTGCGCTCGTCACGGGAGACACGAAGGTGGTCGATACCGGTCACGGCGACGGGGTGTACGTCAACACGGCCGGTGTCGGGCTCGTGCCGGACGGCGTCGATCTGCGTCCCGAGCGGGCGGCGCCGGGTGACGTGGTCATTCTCAGCGGGCCGATCGGCATGCACGGCGTGGCCGTGATGAGCGTCCGCGAGGGGCTCGAGTTCGGCACAGACCTGCGCTCGGACACCGCCGCGCTCAACGGCCTGGTCGGAGCGATGCTGGCGGCGGTCGACCCAGGCGACCTCCACGTGCTCCGCGACCCGACGCGCGGCGGGCTCGCCGCCTCGCTGTGCGAGATCGCCGCTACGGCCGGGGTCGGGATTGCGATCGACGAGTCGCTCGTTCCCGTCCCTCCCGAGGTGCAGGCAGCCTGCGGCTTTCTCGGCCTCGACCCGCTCCAGGTTGCGAACGAGGGCAAGCTCGTGGCCTTCGTCGAGGCCGGTGCCGCCGAGGCCGTTCTCGCCGCCATGCGTGCGACAGCGGCCGGCGAGGGTGCGGTGGCGATCGGCACGGTCACCGCCAACCATCCCGGCATCGTGACGGCGCGCACCGGTCTCGGCGCGACGAGGATCGTCGATCGTCCGCTCGGCGAGCAGCTTCCGAGGATCTGCTGAGCGATGCACGAGCTCTCGATCTGCACCGCAATCACCGACATTGCCGAGCGTCATGCGGCGGGCCGCAAGGTCGAGCGCGTCTGCGTCGACGTGGGGGGGCTCCGGCAGATCGTTCCCGAGACGCTCGCGTTCTGCTGGGAGTTCTACGTCCAGGAGAGCCCGCTCGCCGGAGCGGTGCTCGACATCCACGAGATCCCGGTCGAGATCGCGTGCAGAGCCTGCGGCGCGCACACGATTCTCGAGCAGCCTTTGTTCCGCTGCTCGGCCTGCGCGGGCTCCGACGTCGAGGTCGAACACGGCGACGAGCTCACGATCACATCCCTCGTTCTCCAGGAGGCATGACCTTGGGTCGCTTTCATCACCACGCCGACGGCACCGTCCACACGCACGACCACGACCTCGACGGCCACGACCACGATCACGCAGACGGAGCGCCGCGTGATGTCGGCGACCACACCGGGTACGTGACAGGGGGCCTACGTGTCGAGGTGCTCGAGCAGATCCTCGGGGAGAACGACCGGACGGCCGCCGCGAATCGCGCCGACTTCGAGCAGCACGGCATCCGGTCGGTGAACCTCATGTCGTCTCCGGGCGCCGGCAAGACGACGCTGCTCCACGCGGTGCTCCGCCACCTCGACGGCGACACCCGCATCGGGGTCCTCGAGGGTGACATCGAGACGCCCCTCGACGCCGAGCGTCTCGCCGGTCTCGGAGCCCCGGTCGCGCTCGTGAACACGTCGAACGGCTTCGGCGGCGAATGCCACCTCGACGCGACCATGGTGCGCTCGGTGCTGCACGAGCTTCCACTCGACGAGCTCGACGTCGTCGTGATCGAGAACGTCGGCAATCTCGTCTGCCCGGCGGAGTTCGATGTCGGCGAGTCGGCTCGGGTGCTCGTCTACTCGATCACCGAGGGCGAGGACAAGCCGCTGAAGTACCCCGTGATGTTCAGGGCGGCGGATCTCATCGTGATCAACAAGCTCGATCTGCTGCCCCATCTCGACTTCGACCTGACGGCGTTCAGGCACAACCTCGACGCCGTCAATCCGGGCGTGGCGACGATCGAGACGTCGGCGAGGACGGGGCTCGGCGTAGACGACTTCGCCGATTGGCTGTGCGGCCGCTCGACCTCGTGACGGGCGTTGAACGCGCTGCCCGATTTTGGCTACGCTACGGGGTACGGGGCTATAGCTCAGCTGGGAGAGCGCCTGGATCGCACCCAGGAGGTCAGCGGTTCGAGCCCGCTTAGCTCCATACCCGCAACCCTTGTCCCTATGCGGGGTTGCGCTCTCCGGACTGCACGCTCAAAGCTGCAAGCGCGTTGTCCATCTCATCGCTCGTGCCTATTTGTGCCCGCTCCGGGCCTTTGATGAGGGCGTCGATCCGTGCTCCTGTGTCGCGATCACGGCCCATCATTCGAGCGTAGACCTCGAGCGCAGGCGCCGACGAGCGATGCCCCATCTGGTTCATCACGTAGGCCGGGTTGATCGACCTTCGCGAGAGCGGTCGCGGACATCGCTCGCCGTCGTCACGTCGAGCCTGGAGATCGTCGCTTTCCCTCACCTTGGCAGACCGGTAAGCGTCGACCTCGGCGATCGTGATCTGTGAGAGCACCTGCTCAGCCAGCTATGTGCACGCGAATCTCAGTTGGGGTGAGAAGTGCCTCCGGGTCGGTCAGTTCTGCAAGGTCGCAAACAAGGAATACCGCCGCTACGGATTCGCCTGTCCCTCCGGGCCCCTGATCCGGGCCACCGCGACGAAGCCCAAGACAACCACCCCCACACACCCCGCCGGCGCAAGCGCAAAGTGCAACGACGGCACCTACAGCTACTCGCTGCACCACAGTGGCACTTGCTCCCACCACGGCGGTGTCGCGGTCTTCTACTCGTGACCGCCGCTAGGGGGTAGGCGCCAAAGTCGCCGATGCCCTTCGCGTATCCACCGAGCTGCTCTGTCGTGATCAAGCCGGCGTATCCTTGATCGAGAGTGGGCAACAGTCTTCTGCCCACGAGGCGAGAACCGATTTAAGCGCTGTGCGCGGCGACCGAGCGGCTGCCTGCCGTGTGATGGCGTGTCCGAGCGTCGCTCGAGTGCGGCACGAGGTAAGGAGCGGGCATGCGGCTGACTGTTTGCAAAGCAATCGCGACTCTCGCGGTGGGGCTCGGGGGTCTCTTCATCGCCGACACGAGCGCTGGGCTGACGCACTCGGAATCGGTACATCAGGGGCGGTCGAGGCTCGTGCAGCACGCTCAGGTGCCTGCGACTGCGCTTCCCGCGGTCTGGTTTGCCCCGTTGCCGCCGCTTGACACGTTCGCCGCACGACCCTACGTCGGCTCGCCGGACTTCATGCAGCTCTTCACGAAGAAGGCCGCGTGGCCTAACGCCGCCCGGCACGTTTCGGTCTTCAAGCTCTACGGCGAGTGGGTGGCGTCCTGGGCGGCGCGCGCGCAACTCCAACGGGTGGTGACGGACTTGAAGCGACGACATATAGCGCTAGCGGTCGAAGCGGGGCCGCTTGACGCGACGACCGAGTGCGGTCAGGGCGTCGAGGGGTTCGCGGGGATGCACGAGGGCATCAAGATCGCCAACGCGATCAAGTCTGCCGGGGGGACACTGCGCTACGTCGCGTTCGACGAGCCGTTCTATAACGCCGCCCTCTCGACGGGCCAGAACGCATGCCACTGGGACGCGATCAAGGTTGCCGCGGGTGTCGCCGCCTACGTTCGCGCGATCCGAACTGTCTTTCCCAAGGCGAGGTTCGGGGACATCGAGCCCCTAACGACCGAGACGCCTCTCGCGCGGTACGAGGAGTGGATCGATGCCTACCGGCAGGTAACCGGCGAGAGCCTTGCGTTCTTCCACCTCGACGTGTGGTACACGTTGCCCCGCTGGCCACAGCTCGTAAGCGATCTCGAGGAGTTCGCGCACTCGCGGAGCGTACCGTTCGGTGTCATCTACAACGGCGACTACCACGATGCGAGCGACCAGGTGTGGCTCGCGAAAGCCCAGGCACGGTTCGAGCAGTACGAGACCGAAGGCGGCCATCCTGATCACGCCGTGCTCCAGTCGTGGACGGACGAACCGGACCGGGTCTTGCCCGAGACGGGGCGCACGTTCACGAATCTGATCCGCCGCTATTCCCGCCCGCGCACACGGCTCGAGGTCGAGTCAGGCCCGCGCGGGATCACGGGGCGGCTGCTCGCCGGAGGGCCGGTGGCAGGGGCGCCAGTCACGGTCTCTCTCGAGCGCCTCTACGAAGGAACCTCGTACAGCCCGAGCGCAACGCTCGCATCCGCGTCGACAACGACCCTCGCCAACGGTCGGTTCCGGGTCGGGTTGGTAGCTCAGCCCGGCGCTGTGATCGTCGCTCGCTATCCCGGCTCGACCCGCTACTGGCCCTCCTACGCCTCAGCGGGAACCGGTGTCGGCATGCGCAATGTCGCGCGCGGTGCCGCGGTCGTCGCCTCAGCGGAACTGACGACCGAACCAGCGGCGAACTCAGTCGACGGCGACCCATCGACGCGCTGGGGGTCAGGGCAATTCGCGCCGCAATGGATCGAGATCGATCTCGGTGCACCAGTCGCGGTCGCCGCGATCCGACTCGGCGTCGATCAGTTCCCTGACGGCAACACCGTCCACACTGTGCTCGGGAAGCCTCCGGGAGGCTCCTACCGCGAACTCCACGTCTTCAGCGGGTCGACAACGACGGGCGACGTCCTGGAGTATCTGCCACCGACACCGTGGGAAGGGATCCGGTACCTACGGATCGAGACAAGCGCCAGCCCCTCGTGGGTCGCATGGCGCGAGATCGAGGTATTCGCACCATAACCCTGTCCGGCTCACGCTCTCACTTGGCGGTTCCGCCTTCGATGGCGGCCCACCGTGCCGCTCGTTCGCTTGCGGGGGCGACCCGCGTGCGTGCAGAGCGGTCGCGATGGCCCAGGTGCGCACGTTCGATTCTTGCCGGGGACATCACCCCTCGGCTATCCTGCCGCGTTTCGTGGTGTGGTCGGTGTGCGGCGTAGGAGGTCGGTCAACGCGTTTGTGAGGAATCGTTGGAGTCGCGGGTCGACGAGCGACGGTTGGCCGGTGATTCGCTGCCAGATGTCGTCGATGCCAAAGCCAAGTTCGAGCGTGCCCACGGCGGCTACCTTCGCGCCTGAGGGGGCGGTGTATCGGGTGAACCGGGCGTCCCCGAAGTAGTCGCCGCCGCGGTCGGCTCGGAAGAGCACCGTGAGCGGCTGATCGACACAGGTCTTGCCCTTCTGGATCCGCCACGAGGGCACGGTGTCCGTTTCGACGCTGACGACGCCCTTCACCACGTCGCCGCCCTTGAAACCGGTGCCGGCGAACCACGGGTCGGACGTCGCACCCGGGTCGACGGTGTAGTCGCCGCGTCCCCAGTCGAGCAACCCTCCCTGGTGCTGGACGCCGAGCAACCCGCACTCGGCCTGGCCGAGCTCCCGGAACAATCTCGTTCGCTGAAGTGGGTCCGCGATCGGGTCGGGGGCGCTGTACTTGTACGACACCATCGTGCGGCCGTTGTCCTCGTACCGCACCTGCCAGTAGCCGATGTTGGCGCCGAAGAACAGGAGGTTGACGTTCGAGGCGCGCGCCTTCTCGAAACCGGTGCGGATCGTCGACGTCCAATACTCGCCGTGACCGTTCACGATCACGAGGCGATGCTTCAGGAGCGACGTCGGGTCGTTATGGGTGTCGAGGTCGGTCTGGTATGCGACGTCGTAGCCGCGGTTCTCGAGGAAACGGACGAGTGGGTACTCCCAGCCGATCAGCGTGGCGCGATAGGGGCGGTCGAAGGAGACGCGAGTCGCCGCTCCGCCAACCGGCACGTACGTGCTCTTGCCGCCCCAATCGTTGTAGGCCTGGTCGGTGTTCGTCGGAACCTGCACCAGGATCGCCGCATGGTGACCGAGTGGCGACTCCCGCACGACCAACGGCGTCCAGGAGGCGCTACCCGCAGCACCGCCCGTGGTGAGGAGGAACTGAACGACGAGGTACCCACTCCGCCACGACGGGTCGATCCGCAACCTGTCAGTCGTCGCCCAGAGCGCCCGAATCCGCCCTGAAACATCGTCCATAGTCGACCCCCCCAGGGCGCGGCCCGCCTCGTCGGACGTGCACGACGGCAGACACACAAGGAGTTCCGCATCGCCGCCCTTGCCGCTCCGATCGCCGAGCCGGAAGACGCGAACGCGATAGCGGTCGCTGCTCGGAACACTCACCTTGAGAGACACGGTGTCGCCCAGAAGCGCGCTCACCTGCCCCGCATATCCCTCGATCGCACCGTTCGCCGACGGTGCCGACCACCACTGAGGCGCAGCCGCCGCCGTCGATCCGGCCGCGCCGACAAAGCCGGAGACAACGAGAACACACGATGCCGCTAGCCACGCCACGACCCCTGACCTACGCCGCATACCCAACCCCTTGCCAAGGCCCCAGAACAACCGGAATCGCAACCCTACTGCCCGAAGCGCAGGGACGGAAAGAAACCGACATCCGGTCCACCCGCCGCGCTCCAAGTGACGACCCGACCCACAGGGGGAAAACACCGGATCGCGCCCCGAGCATACGACCTCACACGCAACACAATGAACCACCGCACCACACTCTCCCCCTCCGCTCACAACAACGAAACGAACAAACCGAATTACTTCAGCGACGCTGGCTCCAGCAAGGGGAAAGAACGTCCGTCACACGCGCCCAGTGACCACGGCAGTGTCCAGACACGTCACACGAGCGGATATCCATCCCACAGGCCCGAACGACACGCCGAAGTAGCACCCTCCGTCCCATGCGAAATAAAGCGACGCCCGCGGCCGTGAGGGGGATTCGCCTCCGTGTGTTCGCCTTAGCAGTCCTGGGGTTGTACTGTTTGTTACCAACTAGGCGTACGTCTTCCTGGTGGGCCGTCGTGACTTCGAGGCGCACATTCACGCCAGGCGGCGACGATGGGGAGGGACGAAACGGATGGGTGTCAACCGGATCGACCACGCGGCGGTCCTCGTCGAAGACCTGGGGCGAGCCCTCGAATGGTACGAGGGATCTCTTGGCCTGACGGTCCCGTGTGGCGTCCCCGTCCCGCCCGGACTGTGCCGAAGCGTCCGCGTGGATGGCTTGAACACACGCTCGCCTTCCTTGACTCATCCGGCACAAAGGTCTATAAGCGTCAGCACAGCGGACGGGTTGCGCGACTCTTTCAACGGCAGTCAGCTTGTGTCGGTCGCTGCCGATGCTGAGACGCTCTCGGACGCTGATCATCGAGGACAGCGTTCCAGTACCGCATTCGGAGGGAGATTGTGATGAAGCGGACCCGCTATGCGACCGCAGCGGCGGCGAGCATTCTGATGCTCGTGATCGTGGCCGGCGCACTTGGTGCGACCGGCGGCAAGCAGGCCGCGTCGGGGAGGTCGCTGGTCGCGATCCGGGAACAAGGTAACCCGCATATGAGCGCCGGCAACGCTGTCAAAGGGCGGTTCGTCCTTCTTCTGGATGGCGTGGTCGCTGACTCGGGCACGACGAGCATTCATCCCAACAACGGACAGGAGAGGATCGTTGATGGGCAGAAGCAGGAGCCGGTCAACGCCTACAACACGCTCACGTCCAAGAAGGGAACGCTCAACTTCACGATTCGCGGCTTAAGCATCCCGATCGTGAACATCGACCCGACCAAGGCGCCGTCGTACATCGAGTCCGGCACCTGGAAGATCACCAAGGGCACCGGGAATTACAAGGGCTGGACGGGTGGGGGCCGTTGGGCCTCGGTCGGAACCGCGAGCGGAAACAACATCGAATGGGACGGAAACGTCACGCACTAACCGCGGTCGCCATCCCCTGATCGCGACTGCGCGGGTCAGGCGACATTCCCGCACTGGCCTGCGCCAGTGTTCAGGAATGTCACCCGAGCCGGTGTCGAGGAGATCAGCGGGTCAGGCGCAAGGTGTAGCTTGGCGAAGCCCGCCCGCTCGCGCAAAGTAGCACTGAGCGCTACCAGTATTCCGGGTGGAAGATGCCCGGCTCTAATCCGTTCCAGCGGCGTTCCAACCGTGCCGCTTGGCGTGTGTGCTCGGAGGGTTCCGCTGGCGATGCGGGACTATTGCGATGTGGCCGGAGTGCGGGAGCGGGATTCGGGGCTGGGATGTGGGAAGGCCCGCCGGAGCGGGCCTTCCTGGTATCGGTTGGGTTGGTTCGGCTGGCGGGCTTGGGTCTAGGGGGCGAGTGCGGCGCAGAAGCCGGCGACGTTGCCGGAGAGTCCGCTGTTGACGACGATGATCCAGTCGTGGTCAATGAAGGCGGGACTGAGGTAGTCGATCCGTCCGGCGCTGTGGAACACGCTTCCGTCTGGCAGTGTGACGTTCTCCGTTTGTCCCGTGCCGACGACGGAGGTTGTGTGCCGGATGCCGCTGCTGTCGTACGCCGCCTTGTAGATCTGCTCGTACGTGAACGGGTCGCCCACGAGTGTCTTCCCGTTCGCGCTGTAGCTGTTCTGAGCTCCAGTGACGTGGTCGTTCTCGCCGATCCATCGACCGCTCTGGTCGTAGAAGTCGGTGTACCGGATACTCGCGTTGTAGTGGATAGTGATCGCGAAGGGGCAGATGTCACCCGCCGGATCGTTATACGTCCGGTTCGTGATCGTATCCGTCCCGTGGGTCGTTCCCCCCGCAAACGCCGCTGGCACGATGAGCGCCGCGAACAAGCCGACGATGGCGCCCACGATGAGCTTGCGATGCATGAGTTTCTCCTTTGTTGGAAGTTCAGCGGGCCTCTTTGACCTTCCGAATGGCTGTCGCTGCTGTCCTCAGCAGACGATGTCGACGGTGTCGCCGGGAGCGTCCGATGAGGTCGCACGCGGACCTCACTTCCAGGACGGCGCGGCCTCGGATGTACCGTTCGGTCCGGTGAGGTTCTTTCGCCCGGTGCCATCGACGTTGACGCTCTCGATGTCCCAAAGTGAGTCCCCGTTGTGGATGAGGTCGTGTATGTCCGCGCTCATGAAGGCGACCTTGGCGCCGTCCGGGGAGAACACCGGATTCCAGTCGCCTCTGTTGCCCTGGGTGAGGCGCTGGACACCGGTGCCGTCGACGTTGCCGATGTAGACGTGGCTGGGTCCGCAACCGCCTCTGAAGCAGTCCGAGTCCACCCAGGTCAGTTTGGTCCCGTCGGGTGAGAAGGACGGCAGGCCGTCCATGGACTTCAGCAAGGTGACCCGCCGGACGTTCGAGCCGTCGGTGTTCATCAGGTAAATGGCGCCCTCGCGGTCGTGGTGGCCGTCGCGGTTGCTGGTGACCGCGATGGTGCTCCCGTCCGGGGACCAGGCGGGGTAGTTGTAGAAGATGTTCACGTCGGTGTTGGCGGTGAGCGGGTGCTGGTCGGACCCGTCGGCGTTCATGACGTAGAGATTCCTGGGGCCGGTTTCCGTGCTGCGATAGACGATGCGGGTGCCATCCGGTGACCACCGAGCGGTCTCCTGGTTCCCCGCGGCGGTGGTGAGTTGGTGGTAGGAGGCCGGGTCGCCGAGGGTCATCGTGGAGATGTGCATGTCCCCGACGGCGTAGGTGCCCGCCTCGAAGACCAGGCGCACTTTGCCGTCGCTGTCGACGTGTGCGTCCGGCCTGACCTCGTCTTGGTCGGTGGTTGTGATCCGTTGGATGTCCGAGCCGTCGGGGAGCATCGACGCCAGCTCCCAGTTGCCCCATCTGTCGGTGTTGAAGTAGATCCGGCCGTTACCCGGATTCGCGGCAGCGGGGTGTCCTCCCCCGATTCCTGCGGCGATGAGCATCGCCGCGATCGCGGTTCCCACGATCAGCGCTCGGGTCTTCCCCGCAGAGAGCCTGCCGAGTCGAAACATTGTCTGATTCATCTGTGATCTCCTCTCTCAGATTGCTATTGGCTGGGGGTCGGGGCGAACGACGACGGTGTCGGCGACGGCGACGATCTCGTCGACCGGCAAGGTCGCGGCGTAGGCGTGGCGGCGGATCGCCTCGGGGCTCGTGGCTTGGTAGATGCAGACCGTGCCGAGCGATCCGTCCGTCTCCGCGACGATGTAGCTACGGAGCCAGCGGATGTCGTCGGACAGCCGCTCGGCCTCGACGGTCGAGCGTCGTGTCGCCTCGTGGACTTCGTCCGCGGTTCGCCAGCCGCCGCGCCGCGCGATCAGATACGTCTCCACCGGTGGCCTCCTTCCTCGTTTTGGGGTCGATCCGAGGCTAGGCGGCGGCGACGGCCGACACATGGGTGAAACCACCCGGGTTGGAACATCCCGCCACCTGTGTTGAGAACACCACTTGTCGTGACCGCTGCCACGGGTCACGATGCGACACATGAGCGTGCCTAGCGACTCACGGATGCAGATCGGTGGGCTCCTAGAGCGTGAACAGGAGCTCGCCGCTCTCGAAGCTGCGCTGACGGAGGCCTCCGCGGGCCGACCGCGGGTCGTGCTCGTCACGGCCGAGGCCGGCGGTGGCAAGACCGCGCTCATCGAGGGGTTCTGCGCCGGCTGCACCGGTTCGACGAGAGTGCTTCGGGGCGCGTGCGACCCGCTCTTCACGCCCCGACCCCTCGGACCGGTCCAGGACTTCGCGGCGGACGTGGGGCCGGAGCTCAAGAGCAGGCTGCTCGGTGAGGCGATCCCCTACGAGGTCGCTGCGGCGCTGATCGATGAGCTTCGCAGGCGGAAGCCGACGGTGCTAGTGGTGGAGGACATCCACTGGGCTGACGAGGCGACGCAGGACGTGCTCAGGCTCGTGATGCGCCGCATCGCGGAGGAGTGCGTGTTGATGATTCTCAGCTACCGCGACGAGGCGCTGGACGCGAGACATCCCGTGAGAGTCATGCTCGGCGAGCTCGGGACCGGGCTGACGTTCACGCGGATGCCGCTGGCGCCGCTTTCTCCAGAGGCTGTCGCGCAGATCGCCGATCCATACGACGTCGAGCCGTCGGATCTTCACCGGGTCACAGCCGGTAACCCATTCTTCGTCACCGAGGTGCTCGCCTCGGGAAGCGACGCGATCCCGGCGACGGTGCGTGACGCGGTGCTCGCGCGAGCTGCGCGGCTGAGCAGCGGAGCGAGAGACTTGCTTGGTGCGATCGCGATCGCACCACCGGTCGTCGAGCTATGGCTGCTCGATGCGTTAGTCGGTGAACAAGCCGGCGCACTGGAGGAATGTCTGAGCTCGGGGATGCTGGTGGAACACGCTGCGGGCGGGATCTCGTTCCGTCACGAGCTCGCGCGCCTGGCGATCGAAGACTCGCTGGAGTCCCGGCGCCGGTTGCGCCTCCATCGCGCGGCCCTCGCAGCTCTCTCGGAGCCGCCGGCCGGCCTGCCGGACGAGGCGCGCCTCGCGCATCACGCTGACGCGTCGGGCGATGCCGACGCCGTCCTTCGCTATGCCCCGGCCGCAGCCGAACGTGCGGCGGCCGTCGGCGCCTACCGCGAGGCAGCTGCACACTACGCACGGATTCTGCGTTTGCGCGACCGGCTGTCTGCGCCCGAACGTGCGGATCTACTGGAAAGACGCTCGCGCGCCTGCTACCTCACCGACGACATCAACGACGCGATCGAGGCAATCCAGGAGGCCCTCGAACTCCGGCGCGCACTGGGACAGCCCCTGAAGGAGGGCGAGTCGCTGACGTGGCTGGCGACCATTCTCTACTGCCCCGGTCGGATGGCGGCCCGGGCGGAGGCAGCTCGCAAGGCTGTTGAGCTGCTCGAAACGCTGCCTCCCAGCCTTCAGCTCGCCCACGCCTATCTGGAGAACGATTGGGCGCTCGCAGAGAAAGCCCTCACCCTCGCGGAAGAGCTCGGCGACAAAGAACTCGTCCTACGTGTCCGGACGATCATCGCAACGCGAGACTTCGCAACAATCGGTCCAGCGGCGCTGGAGGAGTGCGTCGCGTTTGCGCAGGCGGCGGGCATGACCGACCTCGCCGGACGCGCAAGCACGTTTCTGGTCACCGGAGCCCTCGCGATGCGACGATACGACCTCGCCGCCCGATACGTCGATTCAGGGCTCGCCTACTGCAGCGAACACGGCCTCGAGCTCTACCGCTTCTACCATCTCTCCTGGCGCGCACGGATCGCCCTCGACCAGGGCCGCTGGGACGACGCAGCCGACGCGGCGGCCGCCGTTCTGCGGATCCGGCGCGCATCGATCATCCCGCGCATCACGGGCCTCGTCGTCCTCGCTCTCGTCCGCGCCCGACGCGGAGATCCCGGTCGTCGCGATCTCCTCGACGAGGCCTGGACGCTGGCAGAGCCGACCGACGAGCTCTTTCGCATGGGCCAGGTCGTCGCCGCGCGAGCAGAGGTCGCGTGGCTGGCGGGCGACCAAGAAGCCGTAGCTGCGATCACCGATTACCCGCTCAGGCTGGCGCTGGAACGACAGGACCGGAACGCGATCGGGGAGCTAGGCGTCTGGCGGCGCAGAGCCGGCATCGACGACGATCTATCCGGTGCCACCGAGCCGTATGCCGCCCAGCTCGCCGGCGACTGGAACCGCGCGGCGGCCCTCTGGGACGACGCCGGCTGCCGCTACGAGGCGGCGCTAGCGCTCACTGACGCAGACCAGGAGGAGCCGCTACGGCAGGCTCTGGAGGGGCTGCAGCGGCTCGGGGCGCGGCCTGCAGCCTCCATCGTCATGCGACGTCTACGCGAACTCGGCGCCCGCGACATCCGACGCGGCCCACGACCATCCACCAGCGCGAACGCTGCCGCGCTGACCGCCCGCGAGATCGACGTCCTGCGGCTGCTCGCCGACGGACTGCGGAACGCGACAATCGGTGAGCGCCTCCACCTTTCTCCCCGCACCGTCGAGCACCACGTCTCCGCCATTCTCGCCAAGCTCGACGCCCAGAGCCGCGGCCAGGCCATCGTCAAGGCTCGACAACTCGGGCTGCTCCCAGCCTCATAGGAGACCTCGCAGCGAAGTGGATGATGGGACTCGAACCCACGATCTCCCGCATGACATGCCGAAGGCGCCGGATTCAACCAATCGTTCGCCCCCCTTGAAGCCAGTAAACGCGCAGTGCGTCCAACGCCGAGGTTTCAACGCGACACGACGGTCGGCTGCGCCAGTGTTCGGGAATGTCACCCGACGGGCGACTACTGCGTGTGGTGTTGTTGCCACCATCGGGGAGGCGTGACCCTATAGTCGACGTAGACGTTGTCGGAGTACCACTCGCTCGCCGGACGCTGCTCGACGAATCGATTGAACAGGCCTTCGATTGCCGGAAATGTGGCTTTCACGGGCACGGTGGTTTCTCTAGGCATGACGCCAAGCTTCGCCCGTGCCGACGCTCACGAAGGTTGATGCGCCGAAGGATCGCGCCCTTTCAGGCACGAGACGCAGAATCCGCGGATGCCCGGACGTAGGATCCGCGGTTGCCCGGACGCCGCATCGCGCGAGTTGAGGGATGGTCACGGTGGAGGTTCTCCGATGTCTACGGAGGCGGGCCGGGCGTCACATCGGGCTCACTGGCCGCGTCAATGGGTCGTGTGGTTTCTGGTCGGCCTAGTCGCGGTCGCCGTCGCCGGCATCGGCGTCGGCGTCGGCCGAGTGTTCTTTTCGGGCCCGGCGCAGTACTCGTGGCCGCCAGAGCCATGCGTGGTGCATGGCATCAACGCCCGCTGCGGCACCTTTCGTATCCCGGAGAACCGAGCGAAGCCGAACGGGCGCACGATCGGGCGCCGATGGGCTCTACGTCGTCGTCGTTCCTGCTTCTTTCGAGTCGAGCCCAAGGGTCGCGGTCACGTATCTCACCGGCGGCCCGGGAGACGCCGCCACCGAGCAGTGGTTTGCGCAGGGCTGGCAGACGAGCAGGCTGAACACGTTTCGCGACCTCCTGCTCGTCGACCAGCGCGGCACCGGTCGATCGAAGCGACGCGACGCCGACGTGACCCAGTACGGGTCGCGAATGGCGATGGACGACCTGGACGCCGTGCGGGCGGCGCTCGGCTACCGGCAGCTCGACGTGTTCGGCAGCTCCTACGGCGCTACGGCGGCGCAGGTCTACTTGAAGCTCCATCCCGCGCGGGTGCGCACGCTGATCGTCATGGGCGCGACGGCGATCGACGTACCCATCTTCGACAGGTGGGCAGTCAACGCCCAGCGCGCCCTCGACCAACTCGCGGCACTCTGTGCCTCGGAACCCGCCTGCCGGAAGGCATTCCCAGGCTGGGAGCGACAGTTCGGCGAGCTCGTCAGCGAGTGGAACGCGCATCCGGGGCCGATGACGGGCGACGAGCTCGCCTCGGTGGTGCACGTCATGCTGCTCGATCTGGAGAAGGCGGTCTCGATCCCGCTCGTCGTCAGTCGCGCCGCGACGGGCGACTACGGGCCCCTCGAGCGCGCGGGCTCGGGGGATCTCGACATCGGCGACCTGAACGTCATGGGCTCCTCGATCTGGTGCAACGAGCCCTGGGCCGGGATCGACGCGAAGGGCCCATGGGGCACCGACTTCGACGGCTACGCGACCGCGAAGACCGTGGCGTTCCGAAAGGAGTGCAGCTCCGTCCCGAGGCGCGCCGAGCCGCACTCGCTCTGGGCGCTCCCCGTGTCCAGCCGCGTGCCGGTGCTGGCGTTCGTGGGCGGCGCCGATCCGCAGGATCCCATCACCAACCTCCCCAACTTGAAGCGGCAGTTCCCCGACAGCCGCGCGGTGATCCTCCCGCACACCGGACACCGCTTCTACATCGGCAGCTGCGTCGATCAGATGATGGCCGACTTCGTTGCTCACGGCACCACGAAAGGCCTAGACACGACACGCTGTGACGGCTTAGTCGTGGTGCCGCCGTTCCCACTGAGCGACTGAACCCAAACCGAGATACGTCGGGCCGCCCGACTGTCGCCTGCGCCAGTGTTCGGGAATGTCACCCGAGGAGTTGGTTTCTTTGTGCCGCTCCCGCCGATCGGGCGGCGACTCCGGCAAGGATTGCTAGTGCTGCCTTGAGGACACCAGTCCGATCAACTGCTCCCCTTTCTCCTGCCGACGCGCTCCTGAATCTTGGGCAGGAGTGGTCAGTTGGGGGATGCCGGGAGGCCCTAGAACTTCTATTCCGTACTGGGCTGCTATCGCGCTCAACGCGGCAATGTCCGGCGGCTCGGTAGCCGGTGGAGGGATTACGAGCTGCTGTGCTGGCTCGCCGACGGCGCGCACGAAGCCGTCGAACCCAGCCGGCTCGGCGATGAGCAGGAAGCGCGCCTCCTCGGAACTCACGATGAACGTGTGAGGGACATCGCGAGGCCCGTAGACGAACGATCCAGCTCGAGCCACGATCGTCTGCCCGTCGACCCACAGAGTCAGCTCGCCCTCGAGGACGTAGAACGACTCGTCCTCCTTGCGATGGACATGCAGCGGCGAGCCACTGCCGCGCGGCGAAAGATGCTCGACCACCGCCATTCGGCCGCCTGTGTCCTCCCCAGACGCCTTGATGGTCACCAAGGCGCCGAGAAACCACAGCGCGTCTCCCTCACCAGCATGTCGTACGATCGGGATCGTCGGCGACGGTGTGCTCATCTATGTGCCTCCTCAGGCAACGGCATGAAAGAGCGAACAGGCAGTCGAACAACACCACCCTATCGCGTCCCTTGAGCATTCAGATCTCAGCGCCTTGGATGTCCGGGACCAGCGTTAGCGTGTGGCCTCGTATGATCTTCGGCCTGCTCCGTCTCATTCGTCCCACATAAGAGCCGTGGAGACCGCCCGGCTGGAGATGTTCTCCGGCGGTGTGTTTGCGATCGCGGCGACACTCCTGATCATCGACGTTACGGTCGACGCTCCGGGTGCAGAGCTAGGGGCGGCACTCAAACACTCATGGCCCCAGTATGCGGCCTACGCGGTCTCGTTCCTGGTGATCGGAGTCTGGTGGGTCAACCACCACACGTTCATGGCGATGATCGACCGCGCCGACCGCACTCTCCTCTTCAGCACGATCGCAGGTCTCGCCTGCATCGCCTTTCTCCCGTTTCCGACAAGGCTCGTTGCGGAGCACTTTCGTGACGACGGCGTACGCGCGGCGACGATCACGTACGGGCTCACCGAGACCGCGGCCGCCATCTGCTTCACCTTCATCTGGTTCCACGCAGCGCGTCGACGTCGCCTGATCGCAGAGCAAACCGAACAGAGGAACGTCGATGCTCTGTCGCGCTCGCTAATCCCAGGAGTTCCAGTCAATGCCGCCGTCACGCTCGTCGCGCTCTGGAGCCCGTACACGGCACTCGCGCTCTTCGCCGCACTCAACCTGTTCTACGTGTTCGGAAGCTCGCTGTTCGGGCGCGACTGAGGGCTCGAGCCTCTCGCCAGGCGACCGGGCCTCGCCTGCGCCAGTGTTCGGGAATGTCACCCGAACATCTCGCTTCGGGCGTAGTCGCTGGTTGAGGATTGTTCACACGCCGTGAGAGAGATTCGCCTCCGTGTGTTCGCATTAGCGGTCCCCGGGTTGTACTGTTTGTTACCAAGCAGACGTACGTCTCTTTACGGGGACGTCGTGACTTCGGGGCGCGCGTTCAGGCCGGCCAACGACGATGGAGGGGGACGAAACGGATGGCTGTCAACCGGATCGACCACGCGGCGGTCCTCGTCGAGGACCTCGGGCGAGCGTTGGAGTGGTACGAGGGATCTCTCGGCCTCACGGTCCTCGACCGTGACGACGATCGGGCTCACGTGACGTGTAGCGGTGATCACGCGGATGTCACGTTGGTCGGTGGCGGTCATGGCCTCGTCACGTTCGCGATTGGGCGTCGATGATCTCGACGACCTCGAAACGATCGAGCGACGACTCGACCAGCATGGCGTCGCCCACGAACGGATTGTGGACCCGGACCGGCCCGGTACCGCCGAACTGACCCGGTTTCGGATGTCGACTGGGCACGTGATGGAGTTCGCGGTAGCGACCGGCGAGCGAACCGCCGGTCAAACGAACCTCTCGTGGGACGGTGTCAGCGCGACCCCAACGGACATCGACCACATCAACCTCCTCGGCGGCGACGCCCCAGACGATGTCGCCGAGTTCCTGACCGACGTCGTCGGTTTCAAGATCACGGGCGTCCTGCAAGTTGAAGGCGAGACGGCAGGCCTGTGGGCCCGCGGCGACCACGTGCGACCACGACATCGCCTACATGCGGGCCGTCAGGCCGGACGATCGGCTTCACCACATCGCGTTCGCGATGTTCGACAGCAATCACTACCAGCAGTTGGGCGACCGTCTTGCCGCCAACGGACAAAGGTTCGAGTTCGGCCCTGGCCGTCATGGGGCCGGCCTCGCCAGCGACACCGACTGGGGATCAAACCTCTTCGCTTACGCGTTCGATCCCTCGGGAAACCGCAACGAATTCTCCGGCGACATGAAAGTCCTCCGAGACGACGCCGCAACAGTCATACTGGACATGGCAGGCCCACAGGTCGCCGCACTCATGAACGTCTGGGCGACCAACATGCCGGAATCCTTCATGACGATCGGCTCCTGAAACACGTAAGCGATGCCAACAACGCCTGGGAGCGTGAAGAGGAGGTTCTAGTCGTTCGGCCCGAGTGGTGGGCCGACATTGTGATGGCTGTTGGCGGCCAGGATCGCTTCGATCTCGTCGAACGGTCGTGTGGGCGCGTCCGGAGGCGGCAAAGTCGGACGGTCGGCCGGCATGCCCGCTTCACGAAAACAGCGATCCATCCCCGCTGGTGCGTAGACCGCTACGAGTTTCGCGGTTTCGCTCTCCACCCGGAAGGTGTGCTCAACCCCGCCAGGAACGATCCAGCTCGCGCCGGCCTCGCAGAGGAACCGCTGATCGCCTGCCACGAACGTCAAAGTCCCGTCGATCAGGGTAAACGTTTCATCCTGAGGATGGAAATGACGGGGCGGCGAGGTGCCCCGTGGCATCAGGCACTCGACCAGCGTGCAGCGCCCGCCGACCGCCTCGCCCGGAACCTTGATCGTCACGAGCGAAGTTACGAACCAGATGTGCTCACCCTCACCTGGAAGCGACCACAGTTCCCGGCTCATCACCCCACCCACGGCCGGGACGATACACCATCAGGCCTCCACGCAACTCACCCTTGCCTGCGCCAGCGTTCGGGAATGTCACCCGAGTTGATGCGATTGATACGAAGGTGTATAGATGGGCGTTACGGCCGCGCCCCTCGACGAAACCTCGTCTGTTGTGGCGCTGTGATCCTCTCCGTGCGACGACTCTAGGAGGCTGTCGATGACCCTTGCTTTTCGGACGCGGGCACTTGACGCAAACGTTGACTCCCTCGATGATCGCGCTGCTCGCCCGGGGATCGAACCGGTTCGAACACAACGAGGACGCAGCGAATGAACGCCTCGAGATGGATTCCGTTGAGCGGCGCCGCCGCCGTGTTGCTGCTCGTGGCAGGTTTCGGTGCCGCCGGCAGCACGCCGAGCGAGGATGCACCCGTGAGCAAGCTGGTGGCGTTCTACACGACGCATGACACGGGCCAAGAGGCATCAGGCGTACTGCTGAGCCTGGGTGCGCTCCTCTTCTTGATCTTCTGCGCGGCATTCGTGAGCGCCCTTCGGTGGACCGACGTGGACCTGCGGGTGTGGTTGGCGCTGTGTTTCGGCGGGGGCGTTCTGTTTGTCGTCGGGCTGACGATCGCCGCTGGGCTCGCGGTGTTCATCGGCGGCGTTGCCGGCGATCTCGACCCGTCTGCGCTCCAGGCGTTACACGAGGCCAACCTGCTGGTGGTCTATCCATGGACAGTCGGGGCCAGCGCATTTCTGCTCGGTGCCGGGGCCGGCGTGCTCCAGTCTGAGCTGCTGCCGAGGTGGCTCGGCTGGACGGCGCTGGTTCTCGGAGTCGTGGCCGCGATTCCAAACCACGTCCTCGGCGGAGCGCTCGACCACATCGGGGCCATCCCGTTCGCCGGGCTCGGCATCTGGACGCTTGTCGTGAGCGTGCTGTTGGTCCGGCGCAACGTGCCCGTTGTGGCTTAATGCTGGATCGTGGCGCACGAGCGTCGCCTCCATCCCGCAGCTCTTCGCGCACCCGGCGAGACAACCGCTCGGTGCGCCAGTGTTCGGGAATGTCACCCGAGAATGACGGCTCGTGCTAAATCGGGCCGACTGGCGCGGTCGGCAACCACGGACCTTCGATCACGGTTGCCTCCGCCTCGCCCGGCCACGGCGGCATCGTGATACACAGAAAACTCAGCGGTTCCGCCCCGGTGCAGCGGTACTGGAAGGCAGTACCGACCGGGATGTCGATGGAGATACCCGGCGTCAGAACGGTCATTTCTTCCCCGCTCTCGTCCCGGCGCCAAATTTCCCCTCGCCCGAACAGGACGTGCCAGAACTCACTCACCGTGGCATGGACGGTCGCCCGGTTCACCTGCCCTGGCGGGACCGTGGAATGGATCATGTCGCCGGTTGTGCCCCCCATCAAATAGCGGATCTCCGCCCCGGCGGGGGAGCGGGCATCGGAGGTCTCGGGAAGCGGGCGGGTCTGCATACGCACTCCTTCGCGGGCTCGCCCACAGCCTATGCGCTCACCGCGGCCAAACAACGGAAACCGCCCGCCCGGTGTCGATACCCCCGCCTGCGCCAGCGTTCGGGAATGTTGCTTGACGGCTCGGACTCTGCTGCGCAGTGCCCGTCCCGAACCTCAGGGGGCTTGAACTCGAAACTTCGGTCGTCCGTTGCGTTACTTGGTGATGGTGATGGGGACGCGGACGAGGTCGCGGTCGGGCCCCTGCTGGCAGTTGGTGGTGTTGATCCGGGTGTAGTAGATGTAGGCGTGTTGGCCGGTTGTGGCGAAGTTGCGGTCGCTACTCGTCGGGTCGATCACGGAGGCGTATGCGATCGGATCATGGTCACCACACTTGTACGTGAACGAGAGTTCCGCCTTCATGATCCGGTCGGGCATCGTCCAGTGGATGAGGTCCGTTGAGGTAGCGAAGTAGATACCGGCGGACTCGCCGTTATCCTCGGTTACCGAGCCGACAAGGACGAACGTCTGCCGGGGGTTGTTCCAGGTCAAGCTCTCGCCCATGAGGCCGTACGGCCACTGGAATATCGGCGTACAGAGGTGCGCATCTGGAGCAGCCGCGCTCAGGTAGGGATTGTTGAACTTCACGGTGTATCCGGTTCCGCCCCATGCACGCCAACTAGCGGGATCGTTAAGCGTTTTCGTCCGCATGATGCAGGTTCCATTCCACTGTGAGGCGAGATCAGGCACCAAAGTCCCTGTGGCCTGCTGAAAGGTGGCGTAGTAATAGCCGTCTTTGGGGTTGTGCACGATCTGGCTTCCGTCTCCCATCATTCCCGCTGCCCCGCTGTCGGGGACATAGCGGTAGGGAACGCTCGCGACGAGCTGGCTCGGGGAGGGCGTGTGGCTGAACGAGTGCCCGCCGTCGCTCGACGTCGCGAAGGTGAGAGCGTTGTACCAGCATTTTGACCACTTCTCCGTCTCGTTGCTGTTGCACTGGCCCGGATGCTCATAGCCGTGGTACTCATCGTGGACAAGGGAATAGACCGTCTTGCCGTCCGGCGTGTACATGCCCGTGAGCCACTCGCTTGTCGTCGAACGCCGCCGGGTCAGCGATCTACGAGCCCGAACCAAGAGACCGTTGCAGTCGATGCGTTAGGTGGTCGACGTCCGGGCCACCGTCCGATTACGTGGTGAAGGTGATCACACCGCGTGTCCCACTCGCGTCCCGAAACGCACGGGTAGGAAGGTCGGGAATGTCATCATCCTCGCAGTGATCACGGCGCCCCAGTCGACCACGACCTGCGGGGCCCGCCACAGCGACTAATCTCCGCGAGCGGCGGCGGCCGCCGACGGCGGTCGCTCTCCGAGCCAGGCAGGCCCGTCGTGTGGCAATGAAGGCCATACCGGTGATAGCGAACATCAAGCGACCCGCTTACAAGACTGGCCGACCTCAAGCACACCTGCTCCCCTCCAACCACCCCTGCAACAGCGCCCGCCTTACAGACCGCTCCAGACAAAGCATGAGCGGTATCCGGGCCCGAGCTGGCCGTCATGCCAACGACCACCGCCATTACCGCACAGAGCTATCGCGAGCAAACGCCGCATCAGGTGCTCCTCGACTGCGGAACTGCTTCCTCCTTAGGGAATAGACCCGTCGCGGGCGACTATCGCACGGTCAGAAACGGAAGTCAACGCAGGACGAACCGCACCGTGCGCACCCGCCGACCTACCGGCACCGTAGGAGTCGCTTGCGCCAGTGTTCGGGAATGTCACCTGAGCGGGCGTGGCTCTACATTCCCATTCCTCCTGCGGACACTCCATCGGTTGTCACGTTGTCGAACGTCGTTGCTTGCCCGTAGATCACTTGGATCCGGGGTGTTGCCGGGCGTATGCGGGCGCCGGGGTGCGCCTTGGTCAGGGCTGTGAGCTTGAGGTTGGCCTCGGTGGCGGGGAGCGTCTTGCGGTCAACCAAACGCCTGATCGATGTGAGATCGGCGCTGCGCTGGACGGTCATGATCGGCATGTACGTGTCCTGATCGATGTAGAAGGTCGCCGACCCAACCAGCGTCGGCGACGATCGGACGACGTGGACGTTGTGACCGTACAGTGAGCGCGTGCCGACCAGGTGCACGCCCGGGTCCGCGATCAGGCGCCGGTACGCCTGCTCCGGGCTCATCGACGGGGGCTGCCACTGCGGCGGGGCGGGCAAGGCGCCGGCTCGGTAGATCGTGCCGGTCGAAGGCTGGTAGACATAGAAGGCTTGCAGTTTGCCGAGGTCGGGGTCACGCGTGGTGCTGGCCCCGATTTCGACTGAAGGCTGGCCAGTGGTCTTCATCAGTTCTCTGTAGGCGAGCGGCGCATTCGTAGCCGACCAGATCTCGACCATTCGTCGCTCCACCGGGAGATGCGGGACGATCTTGACTGTCTCGATCTTCCTGTAGAGCACTGTTTGCGTCGGGTCGCCAGCGACCGCTCCGGACCCGGCGTCGCCGCATCGGCACCGCCACCCTGCGCGACCCGGTAGATGCCGAAACCAAGCACCGCGAGCACGCCGACCGCGACGAGCACAGCCGTGCGCCGTCTCGCTCGCTGTCGTTGGCGCTGGCGCGCCTCCTCGATCAGCAGTTCAGGGCTGGGTGTTGCCTGCGGCTCATCAGTCCCGACTAGCACTGAGATGTCCTTTCTCTCGGACGCCGACTGCAATGGTGCTAATATAACTAGCGTGATTACTTTCCGCAAGATCGATCATCACAGCGACATGCCGCTGTTCGAACAGACCGCCGCAGCGATCCGTCGTGCCATCGCAGACGGTGAAGCCAAACCAGGCGAACGACTGCCCCCGGCCCGCGATCTCGCCGCCGTCATGGGCGTCAACACGAACACCGTGCTCCGCGCGCTCCGTGCCCTCCGCGACGAGGGCCTGCTCGAGTTCCGGCGAGGACGTGGCATCACCGTCACCGCAGGACCCGAACAAGGCGCAGTTGTCGAACAGGCACGGAGCCTCGTCCAGTTCGCCCGCCGACAGGGCTACCCGCTCGACGAGCTGATCAAGGTCATCCAGTCAGTCGGCTAGCTACCTCGGGGATCGGCTGGTGGCAAGCTCAGCTTGAGCACTCGTGTGAGATCTAGCGCCCAGGAAGCCGCGAATTGTCCACCGTTCGAGCGCGGGTGAATCCGCCTGCGCCAGTGTTCGGGAATGTCACCCGACGAACTCGTCTGCCGTCTTCGGAGCTACCCGCCGTCGCTGCGCCTCGCTCAAGGCTACACCTCGCGAGCGTCGCATGAACCTGCGCCTTAACGTGGGACGAGATAAGCCGGCCCTTGAGCAGCCGCTCAGCCTCCTGCGCATGATGCTCGGCACGCTCATTCGTGCCGACTCGAACGGAACTGGTCGTCATTCCACACACCTCCTTCCACTCCGTTCAGGCTCGCATACAGCATCTCGCACGGCATCAGGGTCGACCCGTACGCCAACACGGGAACCCACACGCCGCACGTCAGCCGTCAACGCCCGCGTCGCTCGTCTGCGCCAGCGTTCGGGAATGTTGCTTGATCCTGCCCGGGTGTCGCGATCGCGGCCATCCGGAGCCACGGCGTGCTCGATCCTGTAGAACTCGATGGTTACATAGCGGAGGAGGTCCCGATGGGGGCCTCTCGATCGGATTCTCCTTTCGCGCGAAGACGTTACTTCACGCGGAAGGACACGCCCCTGTCGACGCTGCGAAGTGTGTTGTCGATCACGTTCGTCGCCCTGATCGTCAGCTTCACCTTCAGCAGCTCGCCTTTCGCGGACTTCGCGATCACGAAGGACAGACGCCGGCGCCTTTCGTCAACGACTCGACGCGCCTGACGACCTTGCCGGCGACCGAAGGTCGCAGATCATCTTGGCGACTTTCCCGTTCCACACCGCTACGAACACCCTGACGTCGCCGGGCGGTGACCAGGAGCCGGTCCCCAAGCTCACGGTAAAGCGCTCGCCGGCGACGGCTGTCGATGGTACGACCCGCGCTGAGCCGATCGCCAGCGTCAAAGCGATGTCAGGAGTTCTGGTCGTGGTTGGCGGCGGGCGCTCGGGCTGACCGATAGATCGTACGTCGACCCGCCGGCGCCTCCGTCGGGAGCCGCGTCCTGGCCACTGGCGTTCCCGCTGGGATCGCGCGTGCTCGATGAGATGTAGAACGCGAAGCCGCTTGCACCCCCGAGATCGGACTTGTCGGCTTGCTCAGGTGAGAAGATCACCGTCGCGGTTGAAGGTCAGAGTCGGCGTTTCGGGGCATCGACTGCCAGGTGCTGCCGTCCCTACGATTGATGTCCCGATCAGCCGTCGGTCGGGTCGGTTCCAGCAGTGAGCGTGAACTCGGATCCGCTCATCGAACCGGTCGAACCGTTCTTGTCCGTGTCGAGATACGCGGTGACTCCCCTCGTGAGGCCATCGGCGCCGGCTGAGTCGTTTCCGGTCACGGCGACCGCGAACGTCATGGCCCCTGTTGTCGCGTCACCGCCGATCACGACTTTGGTGACATCGGCGCCGCTTTTGAGTCGCCTGCAGGATCGGTGAAAGTCGCCGAGCCGGACAAGACGGCCGCCCGACTGCGCCCGCAGACGCGGCGCTCAAGAAACCTACCTCAACCACGAGCGCTAGAAGTGCGACGAGAAGGGGAAGGCGCGCAGCCAACCTTGCCCGTCTACACACTGCGAGTCTTCACGAGCCTCACCTCCTCCGGGCTGGCCGCCACCAAAATGGAGCCAGAATCGCAGCCCTCGCTCCATACTTCCGCCGCGCGAGGATGCCTGGCATCAGGGTAATCGCGTATGCGGCGCAAACGAGCCCCGATCCTCGCTTGCGCCAGCGTGCTCTCGTCAGAAACGGTCTTGCAGCCGTGCCAGCGACGCGACCTACCTGGCCATTCGTTTGGGCACAAACGCACTTCTGTGCCTGAATCGGCCTGAATCGCCCCGAATCAGGCGTAATCCAGACTTCGCTTGTCGGGACGTGGGGAGGCCACGATACCAGTAACCATGCGGGTTACCGGGTGTCGTGGCCTCTCACGTCTTCCCGCATCGCACTCCGGGAGGTCAGCGGTTCGAGCCCGCTTAGCTCCATTCCGAGGACCCAAAGTGTCAGGTACGAACCCTCTGCTGTGGTCGAGGTGACGGCCTCGCGAAGCCGCGTAGGCTGGGTAGCGCCCGACTCCGTCGGCTTAGGAGTTCAGCATTTCGTTCCGTCAGCGACCGAAGCTCAAGGTGTAGGCGGGGGTTCGAGAGTGCCCCGTTTAGTTCCATTCCTTAGGGCAAGCAGGATCTCGGCTGTGCCGAGATCTCGGAAACCGCTAGCGCGGTTTCCGCTGCGCTGAAGATCCCTGAAGTTGGGAACCCAGGGTTCCCCGGGGAACCCTCCCCTTTCTTGCCTCAGTGACGCTGGAGGGCACGCTCTAGGGCGTATCGTGGTTGCATGGCAACCACTGCCGACTCGACGATCGCTGACGCCGCTCGCGCCTCAGGGCTCGACGCCGATACGTTGCGCACCTCCGAGCGCTCCGGCCGACTCGAGCTGATCGAGTGGAAGATCGACTACTACCGCGAAAGGCTGGAACGGTGATGAACAAGCGCAAGCTCGCAGACCTCGAGGTCTCGGCGCTCGGCCTCGGCTGCATGGGCATGTCGGCCTTCTATGGCTCGGCCGACGAGGACGAAGCGATAGCGACCATCCAACGAGCGCTCGAGCTCGGAATCAACTTCCTCGACACGGCGCAGATCTACGGCCCGTTGACCAACGAGGAGCTCGTCGGGCGCGCGATCAAGGGCCGCCGCGACGAGTACGTGATCGCGACCAAATTCGCGCGTCGGATAGACAACGCAGTGCCCGGCGACATGTCGACGCTCGGACCGCACGATGGCTCGGCCGAGCACGTGCGAGCATCGATCGAGGGCTCATTGCAGCGACTGGGCACCGACCGCGTGGACCTCTACTACCAGCACCGCGTCGACCCAAAGGTGCCGATCGAGGAGACGGTGGGTGCGCTGGCCGAGCTGGTCGCGGAGGGCAAGGTCCTGCATATCGGGCTCAGCGAGGCAGCTGCACAGACCATCCGCCGTGCCCACGCCGTGCACCCGATCACGGCGGTGCAGACCGAGTACTCGCTCTGGACCCGCGACCCCGAGGCCGAGGTGCTGCCAACCTGCCGCGAGCTCGGCATCGGCTTCGTCCCCTATTCGCCGCTCGGGCGCGGGTTTCTCTCGGGACGCTTCAAGTCGCCAGACGAGCTCGACCCGAGCGACTTCCGTCGTCATGGCCCGCGCTTCACCGGCGAGAACCTCGAGGCGAACCTGCGGCTCGCCGCCAAGATCGAGGAGATCGCCAACGACAGGGGAATCACCCCGGCGCAGCTGGCGCTCGCGTGGGTGCTCTCGCAGGGTGACGACCTCGTGCCGATCCCCGGCACCAAGCGCCGCTCGTACCTGGAGCAGAACGCCGCGGCGGCCGACATCGCGCTCAGCGACGATGACCTGGCGCGGATCGATGCCGAGCTGCCGGCGGCGGCGGGCGCGCGCTACGACGAGGCGGGGATGGCGTCCGTCAACCGCTAGGCGCTTCGGAGCCAACCGGATCGCCTGGGGGGATATCCCGTCGAGACCCCACCGCGGGCCTCGGCAGGAAGTAGTGTCGAGGTACCCGCCTTGGACGGACCGGCAGCCCATCACGACGAAAGGAACCATGACGGAGACTTCAATAGATGAGCTCGGCCCCGTCGACTACCTCGTGGTCGAGTTTCCCGTGGGAGCGAGCAACTTCACGGGAGAGATGGCGGCAGAGCTCGTCGCGCTGGTTGACGCCGGCACGATCCGTGTGATCGACGTGTTGATCCTGCAGAAGGACGCGGACGGTTCCGTCGAGGCGATGGAGCTCTCGGACGTCGGTGAGCTCGGCGAGCTGCAGGCAATCGAGACCCAGCTGGCCGAGCTGCTGGCCGAAGACGACGTCCTCCACCTTGCCGCCTGTATGGAACCGGGCAGCACCGCCGGCGTCCTGATCTGGGAGAACCTCTGGGCTGCGCCGTTCGCCTCGGCAGCACGGCGCTCGGGCGGTCAGCTGATCGCCAACGGACGCATCCCAATCCAGGCCATCATCGCCTCGATCGAGGCCGATGACGCACTCGCAACCGAAGGAGTTTGAACATGCCACTCGGACCAAGACGCGCAGGACGCGCTCGGGGTCATCGGCCACCCTGTGGCGAAGACCGCAGCCGTCGCCAAGGCCGTCTCACCAGGGCCCTCGCCTGTGGCGAAGACCGCGGTCCGTCGGCAGCGGCCGTCACGCCCGGCCGCGGACGCAGACGGATCTAGGGCCGCTGCAGACGAACTCCTCCCGCTGGAGGCGCCGACCGGTGTCTCCAGCGAGAGGAACGAACGTCGAGCGCCGAGCCGCAGCATCAGGAAAGCGACAGCAACAATGCTCGTGGCACGGTCGCCGAAGAGCCCGGATTAGTTGGGTGGTCTCAGGAATTCGCCGCTGCGATGAACAGCTTGCGGCTGACCGTGACCAGGGCGCCGTCCCAGCGGCCAGGTGACGCTGGTGCCTCGAGAAGCC
>CAWHHW010000005.1:0-925066 GCA_963829285.1 uncultured Thermoleophilia bacterium | reverse complement strand
GTGGCAAGCACGGCATAAACGGGGGTGGCCGCAGATGCAGTCAGAGTCGTCAAGCGGTATGGGGGCCTGGAGACCGCCGAACACCAGACCTGGGAGGGGAGCGCGCATGCGTTGACAAAACAGGCTTCGCGCCGAACAGCTCGAGTGCTCCCGGTGACAAGGTCGGGATGCTCGCAACCCGAAGGAGACGCGGCGGTGGCACGCAAACATCATTACGACGTAGCAGACATCACCTTAAGCAACGCGCAGTCGCTTCGCGACGCCCTCAACAAACGGGATGAAGACGGCTGGGAACTCGTCACGGCTACTTTCACCCCGAGGGGGAATCTGTTCCTCATCTTCAAGCAGGATTTCACATCGACGGCCGAGGAGCGCGAGCCTGCTGTCGCGCCGGGCTAACAGCTATTTCAGATTGGCGGGTGTCCGGTCGAGCAGATCAGGCCAACAGAAGTTTATGGCCTCTCGCGTTTGCTCCTGCTTCTGAGCCGCCGGGGCAATGATCGGGCCGCACCCACGTTGCGGAGGAGCGTCGCAGGACCCGGGTCTTGTCGAGGCGCTGATGATGCGCGGGCGCGCCCATACCACCACCTGCGGGCACTATGCTGACGCGGGTCTTCGCGGCAGGTCGCGGTTGGCGCAGGAGCCGACCGGATTCTGAGACCGCCGTCAGGCGACGCGCCATCTATCGCGGCCTGGGCGCGGCCCAAGAGCCACCCCGTTTAACGGGCGAGCAATCCGCCGATGGCTGCGTTCCTTTCGTCTGTCGTCAGTTGAAATATCAGCCTATTCGGTCGATGTAGTTCGGCGGCTCGAGTCGTAGTGTCGGAGGCATGGTCAGCCAGGCGAGAGCGTCGCGAAAGGCACCGGCAGCAACGGCGGTTCATTTGACGCCGACCGAGTCGGCCGTCCTCACCCTGCTCCCGACCCATTTGACACTCGCCGCGATCGGCGAGCGCCTCGGTATCGGCCGGCCGACCGTGAAGACCCATATCCAGCACATCTACCGGAAGCTCGGGGCGACGAACCGTGCCGAGGCGGTCCAGTCGGCTGAGAGTGCCGGCCTTCTGCCCGGCAGCCGGAGTGAACCGGTCGGCAGAACCCGAGCCCTGAACAAGGAGGCACGACGATGACCGAAGCATTGGCCGAACAGCTCGAGAACGAGGAGTCGATGTTCGTGCAAACCGCACAGGGCATCAGCAGTGAAGACGGCACGCTCACGTTGCGGGGGATCACGCCCTCGACGCTCTACTTCTCCGACCGGCCCCAGCGGGTGGTCGGGCACATGGCCACGACCGACTTCGTCGAGCTCTGGGGCGTCGGCGACAACAGCTTCGAGACCGACCCACCGAACGCGGTGCTCTCGTTCCTCGAAAGCGGCGCCGATGTTCCCACCGACGCGGTCGTCGTGCTGACGGCTCCGTCTCTCAGCGGCAACGGCGATCTCAGCTACTCGATCGATGTGCTCGAGGGAGACGTCCCGGCACAGACGGGGCCCGTGACGCTGTTCATCGACCCGTTCGGGCGGCCTCTGTCGCCCGTCTCGGTCTGCGGCGTGCGCCGACGCGAGAGACGCCGCGATCGGCGCGGGATGTAACACCAGCACGACGCGGGCTGCGGCGTCCCGCCGTGGCCCTACCAACCTCCTGAAGGGAGAAATCTGATGACAGAAGAAATCGTTGAGAGGCCCGTTCTCGATCTGCTCGCGAGCATGACGGAGGACTCACTCGAGGCATCCAATCTCGACTCCGAGACACTGATGCTGGTGCGCCTCGCGGCGCTCGTCGCGGTCGATGCTTCGGCCGCGTCGTATCTGCTCAACCTCGGCGTCGCGAGCGAGTTGGGCTTCGGGGCGGAAGAGATCCAGGGCGTCCTGACCGCGGTCGCGCCGATCGTCGGTACCGCACGTGTCGTCTCGGCGTCGGCAAAGATGATGAAGGCGCTCGGTATCGCGATCGAGATCGCCGAGTACGAGGCCGAACTCGACGAAGAGGCCTCCTCGTAGGAGTGGTCCGGAAGGGCACGCGGGAGATGCTTCCCGCGCGCTCATTCCCGGGCCGCCGCAGCACGCACGAGACAACAGCAAGTGCAGCACTCAACCTGGAGCGTTCTCACGTTCCCCAGAGAAGGAGCAATGATGGCAGACGCAAATCTCGTTCTTGTGGTCGGTAGCTACTCGGTGTCCGGGGCGGCAGCCGATGACTTCAAGGCGCTCAAGGCGGGCGAGGACGCCGGCGACTACCAGGTCGTCGGGGCCGTCGTCGTGAACCGTGATGCGAGTGGCAAGGTAGACGTGCAGGAGCACGACAGCGGTGCCAACGTCGCCGGTGGCGCCGTTCTCGGCGCCACCGCCGGGCTCGTGGTCGGGCTGTTCGCGCCGCCGCTTCTTGCCGCGATCGCGGTCGGAGCCGGGATCGGCGCCGTGGTCGGCGAGCTCCGGAAGAAGCACGAGGAGAAGAAGATGGGCGTCGAGTTGGAGGAGTACCTGCCGCCGGGATCGTCTGCGGTCGTCGCGGTCGTCGACGACACCTACGCGGACAAGGTCGAGGCCGCCCTCGTCAACTCGGACAAGCGGATCAACAAGGCAATCGACCAGGACGACTACGACAAGCTCCAGAAAGCACTCGCGGACTCGTCCGACGAGGTCACGAAGGCCGTGAACTCCTAACTCGCCGGTAGGGGAGGGCCGGCACACACGTCGGCCCTCCTCGCCACCAAGAAGGGACTGACGATGACATCCACTCGCACACTCACTCTGATCGCGGCCACGGTTTCACTGGCGCTGCTCGCGGCGGGCTGCGGCTCGAGCGGCGGCAACTCGACGACAACAACGACCAGCGCGTCAGCGACGGAGACGTGGGCGAGCGGTGTCTGTACGTCGCTCACGACCTGGCAGGACGCGATCAAATCCGCCGCGTCCTCTCTGAAGAGCGATCCCACGAAGAGCGGGCTGCAGACGGCCGTCGACGATGCGAAGTCGGCGACGCAGACACTGGCTTCCGACCTGAAAGGTCTGGGCAAGCCCGACACACAGGCCGGACAGCAGGCGAAGGACTCGCTCGACCAGCTCTCGACGAGCCTGGAGCAGAACGCGACCACGATCGAAACCTCGCTCAAAGACGCCTCCGGGATCACCGGCGTGATCGCCGCCGTCTCATCGGCCACGGTCACACTCGCGACGATGGGAACCGAGGTCAAGACAACGTTCACCGACCTGCAGGGACTCGACGCGAAAGGCGAGCTGAAGAGCGCGTTCGCGAGCTCGAGCGCCTGCAACTCCCTGACGGGCGCGGCCGGTTCGTGAGCGCAACGGTCGCCGCCGGCACGGCAGTCGCCCCCTTGAGCCCGGCCGGTCGAAAAATCGGATGACGGGTAGCGCAATCGCCCGTACAAGCTAAATCCTCTCGACATCCGCATAGTCTGGGGGACTAGAGGTCCCGAGTTCGAATCTCGGCGCCCCGATCGAGATAAAGCCCTGCTAGCCGGGGCTTTTTGCGTTAGGTGAGGTTGTCCATATCGGCGATATGTGACCAGAACTGGGCGAGATGGGGTGCTGGCGGAGGGTGGTTCAGCAGGGTTCAACGGGTAAGGATGTGGGCCGACGCGCGGCCGACAACGCAGGTAGCGCCGCTCTCGGCGCAGCTGCCGGGTGTTGCACCAGCCACCCCGCCGGAGACGGCGATCCCGGGTGTGTGCTGAAAGATCCGCCGGACGGGCCGCTCGAGCTCCGAGGAAGGCTTCTGCGCGAGCACCCGCGCTAGCCGGGTGGCGGTTTGTGCCGGTGGCTGTCCGTTGCTGCGGCTTGTTGCTCGGCCTGGTGTTGGTCCATGATCGTTCTGATGCGGATCAGACCTCGTGGCTCCTCGGGCGCGAAGAGGAACGCGGCAACCCGAAGCGAGGCCGCGATAGCGAGCTCGATCACGATCCAGCCTGCGGCAGCGATCACGATCAACGTGCCGATGAGCAGCAGCGCCTCCGTCCATGGCCCTGTGTTCCAGCCTCCGACGACCGCAATCGCGCCGACGGCCGTGAGCAGCCCGCTGAGCGCGATCACGCCTGCGACCGAGATGAAACTCCTGCTCACGCCGCGATCGCCGGGTGTTGCGTTCGGTTCCGGGCGCAATGTGGGATCAACGCGGTAGGCACAGTCCCTATCAGCTTGACAGGCCTCGGGAGGAGTTGGAACCTGTTGCTGGCGCCCGAGTTCTGGTGATGGTGACGGAAGCGGCTCAATAGCGCTGTTTCATGCCGGAAGCCCACCTGCGCCGCACTGTGCCCAAACGGTCTCAGCACTAGCAGAGTGGGCAGCCAGTGGCCCTGAGCCACTACCTGCCTACGATATTCACATCCGATTCACAGGTGAGGCCGCTTTAATCCTTCCGAGGCTTCCGCGTACGACCGACAAAGGAGTGGATCATGATGGAGCGCCCACCGGGCAACGGGTTCTACTGGCAAGAGGGTGCTCGACACGCCCATGACGGCTGGTGTGGAGGGCCGTTCCACATCATCCTGCTGATCCTGCTTCTCGTGCTCCTCGTCGGTGGGGGCGTTTGGCTGTTCCGGAGGCTGTCGGTCTCTTCGTCGAGCCAGGCAGCCGCTCCGGCGGCTGTGGCGTCGGCAGGAGACCCCGCGGTCAGCGCGCTGAGGATGCGCTACGCGAAGGGCGAAGTGTCACGCGAGGACTTCCGGCAGGCGATCGAGGACCTGACCGGCGTCGCCGAGCCGTGGCCTGCCGACACCACGGAAGCCGGACCGCCGCCCGAGGTGAGTTGAGGCGCCAGGCCACAACGTAGAACCTCGCCGAACCAAGGGAGGTTCACTGGGAACCGTAGGTTCCCGGCTTCAGGGATCGTCGCGATTCAGAATCCCCACTCGGGGATTCTGAATCTGCGGACAAGATCGGTGGGGCCGGGCAACCCCCACCGCCCTGGCCCCACCCTTGCACGTCGCCAGGAACGGAGAGCTGACCCGGCGGCGCCGCAAAGGCCGTCGGCTCCGAGGATCGACCCGCAGGCCGATTGCCAGCTCGCGCCACCCGTACATGGCGAATCTGTCAAGAGGCATTCTACATCCTGGGGGAAAAGTCCTTCGGCACGTCGCGGCGGATGCCGCCGTCAGCGGCCGGCAGCCGTCAGCTGCTCGATCTCCTCGACGCTGAGCACGACTGAGGCCATCGGCAGCAGCTCGGTGAGCTGCTCGGGGGTGCGGGCACTCGCGATCGGAGCAACGACGGTCGGCTGAGCGGCGAGCCACGCCAGAGCGACGGCCGCGAGCGGCGTGCCGTGGGCAGCGGCGATCTGATCGAGTGCGGCCAGCACGGCGATCCCGCGTGCATCGAGATGCTGCTGGGCCACTTCGGCGCGCGGGCTGTCTACCTGCTCGCCGCCCGGGCGGTACTTGCCGGTGAGGAATCCCCTGGCGAGGCCGAAGTAGGGGAAGCACGACAGTGAATGCCTCTCGCAAACCCCGCGGAGCTCGTGCTCGTAGGTGCGGGCCACGAGGTTGTACTCGGGCTGGAGGGCGATGTACGAAACGAGCCCTTCGCGGGCCGAGACCGTGAGCGCCTCCTCGAGACGGTCGGCATCGTAGTTCGACGCCGCCACGTAGCGCACCGCACCCGTGCGGACGAGCGCATCGAATGCACCCAGCGTCTCCTCGAGGGGAATGTCGGAATCGTCATGGTGCGCGTAGTAGAGATCGATCCGGTCGGTCCCGAGGCGGCGCAGCGAATCGGCAGCCGCCTTCTCTACATTCGCCGCCGAGAGCCCTGCGCGGGTGTCGAGCTTCGCGACCTTGGTCGCGATCACCAGCTCGTCACGATTCCCGCGGGCAGCCAGCCACCGCCCGATGATCGACTCCGACTCGCCCCCCGCGTGACCGGTGGCCCACGCCGAATAGACGTCTGCCGTGTCGATGAAGTTCCCGCCGGCGGCCACATAGGCATCGAGCACGGCGAAGGACTGTTCCTCGTCCGCGGTCCAGCCGAAGACGTTGCCGCCAAGGCAGAGCGGAAAGACGTCCAGATCGGTGCCCTCGATCTTCGGCATGCCCTCACGCTACCGGTCGTTCGCCCGGAATCCGCAGTGAGATCGGGGACGACCCCGATGCGCCTCGCGAATCGCAGGAGTATGCATGCCTTCGGAGAGGAGGTGATTCCGCATGAAGACCCTGGTCACGTGGGATCCGTTCCGCGAGCTCGAGTTGATGGAGCGGGGTATGCGGCGCTTTGGCCTGCCGCCGATTCCCGTCACCACCCTTCCGGCAGCCGACATCTACGAGACGCCCGACGAGTACGTCGTCGAGCTCGAGGTGCCCGGCTACGCGGAGAAGGAGCTTGCAATCGAGATCTCCGATCACGTGCTCACGATCAAGGGCGAGCACGAGACGGCGATCGAGAAGACAGAGAAGACCTACCGGCTGCACGAGCGGATGGGACAGGAGTTCCAGCGCCAGTTCGAGCTGCCGACGGTGGTCGACACCGAGAAGTTGACTGCAGCCTTCACCAAGGGCGTGCTCGAGTTGCACGCGCCGAAGGTCAAGGCGGCCCAACCGAGGAAGATCCCGGTCGCGGCGTAACGCTCGAACAGCTCGGCAACACCAGCTGTGGGCGCTTCACTGCGCCCACAGCCTCGTTCGTTCCTAGCCGATCAGGAGATGCAGGCTGACGTTGTCGGCGTAGCCGTCGTCGTACCCGCCCGAGAGCGGCCTCGCCTTGATCACGATCTTGATCGACGTCGTTCCGGCGGGCACCGCCTTCGTCCGCGTGGCCGATACGAGCTTCGTCGTATCCCCTCTCTGCGTGTGGGAGACCGGCTTGATGCCGAGTGCTCCGAGTGGGCGCCGGCCGCGCTGAGGAAGGTCGCCGTAACCGACGCATCATCCGCCTGGGACGAAAACCGCCGAGGGCTGCCGAGAGCTTCGCGGTGACCTTTGCTCCGGCCTTGCTGAAGGCGGCTGGAACGGCGACGACCTGAGTTGCCGATGCCGCGGGTGCAGCCGGCCCGCCGGCGAAGAACTGCTTGCCGCCGGAGATCGCGTGAGATGCGGCCGCGTCGGGGAAGCCGCCGCCTGCGCTGTACTTCACAGCAGTGAAGTTTCCTGTCGTCGTCCAGCCGGGTGGCGCGACCGTCGTCGAGGAACCGGTAGCGGCTCCACCGGACTCGGCTCCTCCGTTGCGAACGAGCTCGCCGGACACGACGGGCTTCTTGACCACGCTTGCAGTGGTTGCGCCGAGAGCCGCAGAGACGATCGTCACCGCAGCAGCACCGGCCACGCACGCGCTGAGAACACGGGTCTTTCGCATCTGACCGCTCCGAGGTTGCACGATCTCTCCTTCGGCAGGGGTGCGCTTCTCTGCGAGCCACCCTAGCGCAGGGTCGGCTCGGCGCCAGCCGCCCGGCCCTACACTTCACGCGTGCGCCGCTACCACCTGACCACCTTCGGCTGCCAGATGAACAGCCACGACTCCGAGCGGATCAAGGGCATGCTCGAGTCGCTCGGCCTCGGCGAGGCGACCTCCAAGGAGGACGCGGACGTCGTCATCTTCAACACCTGCACGATCCGCGAGAAGCCCGACACGAAGCTCTCCGCCTACCTCGGCGACGCAGGGGCGCGCAAGCGTGAGAACCCCGACCTCGTGATCGCTGTCGGCGGCTGCTACGCCGAGGCCCAGCAGGAGCGGATCTTCAGTCTCTACCCGCAGGTCGACGTCGCCTTCGGGCCCGGCTCGATCCCGCATCTCGGAGACTGGCTCGGAGCGGGGGGAGAAGGGGTGTCGCGGGGCCGCTTCGGCACGCACGAGCACTTTGCAGGCCATCTGCCTCAGCATCGCGAGCGAGCCGCGAGCGCGTGGGTCCAGGTGTCGATGGGATGCAACTCGACGTGCTCGTACTGCATCGTGCCGGCCGTGCGCGGACGCGAGCAGAGCCGCCGGCCAGGAGACATCGTCGCCGAGGTGACGCGGCTCGCGGCCGACGGCGTTCGCGAGATCACCTTGCTCGGCCAGAACGTCAACTCGTGGGGCCGCGACCTGGCGCCGGACATCCGCACCGAGTTCGGCGAGCTGCTGCGCGCCTGCGACGCCGTCGACGGAATCGAGCGGATTCGGTTCACGAGCCCGCACCCGAAGGACTTCCGCGAGCCGGTGATCGCCGCGATGGCGGAGTGCGATGCCGTGTGCGAGCACATCCACCTGCCGCTCCAGTCCGGCTCGACGCGGCTGCTGAAGGCGATGCGACGCACCTACTCGCGCGAGCGGTACCTCACGCTGGTCGACCGGCTGCGCGACGCGATTCCCGATCTCGCACTCGGCACGGACGTCATCGTCGGCTTCCCCGGCGAGACGGAGGAGGACTTCGCCGCGACGCTCGAGGTCGTCGAGGAGGTGCGCTACGACAGCGCCTTCACCTTCATCTACTCGCCGCGGGCCGGAACCGACGCGGCAACGATGGACGACCAGGTGCCCGAGCCCGTCAAGCACGAGCGGCTCGAGCGGCTCGTCGACGTCGTCCAGACGGATCGCGGCCGAGCGGAACGCCGAAGCGTGTCGGGCGCGTCGAGCAGGTGCTCGTCGAGGGGCCGAGCAGGACCGACGCGATCGCTGCTGCGTGGTCGCACCCGACGCAATACGACGGTCAACTTCACCGGCGCGGGAGCGGCGGGTGACCTCGTCGACGTCGTGATCGAGGCGGCGACCTCGACGACACTTCGCGGCCGCGTCGCTTCCGCCGTCCCCGCCTGAGGCTCCGATGGTCGCGGTGATAGCCGTCTTCGGCCCGACTGCCTCGGGCAAGACCGCCGTCGCCGAGGTCGATCGCAGACCGGCTCGACACCGGGGTCGTCTCCTGCGACGCGATGCAGGTGTATCGCGGCCTGCCGATCCTGACGAACCAGCCGAGTCGTCCCGACTGCGCTCGTCGGTATCCGTGCGCTCGACGAGGAGATGTCGGTCGGCGCCTACGCGGGGCTTGCACACGCAGCGATCGACGAGCTCGTGGCGCGCACCGGCACGGCCGTCGTCAGCGGAGGGACCGGCCTCTATCTCCGAGCCGCACTCGCCGACCTCGCACTCCCGCCACCACCGGGCGCAGGCGTACGCGAGCGCATCCGCGCGGAGGTCGAGACGGATTCGGCATCGGCGCACGCACGCCTCGCGACCCTCGACTCGGCTGCCGCCGCTGCTGTCAATGCAAACGACCAGCGCCGGGTGATTCGCGCCCTCGAGCTTGCCGAGGCGGGAGAATCGCTCGTTCCGGCGGAGGACCGGCTCTGGGCGGAGACGACACGGCACCCGACGCTCATCGTCGGGCTCGATCTCCCCGTGGCCGAGCTCGAGCGTCGGATCGTGGCGCGGACGGCCGCGATGTTCGATCGAGGGGTCGTCGACGAGGTCCGCGCAGCACTCGCTGCCGGTGTCTCGCTGACGGCGGCGAAGGCGCTCGGGCTGGACGAGATCGCAACGTTGCCGGAAGCCGAGGCGCGCGAGCGGATCGTCGTTCGTACTCGCCGCTACGCCGCCTACCAGCGGAAGTGGATGCGGCGAATCCCGGGCCTCGTTAGCGTTGACGGAACCCGGAGTCCCGAGGAGGTGGCAGATGCAGTTCTCGAAGTGGCACGCGCTCGGCAATAGCTACCTCGTCGTCGAGCAACCAGACGCCGGGGTGCTGACACCGGAACGCGTCCAGCGGCTGTGCTCGGTCGAGCGCGGGATCGGCTCCGACGGTGTGCTCGAGGTCACCTCGCGCGACGGCGCGAGCGCGGTCGTGACGATCTGGAATCCCGACGGCTCCGTTGCCGAGATGTCCGGCAACGGCACCCGCATCGCCGCCCGCTGGCTCGCTGCCGAGACCGGCGCGACGGAGGTCACGATCGAGACGGCCGGGCGGCGGCGTAACGGCGCGAATGCTCGAAGGCCTCGAGGCCGACATGGACGTGGGCGAGTTCACGGTCGGCGAGCCCGAGACGGTCGACGGGATCGAGCTGACGACGGCGTCGGTCGGGAATCCACACGCCGTGATCCGGCTCGACGAGCCGACCCGCGACGACCTCCTCTGGCTCGGCCCGCGCATGGAGACACATCCGCGCTTCCCCGACCGCACCAACGTCCAGCTCGTCCGTGTCGACGGGCGACACGACCTGACCGTGCTCGTCTGGGAGCGCGGGGCGGGGGAGACGAGCGCGTCCGGCTCCTCGTCGGTGGCCGCTGCCGCGGTGGCAGTGACGCGAGACTGGTGTGACAGCCCGGTCGCGGTGCACCTGCCGGGCGGCGACCTCCACGTGCGGATCGACGGTGGTCGCGCGTCGCTGACAGGCCCGGCCGAGCTGATCGCCGAAGGCTCGACCGACCTCTAGACTCAGACCGCGATCTCGAACTCGCGCAGGACGTCGTTGAGCGACGTCTTCAGATCGGTCGACGCATTGCGCTCGCCGACGATCAGCGCGCACTGGAGGCCGTAGGAGCCCGCCGCGAACTCCTTCTGCCGGACTCCCGGGAGGACGACCTTGCCCGCCGGGACCTCGCCGCGGTACTCGACCGGCTCGGGCCGGTCACGTCGATGATCGGGATCGACGACGACAGCACCACGTTCGGCGCGATCACCGCTCTCGCGCCGATGCGCACGCCCTCGACGATCACAGCCCGCGAGCCGATGAAGGCGCCGTCCTCGATGATCACCGGTGCGGCCTGGGGCGGTTCGAGCACGCCGCCGATGCCGACGCCGCCGGCGAGATGCACGTCGGCGCCGATCTGCGCACACGACCCGACCGTGGCCCAGGTGTCGACCATCGTTCGCGGCCCGACCCAGGCGCCGATGTTGACGTAGCCCGGCATCAGCACGCAGCCCTCCGAGAGGAAGGAGCCGTAGCGCGCAACCCCGGGCGGAACGACGCGCACGCCGCGGTCGGCGTAGTCCGACTTGACCGGGATCTTGTCGAGGAAGTGGAGCCCGCCGACGTCCATCGGCTCGACCTTGCGGATCGCGGAAGTAGAGCAGGATCGCCTTCTTCACCCACTCGTTCACGAGCCAGCCGTCGTCGGTCGGCTCGGCGACGCGAATCTCGCCGCCGTCGAGCAGGCGGATCGCCTCCTCGACCGCCTCGGCGTCGAGCGAGCCCGACTCCCACATCTCCTCGATCTGCGCTGCAAGCTCCATGGTGGTGATTCTCGCGGACCCGGCGGGCGGCGAGGCGTCAGATCGAGCGCTCGAGGATCTCGGCCGCGCGCGCGCACTCGTCCTCGGTGGGCACGAGCGCGAAGCGGACGTAGCCCTCGCCGGACGCGCCCGAGGAACGAGCCCGGCGCGACGAGGATGCCCTGGTCGAGCAGCCGAGTCGCGAAGCCTTCCGACGTCTCCCCGGCGCGGAACGGCGACCCACAGGTACATCGTCGCCGGGCCGCCGGCGTCGCGCAGGCCGACGCGGGCGAACAGGTCGAGGAACAGCTCGCGCTTGCGCGGCATAGGCCGCGCGCGCCCGCTCGACGTGCTCCTCGTCGCCCCAGGCGACGACGGAAGCCCGCTGGACGAACTCCTGCGGTGCGGTGCCGACATTGGGGCGGAACTGCTTCAACGCGGCGATCGAGCTCGGGATCGCCCGCCACGAAGCCCGAGCGATAGCCGGTCATCGACGACCGCTTCGAGAGCGTGTTGAACACGGCCACGTTCGTCCAGTCGGACAGCTGCAGCGCCGACGCGGGCGGCTCGTCGAACCAGAGCTCGCTGTAGGCCTCGTCGGACGCGAGAACGAAGTCGTGCTCGCGCGCGAGCGCGGCGAGCTGCTCGTAGAAGGCGAGCGGCGCCGTCGCCCCGGTCGGGTTGTTCGGGTAGTTGACCCAGACGAGGGCCGTTCGCCGCCATGTCTCGGCGGCAACGCGGTCGAGGTCGGGGAGAAAGCCGTTCTGCTCGAGCAGCGGCAACTCCTCGACCCGCGCACCGGCGAACTGGGCACCTCGCACGGTCACGGGATACCCGGGCTCGGTCGTCACCACCGTGTCACGTCCGCCGGCGAGATCGAGGACGACCTGCGCGAACGAGAAGATCGCCTCCTTCGAGCCGAGCGTCGGGATCACGTGGGCGCCCGGGTCGAGCGTGACCCCGAACCGTCGCCCGACCCAGCCGGCGACCGCCTCGCGGAGCTCGGGCAGCCCGACGGCCGCCGGATAGCCCATCCGCTCGCGCACGCCTTCACGCAGCGCCTCGATGATGCGCGGATCGGTGGGCTCGCGCGGGTCGCCCATCCCGAAGTCGATCACCTCGAGCCCTTCGCGCCCGGCGCGCAGCCGCAGCGTGGTTGAGTCGCACGAACGGGTACGTCGCCTGACCGCGGAGCACGGGGGAGATCGGCATCGAGCGCTAGCCGTCGTGAGGAAGCGGTACAGGGTCTCGTAGCGCCGACACCAAAGCGTCGATCTCGACGAGCTCGTCGCGGCGGTGCGCATAGCGCGTGCCGCCCGGGCCGAAGTTGATGGCGTCGATCCCGCGCATCGTGAAGTCGGCCACGTTCGTCCACGCCTGCTTGGGCTCGAAGGTGAGGTCGCCGGCGTCGCGCAGGGCGCGCACGAGCGGGGTATCGGTGACGACCGTGGCGGGCGGCGAGTCTCCCGTCAGCTCCACGTCGGCGCCCGTCCGGCGCGAGCGAGCGCAGGTATTCGGCCGCGCTCTCGGGCGTGCGATCCGGTGCGTAACGGAAGTTGACCGTCGCGACGGCCCGGTCGGGAATCACGTTGTCGGCGATGCCCGGCCTCGAGCCGCGTGATGGATGCGACCTCGTAGAACGAGAGCCCGCCGACGATCGCCTCTCGGCGCTCGAGCGCGGCGATCGGCGCGAGCCCTGCGATAGCCTTCTCGATCGCGTTCTCGGCCGTCCAGGGGCGCGCAGAGTGGCCGCTGACGCCGTTGAAGGTGATGAGCGCGTTCACGTTGCCGAGACAGCCGGCCTGGATCGTCAGGTCGGTCGGCTCGAGCAGGATCGCGAGGTCGGCTGCCGTCGCGAGCTGCGAGCGTTCGAACAGGTCGGGCAGCGGGCTGAACTGGGCCGGGAGCTCTTCCTTTCCGAACAACAGCAGCGCCACGTCGACCGGCCCGGGCTCGTGCAGCGCCAGCTCACGCACGAGCTCGACTGCAACGGCGACGCCGCCCTTCATGTCGGTCGCACCGCAGCCGTGCACGGCGCCGTCCTCGATCCGGCCGGGGACGTTGTCCTGCGCGGGCACCGTGTCGTAGTGGCCGACGAGCAGCACGAGCGGCACGTCCGGCCTGCGAGGACGCGCAAACACGTAGGCGTCCTCGGCTGCGTACTCGGGGGCAAACTCCGTGGGGACGAGCGAGAGCAGGTGAGCGCGAACCTCGGCTTCGTGACGGCTCTCGGACGGGATGTCGACGAGCTCGAGCGTGCGCTGAGCAAGTCGCTGCGCGAGAGCCGTCATGCCGCGAGCGTACCGGCATACTCTCCGCATCACCCGCCGCTCCGCACCCGAGGGAAACCTCGAGCCCGAGAAGGGGCTCCTCCTCGCCGTCCTCCCGAAAGGAGCCGACGCCGAGGACGAGCTGGGCGAGCTCCGCGAGCTCACTCGAACCGCGCTCGTCGTTCCGGTCGCCGACCTCGTGCAGCAGCGCATCCGCCCCGACCAGAAGACGTACATCGGCAAGGGCAAGCTCGAGGAGCTGAAGAGCCTGTACGAGGATGTCGAAGCCGACGTGCTGATCGTCGACGACGAGCTCGACCCGACACAGCAGCGGGCGCTCGAAGATGCGCTCTCGACCCGCGTCGTCGATCGCACCCAGCTGATCCTCGACATCTTCGCCCAGCACGCCGTCAGCGCCGAAGGCAAGCTCCAGGTCGAGCTCGCGCAGCTCGAGTACAACCTGCCGCGGATGCGCGGGATGTGGAAGCACCTCGAGCGGCTCGGCGGCGGCGTCGGCACCCGCGGCCCGGGCGAGTCGCAGCTCGAGAGCGACCGCCGCATGGCGCGGCGCCGCATCACGCAGCTGCGTGCCCGGCTGAAGGGTCTCCAGGCGCAGCGTGGGGTGCGCCGCAAGGAGCGCAAGCGCGCCGAGGTGCCGACGGTTGCCCTCGCCGGCTACACGAACGTCGGCAAGTCGACGCTGCTGAACGCACTCACCGGCGCGGAGGTCTCGGTCGAGAACCGCCTCTTCGAGACGCTCGATCCGACGACGCGCGGCTTCGAGCACGACGGCAAGCGCTACCTCGTCACCGACACCGTCGGCTTCATCCGGCGGCTGCCGACCCAGCTCGTGCAGGGGTTCGCCTCGACGCTCGAGGAGACGCTCGTCGCCGACCTGATCCTGCACGTCGTCGACGCATCGCTTCCCGAGGACCGGATGCGGGAGCAGATCGGCGCCGTCAACGCGGTCCTGACCGAGATCGGCGGCGACGACCTGCCGATCGCGCTCGTGCTGAACAAGATCGACCGGCTCGACCCGCTCGGACGACGCCGCCTTGCGAACCGCTTCCCCGAGGCGCTGCAGGTATCGGCCGTCAGCGGGAGCCGGGCTCGACGCGCTCCGCGAGCACGTCGCGACGCTCTTCGCCGACCGCTACGAAGACGTACGGCTGCTCGTGCCCTACGACGAGGGAACAGCGCTCTCCGCCCTCTACGCGCTCGGCGCGCCCGATCGACGAGCGGCTCGACACCGATGCAGGCGTTCTGATCCGTGCGAAGCTGTCGCATCGGGACACGCGCCGCTTCGCGAAGTACCTCGTCGCCGGAGACGGCCTGGAGTCCGCGGCGACAACGTGATCGACCTGCGCGTGCACGACTCCGCGACGACGCGGTGCTGCCGACGACGAGCCCACAGCGGCGACGCGGGCCTCGATCTCAGCGCCTGCGAGACGGTCACGATCGCGCCGGGCGAACGTGCGACGGTCGGCACGGGTCTCGCCGTCGCGATTCCGGACGACCACGCGGGCCTCGTCGTGCCGCGCTCAGGGCTCGCGCAGCGCCACGGGCTCTCGATCGTCAACACACCAGGTGTGATCGACAGCGGCTACCGCGGCGAGGTGCGCATCGTCCTCCTCAACACCGACCGCGAGCACCCGTTCACGGTCGAGCCGGGGATGCGGATCGCCCAGCTGCTGGTCGTCCCGGCCCGAGCTGTCGAGGTGGTCGAGGTGAGCGAGTTGCCGGAGTCGGTGCGAGGCACGGGCGGCTTCGGGTCGTCGGGGGTCTCGTGAGGCCCGAGCCGCGCATCAGGGTGTCGGCGATCCTCCGCTGGCAAGGGCGCATCCTGCTCTGCCGGCACGAGAAGCGCGGCGTCGAGCACTGGCTGCTACCGGGTGGAGGGGTGCGCAGCGGTGAGAGCCTGACCGAGGCGCTGCAGCGCGAACTGGCCGAGGAGACCGGGCTCGTCGAGGGTGGCGACGAGCTGCCCGTCGAGGGGCCCGTCGTGATCGTCGACTCGATCTCGCCCGAACGGAGCCTCTGGTCGAAGCACGTCGTCCACATCGTGTTCGCGGGCGATCTCGACGGCTCGCTCGCCGACGTCGTCTCTCACGACGATGCCGTGCGCGGCCACCGGCTCTTCGACCTCGACGAGCTCGAGGGACTCGCCCTGCATCCACCGATCGGCAGGTTCCTGCGCCGCTTTCAGCCGGGCGATCCATGCGTCTACCTCGGCTCTCTGTGGGCTCCGTAGAGCGTTCGCTCGCCTGGGACGGATGTTTCAACGTCCGCGACCTGGGTGGCCTCCAGACGGCCTCCGGCGGCCGCACACGGCGTGGAGCGGTGGTGCGTGCCGACAACGTCCGCCGGCTCTCCGCTGCGGGCTGGCGCTCGGCGCTCGACCACGGCGTGCGCCGCCTCGTCGATCTCCGCTTCGAGGGGGAGGAGCCCGGCGAGCCGAGCCCACCCGACGGAGGTCGAGGTCGTCGCCGTCTCGCTCTTCGGCCACTACGACCCAGAGGTCGGGCGAGCCTTCGACGACCGCCTCCAGGCCGCAGCCGACGTCGCTCCGTGTTCGCGGCCGGCTACATCCAGACGCTCGAGGAGAGCCCCGAGCGGGTCGCAGACAGCCGTGGCCGCGGTGGCCGACAGCGAGCAGCGCCGACGGAGTCGTGATCCACTGCTTCGCCGGCAAGGACCGCACCGGCATCGTCTCGGCGCTGCTGCTCGGGGTGGCCGGTGTGCCAGACGAGACTCGTGGCGGCCGACTACGCCGAGAGCGGACGCGAAGGTGATGCCGCTCTTCGACGGCTGGATCGAGGCGTCAGCGGACGACGCGGAGCGAGAGCTACGGCAACGCCTCGCCCAGGCGCCCGCGGCGACGATGCTGGCCGTGATCGGCTGGCTCCGCGAGCACGCCGGTGGCGCCGCCGGCTATCTGCGTGAGGCCGGGCTTGAGCTGACGCACAGCTCACGCGGTTGCACGCCCGCCTCGTCGCAGACTGATCAGCGCCCACCGCGCGAGCGGGCCCGCCCGGCCGACACTGCGTGAGCGAGCTGCTCGAGCTCGTCGCCGAGCGGCTCGAGCACACCGTCGCCGCCGGCATGCTCGAGCGCGCGGGCGAGCAGCCAGTCGGCCAGACGGGATTGCGCGGCAGGAGCGGGCCGTGGAGGTAGGTGCCGATCGCACCGGCGACGCGACAGCCCTCGAAGCCCGAGGTGCCGTCGTTGCCATGACCGGCGAGAACCCGGCCGAACGGGACAGCGTCGGGGTCGAGCAACGTCCGGCCCGCGTGGTTCTCGAATCCGGCCACGGTCGTCGTGGTTCCGTCGAGCGTCGACCTCGAGCAGCACGTCGCCGATCAGCCGCCGCTCACCGGCGACGGTCTCGAGCGGGAAGAGGCCCGCGCCCGGCAGCCACGAGCCGTCGCGCCCGCGGTACCCGCGTCCGAGAAGCTGATAGCCGCCGCACACCGCCAGCAACGCGGTTCCCGTCTCGACCGCAGCGCGCAGGTCGTCGCCCCGGCGTTCGAGGTCGGGAGCGACGAGCGCCTGCTCACGATCCTGGCCGCCGCCGACGTAGACGAGGTCGAACGTCGCCGCCTCGAGCGATCGCCCGGCGCCACCGCAGTCACCTCGAGCGAGTGACCGCGAAGCGCCGCCCGCCGCTCGAAGACGGCGATGTTGCCGCGATCGGCGTAGATGTTGAGGTAGTCCGGGTAGAGGTGCGCGACGCGAATCCTCACGACGTCTCCTCCCAGAACGGCCGTACGAGCCCCCGGGCGACGGCGATCGAGCGCAACTCGAGCATCGCCGTGTAGGTGGGGAGAACGCCGAGCTCCTCGCCCGGAGGAACGAGCGACGAGCCCGCGGTCGAGCGCCTCGCGCAGGTCGGGCACGACCTCGAGCCGCGATGGCGAGAACCCGCCGTAGGTGAACCGCAGCGCCAGCTCGGCGGCGCGCTCGCCGGACGCCACGATGCGCTCGGCCCGTTCGAGCAGCGGCTCGAAGTCGACATCCCAGATCCACGACACGTCACGACCGTCGGCGATCCGGTCGTTGAGCGCGATCACGAGCGTCGCCGGGACACCGCCCTCCTCGAGCGTCCGCACCGCCTCGTTGGCTCCGGCCGGGTTCTTGATCAGCAGCATCAGGATCCGCTTGTCGCCGGCCTCGATCCGCTCGAACCGGCCGAAGGCAGCCGTGAACGTGCCGAGCCCGGCCACGATCTCGTCGAGCGAGGCGTCGAGAGTGAGCGCCGTGGCCGCCGCGGCGAGCGCGTTGTAGACGTTGTAGAGACCGGGGAGGGGCAGCCTGACCCGGACCGTTCCGGCGGGCGTGACGAGATCGAATTCCGAGGCGTCGAGCGCATGCAGGTCGATCGACCGCGCGGCAAGATCGAGCGGCGGTCGGGCGTGGCCGCACGACGGACAGCGGTAGTCGCCCAGGTGGCCGACGTAGGCGGCGGCGTAGAGATAGGGAGCGCCGCAGCGAACGCAGTACTTCGAGTCGGCGGCGTGTTGGAGCGACGACCGGGCCAACCGCGGATCGTCCACGCCGAAGCGCAGCGAGCGCGTCCGACCCTCGGCGAGCTCGGCGACGAGCGGATCGTCGGCGTTCACGATCAGGGTCGACGCGGGAGGAAGCGCGGCGACCGCGGCGCGCCACCGCTCAGCGATGTGCTCGAGCTCGCCGTAACGGTCGAGCTGGTCGCGAAAGAGGTTGCCGAGCGACACGACCCGTGGCCGGGTGCGCCGCATCAGCTCCGGCAGCGCGAACTCGTCGACCTCGAGCAGCCCGAGATCGGCGTCTGTGGCCGAGAGCAGCGTGGAGGCGACCCCGGAGGCGAGGTTTGCTCCCGAGTTGTTCCACGCGAGCCGGTAGCGTGCGCCGAGAATGCTCGCCAGCATCGCACTCGTCGTCGTCTTGCCGTTCGTCGCCGACACAACAGCGACACCGGCCGGCAGCCGGGCCGCGAGCGCGTCGATCGCACCCGGATCGACCTTCCAGAGCAGCTTCCCGGGAAGCGTCGTCCCGCCGCCGCGCCCTGCCGCACGTGAGACGCGCCCGACCAAGCGAGCGGTAGCCGTCTCGACCGCAAGACGACGTTTCATCCGTCCGAGCCTACCCTCGTTCTGGCGCACTTGCACATTTCACAGAATGCTCTACAGTCATTGCATATGGCCAGGCCCCGTCGCCGGCACCCGGCCCTCGCCGGGATCGACGAGGCAGCTCTCGCGGAGTTTCGCGCTGGAATCAGACGGCGCTACACCGACGAGCAGATCCTCGAGCAGTTGCGCGCGAGCGCGGACCGGCTCGGCCGCTCGCCGACGATGCGCGAGTTTGCCGCCGACGCGGAGGCCGAAGTGCATCCACAGACCGTGATCGAGCATTTCGGGACCTGGAACGCGGCCAAGCGCGCCGCTGGCCTGACACCGCGCAGGTTCATCAGTCGCGACGAGCTGCTCGCGCAGCTTCGGCAACTCGGAGACGAGCTCGGGCGAACACCGACCGCAAGAGACCTCGACACGAACCGCCGGCGTGTCGCGTCGAAGTCGCTGATCTGGCACACCTTCGGATCGCTCAGCTGCCGCCCTGCGGGAGGCGGGCTTCGACGTCCCGGTGGGAGACGAGAAGCTCGAGCGTGCAATCGAGCAGGGCGCGGAGCTCGCGCGCGAACTTGGGCGCCTGCCCAAGATGGCCGACTGGAAGGACGCGCGCCGGCGCAACCCGGCCCTGATGTCGGAGTGGCAGGTCTATCGCCTCGTCGAGATCGACGCGGGACCGTGGGCGGCGTTCCAGTTCCTCGTGCGCGAGCGTCTGCGGCAGGAAGGCGTCGCCGTACAGCCCGACGGCGCTCTCTAGCTACGGCGCGAGGCTGGCGAGCTTCGCGAGGCACGCGACACCCTCGTGCGGTGTTCTCACCGGGGGCAGCAAGCCGTCGTCGCGGTAGGAGCGATCACACCGGAAGCGCATCTCCGAGACGACGCGGCCTCGCTCGACGTGGAGCAGCCGCCCTTCCGCGACCTCGGTCTTGCGGAGCGTCAGCCGCAGCGTGCCCTCGACCACTTCGAGAGCCGCCTTCGTCGACGCGAAGAAGAGCTCGCGACGGGAGCGGCCGATCCAGAGCGGCCGCGCAACGCCGCGGGCCAGGTGCAATCCGGTCGCCGTTCGCTCGTCGATCCAGGCTGTCGCCATCGAGCCTCGGAGCTCCTCGAGCGCATGCGCGATCGGACGGCGTCAGATTCATGAGGGCGAAGATCACCTCGGAATCGACGGTCATCTCCGGCTCGGCACGCGTCGATGCCGTGGCAGCCGAAGATCTCCTCGTCGTTGAGGATGATCCCGTTGTGGATGCCGACGATCGAGCCATGACGGATCGGGTGGTTGTTGGCCAGGATCGTCGGATGTCCCTTGGTGTAGTCGCGGACGTGGACGAGCGCCTCCGTCGTGTCGCGCGGGCAAGCTCGACATCGTCGAGCAGCGCCGTCGCGCCCGACCGTTGCTTGTGAATCGTGACGCTCGGCCCTCCGCCTCGATGGGCGTAGCCGACCGCGTCGGCGCCGCGCTCGGCGATCCCTGCCAGGAGCGCCTGGGCGGCGAGGGTGCGATCGACGCTGGAGTCGACGTCGAGGCTATATCCGGCTATGCCGCACATCAGAAGATTCGATCACTCCGGATCGGACATGTGCCATTTGAAGGTATCGGCGGTTGATGAGGTTTCTGTACGCAATTCGTACGGCGATTCCTGCGCGCGTGCAGACGAAATGCCTCAAGTGGGGGACGCGCGACGCCGATACGTTGCCCGTGGACGGCAATCTCGCGCAGTCGCTCTTCGACCTCACCCCGACGACTCCGCCGGGACGGACGTCCCTGCGGCGACGCAGGACCCGCTCAAGCTCTACGTCCGACAGATCGGCGACGGTCGACTCCTGACCCACGCCGAGGAGCGCGAGCTCGCGCGCCGCAAGGACGAGGGCGACGAGGAGGCGAAGCGCCGGCTGATCGAGTGCAACCTCCGGCTCGTGATGTCGATCACCCGCCGCTACACCCGTGCCGGCGTGCCGCTGCTCGACCTGATCCAGGAAGGCAACCTCGGGATTGATCCGAGCCGTCGAGAAGTTCGACTACACGCTCGGCTACAAGCTCTCGACGTACGCGACCTGGTGGATTCGGCAGGCGATCTCCCGCGCGCTCGCCGAGCAGGGCCGGACGATTCGACTCCCCGTCCACGTCGCCGACCAGGTGCGGCGCGTCACGCGCGCACGGCGCACGCTCGGCCAGAAGTTCAACCGCGATCCGTCGATCGAGGAGATCGCCGCTGAGGCGGGCTTCACGCCTGGAGAAGGTCGAGAGCCTGCTCGAGCTCGTCCAGGATCACGTCTCACTCGATTCGCCCGTCGGTGACGGCGAGAGCGTCATGAGCGACCTGATCGAGGACGTGAACGCACTCGCGCCGGAAGCGGAGACGTCGGAGAAGCTACCGCTCGTCGGAGCTCGCCGGCGCGATGCGTCAGCTCAATCCGCGCCAGCAGCGCGTGCTGACGGAGCGGTTCGGGCTCGACGGCGGCAAGCCGAAGACGCTCGAAGAGGTCGGTGCGATCCTCGGGATCACCCGCGAGCGCGTCCGCCAGCTCGAAACACGGGCCTTGCGCGAATTGCGGTCGGTCGCGCCGGCGCTCGAGTACTACCTCCGAACCTAGCCCCGTCGGCTACACGACCGCCTGCATCTCGCGCTGATCGGCGAGACGGCGGAGCGAGTCGAGCTCGATCTGGCGGACGCGCTCGCGCGTCAGGCCGAGCCGCCTGCCGATCTCCTCGAGCGTCTTCGGCTCGGTGCCTCCGAGGCCGTAGCGCAGCGTCACGACCTCGCGTTCGCGGTCGGGTAGCGCGCCGAGCGCCGCTTGCAACGCCTGGCTCCGGAGCGAGAGCTCGACCGTCTCCTCGGGCAGCAGGTCGTCGCCCGCGACGAAGTCGCCGAGCACCGCGTCGTCCGTGTCACCGACAGGAGCATCGAGGCTCGTCGACGCGCGCGCGGCAGCCCGAACCTCGAGCACCTGCTGCAGCGTCAGGTTCGCCTCGTCGGCGATCTCGGCGAGCGTCGGCTCACGCCCGAGGGCAGTCCAGAGCGTGCGCTCGGCACGGTTCATCTTCTGGAGCCGTTCGACGATGTGCACGGGCATCCGGATCGTTCGCGCCTTGTCGGCGAGTGCCCTGGCGACCGCCTGGCGGATCCACCACGTCGCGTACGTCGAGAACTTGAAGCCGCGCCGCCAGTCGAACTTCTCGACGGCACGGATCAGTCCCAGGGTGCCTTCCTGGATCAGGTCGAGAAACGGGAGCCCCTGGTTGCGATAGTTCTTCGCGATCGAGACGACGAGCCGTGAGGTTCGACTGGATCATCCGCTCCTTCGCAACGAGATCGCCGCGCTCGACCCGCTTCGCGAGCGTCACCTCCTGCGCCGCCGTCAGCAACGTGTGCCGGCCGGCTTCGCGGAGGAAGAGCTGCAGCGCATCAGTGGTCGATTCGGCGTGCCGCGACCGGGGGTGGGGGAGGCTCCTGGGAGGCCGGGGGGTCGACGATCTCGATCCCCCGCTTGTCGAGCTCGCGCAGAAGCGCGTCGTGCTCGAGCGGGACGAGCTCGTGCGTCTCGACGAGGTCGGCGACCTCGCGCAGCTGGATCGTGCCTGCCTGCTCGCTCGTCTCGAGGAGTGCTCGTACCTCGTCCTGCGCAAGCAGGGTGTCGATGTCAACAGTGGTCATTGCTGGACGCCGTGCTGCGTGGACAGCCAACTCTCCCACTGTCGGCCCCATCTGTCCAGCGTCGTCTTGCGATCAGGCGGGTTCGGCGGCGATCGCCCTCCGTCTGAATCGGCACGACGACGCTGTGCGAGCGGACCGATGCGCCCGACAGATATCCGGCCACGCCGACGACGAAGATCACGACCAGCGTGCCGATCGTGAGCACCTCGTACTTCACGGCCGAGACACCCCATGAATCCTTGAAGCTGTAGTCGATCCCGAACAGACGCTCGAGCGTGCCCGGGAAGACCGCGACCCACGAGCCGAGCGCGACCCAGAACGTGATCAGGCCGGTAGCGATCCAGATTCCCGACTGCCCCGCCGGGTACACGGTAGGGGCGGTGGACGTTCGGCTCGCTGTAGCGCAGCTTCAGCGCAGCGGGGAAGATCCACAGGTACGAGAGCAGCGTCGTCGAGATCGCGATCGTCAGCACGACGCTGAAGGCGTCGGCGGCGCTACCGCTCTTGAGCATCAGCACGGCGGTGACCATGAAGATCGTCGACGTGATGCCCGACATCGTGTTGACGCGCACGGGCGTGCCGAGCTTGGCGTTGAAGACGCCGAAGTACGGGAAGAAGCCGCCGTCGTAGGCGGACACGGCCTGGATCCGGTCCGAGCCGATCATCCACACGGCGCCCGACGTGAGCAGCGTGAAGATGAACCCGAGCGCCGTGATCGCGTAGAGCACGTTCTGGGCGCCGCCGTAGACGGTGAACGTCTCCTTGATCGCGTCGATGAACCCGCCGATGCCCGGTCACCTTCTCGCTCGGCAGCACGAGCAGGATCCCGAGGACGGGGATCACGTAGAGCGCCACGCCGAGCACGCCGCTGCGCGCGACCGAGAGCGGCACGTCACGCGCGGGGTTGACCATCTCCTCGGCGGCGCCGTTCTGGAGCTCGAAGCCGACGTAGTTGAACAGCAGGTACGGGACGAGCCCGAGGAACACGGCCATCGACGGCGAGAGGTCGCCGAGAGCGATCCCCTGGACGCCGTTCTTGATCCCGTAGATGACAACGGTAAGCGTGAAGAACCCGAGCACGAAGATGCGCGCAAACCCGCCGGCGGTCGGGATCCACTTGCCTCGCTTCAGCGAGGCGATCGCGACGCCGATCGAGAACCAGATGAACAGGAACTTGAAGACGTAGTCGCCGGCCTTGCCGAGCTCACCGATCTGGAGGCTCGGGAGCTTCGTCGACGCCCACGCGTCGCAGGCGATGAAGGCCAGCGAGCCGCCGACCCAGAGCGGGTTCGTGACCCAGTAGAAGATCGCCGCGAGCGACGCGTGGAAGCGGCCGAAGGACATCTTCACCCACTCGTACGGGCCGCCTTCCTCGGTGAAGGTGCTGCCGAGCTCCGCCAGCACGAGCGCGTACGGGAAGACGAAGAGGACGGCGAGCAGGATCAGCCACGTGAAGCCCTGGGTGCCGGAGGCCGCCACGAGCCCGAGCGTGTCGAGGCCGACGAAGGCGCACAGACGGTGAAGAACACCATGTCGAAGCCGCCGAGCGACTTCTGCAACTTTGCCTTCTCGTGCAGCGCAAGCTCCGTCGTTTCCTCGACTGCGGCGGCGATCGCGGACATTCGGTCCTCCTCGTTGGAGGTGACGCGCGATCCTACACCGTCAGCGCTACAGGACTGCCGCTATCGCCCACACACGATAACCGGTGTTATGTCAAGTTGAAGCACGACGGTCGCCTGGGCGACTCCCCCTCCCGTCGCTCGGCGACGAAAGTCTGCGGAAATTGCGTCAATTCGGTGAAGGAGCGCTTGACCCGCCAGAGCCGATCCCCTAGGTTCGTTCTTGCACCGAGCACGGGGCGCGAGTAGGTCGAAGCCCAGCACGGAGGCCGTACGCGGAAGCGGAAGGTCAACGGGTCGGGTGGACGAAAGCGCAACCGGCTCGGTGAATTTTTGGTCCAGAACAGACGTGTCCCCCGCGCGTCAGCCGGCCGCGCCTCGGTATCGTCTCGCGGATGCATCTGCGCGCACCGAGCATCGACCGCGGCGTCCAGTCGTTCGTCTGGGCGCTCGTCTTCTTCCTCGTGCTCTACTTCGGCATGGTCGCGGTGGGCATCTCGAACGCGACGGCCCTGCTCATCTCCCTCGTCAGCGCGTTCCTGATCTTCCTGTTCGTCCGCACGCGCGGGACGTAACGGCACCCTACCGGCGGCTCTGTGCCGTCAGGCTCGTCACGAGCCGGTGTGTCAGATCAGGGCCGATGATCATCTCGAGTCGGGTGCGGGCGGGAACCCTGTTGGCGGCCCAGCCGAGCGTCGAGACAGTGGCGCAACAGAAGCAGCGTGCCGACCGTTCGTACTGCCGGAAGTCCCGATGGCATCCACGTCCCTCGTCATCGGCGGGCGGCGCGTAACCGGCTATCCCCCCACCCAGTGAACGCCGCTAACGGTAGTCGATCAAGGCGTGGACGTCGGTGCCGGGGATGCGGTCACGGCCGTGGAGAAACGACAACTCGACGACGAACAACGCCCCCACGACGACCCCTCCGAGCCTCTCGACGAGCTCGATCTTGGCGCCCGCGGTGCCGCCCGTCGCGAGCACGTCGTCCAGCACGACGACCCGGGCACCGGGCGCGATCGCATCCGCATGAACCTGGAGCGCGTCGGTGCCGTACTCGAGGTCGTACCGGGCCTCGATCGTCTTCCACGGCAGCTTTCCGGGCTTTCGTGCCGGCGACGAACCCGCAGCCGAGAGCGTAGGCGAGCGCGCCGCCGAAGATGAACCCACGTGCCTCGGCGCCGAGGATGATGTCGGGTGTCCGTGGTCCCGCCCACGCCGCCAGGCGGTCGATCGTCTCGCGGAAGGCGACCGGGTCGGCGATCAGCGGCATCACGTCCTTGAACAGGATCCCCTCGGTCGGGAAGTCGGGCACGTCCCGGATCAGGGTGGCCAGATCGAGCTCGCTCATCGATCTGCCACCTCTCGCAGATCGCGGGTGAGCAGCAACTGCGCGAGCTCCTGCGCGACGCGGCCAGCGTCTCGAGATCCTCGAGCGCCGCCGCGCGCCGCTCCAGGTTTCGAGAGCGAAGCGCCGGCGCGACGACCTGCTCCAGCAGCGCCGACTGGCGCCCTGCTGCGGTGCGGAAGGCGCGGAGGTGTCTCGCATCGATCCCGTGCCGCGCGATCCGGGCGGAGGCGAGCGCGATGTCGGCCTCGCTCTCACGGTAGAGCCGCTCCCCCGCCTCGATCCGAGGTGCGAGGATGCCGAACTCCTCGAGCTGGCGTGCGAATTCGGCCGAGATCCCGGCGCGCTCGCAGAGCTCGGGCATCTCGATCTCGTCTTCCTGGCCGCGGAGGCCCGCGGCGCGACGCTTGGCGCGCTCGGCGCTCGGCGCCCGCAACTCCTCCCGGATCACGCGGAGCGGCAGGAACTCGTCCCGCTGGAGCCGCAGGATCGTGATCAGCCGTTCGACATCCGCCTCGGCGAAGAGCCGGTAGCCGCCCCGTGTCCGGCGGGGATGGAGAAGTCCCTGATCCTCGAGGTACCGGATCTTCGAAATCGAGATGTCGGGAAACTCGTCGCGCAGGCGCTCGCACACGGCGCCGATCGTGTGGAGGTGTGCGGTTGGGCTCGTTTCGGGCACGGTCGTCATCAGCGGAGGAACGTCAATCGGTATTTGCCGACCTGAACCTCGTCCTCGTCCTCGAGCACGGAGCTCTCGATGCGGCGCCTGTTGACGAAGGTGCCGTTGAGGCTGCTGAGGTCGCGAATCGAGAAGACATTCGCCTCGCGCACGCAGCTCGGCGTGCCGGCGCGAGACGGTGACGTCGTCGAGAAACACGTCGCACTCCGGCGAGCGGCCGATCAGCGCCCGCTCCCCAAGCGCCTCGAAGCTCTCCCCCGCCCTGCCGCCACCAGACCGCACGACGAAGGCGGGGCCTTCGATCTCTGCCCGCGCCGCTGCCTCCTCGACCTCCTCGGGCCCGAGACTCAGGGTCGTCTCCCCCGGGCTCTCGTGAAGGAGGAGGGCGCCGCACCGGGAGCAGTAGGTCGCCGCCTGCGGGCTCTGTGAGCCACACTCCGGGCAGACGACGTGGCTCATTGCCCTCCGCCGAGAATCGGCCCGAGATCGCCAGTGCCGACATGGTCTCCGCTCCGAGACCGTTTCGAGCGCTCCGCCTGGACGATGTCAATCTGGGCGTGCATCACCCGCCGGTTGAGCGAGATGTCGTCCTCTTCCTGCTCGAGCCGCCGGATCTCCGCCCACAGTGCGGCGTCGTCCAGGCTCGCCAGGTCGGGTGACGGATCGAGATCGGTCTCGGCAGGGACCTCGCCGGTGCCGCTGTAGAGCGGGCGCTCGAGGGTCGTCGGTGGTGTCGTCTCGAAACTGCCCGCGGCAACCTGAGCGCGGAGGCGCTCGGTGCGCTCTGCCCTCAGCATGTCGATCCGCCCGTGCAGGACCCGGCGGCGACGCGAGATTGCGTCCTCCCCCTCCTGGAGCTGGACGAGCAGCACCGACAGCTCGTCGTCGGAGAGCGGCAGCAGGTCGGGGAGTGTTTCCACGGGTTGCCTTTCCGGTCGGTGGCTCAACGATGCAACGGTCAGAGTAGCGCAGGGGGTCAACCTCAGCTTGAGGCTTTGCCTCTCAGCAGAGGTTTTCGCCTCGCAGCCGCCTCTCCCTGCCTCGAGAGGCTACGAGTGCTGCCGCGCTTCCCGGATGTACTGCGCTGCGGCGATCACGGCGAGCCCGAGGCTCGCCCAGAACAGGCCGAGAGGCCACGAGGTTCCCTGCGCGGTGACGAGCACGCAGGCGATCGATGCGTACAGGCCCCAGGTTGCAATCTTGCCCAGACGGGAGACCTCGAGCGCGAAGCCCGTCGGTACGACGATCCTGAAGGCGCCGACGAGCAGAAGATCGCGGAGGAGGATGACGAGTGCGATCCACGGCAGCCGGTCGAAGGCAACGAGCAGCACCACCGCCGTGTCGATCATCAGTCGATCGGCAAGCGGATCGGCGACCTTGCCGAAGGACGATTCGACCCGCCAGCGCCGTGCGAGGTATCCGTCGAGTTGATCGGTGAGCGCTGCCAGGCCGAAGACGATCCCTGCCGCCCAACTCGGCCCGCTGCGGTCGTTGGCGAGCAGCCAGACGAAGAGCGGTATCGCGGCGAAACGCAACACGGTCAATGCGTTGGGAATCTGACGCACAGGTGCCGAAACGCCGTTCAGCGACTCATCCTCTCGCGGTAGCGATGAACCCAGTACCCCGTGCGGTCGAGGTACGCGAGTTGTGCGGCGCGGCCGACCCGGCCATAGGCACCGTCGTACGAGGCATACGGCGGGCCTACCAGTTTCGCCGGCTCGATCTGCGTCCCCTCATGCCACTCGTTGTAGCTCGTGATCGTGACGACATCAGCCGCGGCGCGGATGGCGTTCCGCCACATGCTGTCGTACGTGGCGCCGTCTCTCCTGCCGCGGATCCGCGTGTCACCGGTCGCACGCAGCGCGTTGTAGCCCGGTCCGACCGACGGAGCGCACACGAGGCCGTGCAGTCTCGCCGACTCGCAGATCCGCTGGAAGGACGATCCGTCGTAGACGTAGACGTCGTAGGTGTAGAACCCCGCGAAGCCGCCGGCCTCGGCTTTCCCCGGCAGCGCGGTGTTTGCCAGCACCCTGACGCCGTGAAGGCGGCTGTTGAGCGCGCGCCATTCGGAGTCCGGGGTCTTCGTCGAGTCGTACACGTAGAAATCGGAGATTCCCTGGGCTGCCAGCGCCGTGATCTCGGGCTCGAGCAGCGCGGGCGTCCTGCCCGGATACGGCTCGATGTGGACGGCGACCCGGAGGCCCGCGGCGCGTGCGGCGCGCGCCACGTCCGGCAGCCGCCCCGCCTCCACCGAGCCAGGCCCCCACCACGAGACGATCACGGTCTGGATGCCGCTCGAGGCGATCTCGTGCATCTGAGCGTGCACGACGGCCGGATCCGAAGAGGAGTACGGCCCGCGCACCGGATACCAGCCCGACGCGATCTTCGCCGGGGGGGCGCTGTTGTGCTGCTGCCAGTGTTGCCACTCACCGTCGCGGGCCGGAGTCCCGTACCACGGGTAGTAGAAGATCGCCACCTGCCCCGCCCCGGCTTTCGCGACCGTTCCGACGACGCGTGCATCTGCGCCGCCCGCGAGGAGCGCCGCTGTTACCACCACTATCGCTGCCAGACCCCGGGTTCGTCGCACCGCGCGCGGCACTGTAGCGGTGACGAGAGCGCCCACGGCTCCCCCGCTCCCGTCCACCTACCGTGCGATTTCGATCGAGCGGCTCTCGCGAATCACGATCACCTTGACCTGTCCGGGATACTCGAGCCGATCCTCGATCTCGCGGGCTATCTCGTGCGAGAGTAGCGTCGCCTCGTCGTCGTCGACCTCGGTGGGCTCGACGATCACGCGGATCTCACGGCCCGCCTGGAGCGCGTAGGCCTTTGCTACTCCTGGTTTCGCCGCAGCGATCTCCTCCAGCGACGTGAGGCGCTTGATGTAGTGCTCGAGGCTCTCGCCGCGGGCTCCGGGCCGTCGATGCAGAGATGGCATCCGCCGAGATGAGGAGAACGGCCTCGACGGTCTGTGGCTGGACCTCGTAGTGGTGGGCCTCGATCGCGTGCACGACGCCGTCGGTCTCGCCGTACCGGCGCGCGAGCTGAGCGGAGACGGCGGCGTGCGTGCCCTCGACCTCGTGCGTCATCGCCTTGCCGACATCGTGGAGCAACGCGGCGCGCCTGGCCGTCTTCACCGAGGCTCCCAGCTCGGCAGCCATGATGCCCGCGAGGTGGACGACCTCGAGCGTGTGCTTGAGGACGTTTTGGCCGTAGCTCGTGCGGTAGCGGAGCCGTCCGAGAACCTTGACGAGCTCCTCGTGGAACTCGCCACAGTTGGCCTCGAAGACGGCCTGCTCACCAGCCAGGCGTACGTGATCTTCGAGCTCCGCCTTCGAGAGGTAGTACATCTCCTCGATCCGGGCCGGGTGGATCCGGCCGTCCTCCATCAGCTTCTCGAGCGTCAGCCGCGCGATCTCGCGCCGGAGGCCGTCGAACGACGACAGGACAACGGCGTGCGGCGTGTCGTCGACGATGAAATCGACGCCGGTCAGGTGCTCCAGCGACCTGATGTTGCGGCCCTCTCGTCCGATGATGCGGCCCTTCATGTCATCGGAGGCGAGCTCGACGACGCTGATCGTCGTCTCGGCCGTGTGACTCGCTGCGACTCGTTGCAGCGCGTCTGCCACAAGTGCTCTGGCCCGTCGCTTCGAGTCGATCCGCGCCTCCTCCTCCAACTGGCGCACCGTGCGCGCAAGCTCGTGCCGGACGAGGTCTTCGGAGCGCTCGAGCAACTGCTTGCGCGCTTCGCCGAGAGTGAGCCCCCCGACCCGCTCGAGCTCGCGTGCGACCTCGTCGTTCGCCGTCTTCAGATCCTCCTGCAGCTGCTTCGAGTGCGTCTCCCGGTCGGCCACGCCCTGCTCACGGCGGTTGAGCTCCTCCCGCTTCGCATCGAGATCTGCCTCACGTTGATGGATGCGCTCCTCGATCTTGGCCATCTGGATGCGGCTCTCACCGACCTCGCTCTCGATGTCGGCGCGCAGGGCAACGGCCTGCTCACGTGCTTCGATCTGCGCCTCGCGGCGCGTCGTTTCGGCCTCCCGCTCGGCGTCGGCGAGCAGCGAGCGGCGCTGATCCTCCGCGAGCCGCAGCCGCGAGGTGCTCGCGGTCCGCAGCCATGCCCACAGCCCGAACGCCCCTAGCGCGATACCGACCAGTGCTGCGACGACCGTGAGCATGGACACTCCCTTCAGGGGTTGTCCCGCGGCGATGAGCCGCGGCTGCTCCAATCTGGATACCGCCTGCACGGCGGCGTCCCGGTCACCCGGACGTGCTGCGTACGCTAATCCGCTCCGTGGATCCCCCGGAGCGTTGCGGCGATGCCGCGGGTCGATCGGCTGTCAGAAGAAATCACGATTCAGAATCCGGTTTCGGGAATGCGCTCTGTGCAGGAGAAATCTCAGATGGAACAGTGTCATCCTACGCATCACCCGTCAGCTCCGCAACGAGCGGCTCGAGAGCGGCCTCCGAGAACCCCTTTGCAGCCAGGTAGCGCGCTGTTCGCGCGCTCCGGCCCCGTACCCCGATGATCGCGTTTGCGCGGGTCGGCTCCGGGTCGAGCGCGGCGATCGCAGACTCGGCGGTGGCCGCGGGCACACCCTGGCGCGCGAGGTCGTCGGCAATGAGAAGATCACCCGCCCCGCGACCAGCCAGAAGCTGCGCCCGGCCGGTGGCAAAGCGCTCGTCGTCGACGAGGCCCGCCCGCAGGACGGCTTCGACCGTTTCCCGACGCGCAGCCGGGGCCATGCGGCGGGCGGTAAGCCGCTGCTCGAGCGACGCCTCGGTGTGATCGCGCGCCCGGAGTGCTCGCAGCGCTTCGCGGGTCGCCTCCAGGCGACGCAACTCCCGGCGCAGCGCCCGCGCCGTCGCTCGGTCGAGCCCACGGCCGACCGCAAGCCCTGCCGCGTACACGGCGTCGAGCGGCACCACTCGCCACTCGCGCCCGTCGAGGTCGACGGCAACGCGACCCGACCCGCGCGCCCGGAGCGCGGTCACGACAGGAGCGGTCATCGAGCGCGGCGTCCGGATCGCGGGTGGGAGTCTCGTCGGAATCAGGCTTCGACCGGGACACCGTCCTCGACAGGAGCCTCGACCTCGATCGCTACCTCATCCTCGATCGGAGTCACCTCGTTGGTCGAGGCGCTCTCGGGCTCCGGCAACAGCCGAGCGGACACGATCTGCTCCGGCGGTGCCTCGGCCTGGATCCTGCCCAGGATCTGCTGGACGAGATCGGGGTGCTCGGTCAGGAAGGCCGTCGCATTCTGGCGGCCCTGGCCCAGCCGCTCGTCACCGAAGCTGAAGTACGAGCCGGCCTTCTGGACGACCTTGCGCTCAATGCCCACGTCGAGCACGGTGCCCTCCCAGGAGATCCCGGTGCCGTAGATGATGTCGAACTCCGCCTGCTTGAACGGCGGCGCCACCTTGTTCTTGACCACCTTGACGCGCACGCGGTTGCCGTAGGCCTCGGTACCGTCCTTGAGCGTCTCGATGCGGCGGATGTCGAGCCTGACCGAGGCGTAGAACTTCATCGCACGGCCGCCCGGAGTCGTTTCCGGCGAGCCGAACATGACCCCGATCTTCTCGCGCAGCTGGTTCGTGAACAGGCAGATCGTGTCTGTCCGGTTCAGCGTGCCGGCGAGCTTGCGCAGCGCCTGGCTCATCAGTCGCGCCTGGAGGCCGACGTGTGTGTCGCCCATCTCGCCCTCGATCTCGGCCTTCGGCGTGAGTGCAGCGACAGAGTCGACAGCGACCACGTCGACGGCGCCCGAGCGCACGAGCAGCTCGCAGATCTCGAGTGCCTGCTCACCCGTGTCGGGCTGCGAGACGAGGAGATCGTCGATGTTGACGCCGATCCGGCGGGCGTACTGCGGATCCATGGCGTGCTCAGCGTCGATGAACGCGCAGATTCCGCCGCGCCGTTGCGCCTCGGCGATCACGTGGTAGACGAGGGTCGTCTTCCCCGACGACTCGGGCCCGAAGATCTCCACCACGCGGCCGCGCGGGAGACCTCCGATGCCGAGCGCCATATCGAGCGACAGCGACCCTGTCGACACCGCTCCGACCGATACCTGGGCCTGATCGCTCATCCGCATCACAGAGCCTTTGCCGAACTGCCGCTCGATCTGGCCGAGCGCGACGTCGAGCGCTTCCTCGCGTTTCATCGTGTACTCCTCCTCGTCATTCCTATGGTCTTCGTCCGTGTAGGTAAGCACGGCCGTCGGACGTAATACAAACATATGTTCGTGTCGGTCGGGGGCTTTCCTGCTCTCTCCGACGCTAGCCGTCAAGGTGTGACAACTCTGTGCCGGCTCTGTGCCAACTCTGTGCCGAAACGGCGTCAGGGAGTGAGCAGGCGGCGCACGAGGTGAAGCGCGACGGCGGCCGAGCGGTGGCGAATCCATTCCCGCTCACCCGGGACCTCGAGGTGAAACGCGATCTCGCCCGTCGGCCCGGCCGCATGGACATAGACGAGACCCACCGGCTTCTCCTCGGTAGCGCCGCCCGGGCCGGCTATCCCGGTTACGGACACGGCGACATCGACGCCGAGTCGCTCTTGTGCGCCCTGCGCCATGGCAGCAGCGACCTCGGCCGAGACGGCGCCGTGCGCGGCAAGAAGCGCCGGGGAGATACCGAGCAGCGACTGCTTGATCTCGTCGTCGTAGGCCACGATGCTCCCACGGAAGACGTCGCTCGAACCGGCAACCGACGTGAGCCGGCCGGCGACAAGGCCACCGGTGCACGACTCGGCGGTGCCGAGCGTGAGGCTCTGGGCTCGACACAGCTCGAGCACGATCTCCTGGACCGACCGCTCGTCGCGCCCGAAGAGATACTCGGCAAGCGGCTCCACGAGACCCGACTCGATCGCATCGGCTCGCGCCTTCGCTCCCGGCTCGACGACGAGATCGACGTGAATCTCGAAGTCGCGTGCGCAGATCGTCGCCTCGACGCCATCTCCGTCACCCCCGGCGTCCGCCAGCGCCTTCGCGACCGCGGACTCGCTCGCACCGTAGAACCGGAGCACGCGGCGGTCGGGGAGTACGGTTCCTGCGAGTGCCCGCTGGAACGGCTCCGAGGCCACAGCACGCGGCCACAGCCGCTGCAGCTCGGCGGGCGGCCCAGGCAGGACAACGACGACGCAGCTGCCTGTTTCGAGCACCACGCCGGGCGCGGTACCGGCGAGACCGAGTGAGAGCGCTCCCTCGGGCAGGGTCGCCTGCTTGCGCACGCCATCTGCGAAGTCCGCGTACGGCCTTGCCAGCCGCTCTGCGAACCTCCGCGAGATCCGCTCGATCTCGCTCTCGAGCTCGGCGTCGAGCTCGAGTGAGCGCCCGGCCACCCGGGCGACGAGCTCGATCGTCCGATCGTCGTGGGTGGGCCCGAGACCACCCGAGACGAGACACACATCGGCCCCGAATCCCTCCTTCAACGCGAGCTCCAGCTCCGCAGGGTCATCGCCGACGATTGCGATGTGGACCGGGTGGAGGCCGAGCAACAGTGCCTCGCGAGCGTAGAACGGGACCGTTCAGGTCCGTTCGCTCACCCCGCACGAGCTCACTGCCCGTGACGACGATCGCGACTCGGGGGCGACTCAAGATCGAGGCGAGAACGTCACGTGCCCGCTCTTGGGCACCTTGATCCGCACACCCGAGACTCGCACCACGACATTCCCCGGCGAAGCGACGGAGAGTGAGAACCTGTGAGTGGCGAACTTCTTCGTCTGTCCGCGCTCGAGGGTGCCGCGGAAGAGAGGCTTCCCCGCCCCTGTGCCGGCCCGGAGCTCCATGAACGACGCCCCACGGATTGCGGTCACGGACACACCACCGACGACAGAAGCGGACGGCCCCCAGTTGACCCCCTGGACCTTCGGCTCGGACGGTCCTCCGAACTTCCACGCAGCGATGACGAGCGCTGTCACGAGCATGATCGCCATCACCGCGACGACGACGAGCCGCGACTCACGATGCTGTCGCGGATGCCGATTCTGGGTCGGCACACGCCGGGTGCGCAGGGGCTGCTCCTCGTCGCCCGCCACGTAGCGCGAGTTGTACTCGTCGACGTAGAGCTGCCCGTCCATCCCGAGCGACTCGGCGTAGGTGCGGAGGAAGCCCTTGATGTACGTGTGGCCGGGGAGCTGCTCGAAGTTCTCGTCTTCGAGCGCACGAAGGTACTTCGCCCGCACTTTCGTCCGGAACTCCATCTCGCTGAAATCGAGGCCCTGGCGCGTGCGAGCCTCACGAAGGCTTGAGCCGATCTCGAACACGGACCAGCAGTCTAGCCGGTACAGCCTCTATCCACCGAGTGCGATCAGGGCGCCGTAGACGCCGAGCTGCAATCGCTGCCGACGACGCGAAGCAGATTCCCAGGATCCCGAGCAGCCGTCCCACGCGCGCGGCCTTCGTCCCTCCCGTGCGACCGAGCCTCGCCTGATCGAGGGCTCCTGCCCGCCGGGCCATCACGATCGCCATAGCCCCGAGGACTACAGCGACCGGGATCGCGAAGCCGGACTGGAGCAGGTCGTACGACGCCGAGTAGCGTGTCGCCAGGATCGCGATCGGCATCGTCAGCGCCGCGAGCGCGCCGAGGACGAGGGACCACCTGGCACGGCTGTTTCCCGTCATGACTTCTTGTACGGGCGACCAACCGCGGCCGGCGGGATCGAACGGCCGATGATCCCCGCGACCGCGATCAGCGTCAGCACGTACGGAAGTGCCTGGAACAGCACCGCTGCGGAGTCCGAGTATTCCGGCAGCCGCTGCGCGAGCGCGCTCGAGAAGCCGAAGAGCAGGCACGCAGCGGCAGCGCCGAAGGGGCGCCAGTTCCCGAAGATCACGGCTGCGAGAGCGATGAACCCGCGGCCGGCGGTCATGTTCTCGTTGAACGAGTCGACGAACCCGATCGAGAGGTAGGCGCCGCCGCAGGCCGCCAGCATCCCGGACAGCACCACGGCGCCGTAGCGGATGCGGTACACGGAGATGCCGACGGTGTCGGCAGCTCTGGGATGCTCACCCACCGCTCGGATCCGGAGCCCGAGCGGCGTCTTGAAGAGGACGACCCACGCCGTCGGGATCAGGCAAGATGGCGATCCAGATCATCAGGTTCATGGACGCGAACACGGCACCGACGAACGGAACGCCGTCCAGGAAGCTCAGGTTGACGGCCGGGATCGTCGAGATGTCCGTCGGGGTTCCCTGCTGGCCGTAGATGTCGATGAACAGGTAGCCGGTCAGCCCGAGCGCGAGGAAGTTGATCGCGGTGCCGCCGATGATCTGGTCGGCCCGCAGGTGAATGGAGAGCACCGCATGCAGGAGCGCCATCGTCCCTCCTGCCGCAATGGCGACGAGCAGGCCGAGCCACCATTGACCGAGCTTGTCGGCGCCGAGAATGCCGAAGAACGCTCCGATCAGCATCATCCCTTCGAGGCCGATGTTCGTCACCCCGGAGCGTTCGCTGAACATGCCCCCCATCGCGGCGAAGATGAGCGGCGTCGCGAACCGGAGCATGGAGGCGAAGAGCGCCGACCAGACGACGACCGTCTCGAGCTTGCCGACCCCCGAAAGCGTCGCGAGGTAGGCCAACGCGAAGCCGAGCGTTCCTGACGCGACCGCGAAGCCGCCGAATCGCCTCTCGCCGCGGATCACGACGCCCGTGCCGAGCATCGACCGCGACGAGGCAGATGACGAGGCTCCAGGTCCACGAGCGCGCCGAGATGGGCGGCAGCGCGATCCAGGCGCCGACGAGCCCGAGAGCGATGCCGAGCCAGGCGACGCGCCGGAGACCCGCGGGGAGCCCGTGCCGCCGCCGGTAGCGCGAGCGAGGTCATGCCGCCTTGCTCCTGCGCATGCGCGCCATCAGCCAGAGCACGATCACGTCGGCTCCGACGAAGAGCACGACGAGACCCTGGATCAGCAACGTCAGATTCGACGCAAGCTCGGGCTTGAACACCGTCGGGTCGAGGTTCCGCGTCGACGTTCCCACCAACAGCCCGGCGAAGAGCAGGGATGCCAGGGCGATCCCGACCGCCGTGTTGCGACCGAGCAGGGCGACCGCGATCCCGACGAACGCAATCGTCGCCGCCTGGATGTCTCCCGTCGCGAGCCTGAACTGCCAGCCGAGGATGTCGATCGCCCCGGCGAGACCGGCGAACGCGCCGGAGATCGCCATCGCGAGGAAGTAGTTGCGCGAGACGCTGATGCCGCCGTAGCGGGCCGCCTCCGGGTTGAACCCGACCGCCTTGACGCCGTAGCCGAGTGTCGTCCTGCTGAGGATGAGCCAGTAGACGGTCAGCGCGCCGATCGCGATGAAGAATCCGATGTGCAGCCCCTGGAACACCGCGCTACCCCAGAAGACAGGCAGCTTGGCACCGTCGACGATGTCGTTCGAGATCGGCACGAACTTCTGATGATCGTTCTGCAGCGGGCCGCCGAGCCCGAAGAGGAACACGCCGACCCAGATCGCGATCCAGTTGAGCATGATCGTCGAGATCACCTCGTGGGCTCCCACAGTCGCCTTCAGAAGCCCGGCGATGCCCGCCCAGAGCGCACCGCAGAGGGCGCCCGCGACGATCGCGAATACGACGTGCAGGAACGGGTTCAGGTGCTCGAACGACGATCCGACCCAGACGGCGAGCACGGCCCCGACGATGTACTGCCCCTGGCCACCGATGTTGAACAGGCCGCAGCGGAACGCGAACCCGACTGCGAGGCCGGTGAGGATCGAGCGTCGTCGTGATGATCAGGGTCTGCTGCATGTTGAGGGCCGCGAGGCTCCGTTCGCTTCCCGTCACCCAGGGGAAGAACCAGTTGAACCCTGCGCCCTCGAAGATCGCCCGATAGGTATTGAGCGGGTTCTTGCCGGTCGTGATGAAGACGACGAGGCCGCCGACGAGAAATGCGAGAAGCGCCGTCAGGACGGGCGCGACGACCCCGCCGGCCTTCTGCGCGAGGTCGTACTTCCCGAGGACGGATTGCCTCACCTCCGGGCCGAGCCCGGACGGATCGACGGGCTCGCCGGCTGCGGGCTCTTGGTCGCTCACGCCGCCTCCACCTGACCCCGGCCGCCGCCGGTCATCGCGATCCCGAGCTCCTGCTCGGAGACGGTGGGCGGGAACTCCCCGACGATCTCGCCCTCGTACATGACGAGAATCCGATCCGAGAGCGAGAGGATCTCCTCGAGCTCGAGGGAGACGAGCAGAACCCCTCGACCCTCGTCGCGCTCCTCGACGAGCCGTCGGTGGACGAATTCGATCGCACCGACGTCGAGCCCGCGCGTCGGCTGCGCGGCGATCAGGACACGCGGGTTGCGGTCGATCTCACGGGCCAGCACGACCTTCTGCTGGTTGCCTCCCGAAAGACCGCCGGCCCGCGTGTACGGGCCGCCGCCACGGACGTCGTACTCCCCGATCAGCCGCGCCCCGCGCTCGACGAGACGGGCCGGAAAGAGCCAGCCAAACCGGGAATCGGGTGGGTGACGGTAGTCGTGGAGGGCGATGTTCTCGGCGATCGAGAACTCGAGGATGAGCCCTCGTCGCTGCCGGTCCTCGGGAATGTGACCGAGCCCTGCCGCGAAATGACCGTACGCGCTTTCGGCCGTGACGTCCTCACCGGCCACCGTCACGGTGCCGCTGTCGACTCGTCGCAATCCCGTCATCGCGTCGATCAGCTCCGTCTGCCCGTTGCCGTCGATCCCCGCGATCCCGACGATCTCGCCGGCCCGAACGTCGAGCGAGAGGCCGCGCACCTTCTCGATGCCACGATCGTCGAAGACGTGCAGCGCGTCGACCTCCAGCAGCTTGTCGGTCGGATGCGCGACGCCCTTGTCGACCCGCAGCAGCACCTCCCGCCCCACCATCAGGCGCGCCAGGCCCTCCTCGGTGGCGCCCTCGGCCGGCAACGTCTCGACCATCTTCCCGCGGCGCAGCACCGTGATCCTGTCGGCGATCTCCGTCACCTCGTTCAGCTTGTGACTGATGAAGATGATCGACTTCCCCTGCTCGGTGAGCCCACGGATGATCCCGAAGAGCTCGCCGGCCTCCTGGGGCGTCAGCACCGCGGTGGGCTCGTCGAGAACGAGGATGTCGGCGTTGCGGTACAGCGCCTTCAGAATCTCGACGCGCTGCTGCTGGCCGACGGTGATGTCCTCGACTCTGGCCTTCGGATCGACCGCAAGACCGAAACGCTCGGAGATCTCGCGAACGCGGTCGTTCGCCTCACCCAGGTCGAGGAGCGCCCGCGCGTGGGTCGGCTCCGCTGCGAGCACGATGTTCTCGGCGACCGTCATCACCGGGATCAGCATGAAGTGCTGGTGCACCATCCCCACGCCGGCTTCGATCGCGGCGCTCGGCGATCCGAGCCGCACGGGCTTGTCTGCGATCAGGATCTCACCCTCGTCCGGGTGGTAGAGCCCGTAGAGGATGTTCATCAGCGTCGACTTGCCGGCGCCGTTCTCGCCGAGCAAGAGCATGAACCTCGCCCTGCCTCAGGTCGAAGCTCACGTCGTCGTTGGCCACGACGCCCGGGAAGCGCTTGGTGATATGGCGCATCTCGAGCACGGTGTTCGTGACGTCCGCCATCGAGCGGGCATTCTAGAGCGCGGTCGAGACAGCAGGCGAGACGTACCGCGCAGCGACCCGTCTGAACGAAAGAGGGGACGGGCCTCGCGGCCCGTCCCCTCTCTGTCCAGCTGGTACTTCTCCGGAGCCTAGGACACCGTCGTCGGGATGCCCTTCACCTTGCCGGTCGCAATCTGCTTCTCCAGAACCTTCTCGGCGGCGACGATCGCTGCCGGAACCTTCGCCGAGATCTTGCCGAGGCCGACGCCACCGGCGCGGACCGAGAAGATCGTGTTGCCGTAGCCGTGGAACGTGCCGTCCTTCGCCTGCTTGATCGTGCGAATCACGCCGCGTCCACGCGCTTCATGGCGCTCGTCAGCATGTACGGCCCGAGGTAGCCCTGGTCGGCGTCGACGCCGATGCCCCAGAGGCCGGCGTCCTTCGCTGCGGACAGCGAGCCGAGACCGCACGAACCGGCGACCCCGAACTCCACCTGCGAGCCCTGAGCGATGTGGTTCAGCGAGATCTCCTTGCACTTGCTCTGGTCGGTGAAGCTCTGCGAGTAGCCGTAGAGCACCTTGCGCCTTCGGGTTGGCGGCCGCGGCGCCAGCGATGTAGCCGGCGATGTAGCGGTCGACCGGCGGGATCTTGAGGCCGCCGACGGCACCGATCACGAGAGGCTTCTTCTGAGCCATCAGCGTCCTTGATCGCGGTCCAGGCAGCGAGATACCCGGCCTCCTGCTCTCGGAACAGGATCCCGCGACGTATTCGCCGGCTTACTCTTCAGATCCGTGAATGGCAGTCGATGATCGCGAACTTGCTGTTCGGGAACTGCGTCGCGACTGTGTTCACCGCGTCCGTCATCAGGAAGCCGACGGCGATCGTGAGGTCCGCGCCGCCCTTGACGCACGAGAGCAGGTTCGGGATGTAGTCCGATCCGGTCGACGAGGTGACCACACGTCCCGTCGATGCCCAGCGTCTTCTGTGCGCTCTTCAGTCCCTGGTAGGCCAACTGGTTGAACGACCTGTCGTTCAAGCCACCGACATCGGTGACGAGACAGGTGCTGCCGGCGGCTGCCTTCTTCCCGGACGCGGCAAGGCCCGCACCGGCGAGCGCCGCGACGAGCAGCGTCGCAACAGCGCCGACGAGCAGCGCAAGAGTCGTTCTGTTCCTCATTCCAACCTCCCGGTTGTGGTGATCGCAGTAGTTGCTTCCCGTGCGATTAGACGTGCGATCGTAACCGGAAGTTGTGAGCGGTGGAATCAGTCCGCGAGAGCGCGGTGAAGGTCCGCTTCCTCGATCAGGACCCGGCGGGGCTTCGAGCCCTCGTAGCCGGAGATGATCCCACGCCGCTCGAGCATGTCGACGAGACGGCCTGCACGGGTGTAGCCGACGCGCAGCCGGCGCTGGATCAACGAGACGGATGCCGTCTGCGTCTGCACGACGATCTCGATTGCCCTGTCGAGCAACGGATCCTCGTCGGGGTCGAACTCGCCGTCGCCGGACATCTCGTCGGCGTAGCTCTCGGGAGCCTCCAGGAGGCTCTCGTCGAGCACCTGGCCGCGCTGGCGTCGGCACTGCTCGACGACCATCGCAACCTCCTCCTCGGAGACGTACGCGCCCTGCACGCGCTGCATGCGCGAGGTCCCGAGCGGCTTGAAGAGCATGTCTCCCTGCCCGAGCAAGCTCTCGGCACCGGAGGTATCGAGAATCACGCGCGAGTCGGTCTGGCTCGAGACCGCGAAGGCGATGCGCGACGGTACGTTCGCCTTGATCATCCCGGTGATCACGTCCACCGACGGGCGCTGCGTGGCGAGTACGAGGTGGATCCCGACGGCGCGTGACTTCTGCGCGAGGCGGATGATCGCGTCCTCCACGGCCTGCGGCGACACCATCATCAGATCGGCGAGCTCGTCGATCACGACGAGCAGATACGGGAGCGGATCCTCGCCGCGGGCCTTGAAGGTGCGGTTCGCCTCGGGCAGGTTGCGCGCGCGGATGATCGACAGGCGCTCGTAGCGACGCTCCATCTCGGCGACGACGTTCTGGAGCACGGCCGACGCCTCCTTCGGGTTCGACACGACCGGCGTCAGAAGATGCGGGATCGACTCGTAGTAGTTGAGCTCGATGCGCTTCGGGTCGATCAGGATCATCCGCACCTCGTCGGGCGTCGAACGCAGCAGGATCGACGTGAGCAGCGCGTTGATACAACCGGACTTGCCCGAGCCGGTCGTGCCCGCGATCAGGAGATGCGGCATGCGCGCGAGGTCGGTCCAGACGGCGTTGCCCGAGATGTCCTTGCCGAGCCAGACCGACAGCGGGCTCGCCTGCCCAGGCATGTCGCCGAAGATGTCGCCCAGCGTGACGAGCTTCGGCGAGAGGTTCGGTACCTCGACCCCGACCGCCTGCTTGCCGGGAATCGGCGCCAGAATCCGGATCTCCGTCGTCGCGAGCGCGTAGGAAAGATCGTCCTTCAGCCCTGCCACCTTCGAGACCTTGGTGCCCGGCGCGAGCTGAAGCTCGTAGCGCACGACCCGTGGCCCGGCAATCTGGCCGACGATCGTCGCATCGACACCAAAATGCGACAAGGTCCTCACGAGCTGGTCGGCCGTCCGCGCGCTCGCGACGCCGTTGTCACCCTTCACGGCCGGGGACGGCTTCAGCAGAGCACGGTCAGGCAGGCGGTACTCGCCGGCGGGCGCCGTGACGAACTCGATCTCCTCGTCGCCGTCCGCGGTGATCGCGTCGGGGGAGTCGTCGTCGTGCAGCACGAGCGGCGGCGGTTCGGCCGAGATCACGTCCGGATAGCTCGCGACTGCGTCGATCGGTGGCTTGTGGGTCGCGTGGACGGGCTCCTCGGGCGGATCCGTGATCCGATCCCACTCGGGCAGGTCGAATCCGTCGAGCGATCGCCGGGCCGCGCCTCCCGCCCGTCGCACTGCGGTGCCCGAGCTCCGCAGCACGGCACCGGCGGAGGCTCCTGTGAACAGGAGCGTGCCTGCGATGAACAGGGCCACTCCCACGATCAAGGCACCGGTGTCGCCGACCACGTGGGCGAGGCCGCCCCCGAGCGCGCCGCCGATCATGCCTCCCTCGTCACGGCCGAGCGCGATCATGAGCCCGAAGGCTCCAACCGCCAGCCCGGTGCGGAACGGCTTCAGGTCGATGATCTTGCTCCGGACGAGCATCAACGAGCCCACGGCGACGAGGACAAACGGAATCACGTACGAGGCGGCACCGAATGCGCGGTGGAGCCCATCGGCAACGTGGGCACCGACGGCGCCGCCGTCCCACCGGAACCATACGACGGTCGCGAGGAAGAGGCCGACCGCGACCATCCCAAGTCCCCACAGTTCGGGATGGTGGTGCGATCGGGTCCTGGCCGGGCGCGACTTGACGCGCGCCGGGGTGCGCGGCTTGGGTGCCCGCTTGACGGGCTTCCTCCTGGTGCGAGCCATAGGGCTTGATGCTTCTGCGGCAGCGTCCCGTATCCTCCGCCCATGCCGCTCGTGATCGGGATAGCCGTCGCCGGAGCCCTCGGCGCCATCGCGCGCTACGGGCTCGACGAGCTGATCGGCCGTCGCGCCGGCGCGTTCCCGTGGGGGATCTTCGTCGTCAACATCACCGGAGCGTTCCTGATCGGATTCATGGTCGAGGCGCTCGAGCCGCGCTTCGAAGACTCGTGGGTGCGCGCGGCAGTCGTGACTGGGTTTCTCGGCGCGTACACGACCTTCTCGACGTTTTCGCTCGACACGTATCGGCTGCTCGAGGCCGGGCACAACGGCCAGGCAGCGGCGAATGCGTTCGGGACGCTCGCGGCCGGCCTTGTGGCCGTGTGGCTCGGGCTGATGGTCGGGCGGGCGGTCTAGAGGCTTGATGTGGATTAGGAGTGCGGCTGGGGCGGTTCTGCACCAAGGAGCGTGTTCGACGAGGGCGGCGTCAAGGCCGGTGGCCTTGATGCCGACCGCGGCGGACGCGATCCGCAGCGTGCAGGGCCGCATCCAGAAGTGCTTCTAATTCACATCAAGCCTCTAGCTACTGCTTCAGTTCCAAGTTGAGGATCCGCATCTCGGACTCCCCGACGTTCTCGACCGTGTGAGGCGGCATCGGGCCGACGCAGCATCCCCTCATCCGGCTCGGGCGGCTTCCCGGTGATGCGCGTGTCGAGCAGACACCTCGCCGTCGATGTTCCGCCGCACGACGTGGTCGCTCGTGATGACGTAGATGACGGCAGGCCAGCGATGGGTGTGCAGAGGCACCGTCTCGCCCGGGCCGATGCGCGTATCGAGGACCCGCACCTCGTCGTTCTCGAAGACGAGACGATGATTCGCAGGTGCTGCCACGAGTGCGTCGAGTTCGTCCGGCCAGCTCCAGGGCCGTGTTTCGCCGGTCATCCGAGGCTCCCGATCCGCTCCACGAGCAGATCGAAGAACGCGTCCGGGTCGAGATCGATCCCGACATGGGCGTTCGCAGGACGGGCGGTGCGGTTCCAGCGGTCGACCACGGTGCGCCCGCGGCACAGGTCGGAGTCGAGCTCGACCTCGACATTGCGGTCGATGGTCGTCACGAGGCCGGGACGGATCACGTGCGCCACCGCGACAGCGTCGTGGATCGGGGCACCGTCCCAGCCGTAGGTCTCGCGGTGGTAGACGGAGAAGAAGTCGACGAGGTCGGCGACGAAGACGCCGATCGTGCCGCTCGCTCGAAGTCGCGCCTGGATCGCCGGCGTGGTGACGGCACGATGAGTGACGTCGAGACCGATCATCGTCGTGTCCAGACCGGCCCGGAACACGGCCTGGGCAGCCTCGGGGTCGGCCCAGATGTTGAACTCGGCCGCCGGAGTCATGTTTCCCTCGGCGACCGCACCGCCCATCAGGACGATGCGCTCCACGTTGGCGCCGCCGGTGCGCTCGAGCAAGAGCGCGACGTTCGTGAGCGGGCCGGTCGGGATGAGCGTGACAGGGGTCGAGTAGGCCGCGATCGTCCGTTCCATGAAGTCGACGGCGTGCTCACCGAGCGGGCCTCGGCCGGGAGGCGGCAGCGCCGGGCCGTCGAGGCCGCTGTCGCCGTGGACGTGCGACGCCACCGTGAGCTCGCGTGCAAGCGGCCGGTCGGCGCCGGCCGCCACGGGAATGTCGGCTCGCCCGGCGAGATCGAGCACGCGAAGCGCATTCGTCGTCGTCTTCTCCAGCGTCTGGTTCCCGTGCACCGTCGTCACGCCGAGCAGGTCGAGCTCCGGGCTCGCGAGCGCGAGGAGCAACGCGATCGCGTCGTCGTGGCCCGGGTCGCAATCGAGGATGACGGGGATGCTCATACGCGAAGTATTGCGTCGATCTCGGCCGCAGTCGGCAGCGAAGGCTGGGCGCCCAGGCGGGACACGGCGAGTGCACCTGCGGCGCACGCGCGCCTGAGCGACTCCTCGCGCTCGCGTCCTTCGAGCAACGAGACGACGAGGCACGCGGTGAACGCGTCACCTGCGGCCGTGCCGTCGACGACCTCGACTGCCGGGCGGAGCGGCGCGCGCGACTTCCTCCCCGTCCTCGAGCAGGACGGCCCCGTCGGCCCCGAGCGTCAGCGCCACGAGCCCGTCCGTTCGCGCGAGTGACTCGAGCTCGAACCGGTTGACGACGGCGAGGTCGGGGTCGACGGCGATCCGCCGTGACGGAGCCGCGTTGAGGCAGAACATGCCCGTCGCCTGCTCCCAGGCGCTGATCACCGCCGCATCGGGGATCTCCTGCTGGCAGACGACTGCATCGGACGGCGGCAGCTCGAAGTCGGCGAGGCATGCATTCGCGCCGGGCGACGACCGCGATCGTGGTCTCTCCTTCGGCGTCGACTGTGATCAGTGCGACGCCTGTCGGTTCATCGGACACGACGAGATCGAGCTCGACACCTGCGGCGCGGAGCCCTGCGAGTGCCTCGTCGGCGAACGCGTCGCGACCGACTGCGGCGACGAGGCGCACCTCCGCGCCGAGCCGTGCGCAGGCGAGTGCCTGGTTTGCACCCTTGCCACCCGGGAAGCGCGCGAGTGTTGCGCCGCCGACGGTCTCCCCCGGTCTCGGCAGCGTCTCGCAGCGGACGACGAGATCGAGGTTGACGGAGCCGACGACCGTGATGCGAGCGCGGCATGCCGTCCGCGTAACCCTGGGAGGGCGACGCATGCGCGTCGCCCGACGCCTGCCACCGGCTCAGGCCGCAAGCGCGCGCAGATCGTCCACCGTCGAGCCGAGCAGTGTGTCGCGCAGGTCGAAGAGGCCGGCCCAGAGCGACGAGCGGTCGGGCGTGCTGTCGAGGCGCGCTGCATCGGCAAGGCCTTCGAGCGCCCGCACGAGGACGGCGAGCTCCAGGTAGACCGCCGCCACGCGATTCGGGCAGGCATGCACACCGGCGCGGTCGAGCACCGGTTGCCATTCGACGAGCTCTCCCGCTCCCGGCCCGCCGTACCACGAGCGGCCCTCGGCGCGCTCGGGCTCGAGCTCGAGCAGGTAGCGCGAGAGCGGCGACTCGAGACCGGCGAGCGCGGTCTCGACCCGGTCTGCCGCGTGCCGCAGGGCAGCTTCTCTGCCCCCGGACGTAGCGGGGACCGCCTCGCCGCGATTCCAGCGCTCGAGCAGCCGGCAGAACGCGAGCGCGGATGCCTCGCACGCGCGAAGCTGCTGCGTCAGCCGACGCGCCGTCAGATCGGTGGCGGCGTACTCCGAGATCACGTCACCCCACCCGGGCTGCGGTGGCGCGAGTGCCACCGCCTCAGACCTCGATCACGACGGGGAGGATCATCGGCCGTCGTCGCGTTCGCTCGTAGACGAGCTTGCCGATCGCGTCGTGCATGTGCTCCTGGAGGAGCTTGATCTCCGTGATTCCGTCCTCGGCGAGCTCCTCGGCGATCCGGTCGGCCTCGTCGCGCAACTCCTCGAGCAGCTCTTCGTTCTCGCCGAATCCGCGCGCGATCAGCTCCGGCGGCGCGATCTCGCCGCCGTCCGACAGCGCGACCGTCGTGACCACGATCAGCACACCGTCCTCGGAGAGTCGCCGCCGGTCGCGCAGCGCGACGTCCTGTACGTCTCCGACACCGAGGCCGTCGACGAACGTCACACCCGCGGCGATCCGGTCGACGATGCCGACTCCGCGCGGCGTCAGCTCGACCACGGAGCCGTTCTCGGCAATCACGATCGAGGCGGCCGGGATGCCCGCGTCGCGGCCGAGCTTCGCGTGCGCTGCCAGCATCCGGTACTCGCCGTGAATCGGCATCAGCGCCTTCGGGCGCACGAGTGAGAGAAGCGTGCGCAGCTCCTCCGAGCACGCATGGCCCGACACGTGCACCGGCGCGATCTCCTCGTGCAGGACCTCGGCGCCGGCCCGGGCCAGCCGGTTGATCGAGTCGTGGACGCGCAGCTCGTTGCCGGGCACGGGCTTCGCCGAGATGATGACCGTGTCGCCACGCTCGATCTCGACGTTCTGATGGTCGCCGTAGGCAATCCGAGTCAAGGCGGACATCGGCTCGCCCTGGCTGCCGGTGCAGAGGAACATGACTCGGTTGGGAGGCAAGTCCATCGCCTCCTTCGGCGAGACGAGTGCCTCCTCGGGGAGGTTCACGTAGCCGAGGTTCCGCGCGATGTTCATGTTCTTGCGCAGCGACCGGCCGACGAGCGCGACCTTGCGGTCGTTCGCAATCGCCACCTCGGCCGCCTGCTGCATGCGGTGGATGTTCGACGCGAAGCTCGCAATCAGAATGCGCCCCGTCCGCAGAGGGATCAGCTGGCGGAAGGCCTCACCGACGAGGCGCTCCGAGCCGGTCATCCCGGGTCGCTCCGCGTTCGTCGAGTCGCCGAGCATCAGGTCGACACCGCGATTGCCCATGGCGGCGAGCTTGCCGACGTCGGTCTTGAGGCCGTCGACCGGCGTATGGTCGAGCTTCCAGTCGCCCGTGTGGAGAACCCGGCCCGCCGGAGTCTCGATCACGATAGCGACGCAATCGGGGATCGAGTGCGCCATCCGGATGAACTCGAGCTTGAAGGGGCCGATCTGCAGTCCGTCGCTGTCCGGGTCGGCCTCACGGAGCTCGGTCGACGCGCCGAGCTTGTGCTCGTCGAGCTTCGACTTGACCATCGCGAGCGTCAGCTTCGTGCCGATCACCTCCGCTGCCTCGATCTCGCGCAGGACGTATGGCAGCGCGCCGACGTGATCCTCGTGACCGTGCGTGAGCACGATCGCGAGCAGAGGACGGTCCTCGAGGTACGAGAAGTCCGGCAGCACGAGGTCGACGCCGAGGTGCTCGTCGCGCGGGAACGCGAGGCCCGCGTCGATCAGGATCCGCTGTCCGTCGAACTCGTACAGGGTCATGTTCTTACCGACCTCGCCGAGCCCGCCGAGCGGGATGATGCGGAGTACGTCAGTCATCGGCTCGCAGTCTACGGGCGGGCCGGGATCGCGGGGCTTCTACGCCGCGGCGGCTTGCAGCAGACCGAGGCGCTCGAGGCAGTCGCGCACGGCTGCCTCTTCCTCGGGTGTCGCATCGACGAGCGGCAGGCGGAAGCCGCCGACCTCGTGGCCGAGCAGGTTGAGCGCGGTCTTGATCGGGATCGGATTGCTCTGGACCTCAGCAGGTCGATCGCGGGGCGCAGCCCCTCGTCGAGTGCCCGTGCGCCGTCGACGTCACCGGCGCGGAAGCGTGAGACCATCTCCCTCACCTGCGGCCCGACGACGTGCGTGTGAACGCAGATCCCTCCGGTCCCGCCGACCTCGAGGAAGGGGAGGATCAGGTCGTCGTCACCGGCGTAGAGGTCGAGCCCCGACGCGACGACATGGCGCGCCGCATCGAGCGACGGCTTCGCCTGCTTGACGCCGCGGACAGTAGGGATCTCCGCCAGCGCCGTGATCGTGGCCGGCTCGGCCTCGATCACGGTGCGGCCAGGGATGTCGTAGAAGACGATCGGCCGGTCGGTGACTGCTGCCACTGCCGCCACGTGCGCAACGATCCCCCGTTGCGGCGGCTTGTTGTAGTACGGGGTCACGATGAGGAAGCCGTCCACCCCGAGGTCGTGCGCTCGCCGAGTGACGTGCACCGAGTGGGCTGTGTCGTTCGAGCCCGTGCCGACGATGACCGCATGCTCGTCGCCGACCTCGTCGATCGCCACCTCGTAGAGCGCAAACCGCTCGTCGTCGGTGAGCGTCGAGGCTTCACCGGTTGTCCCCGTGACGACAAGGCCGTCGGATCCGTTCTCGACGAGGAAGCGGCAGAGCCTGCGGAACGCGTCGAGATCGACCTCGCCGTCCGACCGGAACGGAGTCACGACTGCAGTAAGAACCTCGCCGAGCATGTTCGCGATTGTACCCCGCCGCCGGGTGCGGTAGCGCCTCGCTACAGAAGCGCGTCGAGTCCGAACGTGAGCCCGGGCGGCAGGCCCCGAACGCGGTCGAGCGCAAGAAGCACGCCGGGCACGAACGCCTCGCGTGAGGTCGTGTCGTGACGGATCGTGAGGATCTCGCCCGGTCCGCCGAGGATCACTTCCTGGTGGGCGATCAGCCCGGGAGGCGCACCGAGTGGATCGGCACGTTGCCGCCCATGCGGGCCGCGGTCGCCTTCGCGGTCCCGGACGGAGCGTCGAGCTTCGTGTTCGCGTGGAGCTCGATGATCTCCGCTGCGGGGAACGAGCGGGCTGCCTCGGCTGCGAACCGCATCATCAGGACGGCGCCGAGAGCGAAGTTCGGCGCCACGAAGCAGGCGACCTTTCCCGTCTCGAGCGGTGCTGTCGAGCTCGGCCGAGGTTGTCGTCGCTCAAGCCCGTCGTGCCGATCACGCACGGCACGCCTGCAGCGAGTGTCGCCGTCGCATTCCCGAGCACGGCCGACGGGCGCGTGAAGTCGACGGCCACGTCGAAGCCGCTCGCATCGAACGCTCTCGCCGGCCTCGATCCCAACCGTGTCATGCCCCGCTGCCGCCAAGGCCGCCATCAACACCGTCCCGACCTTGCCGTCCCGACCGAACAGCAGGATCCTCATGCCGCACGCTCCGCACGTCGGGATTGAACCGTGCGACAGCGGCCCGGAAGCGCTTCTCGCTCGGCCCGATTCCGGCTGCCGAGAGGCACTCCGGTGCGTAGAGATCGCACGCCAGCTGGCTCACCTCCGCGGCCGTGACGGCTTCGATGCGCCGTCTCGGTCTCGTCGATCGGGACGATCTCGACCCCGGTCACAGTCGCCTTGCCGATCCGTGTCATCCGCGCCGAGGTCGACTCGAGCGACAGCAGCAGCCGGCCCTTCATGTTCTCCTTCGCGCGCTCGAGCTCGCCGGGGCGAATATTGCCCGCACCGACGTCGTTCAACTCCGACGCGATCACCTCGAGGCACTCGCGGAGGTTCTCCTCGCGCGTGCCGAGCGTAGATGCCGACCTGGCCGGCGTCCACGTAGTGCGATCCGTAGGTGTACACCGAGTACGCCATTCCCCGCTTCTCGCGGATCTCCTGGAACAGGCGTGACGACGCAGAGCCGCCGAGAATCGCGTCGAGCAGAGCGGCCGCGTAGCGGCGCGGATCGTCGCGCGCGATCCCACGGCCCGCGAGACAGACGTGGTACTGCTCCGTGCCCTTGCGGAGGAAGCGAACCGTCGGCGCGGAGGCCTTTGCGGCGGGCTTGCGCAGACTCGAGAGGCGCGACGGGCGCGCTGCCCTTGCGATGCTCGCGGAGCGCCTTCGCGATCCGCTTGTGGTCGACGTTGCCTGCCGCTGCCAGCACGACATTCGGGCCTGTGTAGGCGTTGCGGTGGTAGCCGAGGAGCGACCGTCGCGAGATCGAGCTGATCACGTCTGCCTCGCCGATCACCGGCCGGCCGAGTGGGTGCGTTCCGAAGACCGCTTCCGCCGCGAGGTCGTGCACGAGATCCTGCGGGTTGTCGTCGACCATCGCGATCTCCTCCAGCACGACCTCGCGCTCGGAATCGATGTCCGTGAGCGCCGGCGAGAAGACCATGTCCGTCATCACGTCGAGAGCGACATCGATGTGGTCGTCGGGAACGCGCGTGTACACGACGGTCGTCTCGCGCGAGGTGGCTGCGTTCAGCTCGCCGCCCATCACATCGAACAACTCGGCGATCGTGACGGCGTCGAACCGTCCCGTGCCCTTGAAGAGAAGGTGCTCGATGAAGTGCGAGACACCGGCCTTGGTGGGCGTCTCGTCGCGCGAGCCGGCGCCGATCCAGAGCCCGATCGAGGCCGAACGGACACCCTCGACCCGCTCGGTGATCACGCGCTCACCCCCCGGCAGGGTTGTGAGGAGATGCGAGTGCATGGCGACGATCGTAGTCGCGCGCTCCGCACGCGAGTCTCACATGGGTGCCGGCTTCTCCCAGACCGAGACGTGCTTGCGACTCGCGCCCGTGAACGGCTCCTGCCTCCAACCACTCCAACGGTTGCGCAGCCTCATCCCGGCCAGTTCTGCCATCAGGTCGAGCTCCGAGGGCCACACGTAACGGAAAGGCACGGAGAGCCGCTCGACCCGTCCGTCGACGATCTCGAAATGATGCGAGACGAGGCCCTGATTCGCGATGTCGTACTCGTCGAACCCCCACTTGCTCTCGGTCACCTCGAAGGCGAGGATCGACTCGCCGGGCACGAGCCGCAGGAGATCGGGAAGCTCCGCCTCGATCACGAAGATGCCACCCGGCTCGAGGTGCGCGGCCGCGTTGCGGAAGCACGCGACCTGCGCCGCCTGCGTCGTCAGGTTGAGGATCGTGTTGAAGACGAGGTACACGACCGAGAATGTGCTCTCCACGGTCGCCTTCGAAAAGTCCCCGATCGTGACGCCGATCTCCTCGGCGCCTGGCTTCGCGCGAAGCTTGGGCGACCATCGCATTCGACATCTCGATCCCGTGCACGAGCACACCGCGGCGTGCGAGCGGGAGCGCTATCCGGCCCGTGCCGATCCCGAGCTCGAGCGCGCGTCCCCCTCCGGCGAGCTCGACGAGCAGGTCGACGACCGGGTCGACGACCGCCGGGTCGAACATCTCCCAGTTGGGATCGTCGTACCGTGCGGCTACGCGCTCGTCGAAGTAGCCGTCGTCGTGCACCCGGCGGAACCTACCGCACCGAGCCCGTCGGCTAGGTCGGCGAGCCAGTGGGACGAGGGAGAAGGGCTCGAGCTCGCCTTTGCAACGTCGGCGTCTGATCGGTAGAGATCACCACATGACAGACGAACAGAAGACCTCAGAGCCGACCTGGCCCGGCGGCATCTTCGCGGTGACGGTGTTCGTGGAGGATCTGGAGCGGGCGAAGGCCTTCTACCAGGACGTCTTCGATCTTCCCGTCGATTGGGAGGACGGGAACTCGGCCGTGTTCAGGTTCGGCGAGACGCTCGTCAACCTGCTCCGCGCGAGCGAGGCGCCCGGCCTGATCACGCCCGCGCAGGTTGCGCCACCTTCCGCCGGCTCCCGCTTCCAATTCACGCTCCGTGTCGACGACGTCGACGCGACGTGCGAGAAGCTGAGAGACCGCGGCGTGGAGCTCCTGAACGGGCCCATGGACCGGCCCTGGGGCATCCGCACCGCGAGCTTCCGCGACCCCGGCGGGCACATCTGGGAGATCGCCCGCTAGGCAATCGGTTTGGTACCTTCGCGAGATCGAAGAACAGCCGAACGAGGTGCAAGCACCATGAACACCGAAGGCGAATCCCCTTCTCGGCTGATCGACGAGAAGATCAGGGAACTGGACGACTGGCGGGGCAAGACGCTCGCCCATGTCCGAGCTCTGATCAAACAGGCTGACCCCGGGGTGGTCGAGGAGTGGAAGTGGCGAGGCGTTCCGGTCTGGTCGCACCACGGCATCATCTGCACCGGCGAGACCTACAAGAAGGTCGTGAAGCTGACGTTCTTCAAGGGCGCATCTCTGAAGGATCCGGCCGGCCTCTTCAACTCGAGTCTCGACGGGAACGTACGCCGCGCGATCGACATCGTCGAAGGAGAGGACGTTGACGAGCCGGCCTTCAAGGCGCTCGTTCGCGAAGCCATCGCCCTCAACGGTGGTGGAGCATCGCCTGGCTGAGGTCGGTTACGACGCTCGGCCTCCGACGAGTTCGTCAACGCGGCCACAAGGCACCCGAAGCGACGCCGCATACGCAGGCTCAGCCGGCAGCACCCCACCCGGCAGCAGCAGGGCACGATGGCGAGTTGCGATGAACGCAATCCTCCTACCCCAGCCGCGAACTCGACGACGGCCATGGCGGAAGACCGGCTGCGCCCACTCTGTCGGCACGGGATGACTCCCGGCGAGTCTCTGGCTCGAACCGCGTAGTCCTGTCTGATGCGTTCTGTGGATTGGACGGGTTCGGCGTACTAAGATCGGCTCATGTCTCGACTGGCGGAGGACCTCGCTCAAGTTCCGCTCTTCAGCGATCTCTCCAAGCGGCAGCTACGAAAGCTCGCGAGCGGCTTCAAGGAACGCAGCTTCGGGCCTGGTCGGACTGTTGTTCGCGAAGGCCAGATGGACGGGGTCGGGTTCTTCGTCATCGCCGATGGCACGGCCGTAGTCAGCGTCTCGGGGTCGACTGTGGCGACAGTCGGCCGCGGCGACTATTTCGGTGAACTTGCGATGCTCACCGGGCAAGTCCGCGCTGCCACCGTCACTGCTGAGACGCCTCTGCGTTGCCTGGTGATGGCTTTTTGGGATTTCCGCCAGTTTGCGAAGGAAAACCCCGACGTCTGCTGGAAGCTCCTTCAGCATCTCGCCAGCATCCTGGTCGAGAGCAGTGCCCGGGGCGCACAAGCCCCGGGCTGAGCAACTCGACCTGGCGCCAGTGTTCAGGAACGTCCCCCGAGGAGACCGCCGGCCAGGCGCTCACTCTGCTCGGCTTCTCAGTCGATCGGCCAGATGATCCGGGTCTCCGGCACCGGGTCGTGCTTCTCGTAGATCTCGATCGGCTCTCCCGTTTCCGTGTGCCCGTCGCGCTGCAGCTGCTCGTAGAACTCCCGGAAGGCGCCCGGCAGCCCTTCGTAGGGGCCGACATAGAGGTGCACAGCCGACCGCTGCGCGGGTCGCGTCACCACATCGAAGCCCTCGGGCGGCTCGACCGAGCCCGGCTCGACCTCGACGCCGGGTGCGATGTTCAGCCGCCCGTCACCGGTTCTCGACGAGATGCACATGCGCACGCCGTGCGGCACCGTCTCCGCCCAACGCTGGACCTTCCCCATCAACTCCGACATTGCGTTCGGGACGTCCGAGAACGCCACCGTCCGCCTGATCACCGCATACGTCCGCTCCGGGACTTCTCGGACCTCGTAGTTCATCCCACTCCCCTTCGGTCGTCGAGCCGCCACACCCAACGTGTGTCGCTCTCCGGCTTCACCGTCCACCGGGCCGGGCCTCGACAACCACGCTATCACCCCAAACCAGCGCCACTCGCACGCGGCGGTGTTCGGGAATGTCACCCGAGTGCCTGCCGATCGGCGCGCGACGCCCTGCGGTCGGATCAGGCCGCTAGTGGCGCCACGATCTCAGCAACGACTGGCTGCAGATCGCGAAGATCAGAACGCTCAGGAAGCCTGTCAGGTACTGGGGCGCCGTCGTGACTTCTCCGGCCTTGAAGATGTCGTGGAAGAACAGGAAATCGACGAAGAGAAAACCCACGATCAGACCAACATCCAATGCTCGTCTCATGGCCCGATTGTATCCGTCCATGTCACGCTTCCGAGTGCGCGAGTGTTCGGGAATGTTGCTTGGTCTACCCGAGAGCGTTCTCCGGGAGTCGACCGACTCACCCCGAGAGAGCGGCACGTGTTCGACCTCCTCGCTCACGGACGATCGAACGCCGAAATCGCAACAGTCCTCGTCGTCTCAGAAGCAACAGTGAAGACACACGTCGCCAGCATCCTCCTCAAGCTCAACCTCCGCGACCGCGTCCAGGCCGTCATCCTCGCCTACGAGACCGGCCTCCTCCAGCCGGGCGATCAGACGACCCAATAACGTGTGGCGCGAGGTCGCTGGCCTGCGCCAGCGTTCGGGAATGTTGCTTGAGCGAGCGGCAGCGCGTATGTCTACTCAGTAGGCTCGGTCGCACGTCGCTCCGAGCGGCACCAAACAGGAGGTAACCGAATGGCGTTCATCGTGACCCGCATCAACGTGGGCGACTACGACATGTGGAAGGCGATGTTCGACAAGGACGAACCCGGTGCCAGAAGCGCCGCGAAGGGGCACAGGGTGCTCCGCGGAGTCGAAAACCCGAACGAGGTGTTCATTGTGGTCGAGTTCGCCTCGACCGAGGACGCGCAGGCGGGACGCGAACGGCTTCTAGCCTCCGGCGTCCTCGACCGCTTCTCGGACAAGGACCTCCCGAAGGTCGTCGAGGAAGCGGAGGCGACCACCTACTGAACCCCCTGCGCCGCGGCTGGAGCAGACAGCGGCCGCCTGCCTCAGTGTTCGGGAATGTCGCCCGACCGTGCGACTCATTACTGGGGCGCTCTGGCAACGACGGATGTGATGTGATGCGTCGGGTTGTTCCGTCTCAAAAGAGGCGCGGGCAAGCGCCAGTTCGCGAATGTTCCTGACGGTTCTTTACCTGACGGTTCTTTGGGGAGTCGAACATGAGCAGAAGTTTGAGGTTGGGAGGGAGGAAGGCCCGCCGGAGCGGGCTTCCTCCCTCAGTGGTCCGGCGACGAGGGCGCCTGGTCACTGGCTGAAGCTATATGGCCCTGCCCAGTAGTAGAAGGGACTTGCCGACGGATCGCCAAGGTGTGTGACACGGAGCTCGGCATGGAATCCGGCGAGTGTCCCCGTTCCCCTCGTGAAGACACACTTACCGTTGCCGGCCTTGTTGAGTGCGCAATTGCCGTACGCCTTGTTGGAGCCCGGCCCCGAGGTCAGGATGACATCACTCGCGAGAGCCTTCGGCTGGAGGTAGACGACTTTCGACCCGGCCTCGATCTGCTTGATGGTCGCGGTCTTGATCGTGCAAAAGCTACCGGTCAGGCCTGTGTACTCTGAGCACTCCTTGTAGATCTTGAGAGTTCCGCCTCGGATGGATGCCGAGCCGGCTAGCGCGGCGGACGATCCGACGAGTAGCGCAACCAGGAGCAATCCGAGTACTCCGATTCGGACGGCAAACGATCGATGTTGCCCCATCTTTGGTCTCCTTTGTGCCGCGTCGGACTTCCCTGGTCGAATGACTACGCAGACCCAGTCACTCCTCGTTCCCTGTGATCCGGCGCGATAGTTCGTGCGCAATATCCGCCGGAAAGAGAGGTCGAGCCGAGATCCGAGGCCCGCCAAGGTCTTTCCGGCGTTGGGTTGCTTCGAAGTATGCGACCGGACGTGCATGGCGCCTATTGAGGAAACCCACACTCTTTGCCGCTGCTAGAGCCCGACCCAGCGGGTGGCGAGAGTCGTGCGGGAGCGGATCCCGAGCTTCGCGTAGATCTTGGAGAGGTGCGCTTCGACCGTGCGCACAGTGACGACGAGCTTGGCGGCAACCTCCTTGTTGGAGAGCCCGGCCGCGACGAGTTCGGCGACGCGCCGCTCCGACTCGGTGAGCGTGGCGCCGGCGGGCGAGCGGCCGCCAAGCCGGGACAGCTCTTCGTCGGTGCGGGCGATCCAGAGGTTGGCTTCCAGCTGCTCGAACTGGGCGCGAGCGGCGTCGAGCTTCTCGCGTGCCTGACTGCGGTGGCGCGCCTGCCGTTGCAGGCGGCCGAGGAGGAGTAGCTCGCGGGCGTGGCGGAACGGGGATGGTGCCGGTGGGACCGATTGGACGAGCTCTATCGCCCGCTCGAGTTGGCCTTCGGCGGCGGCCAGACACGCCTCGGCGACGGGGAGCTCACGCGCGTCGGCGGGCAGCGTGGCGATCAGCTCGCGTGCTTTGTCCAGCTCACCGATCATGCCGAACGCCTCGACAGCGTCGAGGGCCGCGCGACCACCGGCGAGGTAGAACCAGCGCCGCCAGCCACCCGGCGGAATGCCGCGGTAGAGCGCGGCCGCCTCTGCGACGTTACCGTGCGAAAGCTCGAGCAGGCCGAGCGTTGCAAGCGAGTCGCTGACGTAGACGGGGTACAAAGTCTCGTCGGCAAGCTTGAGCGCCCTGGTCGCCTGGACCCGTGCGCTCTCGGCTTCGCCGAGGAGCAACGCCGCAGTTGCGCCGCTCACGAGCCCCGCGCAGATCACCGCCGGACGGCCTGTCTGCTCACCGGCGCTCTGGCACTCGTCTGCATACGACGCGGCAGCCCGGAAGCGCCCGGCGGCGAGCGCAACGCTCGCGAGCAGCATGTACAGGCCGTGGTGGACGTTGATCGCGCTGTAGTCGCCCACCTCGGCCAGCCAATCCTCGAGTAGGGTGCGCGCCTCGTCGATCCGGCCGTCGCGCAGCGATGCCCTCGCCAACACCTCTCTCGGCTCGAATTGCAGAGGCCAGTTACCCCGCTTGCCGGTCGGCGGCAGCGAGCGTGCACGCTCGATGAGCGCCCAAGGCGACCGGTCGCAGCCGGTCTCCCAGAAAGCGCTGAACCACAATGCGTCCACGAGCGTCGCACCATCTGCTAGCTCGGCCTCCCGCAGATACGCTCGCGCAAGCTCGCCGCCGCCGAGGCTGTCACCGGACCCGTCGTAGTAGGCCGCGAGGATCTGTGCGATCTCGAGCCTAACCTGGGCATCCTCGGCCTCGGCCAGCGCACGCTCGAGTAGCGGCATTGGCGCCCGGGCATCTGTGCTCGCGAGCCGAGTAACCAGGTGCACGAGGCCCCGCTGACGAAGCGGCCCGGGCGGGAGCAGGTCGAGGTTCACCTCGAGCAGTGACCCGCCGACGCTGCCGTTCCCGGCCAGAATGTGCGAGATCCCGGCTTGAACAAAACGCTCCGCCGCCGTCGTGTCCAACGCCGGCCCGGTCAGCCTGCCCGCCAGCTCCCAGAGGTCGGCCGTCGCCCCCAGCGCGCCCCGGCGCCCGGTGCCTTCCGCCGCCCGCACCAGCTCTACCGCAACAGCCTCGTCCGGACCCTCGGTAGCAAGCGCCAGATGCCGTGCCCGTTGCTCCGGCTCGACCGTCCACCGGGCGATCTCCCGGTGGAGCGCACGCCGCTTGTCCTGACTGAGCAACGACACCGCCGCCTCCGCGAGCAGGGGGTGGGAGAACCGCAACACGCCAGCGCTCGACTCCACCACTCCCGCCTCGACCGCAGGACCGAGCTTCTCGCCCGGCCCGACAGTGCCCGCCAGGGCAAGCTCGGCCAACCCGCGCCGGGTCGCCATGGGCAGCGCGCTCACCCGGCTCGCTACGAGCTCCTGCAGCGAGTCCGGCAGCACCAGCTCGCCGCCGGAGCGATTCGCGCGCGCGAGCTCGAGCGCGTAGAACGGATTCCCGCCGGCCGCCTCGTGCACGCGCTTCAACGCCGCGCGCGGCCACGCCACCCCAAGTCGCTCGACCAGCAGATGGTGCAGAGCCGTCAGCGTCATCGGCCCAACCTCGAGCTTCGTGAACGGCAGTCGCAGCGGCAGCGCATAGCCTTTCCGCGCCGCAAGCAGCGTTCGCACCGACGAGGCACGGCGCAGCGCGAAATCGAGCACCCCCGCGCTCGCCGCGTCCGCCCACTGAACGTCGTCGATCGCGACGACAACCCCTCCGCCCTCCGCCAGCGCGACGAGGACGTTGCGGACCGCAACGCCGACCAGGTGGACATCCGCGACCTCGTCGGCGTCCGCGACCAATAGCACCCGCTCGAGCGCGCGACGCTGAGGCGGCGGCAACACCGCGAACGCCTCGCCGCCGATCGGCTCGAGCAGATCGCCGAGCACGGCGAACGAGAAGGTCTGCTCGGCCTCAGACGGCGCCGCCGTCAGAACCCGAAAGCCATGCCCCTGCGCCAGCTCGACCCCGGCGCGCCACAGCGTCGTCTTCCCGATCCCAGCGTCACCCTCGAGCAGCAGGCCGCCCTCGGTCTCGACCGCCTGCCCGATCCGCTGCAGCTCCTCCGTGCGCCCGATCAGCCCACCGTGCGACAGACGCTCGACGCTCTCCGTGTCCACAGGAGGATTCTGACTTACCCGTGATGGCCTGATCGAGTCCACCGTTCCTTGTAGCAGGGCGTTGACGCTCGCATGCGCCAGTGTCCAGGAATGTCACTTGACCGGGACTGTGGTGCGATCAGGTTGTGGCTCCGTCCGTTGACCGCGACCGATTGTGGGGAGTAGGCTCGAGCCGGTTGGGACATGGCTGTTGCTCCGTGGAGGCGAGAGAGTGGAACGTAGGTTTGAACCGTCTGACGTGAGTTTCGCTATGGATAGCGTCGCCCGGTCACGTCAGCGCGTTTTGGCCCTGTTCCTGCCGGTTTCCGTCGCTCTCCTGATGATCGGGGAGGCTTTGACGCCGAAGGGACTCGACCAGGCGATCATGAAGACGAGTACCGCATTGGAGATGCTGCCGATCGCGGCGAAGCACCCGACCCAGCTTTATGTTTCGAACGCGCTCGTGATCGTGGGGCTTGGCGCTCTGGCGGTTTCGTTCGCGGCCATCGCCACATTGGTCAGGGGTCGCGGCTCGACGTTCGCCACGGTTGCCGCCCTGATCGGCGGGTTCGCCAGCTTCTGCGGAGCCATCATCAACGTCCTGGTCGGTTTCAACCTCGCCGCTGCCGTCAAGGCCCAGTTGGCTCAAGAAGACGCGGCGCGGTTCCTCGTCGTGACCTTCAAGTCCGGCGTCGGCAACATGTTCATTCTCGGCTATTTCTTCGGCCTCATAGTCGCGTCGATCCTGATGGTGATCGCCCTCTGGCGAAGCCGATGCGTGCCGCGCTGGCTACCTATTCTGTTCGCGGTCAGCTTGCAGGTTGCCCTCTTCGCCCACGCCGGAATCGTCTCGATTCCCCTCATGCTGCCGTTCGCTGTTGCCATGGTCATCCTGGCGTCCCGGATCTGGCAAGCCGCCGCTCTGCCAGCCGGTGACAATCCTGAACCGAACGACGCGCCGACGTAGCCCGAACCCCGCGTCCTTCCCTTCCTATGCACGAGGCACGCTGGAACCGGGTCGTCACCAATCGCCGTCGTCTGCGCCAGCGTTCGGGAATGTCACATGAACCCGGGAACGCGACTCAGATTTGGTGAGTCCTGGGCGCGGGTCGGGTCCCATCCAGCAACTCCCGGTCGGCGATCGCTCGCCGCGCGCTCTTGCTATATGGGCCAGCTCCGGCGGCCAACTGCGCCTCGGCCCATTCGATCACCTCGTGAACGCCACCGGCGTCTACGAGATCGACCGTGAGTTCACCCCATCCGACCTTGACCCTGTCGATGCCCGGGACGACTGGTTGTTCCCAGAGGACAACGCGGTACTCCGTCGTTTCCGTCTCGGGCTCCATCGGAAACGGTGGGGTTGGAATCACCCGCATGCAATGAAGCATACGGTCGCATGCGCCAGAAGTCCTCTCGCTCGGTGCCGGAGCTGAGAGAAAGCGCGGCGCCGCTCGGATGATGAGTGTGCGTGACTCGCGGTACGCGCTTCCACCGCGAGTCACGCACACGAGATCCCCTAGCGGCGGTCGCGGCCGCCGCGGCCACGGTCGTCGCGCGGTGGGCGCGGCTCACGCGGCGGGGCGTCCTTCGCCCGCTCGATCAGCACGTCCGGCATCACGAGGCCGCCGTCCTCGTGCTTGGCGACGAGCTTGAGGCCGATGCGGCCCCGCTCCTTGTCGACCTCCTGCACGATCACGTCGACGACGTCGCCACGAGCCATCACGTCCTCGATGTGCGCGACGCGGCCCGGGCCGACGTTCGAGACGTGGAGCAGGCCGTCCGTGCCCTTCTTCAGCTCGACGAAGGCACCGAACTCGGTCGTCTTGACGACCTTGCCGGTGTAGGTGTCCCCCACCTCCGGCGACTTCGTGAGCGCGGTGATGGCAGCCACGGCGGCGTCGCCCTTCGTGCCCTCGGTCGCGTAGACGAGGATCGTGCCGTCCTCCTCGATGTCGATCTGCACGTCGTAGTCGGCTTCGAGGCCGCGGATCGTCTCGCCGCCCTTGCCGATCACCATGCCGATGAACTCGGGGCTGATCTGGACGGTCGAGATCCGCGGTGCGTGATCTGCGAGCTCGGCGCGCGGCTCGGAAATCGCCTCGGCCATCTTGGCGAGGATCTCCGTGCGGGCCCGCTTCGCCTGCTCGAGCGCGTCGCGCATGATCTCCTGCGTGACGCCGGTGATCTTGATGTCCATCTGGAGCGCGGTGATGCCCGTCCTCGGTGCCGGCCACCTTGAAGTCCATGTCACCGAGGTGATCCTCGGCGCCCTGGATGTCGGTGAGGATGACGTAGTCGTCGCCCTCCTTGACGAGGCCCATCGCGATGCCGGAGACCGGCGCCTTGATCGGCACGCCCGCGTCCATCATCGACATCGTCGAGCCGCAGACGGAGCCCATCGACGACGAGCCGTTCGACTCGAGCGTCTCCGAGACGAGGCGGATCGTGTACGGGAAGTCCTCCACGCTCGGGATGACTGCCTGGAGCGCCCTCTGTGCGAGCGCACCGTGGCCGATGTCGCGGCGCTTCGGCCCCCGCATGAACCCGGTCTCACCGACCGAGAAGGGCGGGAAGTTGTAGTGGTGCATGTAGCGGCGATCCTGCTCGAGCGAGAGGTCGTCGATCCGCTGGCCTTCCTTGGCGGTGCCGAGCGTGCAGAGCGTCAGGATCTGCGTCTCGCCCCGCGTGAACAGGCCCGAGCCGTGCGTGCGAGGCGCAAAGCCGACCTCGACGCTGATCGGCCGGATCTCCTCCGTGCCGCGACCGTCGGGACGGCGCTTGTCGACGGCGATCTTCTTGCGGACGAGGTCCTTGTAGACCGCGTCTGCCGCCTTCTTGACCCACGACTTGGTGGTCGCGTCCTTGCCGTCCGACTCACCGTCGGAGGCCGGGAAGGGCAGCTCGACGCCCTCGACGATGCGGTCGTAGAGGATGCCGCGCTTGCGCGCCTTCAGGTACTTCGAGTCCTGCTCGGCATCGGTCAGCTCGCGCAGCTCGTTCTCGAACTGCTCGCGCACCGGGCCCTCGACGGCAACGAGGCGCTGCTTGTCGAGCACCAGGGCGAGACCGGCCTTGACCTGCGTCTCGCGCACCATGTCGTCCTCGGTCGAGTCGAGCGTGATGTCCGGGCAGACCTCGTCGACGATCTCGTCGACGATCGAGCCGGCCGCCTTCAGGCCCTGCTCCTGGATCCGCTGCCAGATCGCGTCGCCGTGCGTGCCTTCGAGCTCGGCCGTCAGGGCCGGGTCGACCCACTTCGGCTTGCCCGACCTGCGCGCGCAGGTCGTCGATCACGTCGCAGATGCGCTTGATCTCGCCGTGGGCGAGCTCGAACGCCTGCAACATCGTCTCTTCGGGGATCTGGTCGGCGCCGGCCTCGATCATCGTCAGCGCGTCGCGCGTGCCGACCACGATCAGGTCGAGATCGGAGTCCTCGTCGGCCTCCTGGAGTGTCGGATTGACGACGAGCTCGCCGTCGATCCGCGCCACGCGAACAGCGCCCACCGGGCCGAGGAACGGCAGCGGCGAGATCGCGAGCGCGGCGGACGCGCCGTTGATGCAGAGGACGTCGTGCCCGTGGATCATGTCCGCGGAGAGGACGGTGCAGATCACCTGCACCTCGTTGCGGAAGCCCTTCGGCCAGAGCGGCCGGATCGGCCGGTCGATCATGCGCGCGGTGAGGGTCGCCCGCTCGGACGCCTTTCCTTCGCGCTTGAAGAAGCCGCCCGGGATCTTCCCGGCGGCATACATCCGCTCCTCGACGTCGATCGTCAGCGGGAAGAAGTCCGCATCGGGGCGGGCCTCCTGCCGGCCGACGGCCGTCGCGAGGATCATCGTGTCGCCAGAGCGGACGACGACTGCGCCGTCGGCCTGCTTCGCGACCTTGCCGGTCTCGAACGTGATCTCGCGACCACCGATCTCGACCGACACCGTGGCGTGACGCCCGGTTGTGGTGCTCATATGTGTGTTCCCTTCACTCTTCTCTTCTTGATTCGGAAGGTGGAGGTTTGAGCCAGCCGGGCGCCGGACGCGCGGCTCGATCAAACACCCACCTTCCGCCGGTGGGACGTGCGCTGAGATCTAGCGGCGCAGGCCCAGTTCCTTGATCAGGGCGCGATAGCCCTCGAGGTCGTGCTTCTGCATGTACGTGAGGAAGCGGCGGCGACGCCCGACGAGCTTCAGCAGGCCGCGCCGCGAGTGGTGATCCTTCGAGTGCGTCCGCAGGTGCTCGGTGAGGTCGTTGATGCGCTTCGTCAGCATCGCGACCTGCACTTCGGGTGAGCCCGTATCGGTCGTCGCGCGACCGTGCTTGTCGATCAGCTCCTGCTTGACTTCCTTGGTGAGGGCCATGCGTCCTCCTTGGTTGACGTCTCCACACTCTCCGCGCGGCGTGAAGGAAGACACGGCCGGCCGAGAGAGGGTCGGCCGGGATCGTAGCAGCCATGCGGGATTGAGGATGCTCGGGCCGATATCGTCTGGCCATGCGCGTCGTCGTGATGGAGGACTACCAGCGGGTCGTCGAGCGGCTCCACTGCTTCGTCCGCGGCCGCCGAGCACGACGTGAAGGTGTGGTCGGAGCGGCCGGCCGACCTAGCGGAGCGGGCGGCACAGATCGGCGACTGCCGAAGCGCTCGTCCTGATTCGCGAGCGGACGCCGATCGACGATCCGCTGCTCGCTCTGCTTCCGAATCTCCGCCTGATCTGCCAGACGGGCCGCGGGATGCCCCACATCGACCTCGAAGCGTGCACGCGGCGCGGAATCGTCGTCTGCGCAGGCTCCGGATCGCCGTACGCCCCGGCGGAGCTGACGCTGGCGCTGATCCTCGCGTCGACGCGCGTGCCTCGTCGAGGAGGCGGTCGCGCTGCGCTCGGGCGCCTGGCAGACGACCGTCGGGCCGGGAGCTGCACGGCCGCACGCTCGGCATCGTCGGCTACGGGACGATCGGCGCGCTCGTCGCACGCTACGGCACGGCGCTCGGGATGCACGTCCTCGCCTGGGGCCGTACCGGGTCGCTCGAGCGTGCCGAGGCGGACGGCTGCGAGCCGGAGTCCGAGCTCGAGGTCGCTCTTCGCCCGCTCCGATGTCGTCAGCCTGCACCTGAAGCTGACGCCCGAGACGCGCGGGATCGTGACGGCGGCAGCACCTCGCGCGGATGAAGGACGACGCGCTGCTCGTCAACACTGCCCGCGCTGGCTTGATCGAGCCCGGTGCACTCGCGGCCGCGTTGGCTGCTGGTCGGCCGAGGAGCGCGGCGATCGACGTGTTCGACGACGAGCCGGCGACCGGTGATCCGCTCGTGCAGGAGCCCGGCGGTTCTCGCGACGCCGCATCTCGGCTATGTGACCTGGGAGACGTACGAGAGCTACTTCGCGCAGGCGTTCGCCCAGGTGGACGCGTTCGCCGGTGGAACCCCGGTCGGCGTCGTGAACCCGGAGGTTCTGGGCGCTGGATAGCCGGAGCGGGTGGAAGCACGACACGCCCGCGACAAGCTAAAGCCTCTCCCCGCCTGGACGGGCGGCGGCACGGGTGGCGTCGACGTCGCGGCCGATCTGCGCGACCAGCTCCTCCTCGGAGGCGAACACCGCCTCGTCGCGGAGCCGCTCCCACACCTCGACGACGAGCCGCTTGCCGTAGAGATCGCCGTCGAAGTCGAGCAGGTACGGCTCGATCCGGCGTTCGGTGCCACCGTAGTGCGGATTCGTCCCGATCGACACGGCCGCGCGATGCCCGAGCGCCGACCCGGCGTAGATGCCGTAGCGCGGGAAGCCGAGCTGCGGCTCGAGTGCGAGGTTGGCGGTCGGATACCCGAGCGTGCCGCCGCGCTGATCGCCCGCCACGACGATGCCGTCGAGCTCGTACGGCCTCCCGAGCATCCCCGCCGCAGCCACGACATCGCCCGCCTTCAGGGCCTGCCGAACGGCCGACGACGAGACGTCGGGCACCATCTCCACCTCGAGGATCTCGAAGCCGAGCCGGTCGAGCAGCTCGAGATCGCCGCGGCGGCGCGCACCGAAGCGGAAATCGTCCCCGGCGGCGACTGCCTCGGTCCCGATCGCCCTCAGGTATCGCTCGGCGAAGTCCTCCGGCTCGAGCGCCATCAGCTCGGTCGTGAAGGGCGCGACGAGCGTCGCCTCGACTCCGACCTCGTCGAGTAGCTCCAGCCGCCGTTCGAGCGTCGCGATCTGCTCGACGTGATTGCCGAGCGCGAGCCGTGGATGTGGGTCGAACGTGATCACTGTCGGAGCGAGGCCCGAGTCGATCGCCGCCCGCACGACGCTCTGATGGCCACGATGCACGCCGTCGAACGTTCCGATCGCAACCGCGCGCGGCTGGCGTTCGAGTTGGCCAGGTGCGTGAGCGATCTTCACCGGCTCGCCTCGTCCTCACCAGCACGTGCGGCCGCACGCTCACGCTTCTCCTTGCCGCGCCGTGCATCGTCCAGGCTCCGCTGCCGCCGTTCGGTCTCGGCGTCAGCCATGGTCAGCCCGATCCGCCCCAGCGCGTCCTCGAGGGCCAGCACCCGCTCGGCGTCTGCCTCGTCGACGGAGAACGGCCCGACTTCCGTTCGCCGCAACGTCACGCAGTGGCCACCGAGCGCATCGGCGATCGACCGGACGTACGTGCCAGAGCTGACACGCAGATCGAGCGTCGCGATGCCGTCCGTATACGCGATGACGTCGAGCGCGTCGACGCGCGACCGGCGTAGAGGCATCTCGACCACGATCCCCTTCCGGTGCAGGCGGTAGGCGCGCTCACCCCCGATCTTGACGGCCGATGCCGTCGGAATCGGGAGCTCGACATCGCCGCGGAGGCTCACGAGCGCGGCCTCGAGATCCTCCGCCCCGGGCGGATCGTGCGACTCGAGCAGCTCCCCCTCCGGATCGCCCGTTGTCGTCCGCCGCGACAAGGTCGACCTCGGTGAGGTACCGCTTGGGCAACCCGACAAAGCATGAAGCCATCGTAGTTGCCCGTCCGGACAACAAAAGCAGAAGCCCGGTTGCGAAGGGATCGAGCGTGCCTGCGTGCCCTGTCTTCGCACCCGTGCGAGAACGGACGCCGGCCAGGACAGCGAACGACGACGGCCCCGCGGGCTTGTCGACCAGGATCACGCCGGTCGGTTCGAGGGCCTTCGGTATCGCCATCGCAGCCGTGGCCCGGCTCAGGCGCGCTCGCCTGGGGCGGCGAACTCGGCCACGATGAAGGACGTGATCTCGTCGATCGAGAGATCGCTCGAGAAACCGGCAGCCTGCCGGTGGCCGCCGCCGTTCGACTTCCGGGCGATCGCGGAGACATCGACCCGGTCGGTCGAGGATCGGAGCGAGATCTTCCGCAAGCGGACTCCCGTCGCGTGGTGGCTCGCGAATCAGGGCCGCGAGCTCGGCCCCTTCGACTGCGCGGAGAACGTCGATGATCCCTTCCGAGTACGGCTCCACCGCGCCGACGTCGGCGAAGTCGCCACGAAGCAGGTACGAGACGACGACGCGCCCTTGCTCGTACAGCGCGGCCCGCTCGAGCGCCCGCGCGAGCAGCTTCAACTTTGCGAACTGCATCGACTCGTACACGCTCTGGAACACACCCTGGGCGTCGGCACCTGCCTCGAGCAATTCGGCCGCGAGCCGCAGTGCCTTCGGCGTCGTGTTCGAGTACTGAAACCGCCCGGTATCCGTGACGAGCCCCGTGTAGAGCGCCTGGGCGATATCGGCTGTCAGAGCGACGCCGAGCCCGGCGAACACGTCCGCCAACACCTCGGCCGTCGACGAAGCCTCGGCGACGACGAGATTCGTGGTTCCGAAGCGCGTGTTGTCGTGATGGTGGTCGATGTTCACGAGCACCGCGGACTCGAGCAACCGCTCGTCCGTGAGCCGCGTCTCCTGGGCGCAGTCGACCGCGACCAGAACCCGATCCGACGCGTCGTGCCGGTACCTCACGCAGCAGCCCGAGGGACGGAAGCTCGAGAAACCCGTACTCGCCGGGGAGCGGCGCCGCCCCGCCGAGCACCATCACGCTGTCCTTGCCGGCCGCGACGAGCGCCAGGTGCATCGCGAGCAGCGACCCGAGCGCGTCGCCGTCCGGGTTCTCGTGCGAGGTGACGAGAAAGCGATCGCCCGCCTGCAGGACCTCGACGACGCTGTTCATCTCATTCGTCTGCGTCATCGCTCGTCTCTTCCGGGCCAGGATCGAGCTCGTCGATCAGCTTCGTCATCCGGACGCCGTGCTCGACCGATTGATCGTATTGGAAGAGCAATTGGGGAGTGCGGCGGAGATGAAGCTCCTGATTGACGCGCGCCTGGAGCAGGCCGGCGGCACTCTCGAGCGCAGCGAGCGTCGCCCGCCGCTGCTTCTCGCCTCCGTAGACGCTCAGCCACACAGTGGCCTGCGCCAGGTCGGATGTCGTGTCGACCCCCGTCACGGTGACGAACCCGACCCGCGGATCCTTCAACGACGGGATCGTCTCCGACACGACCGCCTTGATCGACTCGTCGACCCGGCGCATCCGTGGTGAGCGCGAGGAACTCTTCGTATGCCTAGTCATCGAGGGTCACGAGATCCCGCTCGTGGACGAGCAGCTCGAACTCCTGGCCGCTGAGCCACCGCTCGGCCTCGTCGAGAAGCCGATCGGCCTCCCCCGCTTCTCGCGCGACACACGCGAGCGTCAGGCGCGTTCGCTGCCACACGTCATGGTGGTCGACCTCCGCGATCGAGCACGCGATGCGGTTCGCCAGCTGCGCCTTGACCGAGCGCAGATGCATCCGCTTCTCCTTCAGCGAGTGGCTCTCCGGGAAGTGGAGCTCGAACGTGTAGATGCCGATGAACCCCGTCGCCACAGGCACTATTGAAGCGGTCGCAGCGGTCGTTCGGATTCTGTTCGAACGGGAAGGGGTTCGCGTGAACGGGCGGTACGGTGACTCCATGGCTCGCGTTCTCGTGCTGGCGCTGACCGTGTTGGCCCTGCCGCTCGTCACCTCGGCAGCGGCTCCCGCCGCTGCGGGAGCGCCGCGAACCGTGCTCCACTACGGCGACTCGCTGACGGTCGGCACCGGCCTGTACCTCTCGTCGTTCCTGCCCGGCTGGTCGATCACCGAGTCGGCGAGCATCGGCCGGCACGCAGACGAGGCGCCAGGCGCCGTGCGGTCGCTCAGCTCGTCGCTGCCGCGCGTGCTCGTGATCAGCCTCGGCGCGAACGACGACCCCGGTGCTGTGACGGCGTTCGCGAAGGATGTCCGCCACATCGTCGCGACAGCGGGCCGAAACCGCTGCGTCATCTGGTCGACGGTTGTCAGGCCCCCGTACAACGGCGTCTCGTACGACGGCTACAACCGCGTGTTGCGAGCACATCGCGATGACGACCTCGAACTTCCGAGTCTTCGACTGGCAGGCGCTCGCCGCCGCACACCCGGGGTGGTTCGGAGCGACGGCGTCCACCCCACGGCCGACGGCTACCGCGCCCGCGCGGCCGCGCTCGCGAAGCTCGTCAAGTCCTGTTGAACCGCTGACGGCCGAAACGGCCGACGGGGTCACGCGTCGTCGTCTGCGTCTGCGTCGGCAGGTGGCGTCTCCGCCACGGCCACCGGGCGCGGAGCCGGCGCCGGCTCGTCGAGATCCGTGCGCTCGACCTGGCGCGTCTCGTACGCCTCGAGGATGTCGCCTTCCTTGAGGTCGTTGTATCCATCGAGCAGGATGCCGCACTCGAATCCCTCGGCCACCTCGCGCGCATCGTCCTTGAAGCGCTTCAGCTGCGAGATCGACGTGTCGTAGATCACCGTGCCGTCGCGCACGACGCGCACCTGCGCGTTGCGACGGACGACGCCGTTCGTGACCATGCAGCCCGCGATCGTGCCGAGACGCGAGACCTTGAACAGCGCGCGAACCTGCGCCTCGCCGATCGTCTCCTCGGTCTGCACCGGCGAGAGCATCCCGACGAGCGCCTGCTGGATCTCGTCGGTGAGCTGGTAGATGACGCGGTAGGTGCGGATGTCGACGCCCTCGCGCTCGGCCAGCGCGCGCGCCTCGGCGCTCGGCCGCACGTTGAAGCCGATCACGAGCGCGTTCGAAGCCGAGGCGAGGTTGACATCGTTCTCGGTGATCCCGCCGACGCCGGTGTGGATCACGTTCACGCGCACCTCGGAATGCTGGATCTTGCCGAGCTCGCCGAGCAGCGCCTCGACCGAGCCCTGCACGTCGCCCTTGAGAACGATGTTGAGGTCCTGGACGACACCTTCCTGCAGCTGGGTGAACAGGCTCTCGAGCGAGACACCGCGCTTCGAGCGCTGCGCGAGCTGCTCCCGTCGCAGGCGCTCCGCTCGCTTCTGGGCGAGATCCTTGGCCTGCCGCTCGTGCTCGACGACCCTGGCCAGCTCGCCGGCAGGCGGCGGTCGGTCGAAGCCGAGGATCTCGACGGGCTCGCCCGGGCGGGCCTCCTTCACCTTCTCGCCGAGATAGTCGTAGAGCGCGCGTACCTTGCCGGAGGCGTCACCGGCGACGATCGCGTCGCCCACTCGCAACGTGCCCGCGGTGGACGAGCATCGTCGCGACCGGGCCGCGGCCGACGTCGAGGCGCGACTCGACGATCGGGCCGGACGCGTCAGCGGAGGGATTCGCGCGCAGGTCGAGCTCGGCGTCGGCGACGAGCAGCAGCTTCTCGAGCAACTCGTCGAGATTGAGCTTCTGCTTGGCCGAGACCTCTGCGAACTGCGTCGTGCCGCCCCACTCCTCGGGCTGCAGCCCTTCGGCTGCGAGCTCCGAGCGGACGCGGTCGAGGTTCGCGTTCGGAACGTCGATCTTGTTGATGGCGACGACGATGGGCACACCGGCCGCACGTGCATGGGAGATCGACTCGCGGGTCTGCGGCATGACGCCGTCGTCGGCCGCAACGACCAGGATCGCGATGTCCGTCACCTTCGCACCGCGGGCGCGCATGGCAGTGAACGCCTCGTGGCCTGGCGTGTCGAGGAACGTGATCCTCCGGCCGTCCGCGACCGCCTGGTAGGCGCCGATGTGCTGGGTGATCCCGCCCGCCTCGGTGTCGACGACGGACGTCTCGCGGATCGCGTCGAGAAGCGTGGTCTTGCCGTGATCGACGTGACCCATGATCGTCACGACCGGCGGGCGAGCGCCAGATCGTCCTCGGTGTCCTCGAAGATCTCCGGCTCCGTGTCGTCGTCGGCCGCGTGCTTGATCACGACCTCGCGCTCGACCTCGAGAGCGATGGCCTCGACCGAGTCGTCGCTGAGCGACTGCGTGATGGTGACCATCTCGCCGAAACCCATCATGATCTTGATGATCTGCGCCACCGTGATGCCGAGGGCTGCAGAGAGATCCTTGACGCTGACGCCCGACTGAACGGTGACGGGCCCGGTCGGAGCCGCAACCGGCGCCTGCCGGGGCTGCGGCGCCTGGACGGTCGCACCGCGATCGCGCGCCTGGCGACCGTCGCGACCGCGCGTGCTGCCGCCGTCGATCACGACCCGGCGCTTGCGCCCGGAAGGGCCTCCGCGCGGGCGGATCGGGCGATTTGGCTTGTTGGGACCGTCGGCCATCAGCTGTCAGTGTAGTGGCGCGCGAGCTCCGGCTCGACGAGCATTGTGTGGCGCAGCACCCGGTTGAAGCCGCGCGAGGCGACGGCCCGCTCGAAGCAGGCGAGCCGCCGGCACGTGTACGCGCCCCGTCCCGGAATCGTGCGACCGATCGTCAGCCGACCGTCGACCGAGCCGAAGCGCACGAGGTCCGACCTGCGGCGCCTTGCGACCGCAGCCGACACACGTTCTCTCCGGCGCGGCGGTCACGCGTCAGCTGACTCGTCCTCCTCGACTGCGACGACGACGATCTCCGCGGTCGCAGCCTCCTCGGGCTCGGCGGCTGCCTCCACGATCACGGTCTCGGCTTCGACCTCGTCGACCTCCGTCAGACGTCGTCAGTCGTCGTCGAGCATCGCGACCGGAGGAACCGTTCCGTGCAGCGCCTGGTGGGCGGAGACGCCGCAGTAGTGCGAGCCCGGCAACGCAGCGTTCGGGCAGCGCTTGCCGTTCGACAGCATCGCTGAGCAGCGGCCTGAGAACTCCTGGGTGTCGTCCTCGCCGGCGTACGCTGCCTCGGCCTCGGCCTGGGCGAACTCGGTGTCGGACTGGATATCGACCTTCCAGCCGGTCAGGCGTGCCGCGAGGCGTGCGTTCAGGCCTTCCTTGCCGATCGCGAGCGCGAGCTGGTCGTCCGGGACGACAACGGTCGCTTCTCTCGTGTCGTCGTCGATGTAGACCTCGCGCACGCGCGCCGGCGACAGAGCCTTCGCCACGAAGCGCGCAGGCTCTGTGTTCCACGGGATGATGTCGATCTTCTCGCCGCGCAGCTCCGACACGACCATGCGGACGCGCGAGCCTCGCGGGCCGACGCACGCTCCGACCGGATCGACGCCCTGCGTGTGCGACTCGACTGCGATCTTCGAGCGATAGCCCGGCTCGCGCGCGACGCCACGTATCTCGACGAGACCGTCGGCGATCTCGGGTACCTCGAGCTCGAACAGCGTCTTGATCAACTCGGGATCGCGGCGGGAGAGAATCACCTGCGGGCCCTTCGTGCCCGACCGAACCTCGGTGATCACGGCCTTGATGCGCGAGCCCTGTTCGTAGCGCTCACCGTCGACCTGCTCGGAGCGCGGAAGCAGCGCTTCGACCTTGCCGAGATCGACGAGCACGTTGTTGCGATCGCCGGCCTGCTGGACGATGCCGGTCACGACCTCGCCCTGGCGGTCGATGTACTCGTCGTACATCATCGCCCGCTCGGCCTCGCGGATGCGCTGCTGGATGACCTGCTTCGCGGTCATTGCTGCGATGCGGCCGAACCCTTCCGGCGTCGCATCGGCGCGCACCATCAGATCGTCGGGAACCTGCGACCAGTCGAGCTCGAGATCGGCGTCTGTGATCAGCGTGTGCTGGCGCTCGCCCGTCTCCTCCTCGATCCGCTCCAGCTCGTCGATCGCCGCCTCTCGTGCCTCGTCGACGAGCCGCTCCTCGAGATCAGAGGGAATCTCGATCGAGAACACGCGGAAGTCACCCTGGTCGTCGAGGATCACCTCGGCGTGGCGCGATGCGCCCGGGGTCTTCTTGTACGCGGCAAGAAGCGCGTCCTCGAGCGCCGCGACGAGCGTGCCCGTCTCGATGCCCTTCTCGCGCTCGATCGTGCGAATGCCTTCCATGATCTCCTGGCTCATGACCTCACCTATCCCTCGTCGATCAGGTTGGCCCGCACGAGCTGCTCGTACGGGATGTCGAGCTCCGTGCCGCCCGTGGCGACCCGCAGGCTCCGTTCCGTTGCGGCGACGACCGTGCCGCGAAAGCGTTGCTTGCCGGCGATCGCGCCGGCCGTCCGAATCTGGACCTCATGCCCCTCGGCCGCGCGAAAGTGCGCCGGCGTGCGGAGCGGGCGATCGAGCCCTGGAGACGAAACGTCGATCGTGTACGACTCGCGGTAGGCGGCGAGAATCCCCGAAACGCGCGCGCACAACGCATGGTCGACGCCTTCGGCGTGATCGACGTACACGCAAAACCGGCTCGGCGAGAGCAGTTCGACCGCCAGGACCTCGACGCCGGGAACGGCGTGCTCGACCGCAGGAGCGATCTCCCGGGAGAGTTTTCGTTCGGTTGCGAGCATGTCGGCCAACTCTGTGCCCCTCGTCTGACCCGTGTCTCCTCAACAAAAATGGGCGCCTCGCGCCCATTTCGTCAAACAGTGAAATGCGGTGCCCGGAGGATAGCACCGGCCGCGCCACACCTCTACCCGGTGTCCCTCAACTCAGGGAGCACGGCTGCCGATACACCCCTCATGGAAGCCGCCAGAAACCCGTGGCCGGCCCTCGGGACGCTCCTCGTGCGCGACGGTGCCGTCACGCCGGCGCAGCTCGAGCTCGCGCTCGAGGAGAAGCAACTGAAGCCGGAGTTGCGGCTGGGTGACATCCTCGTCAACAACAACTTCGCGACTCGCGCCGCTGTTTCGCGCGTGCTCGCCGAGCAGCACGAGCTCGACTATGTCGAGCTCGACGTGCCGTCGATCGAGGTCGAGGTGGCGCTGCTGCTGCCAGAGAACCTGGCACGCCGCTATCGAGCGCTGCCAATCCGCCTCCTGGACGACGGCTATGTCCTCGTCGCGGTCGCCGATCCGACCAACGTGATGTTCTCGGATGAGCTGCGGCTCGCCCTCGGCATGCCGGTGCGCGTCTGTGTCTCTGCACCCGATGCGATCGAGGCCGCGATCACAAAGCTCCACGACAACGCGACAGTCTCGATCGAGGACGTCGTCACCGACGCCAAGGAGACCGAGGACGACGCGACCGTCCTCGACCTCAACCACGACACCCCCGCGGTCGTCTTCATCAATCGCGCGATCTCGAAGGCACTCGATCTCGGCGCCTCTGACATCCACTTCACGCCGCAGCAGCGGCGTCTGTTCGTTCGCGTCCGCGTCGACGGCGTCATGCGTGAGCTGACCTCAATCGCCGGCACCCAGGCCAGCGCGGTCTCGAGCCGGCTCAAGATCATGGGTGGCCTCGACATCGCCGAGCGGCGCGCCCCGCAGGACGGGCGAGTCTCGATCAAGCGTGGTCAGGAGTCGATCGACGTGCGCATCGCGATCCTGCCGACAACCCACGGCGAGAAGGTCACCCTCCGGATCCTCTCGCAGGGCGAGGCGCCCGACTCGCTCGACGCACTGGGCATGCACCCCTCGAGCAAGGCGGCTCTCGAGCGCGCGATCTCGCAGCCGTTCGGCGCCGTCGTGGTCGTCGGCCCGACGGGGTCGGGCAAGACGACGACGCTCTACACCTGCCTGCAGACGCTCAACACGCCGGATCGCCAGCTGACCACGATCGAGGATCCGGTCGAGTACCGCGCTGCCGGCCTCGACCAGATCGAGGTCAACCCGCGAGCAGGTCTCACGTTCGCAAGCGGCCTCCGCACCGTGCTTCGCTCCGATCCGGACGTCTTGCTCGTCGGCGAGGTGCGTGACGAGGAGACGGCCCAGATCGCCTTTCGTGCGGCGATGACGGGCCACCTCGTGCTCACAACCCTCCACGCTCAGACTGCTGCCTCGGCGATCCAGCGGCTGACCGACATGCAGATCGAGCACAGCATCCTTGCCACGTCACTCAACTGCGTCATCGGCCAGCGGCTCGCGCGGCGTGTCTGCCAGCACTGCTGCGAGCCGGCGACGCCCGATCCCGAACTGGTCCGGGCGCTCCGCATCCGGGACGCCGAGAGCGGGCTCGGCTTCTACAAGGCCGTCGGCTGCTCGGAGTGTGGCGATACCGGCTACCGCGGACGCGTGCCGCTGTTCGAAGTGCTGCCGATGACCGACGAGATCGCGTTGCTCGTGGGTGCACCGACCCGCGAGATCGAGGCAATGGCCGTCTCGCAGGGGATGATCACGCTCCGCCTGGACGGCGTGCGCCTAGCGGCCGCCGGGATCACGACGCTCGAAGAAATCCGCCGCGTCGCCGGCGACGCCGTCAACTGAGCCCGCGGCGCGGAGTCAGCCCAGAGGAGGTCGCCCACACCGTCTGACCGGCCCACCGGTCGTCGGCGGGTTTCTCGTCGGCTGAGAACAGAGCAGCGCAGCCCATGAGAAGGGAGGGCTCACAGGGAACCGCAGGTTCCCGGCTTCAGGATCACGCGAAGCGTGCAGAAACATGCTGAGGAGGATGCCGCGATATGCTCTTCCATCGCGGCATCCTCCTCAGCGGTGCCCGAAATGGTGCGCGCGAGGGAGGGCGGCACCGACGTCGAGCTCCGCGACCCGGCGGGCCAGCGCCCCAAGCGTCTCGACCGAGCTGACGAGGACGTTCCGGTTCTCGCCCACCCGCTCGTAGCGGCCGTGCGCCAGCAGGAGCGGCTCGTTACGGACGATCGCGCGATGCTGTTCGTAGACGTTCTTCGGGACGATCAGGTTGACCTGGCCGTACTCGTCCTCGAGCAGCATGAACACGATCCCCTTTGCCGTCGAAGGTCGTTGTCTTGCGATCGCGAGGCCGGCATAGGCCACCTTCGACCCGTGGGGCGAACGGTGGAGCTCGTCGCTCGAGAGCGTTCCCTCGGGCAGATGCGGGCGCAGCAGCACGAGCGGATGGATGCCTACCGACAGGCCCGTGCGGCGATAGTCGGCTGCCATTCGCTCCCAGGGCGTGAGCTCGCGAAGAGCCGGCGTTGCTGCCGTGGGGTCGAGCGCGAGCGTGAGCTGCTTTGCCGTGCCCTGTGTCCCCGGGACCGACGCCGGCCGGATCGCGAGCCCTAGCTCCCAGAGGAGATCGCGTCGTCGCGGGCCGAACCCATCGCACGCCCCACTTTCGACGAGTGCCACGAGCCCATCCCTCGAGAGCGTCACCCGCCGGGCGAGATCGCCGACGTCCCGGTACGGCCCGTTCGCACCGCGCTCTGACACGAGAGCCGCGGCATCGTCCTCTCCGACCGACTCCACATACGTGAGGCCGACGCGCACTGCCTGCGATGCTTGTGACAATTCGTCACAAGGCTCGGGGGCACCGGCGGCGACGAGCGAGCACCCGGCCTCGCTCAGGTTCACGTCGGGAGAGAGCACCTCCACCCCGCGCCGCTGGGCGTCGCGCACGAGGCTCGCCGGCGGGTAGAAGCCCATCGGCTGGGCGTTCAGCAGCGAGCAGAGAAACTCGGCCGGATAGTGGTGGCGCAGCCATTGCGACTGGTAGGCGAGCAGCCCGAATGCGGCCGCATGCGACTTCGGGAAACCGAAGCCGGAGAAGCCGACGAGCTTGTCGTAGACGAGGTCCGCGACCTTCGCGTCGACGCCGTTGCGTACGGCGCCCTCGTTGAACCTCACCCGGTGCGACTCGAGCGCGGCGCGACTGCGCTTGCGGCTCATCGCGCGACGCAGGCCCTCCGCTTCCCCCACGGTGAATCCGGCAAGCGTGATCGCCACGTCGAGAACCTGATCCTGGAAGACGACGACGCCGAGCGTCGAGCTGAGCGGTTCCCGCAGCGACTCATGGTCGACCGGGTAGACAAACGTCGGGTCCTCGCGCAGCCGCCGCCGGTGCTCGATGTAGGGGTGCACCGCCTTCCCCTGGATGGGGCCGGGCCGCACGAGCGCAACCTGCACGGTGAGGTCGTCCATGGTCTCCGGCTTCGTGCGTAGCAGGCTCTGCATCTGGGCCCGGCTCTCGATCTGAAAGGTGCCGACCGTGTCCGCCCGCTGAATCTCCTCGAACACGTCCTTGTCGTCGAGCGGAATGCGGGAGAGGTCGATCGGCGCCCCGTAGATCTCCGCGATTTTCTCCACGCAGTCCTCGACGGCGGAGAGCATCCCGAGCCCGAGCAGATCGATCTTGAGGAAGCCTGCGTCGGAGCACGAGTCCTTGTCCCACTGGCAAAGCTGGCGTCCGGCCATCGCAGCGGGCTGTACCGGGACGAGATCGATCAGCGGGCGCGACGAGATCACCATGCCGCCCGGGTGCTGGGAGATGTGTCGCGGCAAGCCCGCGATCTCTGCCGTGAGGAACTGGAAGGCGCGCCACCGCTTCGAGACGAGCTTGCGCTCGGCGTCCGGAAGGCTCGCCACCTCCTCGGCGATGCGCGAGGCATCCCACCCGTCGCTGAGCCGGGCGAGCCGCTCCAGCTCTGTCTGCGGTAGCCCGAGCGCCTTGCCGACATCGCGGATTGCACCTCGCGAGCGGTAGGTGGCAAAGCTCGCGACGAGAGCGGCATGCTCGTTGCCGTACCGCTCCGTGACGGCGACGATCAGCTTCTCGCGAATGTCGCGGGGGAAGTCGAGGTCGATATCCGGGACCGAGGCCAGCTCGCGGTTGAGGAAACGGCCGAGCGAAAGCTCGTTCGCGACCGGATCGACGTGCGAGAGGCCGGTGAGGTAACAGACGATCGAGCCGACCGAACTGCCGCGCCCACGGCCGGGTGGCAGAAAGCGGCGAGGCGAGTCGCGTCCGCGCACCTGCAGAGCGCACTCCCGCGCCAACTCGAGCACCTCCCAGTGGAGCAGGAAGAACCCGGCCAGATCGAGCTCGTCGATCAGCGCGAGCTCGCCCTCGAGGCGGGCGCGGGCCCTCGCTAGTAACACTTTGTCACTTGGGGAGTAGCGGTCGGCGAAGGCGTCGTTGCAGATCTCGGCGAGCTGTCCAAGCGCCGGTTCGGTGCCGTCGGAGAAGTCGGGGTAGCGGTAGCCGAGCTCCTGCGTGATGTCGAACTCGAGGCGCTCCGCGATTTCGACCGTGCGAGCGGCAGCAGCGGAGTCGATACCGGCGAAGCGGTCGGCCATCTCGGCGGGGGCGCGCAGAACGCTCTCGCGGTTGCCGCGGCGTTCCTCCTCGGAGCCGTCGAGCGAGGTACGGCAGCGGATCGCGACGAGCGTGTCCTGCAGCAGCGTGCGGCGAGGCGCGTGCGCGTGGATGTTGCCGGTGGCAACCGTGGCGACACCGAGGTGCTCGGCGAGATCACGGAGGGCCGTGTTGCGGCGGATGTCGCCGCGGGAAAAGGGCCGTTGCAGCTCGACGAAGAAGTGCTCGCGGCCGAATGCGCGGGCGAGCCGCGCTGTGGCGCGCGGATCGTGGACAGCGAGGCCGCTACGGGCGCAGCCGGAGAGGCAGACCAGGCCTTCCGAGTGCTCCTCGACGACGTCCTGGCTCACGGACGGAGCGAGCGGCTCGCGATCCTCCCGGCCGGGTTGACGGGTTCCCGCATGGGCCGCCGTGAGGATGCGACACAGGTTGGCATAGCCCTGACTCGTCTCTACGAGGAGCGTCACGTGGGCTTCACCGCCAAGTGTCACCTCGGCACCCGTGATCGGCCGCACCCCGAGATCTTTGGCGGCGAGGGCAAACTCGAGCGAGCCGTAGACACCGTCATGGTCGGTGAGTGCGAGCGCCGGGTAGCCGAGCTCGGCGGCGCGGGCAGCAAGTTCCTCCGGCAGTGACGCACCGTCGAGGAACGAGTACGACGAGTGACAGTGGAGCTCGACGTACGTCATCCACCGCGCCTTATCGTTGGTGCGTGGACGCCCGCGAGCGCTACGACGACATCGTCGACGCAATCTGCGCCTGGCATGAGAATGCGCGGGCAGGGAAGGTGTTCGGGATGCCGTGCGTGAAGCGCGCCGGCAAGGTCGTGTTCGGGCTCTCCGGTCAGGGGATGGTGTTCAAGCTGACCGATCCGGACCTGCATCGACGCGCTCTCGCCGTGCCGGGCGCGCACCTCTTCGATCCGTCCGGCAAAGGTGAGGCATTTCGGCAGTGGGTGGTGGTGCCGCCGGCGCAGGCAGGCGAATGGGAGGCGCTCGCCTACGAGGCGCTCGGCCAGGATCATGCGGTGCCGCCGGAGGCGCTTTCAGCGTGAGTCATGCCCTCTGCGTGAACCAGCAGCCGCGCTCGCGGTCGCGGTAGACGCACACGTTCTGGCCCGACTCGAGCACGACCTCGTAGTAGCGGCGGTCAACCGGCTCCTCCGTCCACCAGCGATCGACGACGCGCCACTCCTCACGCACGCAGGCAACGTGCTGGCGATTGACCACACCGGGAGTGCCGTCGACACCGGCTTCCACGAGCGCCGGGCGAGGAGCGTTGAGGCGCCCGGCGGCCGAGCGTGCAAGCGCATGCGGGCGGCTGGCCCATGATCCACCAACGGCGCTCACCTACAGGCCCGCCCGCATCACATGTCGCGAGGCACGACGAGCGCACGCGCTTCCGGGATCCGCGACCACGGCGCCACCTCCACCACCGCACACACCGAGCCCGTGCCGGTACTGGCCCTCACCTGCCGCAACCCTTCGCGCAGCCGTCCGCTCATTTCCTCTCCTTCGGGAGCAACGAGTGCGAGCTGATTCCCGACGTGGTCTGCGAGCTCCACCGCCTCTAGCCGCAACTCCGTCACCGGAGCCGGGATCTCGAGCAGCTTGGGCCCGAGCGCTGCCCGCAGCCGGTTGCGCTCCGCGGTTGCCTCACGCAACGTCGTCGCCCGCCGCCACGAGCCGCCGCCGACGAGCCGGGCCGACACCGCCACCTTGCGCAGCGGCCGCCCCGCCCGCTCCGGCCGTGCGAGCAGCCGGTCGAGCAGCGCCCCGAATGCGCGTCGCAGCGTCAGCTCGTTCGCGACCGCCTCGGGGAAGGAGAGGGCCTCCGCCAGCTCTGCCGCAGGCGATCGCCCACGCACACGGGTTGGTCGAGCATCACGATCCCCGCCTGCGAGGCTCCACGCCCGCTTCCCCTCTGGCCCCAGCCGCTCCTCGACGGCGCCGCCGGGAAGCGACGCCAACTCGCCGAGCCGACGCACCCCGAGCCCTTCCAGGTCGGCGTACCGGTTCGGCGGGAGCGGCAGCAGCGAGAGCGGGAGCGGTTCCAGAAAGCCCTGCTCCTCCTTCCCCTCGACGATCACTGCCTGCCCGGGACGGGCCACGCTCGCTGCGGCCAGAGCGACGAAGCGGCGACCACCCGCGCCGGCACGCGGGTCCCAGACAGATCCGACAGAGGCGAGCGCCTTCGCGAGCGCTGCCTCCACCCCGCCGTAGAGCCGCTCGACGCCGCCGGTCTCGAATGTGACGAGACCCGGCTCGGTCGACTCGACTGCGAAGCCTGCGCCTTCCAACCGACGCAGTACCCCCTCCCACTCCTGCTCGACCGCAGCCGGATCCTGTTCGATCAGCACGAGCTCGGGACAGGTTGCGAGCGCTTCCCCCATCCGCATGCCCACCTGCACTCCAGCAGCCTCGGCAGCCGCCGTGATCGGCCCGACGAGCGCCTCCTGACCCGGCTCCGGCGCAAGCGCTGCCGGCACGAGCGCGAGCCTCGGCCGGGAGCGCAAAGCGGCCCGCAGCGCAAATCCCGGGATGAGGAGGCAGGCAATCACAGGACTCTCTGTTATATACGAACATATGTTCGTGTGTCAAGGTGACAGTCTTTCCCCTATGTCGGAGCTCCGACTCAGACTCGAGCGAAGGCGCTGAGGTCATGGACGTACGCGGCATCGGCTTCGTCGGCAGCCACACCCCGGCGCACGCGGAGACGACCTCTTTCCTCCAGGACGTGCTCGGGCTGAGACCGATCGCGGTGGACGGCGTCGGAGCCGAGCTCTTCGAAGCGGGAAACGGCGATGTCTTCGCGGTGGCGCACGCAATAGAGGAAGAGGCCGAGCGCACGATCGGCTTCGTCGTGGGCGATCTCGACCTCGCGATCGCGGAGCTGCACGCAGTCGGCGTCGAGACCGACGGCATCAACGAGAATGCCCGCTGGCGCTACACGCACTTCCGTATGCCGGACGGAGAGCTTTGCGAGCTCGTCGAAGAACGCAGGCCGTACTAGAGCCTGACGGCGCGAAAGCACTCGGCCAGGTACGGGAGTCGCACGATGCCGTCCCGGGCATGCGCTTCGAACAGAGCGTCGACCTTCTGTAACACGGGCGCACGCTCCTCTTCGGAGAGGACAGCGCAGTAACTCCGGGACAGCACGAGCTCCTGCAGCGTCTCCCGGTCGATCTCCTGAACGTGTGGCCCGAAGACCGCGTGCTCTACCGGCCCGAACAACCCGCTCGTGTCGATCGGCTCGGCCGTACCCGCATCGATTCCCGTCCTGCCCACCATCGCGTCACTCAATCCGGCGACCCACTCCTCGCTCTCGTCGCGCACGTTCCAGACGAGCGCGAGCCGGCCTCCAGGACGCAGCACCCGCGCAATCTCGCAGAGTGCGGGCCCGTGATCGAACCAGTGGAACGCCTGCGCAACCGTCACGACGTCGGCACTCGCGGTCGCAAGCGGGATCGCTTCCGCCCCACCCTCGACGGGAGTCGCTTCGGGAACGGCGGCGCGGAGCTGCGCGATCATGTCCGGCAGGGGCTCGACCGCCACCACCGTGTGACCGAGCGCCACGAGAGAACGCGTCAACTTGCCCGTGCCGGCGCCGAGGTCGACGACGTCAAGCGGCTCTTCACCCGTGAGCCAGCGCACCGCATTCTCCGGATACCCAGGGCGGGCACGTTCGTAGGCCTCTGCGACCGCTCCGAACGAGAGCCCCTGCCCGGCGCGCGCTTCGCTGGTCATGGATCGATCCTAGGCCGCCGACTCCGGCTCCGGCAGCGTGTGGATGCGCGGCACCGGCGACGGCAGCAGCCAGAGAACACCGGCGACCGCTCCGACGGTTGCAATCCATAGCGTCGGCCGCAGGCCGAGGCTGGCGCCGAGCCAGCCGCCGGCCAGCGCGCCGAGCACCCGCACGCCGTAGTTCGCGAAGATGTACGCGCCCGCCACGCGCGAGCGCAGCTCGTGCGGGATGACGGACGCGAAGATGGCGCCTGCGCTGATGTCCAGCAGCATCACCCCGAATCCCGAGCCGAACTCGGCCAGGAAGAGCAGTGCCAGAATCGTGCGCTGCGATCCCGAGGCGAGCGGGACGAGCAGGAGAGGTGCCGGAAACAGCACGCAGCCGACCACGAGGCTGGGCCCGAGACCGATTCTCCGGGCAAGCGGAGTGGCGACCACCGAACCGATCAAGCCGCCCACCGCGCCGACCCCGAGCACGAGCCCGAGCGCCCCCGCTCCCACGCCGAGCGACCGCGTCGCGTAGAGAACGAAGAGAGCCCAGAAGACGAAGTTGAAGAAGTTGATCGTTGCGGTTGCAAGCAACATCGGGCGAACGATCGACGAGCCGACGACGAAGCGGATGCCCGTCCGCATTCCGCCTCCCTCCGTGTCTGGGGGCGCTTCCTGCGGTGCGATCCGAGAGAGCAGCGCAGCCGAGCAGAGAAAGGTCAGAGAATCCACGACGAGCGCCGCGGGTGCCGACAGCGCTCGCACGAGCAGTCCGGCGGTGCTCGGCCCGGCCACGTACGAGAACGCGCGGCTGCCGTTGAGGAGCGAGCTGCCCTCGACGAATCTGTCCCGAGGAACGATCGAGACGAAGAGCGAGGCATCTGAGACCGCGAAGAGAACGCTCAGCGCCCCCGCTGCGAATGCGACGACGAGCAACTGGGCGAACGTGAGGGCGCCGAAGGCGTACGCGACCGGCACCGAGACGAGCAGCAGGGCCCGACCAAGATCTGCCGCGATCATCACCAGCCGCCGGCGGGCCCAACGGTCGACCCAGACGCCGGCATGCAGCGCGAGCAACAGGTTCGGCGCCAGTCCGACCGCAGTCAGGTATCCCATCTGCGCGGCACTCGCATCGAGGGTCAGCACCGCCACGAGCGGCAAGGCGAGCAGCGTGATCGTGTCGCCGAAGAGCGAGACGGTATGGGCGCCCCAGTAGCGCCTGAACGTCCCGCTTTCGCGGAGAAGCGCCGGAACGCCGAGACGGGCTATCGCATCACTCCGGTTCGGATCTCGGCAGCGACGCCGTGCATCCCGACGAATCGCGGGACGACGGTGAGCACGCTCTCACGCGCGCAATACGCGATGTCAGCCTCGAGCTCGGGGCCATTGTTGATCAGGTTACGGCCGCTCCGCGAGGCACGAAATGCCTCGTCGGCGGTCGGATACGACGCGGCAAGCCGAACTGCGGCCTCAGCCGCGTCGCTGCGATCCGCATCACCGAGCCCCGAGGCGATTCGGCCCGCTACGTAGCTGTCGTCGAGCGCAAACGAGCCCTTCACGCCGGCGCAGAAGACCGCCACATCGTCTCCGTGGCTACGCGCCGCCTCGACAACGGCATCGAGGTTGAGCAGCGAGGCGATCAGCACCCGCTCGCACCGTTCCACCGCGGTGACGATCGCGCGCGTCCCGTTCGTCGTGGACATGGCCAGCGTGGGCGTGCGCACGGCGAGGTACTCGCGCGGAGAGTTACCGAGATCGAATCCCTCGATTCGCACGCCGAGGCGCTCGCCGCCGAGCGTCACATCGGGCGCCGCAAGGGCGCGAGCATCGTCGACCTCGGCCGCGCACCAGACGCGCTCATAGCCGGAAGCAAGCGCCTGGCAGATCGTCGATGTGGCCCTGATCACGTCGATCACGACGCCCGTCGGGGCGGCCGCAGCCTCGTCCGGCGTAAAGGCGACGTGAACGTGCACGTCGCTACGCTAGCCGTCCATGTCGGACACGCCCCATTGCTACCGCCATCCCGGTCGCGAGACCCTGGTTTCGTGCTCGGAATGCGGCCGGCCGATCTGCGAGGACTGCATGACCTTCGCGCCTGTCGGGATCCGCTGCCCGGATCACGCGAGCGCCGGTGCGACCAAGCCCGCCGCCGCCCGCACCGTGCAGAACATGCGCCGCACGACGCGCGCTCTCGCGGCTCCCGCGACGATGGCGTTGATCGCGATCAACGTCGTCATCTACATGATCACGGCCACGCAGGGAGGCGGGATCAACCTCCCGGGAGGAAAGCTGTTCTACGACTGGGTGCTCCAGGGATACGCAGTCTCGAACGGTGACTGGTGGCGGCTCGTGACGGCGATGTTCCTGCACGGCAGCTTGCTCCACCTGCTCTTCAACATGTTCGCGCTCTTCTGGCTCGGCACCATCGTCGAGCAGGCTCTCGGGACGCCGAGGTTTCTGCTCGTCTACTTCGTCTCGGGCCTTGCCGGATCGGCCGGCGCGCTCTGGCTCAGCTCGGCGGCCGCAGTCACGGTCGGCGCGTCGGGCGCGATCTTCGGGTTGATCGGAGCCCTCTTGATCCTCGAGTACCTCGCGACCGGATCGCTGATGGGACAGGCGATGGTCCTGATCCTCATCAACCTCGCGATGACGCTGGCCATCCCGGGCATCTCGATCGGCGGGCACCTCGGCGGCCTTGCAGGAGGGATCATCGCGACGTTCGCATTGCTGCAGTCCAAGGCCCGCGCCCAGCCCCTGGTCGGGGTCGCCGTCGCCGTCGGAGTCGGCATCGTCAGCGTCGGGCTCGCGTACGCTCGCGTACGCGGCTACGCCGTCTAGGCCCCGCAGCCAACGTTCACAAGCGGGCGACGCATGCGCATCGCCCCTACGGCACGTTGCCGCGCGTCTCGTAGGGGAGACGCGCGTTTGCGGGGGCTACCCGCCGATTGCGACGGCGACGACGCCCGCATCGGCGAGCGCTGCCTGCGCTGCGGCGAGCCGGGCCAGCGGCACGCGGTACGGCGAGCAGCTGACGTAGTCGAGCCCGAGATCGTGGCAGAACGCGACCGAGCGTGGCTCGCCGCCGTGCTCGCCACAGATCCCCATCTTCAGTCCCGGCTTGGTGCTGCGGGCGCGCTCGACCGCGATCCGCATCAGCTCACCGACGCCCTCCTGGTCGAGCACCTCGAAGGGATTGCGTTCCAGGATCCCGTGCTCGAGGTAGTGGGTGAGGAACTTGCCCTCCGCGTCGTCGCGCGAGAACCCGAGCGCCGTCTGCGTCAGGTCGTTCGTGCCGAAGGAGCAGAAGTCGGCGTATTCGGCGATCTCGTCGGCCCGGATGCACGCGCGCGGCAACTCGATCATCGTGCCGCAGAGGTACTCCACCGAGGGCTCCTCCGCCGCCACGCGCTCGGTCATCTCCCGCAAGCGCGCCAGCTCCTCCTGGAAGCCGACCAGCGGATGCATGATCTCGACGAGCGGCGCCTCACCGGTGCGCGCCTCTACCGCCGCAGCAGCCTGCACGATTGCGCGCACCTGCATCTCGTAGATCTCCGGCCACTGCAACCCCAGCCTGCACCCGCGCGTGCCGAGCATCGGGTTCGCCTCGTGCAACTCGGCGATCCGACGACGCATCGCCTCGCTCGTTGCCTCCTCGGGCGAAGGCAGGAACTCGTGCAACGGCGGATCGAGCAGCCTGATCGTGACCGGAAGACCGGCCATCGCCTCGAAGATCCCCTCGAAATCTCCCTGCTGCACGGGCAACAGCTTGTCCAATGCCGCCCGCCGCTCGGCCGGCGTCGAGGCCAGGATCATCTCCTGCACGATCGGCAGCCTGTCGATCTCCATGAACATGTGCTCGGTCCGGCACAACCCGATCCCCTCCGCCCCGAACTCACGCGCCTTCGCCGCATCCTCCGGCGTATCCGCATTCGCACGCACCCGCAGCCGACGCAGGTCGTCGGCCCACTCGAGGATGGTGCCGAAGTTCTCGTCGATCGCGGGCGGCACGAGCCTGACCGGGCCGATGATCACGCGTCCGGTGCCACCGTCGATCGTGATCGTGTCACCGGCATGCAAGGTGTGCCCGCCGATCGTGACGGTGCCCGCGTCCACGTCGATCGAGAGCCCGTCGCATCCCGCCACACACGGCTTGCCCATCCCGCGCGCAACGACCGCCGCGTGTGAGGTCATGCCGCCGTGCGCGGTCAGCACGCCGCGGGCCTGGATGAGGCCGTGGATGTCGTCCGGGGTCGTCTCCCAGCGCACGAGAATCACGTCGTCGCCCGCCTTGCCACGTTCCTCGGCGGTGTCGGCATCGAGCACGATCTCACCCGAAGCCGCTCCCGGGGAGGCGTTCAGCCCCTTCGCCGCCACCTCGACCGCGACCTCGGGATCGAGCATCGGATGCAGGAGCTGGTCGAGCTGGCCCGGATCGATTCGCGCCACCGCCTCCTCGCGCGAGATCACATCCTCTGCCACCATCTCCACCGCGATCCGCAGCGCAGCTGCCGCCGTGCGCTTGCCGGTTCTCGTCTGCAGGAGGAACAGCCGGCCTTCCTCGACCGTGAACTCGATGTCCTGCATGTCGCCGTAGTGGGCTTCGAGGCGGCTGAGCGTCAACGTCAGTTCGGCAAAGGCATCGGGAAGAAGGTGGCGCATCGCCGCGATCGGCTCGGGGGTGCGGATACCCGCAACAACGTCCTCACCCTGCGCGTTGACGAGGAACTCGCCGTAGAGCAAGGCCTCGCCCGTCGACGGGTCGCGCGTGAAGCAGACGCCTGTTCCGCAGTTCTCGCCCTTGTTGCCGAACACCATCTGCATCACGTTGACTGCGGTGCCGATCTCGTCGGAGATCTCGTAGGTGCGCCGGTAGACCTTCGCGCGTGGCGCGTCCCAGGAGTCGAACACGGCCCGGTAGGCGCGGCGCAGCTGGTCGTGCGGATCCTGAGGGAAACCTGAGCTGACCTCCTCCTCGTAGATCCGCTGGAACGTCGCGATCAGCTCACGCAGATCGTCGGCCCCGAGCTCGAGGTCGTTCGTCACCCCACGCGCCGCCTTCAGGTCGGCGATCGCGCTCTCGAAGCGATGACCGTCGACGCCGTCCACGACCTCGCCGTACATCTGAATCAAACGGCGGTAGGAGTCGTAGGCGAAGCGCGGGTTTGCCGTGGCCGCGGCCAGGCCCTCGACGGCGATGTCGTTCAGGCCCAGGTTGAGGATCGTGTCCATCATCCCCGGCATCGAGATCGCCGCACCCGAGCGCACCGAGACGAGCAGCGGGTCGGACGGGTCGCCGAAGCGCTTCCCGGCCTGCTCCTCGAGCGCCGCGATATGCGCATCGACCTCGGCGTCCAGACCCTCCGGAACGCTCTTGCCGCTCGCCATATAGGCGCGGCAGGCATCGGTCGTGATCGTGAACCCGGCCGGCACCGGGACACCGAGCGCCGTCATCTCGGCCAGGCCGACGCCCTTCCCTCCGAGGAGCTCACGCCCGCCCGGAGCCTCCTCGTCGTAGTCGTAGACGAAGCGCACGCTCCGATCCTCGCACAAGCAGTGGAGCGGCCGCGCGCGGGACGTCACCGATTCGACTGTGGGTTATCCACAATTGTCGGGCATGCGAGAATCGTTCCATGGCAGGGCACATCGTGGCGATGGGCGGCGGCGGATTCCTCACCGGGAACCCGATCTCACCCCTCGATGACCTCCTTCTCTCGTTCTCCCCGAGACCTCGGCCCCGTGTCGTCTTTCTCGCGACTGCCGTCGGCGACTCCGAGTGGGCGATCGACGCGTTCCGGCAGTCGTTCGCCGGTCGTGATTGTGTGCCCGAGCCCGTCACCCTGTTCGGAATCCCCGAGCACCCGGCGGAGAGGGTCGCGGCAGCCGATGTCGTGGTGGTCTCGGGTGGCAACACCGCGAACATGCTGGCGCTCTGGCGTCTCCACGAGATCGACCAGGCACTGCGGCACGCGTGGGACCGCGGGGCGGCGCTCGGCGGCGTCTCGGCGGGGGCGAACTGCTGGTACGAGGCGTGCGTGACCGACTCGTTTTCCGTCGAGTTGGGCGGCCTCGAAGACGGGCTCGGGTTCCTGGGCGGCAGCTACTGCCCCCACTTCGACGGCGAGGAGCGCCGTCGGCCCGTCTACGCGAGCCTCGTCGCCGGCGGGTTCCCGGCCGGGATAGCGTGCGACGACGGAGCCGCGGCGGTCTACGACGGAACGGAGCTCGTGGAGATCGTGGCCGACCGTCCCGGGGTGAGCGGGTATCGCGTGACGGTCGGCGGTGCGGAGCCGATCGAGACGCGTCTGCTTGCCTAGCGCCGCCGGCGCGCCTTGAACTCCGCGAGCCACGCAAGTCCGCGCAGGCCGATCCACACCGGCGTCAGGATCACGTAGAAGAGCGTCACGGCGATCGCGAGCGCTGCGCTCCAGAGCGCCCAGTAGCGGAGCGGCGCCCACCCCTTGTCCGCGAGCGAGCGGCCCTCCGCCCGCCACAGGCTCCTTCTGCTCACGGCACCGCCGGCCTACGCTCGCGCTGCCGGTCTGCGACGAGCTTGATCACGCGCATCGCGGTCTCTTCGACCGAGTAGTCGGAGACGTCGAGCACCGGGCAGCCGAGGCGCCGGTGAACCGCCGCCGACTGGTCGAGCTCCTCGTAGACGTCGAGCAGGCCCGCGTAGCGCTGCGTCGGCCCTCCCATCGTTGCCACCCGGTTGGCCCGGATCTCCGAGAGTCGCTCGGCGTCGATCGTGAGGCCGACCACCTTGAGGGGATCGATCTCGAACAGCATCGTCGGCGGCTCGATACCCTTCACGATCGGCACGTTGGCCACCTTGTGACCGAGGTAGCCGAGGTAGATCGACAGTGGTGTCTTCGAGGTTCGAGAGACGCCGACGAGCACGATGTCCGCCTCGTCGAGCCCACTGCCGATGCCGTCGTCGTACTTGACGGCGAACTCGATCGCCTCGATCCGCTTGAAGTACGTCTCGTCGAGCGGCGGCCGCATGCCCGGGGTCATGCTCGCGGCGACGCCGGAGACCCGCGCGATCGAGTCGATCGGGTGGCCGAGCAGGTCGCAGTAGTGCACGCGGGAGCGCCGGCAGAGCTCCCGCATTGCTGCGCGCAGTCCCGGCTCGACGAGCGTGTACACCATCACCGCCGGTCGGCCACGTGCCGTTGCGACTGCAATCTCGAGATCGGCAATGGATTCGACCCAGGGATGGCGTACCTCGGTGAACTCCTGCTCCGGGAACTGCGCCTCGAGCGCGAGCACGAGGCGGGCGGCCGTCTCCCCCGTAGAGTCGGAGACGATGTGCAGCTCGACCGGCGGCTGTTGGACGTTCATTCGGAGAGGCTATCGGGGCGGGATACGATCGCGCGCATGACCCTGTCGCTTCCCGTTTCCCTGGCCGACATCGAGGCTGCCGCTCGACTCCTCGATGGGATTGCCGTGCGGACGCCATCGCTGCGGCTGCCGTTCGACGGCGAGGTCTACGTCAAGCCGGAGAGCCTGCAGCGCACGGGCTCGTTCAAGTTCCGTGGCGCCTACAACGCACTCGCTTCCACGCCGCGCGCGCGGATCGAGGTCGGTGTTCTTGCCGACTCGAGCGGTAACCACGCGCAAGGTGTTGCCGCGGCGGCCTCGCTCCTGGGCGTGCCGGCGACGATCGTGATGCCGGAGAACGCGGTGCCGCTGAAGGTGGCGCGAACAGCTGCCTGGGGCGCCGAGATCGTGCGCTGTGGCAACTCGAGCGACGAGCGCGAGCGGGCGGTGGCCGAGATCCGGGCCGAGCGTGGGCTCGAGTACATCCCGCCGTTCGACGACGCGCGGATCATCGCGGGGCAAGGGACGGTCGGGCTCGAGATCGTGCAATCGCTCGCCGATGTCGCGACGGTCGTAGTGCCGGTCGGCGGCGGCGGGCTGATCTCCGGCGTCGCGACGGCGGTGAAGGCCCTGTGCCCTGGCGCGAGAGTGATCGGCGTCGAGCCGGAGCTCGCGGCCGACGCCTGCGAGTCGCTACGCGAGGGCCGAATCGTGCGCTGGCCGGCCGAGGACGTGATACGGACCGTCTGCGACGGCGTGCGCGCTCAGGCCCTCGGCGAGCTGACGTTCGCAACGATCTCGACCCTCGTCGACGAGATCGTGACCGTGCCGGACGAAGCGGTGCTGGAAGCGATGCACTGGCTCGCCCTCGAAGCGAAGCTCGTGGTGGAGCCGACGGGCGCGCTGACGCTTGCCGCGGTGCAGACGGGTGCGGTCGCAATCGGCGGCCCGACCGTGCTCGTCGTCTCGGGCGGGAACGTGGATCCAGCGCTCGCTGCGTCGATCATCGGGCGACGCTGATGTCAGCCGGTACCCCGCGCCGCCGCGATTGCCAGTGACCTCCCGTCCGTCAAGGCCAGGAGATCACCGGGAACAAGCTCGATCTCCAGGCCGCGACGCCCGGCACTGACATGGATCGTTTCGAAGCCGAACGCAGACTCGTCGATGATCGTCGATAACGCCTTCCTCTGGCCCAGCGGGCTGATCCCGCCCGCCACGTAGCCCGTCGTCCGCTCGGCGAGCTTCGGGTCGGCCATCGTTGCGCGCTTGCCGAGTGCCCGCAGGTCGAGCTGCGCCGCCACCGGCACGATCGCGACCGTCAGCGTGCCGTCGACATCGACAACGAGTGTCTTGAACACCCGCGCCGGGTCGACGCCGAGCTTCTCGGCCGCTTCGAGACCGAACGACTCGGCCTTCGGATCGTGCGCGTACTCGTGCACCGTGAACGCGATTCCGGCGCGCTCTGCCGCGACGATCGCCGGCGTGCCCTTCCCAGCCACACAGCTGACGCTACCGGGAACATCGGCGCTAGCGCGAGGGTAAGGTCAGATCCATGGCCGACGCTGTCACGATGGACAAGATCGTCTCCCTCTGCAAGCGGCGCGGCTTCGTGTTTCCGTCGTCGGAGATCTACGGCGGGCTCGGCTCGTCGTACGACTACGGCCACTACGGCGTCCTGCTGAAGGACAACGTCAAGCAGCGCTGGATGGCAGCGATGGTGCAGGAGCGGGACGACATCGTCGCCCTCGACTCCTCGATCATCCTCCACCCCGAGGTGTGGCAGGCATCCGGGCACGTGGGTGGGTTCACGGATCCGCTCGTCGACTGCAAGTTCTGCAAGAAGCGCTACCGGGCCGACCATCTCGAGGACGCTCAGTGCGGCCAGCGGCCGAGCAAGAAGCCGGGCGACGGGGCCGACTGCGACCTGACCGAGGCGCGGCAGTTCAACCTCATGTTCGAGACGCGTGTGGGTGCGCTGGAGGAAACAGGCGTGCCCGTGTATCTCCGCCCCGAGACGGCGCAGGGCATCTTCATCAACTTCAAGAACGTGGCCGGAATCGCCCGGCGGAAGCCGCCGTTCGGCATCGCGCAGGTGGGCAAGTCGTTCCGCAACGAGATCACGCCCGGCAACTTCATCTTCCGCACGCTCGAGTTCGAGCAGATGGAGATGGAGTTCTTCGTGCCGCCGGACAAGGCCGACGAGTGGTACCGCTACTGGGTCGACGAGCGCTACGAATGGCACCGCCGCTACGGGCTCCGGGCGAGCCACCTGCGCGTGCGACCGCACGAGGCCGACGAGCTCTCGCACTACTCGAGAGGGACGAGCGACATCGAGTACCTGTTCCCGATCGGCTGGTCGGAGCTCGAGGGGGTCGCGAACCGCGGCGACTTCGATCTCACGGCGCACACGAATGCGTCGGGCACGAAGCTGGAGTGGGTCGAGCAGGACGGGAGTCGCTACACGCCGCACGTGATCGAGCCGGCACTCGGGGTGAACCGGTCGATGCTGGCGTTCCTCGTCGATGCGTACGACGAGGAGGTCGTGGCCGATCGCGATCGCACCGTGCTGCGCCTGCATCCGCAGCTGGCGCCGGTGAAGGCCGCCGTGCTGCCGTTGATCGGGCGCAACGAAGAGATGACGGGCCGCGCGCGCAAGCTGGTGGAGGAGCTGCGCCAGGTGATCTCGGTCGAGTACGACGACGGTGGCCAGATCGGCAGGCGCTACCGACGCCAGGACGAGATCGGGACGCCCTACGCGCTGACGATCGACGACCAGACGCTCGAGGACGACACGATCACGATTCGCGAGCGCGACTCGCTGGCGCAGGAGCGGATCTCGATTGCTCGCGCGCGCGAGCACGTGCTCGATCGGCTCTCTCAGCCGTGGGTTTCACCGAAGGGCGAGTGAGCGGGTCGTGGCGAATCTCGACGAGCCCGAATTCGACGAGCAGCGCGACCAGCCCGGGTTCAAGGCGCGACGGGCGCGGATCGGCCGGCAGGTTGGTGCAGAGCGGCTCGGAGCGAGCCTGTGGGAGCTGGAGCCTGGCGAGGCCGCGTATCCGTACCACCTGCATCTCGGCGAGGAGGAGCTCGTCGTCGTGGTCGCTGGCCGCCCGAGTCTGCGTACACCGGATGGCTGGCGCGAGCTCGGTGAAGGTGACGTTGTGAGCTTCTTGCGCGGCGAGGCGGGCGCGCACCAGATCGCGAACCGAACCGACGAGACCGTCCGCTTCCTCGCGATCAGCACGAACGGCGAACCGGATATCGTGCTCTACCCGGACTCCGGCAAGGTCGGCGTTGCCCAACGGCTTCCCACGGGGGACGGCGGCTTCCGGAGGTTCCTCCGGATCGAGGACGCGGTGGATTACTTCGACGGAGAGCAGCCTCCGTTGCTTGGCGATACGACGTAGCGCCGTTGAGGGCGACGATGCGCATCGCCCTACGACAATTGACCGCGCGATGTCTCGTTGGGGCGAGGCGCATGCCTCGCCCTCGGCCTGCGCGCAGCCGAGCTCAGCGGTCTGAGAGCTTGCCCCGCTCCATCGCCCGCTCACCGGGTGCGACGAAGCCGAGCTTTGCGTAGAGGCTGTGCATGTCTCGAGTGTGAAGTTGCCATTTCATGTTTCCGAGCGTGCCCCCGTCGACTGTGAATCGCACCAGCTCGAGGCCAAACCCGCGGCCGCGAACTTCCTCCAGCACGTACACGTCCGCAAGATACGAGACGGTATGGCCATCTGAGACAACCCGCGCGAATCCGAGCTGACGGCCGTCCGGCGCGTAGAGGCCGACGACGCGGGCTGCGGTCGCGATCAGCTCGTCCATCACCTCGCGCCCGCGGCCGACGGCCCAGTAGGACTTCGAGATGAATACGTGCACCGCTTCCCGGTCGATGCGATCCGGATCGTCGTCGAGCACGTAGTCACCAGTAAGCATGTGCTGCACGACGACATCTTGCCGCGCCGCGAGGCGCCCCCGCACAGCTACCGTCGGTGGCATGGAAGCGTTGTCGATGAGCGTCGAGCCCTTTTTCGTACCTGCTCTCACATCGCTCGACGGGCTGGTTCCGCATGGCGGTCTTCTCTCACCCGCCGAGCTCGAGAAGACCGCGAGCGAGATTGCCGGCCGTGCCGAGATCTGGGAGCCGCTGATCCACAGCGATCCCGACCGCCGGCGCTACGAGCTCGTCTACGAGGACGACCGCATGGACGCTTGGGTCCTCTCCTGGATGCCAGGCCAGGGAACGGGATTCCACGACCACTACATCTCCGGCGTGGGCCTCTGCGTTGCCGCCGGCTGCGTGCGCGAGGACCTGATGGTGTACGGCGGCGAGCCTCAGTCGCTCGACCTCGGGGCCGGAGATACGCGCCAGGGCGGCCCCGGCTACATCCATCGCGTCACGCACGAGTCGGGCCTGCCCGCTGTGACGGTGCACGTCTACTCGCCGCGGCTCGACTGGGTCGGCCAGTACCGCCTCGGCGAGGACGGCATCGTGCAGCGCGAGGTGCGGCCTGGCCGCAACGAGCTCACCGAGCAGCTGATCGCGGACGGTGCGCTCGAGAACGTGCTCGAGCGCTTCTAGCCTCTAGCGCTCGATCGACCTCACGCCGACAGCGTCTTCAGCCGGAAACCGCCGTGGTGCTCGTACGACGCGGTCACGACTGCGAGCGCGTCGCGTTGGGCCTGGTCCGTGAGACCCGCCCCTGCCGCGGCAGCGATCGGTGAGTGAAGGAGAAGCCTGATTCCGTGCACGCCCTCCGCTGAGAGCGGGATTCCGCCCGGGTCGCAGGCAGCGCAGACGCCGCCGCCGGCCGCGGGGAGGAACGCAACCAGCGGCGCGAGGCCGCCGCATTCGACGCACGTCTCCAGGTGGGGCATGTAGCCCGAGACCCAGAGCAGCTTGAGCTGAAACGAGAGCCCGGTTGGATCGATCGCGGCGCGCGAGCCCGGCCGCGATGCGATGTCGTCGAGCGCGTCGAGGAAGCGGGTGAGTGCGGTGAAAGCCTTCTCGTTGGCCTCCTCCTCGGTGAACAGCTTCAGCATCGCCTCGAGCCCGATCATCCCGACCTGCAGCCGGTACGGCTCCGAGCGGATGTGATCGTGGGAGTGGACGAGCGACGCGCCGGTGACGGTGTCCAGCTCGCCGCGGCCCTGGTGGAGAACGAGCTCGACATGGGAGAACGGCTCCAGGCGCGCGCCGAATCGTGATTTCGTCTTGCGGACGCCCTTCGCCATCGCGCCGACGCGTCCGCGGTCGTGGGTGTAGAGGTGGAGGATGCGGTCGGCCTCACCGAACCTGAACGAGCGCAGCACGACTGCTTCCGTGGTGGTCGATTGGGCCATGGCTCCAGTGTACGAGCGGCCCTGGCCAGAGCAGACATGGCTGTTTCGCTCTGGTCTCGGAATAGCAGGCGGTTTGCAGGCGTTTATGTGCCTGGTGCCCAGGATCTGCCTCTACACCACGACGTGGTGCGGTTACTGCTTCCGGGCGAAGGGGCTGCTCGACGCCCGCGGCCTTGCGTACGACGAGGTCTCGTTGGACGACGATCCCACGTTCCGCCAGCGGGTGTACGACCTCGGTGACCAGTGGACCGTGCCACTCGTGCTGATCGACGGCGAGCCGATCGGCGGGTACAACGAGCTCGCAGCGCTCGATCGCTCCGGCCGGCTGGCCGAGCGGCTCGCTGCCTAGCTACCAGGGCTCTCAGCGGAGAGGCTGGCAGAACGGGCAGAAGGTCGTCGATCGCCCGCTGACGACGATGCGCACGAGCGGCGTACCACAGCGGTCACAAGGGTCTCCCCCGCGGCCGTAGGCGCGGAACTCGGTTTGCATCGAACCGTAAGCGCCATCGGGGAGGGCATAGTCGCGGAGCGTGGAGCCCCGGCGCTCGATTGCCGTTCGGAGGACGCGGCGGATCGCCCGGTGCAACGCCTTGAGCTCGTTGCCGTCTAGGCTGCCGGCGATTCGCAATGGATGGAGGCGGCTGTACCAGAGCGCCTCGTCGACATAGATGTTCCCGAGGCCGGCGATGGTGCGCTGGTCGAGGAGAGCCGACTTGAGCGGCGCGCGCCTCCCTGCGAGCCTCTTGCCGAGACCGGCAGCGGTCAGCGAACCAAGCGGCTCCGGCCCGACGCGTGCCGCGAGGTGCGGCGCCAGCTCCGCCGGCTCGAACAGCTCCCAGGTGCCGAAGCGCCGGACGTCGCGGTAGGCGACGTCCGATCCATTGTCTAATCTGAGAACAGCGCGCGTGTGAGGGTCGTCGGCCAACGCTCCTCGGCTCGCGTGACGTAGTGAGCCCGTCATCCGGAGGTGAATCAGCAGAGACCTTTCCGATTCGAAACCGACAATCAGATACTTGCCACGGCGACCGACCGTCGCGACACGCTCCCCGACGAGCTCGCCCGCGACGATCGCCGGATCCAACGGCCTCACCAGCCGTGAATCGCGAATCTCGACGTGCTCGAGGAGTGCCCCTTCGAGTACGGGCGCGATCGCCCGGCGGACGGTCTCGACCTCGGGCAGCTCCGGCACGGCGTCAGTCTAGGCGCGACGGAATCTGCACTCGGAGCGAGGCTGGGTTGGCCGCTCTGTCGTGGGCTCGTGTGTAGGTTCAGGCCGGGTTGGACGTGGCGACGACCTCGGCCGCGGGCGTGGCCTGCGGCACGGTGCTCAGGAGACGACGTCGAGCACGATGCCCTGCTTCGGAGCCGCTGTGTCCGCGATCGTGTACGCGGCGAGCACCGCCTTAACGGCTGCTGCAGCGGAAGTCTCGTCCCGCGCGTGCACCTCCGCGAGATCGTCGCCTGCGAGCACCTCGTCGCCGCACTTGGCGAAGCACAACACGCCGACCGCATGGTCGATCGTGTCGGCCTTCGTCCGGCGCCCGGCACCGAGCTCGAGGGCGGCAACCCCGATCGCGAGGGCGCCGACGCGAGCGACAACGCCGTCTCGCGGTGCCGGCACGGATAGCCGCACAGCTGCCTCCGGGAGTGCGTGAGGGCTCGGGTCGCCGCCTTGCGCCTCTATCCAGCGCTCGTAGCTCGTGAACGCGGTCCCGTCGGTGACCGCCGCCTCGGCGCGGCGCCGTCCCTCCGCGATGTCGATTCCGAGGTCCGAGTAGGCGAGCAGCCGAGCGCAGGCGTCGAGCACGAGCTCGGTGAAATCCGCGGGGCCTTCACCGCGCACCGTGTCGAGTGCCTCGCGAATCTCGAGCGCGTTGCCGACGGCGCGACCGAGCGGCTGGTCCATGTCGGTGAGCAGGCACGTGACCTCCTTGCCCGCGCGCCGGCCGAGCTCGAGCATCTCCTCGGCAAGCACACGTGCATCGTCCAGCGTCTTCATGAACGCGCCGTCGCCGACCTTCACGTCGAGCACGATCGCGTCGGCACCCGCCGCGAGCTTCTTCGACATGATCGACGACGCGATCAGCGGCACGATGTCGACGGTCGCCGTCACGTCGCGAAGGGCGTACAACTTCTTGTCGGCAGGCACCAGATGCTGGCTCTGCCCGACGATCGCCACGCCTACGTCGCGAAGCTGCGCAATCATCTCGTCCGCAGTCAGCTCGACGCGAAACCCCGGGATCGCCTCGAGCTTGTCGAGCGTGCCGCCGGTGTGGCCGAGCCCTCGTCCACTCATCTTCCCGATCGGCACCCCGCAGGCAGCGACGATCGGCCCCACCGAAATCGACGTCTTGTCCCCCACGCCACCGGTCGAGTGCTTGTCGACGACCTTGCGCCCGAGCGCCGCACCGACGTCGAGCGTCTCGCCCGAGCGGATCATCGCGTCGGTCAGCGCATACGTCTCAGCCGCCGTCAGTCCCTTGAAGTAGACGGCCATGCACCAGGCAGCCATCTGGTAGTCGGGCACCTCGTCGCGCGCGTAGGCAAGGACGAGCTCGGCAAGCTCGTCGGCCGGAAGCTCCTCGCCGTTGCGCTTGCGCTCGATCAGGTCTGCCGGGCGGATCACGGCGTCAACCTCACGGCTGGACGATCGGTGTGCCAGGAGCGCCCTTGCCTGGGTGCTTCGCCCCCAGCCAGGCGGCAACCGTGGCGCCGACGTCGGCGAACTCGCCGTCCTCGTGAATCCGCCCGGCTGCATTGCGTCCCGCCGCGTACGCGAGCAGCAGCGCATGCTCGCGCGAGTGATCGGAGGAAGGCGTCGTCGGGTCGCAGCCGTGATCTGACGTGATGATCAGCAGATCGCCTTCGCGCAACGCTTCGAGGATGTCCGGCAGCCGGCGGTCGAAGTCCTGCAGGCAGCGGTGGAAGTTAACCGGATCGTTGCGGTGACCCCAGAGCTGGTCGGTCTCGACTAGGTTCGTGAAGACGAGACCGTCGTCGATGTTCTCGAGCAACTCCAGCGTGCGGTTGATGCCGTCGACGTTCGACCTCGTCGTAAACGACTCGTCGATGTCACAGCCGGCGAAGATGTCCGAGATCTTCCCGACGCCGTACGTCGTGTGACCGGCAGCACGGATCGCCGACAGGTAGTTCGGGCGCCGTGGCTCGAGCGAGAAGTCGTGCCGGTTGGCCGTTCTCTCGAACTGACCCCGCGTCCCGAGAAACGGCCGGGCGATCACCCGTCCCACACCATGCTTGCCGGTGAGAATCTCGCGCGCGACACGACACGCGTCGTAGAGCTCCTCGAGCGGAATCGTCTCCTCGTGGGCGGCGATCTGGAACACGGAATCGGCCGACGTGTAGACGATCCACTTGCCCGTCTTCTGGTGCTCCTCGCCGAACTCCTGGATCACCTCGGTGCCCGAGGCGGGCTTGTTGCAGAGCACGCTGCGGCCCGTGCGGTTCATGAACGGGTCGATCACCTCGTCGGGGAAGCCGTACGGGTAGGTCGGGAACGCGACCGCGGTGACGACACCCATCAGCTCCCAGTGGCCCGCCGTCGTGTCCTTGCCCTTCGATCGCTCGAGCAGGCGCCCGGCGACGGCCGGTGCTCCCGGTTGCGGCGGACACCCTTCGAGCGGCTCGACGTTCCCGAGCCCGAGGGCCTCGAGATTCGGCAGGTCGAGACCACCGATCGCGCGAGCGACGTTTCCCAGCGTGTCCGAGCCTTCATCCCCCCACTCGGCCGCATCCGGCAACTCGCCCGCGCCGACGGCATCGAGCACGATCACGCAGGCCCGCGGCATGCCGGTAGTCTACGCGCGAGATGAAAACCGTTCTCGGACTCTTCGAGCTGACGTTCTACGTCCTCTCGATCCTCACGCTCTCAGCCGCGGTCACCTACGCGGTGGTCAAGATCTCGCCGTCCAAAGCGGCTAAGAGTCAGACCGAAAAGGCCTGAGCCAGCGGCGTGTAGGCGAGGCCGTGTGCCTGCGCCACCGCTTCGAACGTGATCCTGCCGCCGACGACGTTGACGCCCTTCGCGAGTGCCGGGTCATCGCCGATCGCGCGTCCGACCCCCTTGGCCGCGATCGCCTCCACATACGGCAGCGTCACGTTCGTCAACGCCCTCGTCGATGTGACGGGGACCGCGCCCGGCATGTTGGCGACGCAGTAGTGGACGATCCCGTCGACCTCGAACACCGGGTCGTCGTGGGTCGTCGCGTGTGAGGTCTCGAAGCATCCTCCCTGGTCGATCGCGACATCGACGAGAACAGCACCCGGCTTCATGAGTGCGAGCATCTCGCGGGTGACGAGCTTCGGCGCCACCGCACCCGGGACGAGCACCGCTCCGATCACCATGTCGGCGTCACCCAGCACTTCCTCGATCTGCAGCCGGTTCGACATCGCCAGCGTCACGCGGCCGTCGAGCGCGATCTCGAGATCGCGCATCCGCTCGACCGACTTGTCGAGTACCCAGACATCGGCCTGCAGGCCGAGCGCAATGATCGCGGAGTTGAGACCGACGACGCCGCCGCCGAGGATCACGACCTTCGCCGGCGGCACGCCGGGAACGCCGCCGAGCAGGATGCCGCGGCCGCCGTGCGCCTTCTCCAACGCCCAGGCACCCATCTGCGGCGCCAGCCGGCCTGCCACCTCGCTCATCGGTGCCAGCAGTGGCAAATGGCGGCCTGCCGTCTCGACCGTCTCGTAGGCGATCGCCGTGATCCCCGAGTCGACGAGCGCATTCGTCAGCGGCAGGTCGGCGGCGATGTGCAGGAACGTGAAGAGCGTCAGACCCTCGCGCAGGCGACCGTACTCCTGCGCGATCGGCTCCTTGACCTTCAGAAGCAGCTCCGCCGAGCTCCAGACCTCGTCGACCGGTGCGATCCTCGAGCCAACCGCGGTGTATGCCTCGTCGACGAATCCCGACCCCGACCCGGCGCCTTCCTCGACCACGACCTCGTGGCCGTTCTGGACGAGCTCGAGGGCTCCGGCAGGCGTCAGCGCAACGCGGTACTCACGCTGCTTGATCTCCTTGGCCACCCCGATCCGCATCGCGGCGGCACGATACAGGAGGCCTCCGACCGACGCGCGCAGCGGGCGAGGCGTGCGCCTCGCCCCTATAAGACCCGCCGCGGCTCGCTGTCGTAGGGCGATGCGGACGCGTCGCCCAGTCGACGCGGCGGTCTACCCGACCAGCGTCCGCGCCCGACGGCCGGCGGCGAAGGCGGCGGCGAAGAACCAGGGCTCGTCGGACGGTCCTCGCCCCATATGCGTGAGCTGCAGCCCCGCGCAGGCGTCCTGCCAGCCACCGACATCCACCTCGACTACCTCACCGAGTGTCTCGTCCCGATCGAGGCCCCGCGGCCACGCAAGCTCTCGCTCACCGAGCACCATGCGCAGCGCCGAGTGCGTGTGATGGGAGACGCCCTGGTGCCTCTCACGCGAGTCGGCGGACGAGTAGCGCACGGCGACGACTGCTCTCCCCCCGAGGGCCGAGGCCGCGTTGGCAGCGTCGGCCACAGCGAGACCGCCGTGGCCAAGCCTGGAGCCGCTCCCGACTATCCCGGGCCCGATTCCACACACGACAACGTCGAACCCTTTCGCCTTCGTCCAGGCGAGTGCCGATGCGACCGTCAGCGCCTGCACGTCGCCGTCGAGACACGGCGCCACCGCAACTGCCACCTCGAGTAGCTGCCGCGTCTTCAACAGCCGTACCGTGTCGGAGAGCGCGACGGGCAGCGCCCCTCCACCGAGTTGCACGTACGCGATTCGGACTCCCGCCCCGATCCCGGCAACCGCAGGAGCAAGCTGGCTGTGGAGCCCGCAACAGACAACCGGCATGCCGGCGAGGTCATCTGCGAGTGCGTCGCTCTCTTCGACGCACCGCGATGCGCTCTGCGCCGCTGTGTACGGCAACCCCATCACGTGTGCCCCGTCGGACGCCTTCAGGCCGAGGCCACGCGTCAGGTTCGCCAAGACGATGTCGAAACCGCCCGAGCCGAGCTCGAGGTCGCGCCCCTGCGTGTTGATGAGCACCGTGTCGCCCACCTCGACCTGCCCCGTCTGGCGCGGGTACGAGATGCACGACTTGCCGTCGACCTCACAGCGGATGAGCTCGTCGATTCGCTGCATGACGGCCGTCACCGTGCCCCATCGCAGCGTCAGCGCCATGTCACACCGCCCGCGCCGCCTCGACGATCGCGAGCGTGACCTCGACCATCGCCTCGAGATCCGCAACCGCGATGTGCTCGTCGGCAGTGTGAATATCAGCCATTCCGTTGGCGAGATTCACGCAGGGGAGGCCGCGCTCGTTGAAGACGTTCGCGTCGGCGGCACCACCCGAGAACGCCGTCGTCGGGTCGTAGCCCGACCGCCGGAGAGCCTCGGCCGCGAATGCCACGGCCGGCTCGCTCTCGTCGAACTGGTAGCCGCGGTACGTATCCTCGATCTCCGTCTCGACGGTGCAGTCCGACGTCGCGGCCGCAAATCCGATTGCGTCGAGCATCTCCTGCACGAGAGCCGCCAGGGTCTTCGAGTCACGCGAGCGCGCCTCTCCGTCGATCGAGCACCACTCGGGCACGATATTGCGAGCGGTGCCGCCGGAGATCACGCCCACGTTGGTGCTCGACTGATCGTCGATGCGGCCGAGTCGCATGTCGGCAATCGCGCGTGAGGCGGCGAAGATGGCCGAGCGTCCCTCCTCGGGATACATGCCGGCGTGCGACGCACGCCCGTGAAATCTCGCCTTGACCGACTTCTGGCCCGGCGCGCCGAGGATGATCTCGCCGATCGGCGCTGCCTGGTCGTAGACGTAGCCGAGCCGCGCTTCGAGTCGCGTGTGGTCGAAGGCGAAAGCGCCGAGCAATCCAACCTCTTCCTTGGGTGTGAAGAGCAGCTCGACGCCCGCATGCTCGATGTTCTCGGTCACGATTCGGCGTGCCGCTTCGAGCATGACGACAACGGCAGACTTGTTGTCGGCGCCGAGAATCGTGCCACCTGCGTTGCGGACGACACCGTCCTCGACAACCGGCTCGATCGGCCCGCTCGGCGGCACCGTGTCGAGGTGGGCGCAGAGGAGGATCGGCGTGCCACTGTCTGAGCGGCCCGGCAGGCGGCAGAGGATGTTGCCCATCGTCGAGCCGACCACCATTCCCGCACCGTCCTCGTCCCAATCGAGCCCGATCGCCTCGAGCTCGAGGCAGACGCGATCGGCAACAGCTCGCTCGTCACCTGAAGGGCTCGGAATCGCGCAGAGCTCGAGGAAGAGCGGGAGGATCTCGCTCAGTGTGAAGCCTCGACGGGAACGCCGCGCCTTGCACGCGCCCGCTCGAGAGCGGCACCGACGAAGCCGCGGAAGAGCGGCGCCGGCCGCGTGGGACGCGACTTGAACTCGGGATGGAACTGGCTCGCCACGAACCACGGGTGATCCGGCAGCTCGACGATCTCGACGAGCCTGCCTTCCTGAAACGTGCCCGAGACGACGAGGCCGTTGCCGATGAGCTGGTCTCGGAACTGGTTGTTGACTTCGTAGCGGTGGCGGTGGCGCTCGTGGATCGTCGCCTCGCCGTAGATCTCCCGCGTGCGCGTTCCCTCGCCGAGCTCGACCGCCTGCGCGCCCAGCCGCATCGTGCCGCCGAGGTCCTCGATCTCCTTCTGCTCTGGCAGTAGGTCGATGACCGGAAACGGCGTCTCGGGATCCATCTCCGTCGAGTTGGCGCCCTCGAGACCGCACACGTGACGCGCAAACTCCGACACGGCGACGTGCATGCCGAGGCAGATGCCGAGGTACGGGATGCCCTGCTCGCGAGCGACGCGGCAGGCGAGGATCTTGCCCTCCCAGCCACGCGAGCCGAAGCCACCGGGAACGAGAACGCCGTCGGCCGTCTCGAGCTCCTCGACGGCTTCTTCGTAGGTCATGTTCTCGGAGTCGAACCAGCGGACGTGCACCTTCGCACCCTGGTGCATGCCTGCGTGCTTGAGCGCCTCGTGCACGGAGAGGTACGCGTCGTGCAACTTGATGTACTTGCCGACGAGGGCGATCTCGACGTTCTCGCGGCGCTCGACGATCCGGTTGGTCAGATCCTTCCACTCACCGAGCACAGCGGGCGGCGCATCGAGCCCCAGTCTTTCGCAGACGAGCTCGTCGAGCCCCTCGCTCTGAAGCCGCTCCGGCACGAGATAGACGTCGGGCACGTCAGGCGACCCGATCACGGCGCGGACATCGACATCGGCGAAGAGAGCGATCTTCTCCCGGATGTCGTCAGAGAGCACCTCGTGCGAGCGGCAGACGACGATATCCGGGTGGATACCGATGCGGCGGAGCTCGTTGACCGAGTGCTGGGTCGGCTTCGTCTTCAGCTCGCCGGCCGCCTCGATGAACGGGACGAGTGTGACGTGCAGGTAGAGGACGTTCTCCTGGCCGACTTCCCGACGGAACTGGCGAATCGCCTCGAGGAACGGCAGCGACTCGATGTCGCCGACTGTGCCGCCGATCTCGGAGATGACGACATCGGCAGGCTGGGCGGCGGCCCCACGGCGAATGCGCGCCTTGATCTCGTTCGTGATGTGCGGGATCACCTGCACCGTCGCGCCGAGGAAGTCTCCCTTACGCTCCTTGCGCAGCACCGTCTCCCAGACCGCGCCGGCCGAGTGGCTCGAGTTACGGGAGACGTTCTCGTCGATGAAGCGCTCGTAGTGGCCGAGGTCGAGGTCTGTCTCGGCGCCGTCTTCGGTGACGAACACCTCGCCGTGCTGGAACGGGCTCATCGTGCCGGGATCGACGTTCAGGTACGGATCGAATTTCTGCGCCTGGACGCGCAGCCCACGCGACTTGAGCAGGCGGCCGAGGGACGCGGCGACGATGCCCTTCCCGAGCGCGGAGACCACTCCGCCGGTGACGAAGACGTACTTCGTCTGGTGCTCGGTCATGCGTTCCTGCCGAGGCGATCGAGACTGCGAAGCATGGGAGTCGCCTCGATCACAGCGCCCAGCGAGCGGCGCTCACCGACGAGGGTCAGAAGCGCGAGCGCGCCGATCGCGCCCCACCGCCCGCGTTCCGTGAGTCTCTCCACGGAAGAGAAACCTAGCACGGCGCCGAGTGCGTTCGACCCTGCGTCTCCTAGCATCGTCATCTCCCGCAGATCGTAGGGAGCGAGCAGGACGGCCGTCGCGATGGCCCGCCTGGGAGCCCCGCCGAGCAGAAACGCCGCCAGCCCAAAGGCCTTGAGCGCCCTGCCGGGTCGCGTGTCGAGCTGGTTGACGGCATTCGCGGAGAGGCCGACGAGCAGCGCACCGGAAAGCGACCGCGTGCGGAAGTACGCATAGAGTGGGATCCCGACGAGCTTCAGCGTGCCGGTCGTGGCGCCGGCTCCGAGATGCGAACGGAAGCCGCGCTCCGGTCCGCTCCAGAGGTCGTCTGCCAGTCCGATCGCGGCGACCGGCGCGACCGACGGCACTGCGAGGCCGACGACGGAGCCGACGAGCGGCAACCGGAGCCCACGATGGTTCACGCCTTGTGGCCCGCATGCGAGCGTCAACTCCACGAGCTGGCGCCCGCGGTGCACGAACCCGCGCGCGTCGCGGCCGGTGGCGCGATGCTCGAGATCGAGCTCGATCTCTGCGACGTCCAGGCCCGTGCGCACGGCGTCGATCGTCATTCTCGTCTCGACCCCGAAGCCCGTCGCGACGGGGAAGAGCGCTGCTCGAGCGCGCGTGGAGAGCCAGCGCTGGCCGGAGAGCGGCTCACGCGCGACGAACCCGGAGCGCAAGGCGATCAGCGATCGCGCCGCCCTCTTCGCGAGCCCGAAGCCGCCGCCTGTTCTGGCGGCGAACACCGCGATGGCGACGTCGGCCTGGGTCTCGGAAAGCCTCGTCAGATCGCCGACGAGATCCGCGTCGCAGAGAAGAAGCGGGCCCGGCTCGAGCTGCTGCTCAGCCAGCGTCAGGGCCTGCCCCTTGCCACGGCGCTCGAGCCGGATCACCCGGGCGCCCGCGGCCTCGGCAACAGTGGCCGTCCGGTCGCGGGAGCCGTCATCGGCAACCACGATCGCCGCATCGGGAAAGTGCCCGCGCAGAGCTGTCACCGTCGCGCCGATCCGATCCTCCTCGTCACGGGCCGCAACGATGACGCTGAGCCTCCCGCTCACCCGGAAGGGAGCGGCGGAATCGGGGGCAGAATGCCGTTACCGGCCTGCTCGTGGACGCCGTAGTTGCCCGGCTCGGCGCCACCGAGGAGGAGGACGAGACCGAGGCGACCGGCCGCCGTGTCGACGGAGTCGACGGTGGAAAGGCCCGCCTGGGCGAAGGTCGGAATCGCACTGACGGCAGGCGCGCCTTCCTCGGCGCCGACTCCCGGCACGCCCGAGCGCGCGAGGCCGCTGTAGACGCCCGAGAGAAACGTCTTCGTCAGCCCCTGCTGCGGTTGCGCCGAGCGGACGACGACCACGGCATCCGCAGCCGGCGCCGCAGGCCCTTCACGCTCCTGCACGATGATCCGGTCGAGAGCACCCCAGATCGGCGTCTTGCCGCCCGAGGCCAACTCGACGGCGAGCGCGCGCCCGAGATCGTCGATCTGCTCCTTCCCCCCGAGTTGGCGAAGCCCCGGCTGGCGCCGCAATGCCTCCTGAATCGGTTTCATGTCGAGTGGGACACCGATCGAGCGTGTGCGCAGCACCGCACCGCCCGCATCTCGCACCGCCTTCCCGACCGCGAACGACACGCCCTGATCGATCGGGCCGACGAACAGCACCGCGATTCGCTTGCCCTTCAACCGACCCGGGACAACCGCCGGGTAGGCAGCGTCGGCGAACGCTTTCAGGGCCTGAGCACCCCGGCTCGTCGTGGCGAGTGACGCCTGCGCGAGGTCGCGTTGCTGCCGCAGATCAGCGATCTGGCGTGTGAGGTTTGCGCGCTCCGCATCGTTGACGAAGCCCTTTCCGGAGAGGCCCACCCCGACGAGAATCCCGATCACGAGCGCCACGAAGACGGCCGTCAGCGATGCGACGTGGTAGCGGAGGTCGAACACGGAGAGAGTGTAGGTCGCGGAGCCTCTACAGACCGAGCGCGTCCTTGATCGACCGTCCGAGCGAATGAACCACGTTACGGAGCGCCGGTGAGACGAGCACGGCGACCACGACGGCGGTCAGCCCTGCCACCGCGAACGTGACCAGGGGCCAGACGCCGACGCGTGGCGACACGAGGCGCGATACGCCCTTGGCGTCGACGAGCGATTCGCCGACCTTCAACCGCGTCACGAAGGTCGAAGCCATGCCGGCGCGATTGCGTTCCATGAACTCGACGAGATTGAAATGCGTGCCGACCGCCACGATCAACTCGGCCCCCCGCTCGTGGGCAAGCAAGAGCGCAATGTCCTCGCTGATTCCCGGAGCGGCGACCGTCGCGAACGGAAGCCCGAGCTCACTGAGGCGGTCTGATCCCGGCGCCTGCCCATTCGTGTACGCGTGCACGAGCAGCTCGGCGCCGGAACGGAGCGCGGCATCCGAAACCGAGTCGAAGTCGCCGACGATCACGTCCGGCTTGAGCCCGATCTCGAGCAGCGCGTCGGCTCCGCCGTCGACGGCGACGAGCACCGGCTTGAAGTTTCTGATGTACGGGCGCACGATCCTCAGATCGCTCTTGTAGCCGGGGCCGCGGGCGACGACAACGGCGTGGCGGTCGCGAAAGCGGGTTGCAAGCGGCGGGAAGTCGATGCCCTCGGCGAGCAGATGCCCTTCGTCACGCAGGTGACGCAACGTGTTGTCGGCGAACGCCTCGAGTGCGTCGGTGACCCGGCTCTGCTGGTCGGCGAGCGCGATCACGAGCAGCGGCTCGGTGAGCTCGATCCCGCCGGCGAGGCGCGTTCCGTTCCGCCACAGCGAGCCGTTTCGAACCGTGACCGTCTCGCCTTCGGTGAGCTCTTCGAAGAGGTCCGATCCCGGAGCCGCGTCGACCAGGCAGACGCCCGCGCGGACGAGCTCGAGCGGGCCCGGGTTGGGAAAGCGCCCCGAGTTGGAGGGTGAGACGTTGACGACGGCACGGATACCCGACTCGACGAGCTCCTCGGCCGAGACGCGGTCGAGATCGAGGTGATCGATGATCGCGAGGTCGCCCGGCTCGAGCCGCTTGACGAGGTCCTTCGTTCTCCGTCCAAGCCGCGCGGTGCCGACGACCTCGGTCACGATCGAGCCTCGGAGGCGATCGCAGCCAGGAACTCCTCGCCGCCGAGCATCCGCTCGAGCTCGACGCGGCGCTCGTCGGACGAAAGCTCCTCGATCCGTGTGTGGGTCGGGTCGCCTGGGACCTTTTCGACCCTGAAGTGCCGCTCCGCGACATTCGCGATCTGCGGCAAGTGCGTGATCGTGATCACCTGCGCACGCTCGGCGAGCCGGCTCAGCGTCTCGGCGACGCGGTGCGCCGTGACGCCGCCGATGCCGGCATCGATCTCGTCGAAGACAAGCGTGTCACCCCCGGCCACGACGGCCAGGGCGAGCGCGACCCGGGAGAGCTCCCCGCCCGATGCCGTCTCGGCCACAGGGCCGAAGGAGAGGCCCGGATTCGGCCTGATCAGGAACACCGTTTCGTCGCGTCCGGTCGGGCCCGGCTCGCGCTCGCGCAGCTCGATCCTGAACTCGCCCTCCCCCATGCCCACGCCTTCGAGATTGACCGCAACAGCTGCAGCGAACGGCTCTGTGGCCGAGGCTCGTGCGGCACGTAGCTCGGCCGCGAGCCGTTCGTACTGCTCCTCGGCTCGCGTGAGATCGGCCGCAGCGGCCGCAACCGGATCGAGGCCACCGTCGAGCGCATCGAGCTCGTTCACCGCGGCATCGCGCCGATCGAGCAGCTCCTCGAGGGTCTGCGCCACGAACCGCCGCCGGGCCTCGGCAATCAGGTCGAGACGCGCCTCGACGGACTCGACCCGGGCGGGGTCTGCCTCCAGCGAGGCGACGAACCGGTGCAGGTCACTGCCCACCTCGCTCAGCCGAACGGTCAGCTCGCGGAGCTCTCCCGCCGGGCCCTCGAGCTCTGGCGCGAGCGGAATCAGCGGTGCGAGCGCCCGCTCGGCTGCGGCGGCCAGCGAGGCGGCACCGTCGCCGTCGTCGGGCGCGACCGCAGCCGTCGCGCTCGCAGCTCCCTCGGCGAGCTCCGCGGCGTGGCGCATGCGCTCTCGGTCCGCACGGAGGGACTCTTCCTCACCGCGTTCGAGCCCGTCCGTGTGCTCGACGAGCTCGCGCAAGGCCGCAATCCGCGCTGCCTCGGCCCCGGCGTCGCGCGAAATCTCGTCGTGGCGGCGGCGCGCTCCGGCGAGCGCCCTCCATGCTCCTCGCACCTCCCGCCGCCGCGCGGCCTGATCCTCACCGAGGAAGGCGTCGAGCACGTCGAGTTGGTACGACGGCCGGCCGAGGCGCCGTTGCTCGAACTGGCCCGACATCGCGACCAGCCGCTCTGTCGCGGCCGCCAGATCTTCCCGTGCGATGGCGCGGCCCCACGCGTACGCCCGCGTACGCCCGTCAGCGAACACGCGCCGTGCGAGGACGAGCCCGGGCTCGTCTTCCGGCCGCAGCTCGGCCAGCGTCTCGAGCTCCCCGTCGTCGAAAAACCCCTCGGGAACGTCGAGCTCGGCTTCGACATAGGCCTCGGTCCCTGCCTGCCCGACGGCGGCGACATCGCCCTTGACCCCGAGCAACAGGCCGATCGCTTGAGCGAAGATCGTCTTGCCGGCGCCGGTTTCGCCGCTGAGCACGTTCAGCCCTGGCCCGAGCTCCAGCTCAGCCTCACGGATGAGGACGAGGTTCTCGATCCGGAGACGTCGCAGCATCGTGGAGATCGTAGACCCGCGGCGCCGGCTTCACAGCTGGCGGAACCGGACACGTCCTCAGGAGCTCCCGAAGCCCTGGCGGTAGCGGCGCACGAACGTCGCGTCGGGCAGCGTGCCGAGAAGCGATCGCTGCTCGCCGAGCCTGATCGAGACGCAATCGCCGGGCTCTGCCTCGGCCAGGCGATGGCCGTCGACGAGGACGGCGCAGCCGACGGCGGCAGTGCGGTTCCAGACAAGGAGGTCGTGGCCCCGAGGGACGACAAACGGCCTCGCGCGCAGGTCGTGAGGGGCGACGAACGTCAGTGCCATCGCATCGAGGCCCCACATCAGCACCGGGCCGCCGTTCGAGAGGTTGTAGGCCGTCGAGCCCGACGGAGTCGAGCAGATCACCCCGTCGCACGGAACGCGCCCGAAGTTCTCACCGCCGACCGACCACTCGAGCTCGACCATGCGCCCCAGCTCGCCGCTCGTGACGACCGCGTCGTTCACTGCCACGAATTGCTTCCCGCCCGCCTCGACCTCCAGGGTTGTGAGCTCGACGACCTCGTACTCGCCCGCGAACACCCGAGCCACTCCCGGCTCCAGCTCGTCCTTCGGAATCGCGCTCAGAAACCCGACGCGGCCGAAGTTGACACCGATCACCGGAATCCCAGTGCCGAGGAACCGGTGCAGCGACCGGAGCACGGTTCCGTCTCCTCCCAGCACGATCGCCACCTCGACACCACCGAGCTCCACCTCCTCCTCGTCGCCCGCAACGACGACGAGCTCGACGCCCTCCGCCTGCGCAACTGCCTCCAGCCGCGCGAGCCCCGAGCCGAGCGCCTCGGGACGGCCGTGCAGCACGACGGCGGCCCTCTTGACGGGCCTAGCCGACGGCATCGTCGATCCAGCGGTCGAGGTCATCGGTGTCTGTCGGCTCCAGGCTGTCGATCAGGTGGACGAGGAACTCCCGGTTCCCTTTCGGCCCGGGGAGTCCGGAGTCTACGACGCCCACGACCTGCGAGCCCCAGGTGCCGGCGGCGGAGCACACGTCGCAGAGGACACGCCGACGCACCTCGGGATCGCGCACCACGCCCTTCGGCGTGTCGGCCCGTCCCGCTTCGAACTGCGGCTTCACGAGCACGAGCGCCTGCCAGCCGGGCGCGGCGAGTTTCAGCAGAGGAGGCAGCGCCGTCTTCACCGAGATGAACGAGACGTCGCAGACGACGAGTTGTGGTGGGAACGGAAGGCTCGTGACGGTGCGGGCGTTCACGCGCTCGAGGACCGTCACGCGCTCGTCTGCGCGCAGGCGGGGATGGAGTTGGCCGTAGCCGACGTCGAGTGCGATCACACGCGCGGCTCCGCCCTGGAGCAGGCAGTCCGTGAAACCACCGGTCGAGGCGCCGACGTCGAGGCAATCCTTGCCCGCGGGATCGACGGGCAGCACCTCGAGAGCGTGAGCGAGCTTCTCACCGCCGCGAGAGACGAACCGTGGCGGGCGCTCGACTTCGAGGGTGACGGACTCGTCCAGCTGGGTGCCCGGCTTGTCGTGACCGGGCACGAGGCCGGCGATCACGAGCGCCTGTGCCTGGCTGCGCGTCTCCGCGAGACCCTGCTCCACGAGCAGCACATCAAGCCGCTTCTTCATCGTCCTGGCAGGCTAGCCGGATGCGGTCGGAACGGATCCTGCTGGCGGGGCGCGAGCTCGTGATCGCGCGCCCCGACGACCCCGAGCGCCTGATCGACGAGGCACGGTTCGACGTTGACGAGTTCCTGCCGTACTGGGCCGAGCTGTGGCCGAGCGGGATTGCGCTGGCGGAGCTCGTGACAGAGCTCGATCTCCGAGGCCAGCGGGTGCTCGAGGTCGGTTGCGGCCTGGCGCTGCCGTCGTTCGCTGCCGCGCTCGCGGGCGCCGAGGTGGTGGCGACCGACTGGGCCCAGGAGGCGGTCGATCTCGTCGCTGTGAATGCGGAGGAAAACGGGGTCACTGTGACCGCGGCTCGGCTCGACTGGGGCTCGGCCCGGGTGGGAGAGATCGGGCAGTTCGAACTCGTTCTCGCGGCCGATGTGCTGTACGAGGAGCGAAACGCCGCACCGCTGCTGCGGCTGCTCGAGGCCGTGGTCGTGGCGGCCGGCAGGGTCCTGATCGCCGATCCGGGTCGCCGTCATGCGGCTGCGTTCTTCGAGCTGGCTCGAGCGGGCGGTTGGACGGTCGAGCCGGTTGGTTCTGGCGCGGTCGTCGTGCTTCGCAGGGATTGAGCACCGGAGGGCGACGCGTGCGCATCGCCCCTACGCCTGTCACCGGCGCGATCAGGCGGTGCGGACTGCCAGGCTCTTGACGACGGCGCCCAGCACCGACGTGTCTGCCGGGATCGCTGCCAGCGCCTCGTGCGCACGCGCAGCCGCCTCACCGGCGCGGGCGCGGGCCGCATCGGACCCGAACCTCGCCGCCACTCCGTCGCCGTCGAGCGCGTCGTCTACGAGCTGGAACAACAACCCGAGCTCCTCGCCGAATGCCCGCCAGGGACCCTGCCGAGCCTCCGGCACCCGTGCCGCCAAGAGTCCGAGCCCCACTGACGCTGCAAACAGCCGTCCCGTCTTGAGCCGGTGGAGCTCCTCGAGATCCGAATCGTCGCCGGTGATGTCGAGGTACTGCCCGCCGATCATCCCGAGCGTCGCGTCAGCGAGCTCTCGCGCGGGCTCGGGCGTGGGATAGGTGAGCGCCAGCCGGAACGCCTCGGCCAGGAGCGCATCGCCCGCCAGCAGCGCGACGCCTTCCCCGAACTCGATGTGGGCGCTGGGCCGTCCCCGACGCTCGTCGTCATCGTCGAGCGCGGGCAGATCGTCGTGGACGAGCGAAAATGCGTGCACGAGCTCGAGTGCAGCAGCAGCGGGCAGCGCAACTTCGACGTCGCCGCCGGCGGCCTCGGTCGTGGCGAGGCAGATCACGGCCCGAACCCGCTTGCCGCCGGTGAGCGCGTAGCGCATCGACTCCCGCTGGGCTCCGAGCTCGGGAGTCAGCTCGAGGTCGACGAGGTACGCCTCCGTCAGGCGGAGGAGTGCGTCAGGCGCCTGCATCCGCGCTGGCGCGTGCCCGCTGCACCTCGGCCTCGATCTGCTTCGCAAGCTCGGCAATCTCGGCAAGATCGTCGACGGCCGCGTCGACCTCACCCGCCTCGGCAAGCCGTTCCAGGTTGTCGAGCTTCGAACGCAGGCGCTCGGCGAGCTCCTGCGCGCGCCCGAGGCTCTCGTTCGCGCTCACGCCGTCACCTCACGCTGCACACGTCCGAGAATCCCGTTGACGAGGCGGGCTGCATCCTCCGTCGCGTAGCGCTTCGCCAGCACGACGGCCTCGTTGATCGCCACTTCGGCAGGCACCGTCCCCTCCTCCAGCTCGTAGACCCCGATGCGCAGAATGTTCCGCTCGAGCGTACCGAGCCGGTCGGCGGCCCAAGCGTCGGAAGCGGCCGTGATCCGCTCATCGAGCGCAGGCGCCCGCTCGGCGATCGCCTCGGCGAGCGTCAGGGCAAAATCGTCGGGAGTGCCGTCGTACAGCGATGCGAGCGGCTGGCCCGTGAGATCCCACTGGTAGAGGAGAAACAGCGCCGTGCGACGTGACTGGCGCCGCCCTACCTTGGCGACGGTCATGGGATCTCCGCGACGAGCGACGGGAGACGGCCTTCCATCTCGGCAAGGTAGCTGGTCGAGTAGTCGCCTCCCTGGAACTCGGCCGAGCGGAGAATGTCGATCGCCACATCCCTGGTCGTCGGGATCCCCTCGACCTCGAGCTCCTCGAGTGCGCGGATCGCGCGCGCGATCGCCGCGTCGCGCGTGTCGTCGCGGACGATCACCTTCGCGATCATCGAGTCGTAGTACGGGGGAATCGCGGCGCCCTCGACGACGGCCGTATCGACCCGCACGCCCGGGCCGAGTGGCGGCCGGAACTTGGTGATCGTGCCGGGCGCAGGAGCGAAGTCGCGGCGCGGATCCTCGGCGTTGATCCTGATCTCGATCGCGTGACCCGAGCGCGGAGCACGGCCCGTCAGTGAAAGCCTCTCCCCGGCCGCGATCCGCAGCTGCTCGCGCACGATGTCGATTCCGGTCACGAGCTCGGTGACGGGATGCTCCACCTGGAGGCGGCAGTTGACCTCGATGAACGACGGCGCGCCGTCAGGCCCGAGGAGGAACTCGAACGTGCCCGCGTTGACGTATCCCAGCTGGCGGCAGGCGCGCTCGACCGACGCCTCCATTGCCTCCCGTGTCTCTGGCGTCAAGGCCATCGACGGCGACTCCTCGATCAGCTTCTGGTGGCGCCGCTGGATCGAGCATTCGCGCTCGCCGAGCGTGAGCACGCCGCCAAATCCGTCGCAGAGCACCTGGATCTCGACGTGCCGGGCCGGGACGAGCGCGCGCTCGAGGTAGAGCGAGCCGTCGCCGAACGCCGCCTCGGCCTCGGCGCTCGCGGCTCCGTAGGCGTGCTCGAGCTCGTCGGGGCCCGTGACGACACGCATGCCCTTGCCCCCACCGCCCGCTGTTGCCTTCAGCAGTACCGGGAATCCGAGCTCAGCGGCGGCCGTGCGGATCTCGGCGAGTGAGGCCACGCCCTCCGTGCCGGGGACGAGCGGTACCCCGGCCGCGCGCATCTCCACCTTGGCGCGCGCCTTGTCGCCTGTCTTCTCCATCACGTCGGCCGGCGGCCCGATGAAGGTGAGGTCGTTCTCGGTGCAGGCACGGACGAACGCGGGATTCTCCGACAGGAAGCCGAAGCCCGGGTGAACTGCGTCACACGCCGTCGCGCCGGCTGCCGCGATCACGTTCGGGATGCTGAGGTAGCTGGCGGTTGCCGACGGCGGGCCGATGCAGACGGCCGTGTCCGCGAGCTGCACGTGGAACGCATCGCGGTCGGCCGTCGAGTAGACGGCCACCGCTTCGATCCCGAGCTCGTGGAGCGCGCGGATGATGCGCACCGCGATCTCACCCCGGTTCGCGACGAGGACCCGAGAGAACATCGCCTAGACGATCGGCTGGGTGTCGACCGGATCGAGCTCGAACAGCAGCTGGCCGAACTCGACGGGCTGGCCGTTCTCGACGTGGATCGCCCTGACCCGGCCCTCCTGCTCGGCCTTGAGCTCGTTGAAGAGCTTCATCGCCTCGAGCAGGCAGATCGTCTGACCGATCGAGACGACGTCTCCGATCTCGACGAACGGCGCGCTTCCCGGAGAGGCCGAGCGGAAAAAGACACCGACCATCGGCGACTCGACGCGCATGGCACGACGTCCCGAGGGCTGCGGCAGCTCGCCCTCTTCTCCCTCTGGGATTGCGGCCAGAGGAGCGCCGCCACCAGCGGCCTCGTCGGCGCGCCTGACGGAGACGCGCATCCCCTCGTCTTCGATCTCGATCTCTCCGACTCCGGACTCCTGCACGATCTTGACGAGCTCGCGGATGCGCTCGGCCCGGGTCGCATCGACGTCGCCCTGCATCAGCGACCCCTCGCGAGAGTGGCGCTGGCGGATCGACTGCAAGAGGGGCGCTGCCTCCTCGCCGAACATCGCGAGCAGGACGAGGTCTTCCTCACTCGCGGCGAGGCCTTCGGCTGCTTCGCGCACGTCCTCGGCGCTCGGTGGATCGTCCTCGAGCGCACCGCCGCTGCCCGTGACGAGCGCCACGGCCCGCGAGACCGCCTCGTCGATCGGGGCGGGCGTCACCCCGTAGCCGCCCTCCACGAGTAGGCGGAACTCGTCGAGAACGGTGCCGTAGCGGCGGGCGGAGAGGATGTTCAGCAGCGCCTGCGAGGCGAGGATCTGACCGATCGGCGCAGCGAGCGGCGGCCAGCCTGCGTCGGCGCGAATCCGGCTGACCTCGGTGAGCGTGTCGAGCAGGCGATCACCGGCGGCGTGAGCCCGAAGGTGAACGTCGAGCGCAGCTACGAGCCCCGCCGGCAGGTCGTACTCGGCGGCGCGAACGGCGATCCGAGGCGCCACGGGCGCCACGGGCTCGTCGCCGATGTGCTCGTCGATCAGGTCGGCGGACTCCCACAGCGGGCGCGTGTCGACACCTGTGTCGCGGCCGAGACCGTGAAGCGCGTCGACGAGCGACTCGCCGGAGACGCGGTGCAGCGTCAGCGCCAGCGGATAGACAGCGGTTGCGATCAGATCGGCACCGACCCGAGTTGCGACGACCGCGTTCAGCAACCCTGTTCCCGCCGCGCCCTGAACGAACAATCCGACGGGCAGACCCGTCTCTTCGCCGAGCCGCTGCACGAGCTCCTCGGTGTGATGCGGCAGCAGCGCGTCGGTCGGGTCGTTGATGATCACGCGGGTCGCGCCAAGAGCGGGAATCTGCTTCGCCCGCTCGACGAGCGCCTCGATCTCACCGGTACGGCCGGCGCTGTAGACGAGCCCGACGTGGAACTCCTTGCCCGCAGCCACGATCGCCTCGCCTGCCTCGCGGAGGTTCGAAACGTCGTTCAGTGGATCGTGGAGGCGGAAGACGTCGATCCCGTTCTCGGCGGCACACGAGACGAACCGGCGCACGATGTCTTCCGAGACAGGGTGCGAGCCGACGAGGAAGCGCCCTCGCAGCGCCAGGCCGAGCGGCGTCTTCGTGCGCGCGTCGATCGCGCGGATGCGCTCCCACGGGCTCTCGACGGCGCGCCGCACGGCCGAGTCGAACACGCCGCCGCCCGAGACCTCGAGGTACGCGAAGCCCGCGCGGTCGAGAATCTCGGCGATCCGCAGCACCTCGCCCGTCGGCAGCTTGCCCGCGAGCGGCTCCTGCGACAGCAGGCGGATCGTGGTGTCGACGATTTTGGGCATTCGGGCTGGGACCTTACCGTGGCCGGGCCCGGGAGACTGGCTGAAGCCTGTCACCGGCGTCAGCCGATCTCAGGGTCACGCCCGAGAGATGTAGCGAGCTTCGCGTGGGTCGACCTTGATGCGCTCTCCCACGTTGACGAACAGCGGCACCTGGACGACGGCCCCGGTCTCGAGCGTGGCCGGCTTGGTCACGTTCGAAACGGTGTCTCCCTTGACGCCGGGCTCTGTCTCGGCCACGGCGAGCTCGACGGAGGCCGGCATCTGGATCCCGGACGGCTTGCCGTTGACGGCGAGGATCTGCACCGTCGAGGAGGGAAGGATGTAGGCGAGCTCCTCCTCGACGTCTGCCCGCGGAAGGCCGAACTGCTCGTACGTCTGCTCGTCCATGAAGTGCGCCTCGCTCCCGTCGTCGTACAGGAACTGGACGTTCTTCACCTCCGTGTGCACCCGGGCGAACTTCTCGCCGGCGCGGAACGTGTCGTCGATCACGGCGCCCGTCTCGAGGTTTTTGAGCTTGGTGCGCACGAAGGCGCCGCCTTTGCCGGGCTTGACGTGCTGGAAATCGACGATCCGCCACATCGCACCGCGGTGCTCGATGTGCATGCCCGTCTTGAACTGGTTGGTGCTGACTATGTCGGCCATCCGGCGGAGCAGGATACCTGTCGCCCGGTTAGCCGACCGTGAGCAGGTCTTTCGTGAACGAGGTGAGGATCTCGCAGCCGGCCTCGGTGACGACGACCAGGTCCTCGATCCGACAGCCGCCGGTACCGGGTACGTAGATCCCCGGCTCGACGCTGACGACGTTCCCCGGGGCAAGCACGTCGGTCGATTCGGTGCGAAGTGTCGGCGCCTCGTGGATCTCGAGACCGACCCCGTGACCGAGCCCGTGGCCGTACGCCTCACCGAAGCCAGCCTCTGCGATTGCCGTCCGCGAGGCCGCGTCGACATCGTGCCCAGTCGCTCCTGCACGCACCGCGGCGAGCCCGTCCAGTTGCGCCTGGGCAACGAGGTCGTAGATCTCGGTGAGCTCCGCCGTGAGCGGCCCTGTCGCGAACGTTCGCGTGCAGTCGGAGAGGTATCCGTCGACGACGCAACCCATGTCGACCGTGACGAGAGCCCCTTCCTCGATCACTGTCGAGCCGGCCCCTGCGTGCGGCTTGGCACCATTTAGGCCGGAGGCGACGATCGTCCCGAAGGCGCTCGCCTCGGCGCCATGCTCACGAAAGGCCTTCTCGAGCCACCAGGCCACATCGGCCTCCGTTCGCCCGACGAGCGTCTCGGACGTCAGAGCGGCGTAGACGTCGTCCGAGACGGAGCACGCCCTGCGGATCGCGTCGAGCTCGCCTCCGTCCTTGACCGCGCGAAACGCCTCGACGACGCCGCGCGTAGGCACGAGCTGGGCTCCGTCGGCGCCGATCGTCTCCCACTGCGCAACCGAAACGCGCTGGGCCTCGAAGCCGACCGTCCTACCCGCGAGCAGCTCGGCCAGAGCGCTCGCCACATCACGCCGGGTCTGCACGAACTCGACCTCCGGAACCGTGCGAGCGGCCTCCGCATACCGGAAGTCCGTGTACAGCGTCGTCGCCCCGCCCGGCTCGACGAGGAGCGCGCAGTTGGAGCTCTCGAAACCGGTCAGGTACACGACGTTGATTCCGTGCGTGACGAGCAGAGGCTCACTGAGGCCTGCTCCGACGCGCTCGAGGCGGCTCATGGGCGACGCTCGGCGAGCAGGTCCAGCGCCTCGCGGTAGCCGTCGAAGCCCTTGCCGACCACCCGGAGACCTTGCAGATCTGCGAGCACGGAGTGACGGCGCCACTCCTCCCGGTTGTCGATGTCCGAGAGGTGCACCTCGACGAACGGCACCGTGAATGGCTCGAGCGCGTCGCGGATCGCCCAGGAGTAGTGAGTCCAGGCACCGGGGTTGACGATCAAGCCGTCGGCCGTGCCAAGCGCCTGATGGAGAAATCCGAGGTACTCGCCCTCGTGATTCGTCTGCCGGCAGCGCACCTGCAACCCGAGCGCGAGCGCCCAGGAGTAGATCTGCGTCTCGAGATCCTGGAGTGACTGCGTGCCGTACATCTCCGGGTCTCGGCGCCCGAGCAGATTGAGGTTGGCTCCGTTGAGGACGTCGATTCGCATCGCCCGACTCTATTCGGAAATGAGGCTGTCGAGCGCGGCCCGTACGTCCGCCTCGGGAACCTCGTTGCCCCAGGTCGGATCTCCCGAGCGCTCGAGCAAGACGAGGCGCGGCGCACCGCCGACCGTCTTCTTGTCCCGGGCGAGGGCCGCCCACGCGACGTCGCGGTCGACGCGCACCGGCTTGGGATCGAGCTCGCGACGGACGTCGGCGAGTGCAGCGTCGTTGCCCGAGAGTTGCAACGCGGCGACCATCCCGAGCGCCACCGCCTGCCCATGCGGGAGCTCGTAACCCGCAGCAGCTTCGAGTGCGTGGCCGAAGGTGTGACCGAGGTTGAGCTGGTTGCGCGGGCCGAGGTCGTGCGGGTCGGCGAGGCACACCGCGGCCTTGTACGAGGCGCAGCGGCGCACGAGCTCGGCGAGCGGCTGCTCCCAGACGGGGCTGCCCATCAGGAGGCCCGTCTTTACGACCTCCGCCATCCCGTTCCTCATCTCGGCCTCGGGCAGCGTCTCCAGCGTGCCGGGATCGATCACGACCCGCGCCGGCCAGTGAAAGGCGCCGACGAGGTTCTTGCCGCCGGGAAGGTCGACGGCCGTCTTGCCGCCGATCGCGGCGTCGACCTGACCGACGAGCGACGTCGGCACGGCGACCCACGGCACACCGCGCATGTACGTGGCGGCTGCGAATCCCGCCAGGTCGGTCGTGCACCCGCCCCCGAGCCCAACGATCGTGCCGTCCCGGCCGACGCGAAACGCTCGCCACAGCCGTTCCAGCACCGCGACCGCCTTTGCGGGCTCGCCGGGAGGGACGTCGTGGGAGGCGATATCGCGATCGCCGAGCGCGAGTTGCGCGACGACCCCGTGAATGCCCGCGACGTTCGCATCGGCGACGATCTCGATGGGCCCGCTGCCCGGCACGAGCTCGCCGAGCAGGTCGAGGGCGCCGATCTTGACGTCGATCCCCGCGGCCGCGAGCACCACGCCGTCGGCCTCGTGGGCGTGCGCGTCGGCCGCTTCCTCGTAGACGGGTTGTCGCTCGCGGTAGAGCGCGTGGAACTCCTGCTCGTCGATCGCGAGCGGCCTCTTGCCCTCGCGCGCCCGCTGCCAGGCAATTCCGGGGTCGATGTCGAGCAGGACCGTGAAGGCCCGGCGCCGCAGGTTCTCTCGCGTTTCCGTCGACAACACCGCGCCGCCACCAAGGGCGATCACCGCCGGCTCGACGCCTTCGAGCACGGCCGCCGCGACGGTCTCCTCGACCGCTCTGAACCCGGCCTCGCCGTCGCGGGCGAAGAGCTCCTCGATCGTGGCGCCCGTCCTCTGCTCGATCTCCGCGTCGAGATCGACGAACGGACGACGCAGCCGGCGGGCGACCTCCCAGCCGAGCGTCGTCTTGCCCGCGCCCATGAAGCCGGCGAGCGCGAGGTGGCGTCCTAGGGCGTTCGCGGCCACCGGATGCGCTCGAGATAGGCGCGATGGGCGGCGACGAAGTCCACGATCGCGTCGCCACCGAACTTGTCCTTGGCGCTGACGGCGAGCTCCCATGCGACCGCGGCCTCGGCCACGACCGCGAGCGCCTCGACCGCCTGCACGTCGCTGCGCTCGACCAGAGCCTGGGCCGCCTCGCCGGTCTTCAGATCAACGGAATCGAGCGGCTTCATCAGCGTCGGCAACGGCTTCATCGCGGCTCGGACGACGAGCGGCTCGCCGTTCGTGATTCCCGCTTCCAGGCCGCCGGCTCGATTCGTTCGCCGTGACAGCCCCGGGTCGATCTCGTCGTGAGCCTCGGAGCCGCGCACGCGGGCGAGTGCAAAGCCGTCTCCCACCTCGACGCCCTTGACCGCCTGGATCCCCATCAGCGCGAAGCCGAGCCGAGCGTCGATCCGGTCGGACTTCTCGGCGTAGGAGCCGAGACCGGGAGGAAGGCCCTCGGCGATGACCTCCACGATGCCGCCGAGCGTGTCCTTTGCCTTGCGGGCGCTGTCCGTAGCCTCGCGCATCGCGTCGTCGCCGCGCGCGCCGCCGACCTCGAGCGGCCGGCCGCTCACGGAGATCCCGATCGTCGCGAGCAGTGCCTTGGCAACCGAGCCCGCAGCCACGTGCGCAGCGGTGTGGCGTGCGCTCGCACGCTCGAGCGCATTGCGCACGTCGTCGTGCCCGTACTTCAGCACGCCCGCAAGGTCGGCATGACCGGGCCGTGGCAGGGTGACGGGCTTCGTCCCTTTGCCGTGCGGCTCGCCTTCCGGCTCCCAGGAGCTCATCCCCCAGGTCCAGTTCTTGTGGTCGATATTGCGGACGACGAGCGTCAGCGGCGTGCCGAGCGTGTGGGCCTGACGGAGGCCGGTGAGCACCTCGACCGCGTCTGTTTCGAGCTGCTGGCGCGGGCTGCGGCCGTACCCGAGCTGGCGCCGGCGGAGATCTGCGTCGATCGCCTCGCGGTCGAGTCGCAGCCCTGCCGGCAAGCCGGTGAGCACCGCCACGAGTGCGGGACCATGCGATTCTCCTGCGGTGACGAGACCGAGCGGCATGGCTCGATCCTAGCCGCGCATGCTGCCGGGGTTGACCATGATCCTCATTCCCCGCGGAGCGCAGCACGCATCGCGACAAGCGGTGCGGCCATGCCCGTCCAGCGCTCGAACGAGGCGGCGCCCTGGAAGAGCAGCACGTCGAGGCCGTCGACGACGATCTCGCACCCTGCTTCCTTCGCCGCAGCGACGAGCGCCGTGTCGCGGCCGTCGAGGAGGTACGCGAGGTCGACGACCTGCATGCCCTCGTGCGGTGCGACGATCAGCTCCTCCTTGACGGGCGTCGCGTTGACGAGCACGTCGTAGCCCTCGGGTGAAGGCGGCCAACCGGGCTCGCGGCGGCCTGCGACCGTCACATCGGCCCCGGCCCGCTCGAGCGCCTCGACGACGGCGAGAGCTGCACCGCCCTTTCCGAGCACGAGCGCGCGCCGTCCTTCTGCTTCGATCTGGCTCGTCACCGCATCGCCGTCGGTCGAAGAGCCGAGCACGCGACCCTCTTCCAGCACCAGTGTGTTGACGGATCCCGCAGCGCGCGCGATGTCATCGAGCTCGTCGCACAGCGCGACTACCGCCTGCTTGTGGGGAATGGTCACATTCGCGCCGGCAAATCCCGTCGCGGAAAGACCACGCACCGCATCGGCGAGCACCGCCGGCGGCGTCGGCAGCGGCACGTAGGCCCAGTCGAGCCCGAGCGCTGCGAAGCCGGCGTTCTGCATCGGCGGCGACAGCGAGTGAGACGTCGGCCACCCGAGCAGGCCGACGAGCGTCGTGGTGCCGTGAATCTCGGTCTCGTGAATCGGCATCGGTGGAGTATCGCTGGGAAAGCCGATGGCCCGCCGGGGGCGGGCCATCGTGAGTGAAGCCGCGATCGCGGGGAACCACCCCGCAGCCACACGCCTGACGCCCGAAGGGTAGCCGGTGAGGCGGAGTTCAACAACCCGATGGAAGCGATGTCCGCAGACTTCGAGGCGCCACCTCGGAGGACATCGCTTCCCTCGGGATCGGCGGAGGGCGCCGGACTCGAACCGGATCCGGCGGCTACCGGACACATCGCTCGTCAGGCGTGCGACGCACCTCGCGTCTCCACCCTCCGCTTGTCCAGGACGCTACCCGCGTCTCGCCGCGATCACCAGTTGTCTCGTTTGGACACGGCCCTTGCCGCGGGACTAGTTGCAGGCGTAGCCGAACTCGCACACCTTGCGGAGGAACTCGCTCTCGCTCGCGGTGAAGAAGTGCCGCTTCGTGCCGGGGATACGGACGTAGTAGAGGTAGTCGACGGCGGCCGGATGAGCCGCAGCCTCGATCGAGGCAACACCCGGGTTCGCAATCGGCGTCGGCGGCAGGCCCTGGAAGCGCCGGCTGTTGTACGGCGTGTCACTGGCGAGCGCCACCTTCGTGAGGGACTTGTTCCCCGGGATCTCGAGGCCGTAGCGAAGCGTGGCATCGATTCCGAGCGGCATCTTCGCGTGGAGCCGGTTGTAGATCACCGCCGAGACGAGCTTTCGCTCGCCCGGCGCAACCGTCTCCTTCTCGATCATCGACGCGATCTTGAGCACGTCGTAGGGAGTCAGGTTCTTCGACCGGGCGTATGCCAGGTTCACGCGCGCGAACGCACTGCGAAACGCCGCCACCTGGTCGGCGACGAGCTCGTTCCCAGTCGTGTACTGGGTGAAGTCGTAGAGCGCCGGAAAGAGAAAGCCCTCCATCGAGCCGTGCTTCCAGTCGCGGCGGAACCGGGGCGGCGGCTGGGCGCCGGAAGCGGCGACGAGGTAGCGCGCGCGGGTCAGCTTCGGCTTCAGGTGCCGCTTCAGGATCGCGATCCGGCGTACCGCCGCCACGCGATCGCCCATCTCACGGATGTTGAAGCCCTCGGGAAAGATGATGCGGAGGGTCTCGAGCGCCGGCTCCGGTGCGGTCGTTGCGGCGGGCTGTGCGGGCTCCGTGCCACAACCGGCGACGACGAGCACGGCCAGCGCCATGATCGCGACCGCGAGACGCTTCACCTCGGGGCCTCGCGATCGAGCCAGCTCTGCAGCAGGTGCGCGGCTGCCGCTGCGTCCTCGGGTGCGCTGCCGCCGAACCGCTGGGCGAGCGCGGTCGTGAACCGCTCGTCTGCCGTCTCGACTGGGATCTCGACGAGCGCCCGCAAGGCGGTCACGAACAACTCCGTCTCCGCAGCCTGCTTGCCGTGCTCGCCACGGAGCGTCAGCGGCAGCCCGACGACGATGCGCTCGGCTTCGAGCTCGGCGACGAGACGCGCAACCTCGGTGAGACCGGCGTCGGTCGCAGCCTTGCGCACGACGCAGACCGGTCGCGCGAGCGTGCCGCTGGCGTCGGAGACGGCTACACCCGTGCGCGCCGCGCCGTAGTCGAGAGCGAGGACGCGCATGACTACTCCGCGGCGAGAATCAGGCGCTCGGCCTCGGCCAGAGCCTCTTGCAGCCGCTCCGGATCCTTGCCGCCCGCGCGCGCCATCGTGCGCCGGCCGCCGCCGCCGCCGCCGACGAGCGCCGCCGCGCTCTTCACCACATCCGAGGCACTCACGCGCTCCGCAACCGCGTCGTCGAAGTTCGCGATCAACGTCACCTTCCCATCCTCCTCGACGCATCCGAGCACGACGGCCGCCGGCGCGTGACGCTGCTTGAAGCGGTCGGAGAGGTCGAGTAGCGCATCGCCGTCGAGTCCCGGCACGGCCTGCACGATCAGGTTGAACCCGTTCTCGGAGCGCACGGTCGCCTCGACGTCTCCCCCACCGCCACTCGCCGCCGGCTTGCGCTTCAGCTCCTTGCGCACCTCGTCGAGCTCGACCCGAACCGCATCGAGCTCGCGCGAGCGGCTGTGCAGAAGTGCCCACGCCTCACCCGAGGTGATTGCTTCGATGCGCCGTGCCCCGGAGCCGATCGATCCTTCGGAGAGGATCGCAAACGCCCCGATCTCGGCCGTCGAGCGCACGTGAGTACCGCCGCAGAGCTCGCGCGAGACGCCTTCGACCTCGACGACGCGAACGACGTCGCCGTACTTCTCACCGAACAGCATCGTCGCGCCGAGCTTGCGTGCCTCGTCGATCGGGGTCTCGAAGACGTGCAGCGGGTGGTTCTCGAAGATGGCACGGTTGACGCGCTGCTCCACCTGCTCGCGCTCGTCGGCGCTCAGCTGCTGCGTGTGGGTGAAGTCGAATCGGAGCTTGTCGGGGCGCACCGCCGAGCCGGCCTGCTTGACGTGCCCGCCGAGCACCTCGCGAAGCGCCTCCTGCAACAGATGGGTCGCGGTGTGGTTCGCCATCGTCGGGAAACGGACGTTCCAGGGGACGATGGCACGTACGCGCGCACCGGCTGCGAAGCCGCCGCCGCGAAAGACGAGTGCCTGATCGTCGCCGAACCGGTGCGCCTGGACGAGCTCGGCGCGCACGGACGAGTCGCCATCGAGCTCGATGACCCCCTGATCGGAGACCTGGCCGCCGCCCGCCGCGTAGAACGGCGACTCGCGCAGCTTCGCGAGGAAGGTGCCGTCGTCGAGCTCCTCGTAGGCGTGGAGCTCGGTCAGCACGTCGGTCTTCTGGAAGCCCACGAACAGCGTCGAGTCGGCATCGCGCGCGAAGTCGGCGGCGCGCTGGGTGTCGGACTCGCCGCCCGCGCGCGAGATCGCGCGGTGCTCCGCCATCCGAGCGCGGTAGTCGTCGACATCGACGAGTTGGCCTCGTTCCTGCGCGAGCTCGACCGTGAGCTCGAGCGGGAAGCCGTAGGTGGCGACGAGCGTGAAGGCGTCCTCACCGGAGATCGCTTCCAGACCGGCGAGATCGTCGAACACCTTCATGCCGCGCTCGAGCGTCTCGCCGAACCGCTCTTCCTCGGCCTTCACGACGCGCTCGATCTCGGCGGCCTGCTCGACCAACTCGGGGAACGCGTCCGCCATCTGCTCGCTCACGACGGTCGGTAGCCGGTAGATGTCTCGCAGGCCGATCCGGTTGCCTTGCTGCACGGCGCGGCGAATGAGCCGGCGGACGATGTACCCGCGGCCCTCGTTCGCGGGCGTGATGCCTTCCGAGATCAGAAACACCATCGCGCGACCGTGGTCGGCGAGGACACGGTGCGCCTTCGTCGCCTGCTCCGAGTCGCCGTACGCGACGCCGGATTCGCCTGCGACCCATTCCATGATCGCCTGGTAGCCGTCGGTGTCGAAGATCGAACCGACGTCCTGCAGCAGCATCGCGCCTCGTTCGAGCCCGAGGCCGGTGTCGATGTTCTGCTGCGGAAGCGGCGTCAGCGTGCCGTCGGCGGCGAGATCGAACTCCATGAAGACGAGGTTCCAGAACTCGAGGTAACGCTCGCAGCGCTCGCAGTTCGGGCCGCAGGTCGGGTCACCGCAGCCGTGCTCGGGGCCTCGGTCGTAGAAGATCTCGGAGCACGGTCCGCACGGGCCGGTGTCGGCCGCCTGCCAGAAGTTCTCGGATCGCGGTGCCCCGACGATGCGCTCACGCGGCAAGCCGACGGCGAGCCACCCCGCGACCGCGACCTCGTCCTCGCCGAGCCCGAGCTCGGGATCGCCGGCAAACACGGTTGCCCACAACCGGTCGGGCGCGAAGCCCATGTGCTCGGTGACGAACTCCCACGCAAACGGGATCGCCTCGCGCTTGAAGTAGTCGCCGAACGAGAAGTTGCCGAGCATCTCGAAGAACGAGGCGTGGCGTGCAGTCGAGCCGACGTCGTCGAGATCGGCGTGCTTGCCGCCGGCGCGCATCACCTTCTGGGAGGTGGCGACGCGCTGCGAGGGAGGCTGCTCGGCGCCCAGGAACCAGCGCTTCATCGGCTGCATCCCGGCGACGATGAACAGCGTCGAGGGATCGTCAGCGGGTGGAATCAGGGGCGCCGACGGACGGCGAAGGTGGCCTTTCGACTCGAAGTACGAGAGGAAACCCTCGCGAAGCTCGGCGGTCGTGCGCATCGTTCGATCGTAGCGGCGGCACGGTCAGCCGCCCTCTTACGCGGCGGCCGGCTCGTCCGGTGGCGGCTCAGGGACAGGCTCGGGCTTCGGCACCGGCGTCGGACGCGGCCACGGATCCGGTTTTGGCTGCGCCTCGGGCCGAGGCTGCGGCGCGGGGCGCTCGGTCTCCATCGGCGTACGCCCGGCGTGGCGGAGGTCTTCGTGCAGATCTGCCTCACGCTGGCGGGCCGCGTCCTTCGCGGCCTCGGTCGCCTCGCCGAAGCTCTTCGACTTCCGGAACTCGGAGAACCCGAACGCGACTCCCGCCGCCAGGCCCGAGAGCTTCTCCACCGGTGTCGTGATCACCGTCGAGATCGCGCGCACGGCGGTGTCGGCGCTGTCCGCCATCGAGACGGCGCTGTCGGTGACCGTGTCGGCCTTGTCGAGCTGGTAGTTGATGCGGTCGACGGTGGCGCCGGTCTTGACGATGACCGGCAGCGCATCGCGCTCGACGCCCTTGATCAGCGACGACAGGCGGCCGAATGCCTGCCCGAGCCGGAACAGCATGTACGCGGAGCCGACCCCGATCCCGACGAGGAAGATCGTCAGGCCCCAGTCGGCAGCGTCTCCCGCAGTGACGGCTAGCGTAGTCATGGCTCGGATCCTACCGGCTCGCGGAGACGATTACGCCCGCTCCGACGATCGCATCGTCGTCGTACAGCACCGCCACCTGGCCGGGCGCAACGGCAGACGCTGGGTGCTCGAGCCGAAGCTTGAACCCACTTGCCGTCTGCTCGACGAGGGCAGGGACAGGATCAGAGCGGTAGCGCAGCTTCGCTTCGGCCCGCTCGACCGGAAGATAGAGGCGCCCGCGCACCTCGACGTAGCTCGAATCGAGCGCGTCGCGAGGGCCGACCACGAGCGTGTTCGTGGCGAGATCGGAGCGGAGCGCGTACACGGGCTCAGGCGTGGCGAGACCGATCCCGCGCCGCTGGCCAGGGGTATAGCGCCAGACGCCATCGTGTCGCCCGAGCTCGACGCCCTGCTCGTCGACGATCGGGCCTGGGCGCCTCTCGAGCCCCTGCCGCCCGAGAAACGCGCGATAGTCGTCGCCGGCGAGGAAGCAGGCCTCCTGACTCTCGGCGCGCTCCGCTACGGCAAGGCCGGAAGCAGCGGCCTCGTCGCGCGTGCTGCGCTTCCCCTGGCCACCGAGTGGAAACGCGACCCGGTCGAGCAGCGCCGGATCGACGGTCGCGAGCATGTAGGACTGATCCTTGGCAGCGTCGTCCCCGCGGGCGATCAGCCGCAGCCCGCTGCGTTCCACGATCCGCGCGTAGTGGCCTGTCCAGAGGACATCCGCACCGGCACGTTGCGCGAACATGACCAGGGCGTCGAAGCGGAACTGGCCGTTACAGCGCATGCACGGATTCGGCGTCAGTCCCTGCGCGTAGCCCTCGACAAACGGCTTCACGACGGCGGCGCGGAACGCATCGCGAAGGTCGAGCGTCACGTGAGGGAGCCCGAGCCGATGGCAGGTTTCGCGGGCTGCGATCACCGCGTCGGGCGAGCAACAGGCGCGCTCCGAGCTCGGGCCTGCCGGATCAAGCCAGAGGCGAAGCGTGACGCCTATCGCATTCGGGGCCGCGCGCAGCAGAGCGACAGCGCTGTCGACGCCACCGCTCATCGCGACGGCGATCCGCCCGGGTGCGTGGCGCGCCGAGAACGCTGGTGCGATTGCGTTCGCGAGCGCGTCGGCGGCAAGGGTCTCGCCGGGAACGGCGGCCGCGTCGAGCAGTGAGAGGCCGGCGAGGGGCCGTTCGAGGCCCAGTGCGTCGGCCTCGACGATGATGGCGTCCTCGACGAGGAGCCGCACCGCCGCATACTCCTCGCCGCGCGACGAGTCACCGATCAGCTCGAGAGGAGGCATCCCCGGAGGCTAGCGACAGGCTGTTACGCCGCCGGAGCGACGATCTCGATCCGGTTGCCCCACGGGTCGTCTACGTGAAAGCGGCGCTGACCCGGGATCTCTGCGTCATCCGCCCAGCGGACATCGATGCCGTCGGCAGAGAGAGCAGTCGCCAGAGCCTCGAGCTCCTCGACCGAGCCGACGGCCAGCGCCGGATGTGCCTTCACGGCCGGCACGAACGGATCGGAAATACCGACGTGTAACGCCGCCGCGCCCGTCCGAAACCAGCACCCGCCACGGACCGCCAGCAGCGGCGGCTTCTCGACCTCGGTCAGCCCGAGCAGGCCACTGTAGAACGCCCGAGCCGCGTCCTCGCAGCCCGCCGGAGCAGCGACCTGAACATGGTCGATCCGGACAATGCCCGTCACTGCGACCCCGTCACGGAAACCTCATTGCGCCCCACCCTGCCGATGATTCCCGGAGCCAATTGAGAACCTGGCGAACCAGGTGGGTGCGCTGTCGGCCTCTGGCAAAGCCTCCGCCGAACACACGCTCCCTTGATGAGTCTTGGTTCACGTTGAAACTCCGGGCCACGCACAGGGTCGAGCGGGTCGAATCGTAGACGAACGAGCCTCGGAGAGACAGGCTGGGGCCTGTCACCGTCAGCTTCTCGACACCGCTGCAAACCGCCAGTCGACTCCCTGCGTGCCGTCGAGACCGAGGTCGCGAGCGAGCCTCTCGGTCAGCTCGAACTGGCGACCGGCGCTCTTCAGCTTGTTGTCGATCACCTCGGTGAGCACCGTCTGTCCGCCGAAGCGCAAGCAACAGCTTCGCCCCGCACGGCAACACCGGATGCGTGACGCCGAGCGACTGGGCCGTGAGGATCAGCCCGCAGGACGTCCGCTCTGCGTCACCGGCCGGCCGCGTGAAGCGGCGAGCGCCGAGTACCAGCCGCCACCAGGTGCGATCGCACCGGTGGGCGCGCCCGCTGCGCCGGCATCGCCGCCCCTGCGCTCGACGACGGCGAGCGCGATCAGTCCCGCGAGCAGCGCGACGGCAGCGAGCCCGAGCAGCCGCTGAGCGACCGCGGCCGGCATCTCAGCTCCCCGCCTTCGGAGGCTCGACGACCCGGAGGCCGAGCTCGGCGAGTTGGAGGTCGGTGATCGCGGAAGGCGCGCCGCTCATCGGGTCGAGACCGGCCTGGTTCTTCGGAAACGCGATCACGTCGCGCAGGTTCGGCTCGCCTGCCAGCACCATCGTCATGCGGTCGATCCCGAGCGCGATGCCGCCGTGCGGCGGCGCGCCCATCGCGAGCGCGTCGAGCAGAAAGCCGAACTTCGCCCGCTGATCTTCCGGGCTCATCGCCAGCAGGTCGAAGACCTTCGCCTGGAGATCGGGCTCGTGGATCCGGAACGAGCCGCCGCCGAGCTCGTTGCCGTTCACGATCAGGTCGTAGGCGTACGCGAGAGCGTCGCCGGGATCGTCCGCGAACGTGTCCTTGCCACTCCTCGGTCGGCCGGGTGAACGGGTGGTGGACGGCCGTCCAGCGCTCCTCCTCCTCGTCCCACTCGAACATCGGGAAGTCGGTCACCCAGAGGAAGGTGAAGGCGTCGTCGTCGATCAGGCCGAGGTCGCGGCCGAGCTGGAGCCGCAGGGCGCCGAGCACGCGCGAGGTCATCGCCTGCGTATCGGCCGCGAAGAGCAATGTCTCGCCGGGCGGCGGGCGCGAGGGCCTCGAGCTCCTGCTCGGAGAGGAACTTCGCGATCGGCGAGCGGATCTCGCCTGCCTCGTCGCGGATCACATAGGCGAGCCCCTTCGCGCCGAGCTCCTTGGCCCGCTCCTCGAGCGTCGCGACCTCCGACCGCGAGTACACCTGCGGCACCCGCAGGAAGCGGACGGCCTCCGCACCGGCGAAGACACCGAACTCCGAGCCGCGGGTCGCCTCGGTCGCGTCCTCGATCTCGAGAGCGAACCGCATGTCGGGCTTGTCGGAGCCGAAGCGCCGGTCGGCCTCCGCGTAGGTCATGTGCGGAAACGGCCGTGGAATCTCGATGCCGAGGCACTCGCGCCACACCGTCGCGAACGTCTCCTCCATCAGCGCGAACAGCTCGTCGCGGTTCGGGAACGAGGTCTCGACGTCGAGCTGCGTGATCTCCTGCACCCGGTCGGCGCGCAGATCCTCGTCGCGGAAGCAGATCGCGATCTGGTAGTAGCGGTCGAAGCCGGCGATCATCGTGAGCTGCTTCAGCAGCTGGGGGCTCTGCGGCAGCGCGAAGAACGAGCCCTTGTGCAGCCGGCTCGGAACGACGAAGTCGCGCGCGCCCTCGGGCGTCGACTTGTAGAGGATCGGCGTCTGGATGTCGAGGAAGCCGGCCGCCTCCATCTGCCGGCGGATGATCCCGACCATCTGCGCGCGCAGGCGGATGTTGCGCTGGAGCTTGTCGCGCCGGAGATCGAGCCAGCGGTAGCGCAGCCGCAGCGTCTCGTCGACGTTCTCCTCGTCGAGCTGGAACGGCAACGGCGTCGAGCGCGAGACGATCCGCAGCGTCGCGACCTGAATCTCGACGGCGCCTGTGGGCAGGTTCGGGTTGACCGCGTCGGCGGCGCGCGAGACGACCTCCCCCTCGGCCTGGAGGACGAACTCGTTGCGAATCTCCTTCGCCAGCTCGGCCGCCTCGGGCGCGCGCTCCGGGTTGATCACGAGCTGCGTGATCCCGCTGTGGTCGCGCAGGTCGACGAAGATCAGGCCGCCGTGGTCGCGGCGGCGCGCCACCCAGCCGGCGAGTGTCTTGCGCGAGCCGACGTGCTCCTCGCGCAGCTCGCCGCACCTGAGATCGCGCCAGTTCATCGGGACAGTCTGCCGACGACGTCGGCGTGGGCGAGCTGTTCGTCCTCGTGTCCCGTGGCGGCGCAGGACGGCACCGTCCGGGCCCGACGATCACGGTCGTCGCGGCGCCGAGGCGGGCGGCCTGGGTGAGCTGGCCCTTGAGCGAGCGGCCGGCGTAGTCGGTGTCGGCGGCGACGCCGTGACGCTCTGAGCTCGGCCAGCCATCGCGCGACCTCCTGTCGTGGTGCACCCTCCTCGAGCGCGAAGAACACGTCGATCGTGGGCGCCTCGGCCGTGACGCCCGCGGCCTCCATCGCGATCAGCAGCCGCTCGAGACCCGCGCCGAACCCGACACCGGGTGTCGGCGGCCCGCCGATCTCCTCGACGAGCCCGTCGTAGCGGCCACCTCCCGAGATCGTCGAGTTCTCGTTGTCCATCGGCCCGATGAACTCCCAGGTCGTGCGGGTGTAGTAGTCGAGGCCGCGCACGAGGGTCGGAACGAGCGTGTAGGCGACGCCGGTCGCGTCGAGATCGGCACGCACGGCCGCGAAATGCGCCACACAGTCCTCGCAGAGCGATTCGCCGATCTTCGGTGCCTCGTCCAGGGCGGCACGGACGGCGTCGGGCTTGGCGAGGTAGTTGTCGAACACGCGGAGTGGGCTCGTCGCGACCTTCGCGCGCGTCTCCGCGTCGAGGCGGTGCTCGTTCGTCGCGAGCCATGCGCGCAAGCGCCTCGAGATACGCGGGCCGACAGACCCGGCAGCCGATCGAGTTGAGCTCGAGGTGGTAGTCGGTCACACCGAGACGGTGCAACAGCGTGTCGTAGAGCTGCAGCAACTCGGCGTCGATCGACGGGTCGTCGGAGCCGATCGCCTCGACGGAGGCCTGCCAGTGCTCGCGGTAGCGACCCCTACCGGGCGCGCCGTAGCGGTACATCGGCGCGATCGTGAACAGCTTCACGGGTTGCGGATCGCGGTGCATGCCGTGCTCGACGTACGCGCGACAGATCGGCGCCGTGCCCTCGGGTCGCAGCGTCAGCGACCGGTCGGAGCGGTCGGTGAAGCTGTACATCTCCTTCTGCACGACATCGGATCCCTCCCCCGCCGTGCGGGCGAAGAGCGCCGTGTCCTCGAAGACCGGCGTCAGGATCTTCCGGTAGCCGTAGAGCGCGCACAGCCGCTCGACCTCGTCGGTCAGCCGCTGCCAGAGCGGCATCTCCGCCGGAACGACGTCGTGGGTGCCGCGGGGGCGCGCGATCTTGCCGCTCATCGCGGGCGGGTTACGCGCCTCGGGCAAGACGCTTCTGCTGCTGGCGCCAGACGAACCGGTCCATCAAGTAGCTGAACGGGACGAAGACGCCGATCAGCAGGGCCGACTGCAGGAGCGCGGCGGGCAGTGTCATCTTCTTCCCGCCGAGCAGCAGCACGGTGGCGAAGAAGATCGGGCCGAAGATCGCGCCACGCTTCAGCACCCGGCGCCACGACGGCGGCTGGACGACCCGGCCGCGCCGAGAGCTGCTCTTGCGGGCCGGAGCCGCTTCTGGCTCTTGGTGACCGACGATCCCTTGCCGAGGTGAGTCGGAGGCTTTCGTGGCGTCTCTTCGCGCTCGACCGGCTGCTCGACGCCGTCCTCGTCGACGTACACGAGGTCGTAGTCGTGCCGCTTCTCCTTGAGACGACGCTTGCGCTGTTTCTGGGTTGCCACGCGGGGATTATGCCGTTCGCGGCCAGACGACCGCTTCGGCCTCGACCGGCATCGACGCCACAAGCGATGTCACGGACCGCACGTCCGTCCCCGCCCCGCCACGGGAACCCCCCAATGGGGGAGCAACGTCCCCATCTGGAACGGTACCGCTGAAGGCGTGGCGTGTCTGTGCCAACTTTGTGTCAGAACTGCGCTCTCGGGCGCGTAGGCCGAGATCGTCGGCGCGGGCGCTACTGGACGGCGAGGCACCGTTCGAGCACGCGGTCGTCGGGGAGCGCATCGAGGCCGAGCGCGGCGGGATCGGCAACAGCGCTCTCCGGCAGCAGGCCGACGAGCTCACTGCGGCCGACGGCAACACCTTGCGACGCCGCAACCTCCCGAACGCGCGCCACCACGTCGATCAGCGGCGCCGCCTCCACGTCGATCACGTTGATCGACACCTGCACCACACCGCTGTCGAGCAGTACGAGGCCGAGCGCCTGAACGCCCTTCATGCCGCCACTCGACTCACGGATCGCGGCCGCGATCGCCTCCGCGTCGGCGAGGTCACCCGTGTCGAGCTCGATGTTGAAGGCGATCAGGAGCGGCCGCGCGCCGATCAGTACGGCGCCGGCGCGGGGGTCGAGCCGCGGCGGGCCGAAGGACGGCCGAAGCTCGCCGATGTCGATGCGGCGCTGCAACTCTTCCGGGCCTCCGCGGCGGAAGAACGCCGGGCGGCGTCCCTCGCCGCTCGCGCCGTAGAGAAATACCGGCAGGCCGAGATCGACGCCGACCCGACGGCCGAGCTCGAGCGCAACCTCGTTCGCCAGCACGAGCCCACCAGGCTCGAGCGGCACGACCGGAACCACGTCCGCGGCTCCGACTCGCGGGTGAATCCCGTCGTGCTCCCTCAGATCGATGAGCTCGGCGGCACACGCAATGCCGGCCAGCAGCGTGTCGACGAGCGCGCCCTCGTCGGCGACGACCGTGTAGACGGAACGGTGATGATCGGCGTCGGAGTGGATGTCGAGGACGACGCCCGTGCGAGCCGAACGCCTCGCCGATCGCGCCGATCACTGCCGGATCGCGTCCCTCGGAGACGTTCGGCACCGATTCGAGCAGCGTCACGGATCCACTCTATGCGCGTGTGAGAGGATGCCTGCACGGTGACGATCCCCGACCCGCACCCCTCGACCGAATGACCCCGCTCGATCCCGAGATCGAGCAACGCATCGAGGGCCCCGTCTCGGCGGAGGCCGTCCGCGACACACGGCTCACACCTGCGGAGGCCGTCGCGGGCATGCGCATTCGGGTCCCCGAGCGCGGCAACCGCAAGCTGCGTCGCGTGCTCGACCGTGCAAACGACGACGCCCAGCTCAAGGCGTGGTGGCACGTCTCGAACGTGAACGCAGTCGCCCGCCTTCAGATCAACGACCACTCCTGGGTCCACATTCAGATCGTCGTCAACATCGCACTCAAGCTCCTGCGCCAGCTGACGAAGCACGGCGTCGAGCCGTCGGTCGTACGCGACTACGGGATGACGAACGAGGACGCAGAGGTGATCGTCGTACTCGCTGCGCTGACGCACTGCGTCGGCATGTCCGTTCACCGGCGCGGGCACGAGGACTTCAGCCTCTTCCTCTCGGAACCGAAGATGCGCGAGTTGCTGGACGACATCTACGACGAGCCCGACCGGACGGTCGTCATCTCCGAGGTGCTGCAGGCGATCACGAGCCACCGCGCCGACGGCGAGCCGCTCGCGCTCGAAGCGGGCATCCTCCGCGTCGCCGACGCGCTCGACATGGCAAAGGGGCGCTCGCGGATTCCGTTCGAGGCCGGATCGGTGTCGATGCACTCGCTCTCGGCAGCGGCGATCGAGGAGGTGACGATCGAGGACGGCGAGGAGAAGCCCGTCAAGATCGGGATCCTGATGAACAACTCGTCGGGGCTCTTCCAGGTCGACGGGCTCCTGAAGGCGAAGCTGCGCGGCTCCGGGCTCGAGCCGTACGTCGAGGTGATCGCGCACATCGACACCGAGAACGAGAAGCGCCTCGTCTCGGTGTACCGGCTCGACGCTTGACCTGACGCCTGAGGCCGTTCGAGAGCCCGATTGCTACGATCCGCCGCGTCCCTTGCGGGATCGTCTAATGGTAGGACGCCGGATTCTGGTTCCGGAAGTTGGGGTTCGAGTCCCTGTCCCGCAGCTCATTGCACCGCTGCAATCGTTGTGTGATGCTGGCAACGATTGTTACAGCGATTCCTATGATTTTGTAAGGGTTTGCAGGCAGGCTTGTGCCGCGGTCGCTACCGTGGACAGCAACGAGAGACACGAGCGGCCCGCTTTCGCGCGGAGCCGTGAGCCCTGTCCCCGAGATGGAGGTCAGATCCTGAGAGCCCTAGCGATGGGTGCGTGCGCCCTGATTCTGTTGGTCCTGCCGGCGACGGCCCAGTCACAGTCCGACGCAGACCTCGGCGCGCAGCTGACGCGCCACCTCAGCACCATGAAGCACGACCAGCAGGTGCTGCGCTTCTTCCAGCGCGCACGGCTGGTTGCTGCGCGACCCGCGATTCGCAGGTCGAGGCGAAGCGGCAGCTGCGCCTCCACACCCTGAGCTTCCAGCGCACCGAGCGGAAAGTCGCCGCTGCCAGGAGCGCACTGGTGCACCGCTCGCAGGTCCGCCGACTGGCCGTGCTCGAGTCAGCGAGTCCGCGCGTCGCGATCTGTCACGTCTTCGGCAGCTACTGCCGCCAGGCGCTCGCCGTCTCGCACTGCGAGTCGCGCCTCCACACCGACTGCCCAAAACGGCCAGTACCTGGGGCTGTTCCAGATGGGCTCGAACGAACGCCGCCTCTTCGGACACGGCGACTCGGCCGTTGCGCAGGCCAGGGCCGCCCATCGGTACTTCGTCGCGTCGGGTCGCGACTGGAGCCCGTGGTCGTGCAAGCCCTGGATGTAGAGGTGCGACCACCACTTCCCAACGTTTCGTCTGCAAAGTGCGGAGCCTGGCCAACGGGCCGGGTTCCCACGGCGCTCCGGACGTGGTAGGTGTCCCGTGTGTGACATGGCTGCGGCGAAATGGTGATCGCCTGAGGCCGCTCGACGAGGCGGCTGCGTACGCCCGCTGTCACGGCGATCGCGACGAATCGGTCCGGATCGTCAAGCTTCCGCCCCGCCGCGTCCACTACGACGCGCTGCTCGCGACGGGCGAGGAGATCCGCAGGAGCCTCGAGGCCCGGATCGACGGCCGCGAGATCGACCCGGACTCGGTCACCGCGTCCGTAGCACCGCACCGCGCCGAGCGCGGAGAGCGGTTCGCTACACTCCCTCGCCGCACGGCCCATTCGTCTAGTGGCCTAGGACACCGCCCTCTCACGGCGGCGGCACGGGTTCGAATCCCGTATGGGCCTTACCCGTTCCCTGACGTCGCGGATCGAGCCTCCCGAAGCAAGCGAACGACGTCGTCGTCGTCGACCTGCGTGAAGTCGTCGTACCAGAGCCCGACCGCACCGAGATCGCCTTGCTCGTGCGGGCACACGACCTCGTCTGCCTCCTGACGGAGATGGTGGATGCTCTCGGCCGCGCCAACCGGTACCGCGACCACGACACGCGCTGCGTCCTCGGCCGCGGGCCCACCGGACGGCGGCGACCATCGTGGCGCCGGTCGCCAGCCCGTCGTCGACCAGCACCGCCGTCCTGTCCGTGCAGGACCGGCGCCGGCATGGTCCTGGTGAAGGATCAGATCGAGCGCCTACGGCCTTCGAGCTTCGCCTGCTCGATCACGCGGTCGAGCTCGGACCTCGTCGAGACCGTCGCTCGAGCGGACGTAGACGCCCCCGTGCCCCGGGGTCACCGCGCCGAGGCCGTACTCCGGCTGCCGCGGATGCCCGATCTTCCTCACCGCGAGCGCATCGAGCGGCAAGGCGAGAGCGCGTGCAACCTCGGCGGCAACCGCCACGCCGCCGCGCGCGAGACCGACGACGACCGCATCTCCGAGCTGGACGCTCTCGAGTGCGCCGGTGAGTTGGCGCCCGGCATCGATCCGATCGTGGAAGAGACTGCCCATGCGCACCCATGGTGACAGTCCGGCTCGATCGACTCGCCTGCTACGCTCTCCGCACGCGCGCACCGCGGCGACGCCTGCATAGATCTCGTGTAAGAAACAGGAGCCGTATGGCCGACGAACCCGACGAACGCCTTTCCCCTCCGGCACGACGACGCGGCGCGGGCTCTTCTCCGCGCTTCGGCCGCTGCGCGGGACGAATTGCTCCCGCCCGACGGCACGGACGGCGATCCGGCCGATCCGTTCGCCGAGGAGGAACCCGGCTGGATCGAGCCGTTTCTCTCCGGCGACGACCTGATCGCCGAGATCCATGCCTCGAACGACGAGAGCGGGATGCACATCTGGTGGCTCGGGCAGAGCGGCTTCCTCGTCCAGATCGCACGGCGAGAACCTCCTGTTCGACCCGTACCTCTCCGACTCGGTCACGGCGAAGTACGCCGGTACCGACACACCGCACGAGCGCATGACCGGGCTCGTCGTCGACCCGGCGCTCCTCTCCTTCGTCGACGTCGTCACGTCGAGCCACGCCCACCTGGATCACCTCGACCCGGGCACGCTGCCGCACGTGCTCGCGGGTGACGCCGCGTTCGTGTGCGCGGCGGGCAGCGAGCACGTGGCCGCAGAGCGCGCGGGCCGCCAGCCCGACGCCGTGCTCGGGATCGGTGACACGGCGACCTTCGGCGGGTTCACGATCGAGGCCGTGCCCGCCTACCACGAGGGCGCCCCCGAGGCCGTGGGCTACGTCGTCCGAAACGGCGCCTACGCCGTCTACCACGCGGGCGACAGCCGCCGCGTGCAAGGGATGGCCGAGGCGGTGGCGCCGTTCGGAGTCGACTATCGCGTTCGTGCCGATCAACGGCCAGGGCACGGTAACATGGACGGCGCCGACGCCGCCCGGCTCGCCTACGAGGCGGCCGCGCTCTACGCGGTTCCCTGCCACCACGAGATGTTCCGCTGCAACACCGCGACGACCTCGCGCTTCGTCGCCGAATGTGCGCGGATCGGGCAGGAGTACCGTCTCCCCCGCGTCGGCGAGCGCATCACGATCGACTACGGATCCTGAGTCAGAGGCCTCCGCGCACGTAGATCACCTGGCCGCTCACGTAGCCGGCATCAGGAGAGCACAGGAACGAGATCACGCCGGCAACGTCGTCCGGGACTCCGACTCGCCGCAGCGGCGTCTCGGCGGCACAGAGCTCCTTGAACTCCTCGAACGAGAGGCCGATCCTCGCGGCTGTCTGCTCTGTCATCGCGGTCTCGATGAAACCGGGCGCAACACAGTTCACCCGGATCCCGAACGGGCCGAGCTCGATCGCGAGCGTCTTGGAGAGCCCCTGAATGCCGGCCTTCGCGGCCGAGTAGTTCGCCTGGCCCCGATTGCCGAGCGCAGACACGGACGAAAGCAACACCATTGCCCCGCTTCGCTGCTCGACCATGTGCCTTTGCGCAGCCTGGGCAGCGAGGAACGTCCCCCGAAGATGCGTGTCGATCACTGCGTCCCAGTCGTCTTCCGTCAGCTTGTGCACGAGGTTGTCGCGGAGGATCCCGGCGCACGTGACGAGGATGTCGAGCCTGCCCGTGGGGGCGACGGCCGCCGCGACCATGACCTCGACCTCGGCCCGCGACGTGACGTCGCAGCGCACAGCGCGACCGCCGATCGCTGCTGCTGTCTCCTCGGCCACCGCAACGTCGAGATCCGCGACGACGACGTCGGCACCTTCCGCCGCGAGGCGGGCGGCCGTCGCGGCGCCGATCCCGCGAGCACCTCCCGTGACGAGGGCCGTCATGCCGTCGAACCTGGGCTCGCTCATGCTGCGAGCTCGGATCCGCGGCGCAGCCGTGCGAGCGAGACGTCGCGCCCGAGCAGCTCGAGGCTCTCGTACAGCCCGGGTGAGATGCGCGAGCCGGTGACGGCGACGCGGATCGGCAGGTACACCGTCTTCGGCTTCGCGCCCAGCCGCTCGCACAGGGCCTTCAGCGCCGCCTCGATCGTTTCCGCGTCCCACGGCTCGACCGGCTCGAGCTCTGCCGCGGCCTCGGTGAGCACGTGCCGCGTCGAGGAGCGCCGGATCGGGCTCGACCTCCTCGAACAGGAACCCCGCGAACTCGGCGAACTCGCCCAGCCGGCCGATCTTCTCCTGCACGATCGGCGCCGCCTCGCGGATCCGCGCCTCATCCCACTCGCTGCCCTGCTCGCGCAGATACGTGAGCAGCGCATCCGCGTAGGCGGCGGGCGCGAGATCGCGCAGGTAGAGGCCGTTCATCCAGTCGAGCTTCGCGTAGTCGAACGTTGCCGGGCTCGACCCGACGCGCTCCAAGCGTGAAGCGCTCGACGAGCTCGGCGGGCGACATGATCGTCGTCTCGCCGTCGGGCGCCCAGCCGAGCAAGGCGAGGAAGTTCATCAGCGCGGGCGCGATGTAGCCCGCCTCGCGGAACTCGTCCACCGAGACGGCACCGTGGCGCTTCGAGAGCTTCTTGCCGTCCTCGCCGAAGACGTTCGGGACGTGCGCGTAGACGGGCAGGTCGGCGCCGAGCGCCTCGAGCACGACGATCTGCTTCGGCGTGTTCGAGACGTGGTCGTCGCCGCGGATCACGTGTGTGATCCCGTCGACCCAGTCGTCCACCGGTGAGGCGAAGTTGTAGACGGGGCGACCGTCGGAGCGGAGGATGACCATGTCCTCGAGCTCGGCGGCGGGGAACTCGATCCGGCCCTTGACCGCATCGTCCCAGCCGATCACGCCCTCCTCCGGCATCCGGATCCGGATCGCGCCGTCGTCCTCGTAGGCCTTGCCCTCCTCCACGAGCCGCGCCGCCTCGGTCGCGGCAGCGCTCGGCGCCGTCGAGCTGGAAGGTCGTCGCTCCGTCCCACTCGATCCCGAGCCAGCGCAGCGACCGCTCGATCTGCTCCACCGACTCGGCCACCTCGCGGCCGGTGTCGGTGTTCTCGATCCGCAGCAGGCACTCGCCGCCGTGGCCGCGCGCGAAGAGCCAGTTGAAGAGGAACGTGCGCACGCCGCCGATGTGGAGGAAGCCGGTGGGGCTCGGTGCCATGCGGACGCGGACGCTCATGAGGCGGGCATTGTAGGCGCGACCACTGTCTCCGCCGTACCTGGCCGGCGCCGGTGGATTCGCCACACAGCCGGAATCGCGAGCACCGCCGCGAGGCTCGTCAGCTCGAGCACGAAGATCCCCCAGAGCGTCGCGGTCGATTCCGATCGCGGCTGCCGTCGGGCCGGCGATCGCGAACCCGACGGGCATCATCACGAACGAGCCGAGCGCGTCGTAGGAGCTGACGCGCGAGCGCGCCTCCTCGCTCACCTCCTGCTGGAAGACGGTGAACCACAGCGCGAGATGGATCGCGAGCCCGATGCCGCCGACGAACGAGACCGTGGCGATCAGCCCAGACCGGGCGCACCGAGCGCGAGCGCCGACGAGCTCCGGGCGTCGCGAACAGCACCGCGACGATGGACGCGACGAGCGGCCGCTACGGGCGATAGCGGAGCGAGACGATCCCGCCGACGACGGCACCTGCTCCCGCGCTCGAGAGGATGATCGCCCAGGCGCCCGCGCCGCCGAGTTGCTCGTTCGCGACTACCGGCCCGAGCACGAGCCAGCCGCCGTAGGCGAACGTCGTCACGGCGAAGCACATCACCGACGGCCACAGCCAGGAGTGCGAGGTGAACTCGCGCCAGCCTTCCCGCAGCGAGCGTGAGGTAGTGCGGCCGCTCGGCGGCGTCCTCGGCTCGTGGTTCGGAGCCTGATCCGCGACAGGAGCGTCGCGCAGCGACGAACGAAGCTCGCTGCGTCGACGAGCAGCGCGAGGCCGGGGCTCCCGGCGACGACGAGCGCGCCGCCGACCGCAGGCCCGAGCATCTCGATCATGTTGCGCGAGAGGCCCTGCAGCGCATTTGCCTGCTGCAGCCGTGGCCTCGCTCACCGTCTGCGGAATCAGCCCGATCTCGGCCGGGCCAGACGAATCCCTGGCCGATGCCGTACAGCGGCCTGCAGCGCCGCGATCGTCCCGACGGTGGCGTGCCCGGAGAGCACGAGCGTGCCCGTCGCCGCCTGCGCCGACGCCTGCACGAGCGAAGCCCCGACGAGGACGAGGTTGCGCGGCAGCCGGTCGCTGAGCACGGCGCCGAACACGAGCACGGCGACCTCGACGCCCTGGCGCGCCGCCGAGCACGATGCCGAGACCGTGCAGCCGTGCCGACCTCGAGGACGGCGAACGCGAGCGCGATGCCGGCGATCGCGTCGCCCAACGTCGTCACCGTCGTGGCGGAGAAGAGCAGGCGGAAGCTGCGCTCGGCGAGCGGTCCGATCCGGGTGGCGAGGCGCCAGCACGGCATCGGCGGGTAGCGTACGCGGATGCTCTTCGGCGCCCATGTCTCGTCCTCCGGCGGGATCTGGCAGGCGATCGACCGGGCCGAGGCGATCGGGTGCGACGCGGTGCAGGTGTTCACGCAGAGCCCGCGGATGTGGCGGCCGACGAACCACACGCCCGAGGCCGTCGCCCGCTTCCGCGAGCGGCGCGAGGAGGCCGGGATCGGAAGCGTCGTCTGTCACGCGCTCTATCTCGTCAACCTCGCCTCGCCCGATCCTGAGATCCACGGGAAGTCCGTCGCTGCGATGCGCGCGACGCTCGAGGCCGCTGCCGCGATCGGGGCCGAGGGCGTCATCTTCCACGTCGGCTCGCACCTCGGAGCCGGGTTCGAGGCCGGGCTCGAGCGGGTGGTGCCCGCCCTGCGCGAGCTGCTCGAGCTGACGACCGACGACCTCTGGCTGCTGATGGAGAACTCGGCCGGCGCCGGTGGCACGATCGGCCGCTCGACCGACGAGCTCGCCGCGATCCACGAGGCACTCGACCACCACCCGCGGCTCGGCGCTCTGCCTCGACTCGTGCCACTGGTACGTGTCCGGTATCGACGTCACCGACGCCGGCGGTGCTCGACGCTGCGCTCGCCGACCTCGACGGTCGGATCGGGCTCGACCGGCTCCGCTGCCTCCACGTCAACGACTCGAAGGCAGAGCTCGGCTCGAACCGCGACCGCCACGACTCGATCGGGGTCGGACTGATGGGCGAAGGCCTCCGCACGTTCATCACCCATCCCGCGTTCCAGGAGCTGCCGGCGATCCTCGAGACCCCGGGCCCGGACGGGCACGGGCCGGACGCGGTCGAGGTCGCACGGCTGCGGGCGCTGCACGGCTCCTGACGCGGACGAGACCTTCGCCCTTCCTCGCGGGAAGGTCCCGTGCCGTAGGGGCGATGCGCATGCGTCGCCCTGGTGTGCCGCACGAATCCGTCTGGACGGGGCCGCGCTGAGGGCGACGCGTGCGCGTCGCCCCTACGACAACAACCGAGATTCCCTCAAGCTGGGTCTATCTGGGCGAACACGCGGAAGGTCGGCTCGTTCCGCCGGCATCTCGAAGAACTCCGGGTTGCGGCAGCCCGCCTCGTCCCCACGCTGCTCGTAACACGACGACACCTCGGCGTGGCACATCGGCAGCGGCGCGCGCCGCGCGACGACGGCGCCGAAGCCGTCACGGCGGCTCTCGGCGGCACGGAGCAGGTCGAGGTCGATCTCGACGTCGAACACCCGCTGCATGCAGCCCATGTACGTGTGGCCGAACGCCTCGTAGGCGTAGACGAACGCGCAGGCGCGCTCGATGCACGCGCCCGGGTAGACGACCTTGCCGCAGTGCACCTCGCAGCGGCGACACTCGACCTCGTCCTGCGGGCGCAGGGGCAGCTCGGTGGTTGTCGTCGGGCAGGACGCTGTCGGTCATCTGCGTGAATCGTTGCAGCAGGGATCGACCCTCCGCAAGACTTGACAGCGCACGACATTTCAGGTTGTGCTGGCGTGGCGAACGCGTCCCGGGGTAGGGTGATCGAGTCCCCATGTTCCGACGCATCCTTCTTGCCGGCCTTGCCCTCGGGCCCGTCGTCGTCGTCCTTCACCTATTCACGAACCTCGGGGACACGGCGCTGTTCGTGCTCGCCGCAGTCGCCCTGATCCCGCTCGCGTGGCTGATCGGCGAGGCGACCGAGCACGCGTCCGAGCACACCGGGCCGGGTATCGGCGGCTTCCTCAATGCCACCTTCGGCAACGCACCGGAACTGATCATCGCCCTGATCGCGATCAACGACGGGCTGACCGACGTCGTGCGCGGCTCGCTGATCGGATCGGTGGTCGGGAACCTGCTGCTCGTGCTCGGGTTCTCGCTCGTCGCCGGCGGCGACGGAGTGATCGAGCGCTGGTCGACGTTCCTCTCGCTCGGGATGATCACGGTCGCGATCGGGCTCTTCCTGATCCCGTCGATCCCGAGCTGGAGCAGCAACCCCGATGCACAGCGCATCGTCGACCTCTCCGTTCCGGTCGCGATCGCTCTTCTCGTCGTCTACGCCGTCGTCACCGTCTACTCGTTGCGGCGGCATCACATCGTCCACGTCTCGAGCGACGACGCGATCGACGGATGGTCGCTCAGGTCGTCGCTCGCCGCGCTCGGCGTCGCCACCCTGATGACGGCCCTCGTGGCCGAGATCCTCGTCGGCTCGCTGCAGTCGTTCGCACTCAAGGCCGGACTGTCCGACTTCTTCGTCGCCGCGGTGATCGTCGCCATCGTCGGGAACGCGGCCGAGCACGGAGGCGCGGTGATCGTTGCCCACCGAGGCAAGATCAAGCTGGCGGCCGAGATCGCGCTCTCGTCGTCGGCCCAGGTCGCCGTCTTCCTGATCCCCGCCGTGACGCTCCTCTCCTGGTTGCTCGACCCCGCTCGCTCTCGGATTCCGCCCGGTCGAGATCGGCGCGCTCATCGCATCGGTCGCGGTTGTCCTCGCGGCGGTCGGCGGGGGCACCTCGTCCCGCGCGGGGTGCGATCCTGATCGCTGCCTACGTCGGCGTCGCGGCAGCGTTCTTCGTCGCCGGCGACTAGCCTCTACATCTAGAGGCCGAGCACCGTCGGCACGATCTCGAGCGCGCGGTCGATATCCGCGTCATCGAGATCGAGGTGCGTGAGGGCACGAATGTGTGACGGCCCGTAGGTCGGGGAGACCGCGAGACCAGCTTCTCGAAGTGCGGCGAGCACCTCGGAGCGCGAGAGCTCGAGTGGAGCGGTGTCGATCTGGACGAAGTTCGTCTCGACGCGGTCGAGCTCGACGGGGACTCCGGCGGCGTGCCATCCCTCGGCGAGCCGTCGGGCGCGCTCATGGTCCACGGCGAGGCGCTCGACGTTGTGGTCGAGTGCGTACAGACCAGCCGCGGCGATTACGCCTGCCTGGCGCATCGCACCGCCGAAGAGGAACTTCTGCCGCCACGCAGCCTCGATCAACTCACCAGGCCCTGCGAGCACTGCCCCGACCGGGCAACCCAGCCCCTTCGAAAGGCACAGCGTCACCGTGTCGACCCGGCTGCCAATCGCTGCGGCCGGTACACCGAGCGCGACGGCTGCGTTCATCAGCCGCGCCCCGTCCATGTGCACGCCGAGACCTCCTGCCCGCGCTGCTGCCACGACCGCGTCGATCTCCTCGAGCGGCCACACACGCCCTCCGGCGACGTTGTGGGTGTTCTCGAGCACGACCACGGCGGCGCGCTGGTCGACAACGTCCTCCGCGGTCGACGCCGCCGCGCGTATCTGAGCCGCTGTGATCCGTCCGGCCGTTCCCGGCAAGTCCGATCGTGAGCAGCCCGGCGTGCACGGCCGCGCCGCCGAACTCGTAGACCAGGATGTGGGAGTGCTCCTCCGCGATGAGCACGTCCCCGGGGCGGCTGTGCAGCTTGAGCGCGATCTGGTTCGCCATCGTCGCGGTCGGCAGGAAGAGGGCTCGCTCCTGCCCGAGGAGCTCGGCGACCCGCTCCTGCAGCTCGTTGACCGTCGGATCCTCCCCTAGCTGCTCGTCGCCGACCACCGCGGCCGCAATCGCGGCCCGCATGCCCGGGCCCGGCTGGGTGATGGTGTCGGAGCGAAGATCGATCACGCGCCGCATTCTGCCCCAATTGCGGCCACGGCTACCCTCCGAGGATGGACCTCGCGCTTCTCGATTCCCATCTCGCCGACAGCGGTGCGCCTGCCTACCGGGCACAGCAGGTGTGGGAGTGGGCTGCGCGCGGTGTCGGCGGGTACGACGAGATGACGAATGTGCCCGCCGGGCTGCGCGCGTCTCTCAGCGACGCGGTGCCATTCTCCACCCTCACTGTCACCGACGAGCAGCAGGCGAAGGACGGCACGCTGAAGACGCTGTTCCGGACGCACGACGGCCACCCCGTCGAGGCGGTGCTGATGCGCTATCGCGACGGCCGCCGCTCGATCTGCGTCTCGTCGCAGTCCGGCTGCCCACTCACGTGCACGTTCTGCGCCACGGGCGCCATGCAGTTCGGCCGCAACCTGACCCCGTCCGAGATCCTCGACCAGGCACTTCACTTCCGGCGGCTCGAGCCGATCGACCACTGCGTCTTCATGGGCATGGGCGAGCCGTTCATCAACTTCGACAACGTGATCGCGGCGGCGCGGCGGCTACCCGACGTCGGCATCACCCACCGGCGCACGACGATCTCGACGGTCGGCTGGATGCCCGGCCTGACGCGGTTCGTCGACGAGGTCGACGAGCCGATCCGGCTCGCGATCTCGGTCCACGCCGCGCACCCCGTCCTGCGTGGGATGCTGATGCCGGTGAACGATCGCTACCCGCTCGCCGACGTGCTCGCTGAATGCCGTCGCTACGTCGAGCTGCGCGGACGCAAGGTCTACGTCGAGTACGTGATGCTCGAGGGCGTCAACGACACGCCTCGACACGCCGCCGAGCTGGCCGCGATTCTCGACCCGAATGCGTTCAAGGTGAACCTGATCCCGTACAACCCGACCGGGATGTACGGCGGCTCGTCCCGCGACGCGATCGCCGCGTTCAAGCACGTGCTCGACCGCGCGCGGATCCCGGCGACAGTCCGCCTCACCCGCGGGCGCGACATCGCAGCCGCCTGCGGGCAGCTCGCCGCGACGCGGTAGTCGTTACGCCGCGTCGGTTCGCGGCTGTGCCGACGAACGCGGCTCGAGCGGGCTCGGTGTCGTCCGCAGCACCGTTGCCGCCCAGCCCGGCAGCCACCAGTTCCAGCGGCCGAGGAGCTGCATCGACGACGGCACGAGCAGCAGCCGGATCAACGTCGCGTCGATGATCACCCCCGCGGCGAGGCCGATCCCGAACAGCTTGATGTCGAGCCCTGGGCTCATCGACAGCGCGAAGAACGCGAACATGAGCACGCCGGCACCGCTCGTGATCAGCTTGCCCGTACGCGCGAGGCCGAGCGAGATCGCCTGGTCGGTGTCACGCGTCTCGTCGTACGCCTCGCGGATCCGGGTGATCATGAACACCTCGTAGTCCATCGAGATCCCGTAGAGGAAGGCGAAGATCATCAGCGGAATCCACGAGATCACCGCCCCCGACGCCTGGACGCCCCAGATCGACGTTGCTCCCGTGACCCTGCTGGAAGACGAAGACGACGACGCCGTAGGCACACCCGAGCGAGATCAGGTTGAGGATCACGGCCTTCAGCGGCAGGACGATCGAGCGGAACGCCCGCGCCAGCAGGATGAACGTGAGCACGATCACGAACAGCAGCACCCACGGGAAGTTGCCGTAGACCGCGTGGACGAAGTCGCGCTCCTCGGGAGCCTGGCCGCCGAGCGTGGCCGTCACGCCCTCTCCCGCGGCCGACTCGGCGGCTGGCAGGACCCGCTTCTGGAGGTCGCGGATGATCGTGCGGCTCTGCCGCGATGACGCATCCGACGTGGTGAAAGCCTCGATCAGGGACGTCGTGCCGCTGCGCCAACCGGGCCCGGTCGGAGCAGTCGCACCGGTCACGCCGTCGGCCTGGCCGACGGCCGCGGCAATCGCAGCGATCCTGGCGGAGTCCGACGTGCCCTCGACGAGCACGTTGAGCGGCTTGAAGACGCCCGCAGTGATGCCCGCGTCGGCGAGCGCCTGGCGACCGGCGGCTGCATCCATCGCAGCCGGCTCGCGGCGCAATCTCGCGCCTCGCTCGGGTTGAGTTGCGAGGCGGGAATCAGCAGCAGCAGCACGATCGCTGCGCCGGCGAGGAAGATGAGCAACGGCCGCTTGGAGACCATCGCGGCCCACCGCTTCCAGAAGCCGCTCTCGGCGTCGTCGGGCGTCAGCAGGCGCTTCGGCATCACGCGCACCCGGTTGATCTTCGGCCCGAGCAGGCGCAGGAGCGCAGGTGTCAGGGTGATCGAGGCCACCACCGACACGAGCGGGATCAACATCCCGCCGATCCCGATCGAGCGGATGAACGGCAGCGGCAGGAGCAGCATGCTGACGAGCCCGATCGCAACAGTCGTCCCTGACACGATCACCGAGCGACCCGCGTGCTGCATCGTCTCCACGACGGCGTCGTCGACCGTCCGACCCTTCGCCATCTCCTCCCGGAAGCGGAAGATCATCAACAGCGAGTAGTCGATCGAGATCCCGAGCCCTACGAGCGCCACGAGGTACTGCACGACGATCGAGACGTTGGTCACGTAGGTGAGGCCGTAGATGCACAGGAACGTGGTCAGAATCGACGAGATCGCGGCGACGATCGGCATCAGCACCGCGGGGAGCGTCCCGAACACGAACAGCAGGATGATCAGCGCCCCGAGGCCGCCGATGAGCGTCTCCACCAGCACGCTCGGTCCATTCGCGCCACCCTGCGACTGGTAGATCGCCTCGAGCCCGGTGAGGTGCGTCGTGACGCCGCTCGGCGCAGCAGCCGCGAGCGCCGCCCCCGTCGCTTTCAGCGGGAGGAGCGCATCGAAGGTCGGGTTCCCCGTCGGATAGATCAGCGCGAACATCGTCTTGTGGTCGGCCGAGACGAATGCGTCGCTCTTCGTCTCGAACCACGAGTTGACGCGGGAGCCCTTGTTGACGGCCGCTGCGGCCGCGATCGACTTCGCGATGCCGCTCTGCTCACGGATGTCACCGTTCTTGACGGTGAAGACGGTCACGATCGGGTACTGGCGCCCGGTGCCGAAGGTCTTCAGCGTGCGCTGGTTCGCCTCGTAGGCGCTGAAGCCGGGGATCGAGAACTGCTGGTACCAGCGGTCAGCGAGCTTTCCGGCAGCCATCGCTCCGGCAACGGTCAGGAGCAGCCAGAGGACGACGATCAGCCATCGTCTCCGGATCGTGATGCGGGCGAGCGCTCCCAAGCTCGCGACTCTATCCAGAGGTGCCGAAGTCGTGCCGCACGATCGGCTCTCTGGCGGCCTTCACCTCGTCGAGCCGGCGCACCGGCCGCGAGTGCGGAGCCTCTTTGAGCAGATCCGGGCTCTCGGCTGCCTCGCGCGCGATCGTCTGCATGACGCGGATGAATCCGTCGAGGCGCTCCTTCGGCTCGGTCTCCGTCGGCTCGATCATCAGTGCCTCGGGGACGACGAGCGGGAAGTAGATCGTGGGCGGGTGAATGCCGTAGTCCATCAGCCGCTTCGCGACGTCGAGCGCCGTGATCCCGTACTCCTTCTTGAGAGGGCTCGACCGAGAGCACGAACTCATGCATGCAATGGCGGTCGTACGGCAGGCCGTAGTCGTCGCGCAGGCCGGCGAGCACGTAGTTCGCGTTCAGCACAGCCGTCTCGGACATGTCCCGCAGGTCCGGGCCGTACGCACGCATGAAGGCATAGGAGCGCACGAAGACACCGAATGGGCCGGCGAAGCCACGCACGCGGCCGATCGACTTCGGGACGATCGCGGTCGAGGCGGAACTCGTCGCCGACGCGCACGACCTGCGGCGAGGGAAGGAACGCTTCCAGGTCGGCGCGCACAGCCACCGGCCCTCCTCCGGGGCCACCGCCACCGTGCGGCTGCGAGAAGGTCTTGTGCAGGTTGTAGTGGACGATGTCGAAGCCCATGTCGCCGGGTCGCGACTTGCCGACGACGGCGTTCAGGTTGGCGCCGTCGTAGTACAGGAGCGCACCCGCGGCATGGAAGATCTCGGCCACCTCGACGATGTCCTCGTCGAAGAGCCCGAGCGTCGAGGGATTCGTGAGCATCAGGCCGGCGGTGCGCTCGTTCACCTTCGCGCGCAGGTCGTCGAGATCGAGGTTGCCCCTCTGGGTCGTCGCGACCTTCTCGAGCTTGTAGCCGGCCATCGTCACGCTCGCCGGATTCGTGCCGTGGGCGGTGTCGGCCGTGATGATCGTGTCGCGCTGCTCACCTTCTCCCCTGTCCTCGAAGAAGGCCCGCATCAACATCAGCCCGGTCAGCTCGCCCTGCGACCCCGCTGCCGGTTGCAGGGTGACGGCGGGCAGGCCCGCGATCTCGGCCAGGATCTCCTGCAGCTCCCACATCAGCTCGAGCGCACCCTGCGCGCCGTCGTCCTCCTGGTGAGGATGGAGATTCGCGAAGCCGGGCAACGCGACGACGCGCTCGTTGACGCGCGGGTTGTACTTCATCGTGCACGAGCCGAGCGGATAGAAACCGGTGTCGATCCCGAAGTTGCGGTCGGCCAGATTCGTGAAGTGGCGGACGATCTCGTTCTCGGCCAGCTCCGGCAGTCGTGGCGGCTCGCGGCGCGCGAGCGCGGCGGGAATCTCGGGCACCGGCAGGCCATAGCCCGGTACGCGACCTGCCCGGCGGCCCGGCCGGCTCTGCTCGTAGATCACGCTGGGCGCCTGCATCAGCCGCACACCTCTGCGAGCACGTCGGCGAGGCGGTCGACGTCGGCCGGAGTGCGCTTCTCCGTCAGGGCGACGAGCAGAACGTCGTCCATCCCCTCGTAGTCACGGCCGAGCGCGTAGCCGGGATGGACGCCGAGCTCGCGCGCCGCCCGGATGACCTCGATCGCGGGCCGCGGTGTGCGGAATGCGACTTCCTTGAACACGGGCGCGTCGAACGCGACCGGTAGCGCAATGCGCTCCCGCGCGTACGCGGCGAGCGCGAGGCAGGTCTCGCCCAGTTCGCGGAGCCCCTGCGGCCCGAGCCAGGCGAGCGTGACGAGGCCACCGAGCGCGAGCAGGGTCTGGTTGGTCGTCATGTTCGAGGTCGCCTTCTCGCGACGGATGTGCTGCTCGCGGGTCTGCAGCGTGAGCACGAACCCGCGGTCGCCGTTCAGGTCGGTGGTCTGGCCGACGATTCGCCCCGGCAGGCGACGGATGAACTCCGTGCGGGCCGCGAGGAAGCCGTAGTGCGGGCCGCCGTAGCTCGGCGAGTTCCCCACGCTCTGTCCTTCGCCGACCGCCATGTCGCATCCGTACGCGCCCGGCGCCTCGAGCACTCCGAGCGAGGTGAGGTCGACGTGGGCAACGGCGAGCGCTCCCGCCTCCCGAGCAGCCGCAGCGAGTGCGGGCGCATCCTCGAGGCAGCCGAAGAAGTTCGGCTGCGGGAACAGCACGGCTGCCGCGCCCTCTGCCGCCGCCGCCACCCGCGCGGGATCCGTCAGGCCTCCCTCGTGGCCGACCTCGACGATCTCGAGCCCGAACCCCGGCGCATACGTCTGGACCACCTCGCGCACCTGCGGATTGAGCGTCTCGGCGAGAACGATGCGGTTGCGGCCGGTCGCATGCTTCGCGATCAGGCACGCGTCGGCCGCAACCGTGAAGCCGTCGTACCCTGACGCATTGGACACGTCCAGCCCGGTCAGCTCGCAGATCGCCGTCTGGTACTCGAAGATCGCCTGCAGCACTCCCTGGCTCATCTCCGGCTGGTACGGCGTGTAGGCCGTCAGGAACTCGCCGCGCTGCAGGATCGTGTCGACGATGGCCGGCACGTAGTGGTCGTAGATCCCGGCACCCAGGAACGAGAGCTCGACGCCTGTGTGCGCGTTCTTCGCCGCCAGCTCCTCCATGTGGCGCACGAGCTCGGCCTCGCTCAGCGCGGGCGGCACGTCGAGCTCGCGGGCGAACCGCACGGCCTCGGGAATCTGCTCGAACAGCTCGTCGATCGAAGCGACCCCGATCGCGGCCAGCATCTCGTCGCGGTCGCGATCGGTGAGCGAGAGGTAGCCGGTAGAGCCCATTTCAGAATGACGCTTCGTTGTCGAGGTGCGATGGGTACGTGCGATGCGAGGACGCAGGGAGTACAGGTAGCAGCGCTACCTGTACGACTGAGGACGAAGCAGCGTACGTGCCCAGCGCGCGCCGACAACACAAGGCTTCATTCTGGAAGGGGCTCTCTATCATTGCTCGGCGACAACCTTGCGATATGCCTCCACGTCGAGCAGATCGGACACCTCGGCGGGATCGGCGAGCCGGATGCGGACGAGCCACCCCTCGCCGTAGGGGTCGTCGTTGATCGACTCGGGCTCCTCGATCGCCTTCTCGTTCACCGCGACGATCTCTCCGGAAAGCGGTGCGATCACATCGGAAACGGCCTTGACCGATTCCACCTCGCCGTAGGTCCTGTCCTTCACCGTCGAGTCACCGACCGCGGGCGCCTCGAAGTGGACGAGCTCGCCGAGGGCATCCTGAGCCCACCAGGTGATGCCGAGCACCGCCTCGTCGCCTTCGATGCGCGCCCAGTCGTGCTCGGCGTGGTACTTGAGATCGTCCGGGTAGCTCTCTGCGCCTGCCACCTAACTCTCCTCCTTCACGTAGATCGGCTTCTTGACGATGTGCGCCCGCTTCGGCTTGCCGCGGACGTCGATCACGAGCTCCGTGCCGGGCGCGGCCGAGGCGCTCGGGACGTACCCCATGCCGATGCCGACGTCGAGCATCGGCGAATGCGTGCCCGAGGTGACCCCACCGCCGCCGGCAATCGGCATGCCCTGGCGGGGAACGGCCCGCTCGTCCATCACGAACGCGACGAGCTTCGCAGTCGGCCCGGCTTCCTTGACGCGTCGTAGCTCGGCGGCGCCGCTGAACTCCTTGTCGAGCGCGCACACCCAGCCAAGGCCGGCCGAGATGGCGTCGGTCGTGCCGCTGATGTCGTTGCCATGAAGCGGATAACACACCTCGAGCCGGAGGGTGTCCCTTGAGCCGAGACCGCATGGGGTCGTTCCGTTCGCGACGATCGCATCCCACAACTCACCCGCGTCCTCGGCCGGGCAGAGCAACTCGACACCCGCCTCGCCGGTGTAGCCCGTACGGCAGACCATCACCTCGACCCCGGAGATCTCACCCATCGCGTGTGTGAACGCCGGCGCCTCGGGCAGCGCGAGCGACGCGATCGCCGTCGGGCCCTGCACCGCAATCAGCGCGTACTCGTCGGAGGCGTCGCGCACCTCCGAGCCGGGGATCTCGCGCTCCTTCAGCCACGCATACGCCGCTTCGCGATTGCCGGCGTTGACGACGAGAAGCGTGTGACACGGGCCCGAGGCGGTAGGCGATCAGGTCGTCGACGATGCCGCCGCTGTCGTTCGTCAGCAGCGTGTAGTGCGCCTCACCGTCCGCGAGCCGGGAGAGGTCGTTCGAGAGCAAGCCCTGAAGCAACTCCGTCTGCCTCGGACCCTCGACGTGGAACTGGCCCATGTGAGAGACGTCGAAGGCACCGCGGTCGCGACGGACCGCGAGATGCTCCGGGATCACGCCCTCGTACTGGACGGGCATCTCCCAGCCGGCGAACGGCACCATGCGGGCACCGAGCGCGACGTGGCGATCGTAGAGGGGTGTGCGCCTGAGCACGGCGCCGACTCTAGCGCCGGCGAGAGGGAGCAGCGCCGAGGTGCGAACACTCCCAGACGTGAAGAACAGATAGGAAGGAGGTTCCCTGGGAACCGTAGGTTCCCAGCTTCAGGGGTTCTCGCGAGCCAGGATTCGCGCTCGCGGATCCTGGCTCTGCGGATAGAACCGCTTCTCGCGATCGGGAATCCCCACTCGGGGGTTCCCGATCTGCGGACCGATCAGTCCTCGCGCAGGAAGCTCGGGATCTCGATCTCGGGCTCGGACGCGGTCGGCTTCTCGAACCGCCGCTCCGACCCGACGTTCCCGCTGCACCCGGCGCCTCGACCCGGCGTCGGCGCGGCCTGCCGCCGAAGCCCGTCGCGATCACCGTCACCCGTACCTCGTCGCCCATCGACTCGTCGATCACCGCGCCGAAGATCACGTTGGCGTTCGGGTCGGCATGGCTCGTCACGACCTCGGCCGCCTCGTTGACCTCGAACAGCCCCACGTTGGAGCTGCCCGTGATGTTGAGCAGCACGCCGGTGGCGCCGTCGAGCGTCGTCTCGAGCAGCGGCGACGAGACGGCAGCGTTCGCAGCGTCGGCCGCGCGCGTATCGCCCGTGGCGGTCCCGATTCCCATCAGCGCCGAGCCGGCGTCGCGCATGATCGTGCGCACGTCCGCAAAGTCGAGGTTGACGAGACCGGGGACCGTGATCAGGTCGGTGATCCCCTGGACGCCCTGACGCAGGATGTCGTCCGCGATCCGGAAGGCCTCCGTCACCGGCGTCTTCTTCTCGACGACCTGCGAGCAGCCGGTCGTTCTCGATCACGATCAGCGTGTCGACCCGGTCGCGAGAGACTTTGGATGCCGACCTCTGCCTGCTCGGCCCGACGGCGGCCCTCGAATCCGAACGGCCGCGTCACGACGCCGACGGTCAGTGCCTCGAGCTCCCGTCCGAGCTCCGCGACGACAGGTGCGCCGCCCGTGCCCGTGCCGCCGCCCTCGCCCGCGGTGACGAAGATCATGTCGGCGCCCTTGAGGGCCTCCTTCAACTCGTCGCGCGTCTCCTGTGCGGCGGCGAGCCCGACTGCCGGGTCGGCGCCGGCTCCGAGACCGCGCGTCGCCTTCGAGCCGATATGGATCTTCACGTCCGCGTCGGTCATCAAGAGAGCCTGCGCGTCGGTGTTGACGGCGATGAACTCGACACCACTGAGACCTGATTCGACCATGCGGTTGACCGCGTTGGTGCCGCCGCCGCCGACGCCGACCACCTTGATCACCGCGAGATAGTTGCCACCTTGTGTGCTCATGAATGTCTCACCTCAACCTGCCTGGACGTCAAGCTCTGATCGAGCTACGGACTGTGATGGAACCCGCTTTCGAAGCCAGGGTACGGACTCCTTGTCGGCTTTGTCAACGGAAACCTCAAGGTGTAATCGAGGGTGCGACCTGACCCTCAACCTGAGAGTTGAGGGTTCCGGAGACCGGTCGTTCGGGCACAGCGACGTCGAGATACAGGGTTCCGGCGTCGAGCAGCGGGATCACGCGGGCCGCCACCGCCAGCTTGAGAGCGACGTCGAGCGGGTCGCCGAGGCGAACCTCGAGCCCGGAGCGGAGACGAAGCGTGAGCGTCGTCGAGGTGGACGTCACCGAGCTGACGCGCCCCGGGAAGTGCGAGCCGACGAGCGGGGCGACGGCCGCGACTGCCGTCTTCAGGTCGCCCGCTGTGACGGTACCCGGCTTCGAGCTTGACGTCGTGCTTGACCCAGATGCGTGCCAGCGCGGGCCGGCTCGCGACGGTCGATCGTCGCGATCACCCTCCCGCTCTCGGCGACGAGGTAGGCGACTGCGCCCTGGCGGACGACCGCGACCGGGCCGCTCGGGCACGACGACGACGCGGAGCGTGTGCGGGTAGGCGCGGTCGAAGTGCGCGCTCGCGACGGTCGGTAGCGCCTCGACCGCTCGCAGCGACGCGCCGAGATCTACCTTGAGGAGGCTCGTGCCCGCGTGTCGGCGCGAGTGCCCGCCGCACCTGCGCCGCCACGCCGGGAGGTGCACCGGCAACGATCGATCGTGCGCACCGCGAAGACGCCTGTCTCGCGGGCGCCGACCCACATCAGCGCGGCGCCCGCGACGATCAGGAACGCAAGTGCAATCGAGCGGCCGGAGGGGACGAGTCGCGCGAGATCGTGGCGATCGCCTGAGATCCGCCGCGGAAGCGGGACGACGACATTCGCCGCGCGCGCGCGGGGACGCGATCCGCGTTCGACTCGTCCCCCGCTGGCCACCGGGCATTCTTCGCCGCCCGCAGGCCTGCTCCTACCTACGCCACCGTCAGATGCGGCCCGAGCAGGACGACCTCGTGCTCGAGGTCGACGCCGAACTGCTCGTGCGCTCGCCGGCGCGCTTCTGCCATCAAGGCGAGGCAGTCGTCAGTCGTCGCACCACCCGCGTTCTCGATGAAGTTCGCGTGCTTCTCGGAGATGAGTGCGCCGCCGTGACGGTATCCCTTGAGCCCGCAGAGCTCGAGCATCCTCCCCGCTCCGATCTCGCCCGGCGGATTCTTGAACACCGAGCCGAACGTCCGCTTCGTCGTCGGCTGAGTCGCCTTGCGCTGCGTCGACGAGCTCCCGAACCTCGTCGCGGATCGCGAGTCTCCTCGCGCGGCTCGAGCCGATACTCGACCGCCGGCGACCACCTGGCCCGGCTCGAGGCTCGAGTGCCGGTAGGAAAGGCCGAGCTCGGCCGGTGTCAGCCAGCCGGAGCCCGCCGCCGTGGCGACGAGCGCACGCGCCACGATCGCGCTCCAGTCGCTGCCGTAGGCGCCGGCGTTCATCCGCACGCCTCCTCCCGCCGTGCCCGGGATGGCGCACGCGAACTCGAAACCGCCGAGCCCCGCCGCCCGCGCCCGGTGTAGGCAGACCGCGTTCGTGGCACCCCCCCGGCGACGAGAAGCGTGCCCTCCGCGCGAGCCTCGGCAAGCTCGCCGGTGAGCCGGAGCACGAGAAGGTCGACGCCGGCATCCGCGGCGAGGACGTTCGACCCGAGACCGATCGTTGCGACTTCGAGCCCGCGCTCCTGCGCGGCCGCAGAAGCGCTCCTCCAGCTCGGCGAGCGTGCGCGGCTCCGCGTACGCGCGTGCGACGCCACCCGTCCCGATCGTCGTCAGTCCCGAGAGCGACACGTGCTCGGCGAAGGCCGGGATGCGAGAGGTCACGCCGGCAATCCGTCGACGATCGCGCGCGCGATCTTCCACGGCTCCCCGACGCCGAACGTGATCACGAGGTCGCCCGGGCGCGCCCAGGCGAGCGCGAGCGTGGCGGCGTCGTCCAGCGACGGTGCCCACCCCGCACGCACCTCGGGGGCAAGGACTCCACGACGAGCTTTCCCGGTGACGCCTTCCCGCGGCGCATCGCGGGCGCCGATGATGTCCGTCACGATCGCAGCGTCCGCGAGGCCGAGTGCCGCGCCGAGCTCGCGGTGCAGCTGGCGCGTGCGCTCGACGACGTGGGGCTGATACACCGCGATCACCCTGCCGCTTCGTCATCGCTCTCGCGGCGCGCAGCGTCACCTCGAGCTCGGTCGGGTTGTGGCCGTAGTCGTCGTAGACCGTGACGCCGCCGCGCTCGCCGACGAGCTCGAGCCTCCGCCCGACGCCCGTGAAGCGCACGATCGCCGCCTCGGCCTCGGAGCCGGGGCACCCCGGCGAGCTCGAGCGCGGCAAGAGCGGCAGCGGCGTTCTGGCGGTTGTGATCGCCGGGCACCGCGAGCTCGAGATCGACGGCCGGCAACTCCCAGCTGCGCACGACGTGCGGGACAGTCCCGAGCCACTCGTCGAAGAAAGCGCGCAACTCGGCCTCCGACGCATAGGTCGCGTGGTGGTCGAGCTCGATGTTCGTGATCACCGCGATCTGCGGCGCCAGCGATCCGATCGAGCGGTCGGATTCGTCGCCCTCGACGACGAGCCAGCCGCCGCCGACTCCGGCATTTCCGCCGAGCTGCGGGAACGATGCCGCCGATGATCCAGGCGGGGTCGCGCCCGGTCTCGGCGAGGACGAACGCGATCATCGCGGCCGTGGTCGTCTTGCCGTGGGCACCGCCGACCGCGATCGCGGGTTGCGCGGCCACGAGCTCCGCCAGGAAGTCCGCGCGCCGGATGCCGTCGCAGCGATGCAGATGAGCCGTCGAGACGACGATCTCCCAGCCCTCCGGCGGGGACGGCTCACCGCCGAGGTCGACCTCGATCCCCTCGAGGGAGCTCATGAAGATCGTGTCGCGCACATCCCAGCCGCTCACCTCGGCGCCGAGTGCCTGCGCGACGTTCGCATACGCCGACATACCCGACCCGCCGATACCGACGAAGTAGAGCCTCCTGCCGGCGAGGGCCCCGTCAGCGACCGGCAAGTGCGATCACCCCGTCTGCAATCCGGTCGGCCGCATCCACGCGCGCCATCGAGAGCATCGCCGCGCGCATCGCCGCGAGCCGGGCCGGATCCGCCAGCAGCTCCTCGACGAGCGCCGGAACCGAGGCGATCTCCGCATCGGGTACGACGAGCGCGCCTCCTCCCCGCTCGAAGTGGCGGGCGTTGAGCGTCTGGTGGTCGGCGGTCGCATGGGGATAGGGAACGAGAATCGAAGGGACGCCGGCTGCCGCAAGCTCCCACACGGTGCCGCCGGCGCGTGAGACAGCGACATCGACCGCAGCGAGAAGCTCGCCAAAGTGCTCCGTCTGCGCCATCAGCACGTAGTCGGCCCGATCGATGCGCGAACGCAGGCCCGCGTAGTCGCGCTCGCCCGAGACGTGCAATACGGACGGGCCCGCGTGCCCCCACGCGGTAGCAGCCATCTCGTTGAGCGAACTGGCCCCCGCAAGTGCGCCGAAGACGCCGACGGTCGGGGCAGTGGCGTCGATCCCGAACCGTGCCCGCCCCTGCTCGCTGCTCGCACCGAGGTGCGCGAGCGGGATCGGCCGCCCGACGACCTCTACCTTCTTCCCCGTTCGCCCCGGAATCTCGTAAGCGAGGAAGAGCTTCGTCGCGAGTGGGGCAGCGAGCCTGTTCGCGAGCCCGAGATGCGCGTCGGCCTCGGTCAGGGCCGCCGGAATCCTCGAGAGACGAGCCGCGAGCACCATCGGGCCCGCCACATACCCGCCGCCTCCGAGGACGACGTCGGGTCGTCGCTTGCGGAGAATCGCGCGGCACGCAAACGGTGCCCGCACCGCCCGCCAGAGTGACCGCACGAGCTCGAGCGAGAGCGTGCGGGGGAACCCCGAGATCGCGAACGTGTCGAGCTCGAAGCCCGCCTCAGGAACCAGCCGCGACTCGACGCGGTCGGGGCTGCCGGCGAACGTCACGGTTGCTCCCCGGGCGCGCAGAGCTTCCCCGACTGCGAGAGCGGGCCTGATGTGACCCGCGGTCCCTCCCGCCGCGATCACGACTACGAGCTTCGACGACTCTGTCATTCACGGCGATGTTAAGGAGAACGCCGACCGCAGCGAGCAGCACTATCAGCGACGAGCCTCCGTACGAGACGAATGGGAGCGGGATCCCGGTCAGCGGAGCGATGCCGAGCACGGCACAGAGATTGACGACCGCCTGCCCGCAGACGAGCGTTGTGATGCCCGCGGCGAGCCGCTTGCCGAACGGATCGCGGCACTGGAAGGCGATGCGGAAACCCGCCCAGGCGAACACCGCGAACGCCGCGATCACGAGCGTCGAGCCGATCAGGCCGAGCTCCTCGCCGACGATCGCGAAGATCATGTCCGTGTGCGCCTCGGGCAGATAGAAGACCTTGGAGACTCCCTGGCCGAGCCCCTGCCCCGTGATCCCACCGGAGCCCATGCCGATGACCGCCTGAACGGTCTGGAACCCCGCCCCCTGCGGATCCTGCCACGGGTTGACGAAGCTGAAGAACCGGGCCCGGCGGTACGGCTCGAAGAGAATGGCCGCCGTCCCGAGGACGAGCGCGAGCGATCCGGCGAGTGCGAGCAGCCTCAGCGGAACCTCTGAGACGAGCAGGATCCCCGCCACCATGATGCAGAGAGCGATCGTCGTCCCGAGGTCGGGCTCGAGAAGGATGAGAACGCAGAAGAGGCCGACGATCCAGCCGAGCGGTTTCATCAGCTCGCCCATCGTCCGCGGTGTGCGGCGCCGCGCCATCAGCGCGCAGGCCCAGATGCAGACGGCGATCTTCGCGACCTCGGAGGGCTGCACGCTGATCGGCCCGACGATGAACCAGCGGTGCGCGCCGTTGATCGGCGGTGCGATGGCGAGCACAGCGACGCAGAGCCCGAGTGCGACGACCAGCAGCATCGGCGCGATCATGCGGAGGCGGTGGTAGTCGAAGCGCGAGGCGAGGCCGAGGAGCACCAACCCGGCGAGTGCATACGTGCCCTGCTTGACGAGGAAGGTCATCGGATCGCCCGCGCCGAGCGCCGCCGACGCCGACGTGGCGCTGAACACCATCACGAGCCCGAACGCGACGAGGCCGAGCGTGACGAGGATGAGGAGACGTTGCTCGAGCTGGCCGGGCTGCTTCACTCCTGGAGCTTCTGCACCAGCTTCCCGAACTCCTCCCCACGCTGCTCGTAGCTCTCGAACTGGTCGAAGCTCGCACAGGCGGGCGAAAGCAGCACGACATCGCCTTCGTTGGCAACAGCCGCGGCGGCGGTGACTGCCCGCTGGAGGTCACCGGCAACTTCGAATGCGACGTTCGCGACCTCGAGTGCGGCGGCGATCTCGGGGGCAGCCTCGCCGATCACGTACGCCCGATCATCGGATCCGAGAGCCTCGGCAAGCGGCGCGTAGCTCTCCTTCTTCCCACGGCCGCCGAGGATCACGTGCAGACGTGCCTGCGGGAACGAGGCGAGAGCGCGAAGCGCCGCGGCGACGTTCGTCGCCTTGGAATCGTTGACATAGCGCACGCCGTCGATCGTCGCGATCTCCTCGATTCGGTGCTCGACACCGGGGAAGGTGAGGAGAGCCACCGCGATCGCGTCGTCGGGAATGCCGGCCGCCCGCGCGGCGACCGTGGCTGCGACGGCGTTTTCGCGGTTGTGCGCGCCGGGCAGGAGCGGCTCGGCGGGCAAGGGATCGCCGGCCCTGAACTCGATCCGCGCGCCTCGGCCGGGAATCGGGCCAAACCCACGCGGCACGATCGCCAGGTCGCCTGGCTCCTGGTTCTCGAAGATCCGGAGCTTGGCGTCGCCGTAGGCCGGGAAGCTGCCGTGGCGGTCGATGTGGTCCGGCTCGAGGTTGAGCAGCACTGCGATCTGCGGCCTCAAGGTGTCGATGTCCTCGAGTTGGAACGACGAGAGCTCGCAGACGATCCACGCCTCGTCTGCCGCAGTCCCGACGAGCTCGGTCAGCGGCCGCCCGATGTTGCCCGCCACCTCGGCCGGAACCCCCGCGGCGGCGAAGATCGCGCCGAGCAAGGCAGTGGTCGTGGTCTTGCCGTTCGTTCCCGTGACGCCGAGAATCGGGTTGGGAAGGAGCCGCGCACCGAGCTCGATCTCCGAGATCACCTCGATGCCGTGCCGGCGTGCGTCCACGATCGGCTCCGCGCTCCCGGAAACACCAGGGCTCTTGACGACGAGATCGACGCCGTCGAGCAGCGCAGCCTCCCAGTCGCCGAGCCGCACGTCGCAGGTGAAACCCTCCGTCTCGAGATCGGCGGCGCGATCAAAGGCCACGACGTGCGCGCCCTGGAGCTCCAGCGCCGCCACCGCAGCCCGGCCCGATCGCGCCAACCCGACGACGAGCGTCCGCGACACTAGACCTTGAACTGCAGGTAGTAGCGGTAGAACAGCACGAAGCCGAGGGTGCAGAAGATCGCGCCCACGATCCAGAAGCGCACCATGATCTTGGTCTCCGACCACGCCTTCATCTCGAAATGGTGGTGGATCGGCGCCATCAGGAACACGCGCCTCCCCGTGCGCTTGAAGCTCGCGACCTGGATGATCACCGACAGCGCCTCGATCAGGTAGATCGCACCGATGAAGACGAGCAGCACCTCCGTCTGCGTCATCACGGCGAGCCCGGCGATCGCGCCGCCCAGAGCCATCGAGCCGGTGTCCCCCATGAAGATCTCCGCCGGAAATGCGTTGAACCAGAGGAATCCGATCACGCCGCCGATCATCGCGGCGGCGAAGATCGCGACATCGAGGTAGTTGTTGCTGCGGTCGCCGACCGGCCCCGAGCGGATCCACGAGATGGCGGCGATCGCGAGGAAGGTGAGCAGCGAGATCGCGCTCGTGCCGGCAGCGAGGCCGTCGAGACCGTCCGTCAGGTTGACACCGTTGGCCGTGCCCGCGATGACGACGAAGAGGAACGGGAAATAGAGCCAGTGCAGGTCGATGTTGACGCCGATCACGGGGAAGTAGATCTCCGTGTCGAGGTAGCCGACCTTCGTCACGACCCAGCCGACGCCGATCGTGATCAGCACGAGGCCGAGCATCTTCCAGCGGCCGGAGAGGCCGAGCGAGCGGCGCTTGCGCACCTTCAGGTAGTCGTCGGTGAACCCGATCGCGGCGCAGCCGAGAGTGACGAACAGCAACCCCAGCCCCGGCATCGTGTAGCGGGAGAGGACGAGGAACGGCGCCACCGCAGTGGCGATGATCAGCAGGCCGCCCATCGTCGGCGTGCCCTGCTTGACGATGTGGCGTGCCGGGCCTTCTTCGCGAATCTGCTGGCCGACGCCGGTCCGGCGCAGCCATTCGATGAAGGTGGGCCCGATCACGACGGCGATCACCATCGCGACGAGACCGGCGATCAGGACTCGGACCATGCCCCTGCCCGTTTCTCGATCGAAGCCGGGATGCCTTCGAGCCCGACTGCACGTGATGCCTTGACGAGGATCGCATCGCCCGGCTGGAGCAGGCCCGCCACCGTTTCGAACGCGGCCGCGTCGGGGATCCACTCGGCTCGCGGGCGATGCCTCGGCTCCGAGGTAGGCGCGGCTGCCCTCGCCGACCGCGATCACGAGCTCGATTCCGAGCTCATGCAGGAGGGCGCCGATCTCCTCGTGGAAGCGGGACGCCTCGGCGCCGAGCTCTGCCATCTCCCCTAGGATCGCCACCCGGCGACGGTCGCCGGCGCGCGCGACGAGATCGAGGAGTGCCGCCCGCATCGACACCGGATTGGCGTTGTAGGCGTCGTTGACGACGAACCCGCCGCCTCGCAGGGCCAGCTCCTCTCCACGCCAGCGGGACAGCACGATCGCGTCAGCGCCGCCCTGGGCCTGCTCGAGAGGCAGCCCCAGGGCGTCGTAGGCGACAAGTGCCGCGAGCGTGTTCTCGGCCATGTGGCGCGAGGTGAACGGCAGCGTCAGCGTGACCGTGCGATCGCCGAGCCGGAACGTCCAATCGTGTCCCGCCCCCGTCGATGGCGTGCCGGTCGAAGCGGCGGATCTCGATGTCCGTGCGGCCGAGATGAGGCTCGAGCTCGGGGTGCGTCGTCAGGCACGACGGCGATGCCGCCCGCGGGGAGTGCGGCGATCGCCTCGGCGTTCGCCGCTGCGACCGCCTCGACGGTGCCGACGAGCTCGAGGTGCTCCGGCCCGATCGAGGTGACGACGACGACGTCAGGTCGTGCGATCGCGCAGAGCGCCGCGATCTGTCCGGCCCCGCGCATGCCCATCTCGGTCACGAGCACCGCCGTGTCAGGCTCGAGCCGGCAGACGGTGAGCGGCAGGCCGATCTCGTTGTTGAGGCTCGCCTCCGCCCAGATCGTCGGCGTGGCAGCGCATCACAGAGGGCGCCGAGGATGTCCTTCGTCGACGTCTTGCCGGTGGAGCCGACGACGGCCACCACGCGCGCGCGGCTCTTCGAGCGGACGAGCGAGGCGAGCGCCGCGAGCGCTGCCTCCTGGTCGTCGGGAACGAGCGTGCTTGCTCCTCGCTCCGTCGCATCGGCGACGTGCGTCGACACCCGTGTTCAGGGCGACGAAGAGATCTCCCGGGCCGACGAGCCGGGAGTCCGCCTTGATACCCGTCATCGTCTCGCTCTCGAGGGTCGAGCGCGCCGAGCCGGAGCGCTGCGATCTCTTCCCCTGCGACCGGGATCACGTGCCGAACCCGGCCGCGCGGAGAGCCTCGCGCACGACCTCGCGATCGTCGAACGGAGCGATCACGCCACCGGCCTCCTGGCCCTGCTCGTGCCCCTTGCCGGCGATCACGACGACGTCACCCGGCGCTGCGATCGACGACCGCGCGGCGAATGGCGCTGCGGCGATCGGGATCGATCTCGACGCCCGTTCCTGCGCCCTGCAGCACGTCCTGGATGATCGCGAGCGGATCCTCGCTGCGCGGATTGTCAGAGGTGACGATGACGACGTCTGCGCGCCGCTGCGCCACCGCGCCCATCAACGGGCGCTTGCCGCGATCCCGATCGCCGCCGGCGCCGAACACGCAGATCACCCGGCCGCCGCCGAGCTCGCGGGCAGCCTGGAGCACGACATCGAGCGAATCCGGAGTGTGCGCGTAGTCGACGATCACGGCAAACGGCTGGCCCTCCGGCAACTGCCTCGAAACGCCCCGGGATGCCCGTCACCGCCCGCACGCCCTCCGCAATCTCATCCTCGTCGATATCGAGGAGAATCCCGGCCGCGATCGCACCGAGGATGTTCTCGACGTTGAACCGCCCGCACAGCGCCGTCTCGATCTCGACGCCTGCCGCCCTGAACCGGCTCCCGTGCGCTCCCAGCTCGAGGTCCTCCGGCCGCACCTCCGCCGCATCCGTGATCCCGAAGGTGATCAGCGGCGCCCGGTGTGACTCGGCCAGCTCGAGCGCCAGCCGACGGCCGTGCTCGTCGCCCACGTTCACGGCTGCGGGCGGCGGCTGCGCGCCGGTGAAGAGGCGGCGCTTTGCCTGGTAGTAGTCCTCCATCGTCCCGTGCAGATCGAGGTGATCCTGGGACAGGTTCGTGAAGACGAGTGCGTCGAAGCGGACGCGATCGAGGCGATGGAGCGCCGAGCCGTGGGACGACGCTTCCACTGCGACGCTGCGGTCGCCCGAGTCCAGCATCTCGCGGAACAGACGCTGGAGGTCGATCGCCTCCGGGGTCGTGTGCGGTGCCGGCCGCCGGGCGCCGCCGACGACCCAGTCGATCGTGCCGACGAGCCCAGGCGAACGGCCGGCAGCGGCGAGGATCGAACGGAGGAGGAATGCCGTCGTCGTCTTGCCGTTCGTCCCCGTGACCCCCGCCACCTCGAGCTCTCGGGTCGGCTCACCGAAGAAGAAGTCGGCCGCGACGCCCATCGCAGCACGCGCGTCCTCGACGAGGAGCTGCGGCACGTCGAGCTCGAGAGGATGCTCGACGACGAGCGCGGCCGCGCCGGCCGCGACGGCGCGCCCGGCGAACTCGTGCCCGTCCACCCGCGAGCCGGGAACACAGAAGAAGAGCGCACCCGGCGTCACGCGCTCGGCGTCGTAGGCGAGGTCGCTGATCTCGACGGCTCCGTGGGCGCCGGTCTCGCTCGCAGCGAGCACGCGCGTCAGGTCAGCGAGGTTCACGGAGCACCATTCTACGGCGGCGCAGCGGCTGGCCCGCCGGGAGCAGGGCGCTACTGGTTCGACGGGCCGGCAGTCGCCGTCAGCGACGCCTTCGTCTCGGGCGCGTCGGGCGGAACCTCCATGTACTGGAGATCGAACCGCGCGATGTCGCGGAATGCCGGTGCCGCGACGACGCCGCCGTAGATGTCTCCGTGCGGCTCGTCGACCATCACGAGGATCGCAAACCGCGGCTTCTTCGCCGGCACGAGACCGACGAACGAGGCGACGTACTTCGACGACGTAGCGACCGTTCTCCGCCTTCTGCGCGGTGCCGGTCTTGCCCGCGACCGTGTAGCCGGGGATCGCCGCCTGGGTACCGGTGCCGTCGAGCACCACGTCGCGGAACATCGACATCATCCGCTCGGCGGTGTGGCTCGAAACGACGCGTGTCCCCTGGTGCAGTCGCACGCGCTTGGTGCCGACCTTCTCGACGAGATGCGGCGTCACGCGGACGCCGCCATTGCCGATCGTCGCGTAGGCCGAGACCATCTGCAGCGGCGTGACGGCGATGCCCTGTCCGATCGGGACAGTGCCGATCGTCGAGCCCGACCACTTGTCGAGCGGTAGCACGAGGCCCGAGCTCTCACCCGGATAGTCGATGCCCGTCTGCCGGCCGAATCCGAATCGGTCGATCCACGAGGCAAGCCCGGTCCGGCCGAGCTTCTCGGCGATCGTGATCGTGCCGATGTTCGACGACTGGGCGAGGATCTGCTTGACGCTCATCACCTCGGTGCCGCGGAAGTGCGCCTCGTGGATGACGCGGTCGGCGACCTGAATCGTCGGTGCGAGCGTGAACGTGGTCGTCGGCGACACGATGTTGTCCTCGAGTGCCCCCGCGATCGTGACGATCTTGAACGTCGAGCCTGGCTCGTACGCGTCGGTGACGGCGCGGTTGCGACGGGAGTCGGGAGACGCCGTCCCGAACTTGTTCGCGTCGAAGGTCGGGTAGTTCGCCATCGCGAGAACCGCCCCGGTGCGTGGATCCATCACGATCGCAGCGGCGCCTTTGGCGCCGAACTGCTGCACCGTGCGGGCGAGGATCTGCTCGGCGTTCGCCTGGATCTGATGGTCGATCGTCAGCGTCACGTCCCGCCCCGGGCGCTCTGCCTTCGAGGTGACGACGTCGATCGCGCGACCGAACGGATCCTTGACGATCGTCTCGAAGCCGGGCCGGCCGGAGAGCGTCGAGTCGAGCGAGCGCTCGAGGCCGTCGAGGCCGTGGTTGTCGGTGCCGGCGAAGCCGAGCACGTGCGACGCGACCGCGCCCTGCGGATAGGCGCGCAACTCCTCGGCGTAGAAGCCGAACCCGGGAATCCCGCGCTTGTTGAGCGCCTCGGCCTTGATCGGGTCGGCCTTGCGGTCGACGTAGACGAAGCCCTTCGAGCGGTCCTTCAGCGACGGGTAGATGGTCGCGGCATCGATCCCGAGTGTCTTCCCGGCGACCACCGCCGCCTTCTGAGCGTCGGTGATGTTGCGCGGGTCGGCGTAGACCGTGGTTGCCTGCTCGCCGATCGCGAGCGGCTCGCCGATTCGGTCGTAGATCGTGCCGCGGCCGGCCGGGAGCTTGATCGTCTCACGGTGCTGCGTGCTCGCCATCGCCGAGAGGCTGTCGTGCTGAATCGCCTGCAGCCAGGCGGCGCGGGCGATCGTGACGACGAAGAGGAGCCCGAAGGTGGCGAGCAGTAGGCGGATCCGACGATTCGCGCGCCGTTCGTTCACTTCGATCCGAGTCGAACGTAGGTCGTCGTCAAGGGGTCGGCGGGCGCGAGGCCGAGCGTCGCGGTGGCCGTTCCCTCGATCCGCACGCTGGCCGAGGCGCTCGAGAGCTGCGATTGCAGCCTGGCGTTGTCGGCCTTGAGCTGGGCCCGCTCGCGGCCGAGGCCGTTGAACTGCATGTTGAGCTGGAGCACGAGCACGTTGACGGCGACGATGCCGGCGAGCAGCGCGCCGACGACGACGATCCACACGACCCCGCCAGCGAAGGGAGCGCGAGAGCGTGCCTTCGTCGCCTTCGGCTTGGTCGCGCGCGTTGCGCCGAACGGGCGACCGGTGGCTGGGCGATCGTCGACATCGAGCGCCTAGACCTTGACCGCCGCGCGCAGGCGCGACGAGGCCGCCCGCGGATTGAGGTCCGATCTCGGCCGCCGACGGCCGCACGAGCTTCCGCGTCAGCAGCCGCAACTCGGGCTCCTTGCCGCACACGCAGATCGGGAAGTCGGGCGGGCAGGTGCAGCCCTTCGCACCCGCCGCCATGAACTGCTTGACGATCCGGTCCTCGAGCGAATGGAAGCTGATCACGGCGAGGCGGCCGCCGGGCCGGAGCATCTCGACGGCGGCCGGCAAGCGCTGCCTCGAGCTGGCCGAGCTCGTCGTTGACGGCGATCCGCAGTGCCTGGAAGACGCGCTTGGCGGGATGCCCCTCGCCGAAGCGGGCGGGCGTCGGGATCGCCGTCTTGATCACGTCGACGAGATCGCCGGTGCGGAAGAACGCCTGCTCGGCGCGGCGACGCACGATCGCACGGGCGATCGGGCCCGCGTAGCGCTCCTCCCCGTAGCGGCGGAAGATCGTCGCCAGCTCGCGCTCGTCCCAGGTGTTGACGATCGTCGCGGCGGTGACTTCGCCGGACGGATCCATCCGCATGTCGAGCGGCGCGTCGGTGGCGTAAGAGAAGCCGCGCTCCGGCCGGTCGATCTGCATCGACGAGACGCCGATGTCGAGCAGGATCGCGTCGGCCTTGACGCCGTTGGTCGCGAGCTGCGCGAGCACGATCGAGAAGTCACCGCGGAGGAAGCGCACGTCGACTCCCGCCTGCGCCTTGAAGCGATCGAAGTACGGCTTCGCGGCCGGGTCACGGTCGATCGCAACGAGCTTGCCCTGCCCGTGAAGGTCGGCGGCGAGGAGACGCGCATGACCACCGGCGCCGAACGTCGCATCGACGACGGTCTCACCCGGCTGCACGGCGAGAAGTTCGCGCACCTCGTCCGCGAGAACCGGGGTGTGATCAGATGCTCTGTGCGGCAAGACGTTGGGCAGCATGGTCGGCACTCCCTTCGATCCCTTCCAGGCGCTCCGCCCAGGCGGCGCGATCCCAGATCTCGAGGTGGTCGTTGTTCCCGATCACCGTGACGTCCTTGGTCAGCTTCCCGTGCGCGACGAGCGGCGCAGGCAGGAGCACGCGGCCCTGCTTGTCCGGGGTGTCCTCGGAGGCACCGCCGAAGAAGTGGCGCTGGAGCATGCGCGCGTCCGGCAGCAGCGGGTCGAGCCGGCCGATGCGCTCACCGACGGTCACCTGCCACGTCTCCCGCGGATAGACGTCGACGCTGCCGTCGAGCCCCTTGGAGAGAACGACGCCGTCAGCGAGCTCCGCGCGAAACCGTGCCGGCAGCGTGAGGCGGCTCTTGTCGTCGATCGAATGCTCGTACTGGCCGAAAAACATGCGCAAGACTCCATGGTCGTTCCCACGTCGCCCCACTCTAAACCACTTTCCCCCACTATGCAACCCTTGCCGCCCACCACATGACCGTGCCGCGTCAGACCGGCGCCGGCGTGCGTCGACGACGTGAGGGAGGTAGGGCTACGAGCGCGACGGGCTGCGGCGCGACGCCGCGGCCCGTCAGAGCTGCGGCGCCGCAGCGGGCGGCGAAGGCGACGGCGTCGTGTCCTTCGAGGCCGGCGCCGAGTGCGTACGTGAGCCCCGCCATGAACGAGTCGCCGCAGCCGTAGGCGTCTTCTCGCGGGCCCGGGAGCGGAGCCGCGACGTACGGGCCGCCCGGCTGCATCCAGCCGCCGAGAGCACCCGAGGTCGTCACGACGAGCTTCGGCTCGGGATCGAGGTCGCCCGGGTGGTAGCGCTCCGCCTCGTCCTCGCCGCTGCCGACGAGCGCGTCGAGCTCGACCGCGCCGCTCCGCAGCATCTCGATCTCACGCGCTGTCGCAGTCAGAACCCGTGCGCGACGGGCGCGGCGCAGCGCGTCGGCGTCGCCTGCGATGAAGAGCACTGCGTCCATCTCGGCCGAGCTCGTGCCACGGGAACCGGTCGTCGTTTCCCCGCGGACGCTGCTTCGGGCCTACGGTCGAAATCGTCCGCTCTCCGACCTCGTCGACGTGCGTGAAGGCCCACCGCTGCGCGCGCGGCTCGATGACGGCGTGCAGACGCACACCGCGGGCCTCGATCTCCTCGCGTGAGCGACGCCCGAGCTCGTCGTCGCCGAGAACCGTGAAGAGCGTCGCCTCGTCGGCGAGCAGCGCGAGCTGCATCGCGGCGACCGCTCCGCCGCCGCCCGCCTGCTCCCAGTCCTCGGTCGAATGGGCGATGTCGCCCGCTCCGGGCATGCTGCTCGACCCGGGCAAACCGGATCCACTCGACATGCCCGACGACCGCGACCCGCATCGGGCAAGTCTCACAGATCGACCTCACACGCCGCCCGCCCGCTGCGTTTCAGGTGATGATGATTGCCGTGGCAGCCGTTCCACCGTTCGAGGTCTTCTACGAGAGCCACCGAGGTGAGGTTCTCGGCCTCCTGCGCAAGAAGCTCGGGAGCGACCGCTGCGACGACGCGTTCCAGGAGACATTCCTGCGCGCGCTGCGGGCCTACGACCGGCTCGAGCACGGCGAGCACCTGCGCGCGTGGGTGTTGACGATCGCGTCGCGCGTTGCCATCGACGTCCACCGGCGCGCGAAGCCGGCGGCCGAGCTGCCGGAGCTTCCGCACGAGGACGCACGCCCCGCCTACGAGGATCTCGGCGAGCTGACCGACGGCCTGCCGGAGAAAGAGCGGGCGGCGGTCGTGCTCCGGTACGGCTACGACCTCACCTACGACCAGATCGCGGCGGCGCTCTCCTCGAGCCCCGACGCTGCCCGTCAGGCGACCTCGTCCGGTGTGCGCCGCCTACGAAAGGAGCTGAGCACATGAGCGTTTCCACCGATCTCGACCGCCGCTTCCGCGAAGCCGCCGTCAGGGCGGGCCTGCTCGACGCGGGCTACGACGTGGTCGAGTCGCCGGTCGGGCCGCTGTTCGTGGCGGCGACCGAGCGCGGGTTGCTGCGGATCTCGTTCGATCCGGCGCCCGACGACCAGCTCGAGCGGCTTGCCGCCATTGTCGGTCCGCGCGTGCTGCGCGCCCCGCGGCGCGATCGACCCGGTCCGGCGAGAGCTCGACGAGTACTTCGAGGGCCACCGCCGCGGCGTTCGATCTCTCGATCGACCTTCGCGGCGTGACGCCGTTCAGCGAGCGCGTGCTCGGCGAGCTGGCGCGCGTGCCGTTCGGCGAGACCGCGACGTACGCGCAGCTCGCAGCGCGCGCCGGCAACCCGAAGGCGGCCCGGGCCGTCGGCACGATCATGAACCGCAACCCGGTTCCGATCGTGCTCCCCTGCCACCGGATCGTCGGCGCGAACGGCAGCCTCGTCGGCTACGGCGGCGGCCTGGAGCGGAAGGAGATCCTGCTCCGGCTCGAGGGCGTGCTGCTGTAGCCGACGGAATCGCTGTGCACACCAGGGCGACGCGTGCGCATCGCCCCTACGAGCCCAACCGCATCACCTAGGGGAGCTGGTTCCCCGGGGAACCAGGCCCGATTCATCTCGTAGGGGCGGGGCGCATGCCCCGCCCTCGGACCGCGGTTCGTCCGCCGGCCGCTCACTCGATCAGCCGGTAGCCCCTCCCCCACACGTTGACGACGAAGCGATCGTCGCCTGTCACCGAACGGAGCTTGCGGCGCAGGCGCGAGGCGTGGGAGTCGACGGTGCGCGTGACGAACCGGCCGCTCGTGTAGCCCCAGAGCTCCTTGAGCAACTCGTCCTTGGAGAAGACTCGACGAGGATCACTCGCGAGCCGTGCCGCCAGGTCGAACTCTCGCCCGGAGAGCCGGATCACCTCACCTCCTGACGCGCACCTGCCGGGCGCGGAGATCGACGACGAGATCGTCGACCTCGGCGATGTCCGCGGGCCCGAAGGACGACCGGCGCACGAGGGCATGGATCCGCGCCACGAGCTCCGGGTACAGGTGGCGCTCGACGACGTCGTCTGCGCCACGCTCGAACGCCCGCACCCGATCGACCGGATCGGCGTCGGCCGAGGCGAGCACGATCACCGGCACGTTGCGGTCCCAACGGCGCCCGGGCTCACCCTCACGCAGCCGGCGGCAGAGCTCCGACTCGCTCGCGAGCACGACGTCCGGGTGCGACCGCTCGGCCAGATCGAGCGCCTGCGCGTCCCACCCGGCCTCGATCACGGTGAAGCCGTCCGAGCTGCAGATGGCGCTCGAGCGCGCCTCGCGTAGCGGGCTCGGGCTCGGCGAGCAGGACGGCGGTCGACATCTGATCGAGGCTAGCCGCCGAGAGCCGACGCCACCAGATGTCCTTTGCGCCATCTTTGTGCCGATTGCTCCCCACCCGTCCGAACGGCCCAGGCCTCGCCTACAACAGCAGGCAGGCAGCCCGATGACCTGTTTCGGCCACGTCGCGAAGCGCAGGATCCGTCTCGCGGCAGCGATCCTCGGCCACCGGGCAGCGCGGGTGGAAGCGGCAGCCGGGCGGCACGCGCACGGGGTTCGGCGTCTCGCCCTTGAGGATCTGCGGCACGCGTGCGCTCGTGCGGGTCGCGCCTCGGCACCACCGAGATCAGCGCCTTCGTATACGGGTGCTGCGGGTTGCGCACGACCTGCTTGGCCGGGCCTTCCTCGACGATCCGGCCCAGGTACATCACCGCGATCCGGTCGGCGAAGTGGGCTGCCGTGGAGAGATCGTGAGTGATCATGAGAACGCCCATCCCGTCCTTGCGGAGCCCGTCGAGCAGCGAGAGGATCCCCGCCCGCACCGAGACGTCGAGCATCGAGACGGGCTCGTCGGCGATCAGCAGCTTGGGCTCGAGCACCAGTGCGGCCGCGATCGCGACGCGCTGGCGCTGTCCACCGGAGAGCTCGTGCGGATAGCGGTCGATGAAGAGGTCGGGCGGCGTCAACCCGGCCCGCTCCATCGCCTCGCGCACCTTCGCCTCGCGGGCGTCCTTCGAGCCGGCCAGATCGTGCACGCGAATCGGCTCCTCGATCGTGTCACGGACCGTGAACCGAGGGTCGAGCGACTCGTACGGATCCTGGTAGATGATCTGGATCTCGCGCCGCAGCGGCCGCAGCTCGCGGGCGCCGAGGCCGGCGATCTCGGTGCCGCGGAAGCGGATCGAGCCGGCGTCGCTCTCGACCATCCGGATCACGGTCTGCGCGGTCGTCGTCTTGCCGCAGCCCGACTCGCCGACGAGGGCGACCATCTCCCCCGCGCCGACCGTGAACGAGACACCTTCGACCGCGTGCACGGTCAGCTGCGGCTTCCGCGTGAGCGTGCCGAACAGGCCGCGCGAGATCGGGTAGCGGGTGACGAGCCCCTCGACCTCGAGCAGAGGAGCTCCACTGCTGTCGATTGCGCTCACGATGCCGCCTTCGTGACCATCGAATCGTTGAGATGACAGAGCGCCTCGTGGCCGGGCGACGTCTCGAGCCGACGGGGATGCACGGTCGCACACGCCGAGAAGGCCGAATCGCAGCGTGGCCGGAACGGACAGCCGGCGATCTCGCGGTCGAGTCGCGGCGGCGCCCCGGGGATCGAGAGCACCTCGTCGTCGCCGAGCAGGTCGGGCGTGGCGGCGAACAGCATCCGCGTGTACGGATGGCGCGGGTCGTGGAAGATCGTCGACATCGCGCCCAGCTCGACGATCTCGCCCGCGTACATCACGGCCGCCCGGTCGCACACCTGCGCGACGACGGGAAGGTCGTGCGTGACGAGGATCACGGTCAGCCCGAGCTCCTTGCCGAGCGTCTGACTCAGGTCGACGAGCAGCTCGAGGATCTGCGCCTGCACCATCACATCGAGCGCGGTCGTGGGCTCGTCGGCGAGCAGCACGCTCGGAGAGCATGCGAGCGCCATCGCGATCGCCGCCCGCTGCCGCATCCCGCCGGAGAACTCGTGCGGGTAGCGGTCGGCCCGGTCGGCCGCGATCCCGACGAGCTCGAGCAGCTCACCGACTCGCGCCCTGGCCGCCTTCCCGCGCGCCGTCCCGTGAAGCTCCATCGGCTCGGCGATCTGCTCGCCGATCGTCTTGACGGGATTGAACGCGTTCATCGCGCCCTGGAAGACCATCGAGATGTCCTTCCAGCGATGCGGGCTGACCGACTCGTCGCCGCGCGCGAGGATGTCCTCGCCGTGGAGGATGACCTTGCCGGACACCGACGCCGTCGCCGGCAGCAGGCCCATCATCGCGAGGATCGTCGTCGTCTTGCCACAGCCAGACTCGCCCACGAGCCCCATCCGCTCGCCCTCGTGCAACTCGAAGCTGACCCCCTGGACGGCGTGCAGCTCGCCGCCGCCGGGCAGGTCGAACCAGACGTGGAGATCCTCGACCCGGATCACCGGCTCCGCGCTCACTCGGCGCCCGCCTTGCCGCCGAGCGGCCGAAGCCGGAAGCGCCGCACCGAGAGATGCCCGACCGCGAGCCGCGGGTTGAGCGAGTCCTCGACCGACTGGCCGATCATCGTGCAGGCGAGGATCACCACCGTGACGCACAGCCCCGGCGGCACGATCGCCCACCAGGCGTCGTTGACCGTCGCCTCGCCCGTGAACGCGTTCTCGATCAGCCGGCCCCACGAGATCGTGCTCGGGTCGCCGAGGCCGAGGAAGGTGATGAACGTCTCGGCGAAGATCGCGAGCGCGATCATCAGCACCGTGTTGGCGATCAGCAGCGGCGTCACCTGCGGCAGCACGTGCTTGAAGACGAGCCGACGGTTGCCGGCGCCGAGCGCCCGAGCGCGCTTCACGTAGACGCGCTCGCGCACGCTCTTCACCTGCGCGCGGATCAGCCGGGCCGTGCTCGTCCAGTAGATGATCCCGATGATCACGATGATGTTGCGTCAGGTTCCGGCCGAACAGCGCCGCCGCGATGATCATCAGCGGGATGTCGGGGATCACGAGCATGTAGTCGGTGATGCGCATCAGCACGGTGTCGGTGGCGCCGCCGTAGAAGCCGGAGAGCACGCCGACCGTGGCCGCCGATCACGATCGCGACGAGCGCCGCGAGAAAGCCGACCCCGAGCGAGACCCGGCTGCCCGCGATCAACAGCGAGAGCATGTCGACGCCGCCGTCGTCCGTTCCGAGCCAATGAGCACTGCTCGGCGCCTCGTAGACGGCGCCGGTCTTGGCGGTCGGGTCGTACGGCTCGAGGAACGGAGCGAAGATCGCGACGAACACGAAGAACACGAGCAGGCCGAGCCCGATCATCGCCTGTGGGTTGCCGACGATCGCGGTGCGGACGAAAGCCGCGGCGGGCGCTGCGCGCAATTCCCTCGGCGAGCGCCTCGTCGTCGACGACCTGGAGCGGCTCGATGAGGCTCATGTCGTCACCCGCGGATCGAAGCGGAAGTAGAGCAGGTCGGCGAGGAGGTTGAAGAAGATCACCGACAGCGTCAGCAGCAAGAAGATCGCCTGGAGCAGCGGGAAGTCGCGCTTGTCGATCGCCTCGACGGTCAGCAGCCCGAGCCCCGGGTAGGAGAAGACGTACTCGACCGTGATCGAGCCTCCGATGATGAACCCGAGCGAGAGCGCCACGAGCGTGATGATCGGCAGCATCGCGTTTCGCAGCCCGTGCCTCCGCACGATCGTCCAGTTCGCGAGCCCCTTCGCCCGCGCCGTCAGCACGTAGTCCTCGCCGAGCGTCTCCAGCATCGCCGAGCGCACGATCAGCGCGTAGTCGCCGTAGAGCACGAGCCCGAGCGTCAGCGCGGGCAGGATCATGTGCCGGAGGCGGTCGACGAACAGCTCCCAGGTCGAAGCGTCGCTGAACAGCCCTAGCGTCGGCGTCTTGATCCCCGAGGTCGGCAGGCCGACCGCGCCGGCCACGAAGAAGATCAGCATCAGGCCGAGCCACTGCGTGGGCATCGAGTAGAACGCGAGCGCCGTGAAGAGGCCTCCCTTGTCGGCGAACGTGCCGCGTCGCCACGCCGCGACAACCCCGACGAGAGTGCCGACCACGATCGAGAAGAGCGTCCCGAGCGCGATCATCGGGAGCGAGTTCTTGATCGGCTCGAGCAGCTCGCCGCTGACCGGCTTCTCCGACGGCACCGAGTTGCCGAGATCGCCGTGGGCGAGCGCGACCAGGTAGAGCTTGTACTGCACCCACTTGGACTGGTCGAGACCGAGATCGCGGCGTTGCGCCTCCTTGAACGCCTTGCTGCACTGCTTGCAGCGAAGTGCCGAGACCGCGTCGCCGGAGAGGGCGCGGAAGAGCACGAAGTTGAGAGTGATCGCGACGAAGACCGTGATGACCGCGTAGAACAGCCGTTTTGCGACGTAGTCGGACCCTCTCACCTCAGTGCTCCCCCGCTCCTCTCCGGGTGGTCAGGCGATCACGATTGACGAGGCGAGGTGTAGTAGAGCTTCGAGATCGCGGCGAGCTCCGGGTGGAAGTCCGTCCACGCCTTGACGTGCGCGTCGATCGCGTCCTCTTCGACGAGTTGCGTGTAGTAGACGTTGTCGTAGACGATCTTCTGCATCGCATAGACGATCGCCTTGCGCTTGTCGGGGTCGATCGTCTTGCCCTGCTGGTCGTAGAGCTTGTCGTAGGCCGGATTGTTGACGCCGTTGTCACTCCACGAGCACCACTGGGGCCGCGTCTCGACGGAGAGCATGAAGTCGGGGTCGATGTACCCGACCAGTCCCACATGGCGATGTCGAAGCCCGTGTACTGCTTGCTCGCAGGGCCCGAGCAGTCGCCCGTCTCGAGCGCGTAGGTGGCGGTCGTGTCACCGCCGACCTTCTGCGTCACCTTGACGCCGAGCTTCGCGAAGCCCTTCTGGACGATGTCGAACTCACGGTCGACGTTGAAGTCGATCGCAGGTGCAGGTGAGGATCTCGTACCTCATCGGGTGAGCCGGCTGCGCGTACGTGCCGGTCGTCGCCGGCGCGACGCGGATGCCGTCCGAGCCCCTCGTGTAGCCGAGCTTGTCGAGTGCCGCGTTGGCCGCAGCGCAGTCGTACAGGAGCGGGCCCAGGTTGCGGGTTCTCGAGCGTGCCCGAGACGTGGCCGACGAGGCTCTCGACCTTGGTCGCGTACCCGGCGAAGACGACGTCGATGATCTGGTCGCGATCGACGCACATCGAGAGCGCCTTCTTCACCGCCGGGTCGAGCAGCTCACGGTTCTTCGGCTTGACGGGGTTCGAGTTCCACGTGATGTTCGTCGTCTCGGCGCCCGGAATCGTCGTCACGACGACGTTCGGGTCCTTCTTGACCGCGTCGACGGCCTTGAACGGCACCTGGTCGGCCCAGTCGATGTTGCCAGCCTTCAGGTCGGCGATCACCGCGTCGGAGTTCGTGTAGTACGTCAGGGCGACGCCCGAGGCGTGCGAGGGCGGGCCGTAGAAGTCGGGATACCGGCTTGAACGCGGTCGTCCCCTTCTTCTCGTACTGCGTGATCGTGTAGGCGCCGCCGCTGACGATCGGAAGGTGGAGCTCCGGGTGGAAGGTCTTCAGGCCCTTGCCGTCGGCGCCGGCCATCGGCGCCCACACGTGCTTGCGGCAGGATGTTGAACTGCTCGAGCTGCGGGAGAACATTCCCGACCGGCGACTCGTAGTGGATCACGAGCGTCGTGTCGTCGATCGCCTTGGCGCTCGTGACGTGCTGGAGCGTCGAGGCAGCCTCCGCCGTCGGCCCGCTCGCGTACTTGACCGTCGTGTTGATCGTCCACGCCGCGTCCGCCGCGGTCATCGGCTTGCCGTCCGACCACTTCGTGTTCGGCTTCAGCTTGAACGTCCAGTCCTTGCCGTCGGTCGACGTCTCCCACGAGCTCGCCCAGTCGCCCTCGATCTTCAGCCCGACGCCGTACTGGACGAGCTGCGGGTAGATCATCATCATCGCAGTCGTGGACTGGGTCTCGACGTAGTTGAACGGGTTGAGCGAGTCGATGTAGTTGACCGTCCCGATGCGCAGCACCCCGCTCGAGCTGCTGCCCGACGAGCCGCCGCAGCCGGCAGCGACAGCGATGACGACGCGGCCAGCGCCGCACCTACGACTGCACGGATTCTCATCGTGAGCTCTCCCCGTCTTCTCTGGAGCGCTCGTCGCGCACCGGTTGGCTGACCCTCCGGCCAGTATCTCGCAGGGTCACATCAGATACCAGTCGAGGAACCCCTCGAGCCGGCGGTAGAAGTCGACTTGCGGCCCGATCCGGAGAAAGCCGTGCCCCTCGGTCGGGTAGGTGACGTACTCGTACGTCTTGCCGAGCCGGGCGAGCTCGGCGACGAGCTCGGTCGACTGCTCGAACGGCACGCGCCGGTCGGTGTGGCCGTGCGCGATGAGGATCGGCGCTCGGATCGCCTCGGCCGGAGCACCGGCGACCCGGCGAGATACGCATCGCGCTGCTCGCTCGGGTGGCCCATGATCCGCATCTGCATCTGCACGCCGGCGCGGTCGCCCTGCGCCCAGGTCGTGAGCGCGTCGCAGTCGCCGTACTTGCAGACCGCGCAGCGGAACCGATACTCGGGGTCGTCGGTGACCGAGAGCAGCGCCATGTACGAGCCGTAGCTCGCGCCGAAGATGCCGAGCCGGTCGCCGTCGACCCAGTCGACCGTGCGCAGGAAATCCGCCGCGGCGAGGCAGTCCCTCGTGTCGTCGACGCCCCAGACACCGTGGTTCGCGCGCTCGAAGTCGCTGCCGTGCCCGGTCGAGCCGCGGTAGTTGATCGCGAGCCAGGCATATCCCTTGTCGACGAAGTACTGGGCGTGGCCGTCCCAGTCGCCGCCGTAGCTGCTCGGCAGGGCCGCCGTGCGGATAGACGACCGCCGGGACACGATGGCCGGGCGAGGCTCCGGCGGGCCGGAACAGGAACGCCTGGATCTCGCGGCCGTCGAACGTCGTGTAGGTCAGCTCCTCCGCCTCGACGTGCGGTGCGCGCGAGACGGCGAGCGGCGCGGGAGCATGGATCGGCACCGGCGAGCCGCCTTCGCCGACGAGGCGCAGCTCGGGCGGTGTCGACGGATCCTCGTAGGTGGCGAGGATCGCTCCGTCGGCGGTCCAGCCCGGTGCCCCCCAGACGCCGCCGGCGGCGAGCTCGGTGACGGCTCCCGTCGACCGCGTCGACCGTGACGAGGTCGAAGCGGCCGCCGTTCCCGCGCGTCGCGACGAGCCGCGTGCCGTCGGGGTGCCAGCGGGCCTCGAGGAAGTCGGCCTCGGCCTGCGTGAGCTGGCGCGCTCCACTGCCGTCGGCGGCGACGAGGTGCAGCTCGAACCAGCCCGAGAGCTCGGAGGCGATCGCGATCGTGCTGCCGTCAGGCGACCAGTCGAGCGCGAGGTCGCGGATGCCGGGTGCCCCGGTCAGCGCCCGAACAGCGCCCGACGCGACGTCGACGACGCGGATCTCGTACCGGCTGTAGTCGCTGTGCGGGACGAACACGTACGCGACCTGGGAGCCGTCCGGCGAGACGATCGCGCCCTGCTCGTCACCGTGCGTGTCGAGCTCACCGTGCTCGCGGGCAAGTCGCTGCGGCCACGCCTCCGCGACATCGACCACGGCGAGGCGGTCGCAGCGGTCGCGCTCGATCGAGACGACGAGCCGGTCGTCCCCGAGCCAGACCGGGCTGCCGCCCTCGACGACCCGCCGTGGCGGGCCTCCCCGCGTCGGCACGACGCACACCCAGCCGTCGTTCGGCGTATGCGACTGCAGCGCCGTCGGGCGAGAACACCGGTTGCGTGTCCTCCCAGTACGGCTGCGGGTCGCGGCCCGTCGTCAGTCGCGTGGGCACGCCATCCTCGAGATCGAGCAGCCAGAGATCGGACGTGTCGCGATCCTGGATGAAGACGGCGGAGCGTCCGTCCGGCGAGAGCTCCGGCGAGCGGGGCCGCTCGGTGGCGGCGACCGCTTCGAGCCGCCAGTGCGGCGGCGGCTTCACGTCGACGCGGGCCGGGCGCGGGATGCCCCCGTGCTCGTCCTTCCCGATCCACACGTCCAGCGGTTCAGGCATCGATCCCCTCCAGCGTCGCGAGCACGAGCTCGCCGATCGAGGCGAGATCGTAGCCGCCCTCCTGTACGACGACACACGGCAGCCCCTGGTTGGCGACGATCGCCCCCGCCTCGCGGTAGCCGGCCTCGCGTCACCTCGAGCGGGCTCTCCGGGTCGACTCGTGCCGCAGTCGACGCCGAGCGCGAGCACGAGCGCCTCGGCACCGCTCCGCCGCGCCGCCTCGCGCGATCTCGGCCGACGCCGCGGAGCCACTCGGCGTCACCCGCTTCCAGGGGCGAGCGGCACGTTCAGGTTCGCGCCCTCCCCCGCGCCGCGCGCCGCGCTCGGCCGCTGTCCCGAGGAAGTGCGGAAACCACCCCGTCGCCGGGTCGACGTGCACCGAGCCGGTGAACACGTCGTCGCGCTCCCAGAAGATCGACTGCGCGCCGTTGCCGTGATGGGCGTCGATATCGACGATGCCGACACGCGCGGCGCCGAGCTCCCGCAGCCGCTGCGCCGCGATCGCCGCGTTGTTCAGGTAGCAGGAGCCGCCGTAGGCGCTGCGCGTGACGTGGTGGCCCGGCGGCCGGCAGCAGGCGTAGACGGCCGGCCTGCCGCCGGAGACGAGGTCGGCGGCGGTCAGCGCCGCGTCGGCCGCCGCCCGGGCCGCCTCCCACGTCCCGGGGCCGATCAGCGTCATCGTGTCGAAGCAGAACGCGCCCGGGCCGCGCCCACGTCGCCGCCGGCACGAGCGGCTCGAGGTCGCCCAGCAGCCCGGGATGCGGGAAGATGTACGGGACGACGCGATCCTGGCCGGGATCGTCCGGCAAGCCGGCCGCCTCCCACTCCTGCCAGGCGCCCGCGAGGAACTCGAGCAGCGCGGGGTCGTGCACGGCCTCGATCGTCGCGTCGTCGTGGGGAACGGCAGCGACGACCTCGGCCCCTGCCGCCACGAGCGCCTCGCGGATCGCGTCGGCCCGCTCCGCCACCTCCACGGCCGGTGTCCGCACGCCGATCCAGATCTCGGCCGCCGGGTCGTGCAGCCGGTGGTCGTCCGTCCAGACGAGCGGGATCGAGAGCGCCATGGCGGCGACGTTATAGGCTCGACCGCATGAGCAGCACGACGTTGCGCCAGCACGGCCTCCGCATCGGGCAGCTCGAGCCCGGCCCGGAGAACGCGATCACCGACGTCGCGGGCGTGCAGGTCGGCCATGTCACGGTCGTGCGCGACGAGCCCGCGCCTCCCGCCGGACGCGGCATCGCGCGCACCGGTGTCACCGCGATCCTGCCACGGCCGGGCGCCTCGCTCGTCGGCAGCCCTGCCCGCCGGAGTCGCCGTCCTGAACGGCGCCGGAGAGCTGACTGGATCGCTCCAGATCGCCGAATGGGGCCTGATCGAGACGCCCGTCTACCTGACCTCGACGATGGCGGTCGGCCGTGTCTTCGACGGCGCCGTCGCCGTCGCGTGCGCGGCCGACCCGCGCGTCGGCGTCGACAACGTCGTGATCCCGGTCGTCGGCGAGTGCGACGACAGCTGGCTCAACGACGCGCGCACGGTGCAGGTCGAGGCCGAGGATGCGGCGAGGGCGGTCGCGGCCGCTCGCGGTGGCGCCGTCGAGCAGGGGTGCGTCGGTGCCGGCGCCGGGATGGTCGCGTTCGACTGGAAAGGCGGGATCGGCTCCTCGAGCCGACTCGTGCCGGAGGTCGGAGCGACGGTCGGCGTCCTCGTGCTCGCGAACTTCGGCTCGGCGCCTGACCTTCGGATCGACGGCGTGCCGATCTTCCCGTGCGCTCGGTGACGGACCTCGACCCGCGACCTCCGGCGGGCAGCTGCATCGCGGTCGTCGCCACCGACGCACCGCTCCAGCCCGCGCAGCTCGAGCGCGCTCGCGCGCCGCTGCGGGCTCGGCCTCGCCCGCACCGGCTCGGTCGCCCATCACGGCAGCGGCGAGATCTTCCTTGCCTTCTCGACTCAGACCTCGGCAGCAACCCGTTGCCGACGCCCATCTCGACGCGCTCTTCGCCGCCACCGTCGAGGCGACCGAGGAGGCGGTGCTCAACGCGCTCTGGGCCGCCGTCGACACGACCGGCCGCGACGGCCGCTTCGTCCGTGCGCTACCCCACGAGCCGGTGCTGGAGCTTCTCCTCAGGCACGGACGGCTTCCGTAGTCCGCTGGCGAGGCATGTGCATCGCCCGTATCCCAACAACCGGATCCTCTACAAGGGAGGTCTCCTACAACCGCCCGGAGCGGGCGATTCCCCACACGAGCCAGACGGCGAAGATGCCGGAGATCACGAAGCCGACGAACGAGAGCAGGTGGAGGCCGGCGACGTGAGGGCCTGTCTTCGCGAGCACGCCGACGATCGCCGAGCCGACGAGGCCACCGAGCACGATCAGGGCCACCGCGAGCCGGTTCACGGCGTGGTCGATGTGGTAGGTGAGGTCGTCGAAGCCGGGGTTGCGGATCTGGATCTCGAGCCGGCCCTGGCGCGTCTGCTCCATCACGTCACGCACCTGGTAGGGCAGCTCGCGCGCGACGCCGGCGAGCTCGCGCATCTCGGCCTGGGCACGCAACGACATCCGCCGCGGTGAGAACCGCTCGGCGAGCAGCTGGCGCGCGTACGGGCGCGCGACCTCGAACACGTTGAACTGCGGATACAGCTCGACGCCGACCGCGCCGAGCGTCGCGATCGTCTTGTCGAGGATCACGAACCGGGTCGGCAGCCGCAGATTGAGCGAGTAGATCAGCTCGAGCCCCTCGTGGATCACCTCGATCGGGTCGATGCTCGAGAGGCTCGAGCCGTAGTAGCGGTAGAACAGCTCCTCGATCGCGGAGCGCAGCTCCTCCTCCCGCTCCTTCGGGTAGCGAACCCCGAGCTCGGCGAGGCGTCGCGGCAGCGCGTCGACGTTCTCGGTCGCCGCGTCGACGAAGAGACGCGTCAGCCGCGTCATGTCCTCGTCGGTCAGCCGGCCCGCGAGGCCGAAGTCGACGAGACCGATCCGGCCGTCGTCGAGCAGCAGGACGTTGGCGGGATGCGGGTCGCCGTGGAAGAAGCCGTGCCGGAAGATCATCGTCATCCAGGCGTCCGTCATCCGGTAGGCGAGCTCGCGGCGCTCCTCCGGCGAGCGCGAGTCGTGCTCGATGTCGGCGAACTGCACGCCCTCGAGGAACTCGAGCGTCAGCACACGTGCGGACGAGTAGCGCCAGATCACCTTCGGGACGACGACCTCGGTCGAGTCGCCGAAGTTGCGCCTGAAGGTCTCGGCGTTCCGGGCCTCGTGCTGGTAGTCGAGCTCCTGCCTGATCGAGCGGCCGAACTCGTCGACGAGTGCTTCGGCGTCGATGAAGTCGAGTGCGCGGACGCGGTCGCGGACGACGCGCGCCGCCGACCGCATCAGCTGCAGGTCGGACTCGATCTGACGAGGCGCCTCGGGCCGCTGCACCTTGACGGCCACCGCGGCGCCGGTCGGCAACGTCGCGCGATGCACCTGGCCGATCGACGCGGCCGCGATCGGCGTCTCGTCGAACGTGAGAAACGCCTGCTCGATCGTGAGCCCGATCTCCTCCTCGAGCACTCGCCGCACGTCGGCGAACGCGATCGGCGCCACATCGTCCTGGAGCCGCCGCAACTCGGCGACGATGTCGGGCGGCATCACGTCGGGCCGGGTCGAGAGGAGCTGTCCGAACTTGACGAACGTCGGGCCGAGCTCGTCGAGCATCTCGCGCAGGCGGCGGCCCCGGTCGGCGAGCTGCGTGTTGTCGTTGCTCCGCCGCCGGTCGATCAGGTAGCCGAAGCCGTGGCGCGTCGCGACGCGCCCGATCTCGGAGAGCCGGCTGATCCTGCGCTGAGGTTGCGCCGTCTCCAACCGGTCAGCTCGCCGTCGGAGGGCTTCTCGAGCAGGCGCACGCGATGCTCGAGCTGCGCGAGCCGGAGCGTGAGGTCGTCCGCCTCCTCACGGCGGACGAGCCCGAGGCGCTGGAACGCCTTCTCCGACGCATCCGGCGGGCAGCGCGCCGATCCGCTCGACCTCTGCCCGCCAGCTCGCGACGGCGTCGCGCACGGCGGTTCGCATCTCGTCCCGCTCGATCCCGACGCGACGCGCGAGATCGTCGGCGATCGCATCCGCCGCCTCAGCGGTCAGCGACACCCACCCGAGCCCGGCTCGCAGGAGCTGCTCGAGTGGACGCGGCTCACCGGTGCCGTTCCCGTCCATTCCGGGATTGTATGCGGCCGGCGCGGCCTTGCTAGCGCGCGCGGCCGTGCGGGCGGTTCGACCGGCGGGCGCGACGGCGATCACGGCCTGCCGTGCTCGCCGGAGCCGGGGCCGTCACCGGCGCGGGAGGAGCCAGGAGCTCCTCCGCCTCGGTGACGAGCGTGGGCGTCGGCACCGCGACGGTGCCGCCGACCGACTGCATCTCACCGATGTCCTCGTTCTTCCGTCGCGCGAACTCGGGCTCGCGCTCCTTGATCCAGTCGAGCAGCGGCGCCGCCACGAAGATCGACGAGTACGCACCTGACGCGATCCCGATCAGCAGCGCAAACGCGAAGTCGTTGAGCGTGGCGCCACCGAAGATCAGCAGCGAGAGGATCGGCAGCAGCGTGATGAACGTGGTTGCGAGCGACCGCGGGATCGTCTCCCAGAGCGACACGTTCGTGATCTGCCGGAACGAGCCGCGCTTCATCAGCGGGATGTTCTCCCTGATCCGGTCGAAGATGATGATCGTGTCGTAGATCGAGTACCCGAGCACGGTCAGGACCGCGGCGACCGTGGCGGTCGTCACCTCCCGCCCGAGCAGCGCATAGATCCCGACCGTGATCAGGACGTCGTGGATCAGCGCCACGATCGCCGGGACGGCGAACTGCCACTGGAAGCGGAGCGAGATGTAGCCGACGATCAGGAGCAGCGAGACGATGATCGCGAGAATCGCCGAGCGCAGGATCTGGCGCCCGAAGCTCGCCGACACGTTCTTGACTCCGAAGGCCGTGGCGTCGACGGACTTCGTCAGGTCCTGCTGGAGCTGCACCGCCTCGTTGGTCGTGAGCGACTTCGTCCGGATCTGGAAGCTCTTGTAGTCACCGTTCGTCGAAGAGCCACGACCGACGATCTGGGCGTTCGCCTGCCCGATACGTGCCGCCTGCACGCGCACTTTCTCGAGCGAGGTGGGAGCGGGCGTCGAGAAGGCGATCTGGGTGCCGCCCTCGAAGTCGATCCCGAGGTTGAGCCCGCGAATCCCGAGTGCGAGAATCGAGACGGCGATCACGGTCCCGGAGACGGCGAACCACAGCTTGCGACGGCCGATGAAGTCGATCTTGAGCCATGAGCGGATCCCGCCCCCGGATGTTCCGATCACCCGTGGGTTCTCGAGGAAGCGCCAGCCTGCGATCAGCGACAGGAACGCGCGCGTCGCGAGCACGGCCGTCAGCATCGAGATAGCGGTACCGATCAACAACATCAACGCGAAGCCACGGACGGACGAGGTCGCAACCGCGAAGAGGACGAGCGCCGTGATCGCGGTCACGACGTTGGCGTCGACGATCGTCGCGAAGCCCTTCGTATAGCCGGTCTGGATCGCAGCCTTGATACTGCGCCCGGCGCGTGCTTCTTCCTTGATGCGCTCGAAGATGACGACGTTCGCGTCGGCGGCCACCCCCAATGTCAGCACGAGGCCGGCGAAGCCCGGGAGGGTCAGGGTCACGTTGAAGATCAGGATCGCCGCGTAGAGGAAGGCGGCGTAGATTCCGAGCCCGAGGACGGCGATGACGCCGAGGAAGCGATAGAAGACGAGCAGGAAGAGCGCCACGAGCAGCAGGCCGACGGCCGCTGCCTTCTTGGCCTCGTTCAGCGAGTCCTTGCCGAGCGTGGCCGAGATCGCGGTTTGGTCGAGCGTGACGAACTCGACGGGGAGAGCGCCCGACTGAAGCACGAGCGCCAGGTCCTTCGCTTCCTTGACCGAGCCGATGCCAGAGATCTCGGCGCCGTTCGAGCCGGAGATGCCGCCGGGGTACTTCTCCCAGTCGATCGACGGGAACGACTTCAGCTCACGGTCGAGCACGATCGCGAAGTGCTGGTCGATCTTCTGACCGCCGCCGATCGTGTTCGACAGCAGCTTGCCGCGCTGCGCGACGTTCCGCGTGATCGTCGCGAACTTCTTCGCGCCCTTGTCCGAGAACTTCATGCTCACGATCGGTTCCTGCGTCTGTGGGTCGAAGTCCTGGCGCGTCCCCGAGAGGTTGAGGTCCGTGCCGGTCATCTCCGGCACGGTCGGCGGCGTGAAGCGGAAGAGGTAGTACGAGTTGGTGGTCGGGTTCGTCTGGTTGACGCCCGGGCAGACGATCGAGCCGGCAGGACAGGTGATCACCACCGTGCCGGGCGGTACCGCGAACAGCTTGTGGCCGGCCGGCAGCTTGCCGCCGAACTTGTGAAGGGCAATCGCCTTCGAGGAGACGGGCCCGACGACGAGCTTCTTTTGCTTGTTGAACAGCCAGTACTGCTCGGGTGTCCCCTTCGCAGCCAACGCCTGCTGGCCGGCGAGGAGGTCGTAGACGGAGCCCGTCGCGACCGGCTGCCTGTTTGCGTCGATGGACGGCGGCATCAGGTTCGCCTCGAGGTCGTACAGCTCGAGCGACGCCGTCTTGCCGATGATCTTCGCCGCGGCGACCGGGTCCTTCACACCCGGCAGCGCAATCGTGATCTGATCCTTGCCCTGCGTGCGGATCTCGGGCTCGGAGACGCCGAGGCGGTCGACGCGGTCGCGCATGATCGCCACCGAGCGGCTGAGATCGTCCTTCGTCAGGGAGCGCCCCTTGGGCGGCACGGCCTGTTTCGTGATCTCGAGACCGCCCTGGAGGTCGAGCCCCAGGGTCGGCTTCTTGTGGAACGGTGACGACGGCGCGACCATCAGACCGACGCCGATAAGTCCGGCGACGACCAGGGAAACGACGATAATGGCTGAGCGACGGGTCATTGTGCGGCGGGAAGGCTAGCTGCGGCTGGGTGACGCCGCATCGTCTGCTGCACCCGGATTTACAGTTTCCTCTTCGCCGTTAACCTCAGCTACCCCTGCGGGCGACGTTTCGGCTTCTTCGACGTCCTCGGGCTCGTCAGCGGCCCCACCGTCCTCCTCGCCCTCCTCTTCTTCCTCGTCTTCGTCGTCCTCGGGCTTGATCACCGCTGCGACCGCCTTGCGGGTGACGCGCACGTGGATCCCTTCGGCGATCTCGACGATCAGGTTGCCGCCGTCCTCGTCGGATTCGAGCTCCTGCACGATCCCGTAGATGCCGCCGACGGTGAGCACCTCGTCGCCGGGCTCGACGGCTCCGAGTAGCCGCTGCTGCGCCTGGGCCTTCGCCTTCTGCGGGCGAATCATCACCACGTAGAGCAGAACGAAAAGGGCACCGATGATCAAAAGTCCTGGCACGAGTCCTCCTGTGAGCCGCCGTCGAGCTGCGCGAGCGCATCGGCCCGGAACTCGTCGAACGCTCCGCGGCGGATCGCATCCCGCGCGCCCGCGGTCAGTCGATGAACGAGCCATAGATTATGCAGAGAGAGGAGCCGCAGGCCGAGGATCTCCTCCTGGTTGACGAGATGGCGGATGAAAGCGCGCGAAAATCGCGTGCAGGCCGGACAGCCACAGCCTTCCTCGATCGGCCGCGGATCGCGCGCAAAGCGGGCGTTGCGGAGGTTGAGCCTGCCGGTCGCGGTCAGCGCCGTGCCCGTTCGTGCGTTGCGCGTCGGGAGCACGCAGTCGAACATGTCGATGCCGGCCGCGATCACGCCGAGAATGCCTTCGGTGTCGCCGAGCCCCATGAAGTAGCGCGGCCTGTCGGCGGGGAGTAGCGGCGCTGCCCAGCCGACCGTCTCCAGCATCTCGGCTCGGGTCTCGCCGACGGCGAGGCCGCCGAGCGCGTTCCCGTCGAACCCGAGCGCCACGATCTCCTCGATCGAGCGGCGCCTGAGCTCGGGATCGGTTCCCCCCTGCGCGATCCCGAAGCGGAGCTGGCCCGGTGCGCGCGGTGCATCGATCTGCCGTTCCGCCCAGATCCGCGTGCGCCGCACGGCCGCCTCGTGATCGGCAGCGGACGCATCGGCCGGCGGGCAGATGTCGAGGCACATCGCGATGTCGGAACCGAGCTTCCTCTGGATCTCGGCGACGCTCTCCGGGGTGAAGCGCTCCGCGGCACCGTCGTAGACCGAGCGGAAGGTGACCCCCTCGTCGTCGACCCGGAGTAGCGTGTCACGGAGAGAAAAGACCTGGAAACCTCCGGAATCGGTCAGGATCGGACCGTCCCAGCCGGAGAAGGCGTGCAGGCCGCCGAGCTCTTCGATCACGTCCTCACCTGGCCTGAAATGGAGGTGATAGGTGTTGCCGAGGATCACCGCAGCTCCCATCTCCCGCACCTCGTCGGGGTGCAGCGTCTTCACGGTCGCCTTCGTCCCCACCGGCATGAAGGCGGGCGTCGGGATGTCGCCGTGGGCGGTGTGAACGGTTCCGGCTCGGGCCGCTCCGTCGGTCGCCTCGAGGGTGAAGCAGCTCACAGGATCAGCATTGCATCGCCGAAGGAGTAGAAGCGGTACTGCTCGGCGATCGCGAGCCGGTAGAGATCACGAACCTCGTCCACGCCCGCGAAGGCCATCACGAGCGCGAGCAGCGTCGAGCGCGGCAAGTGGAAGTTCGTCAGCAACGCATCGACCCGTCGGAAGGTGAAGCCGGGCAGGATGTAGAGGGACGTTCGCCCCTCGAGCGCGCCGTCGCGGGCGATCGTCTCGAGCACCCGCACCGTGGTCGTACCCACCGCGAGCACGCGGTCGGCAGCCTCGATCCGCTCCCAGGACGCCGCCGTGACCGAGTAGCGCTCGCCGTGCAACTCGTGCGCCTCGAGCTCGTCGACGGCAAGCGGTCGAAACGTGTCGAGACCGACGTGGAGCGTGACGCGCTCGACATCCAGACGCGCGAGCAACTCGGGCGTGAAGTGGAGGCCCGCCGTCGGCGCCGCTGCCGAGCCGGTGTCGGCCGCGTAGACCGTCTGGTAGCGACCGGCGTCGGCGAGCGGCTCGTGGATGTACGGCGGCAGCGGCGGCTCCCCCTCGGGCTCACCGTCGAGCCGAACCTGCCATCGCCCCTCACCGAGCGACTCGAGCAGCTCGACCGGACCGAGCCGCTCGCCGACCCGCAGCCGTCGCGAGGGACGGGCAAGTGCTTCCCAGATACCGTCGCCGAGCGGCTCGAGCAGCAACACCTCCGCGTCTCCGCCGGTCGCACGCTTCAGGTGGAGGCGCGCAGGCACCACCTTCGTGTCGTTGACGACAACGAGCTCGCCACCGAGCTCTTCCGGAAGGTCGGCGAACGTGCGATGACGAACTGCGCCCGTCGCCCGCTCGTAGACGAGCAGTCGCGACGCGTCGCGACGAGCCGCGGGATGCTGGGCGATCAGCTCCGGCGGCAGGTCGTAGTCGAGCTCGTCCGATCTCATCCGATCGCCAGAGTAGCCTTGCGCTCATGGACGAACAGGCACTGGAACGGGCCAAGCAGCGGATCGCAGAGGCACGCGAAGGCCGCAACGAAGACAAGCGATTCGAAGCTGCGCTGCGTCGCTCCCGACAGGAGGTCGAGGCGCTCGGTGCCGCGGCGCTCACACTCGAGACGGCAGCTGCCGGACCGGGTCGGTGAGGCGGTGCAGGAGGGCCTGAGGCGCGAAGTCCTTCCCGTGGCGCGGAATCTGGGTGAGATCAAGGGGCTCCTGAACAGCGCCATCGGCCGGCTCGAGCGGATGGAGCAGGAGCTGATCGTCGAGCGCAACGAGCGCCTCGACGACCTCACGCTCCTCGTCGACCTGATCTCGTCAGGGCTGGCAGGGCGTCGACCGGCGCCTCGAGCGAATCGAGCGCGGCAACGTCGCCGAGATCGTCTCGCTGCGCGATCACGTCGCCTCGCGTTCGTAGGGGCGATGCGCACGCGTCGCCCGCGGGAGGGGCGTGCACCCCTCCCCTACGGTGCGACCAGAAGCACGCGCGCAGAGCAGCGCCCACACGGCGACGGTGGCAAGGATCGGGACGTCGCCGAGCAGGACGTTCTCCGGCTCCTCGCCCGCATCGCGGCGATGGAGCAGCTGGAGGTAGCGGAAGAGCCCGAAGACGACGAACGGCACCGTGATCACGAGCGCGTGCGACTCGCGGGCGTCCACGGTGTAGACGGCGTACGCGACGATCGTCGCTCCGGCGACGGCGGCGAGCAGCTGATCGACGAGCGCCAGCGAGTAGCCGGCGAGCACGGGCCGGCCAGGAGCGCGGTCGGCGCCGACGAGCACGAGCTCGGCCCGCCGCTTCCCGAGCGCGAGGAAGAGCGCCAGGAGACCCGTGCAGACGAGCAGCCACGGTGAGATCGGCACGTCGACGGCGACGGCACCCGCCGCCGCTCGGACGACGAAGAGCGCCGCGATCACCAGCACGTCGACGAGAACGACGTGCTTCAGTCGCAACGTGTAGGCGGCCTGAAGTGCCCGAATCCGAGCAGGCAGGCGAGCGACGCGATCCCGAGAGCAGCCGCGACCGCAACCGCGCCAACCGCGAGCCCGCAGGCGAGTACGGCCGCCTCCCGAGGGCCCAGCTCACCGCGCGCGATCGGGCGCCGCCGCTTGATGGGGTGCAGCCGGTCGGAGTCGACGTCGCGCAGGTCGTTGACGAGGTAGGCGGCGCTCGAGGCGGCACAGTAGGCAACGCAGGCGGCGACTGCCTGCGCCCACCGGGTAACGTCACCGACCTCCGCCGCGAAGACGATCCCTGCGAAGAGCAGCAGGTTCTTCAGCCACTGCCTCGGCCGCAGCGCAACGAGCGTCGCCCGCGCAGGCGATCGTCGTGACGGAAGCTCTACGACTTCTGCGAGACGGGCCGGCTCGACCATCGCGCGATCGTACTCGGCATCGCACGCCGGTTCGTCGCGTAGGGGCGATGCGCACGCGTCACCCTCGTAAACGGCGTACGCCTCTCCTCTACAGAGGCCACACCAGTGGCAGAGCGAGCGTGAAGCGACTGCCTTCACCGAGCACCGATTCGAGCTCGAGCCGCCCGCCCAGCGCATGCGCAAGCTCGCGCGCGATCGGGAGACCGAGCCCCGTGCCGTGGGTGTCGCGGGAGATGAACGGCGTGAAGACCGCCTCGCGCTCGTCCGCCTTGATCCCCGGGCCCGTGTCGCTCACGAAGATGCGAACGAGCTCCGCGTCCGTCCGCGTGCCGAGCGAAACGGTGCCGCCGTCCGGCGTCCAGCGAAACGCGTTGCCGAGCAGGTTGGTGATCACCTGGAGCACGCGGTCGCCGTCCGTCACGATCGTCGGTGCATCGGGATCCTCGGCGAGGAGAAACTCGACGCCGCGGTGCCTCGCCTCCTCCCCGTAGCTCGCGTGCGCCCGTTCGACGAGCACGCCGATGTCGACCTCCTGCGCATGCACGGCGAAGCGGTGCGCGTTGAGCTTCGCCAGGTCGAGCACGTCGCCCACCAACCGCTCGAGCCGGATCGTCTCCCCTGCGACGACATCGAGCGAGGCCCGCTCCAATTCCGGGTCGTCGAAGAGGCCGTCACGGATCGCGTCGACGTGCCCCTTGATCGCGGTCAGAGGCGTCCGCAGCTCGTGCGAAACCGACATCAGGAACTGCCGCTCTCGCTCCTCGGTCAAGGCAAGCCGCGCTGCCATCTCGTTGAATCGCTCCGAGAGCTGGCTGATCTCGTCCCCACCGCCGCGAACCGGCACGCGCACGGCGTAGTTACCCGACGCGATCTCGTCGGCCGCGCTCGACAGCGCCGACACCGGCCCGGTGATCTTGCGCGAGAGCCACCAGGAGAGGAGCCCCGCGAGCAGCGCTCCGATCCCCACCGCCGCAGCCAGTCGCACGACGAGCGGGAGCCACTGATCGCGGAGCTCGGTACGTGGCTTCGCAACCACGATCGCACCGAGCGCGTCGCTTCCCGGCTCGAGCCGCACCGGCTCGGCAGCCGCGAGGAACGAGCGGCTACTCCCCGGGGGCGTGAACTCGAAGTCGACCGGCCCTTTCAGCGCCGTCACCTTCGCCGGCACCGAGGACTCGGCGAGCCGTGTCAGGCCCGACGCCTGGCCCGGGAAGAGCGATGCCCCGATGTAGAAGATCCGGTCGCCGGTCACGAGCTCGAGCTTCGACGCCGCGAAGTCGATCGAGGCCGACCTCTCGTCCGTCGCTCTCAGGGCAGCGCTCGCGTACAGCTGGGAGAGCCCCGACGCCTCACGCTGCAACTCGTGCACCGACTGGCCACGCGTGTAGGTCTGGAAGAGGCGGAGTGAGATCAGCGCGGCCACGACACCGGCCAGCACGATCACGAGCAGGAAGAGGGCCGGCAGGCGGAATCGCAGCGACCCCATCAGGCTCAGACCCTCCTATGCGGCTGGCGCGGACGTGCGATCCTGCGCGACCTTGTAGCCGACGCCCCACACGGTCACGATCGGCGACGCGTCCTCGAGCTTGCGCCTGATCTGGCGCACGTGCACGTCGACCGTGCGCGTATCGCCGGCGAACGTGTAGCCCCACACACGCTCGAGCAGCTGGTCGCGCGTGAGCACGAGCCCGCGGTGGTCGAGCAGCTCCCAGAGGAGGTCGAACTCCTTCGGCGCGAGCTGGATCTCGCGGTCGCCGACCATGACCTCGCGCCGGCCGGAGTTGATCAGCAGATCACCGTGGCGGATCTCGTCGCCCTCGTCACGCCGGCGTTCGAGTGACGATCGCCGAAGCACGCTCTTGACGCGCGCAACGAGCTCGCGCGGGTTGAACGGCTTCGTCAGGTAGTCGTCGGCGCCGACCTCGAGGCCGATGATCTTGTCGACATCCTCGTCGCGCGCGGTCAGCATCAGGATCGGGACGTCGGACCCCTTGCGGACGCGGCGACAGATTTCGATGCCGTCCATATCCGGCAGGTTGAGGTCGAGGATGATCAGCGCGGGCATCTCGGCCGCGATCGCGTTCAGCGCCGCCGCCGCCGCTTCCGACGGCCTTGACGACGTAGCCGGCGTTCTTGAGATAGAGCGCGACGAACGAGGCGATCGCCGACTCGTCCTCGACGATCAGGATCGTCTGCGGGGAAGTCATTGCTGGATAGTGCCTGTTTGGGACGACGCCGCGCCCGCGTCCCCAAACGAGATCTTCATCACGGCCGACCGGCAATGGCGTCGGATGCCGCATCACCGATCGAGTAGAGACCGGTTCCGCCGAGCGGATCCGGGTCCCCGTTGAGCACGACCGCGCCCGCTCCGCGAGCGGAGATCGAGATGCCTTCTCCCTGCGCCACGAGCCGATACGGGCCGCCCGGGATGTAGAACGAGATCTTCTTGCCGAGGAGCCACACCTTGCGGCCACGCGGGAATCCCGTTCACGCGAGGGCTCCACTGGTCGCCAAGGCTGAGATCGGTGATTTCGAGCGAGCCCTTGTCGATCTCGACCGACGAGGGCACCCTTCCCGACGATCCGGACGAGCCCGCGACCGTCCTTGACCTCGAGCGAGCCGCCGGGAGCCTTCGCAGCGCCCGTCGCCGCCGAGGCGGAGAGAGCGAGGGCGAGCAGGATCAAAGCGGCGAGGCGCATCCGGATACGAGTATCGGTCGGCGGCATGAGCCCGCCGTGAGACGCCGGTAAGGAATCTGTTAGCGCGTGACCGCCTCACGGCGCACCGCCCTCCGTCGCCCGTAACAGGGAGAATCGTGCGGTGACCGGCATTCTCGATTTCGGGCGCGTCATCCTCTTCGTGGCCGGAGCGCTGTCGGTCGCGATCGTCGTCCGGATCATCGCGGGTCGGATCGGCGTGCCGACGGCGGCGCTCCTGCTCGTCGGCGCGGCCGTCGCGTCCGAGCTCTCGGACCGGCTCGCGTCGCTCGTGTCGTTCGAGGACGTGCAGCGCGTGGCGACGCTGGCGCTGATCGCGATCCTCTTCGACGGCGGCATGAGCATGGGCTTCGCGAAGTTCCGGGCGGCGGCCGTACCGATCACGGTGCTCGGCGTCCTCGGAACGTTCGCTACCGCTCCACTCGTCGCGGTGGCCGCCCACTACGTCCTCGGCTTCGGCTGGACCGTCGCCCTTCTGATCGGCGCAGCTCTCGCGCCGACCGACCCGGCAGTGACGTTCTCCGTGCTCGCGGGCAAGGAGGTGCACGGGCGCTCTGGCACGATCCTCGAAGGAGAATCGGGGTTCAACGACCCGGTCGGGATCGCCCTGATGATCGGGATGATCGAGCTCGCCACGGTCCCGAGCGCGAGCGCGACGCGACGTCGAGGTGGAGTTCCTGCGTGAGATGGGAGTCGGTCTCGCCGTGGGCGCAATCGCCGGCATCGTCCTGCTGCGGACACTCCGCCGCCTCCCCCTGCCGGACCGCTCGCTGTACCCGCTCGCGGTCATCGCTCGCGGCGGGCGTTATCTACGGCGATCGCCACCGTCTGGCACGGCTCGGGCTTCCTGGCCGTCTTCGTGGCAGGGATCGTGATCGGCGACGCGGAGTTTCCCCGCCGAATCGAGGTGCGGCACTTCCTCTCGTCTCTCGCCGACCTCGGCGAGCTCGCCGTCTTCGTCGCCCTCGGGCTCACGATCGACCTCGGCTTCATCTTCGCGGGAGACGTCTGGTGGCAAGGGCTCGTTCTCGCCGTGCTGCTCGGCTTCGTCGATCCGGCCGCTCGTCGTGACGCCACTTCTGCTGCCGTCGAAGCTCGACCGCAGCGAGCGGCTGTTCGTCACCTGGGCGGGTTTGAAGGGCGCCGTACCGATCCTTCTCGCCTCACTCGCCGTCGTCAGCGGCACCGACCAGGCGCCTGAGATCTACGGGATCGTGTTCGTCGTCGTGCTCTTCTCCGTGGTCGTGCAGGGGACACTCGTCCCCACCGTCGCCAACCGCCTCGGCGTGTCGATGATCGACGCCGATCCGTAAGCGCAACCCGGCAGTTGTCGTAGGGGCGATGCGCATGCGTCGCCCTCGGGTGCGCTACTCGTATTCGAAGAAGCCGCGGCCGCTCTTGCGACCGAGCAGCCCTGCATCTCGCATCGCGACGAGGCGCTCGGGCGGTGCCATCCGTGGCTCGTGCAGCCGCTCGAAGAGCGCCTGCGCCGCGCGAACGTGCACGTCGATCCCGATCAGGTCGGTCAGCGCACACGGCCCCATCGGCCAGCCAGCGCCCTGAGTCATCGCCACGTCGAGATCCTCGGGCGTGACGCTCTGCTTCGTCGAGAACCCGGATGCAGTCGTTCAGCAGCGGGATCAGGACGCGGTTGACGACGAACCCCGGCGTGTCCCGGCAGCGCACGATCTTCTTGCCGAGGCGTTCTCCCACCTCCGCTGCGGCAGCGACCGTCGCATCCGAGGTGTGCTCCGCCTGCACGATCTCGAGCAGCGGCATCAGCGGCGCCGGGTTGAAGAAGTGCATCCCGACGACGCGCTCGGGCCTGGACGTTGCTGCTGCGATCTCGGTCACGAGGAGCGCGGACGTGTTGGTGGCCAGAATCGCGTCGGGGCGACAGATCCGGTCGAGCTCGGCGAAGAGGGTCTGCTTCGGCATCGAGGTCCTCGACGATCGCCTCGATCACGAGGTCACAGTCGCGCAAGTGCTTCGAGCTCGGTCGTGACGGAGAGCCGCTCCACCGAAGCATCGCGCGCGTCCTGATCGAGCTGGCCCTTCTCGACCTTGCGCGTGAGAAAGTGACCGATCCGATCCGCCGCAGCCGCCCCGAGCTCGGGAGTTACCTCACGCCCGATCGTGTCGTACCCGGCCTCGATCGCGAGCTGAGCGATGCCGCCGCCCATGGCGCCGAGGCCGACGACGCCGATCGAGCGAACCTCCGCCATCGGCGGCGATCCTACGCCTGACGGGCGCGCGGCTGCGTCAGCCGAGGTAGCGACGCCGACGCGCCACGTCGTCGATGCGCGAGTCGCGGCCACCACTGATCGCTCCGAGCGCCACGATGAGCGATGAAGATGAGGAGTGCGAATGCCATGACCACAGTGTGCCGAGCTGGTACTATCAGCACAAGTCGAGGTATTCATGACAATCATTAGCGCAACTGATAGTTCTCAGACCGAGCGCTGGCTCGGGGTCGAGGTGCGCCATCTCGCCGCTCTCGAGGCAGTGGCGCGGGCCGGCTCGTTCGGCCGCGCCGCCAGCGAGCTCGGCTACACCCAGTCCGCGGTCAGCCAGCAGATCGCCGCGCTCGAACGGCTTGTGGGCGAGAAGCTCGTCGAGCGACCCGGCGGCCCGCGTGCGATCTCGATGACCGAGGCCGGCACGCTCCTCCTCCGTCACGCCGAGGCGATCGTGGCGCGACTCGAGGCGGCCCGTGCCGACATGGCGTCGCTGAGGGCCGGCGAGACGGGAACGCTCCGCGTCGGCACCTACCAGAGCGTCGGCGCACGAGTCCTGCCGGAGGTGATGCGGAGGTTCCTCACCGACTGGCCCGGGATCGAGCTCGGCCTCTCGGAGCCGACCACCGATCCCGATCTCTACGGCGCGATCGAGCGCGGCGACCTCGATCTTGCGTTCTGCAGCCCTCCGCTGCCTGACGGCCCCTTCGAGGCGCTCGAGCTGATGAGCGACCCCTACGTGCTGATGCTTCCGGCGGACCACCCACAAGCCGGCGCTCGCTCCCTCTCGCTCGCCGACCTCGACGGCCTCTCGCTGATCGGCGCCAGCCAGTGCGCGAGCGGGTTGCGCGTCGAGGACAGCCTCCGCTCCCGCGGCCAACCGGTCGACTATGCGTTCCGCTCCGACGACAACGGCACGTTGCAGGGCCTCGTCGCGGCGGGGTTCGGCGCGGCGCTGATGCCGCTGCTCGCGTGCGCACCGGGCGACGAGCGCGTCAGCCTCGTCCGAATCGACCCCGAGCTGCCCCGCCGCATGGTCGCCGTCGTCTGGCACAGCGACCGCCACCGCTCTCCCGCCGCGCGCGCCTTCATCGAGATCGCCCAGGCAGTCAGCGCCGAAGTCGAGCGCGCCCTCGTCGAGCCGTAGCGCCAACGCGCCCACTTCTGGTTCGAGTGGCGCGACGCTGGCGCAGGCCGCTCTTGCCCCGCTCGCTCCCGGGCCGGCTAGTTCAGCAGGAATCCGGCGAGTGTGTCGTTGACGCTTTCGGGAGCTTGGATGTCGGGCCGGTGGGCGGCTCCGGGAGGATTTCCAAGCGGGCGTTGGGGGCGAGGTCGGTGATCGTCTGGACAGCTGAGACGGGCCAGGTGATGTCGGAGTCGCCGTGAATGAACAGGGTTGGGCAGGTCACCCTTGGAAGCAACACCCGTCCCGGTGGCCGGCTCAAGTGGCCGTGAGACTCCGCGGTCTGTCTGTGTGGGGTTGTTGCCAGCCTGGTGTCCGTGCTGCTGCTTGTGACTCGTCGGGTTCACGCCATCGCGTGGACAGGCAATCCCTCACAACCGCCGAGCAGATCAGCGAGCTCGGCGCTTGCCGAGTGCTCCACGAGGGGCGCTGGTTCGTAGTCGTCGCCGGGAACTGACTGCTCGGTACGGAGCAAGACATGGCACCTCGCTCGGGTGACGGCCTCTTGACCAGCACCGTTGGGGGCATTCCGGAACGCCGGCCCAGGCCGGCGTTCCCTCCCCGACGATCGTGAGATGCATCGCCATGAGCGAAACATCACACACCGCTGAGGGAGAGGGCGATCCCGCGCCGGCTACACGACGCCGTGCATCGGCAGCGCCACGGACCCGGCTTCCACAGGCGGAACAACCGTCGTGCAGAACAGCTCCACGAGCTCGGGATCGAGCTGGCGACCGGCGACGGCGCGCAGTTCGGCAAGCGCCTCCTCGTGGCTCCTGCGTGGCTGGTACGGCCTGTCCGACGTGATCGCCGAGTAGGTGTCGCAGACGGAGACGATTCGCGAGACGAGCGGAATTGCTGTCCCGGCCACGCCGTCCGGGTAGCCGCTGCCGTCCCACGCCTCATGCGTCGCGCGAACGATCGCGCCGATCTGGCTCAGGGCGGGCGCCGCGCTGAGGATCCGCTCGCCGATGATCGTATGCCGGCGCAGGAACTCGAGCTCCGGTGGTGTGAGCGGGCCCGGCTTGTCGAGAATCGCTTCGGGTATCGCGAGCTTGCCGATGTCGTGAAGCTGCGCAGCGAGCTCGACCTCGCCGAGTGCCCCGTCGTCGAGCCCGAGCCTGCGACCGAGGTCGAGGCTGAGCGATGCGACACCGCCGACGTGCTGGCGGAGGTTTGGTTCGCGCTCGTAGAGCGCTTGCAGGAGCACGCCGTGAGGCTGTCCCCGCTCGATCAGGCTGTGGTGCTTGCGGGCGTAGAGGCGCTGGTCGGCGATGTGCATCACGCGCTCCGGATCCGCCGCCTCTTCCGGGAAGAACGCGCACCCCAGAGCCGTCGTCACTTCGAAGCCGTCTCCCACTTCGCTAAGCGCTCCCTCTGACGCTGCCAGAAACGCGTCGAGCTCCCCTCCTGGAACACGGGCGAGGACGCAGAACTCGTCACCGCCAAGCCGATAGCACGTCCCCGAAGAAGCCACGGTGTCGACGAGCTTTGCGGCCAGGCGTGCGAGAAGCGCATCGCCGGCCGGGTGACCGAAGAGGTCGTTGAACCGCTTGAAGCCGTTGAGGTCGTAGAGGACCAGAATGTGAGGGTCGCCACTCTCGAAGGCAGCTTCGAGGTCTCCGGTCAGCCGGCGACGATTCCAGAGCTTGGTGAGCGGATCCGTGACCGAGAGCACATGAATCCGGGCGGCGATGAGCGAGTTCTCGCGGAACGTCAGGAGGGTGCGTGCCAGCACGAGACACACGGTCGCCGAGGCGAGCACGAGCGCGACGATGTTCAGGTGTCGGAGGTGATCCTCGACGAAGACGGCGAGCGCGAGCAGCGTGCAGACGATCGGCGTTGCCGCAAGCGGCCTTCCTTCGAGCGCGATCGGCCGCGAGCGCCCCGGGCGCACCCAGGCAGCGACGCCGAGCAGGACCCCCATCAGAGGCCAGAGGATGTCGAGCAGCGTCCCTTCCTGGTAGGTGCCGACGGCTGACATCCAGAGGTAGATGGCGTCCGCAACGGCGGTCGCCACGAAAGCTCCGCCGATCACGACCCACTCGACCCCGACGTCCCAGCCGACGAGCCAGAACACGCCAACGACGAGCGCGAGGAGCACGACGTCTCCCAGCGGATAGGCGAGGTTCGTGGCAACCGCGAGCGGGTTTCCCTCGGTGTGGTCGAGCGTCACCTCAAGCAGGAACGCAGCTCCCACGGCGCCGACTGCCAGAGCGACGCTGGCACCGTCGAGCCAGACGCTGCGATTGAAGCGCGACAACCGGGAACGAACGAGCAGCAGGAGCGCGATGTAGGAAAGCGGGTAGAAGGCCAGATACAAGACGTCTGCGGCCGATGGGATCGGGGCGTTGCCGCGGTAGCCGAAGGTCCAGACGAGATCGCCCAGCGTGTAGCTCGCAAGCGCAGCAGCAAGGAAGGCCCAGGCGAGCCTCTCGGTCGGAACCAGGATCGCCCGCGCGGTGATGGCTGCGATCGCGAGACCTTCGAGCCCGAAGTAGACCCAGGTCTCGACGAAGTGGTCAGCTCCGTGGCCGCCGACACCGAGTCCCGCGTGGAGCGCGAAGACCGCGAGCCCGGCCGCAGCGGCAACCTGCCACGCGCGCACCGAGAGGCGGGCGAGCGTCAACTGGCCGCTGCGCTGCACAAGTGCGGAACTGCCCACGTTCCGGGTATCGGCGACTACGGCGGCGGACCTGAGTCATCCATCAGGAACCCTCAACCCGGGAGCGCCAATTGCCGATGTCGAGGGCATGTTGACAACAAGCCCCGTTGCCCGAACTGCCCTGCTCCTCGTGCTCGCGGCAGTAGCGACGACACTGATGCTCGTCCGACTCGAAGCCGGCAAACCGCCGACCGCCGCTCCCGCCGACTCGCCGGCGCCGATAGCCGACCACTCGCCCGCATCGGCTGCCGCGCAGCGCCACGCGTACCGCGTTGGGCTCGAGCTGGCCACCGGCTGACCGGCGCCTGCTCGCCGAAGCTAGACTCCGCCGCGATGGCGACGACGGCGACCGACCGGAAGCTGCTGATCGACGGCGAATGGGTCGAGACCGGTGAGTGGGTCGAGGTCGCCTCGCCCTACGACGGCTCGCCCGTCGCCCGCGTGGCGAAAGCTGGTGCAGAGGAAACGCGGCGTGCGCTCGACGCAGCCGCGCGCGCGATGGAGTCGCCGCTTCCCGCCCACAAGCGCGCCGAGATCCTCGTGCGCGTCGCCGGTGCCCTCGGGCGCCGTGCCGACGAGGCTGCGCGACAGATCTCGGCCGAGGCGGGCAAGCCGCTCAAGGCAGCGCGGGTCGAGGTCGCCCGCGCGATGTCGACGTACACGATGGCTGCCGTCGAGGCGCGTACGCTCGCCGGCCAGATGGTGCCGATGGACGCCTCGCAGGCAGGCGAGGGCAAGCTCGCCTTCACGATGCGCGCTGCCGATCGGCGTCGTCGGCGCGATCTCGCCCTTCAACTTCCCGCTCAACCTCGTCGCCCACAAGATCGCCCCCGCGCTCGCGGCCGGCTGCGCAGTCGTGCTCAAGCCTGCGTCGCAGACGCCACTCTCGGCGCTGCTGCTCGCCGAGCTGGAGGACGAGGCTGGACTTCCGCCCGGCTGGCTCAACGTCGCTCGTCGGCCCGTCGGCCGAGATCGGCGACGTGATCGTCGAGGACGAGCGCGTGAAGCTGATCACGTTCACCGGCTCCGGAGCGGTCGGCTGGGGGATTCGGGCGCGGGCCGCGAAGAAGCGCGTCGGGCTCGAGCTCGGAAACGCGACGCCGGTGATCGTCGAAGGCCGACGCGAACATCGACGACGCCGCGACGCGCTGCGCTGCAAATGCGTTCGCCTTCGCCGGCCAGAGCTGTATCTCGGTACAGCGGATCTTCGTCCACCGCAGCGTCTACGACGATTTCAAGGCGCGCTTCGTGCCGAAAGTCGAGGCGCTCGTCGTCGGTGACCCGGCCGACGAGACGACCGACGTCGGCCCGCTGATCTCCCGCGGCGAGCGCGACCGCGTGCTCTCCTGGATCGAGCGAGGCGCGCGAACGGTGGCGCTGCGATTCTCACCGGCGGTGAGCTCGACGGTGATCTTCTGCTCCCCACGGTGATCGAGGAGCCTGCTGCCGACACGCAGCTCGCCTGCGACGAGGCGTTCGGCCCGTCTGCACGCTTCAGGCCTACGACACACTGGCCGAGGCGATCGAGCGCGCGAACGCCACGCGCTACGGCCTGCAGGCAGGGATCTTCACCGCCTCGCTCGCCTCTGCCCTGCAGGCTGCGGCCGAGCTCGAGTTCGGCGGTGTCGTCGTCAACGAGGCGCCGACGTTCCGGGCCGACCAGATGCCCTACGGCGGCATCAAGGAGTCGGGCAACACGCGCGAAGGCCCCGCCTGGGCCGTGCGCGAGATGACCGAAGAGCGCCTGGTCGTCGTCCAGCTCTAGAAGCCCTGCTCCCCCGGACGCGACGGTATCCTCGCTCCGTGGCGCTCTTCTCCAGCAAGCCGGCCGCACCCGCGGCGAGTGACCTCCGCCGCGAGCGGCGCGCGCTCCTCCTGCTCCGAGAGGAACGGCTGCGAGAGCTCGGCGGCCTCACGCTCGAGATGTACCGCCGCGATCACTTCAACGAGACGCTCGTGATCGAGCGCTGCGCCGAGCTCGTCGCGATCGAGGCGCGCGTGAGCGAGATCGAGGCGCTTCTCCAGGGCGCGCGTGGCCTGCGGCGCCGCGGGGCTGCGATCTGCGTCTGCGGGGCACCGGCCTGATGGGCGCACGCTTCTGCCCGAGCTGCGGCCGCTCGCTGATCGACGAGCAGGCCGAGCCCGAGGCAAGCGGGTGACGCACTGCCCGCGCTGCGGCGAAGGCGTCGCCGCGGGCCAGGAGTACTGCCTCGAGTGCGGGCTGCGGCTCGTCGGCGCGAGCCGCCTCGCCCCTCCACCCGCAGACGGCCGCCGTGTGATGGTTGCGCTCCTGGCCGCAGCGGTCGTCGCGATCGGTGGGGCCGCGCTCGCGATCACGCTGACCCGGGAATCGGCAACCGCGACCCTGATCGTCACGGCCACAGGCGGCAGTCAGGCGATACCGGCGCCGGCCGCCACGGCGGCGCTCCTCGAACAGTGGCCGGCGGGCACGGAGCGCCTGGACGAACATCCTCATCTCCGTGCCGAAGATCGACGGCCGCGATGCCGCCGTAGCCCGCGCCGAGCAGGCCCGCCGCAGGGGCTTGCGCCGCGTCGGAGTCCTCGACTCATCGCGTTTTGCCAGCCTGCACCCTGGGTACTGGATGGTGTTCGCCGGCGTGTATCCGAGCGAGCCAGAGGCTGCAAGCCGTCTGCGGGAAGCGCGAGCAGTGCAACACGGAGCCCACTCGCAGCGTGTCAGCGCCTAGAAGGTGCGTTGCTCCAAAGAGACAATTTCGGCCCGGAGTTTGTAACACGGGCTCAAACCGGGTACACTCGTGCGTATGCACGGGTCTTTTGCGCCCGTTTACCGCCTACATACAGCGTTTTCCAGGGAGTTGAGATCCGGCTGATGGAAGAGCACATCGTCTATCTGCAGTCCTGCATGTATCAGTACTCGCGGGCGATCTATCGCTCGCTCAAGGATCTGATCGACCCCTACACGGATCAGCAGACGAGGCTCGAGTCGCGCCGTTCCGTGCTGGAGGAGTGCGAGCTGACGATGTCGCGTCTCGCCGCCGACCCGCACTACTTCGCGCGGCCCGATCGTGCGCTTTTCCAGGACATTCGCCGCTACTTCCCGATCACCGCGCAGGCGCAGGTCGCCTGGGCCGTGCGCGAAGGCGTCGGCGCCGCGATCTCCTTCATCGAGCAGCAGATCGAAGCCGGTGCCCTCGACGGCGGCATCTCCCGCTGCAAGGCGACGACGCGCAAGGGCAAGGCCTGCCAGCGCACCCCGCTGCCGAGCCGCGACTACTGCCCGTCGCACCAGCATCTCGAAGCGCGCACGTCGCTCGCTGCGTAGCCGGCAGCTCCGGGTGACCCTCCGCGCCGGAGGTGCGTTCCCGGCGGACCCAGGGCGGTAAGCTCGCACGCACGATGTCGCACGACACCGACAAGCTGATCCGGCAGCTCTCGCTCGTCGCCTTCCTGATGGCGGAGCGACGGCCGCTGACCGCGCGCGACGTCAAGGGCGAACGTCGAGGGCTACTCGGAGATGTCCGACGAGGCGTTCGCGCGACGCTTCTACTCCGATCGCGCCGAGCTGACCGGGCTCGGGGTCCCGCTCGCACTCGCAGCGCGACGAGTTCACCGGCGAGGAGCTGTACACGCTCCGCTCCGAGAACTACTTCCTCGACCGCCTCGACCTCAAGGACGACGAGCTCGCCGCGCTCCAGACGGCGCTCTTCTACCTCGACGGCAAGTTCGCCTACGCCGAGCCGCTGCGGCTCGCGCTCCAGAACCTCGCACTCGGCCGGCCCGGGTTCCCGGAGGCGCGCACCGACACCGCCGAGCGCGTCCGCGTCAGCGCTCCCGACTACTCGCCCGAGCTCGCGGGCCGTCTCTCGAAGCTCGAGATCGGCGATCTCGAAGCAGCGCACGATCAAGTTCGCCTACTGGTCGCCGCAGCGCGACAAGATCAGCGAGCGCACGCTCAACCCGTACGCGCTGCGGCTGGACGAGGGCATCTGGTACGTCGTCGGCCAGGATCTCGACCGCGCCGCCGTCCGCACCTTCCGCGTCTCGCGCATCCGCAGCGACATCCGCTTCGCCACCCGCCGCGAGCGCGACTTCCGGCTGCCGCCCGAGTTCGACGTCGAGGCGCATCGCGTGCCGCGACCCTGGCAGATCGGCGAGATCGTCGGGCAGCGCCCGCATCGCCGTGCAGGGCGACACCGCCTGGTGGGTGCATCGGACGCTCGCCGATGCCGGGGTGCTCGCCGACGGCGTCTTCGCGACCGGCGTTCGCCCGCATCGAGCCGCTCGTCGGCTGGGTGCTGCGCCAGAACGGCCGCGCGATCCCGCTCGAGCCGAAGGCGCTGCGCGACGGGGTCGCGGACGGGCTCGCCCTGCTCCGCGAGACTCACGACGGCGAGCAGCCCGGCGCCGGCGCGCGAGCGTCGCGTCGACTCGCCGGCCGAGCGCGGCGAGCGGCCGGTCGGGCCGATCGCGCCCGAGCGCTTCGGCGTGCTGCAGGCGCTGCTCGCCCACGTCCTCTCCGCCTGCGGCGAGAGCCGCGACGCAGAGCTCGACGCCGACGACCTCGCCGCGCGCTTCTCGATTCCCGCGCGAGGAGCTGCAGGACACGCTCTCGCTGCTCAACCTCGTCAACTTCGGCGGCGGCTGCTACACGGTGTACGCCGAGGTCGACGAGGACGCAGGCGTCGTGCGCGTCGACAAGGAGCTGTACGGCGACGTCTTCCGCAGGCCGCCGAAGCTGACGCCGCTCGAGGCGCGCGCAATCCGGCTCGCGATCGACTACGTCGGCCCGACGATCGCTGCCGAAGCCCACACGCCGCTCGCCCGCGTACGCAAGAAGCTCGAGGAGACGTTCGGCCAGTTCGACCTCCCCCACACGCCCGCCGACAACGTCGGCGACGCCGAGGAGGAGCTCGTGCGCACGCTCTCGGACGCGGTCGAGAAGCGGCGACGTCGTCGAGATCGAGTACCTGAAGGACGGCGACGAGAGCCCAACGACGCGTGCGGTCGAGCCGTACTCGTTCGAGCGCGAGCTGCCCGTGTGGCGCGTGCACACCTGGGATCGCACCGCCGGCGGGCCCCGCACCTACCGTCTCGACCGGATGCGCTCGGCGCGGCTCACCGACGAGTCGTTCGAGCCGCGCGACGGCTTCGACCCGCGCTACATGACCGAGCCGCGACTCGCGCGGCTCTGGCACTCACCGGTCGTCGCACGCTGGAAGGTCGAGCGTGGCGCCAGAGCGCTTGACCGACAAGGCGGCGCTCTCCGAGCTGCCGTTCAAGACCGACGAGTGGCTGCTCTCAGAGGTGCTTGCCGACGCCGGCGAGACCGTCGTGCTCGAGCCGGCCGACATGCGCGCGAGTGTTGCGGCGCGGGCCCGTGAGCTGCAGCGCGAGCTCGGCGTCACCGTGCGCCGGAAGCGCCCGGCAGCACGAGCCTGAACGTCGCGCCCCGGCCCGGGCTCGACTCCACCTCGACCTCTCCCCCGTGCGCCCGCGCGATCGTGCGGACGACGGCGAGGCCGATTCCCGAGCCGGGACGAGCGGTCGTGAGTCGAACCCCGGGCTCGAAGATCGCCCCAGGTCGGCCGGCTCGATCCCCTCGCCCTCGTCGGTCACCTCGACCGCGACTCCCTCGGCGACGCGTCGTGCGGTCACCGTGACCGTCCCTCCAGGGGGTGAGTGGCCGATCGCGTTCGCGATCAGGTTGTCGAGCGCCTGGCGCAGCCGGTCGGGGTCGCCGTCCACCTCGAGCCCGTGGTCGGCCTTCGCCACCACAGGAGCTCCGCCGAGTGCCGCCGTCTCCGCCGCCGCTTCGGCGAGGAGGCCGAGGTCGAGCCGTTCGAGCCGGAGCGATTCGGTGGCGGCACCTTCGAGCAGCCGTTCGAGGCTCGCGACCGCCGCCTCGGCGAGCTCGAGCAGGCGCTCACGCGTCGCGTCGTCCGCATCCGGATAGGCCTCGGCGATCGCCGCGAGCGCCGCCACAGGGCTTCGCACCTCGTGCGCGAGAACGGCGAAGCGCTCGTCATCGCCATCAGACCCGCTCCAGGATCTGCGCGGCGGCCCACGCGGCCGCGTCGGCGAGGATGGGATCGTCGTCCGTTGCCCAGTCTTCGAGAAGCGGCACCGCGTCGCTCTCGCCGGTGTTGCCGAGCGCGTGGAGCGCGTTGCGTCGCAGCCAGCGCGGGTCGTTCCGCGGCACGTAGAGCCGGTCGAGCTCCGTCACGAGCTCGGCGCCGTCGCGCTCGAGCCAGTCGACGGAGCGACACGTTCGGCACCGCGTCGTCCGGCAGCGGCTCGTCGCTGCGCCGCTTCTCGACGCCGCGATTCCAGGGGCAGACGTCCTGGCAGATGTCGCAGCCGTAGACCGTGGCGCCCAGATCGGCGCGGTACGCCTCCGGCACGGCGGCGGGCGCCTGCGTCCAGTACGAGAGGCAGCGGTTTGCGTCGAGCACGCCCGGCTCGTCGAGCGCACCGGTCGGGCAGGCGTCGATGCAGAGCCGGCAGCGGCCGCAGTCGAGGTCGAGCGGCTCGGTCGCCTCGATCTCGACATCGGTGACGAGCGTGCCGAGCACGACCCAGGAGCCGTGCTCGCGCGTGATCAGCATCGTGTTCTTGCCGTAGAAGCCGACACCCGCGCGTCTGGCGGCCTCGCGATCGACGTGCTGGTTCGCGTCGACGAGCACCCGGTAGCGCCCGCCGAGCTGCTGTCCGAGCTGGTCGAGCCGCTCGCGCAGGAGTGCGTAGTGGTCGCGCCAGGCGTACCGCGGCAGCCGCCCTTCCCCTGTCGCCGGCTCGGGCCCGCCGGCCCAGTAACAGAGCGCCGCCGAAACCACCGTGCGGGCCGTGCCGTCGAGCATCAGCTCCGGATGACACGAGACCTCGGGCTGGGCCATCGTGAACTTCATGTCCGCGAAGAGGCCGCGAGCAGCGGCGCTCGCGGATGTGCTCGCTCGGTCTCCTCGTAGGCGGCGGCGGGCGCGGCGCCGACGACGTCGAGCCCGAGCTCGCCGGCTCGTCGTGCGAGCTCCGTGGCCGTCATGAGAGGATTGTGCCCGTGAAGGCGATCCGGATCCACGAGGAGGGCGGACCCGACGTCCTCCGGTACGAGGACGTGCCCGATCCGGAGCCTGGCGACGGCGAGGTGCTCGTGCGTCTTGCGGCTGCGTCGCTCAACCACCTCGACGTCTGGGTGCGCATGGGACTCCCTTCCGTGCCGAAGCCCCGGATCCTGGGAGCCGACGGCGCCGGCGTCGTCGCAGCGCTCGGCGCCGGGGTCGAAGGCCTCTCCGTCGGAGACCGCGTCGTGCTCAACCCCGGAGTCGCTCGCGACGGCAAGATGACCGTGATCGGCGAGCACTGCGACGGCACGCATTGCGAGCTGATCGCGATCGACGCAGAGCAGGTGTTCCCGCTCGACGATCGCCTCTCGTTCGAGGAAGCAGCCGCGTTTCCGCTCGTCTTCGAGACCGCGTACCGGATGCTCGTCACCAAGGCAGCGCGTTCAGGAGGGCGAGTGGGTGCTGATCTGGGGGATCGGCGGCGGCGTCTCGACGGCTGCCTTCGAGATCTGCCGCGCGCTCGGGGCGCGCACCATCGTCACCTCGGGCAGCGACGACAAGCTCGCGCAGGCACGCGCCTGGGGCGCCGATCTTGCGTCTGAATCACCACGCAGACGACGTCGTCAAGGCGGTCAAGGAAGCGACCGGCAGCGGTGTCGACGTCGTGATCGAGTCGGTGGGCGAAGCGACGTGGGCGCGATCGCTCGCGGCCGCCGCCTCCTGCGGCGCGCATCGCCGTGTGCGGCGCGACGAGCGGCCCGAACCCTCCCGCGGCCCTGCATCGCTTCTGGTGGAAGGAGCTGACCGTGTACGGCTCCACGATGGGTGCTCGTGAGGACTTCGTCGGTGCCTACGACCTCGTGCGCAGCGGGCGGGCGCGGGTGCACATCGACCAGGTGTTCCCGCTCGCCGAGGCCGCGGCGGCGCACGAGCGGCTCGAGTCGGGCGAGCAGCTCGGCAAGATCGTGCTCTCGATTCCGGCGTAACCCAGGTGACAGGCTGAAGCCTGTCACCGCTGCGGAGGAGGAGCGGTGCGCTTGACGGCGTAGCCAGACGGGATGCGTGATCCCGTTTCCCGCGGTCTTGCTCTTGCGGCCCTCGTCGTCGCCGCGCTCGGCTTCACCGGCGTCGGCGAGGCGGTGCGCAACGCCATCCTGCCGCCGGGAAGCGTTGGCACTGCCCAGCTTCGGGACAACGCCGTCACGTCGGAGAAGATCCGCTCTGGCGCCGTCACGAGCGCCGACATCAAGAACGGCACCGTCGCTGCGGGCGATCTGGCGGCGGGCACGATCCCTGCCGGGACCGCGTTCGTCGTGCGTCGCCTGACGAAGGACATCACAGCGCTCGGCGAGTACCAGCTCGTCATCCCCTGCGACGACGGCCAGGTTCCGGTCGGAGGCGGCGGCGGCTTCCTCTCGACGACGACGACCGACTACGTCGGCAACGAATTCTACGGCAGCCTGATCAACTCGGCTCCGTCGAACCGACACGAAGGCCGTCGACGACCGTGCACAGGCAACCGGCTGGATCATCACGGCGCGGAGCTCAGGCGGAAAGAAGCGTCTCGCCGGCTACGTGATCTGCGCGTACACCCCTTCAGCACCTGCAGCGAAGCCGTCCACACCAACACCACCGACGTCGTAGATACGTAACCGGAGCCGTAGGGGCGATGCGCATGCGTCGCCCGCTTGCGCGGCTCACGTTCGGGCAAGAGATGCAAGCGGTCGACGGAGGGAGAGGCATGCGCCTCTCCCCTACGACAATGACGGCGGCCCTACCCGAAACCCAGAATGAACTTGGCGTCGTCGGACATCCGGTCGCCTCAAGTAGTCCGCAGCCAACTGCAACAGAACGCAGCGCGTACTAAAACAGCGGCCAGGAAGCGTTTTGGCGCCGCATCAAGTTGCAACGAAATGCAGCGTTGCGCCGCAAGTGTGTACCCGTTTGTGTACCCGCTCTCTCCGTTCTCGGGTCCTGACCCGACTCCCGGCAGCGGTTTTCAAATCGCGTGCGCAAGTTCGATTTTTGCCTGCGTCACCACTTCCCTGCCGCGGTCTTTGCCGTGAGAGCCGCAGCGAGCCGGGGATCGAGGTTGCAGTAGCGGAAAGGCTCATGAGATCTCACCTACTTTCTCGGAATGTCCAAAGGTCACATCGGGGAGGATGCGGTCGAGCCAGCGAGGCTGTGCCCAGGCCCAGGTGCCGAGCAGGCGGAGGGCGACGGGGACGAGCACGAGCCGGATCAGGAGTGCGTCGAGGAGAACGGCGACACCGAGGATCACGCCCATCTCCTTGGGCGGCAGCGGCCCCGACAACGCGAACGTGAAGAAGACAGCGACCATCACCGCCGCCGCGGCAAAGATCACGCGCCCGGAGTGCGCTACGCCGCCGATCATCGCGTCGCGCGGGTCGTGCGTGCGGTCGAAGTGCTCCTTGGCCGCCAACAGCAGGAACACGCTGATCGGGAGCGGGTGCGGCTACCGGCCTGTCGACTGCTCGCTCATGCGGCTTCGTCCACGATCGCGTCGAGGAAGCCGCTGACGACGGCGGGTGGCATTGCGCCGACGAACTGGTTGACGACAGCACCGTCCGAGAATGCTTTCACGCTCGGGATGCCGCTGACCGCGTAGCGGCTCGCCAGCTCGGGGCTTTCGTCGACGTTGACCTTGACGAGCTCGACGGCGCCGCCACGGCGCTCCACTTCCTGCTCGAGCACCGGGGCCAGGGCGTGGCAGGGCCCGCACCACGGCGCCCAGAAGTCGACGATCACGGGCAGCTCACGGGAGCGCTCGATCACTGCAGTCTCGAAGGATTCGGCTGAGACGTTCATCGGGGTTCTCCTTCAGGGTCGAAGTTGGGCCGGCTAGCGGGGTGCGACGGTGTGCCGCTCGGTCGAGATCCCGATCAGCCGGTAGAGGGGGCAGAAGCCGACGACGGCGGTAACGGCCATCACGACGGCGACGAGGGCGACGATCACGCCTACGACCGAGCCGATCCCCATCGCGAACGCGAGGGTCAAGGCGATGATCGCGACGACACCTCTGGCGAGGCGATCGATAGTTCCTTCGTTCCTGGTCATCTCAGGCTCCTTTCGTGAGTCACGTGGCTTAGCTAGGTGTGCTCGTCGGAGACGACGCGGTCGACGACGGCGGCGAGTCTTGTGCGGACGTCCTCGGCGACGTGTGTGAGCTCTTCGTTCTCGACGATCGAGAGCATCCGCTCTGCGTCGACGGCCGAGACGTGTGTGAGGCCGTTGCGCTCGTAGACGACGACGTTGCAGGGGAGCAGAACGCCCAGGTCTGGCTCGGCCTGGAGTGCCTGGTGGGCGAGTGGCGGGTTGCAGGCGCCGAGGATCATGTACGGCTCGACATCGATATCGAGCTTGTCCTTCAGGGTCGCCTGTACGTCGATCTCGGTGAGAACGCCGAATCCCTCGACCTTGAGCTCCTCGCGAACGCGCTCCACGGTATCCGCCAGTGCAAGTGTTGTCTCTCCGGTCAGTGCGTAGCTGGTTCCAAGCATCGTGCTGCCTCCTCGAGTTCGCGCTTGCGCGCCTTGACTGCCTTCAGTCGGTGAGCTTCGGCGCCGGCCGGCTCAGGGAAGCGCTCGTCCAGGTAGACGAGGATCTCCTCCTCGCCGACAAGCACCGCACCGTCCTCGCCCGTGAGTGCAGGGATCGAGTCGGTGCCGGTCCGCCTGAGTAGCTCGAGCCGCTGCTCCCGCTCGACCGGAACCTGCCGGCTCACGTAGGTCACGTCCAGTTCGGTCAGCCGCTGCCGTACCCGGCGCGAGGCCGGGCACCACTCGGTCTGGTACAGCTCGAGCAGGTTCCAGGACGCTGTGTCCGTACCCATGCGTTCAACTATACACAACTATATGCTTGTAGAATGTAGGTAGTTGTTACTGAGCTGGGCTCATTGCCCCACCCGATGCCCTCCCGCCCCCAGGAACGACACTCCGTCGTGACGGAGACCCGACCAGAGGAGAGCAGCGATGGCCCGCGCCAAATATTTCGAGTTCCCCACCAGCGTGGAATGGGAAGGCGGCTCGATGACAGTCGCCTCCGTCGTAGGCAGGCACGATCTCGATGTCGCCACTCCACCGGAGTTGGGCGGCGAAGCCGAAGCAGTATGGAGCCCGGAAGACCTCCTTGTCGCGTCTGCCTCAGTCGCGGTTGGAGTAGCAGCGGGTGCACGAGCCGCACCCTCGTACAGCGTTCCGCACCAAGCTCTGCTCGCTATCGCCTATACAGACAACATAGATCCGCGCAAGGTACCCCGAGGTACCCGCCCAAAGCAGAGCTACAAGAACCGCCGCCCCCGGGGTACACCCCGGTCTCCCCTGGCTTGTATCTGTTTCTGTACCCGCTGGCGAATCGATCAGCTACAAATGGCTATCCGAAGCCGAGGATGAACTTGGCGTCGTCGGACATCCGGTCGGGTGTCCACGGCGGGTCGAACGTGAGCTCCACCGTAACGCTCTCGACACCCGGCACCGCCGCGACGGCGTCGTGGATGCCTTCCTGGATCATCTGCCCCGCGGGACAGCCCATCGACGTGAGCGAGTGGATCACCTTCACGCTCGATCCGTCGATCTCCGCCTCGTAGAAGAGGCCGATCTCGACGATGTCCATGCCGAGCTCCGGATCCTCGACCCCATGCAGCGCTTCGATGACGTCGTTCTCGGTGACCACGTGTCCAGTTTACTCACCGCAGCCACACCAGGAAGGACCGCGGGCGGGCGTCTTCGGGGATCTTGCGTTCGATCGAGGGATCCGCGCTAGCGGATTCGAGATCTTGCGGGAAGGCAGCGCTCGGCGCCGGTCAGCACCAGGTCGAGCACCTCGCCGATCGTGTCGTCGAGGGTCACGTTCTCGATCACGGGCACGTCGAAGCGGCGGGCGCGCTCGAGGAGGACGTCCTGAATCATCCGGATCTCGCTCATCCCCTCGAGGTACTTCTCCAGCGGCCGCAGGCCGTCGGTCGACGCATCGCGAACCCAGAAGTGACTGCGGTGCGCGTCCTCGTCGCTGATCGCGACGACACACTGCACGACCAGGGCATCGGCGCGGTCGACCGTGATCATGCCCGGCACGAGGTGGACGCCCTCGAGCACCATCGACCAGCCCTCGGTGAGCGAGCGGTCGATTGCCGCCTCGACGCCGACGAGCACGTTCCGTGTCTGGTCGATGAACCCGAGCAGGGCCGCATCGCCCGCGACATCCTCGTCGGCGCGGCTCAGCGCAAGCTCGGCCTCGAAGCTCGAATAGTGCACCGACGGCATGAACTCGCGTGAGAAGAACGCGCGCATCGTCTGCCTGATGAAGTCCGTCGAGGTCACTCTCGTGATCCCGAGGCGGTGAGCGACCTCGGTCGCAAGCGTCGACTTGCCGGTTCCCGTCGCGCCGCCGACGAGCAGGACAACCGGGAGATCGAGATGCTGCATTGCCTGCAGCCGGCGCAGGCGCCGCATCGTCCGAGCCGCCTCCGGCTCGCCGAGCACGTCGCCCGCAACCTCTGCGAGCCGGTCGAGGTCCAGCTCCACCTCACGCCGCTCGACCATGTCGGCGTCTGCGCGACGGGCAAGCTCGTACGCACGCGTCGGCGTCAGCCCGGTTGCCGCGAGCGCACGCGCCATCAGCCCCTTCGACCACGGCGGGCCCTCGTCACCGCCGAGCGGAAGCGGCGCGAGATAGCGGCGCTCGCTCACACGCCCACCGTTTCGCTCGAGAGCGCCTCGGCGGCGAGCCGTTCGATCGCGAGGTCGAGATCGGGCTCGCCGGCAAGCGGCACGACGTCGTTCGCTGCCAGCACGACGTCGAGCCCCCGCCGCGTTGCCTCCTCGGCGACGACGTCGACGGCAGCTGCCTTCAACTCGACGACGACGACATCGGCGGCGAGACGGGCGAGCTCGACTCGCAGAGCCGCGCGGTCGGAGAGGTTCCCGGAGACGTGCACGACCTCTGCTCCGTATGTCTCCTCCAGATGCGCGGCGATGCGGCCGTGCTGCGCGGGCGGCGCCGTCCCGAAGAACGCGATCCTACGGCCGCTGACGTCGACGAGCGGCCGTGGCCGCAGTACGGCACGCACGACCGGCACGCCGGGCCGCGTCAGCCCACCGATCGTGGTGACGAGCCCACCATGCTCGACCCCGTCCTCGGCCATGGTGACGACAACGAGGTCGGCGAGGAGGAAGCGATACGGATTGAGATAGCCCGTCGCTGACGGCGGGATCCTGCTGGGCGCCGACGACGAGAATGCGGCGGTCTGCGGCGATCGGCGGGATCGCGGCGCCGCTCCCGTCCAGCACGATCAGGTCAGGGTCGAGATCCTCCGCACGCGCGACCCCGGCGAGCACGTTCGAGAGTCCCACCGCACCGGCGAGACCTCCACCGCAGCGTCGACAACCAACGGTGGGCAGCCCCGTCAGCGCCGCCGTCTCCAGGTGGTCGGAGGCAGCATGGCGGCCGGCCCGAGAGAGCGCGAGCAGATCGTCCACGGTCGGGCGAGCATCGACGAGCTCGGGGTCGGCCGGCCCACCGCGCCCCATCGCCACGACCACCACCGACTGGTCTCGCGCGAGCAGCCTGGCGACACGCGCCGTGACCGCAGTCTTCCCGACGCGCTTGCCCGTTCCGATCACCGCGACCGACGGAGTCCGGATCGCTTCGAACTGTGGCGGATCGAGGCGGAAATCGGCCCCCTCGTACGGGATGCCGAGCGCGAGCGCCCGCGCCGCCAACCTGAAGCGCGCAGGCGGCGAGAGCACGGGCTCGTCCGAAAGATCGAGCACGACATCGGGCTGAAACACCGCGATCGCATCCTCGAGCGACGCGACGAGCGGCACGCCGTAGTCCTCTCCCCCACGCAACTTCTCCGTGCCGCCCACGAGCACCGCGGCCACCACGTCGTACGGGAGCTCGACCAGGGCGTCCCTCACCACAGAGGCGTAGTGCTCCCCGTCGATCACGGCAACGGCCCTCACGAGCGCGACGTCACCTCGGACTCGATCCGGCCGGTGTACTTCTCGTACTCGAAGGTGTCGGTCGAGAACTGGATGATGCGCTCCTGCCCATGGAACGGATGGCGGCGCCAGATGTCGACGTGGCTGCCGGTGATCTCGACGACGTTGTAACAGGGTCTCGTATTGCCTCGCAACCGCAGCGACGACACCGTGCCTGTGTTGACGACGAAGAGGTTCTCGAGCCGCCAGGCGTACGGCACGTGCTTGTGACCGGAGAGGACGAGATGCACGCCGGCGCGGAGCAGACACTCGATCACGTCACCGGCGTCGTACACGACGTTGCGTTCGCGGCCCGTCCCCGGCACGGGCAAGAGATGGTGATGCAGAACGAAGATCTTGAAGTCGGTGGGCTCGACGGCGAACTCCCGCTCGATCCACGCGTAGCGGCCACGTCCGATCTGCCCGTGGTCGAGATCGGGCTCGGTCGAGTCGACGGCAACGACCGAGATGCCCCGCTTGCGGAGCACGGAGTTACGCTCGCCGAAGAGCGCCTCGAAATGCACGTAGCCGACGTTGCGGGAGTCGTGATTCCCGGGAATGACGACGAGCGCCTCGCACTTGATCTTGTCCACGTATTGGCGGGCGAGCTGGTACTCGTGCTTGAAACCGAGGGTCGTCAGGTCGCCGGAGCAGATCACGATGTCGGGGTCGAGGTCGTTGATCTCGTCGATCGCCCGGTCGAGCAGGCTCGGCTCGAAGTACTGCTCGCCGCAGTGGAGGTCGGACAGGTGGGCGATGCGAACAGCAGAGCCGGCGCCGGTCGACATGCGCGCAGTCTACGGCGCTGCCGTCGGCAGGTCGAGCTGGGGGCTCGAGGGCCGTCCGAGAGCGAGAGTACCGTGGTCTTGTGCGGTCTACTTTCCAGGCGTACCGAGGGGTCGAGCCGCCGCAGTTTGCGAACCGCATCGAGCTCGAGTGCGCCAAGATCCTCGACTGGTACGCGATTCCGTGGGAGTACGAGCCGACCTCGTTCGTGCTCGAGCGCGACGAGGAGGGCCGCATCACGCGGGCCTTCACGCCCGATTTCTTCCTGCCGGACCAGAACCTCTACATCGAGGTGACGGTGATGAAGCAGTCGCTCGTGACCCGCAAGAACCGCAAGTTACGGGAGCTCCGGGAGCAGTATCCCCGATGTCAACGTCAAGCTCTTCTACCGGCGCGATCTCGAGCGCCTCGCCCAGCGATACCGACTGAAGCTCGCCTCATAGGACACGACCCCGTCGGCGAGATCTATCTCTCGGCGGCCGAGATCGCTGCGCGCGTACGCGAGCTCGGAGCGGCGATCGCCGTCGACTATGCAGGACCGCGAGCCGTTGCTCGTGGCGCCGCTGAAGTCGAGCGCCGTCTTCCTCGCCGATCTCTCCCGGGCGCTGCCGATCCTGCACGCGATCGACGTGATCGAGCTCGCGGCGTACACCGACGGCCGCCGCGGCGGTGTCCGGCTCCTGAAGGATCTCGACACGCCGATCCAGGGGCGCGACGTGATCCTCGTCGAGGACGTCGTCGATACCGGGCTGACGCTCGCCTTCCTGACGAGAACGCTGGCAGAGCGCGAGCCGGCGAGCATCGCCACCGTGACGCTGCTCGACCGTCCCTACCGCCGTCTCGTCGAGAACATCGGCCTTCGCTACATCGGTTTCACCGTGCCCGGACGAGCTGTTCGCCGGCTACGGCCTCGGTCTCGAGGAACGCTGGCGCGCCCTGCCCGACCTGCGCTACATCCCGGCCGAAGCCCTCCCCGCAGCAGCCACTGACGCCGCGTAGGGACGCCCAGGGCGACGGCATGCGCGTCGCCCCTACGAGACGAACGCCTGTGCAATTCCCGTATGCGTCGCCCTCGTCGGCCGCGCGGCGCCCGATCTGCGCTACATCCCGCCGAGGCCCTCCCCGCAGCGGCTACCGCGCCCCTACGAGACGAACGCCGGTCGATTCCCGTAGGGGCGATGCGCATGCGTCGCCCTCGTGTGCCTCGCGGCCATCCGGGCCTACAGATACCCGAGCGGATCGACCGGCGCCCCGTTGACACGCACCTCGAAATGCACGTGCGGGCCCGTCGAGTGGCCGGTGCTCCCCGAGAGCGCGATCACGGCTCCCTTCCCGACCGTGGCGCCAAGGCCGACGCTGAGGCTCGTGTTGTGCGCGTACGCGGTCGAGAGGCCGTTGCCGTGGTCGAGCACGACGATGTTGCCGTAGCCGGACATCCAGCCGGCATAGACGACAGTTCCCGCGGCCGCAGCGTGCACGGGCGTCCCGGAATCGACGCCGATGTCGATGCCCTCGTGCATCCGTGCCCCACCGTGAGCCGAACCCGCTCGTCACGGGCCCGGCGACCGGCCAGCCGAGCTGCCCGTTCGACGGAGGCGGCGCCGACCCGGTCGAGGAGCTCGACGCACTCGCCTTCTGTGCCGCAGCGATCGTTGCGGCGAGCGCTGCGCTCTGTGCTGTCGAGCCCCTCTGCCTCGGCCAGGAACGAGGCGCGATCCTCGCGGACGCGCGCGAGCGCGCCGGATTTGGCGTGCTGCGCCGCCGTCGAGCGCGTCGCGGCTCGCGAGCACGCGGTCGCGCGCCGCACGCTGCGCTTCGGTGCGGGCGGCGATCACTGCCTCCGAGCGAGCAGCGCCTTGCCGCGCCCGCTCGGTCGCCGCCCGAGACTGGGCGAGCGCCTTCCGGGAGCGATCGAGTGCCGACGCGATCCGCTCGTCCTGGCGGCCGATCCGATTCAGGAGGTCGAGGTTGTCGAGAAGGTCTGAGAACGAGTGGGTGCCGAGTGCGAAGGAGATCAGGTCCGGCGATCCCGCCTCGTACATCTCGCGGACTCGGTGCTCGAGCAAGGCGAGTGCACGTGGCGTACTGCCGCTGGAGAATCCCGAGGCGCGCCGTCTCGTCGGCGATCTTCTGCCGAAGCGCTGCCAGCCGCGAGCGCTCTGCTGCGAGAGCTGCTTCGAGCCTCGCCAGCCGCGCTCGCTCGACCGCGACAGCTGACTCGGCGGCTCGCACACGTGAGGTGAGGCCGCTCAGCTCGGTCGTCAGCACGCCCGCCGTCCCCGCTGCCCGATCGGCGCGGGTCTTCAGATCACCGATCCGGGCGTCGAGTCGGGCCTTGTCGGTACCCGGGTCGCCGGCCGCGGATCCCGCGAGAAGCAATGTCGTTGCGCACGCAGCCGCAAGGGCCGTCCACCGGGCCATAGGAGGGCTTTCGCTGCCTTCTCCGCCTAGACCTTCTCCGGGTCGGGATCCAGCGCGCGGAGCGCCTCTGCAGCCTCACGGCGCAGCGGCCCGACCGAAGCGCGGTAGTCGTCGTCGTTGACCCGCCCGGCCCGGTGATCGGCCTCTAGCTCCTTCAGCGCAGCGAGCGCGCGGTCGCGCTCCTCTGCGAGCGCGAGCCGTTCCCGCCGCTCCGGCGTCAGTGCGTCGAGCTCGTCCGAGACGGGCTCTGGCTCACGGAGGAACGGCAGTGCCACGAGCACGACGCAGGCGATGGCGAGAGCCGCTCCCAGCACGATCGCGGTGCTCACCGGCCGCGGACGGCACTGCCGGCCTCGTCGTATCGCACCGCGAGCCGTCGCTGCTCGCGTGCGTCTGGCCAGAGCGCGATCAGCGAGCCGAACAGGAACACGAGCCCGGCCAGCCAGATCAGGTTGACGAGCGGCTTCACGAAGATCCGGAAGTAGACCGTGCCGTCGCCGTTGACCTGTTCGGGGATCACGAAGAGGTCTTCACCCGTGAGGTAGTTCGTGCGGATCCCGACCTCCGACGACACCTGCGGATCCGGGCCTGCGACCTTGTACGAGTTCTTGCCTGCCTCGAGCGGGCCGAGCACCTTCCCGTTCCGGCTCACGAGCAGGTGAGCGCGCACCTCGGCCGCGTGCGGCGTCTCCTGCTCGGTCAGGCGCTGAAACGTGACGGTGTACCCGGACACGGCAAGCGACTGGCCCGGCGCGAGCTTCCCTTCGACGACGGAGTCGTACGCACTCGAGCCGGCGATCCCGATCGCGAGCAGCACGATCGCCACGTGGACGATGTAACCGCCGTAGCGGCGGCGGTTGCGACCGATCAGCGACGTGAACGCGACGGGCCAGGATTCGTGCGAGAGCGCCCTCCGTGCACGCGTTCCCCGGGTGAACTCGAGCCCGATCGCGGCGAGCACGAACGCCGAGAACGTGTACGCAATCAGACCCGGAGGTGACGAGCCGGCGCCCAGGATGAGCAACACGACACCCGTCGTGACGGCGATGGCAGCGGGCCAGAGGAACGTGCGGCCGAGTCCCCGTAGCGATGCCCGCCGCCACGCGATCAGCGGGCCGATCCCCATCAGCAACAGCAGTGGCAGCCCGAAGATGCGGAGGAAGAAGTCGAAGTACGGGCGCCCGACGACGACCGACGTTCCTCGCACCGCCTCCGAGAGAATCGGCCAGGCCACACCCCAGAGGATCGTCAGGCAGAGCGCGACGAGCAGCAGGTTGTTGTAAAGGAACACGGCCTCGCGGGAGACGAGCGATTCGAGCTTCGTCGTCGTACGTAGGAGCGGCAGCCTCCACATGATCAACCCCGTCGAGAACACGACCGCGACGATGATGAACGCGAGGAACCAGGGGCCGATGTCGCTCTGGGCGAAGGAGTGGATCGAGTTGACGACGCCAGACCGGGTCAGGAAGGTGCCGAAGAGCGAGAGGCAGAACGCGAGCGCTACGAGCACCACGTTCCACACCTTCAGCATCCCGCGCTTCTCCTGGATCATCACCGAGTGGAGGAAGGCCGTCGCAGCCAGAAACGGCATCAAAGCGGCGTTCTCGACCGGATCCCAGGCGTAGTAGCCACCCCAGCCGACCTCGACGTAGGCCCAGTGGGCGCCGAGCAACTGGCCGATACCGAGTGCCGTCCACGCAATCGAGCGTCCAGCGCCGTGTCGCCACGATCCAGCGTTCGTCGGTGCGCCCGGCGAGCAGCGCTCCCATTGCGAACGCGAACGGCACCGCGAGGCCGACGTAGCCCAGGTAGAGGAACGGCGGGTGGGCCATCATGTACGGGTTCTGCAGGCTCGGGTTGAGGCCGGCTCCGTCCACCGGAGCTGCCTGCACGACGAACGGGCTGGCGACGGCGACGAGCAGGAACGCGAAGCCGGTCGCGATCCCGGCGAGAACGGGCGTCACCCAGACGACGAGATCGCGGGCGCGGTTGCGGTTGATCCAGACGGCGAGCGACGCGTACCCCGTCAGGATCAGGAGCCAGAGAAGGAGCGATCCCTCCTGCCCGCCCCAGAAGGCCGAGAGCTTGTAGGCGCCGGCGAGCGAGCGGTTCGAGTGATCCGCGACGTAGGTGAGCGAGAAATCGCTGCGGAGGAATCCTGCCGCCAGCACTCCCGCGGCGACGAGAGTGGAGCCGAACGCTGCGATCAGAGCGTTCCGGGCGGACAGGGCGAGCCGCCGTCGCCTCGTCACGGCAGCGAGCGCGCCGGCGACGAGCGCGTACAGGCACAGGCCGAGCGTGACGACGAGCGCCGCGCGGCCGAGCTCAGCCATCTACTGCGCGGCCGGCTTGGTGGCCGAGTACTTGGACGGGCACTTCGTCACCATCGAGTCGGGCGTCGCGACGAACGTGCCGTTCTGCAGCGTCCCGTCGACGACGATGTCGCGCCCGGTGGCGAACAGGTCGGGGACGCTGCCGGTGTAGACGACCGCCACGGTGGCGCCAGCCGGATCCTTCACGTCACGGAGCCGGAACCGCAACCCGCCCGCGTGAGCGTCTCCCGTGGGCTTGCCGACGACGCGACCGACGAGCGAGATGGTGCCGGTCTGACCCGCCAGCTGGCTCGGCCGCAGCGACGGCGTGCCGCCACCCGCGATCGAGGTGTAGAGGAGGAACACAGCGAGCACCGCCGCGATCGAGAGGGCGATGACGAGACGCGCCGGAGAGCGCTTCCTGGCCACCCGAGAGGATACCGGCGGTCGAGGCATGCGCCTCGCCCCTACATGCCCGAACGGCGGTTCTCACCGTAGGGGCGACCCGCATGGGTCGCCCGCTTGGTTACGCGGCGCGAACCGACTGCTGCCGACCCGGGATGTCGTACCCGTGGTCGTGGCAGAGCGAGCCGGGCGAATCCTCGGTGAAGGCGTCGCAGTAGCCCTTCCCGTACGACGCTCGCATGAAGGCGGAGACGACCTCGAGGTTCCATTCGGTCACGTCCGCAGCCTCCCGCCAGAGGTCGGCGAGGCGGAGGTCGATGTCGAGCTCGAGAAGATCGATCCGGGTGGGCTGCTCCATGGTTGAAGCGTACGAGAGCCATCGGACGACAGAGAGTTCCCGCAAATAGCACCTATTCGGATGGCCCGGCGTCGTTTCCGCGCAGTCCAATACGATGGGCGGATGCTCGATCCCAGGGTCTTCAAGGCGTACGACGTGCGCGGTCTCTACGGCTCCGAGCTCGACGAGGAAGGCGCCTACGCGATCGGTCGCGCCTACGTCGAGCATTTCGAGCCTCGCTCGATTGCGGTCGGCCGCGACATGCGCCTCGCTGCGCCGTCGATGGCGGCGGCGGTGATGGAGGGCGCGGCGGACGGTGGCGCCGACGTCCGCGACCTCGGCATGGTCGGCACCGAGATGGTCTACTACGCCGTCGGCGAGCTCGGGCTCGAGGGAGGCATCTGCGTCACCGCCTCCCACAACCCGAAGGAGTACACGGGGATGAAGATCGTCCGCCGCGGCGCGCTGCCCGTGGGCGGCGACTCCGGGCTCGAGGACGTGCGGGCCGGCGCTCAGGCGGGCTTCGGCGCCGTCGAGCGCCGCGGTGAGATCAGCACCGCTCGACGTCTGGCCGGGCTTCGTCGACAAGGTGCTCTCGTTCGTCGACGTCGACGCGATCGCACCGCTTCGCATCGTCGTCGACGCCGCCAACGGAATGGCGGGAGCGATGCTGCCGCCGGTGCTCGAACGCCTGCCCCAACTCGACGTCGTCCGCTGCAATTTCGAGCCCGACGGAACCTTCCCGAATCACGAGCCGAACCCGTTGCTCGAGGAGAACCGCGCCTTCATCATCGCCAAGACGCGTGAGGAGGGAGCCGCCCTGGGCGTCGCCTACGACGGCGACGCCGACCGCTGCTTCTTCATCGACGACACCGGGCGAGTTCGTGCCCGGCGACTTCGTGACGGCGCTCCTCGCCGAGGTGATGCTCGCGAAGAGCCCTGGCGGCACCGTTCTCTACGACGTACGCGCGAGCTGGGCCGTGCCGCGCACGATCACGGCGGCGGGCGGCACTCCGCTCGTCAACCGCGTCGGGCACGCCTTCATCAAGCACCGCATGCGCAAGGAGAACGCCGTCTTCGCCGGCGAGGTCTCGGCGCACTACTACTTCCGCGACTTCACACAGGCCGACACGGGCGTGGTCCCGTTCCTGCTCATGCTCGAGCTGCATCTCGAAGCGCGGCGTGGCGCTCTCCGAGATCCTGCGCCCGTTCCGCGAGCAGTACTTCATCACCGGCGAGATCAACACGCCGGTCGCCGATGTGCCCCTGAAGCTGCAGGAGATCAAGGAGCGCTACGCGGCCGAGGGAGGCCACGTCACGCACCTCGACGGCATCTCGGTCGATTTCGACACGTGGCATTTCAACGTGCGCCCGTCGAACACCGAGCCGCTGCTGCGGCTCAACCTCGAGGCGCTCTCCGAGGCCGAGATGATCTCCCGTCGCGACGAGCTCGTCGCCCTGATCGCGAGCTGAGGCGTGACCGACCCGCTCGAGCTCGGTCGCCTCACCGATCGGCGCCCGCCGTTCAAGTACTCGGCGCTGACCCGCGTCTGGTTCTCCGACACCGATGCGCAGGGGGTCGTCTACTACGGTCGCTACCTGCCCTACTTCGACCACGCGCGCACCGAGTACCACCGCCAGCTCGGCTCGCTCGGGACAGAAGGCACCGAGTTCGTGATGCGCGCCTCGACCGTCGAGTACCACGCGCCTGCCCGCTTCGACGATCTGCTCGAGTGCTTCGTTCGGGTCTCGAAGCTCGGGCGCACGAGCGTCACCTACGAGTTCGCGGCGGTTCGCCTTCCGGACGACGAGCTGATGGTCACCGGAACGCAGACGATCGTCCTGATCGATCCGGTCGCGCGACGGCCCGTCGCGGTGCCGGAGCACGTGCGCGCGCCGATCCGCGACTTCGAGCGGGCGGACCTGGCCGAGTGAGCCACGAGCACGCTCGAGGCAATCGACAGGATCGTCGGTAGCGGCGCCGACGCCGATGACGTGCTGCGCGCCCTCGTCGCGGCGCTCGTTCGCGAGCCCGAGATCGTGTGGGCCGGCATCCTGTTCATGGAGGAGGGAGTGCTGACGCTCGGCCCCCAGGCGGGCACGGCCGATCCGTCGCGGCGCCTCGCGTGCCCGTCTCCTTCCAGGACGCGGTCGTAGGCGAGCTCGCAGTCGACGGCGACGCCGAGCCGGCGTTTCTGGCGCGCGTCGCGGAGCAGATCTCGGCCTACGTCTTGCTCGGCTGGGACACGAGCGGCGAGGCCTGGGAGCCGTAAGCGGAGAGTCTCGTCGCAGGCCGCCCTCAGAGGGGCGGCCCAGGCGACGTGACCCTCTCCCCGACCACAGTCTTGGTCGCCCGGCCGGGGATGCAATCCCTCGATCGAGGGGACGGCTCCGTCTCGTAGGGGCGATGCGCATGCGTCGCCCCGTCGACCGTCGGACCACTCACCCCGGTGTCACGCGATAGGCGTCGAACACGGCTTCGAGGTGCCGCAGGGCCGACAGCAGCGAGCGCAGGTCGTTGACGTCGCCGAGCTCGGCGGTGTACCAGTTCTTCGCCAGCCCGTCTTCGACGGTGCCTCCGTAGGCAACGATGTTCGCACCGTGCTCGGCGAACGTCCGCGCCACGTCCTCGAGGAGCCGCGCGCGATCCCACGCCTCGACGGCGATCTGCACCCTGAAGCTCGACCGTGCGCTCCCCTCCCACTCCACGGGCGTGAACCGCTCGGGGTTGCGCATCAGCGCCTTCACATTCGGGCAGTCGACCCGATGGATCGTGATCCCGCGGCCGAGCGAGATGTAGCCGCGAATCTCGTCGCCGGGAACCGGCGTGCAGCATTTCGCCAGCCGCACGAGGACGTCGGAGACGCCCTGCACGACGATCCCGATGCTGTCGCCCGTCACGGTCGAGCGGGCCTTCGGCGTCTTCAGCGTGACGATCGGCTCCTCGGCCACCTGGTCGGTCTTCAGCCGCTGCAGCACCTTGTTGACGACCTGGCCCGTGCCGAGCTTGCCGGAGCCGACGGCGAGGTAGAAGTCCTCCGCCTTCTTGAAGCCGAGGTCGCGGATCACCTGCGCCAGCACGGCCGAGCCCTGCAGCTTGCGATAGGGCAGGTTCTGGGCCTTCAACGCCTGATCGAGCGCCTCCCGGCCCTTCGCCTCCGTCTCGCCCTTCGTCTCCCGTTGGTACCACTGCCGGATCTTGTTGCGGGCGCGCGAAGACGCGGCGAGCGACACCCAGTCGCGCGACGGCCCGCGCCCCGACTTCGAGGTCAGGATCTCGACGAAATCGCCGTTCTTCAGCTTGTAGTGCAGCGGCACGATCCGGCCGTTCACCTTGGCGCCGACCGTCTTGTGGCCGACGTCCGTGTGCACGGCGTACGCGAAGTCGATCGGCGTCGCTCCCGCCGGAAGCGTCTTCACCTCGCCCTTCGGCGTGAACACGTACACCTCGTCGTCGAACAGATCGGTGCGCAGGGTGCGCATGTACTCCGCCGCGTCGTGGTCGTCACCCTGCCAGTCCATCAGCGTCTTCATCCAGGCGACCCACTCGTCGTCGCCCTTCGCCGAGCGGCCGCGCTTGTAGAGCCAGTGCGCGGCGACGCCGAACTCGGCCTCCTCGTGCATCTCGCGGGTCCGCACCTGGATCTCGAGCGGCGTCCCGTTCGGGCCGATCACGGTCGTGTGCAGCGAGCGGTACCGGTTCAGCTTCGGCATCGCGATGTAGTCCTTGAACCGGCCCGGCATCGGCTTCCAGAGCGCGTGGATGATCCCGAGCGCCGCGTAGCAGTCGCGAGTTCCCTCCTCGCCCCCGCGCTCGATCAAGCACGCGCATCGCCGTGAGGTCGTAGATCTCGTTGAACTCGCGGCCCTTCTTCGCCATCTTGTCGTAGATCGAGTAGAAGTGCTTCGCGCGCCCCGAGATGTCGGCGGGGATGTCGGTCTTCTCGAGATCCTCCTTCAACTCGGCCGCAGCCTTCTCGACCTGCGCCTCGCGGTCGGCGCGACGATCGGCGACCATCGCCTTGATCTCGGCGTACTTGCGCGGATGGAGGATCTGGAACGAGAGATCCTCGAGCTCCCACTTGACGGCGTGGATGCCGAGGCGGTGCGCGAGCGGCGCGTACACCTCGAGCGTCTCCTTGGCCTTCTGCACCTGCTTCTGCTTGCCGAGGTACTCGATCGTGCGCATGTTGTGGAGCCGGTCTGCGAGCTTGATCAGGATCACCCGCACGTCCTGCGCCATCGCCACGATCATCTTGCGGTAGTTCTCGGCCTCCGCCTGCTCGCGGCTCTGGAAGGTGATCCGGGTCAACTTCGTGACGCCCTCGACGAGCTGGACGATCTCCGGGTCGAACGACCCGCGCAGCTCGTCGATGTCCGTCTCGGTGTCCTCGATCACGTCGTGCATCAGCGCCGCGGCGATGGTCTGCGCGTCGAGATGGAGCTCCGCGCAGATCAACGCCACGCCAAGCGGATGGTTGATGAACGGCTCGCCCGACCGCCGCGACTGGCCGCTGTGCGCGCGATCGGCCGCGTCGAACGCCCGCCGGATCAGCTCCTTGTCGACGCCGGGGTTGTAGGCCTCGACGCTCGCGATCAGCTCGTTGAGGAGGTCGTCCTGATCACGTTTTGCATCGACGACTGACATGGTCAAAGTCTACTCGCGCTCATTTGGGGCCTTATTGAAGCCCCAAAGGGGGTACAGGATCGCGCTCCGCTCTGCCGAAAGCACTCTGTCTATGGGTCGCCGCCTCCACCGGTATCTCGAACGCCGTCGCGTGCTGCGGCTGCTCGCGGAGCTCGAACGGTCGCTCGCACGGCGGTCCGCAGGCGCCATCTCGGCCGGAGCGAGGCATGCGCCTCGCCCCGACGGTCACGCGGCCTGCGGCAAGCTGAGCGGCACGCCGTGCGCCAGCAGCGCGCGGAAGGTTTCCGACTCGAGCAGCTGGCGCTTCCCTCCCGCGTCCTCGAGTGCGAGCTCGGTGAAGATGCGCCGCGCTTCGGGCGTCCAGTCTGTCTCGCCGGCACGCCACATGTCTGCGAGCCACGTCCGCAGCTCCTCGTAGGCGTCCGCCGTATCGAAGACGCGCCGGACGACGAGCTGGGGTGAGACGGTGCCGTTCCAGCGGTTCTGCTTGAGCCTGAACGCGACGTCGAAGTCGCGACTCTGCCTGCAGCCGCTCGAGCTGGCCGCCGAGGCCGAACGCGATCGCGCTTCCCGCATCGCGCCCGTACTGGCGGACCCGGAACCGCAGGTGCTTGCCCTCACCGACGGTGGAGGCGCCGACCGCCTCACACCCGGCCACGAGCAGCGTCACATCAGGATTGCCGAGGCCGAACGGAGCCAGCTGTTCGAGCTCGCGCGCGAGCTCGAGCGTGAGCGACCGTCGCGGGCACGATCGCGTCGATCCGCGTGACGGGCGCCAGGTCCTCGTCGACGAGCTCGGTGTCGGCGATAGGCGCCGAACGCCTCGGCAAACGGCTCGAGCTGGTCGGGGCGAATCGTCAGCCCGGCGGCGGCGCGATGGCCGCCGAACCGTTCCAGGTGGCCGGCGCAGGCGGCGAGGCCGGCATGGAGATCGAAGCTCGGCACCGACCGGCCGGAGCCCTTCCAGCGGTCGCCCTCGCCGGCGATCAGCACGACCGGCCGCCCGAAGCGCTCGACGAGACGCGAGGCGACGATCCCGATCACGCCCTCGTGCCAGCCCTCGCCCCACACGACGTACGCATGGTGGCTGCGCTTCTCGGCGGGCCACGCGTCGACGACCGCGACGGCCTCGCGAAGGATCGTGTTCTCGACGACCTGGCGCTCGCGGTTCAGATCCTCCAGCTCGTTCGCGAGCAGATCGGCTTCGCGCGCGTCGTCGGTGAGCACGAGATGCAGCGCCACGTCGGGACGGCCGAGACGGCCGGCAGCGTTGATCCGCGGCGCCAGGCGGAACGCGACCGCGGTCGCATCGACCGTCGCAGGATCGACGCCGGCCACGCGCATGAGAGCGCGAAGCCCCGGCTTCTGCGTGCGGGCGAGGCCGCGGAGACCGGCGCTCACGAGCGCGCGGTTCTCGTCGACGAGCGGGACGACATCGGCGATCGTCGCGAGCGCGACGAGGTCGGCGTGGCGCGCGAGCAGCGGGTGGTCGGGGCCGAGGAGCGCCTGCGCGAGCTTGGCGACGACGCCGGTGCCGCAGAGGTCTGGGAACGGATAGTCGGAGGGACGGGTCGCGACGATCGGGCACTGCGGCAGCGTCTCGCCGGGCCGGTGGTGATCGGTCACGATCATGTCGACTCCGAGCCTGCGGGCCGTCCTCGACCTCGGCCACCGCAGTGATCCCGCAGTCGACGGTGAGGATGAGCTTGACGCCGTCTTCCGCGAGGCGCGCGACCGCTGCGTCGGACGCGACGCCGTAGCCTTCCTCGAACCTGCTCGGGAGGTGCCAGACGACGTCGGCGCCGAGCTCTCTCAGCGTCAGCGTCGCAAGTGCTGTCGCGCAGACGCCGTCGACGTCGTAGTCGCCGTGCACGCAGATCCGCTCGCCCCGCTCGACGGCTGCGCGCAGCCGCTCGACGGCCGCCGCCATGTCACCGAGGAGCAGTGGGTCGTGCGAGATGCCCTCGGGCTCGAGGAACGCGCGGGCGGCGTCGGGATCTCCCAGACCGCGGCGCACGAGCACGGTTGCGACCGTCTCCGAGACGCCGAGCGCAGCCCGCAGGGCCGCTACCTCGGCGAACGACACCGGCTCGAGCTTCCAGCTCCCGACCATGCAGCCACGATAGGTCCCGAGCCGGACGGCGTTTGAGAGCCGGTGACGCTTCACCTTCGCGCGAGTCGCGGATCACCTTCACCCAGAACATCACGAGGCCGATCGTGGCGCCGACGACGACCACGGCGACCGGTGCGAGGAGCGCCATCTGCTCGAGCGAGTACTTCGTGACGGCGGCGCCGACGAGCCAGATCACGAGGACGACGACCGTCATCGGGATCACGAGCCGCCAGTTCATGCGCTGAGGGTAGCTTTCCCCATGCCCCAGGGTGAGCTCAACTACGTCTCCGGCGACGCCTACGTGCTCGAGTTTCTCGGCTACCGGTTCTCGTTCGGCCCGGACGACTTTCGCGAGCGGGTGACGGCGGCCGCGGTCAAGCTGGCGCTGATCGCCGACAGCGACCTCGACGAGGACGAGATGCTCGACCTGGTCGAGCTCGCCGCCGACGGGCAGATCGCCGAGCCGCGGAGCGCGCTCGGGCACTACGTGCGACGCCACTGGGAACGGGTGTCGCTGAACGACGGCGAGTCGCTCGTCTACTGGCTGCGGAAGCTCGTGTTTCGTGGCGCCTACCTCGACCACCGCGTCAAGGAAGGCCTGCTCGAGGTGAGCTTCGACGAGGTGGCCGGCGACTTCGGGTACGCCGAGCCCGAGGGAGGCCGCGCGCTGCTCGAGCTTGCGCCCACCCCGAGCTGGCGCGAGTTGCAGTTCCGGCGGTAGCCTCTAGAACAGGCTGCCGTCGACGCGAACCGCGCCGACGTGCTTGCGCCCGAGCTCGGTGATCGTCCGCCCGCGCGGGGTGCGCTGGAGGAACCCGAGCTGGAGGAGGTACGGCTCGTAGACGTCCTCGATCGTGTCCTGCTCCTCGCCGAGCGCGACCGCGAGCGTCGAGAGACCCACGGGACCACCGCCGAACTTCTCGGCCACGGCGCTCAGCAACTCACGGTCGACCCGCTCCAGCCCGACCCCGTCGACCTCGAGCAGCTCGAGCGCCTCGCGGGCGATCTCGTTCGTGATCTTGCCGGCGTGGCGCACCTCGGCGACATCGCGCACCCGCCGCAGGATCCGGTTTGCGATGCGTGGCGTGCCGCGCGAGCGCCCTGCGATCTCGTCGGCGGCGGCGTCCTCGATCTCGACGGCGAGGATGCCGGCCGAGCGGCGCACGATCGTGCCGAGCTGACCCGGCTCGTAGTACCCGAGCCGAAACGTCATCCCGAAGCGGTCGCGGAGCGGGGTCGTCAGCAGACCGGATCTCGTCGTCGCACCGACGAGCGTGAAGGGTGGCAGGTCGATCGTCAGCGTGCGTGCGGCCGCTCCCTGCCCGAAGACGATGTCGAGCCGGAAGTCCTCGAGCGCCGGGTAGAGGATCTCCTCGGCCGCCCGGTTGAGGCGATGGATCTCGTCGATGAACAGCACGTCCCGCGGCTCGATCGCCGTGAGGATGGCCGCGATGTCCTTCTTCTCGAGCGCCGGCCCGGCGACGGTGCGGAGACCGACGCCGAGCTCCTCGCGGATGATCTGCGCCAGCGTCGTCTTGCCGAGGCCGGGCGGCCCGGCGAGCAGAACGTGGTCGAGCGCCTCGCTGCGCCCCTTGGCCGCGTCGAGCGCGATGCCGAGCTGCTCCTTGATCCGCTCCTGGCCGACGAAATCGTCGAGCCGCCGCGGTCGCAGAGAGCGCTCGACCTCCTCATCCTCGGGGTCGAGCACGGCGGTTGTGACGCGATCGCTCATGGCACCTCTAGGCCGCCCGCAGCGCGAGCCGGACGCGCTCCGCCGGCGGCAGCTCGGGGTCGACGTCGGCCAGGCGCTGCTCCGCCTCGAGCACGGAGTAGCCGAGCTCGACGAGCGCGTCGCGCGCGACGAGATGGGTCGGCGTCTCCTCGAGCGACGTACGCGGCCGGGCCGTCCGCGGTCAGCGAGACCTTCTCCTTCAGCTCGAGCACGATCCGCTCCGCCGTCTTCTTCCCGATCCCGGGGATGGCCTGGAAACGCGCATGGTCCTCGAGCACGATCGCGCGGCGGAGCTCGGCGGTGGGCGAGCCGGAGACGACTGCGAGCGCGACCTTCGGACCGATCCCGCTGACCGTGAGCAGCTGCGTGAAGAGCTCGCGCTCGGAGGCATCGACGAAGCCGTAGAGCTGCATCGCGTCCTCGCGTACGTGCAGGAAGGTCTCGACGGTGATCTCGCCGCCGTCCTCGGCGCGCCGCAGGACGCCGGGTGTCGCAGCGACGAGGTAGCCGACGCCGTTGACGTCGATCAGAAGGCCGTCGGCGCTTCGGCCCGCGGGGATGCCGCGCAGGCGCGCGATCACGACGCCATCCGGGCAAGCGGCGGCATCAACGCGTGGCAGATCGCGACCGCGAGCGCGTCGGCCTCGTGTGACGTGGCGGGAATCTCGTCCAGCGAGAGCAGCATCTTGACCATGCGCTGCACCTGCCCTTGTCGGCGCGGCCGTGACCGCAGATCGACTGCTTGACACGCGCCGGTGCGTACTCGGTGCACTCGACGCCCGCGGTGGCGGCGGCGACCATGGCCGCGCCGCGTGCCTGGCCGACGAAGAGTGCGATGCGGGCGTCGGCCCCCACGTACGACTCTTCGAGCGCGACGGCGTCCGGATCGTGCACTGCGATGAGCCCCTGAACGCCCTCGAAGATCATCCGCAGCCGGAGCTCCGGCCGCTCGCGGGCGCTCGTCGTCCAGCACCCCGACGCGACCGCCGTGACGCGCCCGCCGCCTGCGAGGACGATTCCGTAGCCGCACGCAGCAGTTCCTGGGTCGATGCCGAGGACCTTCACGAGTGCAGGATACGGCGCCGCCGCGGACGGGCTAACCGCGGCTACTGCTTGCTGCAGTGCTTCTGGCCCCAGGCGGCGATGTCGGCGGACGCCTTCTGCGCCTTCCCTGTGCTCAGCGACTTGCCGATCACGAGGAGCTTGGCGATCTGGGCCGCGCTCGGTGTCTCGCCCGCCTTCAGGTTGACGCCCTTCAGAGCGTTCGCGTACTGGCTGACGGCGTCGGCGAGAACGGCGAAGTCCTGCTTGAGCTCGTCCGGTGCCGCCTTCACGAACTCGTTGAACGCCTTGGCGGTCTGCTGGAGATCGCCTCCGGCGCCTCCGGACGAGGCCGCGATCGCGGCGCCGAACTTCTCGCCGGCCTTGGCGAGGTCGGCGCACTCGCTGCTCAAGCCTGCGGGCAGAGCGCCCGACGTCGTCGACGTGGTGTCGGTCGACGTCGTGTCGGTCGCGCGGTGGTATCCGTCGAGTCGCGGTCGTGTCGCGTCGTCGCCGTGGTCGTCCACAGCCTGCGTGCTCGTCGACCCCGAGCTCCCACACCCTGCCGCGACAACCGCCAGCGCCGAAAGAGCTACGGCAAGCCAGATCCATCTCATCGTCGATCCCCCCTCGGGCTCGCGTGGCGCCGTTCGTCGGCGCGTTCTGGAAGGGATGCTATCCAGATTGTCGGCAGCCTGGGCACCGACCGCGAAGAGCGCCTATTCGCCCGCGACGTCGCGCCGGAGAAACACGAGATACCCGGTGACGAGAGGCACGCCGATGTAGAGCGCGCACACCCAGAGAGCACGCACCACGGGTACCCAGTCGGCGGGAGTACGCAAGAAGCCGTGCCAGGCGTCGAACTGTGTTCCGAGCAAGTAGGGGCGAATGCTCTCGGTACCCGGCAACACGCCGAGCAACTGCATCAGGAGGGCGAACATCAGCGTCCCGACGACGGACGCGGCGCTGTTGCGCGTGATGGTCGACAGCATCAGCCCGAATGCGGCGACTCCCGCCAGAGCGATCGAATAGATCCCGAGCGTCTCGAGGAGGAGCACGATCCCGTGACCCACCGGCACCGACGTGCCGGAGAGCGACGTGAGCGGATGGAGGCCCCAGGCGATCGTGCCCGCGACGAGCGCCACGGCACCCGTGGCGAATACGGCGACGAGCATGTACGTCAGTGACGCGAGCACCTTGCCGAGGAAGACCTCCCCACGCTCCCGCGAGCGCGTGAGGATCGTCTTCAGGGTGCCGTTGTGCGTCTCCGAGGCGACGATGTCGCCCGCCACGAGTGCGGTGATCAGGGGCAGCCCCCAGATCGAGAGGAAGAAGAGCACGACGAACGGCGTGGCGAGACCCGTATCCCGAAGAGTGCGGCCGAGAGGGACGTCGGTCGGGCCTGCTCCCTTCTGCACGACGAGCGCGACGACGAAGGCGATCGGCACGAGGACGGCGGCTCCCAGCCCGAGATACGTCCGCTTCTGGGCTGCCAGCTTCGCGAGCTCCCAGCGGTAGACCTTCGCGACGGCGATCATGCGGCGGACTCCCGCGCGGCCAGGCGCTGGTCCTCGCCCTCGGTCAGGTCGAGGAAGAGCTCCTCGAGGCTCGGCGCGTGAGGTACGAGCGCAGTGACGGCGATCCGCGCCTGGCCGAGCGAGATCGAAAGGGCCCCCACCGCCTCCTCCGAGGCCCGGAAGACGATCTCGTCACCGTCGGCCAGCACGTCTTCGACGCCTCGCTGGGCGTTGCACGCGAGCAACGCCCGGCCGGCGTCCGCGGCGCGCAGGCGGTATGTCCCCGACGCGGTCGCGAGGAGCTCGGCGAGGGTGCCTTCGTACACGATTCGCCCCTTGCGGATGATCGCGACCCGGTTGCACAGCTCCTCGACCTCTGCCAGCAGGTGGCTCGAGAGGAGAACGGTGATGCCTTCACCGGCGAGGCGGCGCACGAGGTCGCGCATGTCACGCATCCCGGCCGGGTCGAGGCCCGTCGCGGGCTCGTCGAGGAGCAGGAGTCGCGGTTGCCGGATCAACGCTGCAGCGATGCCGAGCCGCTGCCGCATGCCGTGGGAATAGCCGCCGACCCGGTGCTTGGCACGGTCGCGAAGCTCGACGAGCTCCAGCATCTCCTCGATGTGCGACCGCGCGTCGTTGTCGTCGTAGTCGGCCAGCAGCTCGAGGTTGCGGCGACCTGTGAGGTACGGGTAGAAGCGCGGCCCTTCGACGAAGCCCGCGACGCCGTCGAGCGCCCTCGCGCCGACGACCATCGGATCCTGCCCGAGCAGCTGGGCCGACCCGGCCGTGGGCCGGATCAGACCGAGCAGCATTCGCAGCGACGTCGTCTTGCCGGCGCCGTTTGGCCCGAGATAGCCGAACACGTCCCCGGTTTCCACCGTCAGGTCGACGTGGTCGACGGCAACGACGTCGTCGTATCGCTTGACGAGCCCTCGGGCGACGACGGGCGGACCGCCTGTCACCCGAGCTCTCTCGCCGCGGCCTCGGCGGCTGTGGCCGGCACCGATCCAGCGAGCACCGTCGAGACGCCGTTGCGGTCCCACGTGACGATGGTCCCGAGTTGCGTCGCCAAGCTCGTGCGCCGTCGCGCCGTCGAGCGAAACCGTCGGCAGGCCGGCGAGCGGGCCCGCGTCCTGTCCGCCCGCCGGGGCGGCGCGCTCGATCACGACGATCGCTCCGAGGCCCTGGCCGTACGTGACCACGACAGCCTGCGAGCCCGCGTCGGTTCCGCCTGTCAGGCGAACGTCCCGCCGCGGCAGGCCGACGAGCGTCTCGGGCGCCCTGACGGTAAAGCTCGCCGCCGCCTGGACGGCATCGAGGCCGCTGACCGAGGCGTGATCAGCCGAGCCCGCCGGCTTGCCTCCAGGGCTTCCGAGCTCGACGACCTTGGCACTCGCAGGCGGCTTGATGTCGACGTTCGAATCTGCCACTGGGCCGTACTCGACGCCCGTAACCGCGAGCTCGAGTGCGGGCGAAGTCGATCCCTGTGCGACCACTGCTATCCGGAGTGGGACGCCGTTGGCGGCGTCCCAGGCGAGCTCGACCGAGCCGAGGAGACCGCCGTCGTGCTTCGGCGAGACCGTCACCGTGTAGGCCGGCCGCGACGCAACGACACCCGGGTCAGCTCCCGAGACGGTCGCGTGAGCGCCGAGCTGCGCAATCAGCTCGCTGATCCGCGCCAGCGTCGGCGGCGTGTCCTTCGGGCCTGCCGGATCGGCCGCGACAGCCGGCAGCGACGCGTGGTAGGCGGTATCCGAGGAAGCGTCATAGAGCGTCACGTCGGTGGGTGTCCACACGATCTGCGCGTCACCGGCGCTCGACTGCAGCTCGAGGCGCCCACGGCCGTCGTTCGTCATCCACAGCCGTCCCGATCCACCCGACATCAGCACCGGGCCGGCACTCCCGACCAGTGCACCGGACGGGAAGAGCTTGTTCGTAAACGTGACTCGCGCGGTCACGCCGGTCGGCGCAGGCGCAGCAAGTGCATCGTGGATCGCGTTCGGGAGCGCAGCGGGAGGAGGAGCCTCGCTGTTGCTACCGACAGCGGCGACGGCGAGCACCGCAACAAGAGCCGTAAGTGCGACCACGGCCGCCGCGAGAGTCAGGAGCCGCTTCGTGGAGAGGGAGCGCAGGAGTCTCATCATCTTCCTTCCTCGAGAGAGTTCTGCGTCAGGTATAGCCGCGGAGTTGGAGAAACCTCTGAGAGCGGAGGGCCGTCAGCGTGCGGGCTCCTCACTCTCCCGCAACGCGGGCAGCTCGATCGTGAAGCAGGCACCCTCCGCCAAGGCTCTGCCGCCGTGGCGCTCGGCCGTCGCCCGGACGATGGCGAGGCCGAGCCCGGATCCGGTCTCGTCGTGTCCGGCGCGCCAGAAGCGCTCGAATGCGTGCCCCGCGTCCTCGGGCGCCAACCCCGCCCCCTCGTCGGTCACCGTCAGCAACACGTGTTCTCCGCTCTCGTGCCAGGCCGACCGTCACCACACCGCCTCTGCGGCCCGTGGCGATGGGCGTTCTGGACGAGATTCTCGAGCGCCCGCTCGAGAGAGGCACGGTCACCGAGCACGTTGACGGGCGCCATGGGCTCGAGCCTGACGGACGCATCGCCCTCGGTCACCGAGCGAACCAGGTCGTCGAGGCTCACGACGCTCCTCAGGCCTTCCGAGGGACTCCTCTCGGCCGATCGCGATGAGGTCGTCGGCCAGCCGGGCGAGACGCGCCGCATCGCTCTCGAGCTCCTCGATGAGAGCTGCCGTCGAGCCGTGGCGGGCCAGGTAGGCAAGGTTGCCGCGTAGGGATGTGAGGGGGGTGCGGAGCTCATGCGAGGCGTCGGCGAGAAAGCGCCGCTCGGCGTCGCGTGACCGTTCGAGACTCCCGAGCATCGCGTTGAGAGTCGTCGCGAGATCGCCGACCTCGTCGTCCACGCCCGTCTCGGGCAGCCGGCGTCTCGGGTCACCGGTTCGCTCGATGTCCGCGGCGGCTTCTGCGAGGCGACCGAGCGGCCGGAGAGCCCGGCCAAGGAGAACCGCCACCGCCGCGGCGCCGAGAAGGGCCGCGGCGAGCGCCGAGATCAGGACGCCGACACGCAGGGCATGCAACGTCTCCTCGACGTCCTGGGTCGAGGCCGCCACCACCACGGCTCCTCCAGCCGCAGCGCCACCGATGTCTGCAAGAGGGCCGACGTACAGTCGGAGGCCCGCTCCGTCCTGATCGAGGCTCGCGTAGGCGGGATCGCCGGAGGCGATCACCCGACGCGCGAGCGCCGACGCGGGGAGAACCCGGCCGCCGAGCCCGAGAGACCGCGCGACGAGCCTTCCGTGCCGATCGAGCACCTCCACGCTCGCGTCCGTGCCACCGATCGGCGACTCGAGCGCGCCTGGTCGAGTCAAGAGCGCGGGAGCCGAGGCACTCAACTGCGCAACCGCCACCGCACGTCGGTGGAGCGACGCGTCGAGCGACGTTCGCAGATGCCGGCTGACGACCACGTCGACCGCGACTCCGAGCACCGTGACGGCAAGCAGGATGGCGAGAGCGGCGGCGACAACCGACCGGCCGCGGATCGAGCGGATGCTCACGGCTTGAACACGAACCCGACACCGCGAACGGTCTGGATCAACGGCGGCTCGCCGAGCTTGTGGCGAAGGTACGAGACGTAACGGTCGACGACGTTTGGGCTGGCCGCGACCGGCCCTCCCCAGACCCGGTCGAGCGCCGTCTCGCGCGTCACGACCATCCTCGGGCTCGACATCAGGAGCTCGAGGAGGTCGGCCTCGCGACGGCTCAGGCCGAGGTCGCGCCCGGCGCGCCGAGCCGAGCGGGAGTGGAGATCGAGCACCACGTCCTCCACCGCGAGAACGTCTGGCGGGTCGTGTCCACGACGCAGGAGCGCCCGCAGGCGTGCCAGCAACTCCTCGGCTGCGAAGGGCTTGGCGAGATAGTCGTCCGCGCCGGCGTCGAGGCCGGCAACGCGTGCCTCGACCTCAGCACGCGCCGTGAGCAGCAGGATGGGCACGGAGAGGCCCTTCGCGCGAATGCGCCGGCACACGGCGAGGCCGTCGAGACCGGGCATCGCGACGTCGAGCACGACGAGGTCCGGCGCCGAGTGCTCGATCGCCACGAGAGCGGCGGCTCCGTCGGCCGCCGTGGTGACGGCGTAGCCCTCGGCGTCGAGGGTACGCGCGAGCATCCGCAAGATCGGAGGGTCGTCGTCGACGACGAGAATCGCGGCCTGAGCCACAAGCCCAGCGTAGCCCGACGTGCTAGGAGGCGACGGCCTCCAGCACGCTCTCCGGGATGTCGAAGTTCGCGTAGACGTCCTGGACGTCGTCGTTGTCCTCGAGCCCCTCGACGAGGTGTACGACCTTCTTCGCGGTCGGCTCGTCGCCGATCTCCACCGTCACCTTCGGCACCATCGAGAGCTCGGCCGACTCGACCGCGAATCCGGCCGACTCGACCGCCTGCCGCACGGCCGAGAGCTGGTCGGGCGAGCTCGAGATCTGGAAGACGGAGCCGTCGCGCTCGACGTCGTCGGCGCCGGCGTCGGCGACCGCGAGGAACAACTCGTCCTCGTCGACACCGGCTGCCGCGACGAGCACGACCCCGCGTCGCTCGAACTGCCAGGCGACCGCTCCGGTGGCGCCGAGGTTGCCGCCGTGCTTCGAGAACAGATGCCGCACGTCGGCAGCGGTGCGGTTGCGGTTGTCGGTCAGCGCCTCGACGATCACCGCGACGCCTTCAGGGCCGTAGCCCTCGTAGACGACGGTCTCGAAGATCGCACCGTCGGTCCCTTCGCCCGAGCCCTTCGCGATCGCGCGGTCGATGTTGTCCTTCGGCATCGAGTACGAGCGCGCCTTCTCGACCGCGTTCGCGAGCGCCATGTTGGTGGCCGGGATCAGGGCCACCCTCCTTGGCGGCGACGAGAATCGAGCGCGAGAGCTTCGTGAACAGCTTGCCGCGCTTGGCGTCGGCGGCGCCCTTCTTGTGCTTGATCGTCGACCACTTGCTATGCCCTGACACCCTGCTCCTCCCGGACGAGCTCTAGGAACATCTCGTGCACCCGCGTGTCGTCGGTCAGCTCCGGGTGAAACGACGCGACGAGGATTCGCCCCTCGCGCGCGAGCACCGGGTGCCCGTCGACCTCGGCGAGAATAGCGACCCCGGGGCCGGCGTCGGCGACCCAGGGCGCACGGATGAAGACGCCGGGAAACGGCTCCTCGTCTCCTTCGATCCGGAGCGGCGCCTCGAAGCTCGCGACCTGACGGCCGAACGCGTTACGCTCGACCGCGAGGTCGATCAGGCCGAGCCGCTCGCGGTCGAGCACGATCATGCCCGGCGCAGGTCCCGAAGATCGGGTGCCGGAAACGAGCGGATCGCCTCGTCGAGCCCGTAGAGGCCCATCAGGCGCATCATCGTCGTCGATTCGCCCCCCGGGATGACGAGGCCGTCGAGGCCTTCGAGCTGCTCGGGGAGGCGCACCTCGACCGCCTCGACGCCGAGCCGCCGCAGCATCGCCGCGTGCTCGCGGAACGCGCCCTGCAGGGCGAGGACACCGATGGTCATCGACGCACCGGAGGGCGACGCATGCGCATCGCCCCTACGACAACAACGCTTCCCGTAGGGGAGAGGCGCGAGCCTCTCCCGCCATCCGCCAGCAACCGCATGATCTCGGACGTCGCGCGTCACGCACGAGCGTCGCTCTACCAGCCGCGGACTTCGAGCCGCTCGCTGTCGGCGAGCGACGCGGACGAGATGCCGACCATCGGCTCGCCGAGCCCGGTCGAGACCTCGGCCAGGATCTTCGCGTCCTGGAAGTGCGTCGTCGCCTCGACGATCGCCTTCGCGCGCAGGTCGGGATCGCCCGACTTGAAGATGCCCGAGCCGACGAAGACGCCGTCGGCGCCGAGCTGCATGCAGAGCGAGGCGTCGGCGGGCGTTGCGATGCCGCCGGCGGTGAACGTGACGACCGGCAGCCGGCCGTTCTCGGCCACCCAGCGGACGAGCTCGTACGGCGCCTGCAGGTTCTTCGCCTCGGCGTACAGCTCGTCGGTGCGGAGCGACTGCAGCCGGCGAATCCCGCCGAAGACGGCGCGCATGTGGGTGACGGCGTTGACGACGTCGCCGGTGCCGGCCTCGCCCTTCGTGCGAATCATCGCGGCGCCCTCGCCGATCCGCCGCAGCGCCTCGCCGAGGTTCGTGGCGCCGCAGACGAACGGGACCGTGAAGCCCCACTTGTCGACGTGGTGCTCGATGTCGGCGGGAGTCAAGACCTCGGACTCGTCGATGTAGTCGACCTCGAGCGCCTCCAGGATCTGCGCTTCGGCGAAGTGGCCGATGCGGCACTTCGCCATCACGGGGATGCTGACGGCCTCCTGGATCTCGCGGATCATGCCCGGGTCGGACATGCGCGCGACGCCGCCGTCGCGGCGGATGTCGGCCGGAACGCGCTCGAGCGCCATGACCGCGCACGCGCCCGCGTTCTCGGCGATCAGGGCCTGCTCGGCGTTGACGACGTCCATGATGACGCCGCCCTTGAGCATCTCGGCGAGGCCGCTCTTGACGCGCATCGTGCCTGTTTCAGCCATGACGCCAGTGTAGCGAGGCTGGCCTGCCCCGCGGCTCGCGGAGGCAGGCACCGTGACCGGCTAGACCGTGCTCGGCGGTCGTCGCCGGCGGATCGTTCCGTCGGCAGGAGCGTCGTGATGCGGCCCCGCGTGCTCGTCGGGCAGCCGGCGCCGCAGGGGCCGGCAGGTGCTGCGGGAGGAGCCGGCGCGGCAGGTGCAGCCGGTGGCGGCCGGAGCAGCCTGGGCGCCGGCGCGGCGGGCGCAGTCGGAGCTCTTGTCGGTCGCAGCCTTTGCGGCGGCTGCAGCGCTTCCGGCGGCGGCCTTCATCGAGGAGCCCATGTCGGCCGATCGATTCGCCCATCGCCTTCATGTTCGCGCAGGCACCGACCGCGACGACGAACGAGAGCACGAGCCCAAGCCACGGCCCAGAAGGTCGACGGAACTCGTCTCCTGCAGGGACGAGAGAACTTGATCAGGGTGAAGACAGCCAGAAGGATCGCGAGCGCCGCTGTCACCATCGCCGGTGTCAGTGCCACCTCGATTTTCATGTTGGCGAGGCGAACGGCCCTCCCAGACGATGAGCGCGATGGCGAGCAGGCCCAGCAAGCACTGCCGATGCCGTGCCACATGCTGGAGACGCCGAATGCCGTGGATACGATCCTGCCAGTGTGAAGAACGAGACGATGAGAAACGCGATCGAGGCACCGAGCACGACCTTGGCGCCGTGGGTGAGCTTCGAGATGTCCATTTTGCGAGCTTTCCTTTCGGGGGATGCGGACAAACCCTCGCAATAATCGTTGCGATGTGAGAGACAATACGCCTAGTTCGACGCGACTCCTCTCCCCACAGGCAGGAATCTGCCTGACCCCGACGTTGCGTTGACCTTTCGCGCGGATCCGGAATCCCCGCTCGGGGCTTCCGGATCAGCGAGAAGACGGGTCGGTGGCCGTGCGCACAGACCGGGTACTCGGCCGATCTGCCGCAGCACTAGGAGCCGGGCCGTGAACACCCACCAGACGAACGCTGCCAGCTCACGCACCCGGAAGAGCGAGATCCGCTCGAGGAGAGCCGTCAGGCCGGTTACTCATACCCTCATCGGTCGGCCCGCTCGGTGCGCAAGAAGCCGTTCGGCGGTGCGGCTGACTACTGAAGACAGGCACCGTGGGTTGAGTGCGACAGCCTGCTCGAACAGGGAGCTACTCGTGCGGGTTCCCGATGCCCGCACCCGTCGACCCGCTCGATGCGTAGTCGGTGATCCGCTGATGCAAATGGAGGCGACTGCTGGAGAGTCCGCTCCTCCTCTTGCAGCGCCGCGATCTCGACGTGTCGCCGTTCTCCCGTTGCAACGGTCGATCCGGCCGTGCAGCTCGCGACGCTGCATCGACAGGACGACCTGCCGGCCGTCCAGGGTCTCCAGGAGGCTCATGAGGTCGGCGTTCGACAGCGACGAGTCGTCAACGGCTGTGGCGAGTTCGCTCATACGATCACCATCGGTGAGATCGGCGCCAGACGATCCCCCCCGTTCGGGGTACGATCGGCACGGCTCGAGCGTCCCAGCCGCGCCCGACACAAGCACTAAAGGGAGGGTTCCCCGGGGAACCGTAGGTTCCCAACTTCAGGGATCTTCCGCGCAGCGGAAACCGCACTGGCGGTTTCCGAGATCTCGGCAAAGCCGAGATCCTGCTTGCCAAAAGCATGGGCCCGCCTGGACTCGAACCAGGGACCTACCGATTATGAGTCGGCTGCTCTAACCAGCTGAGCTACGGGCCCGCCGCCACGACCCTAACGCGTTCGGCCGCCCCGCCCCCTCACCCGACTGACACAATGTCGGCGCGAGCGCGGCTCCGGTCGCGGACACCGACGAAGGGATCCGGCCGTGAAGACGTTCCAGCATGAGGTGCAGTTGCGCACAGCGGGCGGGCTCTCGGTCACGGACATCACCGATCAGGTGCGCGAGGCCGTTCGCGAAAGCGGCATCCGGAACGGGATCTGCTGCGTCTACTCGCCCCATACGACGTGCTCGGTGCGCGTGAACGAGTGGGAGCGCGGGTTCCTCGAGGACTTCGCCGTGATGTTGCAGCGGCTCGTCCCGACCGAGCACTACTACGCCCACGACGACTGGGACCAGCCGCACCGAGAACGTCAACGAGGAAGCGCAGGAGTTCGGCAACGGCCACTCACATTGCATGTCGATGCTGCTCGGTCCCGGCCGGCGAGTCGGTGCCTGTCCGCGAAGGCGAGCTGTGCCTCGGCACGTGGCAGCGGATCCTCTTCCTCGAGCTCGACCGCGAGCGCGACCGCCGCTGGCTCGTGCAAGTCGTCGGGGTGTAGCCCGAGGGCGAGGCATGCGCCTCGCCCCTACGACTCCGAACCGCGGTTGTTCCCCACACGTCACACCACCAACACCAACCGCCATTGTCGTAGGGGCGACGCGCACGCGTCGCCCGCATGTGACCGCGCGGCTACGCCAACCACCTCAGCCCGTCATTGTCGTAGGGGCGACGCGCATGCGTCGCCCGCATGTGCCGCACGGATCACGCCTACCCCGAACGTCACGTCACTCGTCCTTGTCGTCGGGATGTGTCACGAGGCGCGCAGGCATGCCGCCTCGACCCACTCACGTGGCGACGCGCACCGCGGCCGCATGTGGCGCCGACGTCACGACACCGCGGACCGTCCATTGTCGTAGGGGCGACGCGCATGCGTCGCCCGGATGTGCAGCGCGGCTACTCCGGTGTGACGTACGCCGCGGTCAGCCCGCCGTCCACCAGGAACGACGTCCCGTTCACATACGACGACTCGTCGCTTGCGAGGAACAATGCGCCGTTCACGACCTCGCGCGGTTTCGCGAGGCGGCCCATCGGCCAGTGAATACGACGCCGCTCCAGCGCGGCCGGATCGCCGCCGAAGATGCGGAGCAGCAACGGCGTCTCGACCGGGCCCGGGCACAGCGAGTTGACCCGCACGCCCTGCCGCGCGAACTGCACCGCGAGCTCGCGGCTCATCGACAGCACCGCGCCCTTCGAGGCGCTGTAGGAGATCTGTGAGGTGGCGGCACCGAGGATCGCGACGAACGAGGCAACGTTGATCACAGAGCCGCCTCCGCGCTCGAGCAGGTACGGGATCCCGTGCTTGCAGCAGAAGTAGACGCCCTTCGTGTTCACGTCCTGCACGCGATCCCACGCGTCCGCCTCGGTGACGAGAATCGAGTCGTCGTCTGCCGGTGAGATGCCGGCGTTGTTGTAGAGCACGTCGATGCCGCCGAACCGTTCGGCGGTGGCGGCGTACATCGCCTTCACCTCGTCTTCGTCCGCCACGTTCGCGCGCACGGCGAACGCCGACCCTTCGGGACAGAGCGCGACAGTCTCCTCGGCGAGCGCCAGGTCGACGTCGGCGGCACACACCTTCGCTCCTTCTCCGGTGAACACGATCGCGCCTTCGCGGCCCATGCCGCCGCCCGCGCCGGTGATCACGCAGACCTTCCCCTCGAGCCTTCCAGCCATGGTTTCAGCCCTCCGTCGAGATGAACACGTTCTTGAGATCGGTGTAGCCGTCGAGTGCCGCCATCCCGAGCTCGCGGCCGAAGCCGGACTGCTTCATGCCGCCGAAGGGAGTGTGGACGCGCACCGAGCTGTTCGAGTTGACCGAGAGCACGCCGGCGTCGACGCCGCGCGCGACGCGCAGACGCGCGGGCGCTGTCGCGCGTCCAGATCGACCCCGAGAGGCCGTACGGCGTGTCGTTCGCGATCCTGATCGCGTCGGCTTCGTCCGTGAACGGGATCACGGCGGCGACCGGTCCGAAGACCTCCTCGCGCGCGACGCGGTCGTCGTTCGACGCCTCGACGAGCGTGCAGGGGAACCAGAAGCCGGGCCCGCCGGGAGCCTCGCCGCGGAACAGCGGCTCGCCCTCGACGAACGAATCGACTGTCGCACGATGCTCGGCCGAGATCAACGGGCCCATCTCGGTCGCCTCGTCGGCCGGGTCGCCGACCTTGACGCCACGAGTCGCCGCGACGAGCAACTCGAGAAACCGGTCGTAGGCGCGTCCGCTCGACGAGAATGCGCGAGCGCGCACAACAGTCCTGGCCGGCGTTGTCGAACACGGAGTACGGCGCCGAGGCCGCAGCCCTCTCGAGATCGGCATCGGCGAAGATCACGTTGGCCGACTTGCCGCCGAGCTCGAGCGTGACGCGCTTGATCGTCGCTGCGGCGCCTTGCATCACGCGCTGCCCGACCTCGGTCGAGCCGGTGAACCCGATCTTCGCGACGTCGGGATGCTCGACGAGCCGCTGGCCGACGACCGAGCCCTTGCCGACGACGACGTTCAGAACGCCCTCGGGAATCCCGGCCTCGAGCGCCAGTTCGCCGAGCCGCATCGTGGTCAGCGGCGTCAGCTCGGCCGGCTTGATCACGATCGTGTTGCCCGTCGCGAGCGCCGGGCCGATCTTCCAGCTCGCGATGTTGAGCGGGAAGTTCCAGGGCGTGATCAGGCCGACGACGCCGAGCGGCTCGCGGAACGTCAGGTCGACGCCGCCCGCGACGGGAATCGTCTCGCCGTAGTGCTTGTCGACCGCACCGGCGTAGAAGTGGAAGACCTGCGCGACCATCCCGATCTCGCCGCGCGCGCCCGAGATCGGCTTGCCGGCGTTTGCGGACTCGAGCCGGGAGAGCGCCTCGTGGTTCTCCTCGACGAGGGTCGCGAGCCGTCGCAGCAGGCGGCCACGATCGAGCGGGAGCAACCGCCCGCCAGGCGGGGAACGCAGCTCGTCGCGCGCGCGACCGCCGCGTCGGTCTCCTCCACCCCGGCCTGCTCGAGCTGCGCGATCGGCTCCTCGGTGGCGGGGTTGAGAACCGTCAGAGTCATTGTGTTGATTCAACACGATCGCGACCCAGGACGCGCAACCGACATCCCCCCAACCCACGTCATTCTCGTAGGGGCGATGCGCACGCGTCGCCCTCGGCCGCCGCAGCACAAGAGGGCGACGCATGCGCATCGCCCCTACGACAAGTGCCGGAGCCACTGAGTGGCTGTTGTGGAACACTGCCTGGATGCGGGTAGTCATCGCCGACGACCATCGGCTCATGCTCGACGGGATCCGGCGGGCGCTCGAGGCCGACGGTGGCTTCGAGATCGTCGGCGAAACCCAGAACGGAACCGACGTCGCTGCCGCTCGTTTCGAGCACGAACGCCCGACCTCGTCCTGCTCGACGTGCGGATGCCGCACATGGACGGCCTCGCCTGTCTCGACGAGATCCGGCGGCGGTTCCCCGAAGTGAAGGTCGTGATGCTGTCTGCATCGACCTCACCCGAGCTCGTGGAGACCGCGATCAGGCGCGGCGCAAGCGCCTACATCGCGAAGAGCGTCGACCCGGTCGACCTCCCGGCCACGTTGCGCGCCGCGCTCGCGGGCGACGACTTCGGCGCGCCGGCGCTCGTCGGCGCGATCGAGCCGAGCGGGGCGAAGGCGGCCGGCCTGACCGAGCGCGAGACCTCGATCCTGAAGGCGGCGGCGCGCGGGCTCTCGAACGCCGAGATCGCGAAGGAGCTGTGGGTCACGCAGCAGACGGTGAAGTTCCACCTGACCAACATCTATCGCAAGCTCGGCGTCAAGAACCGCACCGAGGCGACGCGGCTCGCCTACCAGCAGGGACTCGTCGAGAGCCCGCTCTACACCGAGGAGTAGCACCGTCGGGCGGGTGAGCGAGACTGCAGCCGTGGCCGTTCCCCGACGATCGAGATCGGCTCGCCGATCGCGGAGATCGGCGCCGAGAACAGCCTCCTCGTCGTGCTCGTCGCCGCCCTCGGCACGATGCTGCTCGGGCTTGCGCCCGCAGATCTTCGTCGGCGACAGCTGGATGACGCTCGTCGGCGGCCGCGAGATCGTCGAGCACGGACTGCCGCACCACGACGCGATCGGCGTGATCACGGCCGGTCGCACCTGGACCGACCAGCAGTGGCTCGCGCAGCTCGCCTTCTACGGCGCCGACGTCGCTCGCCGGCCTCCGCGCGACGATGCTCCTGCACGTCGCGCTCGTGATGACCGCGACGGCGCTCGCAATCGTGGCCGCCCGCCAGCGAGGTGCGACAGCCCGAAGCACGCTATTCGTCGTCGCCGTCTGCCTGCTCGTCGCCCCCTGGTCGTGGACGTTGCGCGCGCAGGCGTTCGCGCTGCCGCTCTTCGTCGCGACGCTCGCGCTGCTCGCCTCCGACCGCGACCTGCTGCGCCGCCGGACGTTCCTCGTCTTCCCGCTGCTCGTCGTGTGGGCGAACGTGCACGGCTCGGTCGTCGTCGGTGCGGCGATCGCGAGCTGGGCCGGAGCGATCGGGCTCGGCGAGCTCGCGCTTGCGCCGCGCCGACGCGCCAGCCGTGTGGCGGAGCGGCGCGCTCGTGGTGGCGCCGTGGCTCTGCGTCCTCGCCACCCCGTACGGGACGGCGGTCGTCGCCTACTACAAGCTGATGTTCGTCGACAGCCCCGTCGCGAAGGCGGTCACCGAATGGCAGGCGCCGACGGCCCCATGGCTTCCAGCTCGCGTTCTTCGTCGTCGCGGCGCTCACCGTCGTGATCGTGTTCCTCGGGCGCCGCCGGCTGTCGCTCTTCGACGTCGGCGTGCTGGCGTTCACGCTGGCGGGCTCGCTGCGAAGCGCGCGCGGGATCGTCTGGTTCGCGCTCGCGGTCTCGGTGCTCCTGCCGGTGGCGCTCGACGCGATCCTGCCGCCCGATCGCGCCCCGGTCCGCCGGCGTGTCGCGCTCGCGATCTGCCTCGGCTCCTGCGCGGTGTTCGCGGTCGGCGCTCGCCGTGTGGGTCCCGCGCGGCGACGCCTGGTACGAGAGCGAGTGGACCGGCGCGAGCGCCCGGGCCGTCGCGGCGGCGCTGCCAGGGCTGCCGCCCGGGCCGGCGCTGCTCCCGAGCGACCGCCACGCCGACTGGCTGCTCTGGAAGGTGCCGGCGCTGCGAGGCCGGATCGCCTACGACATCCGCTTCGAGCTGCTGACCGCCGAGGAGCTCGACACCCTGGCGCGGTTCAAGGGGGTGCGGCCGGGATGGCTTCGCGGCTGCGCGCGGGTACCCGATCGTCGTGCTCGACACGACGGAAGGCCCTGGCCGCGCCGCGATCCTGCTGCGCGAGCCCGGCGCGCGCCGTTCTCTACCGCGACAAGCGGGTGGTCGTGATCCGCTTGCCCGGTGTCGGTGCGTCATCACGGTGATTGCGCTCGCGCGGTCGCTAACGCGCGGCAACGTGCCGCTTCCGCCAGTGCCAACCGGTAGCGACGGTGGCGGCGGCAATGCCGAGGGCAGCCGCCGTCTGCCACGGCGCTCCGTTCCCCTGCCCCGGCGCGACCCAGAGCCCGAACGGGATCAACCACACCCAGAGCGGAGCCGACCAGAGCGCCAACGGCACGAGCAACAGGTCGAAGTAGTGCAGCCACACGATCGGGCTCAGCACGAGCGAGGCGACGACGCACCAACCGAGATCCCGCCGGCCGAACCAGAGAATGGCGCAGCCGACCGCGATGGTGACCGCCTGCGCACCCCACACGCCATGCTCGGCTAGCAGCGCCCGCAAGGTAATCGCCTGGCTCGACAACAGCCGGTCGATCTCCCGCTCATAACGCACGAAGCCGACGAGCGAGATATACGGGAGTGTCACGAGACCGCCGACGAGCTGCACGAATGCCGCGAGCCCGAGCGCCCGCCACCTGCGGGTCGCTGCCAGCCAGACGAGCACCGGCCAGGCAAAGAGCTTCACCGCCACGGCGAGACCGCAGCCAGAGACCGCATCGAGAGCGCTCTCGGTCCCGCCACCCCGCAGCTACGTAGCACGGCCACCAGGATCGTGATATTGGCCGTCTGAACGCTGTTCACAGTGGCGGGCCACGCTAGAGCGACAGCGAATACCCGCCAGTTGCGGACGTCGAGCAGCCACAGAGCCGCGATCAGCCCGATGATCTCGAGCGCCATGGCGAGGAGCCAGCCGCCGGGCATCCAGGCGAGCGGTGTCAACAGCCACCCACACAGCACCGTCCACAGGAAGTGTCCTCCGTTCGCAAGGCCGGAGGCGACATAGGGGCTCGTGCCGTAAACGAGACCCTTGATCTCGGGTGTGACGGAGCGGAAATCGACGGCCGCGTCGGGTGAGTGCCACAGCGCAAGGACTGTTGCGGTCAGCACCGCGACCGGCAGGAACACGATGACAACATCGATGGCAGAGCGCAGGCGGGGCGGCAGCGTCACGGTCGAGCTCCGCCCACACTCACGTGCGGAGTGTCCGTGCAAGCCCCCCCGTCGCAGCGCGGTGCGACGCGACCGTGCCACGACGCGGCCACAGCAGCCAGAGCGCCAGCCCTCCGACTACGAGCCAGGCGAGCGCGACCTCGGCTGCCGAGGGGTCGCCGACGGGAACGAGGACCAACAGCAGCGGCACGAGCCAGGCACCGCTGAATCGTGGTCGGGCGAGCGCCACGACCGGTAGAAGAAACGCGAAGCTGTGGAGCCACACGTTCGGCGCGACCACGAGGCACGCCAGACATGCGATCGAGAAGGAGGCCGCGTCGTCTCCAGCGCGCCCGCGCACCACGCAGGCCACGACAAGTGCGAGAGCGATCACGGCGAGCACGGCGAGGGCAGCCCAGGTAGGCGCGCCGAGCGAGCGGACGACGTCGATCACCGAATAGCTGGGCGTCTGCGTGGTGTCCGAGACAACTCCCGCGAATCGACCGGCGGTCCCGTTCGGGTCGCTCTGCAGCGCGGTCTCGACGAGCAGGCCGAGGCCGAACGTCGAGACGAGAGCCACCGCGACGCTGCCCGCCGCGGCCCGCAGACGGCCCGTTGCCGCGAGCCAGGCGACGAGCGGCAGGCTGATCAGCTTCGCCCCGATCGCGAGCCCCGATGTCGCCGCGCACGTCCCGGAACGCTCCCGATACCGCCAGGCGAGCGCCGACGCGCAGACGAGGAAGAGCGTCACGTTCGCGGTCTGGATCCCCGAGAAGACGGCCGGCCACAGGAATGCCGCCCCGTAGCAGCGCCAGTCGCGGACGTCGAGCGCCCAGAGCGTCACGGGAACGCACGCGAGAGCCAGGAACGCAAGCAGCACGGCGGGCGACGGCAGAGAACGTGAACGGCACGAGCAACATCGGCACGAGCGGCGGGTAGTGCTGGACCGCGAGCGGCGAGATACCGTGACGGATCGCCCTCCGCCGGCGGCAGCAGGCCGTGCTTCATGTCGAAGCCCAGGATTCCCTGCTGCCACGCCACCCCGAGTGCGACCGCCTCGAACGCCACCGCGCCGACGGCCAGCACGGCCACCTCGACGGCACGTCGACGCGACGACGGAGTCATCGTCGAACAGCGATCGCAAGCCCATCGGTCGCACCCTACGCGCGCAGGAGGGACCGCAAGCCGTGTGGCGCTCATGCTCGCGCTGTCGTGGGCCGTCCCTAGCCTTTTTGCCAGTGGCTGGATCGGGTGGGTGTGGCAATACTCGAACGTGTATCGGTGACCGGAGCGTCTGCTCCGGCGAAAGCCGAGGAAGCACAGGGGAACTAAGTCAACTGCGGCACTAGGGGGAATTCTCGATGGTCGATGTAATGAACGCGGTCGCAGTGCGGCTGCAGAACACGTGGTACCGGATCCGCGACGAGGAGACGGCGCAGGGCCTCGTCGAGTACGCCCTGATCATCGTCGTCGTCTCACTCGGCACGATCGCAGCGCTCACGTTCCTGCGCGGCACGATCCGCGGCCTCTTCAGCTCGGCAGGCAGCTCGATCCGAACGGCGCCGGCCCCGGCTGAGCCGAACCCTCACGTGTGCTGCCGGCAGCGTGATCGCTGCCGGCAGCACACCGACGCACGAGCGAGGTGCACCAACGCGCGCAACACCGTTCACGGGCAAGCATCCGAGTTGGGCCACGCATGTGGCTCACGTCTATCCAATGCAGCAGGGGGAACTCCAAATGGTCGATGTCATGAACGCGGTCGCAGTGCGGCTGCAGAACACGTGGTACCGGTTCCGCGACGAAGAGACGCGCAGGGGCTCGTGGAGTACGCCCTGATCATCGTCGTCGTCTCACTCGGCACGATCGCAGCGCTCACGTTCCTGCGCGGCACGATCCGCGGCCTCTTCAGCTCGGCAGGCAGCTCGATCCAGAACGGCGCCAAATAGCTCGATCTCGCGACCGGCGTCCGGAAGACGGCGGTCCTAGCCTTTTTGCTAGTGGCTGGATCGGGTGGGTGTGGCAATACTGAACGTGTATCGGTGACCGGAGCGTCTGCTCCCGAAAGCCGAGGAAGCACAGGGGAACTAAGTCAACTGCGGCACTAGGGGGAATTCTCGATGGTCGATGTCATGAACGCGGTCGCAGTGCGGCTGCAGAACACGTGGTACCGGTTCCGCGACGAGGAGACAGCACAGGGGCTCGTCGAGTACGCCCTGATCATCGTCGTCGTCTCACTCGGCACGATCGCAGCGCTCACGTTCCTGCGCGGCACGATCCGCGGCCTCTTCAGCTCGGCAGGCAGCTCGATCCAGAACGGCGCCGGCCCCGGCTGAGCCGAACCCTCACGTGTGCTGCCGGCAGCGTGATCGCTGCCGGCAGCACACCGAGACCTCGGGGTGGAAAACGACCACAACGATCTTCACCAGGGACAATCGGAGACCAGCCGCGCAACGTGGCATCTCGGCCATCTCCGAACGAGTCCCTGGACCCGGCCTACAGCGACACATGAGGAACAAAGGGGAGGCGTGACACCATGAAAGGTTCGCAGCGAACAAACAGCCTGCGGCACGCGCTGCGGCGCCTACGGCACAACGAGCGCGCCCAGGGACTCGTCGAGTACGCCCTAATCATCGCGATCGTCGGCGTCGGCGTGATCGCCAGCCTCACCTTCCTCCGTGGCGAACTCCGCGGCCTCTTGAGTTCAGCTGGTAGCGGCCTCGTGGCTGGCGGTGCAACTCCGTCCCTGCCGCCAGGACTGCCGAGCACCAACACCCCTGCAACCTGCGTGACGAACTGCAGCGCCGCCGCCACAGGTGGAAACAACTTCGCTCCGGGCGGGGCGACGAACGGAGATCCCGGCTACCAGGGACTCGCCGGAGTCTTCACCGACCAGAGCATCAACGCGCACACCTCCGGTGACACATGCGTGTTCACTGTCGGGGGCGTGAATTTCGCCGGTTTCTGGGTCTCCGACGGAGCCGGAGGCGCCGGCGGCGGCTGGAACGTTCCCGGTGTGGGGACATTCGAGTGGGCGTGCTTCGCCATCGCGGCGCCGTCGGCCGGCACCATCGCGATCACACCCAGCCCAGCACCAGCAGGGCAGAACCAAACGGCCACCATCACCGCAGGCCTGACGGGGGCCGGTGTCGAGTACACGTATCGCTGGTACCGAACCAACACCGGCGATGCCAACTGCGCCAACGTCAGCGGAACTCCCTTCGACACGAACGGACCGAAGTCGAGTACGACCGACACGACCAACCAGAACAACCGCAACGGTAGCTGTGACCTCGTCACCGTGACCGCGCAGACCTACGGCGGTACGACCACAGCTACATCCCCCGGCGTCCTCGTGATTGCTCCGCCCGCCGCGCCGAACATCACCAACCCAAAGGGTTACACCAACGTTACGGGCCTGAGTTGCGAACTTCACGGGTCCCGGCGGAGGAGTGACCTTCCAGTGTCAGATGGACGGTGGCGCCTACGCGGCCTGCACGAGCGGGGTGACCTTCAACGGTCTCAGCCCTAATGCGCAGCACACGTTCGGCGTCCGGTCACTCGACCCAACGACGAGTTTCACCAGCAGTACAACAACCGATCAGGTCGTGATTGACACAACCGCACCGCTGCCGACCATAACCGTGAACCAGTCCGGCATCAATCCGACGAGGACATCGAGGTGCCCGTTGTATTCCGGGACAGCCGGCACAGCCAACGCAAACACAACGCAAAGCGATGACGACGGCACCGTACTGGTTCGGGTCTACACCAGCAGCAACGTCTTGACTGGAACGTTCAGTAATGTCAACGTCAGTGGGGGAGGCAACTGGAGCGCCTCCTCGGCTTACAACAACAGCACCGTCGGGCGACTTCTCAACGGGACGTACTATGCGACGGTCACACAGCTGGACGGTGCCACTAACACGAAGACCGTGACCTCGTCGAGCTTCACGGTTACGAACAGCACCACCCCAGGCAACTGCGGCAGCGGCGGATAACACTACAGGACCTGTCGTGCGATACGACCGTGCACCCTGTCCGGCCAACCGACAATGCACGGGCCCAAGCGGGGTCCGTGCATTGTCGGTTACGGCTGCGGCAAGTTCCAAGGCCTCAACGGACATCGCGCCCACGCGGAGTCTGACGGTCACCGACCGGCTGTTCACCGCGGCAGCGAACGTGCAAATCGTCGCGCCGTCTGTAGCCAGGCGCGGTGGTACTGGTTCCGCGACGAGGAGACAGCGCAGGGGCTCGTGGAGTACGCCCTGATCATCGTCGTCGTCTCACTCGGCACGATCGCAGCGCTCACGTTCCTGCGCGGCACGATCCGCGGCCTCTTCAGCTCGGCAGGCAGCTCGATCCAGAACGGCGCCAAGTAGTCAACGGATTGGCCGCAGCGATCGAGGGCGGTCCCCTGTTGCGTTTCGCGGCAGCGGCGCTACCCTTTGAGAGTGCCAAAAACGTGGGCACCGGGGCGCCGTCCGGCTCAAACGACGGCACAATGACCGAGGGGGAGCGAGTGTTGTGAGCGGACGGCCGCGAGACAGCGAGCGGGGTCAGGCGACGGTCGAGTTCGCGCTCATCTTCCCGGTCCTGATCCTGATCGTCGCGGGGATCATCCAGTTCGGCCTCACGTTCAACTTCTGGATCACCCTCAACCACGACGCGGGGTCGGGTGCACGTTGGGTCGCCGTCGACAGCCTTCCGAACGTCACCGGCAGCCCGACCATCCCCGAATACAAGCAGTACATCTACGATCAGATCCTGGGGGCCGGCCTACGCAACGAGGTCCGGCCCGTGCCAGCGGATCTCAGCAACATCAAGATCTGCTACACGCCCGCAGTGACCTCGACGGCGAGCGGGCCGCAGGTCGGGGACGCCGTGACCGTGTCGCTGACGGCGCCTGACCACAAGATCAAGATCCCGTTCCTGGCGGCAGGAATCCCCGCGGCGCTCACGGGCAAAGCGACGATGCGGATCGAGCAGGCGCCGAGCAATCCCGACACCTATGGCCCATGCACGCCTGACCAGATGCTAGGTCCGACCCGGCAGCGAGCGCTCGCCGACGAGCGCGGCGCAGTCCTCGTCCTGATGACAGTGGCGTTGCCCGTGATGTTCCTGCTGCTGGCGATGGCGATGGACTTCGGCAACTGGTACATCCACACGTCCCAACTCCAGACGCGCGCCGACGCGGCCGCGCTCGCGGCCGGTCTCGAGTACACGTCGCGGTTCAAGGACTGCCCGTCGAGCAACGAACGCGATCGCGAACGTCGCCAAGCAGTACGCGGGTACCGAGCGCCGCCCCCACATTCAACGCCAGGGTCAACGGCGACGTGGGAGTGGCGGTGCACGACGCCCCCTGCACCTACGCCCCATCCGGACGGCTCCTCCGGCTACTGGACAGACGTGAACGTGAAGGACCACGTCACGAGCTTCTTCTCCGGCTTCGGCGTGATCAATCCGACGTTCCACGCGACGGCGCGTGTCAAGCTCGATGGAGGCGAGCACCGCGAGCGGCATCCAGCCCTTCGTCGACGGGCCCTGTGTTCGAGCGATCTTCAAGGACTTCAACGTAGCCCAATCCTGGCGACAACCCGAATACCACTGACCGAATCCGGCGACGAGTGGACCGCTGTGCCTCATGCCAGGGACTTACGGGCCATTGACCTACCGCTCCGGGGGATCAAGGTCGGCTGCGACCGCAGCCTCTCCGACCTACGACGGAGCCTCCGGGGCCCGTCACGGGCTGGACGGTCGCCCTCGATGGGCTAGATCCAGAGCTACGAACAATTACCGCGACACTCAACTACAACGTGATCGACACAGGTGCCAACTGCAGCTCCGGTTCCCTTGACACTCAGTTCGCCAACGGATGCAAGGGCCCGTTTCGCGTGAACGACAACGTCCCTCTGTCCTCGAGCCTTCCCAGCAGCGGCGCCTACAACGCGCGATGGGCATCCGCGAGCTCCGGCTGCACGCCAAACAACTGGCCCAACGTCCCGACCGGCGACCCAAGGCTGGTGACGGCGTTCCGCACCAATGTCCTACCGACTCGACCCTCTCCCGTCGACAGCACCCATCACCGGCTTCGTCGCCTTCTACGTCACCGGCTGGGACGGCGCCCCGGTGGCGTGCGGCTCGAGTGGAACCGAGCGGCGAGAACGACGCTCCGCCACCGTCGCCGACAGCGGCCGGGTCCGTCTGGGGCCACTACGTCAGGCTCGTGCTGCCCTCGGCCGACGGCACGCCGAGCACGACACCCTGCGCAGTCTGGAGCGGCTACGAGCCCGCGTGCATCGCCGTTCTCGTAAGGTAAGAAGACGCGCGTCACGGATGGACAAGGCGCCGAAAACGACGATAACGAGAGGGTGCGATTTGTGAGAACGCGGGGAGCACGGGAATGGGAGACGATATGCGGGACAACGAGGGCATCGGCTCAGGGCGCACTGGGCAGCAGCGCGCGCCACGGGGCGGAGCGCTAGCGTGGCCAGGGCTGTCCGCACCCTCGTCGCGATCGACAGCGGCGTCGAGACCGACCGGGTCAACGCGACGCTCCCGCACGATCCCGAGATCGACATCGTCGGCGTGATCGAGGGCCTCGACGCGGCCGCCCGGGCGCTCGGGAGCACCGAGTGCGACGTCCTCGTCGTCGCCTGCGCCGGCTACTCCGACCGCGTCCTCTACCTGCTCGAGAGCGCGATCGAGCAGGATCCCGACCTCCCGGTGCTCGTGCTCGCCGACGCGCCGTCGACCGGCTTCATCCAGCGCGTCTTCGAGGTCGGGGCGGACGACATCCTCGTGCTGCCGCAGCCGCGAGAGGCGCTCGGGTTCGCGATCCAGAAGGCGATCGCGCGCCGCGGCGGCGCCCGCGCCCGCAGCGCCTCGCTCGGCCCGCATGATCGTCGTCCTCGGGCCGAAGGGCGGCACCGGCAAGACGCTCACCTCGACCAACCTGGCCGTCGCGCTCCAGGACGCCGGGCAGCGCGTGGCGCTCGTCGACCTCGACCTCCAGTTCGGCGACGTCGGCCTCTGCCTCGGGCTGCGGCCCGGCAAGACGATCCACGACCTCGCCGGCTCGACCGAGACCCTCGACGCCGAGGAGCTCCGCGCCGGCGATGGTCGAGCACGAGTCCGGCGTGCACGCGCTGATCGCCCCGAGCCGCCCCGATCAGGCGAGCCACGTCACCGTCGAGCTCGTCCGCGAGATCTACACGCTGCTGCGAGGCGAGTACGACGCCGTCGTCGTCGACACGCCTCCCGGCTTCACGCCGGAGGTGATCGCGTCGATCGACATGGCCACCGACCTCGTCATGGTCGGCATGCTCGACTCGCTGTCGCTCAAGAACACGAAGCTCGGCCTCGAGACCCTCGACCTGATGGGCATCGAGGCGAACACGGTCCGCCTCGTCCTCAACCGCGCCCACACCCGGGTCGGCATCTCGAACAGCGACGTCGAGGCCGTTCTCGGGCTGAAGCCCGACATCCTCGTTCCGAGCGACCGCGAGATCCCGCGTACCGTCAACGAGGGGCGGCCGATCGTCACGGTCGACCCGCGAGTCCGAGGCCGCCGTGGCGTTCCGGCAGCTCGCCGGCTTCTACCTCAACGGCGCAGCGCCCGTCGAGTACGCGTCCCGCCGCGGCGTCCCGACCGCCGCGGGTTCAAGGTCTTCGGAAGGAAGGGAACCTAGATGGAACTCCACGAGCGTCTCACGACCGCGCGGCCCGTGTCGCCGGCCCGGCTCGAGCCCTACGCCGAGCTGAAGACCCGCATCCACCTGCGCGTCATCACCGAGCTCGGCTCGCAGCTCTCCGACGTCGCCACCGATCCCGCGGCCCTGCGCGAGCGCGTGCTCGTCGACATCAAGCGCAACCTGGCCGAAGAGACCGGGATCTCCCGCGACGAGCGCGAGCGGCTGGCCGACGAGATCGCCAACGACATCCTCGGCTACGGGCCGCTCGAGCGGCTGCTCGCCGACGACTCGATCACCGAGATCATGGTCAACGGCCCCGACGAGATCTGGATCGAGCGCCAGGGCAGGCTGTACGACACGACCGTCCGCTTCACCGACGAGTCGCACCTGCGCCGGATCATCACCAAGATGGTCGCGCAGGTCGGCCGGCGCGTCGACGAGAACTCGCCGATGGTCGACGCCCGCCTGCCCGACGGCAGCCGCGTCAACGTGATCATCCCGCCGCTGTCGCTCTCGGGCCCGCTGCTGACGATCCGCAAGTTCTCGCAGAAGCGCCTGATGCTCGACGACCTCGTCCGCCTCGGCTCGCTCTCCGAGCAGGCCCTCGAGTTCCTCACCTCGAGCGTCAAGGCCGAGCTGAACATCCTCATCTCCGGCGGAACGGGCAGCGGCAAGACGACGCTCCTGAACGCGCTCTCGGCGGCCGTGCCGGACACCGACCGGGTCGTCACGATCGAGGACGCCGCCGAGCTCCAGCTCCGCCAGAACCACGTCCTCCGGCTCGAGGCCCGCCCGAAGAACCTCGACGGCGAAGGCGAGATCCCGATTCGCGAGCTCGTCCGCAACTCGCTGCGCATGCGGCCCGACCGGATCATCGTCGGCGAGGTGCGCGGCGCCGAGGCGCTCGACATGCTGCAGGCGATGAACACCGGCCACGACGGCTCGCTGACGACCGTCCACGCCAACTCGCCGCGCGACGCGCTCTCGCGGATCGAGACGATGGTGCTGATGGCCGGGCTCGACCTGCCGATGCGGGCGATCCGCCAGCAGATCGCGTCGGCGCTCGATCTCGTCGTCCACCTCGAGCGCCTCGACGACGGCTCCCGCCGCGTCACCCACGTGACCGAGGTGCAGCGGATGGAGTCGGACGTGATCACGCTGCAGGACATCTTCGAGTTCGAGTTCGACTCGATCGCAGCCGACGGAACGGTCAACGGCGAGCTGCGGCCGACCGGCCTGCGGCCGGCGCTGCTGACGAAGTTCGAGCGTCGCGGCATCGCCCTACCGGTGGCGATGTTCCAGCGCGGCAGCGGAGCCGCAACGGACTCCGAGCCACCGGACATCCGGGCGCGGATCGAACGCAGGTTGACCCGAGCGCTCCTGATCGCGGTCGGCGGGGTCGTCACGCTCATTCTGGGCGCTGCGGCGCTGACGCAGGTCGGCCGACCACCGGTGGCTCGTCGCCGTCGGCCTCCTCGTCCTCGCCTGCTCCGTCGTGGCCGCCGTCTTCGGTGTGCTCGAGCAGCAGCGCCGCACCGGCTTCCGTGGACGCGTACAAGGCTTCGTCGGGGCACCCGGCGAGCAGGAGCGGCCACGGGACAGAGCGAGGAGCCGGCCGCCGCCGCCGCGCACGCGCAACGCAGACCGTCGTCGAGCTGATCGCGCCCGAGGCGGAGATCGCAGGCATCGAGCCGAGCCTCGGGCAGATCGTGCTCGGCACGCTGTCGGCCGGCCTCGTGATCGGGGTCGTGGTGGCGCTACTCATCTCTTCCCCGTGGGGGCTACTGGCGGCGCTCGCGCGCCCCTCTGATCACGCGCAGCGATCGTCAAGCGCCGGGTCGCGCGCACCCGCAAGCTCTTCGAGCAGCAGCTTCCGGACAACCTCGACGTGGTCGCGTCGGCGCTCCGGGTCGGACAGAGCCTCGCCGGCGCCTTCGCGGTGACGGTCGAGGCGGCCGACGAGCCGTCGCGCTCCGAGCTCGGGCGGGCAATTGCCGACGAGCAGCTCGGCGTTCCGCTCGACGTGGCGCTTCGCCGTGTCGCCACGCGCATGCAGAGCCGCGACCTCGACCAGGTAGCGCTCGTGACGCGGCTCCAGCGAGACGCCGGCACGAACGCAGCCGAGGTCATCGAACAGGTCGCCGAGAACATCCGCGGCCGGATGGACCTCGAGCGCCTCGTCCGCACGCTCACCGCCCAGGGCCGGATGGCCCGGTGGATCGTCTCGCTGCTGCCGCTGTTCCTGTTCGGAGCCATGTACGTGCTGAATCGCGAGTACCTGGCGCCGCTCTGGCAGACGAACCTGGGCAAGGCCGGCATGGTCGTCGGCCTGATCATGATCAGCGCCGGCTCCCTCGTCATCAAGAGAATCGTCGAGATCGAGGTCTAGGCATGACAACCGTCGTCATCGTGGTCGCGATTGCCGTGCTCGCGCTCGCGCTGATAGCAACTGTCCGACTCCTGCTCAAGCCCCCGTCGCGCACCTCGCAAACGCTCGGTCAGATCGGCGCGTACGGCTTTGCCGAGCCCTCCGGTGGGACGGTGGCCGGCGGGAGCCCAGGGCGGCCACGCACCCTGGCCGAGGCCGCGGCGTCGCTTGGCGACGCGCTGGCCCGCAAGCAGAGCGCAGACCGCGACGAGGACATCCGTCGGCGCCTCGTCGCCGCTGGGCTCTACACACAGACACCGCGCGCCTTTTTCGCCGCACAGGCGCTCGCAGCCGCCCTCTTGTTCCTTCTCTGGCTCGTGTTGGGACGGCTCACCGGGGTCGCAACCATCGTCTATCTGGTCGGCATGCCGGCCGCTCTGCTCGGCGGCTGGAGACTGCCGTCGTTCCTGCTCTCGCGCCGTATCGCGCAGCGCTACCACGAGATCGAGAAGGAGTTGCCCGACCTGATCGACCTGCTCGTCGTCATGGTCGAGGCAGGCGTCGGCTTCATCGGCTCGATGCGACTTGCGGCAGAGCAGCTCGAAGGCCCGCTCGGCGACGAGCTGCGACTGACGCTTCAGGAGCAGAACATGGGTGTGAGCACCGAGGAATCCCTGAAGGGCATGGCGCGCCGCGCCGACACGCCGGGCGTGCGAGCGTTCGTCCGCGCGATCGTCCAGGGAGAGCTGCTCGGCGTCGTCGATCGCGCAGATCCTGCGCAACCTCGCGAGCGACATGCGCAAGAAGCGGAAGGCGAGGGCCGAGGAACAGGCCCAGAAGGCACCCATCAAGATGCTCTTCCCACTCGTGCTGCTCATCTTCCCCGCCATGTTCATCGTGCTCCTGCTACCCGCGCTGATCACGATCAAGAACACGCTCGGCAGCGAACACGCTGATGCGACACCGCGCACGGCATCCTCACCCTCCGCCGCGAGGACGGCAGGATCGTCTGCGAGACGGGTGAGTGTCGCCGACACGTGGGTACGGCGCCTGCGCGGCGCGCTCTTCCGGCGGACGCTCCCTTCCGACCAGGGCTGCGTCCTGAGGCCGTCGTTCTCGATTCACACGATGTTCATGCAGTTCCCGATCGACGTCGTCTTTCTCGACCAGGACCTCGAGGTGCTGAAGATCGATGCCAGCGTCCGCCCCTTCCACACGGCGGCATGCCGGGGCGCCCGCGAAGTCGTGGAGTTGCGTGCCGGTGAGTGCGCGCGTCGCGGCCTGGCAGTCGGCGACCGTGTCGCGTGGGCCTCCTATCAGGCAGCTACGCCCGAGGCGTCGGCGGTATCCACCGTACCCGCAACGACCCAGCAAGCACTCGGGCCGATCCTCGTCGCGAGCCGCGATGCTCGCTTCGTCAAGCTCGTGCGCTTCCTCCTCGACGCGCGCGGCGTCAGCTGCCCGGGCGGGGTCAACCCCGCCGCGCTGCTCCAGGCGCTCGATTCGGCCACCCCACCCACCGCCGTCGTCTTCGACGTGGGCGCCAGCGTCACCGACAGCCTGACGGAAACACACGTAGCCCGAGCCCACAGCCCGCAGATACCGATCGTCCTCGCGGGTGAAGCGAACATCGTCGCCCGCGCGCCCGTCGGAGCCCGGATCTACGACAAGTGGGACGAGACGGAAACCCTCATCGACGCCGTGATCGAGGCGATCCGAGGGCCGATCGACGACTGACCGTCGGTGATGAACGGACGCACGCCCGTTCCGATCCCTGCGGGTCGCGACTTGCACAACGGGCTTCGATCGACCACCCTGTGTAGACGAGGGGATTCCGGGGCTCGACCGGAGACGAGATGGCAGACGACTTGACAAACCCGGCAGACGACGCGCGAGACGCGTTGCTTGCCCGCGGCCAGGACGGCGGCGCCAACGGCGCGATCGATCTCGTCCGGTCAACGCTGCTTGCCGGCGGGTCTGCTCAGGCCGAGGCGCAGCTGCGAGAGGTGTTGGCTCGGTCAGAGCCGATGGTCGCCGGCAGCAGACACGATCCCACCGCCGAGCGGATGCGCGCGCTCGCCTTCGCTGCCGACGCGCTCATAGAGCTCGGCGCCGAGGGAGAACTGACCGGTGCCGACGTGCAAGCCGTGGTGACGACGCTCGCCGAGGTTCTCGAGACAGGCCCGAGCACTGCCTCATTCGTGCTCTACGGCCATGTCGTGACTGCACCACAGCTCTATGAGCTACCCCCTCTCGTCGCGGCCGGCCTGCAGCTTCGACTACTCGTCGATCTCCGCATCTTCCACGAGGTATCGCTCTGGCACCGTGACGCCACCGGCCAACCCGAGCGCGTGATCAGCCTCGATCCTGGCGACGCCAGCCGCCAGACACTGCGCGAGGTGCGCGCCGTCCTCCGGGGCCGCTCGACGCTGCACATCGCAGGACAGTCGGCATACCGCTCAGCTCCCGTCTACCGGTTCCAACAGCTCGCCGGCACCGTCGTCGGCCGGGCCGCCGTCACCGACCGAAATCAAGCATCTGCCTTTCTGACGGTCGCGGCCCGGGCGCTCGCACCCATCCTCGAGCGCGAGTTCCTACTCGAGCGCAACCAGCAGCGGGAGCACAGCCTCGTCGCCGCCGCAGAGCGGAGGCTCACCCGGCTCGCCTTCGACCTCCACGACGGGCCCATGCAGGACGTGCTCGCCCTCGCCGGTGAGTTGCGGGTGTTGCAGCGAGATCTCGACCCGTTCGTCATGCCGAGCCATCGCGAGCAGGCCTGGGGACGGTTCGAGGACGCACTGGCCCGCCTCACCGAGCTCGACCGAGGGCTGCGCGAGACCGCCCACTCGCTCGAGACGTCGAGCATCGCCTCGCGGCCGCTCGGGGAGGTCATCCACCGGGCTGCCGAAGCGTTCTCCGCCCGCACCGGCATCGACATCAGCGTCAGCGTCCGCGGTGACGCCGACGCCCTGACGGACTCACAACGGATCGTCATCTTCCGGGCGATTCAGGAAGCGCTCTCGAACGTGCGCGAGCACAGCGGGGCAAGCTCAGTTGACGTGGCCGTGCGCACGCGCCGAGCGACCACCGACGTCAGCATCGTCGACGACGGCCAGGGATTCGATGTCCCGAGGGCGCTCGCACGGAGCGCCCAACAGGGACGCCTCGGTCTGGTCGGCATCAGCGAGCGGGTTCACCTGCTCGGCGGGACGTTCGACCTGGAAAGCCGCCCCGGCGGGCCGACGACGCTCCGCCTCTCGCTGCCGAGATGGGAGCCGTTCACCGCGATCAACTCGCAGGACGCTCCCTAGACGCAGTCGCGCTACCAGCCGCGTCGAGCCTGGACGGCCCGATACGGCATCGTGTCGGGGTCAACGCTGAGACTGAAACCCCGGTCCCAGTGAACGACGACGCCGTCGGGCGTGATCTCGCCGACGACTCCTCGGTCCCCTGCGCAGAGCCCGGTCATCTCATCGTCACCGTCGAGCACGATTCTCGTGCCAACGCTTACCCCCGCCCGCAGGCGAGCCGAAAGATGTCGTGCGCCCCTGCTGTCCATTGACTCAGTCCTCGACCGAAACCGAACGGCGCACATCCCCCGAACGAGGGGGGCACGCTCGACGACGACCAATCAGGAGCAGGGCTGTTATGGCAGCACCTTCGCCGTCGCACGGGGTTATCCTCACCTGAGCGAATGAGTCCCCTATCAGGGAAGCACGCCCCCCGTTCGAGGGAGCCCACGCGGAGCAGGCGCTGCCGATGTCATCTCCGAGTGATGAAACGTGTCTTGTTCCTTCCTGTTTGCCTGCTTGTTTTGGCAGGGTTGCTTGTCGGCCGAGCCGGAGCGCAGGGCACCTTGCCGGTGAGCGCGGAACGGCTCTCGGGGCTCGAGCAGGAAACCCTCACGCAACTCAATACGCTTCGGGCTAGCAAGGGCCTTCGGCGCCTCTCGCTTTCGAGCGGCCTCCAGGCCGCTGCGGTCGCGCACTCGCGGTCGATGCTGAGCGACGGGTACTTCGAGCACGAATCCGCCGACGGGTCACCGTTCGACCTCCGTCTCAGGCACTACTACCCAATCGCAGGGTATGACGGCTGGACCGTTGGCGAGAACCTGCTCTACGCGACCGTCCAATTGCGAGCTGCTGCCGTGATCTCGAACTGGCTGGCTTCACCGCCGCACCGCAAGAACCTACTCTCCCCCACCTGGCACGAGGTCGGCATCGGCGCCGCATTCGCGAGCTCGGCCGGCGGCGACTTCGGCGGCGAGCCGACGATGGTGATCACGATGGACTTCGGCGCTCGCTCCGGCGGCGCGCCCGTCGTACAGAAGCCGGCTCGACCGAAGCCGGCAGGCCGGCTGATCTCTGGCAAGGGACGGCGCGTGCTGCCGCTCCCGGTCGCCGTGCTCGTAGGCGCGTAATTCGGTCGGATCACGTGCTGCGCAGGCAGGACCGGCGTCGTCGCCGTCGAAGCGCACACGGGTGCCGGGATACCCTCCGAACGATCGCCACTGGGAGCACTGGCCTGGCCGCGGCGCCGACGATGACGGCATCCGTCGGAAGCTGCGCGGGATGTTTGCGCCAACCGACACCGAAGCTGCTGTCGATGCATTGATCAGCGAGCGGGGCCGCGAGATCGAGGAGCGCACCGAGCAGCTGCACGCCGCGGTCGCAGATCTCGAGCGGCGCGAGGAGCTCACGGCCCGGCTGCGCAGTGCCGTCGAGGAGATGCTCCACCACGGCTCCACCGAGCTCGACGCCCGCCAGGCCGATCTGACGGCGCTCGCACTCGAGCTGGCTGCCCGCGAGGAGGAGGTTCGCGCTGCCGAGCGAGAGGTTGCGCTGCGTAAGCAGGAGCTCGGCGCTGTTGAGTTGAGGCGCGCGGCCGTCGAGCGGCGAGAGCGGGCCGCAGAGCAGCGGGACGGGAACCTGATCGCGCGAGAGCAACCCACCCGCGACACCTCGGCGCACCTCCTGTACCTCGTGGGAGACGGCTACCGGCTCGTCAGCCGCGATGGAGCCGCTCCGCGCGTCGGTAGCCAGGTGGAAGTGGACGGGCAGCCCTTCGTCGTCACGCGCGTCGGCGTGTCTCCTCTCCCGGGCGATCGCCGTGCCTGCGCCTACCTCGAGCCCGCTCGGTCGTAGCCTGACCCGCAGGCCCGCGCGGGTGTCACAAGCGGGCGACGCATGCGCATCGCCCCTACGACAACAACCGCGGCATCCCCGCCAAACGGCGACACACGCATCACGCGTGGCACCAAGCGGGCGACGCATGCGCATCGCCCCTACGACAACAACCGCGGCATCCCCGCCAAACGGCGACCACACGCATCACGCGTGGCACCAAGCGGGCGACGCATGCGCATCGCCCCTACACAACAACCGCCGCATCCCCGCCAAACCGCGACACACACGCATCACGCGTGGCACCAAACGGGCGACGCATGCGCATCGCCCCTACGACAACAACCGTTCCGAAGACCGGGCGGAGGTGCGCATGAGGCGTTCGTCTCGTGTCGGTGGATCGGCTGCGCGACCTCTTGTCGTAGGGGCGATGCGCATGCGTCGCCCGTGGCCCTCCACCCACGATCGCGTGAAATCGGCACAGAGTTGGCACGCGCTCGTCACACTTTGGCCGGCACGATTCACGGATGCAGACGCGGAAGCCATCGCGGCTCCACGACTATGACTACACGCGCACCGGGATGTACTTCGTCACGATTTGTCTCCGCGACCGGAGCCCGCTGCTAGGAACGATCGACGGCCACACCGTGGTGCAAACTCGCCTCGGCGAGGTCGTGGTCATGGAGATTCACGACCTGAACAAGCGGTTCGCCGGCGTCGAGATCGACGCCTCGATCGTGATGCCTGACCACATGCACCTCATCGTTGGGCTCGGCGTCCAGACGCGAACCCTCGGGACGGTGGTCGGGTCGCTGAAAGCTTCCAGTACGCGTGAGGTCAACCGTATGCGTGGCACCACCGGCATCCGGCTCTGGCAGCGCGGCTACTACGAACACGTGATCCGCGACGAGGACGATCTCAACCGCATTCGCGAATACATCTCGACGAACCCGATCAGGTGGACGCTCCGGCACCGTCGTTCGTAAGGAAGAGCGCATGCGGCACACGCGGGCGACGCATGCGCATCGCCCCTACGACAACAACCCAGCCCGCACCACCTGGGCGCGACGCATGCGCATCGCCCCTACGACAACAACCCGGCCACATCACCTGAGCGCGACGTATGCGCATCGCTCCTGCAACAAGCGCGACTAGAGAGACGCTGGCATGCGGAACAGCGGCAGGCGACGCCTGAAGGAGCCCACCCCGCGGAAGGATTCGATCCTGCGGCCGGCCTGGCCGACGAGGAACCACCCGACCGCCTCGTCCTCGGTCGTGAACCGGCGCAGCCGCATGTCGTAGATCTCGACGAGCCCCCACGCCTTGTCGTTCACGACGAGTGGCAGAAGCATGACGCAGTTCATGCGCAGCTCGCGGAGCACGAACGCCTCGGCCCGGTCGAGATCCTCGTCGAGGAAGGAGATCGACCGCGGCACCTGCGCGTCGAGCACCTCCTTCGTGACAGGGAAGTCCGAGATCAGATAGGCCGAGTCCTCACCGAGATCGACATCGCGCATCGAGTGGCGCACCCAGTCGGAGAGCCGGCCGCCCTCGACCCGCGAGATCAACGCCCCGGTTGCGCCGACCACGAACGTGGCTGACTTCGTCAGCCGCTCGAGCACGCCCTCCACCGTCGTCTCGGCCCAGATCGAAGTCGAGGCCGCGATCGCGTCGGCGAGCGCGGTACCGTCGACCCGGCTGTCGGCCGCCGCGCTCGATGCTGTCGGCGAGCGCGTCGGTCACCTTCAAGTCGCGGACGAGATCGCGGAACCCGACGACCCTGTTCTTGCCGTTCGCCTTGGCCCGGTAGAGAGCCTGATCGGCGGCGCGCAGAAGCTGCGAGGCACCGCCGCCGTCGTACGGGTAGGTCGAGAAGCCGGCGCTGAGCCGCAACGGGAACCCGGCCTCATTGAGCCCGTCGTCGAGCTCCTTGCGGAGCAGCTCAGCCACCACGGCCGCCTCGTCGGCGTCGGCTTCCGGCAGCATCACGACGAACTCGTCGCCGCCGAGCCGCGCCGCCGAGCCGCGCGTCGGGACAGACCTGCTGCAACACGAGCCCGATCTCGCGCAAGAGCGCGTCGCCGAACTCGTGGCCCGCGCGGTCGTTCACGTCCTTGAAGTCGTCGCAGTCGAGCACGATCACGCTGAGAGGATGGCGATCGTCACGGGCGGCGTCGAGCGCTCGGTCGAGTCGCTCCTCGAGCCCACGGCGGTTGAGAAGCCCGGTGAGCGGGTCGGTGTGCGCGCTCTGGCGCTCACGAACGAGCGCGAGCGCCGCGTCGAGGGACGCCGCCGCGTGTGCGGCGAGCAAGCGAGGCGATCTCGCCCTGCCGCCGGTCGAACTCGTTCGCGAACCGAGTCGTGCCTACGAGAAGGCCTATCTCCTCGCCGTTCGCGCGCAACGGAATCAGCACCACAGACCGCACGCGGGTTCCGGCGAGCTCGGGCACGTTCGCTACACTCGTGTCGAGGAGCTCGAACACCGCCGCCGGGCCGATGCGCACTCGGAGAGCCTCGAGCGCGCTGCGAGACATCGGCTCCGGGCCTCCCTGCTGCGGCTCGCCAGTCGACCGACTCGCCCAGCTCTCCGTTCTCGTCGAGCAGCAGCACCTGGCTCGTCTCGACCGGAATCACGCGCCCGAGTGAGCGGGCAGCGACATCCGCGATCGCGCGCGGGTCGCGCAGCGAGCTCATGTAGACGAACAGACGGGCGAGCGACGAGAGGTCGACCGTCGCGCGCCTCGCGCAGCTCCTCGATCGGCCCGACGAGCGCCCGTGCGAGGGGCTCGACGGCGGCCTCACCGCCGACCGGCAGCCGCGCCGATCGTCTCGACGTTGATCGTCCCGACGACGCCGCTGCCGCCGACACGAGCGGGATCGCGAGCTCCGAGACGACACCGGGCAGGACCTCGATGAAGTCGGGGTCGGCGAGCACGTCGACAACGACCTCGGGCGCACGGCCGCGCACCACTCTCCCCATCACGCCCTGGTCGAGAGGAAGCCCGTCGGGGATCATCGCGTAGCCGCGGACAGCCACCGACCAGAGGAACCCGTGCTCGAGCACGAACGCCGCTGCACCCGCTCCGTCGAGCTGGTCGTGGAGGATCCCGAGAGCGGCGTCGATCGCGTCGGCCGGCGACGCGGCCTGCGTCGCCGCCTCGGCGGCCTCGGCGCAGACCCGCGTCAGCCGCGCAAGATCGATCGGCCTCGAGAGAGGGAACCGCGACGGCAAGGCTTTCCATAGAAGCAACATCGGCACGTGCAGCCGCGTCCTTGACCCCGGAAACCTCGCTAGTCAGCGGACGCCGGCCAGCTCGCTCTGCGCCTGCTCGAGCGCGTCTCGCGCCCTCGCGAGCGGCTCGCTGTCGTCGTCACCGGCTTCGCGGGCGGCGATCGCCTCGTCGAGAGCCGCGATCGCGTCGCGCTCGGTCGTCGCGATGCCCGACAACCCCTCATCGCACGGTGGATGGGCGTCGAGGTAGCCCGCCAGCACCTTCCGCGCACGATGGAGATCGAGCAGGACTTGCGCCGGGTCGCCGCCGCCGGCGATCGTGTTCGTGACCACGGCGTGGGTGACGTACAGCTCCTCGTCCTGGGCGCGGAACGCCGCGTCGCTGCAGGGCACGGTGGAGCCGGCGTCCTCGCTCCCCCCTCCCCCGCAACCGGCGAGAAGGAGTGCGGCAGCGACGACGAGCAGCGCCCTAGCCAAGCCACCAGTCCAGGATCGCATCGCCGAAGAAGAGCGCGATCACCGCTCCTCCGGCCAAGAAACGGCGCAAACGGGATCCCCACCTTCCTGGCAGCGCCTCCTCGCATGACGAGCAACACCAGCGCCGGCACGAGAGCCAGCAACGAGCCGGCGAAGAGCGCCACGGCGACGAGGTGCGCCGAGCCAGGCTCCGAGGAACGCGGCGAGCTTGACGTCGCCCATGCCGAGACCGGCCGGATAGACGAGCGCGGCGACGAGGAAGAAGCCTCCGGCAGCGAGCGCGGCCGCGATCCACTCGACCGACGGGTCGCGCGCGGTCTGGACGACGAGCGCCACCCCGAGCGCGGGCACGATGATCCGGTTCGGCACGATCCGGCGCTCGAGATCGGTGACCGAGACGGCGACGAGCACGGCGCAGCCGAGCGCGTTGACAACGGCTTCGACGGTGAGCGCCGAAGTCGGCGAAACACGCTGCGGCGAGTGCGATCCACACGGCGACACCGGCGACCGTGCAGCGTCCTGCCTTGGGCTGTCACTCGCGCCACAGTCAGAAGACGATAGCGCCGGCCACGGCGGCGATCGCGACGACAGCCCACGGCGGCAGGAGACGCAGCAAGCCGAAGAGCGCGATCCCGAAGACGACGTCGCCGACGCCGTCTGACGGATGTCCGCAGCACCGGATCCCAGAGCGCAGCCGCCAGCAGGCCGACGACCGCGGCACCGATCCCGGCCACGGCCGCCTGCGCCGCAACCCGCTCCCTCACCGACGACCAGAGCGGCAGGACCGCCGCCAGCAGCAGGAACGACGGCAGGAAGATGAAGACGAGCGCGATCGCGGCTCCCGCGACGCCGTTCGGCGATGGGCCTGCAATCGCTCCGAGGTACGCGGAGAACGTGAAGAGCGGCCCGGGGACGGCCTGCGTCAGTCCGTATCCGGCGAGGAATGCCTGCTGCGACACCCAGCCTGCTCCGACGACGGCGTCGTTCAGCAGCGGCAACACGACGTGACCGCCGCCGAACACGAGCGAGCCCGCGCGGAAGAAGGTGCTTGCCAGAGAAACGGACATGGGACGAGCCGAGACCGGCGGCGATCGGCAGGCCGACGAGCAGCCCGGCGAAACAGGCTGCCGCGGCGAGCGCGGTGCGACGCCCGACCGGGAATCGCAGCGTCAGGGGAAGCGCCCCCGCCGAATCCGCGGAAGACGACGGCTCCGATCCCACCCGCGACGAGAATCGTCAGCCACCTGTCCCGGAGAGCCGGGTCGCAGGAGCGCGACCGCTGCGGCGGCCGCCGCGAGCGCCGAGCCGAAGCGGCCCTCGCGCCAGCGTCCGCGCCATCGCGATCACGGCGGTCGCCACAACCGCCGCAGCGGCGAGCTCGAGACCGTGCACCCACCCTGCCCCCGCGAGATCGACGCCGCGCGCCCAGATCGCGACGGCCGTGAGAACCGCCGCCGACGGCAGCGTGAAGCCGAGCCAGGCAGCGAGCGCTCCGAGCTTGCCGGCGCGATGAGCGCCGATCGCGATGCCGACCTGGCTCGACGACGGACCGGGCAAGAGGTTCGAGAGGGCCACGAGCTCGGCGAACTGCTCCTCGCCGAGCCAGCCACGCCGGGCGACGTATTCCTCGCCGGAAGTACCCGATGTGCGCGACCGGGCCGCCGAACGACGTCAGCCCGAGCCGAAGAGCAACGCGGAAGACCTCACCCGCCGACTCCGGGACGGGACGGAGCCTCTCTCTCAGCGCCGCGACGCCCCTGGCTTCCAGAGTGGCTCGTCCGCACCGGCCGAGCGCGTTCGCGGCCCGCGCGAGGATGAACAGCAGGTCGGAGAGCCGGTTCAGGTACACGGCGACGAGCGGGTTCACGTCGTGCTCACCCGCCGCGAGGAGCGTCTCGCGCTCTGCTCGACGGCAGACGGTGCGCGCCACGTGCAGCCCTGCTGAGGTCGGCGTGCCGCCCGGGAGGACGAAGCTCTTCAGCTCCGGCAGCGACTCGTTGAACGCGTCACACAGCTGCTCCAGGTCGTCGATCATCGCCTGCTCGACCCGCAGCCGGCCCTCGACCACGAGAGGCACGCAGAGATCGGCGCCGACGTCGAAGAGCTCGTTCTGGATCCGTTCCAGCGGAGTCGCACCTTCGCCGGGCAGTCACCGGCGAGGACGACTCCGAGGAGCGCGTTCAGCTCGTCAACCGTTCCGAACGCAGCGATGCGCGAGTCGAGCTTCGAGACGCGCGAGCCGTCGCCCAGCGAGGTCTCCCCCGTGTCACCGCCACGGGTGTAGATGCGCGTGAGGCGGACCGGCTCGTCAGCTGCGCGGGCCATGCGCCAAGCCTACCGCGGAGGCTGGCGGCGCCCCGGCGGCCGGTATCGCCGCCCGCTCCGCGGATCGACGGTCACCGACGGAGCGAGGCGTTCGGGTCGCGCCGCCTCACGCGGCGGATCGAGTAGCCGAGCACCCCGACCAGAATCAGAATCCCGATCAGGAGCTTGACCGCGTTGCCGCGCGGCTGGTCGACCTCGGCGAGCACCGCGCCGGGATCGGTGATCCCGCACCGCGTCGTGTACCACTCGTCGCCCGTTCGGCCCATCAGGATCCCGGCGGCGACGTCCAGCGGGATCGGCTGACCGCCGTTGACCCGCCTGACCGGGATCCGGACGTCGACCGTGCGGCCGAGCTTGCCCTTGACCTCCTGGTCGACCTCGAACCGGTAGACGCGCTGAGGAACGCCGCTGCCCTCAACCGGCGTGAACCCGGTCGAGCGGCCCACGAAGACAGCGTCGGCCGCCGCGATACGCTCGCTGAGTGGTGTCGCCGGGCAGGTGTAGGCCTGCGCGGCACCGGTGAAGGCGAGCGCGGCGACCGCAATGAGAGCGATGCGGATCAAGCTTCGATCAGCAGCGCGTCGCCCTGGCCGCCCCCGGAGCAGATCGCCGCCAGGCCGAGCCCGCCGCCGGAGCGCCGTAGCTCGTGCACGAGCGTCGTCACGATCCTGCCGCCGGAGGCGCCGATCGGATGCCCGAGCGCCACGGCCCCGCCGTTGACGTTGACGATCTCCTCGTCGACGCCGAGCAGGCCCGTGGAATGGCTCGCCACGGATGCGAACGCCTCGTTGATCTCGACCCGCTTCAGGTCGGCGGTCGTCCTGCCGGCCTGCGCAAGAGCAAGGGCGCCGGCCCGCGCCGGCGTCCGCGCGAGATACGCGAAGTCGTCGGCGACAGCCGCCTGGCCGGCGATCGTCGCCAGCACTTCGAGCCCCTGCGCACCTGCGTACTCCGCCGAGCAGACGACGACGCACGAGGCACCGTCGTTCAGGCCAGGCGCATTGCCCGCGGTCGTCGTTCCGGCCGGATCGAAGACGGGCTGGAGCGCCGCGAGCTTCTCGACCGTCGTATCACGCCGGATGCCTTCGTCCTGTTCGACCTCACCCACCGCAACGATCTCCTCCGCAAGCCGTCCGGCATCCTCTGCCGCGGCGGCGCGTGCGTGCGACCTCGCTGCCCACCCGTCCTGCGATTCGCGACTGATCCCGAGCTCGGCCGACACGCGCGAGGCCTGGACGATCATGTGGTCTCCGTCGAACGTCGACGTGAGCCCGTCGAAGACGAGATGGTCGAGTACCTCGCCGTTCCCGAGCCGATAGCCGAAGCGGGCGTTCGGGAGCAGATAGGGCGCGTTCGACATCGACTCCATCCCCCCCGCGACGACGACCTCGTACTGGCCCGATCGCACCAGCAGGTCGGCGAGCGCTATCGCCCGGATCGACGACGCGCACACCTTGTTGATCGTGTCTGCAGGAACGTCCTTCGGGATCCCGCCGCCGATTGCCGCCTGCCGCGCCGGCGCCTGGCCGACGCCGGCCTGAAGCACCTGGCCCATCACGACGTAGCCGACAGCGGCGGGGTCGACACCCGAGCGCTCGAGGCCGGCGCGGATCGCGACAGCGCCGAGCTCGGTGGCGGGGTGCTTCGCAAGGCCGCCGCCCAGCCTGCAAAACGGCGTGCGGACAGCGGCCACGATCACAGAGCGGGTCACAGGGCCAGCGTACCGAGCCGGGTCCGTCTTGCCCGGGCAGCCCTCTGCCGCTAGGCTGGCCTCGATGACTTCCGCATCGACCCCCAGCTGGTGGCGCCACGGGCGATGCGGGAGCGTGCGCTAAAGCGGCACGACAACCCACCTCGCCCTTCGAAGACCTCCGCGGAGGTCTTTTTCGTTTTCGAACACACTGTTGCAACCACACATCACGATGACAACGACGATCAACACCGACCTCCTCACGCCCCTCGGTGCCTACCTGCGCCTGCGGGACGCGGGCACCGCGAGCTTTATCCTCGAATCGGTCGAGCGCGGGATGCTCGGGCGCAACTCGTGGATGGGGGCCGGCTCGCGCCTCGTCGACTTCGACGAAGCTGCTGAGCTCGGGCTCCCGATCGTCGGCTACCTCTCCTACGACCACATCGCGAAGCTCGAGCCGACGGTGCCGCTACCGGACGAGGGGCGCGGCTTCGCCGAAAGCCGCCTCATCGTCTGCGAGACGCTCGTCCGGTTCGACCACGGCGCCGGCACCGCGGACGTCCTCGCCGGCGACCCCGTCGAGGTCGCGGCTCGCCTCGCCGCCGACATCGAGTGGAGGGAGCAGCCCCGTGGCACCGCAGCCCCGATCCGCCGCTCACCCGACCGCGCGCGCTACGTCGAGATGGTGAAGACGGTGAAGGAGCACATCGTCGCCGGCGACGTCTTCCAGTGCGTCCCGTCGCAGCGGGCCGAGCGGCCGACGTCGGCGTCGCCGCTCGAGGTCTACCGGGCGTTGCGGCGCGTCAACCCTTCGCCGTATCTCTTCCTGCTCGAGCTCGACGGGCTGGCACTCGTCGGCTCCTCGCCCGAGCGGCTCGTCGCCTGTGAGAACGGCCATGCGAGCTACACGCCGATCGCCGGTACGACCGAGCCGACCGAGGGCGATGTCGAACGCCTCCTCTCGTCCGAAAAGGATTGCGCCGAGCACGTGATGCTCGTCGACCTCGGCCGCAACGACCTCTCTCGCGTCTGCAAGGCGGGCACGGTGCACGTCGCCCGCAACATGGAGGTCCAGCGTTACTCGCACGTCTCGCACATCGTCTCGGAGGTCGTCGGCGAGATGCGTGACGGCGTCACCCCGTTCGACGTCCTGCGCGCCTGCTTCCCGGCGGGCACCGTCAGCGGCGCCCCGAAGATCCGTGCGATGCAGCTGATCTCCGAGCTGGAGCAGTTCCGCCGCGGCCCCTACGCGGGCGCCGTGCTGTACTCCCTGCCGGATGGGACGATGGACGCCTGCATCGCGTTGCGCACGATGGTGATGGCCGACGGGGTCGCCTACCTTCAGGCGGGCGCCGGCGTCGTCGCCGACTCGGATCCCGAGGCCGAGCACGAGGAGTGCCTGAAGAAGCTCGCCGCGCTCGAAGCCGCGATCGACCTGGCGGAGGAGGAGTTCGGCTCGTGAGGATTTTGATGATCGACAACTACGACTCGTTCACGTACAACCTCGTGCACCTGTTCGAGGAGCTGGGCGCCGAGGTCGTCACGGTCCGCAACGACGCGATCACGGTCGAGGAGGCCCGCGGGGGCGGTTTCGACCGGCTCGTCGTCTCCCCCGGTCCCGGCCGGCCGGAGGACGCCGGAGTCTCGATCGAGCTGATCCGCGCGCTCGGCCCGGCGATGCCGACGCTCGGTGTCTGCCTCGGTCACCAGGCCATCGTGGAGGCGTTCGGCGGTGAGGTCGGGCAGGCAAAGGCACTCCTGCACGGCAAGTCGAGCATGATCACGCACGACGGCCTCGGCGTCTACCAGGGCCTTCCGGACGAGGTCGAGGTCGGGCGCTACCACTCGCTGGCCGCGGTCGCGGTCCCGGCGGAGCTCACGGTCACGTCGCACACCGCGGACGGCGAGGTGATGGGCGTGCGCCACGAGTCGCTCGCGATCGAGGGCGTGCAGTTCCATCCGGAGAGCGTGCTGACGCCGCTCGGGCCGGCGATGGCGAAGAACTTCCTGGAGCGCGGTGATCGTCGGCCCGGCCATCCAGACGCTGCTCGACGGGCACCACCTGACCCGTGAGAACGCCCACGCGCTGATGGGCTCGATCATGGACGGCGAGGCGACTCCGGCCCAGATCGCCGGCTTCCTCGTCGCGCTGCGCACCAAGGGCGAGACGGCCGACGAGATCGCCGGCTTCGCCGAGGCGATGCGCGAGTACGTCGTCCCCGTCACGCCGCAGCGTTCGCCGGTCGTCGACGTGGTCGGCACCGGCGGCGACGGCGCGAACACGTTCAACATCTCCACCACCGCGGCGCTCGTAGCGGCAGCGGCAGGCGCAGCGGTTGCGAAGCACGGCAACCGAGCCGCCAGCTCGGCCGCCGGCTCCGCGGACGTGCTCGAAGCGCTCGGCATCGCGATCGAGCAGCCGCCCGAGCAGATCGCGCGGTCGATCGACGAGCTCGGCTTCGGCTTCATGTTCGCCCGCGCCCATCACCCGGCGATGCGCCACGTGGCGCCCGTGCGCCAGGAGATCGGCATTCGCACCGTCTTCAACATCCTCGGCCCGCTCGCGAACCCGGCCGGAGCCTGCGACGGCGTCTTCGGTGTCTACTCGGCCGACCTCGCGCGCATCTACGCCGAGGCACTGGCCGACCTGGGCGCACGCCGCGCCTTCGTCGTGCACGGCGACGGCGGCCTCGACGAGATCTCTCCGTTCGGCACCAACCTCGATCGTCGAGGTCGTCGACGGCGACGTGCGCGAGTGGGAGCTCGATCCGCGCGAGCTAGGGATCTACCCCACCGATCCGGACGAGCTGCGAGGCGGCTCGGCCGCCGAGAACGCCGCCACGATCCGCTCGCTGCTCTCGGGCGAGAAGAGCGGGCGCCGTGACGCGGTGTTGCTGAACGCTGCGGGAGCGCTCGTCGCTGCAGGGCTTGCCGACGACCTGGGCGACGGGCTCGGTGTCGGTGCCGCGGCGATCGACTCGGGGGCGGCGGCGGAGCGTCTCGAGGCGCTCATTGCCTTCTCTCGGGGAGAAGCATGAGCACGGTTGTTGTCGTAGGGGCGACGCGCACGCGTCGCCCGCTTGTGCCGCACGGCACACGACGGGAGAGGCATGCGCCTCTCCCCTACGACAACAGCGAGCGCTCGGACAAGGGAAGGCTCTGATGGGCCGGTTCAACGACGCGCTCGCGCAGCCCGGGCTCGGTGCGATCGCCGAGATCAAGCGGCGCTCGCCGTCGGCCGGCGATCTGCGCCCGGACGCCGACCCGGCCCTGATCGCACCTGCGTATGCGGCGGCCGGCGCGGCTGCGATCTCGGTGCTCGTCGACGAACGCTTCGGCGGCACCTGGGACGACCTCCGCGCGGCCCGCGCTGGCGACGACCGCGCCACTCCTCGCCAAGGGCTTCTTCTCGACCGACGAGCACCTCCGCACCGCCAAGGAAGCCGGCGCCGACGCCGCGCTTCTGCTCCTGCGCGACCTCGACGACGCAGAGACGGCACGGCTGATGCAGGTCGCCGCCGAGCCTCGGCCTCGACACGCTCGTCGAGGCGCACGACGCCGACGAGCTCGACCGCGGGATTGCGCTCGGCGCCCCCGTGCTCGGTGTCAACGCCCGCGACCTCTCGACCTTCGCGATCGACCGCTGCGGCGCAGCTCGAGCTCGTGGCCCGGATTCCCGCCGGACCGGATCGTGATCGCCGAGAGCGGAATCCAGACGCGCGCCCAGGGAGCCGCGGCCGAGCTCGCAGGCGCCGACGCCGTCCTCGTCGGCTCGACGTTGATGCGTGCCGCCGACCCGGCCGCGAAGCTGCGGGAGCTGCTCTCGCGCCCGCTCGTCAAGGTGTGCGGCCTGACCCGCGAAGAGGACGTCGCGGCGGCAGCAGAGGCAGGAGCCGACCTCGCCGGCTTCATCCTCGTGCCCGAGAGCCCCCGCGCGGCGACCGCAGTCCTGCCCGTACCGGAGGGGATGCTGTCGGTCGCCGTCTGGGTCGGCGAGGCAGGCGAGACCGAGGCCGATCTCGACCAGGTGCACACGGTGGAGGAAGGAAAGGTGCGCGGCCGCGAGGCGGCGCTGCTGCGGGGCGACACCGAGGTGGCGCGCGTGCGCGACCTTCCCTGGGAGGGCACGGATCCCGACCACTGGCACGCGGCAGCGGCGGCCGAAGGGCGCATCGTGCTCGCCGGCCGGCTCGGCCCGGACAACGTGCGAGAAGCGATCGCGGCCGTCCAGCCCTGGGCGGTCGACGCCGCGTCGTCGCTCGAATCGGCGCCCGGGATCAAGGATCACGACAAGATGAGGCGATACGTGGAGGCAGCCCGCTCATGACGACGACCGAGACCTACGGCCCCTACGGCGGCCGCTACGTGCCCGAGACACTGATTCCGGCGCTCGACGAGCTGACGGCGGCCTGGGCCGACGCGCTCGCCGACCCCGCCTACCTCGCCGAGATCGAGTTCCTCGGCCGCACCTACACGGGGCGGCCGTCGCCGATCACCCTTGCCCCGCGCTTTGCGCCCGGCAAGCGGCTGTATCTGAAGCGCGAGGATCTCAACCACACCGGCGCCCACAAGATCAACAACGCGCTCGGGCAGGTCGTGCTCGCGCGACGGCTCGGCAAGACGCGCATCATCGCCGAGACCGGCGCCGGCCAGCACGGCGTCGCCACCGCCACCGCCTGCGCCCGCTTCGGCCTCGAGTGCGTCGTCTTCATGGGCTCCGAAGACATGCGGCGGCAGGCGCCGAACGTCGAGCGGATGCACCTGATGGGCGCCACGGTCCACCCCGTCGAGTTCGGCACGAGGACGCTGAAGGAGGCGACGAGCGAGGCGATCCGCGACTGGATCACGAACGTCGAGACGACGCACTACGTGATCGGCTCGTGCGTCGGGCCGGCGCCGTACCCCGAGATCGTCCGCGAGCTGCAGTCGGTGATCGGGCGCGAGGCCCGCGCGCAACTCCTCGAGGCCGAGGGCGCGCTGCCGGAGGTCGGTCGTCGCCTGCGTCGGCGGCGGCTCGAACGCGATCGGGATGTTCGCCGCGTTCCTCGACGATCCCGACGTCCGGCTGATCGGCGTCGAAGCCGCGGGCGCGGCGTCGCTCGGCGGCGGCCGCACCGCCGTGTTGCACGGCTCGCGCTCGTCGATCCTCGCCGACGAAGACGGCCAGATCGCCGACGCGCACTCGATCTCGGCCGGGCTCGACTACCCCGGCGTCGGCCCCGAGCACGCCTGGCTGCGCGACACGGGCCGGGCCGAGTACCTCCCGTGCACCGACGAGCAGGCGCTCGACGCGTTCCAGAAGCTGTCGCGCCTGGAGGGGATCATCCCCGCGCTCGAGTCGTCGCACGCGCTCGCGGTCGTCGAGCAGATCGACGCGGAGTACATCGCCGTGTGCCTTTCGGGCCGAGGCGACAAGGATCTCGCCGAGGTGCTGGCGGCGTTGGAGAAGGCGTCGTGAGCCGGAAGACCCTCGTCATCTACCTGATGGCCGGCGCGGACACGCCCGGGCTCGCCGAGGCGGCCGTTGCGGGAGGCGCCGACATCGTCGAGATCGGCTTCCCGTTCTCCGACCCGCTCGCCGACGGGCCCGTGATTCGCGCAGCGGCCGAGAAGGCGCTCGCGGCGGGCATGCGCACGGCCGCCTGCCTCGAGTGCCTTGCGGCCACCCGCGCACTCGTCGGCGACACGCCGTTGATCCCGATGACGTATGCATCGCTGCTCGAGACGTACGGCTGGGAGCGGTTCGAGGCCGATGCCCGCGCTGCGGGAGCGACGAGCTTCATCATCGCCGACACCGCCGCCGGCTCGCGCCCCGAGCTGAAGCGGATCCAGCTCGTCGCCCCCACCTCCACCGACGAGCGCATCGCGCTCGCCGCTGCCGAGACCGACGGCTGGCTCTACCTCGTCACCCTCACCGGCACGACAGGAGCGCGCGCCGAGCTGTCGGACGCCCTCTCGGCTCTGGCAACCCGAGCGAGGGCCATCACCGACCTGCCGCTCTACGCCGGCTTCGGGATCTCGACGCCGGAGCAAGCGCGCGCCGCGGCCGATCTCACGGACGGCATCGTCGTCGGCTCCCGCGCCGTGCAGATTGCAGAGGAGGGGCCTGATGCGCTCAGGGCCTACGTCTCCTCACTGCGCGACGCGCTCGATCGTTGATTCACTCCTTGTCGGGACGCTTGACCTCCGTCGCGAGCGCTCCCTGGGCGGCACCCGAGCCCGACTTGCCGCCGCCGGCTCCCCTCAGGATCCACGCCGCTCCGACCGCGAGCACGGCACCCGTGAGCGGGCCGGCGACGTAGACCCAGTAGTCGCTGAAGTCCTTGCCGACGAGGTCAGGGCCGAAGGTGCGCGCGGGGTTCATCGACGCGCCCGAGATCGGACTCCCCCAGAGCCCGGCCAGCGCAATATAGCCGCCTACACCGAGCGCGCCAAAAACGCCGACGTTCTGCGCGCCGGAAGCGGTGCCGAGGATGACGCTGACGAGACCTAGCGTCAACACCGCCTCCATCAGGAACGCATCACCGCCAGAGTAGCCCGGGGCCACGTAGTTCGAGCCGTACGTGCCGGAAACGTCGATCACGGCACGCAGGAACAGCACGGCGAGCGTTGCGCCGATCAGCTGGACTACGACGTAGCCAGGCACGCGTCGCCACGGAAAGTCCCCCCGGAGCGAGAACGCGATGCTCACGGCGGGATTGAGGTGCGCGCCCGAGACCCTGCCCATGAAGAGGATGACTCCCATCACCATCAGCGCGGGCGCGACCACCGCCGCCGTGCGGCTGATCGTGTCGGGAAACGCCTGCCCCATCATGCCGCCGCCGGCGGCGACGAGCACGAGGAAGAACGTCCCGAGCAGCTCGGAGAAGAGCCGTCTCCATTCCTGGCTCGGGTCGTTGAAATCCGCCACGGCGGCATCGAACTCGCCGAGCTCCTTCTGGATCAAACTAGTCACAGCGACATCTCCATTCTGGTCGGAGGGGGCGGCCGAAGCCTGACCATCGAAGGAGTATCCCCGTCGGCGAGGACGGACCGCGACGACGTCGGCGCCACCGCGTAGGGTGCGCCAATGCCCACCGAATCACTGCCCTCGTCTCCCCCCGACCCCGCATCACTCCTGAGAAGCCGGAGCTACCTGGCACTGCTCGTCTTCGGTGCCGTCGTCGGCGTGGTAGTCGCGGTCGTCGCCTACTCCTTCCTGAAGGCCATCGCCGCACTCCAGGAGTACATCTTCTCGACCCTCCCGAGCGACCTCGGCTTCGACAGTGCGCCGCTCCTGTGGCCTCTCCCCTGGCTCGCGCTCAGCGGGCTCCTTGTCGCTCTCACGATCACCTACCTGCCCGGCACGTCGGGACACAAGCCTGCCGAGGGCTTCAAGTCAGGCGCGGTTCGCCCGATCGATCTTCCAGGCATCATCATCGCGTCACTCGCCACGCTGAGCCTCGGAGTCGTGCTTGGCCCCGAAGCGCCGCTGATCGCGATCGGCGGCGGCATCGGCGTCCTCGCGATCCACCTGGTCAAGCGAGACGCGCCGCAGACCGCCAGCGTGGTGATCGGAGCAGCGGGGAGCTTCGCGGCCGTCAGCACGCTCCTCGGCTCACCGATCGTGGGCGCGTTCCTGATGATGGAGGTGGTCGGTCTGGGTGGCGCGATGATGGGGGTCGTACTGATGCCCGGCCTCCTCGCCGCGGGCGTCGGCGCTCTCATCTTCGTGGGCCTGGACGGCTGGACCGGGTACGGCACATTTTCCCTCGCCGTGCCCGACATTCCGGCGTTCGGCACACCTACCGGTGCCGAATTCCTGTGGGCGATCGCGATTGGCCTTGCCGGAGCGGTTCTCGGGGCCGGCATCCGGCGGCTCGCGTTGCTCCTCCAGGAGATCGTCGAGCGCCGCATGGTGCTGCTGATGCCCGTGGTCGGGCTTGCGATCGGCGTCCTTGCGATCGTGTTCGAAGAGGGGTCCGACAAGAGTGCGTCGGAGGTGCTCTTCTCCGGGCAGGATGCACTCCCGGGGCTGATCCAGGGCGCCGCCGGCTGGACCGTGGGCTCGCTCGTGCTGCTCGTCGTCTGCAAGGGCCTCGCGTACAGCCTTTCGTTGAGCAGTTTCCGCGGCGGCCCGATCTTTCCCGGGATGTTCATCGGCGCGGCTGGTGGCATCGCGCTCTCCCACCTCTGGGGCCTGCCGATGATCGCGGGCGCCGCGATGGGGATGGGCGCAGTCACCGTGGCCATGCTCGGCTTGCCGCTGACGTCGGTCCTGATCGTCGTGCTGTTCCTCCAGGCCGATGCGCTCGCGCTGACACCGATCGTGATCGTCGCCGTCGTCGTCTCGTACGTTGCCTCGGCCTGGCTCAAGCCCGCTCAGCCAAGCGAGACGCCACAGGTGCCGAGCGCGGCCCCTGCGCACCAAGGAGCCCCGGTCGGCGGGGTGTAGACCGATATCGCGATCGTCGCGCACGCCGCGGCTCGCAACGATCGCAGATGAACGCGCGGGGCCGTAAGCTCGTGCCAGAATGCCCACCCCGAGCGACACCTCCGCTACTCCGTTAGGCCTGGAGAAGCGTTCGTTGCGGACGCCGCGGTCGGCGGCGTATGCGGGGATCGTGTTCGCGGTGCTCTCGTCGGTGTCGATAGTGACGATCTACTTCGCGCTGCCGGCGCATCCCGCTGACTCGGCTGATCTTCTGATGACGTCGCCGCAGCGGGAGATCCTGCTGGTTTCGCTCTCGCTGGTGCCGTTCGCCGGGGTCGCATTCCTCTGGTTTGTCGGCGTCATACGCGATCGAGTCGGTGATCGCGAGGATCGCTTCTTTCAGACGGTCTTCCTGGGAAGCGGCTTGCTCTTCGTCGCAATGCTGTTCTCGGCAGAGGCGATGGCGACCGGACTTGTCCTGAGCCTCCAGCCCGGCCCGCAGACCTTCGGCGTGACCGCCGCCGTCCCGGACTGGTGGCGAGCCGGCCGGAACATCTGCAATCAGCTCTTGGATGGTGGTCTGCAGATGGCCGGCGTGTTCACGACTGCGGCGTCTGTGATTCTGATGCGCACCGGGGCAGCTCCCCGTTGGCTTACCGTCAGCGGCTCGATCATCTCGGTGCTGCTCGTCGTTGCCGTCTTCTTCTTCGGGTGGATCGGGCTGCTCTTCCCGCTTTGGATCTTCGCACTCAGCATCGACACCTTGATCGTCGTGAGACGACGTGATCGTGACAGCGAAAGAACTGCTGCACCTGGGTAGACCGCGGGCACGCGCCCACCTCGACGACGTCAAGCTCACCGACGTCTACAACTACTCCGATGCCGTGCACGAGGTCGTAACCAGATCAACACAGACCTCGCCTTGAAGCGGTCAGGCGCGATCGAATAGGGTCCCGGACAACGCCTGACGAGGGAAAGAGGTCCCACTGTGAGCGCACCGTTCAAGGGCACAATCAACGTCGACATCAGGGACTCCGAGCCGGACTGGGCGCCGTTCGAGCCGCCGAAGGCACCGGACGGGGCGCCGAGTGTCGTCTACATCGTGCTCGACGACGTCGGCTTCAGCGCGATGAGTTGCTACGGCGGGCCGATCGACACCCCGAATATCGACAAGATCGCCGCGGACGGCGTGCGCTACACGCAATGGCACACGACAGCGCTCTGCTCCCCGACGCGCTCGTGCCTCCTGACGGGCCGCAACCACACGCGCAACAGCATGGCCTGCATCACCGAGGGTGCGATCGGCTTCCCGAACGCGAGCGGGACGATCCCGCGCGAGAACGGCATGCTCTCGGAGATCCTCGGCGAGCTCGGCTGGAACACCTACATGGTGGGCAAGTGGCACCTCACCCCGGAGGACGAGATGAACCTCGCCTCGACGAGGCGCAACTGGCCGTCGGGCCGTGGTTTCGAGCGCTCCTACGGATTCCTCGGAGCGGAGACGAACCAGTGGTACCCCGACCTCTTCTACGACAACCACCTGGTCGATCAGCCGAAGACGCCCGAGGACGGCTACCACCTCACCGTCGACCTGACCGACAAGGCAATCGAGTTCATCCGTGATGCGAAAGCGATAGCTCCCGACAAGCCTTTCTTCCTCTACTTCGCACCGGGCGCCGCTCACGCGCCGCATCACGCACCGAAGGACTGGATCGAGAAGTTCAAGGGCCGCTTCGACATGGGCTACGAGGCGATGCGTGAACAGACGCTCGCGAAACAGAAGGAGCTCGGGCTCGTCCCGCCCGAGACAGCGTTGCCGCCGCTCAACCCGATCGGAACCTCGCAGACGCGCACGGGGCCTGACGGCACGCCGTTCCCGATGCTCGACGTGACCCGACCATGGGACTCGCTCTCCGACGACGAGAAGACGCTGTTCTGCCGGATGGCAGAGGTGTACGCCGGCTTCCTCGCTCACGCCGACGCGGAGATCGGGCGCCTGCTCGGCTTCCTGGAGGAGTGGGGCTGGCGCGACAACACGCTCGTGATCCTCGTTTCCGACAACGGAGCCTCGGGTGAGGGAGGCCCGAACGGATCCGTCAACGAGATGAAGCTCACGAACGGCATGCCCGACCACGTCGAGGACAACCTGCCTCTGCTCGACGAGATCGGCGGCACGAAGACGTACAACCACTATCCGAACGGCTGGGCGATGGCGTTCAACACGCCGTTCAAGATGTGGAAGCGCTACGAGTTCAACGGCGGCACGAGCGACCCCTGCATCGTCTCGTGGCCCGCGGGCATGAAGGCGAAGGGCGAGGTTCGCGAGCAGTACCACCACGCGATCGACCTCGTACCAACCGTCCTCGACGTGCTGGGGATCGAGGCGCCGCACGCGATCAAGGGCCACACCCAGGTTGCGTTCGACGGAGCCAGCATGCGCTCGAGCTTCGACGACGCGAACGCCTCGTCGGCGAGGGAGACACAGTTCTACGCGATGCTCGGCTCCCGGGCGATCTGGCATGACGGCTGGAAGGCCGTCACGAACCATCCCACGGTCGCCGGCTGGGGCCACTTCAACGACGACGAGTGGGAGCTGTACCACACCGATATCGACCGCTCCGAGCTGAACGACCTCGCCGCCGAGAATCCGGACAAGCTCCGCGAGCTCGTGAACCTCTGGTTCGCGGAGGCAGGCGCGAACGGCGCCTTCCCGCTCGACGACCGCTCACCGCTCGAGATCCTCACGACGCCGCGACCCGTCCTCTCACCGCCGCGCAACCGCTACGTCTACTTCCCCCACACCGCGGAGATCCCGGAATCGCAGGCTGTGAACATCCGCAACCGCTCGTATGCGGTCGGCGCCCTCGTCGACATCCCGTCTGCGGGTGCCGAGGGGGTGCTGTTCGCGCACGGCTCGCTGTTCGGCGGCCACGCGCTCTACGTGAAGGACAACCGGTTGCACTACGTCTACAACTTCGTCGGCATGCAGCAGCAGGTCGTCGTCTCCTCGGAGGACATCCCGACCGGCGAGAACGTGATTCTGGGGGCCTCGTTCGACAAGACCGGCGAGGACCCACCCGGTGTCGCCAACGGCACGCTGACCCTTTTCCACGGTGACACGAAGGTCGGTGAGGCGCAGATCAAGACGCAGCCCGGCAAGTTTACGATCGGCGGCGAAGGGCTCTGCATCGGCCGCGACGGCGGCTCCGGAGTGACCGCCGACTATCCGGGCAAGGAGCCCTGGAGCTTCACCGGGGGCACGATCAACCGGGTCGCAGTCGACGTCAGCGGCGAGCCGTACATCGACCTCGAGCGCGAAGCCGCCGCGATGTTGATGCGAGAGTGAGCGACCTCTCTGTGGCGGCCGCTACTTCGACTGGACGCGGTCGCCGCAGCGCTCGCAGCGCTGGAAGCGCTCTGTGAGGAAGAACCAGCGCGACTTGGGCACGCGGTGCCCGAACAGGCGGCAACGCCAGTTCATCGCCGTACCCGACTGCCTTGGCTCCGAGCCATAGCGCGGATCCTAGACTACGGTCGTGGAAACGCTCCGCGGCCTACTCCTCGTCGCCGCCCCCGATCTGCTCGACCCGAACTTCCGCCGCAGCGTGCTCCTGGTCGGCGAGCACGGTGAGGAGGGTGCGATGGGCGTGATCCTGAACCGGCCCTCAGCCGTTTCGGTCGCCGATGCCGTGCCGCCGCTGGCCGAGCTCGTCGACGACACCGACCTCGTCCACGTCGGCGGGCCCGTACAGCCGCAGGCCATCGTCGTGCTCGGAGACTTCAGCAACCCGAGCGAGGCAGGCGTTCTCGTGCTCGGCTCGATCGGATTCCTGCCGGGGGAGATCGAAACCGCTGCCGACGTGGGCAGCCTGGCCCGCGCCCGCGTGTTCGTCGGCTATGCCGGCTGGGGCCCGGGCCAACTCGAGAGCGAGATCGCCGAGTCGTCGTGGATCGTCGGGCAGGCCCTCCCGGAGGATGTCTTCACCTCGGAGCCCGAAACGCTCTGGAGCACCGTGCTGCAGCGCAAGGGAGGCGCCTACGCGGTTCTCGCGCGGATGCCGCCCGACCCGAGCCGGAACTAGAAGCGCAGTCGTTGTCGTAGGGGCGATGCGCATGCGTCGCCCTGGTGTGCCGCACGAACCTTCAGAACGCATCGCGCTGAGGGCGACGCATGCGCATCGCCCCTACGAGCCCAACCGGGTCCCTAAACGGGATGTGATCGCGAAATGTTCGGCGAGGCACGCCGGGCAGCAGGGATGGAGGTCGCCGAGAGCGTCGGCGAAGAAGCCCCAGCCTTCGGCCTCTGCGCGCTCTTCCTCGACCATCGGTATCTCGCACCAGGCGCACTGCTCGGCCAGCCGAGCGATCCGAAGGAGATGCGCGCACATCCGGCAGTAGTCTCCGCCCCCTGCGAGCGCGCGCGAATCGCTGACCCAGCCGACGTCGAGCATGCCGCAGTCCTCCGCATCGCGGCCACAGCAGTCGCAACTCTCCGGCGTGACCTCTTTCTCTCCCATCCCCATACCTCCCACTCTACGAAGGGTGACAGAGATCGCCAGATCGAGGGAGAAGTTCACCCGAAAGGGGGACACGAGCAGATAGGCTCGGAGCGTGTTGCCCTGGATCATCCTCGCCGCCGTTGCCGTGCCGCTACTCGTGATCGCGTTCGCGGCGACTCGGCGGTCGAAGGTAGCGGGCGAGCATCCGGTTCCCGAGGACGCTCGCACGAGGGAGCGCACCGAGCAGGAGTTCGCCGAGGCAGAGGCGTACCAGGAGCAGTGGCGCGAGGAAGAGAAGAAGCACCCGCGCGACACGCTTCTGTAACGCGGGAACGCCTCCCGCTCGATGTCTCGGCTAGGGTGGTAGTGAACCGGCTGTGCTGACGCTTCGGCGCCGCGCTGGAATCTCTACGGAAGGGACGCGGGCAGGCCGTGCGCGCCGCGATCATCTCCACCTACCCACCGCGCGCGTGCGGAATCGGCGCGTTCGCCGCCGATGTTCGTACGGCCCTCCTTGGCCTGGACGGAATCGACCGAGTCGAAAAGGTCGTGATCGTGAACGAGCCGTCCCGTCCGCAACGTCCAGGGCTCACCGCGACCATCGCCCAGGCGGTGCGGGGCGACTATGCGCGCGCTGCCCGGATCCTGAGCCGACTCGACGTCGACGTCGTCCTGCTTCAACACGAGTACGGGATCTTCGGCGGCCGTGATGGCGACTATGTGGCCTCGCTGGTCGAGGAGCTGTCGCAACCGCTCGTCGTGACGTTGCACACCGTGCTGTCGCAACCGACGCCCCATCAAGCGAAGGTTCTGGCGGCACTGTGCCGTCAAGCAGAGCTTGTGATCGTCATGACAGAGGCTGCTCGACGTCTCCTCGTCGAAGGCGGCGCCTGCCCCGACGGCAAAGTCCGTGTCGTACCGCACGGCGCACCGACCATTCTCGCGCAGCGCGCACGTTCGTATGCGTTGGAACGCGCCAATGGACACGATGCCCCCATGCGCACGACATACGGCGCCGGCGAGCAACGCTTCCTGCTCTCGACGTTCGGGCTGATCTCAGAGGGCAAGGGGCTCGAGACCGTCATCGAGGCGCTGCCGACAATCGTGGAGCGCCATCCCGAGGTGCTCTACGTCATCGCCGGGCGGACCCATCCGGACGTCGCACATCGCGAAGGAGAGCGGTACCGGCTGGCGCTCGAGGAGGCGGTGATCGACTTGGGTCTCGAGGATCATGTGGAGTTCGACGACCGTTATCTCAGCATCGAGGAGATTGCTGACCTCCTCGCGGCAACTGACGTCTTCGTGACGCCGTACCGGCAGCGTGAGCAGATCTCGTCGGGAGCGCTCACGTTCGGAATTGCCGCCGGCTGTGGTGTCGTCTCGACTCCCTACTGGTACGCGCAAGACCTCCTCGCCTCGGGGGCGGGCGAGATTGTGCCGTTCGCCGATCCCGCTGCGCTTGCAGAGGCCGTCTGCCGCTACATCGAAGAGCCAGAGCGGCTCGCGGCGGCTCGCGCCGAGGCTCGGAAGATCGCTGCTCGGCTAGCATGGCCATCGGTAGCAGAAGCGACGGCGACCGTGCTGCGTGAGGCAGTCGAGCTCGCGCCGCGCCGCCGCCGGTCAGTATCCGGCATCGACAGGCGGCTCGTGAGCCTACGAACAGATCATCTACGGACGCTCGTGGACGACGTCGGCATCGTGCAACACGCGAACGGCGTCATCCCGAATCGCAAGAGCGGGTACTGCGTCGACGACGTTGCCCGGCTTGCGGTTGTCGCGCTCGAGCTCGCACGCCGCGGCGACGAACAGGTCTGGACCTCGATCGTCTACCGCTCGCTTGCGTTCCTCGAAGACGCAACCGATCCCCAAGCCGGCATGCGGAATTTCATGGGCTACGACCGCCGCTGGCTCGACGAACCTCATCACGGCGACCATGTTGGACGATCCATCTGGGCGCTCGGCGAGATCCTCTCCACGGCCTGGGTACCTGCCGTCGTAGGCCCCACCGAGCGACTGCTCGAAGCGATCGTCCGGACCGTGCCCGCGGAGGCATCGCTGCGCACAGGCGCCTATGCTTCGCTCGGCCTCGCCCGGCTCGATCCGGACCGGCTCGGACCGGAAGGCCGGCAATTGCTGGAACGTGTGATGGCGCAGCTCTCGGCGGCGTACGCAGCCAACGCCCGGGACGGCTGGTACTGGTTCGAGGACGCACTCACCTACGACAACGCAAGGCTGCCGCACGCCCTGATCGTCGGCGGCGTCGCGCTCGGCCGCAACGAGCTGACGGAGACTGGCCTCGAGGCGCTGCGTTGGCTTGGCAACGAGTCCGGGCTCGGCGCGCGAACGCTCAGGCTTACCGGCCATGGTGGCCGCCGGCGCACCGAACCTGCGCCGGGAACCGGGGACGAACAGCCCCTCGACGCATCCGCCTTCGTCGAGGCTGAGCTCGCTGCATTTGCAGTCACCAGTGAGCCTGAGCACGGAGTGCGCGCGCAGCGGGCGTTCGACTGGTTTCTGGGCCGAAATCGCCTTCACCGACCGCTGTACGACTTCGCTACCGGCGGCTGCTGCGACGGGCTCGGCGACGAAACAACAAACGACAACGAAGGAGCCGAGTCGACACTCGCCTTTCACCGCGCAGCACTGCTCCTTGACACGGCGGGGTTGCCTGCCGTCCTCCGCCAGCCGACGCGCGAAACGGTAGCGGCAGCGCTATCGCTGCCGACGTACGCGTGACCTGCCTGTCACCACGTAGGACGCGCGGGACCTTGCCTGTCTCAAGCCGCTGCACGAAGCGCGGCCACGATCTCCTTGCCGACGACGGTGGCCGCCCCGACACAGCGGTCGGCCGCGCCGTAGGTCAGGTAGATCGTGCCGTCCGCTTGCGTGATCGCACCCTGGACGAAGACGACGTCGTCCACGTCTCCCTCGCGCTCCCATGACAGCTGCGGACGCATGATCGGCTCGGGCAGGAGCGAGCGCACGAATCCGGTCTCGTGATCGAGCAGCGCGACCTTGGTCGTGTACTGACCGTCCGCCTCGCGCTCGTGGTAGAAGAGGAGGAGGGCATCGTCAACAAGGACCGGCGGAGCTCCTGCCCCAACGCCGAGCGACCCGCCGGAGGGTCTGATCATCGTGTGGCGGTCGAGGTCATGAAGGTGCGCATCCCAGTAGCCCGGGGGGGGATCCCAGAGGTCGTCGAGCGAGTCGAAGATCGCGAGCTGCATGTTCGGGTGGACCCGGTGGATCATCGCGACCCTGCCGTCGTGGAGGTTGAACAAGACGGCGTCCTTGTTCGGGATCCCGTCCGGCCCAACCACGCGGCCGGACGTGTGATTGAGGAAGAACCGGTCACCTTCGAACCCGAGTCGATGGACTCCGATCCTCCAGGGCCTCCCCGATACAGTCGGCGGCAGGTTCGTGTAGGTCATCACGAATCGCTCCTCACCCCTACTTCGGACGAGCTGCACCCTTGGATCCTCGTAGACGAGCACGTCCGGCGAGCTCTCGGCAAGCACCTGCTGGAACGCGTACGCGCAGCCGTCGAGCGACGTGAAAACGAGCACGTCGGAGACGTAGTCGAGGAACGTTGGGCCGGGCCCGTCGTTCTTGCGATAGCCGTCCCGCACGCCACGGGCAAAGAGGTGAAAGACACCCTCGTGCTGGATCACCCCTGCATTGAATATGGGGCCGTATCCGGGCACAGATCCGGCTGCCACGATCGGCTCATCGGAGATGCGCGCAGGCGCCACCGAAGGCAGGCGTGGAACGTTGTCCGGTGTCGTGGGCATGAACCTCATCTCGGGCGAAGCGGCAAGACGCATGGCGGGCGGAGTGATGTGTACTTCATTGATCGGCTGGCGGAGCTTTCCTCTTGACGGGTCGCGGACACCTCCTGCACCGCTATCGGGGGAACCCTGTCCTCACACCGTCACAGTGGCCCTCGACCGTCAACGCAGTCTTCAACCCCGGCGTCAGTCGGTTGGACGACGAAACCGTGCTGTTTGTTCGCGTCGAGGACCGCACCGGCATCTCCCACCTCTGCCCGGCGCGGAGCATCGACGGCCTCACAGACTGGGTGATCGAGCCCGAATGCAGCCTGCTGCCGGCGCTCGCCTCGGAGGCTGAGCGCTTCGGCATCGAGGATGCGCGCATCACGCGCTGCGGTGATGAGCACCTCATCGTCTACACGGGGTACTCCGTCGGCGGTCCGCTCGTCTGCCTCGCCTCCACCCTGGACTTCCGGACCTACGAGCGCCGCGGGGTGCTCATGCCCCCTGAGGACAAGGACGCCGCACTCTTCCCACGCACGTTCGACGGGCGCTGGGCACTGATCCACCGCCCCGTCGCAGTGACGCCCAGGCACACGGCCGACATCTGGCTCTCATGGAGCCCTGACCTCCGCCACTGGGGGGATCACGCGGTCCTCCTGGGCGCGCGCGACGGCGCCTGGTGGGACGCGCACAAAGTGGGCCTGTGCGCACCGCCCCTCCTCACATCCGAGGGCTGGCTGCTCCTGTACCACGGTGTGCGCCTGACCGCGGCCGGCTCCATCTACCGACTGGGGCTCGCGCTGCTCGATGCCGACCACCCTGACCGGGTGCTGGCCCGCTCGAACGAATGGATCTTCGGACCAGACGCCTCGTACGAGCGAACCGGCGACGTCAGTCAGGTCGTGTTCTCCTGTGGGTGGCTTCTACTCGACGACGGTGACACCCTCCGGATCTACTATGGCGCGGCCGACACCTCGGTGTGCGTGGCAACTGCGAGCTTGACCGCGCTGTTGCGCTGGCTCGGTGCCCACTCTGTCTGACTCAGGATCGCGTCCGGTTCAGACGTCGAGCGACCGCGACTGCTTCGCTGCTGCGCGCTTCTCGATCCGTCGTTCCTTGAGCGTCTTCTGAGCCGGCTTCTTACCCGTCTTCTTCGGCTTCTGTGAGCCCTTCATCGTCCAACTCCCACCTGCCGCGAACGCGGCGTCCACGCAGACCTCGACGTCCACTCAGTCTCCCACCAACGGCGGATGGCGCACGCTCATCGCCGGCAAGCATTTCGCGCCCATACCCGGGCAATCCACGTAGATTGTCGAGAATGTCTCCCCGAGAGAACAGAGAAGACACCTCGCATGGCTAGCGACGCCTACTCGGAGCGGGTCGAGCCGGAGCAACTCGAGCCCGGCTCGCCGCCGATCCAGATTCGCGGCGGAAGCAGCTCGAGCGCCGTTTCGACGGCGCTGCTGGACAACATCGAGCGCGTCGTGCTCGGCAAGCGCGAGCAGATCGAGCTCGTCGCGTGCGCGCTCCTCTCCGATGGACATGTCCTGCTGGACGACGTCCCCGGCACGGCCAAGACCGTGCTGGCGCGGGCGATCGCGCGCTCGATCGACGGCGCCACCACCGCTCGCATCCAGTGCACCCCCGACCTGCAGCCGACCGACGTCACGGGGCTGTCCGTGTACGACCAGCGCGAGCGCGCATTCGAGTTCCAGCAGGGGCCCGTGTTCACGAACATCCTGCTCGTCGACGAGATCAACCGGGCGATGCCGCGCACCCAGAGCGCGCTGCTCGAGGCGATGGCCGAGCGCCAGATCACCGTCGACGGCGAATCCCACCCGCTGCCGAGCCCGTTCCTGATCCTCGCGACCGAGAATCCGCTCGACCACGAGGGCGTCTTCCCGCTCCCCGAAGCCCAGCTCGACCGCTTCTTCCTCAAGGCGGCGCTCGGCTATCCGCAACAGGACGAAGAGCTCGAGATCGTCCAGTCGCAGCGACATGGCCACCCGCTCGACCGGCTCGAGCCCGTCGTCGGGATCGACGACCTGCGCGCGCTCCAACGGGCGGTCGAAGACATCTACATCGACCCTCTGCTGCAGCAATGGGTGATCGACGCTCGTGCGAGCGACGCGCGAACTGCCGGGCGTGCGCACCGGGGCGTCGGTGCGCGGCTCGCTGGCGCTCGAGCGCGGATCGCGGGCGATGGCGCTGCTGCGTGGCCGCGACCACGTCGAGCCGGACGACATCGAGCGGCTGGTCGAGCCCGTGCTCTCGCATCGCCTCCTGCTCTCTCACACCTACGCGCTCGGCACCGAGACGGCCGACGAGCAGGCGAGCCTGCTCGAGCGGTGCCTCGAGCGCGCACCACGTCCTGGAGCCGAGGCGACGCGAGGGCAATGAATCGAGGAGCGCCTACCACCATGAGGCACGGGCCGTCTGGGCGCGCTGGACGGCACGCTGTTTCGTCCTCGGTCGTCCCGATAGCGCTGCTATCGGGACTCCCTGCGTCCTCGCATCGCACTCGCCCATCACGCCCAGCCAGCGCGTGGTCACGGTGCCAGGCACTCTGAGCGGCGACCTCGTCTTCCCGCTGATTCCGTCGCGCCGAGGCGGCGCGCTCGACGTCTCGGGCCGCACGAGCCGGCGTCGGGGCGCCGGGACGGAGATCGCAAGCTCACGTCCCTATCGCCGCGGCGATGCGATCCGCCTCGTCGACTGGGCCGCGTCGGCCCGGCTGTCGACTGCGCGCGGCATCGACGAGTTCGTCGTTCGCGACACCTTCGCGGAAGATGCCGTCAGGGTCGTGGTCGTCGTCGATCGCAGCCCGTCGATGGCACTGTTTCCCGACTGGCTCCCCTGGCTCGACAAGCAGGCTGCGGTGCGCGAAGCGGGACGGATGATCGTCGCGAGCGGCACCGCGACAAACGCCTTGATCGGCTACGCCTCGGCCGGCGCGGATGGCCCGGACGTGGTCGCGGCGCGGCGGGATCATGCGCAGAGGCGGGCGATCGACGCGATGCTCGCCGCCGGTGACACGAGCGGGGCGACCGACAGCCTCGACCAGGCACTCGGCGTCCTCTCGCGCAAGACCGGCAGTGCGCCGCCCGGCACGTTCGTGTTCGTGATTTCCGACTTCCTGCCACCGCCGAGCTCGACGCACCTGCGCGACGCTCGCGCGGCGGGCTGGGACATCGTCCCCGTGATCGTCCAGGACCCCGTCTGGGAGCGCTCCTTTCCCGACGTTTCCGGCGTGACGCTGCCGCTCGCGAGCCCGGACGACGGAGCCACGGCGCTCGTCCGTCTCAGCCGCCGGGAGGCGCTCGCGCGACGCGACGCCAACGAGGAGCGCGCCGCGCGGCTCGACGAGGCGCTCCTCGACCTCGAGCTCGACCCCGTCACGATCACGAGCAGCGACCGGGGTGCCGTGCACCGGGCGTTCCTGACGTGGGCCGATGGACGATTGGCCCGGATTCGAGGCTTTCGGTGAGCTTCCGCAGCCGCACCGCTTCCCTGACGGATGCGCCGCTCTCCCGGCTGCTCGCAATCGGCCTCGTTCTCGGCCTCGTCGTGGCCTCCGTGCTAGCGATCGTCCTCCTCGAGCCGTCCGAGCAGCTCCTTCGCGTTGCAGCAGGATCCCGTCACCGTCAAGCGAGCGCTCTCGACGACCGCGGCGCTGTTCGGCGATCCCGTCCAGGCCGAGATCGAGATCTATACGAACGATCGGGTCCGTCCCTGCAAGCTCGGTTCACGTGCGAACGGACTTCAGGCCGTACCGAGTCGTCGCAACCACGACCAACGCGCGCGCACCACGACGGTATCTCGCTCCTGCGCACGAAGGTATCGCTCCAGTGCCTGACGCGCGACTGCCTGCCGCCGCGAAGCGGAACCCGTGCCGTCACCTTCCGGCCCTTCATGCTGAGCTACCAGGCGACGGGCAGACCGCCCACTGGTCTCGTGCCGTGGGACACGCTGCAGGTCTCGACACGGCTCCGCCCCGACCCGTCCGCGCGCGCCACGATCATCGACACCCCGCCGCCGCTCGACTCGCACTTCCGGTACTCACCCGAGCTGCTGCGGCTGCTGTTGCTCCTGGCGGCAGCGGGGCTCGCAATTGCCGGAGTCGCGCTGATCGTGCCGGTGCTGTGGCCGCGCTCGTTCCTTGCTCGACGGCGCTGGCGGAAGCTCTCTCCCCTCGAGCGCTCGCTGCTCGAGGTCGAGGCGGCGGCACGGAGCGAGGACGAAGCCGCACGACGGCGGACGCTCGACCACCTTGCGACCCGCCTCGGTGAGATTCCCTCACGCTCGCTCGAGGCGCGAACGCGTGCGCTCGCCTGGGGAGAGAGCGCCCCCGAGCCCGAGGCGCTGACGCTCCTCGCAGCGCAGGTGCGGACGGCCCTGAACGGCGGGGTGCGGAGCTGATGGTCGACCTCGGGCATCCGCGCGCTCGGACGGCTCGGCCGCTCCTCGCGGTCGGCGATCCCGAGCGTCGACACGCGCGTCTTCGGACCGGCCGCTCGCCGGACGCGCGCGGCACTCGCCGTCCTTGCACTGCTCGCGATCGTGGTGGCCGTTGCCCTCGTCCCCGCGGCGGGCAGGTCGCCGAACGTGCCCGCGGCCCTCCGCGGCGGCAACGGGCTGATGATCGTGATCGACGTGTCGTCCAGCACGCTCGGCTTCTCGAACATGATCGCGAAGTCGCTGCTCACGCTGGCGAACGATCCCTCCCAGCGGGCCGGGCTCGTCCTCGCCTCCCAGAACGCGTACGTCGCGCTGCCGCCCGAGACACCTGCGTCGGCGCTGCTCGGCTGGCAGCGGATGATCACGTACATCAACGAACAGGACAACAAGATCGCCGCCCGGGCGAAGCTCGACCGGACGCCGCTTCCCGAATCCCGCTCCCGGCGACTACCCCTGGGTCGGCGTGTTCACCGGCGGCACCCGGCTCTCGTCCGGCCTGGCGGTCGCGATCAAGTCGCTGCGCGACGCGGGCACCCGCTCCGGCCAGATCGTGCTCGTGAGCGACCTTCGCGACGCGCCCGAGGATCTCCCGCGGGTGGGCACGCTCGATCACGCGGATGCGCGAGCTCGGGATGAAGCTCGCGTGTCGTGACCGTGGGGCAGTCGACCCGGAACCCCAAGGAGTTCTCCGACTTCGGCGGCTCCGCGTTCATCATGGACGCGGCGAACTCCGTCTATGCGCCCGGAGCACGACCCGACGATCTCGTCGCGACCCGTCGGCCCTCCCGCTCGTACTGCTCGGGATCGCTCTCGCGGTGCTGCTCGCCGTTGCAGAACCGCTCCTCCCTCTCCGCTGGCGCAACCGCCGGGAGGGCACGTCGATGACACGGCGGTCCGTACTCCGGCGTCTGCCTCGGGATCGTGCTGCTCGCGCTCGCGGCCGGAGCGCTGACCCTCGCGCGCGGCACCGCGGATGCAGCCGGCGCGTTCCGGCACGGTCAGGCCGACTGGCAGCGCGGGCTCGCTCCGGCGGCCCCGTCGTCGCCCGGGCCGGTGCAACGGACAGGCGAGGAGCTCCTCGGGATCGCGCGCCCGCGCAGACGTGCTACGGGCGTACGCGACGTACCGCGCCGGGCTCGCCGACGTGATTCCCGGCACGACGTACCCGCAGGCCCGGGCGCAGTTCGAGGCGACCAAGCGTCTCGAGCAACTCCGCGCATCGCTCGGCCGCGTCGACCGCGCGAGTCCGTCGACACGGTGCTCGGTGTCGTGCTCGCGGCAGGCGCCGCCTGTGCGGGGCAGCAGCGCGAGGGCGAGCTCGAGAAGGCTCTGGCCGCGTTCAGGCAGGCGGCGCACGGGGATCCAGCGAACGCCACCGCGAAGTTCGACCTCGAGGTGCTGCTCCGCGCCACCACGCCGCGGCCGAAGAGCCAGGCGCGCGCAACCGGCTCGCCGAGCAAGCGGAAGCAGGGAAACAACACCCCACGCAACCCGCCCGCCGTCGTGAAGGTCTCCGGGGACGGGGTTCTAGATGGCGTCCGCTCGCTCAGCTCGTCTTCCTGACCCCGCAAGCCGCGCTCGTCGGGCTCGCGTTCGCCGCACCGCTCGTCACGCTCGCGCTCCGCGAGCGCGCCGGAGCACGGGTCCGCTCGGAGCTGACGCTGCGCCCGCCGGGGCTCGCCGCGTCGTCGCGCGCCCACTCGGCCTCGTCGTGCTCGCAGTGCTGGTTGCGATCGCCGCTGCCCAGCCGACGATCCGCACCACCGACTCGACGCCGGTTCGATCCGACGCCGAGCTCTACCTCACGTTCGACGTCAGTCGCTCGATGCTGGCGGCGCGCACGCCGGGCGATGTCGTCCGGATGGAGCGGGCCCGGGCGCTCGGCTCGAGGCTGCATGCGGCGCTGCGCGACATACCGACTGGTGTCGCGACGCTGACGAACGTGATGATGCCGCTCCTCTTCCCCACCGGCGACGCGCGTGGGGTCAACGCCGTGATCAACCACTCGCTTCGGATCATGCAGCCGCCGCCGGTGCAGTACACCGCGGCGCGCGCCACCTCGCTGGCCACCCTCAGCCTCGCCGCCGATCGCAGCTACTTCAACCCGGGCGCCCGCAAGCGCGTGCTCGTCGTCTTCAGCGACCTCGACAGCGACTACTTCAGCCTCTACGGGACACTGCGGCTCCTGCGGAAGCATCACATCGAGCCGTTCGTCGTGCGCATCGCGGCCCCGGGTGAGCGCATCTACAAGCCATCCGGCCGCCCCTACTCCTACGTCTCCGTGAGCACCGTGACGGTCGACCAAGCTTCGACGTGCGCACTGGCATGCGTTCGAGGAGAACGAGACAGCGCGACTCCACACGAGATCCGCTCCTACCTCGGTCAGGGCCCCGTCGGCGAGAGCGGCCTCGTCGAGTCGCAGCGGAACCTTGCACCCCTCTTCGCGCTCGCCGCGCTCGCCCTCACGGCGCTGCTCGTGCTGCCGTCGCTCCGTGCTGGATTCCTCGCCCGCGCCTGATCGCTCCCATCTCCCTGTGGTTCGCCGTCTAGAGTTCTGCCGAACCCGGACGATGGAGGCGTGAGGATGCCGCAGACGATGCTGATCGTAGGAACACGAAAGGGTCTCTTCCTCGCGCGGAGCGGCAACGACCGCCGTAGCTGGGAGCTCAGCGGCCCGTTCTGCGAGGGCTGGCCGATCTACCACGCGATCTACGACCCCTCGTCCGGGTCGATCCTTGCCGCCGGGGCGAGCGAGTGGCACGGTGCGGGCGTCTGGCGCAGCACCGACCTCGGTGAGACCTGGGAGCTCTCGAGCGAGGGCCTCTCGTATCCCGCCGAGAGCGCGCTGAAGCTTTCGAAGGTTGCAGGGCTGACGGCGGCGCACGGCCGGCTGCTCGCGGGCGCCGAATCGGTCGGCGTGTTCGAGAGCACCGACAGTGGCGCCTCCTGGTCGCTCCTCAGCACGCTCGACGGCCAACCCGGCAGCGACCGTTGGAACGACCCCGCCATGCAACCTCCCGGCCATCTCGGGATGCTCCCGATCCTGCCCCATCCGGAAGATGCGTCGCGCTTCTGGGCGATCGTGCAGGGAGTCGGCATCTTCGAGACCACCGACGCGGGCGCGACGTGGACGCCGCGCAACAAGGGGTTGCGCGCCGATTGGCCGATCGAGAACCCGGAGGTGGGCTACTGCGTGCACAAGCTCGTGATGTCGCCCACCGACCACGACCGCCTCTACCAGCAGAACCACGTCGGGATGCATCGAAGCGACGACAGCGGCCAGTCCTGGGTCGAGATCAGCGACGGCCTGCCCACCGAGTTCGGCTTCGCGGCGGCGGTGCACCCGCACGACCGTGACACCTTCTACGTGATCCCGCTCGACCCGGGCCATGGGCGCTGCATGCCGGACGGCAAGGCAGCCGTCTGGCGCACGAAGGACGCGGGCTCGAGCTGGCAACGCCTCGACCGAGGACTACCGCAGAGCAACGCGCACCTCGGCGTGCTGCGTGAGGGCATGGCCATCGACGCCTTCGATTCTCCGGGCCTCTACTTCGGCACGAGCACCGGCCAGGTGTTCGGGAGCACAGACGAGGGCGACAGCTGGAGTGAGATCGCGAGCTACCTACCCGGGATCTCGTCGGTCGAAGTCGCCGTCCTCGCCTGACCGTGGCCGATATCCACCTGCCCCCCACGCTGCCGCCGCTCTTCCACGAGCTGCCGCGCCGGCTCGACGTCGACGCGACCACGGTGGACGAGGCAATCACGCGACTCGACGAGCGCTGGCCGGGCCTGCGCGACCGGCTCTGCGAGCCAGGCCCGGCGCTCCGCCATCACATCAACGTCTACGTCGACCGTGAGCGAGCCGGACTGACAACCCCGCTCACCGAGAACTCCCGCGTCGACGTGATCGCCGCGATCAGCGGCGGCTAGCCGAGGACTCCACCCGAGGCAGGAAACGGAAGCCCGTCCCGCTGTTGACACCAGATGGCGCCGATTGAGAGTATCGACCCTCCTGACCGGCGGCCGAAGGGGAGGGTTCAAAGTGATCCGAGTCCTGCTCATTCTGACGGGGATCGTGCTCGCGTTGTCCGCCGTTGCTCAGGCAGCCTCTCCGACGCCGGGAGCGTCGTTTCGGGACCCGAAGGGTGGCGAGTCGGGCGGTGGCTTCACGGTTGCGTCGAGCGGGAAGGCGATCAAGGCCGGGGCGACGTTGCGGAGCAACTTCAAGTGCAACAAGCTGAATGCGGTCGTCCCTCGTGCGATTCCGGTCTCGTCAACGGGCGCCTTCAGTTACTCGGGGCCGTTGAAGGGGCAGCCGGGTACCGTGACGGTGACGGGCAAGTTCACGAGCGCCGCCAAGGCGGTCGCGACGACCACGATCAAGAACGGAACCTGCACCAGCGGCGCCATCCACTGGACTGCAACCGCTGCCGCGACGGGTGGTGCAAGCAACAGCGGCGGCGCAATCGCCTACGGCTAGCCGAGATAGAGCAATGCCCGCCCCGCCCATGACACCGGAGACTTTGTCGTACTCGCGGATTCGTACGATCGCCCGCATGGGGAGAAAGCGCTCGCACGGGCTTCGAGTCGGAGCTTGCCCGATGATCGTCGCCTCGGCGGCCGTCGCGTTCTTCGCTCTCGCGTCGAGCGCGTCGGCGACCTCGAGCCGGAGTGCTCTCAACCTCCCCCTCGCCCAGCTGCGCGCTGCCGCTGCTCAATACGCCCCTGGTGCGGTTCTGCCGAACAAGCTCCCGCCGGGGGTCACCCAGGCCGACGTCGGGGCGTTCTGCAACGCGCCGGGCGTCGGAGGCCCACCGTGCCGGTGGATGCTGACCTACACCTCGAAGCTCCCCGGAGTCGAAGCATTCCATCTCGGGATCTACCAGGGACGGGTCGCCGCGAAGGTCGTGCAGGCCCTCCTACGGCATGACGGCAAGGCGGGCTCGACCAGGCCGTTCACCGCCGGCCGGTACACGGGCACGATAGAGCGACAGCACAACGCTCGGTACAAGACCGGCTCGGTCGAGTCCTATGTGTGGCAGAGCGGGAAGTGGACATACCTGATCGAGGTGCACTTCAAGGAGAGCGGCGCGCCCGACTACCCCGGTACGAACCCCAAGGCGATCATCGCCTCGGTCAGTGCGAGAGGAGCAACCGCCCCTCTCCCACCCGCGCCCGTCTACGCCACGGTCCCGAACCTGGTGGGGATGACCGAAGCAGAAGCCACCGCTGCAATCACAGCACTGGGGCTAGACCCTCGCGTCAGCGTGTACGCCGGCGGGCCACCCGACCAACTCGGGCTCGTCCTGCACCAGAGGCCTCCCGTGGGAGCGTCACTCCGCGAGGGCTCCCCCGTCTTCCTCGACGTGAGCGGGTGACGCGGCGAAGGATGGGGATAGCCCCTCAAAGCGTCACGCCAGCCGCCGGCTCGAGAGAAACAGCATCGCCGCGAGTGTTCCGAAGACCGCCATCGCGACCGCCATCGGAACCGCAGTGTCCTGCCCGAACGCGCCGACCAGCGGCGCCGCCACGGCGCCGAAGGCGAACTGGGTCGCGCCGATGAGCGCCGAGGCGCTCCCCGCGATGTGTGGAAACGGCGTCAGCGCGAGCGCGGTGGCATTCGGGATCACGACCCCGAGGCTCGAAACAGCGACGAAGAGGCACGGGAGAACGGCCGAGAGCCCCGCGTCGAGGAGGACGACGACAAGGAGTGAAGAGGCCCGCTGCGGTTCCCGCTGCCACGCCGAGGCCGAGCAGCCGACGCAACCCGACCCGTCCCACGAGCGCTCGATTCAGCTGGCTGACCGCCATCAGCCCGATGGCGTTCATCGCGAAGACGAATGCGAACTCCTGCGGTGAGAGACCGTGGATGCCCTCGAGAACGAACGGCGAACCGGCGATGTACGAGAACATCTCCGCAAAGGCGAACCCGAGCGTCAGCGCGTAGATGACGAACCGGCGATCGCGGCTGACGAGGACGAATGTCGCCCCGGTCTCGCGTAGCCCTTTCGTATTGCGGCGGGCGCGTGGAAGCGTTTCGCGCAGGCCGAGGGTGGCGGCGACGAGCACGACCGAAGTCACCGCGGCGAGCGCAACGAACAGCCCCCGCCAGTCGGTCACTCGGAGCAGCTGACCACCGACGACCGGAGCGACGATCGGAGCCGCACCGGTGATGATCATCAGAACCGAATACAGACGAGCAGCCGCCACGCCCTCGTGCTCGTCGCGCACAATGGCCCGTGCGATCACGAGCCCCGCCGCGCCCGCAAGGCCTTGCAGCAACCGCAGCCCGATCAACGCCCAGATCGTCGGGGCTGCGGCACAGGCGAGCGACAACAGGACGTAGGCCGCGAGGCCGACGAGCAGAGGCGGACGCCTGCCGAACCGGTCGCTCAGCGGTCCCCAGGCGAGCTGCCCCAACGCGAGCCCGGCGATGCTCGCCGTCAGAGTGAGTTGCCCGACCGACGGGCTGGCTCCGAGCTCACTCGTCAGCTCGGGCAGGGCCGGGAGGTACAGGTCGATCGAGAACGGCCCGAAGGCGGAGAGAAGACCGAGGATCGTGACGAAGCGCAGCCGGGCGAGACGAGAGTGGTCGGCCGTCACGCCAGAGGTTGTATCCGCTTGCGGATGTGCCCGGACAGGTCAGGGCACGAAAAGCCCCGATTTCCGGGGCTTTTCTATAGCGGGGGCAGGATTTCAACCTGCGACCTCCGGGTTGTGAGCCGTCTGCCGGGTGGACAACACAGGCAAATACACCCGTTCTAGCGGTGCGAGTCCCCGTGAGATGACCAGAATGGCAAGAGACTTTCCGGAGTTCGATTCCCGCCGCTTCTATCGGTTCTGCGATCCAGAGTTGACGGGCTGATCGGGGTCTGTGAGACTGCCGCTCGGCGTGGCCGGCGAAATCGTGTCCATTCTGACGAGCCGGGTGGCGGCGTGAGGGTCGCTTTCCTGTGGGTTTTGGCGGGTGTGTTGGTCGTCTTGGCGACGGGCTCTGCGCGGGGCCTGGCAGCGGCCGAAGGTGGCTCCGCGACGCCGATTGGTTCGGCCGAGTTCGTCGGGCCGTCGACCATGGTCTTTTCCGACGGCTTCTGGATCGGGACGCCACGCGTTACCTACCACATGGCGTGCCCGCACAACGAAGGTGCCAGAGCGAGGTACTGGGTCATGGATCAGTACGGGCACACGGCGTGGGCCAACCCGACCTACCGCTCGGGCTGGCAGTTCGCCGACGGGAGGCCGACCCAGTCGGGGACGATCGATCAGTCGGTGATCATGACGACCTCGCAGCAGGACACTCCCGTCCCCGCCACGGCGCCGCGGGAGACGTTCCATGCCTTTCTGCAGCTCAGCTGCGACGCCGGGCCCGTCGATCCGACGACGGGCAACTCCTATCCGTCGCCGCCGGCCCAGACGCTCTCGTTCTCGTTCACGCTCATGAAGGGCGGGGAGACCTCGACGGGCTTGAAGGTGGCCGTGACGACGCAGGCCCAGAAGGGAAAGGTGGCCGTCGGCGCGACGACGAACGTGATCGTGAGGGTGACGGCGACGGGCGGCTCGGTCGGCGCGGTCGCGGTCTCGCTCGTCTCGAAGCAGCCGTTCCTGGCGATCACAAGCCGGCCCTCTACGGCGAGTGGCGGTGTTTCGCTCAAGAAGGATGCCTCTTTCGGCTATCAGTTCACGGTCAAGGGTGTCTCGAGCGGGTTGGCGACGCTGGTTGCGACGGCTACGGGGACGTCGGCTGCGGGCAAGCCGTTGAACGGGTCGGATGCGACGAAGCTGCGTGTCGGTCCGAGCGCGTCGGTGGGGGTCGCGATTTCCGCCGTGGCTCTCGCGAAGGGCTTGGCCGTGGGGAAGTCGGTTGAGGTGCCGGTCGTCGTGACAGCAGGGAACGTCGATCTGACCGGGGTCAGCCTCGGTAGAGGCCTCGTGGCGTCGAACGGCAGGCTCAAGGTCACGCAGGCGGCGGGTCTTTCCGGGTTTGCGCTTGCCGCGGGTGCGTCGCGGAGGTTCATGTTCACGGTCGAGGGTGTCGCCGGCGGTAATTCGTCGTTGAGCGTGAGGGTGGCGGCGGGGAGCGCCGAAGGGAACGTGTCTGGTTCAGCCACTCTGGGTGTGAAGGTGTTGCTCGAGATCCAGGGGACGATCAATGTGCTTCCCGCGCTTTGTCGGGCCGGCACGCCCTGTCCGCAACCGAAGCCGATCGGAGGTGTGGCGGTCAGCGCGATCGGGACGAAGGGCGGCGGGCAGACCACCACCGGGGCCGATGGGACGTACTCGATCGAGGTTCCGCCCGGCTCGTACACCGTGTCGCCGAGTCTCCCGAAGCACACGTTCGCGCCGTCCACGCGGTCGGCGACGCTCAGCACCTCAGACGTGAGCAAGGTGGACTTCAAGGCCTGCCCGATCATCACGAGCACGACCCCGACCGACGTGCCCGTGCCGTGCAGAGCGCCGAACATCGAGCTGGTGCATCTCACGGCCCTGGGCAAGAACGGCATCGAGCTCACCTACGGCGGCTCGGACTGGGACCCGGCCGGGGGCCCGATCGGCGTCTCTTTCAGCGGCACCCATATCGGCAACCTTCCGGCGCAGGCCGCGTTTGCGCGACAGCTCACGATTCCGCTCTGGCCGAAGAGGACAACGGTCGCGCTTGCTCAGGCCGGCCAGATCAAGAACGGCTATTGCTGGGGGCAGTTCGGGGCCCGCCAAGGAAACAACGTCGCCACGAGCGAGCAGGTGCACGGGAAGTGGGCCGGATGGGTCCTTTGGAGCACGAATCCAAACGTGCACGCTGGAGACGCGTGGTGCACGGGCGAGGAAGGCTACTTCCTGGAGTCGAACGCCCCGATGATCGTCTTCGGATACGTGAACGGTCTCAGCCAAAGCGGTGAGACCCATCCGAGCGTTGTCGAGTTCAACGTCGGCGGCCCTGGAGACCGAATGGGCCAGCCCGTCTGGCGCTCGGGTGACCTCTTGCGAGTCGATGTCCCGAGCTACCACGTCTGTGTCCTCGTGTCTGCCAGCGCAACCGGGAGCCTCACGGTGACCTCCTCGCAAGGCGCCTGCAAGAAATAGCGCCGCATACACTCAGATTCTCCTTGGAGGAGGATCCGACCCGCACTGCAGAGGGCCGGGATCACAAAGCCGTTCCGACCCTTCCACGACCTACGACACACCGCCCTGACCCACGACGCAGCGGCAGGCAACCCCGCCGTCTACGTCCAGATGAAGGCAGGTCACTCACAAGCGGCAATCACAGAGAGGTACATCCACGCGTCCCAGGTGCTGTTCCCAGGCGCTGCACAACGAGGGGAAGATCGTCTCCTTGGCAGGGTGTTCGGGCAAAAGTTGGGCACAAGTTTGCCGACCGAGGCAATCCGAGCAAAGAAAAAGCCCCGATTTACGGGGCTTTTCTATAGCGGGGGCAGGATTTGAACCTGCGACCTCCGGGTTATGAGCCCGGCGAGCTACCTGACTGCTCCACCCCGCGACGCGGCATATAGCGTAGCACCGTCCCATCCGGACAGTGCGTGCTGTTAGCGTTCAACCGATGCTGTTCTGGCTTGCACTCGTAGTGCTCCTCGTCGGGATCGTCGGCGGCATTGCCTTCGCCGTCATTCGGGGGCTCGCGCTCTGGCGGGATATCAAGCGGAGCAGCGCGGCGCTCGGAGCCGAGCTGGCGGTGATCGGCGACGGGTCGGCGCAGATCGAGCACCACCTGGCAGCGGCCGAGGCCTCGTCGAGCCGGCTGCACGCCTCGATGGATCGACTCGCCGTCTCCCGCGCGCGACTCGAGATCCAGCTCGCTGCCGTGCACGAGGCGCGAGCGCAGGTGCGACGCGTGTTCTGGTTCGTACCCGGGATCTAGAGGCCGGGGGACGCGACCAGCAGGCCGAGGGCCGTGGCCGCGCGGGACATCTGTGTGTCGTAGGTGACGAGCGCGCTGAGCGCATCGCCGAGTTCCATAGCGGCAGCTACGTGAATCGCGTCGAGCGGCCGCAGCGGCCCCTCGAGTTCAGCGGCGAGATCAAGGAGCTCGTCGTCGAGTTGGATCAGCTCCACGCCCTCGAGCACGCGCCTGGCATCAGCGACGACGCTCGGGCCCTTGTGTCTCAGCGCGCGAACGACCTCGAGGCGGGCGAGATTGCACGTGACGCGCGATGAGGCCGAAGTGAGCGCCCCGCGGAGCGCTTCGCTCTCCTTCTCGACAATCACAAGCTTGACGAGGGCCGACGAGTCAAGGTACAGCACAGGCTCAGCGCTCGTTGGCACGCATCTCCTGGAGAATCTCGCTCGGCAGCTTCTCTCCCGGAACGGGCTCGACCGGGGGAGGCACATCCGACCAGGAACGGGTGGCCCGCTGGATCCTGCCGCTCGCTCGCAGCTGTTCGATTCTCGAGCCCGTCGGCAGCCGTGTGAGCAGCGCCACCGGCCGGCCACGGTCAGTGATCTCGATCGGCTCGCCGCGCTCCTCCACGAGCCTCAGGTACCGGCTCGCGTGCTGGCGCAGCTCTCTGATCCCGATCGACAGAGTCATGTGTATCTTGTAGCACATAGCTACCGTGCCGTCCATGCGCGTCGCCGCCGTCGACCTGGGTACGAACTCGACCCGCTTGCTCGTTGCCGATATCGAGGACGGCCGTGTGACCGAGGTCGTACGCCGCCTTGCGATCACGCGCCTCGGGGAGGGCGTTGACGAGCATCGCATGCTCCTGCCGGCTGCGATTGCACGCGTCCATGCCGTTCTCGACGGCTACGCGCGCGACGCACTGGAGCTCGGAGCCGAACGCACGCTCGCCGTGGCGACGAGCGCCGTCCGCGACGCAAGCAACGGCAGGGAGTTTCTCGACGGGCTCGGTGTGCGCTACGGCTGGAGCACCCGGCTACTCAATGGCGACGAAGAGGCCGAGACGACGTTTCGCGGCGTCACTTCCGACCGCGCGCTCTCTGCCGACACGCTGATGGTCGACATCGGCGGCGGCTCGACGGAGTTGCTCGTCGGTGGGCCTACAGGAGTGTCGTTCTCGACGAGCCTCCAGGCCGGCTGCGTTCGCCTGACGGAGCGGTTTCTCCTCACAGATCCTCCGACCGTCGAGGAGCTCGAAGCAGCCGCTGCCCACGTTCGCAGCCTCCTCCCCGCTCTCGCCACCACGACGGCGATCGGCGTCGCCGGAACCGTCACCACCGTCGCCGCGATCGACCTAGGCCTCACCGCGTACGACCCCGTCCGCATCCACGGCCACCGGATCTCGCGAGCGGCCGTCGAAGACGCGCTCGCGCGACTCGCCGTGCTCCCGCTCGCCGAGAGGGAGCATGTGCGAGGGCTCGAGCCCGCCCGCGCGCCCGTGATCGTCGGCGGCCTGGTCGTCCTCCACGAGGCGATGGCCCGCTACGGCCTGGCCGAAATCGAAGCGAGCGAGCGCGACATCCTGCACGGCGCCGCGCTCACGGCGGCTGACCCGCTCTAGACCGGGTCTGCCTCTTCGGCGTCGTCGTCCTCTGCGAGCCGGCGCTGCAGCACGCTCCGCGAAAGAACCCCGACCAGCCGCCCTCCCTCCACCACCGGCACCCGCTCCGCGTCGTGCTCCTCGAGAAAGTGGAACGCCTCGTCGAGCGAAAGATCGGCGTCGATCGTGTAGTAGGGCTGCTCGGCGAGGTCGCCGATCTCCGTCAAGCGAGGGTCGAGGCCGGCGGCGACCACCTTGGCGACGAGTGTCTTCCGCGTCAGCACACCCGTGAGCGCGCCGTCGTCGTCGACCACGTACACGGCGCGCACCTCGGGCGGGCTCAGTACCCGGCCCGCTTCCTGTGCCGACGCCGTTCCCGGCAGCGAGCGCGGGTCGGAGATCATGGCATCACGGACGCGATCAGGGCTCACGGATACAGCCCCCGCGCCTCGAGTGCGGCCCCGACGTCACGGATGCCGGCGACGAGAGCAGCTGTGCGCAGCGAGACATCCCGCTCCGTGCGAGATCTCCCAGACCCGGTCGAAAGCGTCGTTCAGCTTCTCCGCGAGCTTGGCCCGAATCTCGTCGCGCCCCCAGAAGAGGCGGCCGAGATCCTGCACCCACTCGAAGTACGAGACCGTGACGCCGCCTGCGTTCGTGAGGATGTCGGGCAGGATCGGGATCGCGCGCGCGCGCAGGATCGCGTCGGCCTCGAGCGAGGTGGGGCCGTTCGCGCCTTCGGCGATCATCTTGCACTGCAGGCGGGCGGCGTTGGCCAACGTCACCTGATCCTCGCGCGCAGCGAGCACGAGGATGTCGCACTCGAGCTCGAGCAGCTCCTCGTTGGAGACGCGGGCACCGGTGGCCCAGCCTTCGAGCGAGCCGTGCTCCTTGGCATAGGCGCTCATCGTCGGGATGTCGAGCCCGGCCGGGTCGTAGACGCCGCCCGACACGTCCGACACGGCCAGCACCGTGGCGCCACGCTCGACGAGCTCCTGCGCCGCGATCCCGCCTACGTTGCCGAACCCCTGCACGACACAGCGCTGCTCGTTCAGCTTCCAGTCGAGCCGCTCGCAGGCCCGCGCGATCGTCATCACGACGCCGGCGCCGGTGGCCTCGTGCCGGAACACCGAGCCGCCGATCGAGATCGGCTTGCCGGTCACGATCTCGGGAACGGCGTGGCCCTTCTGCATCGAGTAGGTGTCCATCATCCAGGCCATCGTCTGCTCGTTCGTCGCCATGTCGGGTGCGGGGATGTCCTCCTGCGGGCCGATGATCGGCAGGAGCTCCGAGGTGAACCGGCGCGTGAGGCGCTCGAGCTCTCCCTGCGACATCTCACGCGGGTTGCAGCGGACACCGCCCTTGGCGCCGCCGTAGGGAAGTCGCAGCAGCGCGCATTTCCAGGTCATCCAGACGGCGAGCGCGGCGCATTCGCCGAGGTCGACCTCACCGTCGTAGCGAATACCGCCCTTCGTCGGCCCGAGCACGCTCGAGTGCTGGACGCGGTAGCCGGGGAAGACGACGCGCCTGCCGGAGTCGAGTCGCACCGGGCAGCTGACGATGACCGCGCGCTCGGGAAAGCGCAACCGCTCGGCGACGTCGGGTGGATGTCCGCGTACGGAACTGCCTGGTCGTACTGCGCGATCGCGGTGCGAAAGAGCGGCGTATCCCACTCGAGAGGTGCGTGAACGTCGGCTTCGTGGATGCTCGCCATCGGGGGGCGCAGTCTACTGCGACGAACCCCACGACGAGCCCAATTGACACAAGGGCCCGCGGGCGGGCCCCTTCAGGATCCACGCGAAGCGTGGAAGAAAGGTCAATTCATGCCTGGGATCAGCGGTACGGCTCCTCAACCGCCTATCTCCAGGCATGCCGGGGCTGGGAGTCGAACCCAGATGTCCCTGAGGACACCCGATTTTAAGTCGGGCGCGTCTGACCAGTTCCGCCACCCCGGCAGGGTGCTCAGTTTAGAGGGCGCTCCTACGAACCAGGTGTGAGCGTGCTCGCGGGGAAGCGCTCCGGGCCCTTGAACTGGTAGGCCGAGAAGAACGCCGCGTAGGCCTTCTGGTCGAACGACGCGCACTTGACGAGGCGTGCGGTGCCGACCTTCGGCTGCGACTCGCTCTTCGAGTTCCAGACGCCGAGAGCGACCTTCGAGCCGAGAGTCGGCAGCGGCGCCAGGAGTGTCCCGTTCTGATGCGTGTCGTAGAACGCCTTCAGCTGGTCGATCGTTGTCTGCGGGACAGACCTGCCGTACAGGATGTAGATGCCTCCGTGCTCCAGGTTGTGTACGAACTGGGCGGGGTACAGAGGAGTCGTGTACGCACCCCAGAGCGCCGGAACCTGGTAGTGCGGCCCGCTCGTCGGAGGCGACGTGTTCCACTTCGGGGACGTGCCGCTCGGCGTCAGCACCGTGTGGTCTCCCGGCAGCGCGGCGACCGTCTTGCACGGTGCAACCTGCAGCCGTGAGCAACTTGATGGCGTCCGTCGATCCGCCGCTGCTGCTGCCGCCACCACCAAAGGCGACGAACCCGACGACGATGGCAAGGATGAAGATCCCGGCTCCACCAAGGATCACGAGCAGCCGGCGGTTGCCGCTCTCACCGGAAGAAGGAACCTTGACGTTGGTCTTCTTGCTCTGAGGTCGGGGAGTCGGTGGCATGGGCAGGATCGTAGCCAGAAGGCCGGTCGACAGGCTCCGTCCGGCCGCAGGAGTAGCGTGCGTCGCCCTCATGGCTCTCCTCACACTTCTCGGTGGGCTCGTCATCGGCGCCGTCGGCGTCTACGTCGTCGCCGTGCGCCGAGCGCTCTCCGATCGTGACGCGGCCATCTTCGAGGCGCGCGAGGCCGAACGTGCGCTCGCCGCGACCGAGGGTGAGCTGGCGGCCGAGCGCGGCGCGTTCGACATCCGGGTCGAGACCGCGATCAAGGCTCTCTCGACCGAGGCCCTGCGCGAGAATGCGAACGCCTTTACCGAGCAGGCGATGGGCCGCCTGGGCCAGTATGTCGAGCCGCTGAAGAAGTCGCTCGAGAAGGTCGAGACGAACGCCAACCTGCTCGAACAGCAACGACAACGCGCCTACGGCGAGATCCACAAGGAGCTCGAGATCGTCCGGCAGACGAACGAAGGCCTGCGCGCGGAGACCGGCAACCTGCGCACCGCACTCCGCGGCGAATCGCACACGCGGGGACGCTGGGGTGAGATCCAGCTGAAGCGGGTGATCGAGATGGCCGGGATGCTGCCGTACTGCGACTTCGACGAGCAGCAGTCCGTCACGGGCGACGAGGGTCGTGTGCTCCGCCCCGATGTGATCGTGAAGCTTCCCGGAGGCAAGTCGATCGTGATCGACTCGAAGGTCTCACTCGTCGGGTATCTCCGGGCCCACCAGGAAGGCGCCGACGAGGAGACTCGGCGAGCCGGCCTCGCCGATCACGCCCGGCAGGTCCGAGACCACATCCAGCAGCTGAGCCAGAAGGCGTACTGGCGGCAACTGCCCGCGACACCCGAGTTCGTCGTCATGTTCCTCCACGACGAGTCGACGTGGCGGGCAGCGCTGGAGGTCGACCCGACCCTCGACGAGCTGGCGCTCTCGAACAACGTGATCCCAGCCTCGCCGACGACCCTGATCGGGCTACTCCGCGCAGTCCACTACGGCTGGCAGCAGGAGACGATCGCCGAGGGCGCACGCCAGATCAGCGACCTCGGCCGTGAGCTGTACAAGCGGCTCTCGACCATGGGTGCGCACGTCTCGAAGCTCGGTCGCTCGCTCGACGGTGCCGTCAAGTCGTACAACGAGGCCGTCGGCTCTCTGGAGCGGCAGGTGCTGCCACAGGCGCGACGGTTCGAGCAGCACGGGATCGCCGGCATCGAGCCGCCCGAGCTGACCCCGATCGAGCGCCAGACGAGGGCGCTGAGCGCACCAGAACTGGTAGCCGACGCGCCGATCTCGCTCGAGATCCTCACCAGCGACGTCACCGCCGCCTGACGCGCTGCGTGTTGCTGGAGCTGCGTGTTGCTGGAGCTGGGTGTTGCTGGAGGCGCGATGTGCACGCGTCGCCCTGATGAGCACTGTGGAACAGGACCTGCCGCCACGGCGTTGTCTACCGTAGGGGCTACCAACAAGCCGAGTGTGAGAGCAGAGGAGCTGAAGACGCTGTGAGCGACGTACGGAACGTGATCATCATCGGTGGAGGGCCGGCCGGGTACACCGCCGCTCTCTACTCCGCGCGCGCCAACCTGAGCCCGCTCGTGATCGAGGGGTTCAACTGGGGCGGCCAGCTGATGATCACCTCTGACGTCGAGAACTATCCCGGTTATGCGGACGGCGTGATGGGGCCCACGATGATGCAGGACTTCCGCCGCCAGGCCGAGCGCTTCGGGGCCGAGTTCCTCACCGACGACGTGACGCGCGTCGATTTCTCGGAGCGCCCGTTCCGCGTCTACGTCGGCAACGACGAGTTTCGCGCCGACAGCGTCATCGTCGCCACGGGCGCGAGCGCACGGCAACTCGGGCTCGAGTCGGAGCTGCGGCTGCAAGGCCGTGGCGTCTCGTACTGCGCCACGTGCGACGCCTCGTTCTTCCGCGACAAGATCGTCACCGTGGTGGGCGGTGGAGACTCGGCTCTCGAGGAGGCGACCTTCATCAGCCGCTTCGCCAGCAAGGTGTATCTCGTCCACCGGCGCGAGGAGTTTCGCGCCTCCCCGATCATGGTCGACCGGGCCCGCGCCGACGAGAAGATCGAGCTCGTCCTCAACAAGGCGGTCGACGAAGTCCTCGGCGACATGAAGGTGACCGGCATGCGGCTCCGCGACACGGTCACGGGCGAGCTGAGCGAGATCGAGACCGACGGGTTCTTCGTCGCGATCGGCCACGATCCCAACACGGCGCTCTTCCTCGAGCAACTCGACCACGAGGCGGATTCCGGCTACCTCGTCACGCAGGGCAAGTCGACGGAGACGAACATCCCAGGGGTGTTCGCGGCGGGCGACGTGCAGGATCACACCTACCGGCAGGCGGTCACGGCGGCGGGATCCGGGTGTGCGGCCGCACTCGACGCGGAGCGGTTCCTGAGCGAGCAGCGACACGCTGCCCTCACAGCGACCGGCAGCTGAGCCGCTGACATTGTCGGTCCGAGCCTCCTGGTGGTGAGCCGGGGTTCCCGACCGGCGACGCCCTCCCCGGGCGTCGGTCTGACCGAAAACGCGAATGGCGCCGCCCCTCAGTTGCAGGGGCGGCGCCTGAGCACTGACTGCGGGAGCGGCCTAGCCGGTGAGGGTCGGCTCGTAGGAGCCGGTCATGCCGAGCCGCTTCGTACCACATGCCTTCGCGCGGGCGATCTTGACCGTGACGATGCCTGGCCTGGTGGCCGAGACCCTTGCGAAGCCGATGCCGCCTCGGCCCGACTTGACGGTCATCGAGATCCCTAGACCTGTGATCCTCACCGGCACGCCCGCGAGGCCCTTGAGACCCCGAGTGACCTTGAGGTGGATCGCCTGAAGCTTGCCGTTCGCCTTCAGCACCTTCGGAGCGACCGCGACCATCACGCAGACCGGTGCAACATGCTTCGCCTTCGCCCTCGACTTCGTCTTCACCGTCGGCGGCATGAACGAACCGGTTGCGGCCGGAGCAGCAACGTTCTGCACGACGGCCGGCGTCACGGTCGGCGTCACGATCGGCGTCGGATCCGGGATCGGCGTCGGCACCGAAGTCGGCGTCACGGTCGGCGTTATGACCGGGGCGACGTAGGTGTTGTTGATCGTGCAGGTGACGTCCTGGCCGGCCCCGACAACGACCTTGCTGTCGGTCACGGCGACCGTCGTCGCTTGCCCCGTCAGCACGCAACCCCACGCACCCGCCGTGTAGCCGGTAGGGCCACCGGCCTCGGCGAGCGTGTACGTGTCGGCCTGGAACCCGGCGCCACTGTCAGCCGGTGTCGAACCTGAGAAGCTCGTCGGCGATGCGCCCATGCCCGTGGCAGTCAGCGTCCACGCTGTAGCGGCCGCGGTGCCGCCCCCGTCGTTCGTCACCGTCTTGCGCAGGTGCAGTGCCTGCGTTACCACGACGGCCGGGACCACGCACGCGCCGTCGAGAATGACGGTCTTGTTCCACGTCTGCGTTTCGCCGTTGGTGAATTTCACCACGACGACCACGGGCTTGGTGCCGCTCGTTGTTCCCGCGAACGTGCCCGGGGTGATGCTGGAGAGGGTCGCCGGGTACTTTGCGTTCTGAACGATGTCCGCCGACACCGAGTACGTGCCGGTCTTCGTGTCGCAGGTCGCCGAGACGTTCACGCCGTCGGCATGCCAGGCGAGGGCGGATGCGGAAAGCGCGAGAGCGGCCACACTCGCGGAGAGGAGAACGATCAGCTTCTTCATCCCACGGTGTCCGCGATTGAGGTTCTCGTGCGCTGCACCTTTGACGTCTTCACCCGACACTTGGTTCCCCTTGTCCTCGGTAGCTGTGCGTGCTCCCCCTGGCGAGAGGCACAACCCCCGAGACGGCGCTCGAGGTGACCTAAGCGTGTAACCCTTTCGGCGTACGCGCTAGCACTAGATCGAGGGATTTCCACCCCCGTCTGCGCACGATCACCGGCTCGAGCAACCCGTGACAGCCCGTCAGGGCGCGGCACGGGACGGACAGAGCTCGGCGAGAACGCACTCCTCACACCGCGGCTTGCGGGCGTCGCACACACGACGTCCGTGCCAGATCACGAGATGCGGGAACCGGTGCCAGTCGTCTCGCGGCACGATCTTGACGAGGTCGCGCTCGATCTTGACCGGATCCTCCTCACGCGTCAGCCCGAGCCGCTGCGAGATTCGCCGAACGTGGGTGTCGACGACTATGCCCTGGGCCTCACCGAGCTCGGCGGCCACGACATTCGCCGTCTTGCGCGCGACACCCGGTAGGCGCAGCAACTCCGGAATCGTGCGTGGCACCTCGCCGTCGAACTCCGCGAGCAGCATCCGCATCGCGCCGCGGATCGACTTTGCCTTCTGGCGGTAGAAGCCCGTCTGGAAGATGTCCTGCTCGAGCTCCTCCTGCGGCACCGCGAGGTAGTCCTCCGGCCGCCGGTACTTCACGAACAGCTTCTCGGTCACGCGGTTGACGTTCACGTCGGTCGTCTGGGCCGACAGCATCACGGAGATCAGCAACTCGACGTCGCTCCCGAAATGCAGTGCGATCTCGGCGTCGGCGTGCTCCTCGGCGAGGCGCTCGACGATCGGGCCGATCCTCGCCCGTCGAGGCCCGAGGCCTCGACGCTTCGCCTCGGCGACGTAGCTCCGCGCCATCAGCCTGCGAACGCCGGCTCAACCGAGACGGGCGCGCCACCGAGGCGCGGTCCCGCGCAGACGACATCGAGAGCGGGGCAACCCGAGCACGCGAACGTGCTGGGAGTCGGCCGGAACTCGCCGGCCCGGATCGACGCAATCGACGTCATCAGGTTCGCCTCGAGGCGGGCGGCATCGTCGCTCGTGAACAGGGTCGAGACAGCGGCATCCGCGCTTTCGAGGAACTGATAGACGACCTCGACCTCCCGCGCACCGGCGCGCAGGCAGGCAACCGCGTACACGGTCTGTTGCGTCAGGTACTCCGTCGCCACGATCTCGACGGGGTCACGGCCGCCGAGCGCGTTCGTCTTGTAGTCGAGCACGAGCGCTCGTTCGCCTTCGAACCACAAGACGTCGAGCCGGCCGTTCACCAGAACCCCGTCGAGCTCGAACGCGAACGGACGCTCGGGCCTCGCGCCGCGGAGCGCGGCGACCCGCGTCGCAAGCGCCGAGCCGGTGTACGAGCCCACGAGATCCCCGATCCTGGCGAGCTCAGCCTCGGAAACCTGCGGGTACCACGACCTGACACGCTGCTCCGTCTCCGCCGGCTCGGGCGACATGGGCGCCGCCAGATCGACGAGCTCGAGCAGCCGGTGGACTGCGTCGCCGATCTCCGTCGGATGAAGCCCGACGGCCCCGCCCCCCTCCGAGCTCGGCTCCCACGGAGCCGGCCGCATCCCGACGACGCGCTCGACGAAGTACCGATACCCACAACGGTCGTGAAGCGAGATCGCGCTGTACGAGAGGCGCGCAACGCGAGTGAGCGCCGGCTCGGGAATCTCGACCAGATCGCGCAGTCGCAACGCCGCGGCCGGCACATCCTCACCCGCGCCCTCGAAAAGCACGAGCTGGCCTGCCTCGTCCACCCCTTCCTCTTCCTCCATCGGCGCCGACGCCGGTCCGTCAGCCTCGGCCAGGGAGCGATCGATCCTCAACACGACGCCGGCCGCACCGCGGGTCACCTCGATCGTGCCCACCCCGTCGTCGGCGCCGAGCGAATCCGCAAGGCCGAGCCGCTGCAGGACCCAGCCGATCGGCGTCCTTTCGTCCCGCTCGCTCGCCCCGTCAACCGCGCCAGAGACGATCAGGCGTTCCATCGCGCGCGTCATCGCCACGTAGTAGAGACGCAGCCGCTCGGCCTCCTCGGCGCTGTCCCGCACGTCCTTGACGTCCTGATAGGTGCTCGTCCCAACCCGGGAGCCGGTCACCGGATGGGCGACCTTGAACCCGAAGCGGCCGTCCGAGAGGCACAGGATCTCGTCTGCCCGGGTGCGCTCACGACCCGCATCCGCGACGACGACCACCTTGAACTCGAGGCCTTTGGCCGCGTGGATCGTGAGCAGGCGCACGGCGTCGGCACCTTCCTCCTCCGAGACCGCGTCGCGTTCGGGTGCGCCGACGACCTCCTGCTCGGCGACGAACCGGATGAAGCCCTCCAGGTCGGGGCCACGCAGCTCCTCGTACGAGCGTGCGAGGCGGGCGAGCTTGCGCAGGTTCGCGTATCGCCGAACGCCGTCGCGGCGCGTCAACACGGCCAGGTCGTAGTCGTGCTCGACGAGGATGCGCTCGCAGAGCAACTCCAGCGACAGCCTCGTCGAGCTCGTGACCAGGCGCTCGTACCTCTGGAGGAACGCGCGCACGAGTCGCCGGTCGTCCTCCGCGAGGTCCGACGGCAACGTGCGCTCGATCCCCCTGAAGATCGGGCGTCGCTCGGCACCCGCGCGAATCAGGACAAGGGCGTCGTTCGAGACCCCGACGAACGGCGACGCGAGCACTGTCAGCAGCGCCTCGTCGTCGTAGCGGTTTTGCAACAGCCGCAGGTACGAGAGCAGGTCGACGACCTGCTGCTGGCCGAAGTAGCGGCGTCCGGTCATCCGGATCGTCGGCAGGTCGAGGGCCCGCAACTCCTCCTCGAACCATTCCGCATCCGTTCCCGCCGCGAAGAGAAGGACGATCTCACCCGGTGTCGCGGCGCCCGCATCGACGAGCTCGCGCACGCGCCGAGCGACGTGTCGTGCCTCGGCGCGGCGCCAGTGAGTGCCGGTGTCTGCGTACGACGCCTTGTCGGTGACGAGGAGCTCGAATGGTGTTCCGAACACCGGGTCGCCGTATCCGGCCGCCGGCTCGAGCGGCTGGAAGCTCTGCCCGAACTCGTCGGCGAAGAGCTCGTTCACGGCGGCGAGCACCTCAGGCCGCGAGCGGTAGTTCAGCGTCAGCGGCAGCACCTGAGGCGCCGCCTCGCGCCGGTCGCGGAACACCGCCACATCGGCATGGCGGAAGCCGTAGATCGACTGGAACTCGTCGCCGACGAAGAACAGCTCCTTCTGAGCGCCGGCGCACAGAAGGTCGATCAGCTCGGTCTGGAGGCGGTTCGTGTCCTGGAACTCGTCGACCATGATCGAACGGAACCGGATCTGCTCCGTCTCCCGGACGACCTCGTGATCGCGCAGGAGATCGCGGGCTCGCAACTGGAGATCCTCGAAGTCGAGCGCCGACTCACGATCCTTGGCGGCAGCGTAGGCAGCGGCAAAGCCGTTGAGCAGCTCCTGGAGCAGTGCGCGATCGCGGGCAGCCAGCTCTTCGAGCGCGAGCGCGTGCACTCCCTTGCGGGCCTCGTTGAACGCAGCGGCGCGGGTGCCGCGCGCCGACAGCGTGCTCACCTCGAGCAGGCGCTCGGGCAGGCTGGTCGTCTCGAGCAGGTCGAGCACCTCGCGTGCAGCGGAGCGCTGAAGGTCCGTCGCCCGCTCGTCTGCCGCGAGAGACGTCGCCTCGGCGAGCAGCTCCGCGACCTGGGCAGCGAGGTTCTCGGTCTCCCCCTGCTCGAGCTCGAGGTCGCGTCCTGCGGAGCGCAAGGTGTCGTAGACACTGACGAGCATCTTGCGCAGGCCGTCGGCACGGTAGGTCGCAAGCAGCTGCCAGCGATCCGGCTCGTCGGCCTCGCAGAACTCCTCGAGCGCCACGTTGAACGCCTCACCCTGGAGCACTCTCGCCTGCGACTCGTCGAGCACGCGAAACCGCGGGTCGACGCCGGCCGCGAGCGGGTACGCAGTGAGCAGGCGACGGCAGAAGCCGTGAATCGTCGAGATCCACGCGCCGTCCAACTCCCGAGCGAGATCGGGCCGCTCGAGCTCGAGCATCCTCGCCCGGATCCGGGCCCGCAGCTCCCCGGCGGCTCGGTCGGTGTACGTGATCACGAGCAGGGAGTCGACGTCGAGCCCGTCGCTGACGACCGCTTTGGCAAAGCGCTCGACCAGCACGGACGTCTTGCCCGTTCCGGCACCTGCGGAAACGAACGTGGAACCGCGCGCATCGATCGCGGCCTGCTGTTGCGGATTCGGAGCGACGCTCACGCGCGCTCCTTCCGGCACATCCGCCAGAGGTCGCACCATGACGGACAGTCGCCGCCGTGGGGATCGTGCGCCACGTCACCGGCACGGATGCGCTCGGCGAGCACGACCGCGGACGCACGGGCATGTTCGATCTCCGCCTCGAAATCCGCCCCGTCGAGGTAGTCGGCGGACGCGAACCCCGGCACCTGGTCGGCCCCGGCACGGAGCAAGCCGCGTGCGCGTCGCCCGCCGCCGAGTGGCATGTAGACACCTCCCATCGGCTCGAGTCCAAGCTGGTCTCGAAGCACGAGGAGATACAGCGGAATCTGGAGCCGGGCCTCGGCGTGGATCTGCGTTGCCGTCGGTGCCTGGCCCGACTTGTAGTCGACGACGATGCCGCGGGCACTCAGTGGGTCGGCATCGACGCGATCGATCTTGCCGTTGACCGCGACGCCCGGAGCGAGCTCGTATCCCTGGAACGACACCTCCAGCCGCCTCGGCACGAAAGTCGAGCTCGCCGAAGCATCGGCCCGCACGAGTTGCTCGAGGTCGCGCCGCAGCCCTTGGCCGAGCTCGCGGCGCTGCAGATCGCCGACGTCGATTCTCAGGCCGGAATCGAGCGCGCCGTCGACACACCGGTGCATGAGCTCCACGGCTGCCTCGACATTGTCGGGCGTCACGCGCTCCGCTCCCGGAACCGCCGCCGGGAGCTGGTTGTAGAAGCGCTGGAGCGCCACGTGGGCGATCGAGCCCCGCATCCGCGCGTCGATCGCCTGGTCGATCTCCCCGGGACGGAGAAACCGCTCGACGAACCACGCCGACGAGCAGGTTCCCATCCGCTCGAGGTCAGTGACGCGGAACGTCTCGCGGCTCGTGAGGAGCGCTACGGCTCGCGGATGGCGAATCGCGGTCGATCGCGCGAACGCCCGCGTCGCGCGGCCGAGCTTACGCTGCCAGCCGTTCGCCACGGCGAGCGCGTTCGCCTCGCGCGAATCGTGGGCGGCCAGCCGAGCGAGAGCCCGGAGGCGCTCACGCTCGGTCGGCGCAGATTCGATCGGCCAGGTCAGTCGTGCCAGCGATCTCCGCGTGGTGTGGCGCCGCACGTCACCTGGATCGAAGAGCTCGCCGACGGACTCCCAAAACGGGCTCGGCTCCCGCGGAAGCCCGTCATCGGTCGCCGCCTCGCGTACGAGCGTGAGCAGCCGGCGCGGCCGCGTGCAGGCCGTGTAGAAGAGGTAGCGATCGCGACTGGCGGCATCAGGGCGCTGAAGTCGCGCACGTACCGTCCCGTCGAGCTCCTTCCTCGTCTCGTCGTCGAGGAAGGGCGACGTCGGTGCACGCCGCGGCAGTGATCCCTGCTCGAGACCGATCACGAAGACGACCTCGAAACTGCGCGTTCGGGCCCGTGGGAGGTCGAGCACCGTGACGCGCCCGGGCTCTCCGGCTCCGTCGCCGCGCACGGTGGACCGGTCGAACGCCGCCAGCACGTCGTCCATCTGGATCGAGACGCCGCCCTCGCGCAGCCGTTCGAGCTCGTCGATGACACGGTTTGCCGCGTCGGCGCTCCGGAGGTCCTGCCGGGCTCCCATCGTTCGAGGCGGCGCACCAAGACCGTGGGCGTTGCGAAGCATCGCGCTCACAACCGCACGCGCGACGGCGAGCGGGTCATCTCCTGCAGCAGCGACGAGATCGAGGATCGGCAGCGGCCGGCCGTCGCGCAGCCGCGCCAACTCCTCCGTCGTACGGTCGCCACGCAGCACCGCCCGGCCTCGAAGGCGCCCCTCGAGAAAGTCGACGTCCTGTCTCGGCAACCCGCCGTACGGCGTCCGCAAGAACGCGAACAGCTCGCGGCGCGACCCCCGGCCCGAGCCGAAGCGGAGCACCGAGAGCAGCGCCTGGCCAAACGCGGTCGCCCCGAGCCCCGGCCGCGATTCGATCGCGAACGGAACTCCGAGCGAACCGAAGGCGGTTTCGATCGACGCCCGCGAGCGATCGATCGACGGGCAGACGACGGCAATGTCTTCTGGCGCGGTTCCATCTCTGACGAGGTCCAGGATCGTCTCCGCCACGAGCTCGAGCGTCGCGCGGCGACCGGCTCCCTCGAGAAACCGGATCGAGCTGTCGAGCGGCATCTGCTCGGCTCCGTCGGCGAAGAGGTTGCGCTCGAGATGGGCGAGCCCGGCCGGGAGATACTCGTGAGAGCCCGGCGGCAACTCGACAATGTCGCCACCGGCAAGGGCACCGAGGTCGTTTGCCGTCCGCGACAGCGACGCGAACGCCGCCCGCCCCGGCTCGTAGGGCAGTGAGACCTGCACATCGCCTCGGGCCGCGAGCGCCTCGATCAGCCTCCACTCGGCTCCGGTCAGATCCTCGAACCCGTAGGCGAAGACCGGCGCTCCCGCCCAGGAGCCGAGATCACCCGTGAGCCGTTCCACCGCGCGCCGGCGCACGGTCCCGCGGTCGCAGACGCCCAGTCGCTCGAGCTCGGCCCGATAGGCCCGAGCGAGCTGCGCCAGATCGGGCGCGAGGTGCTCAGGGTCGAGAAGACTTGCCTCGATCTCGGTCAGTGCGCCGGCGAGCGCATCGGCAAACCCCGCGAACCGGGACGAGGGCCCGAGAGCATCGAGTTGCGCCGACTGGACGATGTGCCTGACGACGAGACTCCGCTCCGCGTCACCGATCGGCCGTGGCCCGGGGCCGCCACCGGCGAGGTGCTCGAAGAGCGTGTCGAACGTGACCACGGTGCCCGCGAGCAGCGCGCCGCCCCGGCCGGCCAGCTCCCGCTCGACTCGATCGACATCGACGCGATTTGGGACAATCAGCCAAGGATCGCGGTCGAGCGCGGCAACGAACCGGTCGAGCAGGAGCGCGACTTTGCCGGCGTGAGCCGGACCAACAACGAGCGAGAGCCCCATCTACCCATCGTAGTCAGGGCTCTCGCCGTGATTTCTTAGCGCCTCGGGCCCTCGCCGCAAAGTGCGAGAAGCTCTGTCAGCTACGCAACAGACTTCGGCTTACGGCCGCGCCGGGCAACCGCGTTGCCGGGCATCGTGCCCGCACAGCCGTCGCACAGGTCGGCAGCCTTCGCACCGCGACGCGCGTCTGTGAACGTGACCCGCATCACGGCACCTCGCCCGTCCTCCACTTCGGTGCCACAATTGTCGCAAACGAGAACCGTCTTTCGTGCCATGTATTCCTCTCCGTCGACGCGTTGTGAATACGCATCGGCAAACGAGCTGGGGGACTGAATTGTGCCCGCATGATTTTAGCGACGCATTTCGAAATGCGTCAACCTGAGCCCGTTCGGCGGGCGTGACTAGAATCGACACGATGGACTCCCGCACAATCGTCGTCCTCGAGGGCGATCAGACCGGCCAGGAGCTGCTCGAGGCGTCGCTGCGCGTGCTCGATCCAGAGGTGATCGGCTTCGAGGTCGCCCTTCCCCGCTTCGATCTCTCGCTCGAGAATCGCCGCACCACGAAGAACGATGTCGTCCACGAGGCGGCACGCGCCATCCGCGATCACGGGCTCGGGCTCAAGGCCGCGACCGTGACGCCGGAGACGACCGGAGACGTTGGCTCGCCGAACCGGATCCTCCGTGAGGAGATCGGAGGCAAGGTGATCGTCCGCACGGGCAGGCGCATCCCGGGCGTCGTTCCGCTCGGTGGCGTCCACTCCCCCATCTCTGTCGTGCGGATGGCCGTCGGCGATGCCTACGGCGCCAGGGAGTGGCGCGAGGGCACCGGCGACGACGAGGTCGCGTTCCGCACCGAGCGAATCGAGCGCGGAATCTGCCGCGCCGTGGCGGAGTTCGCGTTCCGCCAGGCGGAGCGGATGGGAGCAAAGGTCTTCGGCGGGCCGAAGTACACGGTCAGCCCGATCTACGAAGGAATGCTGAAGGAGGAGATGGACGCCGCCGCGGCGCGCCACCCGGACGTGCAGTACGAGCCGCAGCTGATCGACGCGACGTTTGCCCTCCTGATCTCGTCGAGCGGCTCGCCGATGGTGATCCCGGCGCTCAACCGCGACGGGGACATCCTCTCGGATCTCGTCCTGCCGCTTTTCGGCTCGATCGCCGGCTCGGAGTCGCTGCTCGTCGCCTTCGGCAACGACTACGTGCCATCGGCATTGATGGCGGAGGCTGCGCACGGAACCGCCCCCGCCCTCTTCGGCAAGGACGTGGCGAACCCGATGGCGATGATCCTCGCCTGCGCTGCGCTTCTCGGTCACGCCGACGACGACGAGGCGCAGACGGCCGGGCGCGCCATTCGTGAGGGCTGCCTCGAGGCGGTCGCGGCCGGAATCCGCACCGCCGACCTTGGCGGGGACGCCGGCACGATGGCGTTCACCGACGAGGTGATTCAGCGGACACGCACCAAGCTCGAGGTCTGGGCTTCGTTGTGAGGCTTCCGTCAGACGAGGGCGACGCATGCGCATCGCCCTACGCCAATAACGCCGGTCATTCCCGCAGGGGCGAGGCGCATGGCCTCGCCCCTGATGGTTCCCCCAACGGCGGCAAATAGCTTCCCGTAGATTTGGGTTGTGCGTGTCGTCGTTCCACGTGAGGCGGCTCCCGGCGAAGGCCGGGTCGCACTCGTGCCCGAGTCGATCGGGCGGCTCGCTGCCGCCGGGTTCGACATCGTCGTCGAGCGCGGGGCCGGTGCCGCCGCGGGGTTTCCCGACGACGACTACGCGGAGGCAGGCGCGACGCTGTCCGAGCACGCGACCCTGCTCGAGGGAGCCGATGCGATCGTTCGTGTCGGGCGACCCTCCGCCGACGAGGTTGCACTCGATCGCCTCCGGCACGGTGCTGATCGGGTTTCTAGCGCCTCTCACGGACACCGAGGGCGTCGAGCGCCTGCGCCGCCAGGGCGTCGTCGCCTTCGCGATGGAGTCGGTGCCGCGGATCACGCGCGCCCAGTCGATGGATGCGCTCTCCTCGCAGGCGACCGTGGCGGGCTACAAAGCGGTCCTGATCGCCTCCGACAGAGTGCAGAAGATGTTTCCGCTCCTGATGACTGCGGCCGGGACGATCGCTCCGGCGCGAGTGCTCGTGATGGGCGCCGGCGTCGCGGGCCTGCAGGCGATCGCGACCGCCCGACGGCTCGGCGCGGTCGTGACGTCGTTCGACGTGCGCCCCGCGGTGAAGGAGCAGGTGGAATCGCTCGGCGCCAAGTTCCTCGACCTCGGTATCCACGGCGAGGAGACCGAAGGCGGCTATGCGAAGGAGTTGAGCCCCGAGCAGCAGGCGGCGCAGCAGGCAGCGCTCGAGGAGCGCGTCCCCGACTTCGACATCGTGATCACGACCGCACTCGTCCCCGGCCGCCCCGCTCCCAGGCTCATCTCCGCCTCGACCGTCGCGCAGATGCGGCCCGGCAGCTGCATCGTCGATCTCGCCGCCGAGGCCGGTGGCAACTGCGAGCTCACGAGCCCCGGCCAGGAGATCGTCCGCGAAGGCGTCACGATCGTCGGTTTCACGAACCTACCGTCGCTGATGGCCGCCGATGCGAGCCGCCTCTATGCACGCAACGTCATCGCGTTGCTCCAGCACCTCGCACCCGGCGGCGAGCTTGCGCTCGACTTCGACGACGAGATCACGGGCGGCGCCTGCGTCTCCCGGCCGACCGAGGAGGTGGCGACATAGAAGCGTCGTTCGTACTCGAGCTGACCATCCTCGTGCTCGCGATCTTCCTCGGTGTCGAGGTGATCTCGAAGGTGCCGACGATGCTGCACACGCCGCTGATGTCGGGCACGAACGCGATCCACGGCATCGTGATCGTGGGCGCGATCGTGATCGCCGGCGCCGCCGACGACACGTTCACGAAGGTCGTCGGTGTCGTCGCCGTCATCCTCGCGTCCGCCAACGTGGTCGGCGGTTTCGTCGTCACCGACCGGATGCTGCAGATGTTCAGGAGAAGGGAGCCGACGGCGTGAGTCGAACGACGACTGACGCGCTCTACCTGGTCACGATCGTGACCTTCATCCTGGCGCTCCGCTTCCTCTCGTCGCCGAAGCACGCGCGCAAGGGTAACTGGATCGGCGCGGCCGGGATGCTGCTTGCGATCGTCGTCACGCTCCTCCAGGACGGGATCGGCAACTACGGCCTGATCGCGATCGGCATGGTCGTCGGCGGCGCCGTCGGCCTGATCGGCGCACGCACCGTGAAGATGACGGCGATGCCGCAGATGGTGGCCCTCTTCAACGGGGTCGGCGGCGGCGCAGCGGCCCTGATCTCGCTCGACGAGTTCCACCGCTTCGCCGGCGGGCTCACCACCGTCGAGGCAACCTCGACTGCGCTCTCGGCACTGATCGGCTCGGTCTCGTTCTCCGGCTCGATGATCGCCTTCGCCAAGCTGCAGGAGCTGATCTCCGGCCGGCCGATCGTCTTCCGCGGCCAGCAGATCGTCAACGCGCTGATCATCGGCACGGCGGCCGTGCTCGGCATCTGGATCGCCGCAGGCGGCACCGCAGCAGGGACTGATCTACGGCCTGATCGTCGCCGCCCTCGTCTTCGGCGTCATGTTCGTGCTGCCGATCGGCGGCGCCGACATGCCCGTCGTGATCTCGCTCCTGAACGCGTTCACCGGGACTCGCAGCCTCCGCGACGGGCTTCGTCCTCCACAACAACGTCCTCATCGTCGCGGGTGCGCTCGTCGGCGCTTCCGGCACCTTGCTGACGATGTTGATGGGCAAGGCGATGAACCGCTCGATCACGAACGTCCTCTTCGGTGCGTTCGGCCAGGTGCAGGCGGGCACCGGTGCTACGCGCGTCGACGACGGGCGCACCGTTCGCGCCACCTCGGCCGACGACGTCGCCGTGATGCTGTCGTTCGCGCGCAAGGTGATCATCGTGCCCGGCTACGGCCTCGCCGTCGCCCAGGCGCAGCACGACGTCCGCCAACTCGCCGAGCTGCTCGAGGAGAAGGGCGTCGACGTCGTCTACGCGATCCATCCGGTCGCGGGACGCATGCCGGGCCACATGAACGTGCTGCTCGCGGAGGCGAACGTCCCGTACGACCAGCTGAAGGAGATGGACGAGGTCAACCCCGAGTTCCCGCAGGCGGATGTGGCGCTCGTGATCGGTGCGAACGACGTCACGAACCCGGCGGCGCGCACCGACACGTCCTCGCCGATCTACGGCATGCCCATCCTCGACGTCGACAAGGCGGCGAGCGTCGTCGTGATGAAGCGCTCGATGGCCCCGGGGTTTGCCGGGATCGACAACGAGCTCTACCTCGACCCGCGCACGACGATGCTGTTCGGCGACGCGAAGGACTCGATCGTGAAGCTGATCGCCGCCGTCAAGGCGTCGTAGCCTACGGCGTTCGGCGCCGTAGCGTCGCGGCGCCGAGGATCAGCGCAAGCACGGTGGCGCCCAGTGTAACGCCTACGTCGAGCCAGAACCGGGGGCCGAGCGACTGATCGTGGGCCGCCCGGTCGAGGGCGTCGAACGCATACGTCAGCGGCAGCAGCGCCGACACCCATTGCAGCCACTCGGCCATCTGATCACGGGCGACGAAGAGGCCACAGAGGAGAATCTGCGGCAGTACGAAGGCGGGCATGAACTGGACTGCCTGGAACTCGGTTCTCGCGAAAGCACTGACGAAGAGGCCCAACGCCATGCCGAGCACGGCGTTCGCGACAGCGAGCAGGACGATCAGCGTCTTCGAGTGAGTGGTCTGGAGGTCGAGGAGCCCGAAACCGACGGTCGAGACAACCGCTGCCTGCACGACGGCGACGGCGCCGAATGCGATGCCGTAGCCGACGAGCAGATCGAGCTTCTCGATCGGGGTGGTCAGGAGTCGCTCGAGCGTGCCCGAGACGCGCTCGCGCAGCATCGTGATCGAGGTGACGAGGAAGATGCTGATCAGCGGGAAGAGGCCGAGCATCGGAATCCCGACCTTCTGCACCACCTGCGGCTGCTCGACGAACAGCTGGTCGATCAGCACCATCAGGGCGCAGGGAACGACCATCAGCAGCGCGATCGTGCGAGGATCTCGACGCAGCTGCGCAAAGACGCGTGCGGCGGTCGCCAACGTTCGCGCGAGCGTCATGCGTGGTTCTCCGCCTCGATCAGCCGCAGAAACGCATCGTCGAGGTCGATCGCGCCCGTGCGCCCGAGCAGCGCTCCCGGTGTGACGTCGGCAATGATCCGGCCTTCGCGGAGCAGGAGCAGCTGGTCACAGCGTGCCGCTTCGTCCATCACGTGGCTCGAAACGAGCAGCGTCGTGCCCCCGTCTGCGAGCTCGTGGAAGAAGTCCCAGAGGTCACGGCGCAGCACCGGATCGAGGCCGACGGTGGGCTCGTCAAGAACGAGAATCTCCGGCTCGTTCAACAATGCAGTCGCGAGCGAGACCCTGGCCTGCTGTCCGCCCGAGAGGCGACCCACGAGCCGATCGGCGACAGCGCCGAGATCGACGCGGTCGATCACCTCGGCAACCCGCGTGCTCGGAGCCGACAGAACCCGCGCGAAGTAGACGAGGTTCTCGCGGACGGACAGATCCAGGTAGACGGCGGGTGACTGCGTCACGTAGCCGACCCGGCTGCGCAGTTCGGGAGTGCCGGCAGGGAGGCCGAGCACGCTCACCTCTCCGCTCTCCACGATCTGAACTCCGACGACGGCGCGGATCAACGTCGATTTCCCGCTGCCGCTTGGTCCGAGCAGGCCCGTCACGGCTCCCTGCTCGACCGACACCGAGATATCCGGAAGAACCGTGGAACCGCCGCGCACGACACGCAAGCCCGCGAATCTCGATGGCCGCGTCTCATGCCTCAATGACACCACACGCGGAGTACGCTTGGCGCGGTGGACGTTCCCGTTCTTCTCCGGTGCGGACGTCGAGCGGGCGGTCTCGCCGCACGAGGCCTACGACGCGGTCAAGGCTGCGTTCGTCGCGCACGCTCGCGGCGAATGGACGATGGAGCCGAAGCTCTACGTGACGGGCCATCCGGCCGGCGACTTCCGCGCCATGCCGGCGGTCGGCGACGGTCACGCACTGCTGAAGTGGGTGACATCGTTCCCCGGAAACCCGGCCAAGGGCCTTCCCACCGTGACGGGTGTCGTGCTGCTCTCCGACGCCGAGACGGGCGTCAATGCTCGCGGTGCTGTCGGCGGCAGCGGTCACCGCCCTGCGGACAGCGGCGGCAGCCGTGATCGCGGCCGAGACGCTGTGCCGATCGGGAGCCGAGTCGGTCGCGGTGATCGGGTGCGGCGTCAACGGTGCCGAGACGGCGCGGATGTTCTGTGCGCTCGGGTCGGACGTCGCGCTGTGGGATGTGGACGAGGCCCGCGCCGCAGCGGTCGCGGAGCAGCTCGGTGCGCACGTCGCCAGCCTCGCAGGCGGACGCGCTCGCAGCGGACATCGTCGTCACCGTCACGCCCGGCCGCGACGTCCTCTTTCCGGCGGGCTCGTTGCAAGGAGGCCAGCACGTCTCGATGATGGGCGCCGACGGGCCCGGGAAGGCCGAGGTCGCGGTCGCCGAGCTCAACGCGCCGATCTCTTCTGCGACGACTGGGAGCAGGCGTCCCACGGCGGCGAGCTGGCCGCGGGCGTCGCTGCGGGCATCGTGACCCGCGACCGCGTCACCGAGCTCGGTCGCGTACTAGCGGGCGACGCCGAGGGTCGCCGCAGCGCGAACGACATCACGCTGTTCGACTCGACCGGCCTCGCAATCCAGGATCTCGCGATCGCGAAGGCCGCGGTCGCGAAAGCGGGCATGCTCGATCTGCAAAGCATCTCGCTGTAGACCTCAGACGAGACCACGCTGGCGCAGCCGGGCGTCACCAGCACGACAAGCAGGCGGCAGGTAACCGGCGCCGGGCGGGTATACATCTTCATTCGACACCGCACAATGGAGAGGAACGAATGGCTGACGGTCCGATCATCACGTGCCTATGGTTCGACCACGGCGAGGCCCAAAAGGCGGCGGAGTTTTACGCGTCCGTCTTTCCCGACAGTCAGGTCGGCGCCACCCATACGGCGCCGTCGGACTTCCCCGGCGGCGAGGAAGGCAACGAGCTGACGGTCGAGTTCAGCGTGCTCGGCCAGAAGTTCGTCGGTCTCAACGGCGGCCCCAACTTCACGGCGAACGAAGCGGTCAGCTTCATGGTGGTGACGGCGGATCAGGCCGAGACTGACTGCTATTGGAACGCGATCATCGACAACGGCGGCGAGGAGAGCGCCTGCGGCTGGTGCAAGGACAGGTGGGGCTTCTCGTGGCAGATCACACCGCGCATCCTGCTCGATGCCACCACCAGCCCTGACAAGGCAGCGGCCAAGCGTGCCTTCGAGGCGATGATGACCATGAGGAAGATCGATGTCGCGACGATCGAGGCGGCCCTCAGCGGGGAGCCGGTCGATGCGTAAACTGACCCGCTTCGGTGCCCAGGGTAGGGCGAGCGTCAACTGACCACGGCTTCGTGTGACATTCCCGAACACTGGCGCATGCGAGTAGAACGAGAGCCCACTCCTACGAGTTGACTCCGACGCTGCGCGAGGCGAGGATCACGTCATAGTGTGGCTCGTAGTCGTCCTGATCCTGTTCATCGCGGCTGCCTGGTGCTTGATGCAGGTTGTCCGCAAGCCCCGTGTGCGTCAGCGGTTGGTCGCGTACTGGTGGGCGTGGCTGCCCATCGCCGTGATTGCGGTCGTCGGGAACGAACTGTTTGACCGAAGGGGCAACGGCGGTGGTCATCCCCTCGGGGATGTTGCCGTTGCCGTCGTGATCGTGGGCATCGTGTTCTCCATCTCGGGTGCAGTGGCGCGGCGAAAGTCAGCGGGGAGCGCGACCTAAACCAATCCGGGCAAAACGCTCAAGGGAACGGGTCGCCCGCGGGTCGAAGAGGACGAGCCCGGCACGCGAGTGTTTACGCGCTGCTGGTCATCGGCGGGCGGAAGCCCGAACAGAGCAGGTCGGCACGTTCGATCTTGCCGTCGCTGACGGTGCAGAAGAGCTGTTGTTCGACCACAAACTCCTCGCCGTCCTCGGCTCCCCCGAGCCGGTAGGAGATATGAAGGCGGTCTCCGACTCGATCGCCGCTCGAATCGAGTAGACGGAGCTCGGTCGAATCCCCAAACCACTGCGCGAACAACGCCGCTGCTTCAGCCGCACCGCTCCGCTCTCTCAGGCCGGGCGGGATCAGGGCGCGAAACTCGGCGTCTGGAGCGAAGCACTCTCTGAGCGCCTCCTCGTCGCACGCGGCGACCGCGGTGACGAATCGCCTTCCGAGATCGTCGGGCATCTCGAAAAGCCTACGCCGACTTGGGCGACCACGCACGCCTTCACATGGCACGAGTTCTACGAGGTCCCGATCCACACCCTCTAGATCAATCGCGCAGGATCGAAGAGGTCGAGCAGCGGGTCGCGGTCGCCCGTGATCGCTCGCGCGATCAGGCCTTCCGCACATCAGGCCCATCACATTGCCGTGGCCGCAGTAGCCGGCGGCGACCCAGACGCCGGGGCGACCGGGCAGCTCTCCCACGAGCGGCCGATCGTCGGTCGTCGTGCCCCACACGCCCGACCAGCGCGCGGCCACAGCAGGCCGGTAGCCGAACAGGCCTTCGATCGCGTCGTCGATGTGGCCCTGGACGACCGACGTCGTCTCCTCCACGTCCGTCCACTCAGTGTCGAGCGACGAGTCGCGATGGCCGCCGAAGACGAGCCGGCGATCGGGCAGCTGGTGCCAGTAGTCGTAGCCATGCCTCGCGTAGTGAGGAAACGGGTACAGCACCTCCTCGAGCGGCTCCGTCGCGACGACCTGGCCGCGGGTCGGCGTGATCGCCGCGTCGAGCTCGGGGAGCAGTCCCGTTCCGTAGCCGTCCGTTGCGATCACGACCTGCGGAGCGAGATCCGTCCACCGAGGCGACGCGCTCGTGCTCCCTGATCTCGACTCCGGCCGCGGCGGCGTGGCCTGCGAGCCTGCGCACCCAGCGGGCCGGGTGCAGTGCCCCGTCGGGCGGATGGCGAAACCCGGCCACGTACCGCGACGCGAGGTGGGCCGGCAGCGGATCGAGCCACTCGGCCTCGAGCCCCGCCGACCGCAGCGCCTCGACCTCGCGCCGCAGCTCGACAGCCTCGGCCTCGTCGACGGCGAGCCGGTAGCTCCCCACCGGCCGGAACGCGTCACCTGCGAGCTCCGCGAGCAGCTGCAGCGCATCCTCGGTCGCGCGCCAGAACGCGAGCGCCCGCTCGGCACCGAAGTCACGCACGGCGACATCGAACGCCATCGCGCCTCCCCTGAGGCGCGAAACCGCCGTTGCGGCCGCTTGCGCCCGACGCGACCTCGCGGGCCTCGCAGAGACGAACGCCTGAGACCCGCCTGCGCCAGGTGCAGCGCCGCCGAGCAGCCGGTCACACCGCCGCCGACGACGACGACGTCCGGGCTGCCGACGACCGCCGCCGGCCGGCTCGGGACAGGGCTCGCTGAGCCAGTAGGAAGCCACGTGCGGATCCTAGGGATGGCGTAGGATCCAGGCGGAGCGCCAGCTCTCCTTCGCGCATGAGCCAGCTTGCCCACTCCGAGCGCACGATCCCCCGCGAGGCCATCGTGGCCGCGGGCGTCGCGGCGACCCTGGCCGCGGCGCTCGCCTGGCTCGGCCCGCCGGGAAGCGACTTCGCGGCCCACCTCTACCAGAGCAACCTGCTCGAGAACCACGGCTTCGGGGTCTGGAACAACTTCTGGTACGCCGGGCGCTACAGCTTCGTCACCTACAGCCTGCTCTACTACCCGCTCGCCGTCCTGCTCGGGATCAAGCTGCTCGCGGTCGCGAGCATCGCCACCGCAGCGCTCGCGTTCGGCGTCGTCGCCGCGCGCGAATGGGGCCCCGCCGCCCGGTGGTCGAACCGGTCGTTCGCAGTCGTCTGGGCGGGAGTCGTCCTCTCGGGCGCGTTCCCGTTCGCGCTCGGGATGGCGCTGGCGCTGCTCGCGCTCTGGGCGCTGCAGGCAGGGAGAAGAAGCCGCTTCGCGCTACTGACGGTTCTCGCGCTCGCGGCGAGCCCCGTGGCGTTCGTCTTGCTCGCGGTGATCCTGGCGGGGATCGGGCTCTCGCGCGCGCCGCGCCGGTCGGAGCTCACGCTTCCGCTCGCCACACTCGCGCTCGCCGCCACCGTCGAGCTCATTCTGCTGCGCCTGTTTCCCGGCGGCGGCCGGTTCCCGTTCGCACTCCACGAGTTCGCCTCGGCCGTGCGTCTTCTGCCTGATCGGCATCCTGCTCACCTGGCGCGTCCGCACGGCGGGGCTCCTGCGCTGGATGTACGTCGCGTATCTCGTCGCCTGCACGGCCGCGTACCTCGTCCCAACGTCGCTCGGCGAGAACGTCGTGCGGTTGCGATACGCGGCAATCCCGATCGCGATCCTGACGCTCTCGCTGCGGCGGTGGCGCCCTCTGCCGCTCGCCGTCCTCGTGCTCTCGCTCGCCGTCGCCTGGAACGTCGCTCCGCTCGCAGGCAGCTACGTCAGGGCGAACGCGGATCCGGCCGCCGATCCCGCCTACTGGGCGCCGGCGGTGCAGTTCCTCCGTGGCCACCTCTCGCCGTCGTATCGCGTCGAGGTGGTCGACACGGTCGATCACTGGGCCGCGGCCTACCTTCCCGACGCGGGCATCCCGATCGCGCGCGGGTGGTTCCGTCAGGACGACTTCCCGCGCAACGGCGTCCTCTACAGAAAGCTCGATCGCGCCCGCTACCTGACCTGGCTGAGGTCGCTCGGCGTGCGGTACGTCGTCCTGCCCGACGCGCCGCTCGACTACAGCGCCGAGCAGGAGGGCGCGCTCGTCGCACAGGGCCGGGCCGGCCTACGTCTCGCGTTCAGGTCGGCTCACACGACGGTGTATGCCGTTCCCTCCCCGCACCGGATCGTGACCGGGCCTGGCCGTGCCCGGGTGCTCGATCTGGGGCAGAACCGGATCACGCTGGTGCTCGGCCGCCCCGGCCGCTACCGGATCGCGACGAACTGGTCGCCGTACTGGACCACGGGCTCCGGTTGCCTGACGAAGGGTGCCGACGGCACCGTCCAGCTCACCACAGCAACGCGCAGGGGTCGTGCGGCTCGACCTGTCGGTCAACGCGCAGGGTGCGCTTGTGGCTCTCGAAGGCGACGCGCAGACTCGTTGCGCTACGCAGCCGCGCGAGTCTCCTCCCAGGCCGTAAGCGCCAGGCAGCCGAGGGCTCCGAACACGAGCACGTCGACCGGCGTGTCGTTGACCGCGAGCGACACCCCGATCGCGACGAGCATCGCGACGATCACCGGGCTCGTGCGCCCTCTGACACCGAGCCAGACGAGACCGGCCAGCGAGACGAGACAGAGGAGGACCGTGTGCACTGCCGTCGTGGCCCCGCCCCACGAGATGCGGAGCCGCCGATCGAGATCGTCGAAGAGCGCCTCGGGCCCACCCCCGACCGCATGCGTGACGTGGCTCGAGCCGCCGAGCAGCGCATCGACGCCGACGAGCACGAGACCCGCGCCCACCACGAGCGCTACACCAGCGGCCGACCCGAAGCGGCGTGATCCGCATTCTCGTGAACCCCGCCAGGAGCACGGCGAACGCCGAAGCGGCAACGAGCACGCCCCCTCCGTCTGCCCCTGTTCTGCTCGCTCCCACCGTGACGAGCAGGAGAACCCCGATCGCGACCGTGCCCGCCACACCCACAGCGGCCGCGGCGGCGAGTGGCGGCGCCAGCAGGAGGGTCTCGACCTGGTTCGTGACGCCGTAGAAGCGGCCGCCGCCGTCCGGATGCGGCCCGATAGCGGCGAGCGCGTTGACTTCGGGCCACGCCGCGAGCACCACGAGGTAGCCGACGAGAAACGCCACGACGGCCGGAACGAACGCTTCGCGGCGGAGACCGAGCAGGAGCGACCCCGCTCCCGTCGCGAGGATGAGCAGCACGACGACCGTCGTCGGATCGTCAACGCCGATCGCGCGCAGCGCGAGCGCGGCAGTCAGTGCGACTGGCGAGGCGAGTACCGCCGCGCGACCGGCAATCGCCGAGCGTGCGATGAGTGCGAGCACGGCGAAGCCGACAAGCCAGGCCGCGAGCGCAAGCGTCGCACCTGTCCTCGCATCGTGAGCACGAGCCAACCGGGTGTCGAGGCGGGCTAGCGTCGCAACGGCATCGGTGTCTGTGCGCGCCCGAATCGGCGGCGTCCTACCGGCGGCGAGCGCCGCCGCGGTCGGCGCGATATCCGCGAGCGAGACGAGACCGCCGATCCGCGTCGAGTGCGACGTGAGCAGGCCGCGATAGCCCGGCCCGACGATCGCCACGGGGTACCGCACGACGTTGTCGTGAGATCCCGGCGGCGGCAGGGCGATGTAGATCGTCGTCCCGGCTGGGGCGTGCGCGAGCCGCAGCGTGGGCGTGCCGTCGAGCGCGACGAGCGACGAGACGACCCGGCCGCGGACGAGGGAGGCGAGCGCCCGTTCACGCGAGACGGTGGCGCCGGCGCCCGGCACGTAGAGGCCGACCGCGCCTCGAGCGGCGTACGCCGCGGGGGAGAACGCCGGCACGACGATGACGGCAACCGATCGATCAGCGCCATACGCGGACGGGGCCGCGATCGCCAGAGCCGCACGCCAACCACCGCCAGCACGACACGCCACCAGCGCCGGGCGAGCCGAGCAGCGGCGCCGGCCGCGGATGGGGACAGGACGCACGCGCGGATCGTACTCACCGCACCATCGTGACCCGGTAGACGCCGTCTCGCTTCGTGATCCGGCCCGCAAGCTCGAGCTCGATCAGAGCAGCGGCCACGTCGCCGGGAGCGTCGCCCGACGAGCGCGCCAGCTCGTCGATGCTCGCCGGTGCCTCCGCCAGACGCTCGAGCAACAGCCCCGCCAGGCCCTCCTGCGAGCCTCGAGAGCAGCGACGATCCGCTCGATCCCGTAGGCCTCGAGCACATCGGCCGCCGCCGTCACCGGCGTCGCACCGATCCGCAGGAGTGCGTTCGACCCCGCTGAGACCGCCGACGTGATCTCGCCCGGCACCGACATCACCTCGCGCCCGTCCTCGAGCGCGAAGTCGGCGGTGATCAACGCGCCCGACCGCTCGCGAGCCTCGACGACGACGGTTGCCGCAGCACAGCCCGGCGATGATCCGGTTGCGCGCCGGAAACCGCCACGGTGCCGGCTCGACCCCCGCCTCGTACTCCGAGACGATCAGTCCCGCTCTCCGCGATCCGGCTTGCGAGATCGCGATGAGCGGCAGGGTAGTCGCGATCGATCCCGCAGCCGAGCACGCCGACCGTCACTCCTCCGGCGTCGAGTGCTCCTCGGTGGGCCTCACCGTCGATCCCGCGTGCGAGGCCGCTCACCACCACGAGGCCTGCGCCGGCCAGCTCGCGCGCGAGGGTTCGTGCCACCGACCGGCCGTAGGACGAACACGCCCGCGCGCCGACGATCGCGACCGACGGCCGGCCGAGCAGCTCAGCCGGAGCCCTCGCCACGGAGCCAGAGCACCGGGGGCGGGTCGGGGATCGCCGCCAGTAGCGTCGGATACGGGGCGGTACCACGTCCGGAGACGACGGATGTTCATGTCGCGGGCAACCCCACCGGCGAGCGATACGAGAGCGCCTCGGCCAGATGCTCGGGGAGCACGGCGTCAGCCTGCGCCAGCGCTGCCACGGTGCGGGCGACCCGCGCGACACGCGCTCGCCCGCGACCGGACAGCGGAACGTGCTCAACGGCGCGATCGAGCAGCGCGGACGCCGCCTCTGTTCGCCTGATCACATCGCCGTCCCGCAACCGCTCACGGGCCGCAACGACGCGAGCGCGCACCTGTCGCCGATGCCTCGCCTGGAGCGGCCGCGAGCTCCTCGGCACGCGGCCGCGGCATCGCGACCACGAGGTCGAAGCGGTCGAGCAGTGCTCGCGACACCTTCTCCCGGTAGGCCGAGATCCGCTGCGGGCTGCAGCCACAGGCCGCGGCCGGATCGCCTCGCCCGCCGCACGGGCACAGGTTCATGGTCGCAACAAGCCGGAATCGGGCTGGAAACAGCGCATGGCCGCCGACCCGCGCGACCGAAACGACGCCGTCCTCGAGTGGCTGCCTGAGCGACTCGAGCACCGGTCGCGGAAACTCTGGCAACTCGTCGAGGAGAAGGACGCCGCGATGTGCGAGGCTCGCTTCACCTGGACGCGGCGTCGTGCCGCCGCCCACGATCGCGGCCGCAGAGGCACCGTGATGAGGTGCTCGAAACGGCGGCGCGAGCATGATCGGCCTCCCGGCCGGCAGCGTTCCGGCGACCGAATGGATCCGTGTTACCTCGAGTGCCTCGTCGCGCGTGAGCGGCGGCAAGATGCCCGGCAGGCGCCGGCCAAGCATCGTCTTTCCCGTTCCCGGTGGGCCCGCGAGGAGCACGTTGTGCTCGCCCGCTGCCGCGAGCTCGAGCGCGCGGCGTCCCCGCTCCTGTCCACGAACCTCGGCCAGATCGGGCAGGAACGGTTCCTCCAGCTCGTCGCTCGTGGGGGGCGTTGCGAACGCGATCTCCTCCTCACCGCGCAGGTAGGCGACCGCCTCGGCGAGATGCCTGACGGGGATGACGTCGATACCGGCAAGCGCGGCCTCCGGAGCCGACTCCGCCGCGCAAAGCAGGCGTGTCAGCCCTGATCGGCGTGCGCCCTCGGCGACGGCGATCGTGCCTGCGACCGGGCGGATCCGGCCGTCGAGCGAAAGCTCCCCCACACACGCGTGCTCGAGCAGCCACGCCGGCGGGAGTTGACTCGAACCAGCGAGAAGCGCGAGCGCGATCGGAAGATCGAAGCCTGATCCTTCCTTGCGCAGCGCCGCCGGGGCCAGATTGACTGTGATCCGATGCCGCACCGGCCATGGCAGCATCGCGTTGACAATGCCGCTGTGCACGCGATGCTTCGCCTCCTGGCAGGCGCGGTCGGCCAGTCCGACGATCGAGAACGCCGGTAGATCGGCCGAGACGAGATGCGCCTCGACCTCGACCCGGCGCGGCTCGAGCCCGACAACGGCTGAGGTGAGAGCGCGTGCGAGCACACCACCGACGGTACGACGAAATATGTGACGTGTCTGTGCCGACTCTGTGCCAAATGCGCGCGGCAGACAGGCGCCGCACTCGGGTGCCACTCAGCGCGCGACTGCCACCAGGATCGACTCGTAGTACTCGCCCGCACGCCGGCCGGTGCGGCGGTTCACATGGCGCTCGTGCCGGTCGACGAGGCGCAGTCCGGCACGCTGCAGGATCTGCGGATAGAGGTCACGGCGGTCGTTGACGACGATGCACATGCGTCCGCCGAGCACGAGCGACGAGCGGGCATTTGTGAGCACGTCGGCAACGCCGGCGACGTACTCCTCTAATGCCGCGCGCCCGGTGCCCCGCGAAGGACGGCCGAGCTCGAGGTCGCGCCGCTCGTCGACACCGAGCAGCTCGTAGGCGTAGCGATGCTGCTCGTGGTAGTCGATCAGGCCGGGATACGGCGGCGAGGTGATGACGCCGTCGTACGGCCCTTCGAGATCTATCGAGCGGGCATCCCCATGCAGCGTTCGCGCGATGCAGCCGTCGCCCCTGACAGCGGCGAAGGTCTCGATGCGCTCCAGCGTGTCGAGGGTGTAGCGCAGGAGGAACCTTCGGGCCGCCTCGACCGGCTTGCACTCACGTCGATGCTTGAAGCACCAGTACGGCTCGCGTGTCGGCTCACGCGGGAATTCGAGATCGAAATGGGCTGTTCGCCGCGCGGACCGGGCCGACCGCGCGAGCACGATGCGAAGGACATCCGCCGAGCCGACCTGATCGATCAGCGATCGAAAGTGGAGCAATTCCTCAGCGGCTGCAGGCGCGTACCACGCTCTCACGTACGCAGACGCAGCACGCGGATACCGCCCGCGCGGCGCGAAGGCATCGGCCTCCGCATGCGCCCAGAGCAAGTCGCGACGCAGCGTGTCGAGGTTGTACGGCCGCGTCTTGACGCGGGCGAGCAGCGCGTTGAACCCGGCGATGTCTACGCCCGTCGCGTCATAGCCTGATTCGAGCGCCTGCACGAGCGTCGTGCCCGATCCGGCGAATGGATCGAGCACCCGTCCACCCTCCGGCACGTGCCGGTCGAGCAACGTCTCGACGAGTTGCGGGATGAACTTGCCGAGGTACGGATGCAGACGGTGGACGTGCTTCGTCCGCTCGCGCTCGGGCAGCGTCGCCTCCGACCAGGACAGCTCGTGATCGTGCGCCGCGTACAGCGCTTCCTGGGTGGCCGCCACGACAAACGCTTCGCCGCGATCAGCCCGTTTCCTCGCCCTACCGCCCTCTCAATCGTCCGTCAGCGACGTGGGAATGCAGGTCAAGCGTCCCTGATCGAGAGCTACGACCTCGAACCCCACGCGCACGTATTCCCGCTGTGGGTTGCGGGAGAGCCAGACCTGCGCCGCCCGACGCACCCGCCGCCGCTTCTCGGCATCGACCGCACCGACCGCCCCTCCGAAGCCCTCGCTCCGCCGCTCCTTGACCTCGACAAACGTCAGGTTCCGTCCCCGTCGCACGATCAGGTCGATCTCGTTGCGGCCGGCCGTGACGTTCGTCCCGAGGATCCTGTAGCCGCGCAGCCGGTAGTGCCAGAACGCCCGACGTTCGCCCGCGTTCACGCTGCCGCGGCTTCCTCCGCGTAGCACTTCGCCGCGTACGAGAGCCGGTGCTGGTCGCAGGGCCCGTGAGCGCGCACCGCCGCCGAGTGAACCGGTGTGATGTAGCCGACATGACGCGAGAAGCCGTAGCGCGGGTACAGCGCATCGAGCCGGCGCATGATCCGGTCCCGGGTCACTTTCGCGACGATCGATGCTGCCGCGATCGCTGCACTCCGCGTGTCGCCGTCGACGACAGCGCGATGCGGCGGCGCGAGCGGGCCGAGCCGGAACCCGTCCACGAGACATGACTCTGCTCGCGGCGCGAGGTCGGTGAGAACGGCACGGAGCCCCCACAGGTTCGACTTGTGCAGCCCGTGCCGGTCGATGTCGCAGGCCGGGATGACGCGGACGGAAACCTGAGCTGCTGCGTCGAGCACGGCGCGCAGGAGAAGCTCGCGCGTCTCGGGGTCGACCTGCTTCGAGTCGTTCAGGAGCGCCAGCGGCCGCGTCCGGTGGCCCTGCAGCGCGGCGTAGTCGAACAGGACGCCGGCGACCACGAGTGGCCCAGCCAACGATCCCCGGCCCGCCTCATCCGCTCCTGCGACGAAGCGCACCCCGAGCCGGCGGTCGTAGCGGAGAAGTCGCTGTCCGGTCGGAGAGTTCATACGACGAGGATATCGCCCACCCCGGACCGTGTTTGTGTCGACTCTGTGCCAGTTTCTCCTCAGAACGGCAGCACACGGAGTACCCGCGCAGCAGCCGCCAAGAGAAAATGGGCGCTAGGACTGGCGCAGCTCGCGGATGCGCGCCTTCTTGCCGACGCGACCGCGGAGGTAGTACAGCTTCGCCCGGTTGACGTCGCCGATCATCGCGACCTCGAGCTTCTCGATCTTCGGCGAGTGGAGCGGGAAGGTGCGCTCGACGCCGACACCGAACGACTGCTTGCGCACCGTGAACGTCTCGCGCGCGCCGGAGCCCTGGCGCTTGATCACGACGCCCTCGAACACCTGCACGCGCTGGCGAGCGCCCTCGATCACCTTGAAGTGGACGCGAACGGTGTCACCGGCCTTGAAGACCGGGACCTCGCGCAACTGCGCCTGCTCGATGCTCTGGATGATGGTGCTCATGGGAAAGGACCGGCCGACGACCGGCTGCGGAGTGTAGCGAAACACGCTCGCGGGCGATCGAGGGATCCGCGCCAGCGGATTCGAGATCTTGCGGAAAGGCTCAGTGCAGCGAGATCCGGAGCGGCGGCCAGTAGGTGGCGAAGACCTTGCCGATCAGGTTGGCATGCGGCACGGTGCCCCACAGGCGCGAATCGCACGAGGCCGAGCGGTTGTCGCCCATCATGAAGTACTGCCCCTGCGCCGATCTTGATACGCGGCGGAACGGTTGCGAGCCCCGCCGCGCAGTTCTCGATGTACGGCTCGTCGAGCTTCTTCCCGTTGATGAAGACGTAGCCGAGGTTGTTCTCGACTCGCACCTCGATGGTCTCTCCCGGAAGCCCGATCAGCCGCTTCACGTACGTGCCACCGGCGCCGCACTTCACGGCTGCCTCGGGCGGCGTGTTGAACACGACGATCTCGCCCCGGCGCGGATCGCGGAGGTGGTAGAGGAACCGGTTCGCGAGCACGCGGTCGGACCTCTTCGGCCTCGCAGCCGGTGGCCGGGTAGGCGCAATGCAGCGTGCTCTCCATCGACGACGACGGAATCCGGTACGGATTGACGATGTAGGCCTTGACGAACAACACGATCGCGATCGCGCCGACGATCGTGACGATCCAGTCGATCGTGACGCGAAGCCAGTGCGGCAGACGTCGCGTCATGCGCGTGATCGGATTCCACGTGTGCTCGTACGGGTGATCCGCCGAAGCGGGGACGTCCTCGAGAGGCGTCTCGACAGGGCGCCGGAACCGTCCGCATCGGCGGTCGGCTCGCTCGGCGTCTCTGACCGCCGTGGTCGGGCGCGCGGCGGCGACTCCGGCGGCGCGGCGGTTCCCGCGGAGACGACGGCTCCGTGCCCTCGGGGTGATCTTCGACGTCACTCACGCGATGCTCCGCACGCGGCTCTGTTCGACTCGCCAGCCGTCGATCCGGGCGTGATCGCCCGAGAGAAGAACGTCCGGGCACCTCCCAGCCGCGAAAGACCGGCGGACGGGTGTAGTGCGGGTACTCGATCCCACCGTCGAGCGCCGCGCTGAAGCTCTCGTTCTCGCCGGAGCCGGCTGCGAGGGCTCCGGGCAAGCCGCCGCGCGATCGCGTCGACGAGCACCATCGCCGGCAACTCGCCACCCGACAGCACGTAGGGGCCGATCGAGATCGCATCGGTGCAGAGGTTGTCGACGATGCGCGCGTCGAATCCCTCGAACCGCGACGAGAGAACGGCGATGCCCGGCTCGTCGGCGAGCTCCTCGACGAGCGCCTGGTCGAGCTGGCGGCCCTGCGGCGTGAGAGCGATCACGCGAGTCGGGCGGCGCCTCGCCGTAGGCCGCCTCGAGCGCCGCCGCGACGACGTCGACCCGCAGCACCATTCCCGCGCCGCCGCCGTAGGGCGTGTCGTCGACCTGGCCGGCGCGCAGCGGCGTCGTGTCGCGGTAGTTGAAGAGCCGGAGCTCGAGCTCCGTGCCGAGGACGGTGGCGACCGGCTTCTGCTCGGTCAGCCAGCCGAACGCGTGTGGAACCTGCGTGAAGACGTCGAGGCGCATCGGCGCAGGGTATCGGTCAGGGTATGAAGCCGGGGTTGAGGAGCACGATGCCGGCAACGAGATCGATCGACTGGATCGCATCCTCGATCATCGGCACGAGCGTCCCATCCTCGAGCTCGAGGTTGTCGTTCGCCGGCCCCGGCAAGACATCCCGCACCGCCCCCGAGCGACCCTGCCTCCCTCCTCCTCGACCCGGAGCCCGATGAGCTCGAAGCTGTAGAACTCGCCCTCGGGCAACGCCGGCAGGTCGGAGCGAGGAATCGTCAGCGCCGCACCGCGCTCGACCGCGCGATCGAGCCGGATCGCGTACCGGCCGCGGCCGACGCGACGTGAGACGACGACGGTGGCCGGAACCCCGTCGACGTGGAGAACCGCACCGACCGCGTAGCGGCTCGCATCGTCGCTTCCCCGCTCGACGACGAAGGCACCGTCGAGGCCGTGCGGGCGACCGACACGGCCGACCGGCACAGGAGCGTCTTCGACGGTCAGTCGGCGATCTCCAGCACGACGCGACGATCGTCGCGCGTGCCGCTCGCGCGCACGAGCGTGCGCAGCGCGCGGGCAATTCGGCCCTGGCGACCGATCACCTTGCCGACGTCGTCAGGAGCGACGTGCAGGCGCAGAACCGTCGCGTCGTCCCGCTCGACGGTCTCGACGCTGACCGCGTCCGGGTCGTCGACCAGGTGCCGTGCGATCCAGTCGAGAAGCTCGGCCACGGACTCTAGCGCTGATGCCGGCGATCTTGATCAGCTTCGCGACGGGGTCGCTCGGCTGCGCGCCCTTGGCGAGCCAGTCCTTCACCTTGGTCTCGTCGAGCTCGATCGTCGACGGATTCGTCTGCGGGTTGTAGCGCCCGACGATCTCGATGAAGCGTCCGTCGCGCGGCGAGCGCGAGTCGGCCACGACGACACGGTAGATCGGGTTCTTCTTCGATCCGATCCGGGTCAATCTCATGCGAACAGCCATTCTTCTCCTTCGTGCGTTTCCGGTTGGCCTCGGGTTTCTTCCCGTGAATGACGGATTGTGCCGATCATCGGCGCGGCTTGCCGCCGGTCAGCTCCTGAGGCAGCGTCGGCATCTTGCCCTTGCCGAGGTGTTTCATCATCTTCTGCATCTGCTTGCGGGCCGCGAGCAGCTTGTTGACCTCGTCGATCGAGCTGCCGCTCCCGGCCGCGATGCGCCGTCTGCGTGGCCCGTTGATCAGATGCGGGACGCGACGCTCGTGCGGCGTCATCGAGAGGATGATCGCCTCCACACGGGCCATCTGCCTGTCGTCGATGTCGAGCCCGTCGAGCTGCTGCCCCATCCCGGGGATCATCTTGAGGATCCCCTTGACGGGCCCCATCCGCCGCAGCATGCGGTAGCTCTGGAGGAAGTCGTCGAACGTGAACTCGCCGGCTCGCATCCGTGCGTTCCATCTCGGCCTGCTCGTCCTGCTCGACGGCCGCTTCGGCCTTCTCGATCAGCGTCAGCACGTCGCCCATCCCGAGAATCCGCGAGGCCATCCGGTCGGGGTGGAACACCTCGAGCTGGTCGAGCTTCTCGCCGACCGACGCGAACTTGATCGGCTTGCCGGTGATCGCCTTGACGGAGAGCGCAGCACCGCCGCGCGCGTCGCCGTCGAGCTTCGTCAGCACGACGCCGTCGAAGGCAACGCGCTCCTGGAACGCCTCGGCGACGTTGACGGCTTCCTGTCCCGTCATCGCGTCGAGCACGAGCAGCACGTTCAGCGGCTTGACCGCGTCGCGGACGCGGGCGAGCTCGTCCATCAGCGCCTCGTCGATCGTAGAGTCGGCCGGCCGTATCGACGATCACGACGTCGAGCCCGTCCGCGGTCGCTCGCTCGCAGGCCTTCGGTCGCGGCGCGAACGGGATCCTGCGTGTCGGTGCGGTAGACCGGAATCGCGATCTGCTTGCCGAGCTGTTCGAGCTGGTCGATCGCGGCCGGTCGCTGCAGGTCGGCCGCGACGAGCCCGGGCTTCTTGCCGTCCTTGCGCAGATGGAGCGCGAGCTTGGCGGAGGTGGTCGTCTTGCCCGATCCCTGAAGCCCGGTCATCAGGATCACGGTGGGAGGGCGCCCGAACGCGAGGTTGGAGTCCCCGGTCCCCATCAACTCGGCGAGCCGGTCGTGGACGAGCTTGACGACCTGCTGGCCGGCGTTCAGCCCCTTGAGAATGTCCTCACCGAGGGCGGCGGCCTTCACGCCCGCCACGAAGTCCTTGACGACCTGGAAGTTGACGTCGGCTTCGAGCAGCGCGAGGCGAATCTCGCGCATCGCCTTGTTGACGGCCTCCTCGTCCAGTCGCCTGGCGCGGCCGAGCTCGCCGAGGGTCGCCTGGAGCCGGTCGGAGAGGGTGTCGAACATGGCCGCGAAGTGTACGGACGCCTCAGCCCGCAACGAATGACGGCCTACGACGCGAGCGCCGAACCGGGGATGCCGGGTGGCAGTGACGTGGCGCCGAGGCGCCCGATCATGTCCATTTCCGGCGCGAACAGGTTGCGTAGCGGCTCGATCCGGTAGGAGAGTGGCTCCTTCACCCCTTGACGCACGAGCGCCTCGCGAAGGCGATGCTCGGTGAAGCGCTCTGCCGCCTCGACAGTCTGCCAAACCTCGCACACGTTGACCGCTCCGACCGCCTCGGAGCCGACGTGAAGAATCATGCCGGCGGGTGGGTTCGCGTCGAGCCCGAGGTCAGCCATCATCCGGTCATATCCCGTGAGGGACAGCTCGGGAACGCGCATGAAGAGCGTCACCGCCACACCACACCTCCATCCTGACGGTGGGGAGAACGTCCACCACAACGGTACGCCATCGGGAGGACGACTCGAGGACGGTCAGCCCGCGACGAGCGCGCGCGCGAACTCGCGCGGGTCGAACGGTCGCAGGTCGTCGAGCCCCTCCCCCACGCCGACGAGCTTGACGGGGAGCCCCAGCTCGTAGGCGATCGCAACCGCGACGCCGCCCTTGGCGGAGCCGTCGAGCTTCGTCAGCACGACGCCGGTGACGCCGGCCGCCTCACCGAAGAGACGGGCCTGCTGGATCCCGTTCTGGCCCGTCGTCGCATCGACGACGAGCAGCGTCTCGTGCGGAGCTCCGAATCGATCCGGCCCTCGATCACGCGGCGGACCTTTGCGAGCTCGTCCATCAGGTTCGACTGCGTCTGGAGGCGGCCGGCCGTGTCGACGATGCACCACGTCGCGGCCACGTGCCCGCCCGGCCTCGACGGCGTCGAAGGCGACCGCGGCCGGATCGCCTCCCGCCGGCGCTCCGATGAAGTCGGCCCCTGCCCGCTCGGCCCAGATCTCGAGTTGCTCCTCGGCAGCGGCACGGAACGTGTCGCCCGCCCCGACGAGCACGCTGCGACCGTGCTCGCTGAGCTTCTGAGCCAGCTTGCCGATCGTCGTCGTCTTGCCGGTGCCGTTGACGCCGACGACGAGGATCACGGTCGGCTTCGGCGGTCAGGTCGAGCGTCGGCGCGGCGCCGAACAGCTCCTCGATCTCCTCCGCGAACGCCTCCCCGAGATCGGTCACCTCGCCGCGTGCCTCGAGCCGCCGCACGAGCTCGGCCGTGGCGCGCACGCCGACGTCGCCGTGGATCAGCGCCTCCTCGAGCCGCTCCCACGCCTCCTCGTCACCCGCGTCGAACGTGCCGGCGCCGATCTCGGCCGTCAGTGCCCGGCGGCTCTTCGCGAGCGAGTCGCGCAGGCGACCGAAGAAGCCGCTGCGCTCGGGCTCGTCGGCAGCAGTCGGCTCGTCGCCGAACAGCTCGGCCCAGGTTCTCGACATGGCCGGAACGCTACGCGATCGCGGCGGCCTGGTCGTGCCTGCGGCAGGCGGCGCGAGACGACCTGCGAGATGCCGTCGCCGCCCATCGTGACGCCGTAGAGCACGTCGGCCGCCTCCATCGTGCGCTTCTGGTGGGTGATCACGATGAACTGGGCCCGATCGGAGTAGCGGCGCAGGAGCTCGACGAAGCGCGTCACGTTCGCGTCGTCGAGCGCAGCTTCGACCTCGTCGAGGAGATAGAACGGGCACGGCTTCGCGAGGAACAGCGCGAACAGGAACGAGATCGCGCCGAGTGCCTTCTCGCCGCCGGAAAGCAGGCTCAGCCGCGTGATCCTCTTGCCTGCCGGGCGGAGCTCCACCTCGACGCCGTACTCGAGCTCCTCGCCTTCGCCCTCCGCGTCCGGCTCGACGAGGCGCAGCCGTCCCTCCCCGCCCGGGAAGAGTGTTGCCGAGACCTCCTCGAAGTTTCGTGCGACCGTCTCGAAGGTGTCGGTGAAGCGTTGCTGCACCGTCTCAGCGAGCTCGTCGCGCAGCTTGGCGATCTCGGCGAGTGACGCCTCGAGATCCTGCCGCTGGGTGGTGAGCTCGTCGAGGCGCTCCTTCTCGGCCTCGTACTCCTCCTTGGCGAGGGGATTGACCTTGCCGAGCTCCTCGCGACGTGCGTCGAGCCGCTGGGCTCGCGTTGCCAGCTCGATGCGGTCGTCTCCGTCGCACGGCTCCTCCGCCCCCGCGTCGTCGAAACGGCGCTGGGCCTCCTCGGCCTCGGCCTCGAGACGGGCGAGCTCGACCTGCACCTGCGTCGCGCGCTCGGTCGTCTCGTCGGAGCGCCGTCGCAACTCCACCTCGTCCGCGCCGAGGCGACGCAACTCCTCGCCGAGGCGTGCCGAGCGCTCCGCACCGGCGTCGACGCGCGCCCGCACGGGAGCCTCGAGGCGTGTTGCCAGCAGCCCGGCACGCTCGAGCTCGGCGCCGAGGCCGGCGACGGCGTCAGCACAGCCGCGCGAGCAGGTCGGCGTCGAGCGTCGACCGGCGTGGTGAGCGTTCGAGCAGGGCGGCGTCGGCCTCGCGGGCCCTGTCCGTTGCTGCCTCGTGCATCTGCTGCGGCCGCGTCGGCGAGCGCGAGCAACGAGACGGCTTCGGCGAACAACTCGTCGCGGGTGGCCGACTCCTCGGGGACTCCGTCTCCGATCGTGCCACCGAGCCGGGCGACGACAACCTCCGCTGCCTGCGCGCGTGCAACTGCGTCTGCGGCCTCGCGGGCCGCGTCGGCCTCGAGCGCCGAGAGCCGTCCGCAACTCGGAACCGAGCTCGCCTGCCTGCTCGGCACCGATCGCGATCCGCGCTGCGAGCGGCTCCTCGAGACGAACGGCCGCTTCTCGCGCCCGCCCGAGGGCGGTTTCGAGACTGCTCGCGAGCTCGACGAGCCTTCCCAGGAAGGACGGGTCGAGGTTGCGCTCGCGCAGATGAGCGACCGCCGCAAATGCCTCCTCCGCAGCCTCAGCCGCAGCCGCAGCGTCGGTCGCTGCCCGAACCGCAGCCTCGGCACGGCCGTCGAGCTCCCCGGCCTCGTCGGCGAGCGAGCGGCGGCGCGCGTCCATCTCGAGCAACAGCGCCTCGGGTGTCTCGCCGGCAAACCACAGCTCGCCGCGCTCGACGTCGTACCCGTGTCCTTCGGCGGTGATCACCGTTCCATGCGTCGCGTCGAGCAGCCTGTTCGCTTCGACGAGCCAGACGCCGTCGAGCAGGCGCAACGGCGGCGGGGTCGCCGGTCGCGAGGTCGGTGAGAGGCGTCGAGCCCGCAACGGGAGGATCGGAGGAGCGACCTGGCTCCCGGTCGACGACGACGGTGAGGCTTCCGAGACCGTCACGTCGCGTCTGTTCGAGCAACTCCATCCCGCGGCGTGCATCGCCCGCGATCACCGCCGAGGCGCGCCACGAGAGGGCAGCGGCAATCGCCCGCTCGGCCCCCGGCTCGGCTTCGAGCGCCGAAATCGCGAGTGTCTCGCCGGCCGCAGCAAGCGAGCGTGCTGCGGGCGGGATCCCCTCGCGCTCCGCGATCGCGCGCTCGAGCGCCTGCAACCGCTCGCGGGTCGATCGGGCACGCTCGGCCACATCGTCGCGCTCGGTGGCAGCGGCCCGCGCAGCTGCAGCCGCGTCGTTGGCACGCGTCTCGAGCTCTGCCGGAGAAAGGCCCCCACGCCGCTCGATCGCACGCGCTTCGGCAAGTTCACCGGCCAGGCCCTCACCGAGCCTTGCGACCGACTCGCGCCGAAGTCCCAGGCGCTCCCTCGCCGTGCCGAGGGCGACGAGACGCCGGTTCGCGCCCTCCTCGCCACCGGTCGCAGCGGCGAGCGCAGCCTCGACGGTGCCCCGCTCGCCGCGCATCTGCGCCAGCTTCGTCTCGGCGACAGTCGACAGGCCTCGTTCGAAGGCGGCGACCCTCGCGTGGGCGATGCGTGCGCGCTCAGCGGCTTGCCCGTGCGCCTCGGCAGCGTCGCGCGCAGCGGAGGCCGCGATCCGCGCGGCGGTCTCGAGCTGCTGCACGGCCCCATCGCCGCGGTCCGCAGCGGCCCGCTCGGCCTCTGCTGAGATCCTCACGCAGCCGCGCCTCCAACCCCTCGGCCGACTCGCGCCGCAAGCCAAGCCGCTCGTTCGCTCCCTGCAGGCGGTAGAGAGCAGCCAGCGCCGTCTCGCGGTTGCCCGCCGCGTCGGACAGCTCGTCCTCCGCCTGCTCGCGTTCGGCGAGGAGCTCGGTGAGTTTCTCCTGGGCGCTGCGCCGCGCGATCGCAACCGCGTCACGACGCGCCTCTGCATCGGCGCGCCGCTCGGCCACGGCGGCGAGGTCGAGCTGCGCGATCCTCGCCCGCAGTGCCGCGATCTCGACGGCGAGCTTCTCGGCGCGCTCAGCCGCGGTTGCCTGCAAGGCAAGCGGACGCAGCCGCTTGCGCACCTCGTCCTCGACATCGCGGGCGCGCTCGATCTGCGTCGCAACGCGGTTGAGTTTCAGCTCTGCGCGGTGCTTTCGCCGTTTGAACTTGCCGAGCCCTGCTGCTTCCTCGACGAGGTGACGGCGGTCTTCCGGCCGCGAGGCGAGAACGGCATCGACCTTGCCCTGCGAGACGATCGAGTGCATCGAGCCGCCGAGGCCGACGTCCGCGAGCAACTCGACGAGATCTGTTCGGCGCACCGCCGCCTTGTTGACGAGGTACTGCCCTTCGCCGCCGCGCACGAGGCGACGCGTGATCGCGACCTGACTGAAATCGACTTCGTCGCCGAACCCGCCGTCCTCGTTGTCGAAGACGAGCTCGACCTCGCAGTGATCCGCGGCAGGCTGGGTCGCCGAACCGCCGAAGAGCACGTCGTCGGGCTTCTCGGCCCGGAGCTCCGACGGCGTCAGCGAGCCGGCTGCCCACACGATCGCGTCGGCAACGTTCGACTTGCCGGATCCGTTCGGCCCGACAACGACGGCGACACCCGGCTCGAGCTTCAGCTCGAGCGGGTCGACGAACGACTTGAAGCCACGGATCCTGATCGATTGGAGGTGCACGTCAGTTCAACGCTAACTGTGACCGCGGACAGCCCCGTCATTGGAGGGACGTGCCGGACGGTCATGTGGAAGCAGGCCCGCGGGCGGGCCCCTTCAGGGACTCTGCGTGCGATCGAGGGATCCGCGCTAGCGGATTCGAGATCTTGCCGGAACGTTCAGTCCGCTGCGACGATGCCCATCGCCTGTAGCGCCTGGTGGGCGGCCTCCTGCTCGGCGGCCTTCTTCGTCGAGCCCCGCCCGAGCCCGACCCGCTCGCCGGCGATCGAGGCCGCGCATACGAAACGGCGGTCGTGCGGTGGGCCCTCGACATCCAGCACCTCGTATCGGACCTGATTGCCCGAGCGGGCGAGCGCCTCCTGCAACTCCGTCTTGTTGTCGACGTGACCGGTGCGGGCGAACTCGATTCGCGCGTCGAACGCCGCCACAACAGCCGGCTCGACCTTCGCAAAGCCGTATTCCAGGTAGACGGCAGCGATCGCCGCTTCGAGCAGCGCAGCGAGGACGTTGCGACTGCGCGAGATCCTGTCGAGCTCCGCCACGGGAACGTCCTGCGCCTGCTCGAGCAGGAACCGGGCCAGGTCGAGCTCCTTCGCTACCCCGGCGCAGCTGTGCCGAGAGACGACATGGGCCCTGATCTTCGCTAGGCGCCCTTCCGACGCCTCGGGAAAGCGGTCGTACAGGGCTCGGGCGATCGCGAGCTCGAGCACGGAGTCGCCGAGGAACTCGAGCCGCTCATAGGAGGACACCCGATCCGGTGCCCATGAGGTGTGGGTGAAGACGTGGTCGCGCCGCTCGGGGGGAAGGGCGTCGATGAGGCGCGCAAGCGCGCGCCCGTCCCCCGAGCGGTGGGCCGCGGAGCTACTGGTGCGCGACGACGTAGTCGACAGCCTGGCCGACGGTCGTGATCTTCTGCGCGTCGTCGTCCGAGATCTTGATTCCGAACTGGTCCTCGAGTTCCATGATCAGTTCGACGAGATCGAGGGAGTCAGCGTCGAGGTCCTCCTGGAACGAGGCCTCTTCCGCGAGCTGGTCTTCGTCGACACCGAGCTGCTCGGTGAGGACGGCCTTGACGCGCTCGGCTACTTCTTCACGGGACAATGCCACTGGTATTCAACCTCTCGTTGGGCCGGACGGGTTCGTTGAGCGCGCCGACTCTACCACGCGCTCAGGAAGTGCCTCTCGCAGTCGTCCCACGAGATCGTGGTCGAGCCCGCGGGCGGCCATCCTGATTGCGTTCGCAATCGCAACGCGCGAGCTCGAGCCGTGCGCGATCACGACGATGCCGCGCAGGCCGAGGAGATACCCCCCACCCGTCGTCTCGGGATCGAGTCGCGCACGCAGCGCCCGCGCGGCCGGGCGAATCAGGAGCCCGCCGAGCTTCCCGCGGGTCGTTGCCTCCAGTTCTGCGCGCAGGGCGATCAGCAGCGAGCGGATCGTGCCCTCGAGGGTCTTCAGCGTCACGTTGCCGGTGAAACCGTCGCACACGATCACGTCCACCTGGCCCTCGAGAAGGTTGCGGCCTTCCACGTTGCCCGTGAACCGCAGCGAGCTCGCCTCGAGCAGCGCGTGTGCGTCGATCGTCAGCTGGTTCCCCTTCTCCGGCTCCTCGCCGATCGAGAGCAGGCGCACGCGAGGCTGCTCTATACCAAGCACCTCTTCCGCGAAGATCGCGCCCATGTGGCCGAATTGGAGCAGGTGCTCCGGCCGGGCCTCGGCGTTAGCGCCCGCGTCGATGAGAACGGAAGGCCCGTGCATCGTCGGGATCACGATCGCTATCCCGGGCCGGTACACGCCCTGAAGTCGGCGGACGTGGAGGAGGCTCGCGGCTAGCACTGCGCCCGTATTGCCGGCAGAGACGACGGCATCGGCGTCGCCGTCACCGACCGCGCGAACCGAGCGGACGAGCGACGAGTCGGGCTTGCTACGAACGACCTCGGCCGGTTTCTCTTCCATCTCGACCGTCTCGGTCGTGATCACGTGGTCGAGACCGTGCGTATCGAGATCGGCCGGCCCGTAGATGATCGGGTGGATCTCTGCGTTCGCCGCCGCGAGTGCCCCAGCGACTATCTCCTCCGGGTGATGGTCGCCTCCGAGGGCGTCCACGGCGACCCGGAATCGCATCCCCGTTACGGAGCGGGCGTACCGAGCGGCTGAATGTCGCGGCCCCGGTACGTCTTGCAGGTCGGGCACGCGTGATGGGCGCGGGTCGGCGCGCCGCAGTTCGAGCACACGTTGACGCTCGGGGCGGCGATGCCGTGCTGGGCCCGGCGCTTGTCGCGACGTGCCTTCGAGGTCTTTCGCTTGGGGACTGCCATGAGCGGCCGCAGAGTGTAGCGGATCTCAGAGCGAGAGCAGCTCGCCGAGCGCCCGCGGCCTGATGTCCAGGTGGCGGAGCCCTTCGAGCGGCATCCAGACGGGCTCGTGCGTGCCGCTTCGCTCCCGCTCACGATCGGTCAGGAGCGCGTGATCGGGCCAGCTGCCGGTGCCGAAGCTGCCGCCCACGATCCAGGCGTCGAAGTAGAGAAAGATCGTCCCTCCGAAGGACTCTTCGTGCACGAGCGGGCCGAGCTCGACCTCGACGCCGAGCTCCTCCAACGCCTCGCGGCGGGCCGCCTCCTCGGGCGTCTCGCCCGCCTCGACGCCCCCGCCCGGAAAGAGGTAGTACGTGTGCCCGGCGCGCACGCGCCGGATCAACGCGACTCGGTCGTTTTCGACGAGCACGATGCGGGCACGCGGCGAGAGGTGGCTCATTCCTCGCGCAGCGCCTCGAGCGCCGCCCAGCGTGGATCGGCCGAGGTCTCCTCGTGATCGTGCGGCTCGTCGTTCAGGTCCTTCCCGCAGGCGGGACAGAGCCCGGCACAGTCGCGGCGACAGAGAATCTGGTCGGGTAGCGCGGTTGCAATCGCGTCGTGCGCCCACTGCGAGAGTTGCAGCTCACCGCCGACGACGTATTCCGTCTGCAACTCGGCCGGGGCGTCGTCCGCAGCCGCGTGGTACTCGCGCGCGTCGACAGAGACCCCCGCGACCGCATCGCGCAGGCAGCGCATACAGGGCCCGTGAAGGCGTGCTCCGAACGTCAGCCGAAACACGTCACCGCTCGTTGCCCGCTGCGCCTCGAAACCGGCCTCGACCTCCGCCGGCACAGGAAGGTACCGCTCACCGCCCAGTTCGAAGGGCTGAAGCGTGATCGACACTGGCTCCCGGTGCTCGTCACCGACGCGCAGCTTCAGACGGCGAAGTGGGTACGTCGTCATCGACCCAGGGTAGCCTGAGCCAGGGGCAGCGAGACTCTCGAGAACGACCTACACGTAGGAGTCGTCGTCCGCGCCGGAGCCGACCGGGTCGATCGGGCCGATGCCCGACATGACCGATTCCTGCGAGCGCTCGTGCAGCCGTTCACGACCACGGCGCACCGCGACGAGAAACTTGTCGAGATTGACCTCGAGCGACGAGAGGATCCCGTCGGCCCAGTCCTCCATCTCGAGCCGCGTCTCGCGCGCCTGCCGGCGAGCGTCGTCGACGATGTCCTGCGCCTGCCGCTCGGCGATCTTGACGATCTCCGTCTGCGATGCCTCACGCACCGCCTGCTCACGCGCCTCACCGATCAGGCGGTCGCATTCGCGCTTCGCCTCGGCGAGCATCTCCTGCCGCTCCTTGACGATCCAGCGGGCCTGCTTGATCTCTTCCGGGATCGTCGCGCGCATCTGGTCGAGGATGTCGTAGATCTCTTCGCGGTCGATGCGCACCTGGTCGGTGAGGGGCACCGCCTTCGCGTTGTGTACGAGATCGTCGAGCTTGTCGATGAGTACGAGAACGTCCATAGGCGGATCTTACTCCTGAAGTCTCGACGGGGCGCTATTCCTGCGGACTGAGCGGGGCGCCGGGTCTGCCGTTCGGGAAGATCTCCTGGAATCGGCGCGCCACGGCCTCGGGCACAAGCTCGTCCACCTTTCCGCCGAACGACGCGATCTCCTTCACGCCGCTGGAGGAAATGAAGCTGTACTGCGGGCTCGACATCACGTACATCGTCTCGATCTCCGGCGCGAGCAGATGGTTGAGCCGGTTCATCTGGAACTCCCACTCGAAGTCGGCGATCACGCGCAGGCCCTTCACCATCGTCTTCGCTTCGTGCTTGCGCGCGAAGTCGACGACGAGCTCGTGGAAGACATCCACCGTGACGTTTGCGTAGTCGGCAAGCGCCTCCTCGAGGAACGCGACGCGCTCCTCGACGGTGAACAGCGTCTGCTTGTGGTGCGGCTCGCGGACAACACCGACGACAACGCGATCGAAGGTCGCGGCTGCACGGCCGATCACGTCGATGTGGCCGAGCGTGACCGGGTCGTACGAGCCTGGGCAGATAGCGGTGATCATCGGGTGAACAGGGTAATGCGTGCCGAACCGTAGCGGCGGCTGGTGACGACGGTGAGCGGGAGCTCTGGCTCGACCCCGGCCGCCGTCTCGACGACGACGAGCCCGTCCGGTGCGAGAACTGCGGGCACAGCGTCTGCGAGGCGCGGTTGCAGATCCGGCCAGGCGCCGTACGGAGGATCGACGAGCACAAGGTCGTAGAGACGGCCCGCGGCACGCTCCTCGCGTAGCGCCTGGAAGGCGTCCTTGCACAGCACGAGCGCGTCTGTCAGCCGAAGCTTTGCAAGGTTGTCGTCGATCACCCTGGCCGCGGCCCGATCGGATTCGACGAACACACACCTCCGCGCCCCGCGCGACAACGCCTCGAGCCCCATCGCGCCGGAGCCGGCGAAGAGATCGAGCACCGCGGCGTCCTCGACCGGGCCGATCAGGTTGTAGGCCGCTTCGCGGACGCGATCGCCGGTCGGTCTCGTTGCCGTGCCCTTGGGCGCCGCGACACCGTGTCCCTTCAGGCTTCCGGCGATGATTCTCATCGCCAGAGCGTAAGCGCAATCTCTAGCGAATCGTGCCGGCGCCGGGTGCCTCGACGCGAATCCCCGACGCGACAGCAGCAATCGCGAGCCGGCGGTCGTACACGAGCATCACGTCGGGAGCGACCGCGAGCGCGGTCACGAGATGGATCGCGTCCAGAGGGCGAAGGCTGTCCGCCACGATCACAGCAGCGGCTCGCGCGATCGCGCGATCGACGCTGACGAGGGCCACTCCTTCGAGGACGTCCGCGATCTCGTCTGCCTCGATGTCCTTCTGAAGACCCGCGATGCGGAGCCCACGTGCCACCTCCGCGGTAGAGACGACGCTCGAGACGACATCCGCGCCCTCGGGAATAGCCGCGACGAGAGCACGGCTCTCCGGCTCACGCACAACGAGCTTCATCAGCGCTGACGCGTCGGCGTAGATGACGCTAGAAACGATCCTCGCGCCCCTCGGAGATGATCTCGGTGCTTGATAGATCGAGCGGCCATTCGATCGTTGGCACACGTGGTTCGAAGGACCGGCCCGGAGTCGCACGACCCTCTGCAATCAGGCGATCCAGCTCCCGCGTGGCATAGGGGGCGACAACGGCAACGGGCTTGCCATCGCGGGTGATCTCGATTCGCTCTCCGCGCTCCACCCTGCGCAGGGTGGATGTCAAAGAGTCGCGAAGTTCGCGGATGCCCATGCGTGTAGCCACTGGTGGCCACACGATAGCACGATCACGACTCACCCAGGTGCTCGCCCTCGTCCACTAGGGCATCGACGCCGTCTGCGAGCAGACCCTCGTCGGTGAGCCGCGGGCGGCTGCGCGGGCGCGGTGGAGCAGCTCCTGGTCCTGGCGCAGACGGGTGAAGTGGAGGTCGGAGAGGCCCGACTGGCGGGCGCCGAGCAGCTGGCCCTCACCCCGGATCTCGAGGTCGCGCTCGGCGAGCTCGAAGCCGTCGGTCGTCGCCACCATCGCCTCGAGCCGGTCGTGAGCAACGTCGGTCAGCTCCTCCTTCGGCCCCGAGACGAGCAGACAGTACGACTGCTCCGCCCCACGCCCGACGCGGCCGCGCAGCTGGTGGAGTTGGGCCAGGCCGAAGCGGTCTGCCTCCTGCACGATCATGATCGTCGCGTTCGGAACGTCGACGCCGACCTCGATCACGGTCGTCGCGACCATCACGTCGATCTCACCCGACTTGAACTCCGCCATCAGAGCGCGGCGAACTGCGGGCTTGAGGCGGCCGTGCAGGCAGCCGACGCTGAAGCCCTTCAGCTCGCCGGCCGCGGAGGCGCTCGGCCTCGTCTCTCGGCGGCGCGCGCGACGGTCGTCTCGGAGGCCTCGATCAGCGGGCAGACGACGTACGCCTGACGGCCGTCGGCGAGGTGCCTGCGGAGGCGCTCATACGCAACCGAGCTGCGGTCGTCCGTCACCCACGCCGTCACGACGGGCTTGCGGTCGGCAGGCGGCGACGCGATCTCGGAGACCGAGAGATCGCCGTACACCGTCAGCGCGAGCGTGCGCGGAATCGGCGTCGCAGTCAGGTGCAGGACGTGCGGACTGCGTCCCTGCGTCGAGCGCCGACCGCTGCTCGACGCCGAAGCGGTGCTGCTCGTCGACGACGGCGACGGCAAGATCGCGAAACTCGACCTCGCGTTGGATCAATGCATGCGTCCCGACGACGATCTCGATGTCGCCCGAAGCGAGAAGCTGCCGCACGTTCGCGTGCGCCTTGGCGCTCCGAGTGCGCTCGTCAGCAGGGCGACGCGGACCCCGAGATCGGCACAGATCCCCTCGATCGTGAAGAAGTGCTGCTCGGCGAGCACCTCGGTCGGCGCCATCAGCGCGCCCTGGCGCCCGGCCTCGACCGCGCGCAGCAGAGCCGAGAGTGCCACCACGGTCTTGCCCGAGCCGACATCGCCCTGGAGCAGCCGCTGCATCGGTCTGGGTGCGCGCCAGGTCGCTGTCGATCTCTCCGATCGCGCGCTCCTGCGCTTCGGTCAGCGCGAAGGGGAGGATCGCGCGGTACCGCTGCAGGAGCTCGCCGGCAGGAGGCAGGGCCTCGGCGACGAGCTGCTCGCGTTCGGCGGCACGACGGGCGAGTGCGAGATGGAGAACGAGAAGCTCGTCGAAGGCGAGACGCTGCCGGCCGACCTCCGCCTCCTCCAGCGAACGAGGACGGTGCAGTGCCACGAGCGCATCGGCGCGTAGCGGCAGCCGCTCGGTTGCCGCCAGCTGCGCCGGCAGAAGATCGCCACCGGCACGCACGTGCTCGAGCGCGATTCCGACGAGGGCGCGCAGCTGCTTCTGCGCGAGCGCCTCGCTCGCCGGGATAGACCGGCGCATAGTCGGCCGTCTCGCTGACCTCGCCGAGGTCGTAGCTCTCGACGGCGAAGCCGTAGCGGTTCCGTTTCCCGCGCAGGCGCACGCGCGTGCCCGGGACGAGCTGTGCCTCGAGCCAGGGCTGGTTGAACCACGTCGCCTTGATCTCGCCCGTCCCGTCGGTCACCCGGGCAGTGAGGATCTTGCGCCTGCCGCGGCCCTGCCGGGACGAGGTGCCGCGCACGACACCCTCGATCACAGCTTCCTCCTCGCCGAAGAGATCGCGGATCGCCCGCTGGTCGATCGGCCGCTCGTAGCGGCGTGGGCTGTGCATCAGCAGGTCGCCCACGGTGCGAAGGCCGAGCTTCGCGAGCCGGCCGCGTACCGCCGCGCCGACGCGTGGGAGCGTCTCGACACCGGCCGCGAGCGCCTCGGGCCGCGGAGCGCTACGGGGGCGAGGCCAGCGCGACGGCGCCTCCGTGCCGGCGAAACCGACCGGCAGCCGGACCTGTGTCGGCAAGGGTGGCACCGCAACCGAGTATAGGACCCCCGGTCAGTCCTGGAACCAGCAGAAGCCGACCGAGCCTGGGCCGGCGTGCGTGCCGACGACCGCGCCCAGGTTGGCAATCAGCTCGATCTCCGCCTGAGGACGCGTTGTCGCCGCGAGGTCTGTGATCAGGTCGATCCACTCGGGTGCGTCGGCGTGTGCGATCGCGAGCCGCAGCCCGGGTCGATCCTCGGTCGCGGCGGCGAGCACCCGGCCGAACTCCTCGAGCGCCTTCTGGCGGCCGCGAACCTTGCCGATCGGATTCACGCACCCGTCCGCGACCGCGAGGATCGGCTTGACGTTGAGGATCGTTCCGGCGAGGGCCTGCGCGCGGCCGATCCGGCCACCCTTCTGGAGGTACTCGAGTGTGCCGACGGTGAAGACGATGCCGCTCTCGCGCTTGAAGCGGTCTACCAGCGCCGCGATCTCGTCGTCCGTCGTGCCGCGCGCGAGCCGGCGCTCGATCGCGAGCGCGAGCAACCCGACAGCCAGCGACGCCGTCTCGGTATCGACGACGCGGATCCGGTCACCGCCGATCTCGCCGGCGGCGAAGGTCGACGACTGGAACGTGCCCGAGAGCTTCGCCGAAATGTGGAGCGCGAAGATCCGCTCGTAGCCGGCGAGTTGCTCGTACACGTCCACGAAATCCTGCGGCGTCGGCTGCGAGGTCGTCGGCAGCTCCGGCGTCTCCCGCAGTCGCTGATAGAAGTCCTGCGAGCCGATCTCGACGTGATCCTTGAAGCTCTCCGCCCCGAAATTCACGTAGAGCGGGACGACGCGAAGGTTCGGGAAGCGCTCGCGATCCTCGGGGACGTCCGCAGTCGAATCGAGCACGATGGCCGTGTTCTCGGCGGTCAGGTGCATGCCGCGGAATCCTCTCTGCCGATATCACCGCGAAGCGGTGCAGCAAGCAAAGGCATGCGGGAAGCTGCGATACCGTCCTTCATCGCGGCTTCACGCATGCTGCGCGAATCGCCGCGACGAGATCCTCGATCGAGCGGCCCTTCTCGACCAACCCGACGGCACCGGCCGCGAGCACCGCCGCGCGATCCTCCCCCGTTGCCTCCGCAGTCAGGCAGAGAACGGCGGCGTTCGGTGCTGCCTCGAGAACCGCCGCAGTTGCGCCCGCGCCGTCGAGCCCCGGCAGCCTGAAGTCCATCAGCACCACCGCCGGGTCGAGGCGGGCAGCGGCGTCGGCTGCATCGCGCCCATCGGCGACCGCGCCAACGACCTCGACGCCCTCTCGTCCGTTGAGCAACAACTCGAGCGTCGAGCGGTAGACCTCGTTGTCCTCGACGAGCAAGCACCGTGATCGCCATCGTCATTCCGCCGAGAGGAGGAGCGGATAGTGCGGCTGCCCACCCGCGTGGATCTCGATCGTTACCTCGGGATGGCGCTCCAGGATCTCGCGCTCGACTGCGGAGATGTCGGGCTCGTCGGAGCCCGTGAGCAGCGTCAGGATTTCGCCGCCGCGCTCCAGCAGGCGCTCGGCCACCGCCACCGCGACAACCTCGAAGCTCTCTCCGCTCGCGACGGCGGCGCCGCCTGCGAGCCCGAGCCAGGAGCCCTTTCTCACCTCGATGCGGTCGAGGATCACGTCGCGCGAGGCGATCGTTACCTCTCCGGTCGCCAGGTCGTCCTGCGCGCGCAGCATCGCTAGCTCGTTCTCGGCCGCTGCCCGCTCGGGCATGTAGGCGACCATCGCAGCGAGCCCGGCTTGCACCGATTCCGTCGGGAGGATTCGCACCGGCTTGTTGGCGTGACCAACTGCCTGCTCGGCACCGAGGATCACGTTCCTGTTGTTCGGCAGCACGATCACCTCGGTCGCGGGGGTCGCGTTGACGGCGGCGACGATGTCCTCGGTGGCCGGGTTCATCGTCTGACCGCCTTCGATCACGCGGGTCGCTCCCAGGTTCTCGAACAGGCGACGGTTTCCCGCCCCGGGCGCAACGACCACGACGCCCGTCTCGAGCGTCGGCAGATGATCCAGCGCGCCCGCGACGAGTCGCGTCTCGCGGATCAGCGTCTGCCGGTGCATGTCCGCGATCTCGACTCCGTCGATCGAGCCGCTCGCCGTGCCGAGCGTGAGTGCCGCTCCGGGATCGTCGGTGTGCACGTGCACCTTGAGCGCCGTCGAGTCACCGACGACGAGCAGTGAGTCGCCGAGCAGGTCGAGGGCGACTTCGAGCCCTTCGGCATCGAGCCCCTGCCCTTCGATCACGAACACCGTGCAGTAGCGGAACTCGGACAGCTCCAGGTGCATCGCCTCGTAGGAGAGCTCGACGGCCTCGACGGGGCCCTCCGGAATCGTCTCTCCCGCGATCGCGGCGCGCACGCCTCGGAGGATCTCGAGCAGCCCAGCTCCGCCGGCATCGACGACTCCCGCTTCCCTGAGGATCGCCAGCAGCTCCGGCGTCCGGGCAAGGGATTCCTCACCCCGGGCGAGGACGGCGGCAAGGAACTCGGCGTGATCGAGCCCCTGCACCTCGCCGGACTCTGCAGCTTCTGCCAGCTCGCGAATCACCGTGAGCATCGTTCCCTCGACCGGATGCCGAACGGCGCGATACGCGGCGTCGCTCGCCGAGCGGAACGCCCTGGCCACCGAGGGGACGTCGATCGGGTCGTGCTCACCGAGAACGTCCGCGAAGCCGCGAACGATCTGGCTCAAGATCACGCCCGAGTTGCCTCTTGCGCCCATCAGCGCTGCTCGAGAGAGCTCGCGTGCGAGCGCCTCGTGGCCGTCGGCGGTGGACTGCTCCAGCGCGTCGACGATCGCGGTGACGGTCAGAGTGAGGTTCGTGCCTGTGTCGCCGTCGGGCACCGGATACACGTTCAGGTCATCGATCCGCTGCCGGTTCGTCTCGAGGTTGCGGAGGGCGGCGCGGCCAATCTCGCGGGCGCGGTCGATGTCCACGGAGCGAGGGTAGTCGACGGTGCGGCCGACGGGAGATGCGCGCGCGGAGAGGGCGGGAGGTGCGCGCGCGGAGAGACAGGCCGAACCCGGGAGACGAAACCAAACCCGGGAGACAGGCTGAAGCCTGTCACCGGCCGCGCGGGGCTAGATGGCCTTCTGGACCTTGCCGGCTTTGAGGCAGCGCGTGCAGACGTACGCGCGGGTGGCCCTGCCGTCCAGCATCATCCGCACCTTCTGGAGGTTCGGGTTGAACCGGCGCTTGGTGGCGACCATCGAGTGGCTGCGGTTGTGACCGAAGCCGGGCTTCTTGCCGCAGATAGAGCAGATCTTGGACATGCGGCTTGGGATGGTAGCGGAAGGAGAGGTCGCGATGGTCATTCACGCCTCGCGCGATCCAGACGTTCGGACCTCCGGTTCCCGGAGACCTGTGGAGTGAGATCGGTTGATCTCGTAGGGGCGATGCGCATGCGTCGCCTTCAACGCGGCCCCGTCCGGAACGAGTCGCGCGGCGCACCAGGGCGACGCCTGCGCATCGCCCCTACGGCTCCGGACCCGCTCTTGCCCTACCGTGCTGCGGCTGCGCGGAGGTTCGCGAACAGGTCGGCCATCTCGAGGCCGGTGCGGACTGCTTCGGCTCCCTTGCCGACGCGACTCTCGGCCTGGTCGGCGCGGTCGAGGGTCAGCAGGCCGAACGCGACGGGGACTCCCGTCTCGATCGCAGCGAGCTGAAGGCCGCTTGCAGCCTCGCTCGAGACGTAGTCGAAGTGAGGCGTGTCGCCGCGGATCACGCAGCCGAGCGCGACGATGCACGCAAAACGGCGGGTTTTCGCAAGTGCCATGGCAGCAAGCGGCAACTCGAAGGCGCCCGGAACCGGCATCACCGTGACCGCGTCGCGCGAGACGCCGCGAGCGTCGAGCTCGGCGAGCGCCGACTCGAGCAGCTTGGTCGTGACATCGCCGTTGAAGCGCGCCACGACAACACCGACAGCGCGGCGCTCACCCACCGTATCGCCCTCGAGAACGGCGTAGCCGGGAGGGACGGCGAGCTCGCCCGGCGCGTGCTCCATCGTCGCCGAGACGTGATCGGCGAGGGGCGTGGGCTCGACAGCCGGCTCCGGTTCGGGCTCCGGCTCCTCGCCCTCGGCCGAAGCGGGCTCTTCCGTCGCCACGGGCTCCGGCTCCGACTCGGGCTCGGGCTCGACGTCGGGTGCACCGGCGGGCCACCCCTCGAGGACGTTCTCGCTCGACGCGTCGAGGTCGGGCTCCTCCGTCCCGTCGGCCGAATCGGCCTCCGAGGCGGTCTCGCCGCGCTCGAGCTTCTCGAGCCCATCGTCCCAGCTCGGTGTCTCGTACCGGTCGCTCATCGTCTCATGCCTTCCTGTTCAGGAGCTCTCGGCGTCGAACCGCACCCGCTGGTGATGTTCGGCCTGCCCGATCGTGTGCCCCAGCTTGTCACGTTTGGAATCGAGGTAGCGGCGGTTCTCCGGATTCGGGTCCATCTCGATCGGCTCCTGCGAGACAACCGAAAGACCGAAGCCGGCGATTCCGCTGATCTTCTTCGGGTTGTTCGTCAACACACGAATCGTGGTCAGCCCGAGGTCTGCGAGGATCTGGGAGCCGATTCCGTATTCGCGGGCATCGGCCGCGAAGCCGAGCTGGAGGTTCGCCTCCACGGTGTCGAGGCCCGACTCCTGCAACGCGTACGCCCGCAGCTTGTTCAGCAGGCCGATTCCGCGGCCCTCCTGGGCGAGGTAGAGAAGGACGCCGAGCCCCTCTTCCTCGATCCGGCGCAGTGCGTGCTCGAGCTGCTCGCCGCAGTCGCAGCGCTGCGAGTGGAAGACGTCGCCGGTGAGGCACTCGGAGTGGACGCGGACGAGCACGTCCTGGGCACCGTCGACGTCACCCTTGACGAGGGCGACGTGGTGCTTTCCGGTCAGCACTTCCTCGTAGGCGACGGCCTGGAAGACGCCATGATCGGTCGGCAGCCGCACGGAGACGGCGCGCTGGACGAGGTTCTCGTGCTGGCGGCGGTACTCGATCAGGTCGGCGACCGTGACGAGCTTGAGGCCGTGACGGGCGCAGTAGCCGACCAGATCCGAAACCCGGGCCATCGTCCCGTCGTCGTTCATGATCTCGCAGACGACGCCCGCGGGCGCGAGGCCGGCGAGCCGGGCCAGATCGACGGCAGCCTCCGTCTGGCCCGAGCGCTGCAGCACCCCACCGGAGCGCGCCCGGAGCGGGAAGATGTGGCCGGGCTGGACGAGATCGTGGGCCGTGGCGGTCGGGTCGATCGCGACCTGGATCGTGCGGGCACGATCGTGAGCCGAGATTCCGGTCGAGACGCCCTCGCGCGCCTCGATCGAGACGGTGAACGCGGTCCCGAACGGCGTCTCGTTCTGATCGGTCATCTGGCGGAGACCAAGCTCCTCGCAGCGCTCAGGCGTCAGGCAGAGGCAAATCAGCCCTCGCCCGTGCGTCGCCATGAAGTTCACCGCCTCGGGCGTGACGAACTGCGCCGCGATCGTCAGGTCACCCTCGTTCTCGCGGTCCTCGTCGTCGACGACGACGACGAACCGGCCGGCTCGGATCTCCTCGATGGCCTCCTCGACGGACGAGAAGACCGTGCTGGGGGCCTCGGTGCTCATTGGCTCATCGTACCCCCCGGTCCAGCAGGCGTTCGACGTACTTGGCGAGGACGTCGACCTCGAGGTTGACGTGCTGGCCGGGAACAAGCCCGGCAAGGGTCGTCTCGGCGAGCGTGTGCGGGATCAAGGCCACCGCGAATCCGTCGTCGCGCAACTCGGCGACGGTGAGCGAGACGCCCTCGATCGTGATCGACCCCTTGTCGATGCAGTAGCGGAGCGTTTTGGCCGGCGCCTCGACGACGAGGCGTAGACCTTCTCCCTCCGGCACGAGGGACTGAACCGTGCCGATCGAGTCGACATGACCCTGAACGATGTGGCCGCCCATCGGGTCTCCGGCCCGTAGCGCCGGCTCGAGGTTGACGGCTGTCCCGGGGTCGAGCTCGCTCAGCGTCGAGCGCAGCAGTGTTTCGGGAACCGCGAAGAACGTGAGCCGCCGAGCGGCAACGGCCTCGGCAGTGAGGCAGACGCCGTTGACGGCAACCGAGCCTCCCACCTCGACGAGGGGAGCCGTCATGGGCGCATCTATCTCGAGCCTGATGCCGGCCTCGTCACCGTCGAGGGCGACGACAGACCCGACCTCTCGCACGATCCCTGTGAACATGCCGAAAGTCTACGGTTCGCGCAGGTATGCCTCGACGAGCAGATCGTCGCCGACCGGGCGCGTGGAGAGGTGAAGCAGCGGCCGTGTCTCGGCCAGGTCACCGACGAATCTCGGGCCGCTGCCCGCGAGCGTCGGCGCAATGAACAGGAGCAGCTTGTCGACGAGGTTCGCTTCCAGAAACGCCGTCGCCAGCGTTGGCCCGCCCTCGAGGAGGAGCGACTGCACTCCCTCCGCGGCCAGGGCTGCAAGCTCGTCGGCGACGGGACCGGAGCGAAGCTCGAGCTCGGAGCCCTCCGGCAGCGGTCCGTGGCCGAACGCGAGCCGGCGCGGCTGCCGTGCCGCCTCGACATCTCGCGCATCGAGCCTCGGTGCATCCTCCCTCACGGTTCCCATGCCGACAGCGACCGCGTCGGACGCGGCACGCAGTTCGTGGACGAGCCGTCGCGAGGCTTCGCCGGTGACCCAGCGCCGGCCGGGGACGGTGACGCGGCCGTCGAAGGTGGTCGCGACCTTGTAGGTGACGAACGGCCGCCCGAGTGTCTTCCAGGTGCGCCAGGCCTCGTTCTGCTGCCGTGCCTCCAGGCGATCTTCGTGGATGGTGTCGATCCCGAGTGCCCGCAGCACGTCGAGCCCGCCGGCCGCCTCCGGGTTAGGATCGCGGCACCCGACGACCACGCTCCTGATCCCGGCAGCCGCGATCGCGTCGACGCATGGGGGCGTACGGCCGTGATGCGCGCACGGCTCCATCGTCACGTAGATCGTGGCGCCTCGCGCTCGGTCGCCGGCTTCCTCGAGAGCCACGACCTCGCCGTGACGGCCGCCGAATGGCTCCGTCACGCCCGCGCCGACGATCTCGCCGCCTGCGGCCACGACGATCGCGCCGACGGTGGGGTTGGGGTAGGCGACCCCGGCCGACATTCCTGCCAGCTCGAGCGCGCGGTCGAGGCTCATGCCACGCGGGCGGCGAGGGCGGCGAGGCGGCGGTAGGCACCCGCGGGATCGGGATCGGCGAAGACCGCGTTCCCGGCTATGAACAGCGATGCGCCCGCAGCTCGCAACGCCTCCACGTTCGCCTCGTCCACACCGCCGTCGACCTGGATCGGGATCTCGACGAGGGTCGCGAGCTCCTCGATCCGCCCGAAGGTGGCGGGCATCAGCGGCTGACCGGAGTAGCCCGGTTCGATGCTCATGCAGAGGATCATGTCCGCGCCCGCCTCTGCCGCGAACGCAGCGGCGTCGGCCGGCTCCGTGAGCGGCTTGAACGCTACTCCGACCGCGAGCCCGAGAGCGCGCGCCGCGCTGGCGACTCCGTGCGGGTCGTCCGTCGTCTCGACGTGGAAGGTAACCGCGTCGGCTCCGGACTCGGCGAACTCGGGGAAGTGATGGGCGGGATCGCTGACCATCAGGTGGCAGTCGACGACGCCGCCTGCAGCATGGATCAACGGAGCAACCGACCTGAGCACGATCGGCCCGATCGTCACCGGCGGGACGAAATGGCCGTCACCGACGTCGAAGTGGAAGACACGGCAGCCGGCGTCGAGCAGCGCCTCGATCTGCTCACCGAGGCGCGTGAAGTCGGCTGCGTATAGCGACGGCTCTATCTCGCTGTTGCCGCGAATCCACGTCTCCCATCCCATATCGCGATCCTACGGGACGTGCAGTCGCGCGATGAAGAAGCCGCTCGTGTGATGAAGGTGAGGCAGGGTCTGGAGGAACTCGGGGCGAGTCGGATGGCGGAACTGCGGCCACTCCTCGGCGAGCGAGGCGTCGACTGCGAAACCGGAGGCGTCTATGACCGCCTCGGACTCGTCGCGATTGACCGTGCAGACCGAGTAGAGGACGGTGCCGCGGGGCCGCACGCGGCCGGCGGCCGCCACCAATAGCTCGAGCTGGAGCTCGGGCAGCGGCTGCGAGCGCCAGCGCAGGTCAGGTCGCGCCGCGAGCACCCCGAGCCCGGAGCACGGCGCGTCGACGAGGGCGCGGTCGAATCCGGTCAGCTCGGCCGGCAGGCTCCGGCCGTCGGAGCAGACGGTGCGAACGTTCGTGGCGCCGAGCCGGCCGACGTTCTCTTCGAGCTCGCGCGCCCGCGCTTCGTTTGCCTCCACCGCGACGACGTCACCGGCGAGCATGGTCGTCTTGCCACCGGGCGCGGCGCAGAGGTCGAGCACGCGCTCACCCGCCACGGAGCCGACGCAGAGCCCGGCGAGCTGCGAACCGACACTTTGCGGCCAGATCCGGCCGTCGGCGAGCGCAGCCTCGTCGACCTGCTCCACATGCCATGCACCGGGAACATCGGGATCGGGTGTGCCGTTGATCTCGCCGCGCACGAGACGGACGGCCGTCGGTGGGGCCTCGTTCTGGGCTCGCATCAGCGCAAGTGCCCCCTCAGCGCCGAGATCCCGCCACCACGTCTCTGCGATCCAGTCGGGGTACGAATGCGCGACGGCCGCCTCCTGCCAGGTCGATTCCGGGAGCGCCTCGACGCACGATCGCCCTTCGTCTGCGAGGCGGCGCAGGACGGCGTTCGTGAACCCGACCGCGCGCTCGAGCCCCGCGCGGCGGACGAGCTCGACGGACTCGTTCACCGCCGCGTAGCGCGGCACCCCGTCGAGGAAGGCGAGTTGATAGGCGCCGAGCCGCAGAGCGGCGCGGACGGGAGCGTCGAGTCGCCCCACCGGCCTGCGGCCGATCGTCTCGATCGCGTAGTCGAGCGTCCGGGTGCGTTGAACGGTCCCGAACGCGAGCTGTCGCGCGAGGGCGCGATCGCGCTCGTCCAGCCCTGTCGAGGCCGTCCGCAGCGCACGGTCGGCGTAGGCCTCGTCCTCGAACACCCGCCGGATCACTTCGAAGGCGGCGGCGCGGGCGGCTGAGATGGCCGGCGCCATTAGCGGAGGCCGCGTAGCCAAGCGGTGGCGTCCATCCGCTTGCCGCCATCGGGCTGCACCTCGACCGGCTCGAACGTGCCCGTTTCGCCCACGCGGGCGCGCCAGACGGTGACGGGGCGGCCGTGGAGCTCGGCGCGCGCCCCGATGTGTGGTGAGAGCGCCCGGACTCGTCGTACGAGCTCCTCGGCAGGGCGCGCGAGGTCGAGCAGGCGATCAGCCGCCTCGAGCTTATCCGCGTAGGTGATGCCATCGGCGCTCTGCGGTACCGAAGCAGGTGTCGCATCGGCGAGGACGTGGTCGAGCAGCCGCACCGCGACGACGGCGGCCTGGGCGAACACCGTGCCCGCATCGTCGTCAGGGCCAATCGCGAACGGCTCCTGCGCCAACACTGGACCGGCATCGAGCTCCTTCACCGTCTCATGAATCGTCACGCCGGTCTCGGCGTCACCGGCGAGGATCGCCCGCTCGACCGGTGCCGCACCGCGCCACCGCGGCAGGAGCGACGGATGGACATTGAGCCAGCGTTGCCGGGAGAGCAGCTCCACGGGAATCAGCAACCCATAGGCGCAGACGACAATCACGTCGGTCCCGAGATCGAGGCCCTGTTCGGGGCGGTCGGGCTGGAGCACCGGCACGCCGAGACGTTCTGCGGCGACCTTTGCCGGAGACGGCCCGACCCGGCGGCCACGACCCTGCGGCGCGTCCGGACGGGTGAGCAGGGCCGAGATCTCGTGGCTTCGAGCGAGACCTTCGAGCACCTCGGCACCGAATGTCGCGGTCGCCGCAACGGCGATCCGGGTCATCCCGCCTCTACCTCGTGAGGACGAGCCTCGGCCGCAGCAGCGCCATCGCCTCGCGCCGCGACTCCGGATCCGTGCGATCGATGATCAGCCTGCCGTCGAGGTGATCGAGCTCGTGCTGGGCGACCCTGGCAGGCATCCCTTCCAGCTCGAGGCGAAGCGGCGCACCGTGCAGGTCGACGCCCTCGAGCGTCACCTCGAGTTGCCGCTCGACGGGCATTCGAACCGGCCCGAGCGAAAGGCAGCCTTCCTCGTCGATTTCGGGCGCGCCACCGACCTTCGCGAGCACGGGGTTGACGATCACCTGATCGTCGTCGTCGTGATGGAAGACGAACAGTCGGCGAAGGATCCCGACCTGCGTCGCCGCAAGCCCGATCCCGTCGGCGTCGTGCATCACCGCGATCATCCGCTCCGAGAGGCGCGCGAGTCCTCGTCGAAGGCGTGACCTCGTCCGCGCGCATCCTCAACACCGGATCGCCGTACTGCCGCACCTGTGACAGCGCGATCTGCCGACGAGCGCGGCGCTCGGCCTCGGCCTGTCGTGCGTCGTGATCGTCGTGATCGTCGTGATCGTCGTGATCGTGCTCGTCGTGGTCGCTCATCGGGGCGAGTCTAGCCGCGCGGACGCCTACAGCGACTGCGGGTCGACGTCGACGACCGCGGTCAGACCGTGCCGACGCAGCTTTGGGCTCGCGGCGAGCGAGCAGGGCAGCAGCGCGCCGGGCGAGTGCCCGAGGCTCGCTCGTCTTCGCAATCGAGCTGGGCGCGATGGCGACCGCGAAGGCGAAGCAGCGGCGCCGGGCCGAGCAGCGTCCCCTCGACGCCCTCCAGCCCGGCGCGCACCTCACGGAGCACCTGCGCTACACCGGCCGGGTCCGGTCCCGAGGCGACGACCGAGACGAGATGGCTCACGGGCGGGTAGCCGAGCGCCGTGCGCCGCTCGAGCTCCTCGGCAAGGAACCCGGCGACGTCGTGTCGCTGCGCGAACTGGAACGGCATCGCATCCGGCTGGAAGGTCTGCACGAGCACGAGCCCGGGCGCGTCGCGCCCGCTGCGTCCGGCGAGCTGGGTGACGAGCTGGAACGTTCGCTCCTCGGCTCGGAAGTCGGGAATCGCGAGACCCGTGTCGGCGTCGACGACCGCGGCGAGATCGACACCCGGGAAGTGGTGTCCCTTCGCGACCATCTGCGTGCCCACGAGCACTGCTCGATCGGCGTTCCGGAAGCGCTCGATCGTCTCGCGAAGCGCTCCCGGGCGCGCAGCGGTGTCGGCATCGAGCCGGATCCGCTCGAGCTCGGGCACGTTCCGCTCGAGCTCCTTCTCGAGCCGCTGCGTGCCGGCGCCGATGTGGGCGAGCTCCGCCGAGCCGCAGGCGGGGCACGTCGTCCGGCACCGGTTCGCGATGACCGCAGTGATGGCAGTGCAGGTCGCCGTCGCCGTGCAGCGTGAGCGCGACGTCGCAGTTCGCGCAGCGGCGCGAGAGCCCGCAGCCGCGGCAGTGGATCGCGGGAGTGACGCCACGACGGTTGAGCAGCAGGATCGCCTTGCCGCCCTGTTCGGCGATCCGGCCGAGCTCGGTGAGGAGCGGTGCCGACAGCGGGTAGCCGCTCTCCCGGCGGAGATCGACGATCCGCACGCGCGGCAGCGGCGCCCCGATCCGGGTCGAGAGAACGATCCGCTCGAGCGTGGCCCAGCTCTCTGGCCTCGGCGTCGCGCTCCCGTAGACCGCCACAGCACCCTCGAGCGCAGCGCGCTTCGCCGCGACCGTGCGCGCGTCGTAACGAGGGTCGGAGTCCTGCTTGTACGAGGCATCGTGCTCCTCGTCGACGATCACGAGCCCGAGGTCGCGGATCGGTGCGAAGATCGCCGACCGTGCCCCGACGACCACCCTGCGCCTCGCCGCGGGCGACGCGATCGCGCTCGTCGCGGCGCTCGGCCTGCCCGAGCGCGGAGTGGAGCACCGCGACCGTGGGGCCGAACCGCTCGCGGAAGCGGCCGACGGTCTGAGGCGTGAGCGCGATCTCCGGCACGAGCACGATCGTGCCGAGCCCTCGCGCGAGTGCCGCCTCGCATGCCTGGAGATACACCTCGGTCTTGCCGCTCCCGGTCGGTCCGACGAGCAGCAGGTGCGCTCCCGTCGTCTCGTCGAGGCCGGCGACGATGCGCGCGACCGCGGTGCTCTGCTCGTCGGTCAGCGCGGCGGGGGGTGCCTCACCGGGGAGCGACTCGCGCTCGGCCGGCGAGGGCCGCTCCCCGCGCGGCGCCCGGCGAAGCGGAGCAACGAGCTCGAGTGCGCGGGCCGGTGTCGTGCCGTAGTAGTCGGCGATCCACAGTGCGAGGTCGACGAGGGCCGGCGGGACCTCGTCGAGCACCTTCCCGACGGGCGCGATCTTGATACCCACGGGCGGCTCGACTCCGACCTCGACGACCACACCGCGCGTCGAGCTGCGGCCGAGTCGCACCTGGACGACCGCTCCCTTGCCCGACCTCGTCCGGTACCTCGTAGGTGAACACGCGGGCAACCGCACGCGACGACACGAGGGGATAGACGGACGCCAGCGGCACGGGTCGAGGCTAGCTGGCGTGCCTGTCCCGGCGGGCGGCGCTTCTTCCTTCGGGAGCCGCGCTTCATCCAGTCTTCACACGAGCTTCGCGAATCCGCATTGCAGCTCACAGCCGACTCTCAGGTTTGGCTGCTTCGCTGATGAGGTAAACGAACTCAGCGAAGGGAGCGGAATGAGCACGACCGATGGACGAACCCCGTGCCCGGCGGCGCGTCCTGCTGATTGCGGCACCGTTCGCCGCGGGTGCGGTCGGTCGCAGCCGCAGTATTCGCAGGCCTCGATGCCGTGAGCTCCTCGGATCCGACGACGGCGAGCGCGGCGGCACCGGCTGCCGCCGGCGCGTCGGCCAGGACGTCGTGCAGACGAGCGGCACAATTCGACGCGCCGACGATCTACAAGCGAGACAGCCCGGGTGTCGTCGACATCACGGTCACCGAGGCCGCGTCGGCGAGCGGCGGTCAGGGCCTGTCACCGTTCGTTCCCGGTGGTGGCTCGGGCCAGGCGCAGGCCGAAGGAACGGGATACGTCTACGACGTGAACGGTGACATCGTCACGGCCGACCACGTCGTCAGCGGCGCGACGAAGATCACCGTCAGGTTCGCAAGCGGAGCGACGGCCAAGGCGACCCTGGTTGGCGCAGATCCGTCGTCCGACACCGCCGTGATCAAGGTCTCCGTGCCGTCGAGCTCGCTCACACCGCTCGCACTTGCCGACAGCTCCAAGGTCGAGCCGGGCGAGGGCGTCGTCGCGCTCGGCAGCCCGTTCGGCTACGCGGAGAGCATCACCGCCGGCATCGTCAGCGCCGTCGATCGCAACATCGAGGCACCGAACGGCTACACGATCCCGAACACGATCCAAACCGACGCAGCGATCAACCACGGCAACTCCGGCGGGCCGTTGATCGACTCGAGCGGGAAGGTCGTCGGGACGAACGTCCAGATCGCGACCGACAGCCAGGGAGGCGGCAGCGATAACGCCGGTGTCGGCTTCGCCGTCCCGTCCAACACGGTCAAGACCGTCGTCGACGACCTGATCGCGGGCCGGGCCATCAAGCACGCCTACCTCGGCGTCGCGGTCGGCGACTCTCAGTCCGGCGACGGCGCCCAGGTCGGGCACTGTTCGGTCAGGCAGTCCGGCTGCGGCAGCGGGGTTGAAGGTGGGCGACGTCATCACCGCGATCGACGGAACTCAAGATCGTGGACGCGAACCAGCTCACCGCTGTCGTCAGTGAGCATCAGCCCGGCGACACGCTCCATCTCACCGTCACGAGGAATGGATCGACGCTCAGCCTGAAGGTCGTGCTCGGCGTGCGGCCTGCGACGACGACGGCCTGAGCTCCAAGAACCGACGCGGGCGGGGCGCACCCCCGCCCGCGTGGGGCCACCTCGATCAGGTGCCGCGCCTCGAGCGACGGCAGGCGCGAGAGGCTACGCGCCGGCGGCGACGAGCACGAAGTCGGTCGCGAAGCCGAGCATCAGGCCGAGCGTCAGACCCCAGGCGACGCGGTCTTGCGGCCGAGGTTGCGGCACACGCCGAGCAACTCGATCACGACGTAGAGGATCGAGCCGGCGGCGAGCGCGAGGAACGCAATCGACACGGCAGTGCTGACCCAGTGCTGACCGATGAGCGTGCCGAAGAAGGTCGGGCCGCCGCCGATCAGGCCGACGAGCGCGAGAAAGCCCCAGCTCGGGCGCTCCGCGATGCCCGAGAACGGCCCGACGATGCCGAACCCTTCGGTCGCGTTGTGGAGACCGAACCCGATCACGAGCACGAGAGCGAGGCTGATCTCGCCCGAAGCGGCCGACTGCCCGATCGCGAGACCCTCGGAGAAGTTGTGCAGCCCGATCCCGACGGCGATCATCAGCGAGAGCGACTGCGCCGGCGACAGCGCCCCCGGCCGCACCTCGTACTCGGCGATCGCAGCCGCACCCACGCTCAGGAACCCATCCCGGCGGCGGCGCCTCGAGATCACCTGGTCGAAGTACACGAGGCTCATCAGGCCGACCGTGAAGCAGACGACGAAGATCGCAGCAAGCCCCGCGAAGCGCGCCCACGTGCCGGTGTGGTCGAGCGCAGCGGCGTTGAGCGCCGCCTCGACCGGCTCGATCCCGGCCGAGAGCACGTCCCAGAGCAGGAACAGCAGGATGCCGGTCGCGACCGCGCTGAGCAGCGCGCTCACGGTGATCGGAAGGCGGTGCAGGCGCCCGGCCGGGAGGCCGAGGAAGATCGTGAGACCTGCGATCGCGCCGAGTACGAGTATCTGGGTCTGCGACAAGAAGAAGCCCTTTCCGATCAGTCTGTAAGGGGAGCCTTACAACGAGGCCGCACTATAGTGACAGGCGGTCGAGGGTGTCAACCGGAAGGCGACGCATGGCGCACGGGCAGGGGCATTCGGTCGACGAGTACCTCGAGACGATCTACTTTCTCGCCTTCCCGATCGGCGAATACCGCCCCGCGACGGCGTCGAATGCGATCGCCTCACGCGTGGCGGAAATGCTCGGCGTCTCGCGCGCCTCGGCCGGTGAGATGCTGAAGCGGCTCGAGGCCGAGGGTCTCGTCGAGCGCGGAGAGCAGAAGGAGGCGATCCTGACGCCCACCGGCATCGAGCGGGCCGAGCGCGTCGTGCGCAAGCACCGGTTGATCGAGCGCTTCCTGACCGACTTCATGGGCTACACGGCCGCCGAGTCGCACGTCCATGCCGACGAGCTGGGAGACACGTTCTCGGAGGACATGGTGGAGCGGATCAACGACCGGCTCGGGCATCCCGACCGCTGTCCGCACGGCTGGCCGATCGCGACCGATGTCGAGCAGGCCGAGAACGCAGAGCTCGTCTCGCTCGTCGACCTCCCGCCGGGCGATACCGCCGAGATCGTGCGGCTCGCCGAGCACGACGGCGACCTGTTGCACTGGTTCTACGACAACGGGTTCGTCCCGGGGACGACGGTGCTGCGGCTGGCCTCGGAGGCAGACGGGCCACTGACGGTCCGGCTCGCAGGCGACGAGCGCACGATCGACGAGCGCTCGGCGCAGGGTCTGTACGTACGGCCCGCGGCCTAAGCTCGACTATTCCGCCGTCGGATCGCGGAGCATCAGCGACGACACGAGCTGGCCGAGCGGGACGCCGTCGAGCACCGCGCAGACCCCTTCCGTGATCGGCATCTCGACCTCGAGCCGGTGCGAGAGCTCACGCACCACCGGGGCAGTCGTGACGCCTTCGACGACCATTCCGATCTCGGCCACCGCGTCGTCCGGTGTCGCGCCTTGGGCGACGAGCTCACCACAGCGGCGGTTGCGGCCGACCTTCGACCAGCAGGTGACGATCAGGTCGCCCATCCCCGCCAGGCCCGCGAACGTCTCCGGCCGCGCGCCCGCTGCCTCGGCGAACCGACCCATCTCGGCGAGCCCGCGGGCGACGATCGCGGCCTTGGCGTTGTCGCCGAGCCCGAGCCCGTCGGCGCCTCCGGCGGCGAGCGCGATCACGTTCTTCGCCGCCGCACACAGCTCGACACCGGCGACGTCGTCGTTCACGTAGACCCGAAACGCGGGCGAGGTGATGGCGAGCTGGAGCTGGATCGAGAGCGCGTGATCCTTCCCTGCGATCACGGCCGCGGCGGGCAGGCCGCGCGAGATCTCCTCGGCGATGTTCGGGCCCGACAGCACGGCAACCGGCCGGTCGGTGACGAGGGTCGAGAGGCGGTTGCCGGTCGCCGGATCGAGCCCCTTCGTGAGGCTGAGCACCGGGCAGGTGCCGGGCAGCGCGGCCACGGTCTCGCCGAACGCGGTGCTCGGCACAGCAACGACCGCGAGGTTGGCTTCGGCGATCGGGCGCCTCGGCGATCGTGGTGGCAACGACCCCGGCCAGATCGACGTGCGAGAGGTAGCGCGGATTGCGTCCCGTCGCCGTGATCGCGGCCACCTGCTCGGGATCGCGACACGCGAGCGTCACCTCGTGGCCGTGATCGCGCAGGACGACCGAGAAGGCCGTTCCCCAGGAGCCGCCGCCGATGACCGTGACGCGCAGCGCTACTCGCTCTTCACGAAGTCGATCGACACCGGCACGCCCTCGAGCCCGAACCGCCTGCGGAGCTCGTTCTCGACCCAGTAGCCGTAGTCGCGGGTGACGAGGCTCGGCGCGTTGACGAAGATGCGGAACCGCGGCGGGCGCGTGCTCACCTGGGTCCCGTACATCAGCCTCAGCCGTCTCCCCCGCGCTCCCTGCGGGCCCGGCCGAGCCTCCTTCAGCTCGGCCAGCGCGCGGTTCAGCTCGCCGGTCGTGATACGGCCGTTGTGCTTGGAGAACAGCTCTTCGACCTTGTCGAGAACGCGATTGACGCCGCGCCCCGTCTTCGCCGAGACGGCGATCACGGGCGGACGCTGCCGCAGCCGGCGCGCCAGGTGGCCCTGCGCCTCGACGATGTCGAGCTCGGTCACGTCCCATTTCGAGAGCACGGCGAGCGTCGAGCACCCTGCCTTGCGGGCCACGTCCGCGACGGCCAGGTCCTGCTCGACGATTCCCTCGGACGCGTCGAACAGCACGAGCGCCACGTCGGCGCGCTCGGCCGCCTGCAGGGCCCGCAACTCGGAGTAGTACTCGATCCCCTGCCGCTGCTTGCGTCGCCGCGGAGGCCCGCGGTGTCGACGAGCACGAACGTCGTCTCTCCCCGTTGCAGCACGGTGTCGATCGCGTCGCGCGTCGTGCCCGGAACCTCGGAGACGATCACGCGCTCGCGGCCGACGAGCCGATTCAGAAGCGACGACTTGCCGACGTTCGGGCGGCCGAGAATCGCGACCCGGATCGCCTCGGTCCCGATCGCGACCTCGCTCGTGCCGGGCAGGCGCGAGACGATCTCGTCGAGCAGGTCGCCCGTGCCGTGGCCGTGCAGGCCGGACAGCGGCCACGGATCGCCGAGTCCGAGCCGGTGGAAGACCGCCGACTCGCTGTCACGGCGTCGGATCGTCGATCTTGTTCGCGAGCACGATCACCGGTCGCTTGGCCGCGCGAAGAATCACCGCCAGCTCGTCGTCACCGGGTGTGATCCCCGCCCGCGCGTCGACGACGAACAGCACCAGATCGGCCTCGTCGATCGCGGCGCGCGCCTGCTCGGCGATCTTCGCGCCGAACGGCCCGCCGTCGGCCTCGTCGACGCCGCCCGTATCGATCAGCCGAAACCAGGTTCCCGTCCACTCACAGAGCAGCTCCTTGCGGTCGCGCGTGACGCCCGGTGTCTCGTGGACGACCGCGGCCCGGGTCTGCGTGAGCCGGTTGATCAGCGTCGACTTGCCGACGTTCGGGAAACCGACGATCGCGACCGTGCCGGCGATCTCTCGCGGAGCCTCGACCTCCTCGGGGAGCTCGAGATCGCTCATCGCGGAGGGATCGCGTCCGGCCGTGCCGAGCTCGTGCATCTCGACGAGGAAGTCGAACAACTCCGGATCTTGGCCTGCAGGATCGCCGAGGCCTCCTTGTAACCCTTGCCGCCCTTCGGGCAGCCCCTCGAAGTGGATCGGCTCGCCCCAGGCGATCGAGATCGGATGGAAGTTGCCGAGCTTCCAGCTCTGCGAACCGTGGATCGCGACCGGGATCACCGGGCACATCCTCCTGGAGCGCGACCATCGCAGCGCCGGGCTGGACATCCCCGGGGACGTCGCTGCGCTGCCGGGTTCCCTCGACGAAGAGCCCGAGAGCAAGCCCGTCCCGAACGATTCCTCGCATCGTCCGCACCGCGTCGCGGTCGGACTCGCCCCGCCGGACCGGGAACGTGCCGAATGCGCTGATGAACGCACCGAAGCCCGGGCACGCGGTGCACCTCGACCTTGGCCATGAAGTAGATCGTGCGCGGGCAGGCGGTGCCGAGAGCCGGCGGGTCGACCCAGTGGAAGTGGTTACAGGCGATCACGAGCCCGCCGGTCGTCGGCACGCGGTCGGCGCCGTACACCTTGAGTCGGCCGGTCAGCTTGACTGCGTTGCCGATCGTGGCGCGACCGACGGTCCAGACCTTGTCCTGCGTCGTGCTCATGCGACCCGCTCCCGCAAGAGCCCTTCGATCCGGTCGATGACCTCGTCCAGGCTGAGCAGGGTCGTGTCGACCTCGACGGCATCCGGGCGCACGATGGGTGTTCGCGGCATCGCGTTCGTCGCGTCGGCGCATCTCGTCCGCCAGCGTGTCGACGGTCAGCCCGTCGCGCTCGGCGTGCCGCCGCTCCGCGCGCACCTGCGGGTCGGCGACGAGCCACACCTTCAGGTCGGCGTGCGGAACCACGACGACGCCGATGTCCCGGCCCTCGATCACCGAGTCGCCCTGCTCGCCGAGGGTGCGCTGACGCTCCCGCATCACCTCGCGAACCTCGTCGTGCCGCGCCACGATCGGCACCGCCGAGTCGATCGCGGGCTCGCGGATCAACGCCGTGACGTCGATAGCCTGCGATCGAGACGCCCTCGCCGCCATCGAACTCGACCGGGTTCTCTCGCGCCAGCTCCGTCAGGGCCTGCACGTCGTCGAGCGCGATCCCGCGGTGTTGCGCAAGCCACGTGAGCGCGCGGTACATCGCGCCGGTGTCGAGGTAGCGAAAGCCGAGACGAGTCGCGAGTGCCCGTGCGACCGAGCTCTTGCCGGCCCCGGCAGGCCCGTCGATGGCGACGATCATGCGGCGGCTTCCCTTCGAAGCGAGTCGAGGAGCTCGAAGAAGCCCGGAAAGCTTACTGCGACACACTCCGCGTCCTCGATCTCGACACCCTGCTGCGAGTCGAGCGCCGCGATCGCCCCCAGCATCGCGATCCGATGGTCGCCGCGACTCTGGATCCGGCCGCCGCGCGGACGCGTCGGGACGCCGCGGATCCGGAAGCCGTCCTCGGTCGCGATCACGTGCTGACCGAGAGCCCGCAGGGCATCGACCGTTGCCTCGACGCGGTCGGATTCCTTCGCGCGTAGCTCCTCCGCGCCGCGCAGACGGCTGTTGCCATGGGCGCAGGAGGCGGCGAGCGCGAACAGCGGCAGCTCGTCGATCGCGAGCGGCACTTCGGGGCCGAGCACCGTGGTCGCGACGAGATCGGCCGAGCGGATCTCGAGATCGCCCGCCGGCTCCCCCGCGATGCGGCGGCGGTTGTAGACCGTGATCCGGCCGCCCATCCGCTCGAGGATCGTCAGCAGCCCCGTGCGGCGTGGGTTGAGATTGACGCCGTGGATGTGCAGCTCGGAGCCCGGGACGAGCGTTGCCGCGACGATGAACGGCGCCGCCGAGGAGAAGTCGCCCGGCACCTCGATCTCGCCGAGCTCGAGCCGCTCCGCCGGCTGCACCGTGACGCTCTTCTCACGCCGGGTGACCGAGACGCCGGCCGCTTCGAGCATCAGCTCCGTGTGATCCCGCGTCGGTGCCGGCTCGACGACCGTCGTCTCGCCCGTCGCGTACAGCCCCGCGAGCAGGATCGCCGACTTCACCTGGGCGCTCGCGACGGGCAGCTCGTACGTGATCGAGCGCAGTGACCGGCCCTCGATCCCCATCGGGAGATGGCCCTCGTCGGTCTCGACGCCTGCCCCCATCCGGCCGAGCGGCTCCGTCACGCGCCTCATCGGGCGGGCGCTGAGCGAGGCATCGCCGGTCAGCTCGAACTGCTGCCCCTCCTGGCCGGCGAGGATGCCCGCGAGCAGGCGCACGAGCGTGCCCGCGTTCGCGCAGTCGATCGGCCGGCCCGGCGAGACGAGCCCGTGCAGCCCCTTGCCGAAGATTCGCAGCGTGTCGTGATCGTGCTCGTAGACCGTGATCCCGAGTGCGCGAACGGCCTCGATCGTGGCCTCGGTGTCGGCCGAACGGCCGAATCCCGTCACGCGCGTCTCACCGTCGCAGAGTGCGCCGAGCAGGACCGATCGGTGCGAGATCGACTTGTCGCCCGGCACCGCGATGTGCCCGACGAGATGGGTGACCGGCTCGACTCTCATTCGTCGATCACGGGCGCGACGACGACGCCGTATCCCTGTGCCTCGAGCAGCACCGCTGCGCGGTCGGCCTCGTCCTCGCCGGCGACGAGCACGGTGAGCGTGCCGCCGCGATCGGTCGAGAGATGATCCAGCTCGAAGTCCTCGACGTTGATCCGCTCGGCGCCGAGCGCCTGGAAGATCCCCGCGAGCACTCCGGGCCGGTCGGGCAGATGCACGCGGACGCGCTGGAGCGCGCCGGGGTCGCCGTACGCGGTCGCGAGCATCCGCTTGCGGTTCTCCGCCGCCTCGGCGATCCAACGGGCGAGCTGGCCGCCGTCTGCCGCGGTGAGAGCCGTCTCGAGCTGCTCGATCCGACGCCGATGCTCGCCGAGCGCGGCCACGATCGCGTCTCGGTTGTCGAGGAAGATGTCGACCCAGATTCGTGGGTTGGCGCCGGCGATCCGGGTCATGTCGCGGAGCGAGCCACCGGCTGCCTGGAGCGGATCGTGGCCGTCGACGCGCGCTGCGCCTGCCTGGTTGAGCAGCACGTTCGCGAGCGCGTGAGGCAGATGGCTCGTGACCGCGACGAGCCGGTCGTGCGCACCCGCGTCGATGGCCACAGGTCGCGCCCCGAGCGCCGTCACGAAGCCGTGGACCGTGCGCAGCAGCTCCGGCCCAGTTCCTGCCGTCGGCGTCAGGAACCACGTCGCGCCCTCGAACAGCTCGGCGTTCGCGCGGTCGGGCCCGCGGGTCTCGGCACCACAGATCGGATGCCCGCCGATGAACCGGGCGTCACCCTCCGCGGCAGCGCACACGGCACCCTTCGTCGAGCCGACGTCGGTCACGCGCACTCCTCGCCGCGAGCGCCAGCACCTCACGGACGACGTGCGGCAAGCTCGGCCACGGGTGCCGCGACCAGCACCAGGTCGGCGCCGGCGACCGCCTCGGCGAGCGTCGCCGCAGGCTCGACGGCCTCACGCTCGTCGGCGACGCGGAGAATCTCCGGATCGGGATCCCAGCCACGTACGGCGGCGCCCGACCGCTTGGCGGCGAGCGCTGCCGAGGCGCCGATCAGACCCGTCCCGACGACGGTGACATGACGAAGCATGGGCGCCTCTACCCTCGCATCAGCTCGGCGACCCGGAACGCCAGATCGAGCGACTGGCGGGCGTTCAAGCGCGGGTCGCAGAGCGTTTCGTACCGGGTGTCGAGCTGGCTCCTCGAGCACGGCTTCCGAGCCGCCGAGGCACTCGGTCACGTCCTCGCCGGTGATCTCGAGATGGACGCCGCCGGGCCACGTCCCGACCTCACGGTGGGCCGCGAAGAACCCCTCGATCTCGGTCAGCACGTCGTCGAGCCGGCGGGTCTTGTGGCCCGAGCTCGGTGACGAAGCCGTTCGCGTGCATCGGGTCGCAGACCCAGACGACGGGCATCTCTGACTCGCGCACCGCGCGCAGGAGCGGCGGCAAGAGCTCCCGTACGCGATCCGCTCCGAGCCGCGTGATCAGCGTCAACCGCCCGGGCGAGCGATCGGGGTTGAGCCGCTCCGCGAGCGCGACGAGCTCATCGGGCGTCGATCGTCGGGCCGACCTTCGAGCCGATCGGGTTGTGGATTCCCGAGAGGAACTCGACGTGCGCGCCGTCGAGCTGCCGCGTGCGCTCGCCGACCCAGAGGAAGTGCCCCGAGCAGGCGTACCAGTCACCCGTCGTCGAGTCCATCCGGACGAGCGGCTCCTCGTAGTCGAGCAGCAGCGCCTCGTGGCTCGTCCACACGTCGACCTCGTGGATCGAACGCTCGTCGCCGAGGTCGATCCCGATCGCCTGCATGAACCGCAGCGCCCGGCCGATCTCGTTCGCGATCGTCTCGTACCGGCGTCCCTCGAGCGAGCTCGCCACGAACTCCTGGTTCCACGTGTGCACCTGCGTCAGGTCGGCGAAGCCGCCCTTTGTGAACGCGCGCAGCAGATTGAGAGACGAGACAGCCTGGTAGTAGGCCTGCACGAGGCGCTCGGGGTCGGGCGTGCGCGCGGCGAGCGTCGGCTCGTCGGAATGGACGGCGTGGCCGCGAAACGACGGCAACTCGACCCCGTCGATCGTCTCGGTCAGCGCCGAGCGCGGCTTTGCGAACTGGCCCGCGATCCGCCCGACCTTGATCACCGGCAAGCGTCGACCCGTAGGTCATCACCGCGGACATCTGCAGCAGCACCTTGAGCCGCTCCCGAATCGCGATCACCGAGACACTCGTGGAACGACTCGGCGCAATCGCCCGCCTGGAGCAGGAACGCACGTCCCTGGGACGCCTCGCCGAGTGCATGCCGAAGCGCGCGCGCCTCGCCGGCGAAGATCAGCGACGGCAGCCGGCTCAGCCGCTCGCGGACGGCCTCGAGCGCGACCGGGTCCGGCCACTCGGGCTGCTGAAGTGCCGGCAGGCGCCGCCAGGAAGAGGGTGTCCAGGTCGGGATCGGTCACAGACATAGGCGGAGTGTAGACGCGACCCGTTTTGACGCTGCGCCTCGGAACGGCTAGAAACTGAGCACGATGTCCATGCGTATCTTCTCGGGCATCAAGCCCACCGGCGATGCCACGCTCGGCAACTACTCCGGGGGCTTCCGGCAGTACGCCGCCACGCAGGAACAGGGCGACGCGTATTTCTGCATCGTCGACCTCCACGCGATCACGGTGGAGTACGACCCCGCCGACCTCCACGCGCGGACGCTCGACCTGTTTTCGATGCTCGTCGCGACCGGGCTCGATCCCGACCGCTCGACCGTCTTCGCGCAGAGCCACGTCACCGCGCACGCCGAGGCGAGCTGGCTGCTGTCCTCGGTGACTCGGGCTACGGGCAGCTCAGCCGCATGACCCAGTTCAAGGAGAAGGGCGGCCAGCAGGAGTTCGTCGCGTCGGCGCTCTTCAACTATCCGGTCCTGATGGCGGGCGACATCCTGCTCTACCAGGCCGACCTCGTCCCGATCGGCGACGACCAGCGGCAGCATCTCGAGCTCGCCCGCGACATCGCCGAGCGGTTCAACGCACGCTACGGCACAGACGTTCACGGTGCCGAGCGGCGTCTACCCCGAGGTCGGGGCCCGGATCATGGATCTGCAGGATCCGCTCGGGAAGATGGGCAAGACGGGCAGCACGGATCAGGGCACCGTGCGGCTGCTGGACGGGCCCGACGCGATCATGAAGAAGTTCAAGACGGCCGTGACCGACTCGGGCCGCGAGGTTCGGCGGGCCGACGACAAGCCCGGGCGTGTCGAACCTGATCGACATCATGTCGGTCGCGACCGGAACCACGCCCGAGGCGATCGAGGCCGAGTACGGCGACGCCGGCTACGGCGCGTTCAAGCTGGCCGTCGGCGAGGCGGTGGTGGCGCTGGTCGAGCCGATCCAGCGGCGGTACGCCGAGCTCCGCGTCCGACGAGGGCGAGCTCCTGCGGCTGCTCGCGTACGGCGCCGACAAGGCTCGCGCGGCGTCGGCACCCACGCTCGAGCGTGTCTACGAGGCGATGGGGTTCGTGCGGCTGTGAGGCGGACCGCGGTCGGCGCGGCCGCGGTGCTCGCGCTCGTCGTCGTTGCCGGCGTTCTCCACTACACGCGACGCCTCGGCCGTCGCCGTCTTCGTCGTCTCGGGCGTGGCGCTCGGCGGAGTCGCGTGGGCGATCGGGATCGCGACCGAGTCGGTCGGCAGTGCAGTTCGGCCCGGCCGTCACGGGCGTGCTCCAGTCGACGCTCGGCAACCTGCCCGAGCTCTTCATCGTGCTGTTCTCGCTCAGCGCCGGCCAGCTCGTGGTGGCGCAGTTCTCGATCCTCGGCTCGCTGTTCGCGAACGCCCTGCTCGTGCTCGGGCTCGCGATCGTCGCGGGATCGAGCGGCGCGCAGAGCACCGCGGCGTGATGCGATTCGAGAAGCGGCTCCCGAACGACACGGCGACGCTCCTCCTCCTCTCGATCTTCCTGATCGCGCTGCTCGGGCTCTCCGATCAGGTCGGTGACCGGGCGAGCCAGCACCAGGTCGCGATCTCGGTCGTCGGTGCGATCTGCCTCCTGATCGTGTACGGCGCCTGGCTCTTCGGCTACCTGCGATCCGATCTCGAGCGCGAGCTCGCCCTCGAGGAGCCGACCCACGCAGTGCTGCCGTTCGCCTGGGCGCTCGGCCTGCTCGCCGGCGCAGGCGTCGCCGCCGCACTCGTGTCGGAATGGTTCGTCGATTCGATCAACCCCGCCGTCGAGAAGCTCGGGATCTCGAAGGCGTTCACCGGCCTCGTGATCGTCGCGATCGCCGGCAACGCGGTCGAGAACGTCGTCGCGGTTCAGCTCGCGAGGAAGGGGAAGTCCGATCTCGCCGTCTCCGTCGTCAAGAACTCGGTCGTCCAGATCGCGTGCTTCCTGTTCCCCGTGCTCGTGCTCGTCTCGCTGCTCTTCAGCGAGCAGCTGACCTTCGTCGTCAACCCCGTCTTCGTCGGCGCGCTCGCTCTGACCGCGATTTCCGTGTGGCAGATCACGGGCGACGGCGAGGCGGTGCTGTTCGAAGGGCTGGCGCTGATCGCGCTGTACGTCGTGCTCGCGACACTCGTCTGGTTCGAGTGATCGGCCCTAGAGGCCGACGAGCCGCCGCAGCCCGTCGACTTCCTCGCGCGTCAGCGGCCGCCACGCGCCTGCCTCGACGCCACGTGCGTCGAGGCCTGCGTAGCCGGTACGTCGCAGCCGCACGACGGGATGCCCGACCGCCTCGCACATCCTGCGCACCTGGCGGTTGCGGCCCTCGTGCAGCACGAGCTCGACGCGCGAGCGGCCGAGCTGCCGCGCCCGGGCGGGTGCCGTGATGCCGTCCTCGAGCTCGACGCCCGCCGCGAGCGCCGCCACGACTCGGCAGGCGTGCAGGTCGCCCTCGACGTCGGCCACGTACGTCTTCTCGACGCCGTAGCGCGGGTGAGCGAGACGGTGGGCGAGGTCGCCGTCGTTCGTGAGCAGGAGGACGCCGCTCGTGTCGATGTCGAGCCGCCCGACGGGCACGACCCGCGCCTCGTGGCCGACGAGATCGACGACCGTCGGCCGTCCCTCCGGGATCGCTCGCGGTCGTCACGACCCCGAGCGGCTTGTGGAGGAGGACGTGCGCCAGCTCCTGCTTGCCGACCTGCTCGCCGTCGACCTCGACGACGTCCCGCGCCGCCACGAACGTGTTCAGCTCACCGCGCTGACCGTTGACGGAGACGCGCCCGGCCTTGATCAGATCGTCGGCCGCTCGGCGCGATGCAACACCGGCACGGGCGAGGTACCTGTTGAGGCGCACGTGGGCATTGTCGCTACTCTCCCGCGCGGTGCGGGACGACAGCGAACGGACACGGAAGCTCGCCGACCTGATCGTCGGCCTCGGTGCGAACGTCCAGCCGGGGCAGCTCGTCGGCGTGACGAGCTATCTCGGCAAGGAGGAGCTCACCCGCGAGATCGCCCGCGCGGCCTACGAGCGCGGCGCGCTCTACGTCGACGTCCTCTACTGGGACCAGTGGCTCAAGCGCGAGCGGCTGCTACACGCAGACCCGGAGACGCTCGACTACATCCCGCCGTGGCAACACGATCGCGTCCAGCACTTCTCCGACGAGCACTCCGCGCGCATCTCGCTTCAGCGGCCCACACGCCCCGCACGCGCTCGACGGCATCCCTGCCGACCGTGTCGGTCGCGACCTGCTGCCGTACCTGCCGGGAACGGGGAAGATCGTGAACATGCGGACGACGAACTGGTGCGTGGCACCGGGTCCGACGCCGGAGTGGGCAGAGATCGTCTATCCCGACCTGCCCGCGCGACGAGGCGTACGCCGGCTCTGGGACGCGATCGCGCACATCTGTCGCCTCGACGAAGACGATCCCGTCGCAGCCTGGAACGAGCGGTTTGCGACGCTCCGGCAGGGAGCCACGGCGTTGACCGACCGCCATTTCGACGCGATCCACCTCCACGGCCCCGGCACCGACCTCACGGTCGGCCTGCTCGCCTCGTCGGTGTGGCACGCCGCGGAGTTCACGACCGTCGACGGCCTCGACCACAACGCGAACATCCCGAGCGAGGAGACGTTCACGACGCCCGATCCGCTGCGGGTCGACGGGTACGTGAGCGCGACGATGCCACTCCAGCTGTACGGCTCGATCATCGACGGGATCCGGGTCGAGTTCGAAGGCGGTCGGGCCGTGAAGATCGACGCCGACCAGAACGTCGACGCGCTGCGCAGCGCGTGCGCGAAGGACGACGGCGGCACGCGCCTCGGCGAGATCGCGCTCGTCGACGGAGGCGGCCGCATCGGCCCGCTGCAGACGGTGTTCTTCGACACCCTGCTCGACGAGAACGCCGCGAGCCACATCGCGCTCGGATCGGGGTACGCGCTCGCTGTCGAGGACGAGGCCGACAAGCAGCGCATCAACGAGAGCGAGATCCACGTCGACTTCATGATCGGGAGCCCATCGCTCGACGTCGACGGCATCACCGCCGCCGGCGAGCACGTTCCGGTGCTCCGCGACGGCGCCTGGCAGATCTAGCCCTTCCGGGTCAGGACGCGCGTGCCTCGGCTACCTCGAGCAGGCGGTCGCGGATCGCAGCCTGGTCTTCGCCGATGTCGTCGAGTCGCGGCAGCGCAGCGAGCGACTCGAGCCCGAACACGCGCTCGAAGAGCGCCGTGACCCGGTAGCGCACCGCCCCGCCGGGGCCGCTCTCGCGCCCGGCTTCGGCGATCAGCCCCCGTTCGAGCAGCGAGGCGACCGCCGAATCGGCAGCAACGCCTCTGATGCGCGCTATCTCCGGCCGCGAGACCGGACCGAGGTAGGCGATGATCGCAACCGTCTCGAGCGCCGCCTGCGAGAGCCCACGCTCGACCGGACGGTCGAACAGGCGTGCGCACGCCTCGGCCGCCTCGCGCGCGGCACGGAACGCGTAGCCGCCCGCGACGTGCTCGAGCACGATCCCGCTGCGCCCCTCGCGATAGCGTTCCTCGAGCAGCCCGAGGGCGGTCTCGACGCGCTCCGCGTCGTCGGCGGTCGCCTCGACGAGCTCGTCGACCGTGAGCGGTTGCGAGGTGACGACGAGCAGGGCCTCGACCGTGCGCGCAAGCGCATCGACCGGGTTGATGGAGATCAGGCGGAGCGGGCGGTCCACTGGCTCATCCTTTCGTCGTCGGCACGGGAAATCCTGATCGGGGCGAAGGGAGCCGCCTGCGAGATCGCGATCTCGCCGTCCTTGCGCAGCTCGAGCAGCGCCAGGAACGCCACAGCCTGCTCGACGCGCGACAGCCCCTGCACCTCGGCGTCGAAGTCGAAGCGGCGTCGGCGCAGCAGCACGGCCCGGAATCGCTCCACGAACTGCGAGACGGGCGGAAAGCGCAGCGCGATGTGCGAGACCGAGACGTACGGCGGCTCGACGGCGAGCGCACGCAGTCGCCTCGACGAGCCGCAACGGCTCCTGAGGTGCGAGCCGCCGCTCGGGCTCGGGTGCAAACGGCGCCGGCCCGATCCGGAAGAAGCGCTCACGCTGATCGTCGAGCCGGTCACGCAACCAGACGGCTGCCTGCTTCATGCGCCGGTACTCGGCGAGGCGCCGCGCGAGCTCCTCGGCGGCCTCCTCCGGCTCGAGCTCGGCGAGCTCTGCCTCCTCGTCGGGGAACAGGTGCCGGGCCTTCAGCTCGAGCAGTGCCGCGATCAGGACGAGGAACTCGCCGCAGGCATCGAGATCGAGCTCCTCGCGCTGGGCGAGCCGCTCGACGAAGGCGACCACGATTCCGGCCATGTCGATCTCGGACGGCTGGATCGCGTCCTTGAGCAGGAGCGTCAGGAGGAGGTCGAACGGACCCTCGAAAGCGTCGAGGTCCAGCTCCAGATCGCGGACGGCGCTGGCCACGTTCTGACCCTAACGACGCCGTCGGACGCGCTTCGAGCGCGCCTTCGGCGAAGGTTTGACGGGTTGTGAGACGGCGGGGGCAGGCTGCGCGCGTCTCTGCGAGAGCCAGAACCAGACGAGTCCCGAAGCGCAGACGAGGCCGGAGACCCAGGTGTTGACGCGCAGGCCGAGGATGTGATTCGCGGGATCGACGCGGACGAGCTCGATCCAGAAGCGGCCGAACGAGTAGAGGGCGATGTAGAGGGCGAAGAGCCCGGGTGGCCGCGGGTGGAAGCGCCGCTCGATCACGAAGACGAGCAGCGCGGCGACGAGCAGGTTCCAGAGCAGCTCGTAGAGGAAGGTTGGATGGAAGGTCGTCCCGGGCGCCCAGAAGTTGCCCCCGAAGTGGCTCGAGTCGATCTCGAGGCCCCATGGCAGGTCGGTCGGCTTCCCGTACAGCTCCTGATTCCACCAGTTGCCGATCCGCCCGACGGCCTGGGCCACGAGCAATCCCGGAGCAAGGCAGTCGGCGAGCAGCGCGACGTCCGCGCCGGCCCGCTTCGCGATCACGGCACCGACGATGCACCCGGCCGCGATTCCGCCCCAGACGCCGAGGCCGCCCTTCCAGATCGCGAACACGCCCCACCACTGGCTTGGGCACCTCGTTCCAGCTGGTCGCGACGTGATAGAGCCGCGCGCCGACGATCCCCGCGCCCACACCCCAGACGGCGCAGCGGAAGATCAGATCCCAGTCGCCGCCGCGATTGACCCAGCGCGTGCCGGTGATCCAGATGCAGATCGCGATCGCCACGAGCAGCGTCAGCCCGTACATGTGCACGGTCAGCGGCCCGAGGTCGAGGGTGCCGTTGCTCGGAGACGGGATCGAGGCGATGAGGCTCATGCTGTTCCATTCTTCCCGTAGCGCAGGACGCCTCCGTCTGGCAACGAGTGACGCCCGGCTTGCGGCCGGGCGTCAGGTGCCGGGGAGGACGGGCCGGCGTCTACAGGAGAATCTGGAGCGCGAGGTCGATCGGGCAGCCACTCTCGACGAGGCGCATCGCGAAGTGGAGATCGACCTCGTGCGAGGCGGCGAGCACGGCGGCGGACTCGGTGTCGTAGCCGACGCGCGCGAGCGACTCGGCGCGCCACTGCTCGACGAGCTCGATCTCGACGTCGGGTCGCTCTTGAAGCTCTGCCGCAGACATGGTCGCCTCTTTCAACGCTTTCGAGGTACCCGGTATTCGGTCGAGGACCCCGATTGGATGTCCTCGTTGTACGGGATCCGTTTCAGGAAAGTGGCATCTTCCGGTGAGGACTTCGTAAAGATCGGTCGTCTCCCTGCTGCGCGGCCTCAGTGCTCGAGCCAGGCGAGCAGGCTCCAGAACGGGTCGTCTGCAGGAGGGATGAACGGCGGCTGGCGCCGCCGGGCCCGGAGCTCCGCCCAGGTCACGTACGACCGCAGCCGCTTGCCGATCCGGCGGCGGGTGGTGTCGGTCGGCGAGACGAGCGCGTTCGAGAGCGCAAACCGCCACGCGGCTTCCTCGCTCTCGAGCCGGCGCCCGCTGCGACCTGCGCCGACGAGGTGGCCGATCTCGTGCAGGGCGACGAAGTAGCTCACCTGGCCGCGCACGGGCGGCACGCGGATCTCGAGCCGGCGCTCGCGACTGCCGTCGCGGTGGCGAACGCGGATCACGACCGCGCGCCCACGGCCGCTGACGCGCCGGATCCCGTGCACGGCGCAAAGGTCGTCGATATGGAGGTCGAGCGTCTGGGGCCGCACCGACCGAGCGTAGTGCGGGCAGCGGCGGTCGAGGGCCTACCCGGCGGCCACCGGATCCGGCCGCACGATCACCGTGTCGGCGATCGCGATGATCTCGGTCACCGGCAGGTCGGCCCGCTCGGCGTGGTCGCGAATCGCCTCCGGACTGGACGCCTCGTAGATGCACACCGTTCCGAGGTTGCCGGTCTCCTCGGCGAGGACGTAGCTGCGGATCCAGCGGATGTCGTCCGGCATCTCGCCGTCACCCACTGCCGACGAGCGCGCGGCCGCCGCCTCGAGATCGCCGCCCGTGACCCAGCCCTCGCGGCGAATGATCGCGTACAGGTTCATGGGTGATCCTTTCCTCGGGGGATGTGTTCCCACCGTTCGGGAACTGCCGCGTGCATCAAACCGCGTGGCGAAATAGAAGTCAATTGAAGGAGCTAGAGGGGCCCGCTCGACGACGTCAACGGCCGGCGAATTCCTGCTTCGCCTCGTCCTCCATCCGTGCGAGCCGCGTGTAGTAGTCGGGGAACTCGTTCAGGTGAGCGAGCGCGATCTTCCCCGTCACCACCGGGTCGCCGTCCGTCACGTTCGTGGCCAGATCATGGAGGCCGTGTTCCAGCTCGACATCCATGCCCATCCGAAATTGCTCGAGGTCGAACGGCGCCGAATCCCAGTCGATGCCGATCTCGGACCCGACCTGCCGCGCTTCCTCGTCCGTGAAGCTCGAGTGCTCAGACATCACAGCTCCCTTGTCTCGGTTGCCTGCCCCAATCGTAGACCTCGCGGCGAGACGCCACCGGACAACCGAGGGTCGAGCCGCAGGGTGTGAGCGCCGCAAGTAGCGTTACGCCCGTGGCGACGAGAACGCATCTCGCGTGGTGAGCCGCGAGGAAATCGGGCAGTTCGAGGTGTTCGCGGCCCTCGATCCGGCCGACTGCGAGCGGCTCTGTCGCGTCGCAGCCGATATCTCCCTCGGCGCCGGCGAGTACGCCGTCCACGACGGTGACGAGCGGGCGCTGTTCGGCGTCCTGGCAGGCCGAATCGAGGTGGTCAAGGTCGTCGACGGCGTCGAGCGCGCCATCGGGGAGCGTACGCCGGGCGAGATCTTCGGGGAGATCTCGATCACACTCGGGATGCCCCACCCCGCCGGGTTCCGAGCGGCCGAGCCGTCACGCGTGTTCCGGATCGAGCCGCACGACTACCACGCGGTCGCCGCTGTCGCACCCGAGGTGGCAAAGCGCGTGGGGAGCCTGGCCAGCAACCGGATCGGCGGGCCCAAGGGCCTGCAAGCGCTCGTGTCCGCACCCGCTCCCTACCGGGCGATCGTGATCGGCCACCGCTGGGACGCCGCCTGCGCCGAGCTGCGGCGCTTTCTCGACCGCAACCAGATCCGATTCAGGTGGCTCCAGCCGGACGTGCCCGCCGATGCGGAGGAGTGGTCGGGTGCGCTGCCGGCCCAGGGCGACTACCCCGTCATTCGTGTCGTCAACGGCAAGACCGTGGTGCGGCCGCAACTGCGCCGCGTGGCCGAGCTGCTCGACATCGCCACCGAGCCGACGGCCGCGGAGTACGACACGGTGATCGTCGGCGCGGGGCCTTCCGGCCTGGCAGCCGCCGTCTACGGCGCCTCCGAAGGGCTTCAGACGATCGTCGTCGAGCGCGAAGCGCCGGGTGGCCAGGCGGGGACGTCCTCCCGGATCGAGAACTACCTCGGCTTCCCCTCCGGCGTATCTGGCGACGAGCTGTCGAGCCGGGCGCTTCAGCAGGCGCGCAGGCTCGGTGCCGAGATCATCGTCACACGGTCGATCACGCGGATCGACGCGGCGACCCGTGAGATCCACCTCGACGGTGGCGACGTCCTGCGGGCGCGGACGATCATCCTCGCCTGCGGAGTCTCGTGGCGGCAGCTCGAGATCGAGGGGTTCGACCACCTCGTGGGCAAGGGGATCTTCTACGGCGCCGCCCGCAGCGAAGCGGCGAACACCCACGGCCTGGACGTCCAGATCATCGGAGCGGGGAACTCGGCAGGCCAGGCGGCGATGTTCTTCTCATCCCATGCGCGGAGCGTGACCATCCTCTACCGAGGCGAGACGCTGGAGAAGAGCATGTCGCGCTATCTGGTAGACCAGCTCGCAACCCGCGCCAACATCCGCGTGCTCTTCCAGACGGAGGTGACCGCCGCCCACGGTGACGCCTCGCTCGAAGCGATCGACGTCGTCGACAACGCAACCGGCGAGACGACCCGGCTCGAATCGGGCGGGCTGTTCATCTTCATCGGCGCCGACGCCGAGACCGGCTGGTTCCCACCGGAGATCGCGCTCGACTCCAAGGGCTACGTGCTCACCGGCTCCGACGTCCGCACGGCGGGACGCTGGGAGCTCGACCGCGACCCCTACCTACTCGAAACGAGCGTCCCCGGAATCTTCGCCTGCGGCGACGTCCGCTTCAGCCCCGTGAAGCGCGTCGCAGCAGCCGTCGGCGAAGGCAGCATGGCGATCGCCTTCGTGCACCAGTACCTGAGAGAAACGGAGAATGGATGATGCGGTACCGGCTTTCGCGTGATCAGGTGATCTGGGCGTTCGGCCCCGACCTGCAGCCGGTACTGGAGGTAGAGCAGGGCGACGTCGTCACGTTCGAGACGAACGACTGCTTCTCGGGGCAGATCCGGAGCGAAGCCGATCTCGTCACCGACATCGATCTGGGCCGGATCAACAGCGCGACGGGACCGGTGGCAGTGAAGGGCGCCGAGCCGGGCGACTCGCTCGTGGCCGAGATCCTCGACGTGCGCCCCGTCGAGTGGGGCGTCGCGACGTTGTTTCCCGGTTTCGGGCAGCTCAGCGGGTTGGTGCAAGCGCCGCTGACCCGGATGTTCGAGGTGCGCGACGGGATCGTGAAGATGAACGAGCGGGTCTCGTTCCCGGCCATGCCGATGGTGGGGGTCGTCGGTGTCGCGACGGCGTCCGAGACGCTCGCGACCGGACACGCTGGGCAGCACGGCGGCAACCTCGACGACCACTGGCACGGCAAGGGCGCGCGCATCTTCTTCCCTGTGCGGCAACCGGGCGGCATGTTCGCGGTCGGCGACATGCACGCAGCAATGGGCGATGGCGAGATCTGCTTCACCGGCGTCGAGATCGCCGGCGAGGTCGACGTGCGCTTCGACGTGCTCAAGGGCAAGCAGGCGACCTGGCCCGTCACCGAACTGCACGACCGCTGGGTGCCTCACGCGACGGCGACCGACTACGCCGACGCGCTTCAGCTCGTCTCCGAGGAGGCGGCAAAGATGCTCGTGGACGAGCACGGGTTCACGGTCGAGGACGCGTTCATCTTCCTCTCAGTCGCCTGCGACGCCGGCGTCGCCCAGGCGTGCAAGCCGGCCAAGGGCTTCGGCACGATCGGGCGCTTCTCGATCCCGAAGATCGACGCGTGCCCCGGGCCCTTCCGGGCGTAGCTCGAGCGCAACAGCCCGAGCGTTGACCGAGGCGCTCTACTCGGGGTTGTCGACTGCCAGCACGGCGCCGACCCCGATCATCATCACTCCTCCGATGGTGGCGAGACGCTCATTCCGGTATGGGCGGCGGGCGAACCACTCCCTTGTGGAACCTGCAACGACGGCCCAGATGCCGTCGTTTGCCAAGCAAAGCGCATTGAAGGTGAGCCCGAAGATCGCAAGCTGCAAGGCCGCCGGACCTGAACCGCGTTGGACGAACTGAGGAAGCACGGCCACGTAGAGAACCAGGATCTTCGGGTTCGTGAACCCGACCAGGAACGACTGCACGAAGATCCGCTGCCCCGGTCTGGCGACGGCAGAAGACCCCACACGGCGGCGACGGCGAATCGTTTGAACACCGAGATACATCAGATAGGCAGCTCCGCCGAGCTTGAGCACGACGAGGGTGACGTGAGACGCCGCTATGAGCGTCCCGATCCCAAAAGCCACGGCCAGGACGAGCGCGCACAGGCCGAGGTTATTGCCGAGAACGCTGACCAATCCGGCGCGGCGGCCGAGCGCCAACGAGCGACCTACGATGAACAGCACGCTCGGTCCTGGGATGACGACGATGAGCATCGCCGTCAGCAAGAACCACCCGTACGTGGAAAGTGAGGGCACGTGCGGAGCCTACCGCTCTCCATGAGCGGCCCTGCGACGGCATTCGCGGGAGGGTTCGGGAACCGTCACCCGAAAGACCGACTGGCCGTCGCTTCGGTGCGGCCTGGCGTCTAGCGGTCGATCATTCGCTCTAGGTTCTCGGTATAGCGGGCGCCGCGCGGCGTGATGCGCGAGGCGGCGCTGTCGATCTCGTCGAGGTCGTCGGATGTGAGCTCGATCTCGGCTGCGGCGGTGTTCTCGTCGAGCCGTTCCGGTTTGGTGGTGCCGGGGATCGGGACGATCCAGGGTTTCTGAGCGAGCAGCCAGGCGAGCGCGATCTGGGCGGGGGTCGCATTCTTCCGTTCTGCGACGCGAGTCAAGAGCTCGACGAAGGCGAGATTGTCTCTCCGCACCTCTGGGCCGAAGCGGGGGCTGTTGGCGCGGAAGTCGGAAGCGTCGAACGTCGTGTTCTCGTCGATTCTCCCGGTCAGGAACCCCTTGCCGAGCGGAGCGAAGGGGACAAGCCCTATCCCGAGCTCTTCCAGCGTAGGCAAGTGCTCGGCTTCCGGCTCACGCCACCACAACGAGTACTCGCTCTGGAGCGCGGTCACCGGCTGAACCGCGTGCGCGCGCCGAATCGTCCGCACACCGGCCTCGGAGAGGCCGAAATGCTTGACCTTTCCTTCCTGGATGAGGCTCTTCACCGTCCCTGCGACGTCCTCGATCGGGACATCGGGATCGACGCGGTGCTGGTAAAGGAGATCGATCGTTTCGACCTTGAGCCGCTTGAGAGAGCTCTCAACAGCCTCCCTGATCGACTCCGGCCGACTGTCCAGCCCACCCGTTTGCCGATCTCCGTCGAACTCGAACCCGAACTTCGTCGCGATAACCACCTGGTCGCGGACCGGAGCAAGGGCTTCACCCACGAGCCGTTCGTTCGTGAAAGGGCCATAGACCTGCGCCGTGTCGAAGAACGTGACGCCCCGTTCAACCGCCGTCCGAATCAGCGAGATCATCTCCTGCTCGTCGACAGGCGGGCCATGGTCAAAGCTCATCGACATACAACCCAGCCCGACCGCCGAGACCTCGAGCCGACTGTTCCCCAAAACGCGCTTCTCCACGACGTCTCCCTTGTCGCGACCACGTCCGACGACCCACGCCGTCGCCCCTAGCCTAGACACCTCGTTGCCCTGCCACCAACGCTCATCCAAATCCCATCTTCGAGTCGGTGACCGTGGCTCCGGCTACCCCGACGACCGAGCCAACGACTCCACCGAGCACCAGGATTCTCCACGGGAAAGGCTTGCGCATCAATCGCGAGCCAAGATGTGGCTGCCGGCCCGTCTCAACAGGTTGGCCAGTTGCCACGACTGAATCTTCCCATACCCGAATACCCGAAACGCAACAGCCCGGCGCTCGCCGCCGAGGCTGTCGTGGTGCTCCCCTGGGTGCTCCGTCAGGTGGCGCACCCAGGAGTGGTTGGCACCGCGGCTATTTGATGTTGATGACCTTGATCGTGCCGTCCATGTGCTGATGGATGACGCACTCGTAGCGGTAGGTGCCCGCCTTAGTGAACTTGACGTTGAAGACGTGTGTGCCGCCTGGCGTGTTCGTGCCGGCTTCGGTCAGAATGCCGGAGCCGGCAAAGCCGTTCCCGTGGTTCGATCCGTCGTAGATCAACGGGGCCCCCGGCGGATCACTGGGCAAAGCGCCGAGTGGGTTGAGGAGCGGCACCGGGCCGGGGGTCACGAAAGTGTTCTCGATCTTGGTCGTGTACTCCGGCGGGCCAAAGGTGACGGTATGGATGTCCGTCTGGTCGTGCTGCACGAACGAGACCGTGTCACCAGGGTTGATCGTCAGCGTCGAGGGATAGAACGATGTGATCGAGGGGCCGCGGCGGACACCCGCGCCGACCCAAACGGTCTTGTTCGATGCGGGCTTCTGGGTGTCGAGATCCTTCAGCGTCACGACCGCTGCGTCGATCTGAGCCTTCTGCTTCGCCGCCACGCTCGTCTGCGTGTCGGCCGGCGCCCCCGGGCCAACGACGTGGACCGTGCCGCGCATCCACGTGTGCACCGCGCAAAGGAACCGGTATGTGCCCGGCCTCACAAACGTCAGCGAATACGGTGCCGGCGGATGCTTCTGCGTCGACTGGAAGATCCGCAGCAACCCCGAGCTACGTGTCTGCGACGGATCAGAGATCGTCGCACCACCAAGGGGCGCGATCGCGAGCGGACCGACAGCCAACTGCGGGGCCACGCCACTCCAGAAGAACGGGTTCCCCGCCGCGTCATTGACGACGGGCTGCTTGCCGAAGGCGCGAATGAACGGAAACGGCACCTTCCGGCCTGGGAACGTGACGGTATGGAAACCCGCGAAGTCCCACTTCACGGTATCGCCAACATGCACCGTCAACCTAGCCGGGAAGAACGCCAGCACATCCGAATGCGGACTAATCCCCGGAGGAGGCGCCTTCAACGGCGGACCAGCAGACACGACCAACGTCTGACCCGCACCCGGCGCCGCAAACGCGGCCGGCACAACCAACAAGGCCGCCAAACCCACAGCGACACACGCACCCGCCAGAATCCGCTTCAACGTATCCCCTTCCTCGACACCAATGACACGCGTGAACCTACTCGCCCACACGGCTGGGCACAAGCACCCCGGCTGCGCCAGCGTTCGGGAATGTCACCTGAGTTCGGTCTCTCGTCGACGGGGCATGGTCACTCGCCAGGCCCCGTCAACCCGCACTAGGAGTGGATCATCTCGTGAACAGGGAACTCCTTGATATCGGGTGGCCCCTGCGGCTGGATCCCCGCCGCCGCCATCCCTTCCGCGATTCTCACCGCGAAGGCATCGAAGTCCTCGCGGGATTCCCAAAAGTCGATGATCCCCCAGCCCCCGTCGATCGGCCCGGACGCGTGAAAGAGAAGACCCTTCGGCGGCGTCCGATCCGGATTGATGTGATCGTGCCCCTTGTCGAACAGCTCCTGACTGATCCCCGGGAGCTTGATGCGGATACCAACAGCCATCCTCAACCTCGCTTTCGGTAGACCCCGACTCTATGCCTACGACAGCAGAGGCGCCAAGCGACAGCTAAGACCTCTCGCCTGCGCCAGCGTTCGGGAATGTCACATGAGCCGACGCGGTCTGTCGGTTGACAGTCGGTAGTTGACCAAGTGAGAGTGGAGCTTGAAACAGGAAAGAGCCGACAGAAGGAGTTGGATCATGTTGCGTCGAGTGATCGCGATCACCGGGGTTGTGATGGTGTTGGCGATGGTTCTGGGATCGCCGCTCTCCGCAGGAGGCTCGGTGGGGAAGGTCGTCCTCAAAATCGACCTCAAAGGCGCACCCGTGGGCGGCAATCCCACCGGTGGCGGCGGCACGTTCACGCTGCGCTCCGGGGCGACCACGGACAAGGGACTCGCGTCGTACTCCTTCTTCGGCACTCCCACCAAGGGCAACATCACACTCACAGGCAAGCACGGCGGACTCGTCCTCCGGACCGTTAGCAGGCCGTCAGGGCTGGGCGTCGACAGCCAAGGCCTCGATCTATGGACAGGGACGTGGACGATCGCGAGCGGCACCGGTGCGTACGCCGGGGCACATGGACTTGGCGCCTACGTCGGCATCATCGGGCCAAGCTACAAGGTCGCCCTGCATTTCGAGGGATTCCGGACGTGAGCATATGTGCCTGCGCCAGTGTGTTCGTAAATGTCACCCGACGGGGGCGGCGAGGCGTTTTTGCATGACCGCGACGTGGCACGGCAGAGCGAGGAAAGGAACGGCGGTCGGTTCAACGTCCGCAAGATCGAGGCGCCCGGTCTCGCGGTACCCCAACCGGCCATACCAGGCCGCAAGCCGATCGGTATGTGCGTGTGCTTGTTCTGGCACGAGTAGCTCGAGTTGCATGGCGCTTGCGCCAGCCGAAACGGCGCGGCTCTCGGCGTCCGCCACGAGCGTGCCGCCGATGCCGCGCCCGCCGTTTGCCCCGTCGACGGCCAGAACGCCGAACCAGCCCCTTTCCCCGTCGAGAAGGCGCGTGCGGATCGAGCCCACGAGACGGCCGGCGTCACGGGCCACCACAACCTCGCCGCTAACGATCGCATCAGAGACTTCGGCGTCAGTGGTACGAGCAACACCGTTACGCCACATCCCCTCTTCGGCCACCTCGTAGGCACGGTTCACGAGGACCGTGAGCTCAGCGACGAGGACAGGATCATCCGCCGCGGCCGGCAACAGGAACGCAACCTCGACCATCTGGCGACCCTACGTGCTCCGGGCGTGGCAGGCCTGCGCCATCGTTCGGGAATGTTGCTTGAGCGCCGCGACGTCAGGGGTCTCGCGTGTCAGGGGTCGTGCGCGGGTCGCGTCAGGTGGTGCGTTTCAGTTTCCAGAGGACGGCGCGGTCGCCGCTTGCGCCGACGATCTGGCCGTGGTCGTTGATCGCGACTGCGATGCTGTTGTTGTTGCCTGGGAGTGTGCCGAGCTCGAGTCGCTTGCCGTTCTCCCACAGATAGGCGTGTTGCTTGCCGGTCGCGGCTATCTGGCCGCGCTCGTTGATCGCAGCGTGGCCCTCGACATCGTGGTTGCCCCCCATGCAGGGGCTTCGAAGGAGCGCCAAACGGTCAACGGACGGTGTCTGCCGCGTCCATACCATGAGACGGCTGCAGTCGAGGCTACTGACGCCCCCGACGATCTGGCCGCGTTCGTTGATCCCGGTGGCTCCGCCGGGCCGACCGGGTGGGCCGAGGTCGCGGAGCCTCCCGCTCTCCCACAGGGCAGCGTGCGCCTCGCCTCGCCCGTCGGTTGGGAACCGGCCCCAGCCGACGATCTGCCCTCGGTCGTTGATCGCGCCAGGCCACCCAAACTTGCCGAGATCGCGCATCTTGCCGTCCTGCCACAGGAACGCGTGCTCCGCGCCGGTCTTCGTCGTGCTCTTGCCCACGACTTGTCCCCGATCGTTTATCGCCGTCGCGTAACTCCGCTTCCCGCCGAGCGTGCCGAGGTCACGCACCGTTCCCTTCTCCCACAGCACCGCATGAGAACTGGCCTGACCCGTACCCCAACTGTTACCGGCGATCTGCCCTCGCTCGTTGATCGCTACGGCACTGCTACCAACGCTGCGTTCCCCCGGCAGGGTGCCGAGATCGCGCATCCTGCCGTTCTGCCACAGAAACGCACGACGGGAGCCAGCCTTTGTCGTGCTGTCACCGACGACCTGGCCCCGGTTATTGACCCCATTGGAGAAACTTGTGCCCCCCGCCGCAGCGAGCGTCCCCAGATCGGTGATCACCCACTGCCGCTGAACCGGAGCCGAGCGAGCAACCCCTGACCACTCAGAGGCGACAACAACCGAAAGCGCCCCAAGGGCGATAGCCGATACGAGCCGCGTCACCGAGCGATCATGAACCACGACCCACCACGCCGCAATACGCCATCTGACGTAAGCCACCACGCCAACCGCCAGAGCACCACGCCAATCCAGCATCGCCTGCGCAACGGTGCTCTCGCTCGACCGACGCCGGGTCTCGGGCGCCTACACGACTGACGCTTCGCCGAGCAACGCCTTTGCCTCGGCGAGGAAATCCGAATCCGGCTGCACGCGGTAGCCGGGGCCGAGCGCGAGCGTGCGGGCGCCGAGCGAGGTCTCCAGCGCCACGTACACGGGTGAATCGCCCGGGTACTCCTTGACGAGCCGTGCGAGCTCCTCGATCACGCCCGCCTCCGCCTGGCGCGCGTCGAGCTTGAAGCGCACGTCGCGCCGCTCGGCCACCGCCTCGAACGCGGTCAGCTCGAGCGCGATCAGCTTCGTCTCGCCCTGCTGCTTGTGGTCGACGCGTCCCTTGACGACGAGGATCCTGTCCGTCACGCACAGCTCGCGCACGGTCGCGTAGGTCGCGGAGAAGACGACTGCCTCGGCCGATCCTGTCGGATCCTCGAGCTGGAGGAACACCATCGGCTCGCCCTTCTTCGTCGTCAGCTGCTTCACCGCCGAGACGATCCCGCCGACCGTCACCGTCTCGCCGTCGCGCCGCCGCTCGAGCTCGCCGAGCGTCGCGTCGGTCTTGCGGCGCAGCTGGTCGCGCACCGCGTGCAGCGGGTGCTCCGACACGTAGAGGCCGAGCGTCTCCTTCTCGAGCCGCAGCAACTCCGCCTTCTCGAACTCACTCGCAGTGATCGGCGGATGGTGCTTGCGCGTGACGTCTCGGCTTCCGGCTCGGCGTCGCCGAACCCGAGGTCGAAGATCGAGCCCTGGCCGGCCAGGCGATCGGCCGCGAGCTTCTGCCCGTAGGCGAGAGCCTGCTCGAGCACGCCGAGCATCCCCATCCGCGAAGCGCCCGTCGAGTCGAGCGCGCCGCACTTGACGAGCGATTCGAGCGCGCGCTTGTTGACGATCTGCGGGTCGACGCGCTCCGTGAACTCCCAGATCGTCGCGAACTGGCCGCCATCCTTGCGCGCCGCGATGATCGCGCGCGCCGCGTTGTCTCCCACATTCTTGACCGCGTTGAGGCCGAAGCGGATCTTGCCCTCGACGACCGCGAAGTCGGTGGCCGACTCGTTCACGTCGGGCGGCAAGCACCTCGATTCCCATCTCGTCGCACGCGTTCACGTACATCGGCACGCGATCCTTCGTGTTCATCACCGACGAGATCAGCGCCGCCATGTACTCGCACGGGTGGTTCGCCTTCAGCCAGGCCGTGCGGTAGGCGATCAGTGCGTAACACGCAGCGTGCGCCTTGTTGAAGGAGTAGTCCTGCGACGGACTCCATGTCCTTCCAGAGCTGGTTCGCGACCGACGGGGTGACGTCGTTCGCGGCGCAGCCGTCCAGGAACTTGCTCCTTCAGCGACGCCATCAGCTCGTGGATCTTCTTGCCGATCGCGCGGCGCAACGTCTCCGCCTCGGCGGGCGAGAAGCCGGCCATCTGCTTGGCGATCTGCATGTACTGCTCCTGGTAAATGCAGATCCCTACGAATCGCTCGTGATCGCCCGCAGCCGCTCGTCGATGAACGTGACCGCCTCACGGCCGTTCTTGCGCGCCGCGTAGCTCGGGATGTACTGCATCGGGCCCGGCCGGTAGAGCGCCACCAGCGCGATCAGGTCTTCGAACTCGGTCGGCTTCACCTGCCGCAGCGCATCGCGCATGCCCGACGACTCGAACTGGAAGACACCGGACGAATCGGCGCGCGCCAGCATCTCGTAGGTCTTGCGGTCGTCGATCGGAATCGCGCCGATGTCGAGCCCGCCGCCGATCAGGCTCACGGCCTTGTCGATCACGTCGAGGTTGCGCAGGCCGAGGAAGTCCATCTTCAGCAACCCGAGCGCCTCGACGTTCTTCATCGAAACCTGCGTCACGATCTCCTGGTCCGGCCCCTTCTGCTGCAGCGGAACGACCTCGATCAACGGCTGGGCGCCGATCACGACGCCGGCGGCATGAATCGAGTCGGCCCGTGTCAGGCCCTCGAGTGGCCGCGCGAGGTCGATGATCTCCTTCGCGACCGGATCGTCCTTGACGGCGTTCGCCAGCTCGGCGCCGGGCTTGAGCGCCTCGTCGAGCGTCTGCCCCGGGCCCTCGGGGATCAGCTTCGCGATCCGGTCGACGGTGCCGTACGGGATCTCGAGCACCCTCCCCGCGTCGCGCACCGCTGCGCGCGCCGCCATCGTCGAGAACGTGATGATCTGCGCCACGCGATCGCGCCCGTACTTCTGCGCGACGTAGTTGATCACCCGCTCGCGACCTTCGACCGCGAAGTCGATGTCCATGTCGGGCATGTCCTTGCGGGCCGGGTTGAGGAACCGCTCGAACAGCAGGCCGTAACGCATCGGGTCGATGTCGGTGATCCCGAGGCAGTAGGCGGCGAGCGAGCCGGCGGCGCTGCCGCGACCGGGACCGACCGAGACACCGTCTCGCTTCGCGAAGGCGATGAAGTCGGCGACGATCAGGAAGTAGTCGGCGAAGCCCATCTCGCGCACCGTCTTCAGCTCGAACTGCAGCCGCTCGACCAGCTCCGGCGTGACCTTGTCGTATCGCTTCGCGAGCCCCGCTTCGCACAGCTCGACGAGGTAGTCGAACGCGTCGCGGCCGTCGGGCGTGGGGAACGACGGCAGCAGGATCCGGCCCAGCTCGATCTCGACATTGCAGCGATCGGCGATCTCGAGCGTGCGGCGCATCGCGTCTTCATGGCCGGGGAAGTCGAGCGCCATCTCCTCGGGTGTCTTGAAGTAGAACTCGTTCGTCCCGAACTTCCAGTGGTTCGGATTCTTCAGCGAGTCGCCCGACTGGATGCAGAGGAGCGCCTCGTGCGGGTAGGCGTCGGTCGCGTCGAGGTAGTGGACGTCACCCGTCGCAACGAGAGGGAGGCCGCGCCTCGCCGCCAGCCCGGGCAGCGCCTGGAACACCGGCTGCTGGATGTCGAGGTGCCCGTTCTGGAGCTCGACGTACGTGTTGTCGTGACCGAAGATCTGCTCCAGCCGGTCGAGCTCCATCTCGGCATCGCCCATCCGCGCCTCGGTGATCGCCTTCGACACGCGGCCCGAGAGGCAGCCGGAGAGCGCTATCAACCCCGGCGCATGGCGTTCGAGCAGCTCCCAGTCGACCCGAGGCCGGTAGTAGTACCCCTCGAGGTAGCCGAGGGAGCAGAGCTTGATCAGGTTCGCGTACCCCGCGGTCGTCTCGGCCAGGAGCGTCAGGTGCGCGGTGCCTTTCGTCTGCTGATGACGGTCGTCGGTGACGTACACCTCGCAACCGAGGATCGGCTTCACGCCCTGGCTCGCGCGCCGCCTTGTAGAGGTCGATCGCGCCGGCGAGCGAGCCGTGGTCGGTGAGCGAGACGGCGGGCATCTCGAGCCGGGCCGCCTTGTCGACGAGCGCCGGGATCCTGCACGCCCCGTCGAGGATCGAGAACTCGGAGTGGACGTGGAGGTGAACGAACGGAGCGGGCACGGGAGAGCCACTCTACTGCCGCCGTGTGACGGTGCCGATCTCGCGTGCCGGAGCGGCTACGTGCGATCATTCCAGCGGGAGGTGACCGCGTTGCAAGGCTGGCAAACAGCACGAGCCGGCGTCCGGCGAGCCACGATCAGGCTGATGAGTCGCACGCACCTGCTCCTCTACCGTGCTGACCGGCGGCCGCGCGGGCGAATCCGTTGCCGGGATGCCTGTCCTTCTCCTGACGACGACGGGGCGCCGCTCTCGCAAGCCCCGCACGACGCCGCTCACCTTCTTCCGGGACGGAAGCGACATCGTCGTGATCGCCTCGTTCGGTGGCTCCGACCGGCCGCCGGGCTGGTCGTGCAACCTGAGGGACGACCCGCACGCCACTGTCACGGTCGACGGGCAGGGGATCGCCGTCACGGCGCGCGAGTCGACCGACGTCGAGCGCGAACGGCTCTGGCCCGCGATCACGCAGGCGTACGCCGGGTACGCCCGCTACCAGGAACGCACGACACGGCGGATTCCCGTCATCCTGCTCACCCCGGTACGCGACGGGCGTGCCTCGATCGAGGGATAGCCGACCTCCGGCACCACGCCGATCACCCGGTTCCAGGTGATTCCCACCAGGAGGTCATGCGGCATGAAACGCTTCGTTGTAGTGCTCGGGGCACTGCTTGCGACAGGTGCGGTAGCGGTGCCCGCAGGATTCGCCGTCGAGGGCGTCACGACCGGCGAGCCGACAACCCCGAAGCCGGTCGTCCCTTGTCTGCGGACGGCCTTCGCGGGAACGATCGCCCGCGTCGGCGCAGACGCGCTTCTCGTCAAGCCAGGTCAATCCGAGACCGGCAGGCAGCTCCTCGTCCGGCTCACCGACGGAACGGTCGTGCGCCAGGCCGAGGTGACCGTCGACCGATCGCTCCTCGTGTCCGGCGCACAGGCCCGGTTCCTCGTTCGTGTCTGCCGCGACGGCGAACGCCGCGGGATCTGGGCCAGGGTGATCGTGCTCGTGGCCGACAGCCCAACCGCCCCGGGAGCGACGCCGCCGGCCTCGGAACCGAACCACGAGCCGGCGCCGACCGGTGACACGTGCGGCCAGGGCGAGACGAATGCGGTTCTCGCGTCGCTCACGTCGTTCTCGATCACCCTCCGGACGATCTCGTCCGAAGGGACGAAGGAGTGGCCGGTCACCGTCAACGGTGACACGATCGTGCGCAAGAACGACAAGACCGTCTCCCTGGGTGACCTGAACCTGGGCGATGTCGTCCATGTCGTGCTCGTTCGCTGCAAGTCGGGGTCGGCGCGCGCCCTGCGCATCGTCTTCGTGCGCCCGCCGGAAACGGCGGTCTAGCGACGCGAGGGAGGTGTGGCCCGCGACGGGTCGCACCTCCCCTGGCGTACCAGCGACCTGCCCGGCAGAGTATGGGCGTGAGTCGCGACCCCGATCGCAACGTCGTCGGCGGCGAATTGTTGCCGTGCTCGACCGATCCGATGACCGGATTCTTCCGCGACGGCTGTTGCTCGACCGGGCCCGAGGATCTCGGCAGTCACACGGTGTGTGTCGTCGTGACCGAAGCGTTTCTCGCCTTCAGTGTCCAGGCGGGCAACGACCTGTCGACCCCACGCCCCGAGTGGGGCTTTGCGGGTCTCCGGCCCGGCGACCGCTGGTGCGTCTGCGCGTCGCGGTGGCTCGAAGCCGATCGCGCCGGAGTAGCCGCGCCGGTCGTGCTCGGCGCCACGCATGAGCGGGCGCTGGACGTGGTGCCGATCGAGGCACTCCTCGCACACGCCGTCACCACCTGAGGTAAAGGTCGGCGGCCAAACGGCCGATATCCGAGCCGATGACTACCCGGCAGACCGACCGTAGTGTCCGAAGCGCGATCGAGACCGCGCGGCTGCGCCTCGAGCCCTGGGACGACGTGTACTTCGAGGACTTCGCACAGTTCATGCGCGACCCCGACGTGATCCGCTACGTCCGCGCCAAGCCGCTCGACCGCGACCTCGCGCTCGAGCAACACGAGCTGTCGCTCGCCGAATGGGACCTGTTCGGATTCGGCAAGCGCGCGATCATCGAAGCGGAGACGGGCCTGTGGCTCGGGTTCATCGAGCTGTCCCAGGTCGGCCCTCGCAAGGGATCGCGCGACGACGACATCGAGATCGGCTACTTCATCGAGCCGTCGCGCTGGGGCGAGGGCATCGCCACCGAGGCCGCGCTCGCAACGCGCGACGAGGCGTTCGACCTCTGCGCGATCGGTGAGCTGATCGGCCGCTGCCGTGTCGAGAACCGGGCTTCCGCACGCGTTCTCTCCAAGATCGGGTTCCGCCGCATGCGTCTCTTCGAACTGGACGACGGCATCGTCGTCGAGATCCACCGCCTCCAGCGATCCGACTGGGCCGGGACGGTCGGGCGTGACGAGGTCGCCCCGGAAGCGGACCGACATGGACCATCCGACTATCGAGAGATCGGATAGCAGCGTGGCCGTCGCCGATGTCGACGCAGACAGGCTCGTCGTCTACGACGTCGTGCTCCTCGCCGGCAGCCCGCGGCGCTACACGATGGAGCTTGCCGCCGATCTCATCGAGGGCTCAGCGATCGAGCTCGACGGCGAACGGTGGACGGTCGCCGACGTACGCAACCCCGACGGCGCTCCGCCACAGCTGATCTGCATCTACGCGGTCTAGCGACCACCCGCCGAAGCGGTCGGTATCGTGGGCGGCCGGATGCCGTCCCCTGCGCGCTCGAGCGGCGTCCTGCTCCACGTCACCTCCCTCCCGTCCGGTCGGTTCGACGAGGAGGCGTATCGCTTCGTCGACTGGCTCGTCGAGGCCGGTCAGTCGTGGTGGCAGCTCCTGCCCGTGCACATCCCCGACAGGCTGGGATCGCCCTACGCGTCGCGATCGGCATTCGCGGGCTACGAAGGGATACTCGCTCCCGTCGGCTCGGCACACCACGACGACGGCGCGGGCGGCCTGGGCGCCCCCGAAGGGAGCTGGCTCGACGAATGGGTGCTCTTCGCCGGTGACGACGAGCGACGGGCACAGACGCGCTTCCAGCGCGAGTGGCTTGCCTTCCGCCGGTATGCGAACGACCTTGGAATCAGGCTGATCGGCGATATCCCGCTCTACGTAGCGGGTGATTCGTGTGACGTCGCAACCCACCCGCACCTCTTCGGCCGCTCGACCGTCGCCGGTGCAGCGCCGTCACTGAATCATCCCGAGGGTCAACGCTGGGGCATGCCCGTGTTCGACTGGCCGGTGCACGCGGCCGACGGCTACGCCTGGTGGCTCGCCCGTCTCGAGCGCGAGCTGGAGCTGTTCGACCTGCTTGCGGATCGACCACTTCCGGGGTCTCGTCGCGTTCTGGGAGCTCCCGCTCGACGAGCAGGACCCGGCAAAGGGCTTCTGGGGCGAAGGGCCCCGGACGTGCCTTCTTCGACGCGGTGCGCGCGCGCCTTGGCGGCCTGCCGCTGATCGTCGAGGATCTCGGTCACATCACCCCAGATGTGATTGCACTGCGCGAAGAGATCGCCGTGCCGGGCATGAACGTCGTCGCGCGGGTCTCGGACTGCGACTGGCGCACCGACTCCGTCCTCTACACCTCGACCCACGACTCCGACACGCTCGCCGGTTGGTGGCAGCGCTGGGGCAGGGAGAACCAGCCGCAGCTGGCGGCCGGCGCGCTCGGGCCCGCGGACGAGCAGCGGGCGCTACTCCAGAACGTGCTCGCGGTCGAGAACGAGCTCGTGATCATCCCGATGCAGGACCTGCTCGGGCTCGGCAGCGAAGCGCGCATGAACCGTCCCGGCACGGTCGGCGATCACAACTGGGCCTGGAAGCTCGACCGGCCGACTCACCGCCGAGCAGGCCGACGCGCTCCGAGAGCTGACAGCTGCTTCCGGCCGTCAGCCGACGACCGCGTAAGCCCGCACGGGAAACGTCCCCATCCCGGCTACCTTGGGCGGCGCGGCCGTGAATCGGAACCCGGTGGCGGGCAGCTGGCCGAGCCCGGTCAGATGTTCGACGATCGGAATCCCGGCACCGAGCAGAATCGTGTGAACGGGGCGCTCACCTGTTGTCGTGTCGTCGATGTTGAGTGAATCGATCCCCACGAGGGCTGCGCGGCGTCCCGCCAGATAGGTGGCGGCCGCCTCCGTCAAGAACGGATTGCCGCTCACGTAGGCATCTGTGCGCCAGTGGCGGTCCCAGCCGGTACGGACGAGCACCGCCTTCCCCTCGACCGCGACGTCTCCGAAGAGCTCATCGCCGACCGCCGTGTGACCAGTCGCGTCGACCATGACCCCCTCCAGCTCGGCAACGCGGGCGACGCCGACGTCGGCCAGATCCTCACCGTCGGCGAAGCGATGGAACGGCGTGTCGAGATAGGTGCCGGTGTTCCCGACCATCTCGATCGAACCGATCTGGAACTCGAAACCGGGCGCGTAGATTTCGCGTGAGCGTTCGCGGCTGAGGAAGTCGCAGATGACCGGCACAGGAAGCCCGGGATACGTCGTCATCCCTGCCTCGATCACGTGGCTGAGATCGACGACGAGCACGGCGGGACTCTACCCGGCGGTAGAACGGGCCTGCGCTGATACACCTCCTCCATGAGTCCGAATGCCGATGCCCACCGCAGCGCCGTCGTCTTCGGGGCGCGGAACCTCGGTAGGGCCGTGATCGAGTTGTTGGTGTCGGAAGGGTGGGCGGTCGCCGGAGTGGCGCGCTCGGAGGCGACGCTGGCAGGCGTCACCTCGGCGGGAGCGCTTGCGCTGCAAGGCGACATCACGGATCAGGCGAGCGTGCGCGAGGTGCTGGACGCGGCAGCCGCAGCTCATGGTGGCGTCCAACTGGTCGTCAATGCCGCCGCTGCCTACGGCGGCGACAGGAGTGGCCCGTTTGGCGGCGGGCCGATCGCGGAAGCGCCCGCCGACGCGTTCGATTCCTGGGCCGCCGCGCCGGCGCGCTCGGCCTTCACGTTCCTCTCGGCGACGAGCGCGTTCCTGCTCGCACAGGGCACCCCGGCGACGATCGTGCAGGCGACGGGCGGCTCGTCCCGCCGCGCCGCTGCCGGCCGTGGCCTCTGGGCCGCAGGCGCGTTCGGAGTACGGGCGATCACACAGGCAGCGGCACTCGAGCTCCGTGGGCAGGGTATCCACGTGGCCCTGCTGATCATCGACGCGGGCATCCAGCCGTACGGCGCTCCGGATCCCGCCGAAGGAAATCAGGCGCTGGCCGATCCACGCGAGCTCGCAGCCGTCGGTCCTCTTCCTCGCCGAACAGGGCGCACGCAGCGCGACCCACGAACTGCAGGTCACCCCGCTGGCCGAGCGCTGGGTCCCGTAGCGCCTGGCGGGTCTACCGCAGGCGGTAGACGATGCGGCCGCGGTCGAGGTCGTACGGTGAGAGCTCGACCCGGACGCGGTCGCCCGGGAGCATCCTGATCCGGTACTTCTTCATCCGGCCCGCGGTGTAGCCGATCATCTCGTGGCCGTTGTCGAGCACGATCCGGAACATCCGGTTGCGGAGAGCCTCGATGATCTCGCCTTCCATCTCGATCTTCTCTTCCTTGACGGCGATAACGCAGCTCCCTTCTGTTCAATTGCGTGAGCGGCGCGGCGCCCGTGGCCGCCGAGGCGACCACGGGCATCCAGCGACCGAACTACGAGACGACGACGACGTTGGTCGCCTCCGGCCCCTTCGCGCCCTCGCGGGCCTCGAACGTGACCTTCGCCCCTTCCGGGAGCGACTTGAAGCCGTCACCGGCGATGTTGCTGTGATGCACGAAAAGGTCCTTCGACCCCTCGGCGGGCTCGATGAAACCGAAACCCTTCGCATCGTTGAACCACTTAACGGTTCCTTCTGCCATGGAAATACACCTCCCACCACTTAATCACGAACGCATAGGGAAGGCGCACACGCGCAGACCGAACTCGCTCTAACTCCCATACACGGTAGCAGTCGGGGGTTCTAGCGGCTGGCAGCGGCGATCAGACGCTCCAAGACGGCATCCTGCGCCTGGAGATGCTTCTGGATCTCGATCGCCTCGTGCAGGACCGCCTCGGCATCCTTGTAGGTCTCCTCGGCACGCTTGTCTGCAGCCGCAGCCTGCACATTCTGGCCGACGATGATGATCGGCAACAGGATCAGCTGCAGGAACGTCTGCGCGATCCAGGCGACGATGATCAGCTTGTTGTGCGTGCCGAGCGCGGCCGGCAGGCTGACGAGCGCCAGCAGCGTGAACAGGTACGCGCACCACATCGTGCCGACCGCGAGGGTCACGAAGAGCCCGAAGCGCGCGTTCAGCCTCGCGATCGGCCCTCTCCCGCGCAGGCGCTGGTCGGCGACCTTCGGTGGCCCGGTCCGCTGCCGCTCCTCGATGCGCGGGTGGGGCTCGTGCTCGTACACGGTGGTCATCTGTCGTCTCCTCGTTCTCGCTGCCGGGGTGTCTGCGCACACAATGGCGCCGGCTGCGGCCGTCAGTGCCCGGGTCGAGTTTGCCGAGTCATAACCTGACGTGGGGGTGCGCTTAGCGTAAAGGCGCACGTACCGTCACTGATGCCATTGCCGGAAGTGCAGGCGTCTCTACTCACAGAAGACTTTCAGGAACGACTGCTTCGATTTCCTCGATGACCGACGTTCGCGCCACAGCCGTCACCGCCCCGGTCACCCCTCACTTCGCCGCGACGCACGCCGGCACCGAGCGCCACCGGCGCTCGAAGGTCGTCGCCGTCCTCATCGGCGTCCTCGTCGCCGCAAACCTGGTGCTGATCGTGTGGCTGTGGGCTCACGGCGGCAACGTCACCCGCGTCCACGGCACGGGCGACGTGTTGACGAGCATCGCCCGCCTGACGGGCCTTCTCGGAGCGTATCTCGGCGCTCCTGCAGGTGCTGCTCCTCTGCGCGCATCCCGTGGGTCGAGCGCGAGATCGGCTTCGACCGGCTCACGGTCTGGCACCGCTGGAACGGGCACGCCTGCCTGTACCTCGTGCTCGCGCATGTCGTGTTCTCGGTGTGGGGATACTCGGTGCTCGACCGGCTCACGATCGCGCGAGAGACCTCGACGATGATCACCGGCGGCATCTACCCCGGCATGATCACCGCCACGGTCGGCACCGCGCTGCTGATCGCCGTCGTCGTCAGCTCGATCGTGATCGTGCGCCGGCGCATCCGCTACGAGGCCTGGTACGCGGTTCACCTCACCGTGTACGCAGCGATTGCGCTCGCCTGGTTCCACCAGATCCCGACGGGAAACGAGCTCGTTCTCGACCGCCTCGCGGCCGACTACTGGCGCGGCCTCTACCTCGCGACGCTGGCGCTGCTGTCGGCTTCCGCGTGCTCGCCCCGGTGCTGAACGCGTTCCGCTTCCGGATGCGCGTCGCCGAGGTCGTCGACGAGGGCGCCGGGGTCGTTTCGCTGCGCATCCACGGTCGGCGGCTCGACCGCCTGGGCGCGAGCGCCGGGCAGTTCTTCCTCTGGCGCTTCCTGACGCGCGGACGCTGGTGGGCATCACACCCGTTCTCCCTCTCTGCCGCGCCGGACGGCCGTTCGCTCAGAATCACGATCAAGGACCTCGGCGACTTCACGAGCCGCGTCGCGACGATCCCGATCGGGACGCGCGTCGTCGCCGAAGGCCCGTTCGGGGTCTTCACGAGCGCCGTCCGCCGACGGTCGAAAGTGGCGCTGATCGGCGGCGGCATCGGGATCACGCCGATCCGGTCGCTGCTCGAGGAGATGCACGGCGACCTCGTCGTCGTCTACCGCGTGATCGACGACGCCGACGTCATCTTCGGCGACGAGCTGCGCGAGCTCGCACGCGCTCAAGGGAGCAACGGTGCGCATCGTTGCCGGCGATCACGCCACTCCCGAGGGCCGGCAGCTGCTCTCGCCCACGCACCTTCGGGAGCTCGTCCCCGACATCGCCGAACGCGAGGTCTACGTCTGCGGCCCTCCGGCGATGGCAGACGCCACGCGCCGCAGCGTCCGCAAAGCGAACGTCCCGTCCCGCTACATCCACACGGAGCGCTTCGCGCTCTGATCTGAACAGGAGCACATATGCAACGAGCACTCACGGCAACCCTCGGAGCGGCGGCGATTGCGCTGCCGGCAGCCAACGCGGTCGCCGCGGTCGAAGCGACGACGGCGACGCCGAAGAAGACCGTGGTCACCCGCAAGGTGACCGGCTCGGTCGCTCAGGCCGACCAGTGGGGAACGGTCCAGACGAGCGTCACGATGCGCAAGACAACCATCGTCGTCAACGGCGTCAAGAAGGTGACGCGGAGACTCGTCGACATCGGCGGCAGCTTCAGCTACCACACCGATCGATCGCTCTACATCATGCAACAGGCGCTGCCGCAGCTCAGGCTCGAGGCGCTGCAGGCGAAGAGCGCGAACGTCGATCTCATCTCGGGCGCGACGTACACGAGCCAGGCCTTCGTGCAGTCGTTGCAGGAAGCACTCGTGAAGGCGAACAAGGTCTGACGGATGGCCGTCGTAGCACCCGGGACCCGGCGGATCGAGCACGTGATGGGGATGCCCGTCATCATCGACATCCGCGACGAGCACGTCGGCGGCGACACGATCGACGACGTGTTCGACTGGCTGCGACTTGTCGATGCACGGTTCAGCACGTTCAAGCCCGACAGCGAGATCAGCCGGATCGACCGCGGCGAGTTGCCGCTCGAGGACGCGCACCAGGACGTTCGTGACGTCCTCGCGCGCTGTGAGCTGCTCCGGGCCGAGACGGGCGGCTACTTCGACGCCCGCGCCTCTGCGTCGGGACAGCTCGACCCTTCGGGGCTCGTGAAGGGATGGTCGGTCGATCGCGCGGCGGCGATTCTCGATCACGCCGGCGCCGCGAACTACACGGTGAACGCGGGAGGCGACATACGGCTGCGCGGCGGTGCGCTACCCGAGGGCGCGTGGCGCGTCGGCATCCAGCACCCACGCATGCGCGATCGGATTGCGGCTGTCGTCGCAGGTCGGGACCTCGCGGTCGCAACCTCGGGCGCCTACGAGCGCGGTGAGCACGTGCTCGATCCGCACACGCACCGGCCGCCACAGGGCGTGCTCTCGGTGACGATCACCGGACCCGACCTCGCGACGGCCGACGCGTACGCGACGGCCGCGTTCGCCATGGGACAGCGTGGAGCACTGTGGGCAGCGCGGCTGACCGGCTACGAGGCGATGACGATCCTCGCCGACGGTCGCGTCCTCTTCACCTCGAACTTCCCTGCCGTCGACTAGCCGTCAGGCGGCCGTCACGGCGACGGCGCCGAGGGCATCGACGCGCTCCAGCCACGGAGTTGCGCCCAACTGCCCGAAGATCTCGCGCGCCTCCGCCAGGAGCGGTCCGACTCGCTCTCCTCGTCGCCGGACATGGCAAGCACGTCGGCGTGCTCGAACAGGACAACGGCGAGGTAGAACGGCACGCCGATCTCACGGAAGACCGTTCCAGCGGCCTCGAAGCCGCGGATAGCTGCAGCCGGGTCGTCGACTCGGGCGATTCGGGCCCGGAAGAGCAGGAGTCTGCGCCCGGAGGAACCGTGTGCTGAGGCCCGGCGGGAAGGCCTCGACTCCGGCCAGTAGCTCGTCGAGCTTGGCACGGTCACCGAGGGCGAGCGCTGCCTCACCGGCGATCGACGAACCCCTCCTTCACCTGTTCCGCCGCGACGCCGAGAGACGCATGCGCCGAGAAAGCGCGCTCCGCGAGGGTGAGAGCCAGCTCGAAGTCCCCCTGCGCGAGCGCAAGCCGCGAATGCGCGCTGCAATAGGTCGACTGCTCCTGAATATCGGCCGATGCCTCCATGGCCTGGAACCGTTCGACGACGGGCTGGGTGTCGGCGACGGTGCCGCGGTTGACACCGACCGTCGCCAGGACCAGCGGGACGACTCCGAAGGCGACTCGCGTCTGCTCCCACTCGTCGATCGGGAGCTCGGCAAACATCGCAAGCGCCTCGTCCCACTCGCCCGCGGCAACGAACGAGTAGAGCTGACCGAGGAAGGAGAGCTCCCAGAGGCGGTTGCCGACACGGCGACTCTGGGCCAAGCCCGTCGCGAACGACGTCGGTCGCCTCCGGGTAGCGGTCGAACTGGCCGAGCATGTCGGCGAGGTTGTACGACGCGCGGAGTGCGGCTGAAGGCTTGTCGTGCTCGATCGCCGTCTGGAGAGCGAACTGCACCAGAGCAACACCCTCCTGCCGTCGCCCGGCGCCGTTGAGGATGATCCCTTTCGTCGTCAAGGCCTGGGCCAGAACCTCTGGCAAGGCCAGGTTCTCTGCCATCTCGAGCGCGGCCTCGATTCGTTGCGCACCGAGATCGTGCTGCCCGCCGAAGTGAAGGAACCGCCCCAGCTGCGCCGCCAGCGAGGCGAGGTCGGCGTCGGGCTCCTCGCGGGAGAGCAGCTCGTACGAGAGATTCATACGCTCCAGGCCGTCCTCGAGACGGCCGAGGTCCCACATCACCTCGGCGAGGCGACCGGCGACCCGAGCGGCCGCATGCGTGGCATCCGATTGCTCGTAGAGCTCGATCGCGCGCTCGAAGCACACTCTGGCCTCTTCGCCACGCGCGCCCGTCCGAGCCATCGTCCCGGCTCGCTCGTGGAGCTCCGCCTGGACGAGGGTGTCGTCGCTGAGATCGGCCGCGCGCTCGTAGGCCCGTCTGCGCTGCAGCTGTGGCAGCGAGCGAGGCGGCACGTTCGCCTGCGCGAACCAGCATCGAGCGGGCACTGTCGCGGATCGTCCCGGCATCGGGCGCATCCGGCGCCGCCTCGAGCGCATCGATGTAGTGCGCAGCGACGACCTCGACGATCTCGTCTTCGTCGCTACCGGGAAGCGAGAGCAGGAACTCGGCAGCGGCGAGGTGCTTGGCCTTGCGCTCCTTGCGGGAGAGCATCTCGTAGGCGACGCGCTTGACGATGTCCTGGATGAAGGCGTACTGGCCGCGCTCGGGCGAGGTCGGATCCGCCTGGACGGAGAGCACTTCCTTCCGCAGCAGCGACGCAAGGAGCGGCTCGAGGCCCTCGGCATCGAGTCCTCCGAGCGAGCTCAGCCCCTGCTTCGTGAACGTCTTGCCGAGCACAGAGCCGTCTTGCACGAGCTGGCGCTCCGGGGCAGTCAGCCCGTCGAGGCGGGCGGCGACGAGCGCATGGAGCGTCTCCGGCATCTCGAGCTGCTCGATCGGTCCGGTCGGCCGGTAAACAGCACCGTCACGGGTCAGCAGACCTCGGTCGAGCAGCATGCGAACTGTCTCGACGGCGTAGAGCGGGACGCCCTCTGCCCGCTCGAGAACCCGCACACGGAGGTCGTCGGGCAAGCCGGGAACGAGGCCCGTCAGCAGCTCGTCCATCGCTGCCGGAGGCAGTGGCTCGAGATAGAGCTGGTTGAACCCGCGCTTGCCCGCCCACGTGGAGCGCTTCTCGGCGAACTCGGGCCGCGCCAGGGCGAAGACGTACAGCGGCTGGTTGCGAGACCAGTCGAGCAGGTACTCGATGAAGTCGAGCAGCCCCGCGTCGGCCCACTGGACGTCCTCGAACACGAGCACCGTCGGATACCGCTCGGCCAGTCGCTCGAACAGGATTCGCCAGGCCGAGAACAGATTCTCCTCGTCGCCGGGGATGCCGTCTTCGAGACCGAGCAGGTGGGCGATGCGCGGCCGCACCCAGCGCCGCTCCTCCGGGTCGGGGAGATGTTCCTCGAGGGTCTTGGTCAGCTTGCCTCCTGCCGAGGCAAGATCCTCGTCCTCCAGGATGCCGCACCGCATGCGCACCATCTCGGCGAGAGCCCAGTAGGCAACGCCCTCCCCGTAGGAGAGGCAGCGGCCGCGGTGCCAGAACGTGTCGGCGACCAGGCCGTCGATGTACTTCTCGAACTCCCAGGCGAGTCGCGACTTGCCGATCCCAGCAATGCCGGAGACGAGCACGAGCTGGGCACGGCGTTCGTCTTCGGAGGCGTGGAAGAGATCCTTGACGAGCTGTAGCTCGCGGTTGCGACCGACGAACGGCGCCTCGAGCCCGGCCGAGCGCATCGAGCCTCCGCGCCCTGCAACGACACGCAGAGCGCGCCAGAGCGGCATCGCCTCGGTCTTGCCCTTCAGCTCGTGCAAGCCTGCGTCCTCGTAGGCGACCGTGGCCTCGGTGGCGCGCTTCGTCGTCTCGCCGGTGAGCACGGTTCCCGGCTCGGCAGCCGACTGGATGCGCGACGCCGTGTTGACGAGGTCCCCCGCCACCATCCCCTGGTCTTTCGCGCCAAGGGTCACCGCAGCTTCGCCGGTGAGAACGCCTGCGCGGGCGCGGAGGAGCGGGTCGATCTCCGGTACTGCCGTGGTGAGATCGAGGGCGGCCCTGACGGCCCGTTCGGCGTCGTCTTCCTGTGCGACCGGAGCCCCCCAGACTGCCATCACCGCGTCGCCGATGAACTTCTCGACCGTGCCGCCGTAGCGCTCGATCACCGTGCGGGCAACGTCGAAGTAGCGGCTCAGAAGCTCGCGCGTATCCTCGGAGTCGCGACCCTCGGACGCGGCGGTGAAGCCGACCAGGTCGACGAACAGCACCGAGACGAGACGGCGCTCGGCCTCGGCGATCTCGCGACCGGCGGGTGCCGGCCCGTTCGCGCCGCTACCGCTGCGCCGCCGAGCCTGGTGCCGCACTCGCCGCAGAAGTTCACCCCTGGGGCGTTCGAGGTGCCGCACGAGGGGCACTGCGCCACGAGGCTCGCGCCGCATTCGCCGCAGAACTTGCGGCCGTCCTCGTTGGTCGTATCGCAGGCAGGCGCAGATCACGTGGGCTCCCGGCTACGATCCGAGGCGTGCGAGAGCGGCGGGGAGCGGACGCCAATGGATGGTGCAAATGGCGAGCACGACGAAGCCGGCGATGCCCCACACTCGTCTCGGTTTCGGGAGGGTGCCCACGTCAAGCCAAGCATCCATCAGCGGTCGGTCGTATGCAACTACGCGGAGCTGCGCGCGAGCGTGCTCCGCTCCGCGATCAGCTCGTCGAGCGCGTCGTAGACGTCCTGCACCTGGGCGCGCGTGAGCGAGTCGACATCGGCGGTTCCGGTGATGCGCGTTGACGAGCGCGACGACCTGATCACGATCGACGCCGCCGCTCGGCTGCAGTAGGCCGGCAGAGCGAGCCATCCCGAACACCCGGCGAATCTGGGGCTCGGACGCAGGGCGCGTGTCACCGCGGGCGCGGAGCCTGTGGTAGGCCGACTCGTCGAGCTCGACCGTCTCCGGCGCGAGCCCGTCGTCGAGCAGCAGCCGCAGCAGCGCGGCAGTCGCGAGCACGTCGCTCATCGCCTCGTGTGGGCCTTCGAGTGCGATTCCGTGCCGCTCGCAGATCGACTGCAGGCGATGGTTGTCGGCCAGCGGCTCGACGAGCCGGAACGCCTCGAGCGTGCAGGCAGCGGCATCCGGCCGATACGTCGACACCTGCGCGCGCGAACGCGTGCTGGAGCATCGCCAGGTCGAAGCGGACGTTGTGCGCGACGAAGACCGCTCCGTCGAGCAGGTCGAGGACGTCGAGCCGCGATGTCCGCGAACGGTGGGGCGTCGGCGACATCGCGGTCGGCGATTCCGTGCACCGCCGTCGCCTCCGCCGGAATCGGCCGCGACGGCCGCACGAGCCGTGCGTAGCGCCGCTGCTCGACCCCATCGGCGTTCAGCCAGCACCACCGCGAGCGAGACGATCTCGTCTCGTCGAGGGATTCGTCCCCGTCGTCTCGCAGTCGAACACTGCGTAGGCGAGTGGTGCCGGCACATCGTCTCTCGCCGCACCGTTCCGGGCCTGATTTCGACGAAGGACATGCTCCCGAGAATGTCCGTCTGGATCGGACGGTGCCCTTACGCCCTTCAGTCAGAGCGGCCGGAACGCCGATTGATACTCGATGGGAAGGCTCGCGCTGATCGCAGCGCTCGCTGCGGCGTCGATCGTGGCCGTCGTCGTCCAGTTGGGTGGCGGCGGTAGCGCCGGCTTCGGGCTCGGCTCGCACTCCCACCGCGGCGACACGACGATCTCGATCCTCCCCGGCCTGCCCGGCATCACGATCCACGGCGACCCGCTCTACGCGAAGGACGACCCGTGGCGGCGTCTACCTCGCGCCGGAGACCGACGTGCGCCGGCGGCGAGCAGCTCGACGCGCCGCTCGCCGCCCAGGCCGCGACGATGGTGTGTCTCGTCAACTACGCGCGGGCCCGGCGCGGACTGCAGCCCGTCGACCCGATCGGCCTGCTCGATCAATCAGCGCTCGCGAAGGCGAACAAGATCGTCCGCTGCACCGACTTCGACCACAACGCGTGCGGCCAGGACGCCGCCGCCGACGCCCGCGGCGCCGGCTACGAGGGCGCCTGGGGCGAGAACCTCTACATCGCCGAGGGTCGCTACGGGTCGCCGCGCGTCGCCCTCGACGGCTGGCTCAACTCACCCGAGCACCGCGCCAACCTGTTCACGCCCGACTGGCGCACCCAGGGGATCGCTGTCGAGAAGGTCGACCGCTTCGGCGAGCGACCGCAACGTGACGCTGTGGGTGAACCAGTTCGGGACGTGATCAGACGAGCGAGCGCAGCGACCTCGCCTGGTCTCTTGCTCGCGCCGAGGTTGGCGAGGCGGATCACCGCCCACGCACGCATCCTGCCCTCGTCGAGGCCGGCCGCCGCGAAAGCTGCAAGGCGGCGCTCGGTGACCTCGAGCGGTCATCGTCGAGAACATGCGGGTTCCTCAGGAACGACGGGATGTCGTACTCCGGCTCGCCGAGCATCGCCTTGGCGTCGATCGCCAGTAGCCGGTCGCCGTGCTCGAAGGATGTTGTGGTGGTGGAAGTCACCGTGCACGAGTGTCGACCGGCCGACGTCGAGTGACGCGTAGAGCTTCCGGGCGAGAGGGATCAGCTCGCTCCCCTCGCCGCCTCGCTGCTCGGCGGCGTCGAGCCAGCGCGGGACGAAATCGCCGATCCAGCGAAACGGCGCCCTGGCGGGTTGCCAGAGCTTCTGAGCCCACCTCGACGGCGATCGCCGGTCGCCTCGTCCTCGGGCAGCTCCGAGATGTCGCTACCGGGCCGCGCGCGCTCGATCAGCATCGCCCGCCTGGCGCGGTCGCGGCGCAGCAGGCGAACGGCGCCGTCGCCGTTCCAGAGGGCGAGCGCGTCGGCCTCCTCGTCGGACTCGTCGTCCTCGGGCGGCGTCACCTTCAGCACGGCGTCGTCGCCGGCCGGCGCAACGTACGAGTACGTCGAGAGCGCGAACGGCGGCCCCAGCTCGACGCCCCATTCCGCCGCGACGTCCTGCGCGATCCGGGCGAGCGGCTCGAGATCCGGCGGTGGGGTCATGGGCTGGACAGTAGTGCTCCTCCGTCAGCAGAGTGCCGGGCTAGGATCGAGCCATGCGACTTCATCACCAGCCCCGGTCCCGATCGACCCGCGCCCTGTGGATTCTCGAGGAGCTCGGTGTGCCCTTCGACCTCACCGTCATGTCACCCGAGGTCAAGCAGTCACCCGAATACCGTGCCCTCCACCCCCTCGGCCGATCGCCGGTTCTCGAAGAGGAAGGCGGCCCGGTGTTCGAGTCGTCTGCGCTGGTCCTCCACCTCGCCGACCAGCACCTCGACGCCGGCCTGATCGCCCCGCTCGGCTCACACGAACGGGCGCTGCAGTACCAGTGGTGCTTCTTCGGGATGACCGAGATCGAGAGCCCGCTCGTGGATATCGCCCGTCAGCTCTGGAAGGGCTCGGGTGAGCCGAACGCTGACGTGATCGACGCCGCGACCACGCGCTTCCTCGCGGCCGCGCGGGTGATCGAGAACGCGCTCGGTGAGGGCGACTACCTCGTCGGCAATGCGTTCTCCGTGGCCGACATCGTCGTCGGCGCCGTGCTCGGCTTCGCGCGGCGCGCCGAGGTGACAGAGCTTCCGGCCGGCGTCACTCCGTACGTCGATCAGCTCGAGGCACGGCCGGCGTACGAGCGCGCCCGCGCGATCACGCTCTAGCGAACGGCGGGCCGCGGACCAAAGAAAATGCACCGAATCGGTTGCCCCCTCGTCCAGCTCCCCTACCAACCGTCGCTTTCGCGTCAATTGCTCGGGAGGCCTTCAACCTCAGGTGCCCCGTGCTCGGTGCACACATGAACCTACGGCGGCCAGTCGGTCGACGCAAGAGCACCATCTCGACAAATGGCGCAATTTGCGAGAGATCGCGTGCAGCGCCTAGCCGGTTGCGATGTCGATCACGAGGCGAGCGGGATCCTCGAGCCGCGTCACCCGAAACGGCTGCGTGCCGTTCGACGCCGATCGCCCAGGTCAGCACTCCCTCGAAGCCTCCGGTCCGGACGAGCTCGACCACCGCCGCCGTGTCGGGCGAGAAGCGGGTCGGGCCGGTGTAGGTCGGGGGCGCCGACTCCTGCGTCAGATCGGCGTCGAGAGCCGGCTCCATCCGCACGAGGAGCGAGCCGCGCCCGCCACTGCGACCTCGTCACCGGAGCCGTCCGCGAGCACCGGCGGCTCGACGTACCGCGACGTCGTAGCCCGGAACCCGGTTCCGGAACTCGAACACGACCCTGTCGTACCCGGATGCCGGGCGGCGCGAACTGCTGTGAGCAGCGCCGTCTCGCCGTCCTCTGCCTTCCAGACTGCAGGCTCGGTGGACGAATCGGCGGAGACCAGCGGCCTGCTGCGTCGTCGTGGGCGTCGTGGCAGACGATGCCGTGGATGTGACCTGCGCCTGGTCGTCGCCATTGCCGCAGCCGCCGAGCAGCAGTGCAGCGACGACGACGAGAAGGACACGAACCAGCATCTCCCGGGAGAGTAGCCTCGGATCATGGCCCGCCTCACGATCGAGCACGACGCGCCCGCGCGACGATGGCTCCCCATCCGACCGCCGACGTTCGGTCGCGCTCCGGCTCGACGACAAGGCGTGGCTGCGGGTCGAGCCGGAAGCCCTGAGCGAGCTCGGTGTCGTCGCCGGCGACGAGATCGACGAGTGCGCGCCGGGCCGCCGTCGAAGAGGCGCTCGCGCGGGTGAGGGCGCGGCTCTTCGTCGTGCGATCGCTCGCCGTTCGGATGCAATCGGAAGCAGAGATCGCGAAGAAGCTCGCTGCCCGTGACGTCCCGGCCGGAGATCGCGCGAGAGGCGATCGAGCGCGTCGCCGGGTACGGCTACATCGACGACGCCTCGCTCGCCGGCCAGCTCGCGCGCGGGATGCAGGCGCGCGGCTACGGACGGCGACGTGCGGAGCAGAAGCTGCGACAGCGCGGGCTCTCCGGTCAGCTCGCCTCAGCCGCCCTGGACGAGGCCTACGGCGAGCGCGACGAAGTCGAGCTCGCCCGGAGGCGCTCGGACGCCGGGCCGTCGGCGACGACGCGGAGCGCCGGCGCGCGATCGCCTTCCTCGCCCGGCGCGGGTTCTCGGCGGGAGCGGCGTGGAAGGCCGTTCGGGTCGCAGCCGGCGCCGAGGACGGCGAGGGTCGACGAACGATGAAGCACATCTGGCTTCTCCGTCACGCCAAGTCGAGCTGGGAGGATCCGACCCTCGCCGACCACGAGCGCCCGCTCGCGCCCCGCGGCTACAAGGCGGCGATCCGGATGGGTCGCTGGGCGACGGACAACGGCGTGCGACCCGGCCTCGTTCTGTGCTCGACGGCCGCGCGGGCCCGGGCGACGCTCGACCTCGTCCTCGCCGGCCTCGGCGCATCCTCCGGTGGAGATCGAGTCGACCCTCTACCACGCGTCGGCCACCGAGCTGATCGAGCGGCTGCGAGTGCTACCGGCCGGAATCGAGAGCGTGTTGCTGATCGGCCACAACCCCGGCCTGCACGACCTCGCGTGCGTCCTCGCACCACCCGGCCCTGAGGCGTTCCCGACAGGAGCGCTCGCCGAGCTCGAGCTCACGATCGAGGCGTGGGAGGACGTCCGACCGGGCTGCGCGCAGCTTCGGGCATTGGTCGTGCCGCGGTCGCTACCCGCGTAGCCCGGTCAGGCGCGGCGTGCGCCAGCTCGACCGCGGCGCCGAGCAGCACGTTGGCGCCGTCGACGCAGTCGTCCCAGGCGGTGAGCTCGGCCGAGTCGTGGCTGATGCCGCCCGCCGAGGGAACGAACACCATCCCGCTCGGTGTGATCCCCGCGAGCGCCACGCGCATCGTGGCCGGCGCCGGAGGGTAACTCCAGCGTTGTCAGCCCGAGGGCGGCGGCAGCGCGTCGCGCAGGCCGTTCGCACTCCGACGTCGGTGATCGACCGGCTCCGAGCGCTCGACGCGCTCGACCGTGACGTCGAGCCCGAACGTCTCGGCCTCCGTGTGGGCACGAATGGCTCGAGCGCCTGCTCGAGCGCGTCGAGCTCGGCCGCATCGAGCGAGCGGCAGTCCAGCCGCACGCGCGCACGCCCGGGGACGACGTTGTACGAGCCGGGGCTCAGCGCGATGTCGCCGACGGTCGCGACGCAGCCCGGAAAGTCGTGCGTGACAGTCTCCCTGACGCCGAGAGTGAAGGCCGCTGCGCCGAGCGCAGCATCGCGCCGCGCGTCCATCGGTGTCGTTCCGGCATGGCGTGCATCACCCTCGAACACGACCAGGAACGAGCTCGCACCGGTAATCCCCGTGACGATGCCGATGTCTGCCCCGGCGCGCTCGAGCACCGGCCCCTGCTCGATGTGAAGCTCGAGGTAGCCGACGAGGGTTGCGGGGTCGCGGTGCGCAGCGAGCATCCCCTCCTCGGTCAGGCCCATCCGCCCGAGCTCGGCGACAGAAGCAGCTCGCGCCCACCTCGTGGAGCCTCGAGCGCTTCGTGCGATGAGCTCGCCGGCGAGCGCCTCGCTACCGAGCGTGCCGACCAGCGTTCCCTCCTCGTCGGTGAAGTCGATCGCTTCGAGCGTCACCGGCAACTCGAGACCGGCGTCCTTGACGGCGCGGAGCACCTCGAGCGCGCACAGGACGCCGAGCGCACCGTCGTAGCGGCCACCCTGCCGCACGGAGTCGAGATGCGAGCCGAGCAGAAGCGTGCGGGCGCCGGGCCGGCCGGCCCTCAGCAAGGCGGAGTGGTTGGCGGCCGAGTCGACGCGGGTTTCGAGCCCTGCGACTCGCGCCAGCTCGAGAAACCACGCCCGAGCGGAGAGATGCGCTCCCGAGAAAGTCGTGCGCTCGACGCCTCCCGCGGGGGTGGCCCCGAACTGCGCGAGCGTCTCGAAGTCGGCTCGCAGCCGCTCGCTGTCGACGTGAAGCACCATCGCGCCGATGCTACAGCGGCTGCGCGGCCGACACGATACGCGCTTACGGGCTGTGGATTGATTGGTACAGAGTTGGCACAGACACGTGACTGGTCACCCGTCACACTGTTTCCATGATGGACAACGTTAGCCGGCTAGACGCCCGTCTCAGGCGCCGAGTCGGGGAGCCAGAACGCCATCAGGATCGCGTCGACGTCCTCGCCGGCGCGCAGGTAGTGACCCTTGCGGAGACCCTCGCGCTCGAAGCCGAACGACTCGTACAGCGCAATCGCGGGCTCGTTCCAGGGGAACACGTGGAGCTCGAGCTTCCGGACGCCGGCCGCGGCCGCCCAGGCGACGGACTGGTCGAGCAGGGCCCGCCCCACCCCGCGCCGCCGGTGGCTCGCCGCCACCATCAGCCCGAGGTCCGCGACGTGGGAGCTCGCCGGGTGACTGTCGCGGGCGAGCGACAACCTGCCGACGAGACGTCCTCCGTCCTCGACGACGTAGATGGCTGCGTCGGGATGGCCGCGGACGGCCTTGAGGTACCGCCGTTCCTCAGCGGCGGTACGCCACGCATCGGTGGTCAGGAGCCACGCGCCGTCCTCGCCGCCGATCTCGCCCGCAAGCTCGACGAGGGCCTGCGCGTCGCCCGGCTCCGCAGGACGGATCCTGATCACGGGACGACCACTCCATGACCGCCACGGCGTGGATCACCCGCGGCGGCGAGCTCGCCGCCGCGATGCCGCTCAACGGCGGAGACGCCGCCGAAGTAGAGGTTCCGGCCGCCCCACGGGTTCACCGAGTGGCCCGCCTGCTGCAGCTGTGTCGCCGTGTCCTGCGGCCAGCCTCCTTCGAGCTGCACGACGCCGTCCTCGAGATGGAGTCGCGGATGCTCGATCGCGCGATCGACAGAGAGGCCGCACGCCACGACGTGATGAATGGTCTGCAGGATCGCGCCCGCAAGCCGAACCGATCCGGCACTTCCGACGACGAGACGAGGGGAGTCCCCATCGAGCACGAGCGTTGGAGCCATCATGCTCGGCAACCGGTCGCCCGGAGAACGCTCCACCGTGCCGATCACGTCGAGCTCGCCCAGCATGTTGTTGTGCTGGAAGCCCCGGGAGAAGACGCCCGAACCGGATCCGAGCGTCGAGGAGACGGCGGCCGCGTTCCCGTCGCCGTCGATCACGGAGATATGGGTCGTTCCCGTCAGGGGAGCGAGGCGGGCCGACCCGCCGTATCCCGCCCGCAGCGCGGCTGCGAGCACGACCGCGAGGTCGTCGGCGGCGTGTGGTCTCGAGTCGTCGAGCTCCGCAAGCCCTCCGGCGATGATTCGCCCGCCCCTCGAGGGCGGCGGGCACGTGGCGACCCGCAAACCGCAGAACGCAGCCGTCAACGGCTGATGCTCGACCACCTCGTACGTCGCGATGTCGGACGCGAGGTCGGGAACGAGCTCGGCGACCGCGGCCGCCCCATCGACGCGCAGGCTCTCGAGCGCGGGCACCATGACCGCAGTCTCGGCCCGGACGTGCGAGCCGTAGATGGCACGCCCCTCCTCCGTGCGCTCGAGGATCGGCACGAGGATCTCGAGCAGGAACCGCTGCGGCTCCGTCAGTTCGACGCCGGCTCGGGCGAGCTCGAGAGCGGGGGCGAACAGATCCGCCCACGGGAGCCGCCCTTGCCGCCGGTGCCCCTCGGCGAGCCCTGCTACGAGCCCGGGCACGGCGACGGCCGCGGGGCCGAGGAAGAACACCTGCGTGGACGCATCGCCGAAGTCGACGACCACCCTCTCCATCGGGCCCGGAGGCCGTGAGGGTACGGCGAAGAAGCAGTCGAGGAACGTCGGCTCCTGGCCGGCCTCGCGGAGCAACACGAAGCCGCCGCCGGCCGGCCCCGTCAACGGCCCCTCGGCTACGAACCCGGCGAGCGAGGCGGCGACGATCGCGTCCACGGCGTTGCCACCGCGTGCGAGCGCCCATGCGCCGGCCTCGGCAGTGTGCCGGTTCCCTGCTGCAACAGCTCCACGCATGCGTGGAGCGTAGAGGCTTGGTGCGTCGCCGGAGTGCTTCTCGTTTGCGTCGAGCCTTCAGGGCGAATTGTTCGCTTTCTGGGGGGAGATGTTCGGTGTTTGAACAGAAATCCGACATCGCCCGCCGCCGAGCGTCTGAGCACCCATGAGCCTTCCGTGCCTTCGCACCCCTTACGGCGAAGCTGCTGCCGAACCATGTCGGGGATTTCGCTCAACCTCGGGTCGGGAAATGCCGACGCTGAGGGTGCGGCCTTGATTCGGAATCACCTCACTCGACGACAAGTCTCCATCGCGGGCATCTCGCTCGCGCTCCTCGCCGCGCTCTGCCTCAGCCCCTCTCTTCTCGGGAACCGGGTCAGCGTCGCCGTCCAGGGCCTCGGCGCCGCGAGCCCCGCCTGGCTCTGGATCGCCGGTCTCTGCTTCGCCGGCACGAGCCTGTCTGGAGCTCTGGCCTGGCGTGCCGCCCTCAGGGCGAGCGGGTCGCCGCTGCCGCTCGTCGATGCGTCGGCGCGATACGCCGTCGGCTGCGGCGTCAACGCTCTCGCACCCGCGCACGTCGGCTCGGCACTGCGCGTTGCTCTCTTCAGCCGCGTCACGACCGGCGGCTGCTGGACCGTCGGCGGCGCTGCTGCAGCGGTCGGCGTGACCCGGGTCGTGTGGCTCGGGGCGCTGATTGCGGTCGGGAGTGCGGGCGGCGTCCTGCCTCTTTGGCCGCTGCTCGTGATCGCCGGGATCGTCGGGGGCGCCGCGGCCGCCGTGGCGGTGTCGAACCGAATCGCACTCCCCGACCGGGTCGAGCAGCTCCTGGCCGCCTTCAAGTCGCTCGCATCGTCCCCTCGCGATCTGGCGATCGTCTCCGGCTGGGCGCTGGCGGGCGCCGCCGCGAAGGTGATCGCCGCCACCGCGGTCGTTGCTGCATTCGGAATCGATCATCCGTTGAGCGCCGCCCTGGTGCTCGTACCGGCAGTCGAGATCGCCGCAATTCTCCCACTGACGCCGGGAAACATCGGCCTTGCAAGCGCGGCAGTCGCACTCGCTCTCGGTTCGCAGGGAGTCGATTCGAAGATCGCGCTTTCGGCCGGCATTGCTTTCGGCGCCGTCGAACTGCTCACCGGAATGGTCGTCGGCGCGGTAGGCGCGCTTGCACTCGCGGGCCCATGGGTGCGACCGTATGTCCGGGTTGCTGCAATGGTGACCGCGGCTGGCATCGCGGCAGTCGCCTTCGGCGCCACCGTCGTTCTGCCGGCGGTCTAGCGATCTAGCTGCCTAGCCACCTGCGGCTTACTGCAGGAACCGCGGCAAGTCTGACTCGGCCGGCTCGTCGCCCCGTGCGGGAGCCCGGCCTCCGCTCGCCGCGAACGACGGCGCAAACGGTCGGCGATGGACGCCGCCGATACCGGTCGCGATCACCGTCACCCAAACCTGGCCGTTCAGACGTTCGTCCACCGTTGCGCCGAAGATGATGTTGGTGTCGTCCGTCGCCGCTCCCGCGGACGACCTCGGCCGCCTCGTTCACCTCGAGCAGCGTCAGGTCCTCGCCGCCTGCGATCGAGAGCAGAATGCCCCTCGCACCCACGATCTCGGTGTCGATCAGCGGTGACTTGAGCGCGCGCTCGGCGGCTTCGCGGGCGCGATGCTGGCTCTCGGAGTACCCGATTCCCATCAACGCCGAACCGGCGTCCGACATGATCGTGCGCACGTCTGCGAAGTCGAGGTTGATCAGGCCCGGCATCGTGATCAGGTCGCAGATGCCCTGGACGCCCTGGCGCAACACGTCATCCGCGATCTTGAAGGCGTCGATCATCGAGGTCGACCGGTCGAGAACCTCGAGCAGCCGGTCGTTCGGAATCACGATCACCGTGTCGCAGGCGCCGCGCAATGCCTCGACACCGGAATCGGCCGACTGGCGTCGCTTCGTGCCTTCGAACCTGAACGGCGTCGTGACGATGCCGACGGTCAGGGCACCGAGATCCCGCGCGATCTTGGCTACGACCGGCGCCGCTCCCGTACCTGTGCCGCCACCCTCGCCCGCGGTGACGAAGACCATGTCCGAGCCGCGCAGCGCCGCCCGCACCTGATCGTACGCCTCCTCCGCTGCCTTGCGGCCGGTCTCCGGATCGGCACCGGAGCCAAGGCCCTGAGTCAGCTCCTCGCCGATATGGATCTTGACCGGGGCGTCCGACAGGTTGAGCTGCTGCATGTCCGTGTTGACCGCGACGAAGTCGACCTGGGCGATCCCGGCGTCCATCATCCGGTTGACCGCGTTGAGACCGCCGCCGCCGACCCCGACGACGCGGATCACAGCAAGGTACGACGCCGCTTCGCCGCCGACATTCAGCCGCGGGGCGCTCTCGGGCATCGGATGGATGAATCGGCTAGCCGGGGGCTCGTACGGCGGCTCGGGCTTGGCGATCACTACCGGCTCGGGCGCTGCAAGACTCGCAGCCGCGGCGACCGCGGCCGACTCGTCGTCGAAGTCGTAGACGTGCTCGACGGTCTCCTCGAGCGCAGCCTCCTCGCGGCGGTTTCTGGTCGGGGCCGGCGGGGCCTCGGGTGGATCCTGGATCAGCGTCTGCTGATCGTCGGCCTCCGCGGCGGGAGGCAGCGGCTCGGCGGGCTCGTCGTCGTCGCCCTGGCGCTGAGCAGCCTCGGTCGCACGGAACAGCTCGGCGAGCGGCCCCTCACGCATGCTCGCGCGCTTCCGCGCCATCGAGCACCTCCTTCGCGAGTTCGCGGTATGCCTGGGCCGCAGTTCCGGTTGGGTCGTAGGCGAGCACCGAGCTGCCCTTCACGGGCGCCTCTGCATAGCGAACGGTCTTCCGGATGCGCGTCTCTGAAGACGAGATCGCCGAAGTTCTCCTCGAGGATCTCGACCGCCTCGCGCGCATGGAGCGTCCGGCCGTCGTACATCGTCGGCACGATCCCCTCCACCCCGACTCGCGGGTTCAGGTTCTCCCGCACCATCGCGAGCGTGTTCTCGAGTTGCACGAGGCCGCGCAGAGCGAGGTACTCGCACTGCACGGGCACGATCACGCCCGAGGCCGCGACGAACGCATTGATCGTCAGCAGACCGAGCGACGGAGGCGTGTCGATCAGGATGAAGTCGTACTGGTCACGAACCTCGAGCAGCGCCTTCTCGAGTGACCGTTCACGGCCGATCAGCGCCGCCAGCGCCAGCTCGGCGCCCGCGAGGTCGATCGAGGCGACGGCGAGATCGACCTCGCGCTTGGCGATCACGTCCGAGATCGGGATCTTGCGCACGAGAACATCGAACATCGACGTTTCGATCGTGTCGGGATTGAGCCCCTGGCTCATCGTCAGGTTGCCTTGCGGATCGAGATCTATGAGCAGAACGCGGTAGCCCATCTCCTTGAAGGCGACGCCGAGGTTGAGCGTCGTCGTCGTCTTCGCGACACCACCTTTCTGGTTCGCGAGCGCGATCACTCGGGTGCCGGTCGCTTCCCGGACCGCGGCGTTCGGCACGACGACAGGACGCGACGCGGCGGGCGGCGTCACATCGTCGGCGAGCGGCTCGAGCGTCGATCTCCGGCTCGGGCGTCAGATCGCTCATATCGACCTCGAGGTCGGCCACGGCGGTCGCGTTCTGGCTCCGCGAGGCAGAGCGCGGCAAAAGACGCACGAATCCCATGGCGCCTCGTTCACCGCGGTCCCCAGCTCTCCTTCAATCCTCGCCGTCCCAGTAGTCGACCTGCTCCAACCGACCGATCACACCGACCCCGCGAAGGTTGATCTTCCCCGAGCGGGGGTAGTACGCGATGTCGTTCGGGTCACTCGTGCTGAACGCAAGCAGTGTCATGCCGTCGTCGCCGGCGCGGAACGAATGGGCCCGATGCGTACCGGCAGGTCGCGCGACGGTCGATCCAGCCCGCACCGGATACTCCTCGAGCTGGCCTCCGAACCGCGGGCTCGGGTAGAGCGAGAGCGAACCGCTCCCCTCGAGAACGACGAAGATCTCCTCCTCCGACGAGTGCGAGTGCGGTGGGTTCATCAGCTTCCCCGGCGCAACGACGTAGTGGGTGAGGCCCGCCCGTTGCGACCCGGCAGCGTCTCCGAGGCTTCGCGAAGCACGATCGACGGTCGCACCCCGCCGCTCGGATGCCTCCACGTCAGCGAGGTTGACGATCCTGTCCGGCCGCTCGGAGAGCTCGTCCCAGGTCGGCGGCCCGACGGCGGCCTCGCGGCTCCACGGGTGATCTTCCGGCGAGCCCTCGAGCACCCACGTCGGCCCGAGCCAAGAGACGCCGGCGCGCGGAAGCAGCGTGTTCGCGGCAAACGACCGCAAGCCGAACGCGAGCACGACGAGCCCTTCGTCACCGGCCCCGATCGTGTGCGCGTGCTCGAGCGCGAGGTGGACGAGGCAGTCACCCGGACGAACTGCGATACGCCGCCTCCGCCCCGCGGTCGCGCTGGACCGAGAACCCCGTGCCCGAGAGAACGTAGAAGATCTCCTCCTCCGAGCCCTCGAGGTGGAGCGGCGTCGCCCAGCGGCCGGGGTCGATCGCGATGCGCTTGAGCCCCGCGGTGACCGAGTTCGACCCAGTCAGCGACTGCCACGACGCCGCGATGTGCCCACGTTCGCCACGGCTCGGTTCGACCTCGTCCCACTGGGTGATCACAGGCCCAGCCTAGATGATCGGCTCCTTCGGCTCAGGCCGGCACGGCATCGCGCGAGAGCGCGTCCCGCAACCGGATCACGGCCTCGTCGGCGGCGTCACCTCCTTCGATCCGTACCCAGGCCTCGGCGTCGCGCAAGAGACCGCGCACCTCGGCAAGCACTCCGACGGGATCGGCCTTCGCCCGGTCGAGCGCCTCGATCCGCTCCAGCCGGTCGATCACTCTGCGCGCCTCTTCCATGGAGGGAACGCTAGAGAGAAAGGTGTGACGAGTCTGTGCCGTCTTTGTGCCAATTCCGCGCGAGCTGGACGTACGCTCGGGCTTCGAGCCGCTAAACGGCTGAGCGGAGCGGACGGCTGCCGCCCACGCCGAGCAGCGCCTCATCGAGCTCACGCAACAGAGCCGGCGCGATCCGGATGCTGCAGTGCCGCCACGAGCGCGCAGCGCGCCGCATCCGCGACCGCAGCCGTGCACTCGTCACCATGGGCGAGCGCACTCAGGCCGGCGTGCAACGCCGATCGCTCGGCCGGCTCGGTCTCGAGCAGAACCGCTGCCCGCAAAGGCCACGTCTCGCCGAGGAGCGCGACGAACGTCGCGCGGAGCTGCTCGGAGCGGAACGGCTCGTTCTGGAACAGCGACAGCTCCCAGCGGTCGAGCGCCTCGGCGAGAGCGCTGTCGGCGTCGGCGAGGGTCGAGTCGCTGGAGGATCTCGGCCGCGAGCGAGCCGCGGAAGGCGTCGAGCCGGGTAGCCTCGCCGGGTGGCTGGGTCGCTGCGATCGGCAGCACCGGCCGGATCCCGAACGGACGGCCGTCGAGCGTCTCGAACAGCACCGGTCCCGCCGAGAGCGGCGCCGCCGTGGCAAGCCGGATCGCGCTGACCGCGTCGGCGATCTCCGCCGGGGCGTCCGGCGGCTCCTCGGCCCCGGCAAGCGCGGCGCGGAGCTCGAGCACGCAGTAGCGATCGGTCTCCCTCCCGAAATCCCTCGGCACCATCGAGCCTGCCTCGGGCCAGTGGCGGGCGAGCTCGCCGTCGGAGACGGCTCGCACCCGCAACCCCGGCGCGAGCTCGAACTGCGTCGTCACCGAGAGGCCGACGAACGGCGCGATCGCGGTGTACGTACGGCGCTCGCCGAAGAGCGACCGCTCGAGCTCGGCGTACGCACGATCGAACGACTCGTCGTCCCAGTCGAAGCCTCCGCACGCCTCGGCGGTGGAGATGAGTAGCCCGAGGAGCACCGTCCGGAAGAGCGCCTCGTCCTCGGACGGACGGCGTCCCGCGTGAGCGCGCGCGAAGATCGCGGCCGCAGGCTCGCGGCGCAACTCGTCGATCGCGATCACCGCGTCGTCGCGCACGCGGAGCTTGACCGCGCGCTCCTCCACGAACGCGCGAACGAGGGGGCGGTACTCGTAGAGAGACGGCCCGCGGCCATGCTCGTGCTCGACGAAGGCGACCGGGAGCACCGCACCCTCGTCCAACTCCCGCAGGAGGTAGGCGAACGCGCCGAGCACGAAGCTCCGTAGCGGCGTATAGAGATGCGGAGCTCGCGCGGGCACGCCACGGTCTACGCGCTCGGCGCCGGATCTCCTGTCATTGCGACGTACTACGGCCGGAGAACTGCGCGGCGGTGACCGGCGAGAAAGCCTGCCTCGACGAGCAGACGGCATCGCCTCCGTCTCGGCGACCGGACGGCCGTCGAACCGCTCGACCGCGAGGCGCCTGACGTTGCCCGTCGCGAACCCAGTCGGCGAGTGCGGCGAACGCGGGTCCCGCAACCAACCTTCCTCGGGATCGCGGAGGGGAACGAGCGTGCGACCACCCCGCTCGACGTACAGACGCGGCCGAGCCGCCGAGCAGCACGACGTGGGCTCCGGCGACCCGGGCGGCTCGTGCACCCGCCCGGCGCGGCCACGGCAACGCGGCGCCGTACGGCTGGGCAGGATCAGCGGCCGCGAGCACGAGCGCATCGTCCTCGCCTCGATTCCTGCAGCTCACGCAGCCGCTCGACGGCTCCCGGCAGGGCGAACTGGGCGCCGCCAAGACCCTCGACGAAGTAGCCCCGGCGGCAGGCACCGATCGTCTCGAGGGAACGGAGCTCGCCGTACACGGCGCCGTAGCCGCCGGCGATGCCCTCGCCGCGGACGCCGTCGCGCACGACGATGCCCTGGCGTTCGAGCAGCAACTCCGCCAGGGCGCGGCGGTCGACCGTGGCCGGGAACAATCGGCGTCGTGAGCGACCAGCGGCCCTGCGTCGACGACGCGCCGGCAAGTCGCGTGCGCGAGAACCGGCGCGGTCGCCGATCGACAACCGGCGTGCCGTAGCGGCGGGCTGCCCGCAACGGTGTCCACGCGTCGTTCGTGACTTCGCCCGACCAGACGAGATCCCAGAGCGCAGACAGTGCAACGTCCGCCCCGAGCCCGGTTGCCGCGAGCAGGTCGGGCCAGAACTCCGCCGAGTTCCCGAGCAACGCCCGCAGCGCCTGCGCCGTCTCGCCCTCGGGAGAGGGCGCACCTCCCGGAGCGCCGAGCAGCGGTGCATCGTCCCGGAAGTAGAGAGCAACGCGGTCGAGCCCGGCGCCGACCCACACCACCTCCCCCGTTGCGCAAAGCGCATCGAGCGCCGCAGGCTGGTAGTCCGGCACGCGACGCCGCAAGACCTCGCTCTCCCACAACGACACGGGCAGAGGGAGCGCCTGCAGCGGGACGAGCGCCTCACGCAGGCTCGCGCGCCTGTCGATCCCGTGCCAGGCCGGGAGAAAGCGCCCGAGCGCAGCCTGCTCGGCGGGCTCGACCTCCTTGCGCAAGGCGGCGAGCGAGGCACGGCGCAGGCGGCGGAGCACGTCGGGATCGCACCACTCGCGCCCGCTGCCACCCGGACGGAGCTCGCCACGGACGAGCCGACCGGTGTGCTCGAGCCCTGCGAGGCGAGGGTCTACGGTGACCACATCGAGGCCGTAGCGGGTTGCCGCTTCGACCGTCGTGAACGGGCCGCGCGAGCGCGCGAACCGTGCCAGCAGCACGTCGAGCGCACCCGAAACCGTCTCGAGGAAGACAGCCGGCAGGCCTCGGGGCAGCTCGACACCGAGAGCGTCGCGGAAGAGACCGGCATCCTCTGCCGCGATCAGCCGCTCCTCGCCCGCGATGCGAGCCCGGAAAGCGCGCCGTTCCGCCTCGAGGATCGCGGCGAAGGCGGCGTCGACTTCTTCGTCCCGGAGGTCGCCGCGACGACGGAGGAGGTCGTGCAACTCGTCCGGCGAGCGCGCCGTCCCGAGGAGCTGCGCCTCGACCTCTGAGACCGCCGCGGGATCGAGCAGGTCGCGCAACTCCTCCTGCCCGAGCAGCTCCCGCAACAGATCGCGGTCGAGCGACAGCGCCTGTGCGCGGCGCTCGGCCGCGGGCGTGTCGTCCTCGTACATGTAGGTCGCGATGTAGTCGAAGAGCAGCGACGAGGCGAACGGCGAGGCAGAGAGGGTCTCGACCTCGGCGAGCTCGATCTCCCTCGTCTGGAGACCGTGCAGGATCTTCTTCAGCGCCGGCAGGTCGAAGACATCCTGAAGGCACTCGCGATAGGTCTCGAGCACGATGGGGAACGAGCCGTAGTCTCGCGCCACCTCGAGCAGGCTCTGCGCCTTGAGCCGCTGCTGCCACAGCGGGGTGCGCTGCCCCGGACGCCGCCGCGGGATCAAGAGTGCCCGCCCGGCATTCTCGCGGAACCGCGCCCCGAACAGCGCCGTCTGCCCCACCTCCGCGACCACGAGATCCTCTATCTCTTCCGCCGTCAGCACGAAATCGGCGACCGGTGGCGGCACGTCCGCCTCCGGGAGATGGATGGCGATGCCGTCGTCCGACCAGATCGACTGCGCCTCGAGGCCGAGCGTGTCCCGGAGCCGCGCGCCGAGCGCAAGCGCCCACGGCGCGTGCACCCGTGCTCCGAAGGGCGTCAGGATGCACACCCGCCAATCGCCGATCTCGTCGCGGAAGCGCTCGACCACAACCGTTCGATCGGACGGGACGACGCCGCCGCTGACCGCAGCCTGGTCGCGCAGGTAGGTGAGCAGGTTTCCCGCAGCGAGCGGATCGAGGTGATAGTCGCCGCGGAGGCGCTGCACGGCCTTCGCGTCGGAGAGCCCCACGAGCTCACGCGTCGCCTGGCCGATCTTCATGCCGAACTCGAACGGGCGACCCACGTCCTCCCCCTTCCAGAACGGAACCGCGCCCGGCGTGCCCGGAGCGGGCGAGACGAGGACGCGGTCGCGCGTGATCTCCTCGATCCGCCACGTCGAGGCGCCGAGCATGAACGGCTGTCCCGGGCGCGCCTCGTAGACCATCTCCTCGTCGAGCTCGCCGACCCGCCCGCCGCCGTCGACCTGGAAGACGCCGAAGAGTCCGCGGTCGGGAATCGTGCCCGCGTTCGTGACCGCCAGCCGTCGCGCCCCCTGGCGCCCGCTGACCACATCTGCCGTCCGGTCCCAGACGATCCGCGGCCTCAGCTCGGCGAACTCGTCCGACGGGTAGCGGCCGGCGAGCATGTCGAGCACGTTCTCGAGCTGCGTCCGCGCCAGGTCGGCAAAGGGATACGCGCCTCGCACGAGCTCGTGCAGGTCGTCGATCGCGATCTCCTCGTCGGCGCAGATCGCCACGATCTGCTGGGCGAGCACGTCGAGCGGGTTGCGCGGAATCTGCGTCTCCTCGATCAACCCTTCGCGCATCGCCTTTGCGACGACGGCGCACTCGAGCAGGTCGGCCCGGAACTTCGGGAAGATGCGCCCCTTCGAGACGGCGCCGAGGTCGTGCCCCGCACGGCCGACACGCTGTAGTCCGCGCGCGACGGACTTCGGGCTCTCGACCTGGATCACGAGGTCGACGGCGCCCATGTCGATCCCGAGCTCGAGCGACGAGGTGGCAACGAGGCAGGGAATCTGGCCTGCCTTCAACAGCTCCTCTATCTCGACGCGCTGCTCGCGGGCGAGCGACCCGTGGTGGGCGCGCGCGATCGTCTCCTCGGCGAGCTCGTTGAGTCGCACCGCCAGCCGTTCGGCGAGCCGCCGGCTGTTGACGAAGATGATCGTCGAACGGTGCTCCCTGACGAGCTCGAGGAGAGCCGGGTAGATCGAGGGCCAGATCGATCGGGCCGAGGCCTCGTAGCCGGATGCCATCTCGACCCCGTCGGGCGGCACCGGTTGGGCCAGGCTCGAATCCGTGCCCGGCTCGCGCATGTCCTCGAGCGCCACGATCACCTCGAGGTCGAGCTCCTTCCGCACACCCGCATCGACGAGCTCGATCGGCCTGCGACCTGCTACGAAACGCCCGATCTCCTCCAGTGGGCGCTGCGTCGCCGAGAGTCCGATGCGCTGAAACGGCTGTGCCGTGATGCGTTCGAGGCGCTCGAGCGAGATCGCGAGATGAGCGCCACGCTTGGTCCCTGCCACCGCGTGCACCTCGTCCAGGATCACGGTCTCGACAGAGCGCAGCATCTCGCGACCTTGCGAGGTGAGGAGCAGGAAGAGCGACTCGGGCGTCGTGATCAGGATGTCGGGCGGCGTGCGCAACATCTGCCGGCGCTCGCGCTGTTCGGTGTCACCGGTACGTACCGCCACGGAGAGCTGTGATCCGAGCCCCGCCAACGGCACGCGGAGATTGCGCTCCACGTCGTAGTTGAGGGCCTTGAGCGGCGAGATGTACAACAGCCGGAGCCCTTCACCGGGCCGCTCGTTGAGCCGGTCGAGCCCGAGGAGGAAGGCGGCGAGGGTCTTCCCCGAGCCGGTCGGCGCCTGCACGAGCACGTGCTTTCCCGACGCGATGACGGGCCACGCCTTCTCCTGCGCGGGCGTCGGCCCGTCAAACGTCCGCTCGAACCAGGAGCGCGTCTCGGGTGCGAAGGCAGCGAGTGCGTCCACTCGCCCAGCGTATCCCGCCGGGATAGGATCGGGCGATGACGCCAAGGGCCCTCTACTTCACGGGTGACCCCGAGGCCGACGAGCTCCTCGCCGCCGAGCCGCTCGCACTCCTGATCGGGTTCGCGCTCGACCAGCAGGTCACCGTTCAGACCGCCTTTGCCGGGCCGCTCAAGCTCCGCCAGCGGCTCGGCTCGATCGACGCCGGGACGATCGCCGCGACCGACCCCGACCGGCTGCTCGAGATCTTCCGCGAGCGGCCCGCGATCCATCGCTTTCCCGGCGCGATGGCTACACGCGTCCAGGAGCTGTGCGCAGTCGTCGCCGAGGAGTACGACGGTGACGCCTCGCGGCTCTGGACGGGTGCGAAGGACACCGCCGATCTGAAGCAACGCATCGGTGCCCTCCCCGGCTACGGTCCGATGAAGATCACCGCGCTCGGCTCCGTGCTCGCCCTTCGCTTCGATGTCGCAATTGCCGATCCGCTCGTCCCGCCCCACGCGTGCCTCGGCGCCGTCGATTCCCCTCAGGCGCTCGCCGACTACCAGGCGGCCAAGCGTGCGCACAAGGCTGCGGCTCGCGCCGCGAACGCCGGCTGACCGATGCCGATCGAGCTTCGCACGCTGACGGACGGCGGGCAGACCCCGGCCGACATCGCCCGCGAGCTCGCCACCTTCCTCGGAGCAGCCCGCACGAGCCTCGACATCGCGCTGTACGACGTGCGCTTCGAGACCGATGCCGGTGCTCTCGTCCTCGCCACGCTCCTCGCGGCACAGCAGAGGGGCGTCGCGATCAGGCTTGCCTACAACGTCGACCACCCCGGGCCGATCCCCGTACCGCCGCCGCCGAAGACGAAACCCGAGGCGCTCGAGGCGCTGCCGGTGTCGACGCGCGGGATTGCCGGCGTTCCCGACCTGATGCACCACAAGTACGTCGTCCGCGACGCCACCGATGTGTGGACCGGGTCGACGAACTGGACGGACGACTCGTGGAGCCGGCAGGAGAACGTGATCGTGCGCGTGCTCGGCGCGCCCGAGCTCGCGCGCGCGTTCACGCTCGACCTCGACGAGCTCTGGAAGCGCGGCACGGTCGAGCACACCGGCCACGTGCAGCCTCGGCCGGTCACCGTCGACGGCGGCACCGAAGTGCGACCGTGGTTCACGCCGGAATACGGCGATGCGCTCTCGCATCGCGTGGCGAAGTTCCTCGGCCGCGCGCGCCGGCGGATCCGCATCGCCTCGCCGGTGCTCACCTCCGGGCCGATCCTCGCCACGCTCGTCGAGGTCGTGAACGAGCGGCGCTGCGACGTGGCGGGAGTGATCGACGAGACGCAGGTCGACGAGGTCTTCCACCAGTGGGCGACGAACGGCGTCAGCGGTTGGAAGATCCCACTCCTGCAGACGATCCTGACCGGCGCGCCGTTCTCGGGGAAGCTCTCGACCAGGTGGACACCCGAATCGCTGCACGACTTCATGCACGCGAAGGTGGTCGTGACCGACGACGTCGCCTTCGTCGGCTCGTTCAACTTCTCTCGCTCGGGCGAGCGCAACGCCGAAAACGTCCTGGAGATCCACGACGCAGCGATCGCCGAACGGCTCGCGACGTACATCGACGGCGTGAGGGCGCGCTTTCCGCAGACGACGCCGCCCCACGTCGAGGGATGAGAGAAGCGCCGCGGCTGCCGAAGCAGTGCGCATGAGAATCGTCGCCGCTCTGATCACGCTTGCCGTCGCCCTGGCCGCGACGGCTGCCGGGGCAACGCCGCTCCCGACCGCGAGCGCGTGCCCGATCTTCCCCGCCGACAATCCGTGGAACCGGCGCATCGACACGCTGCCCGTGGCGGCCGGGTCGGATGCGACCGTGGCCACGATCGGCACCACGAGGACGATGCACGCCGACTTCGGCTCCGGCCTCTGGAACGGCGGCCCGATCGGGATCCCGATCACCGTCGTCGGCACGTCGCAATCGAAGAGATCCGTCACGTTCGAATACGCCGACGAATCCGACCGCGGCCCGTACCCGATTCCCGCGTCCGTCAAGATCGAGGGCGGCGCGGCCTCCGACGGCGACCGGCACGCGCTCATCGTCGACCGCGCCGCCTGCCGGCTCTACGAGCTCTACGCGCTACGTCAGGTCGGGGGCCGCTGGACGGCGGGCTCGGGCGCGATCTGGGACCTGCGCTCGAACCGGCTGCGGCCTGCCGGCTGGACGTCGGCCGACGCCGCGGGACTGCCGATCCTGCCCGGCCTGGCACGCTACGACGAGGTCGCGAAGGGACGAATCGACCACGCCCTCCGCTTCACCGTCTCCCACACCCGGCGCGCGTATGTCTGGCCTGCACGACATGTCGCGAGCTCGCTGACCGATCCCGCCCTGCCGCCCATGGGGGCACGGTTGCGGCTGAAGCGCGACTACGACATCTCGGGCTTCCCGCGGCAGGCGCGCGTCGTCCTTCAGGCATTGAAGGAGTACGGAATGATCGTGGCCGACAACGGCTCCGACTGGTTTGTCTCCGGAGCACCCGATCCACGCTGGTCGAACGACGATCTCCACACGCTCGGCCGTGTTCCGGGATCGGCGTTCGAGGTTGTGGACACCTCGGCGCTGCGACGCTGAGCTCGCAGCACCGAAGTACGCTGAACGTGTGATTCTCGACAACGGTGTCATCCGCACCCTCGATCCGTCGCTGCCGACGTGCGGGGCGCTCGCGATCGCCGGGCCGTTGGTCGCGGGCGGTGTCGGAACGCACGAGTGGGCGCTCCCGACACCGGAGCGCGTCGACCTGCGAGGCCGCTGCGTCGCTGCCCGCCTTCACCGATGCGCACGTCCATTTCCCCACCTGGTCGCTCGCGCGACGCGATGTGCATCTCGAGGCCGCCGACTCGGTCGAGTCTGCGCTGGCGCTCGTTGCCGCGCACCCCCGCAACGGCGACGCATGGATCCGCGGTACCGGCTGGCGCGACGCAGCCTGGCCGGAGCGGCCGACCGCGGCCGCACTCGACGCGATCACGGGAACGTCACCCGCGGCGCTCTGGTCGAAGGACTACCACTCTCTCTGGCTGAACAGCGCCAGCCTTGCCCGCGCTGGCGGGGACCTCGAGGTTCGCGGCGGCGTCGTCGAGCGCGACGCGAGCAGCGGGCCGACGGGGATCCTGCGCGAGGAAGTCCGCCTGGCGCTTCCGCGACCGCTTCGTCACGGTCACCGACGAGGAGTGGGTCGACGCGACGCGCGAAGGCATCCGGGTCGCGAACTCCCGTGGCATCGCTGCGATCCACGACAAGGACGGCTGGCTCGGCGCTGCTTCGATCTTCGGCCGCATCCACGAGCACGAAGGGCTGTCGCTGCGAGTGTGGCAGTCGACTCCCCGCCGAGCACCTCCCGCAGCTCGCCGAGCTCAAGCTGCGATCGCGCGTCGGCGACGACTTCCTCCGGCTCGGCTATGTGAAGGCGTTCATGGACGGAACGCTTGGCTCGCAGACGGCATCGATGCTCGACGGTTCCGGTGTGCAGATCACGAGCCGCGAGGAGATCGAGGAGATCATCCGGGCGGCCGCGCAGTCCGGCTGGCCCGTGGCGGTGCACGCGATCGGCGACCGGGCGAACCGCGACGCACTCGACGCCTTCGAGGCCACGCGGGATCTTTGGCAGCCGCTCGGGCTGAGACAGCGGATCGAGCACGCGCAATGCCTCGATGTCGACGACATCCCCCGCTTTGCCGAACTGGGCGTCGCGTGCTCGGTCCAGTTTTCGCACGCCCCGTCCGACCGCGACCTGGCCGACCGCTTCTGGCCCGACCGGCTCGAAAGGCACCTACGCCTTGCGCAGCCTCTGGGACTCGGGCGCGGTCGTCGTCAACGGCTCCGACGCGCCGGTCGAGGAGCTCGACCCACTCGCCGGGATCCGCGCCGGCGTGCTCCGCACGATCGACGACCGGCCGGGCTGGCGGCTGGAGGAGGCACTCACCGTCGAGCAGGCAGTCATCGCCTCGACCGTGACCCCGGCCTGGCTCGCAGGCGACGAGCGCCGCCGCGGCCGGCTCATCCCAGGCTGCGTCGCAGATCTCGTCGTGCTCTCCCGCGATCCGTTCACCTGCCCGGTCGACGAGCTCGAGTCGGTCGAGGTCGTCGCCACGATGGTCGGCGGCCGCTGGGTCTTCCAGCCGCCGCCCTGGGATTGACCGAAACGAACGGTATGATTGACGTCGTGGCGACTCGCACAATGCACCAGGTCCACGAGTCCGAGACCTGCTCGGTGGCTGCGTGCGCGGAGATCATCGGAGCCAAGTGGACGGTGCTGCTCGTGCACGATCTCTCCGAGGGCCCACGCCGCTTCACCCAGATCGAGCATTCCTGTGCCGGGATCAGCCCGCGCACCCTGGCCGAGCGGCTGCGCTGGCTCGAGGCCGAAGGGATCGTCGCCCGTCGCAGCTACGCCGAGTCGCCACCGCGCGTCGAGTACGAGCTGACCGAGAAGGGTGCCGCGCTGCTGCCGCTGGTCACCGAGATGCGCCGCTTCGGCCACGAATGGCTCGGCTGCGGCGTTCACAACCTGAGGCCACGACCGCGAGATCCGGATCCGCCGTGACAGGCTTCAGTCGCTCGCATCCTCCCGGGTCCGTGAGCCGGCCCCCGAAGCCGGGCTCTCCGGCTCCGCCCACACCTTGACGAGCTCCACCACGGTCGCGGCCGCCGCGGCCATGTCCTGCACGCTCGCCCACTCGCGCAACGAGTGGTAGTTCTGGCCGCCGGTGAAGATGTTCGGCGTCGGCAGGCCCTTCTCCGAGAGCACTGCGCCGTCGGTCCCGCCGCGGATGATCGAACGAACCGGCTCGACCCCGGCGCGTCGGATTGCCTCCTCGGCAGCCAGCACGACCCGCGGATGCTCGTCGATCGCGCCGCGCATGTTGCGGTACGTCTCCTGGATCTCGATCGTGACTCGGGCGCGCGGCTCGCGCCCCTCGACCGCCTCAGCGAGTCGGCGCAGGAGCTCGGTGTGCTGCTCCAGCAACGCGCTGTCGTGGTCGCGGACGATCAGCGTGATCACGGCTTCCTCGGCCGACGCGGTCACGCGCGAGGGATGGATGAAGCCCTCACGCCCCTCTGTCGTCTCCGGTGAGAGCGAGTGCTGCGGCAACGACGTGACGAAGTCCGCTGCCAGCTTCACTGCGTTCACGAGCTTGTCCTTCGCCGAGCCGGGATGTGCGCCGCGGCCCCGAATCGTGACGCGAGCCTGGCGCGCCGAGAACGTCTCGATCTCGAGCTCGCCGATCCCCGAGCCGTCGAGCGTGTAGCCGACCTCGGCGCCGAACGCCTCGAGGTCGAAGTGCTCGGTGCCGCGACCGACCTCCTCGTCGACCGTGAACGCGACGCGCACGGTCGCCCGGGGCTCCGTCACGTGACGGAGATACGCGAGCGCCGCCATGATCTCGGCGACTCCGGCCTTGTCGTCGGCGCCGAGCAGCGTCATTCCGTCACTCGTGACGATGTCATGCCCGAGACGTATGGCCAACTCGGTCTCCTCGAGGGGATCGATCACCTGACTCGGGTCGCCGGGGAGAACGATCGGCCCGCCCGCGTAGTTCTCGTGCACGATCGGGACGACACCGGCGCCGGGTGAGTCCGGGGTCGTATCGACGTGAGCGATCAACCCGATCACGGGCGCGCCGGTACTGCCGGGGAGCGTGGCGAAGACACAGCCGTGCGCGTTCAGCTCGACGTCGGCAAGCCCGAGTGCGCTCAACTCCTCGACGAGCAGCCGCGACAGATCGAGCTGCTTGGCGGTACTCGGCGAGGTCGACGACTCCTCGTCCGACTGGGTGTCGATCCGGACGTAGCGGAGAAAGCGCTCCAGCACGCCCTCTGACAGCTCCGCGGCGAGAGGCGACGAGAAGGGGGCGCTACCCAAGGTGGCCGAGGTGTCGATAGAGGGCGGCTGCGCTCTCGATCCCGAGCGGCAGGTACGAGGAGACGATGCGCTCGTTCGGTGAGTGGATGTTCGACTCGTTGAGCGAGAACCCGGTCAGGATCGTCGGGACGCCCCGCGCCGCAAGCGCGGAGACGACCGGTAGCGTGCCGCCGGTTCGGACGAGAAGCGGTCGCACCCCGAGCACCTCCTCGAACGCATCGAGGCCCAGTCCGATGGCCGCACTGTCGGGCCGGATCAGGCCCGGTGCCGACGTGGACAGGAGCGTGATCTCGACCTCGGCTCCCTCCGGGGCGCCCGAGCGGAGCAGCGACTCGAACGCGGGAATGATCACACCAGGGTCCTGGTCGCCGACGATCCGGATCGAGATGTTCGCCTCAGCCTCGACCGGCAGCACCGTCTTCTGGAGCACCGGCGAGCCGCCCTGAGATGCCGTGGACGTCGACGGAAGGCTCAGCCCAGGTGCGGAGGTAGAACTCGTCGGCGGCAGCCGGATCAGCCGGACGAGAACCTGCTGCCGCGATCTCGTCCACGCCCGCCGGCAGCGTTCGCCACGATGCGAGCTCGCTCTCGGTCGGCTCCACGATCCCGACGCGTAGCTCGTCCGGCAGCCTTCCGTCACGGGGAAGGACGGCCGAGAGCGTCTGCATCAGCGCGTGCATCGCATTGAGCGACGCACCGCCGTACATGCCCGAGTGAAGGTCACGCTCGCCCGTGCGGACCTTGACGTGGAAGTAGCCGTTGCCCCGCACGGCGACGTTGAAGGCCGGCACGTCTTGCGCGACCATGCCGCCGTCGAAGACGATCGCCGCGTCGGCGCCGCGATCGTCAGCCGCCAGCCACTCGACGATCGCATGGCCCGACGACCTCCTCCTCGCCGTCGCAGGCGAAACGAAGGTTGACCGGAAGCTCGCCCGCCGCCGCCAGCAGCTCCGCGGCCTTGAGCAGCATGAAGAGCTGGCCCTTGTCGTCGGCGATACCGCGCGCGTAGAGCCAGCCGTCACGTTCGACGAGATCGAAGGGCGGTGACTCCCACAGCTCGAGCGGATCGGGCGGCTGGACGTCGAAATGCCCGTAACAGGAGAATGGTGGGAGCGGTTTCGGCATCCCGCGAGGCGCGAATCTCACCGATCACGAGCGGCCGCTTCCCCCAGGGAACCAGCTCGGCACTCCCGCCGGCCCGGCGAATCCGCTCGGCAACCCACTCGGCGGCAGCGACGACGTCTGCGTGGTACGCAGGATCGGCGCTGAGCGAGGGGATCGCGATCAGCTCGGCAAGCTCGGCGACGAGCGACTGAAGAGACGGCACCTCCACGGCCGCGGAGTGTAGTCCGCGCGCGAGGCGGACTACGCCGTCGAGGCGTTGCGCAGGCGTTGCCCTCGTGTGCCGTAGCTCACGCTACGTCGCGGACGTTGTTCGCCTCCGCGAGCGCGCGCAGCTTCTTCAGGCTCTGATGCTCGATCTGGCGGATGCGCTCACGCGTCACGTTGAAGGCGCGGCCGACCTCGTCGAGAGTCCGTGGCTGCTGACCGTCGAGGCCGTAGCGAAGCTCGAGCACGGCGCGCTCGCGGGGCGAGAGCGAGCCCATGATCGCGCGGAGCGCCTCCCGCCGGAGCGTCACCTCGGCGGCCTCGTCGGGCAACTGCGCAGTCACGTCGGTGAGGAAGTGGCCGAACTCCGACTCGTCGTCGTCGCCGACCGGCTTCTCGAGCGAGACGGGCGTCTGAGCCGAGCGCCGGATCTGCTCCACCTCCTCGACGCTGAGGTCGAGGTCGTGCGCGATCTCGGGAATCGTGGGCTCCCGTGCGAACTCGGCACGGAGCTTGCGCTCGGAGCGATGGATCTTGTTCAGCTTCTCGACGACGTGGACCGGCATCCGGATCGTTCGTCCCTTGTCGGCGATCGCGCGCGCGACGGCCTGACGGATCCACCAGGTCGCGTACGTTGAGAACTTGAAGCCCTTGCGGTAGTCGAACTTCTCGGCCGCGCGCACGAGCCCGATCGTCCCCTCCTGGATCAGATCGAGAAACGGGAGGCCCTGGTTGCGATAGCGCTTCGCGATCGAGACGACGAGACGGAGGTTCGCTTCGACCATGGCCTGCTTGGCCGCGTGCTCGCCGAGCTCGATCCGCTTCGCGAGCTCGACCTCCTGCGCGGCGGTCAGCAGAGGCACCTTGCCGATGTCCTTGAGGAAGAGCTGCAACGTGTCGGTGGAGATCTCCGCTTCGCTCTCCCACGCCTTCTCTGCCTCTGCGTCGCTCTGCTCGACGCCGACGACGTCGACCTGGGCCTCCTCGAGGGCGGTGTAGAACTCGTCGAGCTGAGCCGGGTCGAGATCGAGCTCGTCGAGGGCGAGCGCGATCTCTTCTGCGTCCAGCTTGCCGGCGCCCTTGCCCGCCTCGAACAGCGCGCGCACTTCGAGCAGGTCGAGGACTCCCGTGGTGACGGGGGTCTGCGCCGTGCCGGTCGAATCAGCTGCGCTCAGGACCGCCCCATTTCCATCGAACCGGAGTGACCGTAGCCGCGGACACGTCTGGCGTCAAAAAAAGCGCATCGCGCGTCAGACACCGGCCTTGCGCAGCTCGGCGAGGTAGCGCCCGGCCACTGCGGCGAGCGGCGAGCCTGGATCGACGGTCCGCACGAGCTCCAGCTGGCGCCGAGCCTCCTTGACCTGTCCCGACCAGAGCAAGAGCAACCCGAGGTGAAAGCGAACCGTCGCCGCTTTCGGGAAGGTGCGGGTCAGCGGCCCGAGTCGTGAAAACGCCCGCACAGGCCGGGCCTTCTCGAACAGCCCAACCGCCGCAGCGACGCGGGCCTCGGGGTCACGCGGCGCGAGCCGCGCCGCCTCGGCGTAGACGCGCTCCGCGGAGAGCTGCTTCCCGAGCCGCTGCAGCGCGACGCCGTAGAAGAGCCGGTCGGCGATCGAGCCCGAGCGAGCGCGACGTTCGAGGGCTCAGCAACTGGGCTGGAGGCGGAGAGATTCCGGATGCTGCCGGAGCCTCCGTGATCGGCACGAAGATCGGCAGGCTGCGCGCGAAGTTCGGGCTGGAGCAAGTTGCCCGCGGTCACCGCGTAGGCGGTGTCCGGCTCGAGGTCGGCGGCCGCCTGCCACGAGGCCTTCGCCCCATCCTCGCCGGCCCAGAACTGCGCAATCCCGAGATTGAGCTGCACGGCCGCGCTCTTCGGGTGCAGGCCGGAAAGCTGGGTCAGGCGCGCGACCGTTCCGTCGGGCCAGCGGCTGAAGGACTCGCCGATCCTCGCCTCCAGCGAGCTATGACGGGCAAAGAGCTTCTCGGCGGCGGCACGCCGGCCGGCCTCGTAGAGGCGCATTGCCTCGCGCAGGTCGCGCGCCTCGCGATCGACCCGGACTCCGAGATCGAGCGAGAGCGGCGGCGCTCCCGGTCTGACAACCGGTGCCGCCGCGGACGTCGCGGGCGGGTCGCTGCTCGTCGCAGCCGTGATGCCCGCCACGACAGCCGCCGCAGCGAGCGCGAGGACGGCGACGACGAGGAACGTTCGGGTGCGAGCGCTCACGGGCGGAAGGTAGCCGGGAACACCAGAGCGGCGCCGACGTTACATGCAGGGAAGCGCGCTCCTTTCTCCCGCTCCCGCATCGCTATACTACGGAAAGTAATGGCCACCTACAGAGAGCTTCTAGCCCAGGTCAAGGACGAGATCGACGAGGTTTCCTCGTCGGACGTCCACGGTCGCATGGACGAGATCGACCGTCCCCTGCTCCTCGACGTCCGCGAGCAGAACGAGTGGGAGGAAGGCCATCTACCCGGCGCGATCCACGTTCCGCGCGGCAACCTCGAGGCGCGGATCGAGGCGGCGCTCCCCGACAAGTCGCGCGAGATCGTCACCTACTGCGCCGTCGGCGCCCGCTCGGCGTTCGCCGCCAAGTCGCTCACCGAGCTCGGGTACACGAACGTTTCCTCGATGGCGGGCGGCTTCGCCGACTGGAAGCACAACGGCTTCGAGGTCCAGACACCGCGAGCTCTCTCCGCGCAGCAGCGCGCCCGCTACTCGCGCCACATCCTGATTCCCGAGGTCGGCGAAGTGGGCCAGCAGAAGCTGCTCGACGCGCGCGTGCTCCTGATCGGCGCCGGCGGGCTCGGCTCGCCGTCGTCGCTCTACCTCGCAGCGGCCGGCGTCGGCACGCTCGGCATCGTCGACGCCGACATCGTCGACGACTCCAATCTTCAGCGCCAGATCGTCCACTCCACGAACACGCTCGGCGAGCCGAAGGTCCAGTCGGCCAAGCGGGCGCTCGAGGCGCTCAACCCCGACGTGAACGTGATCACCTACCAGGAGCGCCTGACCTCCGAGAACGTGGAGCGGATCCTCGCCGACGGCTGGGACGTGATCGTCGACGGCGCCGACAACTTCCCCACCCGCTATCTCGTCAACGACGCCTCCGTCTGGCACGGGATCCCGGTCGTGCACGGCTCGATCTACCGCTTCGAAGGCCAGGTGACGGTGTTCGACCCGAACCACGGCCCGTGCTACCGCTGCCTCTACCCCGCGCCGCCGCCGCCGGAGCTCGCACCGAGCTGCGCCGAGGGTGGCGTGCTCGGCGTCCTGCCGGGCATCGTCGGCTCGCTCCAGGCGAGCGAGGCGCTGAAGCTGATCATCGACGCCGGCGAGACGCTCACCGGCCGGCTGCTCCTGTTCGACGCCCTGCACACGACGTTCGACGAGGTGACCGTGAAGAAGGATCCGAGCTGCCCGGTCTGCGGCGAGACGCCGACGATCACCGAGTACATCGACTACGTCGAGTTCTGCCAGGGACCGGTGCACGTATGACCGTCGTGCGCATTCCGCCGACGCTGCGCGCCGAGGTCGGTGGCGAGCGCCAGGTCGAGGCCGAGGGCGACACGGTGCGTGCAGTGCTCGAGGATCTCGTCGCGCGCTATCCGGCGCTCGGTGCCCAGATCTTCAACGACGGCGAGATCGCAACCTTCGTCAACGTCTATCTCGGCGGCGAGGACGTCCGCACGCTCGACGGGCTCGACACCGCCGTCCCGGCCGGCGCAGACGGTGATCCTGCTGCCCGCGATGGCCGGCGGATCGACGCCGCCGCGATCGCTCCCCGTCGTCTCGTCGCTGCTCGACCTCGTCGGCAATACGCCGCTTGATCGAGCTGACGAGGATGTCGCCCAAGGCGGGCGTGAAGATCTACGCGAAGCTCGAGGGCCACAATCCGACCGGCTCGATCAAGGACCGCGTCGCGAAGGCGATGATCGAGGCGGCCGAGGCCTCGGGCGAGCTCGCTCCCGGCCGGCATCTGCTCGAGCCGACCTCCGGCAACACAGGCCACTCGCTCGCGATGATCGCGAAGGTGAAGGGCTACCCGCTGACCTGCGTGATGCCGGAGAACGCGACCGAGGAGCGCAAGCGGCTGCTGCGGCTCTACGGCGCCGAGATCGTGCTGTCGCCGGCCGCGGAGGGATCGAACGGCGCCGTCCGGCTCGCACTCGAGCTCGCCGAGCACGACCCCAAGTACTTCATGCCGTTCCAGTACGCGAACGCCGCCAACCCGCGCGCCCACTACGAGGGCACCGGGGCCGAGATCGCCGAGGCGCTCGACCATGTCGACGTGCTCGTCGCCGGGCTCGGCACCGGCGGCACGCTGATGGGCGCCGGCGAGCGGCTGCGCGAGTCGTTCCCCGACCTCGTCGTCGCGGCCGCCGAGCCGCTTCCGGGCGATCCGGTGATGGGCCTGCGCTCGCTCGACGACGGCTACGTACCGCCGATCCTCGACGTGACGAAGCTCGATCGCAAGCTGCTCGTCTCGAACGAGGAGTCGGTGCTGGCGGTGCGGGCGCTGCTCGAGCTCGAGGGCATCTTCGCGGGCGTCTCCTGCGGTGCCGCACTCCACGTGGCGCGCAAGATCGCGGAGGAGATGGACGAAGGCGTGATCGTGGCGATCCTCGCCGACGCGGGCTGGAAGTACCTCTCCGCGGACTTCTGGGAGGCCCCCGAGGGGGATCTCGAGCAGTCCATGGAACGCACGATCTGGTGGTAGTCGGCGCCGAGGTTCGTGCCGCGCTCGTCGCGCACGCGAACGCCGAGCTGCCGAACGAGGCCTGCGGGCTCGTCCTCCTCGAGGCGACGTCGCGGTCGAGTACGTGCCCGGCCGCAACGCGTCGCCCTCGCCGTACCACTTCGAGCTCGAGATCGACCCTGTCATCTGGGCCGACCTCAACGACCGCGACCTCGTGCAGGCGGTCTTCCACTCGCACCTCTCGTCGCCGCCGCGACCGTCACGCACGGACGTGCAGAACATCGGCCTCTGGGCAGGCCAGCCGTACCTGATCTACACCGTGCGCACCGACGAGCTCGCCGCATGGCGCATCGTCGATGGCGCGATCGAGGCAGTGCCGCTCAGCTCCGGATGAGGGGAACTGCGGGGAGAGGCAAGCGCCCCTCCCGCAGCACGGATTCTCACTTGACGGTGAACGAGCCCTTCATGAAGCTCGAGTGCGGGTCGCACACGAACGTGTAGGTGCCCTTCTTCAACGTCAGCGTGAAGGTCTTCGTGCCGGTGCCGCTGACGCTCGTCCGTCACATTCACTCCCGGCCCCGTGAGGTGGAAGTTGTCGGGCCTGTCTCGACCAGATTGGCCACCGCGAGCCTGATCTTGCCCCGCTGCCGTCGGCCTCGTCTTCATCGTGCTCGTGAAGCCTGGGCCGACGGTGCCCTGAACGTCGGCGTCGGAGCCAGCGCCGGCAGCGCAACGGCAAGCGCAGTGACGAGCGCTCGCTGCGAGGACAATTCGATTCATTGCTCTCCTCGTCCTCCCGTAGGTGGTTGTGCCTCTCCTTACGAGGGTAGCCACCTGGTGGTTTGCCGTGAGTCACATCCCGACGACGCGATTCTCGACGGCCGAGCGATGGAGCGCCTCGATCGCCCTGACCTGCCCAAGGGCGTCTGCCCGGCCGAGGAGCGGCGGCCGCTCGCCACGAATGGCCGCATTCAGGTCCTCGAGCTCGAGCGTGTACGGGTTGGCGCCCTCGACTTCGATGCGATCGACCAGCCCGTCCTTCCTCAGCTCGATCACCGGGTTCTGGCAGTGCCACGGATCGTCGAGAAAGAGCGACCCCTCCGTCCCGATTGCCTCCAGTTCGTCCCGGTTCGGGAGCGACGTGCCGCAGTCGAAGAGCGCAACGACATCTCTCGGGGAACCGCATCAGGCCCGTGAACACCCAGTCGGTGCCGCTCGGTCCGACGTGCGCAGCCCCAACGACGGATTCCGGCTCTCCCCCGAGCAGTCGCGAGCCGCTGACGCAGTAGCACCCGACATCCATCAGCGATCCACCTTCGACATCGACGCGCAGTCGGATGTTCTCGGCGTCGTACAGCGAATAGCTGAACGCCGACCGGATCACGCGCAGCTCGCCGATCACCCCCGAGGCCACGAGCTCTGCGAGTCGCGCCGTCTGTGGGTGATGCCGGTACATGAATGCCTCGGCGAGATGGCGCCCTGTTGCGTCGGCGGCGTCGAATGCACGCTCGACCTCGTCGATGTGCCGGCTGAACGGCTTCTCACAGAGAACGTGCTTCCCGGCCTCGAGCGCTCGGATAGACCACTCGCTGTGCATCGTGTTCGGCAGCGGGATGTACACCGCCTCCACGTCGGGGTCGGCGAGCAGCTCGTCGTAGGTCCCGTAGGCTCGATCGATCCCCCAGGCACGAGCGAACTCCTCGGCGCGCCCGAGGTCGCGGCTACCGACCGCGACCACGTCGACGTCGTCGGATGCGGCGGCACCCGCGAGGAGCTTCTTGTTGATGTCCGCCGTCGAGAGGATTCCCCATTTCACCGCCATCGCCTACCCCCAGCTCGTCTTCGTTCATGGTCCTGAATGCCAGCTCGAGAATCCGGTGCCCTCGCGGTCGGGTCAGCACGAAGAGCACGGCGTCGGCGACGTCGTCCGCGGACATCATCCCCGCGAGCTCCGGCATGTCCGGCGTTCGGCCCCTGCCGTCGTCCATCGCGAAGTCGGTTGCGACTCCGCCCGGGCAGACGTTCGTGCAACGGATCCCCTGCGGGCGCAGTTCGTGGTCGAGCGCCCGGGTGAAGCCGACCTGGGCGAACTTGGACGCGCAGTAGACCGCCTCGTATCGGCAGCCCGCGCCGTCCGGCTTCCGAGGCGACGGAGACGAAGTCGCCGCTGCCGCGGGCGATCAGGTGCGGCACGGTTGCCGCGGCCGTGTAGACGACGCCTTTCGCGTTGACGTCCATCATCTCGTCGAGGTGCTCGGGGCTGAGGTCGACGAGGGCTCCGTACGACCCGACACCGGCGTTCGCGATCACGATGTCGAGGCCGCCGTGGCGCGCGACCGTCGCGTCGGCGAGCGCCTCCAGCTGGGAGCGGTCGCGGACGTCGGTCGGCAGCGCGACGGCGCCGACGATCCCGAGATCGTCACCCGACCGCGACGCGAGGCCGAGGCTCACTCCTTCGGCTGCGAGCCGGTGGGCGATCGCGGCTCCGATGCCACGACTCGCTCCGGTGACAAGCGCCACCTTCCCTTCGAGACTGGTCGTCGTGCTTGCTCCTTCAATGTGTCGAGGGCGGGATAGAGAGCGCGGAAGCGCGGATAGGTTTCGGCGTAGGTCGCCTGCCAGGCGGGGTCAGGCTCGATCGTGTCGCGGACGCGAACGCACGGCCGACGGCATCCGAGACGTCTCGAACATGCCGGCCGCGACGCCGCCGAGGAGCGCGGCACCGTAGGCCGAGCCTTCCTCGGTCTCGGTCAGCTCGATCGGCAGGCCGAGCACCGAGGCGACGATCGGAGCCAGAGCCCACGGGCGCCACCGCCCGAGGCACGGGCCGAGACTGCCGGGCCACCGAGCGCAGTCGACGAGCTCGAGCGAGTCGCGGAGCCCGAACGCGACGCCCTCGAGCACGGCACGCACGAGCGCGCCGCGGTCGTGGCGGAGCTCGAGGCCCGTGAATGCCGCCCGGCGGATGGGTCGGCATGCGGCGTCCGCTCACCGGAGAGGTAGGGGGCGAAGAGAAGACCGTCGACGCCCGGGCCCCACGCCTCGGCCTCGGCAGACGAGGGCTTCGAACGACGACGTCGGGCGCGAGCCGGTCGCGCAGCCACTGCAGCGACCCGGCGGCCGAGAGCATCACTCCCATCGCGTGCCACTGATCCGGCACCGCGTGGCAGAACGCAGTGCACGCGGGCCTGCGGATCGGATGCGAACGCCGGCAGCGCAGCGAACACGACGCCGGAGGTGCCCATCACGATCGACAGCGGGCCCGGCCGGTCGATCCCGACCCCGATCGCGGCCGCCGCGCAGTCGCCCGCCCCCGCGGCAACCGGAATCCCTTGTGACACATTGTCACAAGCAATCGTGACGCCCGTCGGTGCGGGTGACTCGAAGACCGGGGGCAACAGCGCGGGATCGAGGTCGAGCGCGTCGAGGACGTCGGTCGACCAGGTGCGGCGCGCCACGTCGAGCAAGCAGCGTCCCTGACGCGTCGGCAACGTCGGTCGCCCATTCGCCGGTCAACCGCAGCCGCACGTAGTCCTTCGGCAGCATCACGCGCGCGATTCGAGCGAAGGCCTCGGGCTCGTGGCGTCGCAGCCAGAGAAGCTTCGGCGCTGTGAAGCCTGTCAGCGCCCTGTTTCCGGTCAGCGCGATCAGCCGGTCGAGCCCGATCCGCTCCTCGATCTCGGCGCATTCTGCTGCCGGTCCGCTGGTCGTTCCAGAGGATCGCCGGCCGAACGACACCGCCTGCAGCATCGAGCGCGACGAGGCCGTGCATCTGCCCCGAGAGCCCGATCCCGGCGATCTCGAGCTGGCCAAGGTCGGCAAGCGCAGCCTGCGTCGCCGTCCCACCAGTCCTCCGGATTCTGCTCCGACCATCCGGGATGCGGGTTCGCGAGTGGGTAGCTGCGCTCGGCTCGCGCCACGACCTTCCCGGTCGCAGCGACGGCGATCGCCTTGACGCCGGTCGTGCCGACGTCGAGGCCGACGAGCACTTCAGTAGGCTCAGATGCCATGAAGGTCGTTCCCATCGCGGACGGGCTCTGGCGCTGGACGGCCTACTACGAGGAGTGGCGCGACGAGGTCGGCTGCGTGTACTACGAGGCGAGCGACGCAATCGTGCTGATCGACCCTCTCGTGCCGGCCGACCCGGCGGAGTCGTCGCGGTTCTGGGCGGCGCTCGACCGAGACGTCGAACGCGCGGATGTGCCCGTGCACGTGCTGATCACGGTCTTCTGGCACGCGCGAAGCGCTGCTGAGATCGTCGATCGCTACGGAGCGAGGCTGCACACGACGAGCCGTGCGCGCGCTGCGATCCAGCGCCGGGCGAACTCGGTCACGGACGTCTTCCGACCGGGCGCGCTGCTTCCGGGAGGCATTCACGCGCTCGCGAGCGGTCGCGCCACCGAGGTCGTCTACTGGATTCCGGAGCACCGGGCCCTCGTGCCCGGCGACGTCCTCCTCGGCCGTCGACGACGGTGGCCTGCGCCTGTGCCCCGAATCGTGGCTCCCGGCCGGCGTCAGACCATGCCGACCTGCGCGCGAATCTAGCGCCACTGCTCGATCTTCCGGTCGAGCGGGTGCTGGTCTCCCACGGCGAGCCCGTCACCGCGGCACGCGCGGGCGAGGCTGGCCGAGGCGCTGGCTGAGGCTGCCACCGCTCATGCGCCGAGTGCGGCGTAGACGAGCTCGTAGGCGCGGACGGCGTCCTTGCTGTGCCTGGGCTTTGCGGAGCTCGTCGTCGTCGATCTTGTGCGCGACCCCGTTGATGAAGTTCCACTGCAGGACTGATCGCTTGACCGCCGCGACGGCGTCCTCGGTGTACGGGTAGAGGTCGAAGCCGAGCCGCTCGCCGTTGGCGCCGTAGTTCGCGCGCTTCAACTCGAGCGCCAGCTCCACCGTTTCCATGAACGCGGTCGCGCCGACCATGTTGTCGTCGTCGAAGGTGCCCCAGCCGCTGTTTGCGTGCTGATGGCCCAGCAGGCCCTCGGCAGCGAGCAGGGCGGCGTACTCGCCCAGGTTCTCGCCGTTCATGATCAGGTGCTGCCAGTCCATGTTCACCTGCACGTTCGTGATGCCCTGCCGGCGGAGCGTGTGGATCACATGGAGCGTCATCCCGATGTTGCGCATGAAGATCTTCATCGCCGGCTCCGAGTTCTTGTGCTCGAGGAAGAGCTTCACGCCGTGCTTCGCACACACCTCGCGCCGCCTCGGCCGATCCCCTCGATGAACCACTCCCACGCCTGCCCGTACGACGTCTGGAACGGATAGTTGTAGCCCTCGATTCCCGGCCAGCAGATCATGTTCGCGCCCACCGCCCCCGCCAGCTCGGCCGTCTCCCGCGTCAACCGCCGTGCTTCCGCCCGCACAGCCGGATCGGGAGCCGTCAACCCACCCCGGCCGAACCGCGGATCCGTATGCAAGCCCGTGCACACCGTCGCGATCCCGTGCCCATCCAGAGCGCTCGCGCACCTCGTCCAGGTTGTCCGGGTTCAGCTCGCCGGGATAGTGAAACTCGTAGTCGTCCATCAGGTCGCCGAGACCCTCGACCGCACGCCGCACCTTGACCGCCGTCGACTCGTTCGTGTGCTCGGGCTGATACCCCACGGGCACGAACCGCGTCACCATCGACCCAAAAGCCCAGATACCCAAAGACGTCCTCATGCGTTGCTCCCTCGGTAGGTGATCGCTTCAGTCGTCCGGCTGGACGAGGAGCGCAGAATCGCGTCGGTGACCTCGGCGCAGCGGTAACCGTCCTCGAACGTGGCCCCGTGCGGGGCAACCGTCCCCTCTCCGGCGATCGCCGCGAGCAGATGCGCAATCTCGTGCGTGAACGTGTCGCCCCAGCCGATGATGTGCCCCGGCGGCCACCAGTACTGCATGAACGGATGGTCGGACTCGGTCACGAGCACCCGCTCGAAGTTCTTCTCGTCCGCAACCTGAAGCTCGTTCAGCCGCTCCACGTCGAAGGCGATCGAGCCCTTCGAGCCGTTCACCTCGAAGGCGTTGTAGTTGACGCGGCCGCGAGCCAGACGTGAGGCTTCGAGCGTGCCGACGGCCCCGTTCTCGAACTCGACCGTGGCGACGAAGTGGTCGTCGACAGCGCGGCCGGGAACGACAGTCCGAACGACTGCCGAGACCGACGCGATCTCGCCGACGAGGTAGCGCGCCAGGTCGATGATGTGGGTGCCGAGATCACCGATCGCGCCCGTTCCCGCCTGTGCCTGGTCGAAGCGCCAGATGCTCTCGTCGGCATCCCAGCCCCAGCTCTGCAGGTAGGTGGCGCGGAAGTGGACGACGTCGCCGATCCCGCCGGACTCGAGGATCTCCCGGGCGCGGCGCACGGCCGGTACGAAGCGGTAGTTGAAGCCGCACATGTGCTGGACGCCGGCGCGCTCGGCCTCGGCCCACATCCGGTGAGACTCGGCTGCGTCGAGGCCGAGAGGCTTCTCGCACAGCACATGCTTCCCGTTTCGGACCGCCTCGATCGTCGGCTCGGCATGGAGAGCGTTCGGGCCGCCGTTGTCGAACAGTCCGACGCGGGGATCGCTCACCTGCTCGCGCCAGTCGGTGACCGCCTCGGCCCAGCCGTAGCGCTCCTGCATCGCTGCGAGGGCCTCCCTGTTGCGCCCCGAAACCGACACGAGCTCGGGGCGAAGCGTCGGCTGCGCCAGGTAGCCGACCTCGCGGAATCCGCGCGAGTGGGCCTTACCCATGAAGGCATGGCCCAGCATCGCAACGCCAATCGTGTTCGTCACCACTCCTCCGCCGGTCTAGCGTCCGGCCTTGGTCTGGCGCCTGCTGCAACACGGTGTCGAGCGATCACGGCGAACAGCAGAATCACGCCGGTCGACGACGTAGATGTCGCCCGGCGCTGCGGTTCTGCGTGTTGAGCCCGTTCGCGATCGTCGCGACGACGATCGAGCCGAACAGCGCGTCGCGAACCTCACCGCGGCCGCCGAATAGGCTCGTGCCGCCGATCACCGCTGCCGAGATTGCATCGATCAGAAGCGTGCCGCCGCCGGCGGTGAGATTGACGCTCGAGAGCCGGGATGCGAGGACGACGCCGCCGAGACCGGCCATCGCCGCTCGAGATCATGAACACGATCATGCGAACGCGGGGCACGTTGATACCGGCGCGCCGGGCGGCCTCGGCGTTGCCACCGACCGCGTAGACGTGACGGCCGAACGTCGTCCGCTTCGCGAGAAACGTCGAGGACGACGAGCATCGATGATGACGAGAAGCAGCGCGAACGGCACTCCGCGGTCACGGTTGCAGATCGCGACCGCCAGAAAGGCCAGGAGCGCGACACCCACCACCTTTGCGACGACGAGGGCCGGGTCGCGTACCGCAATGCCATGGCGCCGGCTCGAGACCAGGTCGGTCACCACCTTGGCGGCGTAGATGCCGACGCCGACGATCGCGATCACCCAACCCGCCCGGTCGCTGAAGAAGTAGTCGGCGATGTTGTTGATCGTATTGTCCTGGATCACGATCACCTGCTCGGGCAGTCGCCTTCTGGATCACGCCCTGCCAGATCTCGAGCCCGGCCAGCGTGACGACGAAGGCCGGAACGCCGATCAGCGCGACGATGGAGCCCTGGAAGAGACCGATCGCCGCGCACACGAGGAGCGCGATGGCGATGACGATGACGCCAGCCGGAATAGGGCCGATGTCGGGGATCTGGTGGCCGCTCCCGGGCAGCTGTAGCTCTGCGACGACGACCCCGGCGACACCGCTGACGAAGCCGATCGAGAGGTCGATCTCGCCGATCAGGAGGACGAAGACGACGCCGTAGGCGAGCATCGTGGTGCCGGCCATCTGGACGATGATGTTGTTGAAGTTGACCGGGCTGAAGAAGTTGTCGGCGGTGAAGCCGAAGAAGACGACGATGACCGCCAGCACGATGACCACCGGCCAGCTGCCGAGGTTGCCTGAGCGGATCGCCTCGCGAATCCGGAACGGGATCGCCCCGAGCCCCGTCGGTTCGAGATCCGCCCCAGCCGTCTCGCCGCCGGTGCTCATATCAGCACCTCGGGTGCGTTGGTCGGGACGCCGGAGACCTTCGTCGGGACGCCCGCCGTGATCGCGCCGACACCTCTTGCTGGGTCGTGGTGGCGCGCTCATAGACGGCGATGCTGCGGCCGAGCCGCAGGACCGTGATGCGCGTCGCGACCGCAAAGATGTCGTGCAGGTTGTGCGAGATGAGCACGACGGCCAGGCCCTGTTCGGCGAGGCGCGCGACGAGCTCGAGCACCTGCGCGGTCTGGGCGACGCCGAGAGCCGCAGTCGGCTCGTCGAGGATCACGAGTCGCGAGTTCCACATGACGGCGCGGGCGACGGCGACCGACTGCCGCTGGCCGCCGGAGAGCGTGGCGACCTGCTGCCGGATCGAGCGTGATCGTCGTGACGGCGAGACTCTTCATCGTCTCTGCAGTCTTCTGCCTCCATCACCGGCTCCTTCAGCCGCTGGAGCCGGTCGTGGGCCTCACGGCCGAGATACATGTTCTGGACGACGTCGAGGTTGTCGCAGAGCGCGAGATCCTGGTAAACGACCTCGATCCCGAGGCGGACCGCGTCCTTCGGACCGTGGATCGTGATGGGCTCGCCGTCCATCAGATACCTCGCCGGTGTCGGCGCCGTGGATGCCCGCGATGCACTTGATCAGTGTCGACTTGCCAGCGCCGTTGTCGCCGACGAGCGCCATCACCTCACCCGCTCTGACCTCGAAGTCGACGGCGGTGAGCGCCTGCACGGAGCCGAACGCCTTCGAGAGGTCGCGAATCTGGAGCAACGGTTCAGATTGGGTGGTCGTCGTCGTGGTCACTGTTGTCCTCGGAGTCGTGGTCGGAGACGAGCCGGGGGCCGCCCGCGTGACGGGCGGCCCCGATTCGATTGCGCTACCTACGTCGTGCGTACGCAGTACTTCGTGTACTCGCCGATGCAGACGTCGCTTCTTCTTCAGGAAGCCGCTCGTGAAGAGCAGCTTGAAGTTCGCCTTGTTGATCGTCTGAGGTGCGATCAGGATCGCCTTCTCGGGACCCCGGCCCTTCGTCTATGATCGACGTGGACTTGACCGGCTTCTTGCCCTTCAGGAGCGAATGGCAGTGTCGCCGCGACGACCGCCAGCTTGCGGACGTCCTTGAACACCGTGCCCGTCTGCCAACCCGAGATGATGTTCTGCACGCCCTGCGACGAGGCGTCCTGGCCGCTGAGCGGGATCGGGCTGCAGCTGGTGGCTCTTGAGCGCGACCACGACCGCGTTCGCGAGGTTGTCGTTGGCCGCCACGACAGCGTCGATCTTGTTGCTCGTCTTGACGAGCATCTGCTCGAAGATCGTCGATGCGTTGGTGCCGTCCCAGTCAGGAACGAACTGCTGCGGGCCCTTGGTGAGGGTGCCGTTCTTGTACAGCGGGTTCATGACCTGGTCGACGCCGCCCTTGAACAGGAACGAGTTGGTGTCGGTCTGACCGCCCCACAGCGAGGCGACAACGGGCTTCTTGCTGTACATGCCTTTCGACTTCAGGCCGCTGACGACCGTGCTGCCCTGAAGCACGCCCACCGTGTGGCCGTTGAACGAGACGTACACGGCTGCGTTGCCGCCCTCGACCTGACGGTCGTAGTCGATCGACTGGGCGCCCGCCGCCTTGGCCTTCTTCTCGATCGCGCTCGCCGAACCAGCGTCGAGCGGAGCGATGATGATGACCTTGGCACCGTTCGCGAGGCACTGGTCAGCCTGGCTCGTCATCTTCTGCGGGTCATTCAGCGCATTGACGATCGTGTGGCTGACCTTCGCGGCGGTGAGCGTCTTGTCGAGGTACGGACGGTCGAACTGCTCCCAGCGAATCGACGACTTGGTGTCGGGGAGCAGGACGCAGACGTCCGCTGTTGCCGACTTCTTCGCCGGCTTCGCGAGTGCCGCCGTCACTGCCACGCTGACCGCGGCGAGTGCGACGACAGACACGATGATGAATTTCCTCACGATGATTCTCCTCCTGGTGGTATGCCGATAACGATCGGCGAGGCAAGGCTACAGCGCCAGCGGGCGGTGTTCAATGCCTACCCCGCAATTACGGTGCGCAAGAGTTGTTCGAGCGCGGTTGACACCTCCTTCATAGTTCGTCCCGGCGTCGACCGCCGTCGTTCCGCCCGTCGGGTCGGATCGACCGCAAACCCCGTGTCGCCGCCGAACTTCATGTCAGGAAACTGCCTCGCGTAGCGCGCCGGTCCGCTCTGCCACGATCCAGGGCTCGGCCAGCACCGACATCAGCGTCAGCGCAGCCGCGCCGCGAACCGCAGCGTCCTCACCGAACTCCGAGGCCCGAACCTCGCAGCCCGACCACGCGGACGAGAGGACGCGGTTGGCGAGGACCGAGCGCACGTCGTCGACGAGCCAGGGGGCAAGCGGGCCGAAGCAGCCCCCGAGCACGACGGCATCGACGTCGAACAGGTTCACCGCCGAAGCGAGCCCTACGCCGAGATGACGACCCGCCTCCGCAAGGCTCTGCAAAACGGCCGGGTCCCTCTCCCCCGCGCGGCGCACGAGCTCCTCGGTGATGCTGCGCGTCCGGCCGCCGGCATCTGCCGGGATACCGGCGCGCTCGGCGATCGCTTCCTGGCCGACGAAGGTTTCGAGGCAACCGGTTGCGCCGCACCCGCACAGCGGGCCGCTGCTGTCAACAGTTATGTGGCCGAACTCGCCACCGTATCCGTGAGCCCCGCGAAAGAGCTCGCCGTCGATGAAGATGCCGGCGCCGACCCCGACCTCGCCGAACACGCAGATGAAGTTGTCGAGGCCACGCGCCGCACCCTGCCAGTGCTCTCCGACCGCCGCGAGATTCGATTCGTTCTCGACACGCACCGGCACCCGGCCGATCCGCGCCGTCAGCTCTTCGGCAACCGGGATCTCCGACCAGCCGAGGTTGGGTGCTCGGAGCAACATTCCCGTCTGTGCTTCGACGAGGCCCGGAAGTGCCACCCCGACGCCGGCCGGGAGCAGGCTCTCCACATCGATCGCCTCGAGCGCCTGTCGCGCCATGTCCCCCAGGCGGTCGAGCACGGGACCGGGCGAAGAGCGCCGGTTGTCCGAGTAGAGGCGGCGCTCGTAGCGCACTGCACCCGTCAGATCCTCGACGCAGACGGCGAGATAGTCGACGTTTACCTCGAGCCCGATCGAAACGATGCGATCGCCCAACTCGAGCGTGTGGGCCGGCCGGCCCACCCGCCCGGAGCGCTCGTCCTCTCCTGTCTCCCGCAGGAGATCGAGATCGATGAGCTCGCCGACGAGGCTCGACACGGTCCCGCGGGTGAGGCCGGTCTCGGCGGCGACCCGCGCCCGCGAGCGCGGCTCGCCGCCCGCGATCTGCTGGAGCACGACACCGAGATTCGCCCGCCGCACGGTCGTCTGGTCGGCGCGCGAGGTTGCGTTGTGGGCGCGCTCGAAGCTCAAGCGCGTGCCCCCGAAACAGTGGATGTCAGCGTAGACATGGTCAACCCGGCGTTGGGTTTTGTATGGCGATCGCACAAACTAAACAGACAGACGGCCAATGTCAACGCTGGTTAGCCCAAAGGGAGAGATCTGGCTACCGCCGAACGTGGTGCTGCCGTCAGCCGAGGAGGCTGGCGCCGGTCGCGCCGCCGAGATCGCCGAGCTCGGCCAGCCGGTACTCCGGAGAGTCGCGGAAGAACGTGTGCGCGTTGGCGACGGCGGCGATCCGCGCGAGCCAGTCGGTGCCGAGGCGCTCGCCGAGGCCGCCGCCGATCACGACCGCCTCGACGTCGAGCAAGGTAACCGCGCAGCCGATCCCGACGCCGAGTGCCTGGACGGCACGTTCGATCAGCACTTCGGCCACGTGATCGCCGGCCTGGAGCGCCCGCAGCCAGACGCCGCTCGTGAGCCTGTCGCGACCCCGCTTCTGCATCAGATCGAAGAGGACCGTCGGCTGCTCCTTTGCCATCTCCCTCGCACGCTCCTCGAGCGCGCCGCGACCGGCGTAGGCCTCGACACACCCGTCGAGCCCGCAGTTGCAACGGCGGCCACCCGGTTTGGAGCACACGTGGCCGATCTCGCCGGCCGAGCCCCGTCCGACCAGCTGCTTGCCGTCGACCACGATGCCGCCACCGACACCCGTGCCCCAGAAGACCCCGAGGAACGAGGAGAAGCTCCGTCCGGCCCCGAACCGGTGCTCGGCGTCGACCGCGACGCTGACGTCGTTGCCGATTGTCACCCCCACTCCGAGCTCCGCGGCGAGCCTCGGTCCGAGCGGGAACGGAGCGTCCCAGCCGTCGATGTTCGGGACCTGAAGAACGGTTCCCGTCGCGACGTCGATCGAGCCGGGAGCACCGACGCCGATCCCTGCGAGCTCTGTGGCCTCGCTGCCGGCATCGGCGAGCGCGTGTCGCATCGCTCCGGCAAGCTCGCGGACAACCGCCTCGGGCCCACCCTCACGGGGTGTCTCACGACGCGCCCGGCCGAGCACCGTCGCGGTCCCGTCCGTGACGACCGCCTGGATCTTCGTGCCCCCGAGGTCGAGGCCGGCCCGCAGCGTCGTCACGGGAGCCACCGCACGACGTCATCGATCGGCTTCCGGTTCGCTCGAGCGCTCCACTCCGCAGCCGAGCGGCTCTCCACGTCACGTGGCCGCTCCGGGCGCCCGAACGAGAGCACGATCACCGGGGTCTCGTCGTCCTCCGCGTCCAGCACGCGCCTCGCGACGTCGGCGTCGCTGATCCCGTTCGGGCTGGAAGCGATTCCCTCGGCCCAGGCGGCGAGCAGCATGCTCTGGGCGGCGCGGCCGGCGTCGAAGAGGACGGGACCCTTCCCGCGGACGAGGATCGCCACGACGAGCCCTGCCGCAAGGAGATTCTCCGGCACGTAGACGGCCTGCGCGAGCTGCTCGATCCTCTGTCGCCCGGTCGGAACGGCGAACGTCCACGGCTGGGAGTTCCGCGACGAACCGGAGAGACGGCCCGCATCGAGGAGTCTCGAAACGAGCTCGGGTGCGAGCGGCTCGGGACGCGTGCGGCGCTCGTCGCGACGGCTCGCGATCGCCAGAAACGTCTCCACGGTCCTGAAGCCTACGCGCCAGGCCAGCCGGGCGCGTAAGCATCGAAAGTGCCGCTACACTCCTCGCCTGATGAGGGGTCGTCGGGACGGGGGAGACGTCGCACGCCCGACGAGAGCACTCGTCGGCGGGACGACCTATTTCGTCACTTTCTGTGTGCTCGCGCTCGTTGTGGCAGCAACCGTCGGATCGCAGCGGGGCGTCGCGGCGCCCGGGCTCAACACCTCCGCAGCGAGCCCGATAACGCTTCAGGACGTCGCGAAGCAGTCCGGCATCTCCTTCCGGCAGGGCGCCTTCCGCTTCGGAGTTTCGAAGGACATCCCTGCGATGATGGGGAGCGGCGTCTGCTGGATCGACTACGACCGCGACGGCTGGATGGACCTGTTCGTCGTCAACTCCTACTCGGAGGCCGACGCCGGCGTCTGGGCGAAGAAGGGAGGCTTGCCGCGCAGCACTCTCTACCACAACGTCAAGGGGAAGTTCGTCGACGTCAGTGCGAAGTCCGGTGCGAACCTCGCGCTCAGGGGCACCGGCTGCGTCGCCGCCGATTTCAACCAGGACGGGAACACCGACCTCTTCATCACGACCGCCGGCTCGAGCGCCCTGCTCTGGAACCGGGGCAATGGCACGTTCGTCGAAGGTGCCCGTGCCGCGGGCCTCGACGCCCCCGGATGGCACAGCTCCGCCTCGGTCGGTGACGTCAACGGCGACGGCCGCCCCGACCTGTTCGTCGCCGGGTACACGGATGTCAACGCTCCGGTTCCGGGCTCGGATGCCGGCTTCCCCACGAATCTCCGGGGTGTTCGTGACCTCCTCTACCTGAACCTCGGCCCGGACAAGCGTGGCCACTCGCGATTCCGCGAGGTCGGACGCGAGGCGGGGCTAGAGACGGCGAGGTTCGACCACAGCCTCGGATCCGTGCTCTCCGACCTCGACGGCGACGGCCGCCTCGACCTCTACGTCGCAAACGACGAGGATCCGAACCGGCTCTACGAGAACGTCGCCTGGCCCGGCGGTGCCGGATCCGATCCAGCGAGGCTCGGCTTCCGCTTCGAGGAGCGCGCCGCGCCCGCCGGAGCCGCCGACCCGAACGCCGGCATGGGAGTTGCAGACGGGGACCTCAACGGGGACGGCATCCCCGATCTCTTCGTCAGCAACTCGCGCGGGCAGCCTCATGCCGTTCTCATCGGCAAGCCGCCGATCAAGGCCGGAGCGTTGTTCGCCGACGGGCGGGCAGGCTTCGCAACAGCGTTCGGCCGCTCGTTCACCGGCTGGGGCGTGTCGCTGCCCGACCTCGACCTCGACGGCGACCCCGACCTAGTGCTCGCGAACGGAGCGATCCCCGTCACGAACCTGGCGAAGGACGCGCAACCGATCCAGGTGCTGGAGAACCGCAGCGCACAGGGCACGCCCGGGCAGTTCGTGGACGCGAGCGCCGGGGCAGGCGTGGACAGCCTCCCCAAGGTCATCGGACGCGGCGTCGCCGTTGCCGACTTCGACAACGACGGCCGACTGGACATCGCCGTCAACACGGTCGGCGGGCGACTGATGTTGCTGAAGAACACGACTGCAGGGAATCACTGGCTCGAGGTCGCGCTTACCGGCTTCCACCCGGGAGCGCGCGTCACCGCCGTGCTCGCCGACGGTACCCGGATCGTCCGCGAGGTTCACGCCGGCAGCAGCTACCTCTCCTCGGAGGATCCTCGCCCCCACTTCGGCCTCGGCTCGGCGACGACTGTCAGCCAGCTGATCGTCCGCTTCCCGGACGGCAGCACGACGACGCTCGACAACGTTGCCGCCGACCGCCTCGTAACGGTGGGCCCGGAGCCGTGGCGCATCAGCGGCTGCACTCCGCCCACCACGGGTCGTTCCGTCGCCCGAATCTGGGACGAAGCCATCCTCGACGCGATCAGGCGCGACATCCCGGCGCCGACGACGCACGCCCGGAACCTGTTCCACGTGTCGGCTGCGATGTGGGACGCGTGGGCCGCCTACGACCCCAAGGCGGACGGCTATTTCGTGACCGAGAAGCACACGGCCCCGGACGTGCAGGCGGCACGGGAGACCGCAATCAGCTACGCGGCGTATCGCGTCCTTCTCTGGCGCTACGGGCAAGGAGCCGGGCTCCAGACCACGTTCGACGAGTTGACGTCGACGCTGCACGTCACTTTGCCTCCGTCCCGACTTCTCGTCCACCAAGGGAGACTCTCCGGCCGCACTCGGCAATCGAATCGCCGCCGCAGTGATCAAGGCCGGTGAGAGCGACGGCTCGCTCGAGGCGCAGCACTACCAGGACACGAGCTACGTCCCCGTCAACGAGCCGCTCGTCGTCAAGAGCCCGCTCATCTCGATGCACGACGCGACCTTCTGGCAGCCGCTCGCGCTCGACGCGGTCATCACGCAGAACAACGTCGAGGTTCCGGGCAAGGTGCAGGTCTTCATCGGCGCCCAGTGGGGACACGTGCGCTCCTTCGCCCTGCCGCCGTCGAAGAAGGGCGTGCCGATCGACCCCGGCCCGCCACCGATCGGCCTGCCCGAGAGCGCGACCTACAAGCAGGCCGCCGTCGACGTCATCCGCCTCAGCAGCGAACTCGATCCCGGCGACGGAAAGACGATCGACATCGGACTCGACGGGCACGGCAACAATCCGCTCGGAACGAACGACGGCCACGGCTACCAGGTCAACCCCGTGACCGGCCAGCCGTACGCCCCGAACCGCGTCCTCCAGGGAGACTTCGGGCGCATCCTGGCCGAGTTCTGGGCCGACGGCCCGAGCTCCGAGACGCCGCCCGGGCATTGGAACGTGATCGCCAACACCGTCTCCGACTCGCCGCTCCTGGCCGCCAAGATCGGGTCGGGGGCTGCCGCCCGCCTGAGTTGGGACGTCCACCTCTACTTCGCGCTCAACGGGGCCGTCCACGACGCGGCAATCGCCGCCTGGGGGCTGAAGCGCCAATACCAGTCGGTGCGTCCGATCTCGATGATCCGGTATATGGCGAGCAAGGGGCAGTCGAGCGATCCGGCACAGCCTTCGTACAACAAGGAAGGCTTGCCGCTGATTCCAGGACTGATCGAGCTGATCACGCCGGAGTCGAGCGCGTCCGGCCAACGCCACGCTGCGCTCGCGGGCCACGTCGGCCAGATTGCTCTGCTGTCGTGGAAGGGCGCTCCGAAGGACCCGACGACGAAAGCGGGCGTCGGCTGGGTGCTCGGCACGAGCTGGGTGCCGTACCAGCGCCCGACGTTCGTCACACCGGCGTTCCCCGGGTTCATCTCCGGTCACAGCACCTTCAGCCGGGCCGCGGCCGAGGTGCTCGCAGCCTTCACCGGTAGCCCGTACTTCCCCGGCGGCATGTTGCAGAGGACGTTCCCGCCGGGGTCCCTCAAGTTCGAGAAGGGGCCGAGCGTGCCAGTCACGCTCCAGTGGGCGACCTACTACGACGCGGCCGATCAGGCAGGCATCTCGCGCATCTTCGGCGGCATCCACATTCGGGCCGACGACTTCGCCGGCCGCCGGATCGGCTCACAGGTCGGCAAGGGAGCCTGGGCACTCGCCGAGCGCTACTTCGACGGCACCGCCCGTTCATAAGCAGCCCGTAGCGACCGGGCGACGTAAGCTTGCGACCTGATGCCAGCACAACCCGAGCCGACGACCCACACGAGAAGCCAGGCACTCCTGGAGAAACGGGCCCACAAGATTGCGTCGGGACGGTTCGTGGTCCTTGGGGTCGGCATCGCGCTCATCGCAGTCGCGATCGGAGCCGCGGTCGTCATGCGCGTCGTCGACGACAAGGATTTCCCGACCTTCGGGCTCGCGCTGTGGTGGGCAGCGGAGACGTTCACCACCGTCGGATTCGGCGACATCGTGCCCACGACGACGATCGGGAAGTTCATCGGCGGCGGCGTCATGATCATGGGAATCACGTTCCTCTCGTTCCTGACGGCATCCGTCACGTCGGCTCTGATCGAGCGCGACCGCCGGCGTGCCGAGAGCGCGCGGGAAGACGCAACGGCTGCCGAAATCGCGACCGTGATTGCCGGGATCAGCCGGCTCGAGGAGCGGCTCGAACGGCTGGAGTCGCTTCTCGCTGCGGACGACTGAGCCGTGGCGCAGCCGACCGACCAGGAGACGGTGAGCCTTCTCCGCTGGCTCCGTCGCCAGCTCCGCCAACCCACGCCCGAGCGGGAACGGCTCGAGGCCGCGGTCGCAAACGACGATCCGGCAGAGGCGCGGCGACTGCTCGGGCTCTATACCTTCAGCGATGCCCAGCGCAAGCACGTCGAAGGGCTGATCGACCGCTGGGAGGCGAGCCGTGCCCCGCGCTGAGCTCGACTTCGACGACTTCGACGTGCTCACGTTCGACTGCTTCGGGACGTTGATCGACTGGGAGACCGGCATCCTCGAAGCACTCCGGGCGCAGCTGGCAGGGCGAGGGATCGCTGCGAGCGACGACGAGTTGCTCGAGCTCTACGGCCGCCACGAGGCTGCACTCGAAGCAGGTGACTATCTGTCGTATCGCGAGGTGCTGGCTGGCTCGTTTCGCGGGTTGTGCGCCGATCTCGGCCTGGCAGCGGGGGACGGCGACGCCGAGCGGTTCGCGGAGGCGATCGGCGACTGGCCGGCCTTCCCCGACACGGAGGATGCACTTCGCCGCCTGCACGAGCGGTTCAGGCTCGGCGTGATCACGAACTGCGACCGGGATCTGTTCGCTCTCGCCAACCGGCGCCTGGGCGTGACGTTCGACTGGGTCGTCGCCGCCGAGGACGCGCACGCCTACAAGCCGAGCCAGATCCCGTTCGAGCTCGCGTTCGCAACGATCGACGTCCCGCGCGACCGGATCCTCCACGTGGCTCAGAGCCTCTTTCACGATCACGTCGTTGCGAAGCAACTCGGACTAACGACCGTGTGGGTCGATCGTCGCAGTGGCCGTCCGGGTTCCGGCGCCACCCCGGATGCGTCAGCGGCACCCGATCTGACAGTGCCGGACATGAACGCACTCGCCGACCTCGCTCTTGCTGGAGAGTGAAGGCGTGACCGCCGACCGCCTGTAACGAGATCGGCCCGATCTGCCGATAACCAGAGGATGTCGACCCGGCTTGGCCTCTCGCTCGGCCTGACGATCGCCCTCGTCGCTGTGGGTGGCTGGCGGATGCTCCTCCCCGGTACCGACAGCGCCTCGAAGGACGTTGCGAACAGCGTCTCCGCCATGCTCTCGACGACACTGCGGGCGGCGTTCGTCGGCGCGCAGGCGAGCCTCGACGCACAGCGGAACGCCACCGGCTCGTACGTCGGCGCCGTCGTCCAACCGCCGGTCACACTCGTGCGGGTGGACGCGACGTCGTACTGCCTCCAGCTTGCGCAGGGAGCCGTGTTGCAGCACCTCGTCGGGCCGGGCGGCACGCCGCTTCCCGGCGCCTGCTAGCCGCTAGCGGTTGTGGTTCACGACCTCGACGGAGTTGCCGTCGGGGTCGAGCACGAAGGCGCCGTAGTAGCCCGCGTGGTAGACGGACCGCTCGCCCGGTCGGCCGTCGTCGCGATAACCCGCACCTGTTGCGGCCTCGTGGAACGCGTCGACGACGGCGTTCGCCTGCGCCGGGAACGCCATGTGCAGATTACGGGTCGGCTCTCCGCCGACGACCGAGAACGAGCCGCTGCTGCCGACGAGCTGGAGGTGCTCCGGTGAGAGGTCCCGCAGCTCGAAGCCGGCGTGCGGGGCGATCACCTCGTAGAACCCGCGGGCGGCCGCGAGGTCGGCGGTACGCAGCCAGAGGTGGTCGATCACCCCACCGTGCCGCAGTGACCCGTGGTGCACGGCCTCGACGCTCGATCCGTCCGGGTCGAGCAGGAAGGCGCCGTAGTAGTCCGGCTTGTAGTGAGGGCGCTCGCCCGGCGGGCCGGCGTCGTCGTAGCCGTTTGCGCGGCCGATCCGCCAGAACTCGCCGACATGGGCCCTCGACGGTGCCACGAATCCGACGTGAAGGCAGCGCGTTGCCGGCTTCGCGTCGGTCTCCTCCGTCAGCGAGAAATCGTCCCACTCGACGAACGAGTCGTCGGCGTACGTCGTCTCGATCTCGAGCGCGCTCAGCACGGTCTCGTAGAACGCCACCGAGGCGGCACGGCTCGTCACCCGGATCGTGACATGGTCGAACACCCCGCCGATCCTATGGATATGGTCGGGCAATGCTGGAACTCCGGCCGAACTGTGAGCTCTGCGACTGCGACCTGCCACCCGAGAGCGATCGCGCACGCATCTGCACGTTCGAGTGCACGTTCTGCGTCGACTGTGTCGAAGGGCCGCTCGGCGGCGCCTGCCCGAACTGCGGCGGCGACTTCACACGCCGGCCTGTGCGCCCCGCGGTCATGCTCGCGAAGTACCCCGCGTCGACCACGCGGATCACGCGGCCAGCCGACTGACGACTAGCCCCGCGCCCGGGGGCGAGTGCCGCGCGGCGCCCGCCTGAGGCTCCTCGACCGCGTCGCTATGGACGTCGAGCACTACCCGCGATGGAATACTACTGTCCATGGGCGTGCAGTACATCCGCTTCGACGACGTGTTCGCGTTCATACCTGCGCCCGACGTCGACGATCGCGAGTGATGGACGACCTCCGCAGCCTCAACCAGGCAAGCGAGGTGCAGTCGAGTGGCGGCATCTCGCAGGTTCCTGCGCGCTTCAACTTCACCCGCGACGTCGTCGAGGCTTTCGCCGCCGACCGTCTCCGACCAGCGCTGACCTTCGTCGACAGTTACGGCGTCATCGATCGGCGATCGTTCGCAAACGTGGCGTCCGGAGCGAACCGATGGGCGGCGCTGCTGCGAGCACGCGGTCTCGTTCCCGGCGACCGGCTGCTGGTGCTCGTTGGGAACAGCCCTGCCTGGCCCACGATTCTCCTCGGAGCGCTCAAGGCAGGTCTTGTCACAGTTCCGTGCCCCGTTACGATGCGCGCCCACGAGCTGGCAATCCGCGGTGAGCACTCGGATGCACAACTCGTCGTTACCGACGCCGAGGGCGCGCGCGAACTGGCACGGATAAGTGCGCCAGTGGAGGTCGTGCTCGTCGAGGAAGTCAGCGACGAGCTGCAACGGTTCTCGCCCGTCCAGCCGACGCATGACACCGAGTCCGACACTATCGCCTTCATCCTCTACACCTCGGGCACGACGAGCGAGCCGAGGGGAGCGGTACACACCCACGCGTACACCTGGGCGAACCGGCTCCAGGCCGAGCATTGGCTCGACGCGCGCCCCGGCGACCTGGTCTGGTGCACTGCTACGCCTGGTTGGGCGAAATCGATCTGGAGCCTCCTCGGACCATGGTCGCGCGGAGCCGAGATCCTGATTCACGAAGGTGCCCTTGACCTGGAGCAACGTTTCGAGCTCATTGAACGGCTCGGCGTTACCGTGCTCTGCCAGACGCCGGACGAGTACCGAATGATGGCGAATCACCCGTCGATGGCGCGCCTTGGCCTCGGTCGCCTGCGTCACGCGGTCTCGACAGGAGGGCCGCTCGACCCTGCGGTGAGCGAGGCGTTCAGCTCTGCCTCAGGATTGACCGTGTGCGAAGGCTACGGGCAGACCGAGAGCACGGTCCTCGTAGCGAATGCACCCGTCACCCAAGTCAGGACCGGATCGATGGGGCGGCCGACGCCTGGCCACACGGTGGCTGTGATTGACAGCGAAGGGAATGAACAGCCGGCGGGCACAGAAGGTGAGATCGCGCTGTGGGGGAAGCCACCTTCGTTGTTTCTCGAATACTGGGATGCGCCTGACGAGACGAGCGCCGTGTTTCGAGGTCCGTGGTACCTGACCGGCGATCGAGCCGTACGCGACGAGGACGGGTACCTATGGTTTGCCGGACGGACCGAAGACATCATTGTCAGTTCGGCAAATCCCATCAACGCCTTCGAGATCGAGCGCGCTCTCCTCGAGCACCCTTCTATCTCAGAGTGTGCCGTCGTCGGCAAGCCGAACGCCGACGTGGGTGAACTCGTCAAGGCCTTCGTCGTCCTTGCTCCCGGGGTAGAGTCGTCCGACGAGCTCGTCGCCGAGTTGCAAGATTGGGTGGTGGCGGCGACGACGGCCTACAAGTCTCCGCGCGAGATCGCGTTCGTCGCCGAGCTACCAAGAACTGCCAACGGCAAGATCCACCGGGCCGAGCTCCGCCAGGTCGAGCACAGCATCGACGACCGCGCCGACGAGGAACATCACGGCCGTGCGCGGCCGGCGGCCGAAGCGCTTGTGCAGGAGAAGGTCGAGCATGACGTGGAAGCGCTGCCTCCCGAGGGACGACGCGACAAGCGAGACGAGCCCCGACTCGACGTGGAGAAGGGCCGGGGACGTGAGGAAGAGAAGGCGGCAGCCGAGAAGGCCCGTCGCGACGCAGCCAAGGCCCGGCGCGCCGCCAACATCGAGGCCAAAGCAAAGGCCGACAAGGCAGCAGCCGACAAGGCCCGTCGCGACGCAGCCAAGGCCCGGCGCGCCGCCAACATCGAGGCCAAAGCAAAGGCCGACAAGGCAGCAGCCGACAAGGCCCGTCGCGACGCAGCCAAGGCCCGGCGCGCCGCCAACATCGAGGCCAAAGCAAAGGCCGACAAGGCAGCAGCCGACAAGGCCCGTCGCGACGCAGCCAAGGCCCGGCGCGCCGCCAACATCGAGGCCAAAGCAAAGGCCGACAAGGCAGCAGCCGACAAGGCCCGTCGCGACGCAGCCAAGGCCCGGCGCGCCGCCAACATCGAGGCCAAAGCAAAAGCCCAAACGGCTGACCAACCCCAAGAAGGTCAACGCGAGAAGAAGAAGCCAGTGCGGGACGCGGCTGCCGCCCAAACCAGCGACACAACCGCAATCCCTGACAGCCCAGACGCCGCGCTGATCTCGCGCGTGCGTGCGTATGCGCGGCGCGACGACACCGCGGACCGCCCGCCGAGGTCTGAAGTATGAACCCGTGAGCCAGACGATCGGTGTACCTGCTGACAACCTCGTACGGCCCGAGCGCTAGCCCCCTAGCGACGCTCCCAGGCGAGCCCGGCGGCCAGCACCATCTCGTCGTCCGGTGCGATGAACTGCATGTTGCCGACGGCGAGCCCGGCCCAGCCGATCAGGTTGACCCAGCGCACGAACGACGACAGCGGTAGGCGCACCTCGGGCTCGGCCACGTCCTCGGCCGGAAGGTCGATCGCAATGCACGGGCTCACGTAGAGGTCGATCTCGGTCTCGTACCCGCGCCACGCGCCGAGGGCGGCGTAGGCCGTCGCGACTTCGGCGGCATCGACATGGAGGGCCGCATCGAGCTTCGGCCGGATCGTGAAGCCGTACTCGTCGGCGCGAGACGGGAACGTGGCACGGTGACTCTGAGGCCGCCTCGTGGTCGAAGAGCGGCCACATGTTCGCAGGAGCAGCGCGGAATCGATGCCTCGACGACCCTCGCCCCGAGCCGTTCGAGATCGGCGACCCACGCCTCGGCCTCGTCGCTCGCCTCGGTCTCGCGGCCGTCGGCGAGATCGGGTGCCCGGCGCACCAGGCCGACCGTGAGCCCGTCGAGATGCGGTTCCGGCACCGGCTCACCTGCGAGCACGGACCAGAACAATGCGACGTCGGCCACGGTTCGCGCCATCGGCCCAACGGTGTCGAGGGAAGGGCAGAGCGGGAAGATGCCGTCGAGCGGAAGCCGGCCCCACTGGGGTTTCAGCCCGACCGTTCCGCAGGCGCCCGACGGGAGCCGGATCGAGCCGCCGGTGTCGGTGCCGAGGCCAAGGTCGACGAGCCCGGCCGCGAGCGCCGCCGCGTTGCCGGACGACGAACCGCCCGTCGTCTTGCCCGGATGCAGCGGGTTGTGCACCGTTCCGTACCACGGGTTGATCCCGAGCACGCTCCAGGCGAACTCGGGCAGGTTGGCCTTCCCGACCACGACCGCGCCCGCGTCGAGCGCGCGCTGAACGATGCTCGCGTGGCGAGTCGGCACATGGTCGGCGTAGATGCGCGAGCCGTACGTGGTGCGGATGCCGGCGGTGTCGATCAGGTCCTTGACGAGCAGCGTCCGACCCGCAAGGAGCCCGTCTACGGCTCCCGGCAGGGGCTCGTCGAGCCAGGTGATCGCCGCGTTGAAGGGATCGGTCACGGAAGACACTCTGCCCACGATGGAATACTGCTGTCCATGGGTGTCCAGTTCATCCGCTTCGACGACGTCTTGCCGTACACCCTCGCCGCCGGCGTCGAGGGTCGACCGTTGTTCGGCAGCGAGCGCGATGATCAACCTGATCGAGTTCGAGCCGGGTGCCGTCGTCCCACTGCACAGCCATCCCCACGAGCAGCTCGGGATCGTCTTGCGGGGAATGCAGGCGCTCGTCGTCGACGGCATCGCTCACGAGCTCGGGCCGATGGAGGGCTACGCGCTCCCCGGTGGCATCGAGCACTCGGCGCATTGTGGGCCGGAAGGCGCCACCGTGATCGACGTCTTCTCTCCCGTCCGGGAGGACTACCGCGAGCGCTGGACGACCTCGCGGCGCGACCAGTCATCACAATAGGACCATGAGCCAGACGATCGAGGCGCCCGTCGAGGTGCGCCTCCCCGGGGAGGACGAGGCCAGACAGGACGACAGTCCCTGGATCGTGATCGTCTGGAACGACCCGATCAACCTGATGTCGTACGTGGCGTTCGTGTTCCGCAAGCTGTTCGGTTTCTCCGAGGCGGAGGCGACGAAGCTGATGCTCCAGGTGCACGAGGACGGCAAGGCGATCGTCGCCTCGGGCACCCGCGAGAAGTCCGAGCACGACGTCTCCCTGCTGCACGGCCACGGCCTGTGGGCCACCATGCGACAGGACTGAGCACGTGGCAGCACGGATCAGCCGAGATAGAAAGGGCGGCTACCACCTGCGCCTGCCGGAGGAGGAGCGCGAGGTGCTGCGCAGCCTGCCGGCCCAGCTTCGCGCCCTGCTCGAGACCGGCGACGCGAGCCTCGAGCGGCTGTTTCCGCCCGCCTACGAGGACGTAGACGCGAACGACGAGTACGGCTCGCTCGTCCACGACGGCCTGCTCGCCGACAAGCTCGCAGCGCTCGAGGTCGTCGAGCTGACAGTCGACGCCGACCATCTCGACGAAGCCCAGCTGACTGCGTGGCTCGGCGCGCTCGAGAGCCTGCGCCTCGTCCTCGGCACGCAACTCGACGTCAGCGAGGCCACCTACTCCCAGGAGCTCGACGAGCGCGATCCTCGAGCCCCGGCCCTGGCGCTGTACGGCTACCTCAGCTGGCTGCAGGAAGAGGCGGTTGCGGCTCTCGCGGCCGGGCTGCCGTAGACCGTCCACCGAAGGGCGTCATGAGAGCTCGACGTGGATGCGGTTGTTCGACTCGCGCAGCTGCCCGCCGCTGCGCCCTGACCGCACGGCAAGAATCTCGGCCAGGATCGAGAGCGCCGTCTCGGCGGGTGCGTCGGCGCCGAGGTCGAGGCCACACGGGCCCATGATTCGGTCGAATTGCTCGGGCGCGATACCTGCTTCGAGCAACCGCTCGCGACGGCGCGCAGCCGTCTTGCGCGAGCCGAGCGCGCCCACGTAGAACGCCTCCGTCCGGAGGGCCGCCGTCAACGCCGGCTCGTCGAACTTCTCGTCGTGAGTGAGGATCGACGACGGCCGTCTGGTTGTCCGCCGCGACGTCGGCGAACGCATCCTGCGGCCACTTCTGGATCAGCACGTCGGCCGAGGGCATCCGCTCGGGAGTGAGAAACGTGGCGCGCGCATCGGCGACGATCGTCGTCCAGCCGAGAAGCTTCGCACCGGCGCAAACCGACTCGGCGGTGTCGACTGCGCCGTAGACGAAGAGGCGCGGCGGCGGGCCGTACCACTCCGCGAACACCTTCGTGCCGTCGGCGAGCGTGAGCAGTATCGTGCGGCCGCGGCGCATGATCTCGTCGAACTGCGCCGTTGCCTCGACCGGCACGCCGCCGCCGATCCGCTCGCCGGTCTCGAGGACGAGCTCTTTGCCGCCCGTACCAGCTCGCCTTCGACCACGGTGAAGAGCACGGCACGATCGTTCGAGCCGACGAGCTTCGACAACCGGCGCACGAGGCTCACTCGATCGGCTCCACGAACACGTCGATCTCGCCGCCGCAGGGAAGACCCACGCTCCACGCGAGATCGTCGCTGATCCCGTACGTGAGGAGCTTCGGCTCGCCCGAGCGCATCACGTCCATCGCGTTCTCGAACACGTCCGCCTCGACACAGCCGCCCGAGACGGAGCCACACATCTTCCCCGACTCCGACATCGGCGAGGCTCGTGCCGACGGGTCGCGGCGCCGAGCGGCGGGTGGCGACGACCGTCGCGACGACCACCTTCTCGCCCGCCTCGCGCCAGCGCTCGATATCGCCGAGGATCTCCTTCACGCCGCATGCCTCCGCTCGATTCCGGCGAGCACGACGGCCAGCTCTTCCAGGCTGCGCAGATTGTGGCCGGCGAGGAACCGGTCGACGTAAGGCAGCGCCGCACGCATGCCGCCCGCGAGCGGCTGGTAGTCCGGGTTCCCCTTCGAGCGGATTGACCCAGACGACCGCGTAGGCGGCGCGGGCGAGTCGCGCCATCTCGCGGCCGACGAGCTCCGGATCCTGGCGCTCCCAGCCGTCCGACACGATCACCACGACCGCCCCGCGCGAGAGCGCCCGCTTGCCGTAGAGATCGTTGAACTCCTTCAGCGAGGAGCCGATCCGCGTGCCGCTGCCCCAGTCGGTCACGGCCTCGGTGCACTTCTCGAGGGCCGCCTCGGGGTCGCGGGTGCCGAGCTCGGGCGTGAGGCGTGACAGCCGCGTGCCGAACGCGAAGGCCTCGACTCCTGGGCCCGGATCCGACGGCCGCGTGGAGGAACAACACGAGTGCCCGCGCGTATGCGTCCATCGAGCCGGAGACGTCGCAGAGCACGACGAGCTTCCGCGGCACCTCCTTGCGGGCGCGATAGGGACGGTCGACAGCGTCGCCGCCGGTCCGCAGCGAGTGACGGATCAGGCGGCGAAGGTCGAGGCGATCGCCGCGTGGGTGGGCGCGGCGCCGACGCGAAGCACGCAGCGGCCGGTGCTCGGCGATCGCCGCGATCAGCCGCCGCACACGCCGGTACTCGTCGGGCGTCATTTCCGCGAAGTCCTTCTCGCGCAGCAACTCGTGGGCCGAGGACGCCGAGCTCGCGGCGGATCGTCTGCCTCGTCCTCCTCGATGCCGTCGCTGTCGTCGGTGAGCGATTCGTCGGCCGAGTCGCATCGCAGCCGGGCTCTGGAGCCGTCCGCACCGGGGCGAGGACCGGCGCCCGCAGGAACCAGGCGCGGAACGCCCGGTCGAACAGGTCGAGATCGTCGTGACGCGACACGAGCGTCTGGCGCAGGGCGAAGTAGACGTCCTCCTGGCGGGTCAGATCGACGGTAGCGATACCGCGCAACGCGTCGGCAACGCGGCCGGGGCCGACCTCGAGCCCCACCTCCCGCAGGACACGGCCGAAGGTGACGACGTGACGGACGACGGCGTCGGCCACGGGCGCCTACCCTCGCTGCTGCCGCGCGGGCGGAGTCGACGAGCTGGGCGAGTGTTTCGTCGCGCACGGCTTCGATGTCCTCCCGGTACTTGAGTACCGAGCCGAGAGTCTGCTCGACGACGTCCGCGTCGATCTCCTGGCGGCCGAGCGCGTTGAGAGCCATCGCCCAGTCGATCGTCTCGGCGACCCCGGGCGGCTTTGCCAGGTCGAGGCCGCGCAGCTCGCGGACGAACGCCGCCGCCTCGGCGGCCAGGCGCTCGGAGATGCCGGGGATCCGGATCTTGACGATCTCGATCTCGCGGTCGATCGCCGGGTGGTCGATCCAGTGGAAGAGCGCGCTGCGCTTCAAGCGCGTCGTGCAGCTCGCGCGTGCGGTTGGAGGTCAGGATCACAGCCGGCTTGCGACGCGCGCTGATGGTGCCGATCTCGGGAATCGTGATCTGAAAGTCCGAGAGCACCTCGAGCAGGAACGCCTCGAACTCCTCGTCGGCCCGGTCGATCTCGTCGATCAGGAGAACGACGGGCTCGTCGCTGTCGATCGCCTCGAGCAACGGCCGGCGGATCAGGAACTCGGGCCCGAACAGCTCGTCCTCGGACACCGTTCCCTCCTGCGCCGCGCGGATGTGCAACAGCTGGCGCGGGTAGTTCCACTCGTAGACGGCGTGCGCGACGTCGAGGCCTTCGTAGCACTGGAGCCTGATCAGGCGCGCGCCGGTCGTCGTCGCGAGCGCCTTGGCGGCCTCGGTCTTGCCGACACCTGCCTCTCCCTCGAGCAGCAGCGGCTTCTCGAGCGCGAGCGACAGGAACAGGGCGGTCGCAAGGCCGCGGTCCGGCAGGTAGTCCGATTCCCGGAGCGCGACCTCGAGCTCGTCGATCGTGCGGAACCCGCTCATCGTCTGAGGGTAGACGAGCGCGCAGCGTCGCGGGGCGTCGAGCCGGGATCTAGGCGGCGTCTTCGAGCAGCTCGACCGCCAGCGCGACCGATCGCTCGAGGAAGCCGAGCGCGGCGAGCTCGTTGAGACACTCGACCGGATCGATGTCCTGGTCACAGCTGCCCTCGACGATGCGCAGGGCGACGAACGTGAGAGGGTCGAAGTCGATACCCGCCCGGCGCAACGTGTCGCCGAGCTCGAGGGCCTCGCGCGCGAGCTCGTGCTCGGCCTGGGTCAAGCGAATGCACGAGCGCAACCGCGCGCTCCTGGCGCTCCCGTAGCACCGGGTCTGCCGCGCGTTCCTTCAGTCGTCGGCTCCTGTCATCATCGTCACCTCAATGAGACGTCAAATCGATCCAGGAGTCAGCGATCCGGGGACAGTGCTCGTGACGGGAGCAAGTCGCGGCATCGGCGCCGCGACTGCCGCACGGTTGCGCGCCGACGGTTGGCAGGTCGAGACCGCCGAGCGCTCGAGCGGCACCGACCTCCGCGATCCCGCCGCCGCGCGCGCCGCCGTCGAGCGACTGGACCGGATCGACGCTCTCGTCTGCAACGCGGCCACGATCGTGCGCAAGCCCGCTTTCGAGACGACGCTCGACGAGTGGCAGCACGTGATCGATGTCAACCTGACCTCCGTCTTCGCGCTTGCCCAGGCGGCGGCGCAACGGATGGTCGAGAGCGGCGGCGGCTCGATCGTGCTGCTCGCGTCGATGATGTCGTTCCAGGGTGGCGTCAACGTGACCGCGTACGCCGCGTCGAAAGGGGGCGTCGCCCAACTCACGAAGGCGCTCTCGAACGAGGTCGCGGGACGTGGGGTCCGCGTGAATGCCGTCGCTCCGGGATACATCGCGACGGAGATGACCGACTCGCTCGAGGAGTGGCGCCGCCGCGAGATCGACGCGCGCATCCCTGCCGGCCGCTGGGGCACACCGGAGGACGTCGCCGACGTGATCGCATTCCTGCTCTCCGACGACGCGCGCTATGTCACCGGCGCCGTGATCCCGGTCGACGGCGGCTACCTGGCGCGGTAGACGCCTGATGTGAGAAGATCCTGACCGCATGGTCAGGGAGAGGAGCGCGGACGTCGCGGTGATCGGGGCCGGCATCGCCGGCCTCGTCGCCGCCACCGAGCTTGCCGCGGCCGGCCGAGACGTCATCGTCCTCGAGGCACGCGACCGCGTCGGCGGGCGGCGTCCTCAACACCGAGATCGGTGGCGAGCCGAACGAGCTCGGCGGCCAGTGGATCGCGCCCTACCAGAGCGAGATGCACGCGCTGCTCGGAGAGCTCGGGATCGAGCTGTTCCACGCCCACCGCGAAGGCGACCACCTGTACATCGACGCGGACGGCGTCGGTCACCGCTACCACGGCGACGACGATCCGCTCCCGGAGCCTTCGGCCCTCGCCTACGCCGCGGCGGTCGCAAAGCTCGACGCGACTCGTGGCCGAGCTCGACCCCGAGGCACCGTGGGATCATCCGCGCGCACCGGAACTCGATGCGATCACCTTCGAGCAGTGGCTCGCCGCCGACGTCGACGACACGCTCGCGCGCGACATGCTGCGCGCCTTCATGGCGGGCGCGTACATGACGAAGCCTGCCGACACATTCTCGGTCCTCAGCGGGCTCGCGACGATTGCCGGCGCCGGCAGCGTCGCAAACCTGTTCGAGCCCGACCTCTGCCTCCACTCACGTGTCGTCGGCGGCTCGCAGCTGATTCCGCTGCGGACTCGCGGAACGGCTCGGTGACCGGGTCGTGCTCGACGCTCCCGTTCGCACGCTCCGCTGGACGGAGCACGGCGTCGAGCTGGAAGCCGGCTCGCACCGCGTCGCTGCCCGCACGGCGATCGTCGCCGTGCCACCCAACGTCGCGGGCCTGATCCGCTTCGAGCCTGCCCTCCCGGCCTGGCGCATGCGCCTGCACCAGGCGATGACGCAGGGCGACGTGATCAAGGTGCTTGCGGTCTACGACGAGCCGTTCTGGCGCGCGGACGGGCTTTCAGGCGAAGGGTTCGCTCCCTACCAGCTCGTCCGCGAGGTGTACGACAACACCCCGCCGGCCGGGCGGCCAGGCGTTCTCTGCACGTTTCTCGCGGCGAGAAGGCGCAGGCCGTGGAACGTCTCGACCCGAGCGAACGGCAACGCCTCGTCCTCGAGGGGCTTGCACACTTCTTCGGCCCGCGCGCCCTCGACGCGGTCGAGGTGATCGAGCGCGACTGGTCGCAGGAGGAGTGGACGCGCGGTGCCTACGCGGCGACGTTCGGAGTCGGTGGGCTGTCGCGTTACGGCGCCGACCTCACCCGGCCCGTCGGCCCGATCCACTGGGCGGGAACCGAGCTCGCCGGGGTCGGGCACATGCACATGGAGGGAGCGTTCGCTCCGGCAAGGCGGCCGCGCGCGCGGTGCACGTCGCGTTAGCCTGAGCAGCTGTGCTCGCAACCGAGAACCTGTGGCGCGCGTGGTCGTTCCAGCCGGTCGTGATCGGCGGCGGCATCGTCGCGATCGGCTTCTTCCTCCACGGCTGGCGCCGCCTGCGCCGCCGGCGTGCCGACCTGGCGCCGTGGACGCGGATTCCCGCTGTTCGTGGCGGGCGTGCTCGTGACCGTGCTCGCGATCGTCTCCCCCATCGACGCGATCGGTGAGAGCTACCTCCAGAGCGTGCACATGCTCCAACACGTCCTGCTCGCCGACCTTGGGGTCGCCGCTGACGCTGCTCGCCGTACGCGGGCCGTTGACGGTGTTCTTCCTCCCGCGCAACCTGCTCGCGCCGCTCGCCCGCGTCGGCTGGCTGCGACGGCTGCTCGGCTTCCTGCTCCGCCCGGGTGTCAGCTACGTCGGTGTGGGTCGATCGTCCTCGTCGCCTGGCACATCCCGCGCCTCTACGAGGCGGCACTCCACAACGCCGTACTGGCACGACCTGATGCACCTCAGCTTCGTCGTCGGCGGCCTGCTCGTGTGGACGCAGATCATCGACCCCTCCGGCCACCGTCGCCTCACGCTTTCCGAGCGCGTCGGCTTCACCGCGCTCGTGCTCCTGGACCGGGCAGATCCTGGCCTACGTGATCCTGTTCGAGTTCAAGCCTCTCTTCTCGACGTACGTCGACCAGCCCGCACGGCTGCTCGGGATCTCGCCGCTCACCGATCAGCGGCTCGCCGGCGTCGTGATGATGGTGGAGCAGGGCCTCACCGTCGGTGTCGCGCTCGTCGTCCTCTTGCGCCAGTCGCAGCGTCGCCGCACCGAGGCGCTCGCGATCGCGCCGGTCGCCGTATGAGCTCGCCCTGGTCGTGGACCTTCGAGCCGCTCTTCGTCGTGCTCGGCGCCGGTGCCCTGTGGGCATACGCGCGCGCGTCCAGTCGCGATCGCCCGAGCCGGGTCAGAGTGGTGGCGTTCTGCTCCGGCGATCGGCCTGATCGTGATCGCGCTCAACTCCCCGCTGGAGACGATCGCGATCGACTACCTGGTGCTGTTCCACCTGCTCCAGAACGTGATCATCTCCGACTGGGCTCCCCCGCTCCTGCTGATCGGGCTCACTCCGGCGATGCGCGCCGACGATCGCCGGGCGCGGCGGCCGTCCCTTCGCGTTCGTCACCCGCCCCTTCGTCGCGCTGCCCGTCTGGCTCGTCGGCTGGTACGTCGTCCATCTCGGCGGCGTCTACGACCAGGCCCTCCGGCAGCCGGTTCTGCTCAACGCCGAGCATCTGTTCATGATCGGGATCGGGTTGCTGTTCTGGTGGCCCGTGCTGTGCGACGTGCCGCGCTCGGTGCCGACGCTCGGACGCATCGCCTATGTCTTTGCCGCCTTCGTCGGCTCGGCCTTTCTCGGCATCGCCCTCACTTTCGCACCACCGCTCTACGGCTACTACGAGACCCGCCCCGACCGGCTCTGGGGCATCTCGGCGGCCAAGGATCAGAACCTGGGCGGGATCCTGATGGCCACCGAGCAGGCGCTGATCTTCTTCACGATGATCACCTGGCTGCTCGTGCGGCTGTTCCACGAGGAAGACGAGGCGGAACGGGCGCTGCAGGAGCGACAACGCGCCGAGGGGTATTTCTCCGGAGCCGGCACGCCGTAGTCTGTTGCCCACCCGTCCCGAGGAGAGGCCGATGAGCAGTCCGATCGTTCCCCCGTTCACCGTCGAGACAGCGCGCGCCAAGGTGCAGATGGCGGAGGACGCCTGGAACACGCGCGACCCGTCCCGCGTCAGCCTCGCCTACACGGAGGACTCCGTGTGGCGCAATCGCGACACGTTCCTCCAGGGCAGAGACGCGATTCGCGCCTTCCTGGAAGAGAAGTGGCAGCGGGAGCTCGACTACCGGCTCCGCAAGGAGCTCTGGGCGTTCACCGGCAACCGGATCTCGGTGCGGTTCGAGTACGAGAGCCACGACGCGTCGGGCCAGTGGTGGCGCAGCCACGGAAACGAGCACTGGGAGTTCGCCGAGAGTGGGCTGATGCAGCGGCGCGACGCGAGCATCAACGACTATCGGATCGAGCCGACCGAGCGGCGCTTCACCTGGGAGCGGGCGTGAGCAGATGACCACGGACCGCCGATTCTCAGGTCGAGTTGCGCTCGTCACAGGTGCGGCGAGTGGCATCGGGGCCACGACCGCCGCCCGCCTGCTCGCCGAGGGGGCGCAGGTCGCGACCCTCGATCTTCAGGTTTCGGGGCCGGACGGAGTCCTTGCTCTCAGCGGCGACGTGTCCGTTTCGGCCGACGTCGAGGCGGCGGTCGCCGCCACGACCGCCGAGCTGGGCCCGATCGATGTGCTCGTCTGTGCGGCCGGCATCGCGGGTGCGTCGTTGCGCACGCAGGACGTGAGCGACGACGAGTGGCGGCGGGTGTTGGCGACAAACGCGGACGGGGTCTTCTGGTGCAACCGCGCCGTTGTCTCCGGCATGGCCGAGCGCGGCTTCGGCCGGATCGTCAACGTCGCCTCGATCGCCGGCAAGGAGGGCAACCCTATGGCAGCGGCGTACTCGGCCTCGAAGGCGGCGGTGATCGCGCTGACGAAGGCGATCGGCAAGGACGTCGCCGGAAGCGGCGTCGCCGTCAACTGCATCGCCCCGGCCGTGATCGAGACACCTATGCTCGACGGGATGTCACAGCACCACATCGACTACATGGTCGAACGCATCCCGATGGGACGGATGGGCAAGGCCGACGAGGTTGCGGCGCTGATCTGCTGGCTCGCGAGTGAGGAGTGCTCGTTCTCGACCGGGGCCACCTTCGACATCTCCGGCGGCCGCGCGGTCTACTGAATGGGCGTCTCGCCGGATCGCGTGCTCGTCACGGGTGCCCTCGGCTGTCTCGGCGCGTGGGTGTGCCGGTGCGTGCTCGACGACGGCGACGTGGTGGTGGGCTTCGACCTGGGGACTGATCGAGGCCGCCTCGAGCTCGTCCTCGGCGGCGACGCCGAGCGGGTGGAACTCGTCAACGGAGACATCACCGATCTCGCGGCGCTCGAGCGCGCGCTCGACGAGAACGAGATCACGCGCGTCATCCATCTCGCGGCGCTGCAGATTCCCTTCGTTCGCGCCAACCCGCCGCTCGGCATGCACGTCAACGTTGCCGGAACCGTCAACGTGTTCGACGCCGTCTCGCGCAGGCTCGACCGGATCCCGTGCGTGGTCTATGCCAGCTCGGTCGCTGTCTACAACGCGTTCGATCCCTCGCCTGCACCGGAATCGGGAGGCACGAGCCCGGCGACGCTCTACGGAGTGTCGAAGCTCGCCGACGAGGGCATCGCCCGGGTCTATCGCTCGGAGGCGGGCGTGCCGTCGATCGGGCTGCGGCCCTCGATCGTGTACGGCCCCGGCCGCGACCAGGGCCTGACCTCCGGCCCGTCGATGGCGATCCTCGCCGCCGTCCACGGCGAGCCGTTCCAGATCGGCTTCTCGGGCAAGGCAACCTACGACTACGCACCGGACGTGGCACGTGCCGCGCTAACGGCGGCACACACAGCAACGGAGACAGCAGCCGTCCACAACCTGCCGGGCGAGGTGGCAGACGTTGCTCAGGTCGTAGCCTGTATCCACGAGGTCGTTCCCGATGCGGAGATCACCTGGAGCGGAGACGAGCTCCCGTTCCCGTTTGCGGTCGAAGCGGTGGGCTACGAACGCGATATCGGCCCCTACCCCCACACGCCGCTCGCCGAAGGAGTGGCGAGGACGGTGGCGCACTTTCGGGACAGGCTCTAGGCCGTCTCTACCTGACGGTGGCGCCGCCGAATCAGCGCCACGATCGAAACGAGCTGCGCGACGAGGAACCCGACTGCAGTCCACAACACAGCGTCGAACGAGCCCGTGACGTCACGGATCGCTCCGAGCAGGAACGGCGCGGCGGCCGCGATCGTGTAGCCGAGACCGAGCATCATCGCGACGAGCGCGCCCACAAGCTTCGGGGTGTGCTCGAAGTCGAGCGGCAGCGTCATCGTCATCGCGAACAGGCCGCCCTGGCAGGCTCCGAGGAGGAGCGCGGCGCCGTACGCGAGCCCGGGGAACGCAACAAGCATCGTTGCACCGACAATCGCTCCCATACTGAGCCCAATCAGGAACGGCGCCCGTCGGCCGGCCCGGTCTGATGACCAGGGCACGAGGAACGAGGCGAAGATCGCGGTCAGGTTCAACATCGCGAGCAACACCCCGGCCTCGCCGTCGCTCCAGCCTCGCTCCGCGTAGGCATCGGGAAGCCAGGCGATCAGCCCGTAGTAGGCGCAGGCGGCAAACGCGAAGTTGGCGACAAGGAGCCACGCTGTACGGCTGCGCCACGGCAGCCGCGGCACCGTCGCGTCGGGCGCGACGTGCGGGTGGTCGCCCCGCGTCAGCACGACCCACGCGACGAGCGAGATGAGCGCAACGGAGGAGATCGCGATCATCGCACCACGCCAGCCATCGAGCCACGCGGCGATCGGCACGGCAACCGCGGCCGACACCGTCGAGCCGATCTGGATCCCGGTCGCATAGACACCCGTGCCCGTCGCCGGCCGCTCCGGAAAGTGCTCCTTGACCGAGATCGGCGCGAGCGCGTTGCCGAGGCCCATTCCCACCCCGACCGGCCACGTGAGAAGCACGAGCAGCCACGCCGAGGGCATCGTCGCGCGGAGGATGCCGAAGACGCCGATCAGCGCCAGGCCGATCGTCATCGCCCGTCGCGTCCCGATCTTGGCGGCGAGGTACGCGGCCACCGGGGCGAACAGACCCATGCAGAGCACGGGGATCGTCCCGAGCAGGCCGACGACCGCGTGTGACGTCCCGAATGCGTCCTGGATCTGCGGGATCAGCGGCCCGATCGCCGACGATCTGGGGCCGGAGGGTGAGCGCGGCGAGGAAGAGCGCGACGAACGTCGCGGTCGAGCGGGTTCTCACGTCACGCGAGCGAGCGTCACCCGAGGACGACGGTCACCGACCGAGGCTCTTCAGGTGGTTTCGCATGTGTCTCGCCGAGAACTCGACGTGCTTGCGCGCCTCGCGACCCGCCACGGCCGGGCTCTGCGAGCGGATCGCCTCGAGCAGAGGTACGTGGCGCTCGGCGGCTTCGCCGGCGTCCATGTAGGTGCTGTACAGAGCCACCGTGATCCGGCCCTCGACGCCGAGCGACTTCCAGCACTGCGCGAGCACCGCGTTGCCGGACGCTTCGACGATCAGCCGGTGGAAGGCGATGTCGTGCCGGACGAGCGCGTTCGTGTCGTCGAGCCTGACCGCGTCGCGCATGGCCTCGAGCTCCGCCTCGAGCACGGTGACGTCACCGCCGAGATTCTCGGCCGCGAGCCGGGCCGCGAGCTCCTCGAGCGCCGCGCGCACGGGGTACACCTCGAGCATCTCCTCCTCGTCGAACACCCGCACGCGCGCGCCGCGGTACGGCTCCGACTCGACGAGCCGCAGCAACTCGAGATCGCGGAGAGCCTCACGAACCGGAGCCTGGCTCGTGCCGAGCTCGTGAGCGATTCGCGTCTCGACGAGACGCGCACCCGGTGCGAGCTCGCCGCTTGCGATCCGCTGGAGAAGAATGTCCTTGACCTGGTCGCGCAGGACGGTGCGGGCGATCGCGGCCATCGGCAGGCCTCAGCCGGCGATCACCGGATTGGTGATCTCGCCGACTCCCGTCGATCTGGATCGTGACGGTGTCGCCCGGCTGCAACAGTCGCTTCGGCGTGCGGAAGACGCCGACCCCGGCGGGCGTGCCGGTGAGGATCAGATCGCCGGCCTCGAGCGTCGAGGTGCGAGAGGCGTAGCTGATGATCTCGTCGATCCCGAAGATCAGGTTCGCCGTGGTCGAGTCCTGCAGCGTCTCGCCGGAGACGATGGCGCGGATCCGGAGCGCGTGTGGATCGGGCACCTCGGACGCAGGCACGAGTGGCCCGACGGGACAGAACGTGTCGGGTGACTTGCCGCGCGTCCACTGCTTGTCGGCGAACTGGAGATCGCGGGCCGAGACGTCATTGGCGACGAGATAGCCGCCGACCGCCTCGAACGCGCTCTCCTTCGAGATGTTCTTGACGGTCTGCCCGATCACGACACCGAGCTCGGCCTCGTAGTCGCACTGCTCGACGACCGGCGGGATCACGATCGCGTCGCCGGGCCCGATCAGGGCGGTCGTGTACTTGGCGAAGAACAGCGGCGCCGACGGCGGCTCGACGCCCTGCTCCTCGGCGTGATCCTTGTAGTTGAGGCCGACGCAGATGATCTTGCCTGGGCGATCGATGGGAACCATGGACGCGATCCTACGCAACCGCGCAAGCGACTGCGGCGCTCGATCTGAGGCGCGATTTCGGCTCCCAGTAGACTCGCGAGATGCCGCTCTCCCTCGCCGTCCGAGCCGAGCTGGGAGCCGTCGTCGGGGCTGCGCATGCTGATCACGGAGCCGGAGCAACTCCGCGTCTACGACTGCGACGGGCTGACGGGCTGGCGCGCCACTCCGGAGCTCGTCGTCCTCCCCGGAACGACCGCCGAGGTGCAGGGGGTCGTCCGTATCTGCGCGCGCGAGCGCGTGCCGTTCGTCGCCCGCGGCGCCGGCACCGGGCTGTCCGGCGGAGCGCTTCCGGTCGCGGACGGAGTCGTCATCTCGCTCGCCCGCATGAACCGGATCCTCGAAGTCGACCTCGCCTCGCAGCGCGTCGTGGTCGAGCCCGGCGTTGCCAATCTCGACGTGACCCGCGCCGTGGCGGCGGACGGGCTACTTCTATGCGCCGGATCCCTCGAGCCAGCAGGTCTGCACGATCGGCGGCAACGTGGCGGAGAACTCGGGCGGCGCCCACTGCCTCAAGAACGGCTTCACCGTGAACCACGTCACCGGGCTGAAGGTCGTGCTGCCGGACGGTGAGATCGTCGAGCTCGGCGGCAAGGCGCTCGATCCCGGACGGGCCAGACCTGCTCGGCGTCTTCATCGGCTCGGAGGGGACGCTCGGGATCGCCACCGAGATCACGTTGCGCGTCCTCCGCAAGCCCGAAGCCGTGACGACGCAGCTGGCGGCATTCAGATCGACCGACGAGGCCGGCGCAGCCGTCTCTGCGATCGTCTCGGCCGGGATCCTGCCGGCCGCGATCGAGATGATGGACAGCATCACGATTCTCGCCGCCGAGCAGGCCTACCGGCCGGGCTATCCCGGACGGGGCCGAGGCGCTCCTGCTCGTCGAGCTCGACGGGATCGCCGTGCAGGTCGAGGAGGACACGGCGGCGGTCGACCGGATCTGCCGCGGGTGCGGCGCGTTCGAGGTGCGGGTGGCGCGCGACGAGGCCGAGCGCGCGCTCCTCTGGCTCGGCCGCAAGGGCGCGTTCGCGGCGATGGGCCGCGTGTCGGCGAACTACTACGTGCAGGACGGCGTCGTGCCGCGCACGAAGCTGCCCGAGGTGCTGCGGCGGATCGGCGAGCTCTCGAGGGAGCACGGACTGCGGGTCGGCAACGTCTTCCACGCGGGCGACGGCAACCTGCATCCGCTCGTCCTCTACGACGCTGCCAAGGGCGAGACCGAGGCGGCGAAGGTGCTGGCCGAGGAGATCCTCACCGCCTGCCTCGACGCCGGCGGCTCGCTCACCGGCGAGCACGGTGTCGGCGTCGACAAGGCGTGCTCGATGCCGAAGATGTTCTCCGAGCGCGATCTCGAGGCGTTCGAGCGGCTGCGGCGCGCCTTCGACCCGGACGGGATCGCAAACCCCGGCAAGGTGCTCCCGACGCCGCGCCTCTGCGGCGAGGTGCCGGGCCCGTACAGGCAGCATCCTCTCGAGCTGGTCGGCCTTGCCGAGCGTTTCTAGCCTGGACGAGGCCGCCGCTGCGCTGCGGGCGGCAACGGCCGAGGCGACGGACGGTGCGGATCGGCTCGGATCTCGACGCCTCGGGAATGGACCGGCTGCTCGAGCACGAGGCAGGCGATCTCACCTGCACCGTCGAGGCCGGTATGCGGCTCTCCGCACTCGCGGCCGCACTCGCCCCCGTCGGACAGCGACTGTCGCTCGACCCGCCCGGCGACCCGACGATCGGTGCCTGCCTCGCCGCCAACCTCTCCGGCCCGCTGCGCCACCGGTTCGGCGCGCCGCGCGACCTCGTCCTCGGGGTCACGCTCGTGCTCGCCGACGGCACCGTCGTCAACGCGGGCGGCAAGGTGGTGAAGAACGTGGCCGGCTACGACCTCGGCAAGCTCGTCTGCGGCTCGCGGGCCGGCTCGCCTTCATCGGCCGGGTCAGCCTGCGCCTCCACCCCACTCCCGTGGCGGCCGCCACCGTCGTCGTCGAGAGCGACGATCGCGGCGTCGGTCGTCGCCTCGCTGCTCGCCTCGCAGCTCGTTCCCGAGCGCGCTCGATGTCCTTCACCCAGGTCGGGTCGCAGTGTTGTTCGAAGGAGGTGCCGCAGCGGTGGCCGCTCAGGTCGAGTCGTGCCCGGGCGCTCGTCGGCGGGCGCGAGACCGACGCGTCTGTGTGGGACGAGTCGCGCTCCCGACAGGCAGCCGCGCAGGGACGCGTCGTCGTTCGCCCCCGGGTCGCTCCGCGAGCTCCTCGAGCGCGTTCCGGAGGCGCGTCGTACGGCCGGCCGCCGGAGTCGCCTACCTGCCCGACCCCGTGCCCGACGAGACGCCCGAGCCGGTGCGGCTGCTCCAGGAGCGCGTGCGCGCCCGCTTCGATCCCCAGGGTGTGCTCGCGTGAGCGCCGCGCCCGACGTGCTCCGCTCGCTGACGAGCGACTGCGTGCACTGCGGCTTCTGCCTGCCGACCTGCCCGACGTATCTGCTCTGGAGCGAGGAGATGGACTCGCCCCGCGGCCGGATCCAGCTGATGGAATCGCACCTCGACGGCACGATCTCGCTCAACTCGACGGTCACCGGCCACTTCGACCTCTGCCTCGGCTGCATGGCCTGCGTGACCGCGTGCCCCTCGGGCGTCCAGTACGACCGGCTGATCGAGGCGACGCGCGAGACGATCGAGACGCAGACGCGGCGCCCGTTCGGCGACCGGCTCGTGCGCGGAGCGCTGTTCAAGCTCCTCCCCTACCCGCGGCGAATGGGCCCGGCGCTGCGCCTCGCGCCGCTCGGCCGCAAGCTGCCGCTCCCGGGGCGCCTCGGAGCGATGACGGAGATCGCGCCGCCCTGGCGCTCGACCGAGAAGCCGGAACGAAGTACGCCCGCGCGTGGCGAGACGCGCGGACGTGTTGCCATTCTCACAGGTTGCGTGCAGTCCGTGGTGTTTGGATCCGTCAACGCCGCGACCGCACGGGTGCTGGCGGCCGACGGATACGAGGTCGTGGCGCCGCCGCAGGGATGCTGCGGTGCGCTCTCGATGCACGCGGGCCGGGGTGACGAAGGACGCGCGTTCGCCCGTCGCGTGATCGATGCGTTCGACGGCGTCGAGACCGTGATCGTGAACAGCTCCGGCTGTGGCTCGCACCTGAAGGAGCTCGGGCACGTGCTCGGCGACGATCCCGCGTGGGCGGAGCGCGCCGCGGCGTTCTCGGCGCGCGTGCGAGACCTGGGCGAGTTCCTCGCGGGCGTCGAGCCACGCGCGCCCACGGCACCCGCTGAACCTCACCGTCGCGATGCAGGACTCCTGCCATCTCCGCCACGCCCAGCGGCTGCCGCTCTCGTCGGCGACCTCGCTCGCGCGGATCCCGGGCCTGACGGTCGTCGAGCCGGCCGAGCAGGACATCTGCTGCGGCAGCGCCGGTGATCTACAACGTCACCCAGGCCGACGCGGCCCGCCAACTCGGAGACCGGAAGGCCGCGGCACGTGCTGGCGACAGGCGCCCAGGTCTACGCGAGCGCGAACCCCGGCTGCCTCGTGCAGGTCGCATCCGCTCTGCGCCGGGCCGGCAACCCGCTGCCGGCGCTGCATCCGATCGAGCTCGTCGACGCCTCGATCCGCAACCTCGGCGCGGCGGGCCTGCTACGCCAGGCCCGCCGCTAGCCCAAGCCCCGGCTTCGCGCTCCTGGCGTCGCTGCTGGACGAGTTGCTCTTCAGGACGTGGCCGTAGGAGCCGGCCGCAGGTCGTCGAGGCGATCGACATGGGCGAGCGCGGGGAAGAAACGCGTCCAGCCGACGGCGATCGCGACCGTGACGACGCCGCCGAGCACGACCGCCGGCACCGCCCCGATCAGCGCCGCCGCGACGCCCGACTCGAACGCTCCGAGCTCGTTCGAGGCGCTGATGAACACCATCTCGACGGCGGTCACGCGACCGCGCAGCTCGTCGGGAGTGACGAGCGGCAGGATCGTCTGCCGGAGAACGACGCTCACCAGATCGGCGGCGCCGCCGGCCGCGAGCGCGAGCAGCGACAGCCACATCGTCGTCGAGAGCCCGAAGACGATGATCGTGACGCCGTAGATCCCGACCACCGTGAGCAGCGTCCGCCCCGCCCGCTCGCGCACCGGCCAGCGCGTCAACACCATCGCCGAGCAGAGCGCGCCGACCGCGGGAGCCGCCCGCAGCAGCCCGAGCCCTGCCGGCCCAACCCCGAGGATGTCCTTGGCGAAGACCGGCAGCAGGGCCACCGCGCCGCCGAACAGCACCGCGAACAGGTCGAGCGAGATCGCACCGAGCAGCACGGGCGTCCTGCGCACGAGGCGCACGCCGCCGAGCAAGCTCGCGAGGTCGGGCGACCCGCCGCCGGCCGGATCGCGCCCGGCCCGCAGCAGCAGCGTCGCGAGCAGCGCGACACGCCGACAGCGACGCGGCGACGGCGTAGACGAGCTCGGGATGCAACGCGAACAGGAGACCACCGAGTGCAGGACCGACGATCACAGACGCCTGCGAAACGACCGAACGTTGCGCGAACGCCCGTCACGAGGATCTCGCGCGGGACGAGCGACGGAGTCATTGCCCGTGCAGCCGGCGAGCCGAGCGCCGCCGCGACACCCGTCGCGAACGCGAGCACGAAGAACGGCCACGTCTCACTCGCACCCGCGCGCGTCACCGCGAGCAGGCCGAGCATGATCACCGTCTCGAGCACGATCGCGATCGCGATCAGCGTCCGCCGCGGGAAGCGGTCGGCGAGGTGCCCGACGGGGAGCGCGAGGAGCGGCAGCGGCATGAACATCGCGAGCCCGACGAGCCCGAGGTCGAGCGGGTTGCCCCGCACCGCGTACACCTGCCAGCCGATCGCGACGAACGACATCTCGACCGCGAACCCGGACGCCGCCATGACGCCGAGGAAGAGGACGAAATCGCGGTGCCGGAGCGGTGAGTCACCGCCCGACGACACTCGCACCGGTGCGGGCTACGCCGCCTCGCCTTCCTCGTCGGCGCCCGCTGGAACCGGCAGGAACTCCACCTCGAGCCGCTGGATCCGCGATCCCTCGACCTCGAGCACGGTCAGGCGCAGACCGTCCGAGCGCACCTCGTCACCGGGCTCGGCTGCGCGCCCGATCAGGTCGAAGACGAACCCCGCGACCGTGTGGTAGTCCTCGTGCTCGAGCGTCGTCCCGAACTCCTCGTTGAAGTCGTCGATCGGGAAGGTGCCGTCGATGCGGATCGTCGTCTCGTCGACCCGCTCGACCGATTCGTCGGGAAGGTCGAACTCGTCCTCGATCTCGCCCACGATCTCCTCGAGCAGATCCTCGAGCGTGACGATGCCCTGCGTCGCCCCGTACTCGTCGACCACGACCGACATGTGCTGGTTCGTGCGCCGGAACTCGGCGAGCAGCGCCGCGAGATCCTTCGTCTCCGGCACGACGTAGGCCGGTCGCAGCAGAGCGGCAAGCTCGACCTCGGCGATCCCTCGGTCGTGCAACGCCGAGACGAGATCGCGCACGTGGAGGATCCCGACGATCTCGTCGAGCGACTCGCGATAGACGGGATAGCGGGTGTACGGAGAGTCGAGCACCGCCGCGAGCGCCTCCTCGGGTGCCATCTCGACGGAAATACCGACCACCTCGGGCCGCGGCACCATCACGTCCGACGCCTCCTTGTCGGCGAAGTCGAAGACCTTGTAGAGCATCTCGCGCTCGTCCTGCTCGATCTCGCCGTGCTCGGTCGAAACCTCGAGCAGCATCTTCAGCTCGGCCTCCGAGTGCGCCGCGCCCTCGGTCTTGCTCGGGTCGATCCCGATCAGCGCGCTGGGCGGAGTCGCTCGAGGTCTGAAGCAGCCAGATAACCGGCTTGAACACGAAGAAGAAGCCGCGCACCGGAACGGAGACGCCGAGGGCAATGCGCTCCGAGTAGCTGAGCGCGAGCCCCTTCGGCACGAGCTCGCCGACGACGACGTGCATGAAGGTGATGACCATGAAGGCGAGCAGGACGGCAAGGAACGTGCCGAGCCAGGTCCCGAACAGATCCGACAGCACCGCCTCGCCGATCGCGCCGATTGCGAGGGAGGTGAGCGTGACGCCGAGCTGCATCGCCGCGATGAAGTGCGGCGGGTCGCTCGTGATCTGCATCACCGCGCGTGCAGGGCGGCTGCCTTCGTCGGCGAGCTCCTTGAGCCGAGTTCGGCGCACGGTCACGAGCGAGTACTCGGCCGCGACGAAGAAGCCGTTGAGCAGGATCAACACGGCGACAGCGAGAAGCTCGAGGGAAACCGTCATGCCCCGATCCCCGGGGCCGCGGTACTAGGTGGGTGGTCGTCCACTACTGGACGCCAGTATAGGAGAGAGCGAGGACGCCCTCGACGCTCAGTCAAGAGGCGTCAAGCCTCCAGGTGTTAGAAGTCCTAATGCAACGCATAACTCCTCCTCATCACCTGATATCCTCTCCCGTGATGGAAACGGACATCCGCACCCTCGTCGGCGACGCCGATCCGGAGGCGCTGACAGCGCCCGAGGTACTCGGCGTGATGGTCGAGCACTTCCACCCGAGACTCTCCCTTGCGTGCTCCTTCCAGAAGGAGGAGTCGGTACTGCTCGACCTGCTGCTCGGCATCGCTCCCGACGCGCGGGTCTTCGCCCTCGATACCCACGTGCTCTTTCCCGAGACCTACGACGTCTGGCGCCAGGTCGAGAAGCGCTACGGGATCAAGGTCGAGGTCTACGAAGGGCCCTCGCTCGGCCGCCAGGCCGCCGCACACGGCGACGCACTGTGGGCCTCGAACCCGGCGCTCTGCTGCTCGATCCGCAAGGTCGCACCGCTCGGCGAAGCGCTCGCCGGGCTCGACGGGTGGATCACGGGAAGACGTCGCGAGCAGTCCCCCACGCGCACCGAAACGCCGAAGCTCGGCTGGGACGAGCGCCACGAGCTGTGGCAGGCGAACCCGCTGGCCGACTGGACCGAAGCCGCCGTCGTCGCCTACATCGAGGAGCACGAGCTGCCCGTCAACGCGCTCCACGCGCAGGGGCTATGCGTCGATCGGCTGCACCCACTGCACGGAGCCTGGCGAGGGGCGCGAGGGGCGCTGGAGCGGTACGGGCAAGACCGAGTGCGGGCTCCACGTCGACTGATGGCGACGCTCCTGCAACGCTCCCACCTCGACGAGCTCGAGGCGGAGGCCGTCCACATCATGCGCGAGGTCGCGGCCGAGCTCGAGCGGCCGGTGCTGCTGTTCTCGGGCGGCAAGGACTCGATCGTCCTCCTGCGCCTCGCCGAGAAGGCATTCCGTCCCGGCCGCTTCCCGTTTCCGCTGATGCACGTCGACACGGGCCACAACTTTCCCGAGGTGATCGAGTACCGCGACCGCCGCGTCGCCGAGCTCGGCGAGCGGCTCGTCGTCGCTTCGGTGCAGGAGTCGATCGACAAAGGCCGCGTCGTCGAGCAGGCCGGCCCGCGCGCGTCGCGCAACCAGCTGCAGACGACGACGCTGCTCGACGCGATGGAGTCGAACCAGTTCGACGCCGCTATCGGCGGCGCCCGGCGCGACGAGGAGCGCTCACGCGCGAAGGAGCGGATCTTCTCGTTCCGCGACGACTTCGGACAGTGGGATCCGCGTGCCCAACGGCCCGAGCTCTGGAGCCTCTACAACGGCAAGATCCGCAAGGGCGAGCAGGTGCGGGTGTTCCCGATCTCCAACTGGACCGAGCTCGACGTGTGGCAGTACGTAGCCCGCGAGAGCCTCGAGCTGCCGTCGATCTACTACGCGCACGAGCGCGAGGTGTTCGAGCGGGACGGGATGCTCTACGCGACGTCCGACGTGATCGAGCGATACGAGAGCGAGACGCCGTTCAGGGAATGGGTGCGCTTCCGCACCGTCGGCGACATGAGCTGTACCGGTGCGGTGCGCTCGCACGCCACGTCGTTCGACGATGTCGTTGCCGAGATCGCCGCGACCCGGGTCACCGAGCGCGGCGAGACCCGCGCCGACGATCGCGCCTCCGAGGCTGCGATGGAAGACAGGAAGCGTGTCGGGTACTTCTGATCTGCTCCCGGCCGAGACCGACGCGGACACCGGGCGCGGACTGCTCCGACTCGTCACGTGCGGCTCCGTCGACGACGGCAAGTCGACGCTGATCGGCCGGCTGCTCTACGACACGAAGCAGGTGCTCGTCGACCAGCTCGAGCACGTCGAGGAGACGAGCGAGCGCCGCGGCGACGGCTACGTCAACCTGGCGCTGCTCACCGACGGCCTCCGCGCCGAGCGCGAGCAGGGGATCACGATCGACGTCGCCTACCGCGGCTTCGTCACCCCGCGCCGCCGCTTCCAGCTCGCCGACGCGCCCGGGCACGTCCAGTACACGCGCAACATGGTCACCGGCGCCTCGACCGCCGACGTCGCCGTCGTGCTGCTCGACGCGCGCAAGGGCGTGATCGAGCAGACCCGTCGTCACACGCTGATCGCCTCGCTGCTCGCCGTTCCCCATCTCGTCTTCGCCGTCAACAAGATGGACCTCGTCGACTTCGACGAGCGGCGATTCAACGAGATCGCAGAGGAGCTCAACAAGCTCACCGCGGCGCTCGGCGTCAAAGACGAAGTGGCGATCCCGATCGCTGCGCTCCACGGCGACAACGTCGTCGAGCCCGCCGACAGGATCGGCTGGTGGCACGGGCCGACGCTCCTCGAGCACCTCGAGTCGATCGAGCTCGACGGCGATCGCAACCTCACCGACCGCCGCTTCCCCGTGCAGTGGGTGATCCGCCCCATGTCCGACGAGTACCACGACTACCGCGGCTACGCAGGCCAGGTCGCAGGCGGCATCTGGCGGGCGGGTGACGACGTGCTCGTGCTCCCGTCCGGGCTGCGCACCCGTGTCGCTTCGGTCGAGACGTCCGACGGCCCGATCGGCGAAGCAACGCCCGGGATGTCGGTCACGATCAGGCTCGAGAACGAGATCGACGTGCCGCGCGGCGACATGCTCGTCGACCCGGAGAACCAGCCTGTCTGCGCGCGCCAACTCGAGGCGACCCTGTGTTGGATGAGCGAACGGCCGCTTTCGCCTGGCACGCGACTCGGCGTCAAGCACACGACGCGTACCGTGCGCGCAGTTGTCGACGGCATCGACGGAGTCGTGGACATGGACACGCTCGAACAGCGCGACGCCTCCGAGATGGTGCTGAACGACATCGGCAACGTGCGCCTGCGCCTCTCGGCGCCGCTGCTCGTCGACCCGTACACCGAAAACCGCACGACAGGCGCGTTCATCCTCGTCGACGAAGCGACGAACGACACCGTCGCCGCCGGCATGGTGCATCTCCGCCTCCGCCTAGGCCGGACGCGAAGCCCTACGCGTCGGCGCCGGCCGTCGGTGGCGTCGCGAGGGCGAGGCCCGTGGTCGGGTCGAAGAAGTGGAAACGCCTGTGATCGACCGCGAGCATGACGTCGGTGTCGGGCGAAACGGTGCGGCGAGCATCGAGGCTGGCAGTGAAGACAGCCCGCTGGTCGCCTGCGAACAACATGCCCTCGTCCTCCGTCGCCTCTGTTGCCGCTCGAACAGCCTCCGCGCTCACCGTTGGGGCGTCGACGCTGAAGATCACGTGGCTTTCCGAGCCGAGGTCCTCCACGATGTCGGCACGCACGGTGATGCGCGGGAAGTCCGCCTGCGCGGTTTCGGCGTGGTCGAAATCCGTCGGTCTGATCCCCAGGATGACCTTCCGATCCTGCCCCGCGAGCGGCGACCCCGCCGGCAGCGCCAGGTTGAAGCCGGCGAACAGCACCCGATCTCCGTCGATCGCCGCATCGACGAGGTTCATCGACGGCGACCCGATGAACGCAGCAACGAAGAGGTTCGCCGGGTGGCGAAAGAGATTCTGCGGCGTGTCGTATTGCTGGAGCAACCCGTCGCGCAACACAGCAACTCGCTGCCCCAGCGTCATCGCCTCGACCTGGTCGTGTGTGACGTAGACGGTTGTCACCCTGAGGCGCTCGTGCAACTTCGCGAGGTTGGCCCGCATCGAGACGCGCAACTTCGCGTCGAGGTTCGAGAGCGGTTCGTCCATCAGAAACGCCTTCGGCTCGCGGACGATCGCCCGGCCCATCGCGACCCGCTGCCGCTGACCGCCCGAAAGCGCGGAAGGCTTGCGGTCGAGCAGGTCTCCGAGCCCGAGCGTCTCTGCGACCTCATCCACCCGCCGCTGCCACTCCGCCTTCGGAACCTTTCGCAGCTTGAGCCCGAAGGCAAGATTCCCCCTCACCGTCATGTGCGGATAGAGCGCGTAGTTCTGGAAGATCATGGCGATGTCCCGCTCCTGCGGCGGCTTCTCCGTGACGTCGACGCCGCCGATCATCAGGTCTCCGTCGGTGATTTCCTCGAGACCCGCGATCATGCGCAAGAGGGTCGACTTCCCGCAGCCGGAGGGGCCGACGAGAACGCAAAACTCACCCTCGGCAATCTCGAGCGAGAGAGCGTCGACGGCTTTGACGCCATTCGGATACACCTTCGTCACTGCGTCGAGCGTGATCCCGCTCACAGGTTGCTCCTTGTCATCGTGCGGAGTGGTTGTGTGCCTGCCGCTCGCAAGCCGAGCGGCATGAGGTCTCCGTGGGCGCAGAGTCAGGTCGTCGCAGAGCGCGTCGATCTCGGCCAGCGTCAGCACTGCGGCGGTCGCCGGGTCGAGCATCGCTGCGTGGCGGACGTGGTCGGGCCGGCTCTCGAGCACGGCTCGCACTGTCAGGTCGACGACGCTCACGTAGGTTCGATTCAGCGCTGCCAACTGGGCCGGATAGTCCGACACCACCGTCGGACGAACCCCGTGCGATCGACGAGACACGGGACCTCGACGCAGGCGCCGTCCGGCAAGGTCGCTGATCAAGCCGGTGTTTTGCACATTGCCGTAGATCACGGACGGCTCGCCGGTGACGATCGAATGGATGATCGTGGACGCGTACTCGTTCGAGCGCGCCACCTCGATCGTCTCCCCACGCGCGAGAGACTCCTTCACGCGCGCGTACTCCACGAGGTTTGCCTCGCTGCGGGAGATGTAATCATCGATCGGGATCCGGTACTGCTCGACCTCGTCGTCGTGGCCCATGAACCAGGGGACGTACTCGGCGGCATGCTCACTCGACTCCGTCGGGTAGAACCCGAACCGCCGATAGAGCGCCACGCGCACGCGCCGCTGAAGCTCCGCGTCGCCTGCGATGCGAGCATCCAGCCTGGGATAGAGGCTCTCGCCACCCTGCTCGAACCGGAGGATGAACGCCTGGTGGTTGATCCCCGCGGAGAGGAACGTGATCTCGCTCTCGGGCACGTCGACGAGCGCGCAGAGATCCTCGATCGTGAACTGGACGGAGTGGCAGAGCCCGACCACGTTCTTCGTCGGGCGTGCCCTTGTAGACGAGCTCGCAGAGAGCGGCCATCGGGTTCGTGTAGTTCAGCAACCAGGCCTCGCGGGAACAGAGCTCGGCCAGCTCGTGTCCGAGCGCCAGCATGTGATCTGCCGTGCGCAGCGTGCGGAAGATGCCGCCGATTCCGAGCGTGTCGCCGATCGTCTGCCGTAGCCCGTAGCGGGAGGGGATCTCGAAGTCGCGCAGCGTCGCCTCGTGGCCGCCGATCTGGACCATGTTGAGCACGAAATCAGAGCCCTCGATCGCCGAACGGCGCTCGAGATGGGTGCTGATTCGAGGGCTTGCACCTCGTACCGATGCGACGTACTTCGCCATCGCCTCGGCGGTCTCGAGCCGGTCGGGATCGATGTCGTGGAGCGCGATCTCGACCTCGCTGCAGCGCAGGGATAGTCGAGGATGTCGCCGAGGAGGTTCTTCGTGAAGACGACGCTGCCGGCACCGATGAAGGCGATCCGTGTCATTCCTTGGTCGCTCCGAGAGTGAGCCCGTTGACGAAGTACTTCTGGAGGACGACGAACACGAGCAGCGTCGGGATCGCGGTCAGGAGCGCTCCCGCCGCCAGCAGGTTGTTGTCCGTGAAGAACTCTCCCTGGAGGTTGTTCAGCGCAGTCGTGATCGGGAGCTTGTCGCCGGTCGAGATCAGGATCAAGGGCCAGAGGAACTCGTTGTAGATGAACGTGAACTCGAGCGTCGCGAGCGCCGCGAGCGCCGGCAGGCTGAGCGGCAGGATGATCTGGAAGTACTGCCGCACGACGCCTGCGCCGTCCACCCGGGCCGCCTCGCTCAGCGACTTCGGGATCGTCTTCATGTAGTTGGCGAGCACGAAGGTGCAGAAGCCCGTCTGGAACGCCACGTTGATCGCGATCAGCCCGATGTACGAGTCGTAGAAGACGCCGCTGTCCGAGAGCCAGTACGGGAGAGGCAACCAGAGGTAGAGGCGGTACAGCGGCTGCAGGATCACCTGCTGCGGCAGGAGGTTCGCCGCCATGAAGAAGATCAGCAGAGGGACGTTGAACCAGTAGCTGAAGCGGGAGACGACGAACGCGACCGCCGACGAGAACAGAAGGATCAGGAAGATCGACGGGAGCGCGACGATCATCGTGTTCCAGAAGTAATGCTGCATGTTGGACTGGGTGAAGGCGTGTCTGGAAATTGTCGAAGTTGAAGTGCTTCGGCCACGAGACGTAGCCGCTAGCGGCGGTGTCTGCGTACGGCCGCATCGCGGTGAAGATCGCCCACAGGATCGGCGATACCCAGAGGAGGACCGTCAGGATCAGGAACGCGTGGAGGGCGATCCGTCGCGGGCTGATGCGCTTCTTGCTTCCGCCGCCGCACCGTCCCTGCATCCACGGTCGTCGTGCTCATGCGTCCGCCTCCTGGAAGCTGTTCCACACGAAGATCACGATCGGGACGAGCGAGATCGTGAGCAGCACGACCGCGATCGCCGACCCGTAGCCGATCCGACTCGCTTCGCCGACGATGTTGTCGGTGATCAGGACCGAGAGGAGCTCGAGGCCGTTGCGCCCGCGGTTGATGATGTACACGATGTCGAAGGCGCGCAACGCCTCGATCACCGTGATCACCACGAGCACGATGTTGATCGGCTTCAGAGCGGGCAGGACGACTTTGAAGAACGCCTGCACCTCGCTTGCGCCGTCGATCGCCGCGGCCTCGCGCAGCGAGGGGTCGAGCGCCTTCAAGCCGGCCAGGTAGAGGATCATCACGTAGCTCGCGTGCCGCCAGCAGGCGAACGGGAGCACAGCCCACAGGCTGACGCTCGGATTCCCCAGCCAGTCGATCACGTGCCCGTGCCGCGGGTCGGCGAAGAGGCTGCTGACGAGACCCTGCTGGGGAGACAGGATCAGCTCGGTGATCAGGCCGATGATCGCGGGGGCGATCACAACCGGGATGTACAACATGCTCTGGTAGAACCGCGAGCCACGGATCCGCTTGTCGAGCTGGTAGGCGAGCATCATCCCGAACGGCGTTCCGACGAAGGCAAGCGCGGCGAGCCAGTAGAGGTTGTGCCTGAACGCCGGCCAGAACGCCGGGTAGATGGTCGCGATCTGGCGGTAGTTCGTCGTCCCGGTCCAGTGGATCGTGTGCAGGCCACCGATCCCGTCCCAGTTCGTGAACGAAAGCCCGATCGACGCGAAGGTCGGGAACCAGATCAGGCCACCCGTCACGAAGACGGGGATCCCGATCATGACCGCGAGCGCTACACGATCCCAGGTCGAGAGGCGGACGGCGCGCCTCCGCTTGCGCGCGCCGCCCTCTTTCGTGCTCGTTGCGATGTCGGTCGCCATCGCGCCGAGTGCAGCCTAACTCACGATCCGAAGATCGCCACCTTCTGCTTCTGGATGCTCTTGACGAGCCCGTTGATGTCGCCCGGGTTGTTGAGGAACGCCTGCAGCGACGGAATCATCACCGTCGAGGCGAAGTCGGGCCGCGTGTCGCGGTCCATGTACTGCGCGATGTTCTTGGTGGAGGCGATCAGCTTCGCCCCCTTCTTCTGCAACGGCGAGTAGGCCGCCGTATTCGTCTTCTTGTTGGCGCCGAGGTTGCCCGAGTTGATCTTCAGGTAGGCGTCGATGGCCGGGGCGGTACCGAGGAATCCGACCAGTGCCTTCGCGCCGGCAAGGTTCTTCGGCTTCTTCGAGAGCATGTAGCCGTCGATCGGGGCGTCGATCGAGTCCTGCCCCCACTTCGGCTTGACCATCGGGAACGGGAACAGGTCGATGTCCGGCTGATTCTCCGGCTTCATCGCGCCCGTGAGGAACGAGCCGAGGAAGAACATGCCGGCCTGCTTGTTCTCGAGCTGCGCGGCGCCGTCCTGCCACGTGAGGCCGAGAGCACCCTCGGAGTAGAACGGAAGCAGCTGCGTCCACGTCTTGAAGACAGCCTTCACCTGCGGCGTGTCCCAGGACAACTTCCCGCCCATCAGGGCGACGTGGAACGCGTACCCGTTGATCCGCATGTTGAGGATGTCGAACGTGCCCATCGGGGGCCAGCCGTCCTTGTCCGTGAACGCGATCGGCGTCAGCCCGTCCGCCTGCATCTTCGTGGCGAGCGCGATGAGCTGGGCCCACGTCTTGGGAGCCGTGTAGCCGTTCGCCTTCCAGAGGCTCTTGCTGAAGTGGATCGCCCAGGGGTAGTTCTTGTTCGGGACGAAGTACTGGTGCCCGTCGAAGCCCGTCGAGGCAGCCTTGAAGGCCGGCGGCATCTGCGGGGTGAGCGCCTTCCAGACGTCGTCGATCGGCGTCGCGAGGCCCTTTGCCGCGAAGAACTTCATCCGGTAGCCGGCAAACCACGTGAAGACGTCGGCCGGGCGGCCCTGCAGGTAGCTGTTGATGTGCTCCTGGAAGGGGCCGTGCGCGAAGGTGTTGGTCTTGACCTGAATACCCGTCTTGGCCGTGAACAGCTTCGTGTCCGCGGCGAGCGCCGGGATGCCGGCGTTCTCTTCGTACGAGCCGAGCGTGACGGTGCCGGCGTCGCGCCGAGAGCCGAGGCTCCGCGCCCAGGCACCCGACGCCGCGAAAGGCCGTATGCAGCTGCCGCACCGACCGCACCGGTCGCGAGCAACTTGCGTCGCGAAAGTGCCCGCTCGACCTCACCTGCGTCGGACGACGTGGGACTTGCATCTGACATGAGATCCTCCTCGGTTCGTTCGAACGATCGAGATCCGAACAGAAGCACACTCGATCGCTCAGAGATCACAATCGGGGCTAGACTCGCACGCCTACTAGGATCCTGTCAAGCCGCCGGTGCAAGATCGTTCGTGTTGAGTGCTCTGGCGCTGTGCGACCTTGTTGAGTATTGTCCGCTCTTGCCATGCTCGCCGGGCAACGCCAGAAGCTGATTCTCGATGAAGTCCGTCAGCGGGGAGCCATCCGCGTCGGAGAGCTGATCGAGCTGCTCGACGTCTCCGACATGACGATCCGGCGCGATCTCGACGTCCTCGCCACCGCAGGTCTCGTGAACAAGGTGCACGGCGGGGCCACGGCTCCTGACCTGCTCAGCGCCGACGAGCCCGGCTTCGAGGCCAAGTCTCACCGGCAGCTCGACGAGAAAGAGGCGATCGCCCGCGAGGCAAGCGCGCTCGTCAAGCCCGGACAGGCAATCGGGCTCACCGCCGGCACGACGACGTGGCGACTCGCGCACTACATCCGCGACGTCGCGGATCTGACCGTCGTCACGAACTCGATCCAGGTCGCGAACGTCCTCCACGCCGAACGGCGTCCTGACCTGACCGTGATCCTGACGGGCGGCGTCCGCACCCCGTCGGACGCGCTCGTCGGCCCGGTAGCGGTGGCGACTCTTCGCTCGCTCCACGTCGACATGCTGTTCCTCGGCGTGCACGGGATGAGCATCGACCAGGGATTCTCGACGCCGAATCTGCTCGAGGGCGAGACCGACCAGGCACACATAGCCTCCGCAGAACGGATCGTCGTCGTCGCCGACCAGACGAAGTGGGACGTCCGCGGGCTGAGCCAGATCGCGCGCCTCGACGAGGCGCACGTGCTGGTCACCGACTCGGGGCTCGCTCCCGCGGCGCGCCGCGCGCTGGCCGACCACATCGACGAGATCATCGTGGCCCCCCTCCAGACGATGCGAAGCCGCCGGGACGGGTCACACGGAACCGACGTCGCGTGAGGCAGGAGGCGTTGACGTCCACGACGTCTTCCGAGCTCCGCACCGATGCGCACACCGGTGCGCAAACCTTCGTCGTCGCCTCGCGCCAGGAGCGGCCGAACCTTCCCGAGACGACGTGCGCCTTCTGCCCCGGAGGCCTCGAGGCTCCTGAGGAGTACGACGTCCGGTGGTTCCCGAACCGCTGGCCGGCCATGCCCGATGACCGCTGCGAAATGATTCTCTACACACCCGAGCACGACGCGACACTCTGGTCGCTAGGGGTGCCCGGCGTCCGAAAAGTGATCGATCTCTGGGCCAGCCGCTCGGCGACGCTCGGTGCCCGCCCGGAGATCTCATACGTGCTCGTGTTCGAGAACCGAGGTGCTGAAGTCGGGGCGACGATGGCTCATCCCCACAGCCAGATCTACGCGTTCGACTTCGTTCCCGACGTACCGCTGCGCGAGCTCGGGCGCGGAGGTCAATTCGACGAGCCGGGAGAGCGGCTCGTGGCGGTGGCTGAGGGATGGCGCGCCTGGGTCCCTGAGGCTCCGATCTTTCCCTATGCGTTGCTGCTCGTGCCGGACGAGCCCGTGCCGGACCTGCCCTCGCTCGACGACCGCGGACGCGAGGGTCTCGCTCACCTGCTCGTCGACGTACTCGAGCGTCTCGACAGCCTGTTCGATGCCCGGACGCCGTACATGTTGTGGATTCATCAGCGGCCCTTCGACGGTGGCGACTGGCCGACGGCGCGCCTTCATATCGAAATCGTCTCACCATGGCGCGCTCCCGACGTCCCTCGGTTCATCGCAGCCGGTGAGCTCGGGTCTGGGGTCTACTTCAACCCCGTGGCTCCCGAGGCAGCGGCGGAAGCCCTCCGCCGAGCATCGATCGGCGGACGAACGTGAGAGAAAAGCTCGAGCGGCTGCTCTTCCTCGGCGGACAACCGAGCTGGGAGTTGCCCGAGCTGCAGAGCCTCAACCGCCTGCCTGCGCGGGCGACGTTGATTTCGTTCCCGACGCCGGAGGCAGCCGCGACATTCGACCGGGGCGCGACGCGCTGGCACGTCTCGCTCGACGGCCGCTGGGACTTCAAGCTCGCCGGCCGGCCTGCCGCAGCGACTGCTGCGCTGCGGGTGTCGCGTGGCTGGGACACGGTGGACGTGCCGGGTCTCTGGACGATGCTCGGCTATGACAGGCCTCACTACACCAATGTTCAGATGCCGTTCGGCGAGCGCCCGCCGCACGTGCCCGAGGCGAACCCGACGGGCATCTACCGCCGCCGCTTCACGGTGCCGCGTGGCTGGCGCCGGCGGCGCATCGTGCTCGGTTTCGGCGGTGTCGAGGGCGTCCTCTACCTGCTCGTGAACGGAGAGCCGATCGGGATCTCGAAGGATTCGCGCACGCCCGCCGAGTTCGATCTCACGGATGTCGTGCGGCACGGCCAGGAGAACGAGCTCGTCGCCGTCGTCGTTCGCTGGTCGGACGCGAGTTTCATCGAGGATCAAGACCAGTGGTGGCATGCGGGAATATCGCGTGAGGTCTACCTCCGTTCGAGCAGGATCGAAGACGTCTTCGCGCGTGCCGGTCTCGACGACGACTACCGGCATGGGCTTCTCACGCTCACGGGCGTGGCCGACGGCCCACTCGACGCGCGACTGCTCGATCCGCGTGGGCGAACGGTGCTCACTTCTCCACTACCGGTGGCCGCGGAGGTCCGGTCGCCGAAGCAGTGGTCCGCGGAGAATCCGGTGCTCTACACACTCGTCGTGTCGCTCGAGGACGGTGAGAGCGTCGCGTGCCGCGTCGGGTTCCGGCGCGTCGAGATCCGGGATCGCCGCCTGTTGATCAACGGTAAGGCCGTCCTCATCTCGGGGGTGAACCGGCACGAGCACGACGATGTCACCGGTCGGGTGATCTCCAAAGAGGCGATGGAGACTGACATCCGGCTGATGAAGCAGGTCAACATCAACGCCGTCCGCACCTCTCACTACCCGGACGATCCGTACTGGCTCGATCTCTGCGACCGCTACGGGCTGTATGTCGTCGACGAAGCGAACGTCGAGTCACATGCCTACTACGACGAGGTGTGCCGCGACCCGCGCTACACAGGCGCATTCGTCGAGCGCGTTAAGAACATGGTCGAACGCGACAAGAACCACCCCTCGGTGATCCTCTGGTCGCTGGGGAACGAGAGCGGCTACGGCCCAAACCACGACGCAGCCGCCGGCTGGGTCCGGGGGCGCGATCCCTCCCGGCCACTGCATTACGAGGGCGCAATCAAACACGACTGGGCTGGTGGCCACAGGGCCACGGACATCGTCTGTCCCATGTATCCCGAGGTCGATGCGATCGTGGCCTATGCGAGGCGGGACGACGACCCAAGGCCGATCATCCTCTGCGAGTACTCGCACGCAATGGGGAACTCGAACGGCGGGCTCGCCGACTACTTCGCAGCGTTCGAGCGCCACGGTGCGCTCCAGGGCGGATTCGTCTGGGAGTGGGTCGATCACGGGATCCGGCAAACCGACGACCAGGGCCGCGACTACTGGGCCTACGGCGGCGACTTCGGAGACGTGCCGCACGACGCGAACTTCTGCGCCGACGGCCTCCTCTGGCCCGATCGCACGCCACATCCGGCGGTTCACGAGCTGAAGTTCCTCAGCCAACCGGTGCGGGTGGAGGCGGTAGACGCAGCCCGGGGCCGTTTCCGCATCCGCAACCGCTTCGACTTCACCGGTCTCGACGGGCTGCGCGGGTCGTGGGAGCTGACGGGCGACGGGAAGACCCTGCGGAAGGGGAAGCTCCCGCCGCTGAGAGTGCCAGCGGGTGGCAGCCTCGACGTCACCCTGAGCCTCGGCGGTCTCGCCGAGGAGGCCAGGACAGAACGGTTTGTCACCTTCCGCTTCTTCCAGCGGCGCGCCACATCGTGGGCGCCCGCCGGGCACGAGGTCGCGTGGCAGCAGATCGCGCTCGATCGCCCTCCGCGCAGTGCCCCGGCAGGCCGAGGTGCGCGACCGGGCGAGCGCCGCCGCGAGCTCGTGCTCGAAGCGGGACAGGTACGAGCAGTCGTCGAACGCAAGACGGGCTTGCTCGTAGAGCTGAGCCGGGATGGCCGCCGCGCCCTCCTCGACGGCCCCCGGCTGCAGCTCTGGCGCGCTCCGGTCGACAACGACGGCATTCGGCTCCTCCAGCGGGAGCACTCCGGCGTCCTGCCGCGCTGGCTCGAGCTCGGCCTGGATCACGTCCAGCACCGGCTCGACGGTGTCCGCGCACGTCGCGACGGCATCGAGGTCGTTCACCGTGCCTCGGGTCGCGGGCGGTGGAACGACGCCGTTCACCGCCAGCGCTACCGGCTCCTCGCCTCCGGGGACCTGCTGGTCGACAACCACGTCGAGCTGGCGGACGGGCTGCGCGACGTACCGCGCGTCGGCGTCGTCCTGACGCTCCCGGCCGGCACAGAACGCCTGAGCTGGTTCGGCCTCGGCCCGTGGGAGAACTACAGCGACCGCCTGGCTTCGGCCATTGTCGGCAGGTACACCGACACGGTGACCGGCCTCTACGTCCCGTACATCCTGCCCCAGGAGAACGGCCATCGCGGCGATGTGCGCGAGCTGACCCTGACGGACGAGACGGGCTCGGGGATCGAGATCGTCGGCCGGCCGACGTTCGGGTTCACTGCGAGCCATTTCACAGCCGCCGACCTGTACGCCGCGAGGCACACGACCGACCTCGAACCGCGCAGCGAGGTGATCCTCAGCATCGACCACGCCCAGCGCGGGCTCGGAACGGCGAGCTGTGGTCCTGACACGCACCCCCGTCATCGACTCGAAGCGTCGTCGTACCGGTTCGCGTATGTGCTGCGCGTGCTCTCCTGACGGGTCGCGACGGTAGCGGCCGGCGCTCAATCCCGGCGCCTGACCTCCGCGCCCGCCGAGGGCCTGACGGTCAGCGCCAGTCGCTCGATGCCCGTCCTCACACCGTACTCATGCGCAATCGCGTCGCCGATCGCGGCGGCGTGCGCGCGCTCGGTGAGAACGAGCACCGAACCGCCAAAACCTCCCCCGAGCATTCTCGCGCCGAGCGCACCCGCATCTCCGGCTAGCTCGACGAGCAGATCGAGCTCGGAGATCGAAACCTCGTAGTCGTCCCGCAGGCTCGCATGGCTCTCTCCGAGAAGACGACCTGCCGCAACGAGATCGCCTGCCTCGAGTGCGGTCGCACATCGCTCGACGCGCCCGTTCTCCGTGACGACGTGCCGCAATCTGCGCTCCGAAACGGGATCGAGCCCGACCAGGTCGTCGAGCCGAACGGCGGTCGAGCGGTCGGCCGAGACGAGCTCGAGTGCTCGCTCGAGCTCGTCCTTGCGCTCGGAGTACGCAGTGCTCTCGAGGCTGCGTTCGATGCCCGAGCTGACGATGACAAGCCCCGCCTCGGCAGGGACGGGGACGAGCCGGTAGGCGAGCGTCGCGCAGTCGAGCAGGATTGCCGTGTCCACACGGCCGAGAATCGAGCCTGCCTGGTCGAGAATCCCGCACGGCACCCCGACAGCGCGGAACTCGGCACGACGGCAGGCTGCCGCCAGCTCGAGAGGCCCCAGCTCGAACTCGGCTACGGCGCAGAGCGCGAGCGCTACCGCGACCTCGAGCGCAGCCGACGAGGACAGACCCGCGCCGGCCGGCAGATCCGAGAGCACGGTTCCGGTGAGCCCGACGGCCGGACGCCCGAGCTCCGCCAACTCCGCCGCCACTGCTTGCGCATATCGAGCCCAGCCACCCGACCCCGGACCGGAGCCGTCGGCGGCAAACGCAGGTGCCGCACCGAGAAGATCCGACGACAGGGTGATCTCGTGCGCCGCCGACAGTACGTCGAGGGTGATTCCGTACTCGATTGCGACGGGAAGCACGAGGCCGCCGCTGTAGTCGGTGTGCTCACCGATGAGGTTGACCCTGCCAGGCGCCCAAGTCGAAAGCAGCGGCTCCGGCGTGTCGGGAATCACTTCCCGGCAGACTCTACAATCTCACGCCTCGTCTGACGGCACCCGTAGAATCGCGCCGTGGCCGAAACTCCGGAGATCACGGTGCTCCTCGCTGACGATCACGAGGTCGTCCGCGAAGGACTGCGCCTTGCGCTGCTCCGCTCGCCGCACATTCGCGTCGTCGGCGAGGCGGCCGACGGCGAAACGGCCGTTTCCCTCGCAGAGCGGCGCCGGCCCGATGTGATCGTGATGGACCTGCGGATGCCCGAGATGGACGGCATCGAGGCGACCGAGGAGATCATGCGGCGCGTTCCCGACTCCAAGGTGCTGATCTTCACCGCCTACTCCGAGCGGGCGCTCCTCCAGCGCGGTCTCGAATCGGGCGCACGGGGATACATCCTCAAGGAGGCGCCACACGAGACGTTGCTCCGGGCGATCGAGAAGATCGCCGCAGGTGAGACGTTCGTCGACCCTGCGTTGATGTCGGCCCTTACGCAAGGTCGCGCCGGCACCGACGTGCTCACCGCGCGTGAGCGCGAGATCCTGCAGTTGCTCGCGAACGGCATGTCGAATGCCGACGTCGCCGGCCAGCTCTTCATCTCACAGGAGACGGTCAAGAGCCACGTCCGCCACATCCTCACGAAGCTCGAAGCCGACACGCGCACGCAGGCAGTCGCGATCGCCTTGCGCGACGCGATGATCGATTGAGCGACGGCGCTGCCGACGGCCGGGCGCTCGCGGAGCGGCTCCGCGCCGAACGCGACGAGCGGCGGCGGCTTGCCGAGCTGATCCACGACGGGCCCGTTCAGCTCGTCGCCGCGATCGCCCAGATGCTCGACGCCGCCCACCATGCGCTCGCCGAGGGGGACGTCGCGAGCGGCGCACCCATCGTCGAGCGAGCCCTGCAGGTTGCGCGGGAGGCAAGCGTCGACCTGCGCGAGATCGTCAGCGGGATAGAGCCCGACACCCTGCGAAAGCTCGGCCTCGCGGCTGCGATCGACGAGCTCGCAGAGCGTCACGCGTTACGGCGCGGCGTCGTCTTCGACCTCGATCTCGCCGCCGGCAACACCCTCGGCGAGGGCGCGCAGTCGGGGCTCTACCAGATCGTGCGAGACGCGCTCGACCAGGCCGTGCGCCGCGGCCCCCCGGCCAGGGTCGCGATCTCGATCACCGAGGCGGACGGCGGCGTCGAGCTGCGGATTGCCGACGACGGTGCGCAGGAGCGCCGCGAGACAGTCATCGACAGCCTTGCGCAGCGGGCCGCCGAGCTCAACGGCTCGTTCGCGAGCGAAACCGCCGACACCGGCACCTGGGTCACCGTTCGGCTGCCGCCGGCGGCCGCGCTGCTCTAGCTACGGAAGCGGTTCGTTCTGAACGTTGTGCTCGGTGGCGTACTCGTCCACGAGTGCGTCGATCACGGCGGCGCCTTCGGGGAACGCGTAGTTGATCTTCACGAACGGCTCCCACTTGTCCGGGAGCGCGTCCTCGGGGAAGATCGCCTCGACCGGGCACTCGGGCTCGCAGGCGCCGCAGTCGATGCACTCCTCCGGATCGATCACGAGCACACGGCCGAACTCGTGGATGCAGTCGACGGGGCAGACGTCGACGCAGGACTTGTCTTTGATGTCGATGCAGGGCTCGGCGATGATGTAGGTCATGTGCGCGCAATCCTACCGGGGTCATCCGACGGCCAGGCCGTGAACCGTCGCGTCAGCCGTCGGTGAGCTCGGCCACCAGTTCAGGCGCGCGTTCGACGAGCGCCGACTTGACGATCACCTGGTCGAACCCGGCGGCATGACCCGCGCGAAGACCCGCCGTGTCGGTGTGGTTCGTGTACCCGAGGATCGGGACATCAGGCCAGTTGTCGGCGACGTCGAGAGGGTCGATGCGCGCTATGTCACAGACGACGAGGTCGGGCGCATCGGCCGAGTCCTTCGTGACGAGCTGGTGCCCGGGCAGAAGCCCCTCCAGCTTGCCGCGAAAGAAGAGGTCGACCCCGACGAGCAGGATCGTCGCCATGGCCTGAAACTAGCAGGGGCGAAGGACGGATCAGCCGCCTCGACGGAACTCGTGGACTACAGAGCGCCGTCGAGGCCCAGGTGCTCGAGAGCGCGGTTGAGATAGATCCGCAGGATGTAGAAGCGCCCGAAGAAGAGCAGCAACCCGAGCGCAACCATGATCGCGCCACTGACGAACTGGATCGCTACGAAGTGGTCGCGCAGCCAGCGAAAGGCTCCCATCGCCCGGGTGAAGATCGCTCCCGCCAGCACGAAGGGGATCGCCAGCCCGAGCGAGTAGCACGCGAGCAGCAGCGCTCCCTGGAAGGCGGTATCGGAGGTACCGGCAAGAACGAGGATCGCCGCCAGCACAGGGCCGATGCACGGTGCAGCGCAGATCGCGAACGCGCCGCCGAGGAGCACGCGCGAACCGCGACTCCGCGCGCCCTGGACGAGCCCAGCTCCCATGAGGCGCTCCGGCCACGGCAGCAGGCCCATGAACGCGAGGCCGAAGACGACGAGGATGAACCCCGCCACCTGCTCGAGCATGAACTGGTTGTTGAAGAGGCCGGCCCCGAGGAGCTGGGCGCCGACACCGAGCGCGACGAAGACGGCCGTGAACCCGAGCACGAACGGGATGCTCGCCAGCACGACCCGCCGGGCCGAGCCGCGGTCGCCGAGCCTGTCCGCCTCGACGGCGGAGACGGCCGACAGGTAGCCCGGCACGAGCGGCAGCACACAGGGCGCAAGAAACGAGACGAATCCCGCCAGCAGCGCGACGAGAGGCTCGGTCGGCCGCATTACTCCTCGAACCGGGCGAGCTCCTCGTCCACCCGCCGGTCGAGATCAGGATCGAGCGCGCTCGGCGGCGGCTCGGTCTCGCGCCGGCGGCTCCAGCTCACCGCCAGCGCACCGACGACCACGGCGCCGAGGACGAGCGCGCCGAGCGGCAACAGCCACGCGAGAAGGTCGAATCCTTGCTTCGGCGGCTCGGCCAGCACGGCCGGGCCGAACTGGTCGACGAGCTCCGCCTTGATCTGCTCCGCACTCGCGCCAGCCGCGATACGCCCACGGATGTACTCCTTCATGCGCGTCGCGATCGGCGAGCTCGACTGGTCGAGCGTGGTGTGGCAGGTCGGACAGACGATCTCGGCTTCGAGGTCGGCCTGACGGGGCGGCGCACCCGCCGCCGAGCCGACGAGCGCCAACGCGACGAGCCCGGCCGCGAGGAGGCGAATCACGACTTGCTGCGGAGTGCGAGCCTGACGCCCTCCGCGAAGCGCTCCCGGTTGCGCTCGGTGTCGACGCCTCCCTGGATCCGCTCGCCGACGAGCCTTCCGGTCCTGTCGACGAAGAATGTCTCGGGATACCCGGTCACGCCCCACTTCCCGATCGTCTCCTTGCGCGTGTCGCGCACGATCGGGTAGGTGACGCCGAAGCGGTGGACGAAGTGCTGGGCGTCCTCTTTCAGATCCTCGAGATCGATCCCGACGACGACGAGCCCCTGCTTGCGATAGCGCTCGGAGGCTGCCTGCAGCGCCGGCGCCTCCGTCTTGCAGGGTCCGCACCACGAGGCCCAGAAGTTGACGACGGCGGCCTTCCCGCGCAGATCGGCCAGCGAAAGCTGCCCCGTCCCGTCGAGGAGCGGGAGCGTGAACGCCGGCGCCGCGGGATGACCACCCTTCGCGAGCTCCCCCGCGACGCCCGAGCTGTTGTGCGCGAGCTTCCAGATCAGCAACCCGAGCAGTCCGGCAACGAGGGCGAGCGCCGCGATCTGCCCGACGAGACGGAGTCGCCCGGTCACGCCGCCACGATGAACACCGGCGTGCCCAGATCGACCTGGGTGAACAGCCACTCGACCTCCGGAATCAGCATCCTGATACATCCGTGCGAGGCGGAGTAGCCGATGGAGGCCGCGTCCGGGGTTCCGTGGATGCCCACGTTCGGCGCCGACAGGCCCATCCAGCGCGTGCCGAGCGGGTTGCCGGGGCCTGGCGGGATCGGGTCCTTGCCGAGCGCCCAAAGGGATCCCTTGGGCGGGTACCACCATGGGTCGAGCTGCTTGTTGACGACTGCGAACTTGCCAAGCGGCGTCGGATACTCCGACCGTCCGGTCGCGACCTTGAACGTGCGAACCAGCTTGGCCTTGTGGGCGACGCGGTAGAGGAGCAGCTCGTTCATCCCCCGCCGGATCACGATCGCGTGACCGAGGTCGTCGCTCGTCACTGCAGCACCGATCTGTTCGAAGGGGAGCGTCACCGGAGCGCGGTCGTGAGTCTTGAGGGCGAGAACGATCGCGCGACCGGCGATGATCTCCTTCAGCCGACGCCCGGGGACGTCCTTCGTGGCGAAGGGCCTCAGGTTGTGGAGCTTGAGCGTCGCGTCGATCGGGTCCCTGTGAAAGCGACGACCGAGAGCGGCGACGAACCGTTCCACCCTCGGGAGCGACACGTCGACCTTGAGCGGGACGGTGTAGCCCTCGCGCCTGACGCGCCCGGCGAGCGCGACGGCCTCGGCAAGATGCGACGCGGCGCCGAGCTCGAGCGGCGTCACGTCGATCGGCCCTCCGGGTGCGCCACGCAGCGACAACGGCTGCGCAAACCGCTCCTTGACGACCTCCTTCGCATCGGCAACCGTGAGGCCACCGACGGGCGTGCCCCCGATCGTGACGCCGGCTGCGATGACCTTCGGCCCGGGCGGCAGCGGCGTCGTGGTGGTCGTGGTCGTCGTCGTCGGCTCGGTGGCCGTCGGCGGCGATGTCGTCGTGCCCGCCGAGGTTGTCGTGCCGCCATCGGCACCCGCGTACGGCGCAGCCGCAAGCATGATCGCGGCAGCGACTCCGGCGACGCCGCAGGCAGAGAAAGCCGCGATCGTCGCCCCGCGATTCACCCGTTCAGTGTAGCCACGAAGATGCGGGGATCGTTCGTAATCACCCCGTCGACCCCCGCAGCGACGACTCGGTCGAGTTCTGCCGGTTGATCGACGGTCCAGGCCAGAACCGGTAGCCCCGCTGCGTGCACAGCGGTCACCGACGCTTCCGTGACGAGCCGGTGTTGGAGCATCACGGCCCCGGCACCGGCCTTGCGGGCGAGCCGTGGCAGACGGAGGCGCACGGAGGCCCTCATCGAGAGCAGCCCGAGCGAGACGACGGGCCACAGGTGTGGCCGCCGGGAGATCGAGAGCCTGTCCTCCGGGTACGTGATCCCGATCCGAATCCGCGGCGCACCGCGGGAGACCGCCTGCAGACTCGGAATGTGAGTGCCGCTGACGACGGTCCGTCCGTCGAGCCCGTGGCGCACGATCGCCGCCGCCACTTCGTCGAGCCGCGCCTGCAGCTTCAGATCGACGTGCAGGCCGACGCCTGGCGCCTCGTCGGCGAAGAACGCGAGCGCGTCGTCGAAGGTCGGTAGCTCCGGAGCCACCTCGCGGAGGCGGTCGAGGGTGAGGTCTCGCACCCGGCCGCGCGCAGCGCCGTGACTCACCTCCTCGAGCCGGTCCGAGTGGGCAACGACGAGCGGGCCCCGAGGGAGATCGAGCACGTCGAACTCGATCAGGTCGACACCGGCTGCGACAGCCGCCCGAAACGAGCTCACCGTGTTCTCGGCAGCAAGCGCAGCAGCACCGCGGTGCCCGATCCGCACCGGTCCGTGCTCACGGCGCCAGAGATCGATCATCCCTCGTCCGTTCTAGAGACCGAAGAGGTTCTGGATCTGATGCCAGATCAGGACCGAGACCGCGCCGATCGCGACGAGGAGCGCGAGAAGCACGAGCCAGAACCGGATCCCGGCGCGCCTCATGCGCTTCCGATGCGCGATGCGGGCCTTGCGCCGCGCCCGGTGGAGCCGCACCGTGTCTCGAACCGCCTCGTGGTCGACAACCGGAATGTCGTCCGAGCCGACCTCACGCGTCTGCTGTGCCACACCACGAAGTGTAAGCGGGATGCGCAGCAGCGGAATACTCCATACTGTGAATCCGATGGCATTCCCAGGCCGAGATACACAAGGCGATTCCATCTTCGCGCGAGGTCTCCTCGGCATCGGCGACCGGGTGGGGCTGCTCTCCGGCATTGTGCTCTCGGTCTCGGCGTTCACCGGCTGGTACACGGGCCCGAGCGCTGGTGTGAAGGTGTCGGTGACCGGCTGGGACACAGGCGTCGGCGGCAAAGCCGTGTTCTTCCTCGGGATCGCGGTCGTGCTCGTCGTCGCTCTCCGCGAGGTCGGGGTCACGCTTCCCGCCTCCGTGCCCGAGAGCCTCCTGCTGATCCTGCTCGGAGCCCTCGCGACGATCATCGTGCTCGTACGTGCGATCTCGATTCCCGACGACTTCTTCTTCGCCGGGCGGAGCGTCGGAATCTGGATCAGCCTCGCCTCCGCAATCGGCGTCATCGTCGCCGGTCTGCTGCAGGCTTCCGAAGAGCTCTAGCCGGCTGTCGTCGCCGGTTGTTGCGGCACGGGCGTGAGCGTGCGGACATACGTGGCCGTCGAGGGTGGCGGCGGGCCGTCGTTCAACGCCTGACCGAGCGCGACGCCGAGCGCAAACACGAGCAGCACGAGAACGATGACGACAAGGCGGCGGGGCCAGGGACTGCGACGCGGCTGTCGTCGCGGGCGCGGCGTGAGCTCGCTCACGGCGTGTAGTCCACCGCCCCGCGCGCGTAGACGTGGAACGCCGCGTCGCCCACGATCGAGACCGAGCGGGCCCAACCGGGCGTCGCGGCGTGCTCCTCGATCGCCTGGCGCGTCCACGCGTCGGAGCCTGCGTAGGCCGTCGCCAGCATCCGCAGCGTGAACGTGCCGCCGACGCGGCGGCGAAGCTCGGCCGAGACGACGTCGAATTGCCCATGCAGGCGCTCGGCCTCGCTCGCGTCGCGCGACGCGAGCTCGAACCGGCGGTAGCCGTCCTCCCAGTCCCCGCGGGCTGCTTCGAGGGTCGAGCTCACGAGGTGCTCTCCGCGGAGCAACAGCCGGCGAGCGGCCAGCGGTTCGGGATCTCCTCGAGAATCAGCTCGCCGACCCGATAGCCGGGCTGCGCGAGCGCGAACGCGACGTGCGCATGCAGGCACTTGAGCTGCGCCGGATTTCCCGAACCGCCGATGCCGGTGTCGAGAGACGCCCCGTGATCTGCGCCCGTGCGCCCTTCTGCGAGCACATGCCGGATGCGCTGCTGAGCGGCGGTCGCCTCGGCAAGATCCGCCGTCAGCTCCGGGCTCTCGATCACCGCCGCGCTCCAGCGCTCGACGCCCCCTGCCGCCTCGAGACGAGACACAGCCGCGATCAGGTGGCGGCAGGTGAGGTAGTAGGTCGTCGGAAACGGCGCCCCCTCGTCGTCGTAGGGATGCTGCTCCGTGACGGCCGGGAGCCCGAACGGGCAGCGGGCCGCAACCCTGCGGAACGCCCGGGGGCGCCGGCCGAGCTGGCGTTCGACTATGCCGCGATCGTCCACGCGGGACACGGTACAGCGAGCCTGGGCCTCTGCTACGACGCTGCTGGATGCAGGCGCTGCCAGGCGCCGATGCCCTTGACGATGAAGAGCCGCTCACCGGGTTTGACGTAGCCGATTCTCCGTGCCTCGCGGCCGAGTGCCGTGGTGCTCGTCCTTCGCGCGAGTTGCTGCTCGAGGCGCGCCTTCTCGGCGCGTAGGACGACGACCTCCGCTTTCCGCGTGCTGAGCTCGCTTCTCGTTCCGAGGTAGGTCGAGATCGGCCGCCAGTAGAGGAAGGCCATCAAGGTCAGGATCGCGACCGGGAGAACGAGACGCAGCCGGCGCCTTCGCCGCTGCGGTTTGCTTGCCTTTGCACGAGCCACCGTGCCTGGTTCGCGCTCGGGCCGGACTATTCCTTCGCGACGCGAGGCTAGACGATGTCGACCTTGATCACGTTCGTCGAGCCGGGGATGTTGACGGCTGTGCCGGCCGTGATCACGACGCGGTCGCCGGTCGCGACAATGCCGCTCGCACGGGCAGCGACGACGGCCTGTTCCCAGAGATCCTCGACGTCGTCCGTCTCCGGGATCTCGAGCGGCGTCACACCCCACTCGAGCGCCATGTGCCGGAGCGAGTGAGCGTGGTGGGTGATCGCGACGATCGGGCGGCGCGGGCGCAGGCGGGCAACGGCGGAAGCGGTACTGCCGCTGAACGTCGGCACGAGGATCGCCTTCGCACTGAGCGCCTCCGCAACGTCGCAGGCGGCGTTCGACATCGCCTGGCCGATCGTCGGCACGTCGTCGGCGTGCGGAATCTCGTGCCGGTAGTCGAGGCTCGGTTCGACCGCACACGCGATCCGGTTCATCACCTCCACCGACTCGATCGGGAACTCGCCCATGGCCGTCTCGCCGGAAAGCATGATCGCGGAGGTTCCGTCGAGCACCGCGTTCGCAACGTCGGACGCCTCGGCCCGCGTGGGCTCGGGCTGGTGGATCATCGACTCGAGCATCTGCGTGGCGGTGATCACCGGGCGGCCTCGCTCGAGCGAGCGAGTGATGATGCGCTTCTGGATCAACGGCACGTCGGCGGCGCCGATCTCGACTCCGAGATCGCCGCGCGCGACCATGACCGCGTCCGTCTCGGCCAGGATCTCGTCGAACGCAGCGATCGCCTCTGCCTTCTCGATCTTGGCGATGATGTGCGCGTTCGAGCCGCGGGCCTCGATCAGCGTCCGCAACTCGCGCACATCGGACGCGGAGCGTACGAACGAGAGCGCAACGAAGTCGACCCCGAACTCGAGAGCGAACTCGAGATCCGCGCGGTCCTTCGTCGTGATCGACGGGATCGGCAACGGAATGCCCGGGAGGTTGACGCCCTTGTGGGAGGAGACGAGCCCTCCGACGATCACCTCGCAGCGCGCGCGGCCGCTCTCCACGGTCTCGACGCGGAGCTTGACATGACCGTCGTCGATGAGGACGTCGTTGCCCACCCGCAGCACCGAACCGAGGACGGCCGGGCTGATCGGCAGGTCGCCGTCGCGCGCCGCGTCCTCTCCGGCGATCACCACCTTCGTGCCGCGCTCGAGCTTGACCGGCTCCGCGAGATCTCCGACGCGGAGCTTCGGCCCCTGGAGATCGGCGATGAGCGCAATGGGCCTCCCCGAGGTGGCCTCGGCGTCGCGGACTCGGCCGGCCCGGAGCCGGTGGTCGTCGTGGTTCCCGTGCGACATGTTGAGACGCGCCCCGTCCATCCCGGCAGCGATCAGCGCTGCGATCTGGTCCGGCGACGAGGAGGCAGGGCCAAGCGTGGCGACGATCTTCGTTCGGCGCACGTGCATCGTCAGGCTGCGCGCTGCGAGCGCGGGAACGCGCTCCAACCAGGGTAGGCAGCCTGCTCTCCGAGCTGGTCTTCGATCCGAAGCAACTGGTTGTACTTGGCGGTGCGATCGGATCGGGCGGGCGCGCCCGTCTTGATCTGGCCGCTCCCGGTGGCAACGGCGATGTCCGCGATCGTGGCGTCCTCGGTCTCGCCCGAACGGTGCGAGATGACCGTCGCGTACCCGTTGCGCTGCGCGAGCTCGATCGCGTCGAGCGTCTCCGTCAGCGAGCCGATCTGGTTGACCTTGACGAGGATCGCGTTGCCGACCTTCTGCTCGATGCCGCGCCGGAGGAAGTCGACGTTCGTGACGAAGAGGTCGTCTCCGACGAGCTGCATGCGGCCACCAAGCCGGTCTGTCAGCGTCTGCCAGGTGGCCCAGTCGTTCTCGGCCAGGCCATCCTCGATCGAGACGATCGGGAAGCGATCGGCCAGGTCGGCCCAGAGGTCGATCATCCCGTTGCCGTCGAGCGTGCCTCCCTGCCGCTCGAGCACGTACGCACCGTCGCGATAGAGCTCACTCGTTGCTGGGTCGAGCGCGATCGCAACCTTCTCGCGGTGGCCGGCGCGCTCAGCGGCTTCGAGAATCGCCTCGCAGGTGTCGTACGCGGAGCCGAGGTCGGGCGCGAAGCCTCCCTCGTCACCGACGCTCGTCGAGAGGCCGCGCTCCTTGAGCAGCGCCTTCAGCGAGTGATAGCACTCGACGCCGACGCGGAGTGCCTCGGAGAACGACTCGGCTCCGGCAGGCACGATCATGAACTCCTGGAAGTCGAGGGAGTTCTGTGCGTGGGCGCCACCGTTGACGACGTTCATCATCGGCACGGGGAGCACATGAGCGTTCGAGCCTCCGAGCCAGCGGTACAGCGGCAGGTCGGCCTCCGCGGCGGCTGCCTTGGCAACTGCGAGCGAGACTCCGAGAATCGCGTTCGCACCGAGGCGCGCCTTCGTCGGTGTGCCGTCGAGCGAGATCATGGCTTCGTCGAGCTCCCGCTGCTCACCCGCGTCGAGCCCGAGCACGCAGTCCGCGATCTCGCCGTTGACGTGGGCGACGGCGCGGGTGACGCCCTTCCCGAGCCACTCGTCACCGCCGTCACGAAGCTCGACGGCCTCGTGCTCGCCTGTCGAGGCGCCGGACGGGACCGCAGCGGCGCCGAACGCGCCCGACTCGAGTCCGACCTCGACTTCGACGGTCGGGTTGCCGCGCGAGTCGAGAACCTGGCGAGCGTGGACGTGGACGATGGAGCTCATGCAGACAAGACTAGCCTCGGCTGTCGAAATCCGGTGCGGTTGGCTCAACACGAGGGCGGCGCATGCGTATCGCCCTAGTCGCGGGCGCTGCTCAGCTGCTCCTTGGCGCTGACGTACCACCGCTCCTGCGCGTCGAGATCGAGCTCGACCCACCTCTCCCCCGCTTCTGCTGCCAGCTGCTCGGCGCACTCGACCCGCTCGACGAACCGCTTGCTCGTCCCACGCACCGCGAGCTCGGGATCGACGTTGACGAGACGTGCGAGGTTGACCACGGTGAAGAGCAGGTCTCCGATTTCCGCAGCGACGTCCGGATCGGCCTCCGTCTCGGGAGCAGGCCGGCCGGCTCGTGCGACCTCGACCTCGAGCTCGGCGAGCTCCTCTCGCACCTTCGCGAGTGGCCCGTCGAGGTCGGGCCAGTCGAATCCGACCGCCGCGGCACGGCGCTGCACCTTGCGGGCATGGAGCAGTCCGGGCAACGACGCGGGCACGTCGTGGAAGACGCCCTCACGGCCTTCCTGCTCCGCCTTGATCTCCTCCCACCGCTCACGCACGCGTCCGGCCGAGTCCGCCTCGGCATCGCCGAAGACATGCGGGTGACGGCGCACGAGCTTTGCGTGCACGGCTCGCGCGACGGCTTCGAGGTCGCCTTCACCCTGCTCCTCGAGCAGGAGCGCCAGGAAGTACGTCTGGAACAGGAGGTCGCCGAGCTCGTCGAGGAGCTTCGCCGAGTCGCCGGCATTCGCCGCATCAGCGACCTCGTACGCCTCCTCGACCGTGTGCGGAACGATCGTTCGCGCGGTCTGCTCGCGATCCCAGGGGCAGTCGAGCCGCAGGCGCTTGGTCAGCGCCTGCAGCTCGACGAGTGCCTCCGCGAGCGGCACGAAGCCTCTGGGCTAGCCGGTGGTCGTTGCCGACGTGTCGGTGGCCGCTGCGGGCGGAGCGAACCCGGTCGCGTACGCAACCTTCGACGCAAACGCCTTCTTCGTCTCGGCCACCCACGTGGTGATCGCGTCGGTCTTCGACGTCTGCTCGAGTTGCGCCTTGATCTTCGCCTTGACCTTCGCGAGCGGGGTCGTCGTGGCGGGCTTGATCGGCGAGAGCGCCTGAATCACGTGGTAGCCGTACTGGGTCTTGACGGGATGCGACGTCTCGTTCGTCTTGAGGACGAAGACGGTCTTCTCGAACGGCGGCACGGTCTGGCCCTTGATCACGGTGTACTTGCCACCGATGTCCTTCGAACCGGGGTCGAGCGAGTTCTTCTTCGCCAGCACGGCGAAGTTGGCACCGCCCTTGAGCTCGCTGTAGATCTTGTCGGCCTCCGCCTTCGTCTTGACGAGGATGTGCCGGACGTTGCGGCTCTCGGGCGCCACAAACTCGCTCTTGTGCGCCTGGTAGTACGCGGCAATCTGGGCATCGGTGGCGTTACCGCTCTTCGTCACGGCGTCGTAGATCTTCTCGGAGAGCAGCTTCTCCTTGATGTCGGCCAGGAACGTCGCAGCCGTGTAGCCCTGCGCCGCAAGCTGTTTCGAGAGGTTCGCCTGGCTATTCCCGAAGTACTGCTTCTTGAGCACGGCGAGGCGCGCCGCGATTTCCTTGTCGGTGACCGTCAGCTTCATTTCCGCCGCCCTCTTGTCGTACTCGGTGCGCTGGACGAGGAACGCGACGGCCTGCGTCTGCAGCGACTGGTATTCGACGGTACCGGCCTTCGGGAAGGCGCGCTTCTGGCTCTGGTACGACTTCTTTGCCCGCCCGATCAACGCCTCTAACTCGGCAGTCGTGATCGAGGTGCCGTCGACGACGGCGACAGAGTCCGCCGGGACGGACTGGCTGCTGCTGCCACCACAGGCAGACGCAACGAGCACGGCGAGGACGACAGGGATGAAGAGGGCAATGCGGATGGGCTTCATGAAAGTGGGGCTCTCTCGTGGGCGAGGCTTGACAAGGACTCAGGATGTATAGACGAGGGCGCGTTAATTCGCAGTTGCGGTCTGTGCAGATCTATCGATTGCAACCAGCAAACGCTGCAAATCAGGCGGCCGAGCGCGCGGCGACAATAGCATCGGCCAACCCGAGCGCCCCCTGGAGATCGTCCGTGCGGAGCCCCACTTCGCGCTTCGCCTGGGTGTAGACGACCGTGTCGGAGACGGCTCGGAGTGCACGCAGCTCGTCCGATCCGAGCACCAACGGACCAACGGTGGCACGGCCGCCGCGGTACACGAGGTAGTCGGCTCCGATCAGGGCGAGCTTCAGCTTCGCTTCCTGAATCGCGAACAGGTTCTCGACGGGCTCGGGGAGCGGCCCATAGCGATCCTCGACCCCTGCGCGCAGCTCGCGCAGCTCGTCGTCGTGCTCGACGAGCGCGAGGCGCCGGTGCATGTCGATCTTGAGCGCTTCGGAGGCGACGTAGGTGGCCGGGATGAAGGCGTCGACGCGAGCATCGACCCGCACCGGCCGAATGGCCGTGCGCGCCCGTCCGGAGAGCTCCGCCACGGCCTCGTTCAGCATCTCGACGTAGAGCTCGAACCCGAGCGCGGCGACGTGCCCCGACTGTTCGGCGCCGAGAAGGTCGCCCGCGCCGCGGATCTCGAGGTCGCGCATCGCGATCTGGAACCCTGCCCCGAGCTCCGTGTGGTCGGCGAGCGTCGCGAGGCGCGCACGTGCCTCGGGCGTCAGCTCGGCTGCGTCGGGATAGAAGAGGTAGGCGTGGGCTGTCACGTCGGAGCGGCCGACGCGGCCGCGGATCTGGTAGAGCTGGCTGAGCCCGAGCACGTCAGAGCGCTCGACGATCAGCGTGTTCGCCTGCGGGATGTCGATCCCCGACTCGATGATCGTGGTCGAGACGAGCACGTCCGCGTCGCCGGCGAGGAAGGCGTGCATACGCTCCTCGAGGTCACGCTCGCTCATCTGCCCGTGCGCTACGAGGAACCGGAGTCCGGGGCAGAGCTGGCGAAGCTTCTCTCCCATCTCGTCGATCGACTCGACCCGGTTGTGGAGGTAGAACGCCTGGCCGCCCCGCGCGTGCTCGCGTTCGAGCGCGGTCTTGATCACTTCTTCGTCGTACTCCCCCACGATCGTCCTGATCGGCCGGCGGCCCTCCGGAGGGGTCTCGATGATCGAGATGTCGCGCAGGCCAGAGAGCGACATGTGGAGCGTCCGCGGGATCGGCGTCGCGGACAGCGCGAGCACGTCCACTTCGAGCCGAAGCGAGCGGAGCAACTCCTTCTGGGAAACGCCGAAACGCTGCTCCTCGTCGAGAATGACGAGGCCGAGCGCGTTCGGGATCACGTCGCGCGAGAGGACACGGTGGGTCCCGACGAGAACGTCCACCTTGCCCGCGGCGAAGTCGGCCAGCACCTTCTTCGTCTCCGCCGGCTTACGGAATCGCGACACCATCTCGACGGTGAGCGGGAAGTCGCGAAAGCGCTCGCGAAACGTGTTCCAGTGTTGCTCGGCGAGAATCGTCGTCGGGCAGAGGACGAGGACCTGGCGGCTGTTGACCGCAACCGCAAACGCGGCCCGCACCGCGACCTCCGTCTTGCCGAAGCCGACATCGCCGCAGACCAGCCGGTCCATCGGCTGGGTCGATTCGAGATCCTCCTTGACCGCTTCGATCGCGCGCGCCTGGTCGTCGGTCTCGCGATACGGGAACGACGCCTCCAGTTGCTCGAGCCACTCGTTCGTGAGGTCGAAGCTCGCCCCCTCGGCGCGTTGTCTCTGGGCATACAACGCGAGTAGCTCGCCGGCGAGCTCGCGCACGGACTCGCGAGCGCGGCTCTTCAGGTTCTGCCAGGCCTTGCCGCCGAGCTTGGAAAGCGCCGGCCCCTTTGCGTCGGCCCCGATGTAGCGCGAGAGCTTCCCGAGCTGCTCGTGAGGGACGTAGAGCCTGTCCTCGCCTCGGAAGGCGAGGAAGAGGTAGTCGCGCGTGACCCCTGCGACCTCCTTGGTCTCGAAGCCGAGCAGCTTGCCGACGCCATGATCCTCGTGCACGACGAAGTCCCCCACGCGAAGGTCGGCAAAGGTGGCGAGTGCGCGCCCGAGGCGGGCGTCGGCCCGCGCGGGTCGCTTCCGAAAGACCTGCGTATCGGGCAGGAGCACCAGGCCGAGCTCACGCCAGACGAAGCCGCGACGCGCTGGCGAAACGGCGAATCGAACAGCCGCCTCATGAGGCAGCGGGGCGTCGTCGGAGAGGATCGTGCCGTCCACCTTGCGCAGAAGCCCTCCCTGCCGCAACGCCTCGCCCCGGTGGGGGAATGTGACGACGACTCGATTGCCGGAGCGCACGAAGCCCGCGAGCTCGTTCTCCGCCTCGGCGAGGCCTCGGGCGGCGAGGGCGGGTCGCTGGGCCTCGAACTGGAACGCCTGCCCGCGGGGGAACGGATCGAGCTCGGTCACACCTTCGAGCGAGAGAGGAGCGAGGCTCTGCTCGTCCCAGACGGCGCGAACCTCGTCGGGTTGCCAGACGAAGTCGAGTGCGCGATCGAGCGCAGGCACGAGGTCGTCGGGCAGCGCTCGTCTGCCCGAGACGGCATCGTCGTCGTCCTCCCACCTGTGCGCGACGAGCTCGGGGTCGATGCTCTCACCGCGCCGTTCGGCTGCCGGGTAGACGCTCGCCTCGGCGATCGGATGCAAGGCCCGCTGGGTGAAGGGGGAGAACGCCCGCACCTGCTCGATCTCGTCTCCGAACAACTCGACGCGCAGCGGCTCGCGCCCGGTCGAGGGGAAGACGTCGACGATGCCGCCACGAACCGCGAACTGCCCCCGCTCCTCGACCCGGTCGACGCGCTCGTACCCTGCGCTTGCGAGCGCCTGCGCAAGACCATCGAGACCGGGCTCGTCCCCCACCGCAAGCCGCACGGCGCGCGCTCTCGCCTCGGGTGGCGGCAGCCCTTCGGCGACCGCAGCTGCCGATGCGCAGACGAGCCCACCCATGGCAAGGACGTCGAGCGCGCGGGCGCGCTCTCCCACGAGATGCGGCGGCGGCTCGAGGCCCGACGCGTGCGAGACGCCGCGACTCGGGAACAGTGCCACCCGGTCTGCGTCGAGGAACCACGAGGCGCCCTCAGCGGCGTCGCGCGCGTCCGCATCCTCGGGGAGGAGGATCAGGAGACCGCGGCGGAGCTCCTCATGGAGGGCTGCAAGCACGAGTGGCAGCGCCGGCTCCGAAACACGCGCACGCGCCGGCAGCGCCTTGGTGAACGCCTGAAACCGCTCGCTGCCCGCGAGCTCCGCGATGAAGGCGTGAAGGGGTGTCGGGACCATGCAAACGGCGGGAAACAGTGCCCCGCCGGGCTGGGCTCATCCGTAGCGTCCTCTCGGCGGCCGGAGCCGAGCACCCGTCCAACCTCCCCCAGGGGGGCACTTGCGCGCCCCTGGAGTCACAGTAGCCCGCAAAGTGTGACGCGCGTGTGCCGCCTCTGTGCCGTCTTTCCGGCGCTTCGTCGACGCGGCGACGCCGCTCCGGCGGGCGGCCTCGCGGCGCAGCGACGCTTCAGCCTCTTTCCGTCAGTTGAACCGTCGCTGGGTCTCGTCGACTCCAACCGCCACGAGCGACTCGACGGCATCCGCCGCGCAGGCGACGATCGCAGCGACGTCGTCCTCGGGCGCGAACGGCGCGAGCACGAAATCGGCCACGTCACGTGGGTCGCCCTTTCCCGGTCTGCCAACGCCGACGCGCAGGCGGAGGAACTCGGGGCTCCCGAGGCGCCCGGCGATCGAGCGGAGGCCGTTGTGCCCGGCAAGGCCACCCCCGAGCCGTACCTGGAGGCGGCCCCGTTCGAGATCGACCTCGTCGTGGACGACGAGCACGGTCTCGAGCGGCGTCTTGTAGAACGCCGCGGCCGGCTGCACCGAGCGGCCCGACTCGTTCATGAACGTGTCCGGCTTGAGGAGCGCAAGCCGCGCTTCGGCCAGGCGCAGCTCTGCAACATGGCCGCTGAACTTGCCCTTGAACGTCGCTCCGTGTCGTGCGGCGAGCTCTTCGACGACCATGAAACCGACGTTGTGCCGGTCGCGCTCATAGCGCCGTCCCGGATTCCCGAGCCCGACGACGAGCAGGTCGAACGTCGAAGCCGACGCGCCCCGACCGAAGAGGGCCAAGGACTACTCCTCGTCGGGTGCTTCGGCTTCCGCCGCGGCGGCGGACTCCGCAGATGCCTCGGCCGCGAGCGCCTCTTCGGCGGCCTCTTCGGCTTCGGTGAGGCCACGCGGACTCGAACAGTTCGCGATCACGGTCTCGGCAGGGTCGTCGAGGAACGTCACGCCGTCGATGGCGCGGACGTCCTGCAGGCGAAGGCTCTCACCGAGCTCGAGCCCACTGAGGTCGACCTCGATGTGCTCGGGAATCGCCGACGGCAGCGCCTCGACACGCAACTCGCGTGCGACCTGCTGAACGACACCGCCGATCTTCGCGCCGGGTGCCTCGCCAACGAGCTGGACGACGACCGTCGCCTGGATCGGCTGGTCGAGCCGTACCTCGTGAAAGTCGACGTGGGTGATCGTGCCGCGCACTGGATGCTGCTGGTACTCCTTCAACACCGCGTGGTGCGGCGTCTTCTGACCGTCGATCACGACGTCCACGATCGCGTGCAGACCCGAGGGGCCGGTGAGGGCAACGCGAAGCTCTCGCTCACCGACGACGAACGCTTTGTTCGCCTTCCCGTAGAGCACGCCGGGGATCAATCCCTCACGGCGGAGCCGCTTGACATTGCGCGTGCCGAGTTGATCGGCGGCGCGCTCCTTGACCTCGAGTGTGATTCTGTCCCCGGACACGGCGGCGAAGTGTAGCGACTTCCTCCGTGGACGGAATCAGACAAGGGCGTGCAGGCGCGGTTCACGCTCTCGTTCGGCTACCGGCTTTCCGCGAACGCGCGCATCATCGATCGAGGCCGGGCCGGCGACGTATTACGCACCCCTCAGGGGAAGAAAGGTGCGTACGCAAGAGGCCGGCCCGACCTTGATCCCGTTTCGCCGGTCAGGCCGCGGCCCCTTCCCCCAGACGAAAGACGCTATAGGCGAGCAGCTGCGCTGCCGATATGACCACAAGGGTCGGCGGCGCTCTCAGGGGGCGTCGTCGACCGACCCCAGCGCTTGGGTGCCGTGTAAGCGGACGCTCTAGAAAAGCTGGTTCTCGCCCGCGAAGATCGCAGATACCGAGTCATCGGCGAACACGTTCTGAATCGTCTCGGCGAGGATGCTCGCGATCGAGAGCACCTGGACGTTGTCCGGCTGGGCGAGGGGGTCGAGCGGGACAGTGTCGGTGACGACGAGCTTGTGGATCTCGCTCTCGGCGATCCGCTCCAGCGCCTGCCCGTTGAAGAGGCCGTGGGTGGCGCACGCGTAGACCTTCGTCGCTCCCGCGTCCTTCAGGGCCTTGGCGCCGGCGACGAGCGTTCCCGCGGTATCGATGACATCGTCGATGATCACGGCGACCTTTCCCTCGACGTCGCCGATCACGGTCGTCACCTTCGCCTCGTTGTGCGCAGGCCGCACCTTGTTGAGGATGACGAGGTCGCCCGCGACCATCTCCGCGAACTTGCCGGCGATCTTGGCATGGCCCGTGTCGGGCGAGACGACGGCGAGATCCTCTGGAAGGTTGAGATCGTGGACGTAGCGCGCGAACATCGGCACGGCGGTCATGTGATCGACGGGAATCTCGAAGAATCCCTGCACCTGGCCGGCATGGAGATCCATCGTGAGGACGCGATCAGCGCCCGCGGTCTGGAGCAAATCGGCGACGAGCTTGGCGGTGATCGGCTCGCGCGGACGGGACTTCTTGTCCTGCCGGACGTAGAAGTACCAGGGGATCACAGCCGTGATCCGCTTGGCGGAGGCGAGCTTGGCCGCGTTGATCATGATCAGCAGCTCCATCAGGTGCTGGTCGACCGGCATCGAGGCGGTCTGCACGATGAAGATGTCGGCGCCACGAATCGAGTCTTCGTAGCGGCAGTAGGTCTCACCACTCGCGAACGTCTTCAGCGTCACCTTCCCGAGCTCGCAGCCGATCTGCGCGCCGATCTTCTCGGCGAGGTCGGGATTGGAGCGACCCGACACGAGCATGAGGCGCTTGCTCGGCGTCAACCCGATCGTCCGTCCCACCACGGCACCGACAGCCGGAACCGCGGGGGCGCCGAGTCCCGGCAGCGTCTGCTCAACCGTCCCGCTTTCCACCGCGACCCTCCTTGATCGTCTGTCTCGGCGGAAACCCGACGAGAGCGTTGTCCGGCACATCCTCGGAAACGACCGTTCCTGCCGCCGTCCACACGTCGTCTCCCACGGTGACGGGGGCAACGAACATCGTGTCGACGGCGACCCGTGCATTCTTGCCGATCACCGTGCGCTTCTTCGGTTCGTTCGGGCGGTGGTCGAAGTTCGCCGTGATCGACCCCGCGCCGACATTCGTTCCTGCTCCGACCTCCGCGTCGCCGAAATAACTCAGATGGGGAACCTTCGCGCCTTCGTCCAGCCGGGTGTTCTTCAGCTCCACGAACGTGCCCGCTCTCGACCGCGCGCCGAGCACCGTTCCAGGGCGAACGTAACAGAACGGCCCGACGGTCGCGTGCTCGCCGATCTCGGCATCGACGACGACGACGTGCGGGCCTATCTCTGCACCCTCGGCGACGTTCGTCGCTCCACGCAGCATCGTGAACGGCTGCACGACCGTGTCGGATGCCAGCGTCACCGTCGGCTCGATCCACGTGGTCGCCGGATCGACAATGGTGACGCCGGCGAGCATGTGCTCCTCGTTGATCCGATCGCGGAGTGCGGCGGCCGCGGCGGCGAGCTCGACCCGGGTATTGACACCCTCTGTCTCTCCCGGGTCGTCCGCCACGTGCACTGCGACGAGATGGCCTGCGCGGACGAGATCGCGCACGGCATCCGTCAGATACAGCTCGCCCTGCGCGTTGGCGGGTTGCAAGCGGGAGAGCGCCGGCCAAAGCAACTCGGCCCGGAAGACGTAGATCGAGGAGTTTGCCTCGTCGATCGCAAGCTGCTCGGGTGACGCATCGCCCGCCTCGACGATCGACTCGAGATCCCCACCGGCACCACGGACGACGCGGCCGTATGTGCGGATGTCGGCCGGAACGAAGGACAGAACCGTTGCCGCCGCGGCCCGCTCACGGTGCGTCTCGAGAAGCGCTGCGAGTAGCCCCGTCGTCAGCAGCGGCGTGTCTCCCGAGAGGATCAACACTTCGTCGGCCCCGGCGAGAGCTGCCTCGGCGCTGCGAACCGCGTCGCCCGTGCCGAGCGGACGCTCCTGCACTGCAACGTCAAGCCCCTCGAAGAGTTCGGCGGTGTCGGGCGACGCGACGACGACCAACGGCTCTGCTCCGAGTGGCCGTGCGGCCTCCACGATCCAATCGACCATTCTCCGCCCCAGAATCGGGTGCAGGTGCTTCGGGGTCGCCGAGCGCATGCGGATTCCACGGCCTCCGGCCATGACAACGGCTGCGAGCTTGGCGGAATCGGACATAGTCGGCACGTTGGCTGGGGCGCCAGGATTCGAACCTGGGATCACGGGACCAAAGCCCGTTGCCTTACCACTTGGCCACGCCCCAGTGAATCGGGACGCCGAGTGTACCCGGACGCCCGGTCGCCCCGGCGCAACGGTCAGCGGCTCCCGACAGGCTGGGCGACCCAGGTCACGCCATGACGCCGCAGAGCGCGCGCAGCCGCGTCAGCCGTCGGGCGATCGGCAAAGAGGCCGTACACGCACGGTCCGGCGCCACTCACGTCGGCCCTGAAGGCGCCTTCCTCGCGGAGCTGCTCCGAGATCGGCGACGTCGCGAGATCGTTGAGCGGAAGCCGATCGAGATCGCCGGCCTCGCGTGCGGCGGCGAGCGCAGCCACGAGCTCGGCGCGCCGCTCCTCGAAGCCGGCCTCACCGCCACGCGCGTCGAAGGCGTCGTAGACCTCACGCGTGGACGCCTTCACGACGGCATCCGGAAGGACGAGGACAGCCCAGTACTCCTGCGGGAGGTCGAGCGGAGCGAGAACGGATCCGTCACCCGTGCCGAGCTGAGGGCCGTCTCGGAGAAAGAACGGCACATCGGCTCCGATCGTGGCCGCGAGCTGCTCGAGCCGGCCGAACTCGAGCGGGGCAGGCAACAGGTCGTTGGCGAGCTGCAGCGCGCATGCAGCATCCGAGCTGCCACCCCCGAGGCCGGCCGCGACCGGGATGACCTTCGTGATCTCGACGCTCCAGTTCGGCTCCACGCCGGCAGCCGCCGCCAGCGCCGCGAGCGACGTGGCGACGATCGTGTCAGCGGGGAATCCGCTGATCGTGAGCTCCGGCGCCGCCGCCAGCGCGATCTCGTCGGCGAGGCCGACCAGTTGCAGCACGGTCGCGACCTCGTGCTTGCCGTCCGCGCGGAGCGGGCCTACGACGAGCGCAAGGTTGATCTTGGCGAACGCGCGGGCGCGCATCAGGCGAGCCTCCGCGCCAGCTCGACGAATACGGCTGGTTTCAGCGCCTCGGCCCGAACAGCTGGAGCGAGCGCGAGGTCGGCAAGTGCGACGACCGCCGCCTCCCGGCTTGCGACGCCGGCCAGTTGAAGCGAGTTCGCAAGCGTCTTGCGACGGTGGGCAAACGCGCCCTCGACGACGCGACGGACGTCGGCGAAGTTGTCTGGCAGGGGGATGCGCCGGAAGGCGACGAGCGCAGAGTCGACGTTGGGAGGGGGCCGGAAGACGGTGCGCGAGACCGCATGGAACCCCGTTCGTCGCGCCGCCAGCTGGACGAGCACGGAGACGGCGCCGTACGCCTTGGTCGACGGCACCGCGAAGAACCGGTCGGCAACCTCGCGCTGCACCATCACGCACCAGAGCTCGATGCTCGGCAGGCCATCGAGGCTCTCCGCGACGATCGGCGTCGCGACGTTGTAGGGGAGGTTGGCGACGAGCTTCGTCGGGGCCGGCTCGAACCGCGCGAGCTCGATCCGGAGGGCGTCACCCCAGTGCAGAGAGACATTCGAGCCCGCAGCGATCTCGCGGAGGTGAGGCTCGAGGCGCCCGTCGAGCTCGACGGCATGCACATGGGCGCAGCGGGCAGCGAGCACCTGTGTCAGGGCACCGAGACCTGGGCCGATTTCGAGCGCTGTGTCGGCGGCGTCGAGCTCTGCGAGCCGGACGATCACGCCCAGGATGTTGTCGTCGACGAGGAAGTGCTGTCCAAGCGACTTCTTCGGCGCGGGACCGCTCACGACGCCGGCAGCGCGAACGCCGCGCTCGCGTTCTCGTCGATCTGGGCCTCGAGCACGTCGATCTCGTCGCCGCGGGCGGTGGCGAGGACGGCCAGTGTGTGGAGCACGTTGGCGGGCTCGTTCCGCCTTCCACGCAGCGCCTGAGGCGCGAGGTAGGGGGTGTCCGTCTCGGCGAGAATCCGGTCGGCTGGGACGAGGGCAGCAGCCTCACGCAACGCCGTTGCCTTCGGGTAGGTGACGTTGCCGGCGAAGGAGACGTAATAGCCCCTGTCGATCGCCGTCGCCAGCAATCCGGGGGCCGAGAAGCAGTGCAGGATCACGGTGCCGGGAAAGCCCGCGAGAACAGCCGCCGTGTCGGCATCGGCATCGCGCGTGTGGATCACGACCGGCAGGCCCGCAGCACGAGCAACGTCCAGCTGACGCTCGAACAGCACCCGCTGGGCCGCGCGCGGCGCGAGGTCGTGGAAGTAGTCGAGCCCGGTCTCGCCTACAGCCACGGCGCACGGATGCTCGAGCAGGTCGGCGAGGTCGGCTGTCCGTTCGGCGTCCGGTCCTCCCGCCTGATGCGGGTCGATCCCGAGTGCCGCCCAGACGCCCTCTTCCTGTTCCGCGATCTCGAGTGCAGCGCGGCAGGAAGCGATGCCGGTGCCAACCGTGACGATCCTGGTGACACCCACGGCACGGGCGCGCTCGACGAGGAACGCGGCCGGTTCCTCACACCCGTCGAGGTGGGCGTGGGTGTCGATCACCTGCGGCCGGTCACTCCGCCGGAGCGTCGAGCCGGGGAAACAGCGGAGCGGCCGCCTCGATCCCGTCCGTGTCGGCCGTGAGCCCGTAGGCGACGTTCGACCATTCGACTCCGTCGGGCTGCCGCAGGGCGACGAGAACGGCAGCAGCTGTCTCGGGGATGTACGCAGCGAGGGCGACGGCGACCGCGCGAAGACCGTCGACGAGGTCGTAGAGGACGCGGTCGAGGTCGTCTCCGCGAGACTCGTCCTTCGCGAGCTGCCACGGAGCGGTGGTTTCGACCTCACGATTGAGGGCGCGGACGACCTCCCAGATCCTCTCCAGCGCTCCGGTGATGTCGAAGCCGTCGAGCCGTTCGGCGACGTCATCTGCGAGCGGTGCGAGCGCGGCGGCAACGGCGCCGTCGGGAGACGGAACCGCTCGCAGCGTCCCGCCCCGATACCTGGCGACCATCGCTGTCGTGCGGGAGAGCAGGTTGCCGAGGTCGTTGCCGAGCTCGCGCTCGTAGCGCTCGTGGATCCCCGCGATCGACGCAGCGCCGTCCTGCCCGAACGAAACGGCCCGCGCACACCAGAATCGAACGGGGTCGGCACCGTAGACGTCGATCAGGTCGAGCGGGTCGACGACGTTACCGAGCGACTTCGAGATCTTCCGGTCGTCGAGCAGCAGGTACCCGTGGACGAACAACTGCAGCGGTGGCTCATACCCGGCGGCGAGCAACATTGCGGGCCAGTAGACACAGTGGAACCGCAGGATGTCCTTCGCGAGCAGATGCCTCACCGACGGCCAGAACGTCTCGAGCAGATCCTCGCCCGGGCGCGCGTAGGTGAGCGCGCTCAGGTAGTTGACGAGCGCATCGGCCCACACGTAGGCGACCGAATCGGGATCCCACGGGATCGGGATTCCCCACGTCTGCCCCGCTCGGCTGATCGAGAAGTCCTGCAGCCCTCCTTCGATGAAGCTGCGTGCCTCGTTGGCACGAAAGCCCGGCTGGACGAAGTCGGCGCGCTCGTACAGGCGCAGAAGCTCCTGCTGGAACGACGAGAGCCGGAAGAACCAGTTCCGCTCCTCGATCCATTCCGGCTCCCGATCGTGCTCCGGGCACTTGCCGTCGACGAGCTCCGCCTCGGTCTTGAACGCCTCGCAGCCGACGCAATAGAGACCGGCGTAGGTGTCCAGGTAGACGTGGCCGTTGTCGTAGAGCCGCTGCAGGAATCCCTGGACGAAGACCTTGTGCTCCTGGTCGCTCGTCCTGATGAAGAAGTCGTTCGACGCGTTGAGTCGCTTCGGAAGCTCACGCCAGACGACCGCGATCCGATCCGCGTACTCCTGCGGCGTCAAGCCTTGTTCCGCGGCGACTCGGGCGACCTTCGCGGCGTGCTCGTCGACCCCCGTCAGGAAGAAGGTTTCGCTGCCGCGCTGGCGCCGGTGGCGGGCAAGGATGTCCGCCGCGATCGTCGTGTAGGCATGCCCGATGTGCGGGCTCGAGTTGACGTAGTAGATCGGTGTCGTGACGTAGTAGCGCTCCATCCCCATCGATTCTACGGAGCAACGCCAGCAGCCAAGCCCCGCCGCCGACGCCGAGCACGACGAGAGCGACGACCACGGCCGCCCACCGCAACGACCTGCGGGAGGGGACGATCACCTCGGTGCCTGCCGGGCGGCGAGCAGCCGCCGCAGACGAAACACGAAGGCGCGGCTCGTCCAGGCGGTGCCGGCCGAGACGCGCCGGCGCATCGCTCACCGCGCGCCCGTCGGACGGACGTGCCCGGTTGGGCCGTTCGGGGACACGGCTCCGCGAGGGTGGCGCCGCTGCGTCGGACGCTCGACGCGATGGTGCCGAGGCAAGAAGCTGTTGTCGACCGGCCGGCGTTGCAGCCGGATCGAGCGGCATCGAGACGGACGGCTCGGGTAGCGGCCGCACACTGCGCACGCGGCCAGGGTCGGCTCCCATTTCCACGGCAGTACGACTCGTTGCGAGCGGCGGCACGGCCGCAGGCGGCTGAGGAGCGGTGGTGACATGTCCATCGGCACGCGCTGTCGCGGCGATGCCGCCGCCGGCCGACGGGACCGGATCGGAAGCTGTCGGTCGAGGCACCGTGGCCACCATGGCCGCCGCGGGCGTCTGCGCAACGGTCGTTGCCGGCGCCGAGGTAGCAGCGGCTTCAGATGGCCCCGATGCCGCCACGCCACCCTGGGCAGACGCCGCCGATCCGGCTGCTGCCGTCGGGCTGTCGGGCGCCGCGGCCACCGTCGCGGACGTGACCGCAGGCGCAGCCACAACGGCCGCGGCAGTCGGGGGCGGCGGGGCGACAGCTCTCGGTGGTAGAAGCGTCGCCGGGTCGACGTAGCCGTCGGCGGCGTCCGAGACGCGGATCCCCAGGTGCACGTAGGTGGTCGGCCATTCGCTCTCACCGCTCTGCCCGGCGCTACCGATGGGATCGCCCTCGGTGACCGCGGCACCCTTCGTGACCGAGATCTCGCCGAGATGCGTCAAGGAGATCGCATAGCCGTCGAACTGGATCGTGACGGTGCGGCCCGAGTTCGGCACGACGCCTGCGAACGACACCAGTCCGGAGGCGGGAGCACGTACGGGTTCGCCGCTCGAGCCGGCGACGTCCACACCGCGATGCTGCCCCGCTGCGTACGCGTCGGCGCCCAGCGAGTAGGGACGAAGCACCTCCCCGCCGAGCGGCCATGTCCAGGCTCCTGCCGCAGGGGCTATCCCAAGAGCCAGCCCGAGGGCCGCCGACAGCGCCATGCCGAAGATGGCGCATCGCATGCTTCTCACGTCCCCTCACCTCCTGTTCTCTATTTAGACAACTGTGAGAGCACGACTCTAGCGACCGCCGGTCGAGTTGTCAAATAAGGCTACAGTGAGTCGCCGTAGAGCGTGTTGCGAGCGACGCCCGTCAGCCGTGAGACCACGCTCGCGGCAGCGGCACGCGGCGTTCCGGCAGCGACGAGCTCCACCACCGCGGCGACAGCCGCGGCTGCATCCGCCACCCGTGTCGAGGGACCGATCACGATCGTGACCTCGCCCTTCGGCGCCTCACGAAAGCGCTCGGCGACCGCGACAGCAGGCTCGCAGACGACTTCTTCGAACACCTTCGTCAGCTCCCGGCAGACTGCGACGAGCCGCTCGGGCTCGGCGGCAGCGAGACTTGCGAGCGTGGCGGGCAAGCGCTTCGCCGACTCGAACGCCACCGTCGGAAAGGCCCACGCGCCCAGCTCTTCCCAGAGGGCGGCCCGTTCCCGCTCGCTGCGTGGGATGTAACCGACGAACCGGAACTGCGCTCCCGCGAGGCCGCTCGCTACGAGCGCCGTCTCGACGGCCGACGGGCCCGGCAGAACAGTCACGGGCACGCCGGCGCCGAGAGCCGCCGAGATGAGGCGCGCGCCGGGGTCGTTCACGCCGGGAAGGCCGGCATCCGAGACGAGTGCCATCCGCTCGCCGGCGACGAGCCGAGGGATCAGCTCAGCAGCCCGCGCGGCCTCGTTGTGGCGGTGGTAGGAGAGCAGCCGCGCCTGGATCCCGTGGCGCTCGAGCAGAACCCGTGTGTGGCGCGTGTCCTCGCACAGCACCGCGTCAGCAGCGGCGAGCTCCTCGAGCACGCGCAGGGTGACGTCCGCGAGGTTTCCGATCGGCGTCGCGCAGACGGAGAGCGGCACGGGCTCACCTCACTCCGTCGAGCGCCTCGAATGCGACGAGGGCCGCTCCGATCAGACCGGCTTCGTCGCCGAGCTCGGCCTGCACGATTTGCAGCGTCTCGTCGGCGGGTTGAATCGCCTCCCGTCGAGCCGCGTGCAACGCGGGCTCGAGAATCAGCTCTGCGGCAGCAGCACCGAACCCGCCGCCGACGATTACGACATCGGGGTCGAAGATGTTGGCAAGCGATCCGATAGCGACGCCGAGCAGCCGCCCGATCTCGGACAGGGCCGCGATCGCCGGGCCGTCGCCCGCACGCGCCCGCTCGACGAGAACCGGAGCTTCGGTGCCCTCTCCGTACAGCTCAGCCGCGGCCCGGTCTGCCGCGAGACCCGAGGCAACCGCCTCGAGATGCCCGTGCCCGTGGCAGCTGCCCTGGCAGGACTGGCCACCCGCGACGACGACGATGTGCCCGAGCTCGGCCCAGCCACGGTAGAGGTGGTTGTCGATCACGATGCCGCCACCCACGCCCGTGCCGAGAGTGAGCATGATCAGGTCTGTCGCGTCTCGCCCCGCCCCCAGGCGCCACTCCGCGAGCGCAGCCGCATTGCCGTCGTTCTCGACTCCCGCTGGAAGGCCGTAGCGCTCGCGGGCGCGATCGGGGAAGTGCACCTGATGCACCGGAATGTTCGTGGCCCGGAGGGCGACGCCCGTGCGCCGATCGATGTTGAGCGGGACGCCGTAGCCGATCGCGAGCGCGCCATCCTGCAGGAGGTCGTCGACGACGCGATCGACCGCAGCCAGGACGTCCTCCTGCGTGCCGTCGGGCGTCGGGATCTCGATCGTGCGACCGATCGTGCCGTTGCGCGCGACGAGCCCGGCAAGGATTTTCGTCCCGCCGAGATCGACTCCGACAACCAGTTCTTCACGCACGCGCCGCTACGATATCCGCACCGATGCCCGAAGAATCGAAGCCCTATCGGGTGTACCGGGGCGGTCGGGCAAAGGGACGAGTCCCGCTGCAGCGCCCGGCGACCGCGCAGCAACCCCAGAGCCCCGGTGCAGCGTCGCCGCCGCGCAAGCCACGACAACGTCACGTCGGGCGCTGGATCGCCCTGACGCTCGCGATTGTCCTCGTGCTCGGCATCGTCTGGCTCGTCGCGAGCTACCTCTCGTTCTCACACGGAATCGCGAAGGCGAATCGCCGCGTCCCTGCGCCGGTCAGGCGCGAGCTCACGCATCAGAAGGGGATGCTGACGTCGACTCCGACGACGATCCTCGTGCTCGGAACCGACGGCGGCATCCAGTCGAGCCGGGCCGGCGCACACCGCTCCGACTCGATCATGCTGATCCGAACCGACCCCGGAAAGCATCGGCTCGCATTCCTCTCGATCCCCCGCGACCTGCGGGTCGACATCCCGGGCTATGGCACTTCCAAGATCAACGCTGCCTTCCAGGTCGGCGGCCCGACCCTGGCTCTGCAGACCGTGAAGAGCCTGACCGGGCTCGACGTCAACCACGTTGCCTTCGTCGACTTCGACCGCTTCCGGGAGCTGATCGACTCGGTGGGTGGCATCGACGTGAACGTCCCGCGACCGATTCTCTCCAACCGGTTCGACTGCCCCTACGGAACGCCGGCTCGGTGCCAGGCGTGGGACGGATGGCGGTTCAAGAAGGGCGTGCAGCACATGGACGGCCAGCGTGCGCTCGTCTATTCGCGGATCCGCGAGAACCGGCTCGATGCGTCCGAGACCGACCTCGACCGCGCCCGGCGTCAGCAGCAGGTGATCCAGGCCACCGCCGACAAGGTGACCTCGTTCGGTACCGCCCTGAAGCTCCCGTTCCGCGGGGCGTCGATCGTGAAGCCTCTGGCCACCGACCTCGGTGCCGGCCAGGTGCTCGAGCTCGGATGGGCCTACTTCCGCGCGAACAAGGCGCACGCCCTCCACTGCCGCCTGGGCGGCGAGCCGGGGAGCGCCGACGGCCAGTCGGTCATCTTCGGTTCCGAGGACAACGTCGCCACGATCGCGATGTTCACGGGGCGCTCCGCGCCTCTTCCCCCGCCCAAGGGGGCTCCCTACGCCCCGGGCTGCGTGATCGGCGACCGGCAGCTATGAGCAGGAATCAGTCCGTCGCGGCGGTCTTCTTGTCGCTCGAGCCGGAGTCCTTCTTCTCGCTCGAGCCCGAGTCCTTGGAGGACTCTTTCTTCTCGCCCTTGTCGCTCTTCTCGCCCGCGCCGCCACCGTCGCCGTCCCTCGCACCGCCCTTGCGCGACGCGCGGCCGTAGTCGGTCGAGTAGAACCCGGAGCCCTTGTAGTGCACGGCCACGGGGAACAGCACCTTCTCGACCGGGCTCGCGCCGCAGGTCTCGCAACTCTCGGCGGGATCGTCGCTCATCTTCTGGAACATCTCGAAGGTGTGCCCGTTCGGGCAACGGTACTCGTAGATCGGCATCGGACGGCCAATCTACCAGCGAAGATGTGATCCGAACCCCGATGGCAGAACGTCTCGAAACCCCCACTCTCACGCATCCGGCGCTCGCTTCCGCCCGGGCACGCGTGGCTGCAAACAGCTTCTGGCTCGGCGTCGTCGCGATTGCAGTCGCGGCAACGGCGTTCCTCGTGCACCAGTTGATGGCATGGCCGCCGCACGAGGACGAGGCCCTGGCGCTGTTCGTCGGCCGCGACAGCCTCGCGGGGGTGATCGAGCATGTGACGCGGGAGCGCGGCGGCGCGCCGCTCCACTTCCTGTTCGCGTTCGGCGTCGCCCATCTCGGCCTTGGGCTCGGCAGCCTCCGGCTCGTGTCGGCGGCGTTCGCGGTGGCGAGCCTGCCCCTGATCGCCCTTCTGGGACGGCGTCTCGCCGACCGCCGAACGGCCTTGATCGCAACGGCGCTTGTTGCCGGGAGCTGGGTGTTCCTCTTCCACGGCGTCTACGCGCGGATGTACAGCCTCTTCCTCTTCCTCTCGCTGCTCTCGTTCGTGCTGTTGCTCCGCGCACTCGACCGCAATCGCTTCGGGCCGTGGGCAGCATGGGGCGTCGCACTGCTGCTTGCCGTCGCGTCACACCCGTACGGCGCACTCGTCCTGGCCGCTCAGGGGACCTTCGTCCTGATCGCGCGACGCGATCGGCTGCGGGAGGCCATGATCGCGTTCACCGCCGTCGTCCTCGTGGGGACGCCGTTCTGGCTCACCGACCTCGTGCTCGCGGGACGCTTCGACGTCGGAGTCGGCGGACGCGGTGCCAAGCTCGGCGGGCCGTGGGCGATCGTCACCTACCTGTGGCAGACGGCGGGAGACTTCAGCAGCGGCCACTGGCCCGTTCTCGTGGTCGTGCTCGCGCTTGCGCTCGTCGGGCTCACTACCGTGCGCATCGAGGCACGCGTGCTCGCGCTCTGCGCGGTCGGCGTCCCGGTGGCGGCGTTCCTCGCGGCCCGTCTCGGCGGCTCGACCTCACCCGAGTCACGCCATCTGATCTTCGTGCTCCCGTTCTTCGCGATCCTCGTTGGTGCCGGAATCGTTCGCAGCACGCAGCGACTGCCGGCGGCGGCGCTCGTCCTCACCGCCGTGCTCGTCGTCCTCGAGGTGAGCTGGGCGTGGCACCGCACACCGCCGCTCTTCGAATGGGAGCCGAACAAGCGCCAGGCGACGCGCGCCCAGGCGGAGCGCTTCCTTGCCGCGACGAGCCGTCACGACGACCTGCTCTTCGGCTACGAGCCCCTCTACCTCGGAGCCTGGGAGCGCAATCGCAGCTTCCCTGACGTCGTCGTCCCTCGAGCCGATTCGGCGCTTGCGCTCCGCGTGCTTCGTAGCCAGCCCAAGCCTCTCGGCCGTGGAGTCTGGATCCTCGACGCGAGCGAGCACAACAATCTCCATCCGCGCCTCGAGATCGAGAATCGCAATCCCGGCCCGGCGGGCATGTTCGAGACGCGCGTCTTCGGTCCCTTCCTCGTGATCCGCACGCGGAAGCCCGTTCGGACCGAGGCCGGCTACCTGAGCGCGGCAGGACGCGCGATGCTCGTCGGCCGCTCGCTCGGCATCGGCGACGCCGACGTCAACGTGCAGACGATCGAACAGGCCAACTGGGCGCTGCGCGGCTACGGGCCGTCGCTGCGCCTCCGCTCCGACACCTCGCGGTAGCACGGGGCGCTCTCGAACGCACCGAGCCCGGCCGGCGTGTCACGCCTCGGACGGGGAGAACGCAGGCGCCGCGCGGCCGCAGCAGCCGTCGCCCCGAGCAGCCCGCCGATCACGAGCGAGCGCAGCTTGCCGCTCTTCTGATCCCGGTCCATGCGAGGATCGTAGGGGATGACGATCTGCTGCCTCGGAGATCTCGTGCTGGACGTGATCGTCCGGCTCGAGCAGCCGCTTGCGACCGGCGCCGACGCGACCTCGCGAATCGTGCTCCGCCCCGGCGGTCAGGCGGCGAACGTGGCGGCCTGGGTGGCCGCGCTCGGTGGCAGCTCGCGCTTCGTCGGCAAGCGTGGCGCCGACGATGCCGGCGTGCTCGCCGCGTCCCGGCTACGCGAGCTCGATGTCGAGATCGTCGGTCCCGTCGAGCCCGCGGGGAACGGCGTCATCGTCTCGCTCGTGCAGCCCTACGGCGAGCGGACGATGTGCTCCGACCGAGGGGTCGCGCCGGACCTGCACGTCCACGAGATCGACGCGGCGTGGTTCCGGGATTGCGAGTACCTCCACGTCTCGGGGTACGCGCTGCTACGCGAGCCGATCCGCTTCGCGGCGTGCCGCGCGATCGAGCTCGCGCGAGCTGCCGGCGCGCCCGTGAGCGTCGATCTCTCCTCCTGGAGCGCGATCCGCGACTTCGGCGCCGAGCGGTTCCGCGGACTGCTCGAGGAGATCGCGCCCGAGGTGGTGTTCGCGAACGAGGACGAGGAGGAGATCGTGGGCGGCCCGATTACGGGCAGCCGTTGGATCGTCAAGCACGGCGCGGCGGGTGCGTCGTTCGAGGGCGACGAGCGCGCGGCCGAGCCGGTCGCTGCTGTGATCGACTCGACCGGAGCAGGAGACGCGTTCGCCGCCGGCTGGCTCGTCGGCGGGCCCGACCTGGCTCTCACGGCTGCAGCGCGGTGCGTGCAACAGGCAGGATCGATGCCATGACGTCCATCATCTGGCCATGCGCGACCTGATTCACGTCAGCGAGGAGGTGCAGACGGCGCTCGAGGAAGACCGCGCCGTCGTTGCGCTCGAGACAACCCTCGTCGCGCACGGCTTCCCGGCTCCCGACGGAGTCGAGACCGGCCTCGCGAGCGAGGCGGCCGTTCGGGCAGCGGGCGCCGTGCCCGCCACGATCGGAGTGCTCGACGGGCAGATCCGGATCGGCCTCGATCGGCCCGAGCTCGAGCGGTTCACACCCGCGGCGCGCAAGCTCGGCCCGCGCGACCTCGCCGTCTGCGCCGTGCAAGGTGCCGTCGGGGCGACGACGGTGGGCGGCACGCTGACAGCGGCCGCCGCGGTCGGGATCCGCTTCATGGGCACCGGAGGGCTCGGAGGCGTTCATCGCGGCTTTCCCACCCCTCCCGACGTCTCCGCCGACCTCGCCGCCGCCGCACGTATCCCGGCCGTCGTTGCCTCCTCGGGCGTCAAGTCGCTGCTCCACGTGCCGGCCACGGTCGAGCTGCTCGAAACCCTCGGGGTGCCCGTGATCGGCTATCGCACGGACACGCTGCCGCTCTTCTACGACGCGGCAGGCGGCCCGCCCGTCTCGGCACGCGCCGACGACGCCGCCGAGATCGCGCGGATCGCACAGGCCCATTGGCGCCTCGGCGGCAACACGATCCTCGTCGGCAGGCCTCCCACGGAGAGTCTCGACGTCGCGCCCCTGATCGAGGAAGCCGTCGAGGCCGCCGACCGCGAGCACATCAGCGGCCAGGCGGTGACTCCGTTCGTCCTCGCGTACCTGCACGAGCACTCCGGCGGCGAGACGCGTCGCGTCAACCGCGACCTGATCGTCGCCAATGCAGGCCTGGCAGGCGCGATCGCCGTCGCCCACGCGCTCCTATGAGCCTCTACGACACTGTCCGCGGTCTGCCGCTCACGGTAGAGGGCTACGCCCTGGCCGGGCTCGAGCAACAGGTCTCGAGCGGGTTCCTGCGCAAGACGACCCTGATCCACCTCTCGGGCGAAGGAGAAACGGGCAGCGGGGAAGACGTCACCTACGAGGCGACTGAGCACGATCTGCAGCAGGAACGCGGCGCCGTCCTCCCCCTGAGTGGTGCATGGACACTCGACACGTTCTCGCGCCATCTCGACACGCTTCCGCTCTTCGATCACGTGCCGACGCAGCACGCGTTCCTCGACTATCGCCGCTGGGCCTTCGAAAGCGCCGCGCTCGACCTGGCGCTCCGCCAGGCGGGACGATCGCTCGGGTCCGTCGTCGGCAGGACAACGGAGCGGGTGACGTTCGTCGTCTCGACGCGGCTCGGCGAGCCTGCAACGACCGACCTTCTGCGCGCGTGGCTCGACCTCTACCCGGGGCTCCGCTTCAAGCTCGACGCAACAGCCGACTGGACAGACGAGCTGATCGCGCAGCTCGCCGCCACGGGAGCGGTCGACTCCGTCGACTTCAAGGGCCAGTACAAGGGCACGAGCGTCGACACCGTTCCCGACGCCGCGCTCTACCAGCGAGTGATCGACGGACTGCCCGAGGCTTGGCTCGAGGATCCTGCCCTCACGCCGGAGACCGTGGCGGTGCTCGAGCCGCACCACGACCGCGTCACCTGGGACGCAGTGATCCACTCGGTCGAGGACATCGAGGCGCTGCGCTGGCCGCCGCGGACGGTCAACGTGAAGCCGTCGCGGTTCGGGTCGGTCGAACGGCTCTTCGCAGCGTACGACTACTGCGAGGCCAACGGCATCGGGGCTTACGGTGGCGGCCAGTTCGAGCTCGGCGCCGGCCGTGGCCAGATTCAGCTGCTGGCGTCGCTCTTCCATCCCGAGACGCCGAACGACGTCGCGCCTGGTGGATTCAACCTCGATCCGCAGCCGGGCTTGCCGGAGAGCCCTCTGGCTCTCGAGGCTCGCGCGACCGGGTTCGCGATCACCGGCTGAGCGCTCCTCGCGTTCTCAGCCTCGCCGCCTGGTCGACGTAGAGCAGCGCCGCGCCGAGGAACAGCACCGGGGAGAGCACGAGCCCGGCGAGGAATGCTGCCACGCGCTCGGAGTTGTCGGCGACGCCCTGCAGAAGCAGCGATGCGGCGATCTGCGTCACGAAGACGAGAATCGTCAGCGTCGCGAGACCTCCGAGCGCATGGGCGTAGTCTGCGCGGCCGAGTGCGAAGCCGCGCCGAACGGCCTCCCACACGCCGAGCCTCTCCGCGACTGCCGCCGGCACGGCAAGACCGGCGAGCGCGAACCAGGCGAGCCCCGGCAGCACGAACACCGCGGTGAGAAACGGGAACGGCAGGTAGATGAGGACACCGACGGCGATCGCCGGAACCAGGGCCCGCGAGCGAAGCGGCGTGCCGCTCACGACCGCCGACGCGATCACATAGGACGCCGTTGCGGCAATCGCACCCGCGAAGGGAATGATCTCCAGCGTTTGCGACCTCGTGAAGCCGGTGGCCGTAGCGCTGAGCACAGCCGGTGGCAGCCCGATCACGAGCGCCATCTTCCAGTGGTCTCCGTAGAGCTTCAGCGTCTCGGCAACGAGTTGTCCGACGGTGCGCGTCTCGGGAGGCAACGGGGGCGGCAACGGGCCGCTCGTTTTCGGATAGCGCGGGCGGGCCATGAGCGGAGACGGTACCGGCCAGATGCGGTTAGGCTGTGCCCTCTGCAGCGACCGGCGTATCACGCGAAAGGAGCAGGGTGGATTCACACCGCCCCGTGATCGGAGCCGAAGTCGCAGCCGGGGCCGACGGCGGCCTGACCGCCGGCTACGACCTCGGAACGTTCTTCGACGAGATGTTCGAGAGCCCGGGTCTCCCGCGGCCGCACTACCAGCCGCTCGCAGAGCGGCTCGCCTCGATGAGCGCCGACCGGCTCGAGGAGCGGATCCGGGTCGCCAACTCGTTCTTCCTCAACCAGGGAATCGGCTTCACGGTGTACGGCGACGACGAGGGCACCGACCGCATCTTCCCGTTCGATCTCGTGCCGCGCATCGTGCCGGCGGACGAGTGGGAGACGATCGAGCGGGGCCTCGAGCAGCGGCTGCGCGCGCTCAACCTCTTCCTCGCCGACATCTACCACCGCCAGCAGATCCTCGAGGCCGGCATCGTCCCGTCCGAGCTCGTCTTCGGCTCGCGCAACTTCCGCCGCGAGATGATCGGCTTCGACGTTCCCGGTGGCGTCTACGCGCACGTCGGCGGCGTCGACCTGATTCGCGACGGCGACGGCCGCTACCTCGTGCTGGAGGACAACCTGCGCACGCCGTCGGGCGTCAGCTACATGCTCGAGAGCCGCCAGGCGCTGAAGCGGATCTTCGCGGCGCTGTTCGACCACTACGGCGTCCGCGCGATCGACCACTACCCGCGCGCGCTCTTCGAGACGCTGCGCTCCGTTGCGCCGCGAGCCGCCGGCAGCGAGCCGAGCATCGTCCTCCTCACCCCCGGAGCACACAACTCGGCCTACTTCGAGCACTCGTTCCTGGGCCGGCAGATGGGCGTCGAGATCGTCGAGGCGCGCGACCTCGTCGTCCACCGCAACCGCGTCTTCAACCGCACGACCCGCGGGATGCAGCGCGTCGACGTCATCTACCGGCGGATCGACGACGACTTCCTCGACCCGCTCGCGTTCCGCGAGGACAGCCTGCTCGGGGTGCCTGGGCTCGTGAACGCGTACCGCGCCGGCAACGTCACGCTCGCGAACGCGATCGGCACCGGCGTCGCCGACGACAAGGCGATCTACCCGTTCGTGCCCGCGATGATCCGCTTCTACCTCGGCGAGGAGCGCGATCCTCGAGAACGTCCCGACCTACCACCCCACCGACGAGGACGATCGCGCCTACGTCCTCGACCACCTCGACGAGCTCGTCGTCAAGGCGGTCGACCAGTCCGGCGGCTACGGGATGCTGATCGGCCCGGCCTCGACCGCAGCCGAGCGGGACGAGTTCCGCCGGCTGATCCTGGCCGACCCCCGCAACTACATCGCGCAGCCCACGATCGCCCTCTCGCGGCACCCGACCTTCGTCGACGGCGAGCTGCGCGGCTGCCACATCGACCTCCGCCCGTTCGTGCTCTCCGGCGCCGACGCGACGCGCATCGTGCCCGGCGGCCTGACGCGCACGGCGCTCCGGCCCGGGATCGCTCGTCGTCAACTCCTCGCAGGGCGGCGGCAGCAAGGACACCTGGGTGCTCGCCTGATGCTGAGCCGGGTCGCCGAATCGCTCTACTGGACGGCGCGCTACGTCGAGCGGGCCGAGGACGTGACGCGGCTGCTCGACGTCAACTTCCACGCGCTGCTCGACGCGCAGGTCGAGGATCGCGGCCAGGCGTGGCTGCAGATCGTCCAGCTGCTCGGAGACGAGGAGCGCTACGCCGAGCATTTCACCGAGGTGACCGCCGACAACGTCAGCGACTGGGTGCTCTGGCACGACGGCAACCCGAACGCCGTCGTCAACTGCGTCACGCTCGCCCGCGAGAACGCGCGCTCCGTGCGCGAGCAGATCTCCGGCGAGATGTGGGAGGCGATCAACAAGCTGTTCCTGCTCGTGCGGAGCGCCAACCGTCAGGCCGTGTCGCGCGGCCCGCACGCGTTCTTCGAAGACCTCCGCAACGGCGCCCACCTGTTCCAGGGCTCGGCCGATGCGACGATGACGCACGGCGATCCGTTCGAGTTCATCCGGCTCGGCCTCCAGCTGGAGCGAGCAGCGACGACGGTGCGGATCGTCGGCGTCGCGCTATCCGGTCGTCGATCGCGCTCGCCGACGACGACCCGGCCCGGGCGCAGCAGCTGATCGCGATCCTCAAGTCGTGCAGCGCGTTCGAGGCATTCGTCAAGCGCCACGGCACGCTCTTCGAGCCGACTCGCGATCGCCGAGGAGCTGATCCGCTCGGCGGACTTTCCCCGGGCCGTGCGGTCGTGCCTCGCCAGCAGCCTCGATGCCGTGTCGCGGATCTCGAGCGACCAGGGAGCGCCGCACCGGATCCTCGGGCGCCTGGTCGCGGATCTCGAGTACGCCGAGGTCGGCGCCCTCTCCGGCCCGGCGATCGCGCAGACACTGCGTGAGCTGCTTGGCCGGCATCCATGCCGCCGGCGAAGCGATCACGAAGGCGTACTTCTCGAGCCGTGCGCTCCCGGCGGGAGCCCTCGCGATCCAGGAGGCGCAGCAACAGCAATGTGGCTGACCGTCGAACACGTCACCCGGCTCTCCTACGACGGCCCGATCAACGAGGCCTACTCGGAGCTGCGCCTCAAGCCCGCTCACCGCGACGGTCAGCGCTGCTCGTCGTTCCTGCTCACGACCGAGCCGCGCGGGATAGCGGTCGCGGAGTATCGGGATCGGTTCGGCAACACGGTGCATCACTTCGACGTTCTCGAATCGCACCAGACGCTCGGAGTCACGGCCCGCAGCGAGGTGTGGACGCCCGACCAGCTTCGAGCCCGACGACGAGACGGAGCCGTCGCTGCTCGATCGCTGGGATCTGCTCCGCGCGAGCCGGTACGTGCCGCTCGACGGCGCGATTGCCGAGCTGGCGGCGGAGTCGATCGCGCGGCGGGCCGTCGCTCGAGACGGCGCACAGGCGGTGATGGCGGCCGTCCGCGGGCGCATGACCTACGAGACCGGCTCGACGCACGTGCGCACGCTCGCCGACGAGGCGCTCTCGGCCGGGCACGGCGTCTGTCAGGACTTCGCGCACGTGATGATCGGCGTCTGCCGGCTGCACGGGATCCCGTCGCGCTACGTCAGCGGCTACCTGTTCGACCCGAAGGCGACGGGCAACGGCAACTCGGCGTCGCACGCCTGGGTCGACGTCTGGGATCGCGGATCGCGGCTGGGTCTCGCTCGATCCGACCCACGATCGCGAGCAGACGACCCGCTACGTGCGGGTCGGCGTGGGGCGCGACTACGCAGACGTGCCACCGACGCGCGGCGTCTACAAGGGGAAGGCGAAGGAAGAGCTCGAGGTCGCGGTTCGCATCAGCGAGCCGTAGAAATCCGCTCGACCAGAGCGGGCATCGCCGCGAAGGGCGGCGATCGCCTCGTCGATCCTCCAGCGGCGCGCGATCGGGCTCGCCGATCTCGTTCGAGATCGCCCGGATCTCGACGGCCGGAACGCCGGCGAGCGCTGCGGCTCGGAGCACGCCGAAGCCCTCCATCGCCTCGACGCACAGGTCAGAACCGCCTCCGCCGACTGCTGCGCTCGTGCCGATCGGGAGGACGAGAGCCTCGGGCAGCGCCTCGCGCGCGGCGGCGACGAGCCGTGGGTCGGCCGGCACGCGGTCGACGAGTGCGATCGCCGCAGCGAGGTCGCAGTAGACGGCCTCGCTCCCGATCACGAGCGTTCCCGGGAGCGAGGCCTCCCGGCCTCCGGCGACGCCGAGTGGAGCACGGCGTCCCATGCTGCCCGACGCGAGCGCGCCTGCGGTCGCGACCGCAGCCTCGACCGGCCCGACCCCGCAGACGAGCCCCTCGCGGCCGTCGAGCTCGCGTGTCGGTCGCCGCAACCAGAAGGACGTCCGGCATCGTGCGATCCTAGAGGCAGGTCCGAGGGCCCCGGCCAGGGCACGCAGCCCCGGCCGGGCTCGATGAGTGCCCTAGCGTGCGAGACGAGCTTGATCGCGCCGCGAATCTCGCCGCCGGCGTTCTTCGCCGTGTGGACGTTCACGTAGGCAGCTTCCCTCTCGAGCGCGTCACCGACATCCGTCGAGATCGACGCATGCCCGGTCTGGCCGGACTTGCACGGCCCGCAGAGTGACAGCAGAACGCCGCCCGCAGTTCCCGGCTTGCCCTTGTGGATGTGCGCCGCGCCTGCCGCGCCGCTGAGGTTGTGGAACGTCAGCTTCCACACGATCGACCGCTTGGCTGCCGTTCTCGGTCACGGTGGCCGTGAAGACCCCGCCCGCTGCGGCCGGCGCCTTCGCCTTCGGCACTTCTTGCCCTGGCGTCATCGTCGCCTTGTAGGAATACGTCCTCCTTGGCGCCTGCTGCGAGCGCCGACGCGGTTGCGACGAGCGCTATCACGACGGCCACCGCGACTCCGGCTTCCTCATCGTCTGCCCTTTCGTCCGGATTGACCTTTCGACCGGACTACGCGAGCACGGACGCCTCGGATTGGCCGGAGCTCGCGAGAGCCTTCGAACCGGATCGCGTCGCCGTCGACCGCAGCGAGCACGACATCGCCCTCGACGAACCTCCCCTCGAGCAGCTCGAGGGCGAGCGGGTTCTCGACGAGTCGCTGGATCGCACGCTTCAGCGGCCGGGCGCCGAAGGCGGGATCCCAGCCTGTGTCGCCGATCAGCGCCACCGCCTCGTCCGACAACTCGAGCGCGATCTTGCGTTCCGCGAGCCGCCCCCGCAGGCGGGCGAGCTGCAGATCGACGATGGCCCCGATCTGCTCCCGCGTGAGTGCCTCGAAGACGACGATCTCGTCGACGCGGTTGACGAACTCGGGCCGGAAGTGCTCGAGCAGCTGGGCCTCGGAGCGGATGTTCGACGTCATGATCACGACCGTGTTGCGGAAATCGACCGTGCGGCCCTGACCGTCGGTCAGCCGGCCGTCGTCGAGCAACTGGAGCAGCACGTTGAAGACATCGCCGTGCGCCTTCTCGATCTCGTCGAGCAGGATGACGCAGTACGGCCGCCGCCGCACGGCCTCGGTGAGCTGGCCGCCTTCGTCGTAGCCGACGTAGCCGGGTGGCGCTCCGACGAGGCGCGACACCGTGTGCTTCTCCATGTACTCCGACATGTCGAGCCGGACGATCGCGTGCTCGTCGTCGAACATGAACTCGGCCAACGCCTTCGCGAGCTCTGTCTTGCCCACGCCGGTCGGGCCGAGGAAGACGAACGAGCCGATCGGCCGGTTCGGATCCTGCAACCCTGAGCGAGCGCGGCGGAGCGCATTCGAGACGGCGTCGATCGCGGCGTCCTGGCCGATCACCCGCTGATGCAGTCGCGCCTCCATCTCGACGAGCTTCTGCACCTCGCCCTCGAGCAGCCGGTCGACCGGGATCTTCGTCCAGGCGGCGACGACGGCGGCGATGTCGTCCTCGTCGACCTCCTCCTTGACCATCGGCTCGACGGCCCTGACGGCCTCGCCGCGCTCGGCAAGCTCCTGTTCCAGCGCCGGCAGGAGGCCGTAGCGAATCTCCGCCACGCGCTGGAGATCGCCGTGGCGCTCGGCGCGCTCGGCCTCCATCCGCAGCTCGTCGATCTCCTTCGTGATCTCCCTGACGCGATCGAGCACGTCCTTCTCGCCGGCCCAGCGGGCGGCGAGCTCGTCGCGTCGCGCCTTCGCCTCGGCAAGCTCGCGTTCGACGGGCTCGCGGACGGCAGGCGTTTCCTTCGCCATCGCGGTCAGCTCGATCTCGAGCTGGATCACTCGCCGCTCCGCCTCGTCGAGCTCGACCGGCGAGCTGTCGATCTCCATCCGCAACCGCGAGGCCGCCTCGTCGACGAGGTCGATCGCCTTGTCCGGCAGGAATCGGTCGGAGATGTAGCGCTCCGACAACACGGCCGCCGCGGTGAGCGCGGCATCGCGAATGCGAACCCCATGGTGCGCCTCGTAGCGCTCCTTCAGCCCGCGCAGGATCGCGATCGTCTCTGCCACCGACGGCTCACCGACGAGGACGGGCTGGAAGCGCCGCTCGAGTGCGGGGTCTTTCTCGATGTGCTTGCGGTACTCGTCGAGCGTCGTCGCGCCCACCGCGCGCAACTCGCCGCGCGCGAGCATCGGCTTCAGCAGGTTGCCGGCCGACACGGCGCCTTCGGCGCGCTCCGACACCGACGATCGTGTGCAACTCGTCGATGAAGAGGACGATCTCGCCCTCGGCGGCGGTGATCTCGGCGAGGACGGCCTTGAGGCGCTCCTCGAACTCGCCGCGGTACTTCGCGCCCGCGATCAGCGCGCCGACATCGAGCGCCCACACGCGCTTCCCTTTCAGCCCTTCCGGCACGTCGCCGGCGACGATACGCTGCGCGAGACCTTCGGCGATCGCCGTCTTGCCGACGCCGGGCTCACCGATCAGCACCGGGTTGTTCTTCGTGCGGCGCGAGAGCACCTGGATCGTGCGGCGGATCTCCTCGTCGCGACCGATCACGGGGTCGAGCTTGCCGGCCTCGGCCGCAGCGGTGAGATCGCGGCCGAACTTCGTCAGTGCCTCGTAGGTGCCCTCGGGATCCTGCGTCGTCACACGCTGGCCGCCGCGCACCTCCTTCAGCGCGCCGAGCAGCGCCTCGCGCGGCACGAGGTCGAGCGCGAGTACGAGATGCTCGACCGAGACGAACTCGTCGTCGAGCTTGCGCGCCTCGTCGAAGGCGTCGTCGAGCACCTTGCGGAACGCAGCGCCAGCCTGTGGCTGCGCGTTCGAGCCCGACACGGCCGGCAGCGCCCGCAGGCGCGCCTCGGCCTCGGCCAGGATCGAGCTCGCGTCGGCGCCTGCACGCTCGAAGCAGCGTCCGTGGCAGCTCCTGCTCGAGCAGCGCCACCGTGAGGTGCGCGGGAATCAGCTCCGGGTTCCCGGCACGGCGCGCAAGCTCCTGCGCGCCCGCGACTGCCTCGCCCGACTTGATCGTCAGCTTGTTGAAGTCCATGGGGTTCAGCTCCTCGCGGGCGGCTGGGGCCGATAGAGAACGACCTCGCGCCGGTACTGCCGGTGGGTCTCGTGGATCTCGGTTCGCAGCGCCGCTTCGAGCTGCTCCATCCGCGCCCGCAGCCGCCGCAGCTCGTCCTCCAACCGCAGGACGTGCTCGACGCCGGCCAGGTTGAGCCCGAGCTTCGTCGTCAGCTGCTGGATCAGACGCAGCCGCTCGACGTCCTGCTCGGAGTAGAGCCGCGTGCCGCCGGGCGTCCGCTCGGGCGTGACGAGTCCCTTTGCCTCGTACGCGCGCAGCGTCTGCGGATGCATGCCCGCAAGCTCGGCTGCGACGGAGATCATGTAGCGGGGACGGCTGCTCATGAGCCGAACGCCCGGTCGCGTGGCCGCTCGCGGAGCACCTTGTCGTAGCCCTCGAGGGCCTCCTTCTCGGCCTTCGTCAGCTTCTGCGGCACCGTCACCTTGATCCGGGCGAGCAGATCGCCCTTGCCGCCACCCTTCAGCTTCGGCGCCCCGCGGCCCTTCACGCGCAGCAGCTTGCCGCTCTCTGTTCCCGCGGGAACCTTCAGGTTGACCGGGCCTTCAGGCGTCGGAATCTCGACCGTCGCGCCGAGTGCAGCCTCGGGGTAGGTGACGGGAACCTCGAGCAGGAGGTCGGCATCGCGACGCTCGTAGAGCGGCGACGGCTCGACCGTGGCGACGACGAAGAGATCACCGGCAGGGCCTCCGTTCGCGCCGAACTCGCCCTTGCCGCGCAGCCGGACGCGCGTGCCGTCCTTCGCTCCGGCTGGAATCTTGACCGCGTAGCGCTTGGTCACCCGCTCGCGACCGGCACCGCGGCAGGTCTTGCACGGCTTCTCGACGATGACGCCGTTGCCGCGACACCGCGGGCACGGCTGCGAGAGCGCGAACAACCCATGCGAATCGGACACCGTTCCCGAGCCGCCGCACTGCGGGCAGCCGACCGGTGACGTGCCGGGCTCGGCGCCTGTGCCGTGGCAGGTGCGGCAGGCCGCGTCGACCTCGACGGGAACCCGCACCTGCGCGCCCGCGAGCGCGTCCTCGAACGAGAGCCGCACGCGCGACTCGAGATCGGCGCCGCGCTCCGGCTGCGGCCTGGCCCGGCGACCGCCACCGCCGCGGCCGAACATGCCGCCGAACTGGCCGAGCAGATCCGAGAGGTCGACGTTCTCGTAGCCAAACCCACCCCCACCAGGCCCGCCGCCACCACCGCGAGGCCCGTTCGCGCCGAAGGTGTCGTACTGCTTGCGCTTCTCGGCGTCCCCCAGCGTGTCGTAGGCGCCCTGGATCTCCTTGAACCGCTCCTCCGCCGCCGAGTCGCCCTGGTTGGCGTCGGGATGGTTCTCGCGGGCGAGCTTGCGATACGCCTTCTTGATCTCGTCGTCGGTCGCCGTCTTCGAGACGCCGAGCACGTCGTAAGGGCTGCGCGCCACGGCTACTCCGCGACGATCACGCGGGCCGGCCTGAGCACGGCGTCGCCGAGCCGATAGCCCCGCTGGACGACCTGCACGATCGAGCCGGGCTCGACACCTTCGGCCGGCTGTACGAGCAGCGCCTCGTGGACGTGCGGATCGAAGGCACCTTCGGCGACGATCTCCTCCAGGCCTTCCGAGGCAAGCGCCGCCGCCAGCGCCGACTTCGTCATCGCGACCCCAGCCACGACCTTGGCCTCCTCGTGGTGCTCGGCCGCGTCGAGCGCCCGCTCGAGGTCGTCGAGCACGGGCAGGAGCTTTGCGACGAGTCGTTCCGCGGCGCGCGCCGCGTACGCGTGCTGATCGCGCAGCGCCCGCTTGCGGTAGTTGTCGAAGTCGGCCGCGAGGCGCTGGAGGTCGGCGAGATACTCGTCGCGCTTGGCCTCGACCAGCTCGAGCTCGGAGGGCGGGGGCGAGGCTTCCGCCTCACCCCCCTCCTCGACATCGACGTCCTCCGCCTCGGCCCACGGCTCGGCGATCGCGTCGCTGTGAAGCTCGTCGCTCACGCCTTCGTCGCCGTCTCGTCGTCCTCGATCACCTCGAAGTCGGCGTCCTCGACGACGTCGTCGTCACCGGCCGCAGCGCCGCCGTTGTCGGCAGCCCCCGGCGTGGAGGCGGCCTGCTGATCGGCGTAGAGCGCCTGCGCGAGCGGCTGTGCCGCCTCGTTCAGGGCCTGCGTCTTCTCGCGGATCGTCTCCAGGTCGCCGCTCTCGAGCACCTGCTTCAGCTCCATCACGCGACCCTCGAGCGTCGCCGCCTCGGCGGGCTCGAGCTTGTCGCGATGCTCCTCGAGCGACTTCTCGGTCTGGTAGGCGAGCGTCTCCGCCATGTTCTTCGCATCGGCGAGCTCACGCAGCTTGTGCGCCTCCTCGGCGTGCGATTCGGCGTCCTTGACCATCCGCTGCACCTCGTCCTCCGAGAGGCCCGAGCCGCCCTCGATCTTGATCTGCTGCTCGTTCCCGGTGCCGGTGTCCTTGGCCGCGACGTGGATGATCCCGTTCGCGTCGATGTCGAAGGACACCTCGATCTGCGGCATCCCGCGCATCGCGGCCGCGATCCCGACGAGCTGGAACTTGCCGAGCGTCTTGTTGAACCCGGCCATCTCCGACTCGCCCTGGAGCACGTGGATCTCGACCGACGGCTGATTGTCCTCGGCCGTCGTGAACGTCTCCGACTTGCGCGTCGGGATCGTCGTGTTGCGCTCGATCAGCTTCGTCATCACGCCGCCCTTGGTCTCGATGCCGAGCGACAGCGGGGTGACGTCGAGCAGGAGCACGTCCTTGACCTCGCCCTTGAGCACGCCGCCCTGGATCGCGGCGCCGACAGCGACGACCTCGTCCGGGTTGACGCCCTTGTGGGGCTCCTTGCCGAGTAGCTCGGTGACCTTTTCCTGCACGGAGGGCATGCGAGTCATGCCGCCGACGAGGACGACATGGTCGATCCCCGAGGCGTCGAGGCCCGCGTCGGCGAGCGCCTGCTTGGTCGGGCCGACCGTCCGCGCGAGCAGCGATCCGGTCAGCTCGGTCAGCTTCGCCCGCGTCAGCTGCAGGTCGAGGTGCTTCGGGCCTTCGGCCGTGGCGGTGATGAACGGCAGGTTGATCTGGGTCGTCATCGTGGACGACAGCTCGATCTTCGCCTTCTCGGCCGCCTCGTAGAGCCGCTGCAGCGCCATCTTGTCGGCACCGAGGTCGATGCCCTGATCCTTCTTGAACTCGGCCGCCATCCAGTCGACGATCGCCTTGTCGAAGTTGTCGCCGCCGAGATGGTTGTCACCATTCGTCGACTTGACCTCGAAGACGCCGTCCCCGAGCTCGAGCACCGACACGTCGAACGTGCCACCGCCGAGGTCGAAGACGAGGATCGTCTGGTCGGCACCTTCCTTGTCGAGGCCGTACGCGAGCGCAGCCGCGGTGGGCTCGTTGATGATGCGCACGACATTGAGGCCGGCGATCTTGCCGGCGTCCTTCGTCGCCTCGCGCTGGGCGTTGTTGAAGTAGGCGGGCACCGTGACGACAGCGTCCACGACCGGCTCTCCGAGGAATGCCTCGGCGTCGGTCTTCAGCTTCTGCAGGATCATGGCGCTGATCTCCGGCGGCGCGTACTGCTTGCCGTCGGCGTCGACGCGCGCATCGCCGTTCTCGCCCTTCGCGACCGAGTACGGCACGATCGTCATCTCCTCGGAGACCTCTTCCCACTTGCGCCCGACGAAGCGCTTGATCGAGAAGATCGTGTTCTCCGGGTTCGTCACCTGCTGGCGCCGCGCGGGCGCCCCGACGAGCCGCTGGCCGTCCTTCGCGAATGCAACGACGGACGGCGTCGTGCGGCCGCCCTCGGCGTTCGGGATCACGGTGGGCTCGCCGCCCTCGAGCACGGCCATGCAGCTGTTCGTCGTGCCGAGGTCGATTCCGATTGTCTTTGCCATCTGGTTTCGTCCTTCCGTTTGCTATGAGTCTGAGTGACTGAGATAAATCTAAGTCTGATGCTATCAGATCACAGCAGAGCCGGGCCGACGGACGAGGCGACGGAGCGTGGCAGCGGCGGCCGGCTCGGCGAGCACGATGCCCACGAGCATCACCGCACAGCCGGTCCAGCCCAGGAAGCCGAGCCGCTCCGAGAGCAGCACGACGCCGAAGAGGGCTGCGAACGGCGCCTCCAGCGTGAACACGAGCGCGGCGCGTGCGGCGGTCGTGCGCGACTGCACCCACGTCGCGACGAGGTACCCGAGCGCCCCCGCAAAGACGCCGGTGACGACGATCGCGTACCAGACCGTCCCTCCGTGCGGCATCGTCAGCTCCCCCCGGCCGAGCGCGATCACCGTGAAGCACACGCACGACATCGCCATCTGGAGGAACGTGAGCGCGCGGGCGTCGTAGCGGGGGGCGAAGCGCTCCATGGAGACGATCTGGAGTGACTGGGCGACGGCGTTCCCGAGCACGAGCGCATTGCCGAGCGCCGATCCGCCCGGAACCCCGTTCAGCAGCAACAGCCCCGCGATCGAGAGCGCCACGCCGGCCCAGGCCGCGGCGGCGACTGGCGTGCGAAACAGCACGAGCGCGAGCAGGGGCGTCAGGACGACGTAGAGCCCGGTGATGAAGCCCGTGCTGGAGACGGTCGTTCGCGCGAGCCCGGCGGTCTGCAGGCCGTACGCAGTGGCGAGCAAGGCACCGGCGCCCGCTCCGGCTGCGAATCCTGCACGCGGCAACATCCTGAGCGAACGCCACGCGAACGGCAGCAGCACGAGCGTCGAGATCGCAAATCGCACCGCGAGGAACGCAAACAGCGGGTAGATCGCGACCGCCTTCTGCGTCGGCACGAACGTGTAGCCCCAGATTGCGGTCACGCAGACGAGCGCGAACATCGGTGAGAGCCGTGGCCTGGGCATCCGCGCAGGCTACTGTCGTCGGATGAGCACCGTCGACACGCTCGGCAGGCCGGTTCGCGACCTGCGGATCTCGGTCACCGACCGCTGCAACTTCCGCTGCGTCTACTGCATGCCGAAGGAGGTCTTCGGTCGCGGCTATCGGTTCGTCGACCGTCGTGAGCTGCTCTCGTTCGAGGAGATCGAGCGGCTCGCGCGCATCTTCACCTCCCACGGCGTCGAGAAGATCCGGATCACGGGCGGCGAGCCTCTTCTGCGCCGCGACCTCGAGGTGCTGATCGGGCGAGCTGACCGGCATCGGCGGCCTCGACGTGGCGCTGACGACAAACGGCGCGCTCCTTCCGCAGAAGGCCGACGCACTCGTCGCCGCCGGACTGAAACGTGTCACCGTCAGCCTCGACTCGCTCGACGACGGGACGTTCCGCACCATGAACGACGTCGGCTTCCCCGTCAGCCGCGTGCTCGACGGGATCGCCGCGGCCTCCGCTGCCGGCCTGAAGGTAAAGGTGAACGCGGTCGTGAAGCGCGGTGTCAACGACGACCAGGTCGTCGCGCTCGCACGGCACTTCCACGGCAGCGGCCACATCCTCCGCTTCATCGAGTACATGGATGTCGGCGCCACGAACGGCTGGCGCCTGGACGATGTCGTCTCGGCCGCCGAGATCGTGGCCCGGGTCAACGCCGAGTTGCCGCTCGAGCCGGCGGAGGAGAACTACCGCGGCGAGGTTGCCCGCCGGTGGCGCTACCGCGACGGCAGCGGCGAGATCGGCGTGATCGCATCCGTCACCCAGCCGTTCTGCGGCGACTGCAGCCGCTCGCGCATCTCGGCCGAGGGCCGTCTCTACACGTGCCTGTTCGCAGCGACGGGGCACGACCTGCGGGCGCTGATTCGCAGTGGCGCCGACGACGGAGAGTTGCACGAGACGATCGGCCGCGTCTGGAACCGGCGCGCCGACCGCTACTCGGAAGAGCGATCGTCGCGAACGGCCGATCTGCCACGCGTCGAGATGTCCTACATCGGCGGCTGAGCCCCTGCTGACAGGCCGAAGCCTGTCAGCACGCCAACGGTGCGGGAACACCGAACCGCGCTCCGCGCCCGCCCCGATGCAAGGCCATGGCGCTGCGACGATTCTCGAACCATGGTCGACCGCGCCACGATCGACGGCAACGACGCCGCCGCCTGGGTCGCCTATCGCGCCAGTGAGGTGATCGCCATCTACCCGATCACTCCCGCGTCGCCGATGGGCGAGCTGTCCGACGCCTGGGCTGCCGCCCGCGTTCTGAACGTGTGGGGCGCGGTCCCGGAGGTCGTCGAAATGCAAAGCGAGGGCGGCGCCGCCGGAGCCGTCCACGGTGCTCTGCAGGCAGGTGCGCTCGCGACGACCTTCACCTCGTCGCAGGGCCTGCTGCTGATGCTGCCCAACATGTTCAAGATCGCCGGCGAGCTCACCCCGGCCGTGATCCACGTCGCCGCGCGCGCGATCGCAACCCACGCGCTCTCGATCTTCGGCGACCACTCCGACGTGATGGCTGCCCGGTCGACCGGGTTCGCCCTGCTCTGCTCGTCGTCGGTGCAGGAGGCGCAGGACTTCGCCCTTGTCGCCCACGCGGCGACGCTCGAGGGACGGATCCCCTTCCTTCACTTCTTCGACGGCTTCCGCACCTCGCACGAGCTCAACACGGTCGAGCGGCTGACCGAGGACGACCTGCGCGCGATGCTCGACGAGGTCCTCGTCACTGCGCACCGTGACCGCTCGCTGTCGCCAGACCATCCGGTGCTGCGAGGCACGGCCCAGAACCCCGACGTCTTCTTCCAGGCGCGCGAGGCCGCGAACCCCTACTACGACGCGCTGCCGGGCATCGTGCAGCGGCAGATGGATGCGCTCGCAGAGCGCACCGGTCGCCGCTACCGCCTCTTCGACTACACAGGGGCACCCGACGCCGAGCGCGTGATCGTGATGATGGGATCCGGCAGCACGGCCGCCGCGGAGGCAGTCGAGGCGCTCGTCGCCCGCGGCGAGAAGGTCGGTGTGCTCACGGTGCGGCTCTATCGGCCCTTCGCCGCCGACGCCTTCGTCGCGGCACTCCCGGCCACGGCGGAGCGCGTCGCCGTGCTCGATCGCTGCAAGGAGCCGGGCTCACTCGGCGAGCCGCTCTTCCAGGACGTCGTCACCGCGCTCTCCGAACGAGGCGGCACGATGCCGCTCGTGGCAGGCGGCCGGTACGGGCTCGCCTCGAAGGAGTTCACGCCGGCGATGGCCGCGTCGGTGCTCGCGCACCTCGCCGAGCCAGAGCCGCGGCGCCGCTTCACGGTCGGAATCGCGGACGACGTCTCGCACCTCTCCTTGAGTGTCGACACGTCGTTCTACGACCGAGCCCGACGACGTCGTCCGCGCGGTCTTCTACGGGCTCGGCGCCGACGGCACCGTCGGGGCGAACAAGAACTCGATCGCGATCATCGGCGAGCACTCCGGTGGCCACGCGCAGGGCTACTTCGTCTACGACTCGAAGAAGTCGGGCTCGGTGACCGTCTCGCACCTGCGCTTCGGGCCACGCCCGATCGGCTCGTCGTACCTCGTCTCGAGCGCCGGCTTCGTGGCCTGCCACCAGTTCGGCCTGCTCGAGAAGATCGACGTGCTCGACGTCGCGGCCGAGGGAGCGACCTTCCTGCTGAACGCGCCCTACGGAGCCGACGCGGTGTGGGAGCACCTGCCGGCCGGCGTCCAGGAGCAGATCGTGGCGAAGCAGCTCCGCCTCTTCGTCGTCGACGCGACTCGCGTCGCGCAGGAGGCCGGGCTCGGCCGGCGCGTCAACACGGTGCTCCAGACCTGCTTCTTCGCGCTCTCCGGCGTGCTGCCGCTCGAGCAGGCGATCGAGGCGATCAAGGAAGCGATCCGGCAGCACCTACGGGAAGCGCGGCCAGGCGATCGTGGACCGCAACGAGGCCGCCGTCGACGCCGCGCTCGACGGATTGCGGGAGGTCACGGTGCCGGCGACCATCGAACCGGCCGCTGTCATCCCTCCCAACGGCTCGACCAACGGCGTCGCACGGGTGACCGCCGCGTTGCTCGCCGGTCGTGGCGACACCCTCCCCGTCAGCGCCCTACCGGTCGACGGGACCTTCCCGATCGGCACCGCGCGCTACGAGAAGCGCTCGATCGCCGAGGAGATCCCGATCTGGGATCCGTCGATCTGCATCGACTGCGCCAAGTGTGCGCTCGTCTGCCCGCACGCCGCGATCCGGATGAAGGTGTTCCCGGCCGAGCAGCTCGCCGGCGCGCCCGAGGGCTTCCCGGTCAAGGACTGGCGCGACCGGCACCTCCCGGGCATGAAGATGACGATTCAGGTCGCGCCCGACGACTGCACCGGCTGTGGCATCTGCGTCGAGACCTGCCCGGCCCACGCGAAGGAAGCGGTCGGGCCACCGGTCGATCAACCTCGAGCCGAAGCGCGACCACCTCGAGGCCGAGCGCGAGCGGTTCGACTTCTTCCTCTCCATTCCCGAGATCGACCGCACGCTGATCGAGCCCGCGACGGTGAAGGGGTCGCAGATGCTCGAGCCGCTGTTCGAGTTCTCGGGCGCATGCGAGGGCTGCGGCGAGACGCCGTACCTGAAGCTGCTGACCCAGCTGCTCGGCGACCGGATGGTCGTCGCGAACGCGACCGGGTGCTCGTCGATCTACGGCGGCAACCTGCCAACGACGCCGTGGAGCGCGAATCGCGACGGTCGCGGCCCCGCCTGGTCGAACTCGCTCTTCGAGGACAACGCCGAGTTCGGGCTCGGCATGCGGCTCGCTCTCGACGCGCAGGCGCGGCAGGCGCGCGGGCTCGCGAACGAGCTCGCGCCCGACCTCGCCGACGCGCTTGCTGCCGCCGACCCGCACACAGAGGCCGGAGTTGCCGAGCAACGGCGGCTCGTCGACGAGCTGCGCGGCCGAATCTCGGAGATCGACCGACCCGAGGCACGGCGGCTCGACGCGCTCGCCGGGTCTCTCGTGCGCAAGAGCGTCTGGATCGTGGGCGGCGACGGCTGGGCCTACGACATCGGCTTCGGCGGCCTCGACCACGTGCTCGCCTCGGGCCGCGACGTCAACGTCCTCGTACTCGACACCGAGGTCTACTCGAACACCGGTGGCCAGGCCTCGAAAGCCACTCCGCGCGGAGCGGTCGCCAAGTTCGCCGCCGGCGGCAAGCAGACCGGCAAGAAGGATCTTGGCCTGCTCGCAACCGCCTACGGCAACGTCTACGTTGCGCACATCGCGCTCGGTGCCGACAACCCGCAGACCGTGAAGGCGCTCGCCGAGGCCGACGCCTGGAACGGGCCGTCGCTCGTGATCGCGTACAGCCACTGCATCGCCCACGGCATCGACATGGTCAAGGGCATGCGCCAGCAGAAGCTCGCGGTCGACACGGGGTACTGGCCTCTGTGGCGCTACGACCCGCGCCACGCCGGCCCCGGCGAGCACCCGCTCCAGCTCGACTCCGGCGCGGCGAAGCTGCCGCTGACCGACTTCACGGCCAACGAGGCCCGGTTCTCGATGCTCCGCCGCTCGCGGCCCGAAGAGGCAGAGCGGCTCGGAGTCCTGGCCCAACACGACGTCGACGAGCGTCGCCTCGTCTACGAGCAACTGGCGGAGGTCGAGCACGAGCACGACGACCCCCGCGCCCACGGAGGAGGAGAGCATGAGCCCTGACCTGCGCAGCACCTACCTCGGGCTGCAGCTGAAGAGCCCACTCGTCGCGTCCGCGTCGCCGCTGACCGGCAACCTCGACTCGCTGCTGGCGCTCGAGGAGGCCGGCGCCGCCGCCGTCGTGCTCCCGTCGCTCTTCGAGGAGCAGATCGAGCACGACGAGACGACCGTCGACCTCGTGCTCGAGCGCGGCGCCCAGAGCTTCGGTGAGGCACTCACCTACTTCCCGGAGATGGACGACTACAACACGGGCCCGGGCGCGTACGTCAAGCGCGTCGCCGCCGCCAAGGAAGCGCTCTCGATCCCGGTGATCGCCTCGATCAACGGCGTCACGCCCGGCGGCTGGATCCGCTACGCGGAGTTGCTGCAACAGGCGGGCGCCGACGCGATCGAGCTCAACGTCTACGCCGTCGAGACCGATCCCTACGCCTCGGCAGCGAGCGTCGAGGATCGAACGCTTCGGCTCGTCAGCAGCGTGCACGGCGCGCTCACGGTGCCGCTCGCCGTCAAGGTCGGGCCGTACTACACCGCCTTCGCCAACACCGCGATGCGACTGGCCGACGCGGGTGCGGCCGGGCCTCGTCCTCTTCAACCGCTTCCTCCAGCCGGATATCGACCTCGAGACGATGACCGTGACGCCCGAGCTGCACCTCTCCTCGAGCGAGGAGATGCGGCTGCCGCTGCGATGGATCGCGATCCTCCGCGGCCGTGTCCCCGCGAGCCTTGCCGCAACGAGCGGCGTCCAGTCGAGCGACGACGTGGTCAAGCTGCTGCTCGCGGGCGCCGACGCCGTGATGCTCACCTCGGCCCTGCTGCGTCACGGGCCGGATCTGCTCGCGCGAGCTGACCGAGGGCCTCTCGGCCTGGCTGGCAGAGCGCGACTACAACTCGGTGGAGCAGCTCAAGGGCAGCATGAGCCAGGAGACGTGTGGCGACTCACGGGCCTTCGAGCGCTCTCAGTACGTTCGCGCAATTGTCGACTACGGCGTGCGGGGTGGCTAAACTAGATAGGCAGTGACGAGCTATACGGAAACGCAACGGGCTCGCCGTCGGCTTCCGCGCGGGTGGATCGCACCTCGCGGTTCAGATCGCCTTCTGGCTGGGCTTCTACGTCGTGTACGAGTTCGTCCGCGGCTTCGCCGATCGCGACATCGGCACGGCGTTCTGGAACGGGCTCCACGTGATCCGGATCGAGGAGTGGTCGGGAACGCTGTTCGAACCGACGCTGCAACGCCTCGTCGACTCGTCGTCGCTACTGATCAAGGCGACGACGTACACGTACTGGCTCTCCCAGTTCGTCGTCGTCGGGCTCGCCCTCGATCTGGATCTACTTCAAGCACCACGACCGGTTTGCCGGGTTCCGCAACTGGCTGATCATCGCGAACCTGATCGGCCTCCTCGGGTACATCGTCGTCCCGACCGCGCCGCCACGGATGTTCCCGGAATGGGGCTTCGTCGACACGCTGGCGCAGTACTCGGGCCTCAACCACGAGTCGAGTTTCATCGCCACGTCGGCCAACCCGTACGCGGCGATGCCGAGCCTCCACGCGATGGACGCGTTCATCGTCGGCGTCGTCATGTTCGGTGTCTGCCGGAGTCTCGCGGCGCGTGTGCTCTGGTTGCTGTGGCCGGCGTGGGTGTGGTTCTCGGTCATGGGCACCGGCAACCACTACTGGCTCGACTGCCTCGCCGGAGTGGCGATCGCCCTGGCCACCGGCGCGGTTCTCTTCCGGCGCGGGATGCTCTCGCGCTGGCGCAAGCCCGTGGCTACGTGAGCGACAAGGGAGCCCGCGTCAGCGAGCTCGACCGCGTCAAGCAGGAGTACACCCAGGCCGCGCGGCTGATCCTGCAGCGGTCGATGAAGGGCGTCGCGAAGACGAAGCTGACGCCGGACATGCTGACCCTCGCCGGCGTCACGCTCTGCCTCGCCGGCGCAGTCCTCGTCGGCTTCGAGGACCGCAACGAAAGGCTCTTCTTCTGGCTCGGAGGCATCCTGTTCGTCGTCGGCTCGGTCGCAGACATCCTCGACGGCGCCCTCGCCCGCGCCGCCAGCAAGGGCACCGTGTTCGGCGCCTTCCTCGACTCGACCTTCGACCGCCTCGGTGAGGCCGCGATGCTCGCGGCGATCGGGCTCGTCTTCGCGCGCGAGGGCAACGACATCGCGCTCGTCGCCGCGTTCGCAGCCGTGATCGGGTCGTTCCTCGTCTCGTACACCCGGGCCAAGGCCGAGGCGCTCGGACTGCGAGGAGACGTCGGCTTCGGCTCGCGCGTCGAACGCGTCGTGCTGATCTCCGTCGGTCTCGGCCTCGCCCCGTGGGGCTGGCTGCAATGGCCGATCTACATCCTCGCCGCGATGGCGTGGATCACGGTGATCCAACGCATCCTGTTCGTGCGCCGGCAGCTGCGCGATCTCGCCAGCGCCTGACCCGGTATCTGCTAGCACAACAAACGGGCGGGAGGGGCATGCGCCCCTCCCCTACGGCTATACTGCTAGCACAATGGCTGCTAGCACTTCTCAACGGAAGGGTGTCCTCGTCAGGGCGCCTTCCTCCCTCAAGGCTGCTCTCGTTCGCGAGACCGCCCGCCGGGGTGCCAGCCTGAACGACGTCGCGGTCGGCATTCTCGCCGCAGCCTTCGGCGTCGGCTACGTCCCGTCGAACCGCCGGAGCCCGCTGCCGGGCTCGAGCCCTGTTGTGCTCCTGCGCATGCCGGAGGAGCTCAAGACAGCGATCCAGGCCGAGGCACAGCGCCTCGGCTCGAACACGAACGATGTGATTCTCGCCGCGCTCTCGGATGAGCTCGGCGTCCCCTTCGAATCGAACCGCAGTCGGTCCGTTCCCCTCGGGAGCGGCCGCGGAAAGGACACACCCATGGCCGCTACCAACGGCTCCAGCAAACGGTGCCACGCGCCAGAAGGACAAGGTGCGCGTCGCCATCATCGGCGTCGGCAACTGCGCCAACTCGCTGCTCCAGGGCGTCGAGTACTACAAGAACGCCGACCGCGACGCCTTCGTCCCGGGGCTCATGCACGTCGACCTCGGCGGCTACCACATCTCCGACATCGAGTTCACGGCCGCCTTCGACGTCGTCAAGGGCAAGGTCGGCGAGGATCTCGCCGACGCGATCTGGGCGTACCCGAACGACACGATCAAGTTCGCGGACGTGCCGAAGACCGGCATCAAGGTCTCGCGCGGAATGACCCACGACGGCATCGGCAAGTACCTCTCCGAGATCGTCGAGAAGGCGCCCGGGCGAGACGGCCGACATCGTCAAGATCCTCAAGGAGACGGGCACCGACGTCGTCGTCAACTACCTCCCGGTCGGCTCGGAGGCTGCCGCGAAGTGGTACGCCGAGCAGATCCTCGAGGCCGGCGTCGCGATGGTGAACTGCATGCCCGTGTTCATCGCGCGCGAGCCGTACTGGCAGAAGCGCTTCGAGCAGGCCGGCGTGCCGATCATCGGTGACGACATCAAGTCGCAGGTCGGCGCCACGATCTCGCACCGCGTGCTCACGAGCCTCTTCCGCGAGCGCGGCGTTCATCTCGACCGCACGATGCAGCTGAACGTCGGCGGCAACTCCGACTTCCGCAACATGCTGGAGCGCGAGCGGCTCGAGTCGAAGAAGATCTCGAAGACGAACGCCGTCACCTCGATGCTCGACTACGACCTCGGCGAGGGCAACGTCCATGTCGGCCCGTCGGACTTCGTGCCGTGGCTGACCGACCGCAAGTGGGCGTACATCCGGATGGAGGGCACCGCGTTCGGCGACGTGCCGCTGAACCTGGAGCTGAAGCTCGAGGTGTGGGACTCGCCGAACTCGGCCGGCATCGTGATCGACGCCGTCCGGCTGGCGAAGCTCGCGCTCAACAACGGCATCTCGGGCGCGCTCGAGGCACCGTCGAGCTACCTGATGAAGTCGCCGCCCGTGCAGATCGTCGACGACGAGGCGCACGAGAACACGGAGACGTTCATCAAGAAGTACGGCCGTCAAGGCGGAGAAGAAGGCGAAAGCCGCCGCGAAGGCGTAGGGAGCGAAGGGTGTGAGCGGCCTGCGTCGGCGGGCCGCTCTACCAGCCTCGCCATGCGGCGCGCGAGATGAAGAGCCCGTGGCCCGAGCGGTTCCGGCACGTAATGCCTGTGATCCGTGACAGGCACGTGAACCCCGCCCGCTGCCAGGTCTTGCCATAGGGCAGCGTCACGTACTTTGGGTGCTGGGTGGCGGGGTTGTAGAGGATGCCGCCACTGCAGCTGATCCCACCGGCCCGGCGCGTCGTCAACTCGAATCCGTGCCAGTCGACCCCAGCGCCGCTCGGCGCCATACAGCGGGCCTGAAGGCTCGTCCCATAGGCCGAGCGGGCGATCGTGCACAGGAGCCTGCTGCCGCCCCCGCCGCTGCCGGGCACGAACAGGCAGCTGATGTTCTGCGACGGTGAGCGGAATCCCGGCAGCGTCGTCACCGAGCGCGCGAGGCCTGCTGAGACACACGAAGCAGAGAGCAACGCGGCGCAGGCGAACGCCCACGTCCAACGTCTCATGCCGGAGGTGCCTCATCCGCCCGCGGAGCGGTGTCGTCTGCGACGAAGCCGATCTGACGATGTGTCGTGTCGCAGAAGGGCTTGTTCTGCGAGTGGCCGCAACGGCAGAGGACGACCGCGTTCCCGGGCGGAATCACGAACGGCACCCCATCGGCATCGACGATCGTGATCGGCCCCGTGACCTTGTAGGGGCCCGTTCGCGCGCACCGAGATGATGACCTCGCTCATGGACGGGACTGTAGCGGTGCCCCACCCCCACTAGAATCAGGCCACGATGGGTCTTTGCATCTGCTTCGTGACGCCGTTTTCGTGGTCGCAGCCGAACGACGTCAACGAGCACGTTCGCGGCGCGGCGGAGGCACTGCGCACGACGAGGTCACACGGTGACGATCGTGGCGCCGTCCTCGACGAGCGGCCGATCTGCTCGAAGGGCGTCGCGCCTTGCAGCGCGGCGTGATCGGAGAGGTCGTCGCGATCGGGGCTGCCGTGCCAACGTCCCTGACCGAGCGCGTCGCGGTACCGATGGGCGTTCGCGCCAACCTCGCGGCCACTCTCGCGCTCGGCTCCTTCGATGTCGTGCACGGGTTCGAGCCGGGCCTGCCGAGTCTTTCCTCGGCGGCCTTGCTCGAGGCGGAGACGACGACGGCTGCCACGTTCCTTTCCACGGAGCGCATCTCCGTTCCGCCCCGCAAGAACCAGCGGGCAAAGCTGCTCGCCCGCATCGATGTGCTGCTCGGGACATCTGACGCAGCGATCGAGCGGGCGCAGGAGCGGTTTCCCGGCGACTACGACACGGTCTCCCTCGGAGTCGACACCGCCGCTTTCGCGCCGGACGCGAAGCGAGAAGCTCATCGTCGTCGAGCTCGCTCCCGGCCAGACCCCGGTCGCCCGCGCCGTGCTGCAGCTCCTCCCCACGCTTCCGGGCTTCGAGGTCGTGCTCGCCCGCACGGCACCGCTCACGCGCCGCCCGACGATTCCCGCGGCGGTGCGCACCCGGGCACGGACGCGCTCGCTGATCAAGCCCGAACCACGGCTCGCAACCCTCTCCGCGGCGGCCATCTTCGTCCCCGCTCCCGGCGGCAGCGCGCGGCTGCTGCTCGAGGCGAAGTCGTGTGGCTGCGCGATCGCCGATCCTGCAGGCCTCACAGAGCTGGCGCTCGACGACGGGCTTCTTGCAGAGCGGCGGCGGCAGCTCGCGCCGAGGCGGCCGGGGCCGACTTCGATCGGCTCGCCGAACAGCTCGAGCGGGTCTACGTCAGCGCAACGGGGCGGCGCCGCACATCGGCGCAGCGGCCGAAGCTCGACCACGATCCGCTCGGCGACCGCGACTGGATCGTGGTCGATCTCCACATGCACACCGACCGCTCGCACGACTGCTCGATCGAGCCGCAGGCACTGATCGACCACGCCATCGCCGAAGAGCTGGGCGCGATCGCGGTCACCGATCACAACGTCTTCGCCGGCGCGCTCGAGACCGTCAAGCTCGCTCGCCATCGCAACCTGATCGTGATACCCGGCGAGGAGGTCAAGACCGACAACCAGGGCGAGGTGATCGGCCTCTTCCTGAAAGAGGAGATCCCGCGCGGGATGACGTTCGCGGAGACGATCGCGGCGATCCGCGAGCAGGACGGCATCGTCTACGTCCCCCACCCCTTCGACCGCATGCACGCGATCCCGTCGGCGGCGACGTTGCTCCGTCATCTTCCCGAGATCGACGTGCTCGAGGTGTACAACGCCCGCCTGCTGTTCGACGCCTACAACGACGAGGCGCTGCGGTTCCAGCGCAAGTACGGGCTGCTCGCAGGCGCCGGCTCCGACGCGCACGTGCTGCAGGGCGTCGGTACCGGAGCGCTGCGGATGCGCCGTTTCGACGGCCCCGAGGAGTTCCTGCTCTCCCTCCGCAGCGCCGAGGTGCTGCGCCGGCCGAAGTCGCTCGCCTACCTCCAGTCGCTGAAGTGGGTGGCTCAGGTCAAGGAGAAGGTCCGCTAGAGCAGAAGGTGTCGAGGTCGCCCGTGACTGCTGCCGTGCCCACCGACGAGATCTACGAGCGCTATCTCCGGAAGGCGATCGGCGAGATCAACGAGCTGCAACACGAGCTCCTCGCCCTCGCCGACGAGACGCACGTTCCCGTGCTCGGATCGGGGCATCCGCTCGGCGACATCTTCCTGCTCAAGCACGCGCCGCAGCAGGCGGAGATCGCCGAAGGCGTCGCGTTCTTCGGCCGCTCCGGAAACGCGCTGCTGAAGTCGCTGCAGCGGCTGGCCGTCGATCCGCTGACGATCTACGGGACGAACTGCCTCAAGTTCGGCACCGAGGACGACGCCCAGGCGATCCCGTGGCTGACGCGCGAGCTCCACATCGTGCAGCCGAAGCTCGTCGTCGTGATGGGTGAGGCAGCGGTGCGGTTCCTCGACGAGGCTCGCGTTCCCGCTCGCCGATCCCGTGGGCGATGCAGACGCCGGGCGTCGTGCGGCGGCTCACGCCGACGATCGAGGCCCTCGTGACGCCCGACATCGACGCGTCGCTCGACGACCAGGCGGAGAAGACGGCCTTCTGGAACGCGTTCAAGGCGCTCGGGCCGTGGTGGGCGGAGCTGCCTCCGTACTGAGCGGCCGGCGGGCCGCGGCCCTCGCCGCCGTCGTCGCTGCGCTCGTCGCCTGGGATGCCGGGGCCGGCGTGCTGCCCAACGTCGGCCGCTGGCCGGACGTCGCGGTCGTCGCGGTCGTGCTGCTCCCGCTGACGTTCGCCGTCCCGTGGCTCGCGCTTCCCGTGGCGACGCGCCCGAGGCATCCTCCCGATCGCGGCGGCTCTGGCGCTCCTCGCGGTTCTGCTCGACCTCGCGGGCTTCGGAGTCACTCTTCAACGTGACGAAGCTGCTGGCGCTGACCGCGGTCGGATTCTGGTTCCTCCAGGTCTTCGAGGCGCTGTCCTGGGTCGTGCTGATCGCCGCTCGTCATTCCCTGGATCGACGTCGCTGTCGGTGTGGCGCGGCCCGACGAAGTACGTCGTGTCGGAGCAACCGAGCCTGTTCGACCGTGTCTCGTTCTCGTTCCGGCTTCCCGGCGAGGACGGATCGGCGAACATCGGCCCGCCCGACATCCTCTTCTTCGCGCTCTTCCTCGCCGCCGCCGACCGGTTCGGGCTCAGGGTCCGGTGGACGTGGCTTTCGATGGTCGCGCTGCTCGCCCTGACGGTGGTCCTGACGACGGCATTCGACTTCAGCGGGCTGCCGGCGCTGCCTGCGATCGCGATCGGCTTCCTGCTCCCGAACGCCGACCTGCTCTGGCGGGCCTGGCGCGAGCGCGGTCTAGAGACTCGGGAGCGGCTGAGCCGACGAGCTCGAGCAGGTTGACGCTCTCGATGTGCGGCGTGTGCGGGAACATGTCGACCGGCCGGCAGCGGCGCAGCTCGTAGCCGAAGTCCTCGCGCAGCGCCTTCAGATCCGACGCGAGCGTCGTCGGGTTGCACGAGACGTAGACGATCCGCGGCGCGCCCAGCCGCGCCATCCGTCCGCAGCGCCTTCCCCGCGAGGCCCGCGCGCGGCGGATCGACGACGACCACGTCCGGCGCGCCCGCGCGCTCGTGCAGCTCCTCGAGCGCCAGCGACACGTTCCCGGCGAAGAAGGCGGCGTTCGTGATCCCGTTCAGCTCGGCGTTCTCGATCGCGCACGCGACCGACTCCTCCGAGATCTCGACCCCCCACACCGTCAGCGCCTGGGGCGCGAGCGCGAGCCCGATCGTCCCGGTGCCGCAGTAGAGGTCGTACACCGTCTCGTTGCCGGTCAGCCCGGCGAACTCGCGCGCGATCGAGTACAGCGTCTCGGCCATCTCGGTGTTCGTCTGCAGGAAGGCGTTCGGCCGCACGCGGAAGCGCAGCCCGAGGATCTCCTCCTCGATCGCATCCTCACCCCAGAGCAGCACGCGTCGGCAGGTTCGTCACCTCGGCGGGCGTGTCGTTGACCGCCCAGTGGATCGACCGCACCTCGGGGAACCGCCGCAGCACCTCGACAGGTAGCCCTCCTCGAACTTCCGCCCCTTGGCCGTGACGAGCTGCACGAGCACCTGCCCCGTGTTCCGGCCCTCGCGCACGACGAGGTGGCGGAGATAGCCGCTACTGGGTGGCCTGGTCGTAGGCCTCGAGCTTCTCCTCGCGCGCCCACGCCTGCACCGCATCGCGGATCGCGTTGCCGAGGTCGGTCGTCAGCAGGCACGTCGTCGAGGGCGAGCACCTCGTCCCAGCGGCCGGCGCGATGGAACCCGAGCGCCGGCCCGTCCTCGGTCTGCGTGAACGAGTACTCGAGCTTGTTGCGATAGCCGTACTGCGACGCGGCCGGGACGATCGGCTCGAGCGGCGGGTCGGCGATCCCACCGAGGCGCACGAGCGCGTCGCGCACCTGCGCCGCCTTCGCCTCGAGCTGGCGCTCGTAGGCGTAGTCCTGGAACCGGCAGCCGCCGCAGGCGCCGAAATGCGGGCACGGCGCCTCGACGCGATCCGGCCCGGGCGCGAGGATCTCGAGCGCGGTCGCCTCCGCGAAACCGCGCTTGACCTTCGTCGACGCGCGCCCGGACCGTGTCACCGGGCAGGCCACGGCGAACGAAGACGACGAACCCGTCGAGGCGCGCGACGCCGTTGCCGCCGTAGGCGAGCGAGTCGACGTGGAGCTCGATCTCCTCACCGTTGTGGACCGGTGCGGCCATGAGGGAGCAGGGAGCGGCGATCGTCGCTGAGCTACTGGAGCACGCTGACGTAGCACCGATCGCTCGCGCGGCCCGTCGAACTCGCAGAAGAAGATCGCCCTGCCAGGTGCCGAGCGCGAGCGAGCCGTCGTCGCGTCAGCGGGATCAGCACGCTCGGCCCCATGAACGCGGCGCGAATGTGCGTGGGCGCGTTCTCCTCGCCCTCCTCGATGTGCTGCCACGCCCAGTCCGACGGCACGATGCGCTCGAGCGCCGTCTCGAAGTCGCGCGCGACGGCCGGGTCGGCGTGCTCGTTGATCGTCACGCCTGCGGTCGTGTGCGGGACGTAGACGAGCACGGCTGCGCCGCGCTCGCCCGCCGACGGCGTCCTGCACGAGCGCGCGTGATGTCGACGAGCTGGCTCTGCCGCTCGGTCTGGACGCTGCAACTCGACCATGCGGGTCTAGAGCGCGCCGCCGGCCGCGGGTGGGGCGCCCGCCTCGAGCGGGTTCGCGCCGCCCGACTCGCGGGCGAGGTAGTCCTCGACGAGCATGACGTTGTCCCGCAGCCGCTCGACCACCTGCAGCAGCGCCGACATCGACGACACCTCTTCGCGCTGCTCCTGCAGGAACCAGTGCATGAACTGCTCGGCGACGAGGTCTCCGTCCTCGCGCGCGGTCACCGCGAGCTGCCGAGATCTGCGCCGTGACGCGCTTCTCCTGGTCGAGCGCGAGCGCGACCGGGCGCGACGTCGTCCGCGAACGCCGTCTGCGGCGCGGCGACCGCGGGAATCGTCACCTCCTCGTCCGAGTCGAGGAGGTACTGCACCATCATCATCGCGTGATTTCGCTCCTCGACCGACTGCCGGTAGAAGTGGGCGGCGAGCTGAGGCAAGGTCTGCGCGTCGTAGTGGACGGCGATCGCGATGTACTGCTGCGAGGCCGCGAACTCGTAGGCGATCTGCTCGTTGAGCTTCTGTTCGAAGGTCGACATGGCTTGAAATCTACCTGTGCCGCCGGAGCCCGGGCTACGCATCATCCGAGTGGCAGGCATCCCCGACAGCCTCAAGGGCCGCAACTACACGCGCGTGTCCGACTGGTCGCGCGACGAGCTCGAGCTCGCCCTCGACCTCGCCGACGAGCTGAAGCAGGAGCGGCTCCGCCGCAAGGAGCTGCGCGTCCTGCCCGGGCAGGACGATCGGGATGATCTTCCACAAGCCGTCGACCCGCACGCGCGTCGGCTTCGAGGTCGGGATCGCCGAGCTCGGCGGCATGGCGCTCTACCTCCCCGCCGCCGACCTGCAGCTCGCCCGCGGCGAGAGCTACCGCGACACGGCGCTCGTGCTGTCGCGGTTCGTCAGCGCCCTCCTGATTCGCACCTTCGACCAGTCCGAGGTCGACATCTTCGCCGCAGCACGCCTCGATCCCGGTCATCAACGGGCTCACCGACCTCGCCCATCCGCTCCAGGCGCTCGCCGACGCGATGACGATGCGCGAGCGGCTCGGCGGCCTCGACGGCGTCCGGCTCACCTACCTCGGCGACGGCAACAACGTCTGCCACTCGCTGATGCGGCTCGCGGCGCGCTTCGGGATGCACTTCACCGCCGCCTGCCCGGTCGGCTACGAGCCTTCGGCCGACGTCGTCGCGGCGCCCAGGCCGATGCCGAGCCGCGAGCGGCGGCTCCGTGCGGCTGACGACCGATCCGCTGGAGGGATCCGACGGCGCCGACGTGCTCTACACCGATGTCTGGACGAGCATGGGCCAGGACGAGCAGCGCGAGCAACGGCTCCTCGACCTCGAGCGGTTCACGCTCGACGGCGAGCTGCTGTCGGTGGCGAGCCGCGAGGCGGTCGCGATGCACTGCCTGCCGGCGCACGTCGGCGAGGAGATCAGCGAGGACGTCCTTTACGGGCCGCAGTCGCTCGTGTGGGATCAGGCCGAGAACCGCCTGCACACCCAGAAGGCGGTCATGGCCCTCGTCATCCGCTGAGCGGGAATGTACGCCGCGGGTCGCGCGTTGGACGGTGCATGAACACCATCGCGACCATCCATCAAGAAATCGACGAGGTCAGCGAGCGCCGGGCAGAACTGTGGCACCAGCTCTCGGACGGACGCAATCCCGAGGTGGCAGCCCAGATCAAGGTGCTCGACGAGAAGCTCGAGTCGCTCTGGAACGAGCACCGCCAGACGAGGGCCAATATCCGGTTCGGCGAGCGTGAGCAGATCGTCAAGCGGGCCCGGGCGGAAGAGCGCCTCGAGCGCGCCGCCTGACGCTCCCGTCGCCTGACGCAGGATTGCGTCCGCGCTCACCGTAGAATCGGGCCATGGCCTTCAAGCGGCGCGTGGAGACGACGGTCGAGGACGAGCGCGACGCGCTGCGCGCTCAGCATGCTGCGCTCGAGGATCTGAAGCACGAGCTGGCCGAGCGCGTTCAGGCCGTGCAGCAGCGCGAGCTCGAGTTGTCGTTCGCGCTCTCTGAAGCCGGCGGCGTCCGGTCCGAGCCGACGCCGCATCCCGCTCCCGTCCCCGCACCCGATCGCGAGGTCGAGCAGCGCGAGCGCGCAGTCAACGAACGCGAGCGGGCAGTTGCAGAGCGCGAACACGTCGCGATCGCACTCGAGGCACACCTCACTGCCCGCGAGCAGGAGCTCGATCTCCGCGCCGAACAGATCGAGGTGATACCGGCTTCCGCGGCAGAGCCCGCTCCCGTCACCGAGGCCGTGACAAGCGAGGCCCGTCTCGCCGAGCTCGACGCCCGCCTGGCCGAGATCCGCAACGCCGAGGCACTGTTCCTCCGCACGCGTGACGAGCTCGCCGGCCGCAGCGAGGCCGTTGCCGCTCGCGAGCGCCTCGTCGCACAGCGGGAGCGCGAGCTCGACGACCGAGAGGACGGCAAGGGCCAGTGGGCGGGGCCCGAGCTTTCCGAGATGGAGGCCCGGCTGCGCCGCCTCGAGCAGCGGCAGCCGGGCGAGCAGACGCTCGGCTTCTCGGGTGGCTTCCGCAAGCTCGAGCAGGGATCGCGCCCTCAGCGAGGAGGCTGAGAGACGCGGAGCGGTACCCTGTAAGGAGCTCGGGGCGTTAGCTCAGCTGGGAGAGCGCCGCCTTTGCAAGGCGGAGGTCGCCGGTTCGATCCCGGCACGCTCCACTACTCGCAGATCAGGAATCCCCGAGTGGGGATTCCTGATCGTGACGATCCCTGAAGGGGGCCGCCCGCGGCCCAACGTCAAAGGCATTCGACCGAAATTGGAGGCGACCTCGGTGCAGTATGTGAACCTCGGCAACACGGGCCTGCGCGTTTCGCGCGTGTGTCTCGGGATGATGAGCTTCGGTGCCAACGCCGAACGGCCGTGGGCGGTGTCGGAGGCAGAGGCGGAGCCGATCATCCGGAAGGCCGTCGAGGGCGGTATCACCTTCTTCGACACGGCCGATGTCTACAACTACGGCGAGAGCGAGGTCGTTACCGGCCGCGTCCTGCCGAAGTTCCTCTCCCGCGAGGAGCTCGTGATCGCGACCAAGGTGCACGGCAGGACGATGCCCGGCGAGAACGGCAGAGGGCTCTCGCGCAAGCACATCATGGCCTCGATCGACGCTTCGCTGGCCCGGCTCGGGCTCGACTACGTCGACCTCTACCAGATCCACCGCTGGGATCCACTCACCCCGATCGCCGAGACGATGGATGCCCTCCACGACGTCGTCAAGGCCGGCAAGACCCGCTACATCGGCGCGAGCAGCATGTTCGCCTGGCAGTTCGCGAAAGCGCAGGCGGCGGCCGAGCGCGCGGGAACGACGACGTTCGTCTCGATGCAGAACCACTACAACCTCGTCTACCGCGAGGAGGAGCGGGAGATGATTCCGCAGTGCATCGATCAGGGCATCGCCGTGCTGCCGTGGAGCCCGCTCGCGCGTGGGCTGCTCGCCGGCACCCGCACCCGTGAGGGCGAACGGCTGACCACACGCGCCGGCAGCGACGCGTTCGGCGACCTGCTCTACAACCCCGAGCTCGACTTTGCGATCGTCGACAAGGTCAAGGAGATCGCGACCGCGCGCGGCGTCTCGGCCGCCCAGGTGGCGTTGGCGTGGGTGCTGGGACGGCCGGGCGTGACAGCGCCCATCGTCGGCGCGACGAAGGTCGTTCACGTCGAAGACGCCGTCGCCGCGGAGGAGATCGAGTTGACAGCCGGCGAGGTGACAGCCCTCGAGGAGCTCTACCGAGTGCGTCCGGTGGCCGGGCACGAGTGATCTCGTTCGACGCCATCCTCGTCGTCTCGTTCGGCGGGCCGGAAGGGATGGACGACGTGATCCCGTTTCTCGAGAACGTGACGCGCGGCCGCAACGTGCCGCGGGAGCGGCTCGAGGAGGTCGCTCACCACTACGCGCAGTTCGGCGGCGTCAGCCCTCTCAACGCGCAGAACCGCGCTCTGATTGCGGCGCTGCGGGTCGAGCTCGACGCGCACGGGATCGAACTGCCGATCTACTTCGGCAACCGCAACTGGGACCCGTTCCTCACCGACACGATGCGCGAGATGGCCGACGACGGCGTGCGCTCGGCCCTCGCCTTCTTCACCTCGGCGTACTCGTCGTACTCGGGCTGCCGCCAGTACCGGGAGAACATCGCCGACGCGCAGAAGGCGGTGGGACCGGCAGCGCCCGAGGTGCAGCGGACGCGCATGTTCTTCAACCACCCCGGCTGGATCGAGGCGAACGCCGACCACGTGCGCTCGGCGCTCGCCGACGTGCCGGCCGGGCGCGACGCGCATCTCGCGTTCACTGCGCACTCGATCCCGGTCGCGATGGCGCGCGCGTGCCGCTACGAGGATCAGCTGCGCGAATCGTCCCGCCTCGTAGCCGAGGCGGTTGGCGTCTCGGATACGGCGCTCGTCTACCAGAGCCGCAGCGGCCCGCCGCAGGTGCCGTGGCTCGAGCCGGACATCCTCGATCACCTGCGTGCGGTCGCGGAGCGCGGCGTCACGGATGTCGTCGTCTCGCCGATCGGCTTCGTCTCCGACCACCTCGAGGTGCTGTACGACCTCGATCACGAGGCGCATGCGCTGGCGGCCGAGCTGGGCCTGAACTTCGCCCGCGCGTCGAGCGCGTCGACGCACCCCGCGTTCATCTCGATGATCCGCGAGCTGATCGAGGAGCGACTCGGGCTACGCGAGGGCCGCGCGACGGTCGGCCGCTACGCCGCAAACCACGACGTCTGCCCGGCCGACTGCTGCCAGCGCGGCTAGAAGAGGCGACGCCCACCCCGAGGGCGACGCATGCGCATCGCCCCTACGTCAACAACCGATGCGACTTCCCGACCAACCCGCCAACCACCCGCGACACACCCCGGCCATCCCCGTAGGGGCGATGCGCATGCGTCGCCCTCGTCAGCCGCTCCCGCCTGCCAGAGAACTGCCGCGGAACCGGCCCTAGACCGCTTCTTCCTCCGCCCGCACGCTGAACCAGAGCCGCCAGTCCTCGTCGCCCTCGCCGTCGATCGACAGCCGCCACTCGTAGCGCCCACCCGGCTCGAGCGGCAGCGGGCCCGAGTTGACCGCGAGCGGCAGCTCGAGCGGCGTGCCCGGCTTGATCCCGGCCGGCCGGCCGACCTCGAACTCGACGTCGTCCAGGAAGACGATCGGCGTCTCCTCCCCTTCCTCGCCCGGCACAGTCACCGCCTCGCCGTCGGCATCGACGAGCTCGAGGCGCAGGATGTGACGCCGGTTTGCCTGATCCCACGGCACGTGCACGAGGATCGCGATCCCGAACGGCGCCGGCTCCGGGCCGGTCAGCGACCAGCCGCCGCCGACCACTATCAGCTTGCCGTCCGCGACCTGCGCGAAGTCCGCAAGAAGCATTGTCACCTTCACGGCGTGCACTCTCTCACACTCATTGCCATGATGGGGAGGAGAACCCCGACCTCAGGAGGCCCCACCGTGATCAAGAAGCTCATCTACGCAATCGCCGCGACGTATCTCGTCAAGAAGTACGTCATGCCGCACTTCAAGCACGAGACCGCCGAGGAGGCAGCACCGCCGACGACGGAGCCGTGAGCCCCCGCCAGGCCGCGCCTAGGTCAGGGCTCGGTGTCGGATTCGACCAGCGTCCAGGCGTCCTCATCGACGTACTCGTCGTCCCGGAGAGCGACGCATGCGCATCGCCCCTACGAGACGAACCGTTGTTGTCGTAGGGGCGACGCGCATGCATCTCCCTCGGCCACCGCGCGCGTGGTTGGACACGCTGCGCTGGGGGTCAGAAGCGAAACCCTGGCGACACGGCTGAAGCCTGTCACCGCGTCTGCGGGAAGCCGAGGTCGACCTTGCTCGTGGCGGGGTCGGGCCAGCGGCTCGTAACGACCTTGCCTCGGGTGTAGAAGTGGATTCCCTCCGGGCCGTAGATATGACTGTCGCCGAACAGCGACGCCTTCCAGCCGCCGAACGAGTAGTACGCCACCGGCACCGGGATGGGGACGTTGACGCCGACCATGCCGACGTTGACGTCGAACTGGAACTGGCGGGCAACTCCCCCGTCGCGCGTGAAGATCGCCGTGCCGTTGCCGTACGGGTTGTCGTTGATCAGCTTCAGCGCCTCGTCGTAGGTCGCCACTCGAACGACCGACAGCACCGGGCCGAAGATCTCGTCGCGGTACGCGTCCATCTCCGTCGTCACCTCGTCGAGCAGGCAGACGCCGAGGAAGAAACCATCCCCGGCGGGCACTGTCTCGCGGCCGTCGGCGAGCACTTTCGCTCCCTGGGCTGCGCTCGAATCGAGGTAGCCCGCGACCTTGTCGCGATGCTCGCGCGTGACCAGCGGGCCCATCTCCGACGCCGGGTCCATCCCGTCACCGACCGTGATCTGAGGCAGCCGTTCCTGGATCGCGCCGACAAGCGGATCGGCAGCGTCGCCCACCGCGAGGACAACAGACACCGCCATGCACCGCTCGCCCGCGGAGCCGTACGCGGCACTCACCGCTGCGTCGGCCGCCATCGCGATGTCGGCGTCGGGCAGCACGATCATGTGGTTCTTGGCGCCGCCGAGCGCCTGCACGCGCTTGCCGTTCTTCGTGCCCGTCTCGTAGATATACCGCGCGATCGGGGTGGAGCCGACGAAGCTCAGCGCCGCCACGTCGGGATGCTCGAGCAGCGCGTCGACCGCCACCTTGTCGCCGTGGACGACGTTGAAGACGCCGTCGGGGATCCCCGCCTCCTTCAGCAACTCGGCGGTGAAGAGCGAGGCCGACGGGTCCTTCTCCGACGGCTTCAGCACAAAGGTGTTGCCACACGCGATCGCCGGCGCCCACATCCACATGGGCACCATCGCGGGGAAGTTGAACGGCGTGATCCCCGCCACCACACCCATCGGCTGGCGGATCGAATACACGTCCACGCCCGTCGAGACCTGCTCGGAGAACTCGCCCTTGAGGAGCGTCGGGATCCCGCAGGCGAACTCGATCACCTCGAGACCGCGCGTCACCTCGCCCATCGCGTCGGAGAGCACCTTGCCGTGCTCGGCGACGAGGAGCTTCGCGATCTCTTCCTTGTTCTGATGCACGAGCTCGCGGATCCGGAACATCACGTCGGCGCGGCGAGCGAGCGACACCGTGCGCCACGAGATGAATGCCTGCTTCGCGGCCTGCACCGCGAGGTCGATCTCCTCGACAGAGGCCAGGTCAACGGCTCCCGTCTGGCGGCCGGTCGCGGGATTGAACACGGGGCTCGTGCGGTCCGAGCTGCCGGCAACGCTGGCGCCGCCGATCCAGTGGTGGATAGGCGCGACACCGCCGCCGTTCGTATCTGCGCCGCGCTCTCCGGGCGCCGCTGCGAGCTCCGTCATGTTCGCCTCCTCAGGGTGTACCTGGAGGGTACCGCGGCGGAGCTAGCTAAGCGGTCAGCCCGGCCTCGCGGAGCGGCCGCCGGGCCCAGGCGAACGTGGTCGTATACCAGCCCTGCAGCGGCTGCAGCGTGACGCCGGCACCCGAAGAGTGGACGAACCAGCCGTTGCCGACGTAGATCCCCGTGTGCACGATCTCGGCCGGCGCGGACTTCGCGCCGTGGTTGCCGAAGAAGATCACGTCACCCGGCTGCAGGTCGGCGAGCGCGATGCGGGCCGGCTTCCTCACCTCGCCGCTCATCGCATAGGTCGTCCTCCCCTGGAGGATCGCGCCGAGCAGCGGTGCCCCGGCGAACGGCTTCGTCTTGTAGACACGCCATACGAAGCCGGAGCAGTCGAAGCCGCCGGGCAACGTCGCGAAGCCGCCGGGCGCCGTCGCGCTCCAGAGCTTCTGCGTCGTCTCCGACGTGCCCTCCCAGACATAGGGGTAGCCGACGAACCGAAGCGCGCGGCTGAGCACCGTGCGCTGCCAGTCGTCGAGCTCGGGAAGTGAGAAGGTCTGGCTGAGCCCGTCGAGCCACTCGGTCTGGCCCGGCACGAGCGCAAGCGCACGCGCGAAGGAGTACGCAGCCTCGGCCCGTGTGGCGGGCTGCGAGGGCAGCAGCTCGAGGTTGTCCGAGCCCTGCGGGTGATTGAGGCGGAGGCCGAGCAGGCGCGCAACCGTCTCGGTGCCGAGGATCGGAGTCGGGGAGAGACCCGCGTCGCGGGCGGTGATGCGGAAGCGTCGCGCGGCCGGGCCGAGCCCGAGGGCGCCGACGAGCTTCGCGTCGAGCTCGCGCATCGTGACGAGGCGCGTCGGGTCTACAGGTGTCGCCGAAGGCTTGCCCCAGGCGGTGAGGGCGTCGGCCAGCTCGCCTGCGGTCAACGTATCGGTCGGCCTGAAGGTGGCTGGATCGTCACCAAGGATGCCTGCCGCCGCGACGATCCGGATCTGGTCATCTGCCCACGAGGGCGGCGGCGCCGCGATGGCGCCGGGCGCAAGAGGCACCGCCGGCGCAGACGTGACGGGCAGGGTCGCGTGGCTCGCGCCCGCCGCAGCGAGCGCTACGAAAGCAGCCGAAACGAGGGCTCCGATACGCCTCATACCCTGTGTATCGGCCGCTCAGCCCTGGTCTTGAGCGCTAGAGTGAGGTGTCCGGCCGCCTCGGAGCCCTGCTCTGGGTGGTGTGCCGCTCGCCGTCAGGCAGTAGCGACAGGCTCGTATTCACCTCAACCCCGAGGAGTCGAACTCGCGCGTGCAGCACGTCGATCCTCCCGATCTGACGCTTTGGCCCACATTGCGCCACCTCTACCCTCTCTGGCGGGCACAGTGGCGCATGGTCCTGCTCGGGCTCTTCTGCGCCCTCATCTTCACGGGGCTCTCGCTGCTGATCCCGATCCTGATCCAGCGGACGATCGACGACGCGATCGACGGCGGCGACTCGTCGCTCCTCCTCCCGTACCTCGGCCTGATCACGCTGATCGCGGCGTTGCGCTTCGGCGTCAACTTCACGCGCCGCTACGCGACCGCCCGCGTCGGGATCGCCGTCGAGGCTCGGATGCGCGGGATGATGTACGACGCCTACCTCCGCTACCCGCGCGCGTTCTACGACCGGCACGCGACGGGCGAGGTGATCTCGCGCGCCACGAACGACATCTACCCGGTGCGCTACTTCATCGGCTGGGGCGTCGTGCAGGCGATCCAGAGCATGATGATGCTGATCGGCGCCGCGATCGTGCTCACGCTCGGTGAACGCGCGGCTGACGCTGTTCGCCGCGCTCGTCGATGCCGCCGATCGCGGTGCTGACGTATCTCTTCGCGCACAAGGTGTTCCCGATCTCGCGCATCGTGCAGGCGAAGAAGGGCCACCTGACCGAGGCGTCCGACGAGGCCGTCGTCGGGATCGAGATGGTGCAGGCGTTCGGCCGCGAGGACGACGTGCGCGAGCGCTTCGGCGGCCGGGCCGAGGCCGTGCGCTCCGAGACGATGCGCCAGGCGGGCGTCGAGGCGCGCTTCCTGCCCGGGCTGATCTTCCTGCCCACGCTCGCGATCGCCGCCGTCCTCTACTTCGGCGGCCGCGAAGCGATCGACGGCACGCTGACGATCGGTCAGTTCACGCTCTTCATCACGCTTGCTGCTGCAGCTCGTCTGGCCGCTCGAGGCGCTCGGCTGGATCATCAACCTCGGCCAGCGCGCGACCGCCGCCGCATCGCGCTCGTTCGCGTGGCTCGACGCGATCGAGCCGCTCGCCGAGCCGGCGCAGCCGCTGCAGCTCCCGGACGGGCCGCTGACGGTCCGGTTCGAGGACGTCCACTTCAGCTACGGCACCGGCAGCGAGGTGCTCTCCGGCGTCGATCTCGAGGTCGCGCCGGGCGAGATCGTCGCGATCTGCGGCGCGACCGGCGCCGGCAAGACGTCGCTGCTCAACCTGCTGCCCGCGCTTCTACGACCCGACCGCGGGGCGCGTGCTCGTCGGCGGCGTCGACAGCCGCGACGTCGCGCTCGCCGAGCTGCGGCGCTCGGTCGCGCTCGTCACGCAGAAGCCCGTCCTGTTCTCGGTGCCGCTGCGCGACAACCTGCTCGCCGCACGGCCCGACGCCGACTGGGACGACGTGCTCGCCGCGTGCGAGGCGGCCGGCGTCGCCGCGTTCGCCGACGAGCTGCCGCGACGGCTACGACACGCTGATCGGCGAGCGCGGCGTCAACCTCTCCGGCGGCCAGCGCCAGCGCGTCGCGCTCGCGCGCGCGCTCATCGCCGGCGCCCGCGTGATCGTGCTCGACGACCCGATGTCGGCCGTCGACACCGAGACCGAGCGCCACCTCGTCGCGACGCCTGCGGCCCGCCGTCGCCGGCCGCACCGTGCTCATCGCGGGCCAGCGCCTCTCGACGATCCTCGTCGCCGACCGCGCGGTCGTGCTCCGACGACGGTCGCATCGTCGAGAACGGCGCTGCCGCAGGATCTGATCCGCCTCGGCGGCGCCTTCACCGACCTCTTCGGAGACGAAGCTCTTGCCGCGTAAGCACCGCACAGGTCTCTCGCGCCTCGTGGCGCTACACCGAGGGCCGCCGTCGGCGGATCGGCGGCGTGATGGTGATCGCCGCGATCTCGGCCGCCGCACCCGTGCGTCGGCTGGCTGATCGTCGGCGACGCGATCGACAACGGCATCAAGGCCGGCGACCCGACGCGGCTCACGCGTCGACGTGGTCGCGTACATCGCCGTCGGCGCTGACGGCCTGGGTGCTCGGGACGACGACCTGGCTCATGCTCGCCGGGATCGGCCAGCAGATCGTGCTCGACCTGCGCCGCGACCTCTTCGAGCACCTCACCTCGCTCTCGCTCCGCTACTTCTCGCAGCAGAAGGCGGGCTGGATCATCGCGCGCCTGACGAGCGACGTCGACGCGCTCTCGGACGTGCTCAACCAGGGACTGACGACGCTCGTCGTCAACTCGCTCACGCTCGTCGCGGCGATCGGCGGCCTGTTCTTCCTCGACTGGCGCCTCGGGCGTCGTCGCGCTCGTCGTGCTGCCGCCCGGCATCGTCGTCACGCGCTGGTTCCAGAACGCGTCGCACGTCGCGTTCGCCGACGTGCGCACGCGGATCGCCGCCGTCACGGCTCAGCTCGCCGAGTCGGTCTCGGGCATGGCGGTCGTCCAGGCGTTCAACCGCGAGCGTGCCTTCCAGGGCGAGTTCGACGAGCTGAACGAGGCGAACCGGCGTCTCGAACGTGCTACGCGCAGAAGCTCTCGTCGGTCTTCTTCCCCGCGATCGAGTTCCTCGGCGTCGTCGCGCACGGTCGATGGTGCTCTTCGCCGGCGCGCAAGCTGATCGACGGCGGCTCGCTCCAGATCGGCACGCTGATCGCCGCCGTCGGGATGCTCCAGCTCGTCTTCCAGCCGCTGCAGGAGCTCTCCGAGCTGTACGGCCAGGTGCAGGCGGCGAGCGCCGCGATGGGCAAGATCTCGACCGTGCTCGACGCCGAGCACGACATCACCGACCGCGCAGGGCGCACCGGCAGATCGGCCGGATCGACGGCCATCTCGAGCTCGACAACGTCGTCTTCGCCTACGGCGACGAGCCGGTCATCCACGGCATCTCGATCGACGTGCCCGAGGGCGGCTGCATCGCGCTCGTCGGCGAGTCGGGCGGCGGCAAGTCGACGACGGCGAAGCTGATCGCGCGCTTCTACGACCCGGTCGAGGGCGCGGTGCGCATCGACGGCATCGACCTGCGCGACGTGCAGCTGCGCTCGCTGCCGCCGACAGCTCGGTGTCGTGCTCCAGGATCCGTTCCTGTTCAGCGGCACGATCGCCGACAACATCCGCTTCGGGCGACCCGAGGCGACCGACGACGAGGTCGTTGCCGCCGCGCACGCGATCGGCGTCGACCGGGTCGCGGCCCGGTTCGACGGCGGGCTCGAGCACGTCGTGCGCGAGGGCGGCGCCGGGCTCTCGGCCGGTGAGCGGCAGCTGATCTCGATCGCGCGCGCCCTGCTCGCCGACCCGCGCATCCTGATCCTCGACGAGGCGACCTCGAACATCGACCGCCCGAGCGAGATCCTGATCGAGCACGCGTTCGACACGCTCCTGCGCGGCCGCACCTCGATGATCATCGCCCACCGCCTCGCGACCGTTCGCCGCGCCGACGAGATCCTCGTGGTCGAGAAGGGCCGTGTCGCCCAGCGCGGCACCGAGGCAGAGCTGCTGGCGGAGGACGGGCCGTTCCGGCGGCTCGCCGAGACGCTGCACGGCCTGTCGGTGCGCGACGTCGGCCTAGAGCACCCAGACGTCGTTGCGCATGATCGGCGTCGGCTTGCCCTCGCGGTCGAGGCCGTCGACGTCCACCTCCGGGCCGCCGATCATGAAATCGGTGTGCACCCGTGCGACGTTGACGCCCATCGCGAGCAGCTCGTCAGGCGCGAGGCCGTCCGTTCCGTCGACGAGCCATCGGCAGCCCGGTGCCGTAGGCGATGTGGCAGGTCGCGTTCTCGTCGAAGAGCGTGTTCTGGAACACGAGCCCCGTCTTCTTGACCGCCGAGTCTCCGTCGACGAGCGCGACCTCGCCGAGGTACGCCGCCTGCGGATCTGCCTCGAGCTGCGCTGCGGACGATGTCGGCCCGGCCGACGCCGAGACGTCCACGACCTTGCCGTCCTGGAAGCGCAGCTCGAGATCCCGGACGACCGCGCCGATGACGGAGAGCGGTAGCGTCGAGCGCACCGTTCCCTCCGTGCGGCGCCAATCCGGCGTCGTGAAGACCTCCTCGGTCGGCAGGTTCGGGATGTGCTCGATCCCGTTCACGGTCGTCGAACAGCGGCGCAGATCCAGCGGGACGCAGCGCAGCAGGCCCGACCGTCAGGTCGGTGCCCGGCCCACGAAACCGGATCGCGTCGAACCCGCGCTCGTTCAGCTGCGCCGCGCGCGCCTTGCAGCGTCGCGTCGTGCTCTCGCCAGGCCGCCACCGGGTCGGGAGCGTCGAGCCGCGTCGCGGTCGCGACCGCCTCCCACAGCCGCTCGAGATCGGGCTCGCCGAAGACGGTCGTCGCCCAGCCCGCGTTGGGCGAGGCGACGATCGCCCAGTTGATCAGGCGCTCGGCGACGAGCGGGAGGGTAGAGCGCGCGCTCGTCGTGCGGCTCGGACTTGCCGACGAGCGCCGGATCGAGGTCGCCGAGCAGCTCCGGCTCCGGGTCGCCGGTGAGCGAGATCAGAGCCGGCGGCGCTCTCGCGCCAGGAGCGGAGCCACTCGAGCATGGTGCTCGGGGGAGCGCGCCCAGCATCTCCTCCGGGCCGAGCTCGATCGCGGCGCGGCGGACGTGCTGGTCGGCGTAGCGGACGACGACGCGGCGCGCGCCGGCCCGGTAGGCCTCACGGACGACGCACGCGCCGTCGGCGCGTGCTCGACCTGGCAGAGGACGACGACCTCCTGGCCGGGCTGGACGTTCGCGCCGACGCGGACGACGAGCTCCGCGTAGCGGCGGAGCCGCTCGTCGGCGTCTCCGGGCGGTACGGCGTCAGTCGCCCGCGAGTCGACAGTCGCGCGCGGCGAGCCGACCGCCAGAGGCGCTATCGCCCCAGTCGAAGTCGCGCGACGGCCCCAGAGTCCCGTCGAGGCGGCTCATCGGGCAGCGGTCTCGACCGTGTCCTCGCCGGGCCAGGGCAGTGCGAGCGAGTGCAGCTCGACTGCGGGCTCGCCGTCGAGCGTCTCCTCGAAGCGGGCCTGCTCCTCGGACTTGAACAGCGGGTGATTCTCGAAAGGATCCTCGATCTGGTAGCGATCGAGCGGCATGTCGCCGTCGAGCTCGGCGTTCTGCTTCTTCAGCTCGAGATGATCCTGGATCACGCTTGCGAAGGGTGACGCTGGATAGCTTCGGTTCGGTTTCAACAGGCATAGAGAGCCTCCTGGCTCGGGGCCGGGCTTGGCGCCGGGTCGAATTCTAGCCGAGATCGACGGAAGTTCGCAATGCGCAGGGGATTTCGGCCCGCCGCGGCCCATCCCTGTCTGCGAGGATGTGCAGATGAGCGCCCTCTGCCGACGAGTCCCGTGGCTGCCGGCTGGCTTGCGTACACGCTCTGGCGCAAGCTGCCGACCGCGCAGCGGCAGCAGTTGCTCGTGGCCGCGCGCACCCACGGGCCGCGGCTCGCAGCGGCCGCGATGGCGGCGGCACGCAGCGAAGGCGAGACGAAGCCACGCTGATCAGGCGGTAGCGACGCCGAGCGCGACCCGCACGATCCGGTCCTGCTCGAGCTGGTGCGCGGTCGGATAGCCCTCGCTCGGGCGAGGCGCGCCACGTGCGGCCGACGTAGCGTGACGCCCGTGCACCGACGAGCTCGAGCGGGCCGCGTCGTCGAGCCGATGCCGGATCGAGCGCCAGGCGCCCATGTTCTGCGGCTCCTCCTGCGCCCACACGATCTCCTCGAGCGTCGGGTAGCGCGGCGATCAGCTCGGCGACCGCCTCGACCGGGAACGGGTACAGCTGCTCCAGGCGGGCGACGGCGACACCTGTGGCGCCGGCGCGCTCGTCGTGGCCGACGATGTCGTAGTAGACCTTGCCGCTGCAGAGCACGAGCCGGCGCACGTCGGTGCCCGCCGCCGGGTCGGGGATGACCGGGTGGAACGACCCTGTCGCGAGCTCGTCGAGCGTCGACGACGCCTGCTTGAGCCGGAGCAGCCCCTTCGGCGTCATCACGACGAGCGGCCGCGCCGTCGCGTCGAGCGCCTGCCGGCGGAGCAGGTGGAAGAACTGCGCCGAGGTCGTGCAGTTCGCGATCCGGATGTTGTCCTGCGCGCCCTGCTGCAGGAACCGCTCGAGCCGCGCGCTCGAATGCTCCGGCCCGTTGCCCTCGTACCCGTGCGGCAGCAGGAGCGTCAGCCGCGAGGTCTGGCCCCACTTCGAGCGGCCGGCGACGAGGAACTGGTCGATCACGATCTGGGCGCCGTTGACGAAGTCGCCGAACTGCGCCTCCCAGAGCACGAGCGCGTCCGGGCGCGGCGACCGAGTAGCCGTACTCGAAGCCGACAGCCGCGTACTCCGAGAGCGGCGAGTTGTAGACCTCGAACGACGCGTTCGCGCCGGGAAGATGCTGGATCGGCGCGTAGGTCTCGCCCGTGTACGGATCGTGGAGCACGAGGTGGCGGTGCGCGAACGTGCCGCGCTCGGCGTCCTGGCCGGAGAGCCGGATCGGGATGCCGTCCTCGAGCAGCGACGCGTACGCGAGCGCCTCGCCCTGGCCCCAGTCGATGCCGCCCTCGACGATCGTCTCGTGCCGGCGCTCGAGCTGCTTCGCGAGCTTGGCGTTGACCGTGAACCCGTCCGGCACGGCGAGCAGCTGCTCGTTCAGCGCGCGCAGGCGGTCGGCCGGCGACGGCGGTCACGACCGCGTCGCCGGTGGTCGAGCTCGCGCTCGCCTCCGGCACGACGACGGGGGGCGTTGCGTCACCGATCGTCTTCCGGAGCTGGTCGTGCGCTGCTCGGAGCGTCGCAGTGACTTCGGTCGACGAAGATCTCGGCCGCCTTGGCGGTGATCGCGCCGTCCTCGACGAGCCGCGCCGCGTAGACGGCGCGAACGGTCGGCTGCCGCTGGATCCGCTCGACCATCAACGGCTGGGTGTACGACGCATCGTCCTGCTCGTTGTGGCCGAACCGCCGGTAGCCGACGAGGTCGATCACGAAGTCGTGCCCGAACTCCGTCCGGAAGGCGAGCGCCAGCCGCACGGCCGAGAGCGCCGCCTCGGGATCGTCGGCGTTGACGTGCACGATCGGGACGTCGAAGCCCTTGGCGAGGTCGCTCGAGTAGCGCGTCGAGCGGCTCTCGGCGGGATCGGTCGTGTAGCCGACCTGGTTGTTCGTGATCAGGTGCAGCGTGCCGCCCGTCGCGTAGCCCTCGAGCGACTGGAGGTTGAGCGTCTCGGCGACGACGCCCTGCCCGGGGAACGCAGCGTCGCCGTGGATCAGTACCGGCAGGGCGACCGAGGGGTCGTGAATCCCCGGCGCCGGTCGAGCGGTCGGTCTGCTCGGCGCGGGCGCGACCTTCGACGACCGGGTCGGCCGCCTCGAGGTGGCTCGGATTGGGGACGATCGTGACGTCGACCTCACCGAACCGGGTGAGGCGCGTGCCCGAGGCCGGCAGGTGGTACTTGACGTCGCCCGTGCCGCCCTCGGGATCGACGACGAGCGCGTCGATCGAGCGCTCGCCTTCGAACTCCCGCAGGATCGACTGGTACGACCGGCCGACCGTGTGGACGAGCGCGTTGAGGCGGCCGCGATGGGCCATGCCGATCACGACCTCGTGCGCACCGCCCGAGGCGGCGAGCGAGATCGCCTCGTCGAGCATCGGCACGAGCGACTCGAGGCCCTCGAGCGAGAACTGCTTCTGGCCGAGGAACGAGCGGCGCAGGTACTGCTCGAACCCTTCTGCCTCCGAGAGACGGTGCAGCAGCGCGCGCCGCTCCCCGTCGGCGAGCGGCTGGCGGAAGCGTCCCGATTCGATCGCCTGCCGGAGCCAGACGCGCTCGGCATGATCGGAGATGTGCTCGATCTCGTAGGCGATCGAGCCGGTGTAGACACCCGCGCAGGCGCGGCAGCGCCTCGAGCAGCGTGTCGCCCTCGACGTAGAGCCGCAGCAGCGAGGCCGGGATGCGCGCCTGGAGCTCCGGCGTCAGAGCCGGCACGAGCCGCGACTCGTCGAGCGCCGGGTCGCCCATCGGCTCGGAGCCGAGTGGATCGAGCTGCGCGGCGAGATGGCCGTGCATCCGATAGGCCTTGACGAGCGCCATCGCAGCGGCGACTCCGCCGAGGAGCGTGTCGTCGATCGGCTCCGCGGGCGCCGGCGCCGGAGCTCGTGCGGGCTCGGGTGCAGGTGCGGGCTCGACGGCCGGCGGCTCGGGCGCGGGCTCGAACGCTGCCGGTGCGGTGGGAGCGACTACGGCGGGCGGAGGGGCGACAGCCGCGGGCGCGGCACCTGCGGGCACGCCGCTGCGAAGCAGGCCCTCGAGGCCGGGCAGCGACGCGGCGACCGCTACCGGGTCGCGCTCGAACAGCTCGCGCCACTCGACGGGAACGCTCGACGGTGCCTCGAGGTACGCCTCGAGCATCTGCGCGACGTAGCCGGCGTTGAGGCCTGTCAGATCCGCGGTGCTCATGGAAGGGTGTTGTACCCGGTCGCTCGGACCAGCGGGGTCAGATCAGCGGATGCTTGGTGATGACGGCCAACGTCATGCCGACGACCCACGCGACCATTGCGAAGAGGATCGCCTTGAAGGCGAGCGGCTGCCAACGGGCGCTCATCCGCGCCGAGACGAGCGCCAGGATGACGGCGACGAAGACGGTGCGGGCGGGTCGCGCCTGGAGCTCGAGGATCAGGCCGAAGCCCATCGCGATCGTCGAGAGCACGATCGAGGCGACGGCGAGCAGTCCCGCAATCGTGTCGGTGGACGAGTGGTGCTTGCCGGGCGCGTCGATGGTGCTCATACGGGCACTCCTCGCTTCTGCCGCAACGGGCCGTTGCCGCTACCGAGCCCCGGGGTGTGCGGGCGCGACGGCCGGCGCCGTCCCTGCCACTCATGCCGCGGTGAGCCGCCGGGCGGGGGAGTATCGGCCGGCACGGCAACCCCCGCGAGATCGGGCCGGGCCGGCTCAGCCTTGATCGCCCACCAGACGACGACGCAGGTGTACACGATGGGGATCTTGAGGAGTAGCAGCATGAAGACGATCTCCCAGGTCATGGGCCCTCAGTCTACGCGATGGGTCAGCCTCCCCGCGTGGCCGCGACGGCGCAGGAGGTGCGCCGCGGCGAGGTTGACGAGACCACCGGCAACGGCAAGGACAGCGAGGCCGAGGCCGAAGGTCGTGACGGCAGCCGTTTCCTCGTGCGTGACGGAGACGAGTAGGAACGGCCCCACCCCGACGTGAAGCGCGCGGCCACCGGCTTGCGCCGACATCGCCAGAGCCGCCGCGAGCGCGTACGCGAGCACACCGATCGCGACGGCGCCAAGCAGGAACGTCTTCAGATTCCGCACGCGGTCCTCCCGTCTCCGCCGGCGACCGTGAGTGCGAACGCGTGGGCCGCAAGCGGGCAACCGGCTATCGTCAGGCCGGGCACTGCGAGACCTGTCCCGGCGAGGGAGAACGCCACGCCAATCAGGGCGACGCTCAGCGGGCCTGCGATGGCGACAACCGACCGTCGCGTGGGACCGACCGCGGTGTGGAGGACGAATGTCCGGCGGCCGCGGGTGACGAAGGCGCTCGGCACGCCTCGCAAGAAGGCGGCGTGCGCTGCCTCGTGCAGACCCAACCCGAGGCCCGAGGCGAGCCCGAGGGACATTGCAACGCCGATACCCGCCCCGTCGACGACTCCGAGGGACAGAGCCATGCCGGCCACGACGAGGCCCGCAACGGCGCCGGCCCGCGGCAACGCAGCACGCAGGCAGGTTCCCACCGCCCGCGGCACCGTCCGAGTGTCGAGCGCTTGCCTCCGTGCGACCGGGGCAGGGAACGCGCCTGCGGGAGCAAGCTTCAGCGCCAGGAACAGCCAATCGGCACATCGCCGGAAGCGCGCCTCGCGACGCTCGACGTTGACGAGCGCGAGGGCGTTGAGATACCACGCGAACCGGAGCACGTCGCCGCGCGCCTCCTCGACCGGCAGGGAGAACGCGTCGGCGAGGTCGTGGGCAATCTGGCCGATCGAGAAGCCGGCGCGCGCGAGAACGAAGGCACCGCTTCCGTTGAGCGGCCAGGCGGCGCCACGAACCGCATCGGCGAGCTGCCCTCGCTCGACGGAGACGCTGGGAGCCAGCGTCAGCATGTCGGCCTCGGCGATCATCGGGCGGCCACCTCGAGACGCCTGCCGAGTGCGAGGAACGCAACGCCCAGGGACGCCGCGCACAGGAGGGCAGCGACCAATGCGTCCGGAAGACCGAAGGCAACGAGTCGAGGCGCGACGAGCCCGACGACGAGCGACATCGCAATCGCGACGGCCGCGAGGACGGCGAACGTCGTCAGCTGGTCGCCGATTCCCGCTCCGCTCCAGGGGACGAGCGCGCCAGCCTGGAGCGCCGCCGCCGAGCCGACGATCACGAGCACCGTGACGATCCCCACGGTGCTCGCGGAGGCCCCGGAGACGATCGCCGCACCGGCGCCGACGGCAGCGACCGGGACAGCCGAGCCGACGACGCCGACAAGGCAGGCGGTGAGGGCAAGACGCGACCGGTCGCGAGGCGCACCGATCCAGAGCCAACGGCCCTCGAGCAGAACGCCGCACGCGGCCAACGAAACGAGGATCGAGCCGAGCAGTGCGGTGGTCGTGCCGAGCAGGAACGGCGTCGGGGCAGGCGCTGCCGTGGCGACGGCAATCCCGATCCCGGCGACTCCGAATGCGAGGGCAGCGGCGGCGGCGAGCCGGACGTCGTTCCTCCTGGCGAGTAGGGCCACCACCGCGAGCGGAACCGACGACTGGCCGCCCCGCACGAGTCGCCTCTTCGCCTTCGCACCCCGCACTCGCCTCTCAGGACGACGGGCTGCGAGCAAGACCCATCCGCAAGCGAGCACAACGGCGGCAAGGAAGGCGACGGCGAGCGCGAGCCCGGCGGACCCCGTTCCCGCAAGCGCAGCTCCGACAGGCGCGAACGGACCGAGTGCGGCGGCGCCGAAGACGACGCCGAGCACGGCCCAGGCAAGCCCTCCGACCACTATCGCGAGCGAGCGCCGGCAGCGTCCGCGGCTCGCCGCGAGTGCCCCTTCGACAACGATGGCTCCCGCAGGAACGGCCGCACACGTCGCGCAGGCAAGTCCCGCGCCGGCGACCCGGCCGCCCGGAAGCTGGGCGCCGAGCGCAATGCACACGGCAGCAATCTGCGGCAGGACCGCGACGGCAGCGAGCAGCGAGGGCACGAGCAGCCCGGCAAGCACTGCGCCGGTATCGCTCACAGGCCCGGCGGCAACGTGCTGACCGAGCGCGGCACGGCCGGGCAGCGCTGCGGCGAGAGCCGCGCCCGCCATCGCCGCCGCGAGCATCGGGCCCAGTACGAGGGCGTTCGCAACCTGGCCCGCATCGATCGCACCGGCCACGTCGTTGCCGATCGCGCTGCCGACACGGGCGAGTGCGAACGGCGCCGGAGCGACCAAGGCCGCAACGGTCGCTGCGGGCAACGGCGCCCCGGCGACGAGCTTCTGCAGGCGCCGTGCCTGGCACCGGGCGACGGCTCTACAGAGCGCCAAACGCATCTCTGACCCGCTCCCGTAGTCGAGCATCACCGAGCGCCGCCAGGAAGACGTCCTCGAGGGACGACGTGTCGTGGCGTGCGCGGAGGGCGCCGGGCTCGCCACGGTCGATCACCGAGCCGCGATGGAGCAACACGAGCTCGTGACAGGCTGCGCCGGCGAAATGGAGATCCTGGGTCGCGAGCAGCACCCCACACCCGCGAGCTGCGAGCGCCGCGACGGCCTCGCTTAGCACGATCACCGCTTCGGGATCGAGCGTGGCCGTTGCCTCGTCGACGAGGATGAGCGGCGGGGCCAGCGAGAACGCCGCGACCGCGCTTGCCTGCCGGCGCAGGCCGCGCGAGAGCGTTCCGAGTCGCTGGTCGAGCCGACCGCCGAGGCCGAAGGCATCGATGAGCACCTGAGCCCGGACCGCAGCGCTTTGATCGGCCGCCCAGAGCGCGCGGACGAGAACGCAGAGCTCCGTCACGGTGAGCTCGTCGAAGCCGGTGGGCTCATCCGGGACGAGGGCGGTCGCCGCGCGGGCGGCCTGCGAGCCGGCAGGGGAGCCGTCCACTACGACAGTCCCTTCGTCGACGCCGACGAGCCCCGCTGCAGCGCGCAGCAACGTCGTCTTGCCCGACCCGTTCGGCCCCACGAGGCCGACGATCGAGCCTGCATCGACCCGGAGGTCGACTCCCGTGAGCGCGGTTGCGTCGCCGTACCGCTTCCAGACGCTCTGCACGACGAGCGGCAACCGCCCCGCGGGAGGACGGCGCTCGGCCGCCCTCCCGCCAGCAGGCGCAGGGCCACTAGTTGCTACGGCAGACAACCTTGAATCCCGTCCAGCCGAACTGGATGTCCGGGCTTCCACCCGTGTGGCGGCAGTAGGTCGCGTAGACGAGCGCGACGGCGTAGGCGACGCCCACGACGACGATCCACCACACGACGTCGTCGGTCTCCGCCGTCTCGCCCGTGAAGGCAAGCGACGGCGACACGTACGGGCCGGCGAGCGCAAGTGCTGTATCCATGGTTCCTCCTTCGAGTGCAGTAGTTGACGAGACGCACGCTACGGAGGCAACACGCACAGGTGTGTGCCGACTTTGTGCCGAAAGTGCGCCGGTTCTTACAGACCCATCACAGGGCCGCGATACGGTTCACGGCAGACCAGATCTCTCAAGGAGGAACCCTTGCGCCACGTCCCGCTCATTGCCGCCGTTCTCGTTGCCTGCGTCCTTGCTCCCGTAGCCGCCTCCGCCGACCGCATGTGGGTCGGATTCCACGACGACCCGATCCTCCGCTGGGGCCCCGACCGCCCGGCCGAGATGGCGATCGCGCACGGAACGAACAACTCGTCGATCGTGCGGACGCTCGTAACGTGGTCCGCATCCGCGCCGACGAAGCCCGCCAACGCCACGGATCCGTTCGACCCGGCCTACAAGTTCGACGATCTCGACGAGCTCGTCCGCAACGCCCAGCTGCAGGACAGCGAGGTCTTGCTCACCCTCTGGGGCACACCGCCGTGGGCGAACGGGAACAAGGGGCCGAACTACCTCCCCACCTCGATGACGGACTTCCAGAACTTCGCCAAGGCCGTTGCCTCACGCTACTCGGGCCGCTACGCCGGATACCCGTTCGTGCGGTTCTACGGGATCTGGAACGAGTCGAACCTGGGCCTCTTCCTCAGCCCGCAGTTCAACTCCAAGGGCCAGATCGTGAGCCCTGCCGCGTACGCGAAGCTAGCGGCGGCCGGCTACGCCGGGATCAAGGCCGGGAGCGCGAAGGCCCAGGTCGCGATCGGCGAAACCTCGTCGAGCGGCCGGGACAAGAAGAAGGCGGGCGCAAGCGACGCGGTCGCCCCGGGCACGTTCGCCCAACTCGTCGCGAAGGCGAACAAGAACCTCAAGTTCGATGCCTGGGCCCAGCACCCGTATCCGGTGCCGGTGAGCCAGTCGCCGACGCAGAAGGTGAGGTGGCCGAACGTGGCGCTGACCTCGCTGCCCCAGTTCGAAACGTCGCTCGACACGTGGTTCGGGCGCAAGAACATCCCCGTCTGGATCACCGAGTACGGCAGCGAGACGAAGCCGGGCGAGCCGCACGGCGTCACCGAATCGCAGCAGGCCTCCTACGTGACACAGGCGATCGACATCGCGAAGAAGGACAAGCGGGTGCCGATGTTCATCTGGTTCGTGCTCCAGGACTCGAGCGGTAGCCCCTGGCAGAGCGGGATCTACCGGACGAACGCCAGCGCGAAGCCCTCGCAGCCGAAGTTCGCCGCCGCGGCCAACGGTCTCAGCCCGGTCAACGGCAAGCTCAGCATCAAGGGCGGGACGAAGAACCCCGCGCTAACGGTGTATCTGCGGTCGTTCTGTGCGAACAACGGGATCGGAACGCCGGTCGGGCTCACCTCGAGAACCACCCTCGGCGGCAAGCTCGTAGCCGTCTCGCAGGCCGAGATTCCGCTTGCGATCAACTGCACGATCGCATATCGCGTCGCCGGACTCACCGTTGCGAAGGGCAAGACCTACATCGTTACCGTCGATGCGAACACCAAGAAGGGCGACAAGGCTCAGCGAAAGATCACGATCGTCGGGGCCTGAGAGGCGTAAATTGGGAGTTGAAACGCCTGTCTCACCCCGCTGCGAAGTTGTAAGGAGAAGGAAAAGTCCCGCTTACGGGGAATTACATCGTCCGAGAAACGTTATAGACTGTAACCACATCGTTCCCGCGGGAACGCGTTTGACAGAGCCGCGCGCCGCGGGCTCCGAAGCGAACGATGTGACAGAACTTCCGAGACGACGCCCCGCCTTCCGAGCACGCCCGCGCACGACGACTACAGAGCGAAAGGATTCACGCTGACCACGACCATCGAAATCCCTGCAATTGACGCCTTCCTCACCGACGCGCAGGAGCGCGGCCGCGTCGAGATCTCCGAACTCGAGGCGCTTGCGCTCGAGCTCGACCTCGATCAGCCCGCCCTCGACGAGGTGCGCGCGGCCCTGACGGATCGCGCCATCCCGTTCGACGCCGTCGACGAGACGGACGAGATCGACGCAACCGCCGCTGCGGAAGAAGCCGCCTGGACCGCCGACTCGTCCCAGGTGCTGACCGACTCGCTCCAGCTCTTCCTTCAGGACGTCGGCAAGCACAAGCTGCTGACGGCGGCCGACGAGGTTGCGCTTGCGAAGCGCGTCGAGCGTGGCGACAAGACGGCCAAGGAGCGCATGATCAACGCGAACCTGCGCCTCGTCGTCTCGATCGCGAAGAAGTACCGCGGTCACGGCGTGCCGTTCCTCGACCTGATCCAGGATGGCGTCATCGGCCTCAACCGCGCGGTCGAGAAGTTCGACTGGCGCAAGGGCTACAAGTTCTCGACGTACGCGACCTGGTGGATTCGCCAGGCGTGCCAGCGGGCGATCTCGAATCAGGGCGCCACGATCCGCGTGCCGGTGCACGTGCAGGAGCGGCAGCAGAAGCTCGCCCGGGCGCGTCAGCGCCTCGAGGTGAAGCTCGAGCGCGAACCGACGATCGAGGAGCTGGCTAAGGAGACGGGCCTGAAGGAGTCGCACGTCGCAGAGGCTCTCTCGACGGCGGATGCTTCGGTGTCGCTCAACCAATCGGTCGGCTCCGACGGCGACGGCGAGCTCGGCGACCTGTTCGCCGACCGCAGCGCGGTCGATCCTGCCGACGAGGCCGACGAGACGCTGCAGCGGCTCGAGGTGCGTCGTGCCGTCGAGGGCCTGCAAGAGCCCGACCGTCGCGTGCTCGAGCTTCGCTTCGGCTTCACTGGCGAGCAGTGGACGCTCGAGGCGATCGGCAAGGAGCTCGGTCTCACGCGTGAGCGTGTGCGCCAGATCGAGACCCGCGCGCTGACGCGCCTCCAGCACCAGCTGAAGGACGTCGTGCGGGCCGACGGCAACGACGTCGTTCTGGCTGCATAACACCGAGCAGCCATTCCAGGTACGGAGAAGGGCCCGCGATTGCGGGCCCTTCTCGTTTCTCTCAGCCGGTGTTTCGCAACGCCGCAGCAATGCCCGCGATCGAGCGGAGCAGTGGGCGGCGGGCTGCTTCGTCGCCGCCGCGCCAGGCGCTAAGCAGCTCGACCTGAATCGCGTTCATCGGGTCGACGTATGGGTTGCGGAGCCGGATCGACCGCTGCACGACCGGGTGGCGGTCGAGGAGCTCACGCGCCTCGACGATCGCCAGCACCGACTCGACCGTCCGCGCATGCTCGGCCGAGAGAGCGCTCCAGAACCGCCCCGGCTCTGCACGGTCGGGCACGAGCGACACGTAGGCCTCGGCGATCTCGAAGCTCGACTTGGCGAGCGTCATCTCGAGGTTCTCGACGAGCGCCCGGAAGAACGGCCACTCGACGTAGAGGCGCCGGAGCCACGCGAGCCGCTCGCCCTCGAGCCCGTACGCGTGGAAAGCCGAGCCGCAGCCGTACCACGCGGGCAGGAGGCAGCGATTCTGCGTCCAGGCGAACACCCACGGGATCGCGCGGAGCGCCTCGAGCTCACCGGTCGCTGCGGCCTCCGGCCGTGAGACCGGGCGCGATCCGATCTCGAGCAGCGCCAACTCGTCGACCGGCGTGAAGCTCCGGAAGAAGGCGGGAAACACAGGATCGTCCCAGACAAGCGCGCGGTAGGCGGCGTGCGCGACTCCGGCCAGCTCGTCCATCGTGTCGCGGGCGCCCGCATTCGGCGGCTCGAGGCCGACTATCTCGGGGAACGCGGTCAGCAAGGTGGCTGCGGCAGCCGCTTCGAGGTTCCGTTCCGCGAGGCCGGGCAACCCGTACTTGAAGGCGATCGTCTCACCCTGCTCGGTCAGCTTCAGCCTCCCGTCGACGGCGCCGGGCGGCTGAGCGAGGATACCGGCGTGGGTCGGGCCGCCTCCCCTTCCCGCTGACCCTCCGCGGCCGTGGAAGACGGTCAGCTCGACGCCGCGGGCGAGCGCGATTCGCGTCAGTTCCTCCTGGGCACGGTAGATCTCCCACTGCGCAGCGAGATAGCCACCGTCCTTGCCCGAGTCGGAGTAGCCCACCATCACCTCGAGCGCCCGGCGCGGGCTTCTGTCGAGAATCTCCTCTACGAGCGAACCGGCTGCGCGCAGGTCGGCGATCGTCTCGAGCAGCGGCACCCCCTGGAGGTCGGCGCCCGCCTCACGCGCGAACGACTCGGCGTCGAGCACGTCGTCTGCGGTGCGGGTCATGGACACGATCAACCGGTCGACGGCCGCGACGCCGTGCCTCTCCTGAGCGGTTGCCGCAGCGGCAAGTGTGCTCCGCAGCCGTTCGTTCGGCTCGCGTACGGCGGACGCGTGCACGCGGAGGTCGAGCTTGGCGAGATGGAGCCCGAGCGTGCGGGCGCGTGCGCGGAGATCGGCAAGGCCGCCGTCCGCCATTCGCGCGCCTCGGTGCGCCCGGAGCAGCGCGTCGAGATCGTCGAGATCGGCGACCAGGGCCTCGCCGTCGAGATAGCCGTCGACTCCCAGCCGCTCCCAGATCTCGACCAGCTTGTCGCGGAACGGCTCATCCCCACTGCCGAGCTCCGGCACCTGGCCGATCACGGTCGTCGACATCCCCCACGCCGCACCGAGCGCCCTCAGCTCTGCTCGATACAGCGCGCGGGCGAGTTGCCGGGCGCGTTCGAGCGCATCGGTGATCGTTTCCGGTCCGACGTTCGGGTTGCCGTCGAGATCGCCACCGATCCAGCTACCGAACCGCAGCGCCGCGCCCGCTCCGTCGAGGCGCTCGGCGAGCGCGCGCTCGAGATCGGGAACCGCGTCCCAGAAGCTCTGCTCGAAGAACCACAGCCCCTGGCGGATCTCGTCGACGACCCGCGGGCGCTTCGAGCGGATCTCGTCCGTCTGCCAGAGCAGCGTGATCTCCTCCGCGAGGCTCGACTCGACCCTTCTTCGCTCGGATGCAGGCGTCGCCGTCGTCGTCGAGACGGCTGAGCAGCGCGGCAATCCGGCGGTGCGCCTCGAGGACGGTGCGGCGGGTTGCCTCGGTCGGATGGGCCGTGAGGACGAGCTCGACGCGGAGCCGAGCGCCCGCTGCCTGGAGTGCCGCCTCGTCGACCCCGCCGCGGTCGAGTTGCGCAAACGCGTCGGCAAGCGACTCGTGCTGGACGCGGCCTTCGGTCTCGTACTCGCGGCGCCGGCGGATGCGATGGTGCTGCTCCGCGATGTTGACGAGCTGGAAGAAGAGCGCGAACGCGCGTTGGACTGCAGCCTGGCGTTCGAGCCCGAGTGCTGCAACCGCATCTGCGAGCGCCACTCGCGTTCCGCCTCCGCGCGCGTCGCGGGCGAGAGCGCGAATCCGCTCCTCGTCGTCGAGCAGACCCTGGCCTTCCTGCTCCACGAGCACACGCCCGAGAAGGTCACCGAGAAGCCGCACATTGGCGCGAAGAGCGGTGTCGGCAGACATGCGCCCAGCCTAGCCTCGTCGCGCGCCTGGCCAGCAGGTCTGCCTCCCGCATAGACTCGCGTGCATGCCCTCGCCGCCCGAGCCCGACCTGACGCCGAAGGAGATGATCGCGCGCGCGGTCGCGCTGCGCCCGAAGCTGATCGAGCAGCAGGCCGAGTGCGAGGAGCGCACGTTCTACTCGGAGGAGATCCATCGCGAGTTCCTCGCGGCGGGGTTCTACCGGCTCTATGTGCCGAGGCAGTACGGCGGCTACGAGTTCGACGTGCCCACGTTCATGCGCGTCGTGCTGGAGCTCGCGCGCGGCTGCCCCTCGACCGCGTGGTGCATGGGTCTCGCCTCTGCGCACGCACTCCAGGTCGGGTCGTGGTGGGAGGAACGCGCGCAGGCGGAGATCTTTGGCGAGGGCGACTTTCGCGCCGCGGCGGTGGCGGCGCCGATCGGTCCGGCGACGCAGACGGCCGAGGGCTGGGAGCTCAACGGCAAGGTCTCCTACGCCTCGGGGATCCCCTACTCCACGCACTACATGGGACAGGCCGTGATGCCCGGCGAGAACGCCAACGGAATGCCGCGGATGCTCCTGTTCGTCGCTCCGCAAAGTGAGTGGACGATGCTCGACGACTGGGGTCATCTCCTCGGCCTCAAGGGCAGCGGCTCACACTCGATCACCTTCGAGGGTGCTCACATACCGGCTCACTGGGCACTCGAGGACACGCTGATGGTCGACCATGACGTGAGCGAGGGCACACCGGGCCTGCGCCTTCACGGCAACCCGATGTACAGCGGCCGCGCACTCGGCTGCTTCACGCTCTCCCTGGCCGCGATCATGATCGGCGCGGCCTACAACGCCCTGGACGAGTACGAGACGATGATGACGACGAAGATGACGCCGCTGCCGCCGTTCGTGCCGCGCAAGTTCGACCTCGACTATCAGCGGTACTTCGGCGAGGCGTGGACGAAGATCGCAACGGCCGAGGCGGCGCTGATGAACGCGGCCGACCAGCACATGGAGCTGTGCCGGCGGTTCGCCGACGAGGGGATCCCGTACACGTACGCCGACGACCACCGGATCGGTTGCATCGGCCGCGAGGCGATGATCCAGGCCTGGGAGACGGTGCAGAGCGACATCTCCCGCACCGCCGGCTCGAGCTCTGCGGGCAAGGGCCAGCGGCTCGACCGCATCTTCCGGGACATGTCGATCGGGAACAGCCATCGCAACACCCAGCTGCGCGACTGGGCCTTCCGCGAGGTCGCGCGAGACAAGCTCGGCCTCCCCCGGGAGTACGCCGGAGCGAACGTGCAGCTGCCGCGCTCCTGAGCGGTCACTTCGTTCGCGACATCAAGGCGGGTGGATCGAGGGTGGGCGAGCGTCTGCCCGGCCCACCCTCGATTGGTTGTCAGGGGACGGTCGGGAACTGCCCGGCTTTCTCCTGGGCTTCCCGTGCTGCGCTCTCGGTTGCCTCGTGCGCAGGGCTCGTGTTGGGAACGAACTTCCCGCCCTGTCCAGGCCCGGGGCCTCCGTTCCCTGCGGCTTCCTCGGCCTCGCGGGCGGCGGACTCGCCCGCTTCGTGAGCGGCACTCGTATTCGGAACGAACGTTCCGCTCGAGCTGCTCGGCGCGGTCGTCGTGGTCGTGGACGTTCCCGTCGCCGCACTACCGGCAGACGAGCTGAGCACGGTGCCGCCGAGCGCACCGCCGAGTATCGACCCGGCGAGCACGACCCCGACGATTGACTTCTTGCCAATCATTCTCACTCACTCCTCTCGTTGGATTGCTCCCACTGTCGCCCTGCGATCTGGGGAAGTCCTGTGGATGCCATGCGAATGGGCCCTGAGAGCGTTCTCAGCAGACTCACAGGAAGGCGTGCCACGATACGACCGTGAACGCCACGAACAGACAACGGATCCTCGTCGTCGACGACGAGCCGTCGATCGTGGACGCCGTCGCCACCGCCCTTCGCTACGAGGACTACGAGGTCGAGGAAGCCTCGACGGGGCGCGAGGCGCTGAGCGCGCTGGCCCGCTTCGAGCCCGACCTCGTCGTTCTCGACTGGATGCTCCCCGACATCGAGGGAATCGAGGTCGGACGACGACTCCGCGCGCAGGGCTACAAGACCGCAGTTCTCTTCCTGACCGCGAAGGACTCCACCGAGAACAAGGTCGCAGCGCTTCGCGCGGGTGGTGACGACTACGTGACGAAGCCGTTCAGCCTGGCCGAGATCGTCGCCCGCGTGCAGGCCATCCTCCGTCGCTCGGCGAGCGCGCTCCCGGGCGACGTGCTCCGGTTCGAGGATCTCGTGCTCGACGAGGAGCGGCACGAGGTGCACCGCGGCGAGGTGCTGATCCCGCTCACGGGCACGGAGTTCTCGCTCCTGCGCTACTTCATGCTGAACCCGCGACGCGTGCTGTCGAAGGCGCAGATCCTGCAGAACGTCTGGCGCTACGACTTCGGCGGCAACTCCAACGTCGTCGAGACCTACGTGAGCTACCTGCGGCGGAAGCTCGACCCGGCCGGCCCGCCGCTGATTCGCACCGTGCGGCAGGCGGGCTACATGCTCGACGCCGGAACGAGGTAGCGCGATGCTTCGACGGCTCTCGCTGCGCACCCGGCTCGTTCTGGGTGTGATCGTCCTCGCGGCACTCGGGCTCGCCGTCGCCGACGTCGCCACGTACGCCTCGCTTCGGTCGTTCCTGCTCGACCGCACCGACGTCTCGTCTGGACGCGGCTCACCGCGGAGTCGAGCGGGCACTCTTCCAGCAGGGCCCGGGCGAGCCATCCGTCGCAGGGCGACCGCATCGACGCGCTCACCTCGGCAGCCCCTGGCGACTACGTCGAGGTGCGCACCCTCGGCGGCAACGTGGTCGGAGAAGGGCGCAGTCACACAGTTTCCAGGGCAGGAGTCAGACACCGTCGCCGCCCTCGCCTCGCCGCGGACGATCCGCCTGCCGGCGGCAGCACATGACGGCGGCGACCGGACGAGCTACTTCACCGTCCCCGCCCAGAAGCGGCGGCGGGCGCTACCGCGTCCGCGCGTCGATCGAGCCGCAGGCGAGCAACTACGTCCTCGTCATCGCCGCGCCGCTGAACGAGGTCGACAACACGCTCAGCCGCCTGCTCCTGATCGAGCTGCTCGTGACCGGGGCGGTGCTCGCCGCGCTCGCGGGGCTCGGTCTCTGGGTCGTGAAGATCGGCCTGCGGCCGCTGGAGGAGATCGGCAGGACCGCCGACGCGATCGCCGCCGGCGACCTGTCGCAGCGCGTGGCACGCGCGGACGAACGGACCGAGGTCGGGCGGCTCGGCCTCGCCCTCAACGCGATGCTCGGTCAGATCGAGACGGCATTCAAAGCCCAGGAGGCGTCGGAGAGCCGGTTGCGACGGTTCGTCTCGGACGCGTCGCACGAGCTGCGCACCCCACTCGCCGCCGTGCGCGCCTACGCAGAGCTGTTTGCGCGTGGCGCCGACCGTCGACCCGAGGATCTCTCCCGCTCGATGAGCGGGATCAGCCGCGAGTCCGAGCGGATGAGCGTGCTCGTCGACGATCTCCTGCTGCTCGCGCGGCTCGACGAGAAGCGCCCGCTCGAGCGCGAGCCGGTGGAGCTCGACGGGATCGTCCTCGACGCTGTCGAGACAGCGCGAACCGTCGAGCCCGACCGGCCGTTCGACCTCACCGCCGAGCCCGTTCTCGTGATCGGCGACCGTGGGCGGCTGCGGCAGATCGTCGACAACCTCCTCAGCAACACCCGAGCGCACACTCCGGCGGGATCGCCGGTGCGCGTGGCCGTGGGGGTGGACGGCGACAGTGCGTTCGTCGAGGTCGCCGACACCGGCCCCGGCCTGAGCGCCGATGAGCTCGATCGCGTCTTCGAGCGCTTCTACCGGGCCGATCCGTCGCGCTCGCGCGCAAGCGGCGGCGTGGGCCTCGGGCTTTCGATCGTCGCCGCCGTAGCCGAGGCGCACGACGGATCGGTCACCGCCACTTCTGTGCTCGGGGAGGGAACCGTCCTGCGGATCACGCTGCCACTCGCGTCGGTCAAGGCGGACGATATCCACTAGCCGTAACGCGGCTCTCAAGATGGCGGCGGGCGCTAAGGATCCGTCAAGCTTCCGCACCTGGGCGTAGGAGAGCCGTCAGGACGACGCCCTTACGGCAGAAGCCTCGCTATGACGTAGCAATGGAGCTGAACGCTTTGCTCGTCGACATCTTCGAGCTCGAGGCGATTGTCGGGCTCGCCATGCTGGCAATCGTGATCGCGGTGCTCATGCGAGCGCTGCTCACCAAGCATCGCGTTCACCGTCTCCCGTCGAACGACGGAGCACGCAGGTGAGAGACGTCGTCTTCGTGGCGATCGTCGTCGCGTTCTTCTTCCTCGCGGCCGTGTTCATCCGTGCCTGCGAGGCGATCGTAGGCCGGGAACCGGAGCAGGTGGACGATTGACCCTGGAGAACGCGCTGGGCCTCGCCCTCGCCGTGATCGTGCTCGCCTATCTGATCTTTGCGTTGGTCTACCCGGAGAGGCTCGGATGAGCGCCGCCAACTGGCTGCAACTCGGGGTCCTCGTGGCCCTGTTGCTCGTCTCGACGCGGGTGATCGGCGCGTACATCGCAGCCGTATTCGGCGGCGGCCGGGCGCCGTGGGACCGAATCTTCCTTCCCGTCGAGCGCGTCATCTACCGCGTCTGCGGTATCGATCCGACGCGCGAGCAGACCTGGCCCGTGTACGCGATCGCCCTGATCGCGTTCAGCCTCGTCTCCGTCCTCGGCCTCTACTCCCTTCAGCGCATCCAGGGTGTGCTGCCGCTCGATCCGACCAATGCCAAGGGTGTTCCACCCGCGCTCGCGTTCAACACGGCGGTCTCGTTCGTCACGAACACGAACTGGCAGAACTACGGCGGCGAACTGACGATGAGCCACCTGACCCAGATGGCGGGTCTTACCGTCCAGAACTTCCTCTCGGCCGCCGTCGGCCTCGCGGTCGCCGTCGCTTTGATCCGAGGTTTCGTCCGTCGGCGCTCGGCGACGATCGGCAACTTCTGGGTCGACTTGACGCGGGGAACGATTCGGGTGCTGCTGCCTCTCGCCGTCGTGGTCGCAATCGTGCTCGCGAGCCAGGGCGTCGTACAGAACCTCCACGGATTCACGCACACGCACACCGTCCAAGGCGTCGTTCAGTCGATCCCCGGCGGGCCTATCGCGAGTCAGGAAGCGATCAAGGATCTCGGGGAGAACGGCGGTGGGCCGTACAACGCGAACTCGGCGCACCCGTTCGAGAACCCAAACGGGTTCACCGATCTGTTCGAGATTTTCGCGCTCCTGATGATCCCGTTCGCGCTCACCTACGCATATGGACGTCTCGTCAAGGACCAGCGGCAGGGCTGGGTGCTCTTCTCCGTGATGTTCCTCATCTGGATCGCAGCCGCAGGGTTTGCAACCCATTTCGAGGACTCGGGCAACCCGAGGTTGCAGGCGATCGGTGCGGTCGGGGGCAACATGGAGGGCAAGGAGGTGCGCTTCGGCACCGCCGCTTCGGGTCTGTTCGCCGCCTCGACAACGGGCACGTCGACGGGAAGTGTCAACGCGTCGCACGACAGCTTCACACCGCTCGGAGGGGCTGTGCCGCTCGTCCACATGATGCTCGGCGAGGTGAGCCCCGGTGGTACGGGCGCCGGCCTCTACGCGATTCTCGTCTTCGCGCTGCTCTCGGTCTTCATTGCCGGGCTGATGGTAGGCCGTACGCCCGAGTACATCGGCAAGAAGATCCAGGCGACGGAGATGAAGCTCGTTGTCGTCTACGTGATCGTCATGCCGCTTGTCATCCTCGGCTTCTCCTCCATCTCGGTGCTGCTCAGCAACCCGAAGTCGTCGATCTTGAACCCCGGCCCGCACGGGCTCTCAGAGGTCGTCTACGCCTTCACCTCGGCGGCGAACAACAACGGCTCGGCCTTCGGTGGGCTGACCGGCAACACCGATTGGTATAACACCACTCTCGCGCTGACGATGCTGTTCGGGCGCTTCTTCCTGATCGTCCCCGTGCTCGCGATTGCCGGCTCACTCGCCCGCAAGCAGACCGTGCCCCCTACGGCGGGCACATTCCCCACGAACACGCCGCTCTTCGTCGTGCTGCTCCTCGCGGTGATCCTCACCGTTGTCGGACTCACCTATTTCCCGGTCGTCTCGCTCGGACCGGTGCTGGAGCACCTGACCCTATGAGTACCCAAGCGTCGACCATCTTCGATCCTAAGATCGCCGCCCCGGCAGCGATCGACAGCTTCCGAAAGCTCGACCCGAGGCTCATGGCTCGCAACCCTGTCATGTTCGTGACCGAGATTGGCGCCGCGTTCGCCACGCTCCTGTTCTTCAAGGACCTCGGCGACGTGAGCGCGAAGGCGAACGTCTTCGCGGGCAGTGTTGCCGCGTGGCTGTGGTTCACGGTGCTCTTCGCGAACTTCGCCGAAGCGATGGCGGAGGGACGTGGCAAGGCGCAGGCGGCGGCGCTACGCAAGACTCGCGCCGAGACGACGGCGAGGAGGCGCCTCGCGGACGGATCGATCGAGGAGTTGCCGAGCTCCAGGCTCGGGATCGGCGACCTCGTGGTCGTCACCGCAGGAGAGGTGATCCCAGCCGATGGAGACGTGATCGAAGGCATTGCCAGCGTCGACGAATCCGCGATCACCGGCGAGTCGGCTCCGGTGATCCGCGAGTCCGGAGGAGACCGCAGCGCCGTCACTGGCGGGACTCGCGTCCTCTCCGACGAGATCGTCGTCCGCGTCACGACGAGGCCCGGCGAGAGCTTCCTCGACCGGATGATCGCGCTCGTCGAAGGGGCGAGCCGGCAGAAGACGCCGAACGAGATCGCCCTCGACATCCTTCTTGCGGGGCTCACGATCGTCCTGCTGCTCGCGACCGTGTCGCTCCAGCCGTACGCGGTCTATTCGGGTGCGGAGCAGTCCGTGATCGTCCTGATCGCTCTGCTCGTCTGCCTCATCCCGACGACGATCGGCGCGCTGCTCTCGGCCATCGGGATCGCGGGCATGGATCGCCTGGTACAGCGCAACGTGCTCGCCATGAGCGGCCGCGCTGTGGAGGCCGCCGGCGACTGCTCGACTCTCCTGCTCGACAAGACCGGCACGATCACTCTCGGCAACCGGCAAGCGACCGACTTCGTTCCGGCGCCCGGAGTCACCGAGGAAGACTTGGCCGACGCGGCCCAGTTGTCGAGCCTCGCTGACGAAACGCCCGAAGGGCGCTCCATCGTCGTCTTGGCCAAGGAGCGCTACGGCCTGCGCGGTCGCGAGCTCCAAGGTGCCGAGCTGGTGCCGTTCACGGCACAGACGCGAATGAGCGGGGTGGAAACGGACGGCCGCAGCATCCGCAAGGGCGCGGCGGACGCGATCCGCCGTTGGGTCGAGGAGCAGGGCGGCAGCATCCCCCTGGAGCTCGGCGCGATCATCGACGGCATTGCCTCGTCGGGTGGCACTCCGCTCGTCGTGGCCGAGAACGGCCGCCCCCTCGGAGTCGTGCACCTGAAGGACGTCGTCAAGGAAGGCATCAGCGAGCGGTTCGCCGAGCTGAGGGCAATGGGAATCCGCACCGTGATGATCACCGGTGACAACCCTCTCACCGCGAAAGCGATCGCGGACGAAGCAGGCGTCGACGACTTCCTCGCCGAGGCGACGCCGGAGGACAAGATGGCGTTGATCAAGCGCGAGCAGGAAGGCGGCCACCTCGTCGCTATGACAGGCGACGGCACGAACGACGCGCCCGCCCTCGCTCAGGCCGACGTCGGCGTCGCGATGAACACCGGCACGCAGGCCGCCAAGGAGGCGGGGAACATGGTCGACCTCGACTCGAACCCGACGAAGCTGATCGAGATCGTCGAGATCGGGAAGCAGATGCTGATCACGCGCGGCTCGCTGACGACATTTTCGATCGCAAACGATGTCGCCAAGTACTTCGCGATCATCCCCGCGATGTTCGCAGGTGCAATCCCGGCCCTCGACAGCCTCAACGTGATGCACCTCGACAGCCCCCGCAGCGCCATCCTTTCGGCCGTGATCTTCAACGCGCTCGTGATCGTGGCGCTGATTCCACTCGCGCTCCGCGGCGTCCGGTTCAGGCCGGCCTCCGCAGCGGCGATGCTGCGGCGCAACCTACTCATCTACGGCGCAGGCGGCGTTGTCGCGCCGTTCATCGGCATCAAGCTGATCGACCTCGTGATCGGCGCCACGGGAATCGTCTGATGCGCCGCCAACTCCTCCCAGCGCTCCTCGCCTTCGTGGCGTTCACGATCATCGTAGGCGTCCTCTACCCGCTTGCGATCACCGGCGTCTCGCAGCTCGCGTTCTCGTCCAAGGCCAACGGCTCGCTCGTGAAGCGCGACGGTGTCGTCGTCGGGTCGAGCCTGATCGGGCAGAGCTTCACCGCAGCGAAGTACTTCCATCCCCGCCCGTCCGCTGCGGGTAACGGATACGACGCAACATCGAGCTCAGCGTCGAATCTCGGCCCTTCGAACCCCGCGCTCGCCAAGGACGTCGGCGCCCGGATCGCCGCCTACCGCAGGGAAAACGGGCTCGCCGCCGGTGCGCGGGTCCCGGTCGAGGCCGTGACCTCGTCCGCCTCAGGGCTCGATCCCCACATCTCCCGTGCGGATGCGGAGATTCAAGCCGTGCGGGTCGCGAAGGAGCGAAACCTGCCGCTCTCGCAGGTCATGGACATCGTGGCCAGCCACACCGACGGCCGCTCGCTCGGGTTCCTGGGCGAGCCCGGCGTGAACGTGCTCGAGCTGAACCTGGCGCTCGACCGCGCGAAATAGGTCACTCTTCGGCTATGACACGGGGAACGCTCCGCATCTACCTCGGGGCTGCCCCCGGAGTCGGCAAGACGTTTGCGATGCTCGGCGAAGGTCGCCGGCGCGCCGAGCGTGGAACGGATGTCGTCGTCGGCTACGTCGAGACTCACGGCCGCACGAAGACCGCCGACCAGGTTGCAGGTCTCGAGGTCGTGCCGAGAATGCCTGTCGAGTACCGCGGCACCACCTTCGAGGAGATGGATCTCGACGCGATCCTCGCGCGTCTGCCCGACGTGGCCCTCGTCGACGAGCTCGCGCATACGAACGTCCCGGGATCGCGCCACGAGAAGCGCTGGGAGGACGTGGAGGCGTTGCTCGAGGCCGGGATCACGGTGATCTCGACCCTGAATATCCAACACCTCGACTCGGTCAACGACGTCGTCGAGCAGATCACCGGCGTCAAGCAGCAAGAGACGATCCCCGACGCCGTCGTGCGCCGGGCGGACCAGATCGATCTCGTAGACATGGCGCCGGAGGCTATCCGCCGTCGCATGGCGCACGGGAACATCTACCCCGCAGAGCGGATCGACGCAGCCCTTGGGAACTACTTCCGTGCGGGGAACCTCGGAGCGCTGCGCGAGCTCGCGCTCCTCTGGGTCGCCGATCGTGTCGACGACGCGCTGCAGGAGTATCGCGAACGGCACGGGATCGAGCGGCCCTGGGAGACGCGCGAGCGTGTCGTCGTGGCATTGACGGGCTCCGCCGACGGAGAGCGCCTGGTGCGCCGTGCAGCCCGCATGGCGGAACGTTCGAAGGGCGACCTCTTCGCCGTTCACGTTCGCCCCCAGGACGGCCTTGCAGGCGGCGCCGCCGAGATGCTGGACCGGCAGCGGGCGCTCGTCGGAGAGCTAGGAGGAACGTATCGCGAGGTCGCCGGGGCGGACATCGGCGAGGCCCTCGTGGCGGCAGCTCACACCCTCAACGCAACGCAGCTCATTCTCGGCGCGTCGCGACGCTCGCGCTTCGCCGAGCTGACCCGCGGCTCTGTGATCAACCGCGTCATCCGCGATTCGGGCGTCGGGCTCGACGTTCACGTGATCAGCCGCGTCGACGGTGGCGCCGATGCGACGACCGCCTCACGTGCCCGCGGGCCGAGCGCGCTCCCGAGGCGGCGCGTCCTCCTCGGGTTCCTGCTCGGTGCCGCCGCCCTGCCGCTGTTGACCTGGGTGCTCACGAACCTGCGCTGCCGACCTCGGCCTGCCGAGCATCCTGCTGCTCTTCCTGTTGCTCATCGTCGCGATCGCCGCCGTCGGCGGCGTCTGGCCTGCACTCGCCTCAGCCGTGGCGGGCTTCCTCCTCGTCAACTGGTACTTCACGCCACCGATTCACACGTTCACGATCTCCGAGGGGGAGAACCTGCTCGCGCTGTCTGTCTTCGTTGCGGTGGCCGCCGCTATGAGCTCCTTCGTCTCATTGGCCGCCAGGCGTGCCGCAGCCGGAACGCGTGCACGGGCCGAGGCGGAGGCGCTCGCGGGGCTCGCGGGCGCAGCATCCGTCCCGACGCTCCTGGACGGGCTCCGGCGGATCCTCGGACTCGAAGCCGTTGCCGTCTTCCATCGGACAGATGGCCTCTGGAGACTCGACCACGTCGCCGGTGCTCCTGTTCCGGCGGTTCCCTCCGACACCCAGATCGAGCTCGACGACCTCCACGTACTCGTAATCACGGGGAGGGGCACCGAGACGGACGCCGACAACCGTATCCTCAACGCGTTCGCGAGAGAGATTGCCTCGTCGATCGCACTCGAGGAGCTCGAAGCCATGGCCTCCGAAGCCGGGGCCCTGGCGGCTGCGCGCGATCTGCGGACGGCGATCCTCTCCGCCGTCTCGCACGACCTCCGCACGCCGCTCTCCGCGCATCAAGGCGTCAGTCACGAGCCTGCTACAGAACGACGTGTCGTGGACGGCCGACGAGATCCATGAGTTCCTCGTCACGATCGACGAGGAGTCCAACCGATTGAACGCACTGGTCGGCAACCTGCTCGATCTGAGCCGCCTGCAAGCCGGTGCGCTCGACGTCAACCTGATCGCGATCGGCGTCGACGAGATGATCCCCGGTGCGCTCGCCAGCATCGGCCCTCGCGCCGCGCACGTGGAGGTGGACGTCGACGAGGCGCACCCGCGGGTGCTTGCCGACCCGGGGTTGCTCGAGCGGGCGCTCGCCAACGTGATCACGAACGCACTCGACCACAGCCCCGAAGGAACGGACGTGCGCGTAGTCGCCGGAGCAGCAGGGGACGCCGTCGACGTCCGTATCGTCGATCGCGGCCCCGGCGTGCCGGCGGATGCTCGTGAGAGAGTGTTCCTGCCGTTCCAGCGCCTCGGTGATACGGGAACCGGCGAGGGAGTGGGACTCGGGCTTGCCGTGGCGAAGGGATTCGTCGAAGCCATTGGAGGGGACGATCGAGATGGAGGACACGCCGGGCGGGGGCCTCACCATGGTGTTCCGCCTCAGGGCGGCACCATGACGCGCATCCTCGTCGTCGACGACGAGCCGCAGATCCTCCGCGCCCTGGGAACGAACCTGAAGGCGCGAGGATACGACGTCGACCTGGCGCCGACGGGCGAAGTCGCGCTGACCCTGGCTGCCCGCCACCATCCCGATCTGGTCGTCCTCGACCTGGGGCTCCCCGGAATCGACGGCATCGAGGTAATCCAGGGCCTGCGTGGCTGGACGAGTGTTCCGATCGTCGTGCTCTCGGTCCGCGAAGGCGAGCGCGACAAGGTGGGCGCCCTCGATGCGGGAGCGGACGACTACGTCACCAAGCCGTTCGCCATGGACGAGCTGTTGGCACGGTTGCGGGCAGCCCTTCGCCGTGCGACGCCGGCAGCCGAGAGCGCCGCAATCGTCACTCCGGACTTCACCGTCGATCTAGCGGCGAAGCGAGTGACCAAAGCCGACGGAGAGGTGCGACTGACCCCGACGGAGTGGGAGATCGTCGAAATCCTGGTTCGGAACCCGGGGCGGCTCGTGACCCAACGCCAACTCCTGCAAGAAGTCTGGGGCCCCCAATACTCGAGCGAGACGAACTACCTTCGCGTCTACATGGCGCAAATCCGCCGGAAGCTCGAGCCCGATCCGTCCCATCCCCGCTGGTTTCACACGGAGGCACGAATGGGATACCGCTTCAATCCGCCAGAGGCGTAGGGATCATCGAAACAGCGACTTCGAGATCTCGGTAGAGCCGAACTTGCCGAAAGAAATGGAGCCGAGGGGGATCGAACCCCTGACCTCCGCCATGCCATGGCGGCGCTCTCCCAGCTGAGCTACGGCCCCAGACGAGATGATTGTAGCCCCTCAAAAGCGTAGTCCGTGGCCCAATGAACGCCGCGGACCTGGTTGTTCCGGCTCGGAGCTATCCGCAGGTGCACCTGGAGCCGAGCAGCAATGCGATTCACTGGAACGTAGAAGCACCTCCCGAGTTCATGACAGTACGCGGCAAGCGCGTCGATCTCTCCCGGCTCGTAAGGACGTCGCTGCAACCCACCTGCGGTGCGACGGCTTGAATATGACCGTACGACGACTACGTCACCACGGAGCGGCGCCCACTTACATTGCACACGGTCAAGCCGCTCTCCAAAATCTAAGATCAGGTCATAGCGTTCGCCATCACCGAGAGGCCGATACACACCAATGTGACGAGCGATGGCGTCTTTCGCGATCGCCAACTCAGCGATGGCGCCCTTCTGGTCGGTCGATAGCCCGTTGCTCATGTTCTCATTCTAGAGAACAGACCGGACGACGACGTCGCCCTACGAGGCAACACTCAGGCAGTCGCAGCGGCCTCGAGCTTCGGCACGTCGTTCCAGAGGTCTTCGAGCCGGTAGTACGCCCGGGTCTCGTCCGTGAAGACGTGCAGCACCGAGTCGTTGTAGTCGGCCACGATCCACGTCGCCTCGCGCTCGCCGGCGACCGCGCGCGGCAGCATCCCGTGGTCGCGCTTCATCACGACGTGCACCTCGTCGCTGATCGCCTTCGTCTGCCGCTCGTTCGCGCCGGTGGCGATGACGAAGAAATCGGTGTAGTCGCACACCGTCCGCATGTCGAGGATGGTGACGTCGGTGGCGAGCTTCTCCTCACAGAGAGCGGCGATGCGGCGTGCTTGCTCGAGCGATGTCAGGTCGGTCAGCTTCCTCGGAACGGAGCGGAATCGGACGACGCAGTGTAGCCGCGGTTCGCGGATGTCACGCGCGCCGTACAGGCCGCGAGCCTGGATTTCGACCGCGACCGCCGCGGGCACGAGATCGTCGATCGGAAGGCCGGCCGCGACCCGTTCCCGCACCTCCGACGAGGACACGGTCACCGGCGTGATCGAGAAGAGCTCGACCCGCTCCGGCCGGGAGAGCGAAGCGACACCCGGTCGAGCTCGACCGGATCGAAGCCCGGCCGTGTCGCCGCGCCGAGACGTGTCAGCTCGAGCACGCGATCCGGCCTCGTCCAGGTGGGAAACGCGGCGAGCTCGTCGGCGCCGATCAGGAAGACAGGATCGTCGAGCTGGAGCGCCTCCAGCGAATCAGCCGTGCGGGGGAACGGATCGAGCGACACCTCGACCCCGTCGACTCCGGCGAAAGCGGCCTCGGCGAGCGCGAGCCTGACTCCGTGCGGCCGTCTCGACGCCCTTGTGCCCCGGGTCGGCGACGACGCGAATCAGCAGCCGCTCGAGCCCGAAGTGCTCGATCGCCTCACGCGCGAGCGCCACGTGCCCGTTGTGTGGCGGATCGAAGGCCCCTCCGAGAATCCCGATGCGGCCGCTCACGACCAGACCACGACCTCGCCGCCGATCTCGACCTCGGAGCCCTGCTTGACGCCGGCGTCTCGCAGCGCCGCTTCGAGCTCCTCACCCTCGGGCGGGGTGCCGACGACACGGAATCCCTGACCGGTGCGAAGCACCCGGAAGCGGCGGCGCTCGGGTGGCTGAGGCCGGTACTCGAGAAACGCGGGCAACTCAGGTGCCAGCACCTCCGGCTCGATCACCTGCTGGGGGCAGAAGCTGAAGAGCAGCGACTTGAGCTCGTCGATTCCGGCACCCGTTGCACACGAGATCCGGTGCACGGCCAGGATGCGCTCGTCCTGCACCGTGAACGGCGCCGGGCTCGGGATGGAGGTCGGACTTGTTGAGAACGATGAACTGCGGGCGCTCGCCGAGACCGGCGCCGTACGCGGCGAGCTCGCGATCGATCACGCCCCACCGCTCGTCGGCATCGCCCTCGGACGCGTCGATCACGTGGAGCAGAATCCGGGCGCGCTCGAGGTGGGCGAGAAACTCGTGGCCGAGGCCGATTCCCTCACTCGCACCCTCGATCAGGCCGGGGACGTCGGCCACGGTGAGCTGGAGGCCGTCGGGGCCGTCGACGATGCCGAGCATGGGCGCCAGGGTCGTGAACGGGTAGTCGGCGACCTTCGGCTTCGCATTCGAGATCCGGCTCAGCAGCGACGACTTGCCTGCGTTCGGAAGCCCAGCGCAGGCAGCGTCGGCCATCAGCTTCAGGTGCAACTCGAGCTCGCATGCTCCTCCCAGGAAGCCCGGTCTCGGCGTACCGCGGCGTCTGCCGGGTGGGCGTCGCAAAGTTCGAGTTTCCGCGCCCGCCGGCTCCGCCACGGGCAACGACGACCTGCGCTCCGTCCTCGCGTAGATCGGCGACGACGGTGCCGTCCACCGCATCCGTGACCTGCGTCCCGACCGGAACCGTGAGGACGATGTCGCTGCCGTCGGCTCCGTGCTTTCGAGTGCCGAGGCCGTTGCCTCCACGCTTCGCGTCGAAGACCGTCTTGGCACGAAACGCCGACAGATCGCGCAGGCCGCGCATCGGCGACGAGAATCACGTCGCCACCGCGGCCACCGTCGCCACCGTCCGGGCCGCCTCTCGGGACGAACTTCTCACGACGGAAGCTGAGCCCGCCGTCACCGCCACGGCCTGCCTTGACGCGGATGCGCGTGCGATCGTAGAACATGCTCAGCCGTACCTCACCTGTCGCGACGCGCCCGCAGGCGCGCCAGGCTAGCCCGAGAGCTCGCTGACCGAGATAAAGCGCTTGTCGCCCGAGCGGCGAAACTCGACGACGCCTTCGCGCTTGGCGAAGATCGTGTGGTCGCGGCCGAGGCCGACGCCCTCGCCGGGCCGAAACCGGGTGCCGCGCTGACGCACGATGATCATGCCCGCCTTCACTTCCTGGCCGGCGAAGATCTTGACGCCGAGACGCTTGCTCTCTGAATCGCGACCGTTCTTGGAGGAGCCGAGGCCCTTCTTGTGTGCCATCTAGCTTGCATCCTCCGTGGTGGCCTCGGAAATGACGTCCGCCTTCGGCTTCGCGGCCGCGGAGCCGCCTTCGGCTTGGCCGGAGCGCGCTTCTTTGCGGCGGCGCCGATCGACTCGATCTGAATCTGCGTCAGTGCCGCGCGGAACCCCGTGTGGCGCTTGTAGCCGGTGCGCTTCTTGTACTTGCCGATCCGGATCTTCGGGCCGCGCTGCTGGCCGAGCACCTTGACGGTGACCGTCACGTCCTTCGGTGCGAGCGACGGCGCGCCGTCGCCGCCGACGAGCAGCACGTCCGGTGTGAACGTCTTGCCGTCCTCGGTCGGAAGCCGGTCGACGAGCAGCCGCTGCCCCTCGCTGACGCGGTACTGCTTACCACCGAGGGAGATGATTGCGTAGCTCATACGAAGAAGGTTTCAGGCGCGGAAAACGCGGGCAGTGGCCCGCGAGCCGAGGAAGTGTAGCGAACCAGGGCCATCAGCGGCGGTCGAAGTCGTCGAGCCACTCGGACATCGGGACGTAGCCCGCGGCTTCCGAATCGCCGTCCGGAACTTCGACAACAGGAGCATCTGGCTCCTCCAAGGCTTCGGCAACCGGTTCCGGGAAGGCGTCCGCGGACGGCTCCTCGATCGCCATGAGAACGACCGGGCCGCCGTCGGCGTCGGTCTCACCCTCGGCCGCGACGGCTGCCGGCTTCTTGCGCCGGTTCTTGCCGCCTCTGCTGCCGCGCCGCGTCTTGCGCTTCACGACGGGAGTGCCGTCTCCATCGCCGGCCGCGTCAACCGACGGTTCCGCCGAATCCACTTCGAGAGCTGCGTCTGGCGCTTCCTCGGCAGCCGCTTCCTCGGCAATCGCTTCCTGCATCACCTCCGGCGAGGGCGGCGCGGCCTCGGGGTCGGCGGGCACATGGATCTTCGGCGTCCGCCGCTGCCTCGGCGCCTTCGGCGTCTCGCGTCACGGAGCCGTTCGAGACGACGTCGGGTGTCTCATCCGGGACCTCCTCGGCGGTCTCGCCATCCGCCGCGGCTCCGGCGGCAGCCGGCTTGCGGCGGCGGCGGCCGCCGCGCGATCCGCGCCGCGTCCGCTTCTTGACGGGTGCTGCCCCATCGGCAGCGGTTTCCCCGTCCGCGCTCTCGTCCGCCAGGTCATCCGCCTCGCCGTCGTCATCGTCCTCGACGTCGATGTCGTGACCAGGATCGAAGTCGACCTCGTCCTCGTCCTCGTCGACCAGCTCACTTTCCGCGGCAACCGAGGCCTCGCCGGCATCGGCCGGCGCCGTCGCCGGCTTGCGGCGGGACGGGGCTCGGGTCGGCTTCTCGGCCTCGCTCTCGAACGTGATCGGCCCCTCCCCCGCTCCGTCTGCGACGACGAGCGTGGCGAACGCCTGTCCCTCGAGCACACGGCCGATCGTGACCGTTGCCTTCTTTCCCGACCAGCTTGGCCGCGCCGGCAACGAGGACGACTGTTCCGTCGACCTTGCCTGCGGCATCGGTTGCGTCGTAGCGACCGACCTCGCCGAGCTTCAACTCGATCGTCGTGCCCTCGGCAACCGGTGAGGCAGGCTGAAGGTCGATGAGCTTGCCTTCGGCGACGACCTCGAAGTGATCGGTGTGGATATGACCTTCGGCCGGCACGAGGAAAAACCGGCGGCGAGTCGCCTCGTCGATGGCGGCGAGCCGGCTTCCGCCAGGGCCTGCGACGAGCTCGAGCACGCGCGGGTGCAGAGCGACCTTGTAGGCCTGGACGCGGTTCCCCGGCGCTGCCAGGGCCCGCAACCGGCGCTCGACCTGCATCGCGACGGTGTGGTCGGAGACCACGATGCCGTCGCCCGCGCAGGTCGGGCACTTGCGCGTGAGGATCTCCCGCGGGCCGTCGGTGACGTTCTGTCGCGTCATCTCGACGAGGCCGAGCGGCGAGATCTCGACGACGTAGGTCTTCGTCCGGTCGCGCTCGAGCTCCGCGCGCAGCGCGTCCTCGACCGACGCCCTGTTCTTCGGGTTCGCCATGTCGATGAAGTCGATCACGATGATGCCGCCGATATCGCGCAGTCGTAGCTGGCGCACGACCTCCTTGACGGCCTCGAGGTTGTTCTTCGTGATCGTGTCCTCGAGCCGCTGGTTCGAGTTCTTCGAGCGCGAGCCGACGAAACGGCCCGTGTTGACGTCGATCACGGTGAACGCCTCGGCATAGTCGAACACGAGGTAGCCGCCCGAGGGGAGGTCGACGCGCCGGTCGAGCGTCGAGGCGATCTCCTTCTCGACGCCCGAGCTCTCGAACAGCGACTCCTTCTCCTTGTAACGGTGCACCCGCTCGATCATGTGCGGCGAGGTCTTCTTCAGGTAGCTGACGATCCGCTTGTGGGTGCGCTCGTTGTCGACCTGCGCAGAGACGAAGTCGCCGGCGAAGAGGTCGCGCACGATTCGCAGGGGCAGCTCGGCCTCCTGGTAGACGAGCGTCGGAGCCGTAGCGCCCTTTGCGCGTGCCTGGATCGTCTTCCACAGTCGCTGCAGGAAGACGAGGTCGCGCTCGACGTCCTCGGCCGAGGCGCCCTCGGCGGCGGTTCGGACGATGACGCCGCCTTCCTTGACGTCGAGGCCCTTGATGATCTCCTTCAAGCGCGAGCGCTCGGAATCCTCGAGCCGGCGCGAGACACCAAGGCCTTCGCCGTTCGGGACGTAGACGAGGAAGCGTCCGGGCAGCGAGATCTCGGTCGTCAGCCTGGCGCCCTTGGTCTTCATCGGGTCCTTGACGGCCTGCACGAGCAGCTGCTCGCCGCGCGAGATCAGATCCTGGATCTTCTTGCCGTGACGCTTGCCTTCGAGCTCGGGCACGACGATCTCGTCGACGTAGAGGAACCCGTTCTTTTCGAGCCCGATCTCGACGAATGCCGCCTCCATGCCCGGCAGGACGTTGTCGACCACGCCGAGGTAGATGTTTCCCGCGATCGAGCGGCGCTCGGGCCGCTCGAGATAGACCTCGGCGACGCGGTCGTCCTCGATCACGGCGACGCGCTGCTCGCCGATGTCGACCGAGATCAGCAGCTCTCGCTTGGCTGCAGGCAGCGGCGCTCGGCGAGGTGGCCTGCGGCGTTGGGTGCCGCCGCTCTGGGCGGAACGGCGCCTGTCGGCGGCCCGCTCGGCCCGCTGACTCTGCGCCCGCTCGGGCTTGTCGCGCGCGGCGGGGTCCTTCGCTGCGCCGTCGCTCGCAGGCGTCGCCTCGACGGTGCCGTCCGCGGCCGGGCGCTTCCGCCCGCGACCGCCACGGCTGCCGCGGCGGCGCTTTCTCCGCAGTGCCTCGGCGTCGTCTCCGGTCGCTGTCGGTTCTGCGGCTGTGATCCCCGCTTCGGCTACCGGCTCAGCCGGAGCTGCGGGAACTTCTGGTTGTGCGCCTTCCGGCGCCTCGTGCTCGTGCTTCTTGTTCTTGAATCGAAACCAGGGCAAAGAATGCCTCTCCTCGTTGTAGCGCGCGCGGGCGTACAGAATCCTCCGGGGATCCCGGCCTCGCGCAGCGGATGTCGAAAACCGTGGCCATAGTCAATGGGCCTCGTCGTGCAGGGTATCAGCGGCGAGGCAACGCGGCCGAGGGCGCGTCAGGCCGCAGCCGGGCGGAGCCTCGTGCGACGGGCACGAACGGCTCGGAGTCGTTGATTGAGACGGGCCCAGGCCCAGGGCTCGACCTCGGCGTACCGCGTCTCCGACTGCGCGCGTGTCGCTTCGAGGTACTCGAACCACGCATCGGCCTCTTCGATCTGCAGCAGCTCTTCCGCGAGCTCTGTATCCGGCACCGGCACTCCCTTCGAGTCCCACGTCGCATCTCAGTGTCGATGCGATCCTAGGTCCCGGTCCGGACGGACTACCGAACTAGAGACGCAGACGGGCGGCTCCGAGCAGCCGAGTGCCGCCGTATGCGACCGCAGCCCGCACGATCCGACCGTGGATCGGCAAGCGTCGTACGAGCGTCCGCCCGGCGAGGCCGACGCCCAGCGACCCGACGAACGCGGGTGCCGTTGCGATGGCGAGCCCCTGCGGATCGCGCGGAAGCACCTCACCACGGCTGAGTCCCAGCAGCAGCACCATCCGGCTCTGAGCGAGCGTCAGCACCGGCAGCTGGGCCTGCCCGAGGCGCGACGAAGCAGCGACAGCAGCGTTCGTCAGTGCCGTCGTGGCGATCAGCCGCCGTGCCGCAGCAGGCCGGAGAACCGGCAACCTCGCCGCCAGTGCAGGCTGCATGCGCCGGAGCGACGCGCGCGATCGCGGCGGCCACCTCCGCAACCGACGGCTCGGCTCCTGCATCGACGACGTCGATCGGCAGGACATACGGGATGCGCCCCGACACCGCCGCTCCTCAACGACGACCAACGGCGTTCCCGCACGCGAGATACCTCGCAACGTCGCCAGCTCGTCGGCGGCCGGCTCGTCGTCGATCAGCCTGACGGCGACGCCCGCCCGCAGTGGGTCGCCGTCCACGATGACGGCAGACCGGTCGCCCCCTGCCGCGAGGGCAGTGGCGAGCTCGCGACGCTCCCGGCCCCGAGATCGCGATGCGGGTTGTCGCGCCCTCGAGCGCGCGCGCGCCGCGTACCACCGAGACGAGGTCACGAATGCCGATCCCGAACACCATCAGCGACTCCCGCCGACCGATCCACGCGCGTGGATCGACTGGAGGACTCCGACCGCGAGCAGGTTCGCAACCATGGAGGAGCCGCCGACCGTGACGAACGGCAACGGAATTCCCGTCACCGGGGCGATGCCCATCGTCATCCCGACGTTGATGAACACCTGGAAGAGGAACGCGAACACGATCCCTCCGGCGACGACCGCGCCGTAGAGGTCTCCGGCAACGGTGACGACACGCAGGCCTCTCCAGACGACGAGCAGGTAGAGGAGGAGCAGGATCGACGTACCGACGAACCCGCGCTGCTCGGCGAACGAGGCGAAGACGAAGTCGGTGGCATGCTCCGGGAGGTAGTCGAGGCGCGTCTGGCTCGCCCCGGCGACGCCGCGACCCGAGATGCCGCCGGCTCCGACCGCCGTCTGCGACTGCGTCACGTTGTAGGTCAGCCCGCCCGGGTCGCTGCCGGGGTTCGTGAATCCGGTCAGGCGGGCCGTCTGGTACGGCTTCAGCACCGGAACTCCCGCCGCCGGCAAGAGCCAGAGCACGCTCGTCAGGAGCACGACGACGCTGACGCCGAGCACGATCAGGTGCAGCCAGCGGACGCCGGAGAGGAACAGCACCGCCGTCAGCGCCGCGCGCATAGACGAGCGCGGTGCCCAGATCGGGCTGGAGGAAGACGAGTGCCATCGGCACGAGGCCGAGGCCGACCGCCGTCGCGACCGTCCCGAGCTCGCCGATGCGACGGCCACGCTCGACGAGGAAGCCGGCGATCGCGAGCACGAAGAAGAGCTTGCCGAACTCGGACGGCTGGAACTGGAAGGGCCCCAGATCGATCCACCGCTTGGAGCCACGCACCGCCGCCGCAAACACGAAGACGAAGATCATGACGCCGATCGTGGCGCCGTAGACGAACCGCCAGTGTCGCTGGTAGAGCGATGGCGGGATCAGGATCGCGACGACGAGCCCGGCGACACCGACCGCGGCGGCGATCTGCCTGCCGCGTGACGAAGTAGTCCGGGTTGCCGAGCGACGTCGAAGCGCGTGATGCCGCCGATCGCCCAGAGGCCGTACCCGACGAGGGTTGCGACGGCGAGCAGCAGCAGCCAGTCGAGCCGCCGCAGGATGACGCCGATGTCGAAGACGCCGAGCGACGGCGACCGGAACGTGGACGGGCTGTGACGGGCGTCGGTGATCAATCGACGTTCACCAGACGCTGGTTGCCGGCCTTCTTGTTGAAGTACTTCTCGAAGACGCGGAGAGCGGCGGGAGCGGCGGCCGACGATCCGTGACCGCCGTTCTCGATCACGGCGCAGACGACGAGCTTGGCGTTGTCGGAGGGCCCGTAGCCGCACCACCACGACTGGTCCTCGAGGTGCCCGACCGGATAGCCGGGGAGATTGACGACCTTCTCGGCCGTTCCCGTCTTGCCCGAGATCGAGATCGGGTAGGTGCCGAAGACGCCCGACGACGTTCCGTTCGAGTCGAATGCGTCGCGTCCCACAGCCCCTGGCGCACGGCCTGCGAGCGCGGCCGGATCGACGCCGGCATCCCGCGGGGCATCGGGCGGGAACTGGCGCAGCGTGACGGGTTGTTGCCGGTTCAGGCCCGGCTGCTCGACGCCGGAGACGACGTACGGGGTCACGAGCTTGCCGCCGTTCGCGATCATCGCGTAGAAGCGGGCCATCTGGAGCGGCGTCACCGTGACGTCCTGCTGCCCGATCGCGAGCTGGATCGAGTTGCCCGGGTTCCAGGCCTTGTCCCAGTCGCTCTTGAACGTCTTCTTCCGCCACGCGGGCGTCGGCACGACCGTCTGCCACGACGGGGCCTCGTTGCCGATGTCGAGCCCGGTCGGCGCCCCGAAGCCGAACTTCCGCGCCCACTCCTGAAGGCGGCTCCGCTCCGCCGAGCCCGCCTCGTAGAACCGGTTGCCGACGGCGTAGAAGTACGTGTCGCACGATGTCGCGAGCGCCTCCGGGAGGTTCATCGGCCGGTTGACGAACGGATCCCAGTTCTTGAAGACCTGCTTGTCGCGGCCGTAGACGGCCTTGCCGGTGCACTGGATGGACGAGTACGGCGAGAGCAGGTGCTCCTGCATCGCTGCGAGTGCGGTGACCGGCTTCCAGGTCGATCCCGGCGGATACGCGACCTGGGTGACCCGGTTGAGGCCCGGGTAGTCCGCCGCCTTGGCGGCCGCATTGTTGATCGACGGGGCGATCTTGCCGGGGTCGACCCGGCCGACGTACACCGAGGGCTTGTAGGTCGGGTACGACGCCATCGCCCGCACAGCGCCGTCGCGCGGGTCGAGCGCGATGATCGCCCCGCCTGCCACGTTGTACTTCTTGTTGGCGCGCGCGAGCGCGATGCCCTCGCGGATCGCGCGCTCTGCGGCGCGCTGAACGCCGATGTCGATCGTCAGCCGCACGGCCGTGCCCGGCTGCACGTCGCGCCTGATCTCGAGCGGGCTCTGGGGCCGGCCGAGCGAGTCGACCCGAATCTGCGCTGCGCCCGAGATACCGCGAAGGTACTCGTCGAACTTCGCCTCGACGCCCGACTTGCCGATCGTGTCGCCGCCGCGGTAGTCGGCCTTCTGCCCTTGGTTCCGCTTCAGCTCGGCAGGTGAGATCTCGCCGACGTACCCGAGTACCTGCGCGCCGAGCGACTGGTACGGGTAGTCGCGCAGGTACGTCTGCTGGATCTGGACGCCGGGAAACTCGGACGCGTGCTCCTGCAGGAAGTAGACCTGGTCGTCGTGGACCGCCGTCTTCACCGTGATCGGCGTCAACGGATCGACGCCGCGGGCATCCACCTCACGAGCGAGCCGGGCCGTCGGGACGTCGAGCACGGCGGCGAGGCGCTTGATCATCCGGTAGCGCCCCTCCTTCTTGGGCATGTCCCCGACCCACAACTTCACGGCCGTACCGGGAACGTTGCCCACGATCACCTTGCCGTTGCGGTCGAGAATGGGGCCGCGGGGCGCCTCGATCCTGATCACGCGGAGCTGGTTGTTCTGAGCCTCGCTGAGGTATCTGGCGCCCGAGAGCACCTGGAGCGACCAGAGCCGGAAGAAGAGAACCGCGAACACCGCGAGCGCGACGACACCGAGCACGCCGACGCGCAGTGCGAGACCCGGCGTCAGCCGGTACGGGGCGCTGACACTCGGGTCGTGAGGCAGAAAGCGGGTCGACGGGTTGCGCCGCTCGCCGTAGGGAGCGTCAGACAAAGAGCTCGACCTCCCGCGCCCGCCCCGTGCGATCCGTCGTCCCGACGAGCCTCCGGATCAGCGCGAAGACCGGATAGGCGAGCAGGGCGTTGCAGACGAGGGTGGCCGGCACCGCGACGAGCAGAAGACTCGCCGAGATCGATTCGCCGAGCAGGAGGTGGAGCCCGTAGCCGCCGAGCTCGACGAGCAGCGTCGCGCCGACCGTCGCGATGAGGGGCGCCTGGACCCGCCCCCGCCCCGTCGTCTCGCCGTAGCGACCGACCCAGTAGCCCGCGAGCGTGAGCAGGAGCGACGTCACGCCGAGCGTCCCGAGCGTGGCGACATCGACGATCAGCCCGGCGCCGAACCCGGCGATCGCTCCGGTGACGGAACCGCGCAGCAGCGCAATCGAGACGAGCGTGACGAGCAGGACGTCAGGCCCGCCACGACCGATGGTGAATCCGGAGAACGCCGAGACCTGGAGGATCGCGACGACGAACACGACGAGCGCGATCCGGATGCCGGTCAACGGGGCTCAATGCGTCTTCGCCCTTGCGCACGAGCACGAGGACCGCGTCAACCTGGTCGAAGCCGGCGAACGGCTGCACCTGCACCTGCTTCCAGAGGTCGGTGTCCGCCTGCCCGACGCTCGTGACGCGGCCGATCGGGATCCCGCGAGGATAGAGCGAGGCGAGCTTGCTGGAGCGCCAGCCGGCTGTAACGACCGTGTCGCCGACAGAGACCTTCAGCCGCTTCGGCACACGATCGAACATCAGCGTCGAGGCCGAGGCGCGCCCGTGCTTGACGATCCCGAGAGCGCCCGTCTTGACGTCGACCGCCGAGACGGCGAGCTGCTCGTCGGTGAGCAACGTCACCCGCGACGACCGGGAGTAGACCCGCGTGACGCGGCCGAGGAACCCGTCGGCCGTGACCACCGGGGCATCGAGAGCGACGCCGTCGTTGGAGCCGACCGCGACCACCACGTCCTGGGCGAAGCTGCCGGTGGGCCGGGCGATCACCGCTGCGGCAAGGCCGGTGTAGTCGTCCGGGAACCGCGGGCCGTCCCGGAACGCGAGCAAAGCCTTGAGCTTGTCGTTCTCGTTCGCAGCGAACTGGTTCTGGATCGCCTGCTGCTGCAGCGCCTCGTTCTCCTGTCGCAGTCGCTTCGCATCGGAGCGCGCCGTAAAGAGTGAGCTGGCCCAGTCGTAGGAGTCCCGGAACGGCTGGGCGACACGCTCCCCGGCAATCGTGAACGGCCTCAGAACGGCGGCGCCGGAGCGCTCGACCGAGGCAACCGGGCCGTCGTCAGGCTTCCGGAACGAGAACGTGATCAGCGTCAGCGCGAGCACGACGAGCACACCGACGACGACGCGCCGCCGGAGGGCGGAGGTCGATCGTGAGGGGGGCTTGTCGATGGCGGGACGCCGGACGTGGACGCCCAGCACCGCCGTGCGTGCGGTGCGATGACGGGGCACAGTGCCCGATTGTACCGGCCGAAAATGAACGGACGGGTCGTCTCCCGAAACGGCGGGAGCGACACCCCTTCACTTCGTGCTCTAGCGGCGACGTCGCTTGCGCGAGCGCTCGGAGCGGTGGATCGCCTCGAACTCCTCCAGGCTCCTGCCCGAGCCGACGGCGACACAGGTGAGCGGGCTTTCGGCGAGATGCACCGGCATCTGCGTCTCGTGGCGGAGCCGCTCGTCGATCCCCTGCAGCAGCGCGCCACCGCCGGCGAGCACGATCCCGCGGTCCATGATGTCCGCGGCCAGCTCGGGCGGGGTCTTGTCGAGCGTCGACTTGATCGCGTCGATGATCTGGGTCACCGGCTCGTCGAGCGCGCGCCGCACCTCTTCCGAGGAGATGACGACTGTCTTCGGGAGCCCGGTGAGCATGTCGCGCCCCCGCACCTCGGCCTGCACCTCTTCGGGCAACCGGAACGCGGAGCCCACCTCGAGCTTGATCTCCTCGGCCGTCTGCTGACCGACAAGGAGCTTGTACTCCTTCTTGATGTGATTGACGATCGCGTCGTCCATCTCGTCGCCACCGACCCGCAACGACTGCGAGACGACGATGCCTCCGAGGGAGATCACCGCCACCTCGGTCGTGCCGCCGCCGATGTCGACGATCATGTTCCCTGTGGGCTCCCCGACCGGGAGGCCGGCTCCGATCGCAGCCGCCATCGGCTCCTCGATCAGGTAGGCCTGGCGGGCGCCGGCAGCGAGCGTCGCGTCCTCGACCGCGCGCTTCTCGACTCCCGTCACACCCGACGGCACGCAGACGATCACGCGCGGGTGGGCGAAGCGGTGCTGGTGCACCTTCTGGATGAAGTGGCGGAGCATCTGCTCGGTGACGTCGAAGTCGGCGATGACGCCGTCCTTGAGGGGACGGATGGCGGAGATCGTGCCCGGCGTGCGGCCGAGCATGCGCTTGGCCTCGACGCCGACCGCGTGCACGTCGCCGGTGCGCTGGTCGATCGCGACGACGGACGGCTCGGAGAGCACGATGCCGCGACCGCGCACGTAGACGAGCGTGTTGGCGGTGCCGAGGTCGACGGCCATGTCGCGGCCGCCGAAGCCGGTGAGAGCGTTGAGCCAGCTCATGGACGGAGGAGTCTAGCTGCGTAGGTGAAGCAAGCTCGGGTGCGTGGGCGGCGAGGCTCTCGATCAGGAGCGCACCGGGCAGACCGACGACGTTGAGGTAGTCGCCGTCGATCCGCGCGACGAGGCGGCCACCGAGGCCCTGGATCGCGTAGCCGCCGGCGCGACCCTCCCACTCCCGGCTGTCGAGGTACAGCTCGAGCTCGGCTCCGGAGACGGAGCGAAACGTCACCTCCGTCACCGCGTGCTCGACGACGGCGAATCCCGGGCCGAGCAGGCAGAGGCCGGAGACGACGGCATGGGTGCGACCGTTGAGCTCGCGCAGCATCGCGCCTGCATCGGCTCGATCGGAGGGCTTCGCGTAGATGCGGCCGTCGAGCTGCACGGTCGTGTCGACCCCGAGCGTGACGGCGCCTTCCCGGTGGACGGAGCGCGCCTTTCCCTCGGCATGGGCGCGGACGAGCTCGACCGGATCGGCGTCTGGTGGATCGTGCTCCTCGTAGACCGGCGCGACGACCTCGAACGGGATCCGCAACTGCTCGAGAATCGCGCGGCGCTGCGGTGAGGTCGAGGCGAGTACGACCGTCGCGCTCATCCCGGTTTCTTCGCGACCCAGATCTCCTCGGCCGGCCACTGCTTCGCCCAGGCGACGGGCACGTAGGCGTAGTACGGGTGCTCGCCGGCGTCTCCGTCGGCGTAGAGCTCGACGAGATCGACGACATCGAACCCTGTCCGCCGCAGGAGCCGGAAGAGCTCGCCGTGCGGAAGCTGCCATTCGACGCCGACCTGGTCGGGCCACTCGAGCCGACCGAGCCCGAGCTGCGGCCGCATGAGCGTCTCCCCGACCCTGTCTTCCTCGAGGTCGGGACCGCAGAGGATCGCAAGCGTGCTGTTGCGCAGGAACCAGAGCCTGCCGCCGGGCCGAAGCAGGCGGTAGGCCTCGGGCAGCCAGCGGTGCGGGTCGCACCAGATGCTCGCACCGTACTCCGAGATCGCGAGGTCGAACGAGGCGTCGGGCAGCGGCACGTCTTCCGCGCTCGCCTCGATCAGCGGGAAGACGAGATCGTGCTCCGCCTGCATCCGTCGGGCGGTATCGAGCTGGGCGGGGGTGACGTCGACACCGACGGGCCGGGCACCCCGACGAGCGAGCCAGGCGGACACGTACGCCGTCCCGCACCCGAGCTCGACCACGTCCAGCCCCGCCACGTCGCCGAGCGTGTCGAGCTCGCCCTCCCGAGCGCCCCAGACTCCCCAGACGATGTCGGCACGGGCCCACTGCTCGGCCGCCTGCGTGTCGGTGTACTCGGCGTTCGCCTTCGTCCAGGCCTCGCGGTTGCGCTTCGCGTCGCCGGAGATCTCGGTCATGCCGCGCTCCTCGGGGGCGTCAGACGAGGCCGTCGGGGAAGAACAGCGCCAGTTCCCGCTTGGCGCTCGCTTTCGAGTCGGAGCCGTGCACGATGTTCTCCGACAGCAGCGTGGCGAAGTCGCCGCGGATCGTGCCGGGTGCCGAGTCGGCCGGATTCGTGGCCCCCATCATCCCGCGCACGCCGAGAATCGCATTCTCGCCGCGAACGGCGAGTGCGAGCACCGGGCCCGGAGGTGATGAACGAGACGAGCTCCCCGAAGAACGGCCTGCTCTTGTGCTCGGCGTAGTGCTGCTGCGCGAGCGAACGTGGGATCTTGAGGAGGCGGGCGCCGCGCAGCTCGTAGCCGCGGCGTTCGAAGCGGGAGACGATCTCGCCGCAGAGTGCGCGACGGACGCCGTCCGGCTTGACGAGGACGAGTGTGGTTTCGGTTGCCATAGCGAGCGGAAGCCTAGACGACGTCGCGTCCGAGCCCGAAGGTCAACTGGTGCGACGAACGCGAAGCGGCTGCAGCGGCTCGCCACCGAGGCCGACGCCGGCGGCACGGGAGTGGCGCAGTACGGGCACACCTGCCAGATCGGCTCGAGCGGGGCGTCGCACGACGCGCACGCCTGCTTGAGGCGTGTCGTACAGACGGGGCAGACGAGGAACGACGACTCGACATGACCGCGGCAGACGGGGCAACGGAGATCCTGCCCGTCCAGGCGCTCCTCGAGCGCGCGGTTCTCGAGCTCCCGGTCGCGCCGGTCCTCGATCGACTCGGGCGGCCGCAAGAAGAGGTAGATGATCGGCCCCACGAACGGCGGCACGAGCCCGAGAACGGCCGCCATCGCAACGAGCCACGGGTCGTCGACGCGGCGGCGCGCATCCTTGTAGACCCAGAAGGCGGTCGCCAGCCAGAAGACGACGACGAAGAACGCCGTCAGGTTGCGGACAAGCACCCAGGTGCTCGAGTCGAAGAAGGTGGAGGCGGCGATGGACACGGGGCGAGAGGATCAGAGCAGGATCTTGCCGAGGATATACCCGGCGGCGAACGCTATTCCTACGAGTGCCGCGACGACGACGAGCGCGAACGTGACGACGGCGATCCGTTCGCGCATCCGCGAGCGCCGTCTCATCACGCTTCCGCCGCCGCGAGATCGGCGAGCAAGTACAGCGATCCGGTCACGAGCACGGGCTCGCCGAGGGCATGGGCGCGGCGGACGGCGGCCGGCGGATCGTCGATCGCCTCGACGAGGTCGAAGTGGCTCTCGGCCCTCTCTGCGAGTGCCGTCGGCTGTGAGCGAGCGTGCGTTGGACGACGATGTTGCGACGAAGCGACGGCTGATCGAGGCGAGGCGGCGCAGCATCTCGTCGACATCCTTGTCCTCCAGGATCGAGGCGCAGACAGTGTAATCGGCGGAAGGCAGCCGCTCGATCAGCCAGGCGATGCCGTCAGGGTTGTGCGCGCCGTCGCGGATCTCGCCCGGCCGCTGCTCGAGACGGCCGGGGAGAACGACCTCGACCGGCGTATCGATCGGGTGGCCGACGAACGCCTCGGCCGCTTCCAGGGCACCGCCGTGGACGATACGGCCACGCGGCACGAGCGGCACGAGCATGTCGTCCGACAAGACAACTACTGTGTCGTCTGTATGGACAACAGCAAGCTTCTCCGTCGCAATCGCCTCCACGGTCTCGCCGAGCACATCGGTGTGCTCGAGCCCGACGTTCGTCAGCAGAACGACGCGGGAGTCGAGCACGTTCGTCGCATCGTGCCGCCCGCCGAGACCGGCTTCGACGACCGCCACGTCGACTCTCGCATCGGCGAACGCTGTCGAGCGCGGCGGCGGTGATCGTCTCGAACTGTGTCGCCCCGAGTCGCTCAGCAGCAGGCCTGACCTTCCGCAGCACCTCGGGAAGGTCGACGGGCCGACCGTCGACCCGAATCCGCTCGTCCCAGGAGCGAATGTGCGGCGAGACAGTGGAGCCGACCACGATGCCTTCGGCGAGGAGCAACTGCTCGATCGTCACCGTCGCCGTCGACTTCCCGTTGGTTCCGACAACGTGAATCGCCGGAAAGCGCGTCTGCGGGTTGTCGAGCGCAGCGAGCAAGGCCGTCATCCGCTCGAGCCCGAAACCGTCCTCGGGCCAGGGGCTCAGTCCGGCGAGCCAGGCGACCTCGTCCACCGCGCGCTAGCTCCCGGTCGCAGGCGAGCGCTTCGAGCTCGCGCTTGAACCGTTCGAGCTTCTCGCGCTCTCCGTCGACGACCTCGGGCGGGGCGCTGCCGACGAACCGCTCGTTGGCGAGCATCGCCTCGGCGCGCGCGATCTCCTTCTGCAGCCGTGCGATCTCGGGCCCTACGTCACCGGGCTGCTTCTGCCGCTCCGGCCGCACGACGGCGGCGAACACGCGGCGCTCGTCGTCCGTCGCGAGCACGACCTGAACGCCGCTGCGCCGGAACGTCACCGCCGCCTCCTGCACGCGCTCGAGCGCATCGCAGTCGGCATCGAAGCGGTCGTCCGCCGAAGGCCAGCTCGACACGATCAGGCGGTTTCTCGTGCCGGGCAGGTGCGACCAGATCTCCTCCGTCACGTGCGGCACGACCGGGTGCAGCAGCGCGAGCAGACGCTCGAGCGCCGCAAGTGCAGTCGCGCACGCCGCATGCTCGTGCTCGTACAGACGTGGCTTGACCGCCTCGGCGTACCAGTCGCAGAAGTCGTCGAAGGTGAGGTGGTAGAGCACGTTCGTCGCAGTGGCGAAGTCGAACGCCTCCCACGCCTCCTCGATCTGCGTGCGAGCCGCTTCGATCCGGGCCAGGATCCAGCGCTCCTCGAGCGCGGTCGGCACGACCTCGGCCTCGATGCCTTCCGCGTTCTGGAGGATCAGGCGCGAGACGTTCCAGAGCTTGTTGGCGAGCTTGCGTCCCTCCTCGATCGCACCGGGAGAGAAGCGCACGTCCTGGGTGGACGAGATCTTGAGGAGGCCATAGCGGGTCGCATCGGCGCCGTGCGCGTCGATCATCTCGATCGGGTCGACGCCCGTCCCGAGGCTCTTCGACATCCGGCGCCCGTCGGCCGCGAGCACGGTCGAGTGGATGATCACGTCGGTGAACGGAACCTCTCCCATCACCTCGAGCCCGGTCCAGATCATCCGGTTCTCCCAGAGGCGAATGATCTCCCGCGCCGTCGAGTTGACGTTGCCGGGGTAGTACGCGGCGAGCTCCGGCGTCTCGTCCGGCCAGCCGAGCGTCGCGAACGGCCACAGCGCCGACGAGAACCACGTGTCGAGCACATCCGGATCGCGCGTCAACGCAACCCCGGCACCGGCCTGCTGCTGCGCCTCGTCCTCGGTGGCGGCGCAGAACGCCTCGCCGTCCGGCGTCGTCCAGATCGGCAGCTGGTGACCCCACCAGAGCTGTCGCGACAGGCACCAGTCGGGCGATCTCCTCGAGCGACGAGATCGCGAACCGGTGCTGCGACTCCGGGTGGAAGCGCACGCGCCGCTCGCGCAGCGCCTCGAGCGCCGGCTGCGCCGGCTCCTCCATCCGGCACCACCACTGCAGCGAGATCAACGGCTCGATCCGCGTGTGACACCGCTCGCAGGTTCCGACGGCATGGCGGTAGTTCTCGCGCTTGACGAGCTGGCCGCGATCCTTGATCCAGGCGACGACGGCAGCTGTCCGCCTCGGCCTGCGCGAGGCCCTGCGAGGTCGCCGGCGTGGTCGTTCATCCGGCCGTCGAGTCCGATCACGATCGGCTCCGGCAGCCCGTGCTCGCGCCCGATCTCGAAATCGATCGGGTCGTGGCCGGGCGTGATCTTGAGAGCCCCCGAGCCGAATGCGGGGTCGACGCGCGCATCGGCGATCACGGGCACGGGGCGCTCGACGTAAGGGACGACCACCTCGCGGCCGATCGCGTCGCGGTAGCGCTCGTCGTCCGGGTGCACCGCGACGGCGACGTCACCGAGGATCGTGGCCGGTCGCACGGTCGCGATCACGATGCCGTCCGTCCCGTCCACCGTCGCGCGAAGGGATAGCGGACGAACGTGAGCACGTCGTCCATGTCGGTGTGCTCGACCTCGAGATCCGAGATCGCGGTCTGGTGGAACGGGCACCAGTTGACGATCCGGTTCGCGCGGTAGATCCAGCCGCGCTCCCAGAGGCGGACGAAGAACGCAGTCACCGCGCGCGAATAGCCCTCGTCGAGCGTGAACCGCTCGCGGCTGTAGTCGAGCGAGGCGCCAAGGCGACGGTACTGCCCCATGATCGTGCGACCCGTCTGCTCGAGCCACTGCCAGGTGCGTTCGATGAACGCCTCGCGGCCGAGGTCATGCCGGGTCAGGCCTTCGAGCGCCAGCTGCTTCTCGATCACGTTCTGCGTCGAGATCCCAGCGTGGTCGTAGCCTGGCTGCCAGAGCGTCCGGAACCCGCGCATCCGATGCCAGCGCACGAGCACGTCCTGGATCGAGCCGTTGAGCGCGTGGCCGAGGTGGAGGTCGCCCGTGACGTTCGGCGGCGGCACGCAAATGACGTAGCTCTCCTCCACGCGAGGCACCGGCGCCGGCCGCGTAGTGGCCCTCGGTCTCCCAGAGGCCCTGCCAGCGGGCCTCCACCCCATCGGGCTTGTAGAGCGGTTCCATCGAGCTCGGGGACTCCATCGGACGGCAAGTGTACGGCGCGGAACCGGGCACCGGCTCCAGCCGTCGTCGGCAATCGACGTTCGCGGATCGCCTACAAGGCCGGCGACGATGTGAGTGCGAGTGCCTCGACGAGCCCGTCGGGATCGTCGACCGAGACTCGAAGTCGGCGCACACGAATCGGGAAGCCGAGGACACGCGCGTGCATCGGCGGGTCGCAGCGCAGTTCCACGAGCCGGTCACCGGCCCCGTTCACGAGCCAGTCTCCCCGCCATCCGTGAACACCGCGGCTGACGACCTTCTCGTCGAGCCTCCGAGCAGACGCGACGGCCGCGCGAGCTACCCGCCCGCCGAAGCTCACGCCCATCGTGACCTCGATCTCAGCCTCCCCGACAACGACGCCCGAGCGACCCGGGCCCGAGGCAAGAACGATCAGAAGGAGCTTCGAGGCACTGCCGTACCGGAGCGCAAACCGCTGCGACGGACCCATGCCTGCTTACGAAGCAGCGCCGCCCGCAGCCGCGTCGAACTCGTCGGCCGCGTCGGCCGCCCCGCTCGTGACGAGCGTCGGATTGAGGCCCTTCGAGATCGTCTCCTTGGTGATCACGCACTTGGAGACGTCCTTGCGCGACGGCAACTCGAACATCACGTCGAGCAGCGCCGCCTCGATGATCGAGCGCAGCCCGCGGGCACCGGTCTCGCGCTGGAGCGCCTTCTCTGCGATCTCCCACAGCGCGTCCTCGGTGAACACGAGCTCGATCGTGTCGTACCCGAAGAACCGCTGGTACTGGCGCGTCAACGCGTTCTTCGGCTCGGTCAGGATCTGCACCAGATCATCGCGCCGCAACTGGTGCACGGCCGAGACGACCGGCAGCCGGCCGATGAACTCCGGGATCAGGCCGAAGTTGACGAGATCTTCCGGCATCACCGCCGAGAGCAACTCGGCGCCCTCTTCGGAATGCTTCGACCGCACGTTGGCTCCGAACCCGACCGAGTTCGTGCCGATCCGCCGCTCGATGATCCGGTCGAGCCCGGCGAACGCACCGCCGCAGATGAAGAGGATGTTCGTCGTGTCGATCGAGAGGAACTCCTGGTGCGGATGCTTGCGCCCGCCCTGAGGAGGCACCGACGCGATCGTGCCCTCGAGAATCTTCAGCAGCGCCTGCTGCACACCCTCGCCCGAGACGTCGCGCGTGATCGACGGGTTGTCGGCCTTCCGCGCGATCTTGTCGACCTCGTCGATGTAGATGATCCCGGTCTCGGCCTTCTTGATGTCGAAGTCGGCGGCCTGGATCAGCTTCAGGAGGATGTTCTCGACGTCCTCGCCGACGTAGCCGGCCTCCGTCAGCGCGGTCGCGTCGGCGATCGCGAACGGCACGTTGAGGATCCGCGCGAGCGTCTGCGCCAGCAGCGTCTTGCCGCACCCGGTCGGGCCGAGAAGAAGGATGTTCGACTTCTGGAGCTCGACCTCACCCTCTTCGACCTGTCCCATGCGGACGCGCTTGTAGTGGTTGTAGACGGCGACGGAGAGAGTGCGCTTGGCCTCTTCCTGCGAGACGACGTAGTCGTTGAGGACCGAGTAGATGTCCTTCGGGCGAGGGAGGTTGTCGAGGTCGAGTGAGGTCGGAGCCGTCAGCTCCTCGTCGATGATCTCGTTGCAGAGATCGATGCACTCGTCGCAGATGTACACGCCGGGACCGGCGATGAGCTTCTTCACCTGGCGCTGGCTCTTGCCGCAGAAGCTGCAGAGCAGCTGCTCGTTTCCGTCGCTCGCTCGGGCCACGTCTCTCCTTTTACTCCGAAATCGCCTGTCTGGCTATACCCAGCAGGTTCAGCGGTGTGTGATCACCCGGTCGATGAGGCCGTACTCAGCGGCTTCTGCCGCGGTCATGAAGTAGTCGCGATCCATGTCGGTTCGGACCTTCTCCATCTCCTGGCCCGTGTGCTCCGCCATGATCTCCTCGAGCTTCCGCTTCAGCGCGATCGTCTCCTTGGCATGAATCTCGATGTCGGACGCCTGCCCTTGGTAGCCGCCCCAGACCTGGTGGATCAGGATCTTCGAGTTCGGCAGGGCCATCCGCTTCCCTTCCTTCCCGCCCGCGAGCAGGAGCGCGCCCATGCTCATCGCGATCCCCACGCAGATCGTCGACACGTCCGGCTTGATGAACTGCATCGTGTCGTAGATCGCGAGCCCGGCGTACACAGAGCCGCCCGGCGAGTTGATGTAGAGCGAGATGTCCTTGTCGGGATCCTCTGACTCGAGGTGCAGCAGCTGCGCCACGATCAGGTTGGCGATCTGGTCGTCGACCTGTGTGCCGAGGAAGATGATCCGCTCGTTCAACAGGCGGGAGTAGATGTCGAACGAGCGCTCGCCGCGCGAGGTCTGCTCGATCACCATGGGAATCAACGGGCTCATTGGGGCTCCTTGCTACCGGGTGTCCACAACTTCTTCTCCGGCTCGGTGTTTTCCTTGTCAGGTGTCCACAACTTGTCACGCGCGTCCGCCAGATCGACGGAGATCGGCTTCACGTCCGCGGCGAGGCGATCGAGCGCAGCACGCAGGCGGAGATCGTCGCGCAACGACTCCTGGTGGCCGTGCGCCCAGATGTCCTCGATCACCTGGTCGGCGTCGTCCCCCGATTCCTCGGCCTGCTCGCGGACCATTGCCTTGACGTCGTCGTCGGAGATCTCGATCCCGGCCCGGTCTGCAACCGCGTCGAGCGCGAGCTCGCGGGCGACCGACTGCGCAGCCTCGGCACGCATCTGGGCGATCAGCACGTCCGCCGACTGCCCCGTCACCTGGAAGTACGTCTCCGGCGTGATCCCGCGGCGACCGAGCGAGCGCACGAAGCCGTCGAGCAGCTCTCGCGCCCGCGTCTCGACGAGCGGGCCGGCCGGCTGGACGTTCGACGCAGCCACGAGCGCGTCGACCGCAGCAGCGCGGAAGGCCCCGTCGATCTCCTCCTCGACCGCAGCGCGCACGCGTCCCTCGATGTCGGCGCGAAGCTCGGCGAGCGTGTCGAACTCGCTCGCGGAGCGCGCCAGCTCGTCGTCGATCTCCGGCAGCACCTTCTCGTTGACGTGCTTGACGGTGATCGTGACCGATGCGGCCGACTCGTCGGCGAGCTCGTACGCGACCTCCTTCGTCTCGCCCACGCTGGCGCCGACGAGAGCGGTCTCGATCTCCTCCATGAGGCGACCGGAGCCGAGCTCGACGACCGTGTCCGACTGCGTCTCACCCTCGGGGCTCTGCAGATCGACGACGAGCGTGTCACCGGCCTTCGCGGCACGATCGTCGGCCGGAACGAGCTCGGCGACGCTCTGCCGCAGCGCCTCGAGCTCCTGGTCGACGAGCTCCTGCGGAATCTCGGCCTCGGCGCGCGGCACCTCGAGGGTCGTCCAGTCGACGATCTCGGGAGTCGGCTGCACCTCGATCGTGCCCGAGAACGACCACGCCTCGGACTCCGTCGTCGGCAGCTCGAAGTCGAACTCGGGCGGCGAGATCGGCCGTAAGCGCGTGCGCGCTGCCGCCGCCCAGAACCAGCCGCTGATGTGGGTGTCGACCGCCTCGGCCCAGATCCGGTCCTTGCCGATCTTCGAGACGAGCACCTGCAACGGCACCTTGCCCTTGCGGAAGCCGGGGATCTTGACCGACTCGGAGAGATCGTTCGTCGCGTGCTCGACGGCATGCTCGAGCTCGTGCTGCGACACGTCCACCGTCAGGCGGACGCGATTCTGGCCGAGCTCTTCCACCTGGGCGGACATCTCGTGGCCATTCAAGCAGACCGGCTATCGACTCCCGCTCGGTCAACGGTCGGTCCGGTCCGTCCGACGCGGGTCCTACCCTCGCCACATGGTGCTCGGAATCGTCGTGCTCGGTGCCGTGTTCCTCGTCGGGCTCGCCCTCGGGACGGTGACCCGAAGACCCCTGACGACCGCCTCGGTCGTCGTCGGCGCGTTCGTCGCGGTGCTTGTCGTGCAAACGCACGAACCGCTGGCGGCGTTCGCGGTCTTCGCACTGATCGCTCTCACAGGGCTCGTCGTCGACTCGGTGCGCGAGACGCGTCGGGATCCTGCTCGGCCGCTAGATTTCGCCATACACCTCGCGGGTGTGGCGGAACTGGCAGACGCGGCGGGTTTAGGTCCCGTTGAGCTTCGGCTCTTGGAGGTTCGAGTCCTCTCGCCCGCACCTATCGGCCTGACATCATCTGGCCGCGGCGGCGGTTGCACCGCTGAAGGGGTATGGCCCCGGGAGGAATCGAACCTCCGCGCGTGGATTCGAAGTCCACCGCTCTATCCACTGAGCTACGGGGCCGCGCGACCTAGCCGGAAAGACGGAAAGGGTGGCGGACGGGACTTGAACCCGCGACCACCGGGATCACAACCCGGGGCTCTACCAACTGAGCTACCGCCACCACGCAGCCACGACAGGATACCCTCGGCGGCGTGAGCGGCACGCGGCACACGCGGTACGGGTACTGGCTCGAGGAGGCGGGCGCCGTGTCGAGCCGACCGGCGCCGCTCGAGGGCGACACGACGGCCGACGTCGTCATCGTCGGAGCCGGCTACCTCGGGCTCTGGACCGCCTGGCAGCTGCAGGCGCTCGAGCCGGGGCTCGACGTCGTCGTGCTCGAGGCCGGTCTCGCCGGTCACGGGCCGAGCGGTCGCAACGGCGGCTTCGTCTCGACGCTGTGGGACGACCTCGCCGATCCTGCGCGACCGCGTCGGCGACACACGCGCGGTCGAGGTGTGCCGGGCCTCCGAGCGGGCGTGCGACGGGATCGGCGCCTGGTGCGAGTCCGAAGGAGTCGACGCCTGGTTCCGCGCCGCGCCGACCGCTCTACGTCGCGACCTCCGACGCGCAGGTCGGCGACTGGGACGAGATGATCGAGGCGTGCGCCGAGGTCGGCGCAGCCGGCGAGGCGCTGGCGCTCTCCGAGGACGACGTGCGCGCGCGCTGTGCATTCGCCGCTCTTCCGCGGCGGCGGCGCCCTGCTGCCGACGGCGGCGAACGTCCACCCGGGACGCCTCGCGCTCGGCCTGCGCGCGAAGGTGATCGCGAGCGGGGTTCGCCTCCACGAACGCACGCGCGTCGAGAAGCTCGGTCCGCGACGCGGACGGTCCGAACAGCATCCGGCCACACCGTGACGGCCGGCGCGGCAGTCCTCGCCGTCAACAGCGCCACCGCCTCGTTCGCCGGCTACCGCCTCGCGCACGGCGTCGGGTCGAGCCACATCGTGATCACGGAGCCCGTCCCCGACGCTGATCGAGGAGCTCGGCTGGACGGGCGGCGAGTCGATCTGCGACTGCCGCACGCTGCTCCACTACCTGCGCACGACGCGCGACGGCCGGATCGCGTTCGGCTGGGGCGGCGGGCGGATGGGCTTCGGCGGTCGCCACACGTCCGGTCTCGATCTCGACGCCCGAGCCGTCGCGACCGCGAAGCACGATCTGCTCCAGATGTTCCCGCAGCTGCACGGACGCCGGATCACCCACGCCTGGGGCGGGCCGATCGACGTCTCCCCCACGCACCTGCCGATCTTCGGCTCGCGCGGCCGCGTCCACCACGGATTCGGCTTCACCGGCAACGGCGTCGGCCCGTCGTTCCTCGGCGGCGAGATCCTGGCACGGCTCGCGCTCGACCGGCGCGATCACCTCACCGGGCTCGCGATCGTCGATCCCGACCGCAAGCTGATGCCGCCGGAACCGCTCCGGTGGGTCGGCGGCACGGCGATCCGAGCCGCTCTCGTCCGGCGCGACGCCGCCTACGACCGCGGCGACACACCCGATCCCGTCACCGGGTTCGTCGCCTCGCTGCCGCGCCGGCTCGGGCTCCGCCTGCCGCGCTGACGGTCGATTACCCTAGAGCCACGCGCCCGTAGCTCAGTGGACAGAGCGGCGGACTTCTAATCCGCGGGTCGGAGGTTCGAATCCTCCCGGGCGCATCTCCGCAACCGGGAAGCGCGGCGCCGCGATCCGCTCAGAACCACTTCGTGTAGACGGGCTCGGGCCGCGGCGGCAGGTCGTCGGCGGCCGTTCCCGCGAACAGGGAGGTGATCCCGTCGGCCCAGCGTCTCGCACGCTCGGTCAGCTCCCGGTCGTCGGTCTGCATGCGGCCGCGCGCGACGACGACGCCCATGTCGGCGCCCTTGTAGCGGTACTCGCCCGTCCCGTACACGCGCAGATAGAACGCTTCGTCCTCGTTGCCGACCGTGTGCCACGTCGTCACCTGACGGACGAACTCGACGCTGCCGTCCGGCCGCATGCGCCACAGGCCGCTCGACGGGGCAGACGTGATCAGCTCGACGCGATCCTCCGTCTGCTTCAGCACGAGCTGGCTCCAGTCGTCGTACTCGTTCCACCGCTTCTGCACCTTCTTGAGGTCGACCTCCCAATCGACGTCCATGAACTCGAGCAGGTGGAAGAGGAACAGCGGCACTCCCCCGTACTTCGAGGTGATCAGGTTCGAGAGCGGGCTCGCACCGGAGATGCGCGGGTTGATCTCACCGAGGTAGACCTCGCCCGTCTCGTTCTCGGCGAGGAAGTCGAGGCAGAAGACGCCGCGATAGCCGTTGGCGTAGAGCGCGTCCCCGATCTTGCGCGCCATCGTTCTGATCGCGTCACGCGTGGACGCGTCGAAGACGCCCGGGAAGATGTCGTTTCCGCACCAGCCACCGCGGTACGGCGTCAGCTCGTCGAACCCGGTGATGTCCGTCTGGATCGGGCCCACGAGCGTGCCGTGCCGCGTCGCGCACGCCTCGACCGTGCCCGGGAGGTGCTCGATCCGGCGCATGATCTTGAGGTCCTCGCCGACGAGCTTCTCCGCGCACTCCTCCCAATGCTCCTCCGACGAGATGAAGAACGTCGTGCGCCCCGAATCGCCGTAGGGCATCTGCACGACGAGGTCGCTGCCGAGCTTCGCCTTGCGGGCCCGCCGCAGGAGCTCGTCATAGCTCCGAGCTCGCGCGAGCACGTTCGGCGCAGAGGCGATCCCCGCCTCGTTCGCGAGCTCGGTCGTCGTGATCTTCGAGTCGATGTGCTCCCTCAGCGCCCGCGGCGGCAAGGCGATCTCGAGCCCGAGCTCGTCCACGAGCTCCTCCGTCTCGGCCTCGAACATGACGAACAGCGCTTTGCCGCCACCACGGGTGCGAATGTGATCGGCGACGTCCTTGTGCCCGAGCAGATACGTGTTGACGGCCTCGAACGAGTCGAATTCGCGCGGCCCGTCACGGCGCGGGACGAAGACGTGCGGGTGGTGGCCGTCGAAGGCGTCGAAGTAGGTGATGTACTCGAAGGCGCCGATCCACTGGTCGATGCCGAGGATGTTGTACGGGGTCGGCGAGACGAAGTAGATCGGGGTCTCGCTGGTGCGCATGAACCGGTAGACGTCCGAGAGGCCACGCAGCTGCGGACGCCCCGACCGGCGCCTCGACGAGCCCTTCGGCATGACCGACCCTCCTTTCCCCATTGCTCCCACCATAGAGCGCTCCGCGTCGCGCTTCAACAGCGCCGATCAGGCGAAGATGACCTCCGGTGCGCGCGGCACGTGGAGCGGACGGTCGAGCAACGGCGGCAAGGTCACCATCGTCCGGCGCGTGACCTCGCTCGGGGTCGCAGTGTCGAGGTGCACCTCCCACGCCTCATCCGACGGCCACAGCAGCCGCACGCTGCGTTCACACACGTCGTAGCTCGCCGTGTAGACGGTGCCCCACGTGTGGCGCTCGAGCGGCCGGTGCACGGGCTCGGTGAGGAAGACCTGCTCGAGACCCTCGCGGGTCAGCTCTGGGTCGGCGAGGGCAGCCGCCATCGCGGCCTCACGCACCACGGTCTCGCTCATCACCGCGTGCTCGTGCCACTCGGTGCGACCTTGCCGGTTGCCGGCGCACACCTCACCGTGGATCACCGACGGCTCGTGGTCGGGCGCCAGCACGACGAGCGCCGCGGCACCGGAACGGTCGACGAGAGCGAGGTTGTACGCGAGGCTCACGGGCACCGCATGGATCGCGTCGAGTGCCTGCGCAACGTCGCCGCAGTGGTCGAGCAGGTAGCGAACGAGCAGCGTCACCGCAAAGCCGCGGCCGACCACACGCCGGCCACCGAACGTGACCGCGAGCGCAAGGCCATCCTCGTTCATGCCGTCGAGAGCACCCCACAGGCAATCGGCCATCGCGATCGTCCGGCGTCCGCTGAACGCAGATGTCAGCAGCGTCGTCTCACACAACGCCGGAACGTAGTCGTAGGTGCGCACGAGGCCGGGCCGCCCGCCCCTCGTCCAGGTCGCGACAGAGCAGGCGGCAAAGAACGGCGTCGGCTCCCACAACGAGAGGAAGCGCGCTTCGAGATCCCCGCCCCCGGCGAGCTCGACCAGCCGCTCCCACGTGGGCACGAGCTCCGGCACGTGCGTGCGAAGCGCCCTCTGGCAGAGCGCATACGACGGCCGCGCCTCCTCGCCGTCTCGCAGGAACCAGGCCCTGTAGGAGGGCCAGGCGGCATGGAACAACGCCGCCATTGCCGGCCCCGGCTGTGGCTCGACGACCGAGCGGAAGGTCACCTCGGAGTGATGCCGATCGGGGGTCTCGTCACGCAGATCGTGCGCTGGCATCCGCCCAGCGTACCCGGCGACGCGGTTGTTCCAAGCCTCTACGATGCGCCGGTGCGCCTTGACGAGTACGCCGGCCTCGACGCGATCGGCCTTGCCGCGCTCGTCGATCAGGGCGAGGTGACGCCTACCGAGCTCGCCGATCTCGTGGTCCAGGGCACTGGAAAGGTCGATGCCGACCTGAATGCCGTCGTCGGCCTCTACCCCGACGTCGTCGAGTGCGCCGAATCGGCCCATCACGGCCCGTTTCACGGGGTGCCGACGCTGCTCAAGGATCTGTTCCACGGCGATCCCGGGCGACCGACGGGGGCAGGCAGCAGGCTGGCCGAGGGCTGGATCTCGCAGACGAGCTCGGAGCTCGTGCGGCGGCTCAAGGAGAGCGGGTTCGTTCCGCTCGGTCGCACGACGACGTCCGAGTTCGGCCTGATGGGCACGACCGAGACGATCGCCGAAGGTCGCACGTGCTCGCCGTGGAGCCGCACGCACATGGCCGGCGGCTCGAGCGGGGGCGCGGGCGCGGTCGTGGGGGCAGGAATCGTCCCGGTCGCGACCGGTTCAGACGGCGGCGGATCGATTCGCATTCCCGCAGCGGCCTGCGGCGTCGTCGGGCTGAAGCCCAGCCGTGGGCGCATCAGCTGGGGCCCGTACGCTCACGAGCCCCTGCTCGGCTGGGGCGTGCAGTTCGTGCTCACGCGGAGCATTCGCGACACGGCCGCCTGCCTCGACGTGCTCGCCGGGCCGTACCCCGGTGACCCCTGGCCGGCACCGGCTCCGTCTCGACCGTTCCTCGACGACGTCGGCGCTCCCGCCGGACGACTACGGATCGCGTACTGCTTCGAGCCGTGGTCCGGCCGCGCCGCCATCGACGAGATGCGGTTCGCATGCGAGGCGACGGCCCAGCTCCTCGGGGAGCTCGGGCACGACGTGGGCGAGGCTCGTCCCGTCTTCTCGTGGGAGGCCTTTCTCGAGGCGATGACGATCGTGTGGTCGACGACGACGGCGCAGATGGTGGATGGGTTCGCGGACGCTGTCGGCCGGACACCCGGGCCCGACAATCTCGAGCTGCCGACACTCCGCATGGTCGAGCTCGGCCGATCGGTCTCGGCAGGGCAGCTGCTCGCGGCGCTCGACGCAGCGGGTCAGATCGGGCGCCAGATGGGCTCGTTCTTCGAGGAGTACGACGTGCTGCTAACGCCGACGCTCGGGGCCCCTCCCGCCCGCCTCGGCACCTACGAGCCGGACGCCGAGCTCGAGCCGCGGGACCTGTTCGACTCGTGGTCGCAGCTCGAATCGTTCCTACCCGTCTTCAACGCGACCGGCCAGCCGGCGATCAGCCTGCCGCTCTACCAGGGCGGCACCGGGCTGCCGATCGGGATGCAGCTCGTCGGCCGGTACGGAGACGAGGCGACACTGCTCCGGCTCGCCGCCCAGCTCGAGGAAGCGCTGCCGTGGGCCGGGCGCGTGCCACCGCTGCACGTCGCGAGTGCCTAGCCGCGAACGCCTACGTACCTACCGCCACGAACGACAATGCAGTGGGATCAAGAACCGGCGCGTCGTACGGAAGCGCTACTCGATGACCTCGCGAGCGTATGCGGGGGCGTCGCGGCGTTTGCGCCGTCGGTCGCGCGGAGGCTGTACGTGGCGAAGGCGTGGTTGCCGCTGATGTCACCGGCATCCATCTCGATCGTGTAGGACTGGCCCCCGGCCGGCTTGAAATCGGCGACAAACCTGACGGACTGGTTCGTCTGCAGCCTGGGCGCCGGCTGACCGATTGCCACCATTCTCGCGCCCTGGAAGACACGGTAGGTGACGCCTATTGTTGATCCGGCAGGAGTTGCGAACGCGAGCCGCGGCACGGGGAGTCTGATCGTCGGCCGGACGCCCGGGCTGACTTCCAGCGTCTGCCCGCGAACCGAGCGCGCCAGAGCAGCGAACACCTTGTAGGACAGCTTCGGGCGGCCCGAGGTGCCACTGATTCCGCTCTGCCAGAGGCCCGCTTCAGAGTCGCGGAAGATGAACCAGATGAACATCTGCACACGCGGGTCCGCCTTGAGCTGGCTCATCACCTGCGAGAGGTACCGCGCCTGCTGGGCTTCGGTCACCCCGTAGGGATCGGCCGGCTTCGTCTGGTACGCGTACTCGGTGATCCAGAGAGGGAGGCTCGGACGCCCAAACCAGCGGTCGAGCGACGCCTCGAGTCGCGGCAGCTGCGACAGCGTGACGTTCGGCCACCGCACCGTCTCTGTCGGAGGGGAGTTCGGGCGCGTCGGATAGGGATGCGTCGCATAGGCGTCGAACTTCAGGTCCGGTTCGCGGGCGAGCAGGTGCGCGAAGGTGCCCGGCGCAACGGAGTCGGCTGCAGCGCCCGCCGAGGGACGATCACGCCCCTGATTCGACGTCTCACCGATAGCGACCAGGGCCGTCGCGTTCCCCCTCTTGACTCCCGCGTAGCCGGCCCGAAAGAGCTCGGCATAGGCATGCGGACTGGCGATGGCGCCCTTCCGGTTGAACTGCGGCGCAAGGAAGATCTCGAGGTTCGGCTCGTTCCAGATCGAATAGCGGCCGACGTACGGATAGCCCGGATGTCGACCCGAGTAGCGATCGGCAATCGCCCGACCAAACTCCATCAGGTCGGCCCGGCGGTCGGGCGCAACATTGGGGCCCTTGCCGCCGTTCGCCCACGGAGGCGTACCCCAGATCGTGATCATCACCTGAATGCCTTGCCTCTGAGCGTTCCTGACGAGCTCATCGAGGTCATCGAACCTGTAGGCCGAATCGAAGGAGTCAGCGGCCACCGCAGGTCGGTGCGGAGCGAGAGCGCGCCAATCGGCGATCGTACGAATGACCGATGCGTGAGCGGCCCCGGCCCTGGCGATCGCATCCGCCGCTCCGGAACCCCAGCGGAACGTCGCATCGTCCTGAAATCCGACCGGCATCCGAGGTGCAGCAGCGGCCGAAGACGACCAGGCGACGACACTGAGACAGACCAGCAGGCCTGTCAGGGCCCCTCGCTGCCTGAGCGAGCCTCCCGCAGCGTGCCAAAACGGACGGCGCGGCACGTGCTCGCGCGCCCCACGTTGCTTCATGCGAACCATCCGAGTGGGCTTCGATCATCGAATACAGGCTCCTGCACAGGTCATTCCACGGGCGGCGGTGGCGAGAACGGACTCCGACGCCCGCGGATCACTCGTGGCAGGGATGACGCGCTCCGGAATGCCCGTCGATAGCACCGCCAAGAGAGCAGGCCCCTCTCGGCCCTGAAATGCGTTCGTGAATGGAGGACCGATGAGAGTGAAGCTCAGGCACCCGATGGCTGCCGCAGCAGCCGCAGCACTTGCACTTGCTGCGACGGGATACGCGTCAGAGGGTAGGTACGGGTTGCACAGCGGGGGTCGCCCCAGCGTTCCGCCGCCCCCGCCCTGCCATCTGCACCACTGCGATGGCCACGGCGAAGGTGCAAATGACGACGATGGTGACGGTCACAGCCATCGCCACGGCAACGGTGGAAACCACGGCCACTTCGGTGGCTTCGGCAACCACGGCCACCACTAGCGCAACCGGCAACAAGCAATGGCCGCAGTCCCGCAAACGGGCAGGGTTCACCCTGCGCATCTAGCACTCACCGAGCCCGCCCTACCGAGGCTGGCGGTCATCATCCCGGCGTTGAACGAGGAGGGGACGATCGGAGAGGTCGTCGCCGCAGTGCCTCGCTTCATCCCGGGTGTCGGTTCCGTCGACGTGATCGTCGTCAACGACGGCTCCCGCGACCGCACGCAGAAGCGTGCGGTCGCGGCGGGAGCCGACGCGATCTGCGTCCACCCCCGCCCGCGCGGCCTCGTCGAGGCGTTCAAGGCGGGTGTGCACGAGGCGCTCCGGCGCGGAGCGTCGATCGTGGTCAACCTCGACGGCGACGGCCAGCACGACCCCGGGTTCATCCCGAGACTGATCAAGCCGATCCTCGACGGCGACGCGGATCTCGTCCTCGGCGTCCGGCCGCTCGGCGAAGACACCCCCGACATGACCGCCGTACGTCGTCGAGGCAATCAGGTTGGCTCGTGGGTCGCCGGCCGCGCGCTCGGCCTCACGATCACGGATGCGACGTCGGGGTACCGGGCGTACACGCGTGAGGCGCTCCTCCGCCTCAACATCCTCTCCGACTTCACGTACACGCTCGAGACGATCATCGACGCCTCGCGCCAGAACCTCGCCGTTGCCGAGGTACCGATGCGCGCCAGGCCGAGGACACACGGCGAGTCTCGCATGACGCACTCGATCATCGGCTACATCCGAAAGACGGGCATGCAGGCCGCGACCGGCCTCGTGCGGCGGCGACTGCCCGCCCTGTTCGCGCGCCTGACGTTCGCGAGCACGATCCTGGCCGTCGCGATGACATGCATGTTCCTGTGGCGCTACCAGGATGGAGGAGCCGGGACCCATTTGCCCGCCCTGCTCGCGTCCGTCGTCCTCTGGGTCGTCACCGTCGGCTTCTTCGTCTCGACGATGCTCGCTTCCGGCATCGACACCTCCCGGCGACTGCTCGAGGACGCGCTCTACTCGATCAGGCGGCTCGAGCTGGGCGACAAAGACTCCTGACGATGACGGCTGCGGCAGCCGCATTCGAAGCTCTCCCGGAGCGGCGGCGGCTGTGCGTCATCGCTCCGACTCATCCTCTGACCGTCGGCGCGGCGCAGTTCAACGCCGCCATGGTCCGCGCGTTGCGGCGAGGCTCCGACGTCGAGTTCCTCTCGTGGACGAGGCCGTACCCACCTGTCCTCTACCGCGGACCGATTCGCGACGACCGCTCGCAGCCGCCGCACGTCGAGCCGGCCGAGTTCCTGCTCGACTGGGCCGATCCGCGAACGTGGCGGCGCGCGATAGACCGAGCCGAGGCGTTCGGTTCGCAGGCAATCGTGCTCCCATGGGTGCATCCCGTGATGGCGCCGCCGTACCTATGGCTGCTGCGGGCGGCCCGAGGGCGATTCCGCCGGATCGTGATCTGCCACAACGTGCTGCCACACGAGAGGATGCCCTTCGGCCGCCGGCTTGCGCAATCTGTGCTCCGCAGCGCCGACGTCATCGTGACACATGCTCCCGGGCAGCAGGCCGAACTGGCTGGGCTCGGGGTGCGGAGCTCGGTCGTCGAGGCCTTCCATCCCCTGTTCGTTCCCGGCGACCTCGCGCACGAGCCGTCGCCGGCTGCGGTCGCCGCAGAGCGCGCCCGCCTCGGCAACCCAGAGCTCCTCCTGCTCGTCTACGGCGCAGTTCGTCCCTACAAGGGAGTCGACCTTGCGATCGAGGCGCTGGCGCGTGTCGATCCCGGGCTCAACGTGCGCGTCGTCGTCGCCGGCCGCTTCTGGAGCTCTCGGACGGAGCTGGAGGAGCTCGCCCGCAGATTGGGCGTCGGCGATCGAGTCGAGTTGCGGGACGGCTACGTCACGAACGAGGACACCGCGCTCCTGCTCTCTGCATCCGATGCCGCGCTGCTGCCGTACAGGAGCGCAACCCAGTCGGGAGTCGTAGCGCTCGCGCTCGGCCACGGCAAACCGGTCATCGCAACTGCGGTCGGCGGGCTTCCGGCCGCGGTGGACCACGGCGTCGACGGGCTACTCGCGCCCCCGGGAAACACCGAAGCCCTCGCGCGAGCGATCGAGCGGATGACCACCGAACGCGAGCGTCTCACGGCCGGCGCACGACGGACACGGGACAGGCACTCGTTCGACCACTACGCCGCTCTGCTCGAATCGGCGGTGGACGCGTGACGTCGCTCACCGACACCCGGCGGCTGGCGCTGCCCCGCCGCGCCAGGTCGCTGAAGACCAACGCAGCATTGGCGCTCGGCGGCGACCTCGCAGCAAAGGGCGCCCAGCTGACGGTCGTGATCGTGTGCGCCCGCCTGCTCCCCGTCTCCGAGATGGCGCTACTCGGAATCTGCCTTGCAGCCGCGACGCTGCTGATGGGCCTCCTAGACGCCGGTGTTTCGGTGGTGATCACCCGCGACGGCGCGACGAGCGGCTCGGCTGCGACACTGCTCCTGCGCAGCACGTTGATCCGATTGCCACTCGTCGCGGCAGTACTCGTAGGAGCCGTCGTCGTCGGGTCGGTGACCGGTCATCTGGCCGCCGCGCTCCTCACCGCCTTCGTGGGACTGCTCGGTGCCGTCTCGTTGTCCGTCCTCGCGGTCTATCGCGCCCAGCAGGACCTCTCCGTCGAAGCGGGGCAGAAGCTCGTCGCAGGGCTCCTGTCGCTGGCAGCCGCTGCCGTCTTCGTCACGGGTCACCGAGTCGGTGCCGCGGCTCTCGCGGGCCTTGCGCTAGGCCCGTTCCTGACGTTGCCGTCGCTCGTCACGCGCCAATGGGTGAACTACCGGCCCGGCCCTGCTCCGCCCGCCCGCCGCGTGCTCGCCGACGCGCTGCCGTTCGGTGCGATGGCGCTCGCCACGGTCGCGTACTACCGGATGCCGACCCTCGTTCTCGGGGCCTTCAGCACACACGCTGCGGTCGCGCAGTTCACGGTCGCGGCGACACTCGGATTCGGCGCGCTCGCGCTCGCTAACGCCATCACGACGGGCCTGTTGCCCCGTCTCTCCTCGCTCGCACCCGAGCTTCGCCCCGCGCTCGCTCGCGACTCGCTCGCGTGGACGGTTCGACTCGGCCTGCTCCTGCTCGCTGTGGTCGTCGCCGGAGGGCCGCGCCCCCTCGAGACCACGCTCGGTGAGCCCTACGGCGCGGCGTTCGCGCCGCTCGTTGTGCTGCTCGTCGCAACCTTGCTGATCGGGGCGAGTGGTGTCCTCGGCACCGCCCTGACCGTCGAACGCCGGACGGGTGTGCTGATGGTGCAGGTCGCCGTGGCGCTGCTGGCGAACATCGCGCTGGCTCTCGTTCTGGCGCCGCGCTTTGGTTCCCTGGGAGCCGCCTTCGCGACACTGCTCACGGAGCTCGTGGCGATCGGAATCCTGCTGCACGCGGCGAGGAGCCTCGTCGCCCGCCCGGAGCCAGTGCTCGTGGCACGGATCGCCCTGGCTCTAGGCGCCGTCACAGCGGGGCTGGCGCTCGGCGGCGCCTGGCGTGCAGTTGGCGGGGGGGTTGCGGCTGCGATCGTCGTCCTCGTCCTTATCGCGGGAACGGTTCGCAGATTTGGAAGTCACCTCACGCACCTCTCGTGGGGCGCACTCCACGGGATCACCGTCGCCGCCGCTGGTCTGGGCTGGGCCTCTATCTCGAATCAATATCGACGTCCGTACGGGATGCGGGTGATCTCCGACACACCGACGTACCTCGCAATCGTCGAGAAGCTCGCCGCCACGCCGATGCACTCGGTGAGCGTCTTCATGCGCGCTCCACAGATCGACGATCCTCACGCGACACCGTACACGCAAGGGATCGCGCTCGTCTGGCGATTGATTGCCGGCGCGCATGCCGCACCGAACCCGGTTGCACTCGAGCGCCTCCTCCAGGTCGTCGGCCTCGGCGTGACCGCGTTCGTTCTCCATGCGTCATACATCTGGGTTCGGCGCCAGGCTGGTCGCCGCGCAGCCGTGATCGCCATACCCGTGTTGCTCCTGCTCTTCGGACCGGCACACATCATCTGGGCTGGCGATCTGACATTCCACGGCTTCCTCTACGCCGCCTATTTCCCGCAGACGGTCGCGACCGGCTTCATGCTCTGGACGCTGATCGTTCTCGATGGGCGACCGGAGGTCTGGCGGTTCGTCGTCGCACCGCTCGCCGTCGCTGCAACACTCGTCGTCCACCCCTTCACCGGCACGCTGCTCGCGGTCCTGGTGGCAACCTCAGGCGCCATCGGCCGCCTCACACGCCGGGAGAGCTCGCTGCTCGGCGGCTTCTCGCTTCTGGCGGGCTACCTGATCGCCTCGCGCTGGCCCGAGTACTCGCTCAGCCACGCGATCGGAGAGAGCGGGCTGCCGGGCCTCCTCCTGATCGGTGTCTGTGTCGCGCTGCCGTCGCTCGTCGGCCAACTCGCGGGCCTGTGGCGCTTCGCACGACCCACCGGCTGCCCGGCTCGCTCTGGCCGCTGAGAGGAGTGCGGGATTCTTCGCCTTGGCTGGATTCGCCGGTGTGCTCGCCCTGGCGAGCTGGGAGTCGTGGCTCTTCACGCAACCACACACCGACCCTCTGATCCACTCGAACCACCTGAGTCTCTACTGGGTCGAAGAGTCATGGCGGTGGCCGCTCATGTTCGCGGCAGGTGCAGTCGGGATCGCAGGCCTGGCGCGGCTCGCGCGCCGCGGAAACTCACTGCCACTGCTGTGGATGGCGGGCTGCTTTGCAATGGGGATCGCCGGTGCGCTAGGCGTACCGCTTCCCCTCTGGTGGCGCTTCCTACTCTTTGCCCAGCTTCCGGTCGCGCTCGGTGTCGCGGTCTGGCTCGCCGACGCCACGCGTGGTGCTCGCGCGCCACGCCGTCGTCGCCACCTATGCGTTCACCGGCCGCTCTTCAAGGTGGCGACGCTGGTCACCTACTTCCCGTCACTCCGTACCTCGGATCGTCACTGCAGGGCCGTACAGCCTCGGTCGCGTGATCCCGCCGGGCCCGGGATCCGTCGCCGCCGATCCGTTCACGAGCTACTTCATCCCGGCGGCCACTGGCCACAGCGTGCTCGTCGTGACCAAAGCGCACGTCGCATCACAGGACGAGCTACGTGCGGCCCAACGAGGCTACAAGCTGCTCCATCGCTTCTACGTAGGCGAGGGCTGGTGGGGTGCGGCGCAAACGATGTACCGACAAGGGGTGCGGTATGTCCTCGTTCAGAAACAGACCTCACTCCAGGCTCCCGATCCGGCGACGTTCTCGACCGGGCCGACCCCGCTGATCCGCACGAACGCCGACCGGAAAATGCTCGGCACGTACTGTCGGCGAAACAACCGCGTCGGAACACTCCTGTACCACTCGCCCGACTACGTGCTCTACAGGCTCTCGGCAAAGAAGCTCTTTGGATCATGAGGGTCTCTGGCGTCAGATCGGCGAAGTCGACCGGCGTAGCCCGCTACGCGGCGCAGCTCGCTGACGCACTCGGGGTCGAGGGTGTCGCGTATCGCTGCTCCGAAACTCCCCGGCGAGACTGGGAAACGCACTTCCACCTCGCCAACTCGTCCCGCTCGGCAACCTGGCTGGCACCGTCGAGACGAAGGCCGTTCGTCGTCACGGTGCACGACGTGGTGCCGCGAACGCCCGCACTCGAGCCGCTGTACAGACAGCTGGTGTATCCGCTGGTCGTCCGTCGCGCGGCCCGGGTGATCGTCCACAGCACGCTCGCGGCGGATCTGCTCGCAAGACGCGCGGGTGTGGAGCTCGGCGCGATCGACGTCGTCGCCCATCCGGCACCGCAGTCGCCCGCCGCTCACCCGCGATGAAGCACGCGCGGAGCTCGGATGGCCGGCCGGCGAGCGCATCGCGGTGCTGCCGGGCGCCGTGCGCTCGGTCAAGCTGGTCGGCGAAGCCGTCGCCGCCGCAAGCGGCAGCGGCTGGCGGCTCGCACTCGTCGGAGAACCGCGCGAGCCCGAACTCGTCAGGCTCGCACAGAGAGGCGGCGCGCTCGTCTGTTCCTCCCCGGCCGACGACGAGTATCAACGCGCCGTAGTGGCCGCCGACTGCGTTCTAGTGCTCCGGCGCGACAGCGTCGGGGAGACGAACGGTCCGTTACTCGATGCCATCGGCGCCCACCGCGCCGTGCTCGCGACAGCGACGGGCGCGATCCCGGAGGTTGCCGGCGACGCCGCCGAGCTCTGCCTTCCCGAGACCGACTCGATCAGTCGTGGGCTCGCCGCGCTCGCCGACGACGGCCGGCGCAACGAGCTCGAGGCGCTAGCCGCCATACGCGCTGCCGATCTCGACTGGTCAACGTCGGCTCGAGCACACCGCGCGATCTTCGAGGAGGTGTTCGGTGGCTGAGCCCCTGCTGAGCGTCGTCGTCTGCACGCACGACCGCCATGCCGACCTTGCGCGGTGCCTCGGCGCACTGGCTCGCCTCGAGGATCCGGTGGACGTGACCGTCGTCGATTCCGGCTCGCGCGTACCGTGCGCGGCGCTCGTCCACGACGTGCTTCCGGCCGCTCGCTACATCTACGAGTCGGAGCCAGGTCTTTCACGCGCGAGGAACCGCGGCACGGCCGAGGCGCAGTGCGAGATCGTCGCGTTCATCGACGACGACGCAGCGCCCCTTCCGAACTGGGCGGCACGGATCGTTCATGGGTTCGCTGTCGCGAGGGTCGGCTGCGTCGGCGGTACGTGCGCTCCGGCATTCGCCGCCGACCGACCGGACTGGCTATCGGATCGGCTGCTGCAGTACGCGGGCATCACGCGCTTCGAGGGCACGCCAAAGGCCGTGGAGCATCCGCGCGACTACCCCTTCGGGGCGAACGTCGCCTTTCGTCGCTCAACGATGCTCGAGGCAGGGGGGTTCCGGGAGGAGCTCGGTCGGGAGGGGTCGAGCCTCCTCTCCGGCGAAGAGTCCGACCTGATCGGAAGGGTCAGGGACGCCGGCTGGGCGATCTGGCTCCAGCCCGACGCTGTCGTTCTGCACACCGTCGCGGCAGAACGGTGTGTGGGGCGGTACTACTGGCGACGGCTCTGGTGGCAGGGAATCAGTCGTGCCCGAGCCGGCGTCTCGGCTGCAGGCGCTGCCCGACTCCTGGTCGCGGCCCCAGTTCGATTGGGGCTGTGGGTGGTCACGCGGGATCGCGTCCACCTCTACCGAGTCGCCGAAACGGGCGGCTTCGTCCGGGAGTGCCTGTTCTGAGAAGGGCGTGGTTCCCAGCCGGGCTGCTCTGCGTCGGCCTCGTCGGCAGGGCGGTTCAGGCACAGGGTGCGCTGCTGTACCCCGACGGCTACCAGTACCTCCTGATGGCACGCGGGATCGCGGACCATCTCCGCCCGGTGCTGCAGCTCGGCCCTGGCGGAGAGCACTGGGTGCCGAACGTCGATGCCTCGCTGAAGCCGCTCTTCCCCGGGTTGATCGCACTCGCGCACACCCTCGGTGTCGGCTGGACCGACGCGGCCCGGTTGATCTCGGTTGCTTCCGGTGGAGCAGTCGTATGCCTGACCGGCGTGCTGGCCTCCAGGCTGTCGCGGTCGCAGGCCGCGGGCGCCGCCGCCGCAATCCTCGTTCTGCTGGATCCGGCCTCACGCTACTGGGCGGCATTCTCGTCCCCTGATTCGCTCGGCCAGGCGCTGACGCTCGGCTGCGTGCTGGCCGTGCTCTCGCGCAGGCCGCGCCTTGCGGGCTCGCTGGCTGCGCTCGCGGCCTTTGCGAGACCCGAGCTCGGGTTGCTGCTCCTCGCAGGGGGCGCCGCCCTGATGGTGAGAGCAGCGACCCGCGACGACGCGACGAGGTTCATCTCGACGGCCCTCGTGGTCGCCAGCGCGGTTCTCGTCGGGCTCCGGCCTCCCCTCACCCTCCAGCCGGCAGAGGTTGCAATCGCCGCAGCGGGAGCGCTCGTGGCTGCCTCACTCGCGCTGCTCGCGCGGCCGTCGGCCGGAGTCGTAGCGGGCCTCGCGGGGCTTGGAGCCGTCGCGCTTCACAGTCCGGCGCTCGGCCACCTCACGGTGCGCGACGCAGCGGTCGCCGCATCGTGCGCCGTCGGTCTCGTGCTCGCGCGGCGCACCCGTGCAGCTTCAGTGATCGCCGTTTCCGCTGCCGCGCTTGCTGTCGTCTACGACGCGAAGAACGGCACCAGCTCGCGCTATATGACCCAACTCGTCCCGCTCGGAGTGCTGGGGGCGGCCGCTGGAATCGGCGCGCTCACCGTTCCACGCATACGCGCGCTCGGAGTGGCGGTGGTGACAGCGGCGGTCGGGATCGCTTCCGTCTCGGTGGCGCCTGCACTCCCAGGAGCGGACATGTTCGGCCAGACGGCGGCCGCGCTGCCGACAACGAAGGCTCCGATCACGACAGCGGCGACCGACGCCTATGGCTTCCTCCTCTACCCGCGCCCTGTGCTCCCGCTGACGACGCGCTCGCGAGGTCTCCTGCTGATGGACGCGACCGCACGGGCCTACGCCCCGGAGATCTCTGCGCACGGCCGTGTCGTCGTCCGTCTCGCGGCACGGGGCGGCTTCCTCCGTCCAGACGGGCGCATCGACCGCAAACCGACGCTTCTCATCGACGGGCAGGCAACCTCGGCTGGCTGACCGAGCCCGGGCCCGATCACTGCGGCGGATACACAGCGTCCGGTGTCTGCACAAGGCCTGGAGGCCAGTCGAAGATCTCCGTGATTACGCCGAGGTCTTCGTCGGTCGAGAGGTAGGCGAAGGTTGCGCCGTTGTAGTGGCCTGCCTGAAGGACGCGACGCCCCTTGGCTTCGAGCGCGCTGATCGTCTCGTCGTAGTTCGGCACGGCAACGGCGACGTGATGGAGCCCAGGGCCATTCGTGGCCAGGAACTCGGCGTACATGCTCTTGTCGTCCAGCGGCTGGATCAGCTCCCACTGCGTGCTGCCGACCATCGTCACCGCGAGCCGGAAGGCCATGTCTGTCGGCTGACCGTCCTTCTCCAGATTGGTCACGGTGTCGGGATTGAACTCGTAGATCTCCCACGGCCCGATGCCGTAGTCGTCGACGTAGGCGCGCATCGTCTGCTCGAGGTCGCGCACGACCAGGGCAACCTGCAAGGTCTCGGTGAACACCGGTTCGCGCATCTAGCTCCTTTGCTGGACGGGAACGACGCGCGCAATGCTACGGGTTGGCGTCCTCCGGCGGCGCGAGTGTTCCCCGGCGCAGCGCCGTCGCGACGGCTCCGACGGCGAGGCAGCTGATCCCGAGCAGGAACGCCGCACGCCAGCCGTGACTGTCGATCATCCAGCCGCCCGCGACGCTGCCGCCCGCGACCCCGATCGAGACCGACGTGCCGAACCACGAGAACGACTCGGCCACCGACCCCGAGGCTGCGACGCGGCCGATCTGGCCGTAGATCGCCGCCACGACAGGCGCGATCGGGAGCCCGGCGAAGAAGAGCAGGAACGCGAGCGACGCGATCGACTGGGCCGCCAGCGGCAGCGCGAGCAGCCCGGCGAGCGCGAACGCGCCGACCACAATGCGTCGCCGCTCGTCGCGCGACGGGCGCAGACCGGCGATCAGGCCGCCGACGAGCGACCCGGCCGAGAACCCGGCGAGCGCAATGCCGGCGAGCGCGCGATTGCCCTGGGCTTCCGCGAACGCGGGAACGGCGATCTCGGCCGAGCCGAAGCCGAGCCCGAGCCACAACGAGAGCAGCGCAAGTGTTCTCACACCCACCGACGAGAGAGCACCGAGTCGTGAGGAGTGCCGCTCCTCTGCCGGCCCGGCAGCGCGCACGGGCGGCAGCCGCGCGAAGGCGTAGGTGCCGACGGCCGCGATGACGGCTGCACCCGCAACCGGGACGGCCGGATCGATCACCGCGAGGATGGCGACGATCAGCGGGCCGCCGACGAAGATCACCTCCTGCAGCGCCGCGTCGAGCGCGTAGGCCGTCTTGGCTCCGTCGGCGCCCGCCACCGTCGGCCAGATCGACCGCAGAACGGACGAGACCGGCGCCATCGTCAGGCCGGCGGCGGCGGCCGTGACAGCGATCGCAACGATCGGCGCGTCGAACTTGCCCATGACCGCGACAGCACCGAAGAGCCCGGGGAACAGCACCATCCGTCGCCGCAGCACGAGCGGTGCTCCGCGACGGTCGACCTGGCGGCCACCGTACGGAGCCCCGACCGCGATCGCGAGCGAGTACGCAGCGGCGACGAGACCGGCTTCGCCGTACCCGGCCCCGGTACTCCGCACGAGCAGCACGAGCGCGAGGCCCGCCATCCCGACCGGCAGTCGCGCAACGATGCTCCACGTAAGGAGAGAGCCGGCGTATCGATTGGCGAAGAGCTCGCGGTAGCGGGCGATTCCTCGCGCTTCCTGCGCGCCGGACACGCTCAGGAGGGCACGTCCCACGCCGGTTGCAGCCGCCCTGCGTCGAGGACCGTCCCACAATCGACAGGCGCGACAAGCATTGCCTGAGCATAGGCACCGTCCTGGACAGGCCGCACCCGCGCCGCGGCTCGCGACTACATCTCCACCCGCGTCACCCCGGCGCGGCAGGCCCGTGCAGAGAGCAGACCGTCGCGGCAGAGCTCGGGCACCGGCGCGTGAACCGCGAAAGCACTGCGCAGGTCGGACGTGAACCAGATGTGCATCATCTCGCTGCCCTGCCTCAGGGTCGCGCCTTGCGGGCACCTCCCGTTCGCAAGCGGCGCCAGCCCACGCCGGCCGGCGTGCACGCAGACGAGGTGCGAGTGCCAGCGGTCGATCGGGCCACCGGGAGTCGGTCCGAGCACGCCGCGGGGCACGCTGAACATAGCGCCGACGAGCGTGGGCCGGCGCCCCGGCTCGGTGGCATAGATGAGCGACTCTGGCCGGCTCGGGTCGAGGAAGTGCGCATCGGAGCTGTACCGGCGATGCTCGGCATGCAGGTAGCCGACCGAAGTGTCTCTCGGCGCGCGCTTCGCGAGGTGCGTGTCGAAGCCGCTTGCAGCCGCGCGCCGCACGTCGTGCCAGCCGACGGTCGCGGAGCGGGCGCGGTCGAGAAGCCGCACCGCCGCCAGCCGTTGGGCGGGTGACGCGCGCGCCAGATCAGGGTACTGGCGCAGGTGGTGGGCAAGCCCGCGGAGCGTTCCGGCCGAGAGTTGCGACTGACCCGGTGCCAGGGTGCAGAGGACACCAGGCACCGTTGTCGCCGGTACAGCAGCCGGAGCCAGAACGAGCACCGCCACCGAGGCCGACATTCCGGCGAGCATCATTTTCATTTTGGACAACATCGTCTCCGGAGTGTAGAGGTGACGACGGACGGCGGCCCGGACCGCTTCAATACTCCAAGCGCGGGTGTAGCTCAATGGTAGAGCTCCAGCCTTCCAAGCTGATTACGAGGGTTCGATTCCCTCCACCCGCTTCAGCTCCTGCTTCGGAGCGTCGGCCTGTCTACCGGCCCGAAGCGGAGAAGTGCTGGTAGTCCTTCGCGCCCGACCAGCGGCCGCCCCAACCCCAGCCGATCGCGTCGAAGGCGCGGACGAGCACGTGGCCCTCGGCTGCCATGCCGGGACGAAACGGCGTCCGCCGCAGGTAGGGGCGGCTAGCGGGATGCGACGTCGTTCCCGCAGTGGTGACGGACGGGTTCTCGATCGGGTTGACGTCGATGGCGCGGCCGTAGGCGTGCTCCGAGTACCGGGACGTTCCCTCGACGAGGCGGCAGTTGAAAGCCGACGTGTTGTCGGCCGCGATCGAGCGCTCGTCGTTGCCACCGTACGCATCGACGGGAGTCAAGCGCCGAATCGGGAATCCGGCCGCATAGAGGCGGCCAAGGACAGCGCGGACCGAGCGCGCAACGTCGCGATTCACGATCACGCGACCGATCCGGTCACGGCCGTCAAAACCGTGGTAGGCGGCTGTGACGAGGCGGAGGTCACGCAACGGAACCGGGCAGCCGACGTGCCAGGAGCGGCCCGTCATCTGATGCGCGAGGGCCGGCGAGATGGGCGCGATCGATCCGCGGAAGGCGATCGTCGAGCCGGGAGCCGACGAAGCGAGCACCGCAGCAGCGACGACGAGTAGCAAGATGGATCCTCTGGCCAAACCAGTCGGGACGGCGAGATTCGAACTCGCGACTTCTCGCTCCCAAAGCGAGCGCGCTACCAGGCTGCGCCACGTCCCGTACCGACACAGTCTAGGCGCAGGTCCGACGAGTGTGCCCCTGCACGCCCGGTAGCCTCGAGCGGTGACCGAGCTCGCATTGCCACCCGGAACGCTCGCCTCGCATCGCCGGCCCCGGGTCGGCTACGCGATGACGATCGTGGCCGCGACGATGTTCGCCGTCAACGGCTCCGTCTCCAAGCTCGCGCTCGACTCGAGCGAGATCGGCACCTTGCGCTGGACGGAGCTCCGCTCGACCGGCGCGTTCGCAGGCCTCGCGATCGGCCTCGCCATCCTCGCACCACACCGTCTGCGCATCGGATCGCGGCGTGAGCTCGGACGGCTCGCGTTCTACGGCATCGTCGGCTTCGCGGTCGTGCAGTGGTTCTACTTCGTCGCCATCGACCGGCTGCCGATCGGGATCGGGCTGCTGTTCGAGTTCACCGCCCCCGTGTTGATCGCGCTCTGGGCCCGCTTCGCCTGGCACGAGCCGGTGCGGCGACGCGTCTGGCCGGCACTCGGGCTCGTCGTCTTCGGCCTCGGCCTCGTGGCCCAGGTCTGGCATGGGATGACGCTCGACCGCCTCGGCGTCGCCGCCGGTCTCCTCGCCGCGATCGCCCTCTCCGTCTACTACCTGATGGGCGAGCGGCTCGTCGTGCGTCGCGACCCGATCTCGGTCGTCTGCTTCGGGCTCGGGTTCGCCTCGCTCACATGGGCGATCCTGCTGCCCTGGTGGAGCTTTCCGACCGGTGAGTTGCGCGTCGACGCAGTCATGCCGCATTCGCTCGGCACCGTTCCCGTGGGCGTGCTCGCGCTCTGGGGAATCGTGCTCGGCACGATTGTCCCGTTCTCGCTCTCGATCGGGGCGCTGAAGCACCTGCCCGCGACGACGGTCGGCATCGTCGCCACCTTCGAGCCGGTCGCAGCGGCCGTGATCGCGTGGGTCTGGCTCGGAGAAGCGCTCGTCGCAGTGCAGATCCTGGGGGGCGTCGTCGTGCTCGCGGGGATCCTGCTGGCCGAGACCGCGCGCCGCTGACGGATACCCTGTGCAGATGGTCGAGCGCGTTCTGCTGGCATCCCCCCGTGGCTACTGCGCCGGGGTCGAGCGCGCAGTCGAGACGGTCGAGATGGCGCTCGAGCACTACGGCGCGCCGGTGTACGTCCGCAAACAGATCGTCCACAACATCCACGTCGTCCGCGACCTCGAGGCGCGCGGGGCGATCTTCGTCGACGAGGAGACCGACGCTCCCGCCGGCGCCACCGTCGTCTACTCGGCGCACGGCGTCGCCCCCAGCGTCCATGCGAACTCGGCCGAGCGGCGGCACAACGTGATCGACGCCACGTGCCCGCTCGTGACGAAGGTGCACGTCCAGGCCCGCCGTTACGCCGCCGCCGGCTACACCGTGATCCTGATCGGCCATGCCGGCCACGAAGAGGTCGTCGGGACGATGGGCGAGGCACCCGAGGCAACAGTGCTCGTGCAGGACGTCGCCGAGGCAGAGGCGCTCGACCTGCCCGCCGACACGCGGGTTGCCTACATCACGCAGACGACGCTCTCGGTGGACGAGACCTCGGAGATCATCGCCGTGCTGCGGCGGCGATTCCCTCAGATCTACGCACCGCGCAAGGAAGACATCTGTTACGCCACCTCCAACCGGCAGTGGGCGGTCAAGGAGATGCTCGCCGAGATCGACCTGCTCCTCGTGCTCGGCTCGAAGAACTCCTCGAACTCGAACCGGCTCGTCGATGTCGCGCGGGCCTCGGGGGTGGCCGGGCATCTGATCGACGACGAGACCGAGATCGACGAGCGCTGGCTCGACGGGGTGCGGACGGTCGGGATCTCGTCAGGGGCATCGGCGCCGGAACGGCTCGTGAGCCGGCTTTGTGACTGGTTCCGCGACCGCGGCGTCGAGCGAATCGAGTCGTTCCAGATGGTGGCCGAGGACGTGACGTTCAAGTTGCCGGTGGAGCTCCGGCGCGAGCTCGTTCTGTCGGAGCGGCAGCTGTAGGACGAGGGCGACGCGTGCGCGTCGCCCCTACGACAAGACCCGCGCGATCGTCAGAGTCTCTCCGGTTGCTTCGACGGCGACCGCGAGCGTCTCGGCCTTGATCCAGTCGGCATGCACGAGCAGGTCGGCGTCGGCTGTCGGCACCGTCAACGTGACCCTGTCGGTCAGCTCGAGGCCTTCCTCCTTCCGCATCGAGTTGACGCGGTGGATCAGCTCGTAGATGCGACCTTCGAGCGCCAGCTCGTCGTCGACGGCGGTGTCGATCGCGACCGTGACGCCTGCGTCGCCCGCGACGGCCCAGCCGTCCTTGCCCGCGCGCTCGACGAGCACCTCGTCCGGGCCAAGCTCGTGACCGGCGACCAGGAAGCGACCCCCGTCGAGCTGCTCGAAGTCACCCGCCTGCAGGGCTGCACGCACCGTACCGAGCTCCTTGCCGAGCTTCGGCCCGAGTGCGGGCAGATGCGGCTTCACCCGCAGCTCGGCCTCGACGTGCCCGAACTCGACCTCCTTGACGCGCAGCTCCTCGGTGATCTCGTCGGCATGCGCGGCAGCGAGCGGAGCCCCCTCCACGACGATGCGGCGTAGCGGCTGACGCAGCTTCAACCCGGAGGCCGAGCGCGCCTGATGGCCGAGCGTCACGACCTTCCGTAGCTCGACGACCTCGGCGAGCAGAGCCTCGTCAGGCAGACGCGCCGTCGGCCAACCGGCGAGGAACACCGAGCTCGGCGCTCCTTCGACGACTCCTGCAACGAGCGCCTGCCAGAGATGCTCGGCCAGAAACGGCATCACCGGTGCTACGACGCGGAGCCCCTGAACGAGCCCGAACCAGAGCGTCCGCAACGCCGTCTCCTCGCCGTCCCAGAAGCGCCTCCGGGAACGGCGGATGTACCAGTTCGAGAGGTCGTCGACATAGGCGTCGAAGGCGCGAACGACATCGACCGTGAGCCAGCGCTCGTACCCCGCTTCGGCCTCCGAGACGAGCTGAGCTGTCCGTTCGACGAGCCAGCGATCGAGCGGCTGCAGATCGCCCTCCGGCCCGCCCTCCAGATCGGCATAGACGGGCGTGAACGACTCGATCGCTCCGTAGTCGGCGAGGAACTTCGCCGAGTTCCACAGGGTCAGCAACTTGCGCTGGATCTCGTGCGCCGGGCCGAAGCCGAAGAGCAGGTTCCGGTCGGGCGGCTGCGCGCAAAACTGCCAGCGCATCACGTCGGCGCCCATCCGGGTGAACGCGTCGCTCGCGTCGATCATGTTGCCCCACGAGCCGTGCATCTCGCGACCGTTTTCGTCGAGCATCTTCTCGTAGCCGAGCACCTTGCGGAACGGCGCCCGCCCCGTCAGCGCCACCGACATGAAGAGCTGCGAGTAGAACCAGAGCCTGATCTGCTCGCGCATCTCCGAGACCCAGTCGGCCGGGAACCACTGCTCCCAGGTCGCGTGATCCGGCAGGTCGGCGGTCGTCAACCCCTTCGCGGCGCCGGTTGCGTAGCCCTCGGGGACGAACCCGGGGCTCTCCCAGCCCAGGGTCGAGAACGGCACGATGCCGGCGTCGAGCCAGACGTCACCGACCTCTTCGATGCGCTGGACCGGCTCGCCACATTTCTCGCAGCTGATCGGCACCGCGTCGATCCAGGGCCGCCGCAGCTCCTCGAGCTGGTCGAGGCCAGAGACGGCCCGCGCCACGAGCTCCGCGCGCGAGCCGATCACGCTCAGGTGCCCGCACGCGCAGGGATAGAGCGGCAGGGGCAACCCGTAGTAGCGACGGCGAGAGATGTTCCAGTCACCCATGTTGCGGAGCCAGTCGTCCATCCGCTTGCCCATGTACGCGGGCGTCCATTCGACCGTGGCGTTCGCGTCGAGGAGCGGCTGCCGGATCTCCGAGACGGAGATGAACCAGTCGTCGGCAAGCCGGAAGATCAGTGGTGTGTGGCAGCGCCAGCAGAACGGGTAGCTGTGCTCGTGGGTGCCGGCGCGAACGAGCAGCTCCCGGTCGCGGAGGTCGCCGACGATCTGCTCCGCCGCCTCCGTCGTCGAGAGGCCGTGCAGCCAGCCGTAGTCGGCGTAGAAGCGGCCGCTCTCGTCGACGGGGGTCAGGATCGCAAGGTCGTGCACCCCGGCGAGCTCGAAGTCCTCGCCGCCGCAGCCCGGCGCGATGTGGACGATGCCCGTGCCGGTGTCGAGCGCAACGTCATCCCAGGGGATCACGCGATGCTCGACCTCCGAACCGGGCCCGAGCGTGTCGAACGGGCCGCTGTAGCGCAGCCCCACGAGCTCCGCTCCCTTCACGGTGCGCGTGAACGTCTCGTCGGCGAACAGGGCGACGCCGACCCACTCGCCGTTCTCGAGCAGCCCGTACTCCGCTTCCGGGTTGACGGCGGCTGCAACGTTTGCGGGCAGCGTCCACGGCGTCGTCGTCCAGACCACGATCCACTCGCGCTCGCGGTCGAGCAGCGGGAAGCGGACGAAGAGAGAAGGGTCGATCCGGTCCTCGTAGTGGCCGTGCAGCTCGTGCGCCGAGATAGACGTGCCGCAGCGTGGGCACCACTCGGTCGAGCGGTGGCCGGTGGCGAGCCAGCCTCTTGCGTGGACGAGCTGGAGGAACTTCCAGATGTACTCGATGTTCGTGTCGGAGAACGTGAAGTAGTCGTTGCCCCAGTCCATCCACTGGCCGAGCCGGATCGAGCCCTCGGTCAGCTCCCGGGAGGAGTTGACGACGACCTCACGGCAGCGGCGCGCAAACTCCGCCAGACCGAACTCCTCGATCTCCTGCTTCGAGTTGAGCCCCAGCTCGCGCTCGACGCCGACCTCGATCCAGAGCCCCTGGCAGTCGAACCCGTTCTGGTAGCGCTGGTGGTAGCCGCGCAACGCCTTGTAGCGCTGGAAGACGTCCTTGAGCGTGCGCCCCCAGGCCGTATGAACCGCGAGCGACTTGTTCGCAGTGACCGGCCCGTCGAAGAAGCTGAAGCGCGGGCCGCCGGCGTTCAGCTCCCGCAGCTGCGCGAAGGTCGCCTCACGCTCCCAGAGTGCGAGAATCTCCCGCTCGAGCGCGTCATGATCGGGTTTGTCCGGAAAGGGTGCGAACATCACCCGATTCTAGGGAAGAGGCCGCACGCCCCATTCGTTGTACAACGTAGGCAACCAAACTCTCGCAACGCCGAAAGGACTCCATGGCAACTGCAGTACGCAACGACACGTTCGACCAGGAAGTACTCCAGAGCGACACTCCGGTGCTCGTCGACTTCTGGGCCGAGTGGTGTGGCCCGTGCCACGCCGTCGCGCCCGTTCTCGACCGCATCGTCGAGGAGCAGGCCGGCGCGCTGAAGCTCGTCAAGGTCAATATCGACGAGGAGCGCGAGCTTGCGGATCGCTTCGGGATCGCCTCGATTCCCACCATGATCCTCTTCCGCGACGGCGAGCCGTCAGTCTCGGTCGTCGGCGCTCAGCCGAAGGGTGCGATCGAGCGCACGCTCGGGCTGACTGCCGCCTGACCCACCAGCTTCACGTTCCTCCTCCGACGAGCCGGCCTCAGTGCCGGCTCGTTGCGTCAGGCGCTCGTGCGCCAGGCCTCGAACACCGACGGCAGGAGCGTGAAGGCGAGCTCGCCGGAGGGCGGCAGCTCCTCGGCGGCGAACCAGCCCAGCTCGGCAACGTCGTCTGCCGCAACAGGCTCACCGGCGACGACGCGCGCCGTCCAGAAGAGATTCAGCGTTGCGTTTGCATCGGGAGCGGTGCCGTACCACTCCATCCAGGCTCCGAGGAAGCGAACGGGCTCGATCGTGAGCCCGGTCTCCTCCAGCAGTTCGCGCCGAAGCCCGTCGAGCGGGTGCTCGTGCTCCTCGAGGTAGCCGCCGGGCGTGTCCCAGAGCCCGAGCTCGGGCTCGATGGCCCGCCGGCCGAGCAGGATCCGGCCGCTCTCGTCTTCGACCAGGGCGCACACGCACGGAGCGGAGTTGGCGTAGCCGACGAACCCGCATGCGCCGCATTCGACCCGCGCGGGGGCGGACGTACGGTCGAGCTCGGCGGCACACCGCGGGCAGAAGCGCCAGGCGTGAAGGATGGCCATCCGGCGCTACGGTACCCGGCGTGAGCCCGCGTCACGTTCCCGCCTCCGTCACCGAACTGCAGCGCATCGGCCTGTTCGGGTCGCTGCCGGGCGAGACGATCAAGACACTCGCCACACGGATGACGCGAGAGGAGTTCCCCGGCGGACGCGCGATCGTGACCGAGGACGAGAGCGGAGATCGCTTCTACGTGCTCCTGTCGGGACTGGCCGGCGTGACGCAGGCCGGCCGGGGCGCGCGCGGCGTGATCCGGCCCGGCGATACGTTCGGCGAGGTGGCGCCGCTGATGGGCATCGAACGGACGGCGACGGTCACGGCGATGACGACCTGCGTGGTTGCGAGCTGCAACAGGGAGACGTTCGACGAGCTCCTGCGGCCGCTCTACGCAGACGACGCCTGAGAACGCACCGCGTCGGAGAGGCGCGGCCAGGCCTGCTTCGACCAGTTGCCGAACTCGCGCGTCGTCAGGCAGGCGCAGGCGATTTGCGCGTCCGGGTCGATCCAGAGGAAGGTGCCGCTTCTGCCGAAGTGGCCGAACGTCGCAGGCGAGGTGAGCGATCCCGACCAATGCCCTTCCTTCGCTCCCTTCAGCTCGACGCCGAGGCCCCAGTCGAGCGGTGTGAAGCGGCCGTAGCCGGGGAGCACGCCGTCGAGGCCCGGGAACTGGACCGACACCATCTCGGCGTGCGTCTCGGCTGCGACGAGCGCAGGGGCAAGCAGCTCCCGGCCGAGCGTGAGGAGGTCGTCGAGACAGGCGTGCATGCCCGCGCCAGGGTGACCGGTCGGATCGAGCTCGAGCCCGAGCGGCTCGCAGACGGCGGCGCGCACGTAGTCGGCGAACGGCATCTGGGCCTGTGCTGCCAGGTGATCCGCGAGGACGACGAAGCCCTCGTTCGAGTAGATCCGCCGCCTGCCGGGCTGCGCGATCGTGCCCTCGTCCCTCTGGAAGGGCAATCCCGAGACATGGGCGAGCAGGTGGCGAACCGTCGAGCCGGGCGGGCCGGCGGGCTCGTCGAGGTCGATCACACCCTCCTCCGCGGCGACGAGCGTGGCGAGGGCGGCGACGGGCTTCGAGACCGAGCTGAGCAGGACCGCGCGCCGTGCGTCGCCTCGCGTTGCAACGGTGGCATCGGCACTCGTCACTCCTACAGCGACGAACGGGACCTCCCAGCCGTCGATCTGGTGCAAGGCGTCCACAGCGCCCGCGATGCTACCCCGCCATCGGCCGGCGACGGCGCTCGCGTGACTAGCATCGGCAAATGCTCGGTGCCGGTTCGAAGATCGCTGCCACCCCTGTCTGGCTCGCTCCGCGCCAGGAGCCGATCGGCCTCGTCGACGCGCTGGCCGGCGACGGCCTTGCGCTGCTCTGCTTCTACCCCTGGGACTGGTCGCCGACCTGCACGAACGAGCTGCTGCTCCTGCGTGACAGAAGGGCCGACCTCGAGCAGGCAGGTATTCGGCCCTTCGCGATCTCACGCGATTCGCCGTGGTCGCACGCTGCCTGGGCGATGACGCTCGGGGTCGACGGCGTGACGCTCCTCTCCGACGCAAACGGCGAGGCGACGCGCGGATTCGGCGTCGCCGACGAGGTCGACGGAATCGCGGATGTGCCTGCGCGCAGCGCGTTCCTGATCGAGGGAGATACGGTCAGGGCCGCATGGCTTCTCGAAGACGACCTGCCCGATCTCGACGCAGTGATCGCGACCGCTTTGTCGCTGTCGCGCTAGCCCTCTACGCCGTCTGCGCGATCTGGGCCACCTGGCCCGCGGTGCGCCATGTCGACGACCACTACCTCGCACGCCCCGCAGCCGGGGTCGGCGAGGCAGCGGCCGGCGACCATCTCCAGCTCGGCTGGGCGTTCTGGCTGCCCGGGCACGAGCTCGCCCGGGGTGCCGCTCCCTGGGCCGACCCGTACTCGTTCCGGCCGGAGGCAACCGCTTCGCCCAACCTGCAGGGCTGGCTGTACGGAGCCCCGTTCTGGCCGTTGCAACGACTGCTCGGGAACATCTGGGCCTACAACCTGATCGTCCTGTTCTCCGTCGTCGCCGCGGGCGGCGTCGCGTGCTGGTGGCTGCGGGCGCTCGGCCTCGCGCGCGCCGCGGCACTCACGGGCGGGCTCGTCTTCGCACTCGCGCCCTACCGCGTCGGGCAATCGACCGGGCATCTGCTCGGTCTGATCGCGTTTCTCCTCCCGGCGGTGCTGCTCGCGCTCGAGCGGCGACGGTTCGTCTGGGCAGCGCTCGCGCTCACCGCGATCCCGCTCTCAGGGCAGATTCACCTCGCGATGGGAGCCGTGGTGATGGCGCTCGGCTACGCGTGGGCGCGCCTGCCGCGCAGGGACTGGCAACGCGTCGTGATGGCTGCCGTCACTGCGTCCGCAGCGGCGATCGCCGTCCAGCGGCTCGTCGTCTCCGACTCGATCGCCGGCGGCGGACGCTCGTTCGCCCAGGTCGAGCGCTACTCGGCCGAGCTGAGCGACTTCGTCACCCGCGGCGTCGGCTCCGGGATCGAGGAGCTCGTCTTTCTCGGCTGGCTGACACCGCTCCTTGCGCTCGTCGGCCTCTGGGTGGTCCGGCGCGACCGGGGCCTCGCGATCTTCCTCGCGCTCGCGGCAGTCGTGCCGTGCGTGCTCGCGCTCGGAGCAAACGTTCCCCTCTACAAGCCGCTCTGGAATGCGTTGCCGCCGCTCCGTTTCGCCCGCGTTCCCGAGCGCCTGCTGCCGATCTCGTGCCTTGCGATCGCAGCACTCGTGGCGTTCGCACTGCAGCTTGCGGCTCAGAGCCACACGTTCCGTCGAGCGGTGGTCGTCCTGGCCGCAGCCGCAATGGTGGCGTTGGCGATCGACGTGCGCGTGCCCGTGTTCGGCGCCGTGGCGGCCGACCGTGCGAGCACGGCCTACGCAGCGCTCAACGGGACGGGGCGACTGCTCGAGCTACCCGTGTTCCGGCCGGACATCCACTTCGGCTCGGTCTACCTTGCCTACGCGCGGCAGTCGGTGCGCGAGCGGCCCCAGGGGTACTCGACGACGGCGCCGACGGCTGCCGACACGCTGGCGCGACGACTGCGCGCGCTCTCGTGCGGGCGCGGTGAGGTCCCCACGGAGCTCGGGGTCCGCTTCGTCGCCGTGCACCGCGGGCTCTACGCGCAGAGTCGCTTCTTCGCCCCGGGCTGCGCCGATGCCGCCGAGTCGAGGCTGCGGGCACTAGGCTGGAGACTGCTCGCGCGCGACGGCGCGATCTCCAGCTGGCGCTCCCCCTGACCACACGATGAGACCCTCCCTGCCAACCTTTGCAGCCCTGCGCCCGTACCGGATGCACGCGTTCCTGCTCGCCTACACCGTCGTGCTTCTCGTCGTCGACGGAAGGGCCGGCGGGCTCGGGCCGCAGATCGCGCTCGGCATCCTCACCTTCGCCGTCCTGTGGTCGTGTCTGCGCAACGCTCCCCCCGCCGTCCGCTGGGCGGCCTGGGTCTGCGTGCCGATCGCGACCCTCTTCGAGGTCTGGGGCTCTCTGATTTGGGGTGGCTACCACTATCGCCTCCACAACATCCCCCTCTACGTGCCGCCCGGACACGCGCTCGTCTACCTGTTCGGGATCACGGCTGCCACCCTGCCGCTGATGCGCGCCCACGCGCGCGCCTTCGAGCTCACCGTGCTCGGAGTGGCAACGGCCTGGACGATCGCCGGCGTGACGGTGCTCCCGCTCACCGGGCACCGGCTCGACGTGCTCGGCGCCGCCTGCTGGCCGCTCCTCGCCTGGTGCATCCTCCGCTCGAGCCGCCCGACGATGTTCGCGGCAATCTGGATCGCGACCGCCACGCTCGAGATCGCCGGAACGCTCGCCGGGGACTGGACGTGGGTCGCAGTCGCCCCGTGGAGCCACCTCGCGGCGGGTAACCCGCCGTCGGCGATCGCGGCCGGCTATGCCGTGATCGACGGATCGGTCGCCCTCGCCGCGCCGCTGCTCCTGGCAGCGTGGCTGCGCGTCAGGCGCCGTGGCGCCGAGCAGCCGGTCGAAGCGCTCGCCGGCTGACCGGTCGGGTACCGTCACGGCACGATGCCGCGCGAGCCCGACTACCTGGAGGCGATCCTCAATGCGAACGTCTACGACGTCGCGAACGAGACGCCGCTGCAGGAGGCTCCGCTCCTCTCGGAGCGGCTCGGAAACCGGCTCTTCCTGAAGCGCGAAGACCTGCAACCCGTCTTCTCGTTCAAGCTCCGCGGCGCCTACAACAAGATGTCGCGCCTACCAGCCGCGGCTCTGCGACGGGGTGTCGTCGCTGCATCCGCCGGCAATCACGCCCAGGGAGTAGCGCTCGCGGCGCAACGGCTCGGGACCAGGGCGACGATCGTGATGCCGGTGACGACGCCGCAGATCAAGATCGACTCTGTTGCAGCACTCGGCGCGACCGTCGTGCTCGAAGGCGATTCCTACGACGACGCCTACGCCGAGGCGATGCGGATTGCAGGCCGCCGCAAGCTCACGTTCGTCCATCCCTACGACGATCCCGACGTGATCGCCGGTCAGGGCACGATCGCGATGGAGATCCTGCGCGAGCTGCGCGAGCCGATCGACGCGATGTTCATCGCCGTCGGCGGCGGTGGCTTGATCGGCGGCATCGCTGCCTACGTGAAGCGGTTGCGGCCGGAGATCCGAATCGTCGGAGTCGAGCCGACCGACGCGGATGCGATGGACCGCTCGCTGCGCGCCGGCCGCCGCGTCACACTCTCTCACGTCGGCCTGTTCGCCGACGGCGTCGCGGTGAAGCAGGTCGGCGTAGAGCCGTTTCGGCTCGCCCGCCGCTACGTCGACGAGATGATCCTGGTCGACACCGACGAGTTGTGCGCGGCGATCAAGGACGTCTACGAGGACACGCGCACGGTCGTCGAGCCGTCGGCTGCGCTCGGTGTCGCGGGTGCGAAACGCTACGTCGAGCGGGAGAAGATCAGCGGCAGGAATCTCGTCACCGTGCTCTGCGGGGCCAACATGAACTTCGACCGGCTTCGCTTCGTCGCCGAGCGCGCCGATCTCGGTGAGGCCCGCGAGGCGGTGTTCGCGGCAACGATCCCGGAGCGGCCCGGCAGCTTCAAGGAGTTCTGCCGCCTGCTCGGCCGCAGCAACATCACCGAGTTCAACTACCGCTACGGCGACCCCGCGAACGCGCACGTCTTCGTCGGTCTCAGCGTGCGTGACCGTGCCGAGAAGGACACGCTGCTGCGGTCGCTCGGGCGCTCGGGCATCACGACCCTCGATCTCACCGACAACGAGCTCGCGAAGCTTCACGTCCGCCACCTCGTCGGCGGGCCGGCCCAGGCGCCACACGAGGTGCTCTACCGCTTCGAGTTCCCCGAGCGGCCCGGCGCGCTGATGCGATTTCTCGACTCGATGAGCGGCGGCTGGAACATCAGCCTCTTCCACTACCGAAACCACGGCGCCGACTACGGCCGGGTGCTGGCGGGAATCCAGGTGCCGGCCGGTGAGAAGCGAGCGTTCCGCGAGTTCCTGACGCAGCTCGGGTATCCGTACACCGAGGAGACGGGAAATCCGGCGGCGCGGCTGTTCCTGGGCGCGTAGCGACCAAACGCCGCACTGCGCGCCAGGGCGACGCATGCGCATCGCCCCTACGCCAATCACCGCGGCCACACCCGATCGACGCCGACAACGCTTCCCGTAGGGGCGATGCGAATGCGTCGCCCTCCGTCCACCGCACCCGTCAGCGCGAGAACAGGGCGGCCTGGCCCTGACCGACGCCGACGCACAGCGTGGCGAGGCCGAGGTGGCCGTCGCGGCGGCGCAGCTCGTGCAGGAGCGAGACGACGAGTCGTGCGCCGCTCATGCCGAGCGGGTGGCCGAGCGCGATCGCACCGCCGTTCACGTTGACACGCTCCTCGTCGAGGCCGAGCTCGCGGCACACCGCGAGCGACTGCGAGGCGAAGGCCTCGTTCAGCTCGACGAGGTCGATGTCTTCGATCCCCACCTCCGCACGGCCGAGCAGCTTGCGCACCGCCGGCACCGGGCCGATCCCCATCACGGCCGGATCGACTCCCGCCACGGCCGAGCCCTCGAAGACACCGAGCGGCTCGATCCCGAGCGCGTGCGCCTTCTCCTCGCTCGCGACAACGAGTGCAGCGGCGCCGTCGTTGATCCCGCTCGAGTTCCCTGCCGTGACCGTTCCTCCCGCCCGGAACGCCGGCTTGAGCGAGCCCAGGCGATCGAGCGTCGCCTCGGGGCGGGGGTGCTCGTCGTGCACGAGCTCACCGGCGGGAACGAGCTCGTCGGCGAACCTGCCCGCCTCCTGCGCCGCCGCCCACCGCTGCTGCGAGCGCAGGGCAAACGCGTCTTGATCCTCACGTGAAACACCCCACCGCTCGGCCACGTTCTCGCCCGTCTCGCCCATCGCCTCTGCCGAGTAGCGCTCCTCGTAGCGCGGATTGACGAACCGCCAGCCGAGCGTCGTGTCGTAGAGCGGGCGCTCGCCTCGCGCGAACGGAGTTTCGGGCTTGGCGGTGACGAGCGGCGCGCGCGTCATCGACTCGACCCCACCCGCAACGAACAGGTCACCGTCACCCGCGATCACCGCGTGACACGCGCCGACAACGGCCGCGAGACCCGAGGCGCAGAGCCGGTTCACGGTGACGCCCGCGACCGAATCGGGGAGCCCGGCTACCAGGGCGGCGAAACGAGCCACATTGCGGTTGTCCTCACCGGCCTGGTTCGCGCAGCCGAGCCAGACGTCCTCTATCTCGCCCGCGTCCACACCCGCACGCTCGACCGCCGCGCCGATGACAAGCGCCGCCAGGTCGTCGGGCCGGACCGCGGCAAGCCCACCGCCGTAGCGTCCGATCGGCGTGCGCACGGCCGAGAGGATCACGGCCCGGGTCATGCCGCCGTGACTTCCAGCCAGCGGTCTACCTGCTCGGCGCACTGGCGGCCCTCGTTGATCGCCCACACGATCAACGACTGTCCCCGGCGGGCGTCACCGGCCGCGAAGACTCCAGCGGCCGAAGTGGCGTAGCTCGGGGCGGCAGCGTTTCCGCGGCCGTCACGCTCCACACCGAGCTGTTCCAGCAACCCGGCCTCGGGGTGGAGGAAGCCCATCGCGAGCAGCACGAGCTCGGCGGGGTGCGACTCGTCCGTCCCCTCGATCGGTGCGAACGGTGGCGTGCCGTCGTTGTGGGCCCAGTGGATCTGCTCGACCTTGCCGTTCGAGCCCGAGAGGTAGGTGGTCGAGATCGCAAAGTCGCGCTCACCGCCCTCCTTGAGGGCGTACGAGGTGCGGAGCTTCATCGGCCATCTGGGCCATGGTGTCAGGTCGTCCGGTCGCTTCACCGGCGGCTCGCCGAGCACCTCGATCTGCGTCACCGATGCTGCTTCCTCGCGGAGCGCATTCGCGACACAGTCGGCGCCGGTGTCGCCGCCGCCGATCACGATCACGTGCTTGCCGGCCGCGGTCAGCGGTGACTCGGGGGGTGACGGAGCGAGCTCGCCCGCAGTCCCGACCTCGGTCGCGATCGCCCGTGCCCGCTCGTAGAGGTACTCCATGGCGTAGTGCACGCCGTCGAGCTCGCGCCCCGGAACGGGGAGATCGCGCGGCACCCTCGATCCGGTCGCGATGACGACAGCGTCGTGGGTGGCGCGCAGCTCGTCGGCTCCGATGTCCTTCCCGACGTCCACGCCGTAGCGGAACTCGACGCCCTCGGCGACGAGCTGGGCGAGGCGGCGCTCGATCAGCCGCTTCTCGATCTTGAACTCGGGCACGCCGAACCGCACGAGCCCTCCGCCTGCTTCGTCGCGCTCGAACACGGTGACCGTGTGCCCGGCGCGGTTCAGCTGCTGCGCGCACGCGAGCCCGGCGGGGCCCGAGCCGACAACTGCAACGGTACGACCGCTCCTCTCGGAGGGCGGCCGCGGAACGACCCACCCTTCCTCCCAGGCGCGGTCGACGATCGACACTTCGATCTGCTTGATCGTGACGGCCTCACCTTCGCGAATCTCGAGCACGCAGGCGGCCTCGCACGGCGCCGGGCAGAGACGGCCGGTGAACTCGGGGAAGTTGTTGGTGCGGTGCAGCTCGACGATCGCCTCGCGCCAGCGGTCGCGGTAGACGAGATCGTTCCAGTCCGGAATCAGGTTCCCGAGCGGGCAGCCGTGATGACAGAAGGGCACGCCACACTCCATGCAGCGCGCGCCCTGGCTGCGCAGCTCGACGAGCGGCAGCGGACGCACGAACTCGCGCACGTCGTGCACGCGCTCGCCCGGATCGCGCTCGAGAGGCTCCACCCGGTCGATCTTGAGAAAGGCGCCGAGCTCGCCCATTACGCGGCCTCCTCGCTCTCGGTTTCGGTCTCGGCAGTGAAGAAGCCGCCGCCGCCCGTGGACACCGCATGCTCGAACCGCTCGATCTCCATGTCGGCGAGCGCCCGCTTGTAGTCGTGCGGCATCACCTTCACGAAACGCTCCGGGATCGAGTCGGCGTCGGCGAGCACGCTCGCCGCAACCGTCGAGCCGGTCCGCTCCGCGTGCTCGGCAACGAGCGCCAGGATCGTCGCCACATCCGTCTCCTCGATCGGATCGAAGCCGACGAGCTCCGTGTTGCAGCGTGAGGCGAAGCGCCCATCGTGGTCGAGCACGTAGGCGACGCCACCGCTCATGCCCGCGGCGAAGTTGCGGCCGGTCGGGCCGAGGACGACGACCGTGCCGCCCGTCATGTACTCGCAGCCGTGGTCGCCGACGCCCTCGACGACTGCAGTCGCGCCGGAGTTGCGCACGGCGAACCGCTCGCCTGCGAGGCCACGGAAGAACGCCTTGCCGGAGGTGGCGCCGTAGAGCACGGTGTTGCCGATCAGAACGCTCTCCTCGGGGACAAACCCCGCATCATCGGGAGGACGGACGGCAACGGTTCCGCCGGAGAGCCCTTTGCCGACGTAGTCGTTCGCATCGCCGGTGAGCGTCAGCTCGATCCCGGGCGCGAGCCAGGCGCCGAACGACTGGCCGGCAGAGCCCGTGAGGGAGACACGGATCGTGCCGTCCGGCAGGCCGTCCCGTCCACACGCCTTGGTGACGTGGTGCGAGAGAAGCCCGCCAATCGTGCGATTGACGTTGCGAACCGGGAACGACAGCTCGACGTCTTCGCCGCGCTCGAGCGCGGGCGCGGACTCCGCGATCAGTGTCCAGTCGAGCGCATCGGCGAGCGGCGAATCCTGTGGCGCGCACGCGACGGATCGGCGTGCCGGCCGGCACATCTGCGCTCGCGAGCAGCCGCGAGAGGTCGATTCCGCGCTCCTGCCAGTGGGAGATCGCGGCGTCGGCTTCGAGCAGGTCGACGCGCCCCGTGAGGTCCTCGAACTTCCGCACGCCGAGCCGGGCCATGATCTGGCGCGCCTCCTCGGCGATGTAGAAGAAGAAGTTGACGATGTGCTCGGGCTGGCCGCTGAAGCGCCGCCGCAGCTCCGGATCCTGCGTCGCGATACCGACAGGGCACGTGTTGAGGTGGCAGGCGCGCATCATCACGCAGCCGCTCGCGACGAGCGGCGCGGTCGCGAAACCGACTTCGTCGGCACCGAGGAGCGCTGCGACGACGACGTCGCGTCCCGTCTTGATCTGCCCGTCGGTCTGCACCCAGATCCGCGAGCGGAGGTCGTTGCGAACGAGTGTCTGCTGCGTCTCGGCCAGGCCGATCTCCCACGGAATCCCCGCGAACAGGATCGAGGAAAGCGGCGAGGCGCCCGTGCCGCCGTCGTGTCCCGAGATCAGCACGTGGTCGGCGTTCGCCTTTGCAACCCCGGCTGCAACGGTGCCGACACCGACCTCGGCCACGAGCTTCACCGATACGCGCGCCACCGGATTGGCGCAGCGGAGGTCGTAGATGAGCTGCTTCAGGTCCTCGATCGAGTAGATGTCGTGGTGCGGGGGCGGCGAGATCAGGCCCACGCCCGGCGTCGTCAGCCGCACGCCCGCGATGTAGCGGTCGACCTTGTGCCCGGGCAGCTGGCCGCCCTCGCCGGGCTTCGCGCCCTGCGCCATCTTGATCTGCAGCTCGTCCGCGTTCGTCAGGTAGTCGATCGTGACACCGAAGCGGCCGGAAGCGACCTGCTTGATCGCGGAGCGGCGCAGATCGCCGTTCTCGTCGGGGGTGAAGCGCACGGGATCCTCGCCGCCCTCGCCGGTGTTCGAGCGGCCGCCGATGCGGTTCATCGCAATCGCGAGGTTCTCGTGCGCCTCACGTGAGATCGAGCCGAGCGACATGGCGCCGGTCGCGAACCGCTTCACGATCTCGCTTGCCGGCTCGACCTCGTCGAGCGGGATGCCTCCAGCTGCGTCTTCGCGGAAGCGGAGCAGGCCGCGCAGCGTCAGCCGCCTCACCGAATCGTCGTTGACGACCCGCGAGTACTCCTCGTAGGTCTCGAAGCTGTCGTTACGCACGGCGTCCTGCAGCAGCGCGATCGTCTCGGGGTTCCACTGGTGGTGCTCGCCATCACGGCGCCAGGCGTAGAGGCCGATCACGGGCAGCAACGTCTCCGTGTCGCCCGGATAGGCGCGCGCATGCCGGGCGAGCATCTCGCGCGCGAGCACCTCGGTCCCGATCCCGCCGATGCGCGATGCGGTGCCGGTGAAGTGGCGTGCGACGAGCTCTGGCGCGAGGCCGACCGCCTCGAAGATCTGCGCTCCGCAGTACGAGGGAATCGTCGAGATCCCCATCTTCGAGAGCGTCTTCAGTAGACCCTTGCCGAGGCCCTTGACCGCGCGGAGCTGTGCCTCCTCGGCCGTCATCCCCTCGGGGAGCGAGCCCAGCTCGACGAGCTCGCCGACGGTCTCGAGCATCAGGTACGGGTTGACGGCGGCGGCGCCGTAGCCGATCAGCGTGGCGATGCTGTGAACGCTGCGCGTCTCGCCCGACTCGACCACGAGCCCGGCCTGCAGGCGCGTGCCCTCGCGAACGAGGTGGTGATGGACGGAGGCAACCGCGAGCAACGACGGCAACGGGGCGCGATCTGCACTGACGGCGCGATCGGAGAGGATCAGGATGTTGATGCCCGCGGCGAGCGCCTCGTCGGCCTCGTGACACAGCCGCTCGATCGCCGCGTCCATTCCAGCCGGGCCCTCCGCGACGGGCCAGGTGACATCGAGCGTGCGCGCCTTGAAGATCGCGGAGTGCACCTGCCGCAGCTGCTCGAGCTCGGCATCGAGCAGGATCGGGGTCTCGAGCACGAGCTGGCGCGCGTGCTCGGGGGTTTCGTCGAAGAGGTTCTTCTCCGACCCGATGCTCGCCTTCAGGCTCATCACGATCGCCTCGCGGATCGAGTCGATCGGCGGGTTCGTGACCTGGGCGAAGAGTTGCTTGAAGTAGGAGTAGAGCAGCCTGTTGCCGCTCGAGAGCACGGCCAGGGGAGTGTCGTTCCCCATCGAGCTGACGGCTTCCTCGGCGTTCCGCGCGAGCGGCGCCAGGATCACCTTCATGTCTTCCTGCGTGTAACCGAACGCGATCTGGCGCTGCCGCAGCGACTCGGTCGGCGCCTCCTGCGGCTGCCGTGCGGGCAGGTCGGCGAGGCGGACGACCTCGCTGCGGTACCACTCTCCGTAGGGCTGCTGTGCGGCGACTCCCGCCTTGACCTCCTCGTCGGGGACGATCCGCCCCTGCTCGAGGTCGACGAGGAAGAGCTTGCCGGGCTGGAGGCGGCCCTTGCGGAGGACATTCTCGGCCGGGATGTCGAGCACCCCCGTCTCGGAGGCGAGCACGACCCAGCCGTCGCGCGTCTCGAGCCAGCGTCCGGGGCGGAGGCCGTTGCGGTCGAGCGTCGCGCCGATCACGCGGCCGTCGGTGAACGACACCGACGCAGGCCCGTCCCAGGCTTCCATCAGGCACTGGTGGTAGGCGTAGAAGCCGAGCAGCTCCGGCGGAAGCTCGTCGCGACCCGCCGTTGCCTCCGGGATCATCATCATCATCGCGTGCGGGATCGAACGGCCGCCGAGCACGAGCAGTTCGAGCACGTTGTCGAGCACCGCCGTATCCGACCCACCCGGCTGGACGACCGGGAGCACCTTGCCGAGGTCGTCACCGAACAGCTCCGAGGCGAGCTGCGACTCGCGGGCGCGCATCCAGTTGATGTTTCCGCGCACCGTGTTGATCTCGCCGTTGTGGGCGATCATCCGGTACGGGTGGGCGAGCTCCCAGCTCGGGAAGGTGTTGGTCGAGAAGCGCGAGTGAACGAGAGCGAAGGCGGTCTCCGTCCGCTCGTCGCGCAGATCGGGGAAGTAGCCGCGCAGCTGGGCTGCCGTCAGCATTCCCTTGTAGACGATCGTGCGGGACGAGAAGCTCGGCACGATCGCATCGGTACCGCCCTCGAGCTCGAAGCGGCGGCGGATCACGTAGAGCTTGCGCTCGAACGCATCCTGATCGCCGGCAACCGCGTCTCCCGCCGAAACGACGAGCTGGCGCATCACCGGGACCGTGACAGCGGCGGTGCGGCCGACGTGCGCCGGGTCGACGGGCACGTCGCGCCAGGCGACGACGCTCTGGCCCTCCGCCTCGACGAGCGAGACGAGCAGCTGCTCGAGCTCGCCGCGGCGGCCGGCATCGGTGGGAAGGAAGCACATGGCGACGCCGTAGCGGCCCGGCGCCGGGAGCGCGTCTCCTATCTCGGCGCGGAAGAACGCATCCGGGAGCCGCAGCAGGATGCCGGCGCCGTCGCCGGTATCGGGATCGGCGCCCTGGGCACCACGGTGTGCGAGGTTCTCGAGCGCCTGAAGGGCTCTGCGCACTGTCTCGTGCTGCGGCACCGCGTCGAGCCGGACGACGAATGCGACCCCGCAGGAGTCGTGCTCGTAGTCAGCGGCGTAGAGGCCGCGCTCAGTGCTCATGGGGCCTTCCCTCTGACGGGGCAGAAGATCGCCGGCTCGAAATCCGCGGGTCCACGCACACGATGCCTCCTGGCCTAACGGTGTCGAGTGCGGACGCGAACGTGAAGCATGACTTCAAAGAATAAAGGAACGTGGCGAAAAGCGGTGCAGCGGGGTGTTACATGCCCATCGCGTGATAGCCGGAGTCGACGTAGAGCATCGTTCCGGTCACGTTCACCGCGTCGTCGGAGAGCAGGTAGGCCGCCGCGCCGCCGACGTCGTCCGCGCCGATATGGCGGTGGAGCGGAGCGCGCTGCTCGAACATCTCCTCCATCGTCGTGAACCCGGCGATCGAGCGGGCGGCGAGGGTGCGCACAGGGCCTGCGGAGACGGCGTTGACACGGATCCCACTCTTCCCGAGATCCCAGGAGAGGTAGCGCATGCTCGCGTCGAGGGTTGCCTTCGCGACACCCATCACGTTGTAGTGAGGCACCGCGCGGACGCCTCCGAGATAGGTCATCGTCACGATCGAGCCGCCGCCGCGTGCCTGCATCAGCGGCTCGGCGGCCTTCGCGCAGGAGACGAGCGAATAGGCAGAGATGTCGACCGCCATCCAGAAGCGATCGCGCGGCGTGTCGATGAACCGGCCCTCGAGATCCTCCGCGGCCGCGTAGGCGACCGAGTGCACGAGCAGGTCGAGCCCACCGTCGAAAGCCTCACCGGTCTCGGCGAAGACACGGGCGACATCGTCGTCGGAGCGCACATCGCACTCGGTGACGAGCTTTGCCCCGACCGAGTCGGCAAGCTCGCGCACGCCTTTCTCGATCCGCTCACCCTGGAACGTGAATGCGAGCTCAGCACCCTCGTCGTGCAGGCGCTTTGCGATCGCCCACGCGATCGAGCGCTTGTTGGCGACCCCCAAGATCAGCGCTTGCTTGCCTTCGAACCTGCCAGCCATGGCCGCTGATCCTACTGCCATGCTCTGTCACCCGCGCCGGTCGCCTACCCGGCGATCGGCGTCTGCGTTACGTTGGGACGCGTGCAGCGGATCGCAGTCGTCACCGGAGCCTCGTCGGGAATCGGCGAGGCGACCGCGCGGCTGCTGGCGGAGCAGGGCTGGCACTGCGTCCTCGTCGCGCGCCGCGAGGTTCGCCTCCGAGCCCTTGCAGAGGAGATCCGCGGCGAGGTCGAGGTATGTGACGTCGGCGATCGGGAGGCCGTCGAGGCTCTTGCAGCGCGCATCCTCGAGCGCCATCCCGCTCTGGACTTGCTCGTCAACAACGCAGGCATCCCGGCGCGTCCCGCCCTCGACGTGGTCGACCTCGACCTCGTCGAGCAGGTCGCCCGCGTCAACTACCTGGGCGGGGTGTGGATGACGCGCTCGCTGCTCCCCGGCCTCCAGGCTGCGGCGTCCACGAGGCGTACGCACATCGTCAACGTCGTCAGCATCGCGGGCGCCGTCTCGTTCGCACCGTCGGGGGCCTATATCGCCGCCAAGCACGCGCAACTCGCGTTCTCACGCTCGCTGCGCGCAACGCTGCGGCGGAGCGGCATCTGCGTGCACACGATCCTGCCGGGGTACGTCCAGACCGACGGGTTCCCGCAGCAGTCGCTGCTCGAGCATCGGATGCTCAGGCGCATCGTCGTACAGCCGGAGCGCGTTGCGACAGCGATCGTGAAGTCGGTCCAACGGAACCGCAGCGAGATGGCCGTGCCGTGGTTCCCCTATCGCCCGGCGATCATCCTGTACGGGATCGCCCCCGGGCTGGTCTCCAGGCTGGGCTCGCGACTCGCGCGAAAGAGCCCCGCCTTCCAGGCGAAGTCCGCCGAGCGGCCGTCGGGGCCGGCATGACGACCGACTCGATACCGCGCCGGTTGGCCGTCGTCACCGGCGCCTCCTCGGGCATCGGAGAGGCAACCGCGCGACTACTCGCCGAGAAGGGCTGGCGCTGCGTCCTCGTCGCCCGACGGGAGGACGTGCTCCGGAGCCTCGCGGCCGAGATCGGCGGCGAGATCGAGGTCTGCGACGTCGGCGATCGCGAGGCCGTCGCCGCAACGACGGCACGCATTCTCGAACGCCACCCGGCCGTGGATCTCCTCGTCAACAGCGCCGGCATCCTCGCCCGCGGCAGCTTCGTCGACGCGTCGCCCGAGTTGATCGAGCGAGCGCTCGCCGTCAACTATCTGGGCGGAATCTGGACGATGCGCGGACTGCTCGACGGCTTGCGCGAGGCGGTGCGGCTGAGAGGAGGCGCACACATCGCCACGATCGCCTCGATCGGAGGCTCGATCGTGTTCACTCCAGCGGCGCCCTACTCGGCCTCGAAGCACGCACAGGTCGCGTACTCGCGGTCGCTCCGCGCCGCACTGCACGGCACCGGCATCGAGGTGCACACGATCCTGCCCGGGTTCGTCACCACACCCGGTTTCCCGCACCCGAAGCTCTTCTCCACGTGGTTCGGCCGTCAGTTCGTCGTCGGGCCGGAGCGGGTTGCCGCGAAGCTCGTCCGCGCCGTCGAGAAGGGCAAGGCCGAGGTCGTCATCCCCTGGTTCCCATACGCTCTCGGGCCGGTCGCGCAGGCGATCGTGCCGACGTTGACGGCAACCGTTCTCTGCACGGCCGAGTACCCCGACGAGCCTGCGTAGGCGGGCGCAGTGACGCTTCCTCCGCGTCTGCAGGCCGGGATCGACGAGCTCACGCGTGGCGTCGGCACGAAGGAACTGGAGTGCTCGGCGCGGACGCTTTCCGACGCGTATCGCGCCGGCGGGACCGCTGCCTCGCGGGCGGCCCGTACGGGCGCTGAAGTCGCGGCCTATCTCACGACCCGCGCTCCGGCGACCTATGCCGCGGCCGCAGAGGTGTTTCGCCAGACCCGCCTCGCACGGCCGTCGTTCGAGCCGTCGTCTCTGCTCGACCTCGGTGCCGGACCGGGTATCGCCGCCTGGGCTGCCACAGAGGCATGGACGGGGATCGCCGAAGCCAGTCTGGTGGAGGCCGAGCCCGAGATGGTGCGTGTCGGAAGGTCGCTTGCCGCGCAGGGGACCGGTGCGCTGGAAGCCGCCGCCTGGGAGGTGACCGACGCCGGCGCGTCGGGGTCGCAGGCGGATCTCGTGGTCGCGTCGTATGTGCTCGGCGAGCTCGAGCCGGGATCGCTCGTGAGCTTCGTCCACAACGCCTGGGCCCGAACGGTGGACATGCTTGTCATCGTCGAACCGGGAACGACGGCGGGGTACGAGCGTGTGCTCACGGCGCGCACCGCCGTGGTCGCAGCAGGAGGCTCGACGCTTGCGCCGTGCCCCCACGACGCGCCCTGCCCGCTACCCGTGGGAGACTGGTGTCACTTCGCCACGCGGCTGCCGCGGAGCCGGGCCCATCGCACCGCAAAGTCGGCCGAGCGCGGCTTCGAAGACGAGAAGTTCGCGTACGTCGTGCTCTGTCGATCACCGCACCCACGACCCGGGGAACGCGTGATCCGGCGGCCCGATCTGCGGCCCGGGCACGTGGTACTCGACCTCTGCACGTCGTCTCGGCTCGAGCAGCGGACCGTGTCGCGGCGTGAAGGCGACGACTACCGCCGCGCCCGCAAGGTGGGCTGGGGAGACGCTCTCTAGCCGCGTCTCAGGAAACGAGCCCGCCGCGCTTGCGGGCGACGTACCAGCCGATCTCGACCTCGTAGACGGCACCCGGAGACATCCCGCTCACCCGTCTCCGCTCCTCTCCCTCGAGGCCGACGAGATCGAGGTACCGCTCGAGGTTCCTCTGCTCGGATGCAATCTCGTTCGTCAGCACGTCGAGGTCGTTGGCGTCGAGCAGGCCTCGGATGTCCTGGTCGGGGAGCAGCCGCGTATGAGACGGATCGCGCGCCTGCTCGAACCGGTCGGTCTCGGCCGAGACGACCGGGTCGACGAAGCCGAGCTGGTCGATCAGGAGGATCCGCCCGCCCGGTCGCGTCACCCGCGCCAGCTCGGAGACGACCAGCTCGGGTCGGCGCGCGTGGTGCAGCACGCGCATGCAGCCGGCGATGTCGAAGGAGCCGTACTCGTACGGCAGCGCGGCTGCATCCCCGACGAGCAGCTCGCAGTTGGGCGGTGCGATCGCGTTTCCCGCACCAACCAGGTCGGCCGAGAGATCGACGCCGACAACGCTGCCTACGAACGGAGCGAGCGCAAACGCGAGCGCCCCGGCCCCGCAGCCACTGTCGAGCGCTCGCTCGGTCCCGTCAAAGGCGCCGAGCAGGTGTTGCACGCGGTCCCGCAGCGCCTCGGCGCGTTCCTCCTGGATCGCCACGCGATACCCGACTACGTCACTCATCGACGACCTCACGCTCCGCTCGGGTTGGCCGCGAGACGATCCCGCAGGCGATCTCGTAGGGAATGGTGCCTGAAACCCGCGCGTGCTCTTCGAGCAGGATCCCGTCACCGACGAGTGTGACGGCGTCGCCCTCGCCTGCTGCAGCCGGAAGAGCCACAGCGAGCGTGTCCATCGAGATCGTTCCCACGACCGCGGCCCGTTCGCCTGCCACCACCACCTCGGTGCCCGTCATGTCACGCCGGAAGCCGTCCGCGTAGCCGACGGGTACGACCCCGATCCGGGTCGGGACGCTCGCGACGAAGCGGCGCCCGTAGCCCGTGCTCTCGCCGGCGGCGAGTGTCTTGACGAGTGCCACGGTCGATTCCCACCGCAACACCGGCCTCAGGTTGTCGGCGGCAGGATCGGTACCGAACGGCGAGATTCCGTACACGGCGATACCGCAGCGAACGGCGTCGAGATGCGCCGCCGGGCAGCGGAGGGTGCCGGCGCTGTTCGCGATGTGACGGGTCAGGTGCTCGTATGGCGTTGTCGCCTCGAGGAATCGCCCGAGTTGTGCCTCCGTGAAGACCGGGTCGGAATCCGCCGAGGCGAAATGGCTCATCAGCCCGACGACGCCGGAGTCGGGAGTCGCGATCTCCGCAAGTCCCCACCGGCCCATTCCCGTGTCGAGCTTGAGATGGACGCGGATCCCTTCGGGGATCTCCTCGCGCGAGCTGCACAGCTCGAGCCTCGCCTCGCGCGCCTCTGGCAGGTCGGCGGGCGCCGTCGGGCCGAGCACGACGAGTCGCGCGAGAGGAAGCTCACGGCGCAGTGAGAGCGCCTCGCCGACGGTGGCAACGCACAGCGTCGTGGCGCCCGCGTCGAGCGCCGCCAGTCCCACGTCAACCGCTCCGTGCCCGTAGCCGTCTGCCTTGACGACCGCCCAGAGCTCGGAACCGTCGAGGAGCCCGCGCAGCGTCCGCACGTTGTGGCGAATCGCCGCGAGGTCGATGGTGACGAGCGAGCGAGGCACGGGTCCCATTGTGGCGATCAGACGTCGACTGTCATGCCGTCCCAGGCGAACCGGATGTTCCGGCCCTCGCCCTGCAGGCGCTTCTCCACCAGGAGCAGCTCGCCATGGGAGATGCAATCCATCTCCTCGACGTGACTCAAGACGACCGCTCCCGCCTCGAGCTCGGCAGCCATGACGAGCGTCTCGGCGAAGGTGGCCTCGTAGACGAGGACAGGATGATCCTCGTGGATCAGGCGCTCGCCGCTGAACAGGTCGAACTCGCAGATTCCCATCGGAAGCACCGCGAGGTCGCAGCCCTTCGCCTCGGTCGGCGGCGACCAGCCGTTCAGCTCGTCCATCGCGATCAGGAGCCGCTGCGAGCCGTCGGTCAGCTCGAAGGCGTACACGTAGTCCTCGGCAAGCCTGAACGGGCGCACCGTGACGCCGCCGATCTCGACCGTCTCGCCGTCGCGCAGCTCATGAATCCTGATCCAGCCGCGGTCGCGCATGAACTCGAGGTGATCCATCCCGCCGAGCCAGCGGCGGAAGTCGGTGGCTACCTGCTGCGGCAGGTAGACGTCGGTGACAAGCGGCCGCTTCGCCTCGAGCGGCCAGGTGCGGAAGTCGCCGTTGCGCGTCTCCCAGACCCGCTTCCCCATCGTGTGATCCGGGTGCCAGTGCGAGTAGAAGCAGGCGGCGATCTCGCCGATGCCGGCGCGCTCCAGCTGAAGCTTCGACTCCTCCGGCGTGTCGAAGACGATGTTCGGCCCGTGCACGAAGATCGACGGGCCGGTGCGCGCAAAGCGACCGCCCTTCTCGCGGGCCTCCGCGCACACGCGACAGCGGCAGCCGGGGCGCGGGATCGTCGCCGCACCGCCGGAGCCCAGGATCTCGACCCTCACGCTCCCGACGTTACTACTGGATGGCGGTCTCGCAGTTGAAGAACGTGTCCGTGCCAAGACCGCCGTTGCAGGTATCGGTACCGGCGCCACCATCGATGACGTCGTTGCCTGCGCCGCCGGTGAGGTTGTCGTTGCCGCCACCACCGAGGATGCAGTCGGTTGCACTCCCACCCGTGATCGTGTCGATGCCGGAGCTCCCGAGAATCAGCCAGGCGGTCGTGAGCGGAGACACCGTGAAGGTGCCGGAGCCCGTCTTGATCCCGCCGAGCGTGATCCCCGAGCAGATCGACGGCTTCAGCGTCTGGGCCGTAATCGTCGCGGTCGTGGAGCCCGCCTTTGTGGCCGGGACGGTGTTCGTCGCCGTGAACGCAATCGTCGTGAACGCGATCAACACGAATCCGAGCATCAGGACGCGACTCAGTCGCACGGGCTATGCCCCGGGGAGTGCCGCGAATCGTGACGACGCCGTCGCGTCGGCGCGCGCCCTGAACCGATAGACCGTGACGCCGTCGTCGACGAGGTAGGTGGTTGTGCTCCCGTCGTCGGTCTGCAGGATGACGCGGTCGTAGTGCTCAGCGACCTGAACGAGCGCATCGATACTGGCGACATCGGTGATCCACCGTCCCTCAGGGACAGACGTCGCCGCGCGGACGATCCGGTTCCCGTACCGCGCCGTAATGCGGTCTTCCTCCGAGCGCGAGCCGCTGCGGGCGAGCAACACCGCCGCTCCGAGAAGCAGCAACAGCGTGACAACGACTCCGAGAGCGGCGAAGGCGCGCGTCCCGGAGACCGGGAGCGACAGCGGCCCGAGCCCGACACGGCCGGGCTGCGCCGTGGTGACCGTGCCTTCGAGCCGCGGTGTCAACTCCGGCGACGTTCCGTCCGAGCCGTCGAGTCGCAACGACACCTCGTCGAGGTTGAACTTGAGCTCGGGCGCGAACGTCTTGTCGACGACGGCGCCGCCCACGTAGCCTGCAACATCGACCCGCGGCTGCAGGGTGACGACGAACGACGTGATCCCCGAGCCCGTGAGGTCGCGCAGGCGGGCGCCCATCGCCTCCAGGCGGGCGAGGTCGAGAACGCCTTCTGTCCGCGCGGCGCCGCCGTCGAACGGCTTCAAGTGCGCGATCGGGACGACACGACTCCAGCCGCTGCCGTCCTCGATGCGGGCGTCGAGCCCGATCCCGCCGCGCACGTTACTCGGCAGGCTCGAGTCGAGCCGGTAGTCGAACGCGACGTTGACGCGGTGGACGAGCTTGACGAACGCCGCATCGCCCGTCTCGACCCGGCCGGTGGGATACACCGTGCTCTTCGGCACCCCGGCCGCGTACGAGAATGATCCCGTGTGGGAGTAGCCGCCCGGCCGCGTCTGCTGGCGCACGTCCGCAGCCGACCATGCGACGAGGGCGAGGAGCGCGAAGAAGACGAAGCCGATCGCGGCCGGCACGACCGCTCCGCGCGCAGCGGAGACGACCGCGTCGCTCGGCTCTCGCGGCGCAGACGGCTTCCCCGGCGAGAGCGGGCGTAGGCTCTGCGGCTGCCGGCGCCTGGAGATCTCCCGGCCGCTCGCAAGCGAGCCGAACACGAGCAGGAAGAGGACGATCGCGAAGTTGATCGGCTGGTGCAGCCACGCGATTCCCGTGCCGACGCCAGGAATCACGATCCACAGCTTCCCCTCCACCTGGCCAACGGTGGGATGCTCGCCGTCGCGAAAGTCGTTGTTGTCGCCCTGCATCACAAAGCGGTTGCCGTCGAGGGCGACGATCCGGTGCAACACGCCGCGGTGCAACGTGTGGCTGTTGTAGAGGATCACGTCGCCCACAGACGGAGTGCCGCCGCTTCGGCGCACGAGGGCGAGGTCTCCCTTGTGGATCTTCGGCACCATGCTCGTGCCCGACGTCACCACGAACCGCGTGCTTCCGCCGAGCTGAGGCGGTGCGAAGACGAACCAGGCCGCACCGAGAAGGAGAACGGCCGAGATGGTGGCGAAGGCGCTGGTAAGTGGGCTCTTGGTCATGGGGGCTCGGAGTGGCTCGGCCGGGAGCAGGGCAATCCTGCCCCCGGCCGTAGGCGTCGTTTCGTCGTTGCCTAGTTCGCGGCGATCACGCGTAGCTGATCGGCCGACGTCACAGCGACGTCGGGCGAGAAGTCACACGTAACGGCGCCGGATGCGTTTGTGCACGCGGTGTATGTCGTACCGGCCGAGGTGAGCTTCGCCTGCACCGACGCAGCGGCCGCCGGGGCGATCGTGAACGTGACCTTGTCGATGTTCGACGGGGTCGCCGCCGCGAGCACGTACGCAACGCTGCTCACGGTGTAGCCGCTGATCGTGCCAGAGCCGTCACCTGCATTCGACGCGGGCACGGTGTTGGATGCCGTAAACGCATACGCCGACGCCGAGACGATCAATGCCGCGAGGACTACGAGCGCAAGCCGACGCTTTCGCGCGTTTCTCTTCATTCTCTCTCCTTCGGGAATGACGCCGGCTCGAATCGGGGGGGCGTCATGGGGGCTCTTACTACCTTGAATGTCGGCACTATCGACAGCGTCCCCGTCCCCCGGAAGGGGTAATCGTTCCGAGGCACTATCCCCTGTCTGCAGGATTCCTACGAAAGGACGCGCGGCAGCGCCGAGACCACGTCGCTCGCCACGAGCCCGGCCTGGTGAGGCGCGGCGGCGGCAGCGAGCCCGTGGGCGATCGCGGCGGCTGCGGCGGCCGTGACGGGGTCGAGGCCCTTTGCAATGAAGGCCGCCACAACGCCCGTGAGCACGTCGCCGGTGCCCGCTGTCGCGAGTGACGGAGGGCCCGAGTCGCAGACGACCGCGCCGCCCTCGGGAGCCAACACGATCGTGTCCGCACCCTTCAGCAGCACGACGGCGCCGTACCGCTCTGCCGCCGCCCGAGCCGCTTCGAGCCGGTGATCGTCGACCCACGCGGAGTCACGGTCGAGCAGCCGCGCCAGCTCACCCACGTGCGGCGTGATGACCGTCGGGTGTGCCCGCGGGACCGGGTCGAAGCCGAACAGGGCGTCGGCATCGACGACGACCGGCAGTTCGAGGCGGGCGAGAAGCGCTGCCACGAGGGAATGTGCCTCGGGACTGCGGCCGAGCCCAGGCCCGATCGCCACTACCGCCGCCCGCGCCGCCTCGGCGGCGATCGTCTCCTCTGCGTCCTCCCAGTAGAAGCCACGTTTGACCGGCTCGGGCGCGAGCGCTTCGACGGCGGCAAGACAATGCTGCGGGACGGCAACCGTGACGTAACCCGCATCGGCCCGAAGCGCGGCCATCGCCGCGAGAACAGGAGCGCCGGTCGTGCCGGGAGCGCCTCCGACGACGAGCACGGCTCCGGCGGTGAACTTGGAGTCGGGCGCGGAGCGACGCGGAACCTGCGCCAGGAGGCCGGGCAAAGCACGGCGGGCCGCCGTCTCCGTCGAGTCGAGACCGATGTCGGCCACGACGACCTCGCCCGTGTGGAATCGGCCCGGAGCAACCGCGAGCCCGACCTTGCGGGCGTGGAACGTGACGGTCAGCGCAGCGCGAACCGCCGCACCCGCGACCTCTCCTGTAGAGGCGTCGACACCGGAGGGAACGTCGACGGCGACGGCCGGCGACCCGCACGCGTTGATCCGCGCGATCAGGGCAGCTGCCTCCGGTCGAGGCTCGCCGTGGAAACCGGTGCCGAAGAGCGCGTCGATGACGACGTCGCACCCCTCGACCGCATCAGTCTCGACCGCCTCGCGGCCAGCTTCGCGCAGGAACCGAGCCGCGATCCTCCCATCGCCACCGTTCGAGCCGCCGCCACAGACAACCGCGAACCGGTGCGCCTGCGGGAACACACGCATCGCCTCGAACGCGACCGCAGCGCCGGCCCGCTCCATCAATTCGCCTGCCGTTGCCGGGAAGCCCGGGTACGCCTCCTCGGCGGTACGCATCTCGGCCGCGGTGAAGAGGGGCTCGTAGCCCTGGTCAGGCATCAAGCATCTAGCTGCACAACGCAGGCGGCGCCCGCCATCGTGTGCGAATGGGTCAGGGAGACGTCGATCTCGCTCATCCCGACCTTCTCTGCATACCCGGCGGTACGCCCCGTCAGCGTGACGCCGGGCTTCGGGGGACCGACGATCTCGATGTCCTTCCAGGTGAACCGTACGCCGCAGCCGAGCGCCTTGCCGACCGCCTCCTTGCCACAGAACCGCGCTGCGTAGCTCTCGGCCGGGTTCCGCCGTGTCTCGCAGTACGCCTGCTCTGCCTTCGTGAAGCAGCGGTCGCGGAATCCGGGCCGCTCGAGCGCCCGCGCGATTCGCTCGATCTCGATCAGGTCGGTGCCGATCTTGACGGGCACTACAACGACCGTTCGAGCCAGTCGGGGAACTGCGCCACGGAGCTGAGGACGATCTCTGGCACGAGGCCCGAGCCGTCCAGCGTCTCGGGCCGGAACTTGCCGGTGCGTACGAGCGCAGTCCGCATGCCGAAGATCTGGGCGCCGCGCACGTCTGCCTCGACGTCGTCGGTCACCATCCAGGTCAGCTCCGGCTCTGCACCGAGCGCGTCGAGGGCGGCGGCGAAGTAGGCCGGGCTCGGCTTGCCGAGAATCGTTGCGTCGACGCCCGTCGCGTATTCGAGCCCGGCGACGTACGCGCCGGCATCGAGCAGCGGCCCGCGGCTCGTCTGCCACCACTTGTTCTTGTGAAGGCAGAACAGCTCGGCGCCCAGCTGGAGCTCCGCGAACGCACGGCCGAGGTTCATCCACGAGAACACCTGGTTCGGCTCTGTCGTCTCGTCGCAGCCGCCGAGCAACACCGCGTCGGCATGGTCGCCGACGAGCTCGAGCCCCTCCAGGTCAGGCACGATCGCTCCCATCACGAGCGCGAACACGCGCTTGCCGGTGAGCTCCGAGGCGGCGGCGCGCGGCGGCGTCTGCAGCTCGTCGTCGTCGAGCTCGTAGCCGAGCAGACGGAGCTCCTCGGCCAGCGTCTCCCGCGGACGGGTGGAGTTGTTGGTGACAAACCGGAGCGAGTGGCCGTGCTGACGAAGCCGCGTGACGGCCTCGACAGCCCCCGGGATCGGCTCTCCCGAGACATGCAGAACACCGTCGACATCGAGCAGGATGCAAGCCACGAGGACATTCTCCCAAACCACCCATATCGGTGGGAAGACGGCAGCTACCTTTTCGCTCATGAGCGATGCCGTCGATCGTGCAACCCGACGGGTCACCCGTTCCGTGGTGCTTCCGCTCTCCGAGATCCAGCTGCGCGTGTCGCGCTCGAGCGGGCCCGGCGGTCAGCACGCAAACACGTCCGAGACACGCGTCGAAGCGGTCTTCGAGGTCGAGTCGTCGACCGCGCTGACCGAGCACCAGAAGCGCCGCGTCCTCGGGAAGGCAGGCCCTGTCGTGCGCGCGATCGCGCAGGACGAGCGCAGCCAGCTCCGCAACCGCGAGTTGGCGATCGACCGGCTCGTCGCCCGACTCGCCGATGCCCTTCGCGTAGAACGACGTCGCGTGCCGACGCGGCCGTCGCGAGCGTCGAAGGAACAGCGTCTCGACGCCAAGAAGCGGCGCGGCGAGACGAAGCGGCTCAGACGTGTGGGCGACCATGAGTGAGCTCGAGCCGGAACGGTTCCGCCCCCTGCTGCGCGGTGGGCTCGGAGATCCGTATCTCCATGTCATGGAGACGTCGTCGACCCAGGATCTCGTCCGCGGCGGCGAGTTCCCTCACGGCACGGTTGCCGTCGCGGAGCACCAGACCTCCGGCCGAGGCCGCTGTGGCCGGAGTTGGGACGATGCGCCCTCGACCGCCCTCCTCTGCTCGGTGCTGCTGCGGCCACCGTCCGAGTCGGCACAGCAGGAGCTCTCGATCGTGGCCGGGCTTGCCGTCGCAGCCGCACTCGAGCGGGAAGCCGCAGTGCCGGCCGTTGTGCGCTGGCCGAACGACGTGCTCGTGAAGTCGCGGAAGGTGGCCGGGATCCTGCTCGAGGCGGCCGACGGGGCGGTTGCCTGCGGGATCGGGATCAACGTCAACCAGACCAGGTCCGAGCTGCCGTCGAAGCCCCGCACGCCCGCCTCGTCGCTTCGCATCGAGACCGACCGGACGTTCAACCGCGGCATCATCCTCACGTCGCTGCTGATCGAGCTCGAGTGGCGCTACAGCGCCTGGCTCAGCGACGGGCTCGCCTGCCTCGCCGATGAGCTCGAGCACCGGAACGCCGTGCAAGGCCGGCGCGTGCACGTCGGGGGCCACACCGGCACCGGGGGCGCGATCACCGACGACGGCCGCCTCACACTCCTGCTCGACGGCGGCGAGACCGTCTTGATCGGGACGGGCGAGGTCGAGGGCGGCTCCTAGCCTTGTCGTAGGGGCGACGCGCATGCGTCGCCCTGGTCTGCCGCACGGATCCTGCGGACGAGCCGCCCCGAGGGCGACGCGTGCGCGTCGCCCCTACGACACCGAACCGCTCAGAAACACAGCGGTGTTCCGGCTCGCTGAGCGCGCGTGCATACGGCTCAGGCGCCCAAGATACCCCTCAGGCCCATCCCACATCCTTGTCGTAGGGGCGACGCGCATGCGTCGCCCTGGTCTGCCGCACGGATCTTCCGGAGGAGCCGCCCTGAGGGCTACGCGTGCGCGTCGCCCCTACGACGCCGAACCGCTCACGAGCTCTGCCCACTCTTCCGGCGTGTTCGCGTTCAGCGCGGAGCGCAGCATCGGATCGGCTGCTGCGAGCCCCGTGCTCACGAGCAGCTCGTCCTCGCTCAGGGTGCGCACCGAGCAGGCACCGGGGATGTCCCGCAACCCCGACGCCCCCCGGTCGAGCAAGTCCCGCAAACCCTGGGTGATCGCCACCCGGTAGGCCGCGAGCAGCGGTTGGTCACGCCCACCGATCACCGGCACGACCGCGTCATCACCCTCGCGCAGCGCACCACACACTGCGCGGACGAAGGCAGGCACGAGCAGCGGCGTGTCGACGCCGCACGCGAACACGACGTCCGCCTTCCCGGCGAGCGCCTCCAGGCCCACGAGCAGCGCGGCGAGCGGCCCGCCGTGGGCGACTGCGTCATCGACGACGATTGCGTCGAGCGACGGCAACACCTGCCCGGGAGCACGAACGACGCAGACAGGCCCTCCGCCCACTCCGGCCCGAACCGTCTCGGCGGCATGAACGACGGCCGGCGTGCCGCGCCAGTCGAGCAGCGCCTTCTCCGCGCCCATCCGAGCCGAACGCCCACCCGCGAGCACCGCACCGCCGACGGTCATCAAGCCTCTAGGAGACGGTCGAGAGCGCGCGCTCGGGCACGCGTACCGGCGTCACCGCGACCGCAATCACCTTGTACTCGGGACAGCTCGTGTTGATGTCCGCGGACGGCCCGACCAGGAGGTTCGTCCTCACCTCCGGGAAGTGGAACGCCGTGAACACGTTCCCCGGCTCGATGCGCTCGGTGATCCGCGCCTCGACCTCGATCGCGCCGTGTTGGCTCCGCACTTCCACCGGCTCGCCGTCGGCAATACCGAGCTGCGCCGCATCGTCCGGGTGGATCTCGAGCCAGTCCTTGGGGAGCAGCTCGAGGTTGCCCGTGCGCCTGGTCATCGTGCCCGCGTTGTAGTGCTCGAGCCGCCTGCCCGTGACGAGGATCAGCGGGAAGGTCTCGCTCACTTCGTCGCCCGGCTCCTTGTAGCTCAGTGCGGCAAGACGCGCCTTGCCCCCGGGCAGCATGAACCCGTCGCTGTAGAGCATGGGCGAGTCCGTGCCGTCGGCCGCGACAGGCCACTGCAGCCCCTTGCGCCCGAGCCGCTCGTACGTGACACCGGCAAAGTCAGGCGTCGTCGCAGCGATCTCCGCCATCGCATCCTCTGGCCCTTCCCAGGGAATCTCGTGACCGAGACGGCTCGAGACGAGCTTGCAGATCTCGAAGTCCGTCTTCGCAGCACCCGGAGGGTCGGCGACCGGCTGCACGAGCTGGATCCGGCGCTCCGCGTTCGTGAACGTTCCCTTCTTCTCGAGGAAGGCCGAGGCCGGCAGAACGACGTGGGCGAACTTCGAGGTCTCGTTCTCGAAGATGTCCTGGACGACGAGGAACTCGAGGTTCCCGAGCGCCTCGGTGACGTGGTCGAGGTCGGGGTCGGACTGGGCGACGTCGTAGCCGCAGATCCACATCGCCTTGATTCGCCCCTCGATCGCCGCGTCGAACATCTCGGGCATCTTCAGTCCGCGCTCGCGCTTCATCGAGACGCCCCACAGGTCCTCGTACATGCGCGCGGTGTCCTCGTCGCCGACCGCGCGGTAGGCGGTGAACGTGTCCGGCAGCGCGCCCATGTCGGACGAGCCCTGCACGTTGTTCTGGCCACGCAGCGGGAGCAGCGCGCATCCTGGCTTGCCGATCTTCCCCGTGATCAGCGCGAGATTGCAGATCATCTGCACGCATTCGGAGCCGTAGCGCTGCTCGGTGACTCCGAGCCCCCACGAGATCGAGGCGCGCTCGGCCTCGCCGTAGAGCCTCGCCGCACGCTCGATGTCGGCGGCCGGCACACCGGTGATCCGCTCGACTTCGGCAGGCGTGTAGTCGGCGACGAGGTCGGCCATCTCCGCATACCCCTCGGTGCGCTCGGCGACGTACTGCTCATCGACGAGCCTGTCCCGGATGACGACGTGCGTGAGCCCGTTCAGGAACGCCGCGTTCGTGCCGGGCCTGATCCCGCAGTGCAGCACACCATGGTCGGCGAGCTCGATGCGTCGTGGATCGGCGGTGATGATCTTCGTGCCCGCGAGCGCAGCCTGCTTCATCCGCGCGCCGGCAACAGGATGGCCGGCGGTCGGATTCGCGCCGATCACCAGCAGCACCTGGGCGGCCTCGATGTCGTCGAACGAGCCGGTGCAGCCCGAGAGGCCGAGCGACTTCCGCAGCGCATAGGACGTCGGGGAATGGCAGACGCGCGAGCAGTTGTCGATGTTGTGCGTGCCGATGGCGGCCCGGAACACCCGCTGCATCGCGTAGCAATCTTCGTTCGTCGCACGCGACGAGGCCAGCCCCGCGATTGCATCAGGGCCGTGCTCTGCCTTGATCCGGTTGAACTCCGCTGCGAGACGGTCGAGCGCCTCGTCCCAAGAGGCGAGGCGGAAGGTGCCGCTCTCCTTGATCAGCGGTGCCGTCAGCCGATCTCGCGCGCGCGTGAACTGGTGTGCGAAGCGACCCTTGACGCACGTGTGCCCGCGGTTCGCGGGCCCGTCGAGTGCAGGAGAGATCGACGCGACCTTGCCCTGGCGGCCGTGGGCCTCGAGGCGGCAGCCGACGCCGCAGTACCCGCAGGTCGTGGTCGTCGTGAAGTCGAAACGCGCATCAGTCGTCATGGGTGCTCCCTTCGCTCGCGGAGGCGGCGGCGAGACCGAGCAGAAGGCGCTCGCCGATCGCTTCGGTGGGACAGGTGTCTGCGCACGCCCCACACGAGACGCACGTGGAATCGGTGAAACCGGAGTCGAGCCCGGCAGCGACATTGGCATGGAAACCACGCCCCGTCGCCGTCAGCGCAAAGGCGCCCTGCACCTCGTCACAGGCGCGAACGCACCGCCCGCACGAGATACACAGCTCGTGGTGGAAGCTGAGGTACGGGTGCCGCTCGTCGTGGCGCCGCTCGTGCACAATCCCCGTCCAGCGTGGGGACTCGACCCCAAGTCGGCCGGCGACGAGCGCCAGCTCCGTGTGGGCGGCGGGCGGGTCGGGCAGTTCCGAGAGCACGAGCTCGACGACGTTCGCGGCGATCCGGCGCGCGCGCGGCTCGGCGGTCTCGATCTTCATTCCCTCACGACAGGGTGTGGTGCACGCAGGCACGGGAGCCCGTGCCCCCTCCACCCCCACGAGACAGACGCGGCAGGCTCCGAACGGCGCGAGGCGATCGTCGAAGCAGAGTGTCGGCACCCATTGCTCCGCGAGGCGGGCGGCGTCGAGGATCGTCGCGCCGGGCTCTACCTCGACGGCTACCCCGTCGACTTCGACGTTCACGCCGTCACCCCCAGCTCGTCGGGGAAGAAGCGGATCAGGCTGCGGATCGGGGCCGGCATCCCGCCGCCGTGGGCGCAGAGGCTCGCGACCTCGAGCGTCTCGAGCAGCTCTTCGAGCAGCTCCCTGTCGACCGCTTCGTCGCCCTGCACCAGCTCGAGCGCGCGTTGCAGCCCGATGCGGCAGGGGAAGCACTTGCCGCAGCTCTCGGTCGCGCCGAAGTGAAGGAGGTGGCGCGCGAGATCGCGCATGCCGGTCGTGTCGTCGAAGGCGACGATGCCGCCGTGCCCGACCATGCAGCCGACCGCGGCGAGCGAGTCGAAGTCGAAGGGCGTGTCGAGGAGGTGACCGGGGAGGATCCCCGCGAGCGGCCCGCCGATCTGCAGCGCCTTGATCGAGCGGCCGTCGCGCATCCCGCCGCCGAGGCCCTCGCAGATCTCGCGGATCGACGTGCCGAACCGAACCTCGTAGACGCCGGGCCGCTCGAACCGCTCGTTCAGGCACACGAGCTTCGAGCCTGGCGTCGCGCCCGGGCTGATCGCCGCATACGCCGCAGCCCCGCGGCGCGCGATGAAGGGTGCGTTGCAGAGCGTTTCGACGTTGTTGACGACCGTCGGCCGGCCCAGGTATCCCTTCTCGGCCGGGAACGGCGGTCGCGCCGACACGGTGCCGCGCAGTCCATGGAGTGAAGCGAGCAAGGCCGTCTCCTCACCGACGACGTACGACCCGGCGCCCTCGACTACATCGACGTGGAACGAGAAGCCGCTGCCATAGATGTCGTCGCCGAGATCGCCGGCGGCGTAGGCGTCACGCAGAGCAGCGTCGAGGGCGGGCTTCGAGCGCGGATACTCCGAGCGCACGAAGACGTAGCCCGTGCCGGCACCGACGGCGAAGCCGGCGAGCGCCATCCCTTCGAGCAGCAACGACGGATTGCGCTCCATCAGGTACTTGTCGATGTACGAGCCGGGATCGCCCTCGTCGCCGTTGACCACGATGAACTTCCGATCGCCGGCGGCGCCGCGCGCAAACTCCCACTTGGCCCCTGCCGGGAAGCCGGCCCCGCCCCGCCCACGGAGGTTCGCTTCCTTCACCTGCGCGAGGAGCGCCTCGGGCGAGCCGCCGAGCGCGGTGCGCAGGCCGGAGAAGTCACCCGCAGTGAGCAGCACTGGCTCGTCGAGCGCGCTCTGCCACTCGGGCTCGCCTGCATCAGTCGCACCGCCATCCAGCACGCGTGCGATCGCGCCGGGCCCGGCGTCGACCGTGTCACCATCGCGCACGGCAGGGCTGGAGTGGCAGAAGCCGAGGCAGACCGTCTCGCCGAGTGAGACCGCTCCGTCGTCGCTGCGCTCTCCCATGGGCACCCCGAGCCCGCTCTCGAGCTCGTGGACGTGGTTCTCGCGCGACGCGGCCCAGCAAGCTGTTCCCGTACAGACGCGCACGTGACGGGCACCACGAGCCTGCGTGAGGTCGTCGTAGTAGGAGGAGATCCCGTACACGGTCGCCTCCGGCAGCCCCGTCACCGCCGCGGCGTGGCGCCGGTCGGCGTCCGTGATCTCGCCGTGGTCGTCGGCCGCCTCGCGCAGGAGATCGAGGGCCGAGGGAAGGCGCCCGTTGGTCGACGTCTTCCCGATCAGCGTGATGAGGTTGCGCGACACGAGGTGCCACCGAGAGTAGGGCCGAATGGCTGGAATGTCCAAGCCAGGCCGGCGATCACTTGATAACATATGCTTATCGACTTGAAGCTATTGGGAGGTAGGAGTGCTCGTCCGTCAGCTCGAGTACCTCGTCGCGCTCGCGCGTGAGCAGCATTTCCGCAGGGCAGCCGCGGCCTGCAACGTCTCGCAGCCTGCGCTCTCGGCCGGCGTCCGCAAGCTCGAGGAAGACCTCGGCATCCCGATCGTCCGCCGTGCACAGCGGTACGAGGGGCTGACTCCGGAGGGCGAGCGCGTCCTCGAGTGGGCACGCCAGATCCTCGCCGACGTCAGCGGGCTCGACAGCGACCTCGCCGCTCTGCGCGGAGGGCTCTCGGGCCGGCTGCGGATCGGAGCAATCCCGACCTCGTTGCCGTCCCTGTCGCTCCTCACGACGCCCCTGTGCGCGAGTCACCCGGGCCTCACGGTGGTGGTGCGATCGCTCAACTCACGGCAGATCGAGCAGGGCCTGCAGGAGTTCGAGCTCGATCTCGGGCTCACCTATCTCGACTCCGAGCCACTCACGGGGGTCAGGACGCACGCGCTGTACGAGGAGCACTACATGCTGCTCACCGACTCGGCCGGGCCGTTCGCGGCGCACGACGACGTGACCTGGGCTGCCGCTGCAACGCTTCCGCTCTGCCTGCTCACTAGCGACATGCAGAACCGGCGGATCGTCGACGGCATCTTCCGTTCGGCGGGAGCCGAGCCGCGGCCGACACTCGAGACGAACTCGATCTCGACGCTCTTCTCACACGTCCAGGATGGGCCATGGTCGAGCGTGATGGCTCATGCCTGGCTCCACGTCTTCGACGTTCCCACCGGCATGAAGGCGATCCCGCTCGTCCGGCCGGCGACGACCCGCACGATCGGTCTCGTCTGGCTCGACCGCGATCCCGAATCGATCCTCGCCCGCGCGATGCTCGACGTCGCCGGAGGGGTCGATCTCGAGCGCGCGCTCAGGCGCTGACGCGCTCGGCCCGGGTGTAGACGTTCAGGCGGCCGTCGCGGACGAAGCCGCAGAGCGTGACGCCGCGGTCGGCGGCAAGCTCGACGGCGAGCGACGAGGGAGCGCCGACCGCAACGAGCACAGGGCACCCGGCAACAGCGGCTTTCTGGACGAGCTCGAACGAGAGCCGCCCGCTGACGCAGAGCACAAGATCCGCGAGCGGCAGGAGCCCGTCGAGGAAGGCGCGGCCGATCACCTTGTCCATCGCGTTGTGCCGGCCGACGTCCTCGCGCGCGTGGAGAAGCCCGCCGTCTGCGGTGAAGAGGCCTGTGGCGTGGAGCCCTCCGGTGGAGGCGAATGCGGCCTGCGCCTTGCGCAGCCGCTCGGGGAGCAGGCTCACGGTGGCGGCCGAGATCGTCAGCCCGCTCTCGACCGGTGGCGACTCGACCGCGATCGCCTCGAGCGCCCCCTTGCCACAGACCCCACAGGACGACGTCGTGTAGAACGACCGCGCCAGCCGCTCGGGGTCGAAGCCGGGCGCGTCGAGCTCGATCGTGTTCGCGGCCAGGTCATCGGGCACGCGCGCAGCGGCCGGTCGCAGCCCTTCCGAGAGCGCAAACCCGAGCGCAAGCTCCTCGTCGTGCCCCGGCGTCCGCATCGTCACTGCAACTGGCTTGCCACCGATGCGGATCTCCAACGGCTCCTCCACTGCGAGGCGGTCGTCGTTCTCCTCCCCACCCGGCAGCCGAAGCACGCGCACCGAGGCGGTGCTGTAGGGCGGTGGCGGCTCCCGGTCGTGACTCGTCATGCGCGCAACCCGGGAGACAGGCTGAAGCCTGTCACCTGCCTCCTACTCGACCGTGACGGTCTTTGCGAGGTTCCGCGGCTGGTCGACGTTGAGGCCGCGCAGCCGTGCGATCCGGTAGGCGAGCAGTTGCAGCGGCACGACGGCCAGCACGGTCTGGAGGAACGCCGGTGAGCGCGGGATGTAGATCACGTCGTCGGCGTGGTGCTGGATGTCCTCGTCGCCGTCGGTCGCGACCGCGATCACGTGGGCGCCGCGCGCGCGGACCTCCTGGATGTTCGAGACCATCTTGTCGTAGACGTGGCTGCGCGTCGCGATCACGACGACCGGCGTCGACTCGTCGAGCAGCGCGATCGGCCCGTGCTTCATCTCGCCGGCCGAGTACGCCTCGGTCGGGATGTACGAGATCTCCTTCAGCTTCAGCGCACCCTCGAGCGCCACCGGCAGGCCGATGTGGCGGCCGAGGTAGAGAAAGAACGGCTTCTCGAAGTGGCGTTGCGCGATCTCGTCGATCGGGTGGTCGCCGTCGAGGAACTGCTGGATCTTCTCCGGCAAGTTGTAGACCTCGTCGAGGATGAACGTCAGCTCGCCGGTCGGCAGCGTCTCGCGCACCTGCGCCAGCTTGAGCGCGACGAGAAACAGCAGGCTCACCTGCGCCGTGAACGTCTTCGACGCAGCGACGCTCACCTCGAGGCCGGCGCGGGTGTACAACACCGAGTCGACCTCGCGCGTGATCTGCGAGCCCATCATGTTCGTGATCGCGACCGTGCGGGCGCCCATCTCGCGGGCGAGCTTCATGCCCGCAATCGTGTCGCGCGTCTCGCCCGACTGGGAGATGCCGATCACGAGCGTGCTCGCATCGAGCACGGGGTTGCGGTAGATCCACTCGGAGGCGATGTCGTGCTCGACCGGCACCCGCGCCCACTCCTCGATCGCGTAGCGCCCCGCGACGGCAGCGTGGTAGGAGGTTCCGGCAGAGAGGATCACGATGCGGCGCAGCACCTTCAGGTCGGCGTCGTCCATGCCGAGCCCTTCCAGCTCGAGACGGCCGTGGCGCACGCGGTCGCCGATCGTCTCGGCGACGGCATCGGGCTGCTCGTAGATCTCCTTCAGCATGAACGTCTCGAACCCGGCCTTCTCGGCGCTCTCGTCGTCCCAGTCGAGCTCGACCAGCTCACGTTCGACCGCGCTGCCGTCTTCGGCGCGCACGAAACGGGCGCCCTCGGCCGTGATCGAGACGAGGTCGCCGTCCTCCGGGAAGTGCACCTCTCGCGTCTCCCGGAGGAAGGCGGACGCGTTCGAGGCGAGGAACGTCTCCCCCTGCCCGAGGCCGACGACGAGCGGGCACTGCATCCGCGCGCCGACGAGGACGCCCGGATGGTCGCGGTGGATGACGACGAAGGCAAAGTGGCCCTCGAGCTCGTTGAACGCCAGGCGAGTCGCCTCCAGGAGGTCGCCGTCGTAGTGCTCTTCGATCAGGTGGGTGACCGTCTCGGCGTCGGTCTCGGACGCGAAGACGTGCCCGCCCTCGCTGAGGCGCGTGCGCAGCTCGCGGTAGTTCTCGACGATGCCGTTGAGGACGATCGCGAGCTCGGCAGGGTCATCACCTGCGAGCGGGTGCGCGTTCGCCTCGGTGACGCCGCCGTGGGTCGCCCAACGCGTGTGTCCCAGGCCGGTCGTCGCGGGTGACGCGTCGTCACCGGCAGCGCGCTTCAGGTTCTGGAGGTTGCCGACAGCGCGCGTGTAGCGCAGCCCGCCATCCTCGAGGAGCGCGATTCCCGCCGAGTCGTAGCCGCGGTATTCGAGCCGTTCGAGACCGAAGAGGAGGAGGTGCTTGCACTCCCGCGGCCCCACGTATCCGATGATCCCACACATTGGCGAATCCTCCTTCGTCGTCTCCGCCTGCCGCCGGCGTTGGGATTGACTCCACCGCTTCCTCGGATGTATCCCGCGGGCGTCGGTGCTCGAAATCTAGTCGCCGAGCTCCGACCGGACGAGATTGGCGACTGTACCACAGAGGGTCGCGGCCTCCTCCTCGCTCTCGGACTCGACGAGCACCCGCACGAGCGGCTCCGTGCCCGAGGCGCGCACGAGAATGCGACCACTCCCGTCGAGCTCGTCGTTCAGTCGCGCGACCTCGGCGGCGACCGCGGGCGACACACCGGGACGGGCCACGCGAACGTTCTCCTTCGCCTGGGGGAGCCGCCGCAAGACCGCTGCGGCCTCGGCGAGCGAACCGCCGTCGATCGCCCGGCAAAGCAGCAGGGCGGCGGCGAGCCCGTCACCCGTCACGTGGCCGTCGAGCCAGATCAGATGGCCGGACTCCTCGCCGCCGAGCACGGCCCCCTCCGCCCGCATCGCCGCCAGCACGTACCGATCCCCGACGTCGGTCGTCAGCACCCGGATGCCGTGCTCACTCATCAGCCGGTGGAAGCCGAGATTCGACATCGTCGTCACGGCGACCGTGTCGACTCCGAGGGCGAGCGCCAGCACGGCCAGGATTGCGTCCCCGTCGAGCGGCTCACCCGTTTCGGCAACCGCCAGCATGCGATCGCCGTCGCCGTCAAACGCCACCCCCAGGTGATAGCCACCCGTGCGCACGACGTCCTGCAGGAGACGGAGATCCGTGGCGCCACAGCCCACGTTGATGTTCGAGCCGTCAGGCATCGCCGCGACCGTCGTCACCTCGGCGCCGAGCTCGCTCGAAGACACCGGGCGCGATCGCCGAGTAGGCACCGTTCCCGCAGTCGACTGCGATCCGCAGGCCTGTCAGGTCGGTCGCCGAAATGCTCGAGGATGTGCTCGACGTAGCCGTCCGCGGCAGCGTCTGCCACCTCGACCGAGCCGCCGCCCACGGGAACGAAGTCGAGCAGCGCCTCGATCGCCTCCTCGTCGGCATCCGACAGCTTGTGGCCCTCGGCGTCGAAGAACTTGACCCCGTTGTACTCCGGCGGGTTGTGGGAGGCGGAGAGAACGATGCCGAGGTCCTGCGCGAGCAGCGCGACGGCAGGCGTCGGCAGCACACCTCCGACACGGCGGTGCCGCCGGCAGAGACGATGCCGCGCACGATTGCCTCCTCGAGCGCAGGCCCGGAGCCGCGCGTATCCCGGCCGACGAAGACGCGCCCCTGTCCCGACCACGCCGTGGCGGCGCGACCCAACCGCTCCACCAGATCGAGCGTGAGCGTGTCGCCGACGATTCCGCGCACGCCGTCGGTTCCGAAGTGAGTGCGAGCCATTGGGAGTTGACCTTCACACGAGGGCAAGGCAGGCGCCTCGCCCCTTCGACAGTTCTCGAAGCGCTAGCGCTTCGAGAACTGTGGTGCTTTGCGGGCCTTGTGCAGACCGGCCTTCTTGCGCTCCACCTGGCGGGCATCGCGCGTGAGGTAGCCCTCGCGCTTCAGTGCAACGCGAAGCTCGGGATCGGCCTCGACAAGGGCCCGGGCGATGCCGTGCCGAACCGCGCCGGCCTGGCCGCTGATGCCGCCGCCGTGCACACGGACGCGCAGGTCGTAGGTGCCCTCCGCTCCCGCTGTCTTGAACGGGCGCAGCGCAGCCGTGCGGTGCGAGGCGCGCGGGAAGTACTCCTCGAGCGTGCGGCCGTTGATCCACGTCTTGCCGTCGCCCGGCCGCAGGATGACGCGCGCGACCGAGGTCTTGCGCTTGCCGGTACCGAGATACTGCGCGATCTCTGCCATCTAGAGCTCCAGGTCTTTCGGCGCCTGCGCGGCGTGGGGATGCTCGGGGCCTGCATAGACCTTGAGCTTGGTCAGCTGCGCCGCGGCGAGCTTGTTCCTCGGCAGCATGCCCTTGACCGCCTTGCGGATCACTTCCGTCGGGCGGCGGTCGAGTTGCTCGCGCATCGTCCGCGTCTTCAGCCCACCCGGGAAACCGGAGTGACGGTAGACCATCTTCTGGTCGAGCTTCTGGCCGGTGAGATGAATCTTCTCCGCGTTGATCACGACGACGAAGTCGCCCGTGTCGACATGCGGCGTGTACTGCGGCTTGCGCTTGCCACGCAGGGTGTCGGCGATCTGCGTCGCGAGTCGGCCCAGGGTCTTCCCCTCGGCGTCGACGACGTACCAGTCGCGCTGGATCTCTCCCGGCTTGGCGGTGTAGGTCTTCATGACGTGAGAAGGAGGCAGTCGGTGACCGCCGACGGGGGAGTGTAGCAGGGGATCCACAGCCTCGACAGCACCAGGCGCTGCCCGGAGGGAGGGCAATGCCGCTCGTGCGGGGCGTGTGGCGCGGCGTTCGCGCCGATAGCTGAGCGCAGTCGCGCTACTATCGGCGCAGCGAAACGGGGAGCTCGGGCTACGACCGGGCTGAGAGGGTGGCTCGACGCGCCACCGACCCGCAGAACCTGATCTGGGTAATGCCAGCGGAGGTATGCGCGTGCAGCACGGAACCACTGTTGTAGTAGCCGGAGGCCATGCCTCTCCTGCGTCGATCCCGGAGCTGCCCGCCGACGCAACCGTGATCGCCGCCGACGGAGGAGTCGACCGGGCGCTTGCACTCGGTTTGCACATCAACCTCGCGATCGGTGACTTCGACTCCGTTACGCCTGAAGGGCTCGCCGCCGCGGAAGCGGCGGGCACGCGGATCGAACGGCACCCGGTTGCCAAGGATGCGACCGATCTCGAGCTCGCGCTCGACGAGGCGATCTCGCACGATCCGGCTCGGATCGTCGTGCTCGGCTCGGGCGGCGGGAGGCTCGACCACCTCGTTGGATCGCTCCTGCTGCTCGGAAGCGAGCGCTATGCGAGCGCCGAGATCGACGCCTACCTCGGCTCGGCCGTCGTCCACATCGTCCGCGACACGCGCGATCTCGCTGGCGCACCAGGCGAGGTCGTCTCGCTCGTACCGCTGCACGGCTCCGCCGTCGTCACCACCCGCGGGCTCACCTACCCCCTCGTGGCCGAGACGCTCGGCGCAGGCTCGACCCGCGGCGTCTCCAACCTCTTTGCGACCGAGACGGCGAGCGTCACAGTCGAACGGGGAGCCATCGCTGTCATCCGCCCTGGAAAGGAACACCCTTGAAGCCGAGAATCGCCCTCCTCGCTCTCGTCGCATTCCTCGCTCTCGCTGCCGCCGGAATGGGCGGCGGTGCGACAGCGACACCGTCGACGGTGGTGCTCGTCACCCACGACTCGTTCGCGATCCCCAAGCAGGTGAAGGCCGCGTTCGAGAAGGAGAGCGGCTTCAAGCTGCGGATCCTGCAGGGCGGCGACGCGGGAGAGGCCGTCAACCGGGCATTGCTGACGAAGGGCAACCCGCAGGGTGACGTGCTGTTCGGGATCGACAACAACCTGCTCTCCCGCGCGCTCGACGAGAACCTGTTCGCGCCCTATGCGGCCGCCGGGCTCGCCAAGGTCGATCCCCGGCTCGTCGTCGATCCGAAGCACCGCGTCACACCGGTCGACCACGGCGACGTCTGTCTCAACATCGACAAGAAGTGGTTCGCCTCACACAAGATCGGGCCACCGAAGGCGCTCGCCGACCTGACGCAGGCGCGCTACCGCAAGCTGCTGGTGGTCGAGAATCCCGCCACCTCGACACCGGGGCTCGCGTTTCTGCTCGCGACCGTCGCCCGCTTTGGCGAGAACGGCTGGCAAGGTTACTGGCACAAGTTGCGCGCAAACGGCGTGCTCGTGACCGACGGTTGGGAAGAGGCGTACAACACGCGGTTCTCGGGCTCGAGCGGGAGCAAGGGCGACCGGCCGATCGTCGTCTCCTACGGGACAGACCCGGCCGCGGAGGTGATGTTCGCGAAGACGAAGCTCACCGCGGCACCAACCGCTGTGATGGCCGCCAGCTGCTTCCGTCAGATCGAGTACGCGGGAGTGCTCGACGGCGCCAAGAACGTCAAGGGCGCACAGGCGTTGATCGACTTCATGCTCGGGAAGCAGTTCCAGGCGGCGGTGCCCGAGAGCATGTACGTGCTTCCGGTCCGGGACGGCACGCCGCTTCCCGATGCCTTCCGCCGCTATGCCGTCTCGCCGGCGAGGCCGCTCGATCTGCCCGCGGCGGCGATCGGCGCTCACCGCGACCACTGGATCGACGAGTGGACCCGGACCGTTCTGCGCTGAGCCTTGGCTGGAAGATCGCCACGGTGGCCGTGCCCGCGGCCTTCGTGACGCTCTTCTTCGTGTTTCCGCTGGCCGCGATCCTCGAGCGCGGGCTCGCCTCGGCGCGCGGGCCGATCCTGCCGGACGGGACACTCGGGCTGCTGTGGTTCACGACCTGGCAGGCCGCAGCCTCGACGGCGCTCACGCTCGCGTTCGGGTTGCCACTCGCGTGGGCGGTCGGACGGTTTCGGTTCCGGGGCCGCTCGCTCGTGCGGGCACTCGTGCTCGTGCCGTTCGTACTGCCGACCGTGGTCGTCGCAACGGCGTTCCTGACGCTCCTCCCTGCCGGCTACGAGCGCGGGATCTGGGCGATTCTGGCTGCACACGTGTTCTTCAACATCGCGGTCGTGACGCGCATCGTCGGCGGAGCCTGGGCCACGCTCGATCCGGTGAGCTCCGAGGCCGCCGCCGTTCTCGGCGCCGGCCCGTGGCGGCGCGCGCGCGAGGTGACGCTACCCCAGCTCGCGCCGGCACTCTCGGCCGCTGCGGCTCTCACGTTCCTCTTCTGTTTCACCTCGTTCGGAGTGATCCTCATCCTCGGTGGCCCGGGACGCGCCACGCTGGAGACGGAGATCTACAACCGGGCTGCTCGACTCTTCGACCTTCAGGCCGCGGCGGCGCTCTCGATCCTGCAGCTCGGCGCCGTTGCGCTCGTGCTGGGCGTGGCGAGCATTCTCGACGGGAGGGTCGGCCTTGCAAGCACGCTGGCCGACGAGAACGACGTGCTGCGACGCCCCACCGGCCGGGAGCGGGTCGCGCTTGTCGCCGTGCTCGCGACGGCAGGCCTGATCCTCGCGCTCCCGCTCGCCGAGCTCGTGCGCCGGTCGCTCGGGAGCTGGGGCGCGCTCTTCGACGAGACGCCCGCGCTGCTCGTGGAACCATGGCAGGCCGCTGTCTACTCCATCGCCTTCGCGAGCGTTGCCGCAGTGATCGCGCTCGTCGTCGGCGGACTGGCGGCGGTTGCGCTCGCCCGCCGGCGGCCGGCCGCGGTCGACGGATTCGTGCTGCTGCCGCTCGGCGCCTCGGCCGTGATGCTCGGCTTCGGCTTCCTGATCGCGTTCGATACCGCTCCGTACGACTTCCGCTCGTCGTGGTGGCTCGTACCCGTCGCGCAGTCGCTCGTGGCGGCGCCGTTCGTCGTCCGCATCGTCACGCCCGCGCTTCGCTCGATCGATCCGCGGCTGCGCGAGGTGGCCGGCACGCTCGGCGCTGCTCCGGCGCGCGCCTGGCGAGAGGTCGAGTTGCCGCTGGTCGGTCGCGCCGTTGCCGTAGCGGCGGGGTTTGCGTTTGCGATCGCACTGGGTGAGTTCGGAGCCACGGTGTTCGTCGCCCGCGCCGAGCAGCCAACGCTTCCGGTCGCGATCTTCCGCTTCCTCGGACGGCCGGGCGCAGAGAACCAGGGGCTCGCGGCAGCGCTCGCCGTCGTGCTGGCAGGGATTACCGTGTGCGCCGCCCTCGCCGCGGAGCGGGCCGCAGCCGGCCGAGGGCAGGCACTCTGATGCTGGTGGTGCGCGAGGCACGCGTCGAGCTCGGCGGCCATGCCGCGCTCGCCGGCGTCGATCTCGACGTCGAGGCGGCGGAGGTCGTCGCCGTTCTCGGCCCGAGCGGCAGCGGCAAGTCGACGCTCCTGCGCGCGATCGCCGGCCTGCAGCGACTCGGTGCAGGCTCGGTGACGCTGGACGGCCGGTCTCTGGCCGGTGTAGCTCCGCATCGGCGCGGGATCGGCCTCATGTTCCAGGACGACGCGCTCTTTCCGCACCGCGACGTCGCCGCCAACGTCGCCTTCGGGCTGCGGATGCAGGGCGCGAAGCGGGCAGCGCAGACGGCGCGCGTTGCCGAGTTGCTCGACCTCGTCGGGCTACCCGGCCGCGAGCACCGATCGGTGGGATCGCTGTCCGGCGGCGAGCAGAAGCGCGTGGCACTCGCGCGCGCGCTCGCGCCCGCCCCGCGGGTGCTGCTGCTCGACGAGCCGCTCGGCGCGCTCGACCGGCCTCTGCACGATCGGTTGGTGGCCGAGTTGGGAATGCTCTTCGCCGAGATCCGGCAGACGGCCCTCTACGTCACCCACGACGTCGCCGAGGCCTTCGCGCTCGGGAGCCGGGTTGCCGTGATGCGCGAGGGCAGAGTCGTGCAGGTCGCGACACCCGAAGGGCTCTGGTCGGCGCCGGGTGACGCCTGGATTGCACGGTTCATCGGGCTCGAGAACATCGTCGAGCACGGTGTGGTGTCACTGGTGACACGGCCCGAGGGCGTCACCTTCCGACCCGATCGAGACGGCGACGCGGTCGTCCTTTCGAGCCGGCGCGACGGTCCGGTGGTCACCCTCCACGGCCGCTACGACGACGGCCGGGAGATCGTTTCGACGCACGCAGGCCTGATGCCACCGGCGCCCGAGACCCGTGTCAGGGTCGAGATCGATCGCGCTGCCGTGGTCGAGATTCCGACCGGCTGAGCTGATCAGCGGCTACTCGTCGTCGCCCGCGTCGTCGTCCGCATCCAGCTCGTCGTCGCCGAGGTCGAACTCGTCGTCGTCGTCGTCGAGATCCACGGCCACCTCAGGGTCGTCCCAACCATCGCTCACCGCCAGCTCCCTTCGTCGCCTCCTGCCGCCCGTCGCGGCGTTGCCGGAACGCTACCGGGGAGTACGGTCGGGCATCAAGCGACTACTCCCACTCGATCGTGGCGGGTGGCTTCGAGGAGAGGTCGAGGGCGACGCGATTGACGCCCGGGACCTCGTTGATGATCCGGTTCGAGATCGTCTCGAGCACGTCGTAGGGGAGTCGCGCCCAGTCCGCGGTCATCGCGTCCTCCGAGGTCACCGCCCGGATCACGATCGGGTACGCGTAGGTGCGCTCGTCGCCCTGGACACCGACCGACTTGATCGCCGGCAGCACGGCGAAGCTCTGCCACAGCTCGCCGTAGAGCCCGGCGCGGCGGATCTCCTCCTGCAGCACGAGGTCGGCGGCGCGGAGAATGTCGAGGCGCTCGACGGTGACGTCTCCGATGATGCGGATCGAGAGGCCCGGGCCGGGAAACGGCTGTCGCCAGACGAGCCGCTCGGGCATCCCGAGCTCTTCGCCGACGCGCCGCACCTCGTCCTTGAACAGCAACCGCAACGGCTCGACGAGCTCCATCTTCATGTCGGCCGGCAACCCGCCGACGTTGTGGTGCGACTTGATCTTGGCCGCGACGCCGTCGTCGCCACCCGACTCGATCACGTCGGAGTACAGCGTCCCCTGCACGAGGAAGTGAACATCGCCGAGCTTTCGCGCCTCCTCCTCGAACACCCGAATGAACTCCTCGCCCACGATCTTGCGCTTCGTCTCAGGGTCGGTGACGCCGGCGAGGCGGGTGAGGAACCGCTCTTCCGCGCGCACGTGCACGAGAGGGACGTGGAAGTGGCCTCCGAAGGTCTCGACGACCTGCTCGGCCTCGTTTGCACGCATCAGGCCGTGGTCGACGAAGACGCAGGTGAGCTGGTCGCCGATCGCCTTGTAGACGAGGAGCGCCGCGACGGCCGAATCGACGCCACCAGAGAGGCCGCAGATGACGCGCGCCGAGCCGACCTGCGCACGGATGCGCTCGACCTGCTCCTCGATCACCGCCGCCGGAGTCCAGCTCGGCGGCGCTCCCGCGACCTCGTAGAGGAAGTTCTTCAGCATCTGCTGACCCTCGCGGGTGTGGGCGACCTCGGGATGGAACTGCACCGCGTAGAGGCCCCTGCTCTCGTCCTCGAAGGCCGCGATCGGCGTCGAGGGCGAAGCGGCGGTGACACGCGCGCCGGGCGGCGGCGCCATGACCGAGTCGCCATGACTCATCCAGACGACCTGTTCGGGCGTCAGATCGTGGAAGAGCGGCGATTCGCCGAGGACGGCGTCGGCCTTCCCGTACTCCGCCACATCGTTCGACTCGACGCTGCCGCCGAGGTCGCGCGCCATCAGCTGCATCCCGTAGCAGATCCCGAGCGTCGGAATTCCGAGCTCGAGCACCGCGGTGTCGAGCTGCGGCGCGCCGTCGGCGTACACCGACTTCGGGCCTCCGGAGAGGATCAGGGCGAGCGGGTTGCGTGCACTGATCTCGGCCGCACTGAGCCGGTGACTGACGAGCTCGGAGTACACGCGCGCCTCGCGCACCCGCCGCGCGATCAGCTGGCTGTACTGGCCGCCGAAGTCGAGCACGAGCACCGGGCGATCCTCCGGCGCCGGTGGCGGCGACGGGAACGCGAGTATCTCTGCGCTGTTGGGCTCAGCCACGTCGGTAGTTGGGGGCGTCCTTCGTGATCGTGACGTCGTGCGGATGGCTCTCGCGCAGACCGGCACCCGTCATCCTGACGAACTGCGCCTCGTGCATCGCCTCGATCGTGGCGGCGCCGCAGTAGCCCATCGCCTGCCGCAGGCCGCCGACGAGCTGGTAGACGATCGGCGCCAGGGGGCCCTTGTAGGGCACGCGCGCCTCGATCCCCTCGGGCACGAGCTTCTCGGCATCCTCGACGTCTCCCTGGAAGTAGCGGTCTTTCGAGAACGAGCGGGCGCGCATGGCTCCGAGCGACCCCATCGCCCGGTACTCCTTGAAGCGCTCGCCCTGCACGATCAGCACCTCACCCGGGGCCTCGTCCGTGCCGGCCAGCATCGAGCCGAGCATGATCGCGTCCGCGCCCGCACCGATCGCCTTCGCCACATCGCCGGACGACGTGATGCCGCCGTCGGCGATCACCGGCACCCCCTCGTCGGCCGCGACGCGGACACAGTCGTAGATCGCCGTGACCTGCGGCATCCCCACTCCTGCCACGACTCTCGTCGTGCAGATCGAGCCCGGGCCCTGCCCCACCTTCAACGCATCGGCACCGGCCTCGATCAGCGCCTCGGCGGCGGCAGCGGTGGCGATGTTGCCGGCGATCACCTCGACGTCGCAGGCGTCCTTGATCGCACGAACGACGTCGAGAACGCCACGCGAGTGACCGTGGGCGGTGTCGACGACAATGGCGTCCACATCGGCCGCAACGAGGGCCGCCGCTCGCTCGAGCGCATCGGGACCGACACCGACTGCCGCGGCGACACGGAGACGGCCGCGTTCGTCCTTCGTCGCAAGGGGGTACTTGACCCGCTTCTGGATGTCCTTGACCGTGATCAGGCCCCGCAGCCGGCCGTCCTCGTCGACGAGCGGCAGCTTCTCGATCTTGTGCCGGCCGAGGATCTCCTGAGCTTCGTGCAACGTCGTCCCGAGCGGCGCGGTGACGAGATTCCGGCTGGTCATCACGGACGAGACCGAGTGCGTCGGATCGACGCCGAAACGGAGGTCACGGTTGGTCAGGATCCCGACGAGCACGCCGTCTGAGTCGGTGACCGGCACGCCGGAAACCCGGTAGCGGGCCATCAGCTCGAGCGCGTCGCCGACGAGGGCATCGGGCGAGAGCGTCACCGGCTCCACGATCATCCCGGCCTCGGAGCGCTTCACCTTGTCGACCTCGGCCGCCTGGTCGACGATCGAGAGGTTGCGATGGAGGACGCCGATGCCACCCTCACGGGCGAGCGCGATCGCGAGGCGGGACTCGGTGACGGTGTCCATCGCGGCCGAGACGATCGGGATCGCGAGCGAGATCGCCGGAGTCAACCGCGTGACGGTGGAAACGGTGTTCGGGAGGACAGCTGACGCGGCCGGAATCAGCAGCACGTCATCGAAGGTCAAGCCTTCCTTGCTGAACTTGCCGTCGGTATCCGCGTCGAACTCCAAGAGTCAGCCGACTCTACCAACCGTGCTCGACGGCAGGCCCGCTGAGGTTACGCGACCGGCTGGAGCTCGTCGATCTCGACGAGCGAGGCCAGGCGCGCGGCTTCCTTCGGGTCGAAGCGGCCGGCCCCGACTTCGAGCACCGACGCCGAACCGGCGGCGACCGCGAGGCGCAACGACTCCTCCGCGGAGCACCCGTCACCCTCCGCGGCGAGCCAGCGCGCGAGGAGGACGTCGCCGGCACCGAGTACCGAAACGGGCTCGAGCTCTGGCGCGCGCGCGCGGTAGCGCCGCACCTGGCGCTCCTCACGCATGAGGGCGAAGCAGCCCGTCTCCATCGTGATGTGCACGTTGCGGGCTCCCATCTCGGCGATCCGGTCGAGGGCCATCACGAAGTCGTCGTCGTCGTCGAGCTCCTGCCCCACGAGCTGCTCGGCCTCGTGCTGATTCGGCGAGACGAGCCACGGCTCGGCCTCGATCCCACGCCGCAATGGCTCGCCCTCCGCGTCGAGCACGACCCGCGTGCCGAGCCGCGTCATCTCGCGCACGGCGTCCGCGTAGAACCCCTCGTCGACGCCTCGCGGCAGCGAGCCGGCGAGGACCACCGTCGATGCACCGCGCGAGAGGTACCGCAACTTGTCGAGCAGGATCTCGAGCTCGGCGCCGGACACCTTCGGGCCCCACTCGTTGATCTCCGTGTAGGTGCCCGCGGTCGGATCGACGACGGCAGTCGAGGTGCGCGACTCGTCTCGGATCCGGACGAAGTCGTTGAGGATCGCCTCCTCGGTCAGCTCCTCGACGATCCGCGTGCCCGTGCGCCCACCCGCGAGGCCGGTCGCAACGACCGGAACGTCGAGCCGTTTGAGGGCGCGCGCGACGTTGATTCCCTTGCCGCCCGCGAGCGCGAGCACGCTGCTCGCGCGGTGGCGGTGCCCGAGCTTGAAGATCGGGACGGTGAGCGAGCGGTCGAGCGCGGCGTTGAGCGTGACGGTGACTATCAAGCGAGACCCCCTAGGAAACGAGCGCAAAGAGATGGTGAACGGTGCGTCGGGCGTACCAGTCGGCCTTGCCGAGTGTCCCGACGGCCGCCACCGAATCGGCTGCGACGAGTGGAGCGCGTGCGATCAGCCTACCGCCTGCGAAGACCCTCACCTCGCCCACCTGCTGTCCGCGCGCAACCGGGAGCGAGAGCGACGAGCTCGCGACCACGCGCTCGACGACCGGCCTGTCGACCCGCACGTTGCGTACGACTGTCCGCGCCGCCACCAACCTGACCGGGTGCCGGCCGTACCCCGTCTCGGCGAGACCGTACACGCGGGCACGGTCGATCGCCCGGATCGGGTGGAACTGCGCGAGCCCCCACGTGAGCAACGAGCCAAGCTCGGCGTTCCGCACAGCCTCGTTCGGAGCCCCGAGGAGCGACGCCGTGATCCGGACGCCGTTGCGCTCGACGGTTGCCACCTGCGACCAGCCTGCTGCGTCGGTGTGGCCCGTCTTGGCACCGACGAGCGGCAGCGTCCCGATCAGTCCGTCGGTCGATGTCAGCACCCGGCCACCGGCGATCGTCGCCGTCGACCTCGTCGACCAGGTGCGGATGAACGGATTGCGCAGCGCGGCGGTCAGCAGCGTCGCCACGTCGCGCGCGCTCGAGACGTGGCCTGCCTGGTCGAGCCCGTGAGGGTTCTCGAAATGCGTCGAGGTGAGTCCGAGCGCTTGGGCTTTGGCATTCATCATCGCCACGAACCGTGGTATCGAGCCGCCGCCGACATGAACGGCAAGGGCAGTGGCCGCGTCGTTCGCGCTCGGGACGAGAGCGGCGATCGCCAGGTCGCGAACGGAGATGCGCTCGCCGGGGCGAAGGAGCACGCTCGACTCGCCGACCTCCGACGCCTGGCGCGTGACAGTGACGACGTCGTCGAGACGCGCATGGTCGAGGGCAACGAGCACCGTCATCAGCTTCGTGATGCTGGCGGGAGCGCGGCGCGCGTCGGGCGCGCGGGCCGCGAGGACGTCCGCGTCGGGCCCGCCGCGGACGAAGTAGGCGGGCGCGCTGACGCGAGGCGGGGCGGCGACGGCCGTCGTCGCAAGCAGCGCGAAGACGGCGGTCGCGAGGACGACCAGGGCACGCATCACGAGAGAGCCGCTACCAGCCCGCAGCGGCCCAGATCTCCACTGCCAGGCGGGCGGCCTCGGTGCCGGCCGCGGCACGCCAGTCTTCCTCGGTGTCGCGGTAGGCGAAGATGACCGAGCGGGAGGCGGTGACGAGCGCACTCGCGGGGCCGCTCGTGAAGGCGCGCGCGACGTCGGCCGGAGTCGCTCCCTGAGCCCCGACCCCGGGCAGGAGGATGATCTGCTGCGGCATCGTCCTGCGCGCGTCACCGATCAGCCGTGGCACCGTCGCCCCGACGACCGCGCCGACGCTCGACATGCCGTGCTCGCCGACGAGGTCGGCTCCCCATTCGGCAACGAGCCCGGCGACATGTCGCCAGACCGGCGTGCCGTCGGAAAGGACGGCGTCCTGAAGGTCGCGGCCGCCGGCATTCGAGGTGCGAACGAGGCAGAAGATCCCGGCACCGTGACGGCGGCAGGCCGCGAGGAACGGGTCGATCGAATCCGTTCCGAGATAGGGGTTGACGGTGAGCGCGTCGGCAAGCGGCGGCTCTGATCCACGTGGCTCGAGGAACGCCGCCGCGTAGGCGCGCGCTGTCGAGCCGATGTCGCCGCGCTTGGCATCGGCGATCACGAGCAGGCCTGCCTCGGCGCCGTAGCGCGACACTGCTTCGAGTGCCAGCCAGCCGTCGCCGCCGAGCGCCTCGAAGAAGGCGACCTGCGGTTTCACGGCAACGGCATAGGGAGCAACGGCATCGATGATCCCCTTGCAGAACCGCTCCACGGCACCGGCCGCAGCGGCCCGACCGAGAACGGCCTCCCCTCGAAGCTCGACCGGCAAGAGGTCGATGCGCGGGTCGAGCCCGACGACGAGCTGGCTGCGCTTTCGCTCGACCGCCTCCGCAATCCGGTCGGCGAACGCGACCACGACCGTCGACTCGTCACCCACGCGGGTACTCATGCGGCCAAGGGTAGCCCCTTCGCGGCCGCGAGGATCGCGGTGCGCTCGAGCGCGGTGACCGTCAGCTCCGGAGGGGGTCGCCGGAGGAATGAGGCGATCAGGAGGAGCTCCTCGGCGGCCGTGGCCTCCAGGGCCCGCGCCGGGGCCTGCCGTACGTCAGCCAACCCGGCATCGACCTCCAGGTGGGCGCCGCCTCCGCGCGGCACCGTCCGGCGCACGACGACCGGCCCCGCGACGAACACCGCCCGCACCATCCCCGCCTCGAGCGCAGGGACGACCAGGCACGCCCGCAGCGATTCGAGCTGCCGGAGCTCGTCGATCCGCTCGAGCACCTGCTCCAGAGCCGCGATCCGGTCGCGCAGCCGGGCGGCGTCCTCGAAGCGGAGATCGGCCGCAAGCCGCCGGAGGCGCAGGCGCAGCCCCGGAAGAGCCTCGCGTGGATCGTCACCGTCGAAGCCGTCGAGCGCCTGCGCGGCGCGGCGCGCGAGCCCCCGCCCGGCGATCGGGCCGTGCGGCGTGATCTCCTGCCCGCAGATCCAGCCGGTGCCGCGGCGGCGCAGGTAGACGTGGCGGTCGGGCCGGGTGTTGCGCGCATTCGCCGGTGGACGCAGATCCCGCAACAAGCGGAGCTCGTCGAGCGCCGCCTCGAGCTCGCTCCCGCACTGCTGCCACTCGACCCGGGCGAGCGCGCCGAGCGCCGCTTCGACCGTGGGCCGTTGCCGTTCGCCCGTGAAGTAGGAGCGGAGCCGTGCCTTGAGATCGCGCGCTCTGCCCACGTACAGCGCCTGGCCGTTGACGTCGCGGAAGATGTAGGTGCCCGGGGTCGTCGGCGCATCCGCCACGAGCGAACGCTTTGCATGCAGGCGGCGCGCACGCGGAGCCGCGAGATCGACGAGATCGGCGACCGTCTCGGCCCCGCGCTCCTGCGCGAGGCCGATCAGCGCGATCAGGATCTCTGCGGTGGCCGAGGCATCTGCGAGCGCACGATGACAGGGCGACGCGGAGGTTCCGAAGAAGTGCGAGAGCGGCTGCAGCCCGAATCGCGTCGTCCTGCCGCTCAGGAGCCGGCGCGCGAGCCAGACGGTGTCGACGACAGGGGCGGCCACCCGCCTGCCCGTCAGCCGTTCGACGGCGCGGTCGAGGAACCCCATGTCGAAGCGTGCGTTGTGAGCGACCAGAACGGCGTCGCCCGCGAACGAGAGAAACCGCCGCACGGCGAGATCGGAGCCAGGCGCGCGCCGCACCTCGTCCTGGCGAATGCCCGTCAGCGCGGTGATCGCCGCGGGCACGGGTACGCCCGGATCGACGAGCGTCTCGAAGGTCGCACCGAGCTCGAGCGACTCGACCCGCTGAGCGCCGATCTCGACGATGCGCGACCGAGCCGGCGAGAGCCCCGTCGTCTCGAGGTCGAAGACGGCGAACGACGCGTGCTCGAGAGCGGTCGCCTCACCTGACGTCTCGGCCAGTCCAACTGCCGCGCCGCGCCAGGCGAGCCGCCCGTCACCCGACACCACGTCGTCGAGCAGCGACCGCGCGATCGCCGTCGGCGCCGAGGCGAGGGCGAAGAGCGAGCGGGCGGCCTCGTCTGCCGCGACGGGGCCACGGCGTGCCTCGACGAGCTCCACGAGCCGGTCGGCAGCGTCGAACGAGAGCTGCATCGGCGCGATAGTACACGAACGTCTGTTCGTATAGCAGATACAAAGAGAGGGCCCCGAAGGACCCTCTCTGATGTCCTCGGAGGAGGGCGCGCCGCGCTAGTTGTAAGGGTTGAGAGCCTTCTTCAACTGCGAGCCGGCCGAGAACTTCGGCACGTACGCCGCCTTGATCTGAACCTTCTCGCTCGGGTTGCGCGGATTGACACCCTCGCGAGCCGCACGGTGGGTCCGGTGGAACTTCCCGAATCCGGTGAAAGTCACGACGTCGCCCACCTTGAGCGCGTCCTCGACGGTGCTGAGGAACGCGTCCACTGCTGCGCCCGCGTCGCGCTTCGACATGCCGGTCTTGCCGGCGACTGCATCCACGAACTCCTGCTTGGTCACTGCCACTCCTCCTGCTAGACGGTCGATATATGGACCAACGAAGAGCCTAACACTCCGATGGTTTCGGCTCAACCATGCGGGTTTGCGCCGCCTGGTCGCTGCTGACCGCAGGCACGCGCCTGCATATGCGCCGGGCTAGCCGTCAGCGGCGCGCCCGGCGAGGAGGTCGCTTGCGCGGTAGAGGGAGCGAAGCCGCACCCCCAACCGTGCGAGGGCGTCCGCCCCACCTTCTTCCCGGTCCACGACGCACACTGCGTTGCGGACGACGAGGCCGGCATCCCGAAGTGCGGACACCGATTCGGCAAGAGCGCCGCCGGACGTGACGACGTCCTCCAGAAGGCACACGACGTCCTCCCGCTCGAACGGGCCTTCGATCCGATTCGCTGTGCCGTATTCTTTGGTCTCACTGCGCACGATGATGAACGGCAGCCCGGACGCCATAGAGGCTGAAGCGGCCAAAGCAACGGCTCCGAGCGCCGGTCCGGCGAGCCTGATCGTGTCCGGCTCGGCCTCGCGCGCAACGTCGGCGAGCCTCTCCCCGAGGGCCCGCAGCAGGTCCGGCCGGGTCTCGAAGCGGTACTTGTCGAGGTACCAGTTCGAGCGCTTGCCCGACCGGAGCAGGAAGTCGCCCTCGAGGAGCGCGTGCTCGACGAGGAGGCGCCCGAGGTCGTCGATCATGCTGCTGTGGCCCGGGTGGCGACCAGCAGCAGCCGCTCGAGCTCGGGTGAGCCGGGCTCGAGCGTGACGGAGGAGCCGTCGGCGTAGCCGATCGTGGCGGTCTCGTGGGCCGACGACCGGCGGCGCCCGACGAACCACCAGACGACGGCCGCGAGGGCAGCAAGGGACAAGAGCTTACGCATCGGCGCGGCGCCGACTTCTTCCGCCGAGACGGCTTGCGGGCGGGCGCCTCGTCGAGCCGGCGCAGCGCGGTGCGGAGGTCGTAGACGACGAGGCCGGCGGTCGGCTCCGGCACCGTCGTCGCGACGGCCGTGCGGCCTCCTTCGCGGACGATGAAGAGGCTGGTGGCGCCGAGGGAGACCTCGACCCGCGTCACCTCACCGGTGGAGCGGACGTCACCCGCGGCTGCGACCAGCTCGGCCGCGACCGCCGCGAGACGCTCGCCACGCTCGGGCGTGCCCGAGCTCGCGAGGACGAACCCCGACTCGCCCAGGATCGCGACCTCTGAGATCTGCGACGAGAGGTCGAGCAATTCGGCAAGTGCCTCGTGCGGCTCCATCGCGAAGGAGGATAGTTCTCTTTCAAGAGCCTCGCTGCAGCACGGCGGCAAGCGCGGCCGCGGCTCGGGCCCGATGGGAGTGTGCCGTCTTCCATTTGTCGCCCAGCTCGGCGACCGTGCGCGCCTCTCCGTCCGGGATGAAGATCGGGTCGTAGCCGAAGCCCTCGTCGCCGCGGCGTTCGGTGCCGATCGACCCCTCCAGCATGCCTTCGACGTGCACCTGGTCGCCGGTGGGCCCGATCGCCACGATTGCGCAGACGTAGCGGGCGCGACGGTCGTCGATGCCCGCGAGCTCACCGAGCAGGCGGGAGACACCGTCGTCGGCCCATCGCGCCGACGCGACGCCAGGCAGGCCTGCGAGCGCCTCCGCCTCGATTCCCGAGTCCTCTCCGATCACCCAGGCGTCGGCGGGAGCGCCGGCCCGGCAGTGCAGTGCCTTGCCGTGCGCGTTCTCGGCGTACGTCGAGCCGGTCTCGGGAGGGAACGCAACGTCGTCGACCAGCTCGATCTCCCAGTCGGGGAGCGCACGGCGCAGCTCGACGAGCTTGTGCGGGTTCCCGGAGGCGAGTTGCGCCTTCACTCTCGCGGCGCGTCGGCAGCGGCGCGCTGCGCGACCGCAAGCTGCTCGATCCCGCCCGCCGCGAGGTCGAGCAGGACATCGAGCTCGTCGCGCGTGAACGGGTCGCGCTCAGCCGTCGCCTGCACCTCGACGAGCCGGCCGTCGGCGGTCATCACGACGTTCATGTCGGTGTCCGCCTGCGAGTCCTCGGGGTAATCCAGGTCGAGCACCGCCTCGCCGTCGACGACCCCAACCGACACCGCGGCGACGGAGGTGGGAAGCGCCTTCGAGAGCCCCATCTTGTCGAGTGCCCGATAGGCAGCCACGTAGGCGCCGGTGATCGCGGCACAACGTGTGCCGCCGTCGGCCTGAAGCACGTCACAGTCGAGCCAGAGGGTGCGCTCGCCGAGCGCCTCGAAGTCGCAGACCGCGCGCAGAGCGCGGCCGATCAGGCGCTGGATCTCGACCGTACGGCCGTCGGGACGCCCGCGGGACACGCCACGCTGCGTCCGGTCTCCCGTCGAGGCCGGCAGGAGCGAGTACTCGGCCGTCATCCAGCCGCGCCCCTTGCCGCGCAGCCAGCGGGGGATCTCCTCCTCCACCGTCGCGGTGCACAGCACACGCGTCTTGCCCTGCGACCACAGAACGCAGCCGTGCGGCTGTTCGAGAAAGTCGGGCAGGATGTCGAGCGCCCGCAACTCGTCGGGGCGGCGGCCGTCGTGTCTCACGCGGCGACCCTTTCCAGTTCGGCGACGCCGACTCGCTCGACGTGCGCAATCGGCAACTGGAGGAAGCGGCTCCCCATCGCCTGGAAGGCAGCGGGATCGCCGGTCGTGAGGAATCGGTAGGCGCCTTCTCGCGTCGGCTCGTTCTCGATCGCCTTCCGGGCCAGCGTCTCCGAGACCTCGCGCGCCGTCTCGTCAGCGGAGAAGACGAGCGTGACGTCGCGCCCGAACACGCGCTGGAGGATCGGCCGGATCAGCGGATAGTGCGTGCAGCCGAGGATGACGGTGTCGACTCCGGCGCTCTTGAGTGGCTCGGCAACCTCGCGCACGACCTCGACGGTGGCCTCGCCGAACGGGTCGTCGCCTTCGATCAGCGGCACGAGCTTCGGGCACGCGACCGGGACAACGGTGACTCCGGCATCAAGTGTGCTGATCAAGGTCTCGTAGCGGCCGCTCGCCACCGTTGCCTCGGTCGCGAGGAGGCCGACCCGCCGGTTGCGGGTGGCACGGACAGCCGCGTGCGCCTCGGGCTGGATCACACCGAGCACGGGCACGCCGATCGCGAGCTGGAGATCGGGGAGCGCGGCTGCGGTCGCCGAGTTACAGGCCACGACGACGAGCTTGACGCCCTGGCGCTCGAGGAAGCTGCCGATCTCGCCCGCGAAGCGGCGGATCTCCTCGAGTGGCCGCGGCCCGTACGGCAGGCGCGCGCCGTCGCCGAGGTAGACGAAGTCCTCGTGCGGCATCGTCACCAGGCACTCGTGGAGGACGGTGAGGCCGCCGACGCCGGAGTCGAACACACCGATCGGGCGGGCATCCACGGGCGGGAGTCTACGGGAGAACCGCGACGGTTCCTTCGCCTGCGACAACTCCGAAGTCGCGTTCGTCGAGCGTGAGCACGCGGCCACCGTTGCGCTCGGCGCAGGCAACTACGGCGGAGTCGGCATATCCGAGCGGCAGGCTCGCGTACTTCGATGCCAGGTTCCGGATCCGGGACAGGTCGTCCTCACCGCAATCGAGCGAGTACGCGCCCGACTCGATATCAGCGAGGACGGCGTCCATGGCGGGCGTTTGGCGTCAGCAAGTCGCGGACCCCCAGCCCACTCATAGAAGCGATCCGCTGACCTCGCGCGAGGCTTTCGAGGGGTCAGTCTGACGGCAGGTGCCCTGAGCTGTTGGCTGTCACGCGAGCAGGATCTGAAAGCCGAGCATGAGGATGAAGGCAGTGCCGCCGGTGAGTGCGACAACGTGTTTTGGCGCCGTCGCGAGCGCTTCGGGAAGGAGTTCGCCGATCACCATCCACACCATGGCACCGGCTGCGAACCCGAGCCCGATCGGAAGAATCGACGTGAACGCGTCGACGAAGAGGAATGCGGGGACCGCGAGGAGCGGTTGCGGCAGGCTTGAGAAGATGCTCCATCCTGCTGCGGCGCGGATGGATGTGCCCCGGGGCACGAGGACGAGGCTGATCGCGAGCCCTTCGGGGATGTTGTGAATCGTGATCGCGACAGTGATCAGGAGTCCGAGGGTCGCCCCGTCTCCGAAGGCAGCGCCGACTCCGATCCCCTCGGCGGCGGAGTGCACGGTCATGACGCCGACGATCAGGAGCGCCCGACGCGCGTCCTCGCCGCTCAACGATCCCATCGTGTGCCCATGGTCGTCCTTGAGGTAGCGCTCGGTCGCAAGCACGAAGACGATCCCCAGCGCGATCCCGACCGCAGTCCTCCAGGGGCTGCGATGCACGCCTTCGAGCGAGAGGCTGACGCAGGCCGCGAGCATGACTCCGGCAGCGAGAGCGTTCGATGCGCCGAGCATGATCCGACCGGAGGTACGGACGAAGATCAGCGGCAACGCGCCAAGTCCCGTCGCCAGCGCCGTCACCACTGCTGCGAGGAAGACCGTGACGACATTCGGCTCCACGGCGGCGAGCCTAGTCGCGCCCGGCGACTGCCAATGAGACGGCGATCACGGCCTGGCCGTGTTGGCCACCTACTGGGTGCATGTCAGTGATGGACGACGAGACAGGAACAGATCGCCCGGTGAGCGACGCGTTCGCTGACGCTGCCGAGCGCGCGTACGCCATGGAGTCCGCGTGATCCGAGGATGATCAGGTCTGCGCCGAGCGAGCGGTCGAGCAGGGCCACGACGGGGTGTCCGGGATCCCAGGCGTCTACGCGCGCAGCCCAGCTGTCGTTGCGATCGATGAGCTTGCCGCCGGTGGCCGTCTCGACCTTGACGGTGGAGCCGAGCCGTGCGGCCAGATCGTCGGCGACGGCGAGTGCGGCGAGCGACTGTTTCGAGCCGTCGAGGCCCACCACGATCCGGGTCGGCTGCCAGAGCTGACCCCATTGCGGGCGGGCCAACAGCATCGAGACCGTGCCCTCGTGGAGAAAGGTGGTCGCGGTCTCGCCGGCCACGATCGCGAGGAAGCGGCTGCTGTTGCGGCCGCCGAGCGCCAGCAGAGTCGCGTCGTGCTTCGCGCAGGCCCCGCGGAGGACGTTCTTGGGGTCTCCCTTGACGATCGTCGCGGTGCCGTTGGTGCGGCCGTCCAGGATCTCGGCTGCGTGGGCTCGAGCCCGTTCCGCCTCCTCCTCGAGTTCGGCCGCGACGTGGCTCATGTCGAACCCCGCGTGGACGGCGATTCCCGCGTCGAGCGCCGTGACCGCCCAGACCGCCGTCTCCTCGGGACTGAGCGCGAGGGCCTGGTGAAGCGCCTCAAAACCGAAATCGGTTCCGTCGACGCCGACCACGACGCGATCGAAGACACTCATGAGGGAACGGTTTCAGGACCAGCTCTGAACCGAATCAGGGCCGACGCGGAACCTGGCTCGTACTTTGGCGCAGACCACGCCCGCCGCGCCGGTGTGCGGGATCCGTACCCGCGGTACGGGTCGGCGCGGATGCGGGGGAGGCCGGCGACTGCGATGCTCGCGAGACGAGGTGAGCCAGACGGTTGACCCAGAACTCGTCGCGAGTGCGTCCATTCTGCCCGATCGAGACGTGTGGTCCCGTGATGCCGCCGCGGTGGTCACGGAGCTCCGAGTCGATGCCCGCTGTGGCCTCCGTGGGGCGGAGGCGGCTGCGCGGCTTCGGCAGCTCGGACCGAACCTACTCGAGGCAGCCCGACCGGTGTCGAGCTGGCGGAGGTTCCTTGGCCAGCTGGCCGATCCGCTGATCTATCTGCTGCTCTTCGCGGCGGCGGTGTCGTTGGTTGCCTGGGCGCTGGAGGGCGGCGAAGCGCTGCCGTTCGACGCGATCGTGATCGCCGCGATCGTCGTCGCCAACGCCGTCCTCGGCTACGTGCAGGAGGCGCGAGCGGAGCGGGCAGTGGCCGCGCTGCAACGGATGGCCGCGGCGACAGCCGGTGTCCTGCGTGAAGGCCACGAGCAGCGAATCCCGGCGCACGAGCTCGTTCCCGGCGACATCCTGCTGCTCGCCGAGGGCGACGCGATCGCCGCGGACGGCCGCCTCCTGGAGGCGGCATCGCTGACTGTCGCCGAGGCATCGTTGACGGGCGAAAGCGAGGCGGTCCTGAAGGACGTACTCCCGATCCACGGGCCGGCAGGCCTGGGCGACCGGTTGAACATGGTCTTCAGCGGCACGGCGGTCGTGCGAGGCCGGGGACGGGCCGTGGTGACGGCGACGGGGATGGCGACCGAGATCGGCAAGATCGCGCGCCTGCTCGACCTGACCGAGGAGCAGCCGACACCGCTGCAACGCGAGATCGCAAGGATCGGCAGGATGCTCGGCATCGCGGTGATCGCCATCGCCGTCGTCGTCGTGGCCGCGATCCTCTTCACCGCCGACATCCGGTCGGTATCCGATCTCGTCTCAGTCCTCCTGGTCGGCGTCTCGCTCGCTGTCGCGGCTGTTCCGGAGGGCCTTCCCGCCGTGCTCTCGGTGGTGCTGGCACTCGGCGTGCAGCGAATGGCGAAGCACCACGCGATCGTGAAGAAGCTCTCGTCGGTCGAGACGCTCGGCTCCGCATCGGTCATCTGCACCGACAAGACGGGCACGCTGACCAGGAACGAGATGACGATCGAGCGGATCGTGACCGGCTCGGGCGAGGTCGAGGTGAGCGGGAGCGGCTACCGACCCGAGGGCGACGTTCGCATCGACGGCCGCCCGCTCGACGATCCAGTCCTTCTCGACGAGGTACGGGCCGTGCTCGCGGCCGGCAGCCTGGCCAACGATGCTGTGCTGCACGAAGCGGACGGCGAATGGACGGTACACGGCGATCCCACCGATGCCGCCTTCCTGGTCGCGGAGGCCAAGGTGGACGGGCTCGCCGAGGAGCGCCGCTCGCGGTTCGAGCGCGTCGGCGAGGTGCCGTTCAGCTCCGAGCGGAAGCTGATGAGCACCCTGCACCTCGACGCAGCGAGCAAGACGGGGATCGCCCTCGTCACCAAGGGAGCCCCGGACGTGCTGCTCACGCGCTGCACAGAGGAGCGGCGTCACGGCGAGGTGGAACCCTTGACCGAGGCGCGCCGGGCACAGATCCTGGCGAGCGTCGACTCGCTCGCCGACCAGGCCCTGCGCACGCTCGCCGTCGCCTACCGGCCACTGCCCGCCACTGAACACGCCCGTGCCACAGGACGAGTCGGTCGAGCGTGAACTGATCTACCTGGGAACGGTCGGGATGCTCGACCCACCCCGGCCTGAGGCGAAGGCGGCGATCGTCGACGCCCAGGCCGCCGGCGTACGCGTGATCATGATCACCGGCGACCATCCGCGCACCGCCAGGCGGATCGCCGCCGACCTCGGCATCGCAGGCGACGATCCGTCCACCCTCACGGGCGCCGAACTCGAGCAGCTCGACGACGATGCATCCGCGACGCGGGTGGTGTCCGTTTACGCGCGCGTCAGCGCCCGAGCACAAGCTCACGAATCGTCGACGCGCTCAAGGCGGACGGGCTCGTCGTCGCGATGACCGGCGACGGTGTCAACGACGCCGCAGCACTGAAAGCGGCCGACATCGGCGTCGCGATGGGCGTCGCCGGAACCGACGTCGCCAAGGAGGCAGCGGACATGATCCTCGCCGACGACAACTTCGCGACCATCGTGCGCGCCGTCCGAGAAGGGCGCGGCATCTTTGCCAACATCCGGAACTTCCTGCGGTTCCTGCTCTCGTCGAACATGGGCGAGGTCCTCACGATGTTCTTCGGTGTGGCCCTGGCGGGCGCGATCGGGCTCGAGGCGACGGGCGAAGCGATCGCGGTGCCGCTGCTTGCCACGCAGCTGCTCTGGATCAACCTCCTCACCGACAGCGCCCCCGCGCTCGCGCTCGGCCTCGACGCGCCTCCCGCGGACGTAATGCGGCGCCCGCCACGCCGCTCGACCGACAGCGTCATCGACGCTCGCATGTGGGGCGACATCATCTGGGTCGGTGCCGTGATGGCCCTGGTCACCCTTACCGCACTCGATCTGCGGTTGCCCGGCGGCTTCATCGGCAACACCGGAAGCATCGACGAAGCGCGCACGATGGCATTCACCACCCTCGTGCTCGCCCAGCTGTTCAACTGCTTCAACGCCCGCTCGAGCCGCAGGAGCGCGTTCCACCGGATGTTTACCAACAGGATGCTCTGGGGCGCGATCGCGCTGTCAGCGCTGCTCCAAGTAGCGGTCGTGCAACTGCCCGTCCTCAACGACGCCTTCGGCACAACACCGCTCGGGGCCACCGAATGGCTCCTCTGCATCGCGCTCGCGAGCATCGTCCTCTGGGCCGACGAGGCCAGGAAGCTGGTCGGGCGTCGGGTCTTCGCGCACGCGGCCGCACCCGCCTCCACCGAGACCGCGGAGCGAGGGCGCCGCTCCCGGGCGTCAGGAGCTGACGTCCCGCCGGTCGAATAGCACGATGCCGGCGGCGGCGATGGCAGCCGCGGCGCCCAGGAGGAGCAGGCAATGCGAGATCTCGAGACCGTGTCGAAGCGGGTCGCTGACGGCGTAATGGTAGAAGGGCGAGAGCTTCTGTGGGCCTCGCAGCACGTCGACCAGGCCCGCGAGCGAGTTGACGAGATAGGCCACGACAGCGGCCGCGATCGTGACTCCGATCGCGAGGCCCTTGCGCCCGGTGCCAGCTCCGAGCGTGAACGCCAGCGCACCGTAGAGGATCGCCAGCAGCACGGTGGCGGCGCTCGCTGCAGCGAGATGCGCAGCCGAGAGCTTCATGTCGATCGCGATGCTGCCGGCCCAGAGGCAGAGCCAGAGCACGACGCCGAGGCCGGTGACCTCCACGCACATCGCTGCGAGCTTGTGGAGAGCGACGCGACGCCGCGAGACAGGTGTCGCCAGAAGCAGGTCGAGCGTCCCGCGCTCCTCCTCGCCGGCGATCGCCCCAGCACCGTTCCCGACCGCCGCCACGAGGAACAACGCCGGGATCATGAACGAGAACAGCTCGCCCCCAAGGTACCCGGCAGGCGAGGTGAAGTCGAGCTGCCCACCGAAGGAGAACAACGCCTTCAGCGCCTCCGGGTACTGGTCCATCAGGCTCTCGAGCTCCCGGTTGCCGCGGATCGTCGGATAGACGGAGACGATCATCGCGACGTACCCAGCGAGGCCGAGCGCCCACCAGGCAAAGCCCCGTCGAAGGTCGCGAAGCGACTTCACGAGCACGCTGTCAAACATCCGTAGGGCTCCGGTACAGCTCGAGAAACACCTCTTCGAGGTCCGCCTCGTGGATGTCCAGCGTCAGCAGCTCGAATCGGGCCAGCGTCTTCACCAACGGGTCGACCTCTCCACGCAGGGAGAAGTGGACGGTGTTCCCGTGCCGGTCGAGCTCGCGCAGCCCGGCTATCCCGGCGAAGACGTCGGGAGGCGGCGCCGCCACGAACGTCGCTACCACGCGGGAAGAGGCTCGCCGTCGCAGCCCCTCGACCGTCTCGATCAGCTCCAGGCTTCCGTCGCGGAGCAGTGCCACGCGGTCAGCGAGCTGCTGCACCTCCGAGAGGACATGCGAGGAGATGAAGACGGTGCAGCCCTCCGCGGTCGCCTCGCGGACGAGCGCGTGGACGACCTGCTGAACGAGCGGGTCGAGCCCTGCGGTCGGCTCGTCGAAGATCAGTAGCTCCGGCCGGTGCATCAGCGCCAGCACCAACCCGACCTTCTGCCGGTTACCCTTCGAGAGCGCTCTCACCGGCCGATCGAGCTCGAGCTCGAGTCGCGCGGCGAGGCGCTCGCCGGCGCCGACGTCGTGCATGCCGCGCAGCGCGGCGAAGTAGCGCAGGTGCTCTCTCCCGGTCAGACGCTCGTACAGCCGCAGGTCGCCGGGCAGGTAGCCGATACGCCCGCGAACCCTCCCTCCCTGCGTGCGCACGTCGAGCCCGAACACCTCGGCCCGGCCGGCGCTCGGGTGGATCAGGTCGAGCAGCAGCCGGATCGTCGTCGTCTTCCCGGCACCGTTCAGGCCCAGATAGCCGAAGACCTCCCCGACCCGCACGGTGAACGTGAGATCGCTGACGCCGACTGTCGCCCCGTAGTGCTTCGTGAGACCAGACACGCTGATCGCCTCACTGGCCATGACCGAAGGCTAGGGCCTGGAGTCGGGGCTCGCATCGCGAGTCTCCGCAGTGCTCGACGGGCGCCGCCGAGGTGCCGAGAACTACGCGCCGGTCCAGCATTCACACGGATGCCCCGGACTCTCTGTGTGTGACGCTCTGGCGATGGGAGTTCTTGATCGCGTCGTCCTCGGCGTGGACGGAGCCGACTCGACTCGGAAGCCCCGCATCGGGCATTCACCATCAGTCCTCGGGCGCCGAAGTCCGGGCGGTTAGCGCACTCAACTCCGGTTCGCCGTCCGTGCGGGATGCGAGATGAGTCACGTCCAGGCATGCGGTCTTCAGGTGTTCAGCGAATCCACGGATGCCGCTGTCCATGCCTGCGGGGGACAATGGTGGTGAGGGAAGGAGGTCATTGTGGCGGTGCCAATGACTCCGTCACAGCGACACCGGTTCTCGCTCCCGGCGGAGCCGGGACGGCGCGTAGCGGCCGAGTCGCTACTGATGGTGGCGGCAACGGTGGCCGCGGCTGTCGTCGCCGGGATCGTCGGGACGTTCCTGCAGTTCGTTGTGTTCGATCTCGAGGAGCAAGAGGCGCTCCCCGAGGCTGGTGTCTGGGGCTACCTCGCGGGATTCTTCCTGCTTGCGCTGATGGTGCTGCCCGCTGTCGTGGGGATGCTGCTTGGCGTTCGGGCGCGTCGCCTCGGTGAGCGACGCTTGGCAGCGACAGGGATTGTCGTCAACGCCGTGATCGCGGCGTATCTCGTCCTCACGGTCGCTGCCACACTCCTGCTCGGTTGACGCTCCGTTATCGGCGTGCCCCGCTCGAACACGGGCGCGGCGACCGAGTCTCTATCTTGCTCTCATGACGGTGACAGTGCGGCTCGGGACGTGCAGTTGGGCCGACGAAGGCCTAGTATCCGCGCGGCGTCTCAACGGCCCAGGCACGCCTGCGCTACTACGCAGAGCGGTTCGACGTCGTCGAGGTCGACTCGCCGTACTACTCGCTGCCCGACCCGGAGGTGACGCGGCGGTGGGCCGAGCGAACGCCCGACCACTTCACGTTCCACGTCAAGGCCAGCGCGGCGATGACCTTCCACGAGGGCGAGCCAACTACCACCGCGTTCAGGAAGTTCCGTGGAGCGCGGGAGCCGCTGGAACTCTCGGGCAAGCTGCGCGGCGTGCTACTTCAGTACCACCCGCGCTTCGTGAAATCGCACGAGGCGAAGGAGGAACTGGCTCGTGCTCGTGAACGGCTCGATCCGCTCGTGCCGCTGATCGAGTTCCGCCACCGCTCCTGGATGGAACCGGACGAGCGCTCTGACACGCTCGGCTTCCTAGAGGAGCACGCGCGCGCCGTCGCCGAGGTAGACGAAGTCCTCGTGCGGCATCGTCACCAGGCACTCGTGGAGGACGGTGAGGCCGCCGACGCCGGAGTCGAACACACCGATCGGGCGGGCATCCACCGGCGGGAGTGTAGATGAGTGATTCTCAGGTGGCTCTTACGTACGTCTGTTCCAATGTCGCCGGATGTTCTTCCTCCGCTCCCTCCGCAGCGAGCTGATCGGGCTACGAAACCGGACGATCCCGACCGTCCTCGGCCTGGCCGTGGGCGTCTCGCCCGTCATTGCGGTTTCGACCCGGTCGCTCGGACCACCGAGCGCAGGCGAAGGCCCTCGACCCGCTCTCGAGCATCGGCACCGATCTGACGGTGACGCTCGCACCACGGCAGAGTCAGGGCGGCGCTGAGAATCTTTCGACGGAGACACGTCTGGGGTGACGTCGCGATCCCGGTTTCTGGCGCTCGGCGCGTCGTGCACGTTGCTCGTGGTGACCGGGCTCGTCGCCGGCGCGAGAACGACCGCCGCTCACGACCGGACGCTCATCGAGCTCACAGCCGGTGCGAGCTGTAACGCCGACCACCTCCTCCGACAGGCCGGGGCCGTTCCGATCTCGAGGTCGCTGCGCCTCTACAGGATCGACGACAGCTCCGTTCCTCTGGTGCTGCCCCGGATCCGCGCCTGCCACGCGCTGCGCCTCGCAATCCCCGATCGTCTCGCCGGGACGTTGAGCGTGACCGACTTCGCCGATCCGCTCGTCCCGGACGAGTGGTGGCGATCGGCGATCGGCGTCGCCGCTCTCACCCCACCCGGGTCCGGCGAAGCCCGTGACGATCGTCGACTCGGGCATCGACCTGTCCCACCCCGAGTTCGCCGGTCGCGCGAATCTCGTGGCCCTCAACACACAGGAACCGCAGCCGGTCGGCGGCGTCCACGGAACGGCGGTCGCGTCGCTGATCGGCGCGCCGGAGCAACGGCGTCGGCATCGTCGGCGTCTACCCGGCTCGGTGCTGCAATCCTGGGATGCGGCCCTTGGCGAAGGTACTCGCCTCGCGACGAGTGAAATCGTCGCGGGGGTGCTCGCCGCCACGAATCACGGCCCGGGCGTCATCAATCTCAGCCTCGGCGGGTGCCGGCCCTGAGGTTCCTATCCAGCAGGCGATAGCCACTGCCATTCACAAGGGAATGCTGGTCGTCGCGGCCGCAGGAAACGACGGCGAGAACGGGAACCCGCTCACCTATCCCGCGAGCCTTCCGCACGTGCTCACCGTCGGTGCGACCGATGAGCAGAACCTGGTAACCTCCTTCTCGAGCCGTCCCGCTTCGTCGACCTTGCCGCGCCGGGTCAGGACATGACCGTTGCCTCGGCCCTCGACGGGGGCTGGGCTTCCGAAGACGGCACGAGCTTTGCGGCACCCCTCGTCTCGGGAGCCGCTGCCTGGGTGTGGACGGCCCGTCCCGATCTCGACGCCAGCCAGGTGTTCGAAGTGATACGCCGCTCGGCGAACCGACGTCGACGTTCCGGGGCGCGACGACGGAAGCGGCTACGGCCTGCTCAACGTCCCCGCCGCTCTCGCGTACGCAGGCTCCGGTACCGGATCCGCTCGAACCGAACGACGATGTCGACTACGTGCGACCCGGAGCGCGACGTACTACAACGGCATCCCGCCGCTGACGACGCGCGTCGATGCCGTCGACGATGCTCGTCGGCCGTCTTGCCACGTCCGAGGACCCGCGCGATGTCTATCGCGTCTTCGTTCCCGCGCACAGCCACTTCACCGTCAAGACGACCGCGGCCGCCGGCGTCGAGCTCGGGCTGTGGCGCCGGACGACTACGAGCGTGACGGAGCGTGCTCCGCGCAAGGACAGATTGGCGCGAAGCGCCGCAAAGGGCCTCTGGTGAGTCTCAGCTATGAGAACACGGGGCCGCGCAAACAGCGTATCTAGCAGTCACGTTGGGCAAAGGAACACGCACGACACGACTATCGCATCGCGATCACCGCCCGCTGAGCGACCGACCTCTCTTTCAACCGGCAGGCGAAGGCGCAACACGGCCCCACCGTCCGGTGCATTCGCCGCCTCCACACTGCCACCGTGCGCTTCGGCAACCTGGCGGACGATCGCGAGCCCGAGGCCCTGAGCCGGAGCAGGCTGCGGGCGTCGCGTGAGCGATAGAAGCGGTCGAACACACGCGGAAGATCGTCCGGCGCAAAGCCCGGCCCGTGATCGCGCACGACGAGCTCGCCGGTCGCGTCGAGCGTCACCTCGACGCGACCTCCAGACGAGACTCCACTTCGACGCATTGTCGAGCAGGTTCGAAATTGCCCGCTCGAGGCGCCGCGCATCGCCTCGAACGACGACCGGCTCGGCACGGAGATCGAACTCGACCGTCGGGGCATTCTCGCCTCGCACGGTCGACGCTCTCGGCGACGAGGTCGTCGAGCTGTACCAGCTGCCAGTCGATGCGATGCTCGTCGCCGCGGGCAAGCTCGACGACCTCGTCTATCAGGGCCGTCATCTCGTCGAGCTGCTCGACGACGTCCTCGCCGAGGCGTGCTCTGTCGCCCGGCGGGAGCGCGTCCCCTCGCATGAGCGTCTCGACGTTCACTCTCAGGCTCGTCAACGGAGTCCGCAGTTCGTGTGACGCGTCAGCGACGAGTTGCCTCTGTGCTCCGACTGACCCTTCGAGGGCAGCGAGCATCCGGTTGAAGCTCGCCGCCAGGCGACCGACCTCGTCGTTTCCCGTGCTTTCGATTCTCTGAGAAAGATCGAGTGTCTCGCTGACAGCCTCGCTCGTCTCGGTCAGCCGGCGCACCGGCATCAGCACGGTCCGGCCGACGGCCGCTCCGAGGATCGCTGCAACGGCGACACCGATGATCATCACGGCGAGCATGATCCACCGGAGCCGGCGAAGCACGCCATCGACCTCGTCGAGCGGACGGGCGATCTGCAGCGCCGAGTCGCGCTGGAACGGTGCGGTGATCACCCTGACGTGCGTTCCGGCGACGGTCGCGTCGGAGAGGAACACGCCGACCCTCCCTGTGCGACCTCGATGGTCTTGCCGGTGACCGGGAGCTCGAGGCTGCCGCCGCCGGGACGTGCGATCGTCCCATCGGCTTGCACGACCTGGAGATATCCGCTCGCGCCACCGAGATCAGCCGGTGGCACCGCCGGGAAGCGCCCGTTACCCGGCGAGACCTGGACGAGGTCGGCCGTGATGCGCTGGATCAGCTCAACCCGCCGACGGAGGCTGGTGTCGACCTCCCCGCGCAACTGGCCACGGACGACGTAATAGACGCCGACCGACGAGACAGAGCACGGCGACTGCGACGGCGCCCGCCGCAGTGAAGGTAAGGCGGGCGCGGAGGCTCACGACTCTCGCAAGGCGTAGCCGACGCCGCGAATCGTCTGGATCAACCGCGGCTCACCTCCGGCCTCGGTCTTCCGCCGCAGATACCCGATGTAGACATCGAGCGCATTCGAGGTGGCACCGAAGTCGTACCCCCAGACGCGCTCGAAGATCAGCGTCCGCGTGAGCACTTGGCGCGCGTTGCGGAGGAACAACTCGAGCAGAAGGTGCTCGGTCCTCGTCAACGTCAGGCGGCGGCTCCCGCGGTGCGCTTCGTAGGTTCCGGTATCGAGCGTGAGGTCGGCGAAGCGCAGCAGACTCCGCTCCGCGCCCGGATCCGTGCTCCGCCGGAGAAGGGCCCGCAGGCGGGCGAGAAGCTCGTCCAGGGCGAAGGGCTTGGCAAGGTAGTCGTCGGCACCGGCGTCGAGCCCATCGACTCTGTCTGCGACCTCGACGCGGGCTGTCAGCATCAGGATCGGGGTCGAGCTGCCTTCGGCGCGAAGCAGACGGCAGGTTTCGAGCCCGTCGAGTCGCGGCATCAGGATATCGAGCACGATCACGTCCGCCGGACGGGAACGCTCCGTCGCGAGCGCTTCCTCTCCGTCACGTGCGAGTTCCACCTCGTATCCCTCGAGTTGGAGCGCGCGCCGCAGGCCCTCTCGGACGCTTCGCTCATCGTCGACGACGAGAACCCGCGTTGCCGTACGCATCACGAGCGCTCGCGGGCAGACGGCCATGACTGCTCCACGCGGGCAGAATAGGCGGACCCGCCGTCAAGAGCGATCAAGGCCATTTAGCCGGCGGCCACAGTGACGCCGGTTGCGGTCACGGTGCCGTTCGAGCCAGTCTCCCCTTGGACGACCACCGTCTCACCCGGCCGGATCGACGAGGCCTTGGCCTTCACGCTGCGATCGACGGAGAGGCCCTTTGGAACGCGTACCTTGACGACGCTGCCCGATCCGGTGGAGATGTAGAGGATGTGGCCGTCGACGTAGCTGACGGTGCCGCGGGTGCCGCCTCCGAAGCCGCCCTGGGCAAGACCGGCTGGGAAGCCACCGATGCTGCCGGTCCCGCCTGTGCTGGTCGCGCCGTTCGACGTGGCGCCCCGGAACCCGGAGGGCAGGTTGCCGCCACCGGGAAGCGCGAAGCCTCCGGACGATGATCCGCCCCAGTGCTTCTGGGCGAGGATCCCGCCTGCAAACGCGGCGACGACGATCAGGGCGACGGCGAGGAAAGCCGTCGTCCAGTGGAGCCGGCGGCGTGGCGGTGGGGCGACGTTCCACTCGTCGTCGACGTCGTCGGTGAAGGTGTCGGCTGGAAGGTTGGGCTGTGCGGTGTCCTGGGTGCTCATGGTTGTCTCCTCGGGCGTCGTCACTCGTATCGAAGGGCTTCGATCGGCCGCAGCGACGCGGCGCGGTTTGCGGGGTAGATTCCGAAGAAAAGGCCGACGGCAACGGCGACGCCGAAGGCGAGGAGGACGGAGTAGGGCTGCACGACGGGTTGGACTCCGACGATCTTCAGGCGGCTGACGAGGATTCCCGCAAGCACGCCGGCGAGGCCTCCGAGCATGGAGAGCAGGACGGCTTCGGCCATGAACTGGCCGACGATGTCGGAGCGCTGCGCTCCGATTGCCTTGCGGATCCCGATCTCGCGGGTCCGCTCCGTGACTGAAACGAGCATGATGTTCATGACGCCGATCCCGCCGACGAGCAGCGAGATCGCGGCGACCGCCCCGAGGAGGACGGTGAACGTGTGGTTGGTGTCGTTCGTCGTCTGGAGGAGCGACGCCTGGTTGAGGATGCGGAAGCTGCTCGACGCCGAGTCGCTGCTCGAGCTAGCTCGAACTCGCGTGAGTGCTCGCGAGTATCGTTTCGACTTCGCTCTGCGCCGAGTCGACGACGCTCGAACCTGTTGCCTGGACGACGATCTGAGAGATCGAGCTGCCGCCGGCGGCGGTGTCGCGGACGGCGGTGATGGGGGCGATGGCGACGTCGTCTTGATCTTGAATGCCGTTCGTTCCCTTCGACTCGAGCACGCCGATGACGCGGTAGCTTGCGCCGTTGAGCTTGACCGTCTGGTCGAGCGGATCCTGGGTGCCGAAGAGGTTCGTCGCGACGGTCTGTCCGATGACGATGACGCGGTCGTGAGCGTTCACCTCGTCGTCGGTGAAGAACCGGCCGCTTGCGACTTCGTAGTTTCGCGCCTCCGCGACCGACGGGGTGGATCCGAAGAACTGGCCGATGTCGTGGGTGGCGCCGTCGTAGGTGGCGGTGACCTGGGCATTGACGATCGGCGAGACGGATTTGATGCTCGGCGCGAGCGTCTTGTCCTGGAGCGCCTTGACGTCCTTGTCTGTGAGCTCCTGGAAGGTGCTCGAGGTGCCGGTGCGAGTCGCGCCGCCCTGCCTGAAGCCGAACCCGCCGCCCGGCATGACGGTGAGGACGTTCGTGCCGAGGCTCGCGATGCGGTTCTGCACGTCGACGGCGGAGCCGCGGCCGACGGCGACGAGCACGATCACGGCCGCGACGCCGATCGTGATTCCGAGCACGGTGAGAGCGGACCGCATCCGATTCGCGGCGATGCCGCGAAGTGCGATCATGATTCCTTCGCGCCTGATCACGCGGTCGCCGCCCTGCTGAGTCAGGTCGGCGGGAATGAAGCCCGGCGGTAGTCCGATCACCGGGCCGAACGCTGATCGTCGAGGATCTGGCCGTCACGCAGTGTGATCGTCCTCTTCGCGGCCGATGCCACGTCGCGCTCGTGTGTGATCATGACCACGGTGCGGCCGGCGACGTTGAGTCGGCAGAGAACCTGCAGGATCTCTGCCGAGGACTGAGTGTCGAGGTTTCCGGTCGGCTCGTCAGCGAGGATGATCGCCGGGTCGGTCACGAGCGCGCGGGCGACCGCGACGCGCTGCTGCTGGCCGCCCGACAGCTCGGACGGGTAGTGCGAGGCGCGATTGGAGAGACCGACTAGCTTGAGCGCCTCCAGCGACCGAAGTCGCCTCTCCTTCGCGGGAAGGCGGGCGTAGACGAGCGGCAGCTCCACGTTTTGGAGGGCACTTGTGCGCGGGATCAGGTTGAAGCTTTGGAAGATGAACCCGATCTTGCGGTTGCGCACGATCGCGAGCTGGTAGTCGTCGAGGCCGCGGACGTCGATCCCGTCGAGCAGGTAGCGCCCACGGGTCGGCACGTCGAGGCAACCGATGATGTTCATCAGGGTGGTCTTGCCGCTGCCGGATGCACCGACGATGGCGACGAAGTCACCGCGTTCGATCGTGAAGGTCACCCCGCGCAGCGCGTGCACGGCCGTCGGCCCCAGCGAATAGCTCTTCGTCATTCGCTGGGCAGCGATGATCGGCCTCGAGCCGCTCATCGCCCGAAGCCGCCGCCGAAGCCGCCGCCGAAACCACCAGGCCCACCTGCCGGGAAGCCGGTTTGTGAGGTTGATCCCGATCCGACCGACGTGACCGGGAGCACTATTACATCGCTCGCGGTGAGGCCGCTGACGATCTCGGTAGTGCTGTCGCCTTTGAGGCCCGTGACAACGGAGACCGTGACGTCCTCACCGTTTCGCCTTACCGTCACTGTCGAACGTCCGCCCGTTGTCCGTACTGCCGAGCTCGTCAGGTTGAGAACGTTGTCGGCCTGGGCGATGATCACGTCGACGTCCGCGCTCATGCCGGGCTTCACCTTCGATGACGGATTGTCCAACACGAAGGTCACGTTGTAGGTGACCACGTTGCTGGTGACGGTCGAGAGGGTGTCGACCGAGAGGACGTGTGCGGCGAACTTCTCGTTCGGAAGTGCGTCCACTGTCACGGTCGCCGTCTGTCCAGCCCGGATCTTGGCGGCGTCGATCTCGCTGAAGCCGGCCACGACCTCGAGCTGGGAGAGGTCGACGAGCGTGAACAGCGGCGTCGCAGCTGCTCCAGTCGAGGAGGAGCTGGAGGAGTTGGAGGAGCTGGACGCCGTTGTTCCGCCGCCGCTGACGGTCTCGCCCACCGAGGCACCGATTGAGGCGATCGTCCCGTTGGCGGGTGCCTGCAGCGTCGTCTGCTCGAGCGAGAGCTCGGCAGTCGCGAGCGCTGCCTCGGCGGTCGCGACGTTCGCCTCGGCGGCCGCGATGTCGCTCTGGGAAGCCGGCTTGCCCTTGACTGCGTTCGCTGCGACGGTTGACTGCTTGTTGAGCCGCGCTGTCGTGAGAGACTGCTCGGCGTTCGCCTTGGATTGCGCATTGCGCGAGCTCGTCGAGGCGAGACTCTGCTGTGCGCTCGCGACCTGCTTCGAGTCCGACGCCACTTTGGTCTTGTCGTTCGTGACCGCCGTCTCGAGCGAGTCCTGAGTGTTCTGTGCGGTTTGCAGCGTCGACTCGGCGGTCTGCTCGGCACTCGAGCTGTCGGTGTAGGCGCTCTGGGCGTTGGAGACTGCGATGTTCGCTGCGGCGACCGCCTTGGCGTTGTCGTTCGCGGTCTGCTGGTCGGCGATTGCCTGAGCCTGACCGGCGCCGACGTTGGTCTGCGCGGTGTCGGCGGCGGACTGCGCGGAGATCGTCGCCGACCTCGCGTCTGCGCACGCGGTACTCGTCGGGTCGGGTGTGCAGGCGCTCGACTCGTTCTGCTTCGCCGTCTGCAAAGCGCTGTTCGCGTTCGAGAGCGCGGTCTGGTTCTGCGACTGCTGTTGCTGGTGAAGCTGGGCGGCGCCGTTGTCGTTGGTCTGCTTCAGCTGTGCTGCTTGCTGGGTAGCCTGTACGGCCGCGAGCGCGGTCTTGTTGCTTGCTGTTGCGGCAGCGGCAGCGTCATACGCTTTCTGGGCGCTTGCGACCGAGGCGTTCGCAGTGGAGAGCTTCTTCTGGTCGGCGGCAAGCTGCGCCGCATCGGCCTTCTGCTGCTGTTTGGCCTGTTGAAGCGTAAGAGTCGCTCCGCCAGTGTCCTGTTTGGTGACGGAGTTGGTCGACGCGAGGCCGTTCTTCGCGGAGGCGACCTGCTGCGACGCCTGCTGGACTGCAATCTGGTTCTGTTGCTGTTCCTGTGGTGTCAGACCTGCCTCGAGCTGTGCGAGCCTGGCCTGCGCCGAGGCGAGGTTCGCCTTCGCCGTCTTCACCTGGCTCTCGGCGTTCGCCGAGTCTTGCGTCGCCAGGGTCTGACCGAGCGTCACTTTCTGTCCGGCCTGCACCGTGATGGATGTGAGCACGCCGCTGTTCTGGAAGTTGACGTTCAGCTGCTCGGAAGCCTTTACGTTCCCCGAGGCCGACACCGTCGAGAGCACGACGCCCTTGCTCGCGCTGGTCGTACGAGACGCCTTCGAGGCGCTGGACGTGTCCGATCCGAGCACGACGTACGCGCCAACGGCCCCGGCCGCGACTGCGACGACGAGCAGCAAGTTGAACCAAAGCCGTCCCCGATTCTCGGCGCCACTCACCGGGTGTTCCCGTTGAGAAGCGACTGGCATGCCTTCTGCGCCAGCTTGTACTTCGCGGATGCCGTGTCGGTCGGCGTTCCCGACCCGGAGCCGGGTAGAACAACACCCCGGTTCCTCATACACCGCGCGAACGCCGCGAACGACCCCGTGCCCGCCGGGCCGTTGTTGCCGGCTCCCGGAAGCGCTCCGCCTGGTCTCGAGGCACCGCATGCCTGCAGCGCGTTCTGAAGCTTTTGCCGATCGGCGTTGCTCTGTGTGGCACCGGGCTGGAAGTTATTGATGCCGTGCTTCTTTAGGCACGACCGAAGCTCTGCGAATCGGGCACTCGACTGGCCGTTCTGGCCCGGGCCGCCGAAACCCTGACCCTGCGGCCTGACGCTTCCGCACGCCTGCATCGCCTTCTGCAGCGCGGCGCGGTCGAAATTCGGCGGCGGCCCGCCCTGGGGATTGCTCCCAGGATCGAAGCCCTCGATGCCGTTCTCCTTCAGGCATTCGGTGAAGGACTTGCTTGAGCCGTTCGAGGACGCGGCGGCGGTCGTATCGATCGCAGACGACGCGCTCGAGGGCGAACTGCCGCCGCAGCCGGCCGCAACGAGGGCAAGCACACAAAGGACACCCGCGGCGATCGCGAGAGAGAGACGGAACCTACGTAGCGTCGAAGTCATGGGCCGATCGAAGCAGCGCAAGCTGAACGCGCATTAGGCGGCAACTAAGAAGTCGCTAAGGAAGCGCGGAGAACTCATCGCGGGCTTCCGCGAACGGCCTCCGTTTGACGTGAAGTCTCTATGTTGCTGCGCATGACCGCCACCGTGCGACTCGGGACCTGCAGCTGGGCCGACGAGGGGCTGCTGAAGGCGTGGTACCCGCGTGGGGTCTCGCTCGCCGAGGCCCGGCTGCGCTTCTACGCGGAGCGGTTCGACGTCGTCGAGGTCGACTCGCCGTTCTACGCGCTGCCCGATCCCGACGTGACGCGCCGCTGGGCCGAGCGTACGCCTGACCACTTCACCTTCCACGTCAAGGCCGGCGCTGCGATGACGTTTCACGAGGGCGAGCCGACCGACGCTGCGTTCGCGGCCTTCCGCGGGGCCGGTCGAGCCGCTCGAGCTCTCGGGCAAGCTGCGCGGCGTCCTGCTCCAGTACCACCCGCGCTTCGTCAAGTCGGCGGCGGCGAAGCAGGAGCTCGCGCGGGTGCCCGCGACCGGCTCGAGCCGCTCGTGCCGCTGATCGAGTTCCGCCACCGCTCGTGGATGGATCCCGACGAGCGCTCCGACACGCTCGGCTTCCTCGAGGAGCACGGGCTCGCCTACGTCTCGGTCGACGCGCCGCTGACACGCGCCACGAACGTCGCTCCCGTGTCGCCGCCGCGACCCACCCGTCTCGGTCGATCCGCTTCCACGGTCGCAACTGCTCAGACGTGGAACATCCGTGGAGGCACCGCCGCCGACCGGTTCGACTGGATGTACTCCGCCGCGGAGCTCGCCGAGTGGGTCGGGCCGATCGCAGCGCCTCGCGGAGCAGGCCGACGAGGTCTACGCCCTCTTCAACAACAACCGAGACGACTTCGCTCCGCGAAGCGCCGTCATCTTCCGCGGGCTGCTCGACGAGGCAGGCGTGGCCGCGACCGGCGGGATAGACCTGCCGCCCGCCGAGATGACGCTGTTCTAGGCTGCCGAGGCACGCCGTGCGCGTTCTGTCGGTCGTCCACGAGGCACCTCCACCGGCGGCGGCGGGCTGTTCGAGGATCTCGTCGAGGAGCGCGGCGATCGGCTCGAGCGGTGGGTCACGGTCGAGGACGCGAACGCCCCGGATTCGCCGGAGCGCTACGACGCGATCATGGTCTTCGGTGGTGCGATGCATCCCGACCAGGATCGCGAGCACCCGTGGCTCGCCGATGAGGCCGCGTTCGTCCGAGGCGCGCTCGAGCGCGAGGTGCCGCTGCTCGGTGTCTGCCTCGGCGCGCAGCTGATCGCCCGCGCCGCCGGCGCGAATGTCGGCCCGGCCCGGCAGGCAGAGGTCGGCTGGACGAGCGTCGGCCTGAACGAGGCGGGCCGGAACGATCCCGTGGTCGGCGTGTTGCCCGACCGCTTCGACGGGTTCCAGTGGCACTACTACACCTTCGAGCTCCCGGCCGGTGCCGAGCTGCTGGCAGAGAACGATGCGGCGCGCCAGGCCTACCGGCTCGGCGAGTGCGCCTGGGGAATCCAGTTCCACGCGGAGGTGACCCGACCAATGCTGGAGCAGTGGTTCGCGGAAGGGCCGGCCGAGCTGCCGGATCCGGTCAAGGTGCGGGCCGACACAGAGGCGCTCCTCGACGGCTGGAACGCCCACGGCCGACGGCTCTGCGGCGCATTCCTCGATCTGGCGCGCGGCTGACGAGGGCGAGGCATGCGCCTCGCCCCTACGGGACGAGTTGTCGGTGTAGGGGCGATGCGTATGCGTCGCCCTGGTGTGCCTCGCGCGCGATCGATCTACACGGAACCGACCGGCAGCGACTCGTCGGCGGCCCACTCGTGCCACGAGCCGACGTAGTTGCGCGCCTCGTAGCCCGCCCTGCGCAGCGCCTCCGTGGCCATCGCGGAGCGGCTGCCCGAGTGGCAGTACGCGATCACCTCGGAGCCCTCGGGAGCGCCGACCAGCTCGCGAACCGCAGCCGCGTCGCCGGCGGCGAGGATCTCGCGGAGATCGAGGTTGCGCGCGCCCGGGACATGACCCTGACGGAGATCGCAGGGGTAGCCGGCCTCGCCCCTGAACTCGGCTGCCGAGCGCACGTCGAGCACGACGAGGCCGTCCTCGCCGAAGCGCCGTGCGAGCTCCTCACCCGTGACGTCGCTCACAGCGCCCCCACCAGCGCGGTCTCGGCTGCGATCGACGGCCGTTCGGCCACTCGAGCAAGCCACGCATCGACAGACGGGAACGGCTCGAAGGAGACCCCGAGCTGATCGCGAGCCCGAATCAGCCAGGGGATGTAGGCGACATCGGCGAGGCCGAATGTGGCGCCGGTCAGGTACGGAGCCCGTGCGAGCGTCGCGTCGAGCGTCGCGATCTCCTCCGCGAAGTCGAGCTCTGCTCCCTCCCGCCCACGCTTGAGCGCGTAGTAGGGCCGCGTGAAATCGTCGTGCCTGAAGATCAGCAGCCGGGCAGCCGCGCGCGCCTCGGGATCGTCCGGCAAGAGCGGCGGCTCCGGATGCCGCTCCTCGAGGTACTCGTTGATCACAGCCGATTCCGGCAAGACCCAGTCGCCTTCCCGGATCACCGGCACCTTGCCCGAAGCGTTCAGCGCGTAGACCCAGGCCGGACGGTCGGCGAGGTCGATCACGACCACATCGTGCTCGAGCCCCTTCTCGGCGAGCACGATCCGGACGCGCGCGCAGTACGGGCAGCGCGGGGCGTCGATCAGGGTGAGCGTCAACGGTCGATCCTGATCGCGGCCGTGTCGGCGGGAGCGTCCTCCCAGCCGTGCTCGACGCCGGACAGGCCGAGGGCTGCACCCAGCCCGACCGCCAGCTCACCGGCAGGCGGCAGGTCGGAGGGAACACCCGCGACCGGAGTGACCGCGCGGACGGTCGCCTGCGAGGCGCCGGTGTAGCGCTCGATCACGACCGGATTCGCGTGCAGCGCGACAACCTCGCCCGGGGGGAGTGCGCCGTGGAACTCCGGCACGGACGCGTACTCGTCGACGATCTGGCCGCGGTCGAAGAGGATCATCCGCAGCACCGCCTCCTCCTCGACGCCGATCGTGGCGACCACGAGCCCGGTCCGCGAGGAGAGCTCCCTGGCGAGCCGGCGCAGCATCGCGGGATCCCGGTCACAGACATCGTCGTAGACGGTGACGTAGCCGCCGCGCGGCTCGGTCACGATCGAGCCCGCCGACCGGCCCGGGAGTCGCGGCACCAGCATCTCCACAGCCTTCACAACCGCGTCGGCGTCGTCTGTCTGGACGTGAATCGCCCCGTACGAAGGCGTCTCGATCACGTCACCGAGTCGCTCTGCCAGCGCCGCTACGGGAGCGGCGAGGACGAGCACCTCGTCGCGGAAGCCCCAACGTGAGTACACAACACGGGCCGCGGTGTTGGACGCCATCACCTCCAGGTCGACCGTGTCGATGCCTTCCGCGAGGAACCTCTCGGCAACGGCGCGAACGAGCGCCTCGGCCACTCCGAAGCGTCGCTCCTCCGGCTTCACGTAAAGATCGGTGATGCGGCCGACCCTGGGGCTGCGTCGGCGGGCGAGCGCCATGCCGACAGCGGCGCCGTCCTTCTCGGCCAGCCAGCCGAGCCCCGATTCGACGATCGCGCGGACCTCGGCCAACTCGGTCGCGAGATCGGAGGCCTCGTGCGCCGGTGGCGGAACCTCCGCCTCGAATGCCCGCCAGAGCTCCTCGAGCGTCGCAAGATCGTCGAGGGTCGCGGTGCGCACGTTCATCCGTGCGACCTCGCGCCCGCAAGCAGCATGTGGCACGCGATGTTGCGCCACGATCCGAATCGCTCTCCCACCTCACGCACCTCCGCCTCGTCGAGGTCTCTGCCTGAACCGTAGAAGAACGACACAGCCTTGCGCACCCCGAGGTCGCCGGCCGGCCAGGCATCGGCCCTGCCGAGCGCGCGGCCGAGAAACCAGTCGGCCGTCCAGCGGCCGAGTCCCCGCCGCGCCGTGATCGCCTCGATCACCTGTGAGTCGGAGAGCCGGTCGAGCGGTGCCAGGTCGAAGTCGCCACGCGCCAGGCCGATCACGTACTCGGCTTTGCGCGTCGAGAAGCCGACCTCTCGGATCTCTCCCTCGCTCGCCTGGGCGATCCGCTCGCGTGTGGGGAAGGCCCAGGCATGGTCCGCGCGTACTCCGAAGCGCTCGATCAGGCGTGACCGCATGGCGAAGGCGGAGTGGAGCGAGACCTGCTGCGCGGTGATCGACGTGACGAGCATCTCCCAGCGGTCCGGGACGAGCGGAGGCCGGTAGCCGGCAAGCGGCTTTCTCAAGGCGGCGAGCACGGGCTCGGCCTCTGCCCACGCCCAGAAGCCGGCGAGGTCGAAGGGCGCTCCGAGCAGCCAGGCCACCTCTTGCTCGACTGCGTCGCCGAACGGTTCGACCTTCACGCCACCTGGTGCCGACTCGATCCTGACCTCGCCGCCCGCGACGACACGGTGCAGCCCACCCTCGTGCCAGAGGTTCGCGCGATCTGCACCGTAGGAGCGGAAGCGCTCCGTCGAGGCATGAAAGTCGTACGGCTGCGGGAGGGCGAGCAAGCCCATGGGCTCAGCGACCGAGCGCTCGGCGGACGTCGTGCAGGTCGCCGTACGACTCGTACGATGCGCCCTGCTCGTCGAGCCACGAGGCGAGCCCGTCCCTGGCGAAGAGGCGATCTGCCACGCCTGACACGCAGCGATCCGAGATGCCGTCGCCGACGTAGACGAACGGCCCTCCGCCGGCGAGGGCAACACGCTTGCACGGCTCGCCGCACACCTCACAGCTGTCCCGGTCGAGGAACACGGCGCGCCAGCCGTCGGGGCTCGCGTGGAGCCGGTTTGCGACGATCTCCGCGACGACACCCTCGCGCGCAAGCACCGGCTCGATCAGATCCCGGAACCCCGCGGAGACGATCAGCGGGTCGAACTCTTCGATGAGCTCAGCGAGCCCCGGGCGCACGACCACCGTGTCGAGCAGCCAAGCGATGACGTCCTCGAGCGGCGCCTTGATCGTCGCCATCTCGGTGCCGATCACCTCGTTGAGGCTCAGGTCCCGCCCGATCCGTCCCTCCATCTGCCGGAACACCTCGACGTCGCCGAACTGCTCGATCGTCATGTGGAGGGTGTCTCGCTCGGTGACCGTCCCGTCCCAGTCGACGACAACGCGCATCAGCTGCTCGAGGTCGGGCAGTCGAGAACGCCTATGCCGTCGACCTCGAAGCGCACGCCTCCGTCGACTCCCTCGAGAACAGCGACCGGCGGGCCTGCGATGACCGCGCCCGGGCGCAGGATCGTCCTCCGAGCCGCGAGCGCGACTGCCTCGGCCCATTCGAACGGTGGTGGGAGCACGTCGCGGCCCTCGCCGAGCCGGCAGACCGCAGCCGCCGGGTCGAGCTCATCAGGGGTGACGACGACGGGCCCGAGCACGAGGCCGAAGTCGGACTGCTTGACGGGAAGCGGCTCGGCCGGATCCTGCCATTCGAGGAGCGCCGAGTAGCCACCGATCGCGCCCTCCACACCGACCACGGCCGCGATCCTGGCGCAGGCGGTGAGAGATCTGCCGCCGACCGGTTCGTTCGGACCGATCACGGCAGAGGCGTTTCCGAAACGGAAGGTGCCATCGGCCGAGAAGACACGCACCGTCGGCGGGTGCGGCACCGGCAGGAGCAGCGTGCAGTCGGCGAGAGCGTACTCGGCGTGCTCGCGCGCTTTGCTGCCTCCGAAGAAGAACGACGACATCGTCTGTGTGGCGAGGTGCAGGATCCGATCGCCGTCGATTCGTCCCACCCAGCCGCGCTCCATCGGGTTGTCGTTCGGGTGGAACATGCAGAGTCTCATCGCTCGGCCTATTCAACCTGCTCGACTGCTGCTCAGGGCTCGGTGTGGACGATCACCTCGGCGATCCCGGGCGAAGCGGACCTGATCTCCTCCTCCACGCTCGAGGCGGTCGCATGGGCTTCGGCGAGGGTCTTGGCCGGATCGACGACGAGCGTGACGAAGACGATGAGCCCTTCGCCGGTCTGCAGGAAGCGGACGGCCCGCGGGGACGCGCCGGTCGAGGCACGGACGAGTCGTTCGATCTCGGCGGGGTTCTCGTTGGCTATGCGGCCCGCTGCCGGCTCCGCGAGCGGTTCCAGATGGCTCTGCACCTCGACGACCTCCGGCACTCCGTCGACGATCGCCCGCTCGACCTGCTCGGCGATCGCGTGCGCCTCATCGAGCGGGAGCTCGCCGGGCAGCTTGAGGTGCAGCGACACGTGGACGCCGTCGGGCAACTCGATCACGGAGAGGTTGTGGATCTCGCGGACGCGTGCGACCGCCATCGCGGATTCGAGTACGCGTTCGCGCAGCGCGGCCTCCGTGCCCGCCGGCTCGACATGGACGACGACGTCGCTGCCGGGCAGCGCGCTCTGAACGGCCGCTTCGACGCGATCCGCGACGGCGTGCCCCTGGCCTACGGCAGCTCCCGGAGAGACGCCGATCACGACGTCGGTGAACGTGCGCCCGGCAGCCTGGCGCAGCCGCAGCCGGCGCACCTCGACGGGAGGATCGAGCCTTGCGATCGCAGCCCGCGCAGCGTGCACCACGTCGGCGGGCGCCCTGTCCATCAGCACGTCGACGTTGCGGCGGATCAGGCGGGCGGCCGCTGTGACGACGAGGAACGCAACGAACAGCGCAGCGATCGAGTCGCCGGACGGCCAACCGGCGCGGACGGCGAGCAGCCCCGTGAGCACGGCGAGGGTGCCCGCGAGATCGCTCCCGAAATGGACGGCGTTCGAGGCCAGCGCCGGGCTCGCGAACTTGCGGGCCGCCCGCACGGAGACGAACGTGCGCGACACGTCGATCAGGATCACGGCTCCGATCGCAGCGAACACCCACCACGCGGTCGAGGTCGTGATCTCGATCCAGCCGGCGAGCCGCGCGACGGCCAGCGCCCCGACGACGACGCTGACGAGCAGCAGCACGAACGCCTCCGCCAACGCGGCCAGGTGCTCGGCCTTGCCGTGGCCGTAGGGATGCGAGCGATCGGCCGGCCGGCCGGCAACGCCGATCGCGAAGAACGTGAGGAGCGCTGCGACGAGGTCCGTGCCCGAGTGCAGCGCTTCGGAGACGAGCCCGAGGCTGCCGCTGGCAAGCCCCGTGGCGAGCTTGATCCCCATCAGCGCCAGCGCAGCACCGACCGAGACGAGCGCAGTTCGACGCTGCGGGCTCACCGGCGCAGCGTACTGCGCGGGAGTCGTTAGGCTTCCGCAGCAATGGAAGCACCGACCTTCGACGACATCGAGGCCCTCGTCGGGCCCGCGACTCCCCACTTCGCTTTCCAGCTGAGGGCGCGGGTGCGGGAGCTGATCGCGGATCTGCCGGAAGACGACCCGGTGCGGACCTTCGGCGAGGAGAAGATTCGGCTGCTCGACGATCTCGGCTACGCATCCTCGAAGGCCGACGACGACAAGCCCGAGGAGCCCCGCACGCGGATCGGCTGGGACGAGATTCCGTCCTCGGCGCCCGTCACGCGGCCGCTTCCCCGCACCGGCTGATGGGTCGTTCCGTCCTCGTCACGGGCGGCTCGCGCGGGATCGGCAAGGCGATCGCCCTCCGCTTCGCCCGCGACGGCGCCACCCGCGTCGCGATCGGGTACATGCGCTCGGACTCGGCTGCCGAAGAGACGGCGGACGAGTTGCGCGCTCTCGGCGCCGAGCCCGTGCTCGTGCGCGGCAACGTCACCTCCGAGCCTCTCCTCCAGCAGGTGCGCGAGCTCGGGCCGCTCGACGTCTTCGTCCACAACGCGGCCACCGGGGTGATCCGCCCCGCGCTGGAGACCGAGGACAAGCACTGGGACTGGACGCTGAACGCGAACGCGCGCGCCTTTCTCTCGCTCACCCGCGCGATCGCCCCGACCATGCCCGCTGGGTCGTCGATCGTCGCCATCTCGAGCCTCGGCTCGGTCCGCGTGCTCGAGAACTACGCCCTCGTCGGCACCTCGAAGGCGGCGCTCGAGTCGCTCGTGCGCTACCTCGCGGTCGAGCTCGGCCCGGCCGGGATTCGCGTCAACGCCGTCTCGGGTGGGGTCGTCGAAACCGGCGCGCTCGACCACTTCCCGAACCGGGAGGAGATGCGGGCAATGGGGACCGACAACGCGGCCGGGCGGATGGTCAACCCCGAGGACATGGCGGGTGCAGTCGCCTTCCTCAGCTCGGCCGACGCCGAGATGGTGCGCGGCCAGACGCTCATCGTCGACGGGGGCTTCAGCCTCACGGCCTGAGCTAGGCTCGGCCGACGGCTCTCGCGACGGTCGCCTTCGCCACCGCGCCCGCCATGTGAGGGCTTTCTTGCAGCCGCCGCAACGAGTACTCGTACCAGCGCTGCCCGAACGGGACGTAGACACGCAGGGGGTGCCCGGCTGCAACGAGCTCACGGGCCCGGCTCGCGCGCACCCCGAGCAGCATCTGGAACTCGTACGCCTCGGGCTGCAGCGCCCCGACTCGGTCCAGCGCCTCGCCGAGCAGGAACTCGTCGTGCGTCGCGATCCCGACCCACTGGCCGTTCTCGAACAGCGCATCGAGGCACGACACGTATGACCGACGTACGGCCTTGGCGCCCTGGAAGGCGATCGCGTCCGGCTCGACGTAGATGCCCTTGCAGAGCCGCACGCTCGGATGCAGGTCGCGCAGGTCGTCGATGTCCGCGCGCGTCCGCCTCAGACAGGCCTGCAGCACGATCCCCACGTTCTCGAGCCCGACCGCTCGCAAACCGCGGTAGAGATCGAGCGTGGCATCGACGCAGGACGAGTCCTCCATGTCGATCCGGACGAAGGAGTCCCGCGCCTCCGCGTCTCGCACGAGATCCTCGAGCAGGGAGCGACAAAGATCGAGGTCGAGCTTCAGCCCGAGCCCGGTGAGCTTGACCGAGACGTTCGCGTCGAGGCGACCCGTGTCGATCTCGGTGAGCAGGGCGCCGTAGCTCTCCGCGATCGCCCGCGCCTCCTGCTCGTTGTGGATCTCCTCACCGAGCACGTCGACCGTCGCGCGCATCCCGCCCGCGTTCAGCGTCTCGACGGTGCGGCGGGCGTCCCCGAGCGTCGTGCCGGCGATGTACGGCGCCGATACGCGTCCGACGACCGAACGGGGAACGACGGGAAGCAGCGACGCGACAGCGCGGTCGAGGAGACCCACGCTCTACTCGCGCATGAAGCCCTGGCGGGCTGCGCTCACGAGCGCCACTGCCTCGGGAAAGAGCACGCGCATCGCGTCGCGAAGGGCAACCGCCTGCTCGTCGACGCCGCCTGCGGGCTGAACCTGCTTCAGCGCCGCCGCGGTCAGCTCGACTGCGGTGCTCAACGTCAAGGTCGCAAACTGCTCGCGCTGGGCGTCCTTGACGCTCTCCGACTGGGTCTCCGCAAACTCGCGCAGACCCTTCAGGATCTCCTCGGGATCGCCGCCAAACGGGAAGAATCCGCCGCCTTCCATGCCGTCAGCCTACCCGAGCGCGCGGCGCGAACCTTGTAACACTTTGTCACTAGGTCAGTGGTACGACGTACGTCTGCTCGACCTCGTGCAACAGCTCGTCGATCGTTCCCTGGGCGGATTTCAGCGCCGCCGTGAACGGCGAGGCGGCCGCGGGATCGAGCGCCTGCTCGAGCCGCCTCGTCGCGGCGCCGATCTCGTCCAGTCTCGCGGGCGAGGCGAGCTGCGGCGGCGTTCCGATCGTCCGCTGGAGCGCGCGCACGGCGTCCTCCGCCTCGCCGATTCCCTCCGGGCTCTCCGTCAACCGCAAGGCGACGAGCTGCGCTAGGAGCTCGTCGAGGTCTCCGCCCAGCGCCGACTCCTCGGCAATCTCACACAGCGCCGCCATCGAGACCGTGTCTTTGACATCCCGCCGCGCCGAGACCGCTTTGCCTTCGTCGTCGACGACGAGCCAGGAGCGCGATCCGTCGGCCGTCTCGAATGCGCACAGGTACGAGCGCCTACCCGGGGTCGGCTCGGCCGCGAGCACCGCACCGACCGCCCCGCCCTCCGGCGCGAAGACGGCTGCACCCGCAGCGATGCGCTCGAGATCGGCGAGCAGCGTCACCGTGCCAGGATAGGGGCTGATGTCGGAGAGACGCGCCCATGCCCGCACGCTCTTTGCGCCGCTCGGCCCGAGCTACGACCGGGTCGGCGCCGTGCTGTCGCTCGGCCAGGATCCCCGCTGGCGGCGGGCGATGGTTTCGCGCATCCCTCGGGACGGCGGCACCGTGCTCGATGTCGCCACCGGAACAGGGCTCGTGGCGGAGCAGCTCCTCGCCCGAGGCCACCCTGTCACGGGTCTGGATCAGAGCCCGGAGATGCTGGTGGTCGCGCGAAAGCGGTTCGGTGACAGCGTCGAGCTGATCGAGGCGTCGGCCACGGAGATCCCGTTCCCGAATGCGTCGTTCGACCACCTCACGTTCACCTATCTGCTCCGCTACGTCGACGATCCCGGTGCCGCGCTCGCCGAGCTCGCCCGCGTCGTCAGGCCCGGGGGAACGATCGCCTCGCTGGAGTTCTGCGTGCCGCGCGGCGTCTGGCGACCTTTCTGGGAGCTCTACGTCCGCGTCGGCCTTCCTCTCGCGGGCCGGCTCGTCTCGCAGGGGTGGTACGAGGCCGGCCGGTTCCTCGGCCCCTCGATCCGAGGGCTCTACCATCAGTGGCCGCTCGAGCGCCAGCTCGAGTTGTGGCAGGAGGCGGGGATCGTCGACGTGCGCGCTCGCCGGATGAGCCTCGGCGGCGGTGTCGTGATCTGGGGCATCCGCGCATGAGGCCGGCGTTCTACTCCCTCCGGCCCGGCGGCTGGCGCGACTACGTGACGCTGCTGCATCTCCCCTACACCGCGTGGAACCTCGCGTATGTCGTCGTTGGCGGCTGCCTCGTTGCCTCGGTCTCGTGGAGCCGGCTCGGGCTGACGGCGCTCGCGTTCTTCCTGGCCCTTGGCATCGGCGCCCACGCCCTCGACGAGCTTGCCGGGCGGCCGCTTCAGACCGCGATCCCGGGGCCGGTGCTGATCGCGCTGGCAGTCATGTCGCTCGTCGGGGCCTGCGCGATCGGCATCGCCGTGGCGATCGGCTTCAGCCTCTGGATCCTGCCGTTGGTTGCGTTCGGAGCGTTCATCGTGCCGGCCTACAACCTCGAGCTCTTCGGCGGCCGCTTCCACTCCGACCTCTGGCTGGCGCTCGCCTGGGGAGCGTTCCCGGTCGTCACCGGCTACCTCGCGAGCTCCGGGACGCTGCGCGCGCCGGCGTTCGTTGCGGCAGCGTGGGCCGCCGTCTTCGTGCTGGCGCAGCGGCGGCTCTCGACTCCCGTTCGGCATCTGCGGCGGGATGTCGTCGCGGTCAACGGTGAGCTCGAGACCGCCGACGGCGGCCGGGAAGCGATCTCACGTGAGACCCTGATTGCCGCACCCGAGAGCGCGCTGCGACTCCTGGCGCTCTCGGCAATCCTGATCGCGGCCGCGCTCGTCGCGTTCCGCCTGTAGCTAGCGTTCGGTCGTGATCGTCTGGATCCTGGCCGCGGGACTCGCCGCTGCCCTCGCCGTCGCGATCGGCCTCTGGCTCGCGCTGCGCCGCGCCAGCAAGCGCGCGGCCGCGACCGACGCCATGATCGCCGAGTCCAGGAGCCGGATCCACGCTGCCGTCGCCGAGGAGACAGCACGGCACACCGAGGAGATCCGCCAGGCCCTCGCCCTGGCACGAGCCGACACCGTCTCCCAGCTCGCCGCCGAGGAACGCCGTCTCGGCGAGGAACGGCGGGCGACGTTCGCCGAGCGGGAACGGAGGGCCGGCGAAGCGCTCGCGGACACGCTCACGGATGTCGAGCGCAGGCTCGACGAGAGGCTGCAAGGCGTCGCCGACGACCTCGAGCGCGCCGAGCGCCACCTCGAAACTCAACTCGCGCGCCTGACGCAGAAGCAGCAGCAAGCGTTCGCCGATGTCGAGATGCGGATCGACCGTGAGGCGGCCGAGCTCGGCTCGACGAGCGACGAGCAGCGGCGGGCCGTGATCCGGGTGCGCGAGGAGCTCGAGCGAGCAGCAGCCTCGGCGGTGAGCGAGGCCCTCGACGAGCTGGAGTCCCAGACGATCGAGCGACGGCGCTCGATCGAGGAGATCACCGAGCGGCTGCGGGCCAGGGAAGGGGCGATCGCCGAAGGGATCGAGCAGGCCGAGACAGACGCCCGCGCCCGGCTCGAGGTGACGCTGATCGAGTTCGAGCGGCGCCAGACCGAGCGCCTGGAAAAGGTGACGGAACGCGAGATCGACCGTCACGCGCAGATCGCGACGACGATGTTCGACGAGCGCATGCGCGAGATTCGCGAGGAGGCGACCACGAAACTCGCCCGCGAGCTCGACCGCGCCGTCGAGCTGCTGATGCGCGAAGAGCTTGCGCGGCGGCTCGAGAGCGCACCGTAAATGTCGGCCAAACCGCCAACCAATTGCGGCAGGGATCGTCAAAGCGATCACGAATCCCCCGGCACACATGGCTGAGATGACAGAGACAACCGTCGAGCACGAGAGCGAGCTGGCCAAGGTCGAGAGCTGGCGCCTGCACGTGTTGATCGAGGCCGGCTTCCCACTGCCGCTCGCCGAGCGCCTCGCTGCCAGCGACGCCGATCTGCATACGTGTGTCGATCTGCTGCGGCAAGGCTGCACGCCGGTCACCGCCGCAGAGATCCTCATCTGACGATCTGACGCCGGCCGTCTACCCTGAGGGGATGAAGGTCGAGGCGACATTCCACGGCGACCGCAAGGTCTTCAGCGTCTCCGCCTTCAACGAGGGCATCGGAATCTACCTCGGCAAGCTCCCCACGCTCTGGGTCGAGGGCGAGGTGACCGAGCTCCGCCGCAACGATGCCTGGGCGTTCGTGTTCTTTACGCTCAAGGATCCCGAGAGCGGGGCCAGCCTGCGCGCCACCATGCCGCGGCGCCGGTTCGATTCGCTCGAGCTCGGCCTGAGCGATGGCGAGCGCGTGCTCGTGGAAGGGAAGGCGGAGATCTACGCGGCGAAGGGCGAGCTCAGCTTCCGGGCAGGGACGATCGAGCGGGTCGGGCTCGGCGACCACCTCGCAGCGATCGAGCGCCTGAAGCGGACGCTGGCGCAGGAGGGGCTGTTCGCAGCCGAGCGCAAGCGTCGCCTGCCGTCCTTCCCGCGCGCGGTCGGCGTCGTGACGGGAGCGGACGCGGCTGCGCGAGGCGATGTCGTGACCGGAATCCACGCGCGCTTCCCGGCTGCCCATATCGTCCTCGCGCAAACCCGTGTGCAGGGGGCGGGTGCGGCTCAGAGGATCGCCTCCGCTCTCAACCGGGTTGCAGCACACCCCGCGGTCGATGTCGTCATCGTCGCCCGCGGCGGCGGCAGCTTCGACGATCTGCTGCCGTTCAGCGACGAGCGCGTCGTGCGCGCGTTCGCTGCCTGCCCGGTTCCGGTCGTCTCGGCGGTTGGCCATGAGCAGGACACGCCGCTCTGTGATCTCGCCGCCGATGTCCGTGCCTCGACTCCCACCGCTGCCGCCCGCCTCGTCGTGCCCGACCTGACCGAGCTGAAGGCCGGGCTGGGGCGGCTCCGCGATCTCCTCGACGTTTCGCTCCGACGGACGCTCGACCGAGACAGCGAGCGCCTCGTTCGCAGCCGCGAGCGGTTGCGCGCCGCGCCGCTCCTTCTCCTCGAACGGCGCCGCGTCGCGCTCGATCAAGCGGCTGCCCGTCTCCAGGCGCTCTCGCCACGCGCGACCCTCGGGCGCGGCTACGCCGTCGTCCGCTCGCAGGGGATCGCCCTCCGCGACGCTGCGCTGACTGCTCCCGGCAACCCACTCGAGATCGAGCTGGCAACGGGCGGGCTCGCGGTCACCGTCGAGGAGGTGCGGCCGTGAGCGAGGCCGAGCCGACGTTCGAGGAACTGCGTCGCGAGCTGGAGGAGATCGTCGGCAAGCTCGAGCGCGGCGATGTCGCCGTCGACGAGGCAATCCTGCTCTGGCAACGCGGTGAGGATCTCCACCGGCGCTGTGCGACGCTGCTCGAGACGGCGGCGGGCCGTATCGAGGAGCTGGCCGGGGACGACGGGCCGGGTCAGGGTGACACACGCGGGCCCGGGCTGTAAAGTCAGCGCATGCCTCAGCCGTCAGCCGATCTGATCCGTTCCGTGCCGCTCTTCGCCGACCTCGACGACAAGACCGTCGGGAGCCTCGCCGGTGAGTTCATCGAGCGGCATTTCGACGCAGGAACCGCAATCGCGACCGAAGGCGTGGACGGGCTCAACTTCTTCATCGTCGCGAGCGGCGAGGCAACGGTGTCGGTACAGGGCAACACCGTCGCGACGCTCGGGCCGGGCAACTCTTTTGGAGAGGTCGCGCTCGTCGACCGCGCGGCGCGCACCGCGACGGTGACGGCAACGACGCCGATGATTGCCTACGCGCTCCCGATCTGGAGCTTCAGGCCCTTCGTCGAGCAGCGGCCGGAGCTCGCCTGGAAGCTGCTCGAGATTCTCGCCGAGCGGCTCCGCTCGGCTCAGTTGCGCTAGCGCGCGATCGAGCTGGTCTCCTCGAGGTCCGCCTCGGGATCTGCAAGGATCCGATTCTCCTCTGCCTCCTGCTCCTCCTCCATCTTCTTCAGCGACCCGAGTGAGAGCCCTTCGCGCGCGAGGAAGGTGAGGCCAACGCCGACGCCGACGGACATCTCGACCGCCTGCAGGACGAGGGCGTACGCAAAGCCGGTGCCGTAGGGGACTCCGTACTGCACGAGCGGGAGCGCCACCGCGGCCTGCAGCAGGCCGACGTTGCCGGGCCAGAACGGGAAGATGGTGGCGACGTTCATCAACACGAGCACGAGGCCGGCCGCAGGCAGCGGCACGCCGAGACTGAATGCCTCCATCACGGCATAGACGGCAAAGAGCTGCGCCAGCCAGCCGAGGCACTGCAGGAGTGCAGCTCCGAGGGCCGGCATCGGCCGCCGTAGGACGGCCAGCCCTTGTCGCGCCATCGTGATCAGGTCGCGGACGTTGCCCATCCCGTCGAGCACGCGCCCTCCGCCGGTGCGCGCCGAGAGCAGTCCGACGGCGAGCAGGACGACGCCGACGAGCCCGAAGACGATCAGGCTCGTCACCGCCCACTGCGGGATCTTCGCCGTCAGAAGCACCCAGACAACGAGGAATGCGACGGGGAAGAGATCGAGCACCCGGTGCGCGAAGACGGTTCCGACGAGCGTGGCGCTCGTGCCCTTTCCGTGCGGGACATGACGCCGCAGGACGGCGACGCGAGCGAGTTCCCCGGCACGGGCCGGAAGCACCGCGTTCCCGAGCAGCCCGATCCCGAAGGCAGAGAAGACCTGGCCGAACCGTGGATGCGGCTCGGGGAGGGCCTGGTTGATCGTCATCCGCCAGGAGAGCGACCGCGCCAGCACGCTGAGGAGGTTGAGGACGACGCCGGCGATCACCCAGCGCCAAGAGACGAACGCGAAGGCGTCGTACACCGTCCCCCAGTTCGGCCCGCGCCACCAGATCGCGGCGATCGAGGCGGCGAGTCCTGCAACGACGACGGCCCCGCGCGCCCAGGGGTTGCCGACTATCCGCCCGAGGCTCCTCATGCCGCACGACCGCTCTCGCGCACCGTGACCCGCTCGTAGATCTCTTCCAGACGCCGCGCAATGTCACTCCAGGCGTACCTGTCGACAGCCACGGCGCGAGCCGCCGAGCCCATCGCAATGCGTCTCGGCTCGTCGGCGAGCAGCGCGGACACCGCATCCGCGAGTGCACCGGGGTCGTTCGGGACGACCGTGAGTGCCGTCTCGGGAGTCGTCACCTCGCTGTAGCCGCGGATGTCGGATGCAACGACAGGCGTCGCGCACCCGAACGCGCGCGTCAGCACCATGCCGAAGCTCTCGCCACCAAGCGACGGTGCCACGAGCGCCTTCGTGCGCGAGAGCAGGCCGGTCAGCTCCGCCTGCGAGAGGAAGCCGAGGATGTCGATGCCACTATCGGGGACCCGCAGACGGGTGAGAAGGAGCCGTACGGCGAGCGGATCCGCGCCGCAAACCTGCAGCCGGGCGCCCGTGCGACGGCGGATCTCGGGCCAGGCACGCAGGAGCACCTGCAGCCCCTTCCTCGTCTCCTGACGGCCCGCGAACGTGACCGTGTGCTCTCGTCCCGCCGGATCGACCGACTCGGGGAGCAGCACGCCGTTCGGGACGATCTCGTAGTCGCCGGGAAGCCAGCGCGCGGCCGATTCGCGGGCTCGCTCGGAGACGGCGATGCGCGCGTCGATCCGCCTCGCCAGAAAGCCCCACCCCGGCAGCCCGAGTCTCATCCACCCGAGGTCACCCGAGGCATGGTGGGTGGCGACGATCGGGCAGGTGGCCATCGTCAGCACCGCGACGCACGTCACGGGAGTCATGGGCTCGTGAAGGTGGATCACGTCGAACTGCTCGCGGTCGAGCACGCTCTTGATCCGGAAGATCGCCCGCGGGCTGAGGATGACGTTCGGCAGCGACCCGTTTGCAGGCACGATCACCGAGCGGCCGATCGGGATCACGTTGGCGGGAAGCTCGCCGTGGCGGCCGACGCGTGGGTGCAACGCGCGGGTGAACTGCCCGGGCGGGTCGTTTCCCATCACCAGGTGCACCTCGTGCCCACGCGCCTCGAGTGCCTCGGCCTGGAGCTCCGCATGCTCCACGACCGCACCCCAGAACGACCACGAGAACGGAACGACGACGCCGATCTTCACGCGGGGAGACTACGCACTCCGGGGCGACGAGCGAAACCCGCCGCGTCGTCCGGCTAGTCTCGGGGAGACAAGAGAAGAGACGGAGGACGGCGCCATGCGCTTCGAGGGCATCCATCATGTGACCTGCATCACAGGCGACGCGCCCGGCAACGTCGACTTCTACACGCGCGTGCTCGGGCTCCGCATGGTCAAGAAGACGGTCAACCAGGACGACCCGACCGTGTACCACCTCTTCTACGCCGACGAGCTCGGGAGCGCGGGGGCCGACATCACCTTCTTCGAGTACCCGGGTGCCCGCCGCGGCCGCGCCGGAACGGGAATGGTGCACACGGTCTCGTTCCGCGTCGCGTCCGAGGCAGCACTCGACTTCTGGGAAGCACGGCTTGGAGCCGACGGGATCTCGACGCGGCGTAGCACGGGGCGACTCGGCTTCGACGATCCCGAAGGGCTCGGGCTCGAGCTGGCCGTCACCGCAACCGCCGATGCTCCCCTCGTGGCCGATCACCCGGAGATCCCGGCCGAGCACGCGCTGCAGGGGTTCGACAGCGTGCGCGCCTTCGCCGCGGATCCCGAGGCGAGCCGCGGGATCCTCGAAGGGGCGCTTGGCTTCGTCGCCACAGGGGCGAGCTCATGGGAGGCGCGGGGCACCGTCCGCGGGGGTGCCTATGCGTTCGACCCGCCGCCGGCCTCCGGTAACGGCATCCCCGGGGCAGGCACCGTGCACCACGTCGCGTGGGCCTCGAACATGGACGAGCAGGAGGCCTGGCTCGCTGCGGTTCGCGGCGCCGGGCTCCACCCGAGCGGCATCATCGACCGGTTCTGGTTCCGCTCGATCTACTTCCGCGAGCCAAGCGGCGTGCTGTTCGAGATCGCGACGCTGGGCCCTGGCTTCGGGATCGACGAGGAGCTCGATCACCTCGGCGAGAAACTCATCCTGCCGCCCGCGTTCGAGCACCTACGGGAACGGATCGAGCCGGTGTTGACCCCGATTCCGGATCCGCGCGCAGCCTGGACGAGCTCATGACCGCGCCGCTCGGCTATCTGGAGCGCCCCGCCGACGGGCCGCCGGCCGGAGCGCTCGTGCTCATCCACGGCCGCGGTGCCAGCGAGCACGATCTCTTCCCGCTGCTCGACGCGTTCGACCCGGAGCGGCGGCTGCTCGGGATCACGCCTCGCGCCCCGCTCGCGCTGCCCCCGGGCGGCGCGCACTGGTACCGGCTCGGCGGCATCCCCACTCCCGATCCGGAGTCGTTCTTTGCGTCGCTCGAGGCGGCGGCGGTGTTTCTCGACAGCCTGCCGGTGCCGATCGACCGCGTCGTGCTCGGCGGCTTCTCGCAGGGCGCCGTGATGAGCTGGGCGCTCGGCCTCGGCTCCGGCCGGCCGCGTCCCGCCGCGATCATGGCGCTCTCCGGGTTCATGCCCGAGGTGGAGGGGTTCGAGCTCGACCTTGCCGACCTCGACGGGTATCCGATCGCGGTCGCGCACGGTTCGCTCGACCCGATCATTCCGGTCGAGTTCGGGCGTGTCGCAGCCGAGCTCGTCGGAGCCGCCGGCGCCAATCTGCTGTGGCGCGAAACCCCCGTGCCACACACCATCGACCCACGTCTGTTGCCCGAGTTGCAGGCGTTCGTCGGCGCGGCTGTCTAGCCCACGTCGATGTGCGTGCGGCGGTGCGCGAGGAACTCGAGCAGGTCGGAGCGCGTGAGGATCGCAGCCGGCTTGCCCGCGATCCCGACGACGACGGCCGCGCTCGGTCCCGAGAGATCCTCGAACACGTCGTCGAGCGACGCCCTCACGTCGACCGCCGCGAGCGGAGGCTGCATCGCGACGGCGATATCCTCGTTCAACGCATCAGGGTTCTTGAACACGCGGTCGAGCAGGCTGCGCTCCTGAATCGAGCCGACGATGTCGGTGAGCGCCTCCGCCGTGCCGTGCCGCACGACCGGTAGCTGCGAGATGCCGTAGCGCTGCATCAACTCGATCGCGGCGCCGACCTTCTTCGTCGATTCGATCGTGACGAGTGCGGGCAAATCCGTCGCCCCGCCGTGCTTGAGGCGAAGCACCTCGTCGAGTGCCGGCGTCGGCGACGATCGCTCCATGAAGCCGTACTGGATCATCCAGTTGTCGTCGTAGAACTTCGACAGGTACGACCGGCCGCCGTCCGGCAACACCATCAGCACGCGCGCCCCGGGCCCCAGCTCGGCTGCGACCTGAAGTGCCGCCCATGCGGTCGAGCCACTCGAGCCGCCGACGAGCAATCCCTCCTCGCGCGTCAGTCGTCGGGCCGTCAGGAACGAGTCACGGTCGGAGACGCGAACCCACTCGTCGACGACATCGGGGCTCATCGTCTTCGGCCACGTGTCCTTGCCGATGCCCTCGACGAGATAGGGGCCGAGCGGATGGTCGGCGTCTTCGGTGTACACCGAGCCCTCGGGATCGGCGCCGATGATCTTGACCTCGGGGCGATGCTCCTTGAAGTAGCGCCCGATCCCGGAGATCGTGCCGCCGGTGCCGACCGAGACGACGATCGCATCGATCTCTCCGCCGTCGGTCTGCTCCCAGATCTCCGGCCCGGTCGTCAGGTAGTGCGCCTCGGGGTTCGACATGTTCGAGTACTGGTCGGGCTTGAAGCCGCCGGGAATCTCCTCCGCCAGCCGGTCCGAAACCGAGTAGTAGGACTCGGGCGAGTCGTGGTCGACCGCCGTGGGCGTGATCACGACCTCGGCGCCGTACGCACGCAGGGTGGAGATCTTCTCCTGGCTCATCTTGTCGGGCATCACGAAAATGCAGCGGTAGCCCCTCTGCGCCGCCGCAATTGCAAGCCCGACCCCGGTATTGCCGGAGGTCGGTTCCACGATCGTGCCGCCGGGGCGGAGCTTGCCGTCGCGCTCGGCAGCCTCGATCATCGCGAGACCGATCCGGTCCTTGTTGGAGCCCCCCGGGTTGAGGAACTCGAGCTTTGCGAGCAGCGTCGCCGCCGTGTCGGCGCCGAAACGATCGAGCCGGACGATCGGCGTCGAGCCCACGAGGTCGAGCAGCGTCGGGTAGGTGCGCTCCATTTCTCCAAGACTACGCGGCCGGGCGAGTCCGTAGCTTGCCGCACGGAAATCCGAGTCACGTCCGATGGAGCCGGCTCTCCTCGTCGGCACGATCCGTGCATGCACATCGAGAGTGCGACCGAGCACCGTCCCCTCTGCACGATCGAGTTGATCGCGACGGGGCATGCGGCGCGCTGCCCGGGCGAGAGATGCGCGTTCTGGGAGCGCGGCTGTGCCCTGACACGGATCGAAGCCAACCTGGACACGAGGCCCGAGATGGCGCGCCTCCTGCTCGACCTGCGCAGAGAGCTCGAAGCGGGTCACACCGTCGAGCTGGAGCAGGCCCGGTCGTTCCTCGCCCACATCCTCAACCAGGAGGACGGGATCTAGCGAGGTCTAGAGGATCCTGCGCGCGCCCTCGATGCCCATGTCGCGCGAGGCGAGGCGTTGGATCTCGACGCGCTCGCCGGTCTGTGGCGCGTGGATGATGCGGCCGCGGCCGATGTAGAGACCGACGTGGCCGAGCCCGTGGAAGAAGACGAGGTCCCCGGGCCTGAGATGGCTACGGTCGACGGCCCGGCCGTAGGAGTACTGCGCGGCAGCATTGTGCGGGAGCCTGATCCCCAGCTTGCCGAAGACGTACGCGACGAGCCCCGAGCAGTCGAAGCCGCTCGGCGAGATGCCTCCGTAGCGATACCGAACCCCGATCTCCGTTGCTGCGAGCCGAACAGCTCGCTGACCGAGAGATGGCACCTTCGACTGCTTCGGCTTGCCGGTCACCGAGAGTGGGATCGAGCCGGTAATGCGCGCCGGGTTCGCAACGGTGCCCGGCATCGCGGGGTTGACGGCGACCGCAGCGGCCGCAGGGACGAGCCCGAAACACAACGCGAGCAGGCAGATGCGGAGGAGGAAGGCCATGAGAGAGACCGGGCGCGGGTCGGGCCCGAAAAGGGAGCCCGTCGCATCGCGGTAGGACGGGCACCGTAGCAGCGTCCCGAAGCGGCGACTCGACTCCCAACACGTTCCTTACAGCGTGTTCGTGCCCCTTCCGGGGGGCAGGGCGAACCAGCCGTGACGGATGAGTACCCGGTCGAGGACTTGCATCGCGGGCGGCGAACGGCGATCCTGGCTGATAGACACCGATGGGTACGAACCCGCCAAAGGAGGCTCCCGGAATGACCGGATCGACAAGGTTCCTGGCCACACTCGCGACGGGCGCTCTCCTGGCGCTGGCCGCGATGACGGGCGGCGCGACCGCTGCGCCGACATCGACGAGTTGCGGGATCGTCGCCGCCGCCGGTCACGCCTGGATCGTCGTCTCCAAGGGGGTTCCATGCACGTCGGCCAAGAGCGCCGTCCGCGCGCTCGCAGCGCGCACGGCCGCGCTCCATGCCGGACAGTCGCGCGTAGTTCACAGTCCGCTCGCAGGGTTCACCTGCTTGATCGCAAGTCGCGGCAAGCCGGGCGGCAGCTGCTCGACGGCGGGAGCAGCGAGGAGCATCCTCTGGCTCGGTGCCTGAGGTACTGCACGTCCTGAGCGAGTGCACTTCCTGGTCGTCTGCAGCCGCTAGCGTCCGCAGTGATATCCACCGCGGACGCGAGGAAGGTCGCTACTGCTGGCCGCCGCCTGCAAGCGCATCCGCGCACGTGGCATAGCCGTCCGGGAGCAGGAAGTCGGGAGCGTTCCGCCAGCCGTGTCCCGCATCGATATGACCGTTCAACGCGTTGACGTCGACGCTGATCAGCGAGTACGGGTTGTCGGTGGCGGCCGTGCCGTGGCAGATGAGCACGGTGTTGGCTGCAGTTCCTGCCTGCCCGGCGGCTGCCGCGACGAGGGCTCCGAAAGCAGTTGCGGCGATGAGCGAAGCACGTGTAGTGCGTTTCACAAGAACATCCTCTCGGTGACGGGATCGGATCTGTAGTCATCGTCTCGTGCCGCCGCGCCGCCCAGCCCTGAGTCGAGTGAAGTCTCTACGGCTCGACGAGTCGCCTCGCCCGGACCTGTCGTTCCGTTCGTGACGCTTCGACGTCTGGCACACCGGGCCGATCACTAGTCTCTGGCTGATGGTCGATCGCCTTCCGCGCAGGCTGCTCCGTCTCGAGGGAGTCGCCGTCGCCTTCGCTTCGATCGCCCTCTACTTCAATGCCGACTACCCCTGGTGGCTATTTCTTGTGCTCGTGTTGGCTCCCGACCTGTCGATGGCTGGCTACGCAGCGGGGCCGAGAGTCGGAGCGGCCGCGTACGACGTTGCTCACACGTACTCGCTTCCCATCGTTCTCGGCGCGATCGGCGTGATCGCCGACGCCGAGACAGCCGTCCAGATCAGCCTGATCTGGATGGCCCACATCGGAGTCGATCGCGCGCTCGGGTATGGCCTGAAGTACCAGAGCGGATTCAAGGATACGCACCTCCAGCGCGTCTAGCCGGCGCCGGCTCAGTGCCGGAAGTGGCGGCGGCCGGTGAAGACCATTGCAGCGCCGGCCTCAGTCACAGCCGCAACGACCTCGTCGTCGCGCTTGGAGCCGCCGGGCTGGATGATCGCACTGATCCCGGCCTCGAGGGCGAGCGCCGGGCCGTCGGCGAAGGGGAAGAACGCATCGGAGGCGAGCACGGCGCCCTCGAGTGAGTGGCCGTGCTCGCGCGCCTTCTCGACCGCGATCCGCACCGCGTCGACCCGGCTCATCTGCCCCGCTCCGATCCCGAGCGTCTGGCCGCCGCGTGCGATCACGATCGCGTTCGACAACACATGCTTGACGACGGTCCGGGCGAACAGCAGATCGTCCCACAACTCGGGAGTCACGTCGCCGCAGACGATCTCCATCGCGTCGGGTGGATCGGGCTCGCCGTCGCGATCCTGCACGAGCACACCGCCGAGAACGCGCTTGACGTCCCATTCGGAGCCGTCGAACCCGCGCCGCTCGCGATCGTCGAGGATCCTCACGCCAGGCTTCTGGGCCAGTGCCTCGACGGCAGCCGGGTCGTACCCGGGCGCGAACAGCACCTCGACGAACTGCCCCGTCAGCTGCTCACCGAGTGCCGCGCTCACCGGCTGATTGAGCACGACGACACCGCCGAACGCCGAGACGGGATCGGCGGCGAGCGCTCTGCCGTACGCCTCCTCGATCGTCTCCGCCACCCCCACCCCACACGGATTCGCGTGCTTGACGATCACGCACGCCGGGCCTTCGAGCTCGATCGCGAGCAGTCGCGCAGCCGAGAGATCGTTGAGGTTGTTGAACGAGAGCGGCTTGCCGTGGAGCTGATCGACGCGTGCGAGGAGATGGGTTCTCGCCCCGCGCTCGGTGTAGTAGGCGGCCCGCTGGTGCGGGTTCTCGCCGTACGAAAGGTCGACCGCGTGATCGAAGACCGGGAGCAGCGTGTCCGGCAGCTCCCCGCCGCCCGAGAGCCAGCGCGTCACCGCGCTGTCGTAGGCGGCCGTCGTCGCAAACGCGCGCGCAGCAAGCTCGCGCCGCGTCGCTACCGAGACGTCGCCGTCGCGGAGCTCGTCCAGCACCAGCGCGTAGTCGGCCGGCCGGCAGAGAGGGATCACGTCGGCGTGGTTCTTGGCCGCCGCGCGCAGCATCGCAGGGCCGCCGACGTCGATCTTCTCGATCGCGTCGTCCCAGCTGACGTCGAGCCGAGCGACGGTCTGCTCGAACGGGTAGAGGTTGACGCAGACGAGGTCGATCGGCTCGATCCCGTGGGTGGCGAGGTCGGCGACGTCCTCTGGCACGTCGCGGCGGGCGAGGATGCCGCCGTGCACCGCCGGATGCAGCGTGACCACACGATGGCCGAGCATCTCGGCGAAACCCGTCAGTTCCTCGAGCGGGATCACCGGGATCCCCTCGTCGGCGAGCAACTTCGCCGTGCCGCCACTCGCGAGCAACTCGAAGCCCAGGCCGCGGAGCCCCTCCGCAAGTGCTGCCACACCCGTCTTGTCGAACACGGAGAGGAGGGCGCGCCTCATGCCGCGATCAACTCCCGGACGACCTCGGGCAGCAGCCGGTGCTCGACGACCCTGATTCTTGCGTGCAACGTCTCGGGTGTGTCTCCCGGGAGGACGGGCACCGCCTCCTGCCGGAGCACGGCACCTGTGTCGACGCCTTCGTCCACCAGGTGCACGGTCGCGCCGGTCTCGGTAACCCCGGCTGCGAGCGTCTCCTCGACCGCGTGAGATCCAGGGAAGGCGGGGAGCAGCGCAGGGTGCACGTTTACGACCCTATCGCGGAACCGGGCGAGGAAGACCGGTCGTAGGAGGTGCATGTACCCCGCACACACCACGAGCCCGACTCCGCGCGAGGCGAGCCAGTCGGCCATCGATTCGTCGCGCGCATCGCGGTCGCCGTAGTCGCCGAGCGGGAACACCGCTGTCGGTACTTCGATACGCGCCGCTCGCGTGAGCGCGGGGGCGTCTGGGACGTTCGCGGCGACCGCCGCGATCGGGATGCCAGCGTCGATCAGCGCCTGGAGATTCGTCCCGCTCCCACTCACGAGCACGCCGACTCCGATCGCCCGAGTCACGCCCAGCTCACTCCCACGCCGGACACGATACGTCCGATCACCAGGTCTTCGTCCCGGACCTCGGCAGCCGGAATCACGGCGCAGTAGCCAATCCCGATGTTGAAGACATGGCGCAGTTCGTCCTCGGCGACGCCGTTGTCGGCGAGCCAGCCGAAGACCGCAGGCCGCTCCCAGGCGCCGGGATCGACGACGGCTCCGAGGCCGTCAGGGAGCACGCGTGCGAGGTTGCCTGCGATGCCGCCGCCCGTGACGTGTGCGAGTGCACGGATGTCGGCGCGCACGCGGAGGTCACGCACGTCGTCGAGGTAGAGACGCGTCGGCGGCAGCAACAGATCGGCGTCGAACGGACCCTCGCCGACGATCCGCCGTACGAGCGAGAAGCCGTTCGCGTGAATCCCCGCCGAGGCGAATCCCACCACCGCATCGCCTTCCTCCACGCGCGAGCCGTCAATCACCCGGTCGCGGTCGACGACACCCACCGCCGTGCCGCAGAAATCGATCTCGCCCTCGCGGTAGATCCCGGGCAGCTCGGCAGTCTCGCCGCCGAGAATCGCGCAGCCGGCGGCACGGCACACCTCGGCCGCACCTTCGATCAGATCCGCGACCTGCTCCACGTCGATCGTGTTGGCGGCGACGTAGTCGAGGAAGAACAACGGCTCGGCGCCGGTCGTGAGCACGTCGTTGATGCAGTGGGCGGCAAGATCGGCGCCGCACCAGCGCAGACGGTCGCCACGGCGGCCGAGCACGAGCTTCGATCCGACCGAGTCTGTCGAGGCGGCGAGGAGGCGGCTCTCGTCGATCGCAAACAGGCCGGCGAAGGCGCCGAACACTCCCGCCACAGCGGGCGTCGAAGTCGAGGCGACGGCAGCGCGGAGCCGATCGACGATCGCGTCGGCGGTGGCGAGCGATACCCCCGCCGCCGCGTAGGTCTGCTCCTGCGGAGTCACCTCAGCAGCCGCCGACGACAGGCTTCAGCCTGCTTTCCCGGGTTTCGCGGCGTCACGCCACAACCTCCTCGAACCGCATCTTCGTACGACGACCCGCAGGCACCGCAGTGGGGTACTCCCGCGTGAAGCACGCGCGGCACACCGACTCCTCCGGCAAGCGCGACGCCCACTGCATCCCCTCGAGCGAGAGGTAGTGGAGCGAGGTGGCGCCGATGTGCTCCCGCATCTCCTCCACCGAGCGATGGGCGGCGGCGAGCTCGTCCTCGTCGGCCATGTCGATTCCGTAGAAGCATGGCGACACGACCGGCGGCGACGAAATCCGAACGTGCACCTCGGCTGCGCCGGAGTCGACGAGCATGGCGATCAGCTGTCGCATCGTGTTGCCGCGCACGATCGAGTCGTCGACGATCACGAGCCGGCGGCCCGCGATCTCGTCGAGCGGGTTGAACTTCAGCCTGATCCCCTGCCGACGCAACTCCTGGTCTGGCTCTATGAACGTTCGGCCGACGTACCGGTTCTTGATCAGCCCTTCGTCGTACGGGATCCCCGATGCCTTCGCGAACCCGATCGCGGCGGGCGTGCCCGAGTCGGGAATCGGCATCACGAGGTCGGCGACAGCAGGAGCCTCTTCTGCGAGGCGTTGCCCCATCCTGACCCGGCTCGAGTGGATCTCACTGCCGTCGAGCCGCGAGTCGGGCCGCGCGAAGTAGACGTGCTCGAAGATGCAGGCTGCCGCGCGTCCTTCGGGAAGCGCCTGCGCGCTGTGGATTCCATCCTCGTCGACCCAGACGACTTCGCCGGGGCGCACGTGGCGGTCGACCGACGCGCCGATCAGATCGAGGGCGCAACTCTCAGAAGCGACGACCCAGTCGCCGCCGATACGGCCAAGCGTGAGCGGGCGGATGCCGTGCGCGTCGCGGAACGTGACGAGGGTGTCGTCCACGAGCGCCACCACCGAGTAGGCGCCCTCGAGCCGGCGCATCGTGGCAGCGACAGCCTCGGCCAACGGGGCGGGGTCGCGGGCGATCAGGGCCGCGATCACCTCGGTGTCGGAGGTCGAGCCGAGCCGGATTCCGTCAGCGAGCAGCTCATCGCGCAGCGCGCCCGTATTCGTCAGGTTGCCGTTGTGTCCGAGCGCGACGGTGCGCGCGCGCCCGTGATGGACGAGCGGCTGGGCGTTCGACCAGTGCACGCCGCCGGTCGTCGAGTAGCGCGTGTGCCCGATCGCCACCTCGCCGGGGAGCGCCTGGAGCTGCTGCTCGTTGAAGACCTGGGCGACGAGGCCCATGTCGCGGAGCACCGTCAGGCGGCCACCGTCCGAGACGGCGATCCCGGCCGACTCCTGGCCGCGGTGCTGGAGGGCGAAGAGCGCGAAGTAGGAGAGCCGCGCTACGTCGCGCTCGATCGAGCGGATGCCGAAGACACCGCACATCAGGCGGCCGGCTCCCAGACGCTGCGCAGCCGGTCGAGCGAGTTCCCGAGGATCTCGTCGCCGCCGACCTCACCGATACGACGCACGGCGATGTCCGAGCCAAGCGGATCGGTCTCGACCTGTGCGGCGGGGAGCGCCAGGATCACCTGGCCGCAGCCCTCGCCGAACAGGCCAACCGGATCGAGCGGGAGATCGAGCCGCGCACCGACGCCCGAGTGCAACGCCGCCTCGGCGAGCGCGACGGCGAGCCCTCCTTCGGAGACGTCATGGGCAAGCGTGCAGCGTGGGGCTGCCTCGTAGACGAAGCGCACGAGCGCTGCCTCCGCGTCGAGGTCGAGCCGCGGCGGTGTGCCGGAGACAGTGCCGTAGCGGGCCTGCAGCTCCGAGCCGGGCCACGCGGGTGCGCCGGTCGAGGCGACGAGAATCACGTCCCCGGCCTCCCACCTCCCTGGAATCCGTCGCACATCCGGCACGAGCCCGACACAGCCCACGACAGGCGTGGGATGGATCGAACGGCCGTCGGTGTCGTTGTAGAGCGAGACGTTCCCGGAGACGATCGGCACGCCGAGCGCCTCGCAGGCCTGCGCCATCCCCTCGATCGACTGGGACAGCTCCCACGCGACTTCGGGCTTCTCGGGGTTGCCGAAGTTGAGGCAGTCGGTGAACCCGATTGGCTCGCCACCCGCACAGGCGATGTTGCGCGCGGCCTCGAGGATCGCCGTCGCACCGCCCGTGAAGGGGTCGAGCGAGCCGAGACGGCCTGTGCCGTCGAGCGTCAGCGCGAGGCCGCGATACGACGGCCGCAGGCGCAGCACCGCGGCGTCGAGCCCGGGCCGCCTGACGGTGCGCGAAAGGACGAGCTGGTCGTAGCGGCGTGTCACGAACGAGCGCGAGCGGAGCGCGTCGGAGCCGAGGAGTTCGAGCAGGACATCGCGCGCGTCGGGCAGTTCCGGCAGCGGCACCTCGGGCACCGACTCTCGTGGCTCGGGCGAGATCACATACCGGGGACAGTCCTCGGTGAGGAAACGGGCGGGAATGGCGCCGACCACGTCTCCATCCCACATCGCCCGCAGCTCGCCGGTCTCCGTCACCTTGCCGATCACGGCGCGGTGCAGCTCCCAGCGGTCGATCACCGCCTCGACCTCGGCCAGCTTCTCGGGCGAGACGATCGCCACCATGCGCTCCTGCGACTCGGAGATCATGACCTCCCACGGCTCCATCCCCTCCTCGCGCTGAGGCACGTCGTCGAGGTGGACGTCGATCCCGTAGTCGGCCGCCATCTCGGAGAGCGACGAAGCGAGACCGGCCGCACCGCAATCCTGGAGCGAGAGCACGAGGCCGCGCTCGACGAGCTCGACGGACACCTCGATCAGGCGCTTCCCCGTGAAAGGGTCGCCGACCTGCACGGACGGCCGCTTGTCGGCCGCCTCGTCACCGAGCTCCTGGCTCGCCAGCACGGAGGCGCCGCCGATGCCGTCGCGACCGGTCGTCGCTCCGTAGAGGACGAGAAACGCGCCGGCTGTGTCGGCCCGGGCGCTCATCACCGTGTCGGCCGGCAAGAGGCCGACGCACATCGCGTTGACGAGGCAGTTCGAGGCGTAGACGTCGTCGAACACGACCTCGCCGCCGACGTTCGGCACGCCGACGCAGTTGCCGTAGGTGCCGACGCCCGCGACAGCGCGAGAGAAGTGGTCGTCGGGGGCGCCGAAACGCAGCCCGTCGAGGAGTGCGATTGGCCGCGCGCCCATCGCGATGATGTCGCGGAGAATGCCGCCGACCCCCGTCGCGGCGCCCTGGAACGGCTCCACCGCCGAGGGGTGGTTGTGGCTCTCGGCCTTGAACGTGACGGCAAGCCCGTCGCCGAGATCGAGCACACCGGCGTTCTCGCCCGGCCCCTGCAGGACGCGCGGGCCGCTGCTCGGGAGCCGCTTCAGCAGGAGGGCCGAGTGCTTGTAGCCGCAGTGCTCGCTCCAGAGGAGAGAGAAGACGGCGAGCTCGAAGTGGTTCGGCTCGCGCTCGAGCAGCTCCTGGATACGCGCATGCTCCCCGTCCGTGAGGCCGAGCTGGCGGTGGAGGGGCTGTTCCGCGACGGAGCTCAGGACGTCATTCTAGATGGTTGGTCGGAGGGAGGCGTGCGTGTCGGGGAGCGCATGCGACTACCTCCGACCAACCATCCGGCCGGGTCGGCGGCGGGCACGTTCCACCGCTAGCCTCCCGCGCGTGACGCGCAGGTACTGGCCGCTGATCCTCGTGCTCGCCGCGGTCTGGGGAGCGTCGTACCTCTTCATCAAGGTCGGGGTCGACGGCGGTTTCTCGCCGGGGGCGCTGATGGCGATCCGCGCGCTGCTCGCAGGGGTTGTCCTGCTCGGCTACCTGATCTGGACTGTCGGCCTCGACACGGCCCTCAGTCGCCTCCGCGGTATCTGGCGCGAATCGATCGCGCTCGGGGCGCTGAACGCGGCGATCCCGTTCTGGCTCGTCGCCTGGGGAGAGACACACATCGACTCGAACGTAGCCGCGATCGCCCAGGCGACCGTGCCGATCTTCTCGCTCCTGCTCGGGCAGCGCTTCCTCCCGCACGAGCGAATCGGCCCGACACGGATCGTCGGCGTCGGCGTCGGTCTCGTCGGAGTTGCCTTCGTGGCGGGGCTCGCTCCCGCAGGGAACCCAGCAGCGGTCGCGGGGACCCTGGCCGTGGTGCTCGCCTCGGTCTCGTACGCCAGCGCCGGGGTCTACGGCCAGCTTCACCTGCACGGGACGACTTCGGGGCCCGTGCTCGCCGCCGGATCCGTGCTCGCGGGCGGAGTGATCCTCCTGCCGCTTGCGATCCTGAGCCCACCGACCTCGATGCCGACGGCCGCGGCGATTGGGTCGCTCCTGCTCCTCTCGCTCGCCGGCACAGCGTTCGCAACCCTGCTCATGTTCCGCGTCATCATCCTCTTCGGCGCGCGCCGGCTCAGCCTGGTCACCTACCTGATTCCGGGCTTCGCGCTCGCCTACGGCTCGCTGATCCTCGACGAGACGATCACCGGCTGGGCGATCGGCGGGCTGGCGTTGATCCTCCTCGGCGTGGCGCTCGGGTCGGGCGGCGCTTTGCGCCTGCGGCGGTCAGCAGCGCGCCTCTAGACGAGGATGCGGAGCGCCGTCTGGGGCGGGCAGCCGCGCCGGACGAGCTCGGTCGCCTCGTGCAGATCGACCGTGCGGTCGAGCGCCAGCAGAAAGGCCGCGTCGGCGTCGAAGCCGGCAGCGATCAGCTGCTCGATCCGCCAGCCGAGCACCTGAGCGGCGCGATCGGGAACGTTCTCCTCGACGACGTCGCCGGCGACGGCAGTGACGGTCGGATCGCCGCTCATGCTGCTCTCCGCCTGCGGGTGACAACACGATTCTGCTCCTCGACGTAGCGGGCAGTGGCGTACGAGCAGGCCTCTGGATGACCGAGCTCGAGCGCGCGCCGCGCGAAGCGGTACCACTCGATCCACGTCGTGAGCCTCTGTCCTTCGCCCATCGCAGCACCCTCCTTTGAGGGATTCGTGTTGTCTGCTGGATGGTGTATCGGCAGGTTGTTCGAAAAGCTTGCGCATGAGTTGCGCCCGCAAGATCGCACCGTTAAGAACGCGTGAATCCTCGTCTAGGTAACGACGGGCCCGGCTTCGCCACCGGCGACCGCGAGCACGTCGCCGCGACGCAGCAACGTGAACAGCAACGCTGCTCCTGCGGCCAGGAAGACGGCGCAGCCGATCCAGGCCACGTGGAAGCCGTCGACGAGCGCCTGCGCCGACTCGGCGTCGGTCGGCTTGTGACCCAACGCTCCGAGCACGTCGGCGGTCTTGTTCGCCGCGAAGGTGGAGAGCAGCGCCAGGCCGAGCGCTCCACCGATCTGCTGCGAGGTGTTGAACAGCCCAGAGGCAAGGCCGGCGTCGTCCACAGGCACACCACTCGTCGCGATCAGCGTCACGGGCACGAAGGTCAATCCCATCCCGATCGAGGCGAGCATGATCCCGGGCAGGATGTCCTTGACGTAGGTGCTGTCGGGCGAGAGCCGGAGGAAGAAGAGCATCCCGACCACGGCGATCCCAAGCCCGATCACGGGAACCTCGCGCGCGCCGAGCTTCGGAATCAGTGACTGCGAGGCCACCGAGCCGAGAATGATCCCCGCCGTGAACGGCAGGAAGGCAAGACCGGCCTGGAGCGCCGAGTAGCCGAGTACGCGCTGCAGGAAGAGCGTGTTGAAGAAGAACATCGAGAAGAGCCCCATCGCGACGACGAGCATCCCAACGTTGGATCCGCGCACGGTGCGAACGGAGAAGATCGAGAGCCGGACGAGCGGCTCGGCCGAACGGTGCTCGATCACGACGAAGCCGATCAGCAGGACGGCCGAGAGCGCCAGGATCCCGATCACTTCGCCCGAGCCCCAGCCCAGCGTCGCCGAGCGGACGATTCCGTACACGAGCGCGATCAGCCCGCCGGTGACGGTCACCGCGCCGGCGATGTCGAAGCTCTTGTGCGTGTGCTCGTCGCGCGATTCGGGAATGAAGCGGATGGCAAGCGTGAGCGCCACGATCCCGACGGGAACGTTGACGAAGAAGATCCACGGCCACGAGAGCGTGTCGACGAGAACGCCGCCGAGGACGAGGCCGACCGCCCCACCACCGACCGCGATCGCGGCCCACACGCCCAGTGCCTTCGTCCGCTCCGCTCCCTCCTTGAACGTCGCGGTCACGATCGCGAGCGCAGCGGGCGAGACGAGCGCGGCGCCGAGGCCCTGGAGCCCGCGCGTCGTGATCAGCCAGGTCGAGCCCTGAGCGAGGGCACACAGGAGTGACGCCGTCGTGAAGACGACGAGGCCGGCAACGAAGATCTTCTTGCGCCCCGCGAGATCGCCGGCGCGGCCGCCGAGCAGAAGGAAGCCGCCGAACATCAGCGTGTAGGCGTTGACGATCCACTGTAGGTCGGTGTCCGTCATGTTCAGGTCGAGCTGGATCGTCGGGAGCGCCACGTTCACGATCGTCGCGTCGAGCACGACCATGAACTGCGCCAGGCAGACGAGCACGAGAACCAGCCAGGGATTGACGCGATGAGTCATGCGGGCGAACGTATCAGCGCGGATAGTGGGTGCCGCAGGCTGAACCGTCGTCGGGCGCTGTGCTCAGCCGTGCGTGATCGTCGCAGCAACCGTGACCTCGGTCGTCAGCGAATTCGCGACGTAGCACTGGTCGTGCGCGTCGTGGATCATCTCCTCGACCGCCGCGAGATCCGTGCCCGGGGCGACGACGATCCGCGGCGCGAGCGCGATCGTGGTGATCCGGACCGGCTTCAGGTCCATCGGCATCACCCCGACGGCCGTGTCCTCGTAGGACACCACGTCGACCTTGTGACGCGCAGCTACTGCGAGAAACGAGAGCAGCTGGCATGAGCTCGCGGCAAGCACCAGGAGCTGCTCGGGGTTCACGAGATCGGGATCGCCACGGAACGCCGCGTCGGAGCTCATCCGGATCTCCGTTGTCGCCGGGGGCGTCGATGCCGTGTGGAACCGGTCGTAGGCGACGTACCCCGCCCCGGTCGATCCGCGCCAGGCCAGGCTCGATTCGTAGGTGTGCTCGCTGTGGGTCATTTCGCTCCTCTCGTGTGCTCAGAACGTAGCCTGTCGGAGACGTCGACCAGAGAGGAGCGAACCCCATGGAGTTGATCCACACGTGCTATCGCATCACCGACCCGGAGCGCTCGATTGGGTTCTACGAGGCGCTCGGGCTCGAGAAGAGGCGTGAGCTGCCGATTCGCGAGGAGGCGATGAACTACTTCCTCGGCGTTCCCGGGAAGCCGGTGCCGGAGCTCGAGCTGACGTACAACTTCGGCATCGACTCCTACGAGCTCGGCACCGCCTACGGGCACATCGCGCTGACCGTCGAGAACATGGCGGACACGCTCGAGCGGCTGGCCGCGCAGGGAATCGAGCCGGAGCGGCCGCCGTACTCGATCCGCGAGGGCGGCTCGCTGCTCTGCTTCGTCCGCGATCCCGACAACTACCGCATCGAGCTGATCGAAAGTAGCGGGCACTGAGCGCGGGCACGTAGGCTGGCGAGATGGAGCACGCGACCGCGGAGGAGCTGGCAGCGGGTCTCGACGAGATCCTCGGCTCACCGGCCGACAACGGCACGCTCGAGCTGATCGTGCGGCGCCCGTCCGTGGACGAGCGCGAGGTGCTCGACGAGGGAACGCTCGACCTCGACGAGGGTCTCGTCGGTGACCGGTGGAGCCAACGCGACATGCTCGATCCCGACACGCAGCTGACGTTGATGAACGCGCGCACGATCAACCTCATCGCCGGTGCCCGCGACCGCTGGCCGCTCGCGGGCGACCAGCTCTACGTCGATCTCGATCTCAGCTTCGAGAACCTGCCCACCGGGACCCAGCTCGCGATCGGCGAGGCCGTGATCGAGGTGACTGCGGAGCCGCACACCGGCTGCGCCAAGTTCAGCGCCCGCTTCGGCACACCCGCGATCACGTTCGTGAACAAGCCCCCCGGCCGCGAGCTGCGATTGCGGGGCATCAACACGCGCGTGATCACGCCTGGCACCGTTCGCGTAGGTGACGCGATCACGAAGCTCTGATTGGATAGCGGTTCACACGCGCAGCGAGGAGAGCTGACAGTGGCGACAGTCGAGGACAGCCGGACGTTCATCCGCCCGGACGGCAAGGAGAAGGTGACCGGCACCGGCCTCTACACGGCCGATCTCGTGCTCGCGGGGCAGCTCGTCGCCAAGTTCCGCTACGCCGACCACAGCCACGCTCGGATCACGCGGATCGACACGACGAAAGCGCGCGCGCTTCCCGGCGTGCTCGCCGTCCTCACCCACGAGGACGTGCCCGATGTGCTCTACGGCGGCATGGTCAAGGATCGCCGCCTGTTCGCGAAGGACACCGTCCGCTTCGAGGCCGATATCGTCGCCGGAGTCGCCGCGACGACGGCGGAGATCGCCGAGCAGGCCGCGGCGCTGATCGAGGTGGACTACGAGCCGCTCCCCGTCGTGACCGACTTCGCGAGCGCGCTTGCCGAAGACGTGCCCCTCGTCCATCCCGAATGGGAGGCCTACGAGGGCGTCGAGGCGCTTGGCCGGAAGGGCAACCTGCTCGGCTACTCGACGATCGTCAAGGGTGACGCCGACGCCGCGCTCGCAGAAGCCGATGTCGTCGTCAAGGGGCGCTACGTGACCGACCCCGTCCAGGGCGTACCGATCGAGCCGCGCGCCGTCGTTGCCCAGTGGCAGGGCGACAAGGTGACGGTGTGGACGTCGACCCAGGTGCCGTACCACGCCCGCGCCGGCATCGCGCGCACGCTCGAGATTCCCGAGTCGCAGGTGCGCGTGGTGGTTCCACTCCTCGGGGGCGGCTTCGGCGCCAAGTGCGACTTCCACTTCGAGGGCCACGTTGCAGCGCTCGCGCGTGCCGCGCGGCGCCCCGTCAAGCTCGTCTTCTCCCGGCACGAAGAGTTTGTCGCCGTCGGTCACCGCCGCGAAGGCATGGTGATCGAGCTCGAGACCGGCGCCCGCGCAGACGGCACGCTCGTCGCACGCAAGGCGCGGCTCGTGCTCGACGGAGGCGCGTATTGCGGCGAAGGCGGTTTCTTCGCCCAGATGTCGGCGATGCACGCACACGGGCCGTACGAGTTCGAGACCGCCCACATCGAGTCGTCGCTCGTCTACTCGAACAACCAGCCGTCGTCGTCGATTCGCGCCCCGACGGCGCCGCAGGTGTGCTGGGCGCTCGAACAGCACATGGACGAGCTCGCCGAGGCGCTCGGAATCGACCCCGTCGAGTTGCGGCGCCGCACGTTGATCGAGAACGGCTCCGTCACCGCCACCGGGCAGGTGCTCGAGCGGATCTCGATGAAAGAGACGCTCGAGCAGGCCGTGGAGCTGATCGGGTACGGGCAGGAGCTGCCCGCGGACGAGGCGATCGGGGTCTCGGTGGGCTGGTGGCCGTGCTTCGCCATACCGAGTGGCGCCTACGTGAAGCTGAATCCCGACGGCACGGGCACGATCATCACCGGCGCGCAGGAGAACGGCTCCGGCGCAGTGATGGCCATGCCGACCTACGTCGCAGAGCAGCTCGGCATGCAGCCCGACGACTTCTCGATGCTCTACCAGGACACCGACGCTGCGCCCTTCGACATGGGGTCGTGCGGATCCCAGACGACCTTCAACAGTGGCCGCGCCGTGATCGCGGCGGCGGCCGACCTGCGCGACCAGCTGCTCGACGCGGCGGCCGAGAAGCTCGAGGCCTCGCGCGACGATCTCGAGTTCGCCGAAGGCTCGGTGCTCGTCAAGGGCTCGCCCGACAAGTCGGTGACGATCGCCGAGCTCGCAGGCAGTGGGACGTTCCACGGCAAGGGGGCGGGCGAGCTGCCGGTGCCGCCCGAGGCCGACCCGTCCGAAGGATGCGTCGGGCGACTCGGCCTCGAGTCGTTCCACGCGCCGCAGCTGATCGCCCACGCGGCGCGCGTCAGGGTCGACCGGGAGACGGGGGTCGTGCGCGTCCTCCAGGTCGCTGCCGCGCACGACTGCGGCATGATCCTCAACAAGATCGGCGCCGACGGCCAGGTGTACGGGGGCGTCGTGATGGGCATCGGCCAGGCGCTCTCGGAAGGGACGCAGCTCGACGCCGACGGGCGCCACCGCAACCCCCATCTGACCGACTACAAGCTCGTGACCGCATCCGATGCACCGCAGATCGACGTCGCCTGGATCGAGACGGAAACCCCAAATGCCGGGCCGAAGGGCTCGAAGGGCGTCGGCGAGCCTCCCTGCGTGCCCACCGCGGGAGCGGTCGCCAACGCGATCGCGAAGGTGATCGGGGCGCGCGTGCACGAGTTGCCGATGACGCCCGAGCGAGTCTGGGCGGCAGGACGGTGACAGGCTTCAGCCTGTCTCCCGAGTTGGAGCGTTCGCGGTGAGCGCTCACTCGTTCACAACTGCGGCCACGATCGACGACGCGGTGGCAGCAGTCGCCGCCGGCGCCCGACCGGTCGCAGGCGGCACCGATCTCGTGGTCGGCGCGCGCTCGGGCAAGGCTGCTCTCCCGGCCGGCCTCGTCGCGATCCACCGCATAGCGGAGCTTCGCGGTGTCGAGTCACACGCCGGAGGCGGCCTTCGGCTCGGTGCGCTCGCGAGCCACGCGGAGATCGCCTCGAGCGAGACCGTGTGCTCCAGCTTCTCGGCGTTGAGCGATGCGTGCGCGATCGTCGGCTCGCACGCGACGCGAGCACAGGGCACGATCGGAGGCAATGTGATGAACGCCTCACCGGCCATGGAGACCGGCGGGCCGCTCGTCTGCTTCGGCGCCTCGGTCGAGCTGCACTCTCCCGGCGGCACGCGGCACCTCGCGATCGAAGATCTGTGGACAGGTCCGGGTGAGACGACCGCGCATCCCGACGAGCTGCTCGTCGCGATCGAGATCCCCGCTCCCGCGGCCGGCACCGGCAGCGCCTACCTCCGGCTCGAGTACCGGCGGCAGATGGAGATCGCAGTCGTCGGCGCGACGGCCGTCGTCACGGTGGCGGACGGTCGTGTGTCTGCGGCTCGGATCGCGATGACGGCTCTCTCTCCCACGATCCGACGCGTACCCGAGGCGGAGGCGGCGCTGATCGGGAGTGACGGCGGGGCGGCCGAGATCGCAGCGGCCGGCGAGGCCGTCGCGGCCGCGGCGAGCCCGATCTCCGATGTCCGAGGGTCGGCCGAGTACCGTCGCGCGATGGCCTCGGTGATAGCCCGGCGCGCGATCGAGAAAGCGCTCACGCGTGCGAGAGGCGGCTCGGCATGAAGACGACTGCGACGCTCGTCGTCAACGGTGCGCCCTACCCGGTCGAGCTCGATCCGGCCACGAGCCTCCTCACTGCCGTTCGCGACGTCATCGGCCTGACCGGCTCGAAGGAAGGCTGCGACGACTCCGAGTGCGGCGCCTGCATGATGCTGCTCGACGGTCAACCCGTGAACTCGTGCTCCTACCTCGCGCTGCAGGCCGAGGGGAGCGAGATCACGACCGTCGAAGGCCTCGCCGAAGGAGACACGCTCGCGCCTCTCCAGGCGGCGTTCCTGGCCGAGGGCGGCGTCCAATGCGGCTTCTGCACGCCGGGCATGCTCGTCTCGGCGACGGCGCTGCTGGCGGCGAACCCCTCGCCGACCGAGGACGAGGTGCGCATCGGGCTCTCCGGCAACCTCTGTCGTTGCACCGGGTACGACGGCATCGTTCGAGCCGTGCTCAGCGTCGCGCGCGACTGAGAGCGTCGTCCAGCGTCACTTCGACGCGGTCGCTCGCGTCACCGGCCAGCCAGCCGAGTGGATAGCGCCTCGCGGCGGTCTCGACTGATCACGAACGACGAACGAGAGGAAGAAGCCGAGGTCGAAGACCGGGTTGCCGAAGCCCCCGACGCTAGATGGTTGAATCGCGCTATGCACGACCTTCGCATCGACGCGGACGGCACCGCCCGCTGTGGCTGGTGTGGCGACGATCCGCTCTACCGTTCCTACCACGACCACGAATGGGGGCGACCGCTCCACGGCAACGACAGCATGTTCGAGTTGCTGTCGCTCGAGGGATTCCAGGCCGGGCTCTCCTGGCTGACGATCTTGCGCAAGCGGGAGGCGTTTCGGCGGGCGTTCGCGGGGTTCTCGATCGAGCGCGTTGCCGCGTTCGACGAGCGAGACGTCGAACGGCTGCTCGAGGATGCCGGGATCGTTCGCCACCGCGGCAAGATCGAGGCGACGATCGGAAACGCCGTTGCGGCGCTCGACCTCTCCGAAGGGCTGTCGGAGCTCGTGTGGGAGTTCGCGCCGTCGCCGGGCGCATCGCGACCCACAGCGCTCGCGGATCTCCCGGCCGCGACCTCCGAGTCCGCGGCGCTCTCGAAGGAGCTGCGACGCCGTGGCTTTCGCTTCGTCGGCCCGACGACGGTCTACGCGCTGATGCAGTCCGCCGGGCTCGTCGACGACCACCTCGAAGGCTGTCAGGTCGCCCGCGACTGACCGCCGGAGAACCGGCACAAAGAAGGCACAGTCTCGTCACATATTCTCGACTACGTTGCCTCCTATGAGAACAACAAGCACACCGTGGGGGAAAGCCTCGCCGGTCGAAGAGGTCTCGGTCGCGCAGCGGGCAGGGCCGAAGCGCTTCTCGACCGTCGTCCAACTCCTCGAGACGGCCGACGGCGAGCGCCTCGTGCGGTTTGCCTACACGACGGACGGCAGCACGCGACGCGGCCCTGTCACGTTGCGGGCAAAGGATCTGGAGCGGATGGAGGAGCTACTCGAGCGAACGCCCGAGCTGCGGGATGCCCTTGGTCGATGACGAGCCTCCTGCGGGGAGCGCGGGTCCATGAAGCGCCCCAACTCAAACCGAGGCCGTAGCCGACGGCGGAACATCGGCGGCGCCGATCAGCCCCGTCCCGACTCGTACATGCCTCTGTGCCAGGCGAAACGGCCAGACGACCGCCCATGATCCGAGAGCGAACCAGCTCGGAGGCTGCAACCACCGTCCGCTCCCCGCCGTTCGCTCGACGACGTCGTCGGGAATCGAGCCACGCCGCGCGAGGACACCCCGGGCACCCTCTAGGAGGTACCCCAGCGGGAAGGCATAGGGAACCACGACCGGCGCGGTCAGCCCCGCCGCGAGCATCACGTCGACCAGGTCGCTCGGGTTGTACCGTCGGAAGTGGCCGACCCGTTCATCGGCCGCGCCGAACCTTTCGCGCCCAGCAGGAACGCTGACCACCATCCTGCCTCCCGGACGAGCGAACGCCGCCCACTCGCGCAGCGCGGCCACGTCATCATGGATGTGCTCCATCACCTCGAACGCACACACGACATCGAAGTTGCTGCCGCCGAACCGTTCCGCATCGACGTTCATCACGCATCCGCCGACGACCCGTTTCCGGGCAACCGCGAACGACTGCGGATCCGGCTCGATCCCCGTGTACTCGTAGCTTCTCGCGAGTATGGCGCCCATCGCGCCCATCCCACAGCCCACCTCCAACACGCTCAACGCTCCAGAGGGAATGAACGACCCCACGCGGTCGAACCGCAACCATCCAGTCAACGTCATGGGAGGGATCACGGCCACGAAGCATATGGACGCAGAACGAAAGAGATAGCTGCGCGGCGTCGGCGACCCTTCGCTGTCGCGCCGCAGACAGATCTTTGTGCGAGATGAGTCAAGGAAGTATGCTCGTTTGCCGGGGGTCGAGCAGTCGAACTGAAGGAGGAGTGAGATGCCCAAGGTTTCGAAGGCGAGCGCCTCGCAGGTCCAGGTGGTGGACGGGATGCTCGAGGACCGTTCTGAAAATCTCGACGGGTACACGGTCGGGTTCACGTCGTTCCACACGGACATGGATCCCGCACCGATGTTTCACGGGCTGCCTGACGACCGCTGCCAGTGCCCACACTGGGGCTACGTGATCAAAGGCAAGATGACATTCCGGTTCGCAGACCGGGAAGAGACCTACGAAGCAGGCGATGCGTACTACGCACCGCCGGGGCACACGCCGGTGATGCATGACGGCTGCGAGATCGTCGAGTTCAGTCCAGCCGACGAACTGGCCAAGACGATGGAAGTCATTATGAGGAACATGGCCGCAAGCGAGCGCGCGTAGCGGGTTCCGGCGCTCTGTCGCAGGTCGGTCGGTGCGCCAGTTCGGGGATATCACCCGAGCGTCTCGGCTCTGTCGACATCGGCGCAACGGTGTTGTAGCGTGGCGCGCGCGCCCCTTCGTGCGGCCTCGTCGATGAATGATCCCCGGAAGGAGGATGCGCATGGCGTCGGGATCGAGAGACACGGGCTTCTACGACCGCAACTTCACGGGGTCGGCGGACGAGCTGAACGCTGCGATTCGTCTCTTGGCGTTCGGGGAGGACATCGGCCAGTTCTCGTGGACGACGGCCGATGAGCATCGTCGCTTCCAGGCCGAGCTCGGGCTAGGCCCAGAATCGCGGGTGCTCGAGGTCGCCAGTGGCTCGGGCGGGCCGGCGCTCTTCCTCGTACGCTCGACCGGCTGCCAACTGGTCGGGGTCGACATCCACGAGGGAGGGATCGAAACGGCGAACGACGCCGCGCGCGAGGGTGGGCTCGCAGAGCGCGCGTCGTTCGTGCTTCACGATGCACAACGGCCGCTGCCGTTTGCGGACGCGTCCTTCGACGCGGTTGTCTGCATCGACTCGATGAACCACCTCTTCGACCGCGAGGCCCTGTTCCAGGAATGGGCGAGGGTGCTGGACGACGACGGCAGGTTCCTCTTCACGGACGCGGTCATCGTCTGCGCCCCGCTCCGTCGCGAGGAGATCCTTCGCCGGAGCCCGGCGATGGGCGAGTTCCTGTTCACTCCGTTCGGTTGGTACGAGCGGGTGCTGGCCGAAGCCGGATTCGTCGACGTTCGGGCCGAGAACGTCACCGCGAACATCGTCGGGGTCGCCGAACGCTGGCATGCCGCGCGGGAAGGAGCGGAGGGTGAGCTTCGCGAGCTCGAGGGCACCGACAAGTACGAGGAGTTCCAGCAGTTCCTCGCCACGACAGCACTGGTCGCGCGCGAAGGCCGGCTCGGACGCTACGCATACCTGGGTCGCCGGGCGCCCCGCTGAGTTGCCGGCCAGTGCGCGAGCGCAGCGCCTGCGCAGTCTTCGGGAAGCACGTCAGATGGGCTAGAGCGTGTGGAGAGGCACCTCGTAGAACTCGACCGAGGAGCGACTCCCGGCATTGCCGGGTCCCGCGTTCATTGCCTCGTCCCCTTTGCGCATTGCCTCCTCGCTGTCGAACAGCGTCACCCCGAGCATTCCTCCCGACTCGTGATCGACGAGAAGCAGGAACTTCGCGTCTGCAAGCTCGGGTGGAAACGACCCAGCGTCAAGGGCAGAGCGGAGTCTCTGCACCCTCGCATCAACGCCTGCCGGGTCGCCCTCGAACCTCGCCACGCGCGCCCACATCTCAGCTCACCGAGTCGCGGAAGGCGACGGCCTCTCCGGCGATCGCGGACGATTCCTCGATCGGCACGATCGGATTCGTCGTGAAACGCAACCACGGCGCCCACGGGGCCGTGGTACGGGCGAGCGCGGCAGCGCTCTCGGCCTCGATCAGCGCCACACCTCCTCCGCCAGCGGCGAAGCCGTAGAACCCCTTGAACTCGGCTCCCGCCGGTGGCTGCCATTGCGAGAAGACGCCGAGCGACCTGCGGATGCCATCCTCGCTCGAATCGATGAACTCCCAGGTGACGTGAAAAAGCACGGCCGCTTCCTTTCCTGTCGCTGGCGGGCACGACGAACCACCCGGCACCGAATGTACTCCTCAGCTCGCGGCGCGCCAAACGACGGGAACCTGGACCGCCCACTCAGCCGCGAACACCCGGCAGGCAGACGGCCGGCTTGACGCATGCCGATATCGGAATATGATTGCGCCATGGCACGAGCAGCGACGACGTCGGACGTCTTCAACGCAATCGCCGAGCCGCAGCGCCGGGAGATCCTGGTGCTGTTGCGGGCGGGCGAGGCGCCGGTGACCGAGTTGGCCCAGGAGCTGGGGATGACCCAGCCGGGGGCGTCCAAACACCTGCGGGTGCTCCGGGAGGTCGGATTGGTGCGCGACCGCAAGGCAGGCAAGCAACGCCTGTACGGCCTCGACGCCCGCGGGCTGCGACCGGTTCACGACTGGGCCGGCGGGTTCGAGCGGTTCTGGAACGAGAGCTTCGACCGGCTGGACGAGTACGTGCAGGACCTCGATCAGGCAAGGCAGGAGGGGTAGCCGATGAGCGCGACGGGACGAGGAGCGTCGGCGCAGTCCGCGACGGCCGACCGCGAGATCGTGATCTCCCGGGTCATCAGTGCCTCACGGGAGCTCGTGTTCGAGGCGTTCACCGAGGTACGGCACCTGTCGCGGTGGTGGGGACCGGAGGGGTTCACCACCACCACGCGCGCGTTCGAGTTCCGCGTCGGCGGGGAGTGGGACTTCGTCATGCACGGACCGGACGGGACGGACTACCAGGAGTGGATCACCTGGACCGAGATCGCCCCGCCGGAGCGGATCACGCTGCAGCACGGTGAGTCACGCGGCGACCCGAACGCCTTCGAGTCGGTCCTCACGTTCGCGCCCGAGGGCGCGGCGACGCGGATCGAGATGCGCACGGTGTTCCCCACCAGGGAACTGCGCGACGAGGCGGTCGACAAGTACCACGCGATCGAGGGCGGTCGGCAGACCCTGAGCAACCTGGCTGCCTACGTCACCGAGATCGTTCGGCAGGGAGTTGAGGACTGATGGCCGGAAAGGTGTTCTTCAGCGTGTCGATGTCGCTGGACGGGTTCGTCGCGCCCGAGGGGCGCATGGGCGACCCAGATTGGACGGCGCAGTGGATGGAGCTGCAGCAGTGGATATTCCCGCAGCGGTTCTTCCGGGAGAACCTGAAGCTCGGCATGGGCGGCGAGGAAGGGCGCGACAACGACATCCTGCGTGAGACGTTCGAGCGCACCGGCGCGAGCGTGATGGGCAAGCGCATGTTCGACCTCGGCGAGCAGGCGTGGCCGGAGGAGGCCCCGTTCCACACGCCGGTCTTCGTCGTGACGCACGAGAAGCGTGAACCGTGGGAGCGGCCGGCCGGGACCACCTTCCACTTCGTCAACGACGGCATCGAGCCCGCGCTCGACCAGGCCCGCGAGGCCGCCGGCGACCGGGACGTCCGCATCGCCGGCGGCGGCGCAACGATCCTGGAGTACGTGAACGCCGGCCTGATCGACGAGTTCACGATCGCGCTCTCACCCGTGCTGTTCGGCTCCGGGACCCGCCTGTTCGAGGGCGTGGACGCGGGCCGCGTGGCCCTGGAGCCGTACGCGCGGAGCCGACGTAGCGAGTGACCCACCTGACCTACACAGTCCGTGAGCGGTAACCGCCTCGACCGCAGCGCTCCCGCGCCGAGGTCGCGGCACGGTGAGATCCTCGACCGTGTGAGCGTCAGGAAGGGGTCGTCAGGTCCGCGGTTTTACACGCCGGGTGTTGTGAAGCAAGAGGCAGGCGGAGTATCTTGGTTCGTACCTCGTAGCGCCGCGAGGTAGCCGTCCCTCGCAATCCTACCCCGCCTCCCTGCGAGAGACCCTGGCGTCGCCGGGCTCGACCAGGCGACGGTGGCAGGCAGACAGCATCAGCTCGAACCGCTGTCCTGAGCGAGTTCCTAGATCAGGGGGACTAACAGCGCGATCGGCCCGGGGGCAGTTGGGCTCTCCGGGCCTTTCGCTGCCCCAGACTCGGAGGTTGACGAAAAGTCGATCGCAGTCAAGTCACTCATTGGGCCGTCTCCGTGCCGAAGACGGTCGTCCAGTCGTCCTTGATGCTGACGACCGTCCAGCCCAGCTCCTTCGCCCGGGCCAGCGACTTCTCGGCTCCGCCGGTGTAGGCGAACTCGCGCTCCTCGTCGTCGTGGTTGACGAGCACGGCGAATCGGGCGGCTTCGAGCATCTCGATATCCACGTCCGCGTTCCCTCCCGCGAAGACGGGCAGCCGTCCGGTCTGGGCGAAGATGTGCTCCGGCTTGCCAGGGCCGAGAACGAGGCCCCCGAGCAGGTGCTCGGCCCGGACGAGATGCCCTTCTGCATAGGTGTACTCGGCGGCCGAGCCGATCACGTTCTCCTTGTAGATCCCCCACGTCTCCTCGGCGAACACGCGCATGAAGTCGCGCCCTCCACCCGAGCATACGAACACCCGGAACTCGTTCGCCTTCAGGAAGTCGAGAAGCTCCAGCATCGGCTGATAGACCAGTTCGACGTAGGGAACTCCGAGCCTCGGCTGCTTCACCGTCTGCAGCCACTCGCGCACCTGCGCGTCGAACTCCTCGGGGGTCGTGCCCGCCCAGGTCCGCACGAAGGCCGCGAGCAGTGCATCGATGACCTCGGGCTCCTGCTTCGCAATCCCCTGAAAGAACACCGGGTCCCGGGCGATGATCGCCTTGTACGGCTGCTGCTCTCCTAGCGACGGGTCCCGCTCGACCTCGTCCGCCCAGCGGCGGAACACGAAGTCGAACTGCGGCGGCAGCGGCTGCTCCACCCACAGCGTCCCGTCGTTGTCGAACGTCGCAATCCGATCAGCCACCGCCACGAACCCCGGCCCCGGCGTCGTCGCCGACGCCACGAATTCCACGATCGCCTGCCTGGTAGGCCCGTCCTTCCAACTCGCAAGCGTTACCGCTCCCATAGCTCCTCCAGGTCCGATCTCCAGGATGGGTAGCCGTTCATCCTGGCCCTCGACAACGGCGTGACACTAGTGCCCCGAAACAGGCCACGTGCCCGCGACGCCACGCACGCTGACGATTCCCGAACGGGCTGAGCACCAATCAAGAGATAGCCGGCGGCCTCCGCCGGCGATAGGGGAATGTCGACCGAGGAGGGTTCAACCTTCCGCGTTGCCAGTAACCTGGCGATCCCAATCGGCCTGGTCGTAGTGGCCGAGTGACGCTGCGATCAAGCCGTCGTCGCCGATCGTCCACTCCTCATGTCCACTGATCCGCACCGATCGTCCGGTCCCGGCCGGCCCGGTGTTCGTCCCCGTCAGCGTCCAGTGGTATTCGGGCGATGCTCCGTCCAAGCGGAGCTCGTCCATCTCCACCTGCAGGTCTGGGAAGCCGACCATGAAGCCCTGCGCGGCTTCTGTGATCGCATTCCGTCCGAGGGACGGGGTGCCGTCGTTGATCGTGAGCGAGCCTTGCCGCGAGTAGTGATCCGCGACGCGCGATGGATCGCCACTGCACCACGCCTCGGTATAGCGCCGCGCGAAGTTGGATAGCTCCTCTCGATTCAATGACATGTCGGCTCCTTCCATGGCGTCCAGCGTCACGTGAGCCTCGCACACCGGATCTGGAGAGTCCAGCGCCGCTTGCGCCAGCGTTCGGGAATGTCACTTGAACCCCTCGCACTCAACGACTGTGTGGAGGCGGACGATCGGTGAGCAGTCCGCCGTGCGCCGGGCTAGCTGAGTCGCCAGATCATCCGGAGGCCTGCTCTCGTGCTCTTGCGGAACGTCACGAGTGCCACCACCGCGAGACCGGCTACCACCAGCGGCACGAGCGAGCGGATCTCGGCCTGAAGCGCGTTGAGATCAGCGTCGAGGCCCTGTCGCTCCGCCGCGATCTCCTTGCGGATCTCCTCGGCGCCGCGTGATTCAGACATGGCCCTGCAGCGTTCCGATGGTGCGGCCTGCCTCTTCGAGTGCCTGAGACGGCTTCGGGGGCGAAGCCTTGCGGGCGAAACGCATCGCCAGATAGCCGACGATCGCTGCGACGAGGACGAGGACGATCGCGACGATGAGCAACGACAGCCAGAGCGAAAGGGTCTCACTGAGCCCCGCCGCAATCGCGGCAAAGAGGAAGCCGATCGCGTAGACGAGTAGGACGGCGGCAGCGGCACCGAGACCTCCGGCGATCCCGACCGCTGTCGCCTTCTGCTTTCCCTCAAGCTTCGCCAGCTCGAGGTTCAGCTGCACGAGCGACTGGGTGCGCCTCTTGACCGCGTTGACGTGGGCCACCACACCGAACATGACTGAAAGCATAGACCCCCTGCCGTGCACTGCACCAGCCTCACACACCAGCAACACAGTCTGCGCCAGTGTTCGGGAATGTCCCTCGAGCAGCGACGGGCGGGTGCACGTAAGGACTTCCGTCGACTTCCGATGGCGTTTCTAGTCTCACCTCTGAGGCTCCCGTTTCGTCGGGGGGCTGGGGGTCAACTTCCGAGGAGAGTCGAATGAAGAAGTACGGGGTCGTACTTGCGCTCGTCGTCGTGTCCGTCGCGGTTTGGGTGGCATCGGCGTCAGCGATCAGCAGTCCGCAGGCGTTCAGCCTGCTCGCCGTTAACTCGCAGAATCTGCCGGCGATGAACGGCTTTGAGTTTCAACGTCCGCCGCAGCCGGGTGATCAGATCAACATTGGCGACACGCTCTACAAGTGGGCCGGAACCAAGCGCGGAGCGAAGGTCGGCCGCGACCGGGGAATCATCACGTTCATGTCGGTCGGTCAGAACGGCGGGACTGGCTCCCTCAACGCCCAGTTCTACCTTCCCGGCGGCACAGTCGTCGTACAGGGAATCCTCCACTTCCCGGCCAACGGGCCAGCGAAGTTCACACTCCCCGTCGTTGGCGGCACCGGCAAGTACGACAACGCGCGCGGCTACATCAACTTCCACGACCTCGGGGACGGAAACCAGAACAAAGCGAGCGTGGACCTCCACCTGCTTCCCTAGCGGCTCGAGTTTCGAGGGCCTGCGTCCGCCCGGGCGCAGGCCCTGCCTCGCCCTACATGTCTAGGCCTCGCGAGGCGTTCGCTGGGACGCTCGCTCGCCGACCGCCTAAGCGCGCCCGGGCGTCAGCGACGTCCCCTGCGCCAGTGTTCGGGAATGTCACCCGAGCGGGAGACTTATGTCGCAGGCTGCGGCGAATCAGTCGGCGAACGCCGGTACAGCAGCACCGCGGTGACGAGCGTCCAGAGTGGAATGCCGAGGTACAGAGCCGCCCAACCGATCGGGGTGAGGATCAGGATCACTGCGAGCACGACGTTTACCCAGCCAAGCCAGCGAGGCAGAATCGCGCTCCGCAGGATCGCCAGCCCTGCAGCGCCCATGCACGCGACGGCGATGAACTCGGCCGCGACGAAGAATCCTTGGCCGAGCACGAAGAGCACCTCGGCCGCGTCGGGCTGCAGCGTCCGATCGAGGCCGAGGCTCGAGTACGCGAGTGCGCCTGCTGCGTAGCTGCCAGGCCCCATCGTGACAAGCGCGATTGCCACCGCCCCAGTGACGAACATGATCGCGGGTAGCCGCGCGTCGCCGCTCGCTGTCCGCAGGCGCGCTGCGACGGTTCCGAGGAACCACATGAAGGCGGCCGATCCAATGCCGAAGAGTGTCACCGCGAGCAGAATCGTTCCGGACTTGGCGTCGAACCACGCCGCGATCTCGCTTCCCGGCGACTTGTCGCCGGGGATGTCTCGGTCAATCAGCGCAATGCCGACCACCCACAAGATGACAGCGAAGACGCCCGTCAACGGGGCGAATCGTTCGAGTCGCATCATTCGAACCTTGCCTCCCGCCCACCGGGACGACCGGCGCGCTTATCTGTATCGCAACATCTGAGACCGGCGGGACGACAGCTTAGAGATTGTGTGGTCAGGTGGAAGCCGCTCGCATGCGCCAGTGTTCGGGAATGTCACCCGACGGGGGCGGCGAGGCTCTTCTGCATGACCGCGACTTCGCAGGGCAGAGCGACGAAGGGAACGGCGGTCGGTTCAACGTCTGCGAGATCGAGCCGCCCGGTCTTGCGATATCCCAAGCGGCCGTACCAAGCAGCAAGGCGATCGGTGTGCGCGTGTGGCTGTACGGGGACGAGTAGTTCGAGCTGCATGGTGCTCGCGCCAGCCGATAGGGCGCGGCTCTCGGCGTCCGCAACGAGCTTGCTGCCGATGCCTTGTCCACCGTTCGCACCGTCGACGGCCAGAACGCCGAACCATCCCGTCTCCCTGTCGAGAAGCCGCGTGCGGATCGAGCCCACGATATGGCCGGCGTCTCGGGCCACGACAACCTCGCCGTCCACGATCGCTTCGGACACTTCGGCGTCCGAGGTTCGTGCAACGCCGTCGTTCCACATGCCGTCTTCGGCCACCTCGTAGGCGCGGTTCACGAGGACTGTGAGCTCCGCGACGAGGACGGGATCATCGGCCGCAGCCGCGAGAAGCAACTCGACCTCGATCACCCTGCGACACTACGTGCTCCCGCCGTGGGAAGCCACTGGCCTGCGCCAGCGTTCGGGAATGTCACCCGAGGAGAGTGGGCGGCGGGCTGCCTGGTCGGGGAGTTGTGCCCGCCGCCCGGGTGTTAGGGCAGGAGTTGGAGGTGGAAGGTGATGTGGGTGTCGTCGGTTTCGGTGCCGATGCTCTGGCCGCGGGCTCCCTTGTAGGCGCCGCTGCCGCCGATGATGGGTTCTCGGGCGGTGTTTCCGGTGTTAAAGCCAGGGCCGTAGGAGGATTGGATCAGGATCTGGCCTTCGGGGAGCCCGAGCGTGAAGGAGCACTGCGAGGCGGTCTTGGTGATCTGGATGCAGACGCCGTGGTAGCGACCGGATGGCTTGCCCTTCTGGAATAGCTTGCCGGTGATCGCGGCGACGTCTCCAGGGGACTGGCCAGTGGGCTTGGCGTCGACGACCGGTCGGATGGAGGTGACGACTCCGGTGAGAGAGAGGGTCTGGCCGGCACGGGTGCTGCTGGCGAGAGAGGGAATGGCTGTCGCGCCGCAGACGAGCGCGAGTCCGGCGAGTCCGATCAGGGGCCTGTACATGTGGGGTCCTTTCGTCGAGTGGCTCGATCGACGGTAGGGCTCGAGAAGTCTTGTGTCTGCGGCCGGAGGCACGTTTCTGTTCATCAGTTCGGATGAAACGGGTTGTTCGCGGGGAGGGTGTGTGCGGGGTTGTGCCGCTGTAGCGTTGGCGTGTGTTACATCGGAGTCTTGCGACCGTTCGGCTGACGCGCTCGTCGTGTTTCGACGCTTCGGTCGCTGGGCTGTTCGTTCTTGCCGGTGTGTGGTCGGTTTGGGTGGGGCCGCCGGTGTCGAGCGGCATACCAGGGCCGCGGTGGTTGCTGACTTCTTTCGCGCTACTTGTAACCGTGCCAGTGTTGTGGCGAAGGAGCCGCGGCCTGCTCGTGACGGCGTTGGTGGGAGTGGGGCTCGTCGGCCTCGCGATCGTGAGTCACGGCCAGTCGGAGGGCTTCCAGAACTTCAGCGTCTACGTGGCTGTCTACTCGGTGGCCGCATACGGAAGCCAGCGGGACGCGCTGAGAGGGTTCGCGGTTGGAGCGACGGCGTGCGTCGTGTTCACGGTCGTGGACGCGAATGTCCGCAGCGGCCGTGTCGGCGATCTCTGGGCGGGAGCTTTCTTTCTTCTTCTGCTGGTCGTAGCCTGGCTGGCGGGTCTCGTCGTTCGTCATGTGCGCACACGCCGGGTGCGCGAGAGGGAGGCGGCGGCGCGCGAGCAGGCCGCCGTGGAAGCGGCGGCGGCGGAGCGTTCACGGCTGGCGCACGAGCTGCACGACATCGTTTCGCACAATCTCAGCGTGGTCGTTTTGCAGGCCGCCGGCGCGCAGGCGCAGGCCAACAACGGCTCCTCTGAGGCGCTCGAGAAGATCGAGCGCAGCGGGCGCCAGGCGCTGGTCGAGATGCGGCGGCTGCTCGGGGTGCTGCGAACAGACGACCCCAAGGCGGGCGCGCCAATCGCACCCCAACCGGGGATCGCCGACGTCCAGCCCCTCGTCGACAACGTCCGAGCCGCCGGACTCCCCATCACGCTCTCACTCAGCGGTGAGATGAGCGCCATGGCGCCCGCGGTGCAGTTGGCCGTCTACCGCATTGTCCAGGAGGCTCTTACTAACGCCCTCAAGCACGCCCCCGGCGCCTCAACCGAGGTCGTCGTCAAGGCCACGACCGACGAGGTCACGATCGACGTCACCGATGCTGGAACCGAGCAGGCCCCGACCGGTGGGGATGTAGGTGGGCACGGGCTTGTCGGCATGCGCGAGCGGATCGAGCTCTTCGGCGGCAGCATCGTCGCTGGGCCACGACCGGGTGGCGGCTTCTCTGTCCACGCGCAACTGCCGATCGAAGAGCCGCAATCGTGATCGAGGTTGTCATCGCCGACGACCAGGATCTCGTCCGCGAAGGGTTGCGCATGATCCTCGATGCCGAACCCGACATCCGCGTCGTCGGCGAAGCGGCCGACGGCCAATCCGCGCTCTCCGCGACGCGAGTTCACGACCCCGACGTCCTCCTCATGGACATCCGGATGCCCAACCTCGACGGGATTGAGGCAACGAGGCAACTCGTCGCTGCAGGTGCCCGAGCACGCATCCTCGTCCTCACTACCTTCGACCTCGACGAATACGTTTATCGGGCGATGAAGGCAGGCGCGAGCGGCTTCCTACTCAAAGACGTCTCGCGGCAAACGCTGTCCGCTGCAGTCCGAACCGTTGCCAGCGGCGACGCCCTCCTCTCGCCGTCCATCACGCGACGGCTGATCGAGGACTTCTGCAAACGGCCCCCTCCGACAGCGGCCCCGCCCGATGCCCTGGCGGACCTGACCGACCGCGAGCTCGACGTGCTTCGCCTCATCGCACGCGGCCTCTCCAACGCCGAGATCGCAACACACCTCTTCCTCGGCGAAACGACCATCAAGAGTCACGTGGCACGCGTCCTCTCCAAACTCGGCCTGCGCGACCGCGCCCAAGCAATCGTATTTGCCTACGAAACCGGATTTGTCCGCCCCGGAACCGACTAGACCCGACAGTCGTCTGCGCCAGTGTTCGGGAATGTTGCTTGAGTTGTGCGCTTAACCCAGAGCTACGCCCTCGATGCTCGCGGGTTCGGGGTCGCGTAGACGTCTCATGCGGAAGCCGTTGAGTAGGCCGAGAAGGCTCGCAAGGATGGGGACGAGCAGGGCCACCTGGAGCGAGCGGTCCCGCGCCTGCTTGTTGATGTGGAGGACTTCCGCTTGCACTTCTTTCGGCTCGCCGGCGAGGAGGGGTTCGAGCTGGCTGTTGCTCATGACCTCGGCGTCGTCCTCGAGGGTGTCGGCGATCTGCTGCTGCTGCGCTTGTGGGATGACGTTGCTGTTTTCGGTCTGGTGGGTGAATGAGAAGGCGAGGAAGGCGAGCATGATCCCGCCGGCCATCGCGAGCCCGAACGAGAGCCCGAACGAGCCAGCAGCGGAATTCACTCCGGCTGCCTCGCTCGCGCGTTCCTCTTCGATTGGGGAGAGGGTGTAGTTGTTCAGCTGCGAGACGAGCAGCCCGAGGCCCGAGCCGGTGATCAGCAACGGTATGAAGAGGGCCAAGCCGGAGTCGGTGCGGGGAATGATCGGGATGATCGCGGCCAGTCCGACGGCACAGAGCGCGAATCCGATCAGGATGATGTTGCTCGGGCGCCGACTGCCTGCTTTGCGTCCGGCGAGCAGCGCGATCGCGAACATGCTCAGCGAGAGCGGCGCCAGTGTCAGTCCGGTCTTCATCGCGTTGTACTCGAGCGTCATCTGGAGGAAGATCGGGAGCGCGATCATCGCGCCACCGAGCGTCACGTTCTGCAGTAGCTGCCCGGAAACCCCGGCGGTGAAGTGCGGGAACTTGAATAGGCCTGGGTCGAGCACGGTCGGCTTCTCCGCCCGCTTGCGGCGCACCAGCCACCAGGAAAGCAGCGCCAGCGCGACCGCGCCGATCGCGATCAGCAGCGCGACGAACTCGCCGCCCTCCTGCCAGACGAGAATGCCGAGCACGACACCGCCCATGCCAACGACCGAAAGGAACGCGCCAACGAGATCGATTTGACGCGGCCCCGTGTAGGCGACGTCGTGGACGAGCTTGATCTGGGACAACACGACCGCGATCACGACGACCTCGAGCCCGAAGCCGACACGCCACGAAAGGTACGTGGTCACAAAACCACCGATCAAGGGGCCGACACCGGCAGCGATCGCGGCAGATGCGCCCACCAGCGCGTACGTCTTCGTCCGAGCCGCCCCCTCGAAGTTCCCGTGGATCAGCGACTGCATCGCCGGCATCAGCAGCGACGCTCCGAGACCGCCGATGATCGCCCAAAAGACGATGATCGCAGTAAGGCCCTGCGCCAGCGTCATCGCGAGCGCTCCAATCGCGTAGGCGAGCAGCCCCAAGACAAAGGCCCGCTTGCGCCCGATCAGATCGCCGACCTTGCTGCCGATCAGAATGAACGCAGCCGACACCAGCGCCTCCAACGCGATCGCCGCCTGAACGTTGCTCACGGTCGTATCGAGATCCTCCACAACGGCCGAGATCGAGACGTTCATCAGGGACGTGTCAACGACGAGCACGAACATTGCCGCCGCAAGCAGGAGCGGCAGCAGCGGGCTGGCCGTTCCCTCGGCAGGAGTCTCTTTCGGCACGCCCTCAGTCACAGTCGATCCACCTGTAAGCCTTTCGGAATCTGAGACCGAACGTCATACGAAACCCCGGTCCATTCCTGACCGGAGGATCACCGGCGGACGAGCATCGTATACCCGAGTGCGGAACAGCAACGAACGCCGGGAGGCGTACGCAACGGGACGGCCGCAATCAGTCGCGATCGAGTCGGCTCGCCTGCGCCAGTGTTCGGGAATGTCACTTGACCAGCGCCGAGTTACTCGCGGTTCGCCGGTGTTCAGCCCGGGCAGTCCTCCGGCCGGCACGTTTGGGAGGGCTCCACCAGAACGTCCGGTACGTCATGCCCGGAACGGGATCCGTCTTCTGCGTCGAGCGGATACCGATCGAACTCGGCGGCTGCGAGTGCGAATGGCTACGCCGCGGGCCGGTAGGTCGCGACCTGCACTCCTGTCCCGGCCGTGACGGACTTGACAAGCTCCATCGGGCGGGCGGTGCCGTCCTCGGGGAAGATCCGCTTGCCCCCGCCGAGCAAGATCGGCTCGATCATCAGGTTGAGCTCGTCGACTAAGCCGGCGGCGAGAATGGTCGTGACGAGAGTCGCGCTGCCCCAGATAACCAGGTCGCCGCCATCCTGCCCGCGCAGCGCGGCGACCTCGGCGACCGCGTCGTCGCCCGGCACCAGCGTCGTGTTGTTCCACGTCAAGTCGTCCTCAGTCAGTGTCCGCGACACTACGTACTTCCTGATCGCGTTCATCTGGTCGGCGTATGGGTCACCTGCCCTCTCCGGCCAAGCGGCGGCCATCCCCTGCCAGGTGCGCCGGCCGAAGAGCAGCGCATCCGTCTTGCTCATGCCTTCGCTGATCGCCAGACCCATCACCTCAACGTCGAAATACGGAGCCGACCAGCCCCCGTGCCCGAAGCCACCGTCGGTGTCTTCCTCTGGGCCTCCTGGGGCCTGCACGACGCCGTCCAAGCTCATGAACTCGTTGACCACAACTCGCATCGGTTCTCCTTCTTCTCGGGGTTCAGAGCGTAAGACAACAACAGCCTCGCACTTTCACCGCACCCCTGGATCACGGCACCATTCACGAAGGCTCCGCCGGGCGCCACGACCCTCGGCTGCGCCAGTGTTCGGGAATGTCACCCGACGAACTCGAGAGGTAATGCGTTCGGTTCGCGGCGGCGAGGCTTGGTCAGCTCAAGCTGAGCGCGTCTGCGACCGAGCCGAGGTAGCCGATGTGGCTCTCGGTCGAGTCGAGCCCAAGTCCCATAGTGACGAGCGAAAGATGCGTGCCGCCGGCATTGCGCCAAGCAGCGGCGTCCGCCGCCACGTCGCCGGCCTCCCCGGTCGGAAGTGCAATCCAGTCCACTCCGAAATCCTCAGCCGACCTGCCAAGGTCGGCAAGTCGCGCACGCATCTCGTTCCAGGAGTCGACCGCATGATCGACGCCGCCGCCAAAGAAGATGAAACCATCCGCGATGCGAGCGGCCCGATCGAATGCCACCTCGGAGGAACCACCGAGCCAGATCGGGATTGGCCGGGTTGGCTTCGGATTGAGGGATGCCCGGTCGATGCGGTGGAAGCTGCCCGTGAAGTCGACCACGGGATCGGTGAACAACCGGCGGAGAACCTCTATCTGCTCCTCCTGACGCGCCCCCCGACCTCGGAAGTCGTAACCGAGGGCCTCGTATTCGACGTGGTTCCATCCGACGCCCACACCTAGCCGCAACCGACCGCCCGACAGAAGGTCGACGTCAGCCGCTTGCCGGGCCACGAGCGCTGTCTGGCGTTGCGGAAGCACCATGACGCCCGAGGCGAAGCCAATCCGCTCCGTGATGCCGGCCAGATAGGCGAACATCACAAGGGGGTCGTGAAACGGGTCAAGCTCCGTGTAAGGACCAGACAGCGGCCTCTCCCGATCGGCGTGGACGGCGCCAAGCACATGATCGTAGGCAAGCAGATGGTCAAAGCCCAGACGTTCCACCGCGAGACCGATCTCCCGAACGGCGGTCGGATCCCCTTGAAGCTCGGTCTGCGGGTAAACAACGCCAATCTGCATCCATGGAGTATGGCCGTTGGCCTGCGCCAGCGTTCGGGAATGTCACATGAGCCTGACCGTTAACCGAGGTTCTGGAAGTCGATCAGGAGTTCAAGGTGCTCTCGGCTCTCCCAGACTTCCTGCTTGAACTGCGCGTGGTAGACGTCAATCGCGTGGAGCGAGTGGCGGGCCACTTGGGACGCGGTCTCCATGTTCATAGCCTTCATGTAGTAGATCAGGAAGTCGCCCTGCTCATCGGAGTCCAGGAATACGGACTCGACCATGACTCCCTCCTCTCGGAGGGTCGCTAGAACCTCGTCGGAGCGTGAGTTCAACTCAGCCGCCCACTCGCGGACGCGCCCGACCGAGTCTGGCTTCAGCCTCACCTTGACACAGGAGGTCTGCACAGGCTGACCGTACTAATAGCGGTCACGAGACGCACGCTTGTCTGCGCCAGTGTTCGGGAATGTCACCCGAGGAATGGTGTTCGTCATGGCGCTTCGTCCCCCGGTGACCACCGTACGCGCCGTGAACTACACTCGCCTCGCATGAGAGCCCTCTCGTTTGCCGCGATAGTCGTCCTTGGTGTAGCCGTCGGTCTGTCGTTCGGGGCGTCTTCGTTCGGGAGCGACGGCACGAGGACGCTCGCGGTGCCGGCGGCGACACCGTTCCTCAGCACCCGAGTCATGCTCGCCAAGAACGAACACGCAACGATCTCGGCACACGGGTTGATCTCGTACGGAAGCCAGAACCCCAGTTGCGCCGGCGATCACATCACGCCGAACGGCTGCTCGGCCGAGACCATCTGTCCGGTCGGCGGCGGCTGTGGCGCGCTCGTCGGCCGCGTCGAGAACGGGAAGCCATTCATCGTCGGCGCAGGACGGACGGTGGACGGCCCGGGGGCGCTGTGGCTCGGCATCAACGACGTGCCGGGCGCATTCGGCGACAACTCCGGCGCCTTCCACGTGACGATCACCGTCGGGCCGGGCGAAGAGGTCGCCAAAGTCTTGCGGATCTACGGCGGCCGCCTGTATGTGCGACGCAACGGCAACGATCACCTCACGTCGCTGCGGGTTGGCGAGCAGATCAACGTCGGCGACGAACTCCTCACCACTCAGGACGGCCGGGCCGCGCTCGAATTCGAGATCGGCGGTCGCGTCAAGATCGGGCCGGGAGCGAAGGTAACCGTGACCGGAGAGCGGAGCGTGAACGGCGGCGGCGAGGAAGACACCACACTCCGATTCATCACGAGCGGCGCCAAGCCACGCACGGTTGAGATCCAGACCAACGGCGGCGTGCTCGGCGGGATCAAGGGCTAGCGATCCGTCCTACGGCAGCGAAGCCTATGTCCCCTTCGGACGAGGTCTCTCGCCTGCGCCAGTGTGATCTCGCCTGAAGGCTCAGCTCGCCACGAGCGTCACGCCTGCGGCTTCGATCAAACCTTCGAGCACAGCAACACCGCCCGTTGGGCCGAGCAGCGGATCCACTGCATGCTCCGGGTGCGGCATCAGGCCGAGGACGTTGCCGGCCTCGTTCGTGACACCGGCGATCCTGCCTACAGCACCGTTCACGTCATCGGTGTACCGAAACGCGATCTGGCCACGCGCCTCCAGCTCGGCGACGAGCTCGGCGCTGCCGTACCAGTTGCCCTCGCCGTGCTTGATCGGGATCACGAGCTCCTGGCCCGCCTCCCACCCTCTCGCAAACGCGCTCGTCGTGCTCTCCACCGTGACCGTCACGTCGGCGCAGAGAAACTGCTGCTGGCGGTTGAGCCGTAGGACACCCGGCAGCAGACCGGCTTCGCAGAGGATCTGGAAGCCGTTGCAGATCCCGAGCACCGGGCCGCCGGCGGCGGCGAACGAGCCGACCGCGTCCATCACCGGTGCAAACCGGGCAATCGCGCCGCACCGGAGGTAGTCGCCGTACGAGAAACCGCCCGGGAGGACGACACCTGCCGTGCCTTCGGGCAGCGCTGCATCCGCGTGCCAGGCACGAACGGGCTCGGCACCGAGCAGCTCGAGTGCGAGCATCGCGTCGCCGTCGTCGTTCGAGCCCGGGAACGTGACGACCGCGATGCGCGGCGCGGCGCCGCTCACGCGTCGAGCTCGATCGTGAACGACTCGATCAACGGGTTCGCGAGGAGATCCCGGGCCATCTTGTCGAGCTCCCCCTGGGCCTGCGCGGGATCGTCGAGATCGAGCTCGACATCGACCAGGCGGCCGACGCGGGCACCCGTGACCGAAAACCCGAGCTTGCGTAACGACCCGACGACGGCCTCTCCCTGCGGATCGAGAATGCCTTCCTTGGGACGAATCAGCACCGTCGCTTTCACAACACCACCTTCGGGTCGGAGAGATAGGAGTCGAACGTGATCCCGGTCAGCCGCTCGAACGCCTCGACGTAGCGCGCCCGCGTGCCGGCCACGACATCGTCGGGAAGCTCCGGGCCGGGCTCGGTGCGGTCCCACCCGGTCGAGAGACAGAAGTCGCGCGCGTATTGCTTGTCGAACGAGGGCTGCGGACCGCCCGGGCTGTAGGTGTCGCCGGGCCAGAAGCGCGAGGAGTCGGGGGTCAGCGCCTCGTCGCCAAGCGTGACGGCCCCGTCGCGATCGACCCCGAACTCGAACTTCGTGTCGGCGAGGATGATCCCCCGCGACTCGGCATGCGCAGCCGCGAAGCCGTAGAGCCCGAGCGCGGCGCCCCGCGCTGCGGCGAAGCGCTCCGGGCCGCACAACGCAGCCGCGTCCGCCTCGGTGATGTTGAGATCGTGGCCCGACTCCGCCTTGGTCGCCGGAGTCACGATCGCCTCCGGCAGACGGTCCGACTCGCGCAAGCCGACAGGCAGCAGATGGCCGCAGACCTCCCCCGACGCCTGGTAGTCGACCCAGGCGGAGCCCGAGAGAAACCCGCGCACGACGAGCTCGACGGGCAGCATCTCGAGCCGCCGGCAGATGGTCGAGCGGCCGTCCTCACCGAGCTCGAGCAGGTGATTCGGCACGATCGAGCCGGTGCGCGCAAACCAGAACGCCGATAGCCCGGTGAGCACACGGCCCTTGTCGGGAATCGGCGTCGGCAAGATCACGTCGAACGTGGACATCCGATCCGAGGCGACGAGCAGCAGCCGCTCGTCGTCGAGTTGGTAGATCTCGCGCACCTTCCCACTTGCGAGATGCACCGCTTCAGGCACGGGCGCCCTCCGCGCGCGTCGCCACAAGAGCGCGCAGGCGGTCGAAAACGACATCGACGTGCGCGGTGTAGGCGCCGGGATCGAAGACCGCTTCGAGATCCACACGGCCCGCGATCTCGGAATCGGCAGCGACCAGGCCGCGGAAGTCCACACCCTCGTCCCACGCGTTCATCGCATTGCGTTGCACGAGCCTGTATGCCTCGTCGCGCGAAAGTCCCGATTCGACGAGCGCGAGCAGAAGCCGCTGGCTGAAGTACAGCCCGTGGCTCGAGTCGAGATTCTCCCGCATCCGCTCCTCGCGAACGACGACACCCTCGACGAGCCACGCGAAGCGATCCAGCATGTAGTCGACGGCGAGGAACGAGTCGGGAATCACGATCCGCTCGGCCGAGGAGTGCGAGATGTCGCGCTCGTGCCAGAGGGCGACGTTCTCGAGCCCGACGAGCGCATTCGCCCGCACAACGCGTGCAATCCCGCAGATGCGCTCGGCCGTGATCGGGTTGCGCTTGTGCGGCATCGCCGACGAGCCCTTCTGGCCGCGCCCGAACGGCTCCTCGACCTCGCGTACCTCGGTGCGGGCGAGGTGGCGGATCTCGGTCGCAAAGCGATCGAGCGACGAGGCCACCAGGGCAAGGGCGGAGAGCAGCTCGGCGTGCCGGTCGCGCTGGAGTATCTGGGTCGAGCTCGGAGCCGGCTCGAGCCCGAGCCGCTCACACGCGACGCGCTCGACTTCAGGCTCCGCGGCGGCGTACGTGCCGACGGCGCCGGAGAGCTTGCCGACGCGCAGGCCCTCGATCGCGCGCGCGAGCCTCTCGCGGTCGCGGTCGAGCGCGAACGCCCAACCCGCGAGCTTGAGCCCGAACGTGGTCGGCTCGGCGTGAACACCGTGCGTACGGCCCATGCACGGCGTCGCGCGATGCTCTTCGGCCCGAGCGACCACGGCTCCGAAGGCCCGGTCGAGCCCTGCCAACACGAGCGCCCCGGCCTCCTGCACGGCAAGCGAGAGCGCCGTGTCGAGCACATCAGACGAGGTGAGCCCGTAGTGGAACCAGCGACCATCCTCGCCGAGGCCTTCCGAGACGGCATCGACGAACGCAGCGACATCGTGGTTCGTCTCGCGCTCGATCTCGGCCACACGCGCCGGCGTCGGCACAATCGCACGCTCGCGGATCGCCGCAGACGCCTCGCGCGGAACCGTCCCGACGTCCGCCCATCCGTCGAGGGCCGCCAACTCGACCTCGAGCCAGCGGCGCAGCTTCTCCTCATCCGACCAGATCTGGCTCATGGCCGGGCGGGAGTAGCGAGCAATCACACCGTCATTCTACGGGGGACTGCGGCGGCCGGCTCTGGGCAGCGCTTGCGGCGAGCGCGATGTCCTCACGCCGGCGAACACCGGCCCACGAGATCAGATCCGCCGCCTCATAGGCGGCGGTGCGCGCGGCCGCGAGGTCGGCGCCGACTCCGGTCACGTCGAGAATCCGGCCCCCGTTCGTTACGAGTGCGCCGTCGCGCAACGCCGTACCGGCGTGGAAGACGAGCGCGCCGGTCGCCTCGGCGGCCTCGATGCCTGCGATCGCCGAGCCCTGGTCTCCTCGTGCGGGGTAGTCACCGCCGGCAAGCACCACGGTGACGGCTGCCTGCTCGCTCTGGCCCAGCCGAATGCCGCTGAGGTCTCCCGCCGCGCAGGCGGCGAGTGCCGGGAGGAGATCTCCCTCGACGAGCGGCAGCAGCGACTGCGTCTCGGGATCGCCGAAGCGGCAGTTGTACTCGAGCACCCGCGGCCCGCTCGGCGTCAGCATCAGGCCTGCGAACAGCGTGCCGATGAAGGGATGGCCGCGATCGGCGAGCTCGGCGAGCACAGGGCGGCAGGAGAGATCGACGAGCTCCTCGATCTCGTCGGGCGTGAAGCTCGGGAGCGGCGCGAACGAGCCCATCCCTCCGGTGTTCGGGCCCTGGTCGCCGTCGTAGGCGCGCTTGAAGTCCTGCGCACCCGCGAGGGCGAGCGCCGAGACGCCGTCGCAGAGAGCGAAGACCGACACCTCGGGCCCTTCCAGCAGCTCCTCGATCACGAGCGGGCCGCCGAGCGTTTCGAGCTCTGCGAGCCCCGCCTCGCACCTCGGCCTGCGTCGCGCACACGACCACACCCTTGCCGGCGGCAAGGCCGTCGGCCTTCAGGACACACGGCGCCACGGGCTCGGCAAGCGTGGCCGCAGTCGGCACACCGGCGGTCGCCATCAACGCCTTCGCGAACGTCTTCGATCCCTCGATTGCAGCTGCGGCCCGCGAGGGCCCGAATACGGGGATGCCGACCGAGCGCAACACGTCGGCGAGGCCGGCGACGAGCGGCACTTCGGGCCCGACGACGACGAGCTCGATGTCGAGCGCGCTGGCGAGGCTGAGCACGGCCTCGAGGTCGTCCGCCCGAACGGGATGGCACTGCCCGAGCGTCGCGATGCCCGGATTGCCGGGTGCCGCGTGGAGCTCCGTCAGCAGCGGTGACTGAACGAGCTTCCACGCCAGCGCGTGCTCACGGCCACCGGATCCGACGAGGAGGACGCGCACGCGGAGACTCTACGTCAGCGCAGTGTCAGCACGGCTTCGCGGCCCTGCCCGGTGCCGACGAGCGAGACGGGCACCCCGAGCGCCTCCTCGACGAAGCGCACGTATGCGGCTGCCGCCTCGGGCAGCTCGGCGTCGTCGAGCTCCTGCTCCCAGCCGGACAGCGTCTCCCACACCGGTCGGCAATGGTGGAAGTCCGACTGGTGGGCGGGAAAGTCGTCGGTCTCGCTCCCGTCCGGCAAGGCGTAGCGCACGCAGATCGGGATCTCGGCGAACGTCGAGAGGACGTCGAGCTTCGTCAGCGCGAGCGACGTGATGCCGTTGACGCGGACAGCGAAGCGAAGCGCCGGCAGGTCGAGCCAGCCGCAGCGGCGCTCGCGCCCCGTCACGGTCCCGAACTCGCCGCCGAGCTGACGAACCCGTTCCTGCGCCTCGCCCTCGATCTCGGACGGGAACGGCCCTTCGCCGACGCGGGTCACGTACGCCTTCGAAACACCGAGGATCTCGTCGATCCGGTTCGGGCCGATCCCGAAGCTGACTGCCGCACCGGCCGCGATCGGGCTGGAGGACGTGACAAAGGGATAGGTGCCGTGGTCGAGGTCGAGCAGGGTTCCCTGCGCGCCCTCGAAGAGCACGTTGTCTCCGCTGCGGAGCGCGCGATCGACAAGCAGCGACGTATCTGCGATGTACGGGCGCAGCCGCTTCGCATAGCCCTCGTAGGTGTGCTGCACCTCCTCGACGTCGAACGGCTCGATCTCGTAGACGCGCTCGAGCCACACGTTCTTCTCGGTCACGGCGAGCTCGATCTTCTGGTGCAGGATCTTCGGGTCGAGCAGGTCCTGCACGCGGATGCCGATGCGCGTCGCCTTGTCGGCGTACGCAGGGCCGATCCCCCGGCGCGTCGTGCCGATCTGGAGGTTGCCGAGCTTCCGCTCGCGGGCGCCGTCGAGGGCGACGTGCCACGGCATGATCAGGTGCGCGTTGCCCGACAGGAACACGAGGCCGGCAGTGACGTGGCCGCGGCCTTCGAGGTCGTCCAGCTCCTCGATCACGACGTGGGGGTCGATCACACAGCCGGCGCCGATCGCGGAGGCCTTGCCGGCGACGATTCCGGAGGGGATCTGACGGATCTTGTACGTCTCGCCGTCGACGACGATCGTGTGCCCTGCGTTAGGCCCACCCTGGTAGCGGCAGACGAGGTCGGAGTCCTGGGCGAGCAGGTCGACGATCTTGCCTTTGCCCTCGTCTCCCCACTGCGCACCGACGATCACGGTGGCTGGCACGCGGGAGAGTCTACCTTTGGCTCTCGACGCCTCCGGCGGCATCGCTCGCCAACTCGGCCAGGACCCGTTCGGCGACACCGTCCAGCGCCTCCTCGACGGCAGGCGTCAACGGGTCGCCCATGCCGAACGCCGTCCCTTCGACACCGATCACGACGACGCGGGCCGGCGCGCGCCCGAGGGAGCGCCCGAGCTCCAGCGCGTCGGGCACCGAGAACGCATGAGTCGAAGCGAGTCCGAGATCACAGGGGAGCGGCCCGTCGCCGGGGTCGACTCGGTGCACGGTGCCGGCGGCGACACCGGAGGAGATCGCATCCACGATCACGACCAGATCGAGCCCATCCCAGTGGTCGAGCAACCTCGTTGGCTCGTCGCCACAGTCGAGCACGACGGCACCGGCCGCGCGGAGCCGGTCGCCGACGAGCGGGCCTACCGCGTCATCTCCCCTATAGCGGCTGCCGAGACAGGCGGCTGCCCTCACACGCGCTCGATCTCGAGCTTGAGGAAGTGCGTCGCACAGGAGATGCAGGGGTCGTAGTTGCGAATCGTCTGCTCGCAGCGGCGCGAGAGCTCGTCGTCGGTGAGGTGCAGCGACTGCGTGACGACGCCGAAGAGATCTTGCTCGATCGTCTTCTGGTTCTGTGAGGTCGGCGGCACGATCTTGGCGTCGAGGATCGTCCCCTCGTCGTCGATCTCGTAGCGGTGCCAGCAGATCCCGCGCGGTGCTTCGGTGCAGCCGTAGCCGGTGCCGGCACGCGGTATGGCTTCGATGAACGGGGGCTCGGGGGGCTCGTACTGCGCGATGATCCGCAGCGCCTCTTCGGCCGCGTAGACCGTCTCGACCGCCCGTACGACGATGCTGCGGAACGGGTTGCGGACGACATCGCCGAGCCCGACCTCGGTCGCGACCTCACGCGCGAGCGGCGACAACTCGGCCGAGTTGAGGCTGTAGCGAGCCAGCGGTCCAACGAGGTAGTTGCCCACTCCGGCAAGGGTCGAGTGCAGCGCGTTCGAGCGCTCGACGTGCGATTCGGTGAAGTGCTGCTCGTACTCGGAGACGTCGATGTCGAGACCCGAGCTGGAGACGATGCGGCCGCGCTCGATCGCGTACTCGCCCGGCTGGCGGAGCGCCACGAAGGTGTAGTCCTGCTCGAAGTCGGGGAAGTCGAAGCCGGCCACGAAGCGCGTGAAATCGGCCGCTGCGTCGCGTGCCCACTCGAGCTCGGGCACGAGTGCGTTGAGCTCCGACCGCGTCGGGGAGCGATACATCCCGCCGACTCGCAGGTTGACCGGGTGCACGGCGCGCCCGCCGACGACGTCCATCACCGTGTTGCCGGCCTTCTTCAGGCGCAGCGCCATCTCGACGATGTCGCGGTGGTCGCGAGCGAGCTCGACGGCGCCGTCGTAGCCGAGGAAGTCGGGCGCGTGGAGCATCGCCGTGTGGAGCACGTGGCTCTCGATCCACTCGCCGCAGTAGACGAGCCGGCGCAGCAGCCGCACCTGCTCAGGCAGCTCGACACCGCAGACGTCCTCCATCGCGTTGGCGGAGCTCGCGATGTAGGCGATCGGGCAGATGCCGCAGATCCGTGCCGTGATGTCGGGCGCCTCCGTGAACTGGCGTCCGCGCAGGAGCGCCTCGAAGAAGCGCGGCGGCTCGAAGATCTTGAACTGCACCTCCTCGACCTCGTCGCCGCGGACGCGCACCAACATCGCACCCTCGCCCTCGACCCGCGCGAGATAGTCGGTGCGGATCTCCCGCGTGGTGGGCTCCTCAGGCTCGCTCACGACTTGCCTCCCTGAACGCCGGCGCGTTCGCGTTGAAGGTGCGCAGGGCTCGTACGATGCCATCGTCGCCGACGCCGAGTGCCTGCCACTGCTGCGCGAGCGCCTCCACGTTCGGGCTCTCCATCGGCCCGAAGCACCCGTAGCAACCGCGGTTGTAGGCGGGGCAAATGGCGCCGCAACCGGCCTGCGTCACGGGCCCGAGGCACGGCGTGCCGTGAGCGACCATCACGCAGGCTGTTCCGCGTGCCTTGCACTCGAAGCACACGCTCGTCGAAGGCAACCGCGGCGGGCGACCGTGCAGGAGCGCCAGCACCGTTTCGACGAGCTGTTCCTTGGAGAGCGGGCACCCACGCAGCTCGAGGTCGACCTTGACGTGGTCGGCGATCGGGGTGGACGTGTCGAGGGTGGAGATGAATTCGGGGCTCGCATAGACGATCGGAATCCATTCCTTCACGTTCGCGATGTTCCGCAGCGCCTGGATCCCGCCGGAGGTGGCGCAGGCGCCGATCGTGATCAGCAGCCCGGACTGCGCGCGGATCTCGTGGATCCGCTCGATGTCGTGCGGGGTCGTGACGGAGCCCTCGACGAGCGAGATGTCGTACGGGCCTGCGAGCTCCGCACTCGTCGCCTCGGGGAAGTACGCGATCTCGATCGCACCGGCGATCGCGAGCAACTCGTCCTCGCAGTCGAGGAGAGAGAGCTGGCAACCATCGCAGGACGAGAACTTCCAGACGGCGAGGGTGGGCCTCGTGGCAACCTCGGTCACAGTTCGTGTACCTCCATCAGCCGCTCCATCTCGTCGAACCGGAACACGGGGCCGTCGCGGCAGATCAGGACCGGGCCGAGCTGGCAGTGGCCGCAGTGGCCGAGACCGCACTGCATGTTGCGTTCCATCGAGATGAAGATCTGCTCCTTCGTCATGCCGCGTCCGAGCAGCGCCCGTGCGGCGAACGTCATCATCACCTCGGGCCCGCAGACGAACGCTACTGCAGTTGCGGGGTCGAACGGTGCCCAGGGGACGAGCTGGGTGACGACCCCGACACGGCCGCGCCAGTCCTCGCCGGCGTTGTCGACCGTGATCCCGAGGTCGACGTCGAACCGGCCGCGCCAGTCTTCGAGCTCGCGCAGGAAGAGCAGGTCGCCCGGAGTGCGCGCACCGACGAGAACACAGACCGAGGCGAACTCGTCGCGGTGCGCGAGGGCGTGGTAGATCGCCGGTCTGAGCGGCGCCAGGCCGATGCCGCCGGCCATGATCACGAGGTCGCGACCGCGGGCCTGATCGAGCGGCCAGGCCGTTCCGTACGGGCCGCGCACGCCGATCACGGTGCCTGGCTCAGTGCCGACGAGCGCGTGCGAGACCGCGCCGACATCCCGGATCGTGTGGACGAGCGCACCCCCGGGATCGGGCGCTGCGCTCGTCGAGATCGGCACCTCGCCGACACCGAACGCGTAGAGCATGTTGAACTGGCCGGGCGAGGGGACAACATGCTGACCGAGCGGTTCGAGGAGCAGCGTCCACGTGTCCGCAGTCTCGGGCGCACGCGAAACGACCCTGTACGGAACGGGCGTCATCGGCCCAGCCCGCTCGGCGGATTGCTCAGCCGTCGCTGCCATACACGTCCAGAAGACGGAGTCGGGTGTGCTGAAGGCGGTCGATCATCACGGAGGCGAAGCGACCCATCAACTCGTAGCCGAGCGTGTGGTCGACCTCGCACTTCCCGCGCAGGCAGGCACCGTCGAAGGCGACGGCGCGCACGTCGTCGACCGCTCGGGCATCGAACGCCCAGACATACGGCGGGAAGAGCCATGACCAGCCGACGACCTCGCCCGGGTCGAGCGTTTCGATCACGACGGCACCGCGCGCGGGGACGTGAGTGGTCAGCGCGACGCGCCCGCGGCGCACGAGGTAGAAGGTGTCCGCCGGCGCACCTTCGCGGGCCAACATCTCTCCCTGTGTGAAGCCGACGTTCTGACCACAGCCGGCGATCAGCGTCAGCTGCTCCTCGGTGAGCCCGGCGAACACCGGGCATTCGGCAACGATCTCGTCAAGCAGGTGCATGGTCGACCTCCCCGTCGGTGGCCCTGATCGCAGCGAGCTCCTCGGTCACGTCGATCCCGACCGGGCACCACGTGATGCACCGCCCGCATCCGACGCAGCCGGAAGTGCCGAACTGATCGATCCAGGTGCCGAACTTGTGAGTGAGCCACTGGCGGTAGCGCGCGCGAGACGACGGTCGCACGCTGCCTCCGTGGATGTACGAGTAGTCCTGGGAGTAGCACGAGTCCCAACGGCGCCAGCGTTCGGCGGCGCCGTCCTCGAGCACGTTGACGTCGTCGACCGCCGTGCAGAAGCAGGTCGGGCAGACGAGCGTGCAGTTCCCGCAGCTGAGACATCGTTCCGCCGTCGCCGCAAACCGCGGGTGCTCGAGATTGCGGGCGAGCAGGTCGCGCAGATCGAAGGGGTCGACGTTACGGCCCATCAGCGCGACCGCGTCATGCGTGACGCGTAAGGCGGCGTCGATGTCGTCCGCGGCGGCGGGGCGGCCCATCAGGTCGGCCGCGACCTCAGCGCCCCGATCCGAGCCCACCTCGACGACGAACCGGTGACCGTCTCCGACAAGCTCAGTCAGTGCGAGATCGAACCCGCTCTCGGCGCGCGGCCCTGTGCCGAGCGAAGCGCAGAAGCACGTGCCGCCCGGGACCCCGCAGTTGACGGCAACGATGAAGGCGCCCTCGCGGCGGGCGCCGTAGTCGGCGTCGACATAGGCCCCCTCGAGGAAGACCCTGTCCTGGATCGCGATCGCGTGGAGGTCACACGAGCGGACACCGACGAATGCGAACGGCCGCTCCGGAGGCGGCTCCGGCGTGAACTCCGTCGCCCCACCGTCGGCTCGCCGAGCCTGAAAGAGGCGCACACGGGCAGGAAGGAGCCATCGCTTCCAGGAGTGTGGCCCGACGGGATAGCCGAACCGAGCCTCGTCGTCGCGACGCTCGAGGCGGTAGGTCGCGGCGTCCTGCACTTCTGTCCACCCGGCAGGGAGCTCGTCGGCCGACGCGAGCTCTTCGTACACGATCGCGCCGTCGCGGACGGTGGGCCCGATCACGCAATAGCCACGGTCGCGCAGAACGGCGACGAGAGCATGGAGGCCGTCGAGATCGACGACGGCCGGCTCAGGGTGTGTCAGGGCGGCCTCCTCGTGCACAGAGACAGCGTGCGCGCGCCGCGGCGTCGCCACATCGGTACCGCGCCGAGGTGGGATGCGGGAATGCCGCAGTTCTGAGGGGGGAATGGACGCTTGCGGCTCTTGTTGGCGCGGGTCAATCTGAACCGGTGAGCGAGATCCTCGCTGTCGCGCGACGGCACCTGCGGGTGCACGGAGTCGTGCAAGGCGTCGGCTTCCGGTCGTTCGTCTACCAGCTGGCACTGCGCCACGGCGTCGCCGGGTTCGTGGGCAACGACGAGCACGGCGTCGTGATCGAGGCCGAGGGAGAGCCCGACGACCTTGCCGCTTTCGTCCGCGCAATCACCGCGGAGGCTCCGCCGCTCGCGCAGATCGAGAGCATCAGAGGGGTTGCGTGCTCGCCGCACTTCGACGCGCCCGGCTTCGAGATCGTGCTCGGCAAGGACGGCGGAGCCGCACGCACGACCCTGATCGCCCCCGCCCAGGTGATCGCCGTTCTCGACCGCGAGGGAGGCCTCGCGAAGGTCGACATCTCAGGCGTGCGCCGCGAGGTCAGTATCGCGCTCGTCGATGGGCCTCCCGATCCGCTCCAGGTCGGCGACTGGGTGCTGATCCACGTCGGCTTCGCCATCGCGCGGATCGACGAGGTCGACGCCCGCGAGACGCTGGCGCGCCTTCAACGGGAGCTGGGCGAGCTGAAGCAGCCGGCGTGAAGTACGTCGACGAATACCGCTCGCCAGATCTCGCTCGTGGGCTCGCGGCCGAGATCGCCACGCTCGTGCAGCCCGGCGAGACGGTGCGGATCCTGGAGATCTGTGGCGGCCACACCCAGGCGATCTACCGCCACGGCCTCGGGGACGTGCTGCCACCCGAGGTGGAGCTCGTGCACGGCCCGGGCTGCCCGGTGTGCGTGATTCCGATGGGACGCGTCGACGACGCGATCGCGATCGCCGAGGAGCCCGGCGTCACCCTGACCACGTTCGGCGAGATGATGCGCGCGCCGGGCGGGCGCGGCTCGCTGCTCGAGGCGAAGGCCCGCAGTGCCGACATCCGCACGATCTCTTCGCCACTCGACGCGCTCGAGCTCGCCGCCGAGCTGCCCGACCGGCGCGTGGTCTTCTTCGCGACTGGCTTCGAGACGACGGCGCCGGCAACGGCGGTGACCCTGCTGCGGGCGCGGGCTCAGGGGACACCGAACTTCGCCGTGTTCTGCAACCACGTCACGATCGAGCCACCTCTGCGGGCGATCCTCGAGCTGCCCGGGCTCCGCGTGGATGCCGTCATCGGGCCCGGGCACGTCTCCACCGTGATCGGCACGGATGCCTATCGCTTCATCCCGGAGGAGTACGGTCGCCCGGTCGTCGTCTCAGCCTTCGAGCCCGTCGACCTGCTGCAGGCACTTGCGATGCTGCTGCGCCAGCGCGCCGAAGGCCGCTGCGAGGTCGAGAACCAGTACACGCGCGTCGTGCGGCCCGAGGGGAACTCTCGTGCGCTCGCCGCGATCAACGCGACGATGGAGCTGCGCGAAGAGTTCGAGTGGCGCGGCCTCGGCACGATTCCCCGCAGCGCGCTGCAGCTGCGACCCGAGTTCGCCGCCTGGGATGCGGAGAAGCTGTTCACCGTTCCCGGCGCGCGAATCGACGATCCGGAGGCGTGCCGTTGTGGCGAGGTGCTGACGGGGCAGATCAAGCCCTGGGAGTGCGACGTCTTCGAAAAGGCGTGCACCCCCGAGCGCCCGCTCGGCGCCTGCATGGTCTCGAGCGAAGGCGCCTGCGCCGCGTTCTACGCCTACGGCCGCGAGCGCCGTCCAGCAGAGGAGCCTGTCGGCGCGTAGCCGGCAGCCGTATCGTCGACATGCTCGTCGGAGACCCACTGCCGCGAATCGGCTGACGGGAAGTTCTCTCTATGCTCCAGCTGTGGCCGACGACTGGAGAGTGCGTGTCGAGTGCGCCGACGAGGCGACGCGTGAGCAGTTCACGCGCCTCCTCGCGGAGGGGCTGAGCCCGAAGGGGGCCGAGCAGGCGGAGGCCCTCCGCGGCGACCACCTCAGCGTGTCGGGCGACGACGCCAACCTCTTCGTCTACGCCGACTCTCCGACACAGGCCGAGCGGGCCCACGCGGTGATCCTCGCCGAGCTCGAGCACCACGCGATCGTCGCCACGACGAGCGGCGTCGAGCACTGGCTGGCAGAGGAGGAGCGGTGGGACAACGAGCCCGCCGGCGAGACCTGGGAAGAGGAAGCCCTCGAGCTCGGCTACGCACCGTGGGAGGTGCGCGTCACCTGCCGCTCTCGCCACGAGGCGATCGGACTCGCGGACCAGCTCGAGACCGAGGGCTACACCCCGATTCGCCGCTGGCAACACCTGATCGTCGGCACCTCCTCGCGCGACGATGCCGACGCGCTCGCAGCCCGTCTGCACGGCGACGTCGAGCCCGGGGGAGCGGTCGTCTGGGAGGAAGCGATCGACTCGCACGTCGTGCGCCCGTTCGCCTTCTTCGGCTGACGCCGGCGATGAGCGCCACCGATCTCGACCCGCTCGAAGCGCATCTCCTCGCGGCGATCGCCGCGCTCCCCCGGGCCGCGGCTGGGCTTCGTGTCGAGTCGACCCCGTGTCCCGAAGCCGAAGCTCTGTGGCGCGCGCAGGTCGCGAGTCGCCACTGTGATTTCGCCTCACGCTGGCTGCAGACCGAAGGCCGCAGCTTTTACAGCATCGCCTCGGCGGGCCACGAGAGCAACGCGGTCGTGGCGCTGGCGCTCCGCCCCTCCGATCCGGCGTTGCTCCATTACCGCTCGGGTGCGTTCTATCTCGCCCGCGCCGAACAGGCCGGCCGCGACGGCGTGCCCGACGTGCTGCTCGGAGTCACCGCCGCGATCGACGAGCCGATCGCCGGCGGCCGGCACAAGGTGTTCGGCCACCACGAGCTGGCCGTGATCCCACAGACATCGACGATCGCCTCCCAGCTGCCGCGCGCTGTCGGGGTGGCGATCGCAATCGACCGCGCCCGGAAGGTCGGCGTCGACTGTGCGTGGCCGGACGACGCGATCGCGGTCTGCAGCTTCGGCGACGCTTCCCTCAACCACGCGACCGCCCAGGCGGCGCTGAACACGGCTGCGCACGCGGCCCACCAGGGCGTCCCCGTGCCGCTGCTCTTCGTCTGCGAGGACAACGGCCTCGGGATCAGCGTCCCCTCGCCTTCCGGCTGGGTGGCCGAGGCGCTTGCGAGCCGCCACGATCTCCGCTACGAGAGCGCCGACGGAGACGATCCCGAAGTTGCGCTCGAAACTGCGCAGGATCTCGCCGACTGGGTGCGCGAGACCCGGCGGCCGGCCGTGCTCCACCTCCGCACCGTGCGCTATCTGGGCCACGCGGGGGCCGACATGGAGTCGGCCTACCGCTCGCCCCACGCCGCGCGCGCCGACCTCGAGAGCGATCCCTTGCTCGCCACCGCGGCGTGGCTCGTCGGCCTCGGACTGCGGACCGGCGACCAGCTCGCAGCCGACTACCTGGAGAGACGCGATCGGATTCGCGAGGTTGCGATCGCGGCCGCGCGCCGCCCGCAGCACGAGAGCGCCGCCGAGGTGATGCGGCCGTTGGCGCCACACTCGCCGGCCGCAGTCGCCGAGCTCGTCCGCAGCGCCGTCCCGGCCGCGGAGCTCGCGCAGGAGCCGACGACCCTCGCGCTCGCGATCAACGGCGCACTCGCCGGCGCGCTCGACCGGCACCCGGAGACGCTCCTCTTCGGCGAGGACATCGCCGCGAAAGGCGGCGTCTACGGCGTCACCCGGGGCCTCCACGCCCGCTTCGGCGCAGCGCGCGTGTTCGACACGCTGCTCGACGAGACGTCGATCCTCGGGCTCGCGCTCGGCGCTGCGGTGAGCGGCTTCGTGCCGTTGCCGGAGATCCAGTACCTCGCCTACCTCCACAACGCCGAAGACCAGCTCCGCGGCGAGGCGGCGACGCTGCAGTTCTTCTCGCAAGGCCAGTACCGCAACGGGATGGTCGTGCGAATCGCGGGGTACGGCTACCAGAAGGGCTTCGGCGGGCACTTCCACAACGACGACTCGGTCGCTGTCCTGCGCGACATCCCGGGTCTCGTGATCGCATCGCCCGCGCGCCCCGACGACGCCGCGGCGATGCTGCGCACGTGCGTCGCCGCCGCCAAGGTCGACGGCAGCGTCTGCGCCTTCCTCGAGCCGATCGCGCTGTACCACACCCGCGACCTCCACGAAGAAGGCGACGGGGCGTGGCTCGCGGCCCCCGGCACCGAGCACGTGCCGCTCGGCTCTGCCCGCACGTACGGCGACGGGGAGGATCTGACGATCCTGACGTGGGGCAACGGCCTCTTCCTCTCGCTCCGGGTCGCGAAACGGCTCGAGGCACGTGGCGTCGCGGCGCGCGTCGTCGATCTCCGCTGGCTGGCGCCGCTGCCGATCGAGGATATCGCCCGGGAGGTGGTGGCGACGGGTCGCGTGCTCGTGGTCGACGAGACGCGGCGCACCGGCGGCGTCTCCGAGGGAATCCTGGCGACGCTGATCGACATCGGCTTCGAGGGATCGATGGCGCGCGTCACGAGCAAGGACTCCTTCGTGCCGCTCGGCGATGCCGCACTGCTCGTGCTCGTCTCCGAGGACGAGATCGAAGCGGCCGCGCTTGCGCTCATCTGACGGGGTATAACTCCCGTCAATGCGGCGGCCGGCGACCCTGGCGTGGGCAACGGCATCCTGCATGCTTGTCGCTGCGTGCCTTTCGGTCAGCGGTGCCCTGGCCTCCGGCAAGGCCGAGGCTCCCTGGTGGACGACGCCGCCGGCGAACGGTGCCATCGAAGGGTACGCGGGCGCCGTCAGCGCGCTTCCTGGTGAGACCGTCGACCTGAAGGTGAACGTTCCGGGTGGGGACCGCTACCGCATCCGCGTCTATCGACTCGGCGACCGGAAGGGGAAGGCGGGCGATGCAGAGCTTATGCAATGCATTCCATCCTGCACCACCGACGAGCCGGGTCGCGCCCAGGGGGCCTCGGTGATCGACCAGGCCTCCGGCTTGATCCGCGCTCCCTGGATAACGACTGACAGGCTGCGGATCGACCCCACCTGGCCGAGCAGCTACCTCGCCGTTCAGTTCCTGCTGACCTCCGGGCCGCAGGCCGGCAGTTCCGCGTGGACACCACTCATCGTGCGCGAGCCGCCCAACGGGCGCCACGCCGCGATCCTCGTGCAGGTCCCGATCAACACCGTCGAGGCATACAACGACTGGGGTGGCAAGAGCACCTACGTCACACAGATCGCAGGGGCGCCTGCCACGCATGTGTCCTTCGACCGACCCTTCTCGAACTCGCTGATCGGATGGGAGTACCCGCTCGTCCGCTTCCTCGAGAACCGCGGGTACGACGTCGCCTACCAGACCGATCTCGACACGCACCGCGACCCTTCCTCGCTCCAGCAGCATCGCCTCGTGATCGCGAACGGCCACGGTGAGTACTGGACCTCGACGATCCGTGACGCCTTCGAAACGGCACGCGCCGCGGGCACCAACCTCCTCTTCTTCGGCGCCAACATCGGCTACTGGCAGGTGCGGTACGAGGACAACGGCCGCACGATGGTGTCGTACAAGACGAACGGAACCGATCCGGTTTCCGATCCGGCGCTGCGAACAGCACTGTTCCGGGTCCTCAACCGGCCCGAGTGCGCGCTCCTCGGCGTCCAACACCAAGGTGGGCACCTCGACTGGGGCCGCACCGACTACCGCGTCGATGCGGCAGGCGCTGCCGATCCCTGGTTCGCCGGTACCGGCTTCAAAGCCGGTGACCGTATCGCAGGCGTCGTAAGCGTCGAGGTCGACTCGATTCCGGACTGGCGCGTCGCCAAAGGGAAGACATGCATCGATCAGCCGGTGGCGATCCTCTTCCGCGCAGACCGCGGCGGCGACTACATGGGCAACGCGCGCTTTGTGCGCTATGTCGCTCCCTCCGGCGCCAAGGTGGCTGCCGCGGGCACCCTCGAGTTCGGTGCAGCAATCGACGACATCACGCAGCGGATGGCCGGCGCGCCGTCACTCGTAGACCCGCGATCGCAGCTGTTCATCTCCAACGCGCTGCAAGACATGCTGCGTCCAGCCGCCGTCACAGCGGTTGGAGCTGCCGGCGACTCGATGGTCTGGATGCGGTTGGGCGTTCCCGTCGACAAGCGGTCACACGTCGAGCTCTATCGAGTCGCGCCGGGCAAGGAGTTCGCGGCCGGCGCGGCCGGCGTGACACTCGTCTGCGGGCCATGCGGCCCGAAGTACACCGAGCGACGTCGGGCAGGCGCCCACTACGTCGTGGTCAGCGCGGACGCCTGGGGACAGTCCCTGCCGGCCGACATTCCACTCCGTCGCGTCCGCAGTCACGCTTGACGCGACGGCGTGCCTGGAGCTAACTAGCTCGCTGCGGCCAGGTCGGTGAACTTCGCGTACCGCTTCAGGAAGCTGAGCTTGACCGAGTCGGTCGGGCCGTTGCGGTGCTTGGCGAGGATGATCTCGGCGAGCCCCTGACTGTCGGACTCCTCACCGTTGTAGTACTCGTCGCGGTAGACGAAAGCGACGAGGTCGGCGTCCTGCTCGATACTGCCGCTCTCGCGCAGGTCGGACAGGATCGGCCGCTTGTCGTGGCGCTGCTCGACGGCGCGCGAGAGCTGCGAGAGCGCCAGGATCGGCACCTCGAGGTCGCGCGCGAGCACCTTCAGCTGCCGCGAGATCTGCGAGACCTCCTGCACCCGGTTCTCAGGGTTCGAGCCGGAGGTCATCAGCTGGAGGTAGTCGACGATGATCATCCCGAGCTTCGGCTCGCGCGACTTCAGCCGCCGCGCCTTCGACCGCAGCTCCATCATCGTGATCGAGCCGGTGTCGTCGACGTAGATCGGCGCCTTCATCAAGGTGTCGCAGGCCGCCGTCAGTCGCGGCCAGTCCTCCTGGGCGAGCCGGCCCGAGCGGAGCCGCTGCGACTCGACCTTCGCCTCGCTGCACATCAGTCGCTGCGTCACCTCGGCCTTGGACATCTCGAGCGTGAACAGCGCCACGGGCGTCTCGTGACGGACGGCGAGGTTCGCGGCTGCGCAGAGTGCGAGAGCGGACTTCCCCATCGACGGCCGGGCGGCGACGATGATCAGGTTGCCGGGCTGGAACCCGGAGGTGAGCTTGTCGAGCTCGCGGAAGCCGGAGGGCACGCCGGTGACATCGACACCCGCCTCGTAGAGGTGCATGATCCGCGCGAAGCTCTCGTTGAGCAGGTCGTGGATATGGGCGAAGTCGCCGCTGACCCTCTGCTGGGCGAGCTCGAACACCATCTGCTCGGCGCGGTCGACGAGATCCGTCGTCTCGCCGGGACGTGTCTGGCCGAGCCGCTGGATTTCCTGGCCGACGCGCACGAGGCCCCTGAGGGTTGCCATCTCCTTGACGATGCGGGCGTAGTGCTCGGCGTTCGAGGTCGCCGGCACGACTGCCGCGAGCTCTGCGATCTTGGCCGTGCCGCCGACGCGCTCGAGCTCGCTGCGCTCGTCGAGCTCGTTGGCCAGCGTGATCGCGTCGACGGGCTCGCCCTTGCCGTAGAGCGCGAGAGCAGCACGGTAGATGGTCGCGTGCGAGTCGCGGTAGAAGTCGGCGGAGTCGAGCACCTCCGTGACGGCACCGATCGCGGTGGCGGAGAGCAGCATCGCGCCGATGACCGACTCCTCGGCCTCGAGGTTCTGGGGTGGCACGATCGCGGTCGGGACGCTCGGAGCAACGGTCACGGGCGCAGTCAACCTGTCCGCAACAGACCGTGCAACCGGGATCGATTACGCGTTGAGCAGGGATAAAGGAACATATGTTCCTATTCTATCCCCGGCACCGGACGGCTTCTCCCCAGACAGGCGGCGGTTGTCCACCGCCGATCTCCGCTGCGAGCGGGAAGTTCGTCAAACGCTCCACAGGGGCTGTGGAACATCCAAACAGCGGAGGGGTGTCCCTTGTCTGCTCGGGAGACACCCCTCCGCTGTTCGACTTCTCAGTTCAGTCCCAGGAACCGCGCCGGCTCCCGGCGCTCGCGAACCTACGCCTCGGGCTCCGCCTCGACGTCGCCCTCGTCGGCCTCGACCTCGGCCTCGGCAGCGGTCTCGACCTCGACGGCCTCGGCCGTCTCCTCCGCCTCAGCCTCGGGCTCCTCGATCTCGACATCCTCCCAGTAGTCGGCCTCGGCGACCGCGGGGGCTACTGCAGCCGCTGCCTCTGCCGCAGCGGCAGCCTCGGCTGCCTCCATCGCGGCGAGCTCTTCCTCGGGCGGCAGTTCGCCGCCTTCGGGCACGACCATCAACTTGAGCTCGGCGGTGACGCCTTCGAACACGTCGACCGGCACCGTGTAGCGGCCGATCCGCTTGATCGTGTCGATCCCGATCTTGCGGCGGTCGACGCGGATCTTGCGGGTGCGCCAGATCTCGTCGGCGATGTCGGTCGGGGTGACCGAGCCGAACAGCGATCCGGTGGGCCCGGCCTTGACGTCGAACCGCAGCACGGTCTTGCCGAGCGTGGTCGCGATCTCGGTGGCCTGTTCAGCAGTGCGCGCCTCGTGCATCGCCTTCTGGGCGTCGATGCGCTTGACCTCGGCGACCCGTCCATCCGTCGCGACCTCGGCGAGTTGCCGCGGCAGCAGGAAGTTGCGGGCATACCCGCGGGCGACGTTCACGACCTCGCCGCGCAGGCCGAGCTTCTCCACGTCCTTGAGCAGGATCACGTTCATGACGTTCCCCTAACTCGCGACGTAGGGCAGGAGCGCAACCTCGCGGGCCCGCTTGACCGCAACGGCGACCTGCCGCTGGTGGCGGCGGCACGCGCCGGTGATGCGGCGGTTGCGGATCTTGCCCTTCTCGGAGATGTAGCGCCGTAGCTGGTTGACGTTCTTGTAGTCCACCTCTGTGATCTTGTCCTTGCAGAAGTGGCAGCTCTTGCGCCGCCCGGGGGCGGAGCTCGAGCTCGGGCGCTTGCGCGCGGGTGCCTTCTGAGCCATTAGTCAGATCTCCTAGCCGCTAAAAGGGAATGTCGTCGTCGGTGGGCGCGGCGGGGAAGTCGGCTCCGCCGGACTGCGCGGCCCCGGCGGGAACGAACGAGCCGCCGCCGGCTCCGTCGCCGTCACCACGGCTGCCGAGGAACTGGACGTTGTCGGCCACGATCTCGACCGCCTGGCGCTTGCCGGAGCCGTCGGTGGCCTCCCACTCGCGCCACTCGAGCCGGCCGTCGATCGCGACGGGGCGGCCCTTGGCGAGATACTGCGCGCAGCTCTCTCCCTGGGCGCCCCAGACCGAGACGTCGAAGTAGTTCGGCTTGTCGGTCCACTGGCCCGACTCGTCCTTGCGTCGCGTATTCACCGCGATGCGCAGCGAGCAGAGCGCCGTCCCGGACGGCAGGTGCTTCATCTCCGGGTCACGCGTCAGGTTCCCGACGAGAACAACGCGATTGATATTTGCAGCCATCAGTCTTCATCCTCCTCTGCGAGATCATCGATCACAGCATCGTGACTCGCGGGAGCGCCGACGGGAAGTGGCTCGGCAGGACCCCCCTCGGGACGACGTGTCGCCAAGTGACGCATGACGTTGTCGTCGATCTTCAGAACGCGGGAGACCTCGTCGAGCGTCTCCGGTGGGGCGCTGAAGAGCAGCAGGTGGTAGTTCCCGTCGCCCTTCCTGTCGATCTCGTAGGCGAGCTTGCGCTTGCCCCAGGCATCGTGGCGCGTGAACGTGCCGCCGCCCTTTTCGATCAGCTCACGCACGCGCGTGACGACCTCCGCCTGCGGTTCGTCGGCGAGGTCAGGGTCCAACAGCAACAGAATCTCGTAGTCGATCAAAGTTCCCTTTCTCCATTCCTTCGGTCTTAGGCGGCCTCACCGGCAAGCTCGAGCTGGGAAAGGCCCGGGCGAGGAGAGGCAGGAAGCGAGATGCACCGTAGCTGAAGGAAACACGGTCGGGTGGGAGACATAGCGCGATCTCCGCCGTCTCCCCCACTTCCGGCGAACGACGTCCGGTGGTTGCAAGAGCCTGCGTGCAGCGCCGCCCGGCGAGATACCATCGCCTGCGTGAAGCGCACAATCGCCTGGCTCGCCGGCATCGTCGGCATCGCGGCTCTCGGCCGCTGGCTCTCACAGCGCCGGCAGCAGCCTGAGAGCGTTGCCGAGCCGACAGCGGATGCCGTCGATCCCGCGGAGGAGTTGCGGCGGCGGCTCGACGAGCAACGCCAGCAGCCGGAGCCCGAGCAGGAAGACACCGCGCCCGAGCCGGCACAGGTGGACGAGACGCTCGAGGAGCGGCGCGCACGCGTGCACGCGAAGGCGCGCGAGGCGATCGACGCGATGGACGACGACGGGCCGGCGGCATGAGCGCAACCGAGCGCACGGCACACGGGCGGGCACCCGAACCGGACGCCGAACTGACCGCTGTCGTACGCGAGCTGGCCGATCGGATCGAGACCCTGCAGGCCGACGTCCGTCGTCTCGGAGGGCCAGGTCTTCCGACGGCGGAACCCGGCTGGAGTGACGAGGAGGCCGGTCCGGCGATAACTCCTTCCTACGCCTGGGTCAGCTCGCTCGGAGCTCCGATCCGCCGTCGTCCCGAGGTGCCGCGCCTACTACTCGAGGTTCTGTTCCTCGCCGGAGTCGCGATCGCCGCCGCAGTTGCGAAGCTCGATGCCGGCGCCATCGCAGCCGTGATGGCCGCTGCCTGGGTGCTCGTGGCGCTGATCGAATGGGCCGCCTCGCGCGCCGACCGCCGCCGTCAGGGGATTCCGCTGTTCGCTCCCGCCGCTCCCCTGACGGCGCCCGTGCCGATGCCCGCGGATCCGTCGTGGTTCGTGCCGCCGGTCGAGCACACGCTGCTCGAGCCGGCCGCCGACTCGCCGACGGCGATCACGAAGCTGCCGCCTGCCGACCTCGACGCGACCGTCGACCGGCCTCCGGGCGGCTAGAAACCCGGGAGACAGGCGCAAGCCTGGGACACGCGAACCCCCGGTGACAGGCTGAAGCCTGTCACCGGCACACCGTAGGCTGTCGCGATGCTGTTCCCGACCGCGACGTTCGCGATCTTCTTCCTGATCGTCATGCCGCTCTCGTGGTTGCTGATGCCGAAGGTGCACCGCTGGCGGCCGTTCATCATCGTCGCGAGCTACGTGTTCTACGCCTGGTGGGACTGGCGCTTCGTCTTGCTGCTCGCCGGCTGCACGGTGTGGAACCAGGTGATGGCCGTGCGAATCCACCGCTCGCAGGTCGCGGCGCAGCGGAAAGCGCTGCTGTGGCTCGCGCTCGCAGGCGACCTCGCGCTGCTCGGCTACTTCAAGTACTACGACTTCTTCGTCAGCTCGAGCGACAACCTCTTCGCGGTCGTCGGGCTCAACGCCCCGATCGCCGTGCGCTCGATCGTGCTGCCGGTCGGGATCTCCTTCTTCACCTTCATGGCGATCAGCTACGTCGTCGACACCTATCGCGGCGACTTCGTGCCCACGACGTTCGAGAAGTTCGCCGTCTACCTCTCCTTCTTCCCGCACCTCGTGGCAGGGCCGATCGTCAGGCCCGGCGAGCTGATCCCGCAGCTCGATTCACCGCGCGACCCGCGCCGCGTCGACACGAGCCGTGCCTTCTACCTGATCGCAACGGGCCTCTTCAAGAAGGTCGTGATTGCCAACTACCTCGCCTCCTCGATCGTCGACCCCGTCTTCGGCGCTCCCGGCCAGCACTCGTCACTCGAGATCCTGATCGCGATCTACGCCTACGCGGTGCAGATCTACGCCGACTTCTCCGGGTACACGGACATCGCGATCGGGATCGCGCTGCTGCTCGGTTTCTCGTTCCCGCAGAACTTCAACTCGCCGTACGCGGCGCGCTCGCTCCAGGACTTCTGGCGCCGCTGGCACATGACGCTGTCGCGCTGGCTGCGCGACTACGTCTACATCCCGCTCGGCGGCAGCCGCAAGGGCTCCGTGATCACCTACCGCAACCTGATGCTGACGATGCTTCTCGGCGGTCTCTGGCACGGCGCCGGCTGGACCTTCATCGTCTGGGGCGGCATCCACGGCACGGGGTTGATGTTCGAGCGCTGGCGCCGCGAGAGGCCCGGCTATGTGGCGCCGCCCGACACCTTCCGACGTCGTGCGCTCGAGCGTCTCGTCACGTTCCAGGTCGTCTGCCTCGCCTGGGTGTTCTTCCGGGCGGACACGTTCCAGACGGCACGGGAGATGTTGACCGGTCTCTTCACCGGTTGGGGCTCGCCGTCTCCGCTCGTCACCTTCGCGGTGCTGCTCGCGATCGCGGTGGGGATCGGCTCTCAGTACCTGCCGCCGCGATTCCCGTACGAGGTCATGGAGCGCTTCGGCCGGTTGCCCGTGGCCGGGCAGGCCCTCGTGCTCGCACTCGCGCTCGCGCTGACGAACGCCCTCGGGCCCGAGGGCGTGGCACCCTTCATCTACTTCAGGTTCTGACGATGACGACGCGAACAGCTCCCCGCCTCGGTGACGACGGACGCCGTCTCGGAACGGCCGGCCACGCACTCGTCGTCTGCCTGCTCGCACTGGTCTTCGGTGCGTTGCTGACCGCACCCGGGATGCACAAGTCGGCATTCAACCGCCAGCCGGGCACCGGGCGCGAGGTGGCGCTCGCGATCACCGGCCCGCTCGCAAGCGTCAGTCATGCGCTCCTGCTCGACCGGCCCCGTCACCTGCTCCAGGACGCGATCGGCCGCGGCTCGGCCGACACGATCGACACCGAGATCGCGCTTCCGGCACCGACCACGACGACGCCCACCCCCACGCCGACGAATCCGACGCGCACGCCCACTGCTCCTGCCAGGGTCGCATTCACGCCGACGAAGAAGCTGCGCCTCTGGGTCGCGGGCGATTCGCTCGTGATCACACCCGGCTACTCGATCGCCCGCGCTGCCCTCGCGAGCCCGGTGATCCAGACGGTCGGCGGTATCGACGGCCACATCGCGACCGGCCTCTCGCGGCCCGACGTCTTCAATTGGTTCACGGAGATCAGCAAGCAGGTGAAGAAGTTGCGGCCGAAAGTGGTCGTGCTCAACTTCGGCGCCAACGACGACCACGGCTACATGACCGGGCTCCCGCCGGGCACGTCGATCGGGTCGTTCGGGAGCCCGACGTGGAGCGCCGAGTACCGCCGCCGCGTGGCCGGCGTGATGGACACGGTGAACCGTGCCGGCGCGACCGTCGTGTGGATCGGGCTCCCGATCACACGCAGCCCGGCACAGACACAACGGTTCGACACGATGAACGCGATCGTCCATGAGGAGGCGAATGCACGCCCCGGCAAGGCGGTCTTCCTGGACACCTACACGATGTTCGCGGGAGACAACGGCGGCTTCGCCGAGTACCTCGAGAACGCCGCCGGCGACACGGTCAAGGTGCGAACCGGCGACGGCGTCCACTTCGACACTGCCGGCGGCGACATGATCGCGCGCGAGGTGCTGAAGCAGCTGAACAAGCTGTTCGACCTCACGAGCTGGCGCAAGAAGTCGTCGTGACCGCGTACGTGGCGCTCCTGCGCGCCGTCAACGTGGGTGGCCGCAACCGCCTGCCTATGGCCGACCTGCGCGCCGCACTGAGCGCACGCGGCTTCGGGCAGGTGACGACCGTCCTCCAGAGCGGCAACGTTCTCCTTCACTCCGCAGAGCCAGAGCAAGCGGTGGCGTCGACGGTCGCCGAGACGATCGCCGAGTCCTTCGGGCTACAGGTCGGGGTTGTCGTGCGCACCGCCGCGGAGCTGGCCGCGATCGCCGGCCGCAACCCGTTCCTCGCAGACGACCCCGGGCTCGATCCGACGAAACTGCACGTTGCATTCCTCGCCAAGCCACCGGCTGCCGCCTCGGCTGCGAAACTCGACCCGAACCGCTCGCTTCCCGACTCGTTCCTCCTCGACGGCCGCGAGCTCTATCTCAGCTACCCGAACGGATCGGGCCGCAGCCGTCTGACGCTCGACTACGTCGAACGCTGCCTGGGCGTGCAGGCAACGGCCCGGAACTGGCGGACGGTGCAGCGGCTGGTCTAGCGCCACGGGCGTCCGCGGGACTCTTCGTGCGAGAATGCGCACCGGCATGGACGCCACCGGCCAGATTCGTCACGACTGGAGCATCGACGAGATCGAGGCGCTCGCCACCCTGCCGCTGCCGGACCTCGTCTTCCTCGCCCAGACGGTTCATCGCGCCCATCACGATCCGCTGCAGATGCAGGCCTGCGCGCTGCTCAGCGTCAAGACGGGTGGCTGCGCCGAGGATTGCGCCTACTGCCCGCAGTCGTCCCGGTACGAGACGGGCCTCGGTCGCGAACCGCTGCTCAGCGTCGACGAGACGCTCGCGGCTGCCGAGAGCGCGCGAGCCAACGGCGCCACGCGGTTCTGCATGGGCGCAGCCTGGCGCAGCGCGCCGCGCGGGGAGCAGTTCGAGCGCGTGCTCGAGATGGTCCGCGGCGTCCGTGCGATGGGGCTCGAGGCCTGCTGCACGCTCGGCATGCTCGACGACGGGCAGGCGGTGGCGCTCGCGGAGGCCGGGCTGACGGCCTACAACCACAATCTCGACACCTCGCCGGAGTACTACGGCGAGATCATCACGACGCGAACCTACGGCGACCGGCTGGAGACGATCGGGTACGTGCGCCGGGCGGGGATCACGGTCTGCTGCGGCGGGATCATCGGCATGGGCGAGGGGCTGCACGACCGCTACGGGCTGCTGCAACAGCTCGCCGCGCAGCAGCCGCATCCGGAGAGCGTGCCGATCAACGTGCTCGTGCCGGTCGCAGGCACGCCGCTGGCCGACGCCGAGCCTCTCGATCCGCTCGACCTCGTCCGCACGATCGCGACGGCGCGCATCATGATGCCGCACTCGATCGTCCGCCTCAGCGCCGGACGGCTCGCCCTCTCGGACGAGGCGCAGGCGCTCTGCTTCCTGGCTGGAGCAGGCTCGATCTTCATCGGCGACCGGCTCCTGACGACCGGCAACCCCGAGGCGGAACGCGACCACGAGCTGCTTGACCGGCTCGGGATGCGGCTCCGCAGCGAGATCCTGACGACTGCACCCGGGATCGCGCCCTGAAAGGCGCGCTCATCGAGGCGCTCGGCGAGGATCGCGTGCGCGACGGCGATTCCGAGCGCGACCTCCACGCCGGGGACCGCAGCTTCCACACGGCCCACCGCCCCGATCTCGTCGTCTATCCGGGCTCGACGTCCGACGTAGCACGAGTCCTCGCGATCGCGAACGAGCACGGGATCGCGGTGACGCCGTTCGGCGCCGGCACCAGCCTCGAGGGTCATGTGATCCCGGTGCACGGCGGGATCAGCCTCGACCTCACCCGGCTCAACCGCATCCTCGAGATCTCGCCGGAGAACCTGACGGCAACGGTGCAGGCCGGTGTCACGAGGCGCACGCTGGAACAGGCCGTCGGCGAGCACGGCCTCTTCTTCCCCGTCGATCCTGGCGCCGATGCGACGCTCGGCGGCATGGCGGCGACAAACGCTGCGGGCACGACAACCGTGCGCTACGGGAAGATGCGCACGAACGTGCTCGCACTCGAAGCGGTACTCGCCGACGGGCGCGTGATCCGAACCGGCAGCCGCACCGCGAAGACGTCGGCGGGCTACGACCTCACTGGATTGCTCGTCGGGTCGGAGGGCACGCTGGGCGTGATCACCGAGCTGACCCTGCGGCTGCACGCCATCCCCGAGCATGCGGTGGCGCTGCGGATCGCGTTCCCCGACGTCGAGAGCGCCTGCGAAACGGCGGCGGCCGTCGTCGCGGCCGGCGCGGGAGTGACGCGTGTCGAGTTGATGGATGCCTGGATGGTCGCCGCCGTCAACGCATATTCGGGGACGTCGTATCCGGAAGGGCCGTGCCTACTCGTCGAGGCGACCGGAGGCGAGGAAGCCGTTCAAGCCGACCTCGAGCTGGTGCAGGCGATTGCCGTGGGCGAAGGCGCCACCGAGGTCGTGCACGAGCTCGATCGCGATGCGCGCGCAGTGCTCTGGCGCGCTCGCCACGATGCTGCACACGCTGCGGCCGCGACGATGCCGGGCAGGCGCGAGCGCACGACAGACGTCTGCGTGCCGCTGAGCGAGCTGGCGGGTTCGGTGCACTTCGCCCGGGACGAGATCGAGCGCCTCGGCCTGCACGCCGGCATCCTCGGCCACGCGGGCGACGGCAACCTCCACGTCGGCATCCAGATCGATCCCGACGACGCCGACGAGGTGGCCCGGTCGGACGAGTTCGTGCGCCGACTCGTCGAAGATGCGTTCGCCCGCGGCGGCACCTGCACGGGAGAGCACGGCATCGGTCTCGGCAAGATCGACGCGCTCGAGCGCGAGCACGGCGACCTGATCCCCCTGATGCTCGCGATCAAGGCGGGCTTCGACCCGAACGGGATCCTCAACCCCGGCAAGGTGCTGCCGAGCTCGTGATGCGGAGCGGGACCGTTGCCGCGGTGCTCGCGCGGCTCGGCGTCGATCGCCCGGCGCCCGACCTGCCCGGGTTGCGCACGGCGTACGCCGCCTGGTGCGAGGCGGTGTCGTTCGACAACGTGCTGAAGCTGATTCACATCGGCGAGGGGCGCTCCTGGCCGCTGCCGGGCTCGACGGCCGACGACTTCTTCGAATCGTGGCTCGCCTGCGGCGCGGGCGGCACCTGCTGGGCGGGAAACGGCGCGCTCCACGATCTCCTCGCCGAGCTCGGGTTCGAGGTCGAGCGGGCAGTCGCGACGATGGTGTCGTCGCCTACCGTGCGCGGCCCGAATCACGGCTCGGTGGTCGTCATCCTCGAGGGAGAGCGCTGGATCGCCGACGCCTCGATCCTCAGCTGCGAGCCGATCCGGATCCCGGCGCCGGACGAGCCGGCGCGGAACGGCCCGTTGCCGAGGTTCGAGTGGCTCGACGGCAGCCCCTCCGTGATCTGGCGGACCCCGAACTCACCCGACGGCCTCGTGTGCCGGTTCGAGCGAGTCGGCGTCGATACGGCGGAGTGGGATGCGCTGCACGCGCGAAGCGCCGGGTGGAGCCCGTTCAACTACGAGCTCCACACCAGAGTCGTGCGCGGCGCCACGACCATGGGCATCAACACGGGCACGCGCTACTCATTCGTCACGGGCAACCCGGTTTCGGCTTCTCCGGTCGACGAAGACGGGCGGGTCCGCTTCCTGGTCGAGGACGTCGGCATCGCGGAGGACGTCGCGCGTCGAGTCCCCGACGATCGTCCCATCCCACCACGCCCAGAAGACAGCTAGCCGGCGAACGGAGCGGCACCGGGGAGCGGAGCGAGGGAGCAGAATGGGTGGAAGATGAGACCGAAGTCGGCGCTCGCCCTGATCGCTGTCAGTCTCGCCGCCGTCGCGGGCGCATCAGCGACCCCGCCGCGCAGCGGCCTCTACGGAACCGTGAGACGCGGGCCGATCACGCCGGTCTGCGTCGTCGGTGTCCCCTGCGATGCTCCCGCCGCCGGCGTCACCCTCACGTTCTCACGCACGGGCCTTCTCAGGAAGACTCGCACGGATCAGCAGGGCGCCTACCGGATCGGGCTTCCTCCAGGGATCTATTCAGTGAGCACGAGCTCGAAGCCGTTCGGGCAGATGCCCCACCCGGCGAGAGTCCGCGTACGCGTCGCGCATCGGGACAAGATCCTCTTCACGATCGATACCGGGATCCGCTAAGAGCCCATTTCAGGATGACGCTTCGTCGGCGGGGCGCGATGGGTGCGTGCGATGCGAGGACGCAGGAGCCCCAATAGCAGCGCTATTGGGGCGACTGAGGACGAAGCAGCGTGCGCGCATAGCGCATTCCGCCGCACAGGCTTCATTCTGAAATGGGCTCCAAGCCCACTCGCAGGCCCAGAGGGTCTCCCCACGGCAGGGCCACCTTCACAGATCCCGTACGCCCTCCTCATTGCATTCTCATCTCGCAGGCGTTGGATGAGGCCCATGATCCTGATCGCTGTACTCACCGTCGTACTCTCCGCGGTGCTCGTCTGCCCGCTGCTCGCCGCAGCGGCGCTCGACCGTAGCTAGAGAGCAACCACCGCGAGGCGGAGAAGAATCCGTCTCGGTCTGTCGCGGTGGGTTGTATTCCGAGCGCAGTTGTGCGAAAACGCACGCAACCAACGCATCGGAAGGAGCCTGCCATGGCCAGTCTCGAGATCAAGCCGCTCGGTAACCCCGACGAGGTGCGTCCGTTCAAGGACGACAAGGGTGCTGCCCACATCGTGACCCTCGAGCCAGGGCCGGTCGGACGCGGTGTGTTCGAGCCGGGTTGGCGCTGGTCGGACCACATCAAGCCGATCGCGGGCACGGACAGCTGCCAGACGGCGCACCTCGGGTACGTCGTCTCCGGCCGGATGCACATCGTGATGGACGACGGCAGCGAAGGCGAGTGCGGCCCCGGCGACGCATTCCACATCGCACCCGGCCACGACGCCTGGACTGTCGGCGACGAGGCGTGCGTGATGATCGACTTCGGTCAGATCCAGAACTACGCCAAGCCGCACTGACGCAAGACCCGGCGCGTCCCTCGACCGTGTCATCAGCCGACGGTCGGTAACCGCCGATAGAGACCCCATCGATTCCACTGCACGAAGGGGGTTTCTATGCAGGTCAACCACACCGGATATCGAGCACGACTCGGGCTCGCGACCGTGCTCGCCGTCGGCGTCGGGCTCGTCGGCGTCACGAGCGCGTCGGCGGCTCCGGGCGACAACTTCACGAAAGCGCGCCAGTGCCTGCGCGGCGGCTGGCAGACGTTCCAGACGACGAATGGACTGCATTTCCGCAGCGCGGTCGGCTGTTTCTTCTACGCGTGGACAGGTGGGACGCTCGTGCCGATCGTCGCCCCGCCCGTGACCCCGCCGACGGATCCGCCGCCTACGCCGTCGCCCGGTCAGTAGTACCCGGCGCCACCGCGGTGAACAGGGTCAGCGGGGGTTTGGCCAGGAGCCAGGCCCCCGCTGCACCATCGAGCCGCGCGTGACCACCGCCACCCCTTCGGGTTCCCTCGGTCGGGGAAATCGCACTGCCGGCGCAAGTTTTCCGTCCCGATGCGCTCTTACCAGGTGAGAGTCACCCCTCCGAAAGGACTCCCCAGATGAGACGTCTCATTCCGCTGGCCGCCCTCGTCGCTGCCATCCTCGTTCCCACCGCCGTTGCCGCCCCGAAGGCGACGCAGACCCTCCACGGCACCGTCGTCGCCAAGGACCGCGCGCACCACGGTCTCGTCATCGCACGCCCGGGCGGCGCCGTGCAGACGTTCGTCGCGCCGTCCGCGTTCGGGCAGCACTGACGTCGGACGCACCCTCGTCGTCCGCTTCGCGCCGGTCGCCGGCAAGTTCCCGATCGCAGTCTCGGTGCGGCTCACAGGCCATGCCTCCCGCGCCGTTGTCCGCGGCACGATCGTCCGCCTCGTCAGGCGCGACGCGATCATCAACGCCGGGAGCCTCGCCCTGCGCGTGACGTTGCACGGCGCCCAGGGGAAGCATCGTGCCTCGCGCTGGCGAACAGCGGCCCTCAGGTTGGTGACACCGTCACCGCTGATGTCGACATCGCCGACGACGGTACGCTCGCCGGAGCATCGGTCGTCGTCGCACCGGCTCCGACGGCGCCACAGGCCGGCTCGGACGGCGAGATGGAAGTGCGCGGCACCGTGAAGTCCAACGTGCCTCCGACCATCGTCAGTCACGACCGGCTCGGGCGTCGATGTCCCCTGCACGATTCCGGCCGGCGTGACGCTGAACGTGAAGGTCGGAGACCTGATCGAGCTCAAATGCGACCTGATCGGTGCGGTCTGGACGGTGCGCGTCGCGCACGGCGAGAGCGGGCAGGACAACCAAGGCGACGACAGGCCACTCCAAAGTCGAGGCGCGCGGCACGATCCCAGCCTCGACGCCTCCCAGGTCACCGTCGCACCCACCGGCGGGCAGCCTCTGACATGGCATCCCGGCCGGGATCACTGTCCTCGGAACTTCACCCAGAACGACATCGTCAAGATCGAGTGCGTCAACCTCGGACGACGCTGACGCTGAGGAGCATCGAGAAGAAGGGCCGTCGACACGCGAGGGCGATGACGGAGACTCAACGCAGGGCGCGACGAGAACGTCGACCCCGGCTCCGGATCGACCGCCGGCACGGGAACCTTCGGCGGCGTTCACTAGAGCTCTCCGGATGGCCACCGACTCGCTGAGACTGGCCGGAGACCCGCGCGCGGAGGTCTCCGGCCGGCAGATCACAGAGCTGTTCGAGATAGCACGGCCGCATGGTGTACGGCCTCTGCCGCACGCTGTTGCGAAACCGGACGACGCAGACGACGCCACGCAGGCGACGTTCGTCTCCGCCTACAAGTCCCTCCTCGGAGGCAGTGACGTGCGCGAGCCGGCCGCCTGGCTGGCCACGATCGCGCGAAACGAATGCGGTGCCAGGGCCCGCGCGCGCATGCGCGAGCCCCTGCCGCTCCTCGACGCCGATCTCGGCCACATCCGATGGGCCCGAGTCGGAGCTGGAGCGGAAGGCCGTGGTCGAAGAGCTGCAGCAGGCCATCGCAGAGCTGCCCAGAGAAACAGCGCGAAGCGGTCGTGCTGCGCGATCTCTACGGGTTACAGTACGCCGAGGTCGAGCGCGGTGCTCGGTATGTCCGTCGCATCCGTTGAGTCTCTCCTCTTCCGCGCGCGGCGCACGCTGCGCGTCAGCCTGCGACCCCTCGCAACCGGCGCGCTGGCCGTCCCCGTAGCCGTGCGAGAGGGAATCGCGCAGGCGGTGCCGTTGTTCGGCGGGACCGGCGCGACAGGTGGGGGCGCGGTGGGAGGCGCCGCGGGCCTCGGGCTGCTCGCGAAGCTGAGCGGGGGGCCGATGGTCGTGAAGGTCGCCGCAGGGCTCGCCGCGGTGGCCGCCGCAGGCTCGGCAGCTGCGGTCGGGGTCGAACATTCCGGGTCGAGCTCGAAACCCCACGGCGCCGCGTTGTCGCCGCGGAGTGTGAAGCTCGCGCTCAGCAGCGCGGGCGGCGGCCCGGTAGTCGCGCACGCCGTTGATCACACGGGCCGCGAAGGCAAAGCGCGTTGGCTTCTCTTCCGCTCCCCCTCGGGCACGGGGCGACCAGTGGCTTCGTGGCCCTCGCTCACGCGGCGGTACCGGCCTCGTCGGACGACCCGCACGACAGCTCGGTCGTCCGGCAAGTCAGCCGTCGGAGGCGGCAACTCCGATCGCGCCGCGACCCACGACGCCGGAGCCGCGAGGGGTCATCGAGATCGGGCGCGGGCGCGTCACCTCACGCCGACTCTGGCTCCGGTTCCGGTTCCAGCGCGCGTGAGGACGGGTCGCCGGAATCTGTCCCGTCCGGCGACTCCACCGAGAACATGCTCGCCGCGACCCCGAGCGTCGAGACCTCGGACTCCGGCGGGGGTCAGTCCGACGGAACCGTTGGTGGCGTCGGCGCAGCGACGAGCGGCGGCTCCGATGACATGCCTCCGTCGCCTGACGGGGCTGACGGCGGCTCCATCCCCGGCGGGAGCACGCCCTAGCAACCGCGTTCGTACTAAGCCGCAAGAGGGCTCAGTCGGTCCACCGACGCGCGCGTGCTGCGACACGGCAACGATCTGCGTGTGGGTGAGTGGATTGGACGTTCGCGAGGAAGGAACAGCCTTCCTCGGTTGGTTGCGATGGTCGCCCTACTGAGCGGGACGCACCTCGTGGCGCCCGGAGATGGACGTGGAGCCGCCACCCGGGTTCCGTCACAGCCCACGCCGAATGGCCCGGTTTACGGCGGTGTCCCCGGCGCGCTACCTCCCAGCTTCGCCTACGCTTACAACTCCCTCTCGAAGGGTTGGCCGGTTTCGCCGCGCTCGGTCCAGCATCCGATCAGGGGGTCGTTCATCGACCCTCGCGGGGCCGACGACAACGGCCTCTCCGGGTACCACTTCGGGATCGATATCAACGTCGACGACGCGCATCCCGAGTCGGGCGCGCCGACGGAGCTGTCTCACCGCGTGTACGCGCTCGATGCGGGGGTCGCGTCTGCGCCGGTGAACGTCCTAGGCCGTCGCTGCGTCAACCGCCGTGTTGACGCCGGACATTTCTCGTACTGGCACGTGTCGCCGACCGTCACGGCCGGACAGAGGGTTCGTGCCGGCCAGCAGATCGGATGGACCTGCAGCGGCGTCTGGCACGTCCATCTCTCCGAATGGCAGATGTACCGGGGAATTCGCGTCTGGGTCGATCCGCTCCACAGCGGCGGCGCACTTGTTCCGTACGCCGACACGTCGGCGCCCGTCGTCTCCCAGATTCTGTTCTTTTCGCCGCCATCGCACCCCTGGCTCCCTGTGAAGAGCCTCAAGGAGCCCGACTCGGCGACCCAGTTGCCTGCCACGCAACTCCACGGTCTCGTCGAACTTCGGGTGCTGGCGTCCGACCCACAGTCGTTCATCGGCTTCCTGGCTCGCAATCCGGCCTGGCCGACCGTCTGGACGCCACACAAACTGAAGGTCGAGATCCGCGACCAACGCAGTGGCCGGATCGTGCTGAGGCGAACGAGCTTCGAGGCGGATCAGATGCCGCAGACCCCCTATCTCGTCCACTACGCCCCGGGAACGGCGGAGGACGACAACATGCAGGAATGCGTCGGACCGCCACAACTCGCAAAGTGCGACGGCGTCACCTGGGTTCGACCCCTCTCACGATTTCGACAGGAGTTCTGGAACACCCGACGGGTCGCCAACGGCACCTACCAGATCACCGTCCGGGCCCAGGACATCGCCGGCAACATCGGCTCCAAGACCGTCACCGTGACAAGCAAGAACTGACCGAGTGCCGACTACGGAGCGGGCATGCTGGCACAAGCGCTGCCGGACGGGGCCGGAGCACCGGGTAAGAACGTGACCGCCCTGGCATGAAGGGGTTTGCCGTCGTTTCGGCCTATCGCAAGCTGCATCAAGCCCATCCCCCGGTCCCAGAGTGCGTGGGCGTGTCGCATCTCGGTGACGTAGCCGGTGACAGGCCGGCCCAGCCTGGTCGCCAGCGCTGCGAGCCAGGTCGCGTTCGCGGCGAGCGAGCAGGTCGCGCCCCGAAACTCTCGCCGCTCGGCATCCCCGACGCTCCAGACGTCGACGAACCTCATGCCGGCTCTGATCGCCTCGGCTAGACCGGCCAGATGGTTGCTCGGGGAGCGCGCCACGTAGACATCACGCACCGCGTCCGGGGTGCCACCGAGAGCGGTGACGATCTCCTTTCGAGTCTCGTGACCGAGAGGCAGTGCGCGGAATCGGGCCGCGAGATCGAGATAGCTGTCCACCACGACAAGCGCGTCCGGACGCATCTCGGGATGGGTCGCTACGAGCTCCGCATTCGCATATCCAGAGTAGGAGACGCCGACCAGCAGGAGCTTGGAGATCTTCACACCACTCGTGCGCAGTGCCGTGGGGAGCTTCGCCGCGGCATCGAGATAGGCGGGATCGCCCCAATCCTCCAGCCGGGCCGCGCGCCCACCACGGCCCTCGTATCGGTTCTTGCCGAAATCCGCGCAGACGAGCGACGCATCCAGGTGCCGCGCGAGATTGGCGAGTTGCCCGCAGTAGACCGGGCCGCCGAGACTCATCAGCAGAGGGTGCGGCTGCAAACGTGCATCACGAACCAGGTGCTCCTCAACCCGGATCAAGCCCGACTGCCGGGACGCTGCCGCATCTTGAGTGGCGCAAGCCAATCCCGCAGCGGCAAAGAGTGCCATGGCGACCCGCAGGGCCAATCTCATGCGCGACCGACTGTACCTACGTCCGTGCCCTTCACCCTGTCCGAGGGCACTTCCCGCTTGCGTAGGCAGTCCGGTCGGAAGACTGCAGGACCCAACGCCACTTCCCGTTCGCCTGGACAGCGTGCATGGTCGCGGTCGTGATGCCATCGTCGGATGTGACGCGCACCGTCACCGCCTTCGACGGCAGCGACTTCGCGCCCACGGCCACGGGATCGTCGTAGGTTTCGAGCACCTTGATGCTCTTCAGGTTCCAGCCTTCGTTCGCCTGGCAGGCGACGAAGCGAGCCCTGGTCACAATGGCTTGATCCGCCGGAAGTAGTCCGTCCCACAGGCGACCGGATTGGCCTCGCGAGAACTCAGTCGTGACCCGGCGTATGAAGTCGGACGGAGACTCGGCCGCGGACTGAGAGCTTCCTCCTCCGCAGCCGGAGGCGAGCACCGCCAAGCCGCAGACGAGACCCGACACCACGGCGATCCGAGCGGATCGGCGCCGCCGAGGCGATGTTGACGAGGCCGTGAAGATCTTCATGCGACCACCTCCGCGACGTGGGGATGCTGGACGAGTGGCGGGTTCCCAACGATCACCGGTCGACCCGCAGCGGGTATGAGCAGGGCGGAGAGGTGGGGCCGTGCGCTCAAGGTGTCGGCCGCGATATCGCGAGACGAGATCGCGAGCGCGGTCGCGTATGCCTCGACCTCTGCACCCTCGCGTCCGACGACCGTGACGGCCAGCGGTCCGGATGTTGCCGACAGGCCGGTCGCAGGGTCGATCAGGTGGTGGAGCTTGCGGTCGGGGCCGAAACGTCTCTGATCGCGTCCCGAGGTGGCAACCGCACCCTCGTCAAGCTCCACAGTGCCGAGGTTGTGACCGGGAGCGCGTGGATCCGCGACGCCGAGCCGCCACCGGCCTCCATCCGGCGTGGCGCCCCAGACGACGATGTCTCCGCCGAGGTCGACGAGCGCCCCTGGGAGCTCTGCCCACGCCTGGCGCATCGCACAGAGGGCTCGAGAGGCTGCGAACCCCTTCCCGAGACCCCCCAGGTCGACAGCGGCACCTTTCTCGACGCGGGCGCGCGAGAGGGCGGTATCAACCTCGACGCTGGCACCGGGGCGCCAGTCGTTGTTGCTGCCGGGTCGGTCGGCCTTCAGTTGTTCGAAGGAGCGGTCGTAGCCGAGGGCGACGAGCGCGGGCAGGATCGTCGGATCGAAGATGCCCCTCGTCTCCTGACGGAAACGGAGTGCGCTTCGCAGAGCGGTGATCAGCCGTTCATCGACGGTCAACCACTCCCCGGCGGCCCGGTTCAGGCGTGACAGATCGCTCCCGGCGAGGAAGCGGGAGAGCACCTGCTCGCAGGTCTCGATCTCGCGTCGCCCCGCCGCGAGGGCGCGTCGGGCGCGTGCTGTAACGGAGTGGCGCGCGGTAGCCGCGACCACGCAATCCGTCCCCATGGCACGGAACGGCTCCTGGACGAGCCTGGCGCCGATCATGCGGGCACGGCTCCTCGGCGAGCCGGTTCCCCGGAGGAAGCGGCCCGCTCGGTGCCCTCAAGGTGCCGGGTACCCCGCGTCGTGGTCGCGGGGCGCGGGGCGCGGGGCATCAGGATGCGTGCGAACGTGAGCCAGAGGACGGGCGACAGGGCGACCGCGGCGAAGACGAGGCCGGTCGTCCCTGTGAGGTCGGTGCCGGCGTGGAGCGCGTGCCCTAGGGCTAGAGCGAAGGCGGGAAACGATGCGTAGTGGAGAAGCCGCCAGCGGCGCTGGCTGATACGTCGTCGCACTCGGAAGGAGACAGCGAGCGTGAGCATCAGGTATCCGGCCACGATTCCTGCGGCGACGGTAATCGGCCGCCACGGCGCGACACCGGGGACGACGACCGCCGTCAACCCGAAGCGCATGACAGGGTCGAGGAGGATCGCGAGGCCATGGAGAACGAGCATCGCGAAGGCCGTCCAGATCAGCGTCTGGTGCCAGCCGAAGAGCGCTTTCTGTCGGGACGGATCCCAGCAGCTTCGTGCTCACCAACAGGCCCAGGGTCACCGACGCGGTCAGCAACGCGAACGCGACCAGTCCGGCTGCGCGCGCGATGAGCCAGGCCACAGGCATGCCGGACGCGAGCACGCCGTTCATCCGGCGGGTACCGGTGAGGTGCGGGTCGTCGCGTGCGTCTTCGTCGAGCCGGTGCTCGCGACGACCACGAGGCGGCTGGTCCCGTTCTTCCCCTTGACGATCACCGCGCCCGGGACGGATTGGGGCGAGCGAGCCGGTGTGGGTTGTTGGCGTGTCCAGGCCAGGAAGGCGACCACAGCGAAGAGCGCCCACACGGAAAGCACGGTGGCCCAGACGGTGCGCATCAGTCTCCGGGCTCGACTCTCGGAGGGGGCGCGGGCGCCTGACCGATGATCTGACTGACCGTCGGCGGCGATTGCTGCACCGGTGGCGACGTTCGCGACAGACCCGCGATCGCAGCAGCAGCCGTCAGCGTTGTCGCAGCGAGCACGGCGGCAAGCGCAAACAGCTCTCGCTTGCTCGGCACGTTTCTCTTCCCGGCAGCGGCTCCGGCCGCTGACCTGCCGGTGGAAGCCGGTTTGCCTGCGTTCGCGTTGATGGGAATCCTCCCAATGCTGACCCTACGAACCTAGAACAGGGCACCACGAGCCCGCGTCGGTGCGCACCCCGATCCGCCTACGGGCGTGCCGCAAGACGATTTCTGGCGCGACTCAAGACCTTGCGATCGAGATCGCGCCCACCGGACAGGCCTCGCAGAGCTCTTTGGCGCGCTCCTCCTCGAGTTCGGGGACGATCACCTCTGCGATTCCCTGAGCATCGAGTTCGATCGCGTCAGGGTCGAGGGCGACGCACTCACCCGAACCGATGCAGGCGTCAGGATCGACGATCAATTGCACGAGCATGATGCTGTCCTCCTAGGGCATGGGTGGCAGGGGATCATCCGGATTGAGCGGTAGCGGAGGCGACGATGTCGCGCGCCTCGCGCAGGCGAGTAGGCGCGTTGAGCATGAGCACGCAAGCTGGTACGCCATCGGAGTCGCGACCGACGATGAGCCCTTCGTCGGCGTCGTCCCATTCGTCGGCCCGGGCGGCAACCCCGACTTGCTGGATACGGAGCGGGCCGATATCGCTGAAGAAGTAGGGCTCGCGCACGTACGGTTCGGTCGAGCCGACGATCGACTCGGCGACGTGACGGCCGCTCCAAAGCGCGTGGTCCCAATGAGGTATCGCGATACGGCCCCAGCGGGGATGCGGGAACGAGACACAGTCGCCGCACGCCCACATCCCGTCGTGGCCGAGGACGCGCAGCCGCCCGTCGGTCTCGATCGTGAGCGACCGTGGATCCGGGCCGGCGAGCTCGGGCAGGAGGCTCGAGCGGAAGCCTGCTGCCGAGATCGCAAAATCGCAGTGAAGGTCACCGTGGGTCGCTGTGTGAATCACGACGCCGCTACTGCCGGTGCTGGCTGATTCGATCCCGCACGCGCCGAGGAACCGCACGCCGAGTCCGTCGAGTGTCGCCCGAGCGGCGTCTGACACGCGCGGCAGGAACCGGGCAAGAGGACGATCGAGCATGTCAACGAGCGTCACGTCGTGCGCGCCCGCAAGCGTCGCCGCGGTCTCGGTCCCGATCAACCCCGCACCCACGACGACGATCCTCCTGTTCGGAACCGCCAGGCGCCCGACGAGCGACTCCAGACCGGAGCCGGTGGCGTTCTCCTCGGCCTGCTCGAAGCCGGGAACGGGCGCCCTCGGGTATCTCAATCCTGTCGCCCAGACGAGGATCGGCGCCGGAACCTCGATTTCCGAGCCGGCGCCTGACACCACAACCGACAGGCGGCGACGGTCGAGGTCACATTTCGTAACAACGCCGTCGACGTGCTCGATCCCTCGCTCGGCGAGTTGCGTTTCGTCTGCGAGGAACGGCACTCGACCCGTCAGGAGCGCTCGTTTCGAAAGCGGCGGCCGGTCGTGCGGCAGACCCGGCCCGATCATCGTCACGGGCAACCCACGCTCAGCGAGCCGCGCAGCGCATGCGTATCCGGAAACGCCATTCCCGACGACAACGACGCCACTCATACGCGTATCAGACCTCGCGCAAAGGTCAGGCGCGTCGGGGGTGACGCCGACCGCTCCTCGGAGAAACCGCATGTCGAATGCCCTCGGCCGGAGCTAGCTGCGCCGGTGGAGCGACGACGGAGCTACGCTCGTCCCATGGGCGACGAGCATGGCCACGGCCGCCACTTCCACGGGCACGGCCACTCACACGGGATGGTCGACCGCTCGATCACGAGCTCGCGCGAAGGCATCTGGACGGTACTCGTCAGCCTCGCCGTGCTCGCTGTAGCGGCGCTCATACAAACGCTGATCTTCATCGCGTCCGGCTCGGTGGCACTGCTCGCCGATCTGATCCACAACTTCGGCGACGCACTCACCGCGATCCCACTCGGCATCGCCTTCTACATGCGCTCGTTCCGCGCCGAGAAGATCGCGGGGATGTTCGTCGTGCTGACGATCCTCGTGTCTGCCTGCGTCGCCCTCTACGCGACGATCCAGCGGCTCATCCACCCTCAGGCGCTCACGCACCTCTGGGTGCTCGCGGCGGCCGGAATCATCGGCTTCGTGGGAAACGAGATCGCTGCCCAGGTACGGCTGCGCGGCGCGCGGCGCCTGCACAGTCCCGCGCTGACAGCAGACGGCAACCACGCCCGCGTCGACGGGTTCGTGTCGCTCGCCGTCGTCGCGAGCGCCCTGTTCGTGGCACTCGGCTTCGAGCGCGCCGACCCGATCATCGGCCTCGTCATCACGATCGTCATCCTCAAGATCACGTGGGACTCGTGGAAGGTGATCACGACGACCGAGCCGAGCGAGCCGGACTAGGCCGCTGCCGCCCCCTTGTAGGTGTCACTGCCGAACCCGAGGATGAGCCCGAAGATGGGGCTCAGGAAGGCCAGGCCGATGCCGAAGCCCGTTCCACGGCCGAAGCTCTTCGCCAGGTCGAGCGAGACGATGATCCAGACGATGAGGCCGACGACCGGGATCAGCATCAGGATCACCCACCACCAGTCGCGGCCGACGATCTTCAGGATCACGATGAAGTTGTAGATCGGGATGATCGACTTCCAGCCCGCCTCGCCCGCTTTCGTGAAGATCATCCACCAGGCCGCGATGACCGCAACGATGATCGCGATGTAGAGGACAAGGACGATGCCGCTCATGAGGTGCCTCCTGTCGGAGAATGGATGCAGCCACAGTGACGGGCCGCGCGGACGACGCCACGGGTCGCTCGGCTCGTAGTTGCGCGGCATCGCGGCTCGTCATACTCACGTCATGCTGTCGCCCGTGAAGGTGGCGTGCGTCCAGGCCGAGCCGATCATCCTCGACCGCGCCGCGACGATCGCGAAGCTCGCCGAACTCACTGCGGAGGCTGCGGGCGCAGGCGCGCAGCTCGTCGTCTTTCCCGAGACGTTCATTCCCGTGTATCCGTCGTCCGCGTGGGCGAAGGCCTTCGCGGGGTGGGCCGATCCACGGGCAAAGGCGGCATTTGCGTCGCTCGTGCGCGAATCGGTTGCCGTGCCCGGGCCCGACTGCGATCGCCTCGGCGAGATCGCGCGGGAGAACGGCGTCTGGCTCGTCACCGGCGTCAACGAGCTCGACCCGGCCCGGCCCGGCACGCTCTACAACTCCCTCCTCTACCACGCTCCCGACGGCTCGCTCGCCCAGCATCATCGCAAGCTCGTACCGACGAACCACGAGCGTCTGATCTGGGGCCAGGGCGACGGCGGCGGGCTCGAGGCGATCGAAACGCCCGTGGGCCGGCTCGGCGGGCTGATCTGCTGGGAGAACTACATGCCGCTTGCACGCTTCTCCCTCTACGCCTCGGGGGTCGAGGTCTACATCGCCTCGACCGCCGACGACGGCGACGCGTGGCAGGCGACACTCGTCCATATCGCCCGCGAATCGCGAGCGTTCGTCGTTGCTCCCTCCCACTTCCAGCGGGCTGCGTCCTATCCCGCCGACTTCCCGCTCGCCGAAGAGATCGCCGGGCTGGACGTGATCGGCCGCGGCGGCAGCGCCATCCTCGGCCCTGACGGCAGCTACCTCGCCGGTCCGCTGTACGACGAGGAGGGCATCCTCTACGCAGAGCTCGACCCGGCCCGGATCGCGGAGGAGCGGCAGCGCTTCGACCCCGCCGGACACTACCACCGCCCGGACGTGCTGCAGCTGACGGTGACGCCCCGGCCTCGCGTGTAGGACCTACAGCGAGGGCAGGATCTCCGCGAGCAGTGCCGTGAGCCGATCCTGCGCCTGCGCCCCCACGGCCAGCACGTGCTCGGCCTCGATCGGCTCGGGCAGGATCCCGGCCGCCATGTTCGTCACGCACGAGATCGCGAGGCAGCGGATGCCCATGTGACGCGCGGCGAGCACCTCGGGCACGGTCGACATTCCCGACCAGGTCGGCGCCGAGGCCTCGGATCATCCGGATCTCGGCCGGCGTCTCGAACGCCGGGCCGAGCCACGCCGCGTAGACGCCCTCGGCCAGTGACTGGCCGACGCGGGCAGCCGCCGCGTGGGCGAGCGCCCGCAGCGCCGGATCGTACGCAGCGGACATGTCCGGGAAGCGCGGCCCGAGCGTGTCGTCGTTCGGCCCGACGAGCGGCGATGTTCCCTGGAGGTTGACGTGGTCGGAGACGAGTACGAGCTCGCCCGGCGTCAGGCTCTCGCGAACACCGCCGCAGGCATTCGTGACGACGAGCGTGCCGGCCCCGAGCCGGCCCGAGCACGCGCACGCCGAAGACGACCCTGTCTCGCGGGATGACCCTCGTAGAGGTGCGCACGACCCTTCATCACGGCAAGCGGCAGCCGGCGAACGTGCCGAGCACGAGCGTGCCCGCATGGCCGAGCGCGGTCGAGACCGGCCAGCCCGGTATCTCGCCGTAGGGGATCTCGACTGCATCCTCGACCTGGTCGGCGAAGCCGCCGAGGCCTGATCCGAGCACGACGGCGGCGCGAGGGACGAGCGCCGATCGCGCCCGAATCGCGGCGACCGCGTCGTCGATCACGCCGAGCCCTCCGCGACGCGTGCGTCGTAGCGCGAGACGACGCAGTCGACGGCTTCGGCAGGCACATCCGTGATGTGCACGAGGTCGAGGTCAGCGGCCGCGATGAGGCCGTCCTCGAGCATGTGCGGTGCGGATCCAATCGAGCATCGGTGTCCAGTAGTCGCGGCCGACGAGCACGACGGGGAAGCTGCCGATCTTGGCCGTCTGGATCAGCGTCAGCGACTCGAACAGCTCGTCGAGCGTGCCGAAGCCACCGGGGAAGATGACGAAACCCTCGGCCGCCTTCACGAACATCGTCTTGCGGGCGTAGAAGTGCTTGAACGTCAGCGTGAGGTCGCAGTACGGGTTCGGCCCCTGCTCGTGGGGAAGCTCGATGTTGAACCCGACCGACAGCCCGCCCGCCTCCTGGCAGCCGCGATTGGCGGCCTCCATCACGCCGGGCCCGCCGCCGGTGACGACCGCGAAGCCGGCACTTCGCGAACAGCCCTGCCGTCTCACGTGCCGTGGCGTAGACAGGTGAGCTCTCGTCGACGCGCGCCGAGCCGAAGAACGAGACGGCGGGCCGGTCGATCTCCTGCACCTTCTCGAATCCCGCCAGGAACTCCGACGCGATCAGGGCGACGTCGTTCGCGAACGTCTCGTGACGGCGTCGCAGCAGCCTGCGATCGAGCTCTCCGTTCGTGGCACTCATAGGCGGTGCTGCGGGACGTGGGCAACGATCATGCCGAGCACGAGCGCGACCGCGAGCGTGATCGAGTAGGCGCCGACGATGCCACGCGAGCCGCCGTGCCTCGACCGAGCTCGCCCGGCCGCCGCCGGCCCGCAGCACGCGCCACGAACGGAGGATCTGGGCGCCGTCGAGGATCCAGATCGGGGCCAGGTTGGTCAGGTTGAGGAAGAAGCCGAAGTACGCGAGCGCGAGGAGCAGATCGGAGCCGACGGCATTCCCGTAGACGAGGCAGGCAAGCGCGGCGAGCCCTCCCGCAACCGGTCCGGCAACAGCGACGAGCGCGTTCCGCCATGGGTCGAACGGCTGGCCCCGCACAGCGACATAGGCGCCGATGAACGGGATGAACACGGGCAGCTGCGGGTTGAGGCCCTGCCGGCGCGCCTCGACGTAGTGGCCGAGCTCGTGGACGAGGATCAGGAGGACGATGCCGACGCCGAAGCGCCAGCCCCAGATGAGGGCATAGGCGCCGACCGCGACGAAGATGCCGAGGAACTTGAGCGAGCCGACCAGCTTGAGCATGGCGGCCCCGGCGACTACGAAAGGTGCGATCAGGCGTCCCAACCCGCGTCGCGGACGCCGCGGCGGCGGCTCCTCCGAAAGCAGCTCGTCGCTCACGATCCCTGCCCGATCCATTCCTCGCCGCCGACGTAGATCTCCTTCTTCCACAACGGCACAGTTCCCTTGAGCCGGTCGATCGCCTCCCCGCACGCTGCGAGCGCGTCTGCCCGGTGAACGGAGGAGACCGCAATGACGACACTCGCCTCGCCGACCGCGACCACGCCGACCCGATGGTGGATGGCGACCGCGATCAACGAGTGCCGTTCCTTCAGCTCCGCGGCGATCCGCTCCATCTCGGCCTCGGCCATGCCCTCGTAGGCCTCGTACTCGAGCTGGATCACGTCACGGCCACGCGAGCGTGCGCGAGTGGTGCCCGTGAAGGTGGCGATCGCGCCCGCGTCGTCGGCGGCGACCTCGCGCACGGCATCGTCGAGCGAGAGCGGCTCGCTCCGAGAGCAGGAACGAGCCACCGGAAACCGGAGGGATCAGCGCCACCTCGTCGCCGTCGGCAAGCACCGCATCACGCGCCGAATAGCTCTTGTTGACGGCGATCAGCATCCCCGCGGGCTCGTCGCCGAGGGCGAGCGCGGGCCACACATCGGCTGCGGTCGCACCATCCGGCAGCTCGATCTCGGTCGAGCGCATCCCAGCGAGCTCGCGCAAGCCTGCGAAGAGACGGACAGCGACCCTCATCAGCCCACCTTATCGGGGGCGTCCCAGGCCGCCGAAACTGGCATGGTACGTCCAGCCAATGGCGATGATGCTTCAGCGCACGCACCTGAACGAGCAGGTCTACGAGATGCTCCGGCAGCGCGTGCTCCGGCGCGACCCAGGTCCCGGCGCGCAGCTGAGCCTGCACAAGCTCGCGACGGAGCTCGGCGTCTCGCGCAGCCCCGTGCACCACGCGCTGACGCGGCTCGTCTCCGAAGGGCTCGTGTCGGTGAAGCCACGTCGTGGGCTACTACGTCACGCCGGTGACGCCCGAGACCGTGAGCGACGGCTACGACGTGCGCCTCGCACTCGAGCTGCACGCGGCCGAGCGCGCCGTCGGCAACATCGACCGGGAGCGACTCGCCCGGCTACGCGAGCTGATGGAGGAGTCGGAGGCAGCGATCTCGCACGACAACTGGCATCCGGCCAATGCCGCGTTCCACGAGTTCCAGGTCGATCTGGCGGGAAACAGGATGCTCTCTCACGCCTATCGGGAGCTGTGGGTGAACCTGATGATGCAGGTGATCCGTGGCGGGGCACTCGGCGGCGGCGAGGTCGTTGCGCGTGAGCACCGCCTGATCGTGGAGGCCTTCGAGGCCGAGGATCAAGCCGCTGCCCAGCAGGCGATCCGCACCCACATCGAGTCCGGCAAGCAGATCGGGCTCGAGGCGATCGAGCAGGCCGGCGGCGCGCTCTGACGTAGGATCGGCGCATGGCCAGCACCCCCGACAGGCGGCTGCTCGACTCCGGCATCGAGGTGAAACCGATCTACCGCGTCGCCGACGCACCGGCCGCCGAGGCGGAGCCCCCGGGCACCTTCCCCTTCACCCGCGGCCCGTATCCGGACATGTATCGCGGCCGGCCGTGGACGATCCGCCAGTACGCAGGATTCGCGTCGGCGGAGGAGTCGAACGAGCGCTACCGCTACCTGCTCGCGCGCGGACAGACCGGGCTGTCGGTCGCGTTCGACCTCCCGACCCAACTCGGCTACGACTCGGACGACCCGGTCGCCGAGGGCGAGGTCGGCCGCACCGGTGTCGCGATCGACTCGATCGCGGACATGGAGCTGCTGCTCGACGGCATCCCGCTCGGCGAGGTCTCGACCTCGATGACGATCAACGCCCCGGCCGCACTCCTGCTCGTGTTGTACGAACTGGTCGCCGAAGGGCAGGGCGTGCCGGGCAGCGAGCTCCGCGGCACGGTGCAGAACGACATCCTCAAGGAGTACATCGCGCGCGGGCAACTACATCTTCCCGCCGCGGCCGTCGATGCGGCTCACGACCGATCTGTTCGCCTACTGCGAGGAACGGCTGCCGCGCTGGAACACGATCTCGATCTCCGGCTACCACATCCGCGAGGCGGGCTCGAACGCGGCGCAGGAGCTCGCCTTCACGCTCGCGAACGGGATCGCCTACTGCGAGGCCGCGGTCGCAGCCGGGCTCTCGCCCGACGCGTTCGGCGCCCGGCTCTCGTTCTTCTTCAACGCGCACAACGACTTCTTCCAGGAGGTCGCGAAGTTCCGCGCCGCCCGCGCGTCTGTGGGCGCAGATCATGCGCGACCGCTTCGGGGCGACGAGCGCGAAGGCGCAGGCGCTGCGCTTCCACGCGCAGACGGGCGGCTCGCACCCTCACCGCGCAGCAGCCCGAGAACAACATCGTGCGCGTCGCGGTCCAGGCGCTGTCCGCAGCGTGCGGCGGCGCGCAGTCGCTCCACACGAACAGCTTCGACGAGGCGCTGGCGCTACCGACCGAGCGCGCCGCGACGATCGCGCTCCGCACCCAGCAGATCCTGATGCACGAAGCCGGTACGACCGACACGGCCGATCCGCTCGGCGGCTCGCTACTACGTCGAAGCGCTCACTGCCGAGCTCGAGTCGAAGGCGCGCGAGCTGATCGAGCGAATCGACGAGATCGGAGGCGCTGTAGCCGCGATCGAAGCCGGGTTCGTGCAGGGCGAGATCGAGGACGCTGCCTACCGCTTCCAGACCTCGCTCGAGGCAGGCGAGCGCGTCGTCGTGGGCGTGAATCGGTTCGCCGAGGAAGAAGACGGCGGTCGCGTCGAGATCCATCGCGTCGATCCCGCCGGCGAGCAGCGGCAACGCGAGCGCACTGCACGCGTGCGCGCCGAGCGCAACGCCGAGGCAGCCGCGAGCGCGCTCGCCCTCGTGCGCGAGACGGCCTCCGGCACCGGCAACCTGCTGCCCCCGCTCCGCGAAGCGCTCCGCGCCCGCTGCACGGTCGGCGAGCTCTGCGGCGCCCTGCGGGGGCTGTGGGGCACCTACGACGGGCGCTGAAGCGTGAGGATCCTGCTCGTCTCACAGATGTACCCGGGACCCGACGCTCCGGAGCTCGGCTCGTTCGTCGCCACGCTCGAACGCGAGCTCGAAGCCCGCGGTCATGAGTTCGCACGCGCCGTCGTCGACCGGCGCGGCGGCCGCGACCGGCACGCTCGGCTGCCGCTCCACGTCGTGCGCGCCGCTCACCGGTTTCGCCCCGACGTCGTCTACGCGCACTTCCTCGTTCCCGCCGGGCTCCTCGGAGCAATCGCCGGACGCGCGCCGCTCGTCGTCACTGCCCACGGGACGGATGTCGAGAACGCCCGCCGCAGCCGGGCCGTGCGCGCAGCCACGAAGCTCACGGTGAAGCGTGCCGACGCCGTCGTGGCAGTCTCCGTGTGGCTGCTCGGACGCCTCGTCGAGGCGGTGCCGGAAGCCCTCGCGAAGAGCACAGTGATCGATTGCGGCGTCGATCTCGACCGCTTCACGCCGCGCGATGCGGCGTCGGCTCGAGCCGACGTGGGCTGGTCACCCGATGGAACGGGATTCGTGTGCGTCGGTTCGCTCAGCGAGCGCAAGAACGTGCTCCGGCTCGCCCGGGCGTTCGAACGCCGGGGCGAGGGCTCGCTTGCGTTCGTCGGCGACGGGCCGTTGCGGCCGGCACTCGAAGGCCGACCGGGGATCCACCTCGCAGGCACCGTCGAGCACGATCGCGTCGCAGACTGGATCGCGGCCGCCGACGTCGTCTGCCAACCGAGCCTGATGGAGCCGTTCGGGCTCGCAACGCTGGAGGGGCTCGCCTCAGGCCGATCGGTGGTGGCGACGAGCATCGGCGGACCGCCCGAGTTCGTCCCTCCGGAAGCGGGCATTCTCGTCGACCCGATCGACGACGATGCCCTCGTCGCCGCCCTCGACGAGGCATCTCAGCTGCCGCGCCCGAACCTCGCAGCCCGTAGCGCGGCCGAGGCGCACGACGTCAGGCGGCAGGCGGAACGGGTGGAAGAGATCCTGCTGCGAGCCTGTCGAGGTCAGAAAGCCTGAGCTCGACGAGCGGCCTGACCTTCTCCTCGAGCCCAGCTTCACGGGCCGCCTCGAGCGCAGCGAGGTAGCTCTCGCGCACCTTCTCGAGTGCGACACCCTGCTTGAGCCGCGTGTCCCCGGTCACGAGAAGACGCTGAATCGTGGCCCTGGCATCGTCCGGCGCCGGCATGGGCAGCACCCTAACGTTGCTACCATCCCGCGGCGATGGTCCCACTCTTTGCAGTCCTGCAGGTACTGATCTCGGCAGCGCTCGTGACGCTCGTGCTGATGCATTCCGGCCGCGAGGCGGGATTCGGAGGCATGGGATTCACGCCGCAGTCACAGGGAGGCACCCACATCGTCGAGCGCAACCTCACGCGCCTGACGGCGGTGATGGCGGTGCTGTTCTTCGTGAACACCGTGATCATCTACCGGCTGCTGCAGTAAGGCCGAGTGCGGGTAGAATCGCGCCGCGCGCTGGTGGCGGAATTGGTAGACGCGCAAGGTTGAGGGCCTTGTGGGCGCAAGCCCGTGGAGGTTCAAGTCCTCTCCAGCGCATGCATGACGAAAGGCCCCGTATGGGGCCTTTCGTCATGCATGCCGTCCCTGTAGGGGCGATGCGCAGGCGTCGCCCTCAGCGCGACCCCTCCGATAGAACCACGCACCGCCCAGGGCGACGCCTGCGCGTCGCCCCTACGACTCCGAACGGCGCGTACCTCCGACTCCTCTTGACGCTGTCCGGGAGGATCCGTACTCTTTATCACGAACACGTGTTCGGACAACCCACCTCGGAGGCATCATGCTGACGGAACGGCAACAGGAGATCTGGCAGTTCCTCGTCGAGTACACGGACGGGCACGGTTACCCGCCCACCGTGCGCGAGATCGGTGAGGCGGTCGGTCTGGCCTCCCCGTCGACCGTGCACGCGCATCTCGCGAACCTCGAGCGCGCGGGGTTGCTCAAGCGCGATCCCTCCAAGCCGCGGGCGCTCGACCTGATCGGCCACCGCGCGGTCGCCGCTCCCGCCGCGCCGCCCGTCGAGGAGGTGCCGCGCCTGCCACTGCTCGGCCAGATCGCGGCCGGTTCGCCGCTCCTCGCGGAGGAGAACGTCGAGGACCGCATCGCCGTACCGGAGCCGCTCGGCCGCAGCGCCGACTTCCTGCTCACCGTCCGTGGTGACTCGATGATCGAAGCCGGCATCCTCGACGGCGACACGCTCGTCGTCCGCAAGCAGGAAGACGCCTCGAACGGAGATGTCGTCGTGGCGCTCGTCGGTGACGACGAGGGTGCAAACGAGGCCACCGTGAAGACGTTCTACCGGGAGAGCGGCCGGATCCGCCTGCAGCCGGAGAATGCCGCACTCGAGCCGATCTACGCCGATCACGTGCAGGTGCTGGGCAAGGTCGTGGGGGTGTTCCGGAGCCTGCGATGACCGTTACGCCCCTCGCCCGAACGCTCGACCAGGAGCTCATCGCGCTCGTCCGCGGGGTGAGCCTCGCCTGCCCGGTGTGTAGCGAATTCGTGCTGCACATACGCGGCGCCCACGGCCTCGCGATCGCGTGCCCGGAGTGCCGCTCGATCCTGGCCGAGGGCCACGAGGTACCGGAGATCGCGCTACCCTCGGTGGCGCAGGCCGGGTGACCGCGGGCGCCCGCTTCGGCGGTGCGCTCGAGGAAAGTCCGGACACCACAGGGCAGGACGCTGGGGAAACCCCAGACGGCGAAAGCCGATGGACAGTGGCACAGAAAGGAGACCGCCGGAGCTTCGGCTCCGGTAAGGGTGAAACGGTGGGGTAAGAGCCCACCAGCGCCGTGGTGACACGGCGGCTAGCCAAACCCCGTCCGGTGCAAGGCGAAGCAGGTTCCGTTGACGCAGCCCGCCGAGGAACCGGGTACGCCGCTCGAGCCGTCAGGTAACTGCCGGCCCAGAGAGATGGTCACCCACGACAGGATCCGGCTTACAGGCCTGCTACCGAAAAGCCCCGCTACGCGGGGCTTTTCTATAGGTAGTTCAACCGACGAGCGCGCGCCACGGCGCGGCGTACTGAACGGTGGCGATCGCGAGGATGAGACCCGCAACGAGCGCTGCCACAACAGCGCCCTGCCTGAGCCGGGAGCCCTGGCGTCGCTCGCGGGGCGCTCTGAAGTCGGCGCCGGCAAGACCCGGGATGTGAAGGACATGACCGAGCACGTGTGCCGCCATCACCGCGAGCCAGGCGACGAAGCTCGCCTTGTGGAGATTGACGATCCAGCCCTGCCCCGGGCCGACCGCGAGCATCGCTACCCCCGAGCCGAACAGCGCCACGGTGGCTGCGATCACGAACGGGCCGAGAACCCGCATCAGCACCTGCGGCGGGCCCGCGAGGACATAGGCGCGATCCTTCGTGTAGTACCGCGCGAACCGGTAGCCGGTCGCCCCGAGCTTGAGCGCGATCGGCGGAATCAGCAACATCCCCACGAACACGTGCGCCGAGAGAAACGAGTTGAGAGACACGAGCGTCAGGCCCTCGACAACGAGAAGTGCGAGCAGCAGCACCCCCGTCGTGGCTGTGAGGCGGGAGTTTCCTGCAGGCCCGCGACCACTCCGTTGCGTGGCAGAGGCCTTGTTGCGAGCGAGTTGAGCGCGAATCGCGGCGGGTGTGAGGTCGTCCGGGTGAGGAAGGAGCCTCGCGACGCCGACCGTCGAAGTCGGTTGCGAAGTCTCAGTCATCGCTGTCGTGCCCATGTGAGGAGCCGTCATCAGCGTCGGGAACGGTTCCTGACCCCGCGAACGTAGGCGTCGTTGCCGACGAAGGTCCGATGAACACTGCCCGCGGGCTCAACCTGCCGACGGGATCTCGCGCATCCTGGGTCAGCCGCAGGAGCCGGAAGTTGGCGACAATTCCCACACCCGCGACGAGGACGACGAGCGCCGCCCACACGACAGCCCTCTTCACGCTTGCGGCTCCACCCTCGCAGCGACCGGAGCTCGTTGCCGCCGGACCGGCTTCGGCGGCGGGACGAGGGCTCGCCAAGCCGTTGCAGCAGCGACCGACCCGACTGCAGCGACGTAGAGAGCGAAGACCCAAGGCCGATGCGCATCGGTCCCTGCTCCGAGCCCGTGAACCGTCGCTGCGGCGAAGATTCCGTACGTGGCCCAGTGCAGCCGGCGCCAGTTCTTCGTGCCGATGCGCTTCCTCTGCCCGAAGGACACGTAGACGAGCACCATCACCTCGGCGGCGAGGATCCCGGCCGAGGTCCAGATCGGCCGATAGGAGACGAGTCCGGGGATGAACAGGCCCGGAATGCTCACCTTGACCGTGGTGTCGAGCACGAGCGCTGTCGCGTGGCCGATCAGCGCACCGAGCCCGAGCAGCGCCAGCAGCCGGTGCAGGTCGGTCACCGCTGCAGGCTTCAGCGAGCGGAACGGCCTCGCTCGCAGCATCAGCCCGAACAGCACGCTGAGCGTCAACATCAGATAGGCGGTAAGTCCGAACGCCCGTGCGAGTAGCCAGAAGGTGGGATCGTGCCTCATGTCAGTCCGCCCGCGAGAACGACAGTGCCGTCGGAGGTGACGAGCACGCGCGGGACATCGACCTCGCCACCCAGGAACGCGACCTTCGCGAGCACCTCGGCTTCGACGGCGGAGGCCGCGACAACGGTGACGCGGAGGAGATCCGTGTCGGCGGGTCGACCCGTAGACGGATCGATCAGATGGTGTCGCGCCTCGCCGTCGCGACGCCAGGTGCGGCGATCACGCCCCGAGGTCGCGATTGCGCCTCGCGTCAGCTCCACCGTCAGCCCGTCCGCGATACCGACAGGCCAGGCTCCGCCGCGAACCGCGAGATCGCCACCGGCATTGACGAGGCACGAGCCGGTCAACGCGAGCTGATCGGCAACGGAGTCGACGGCGTAGCCCTTACCGATCCCGCCGAGGTCGAGGTGTGTGCCCGGCGCGAGCCTGATCGTGGAGCCTTCGACGGACACGTGACCCCCACAGCCCTTCGGCTGTCCGTTCTCCGAGCGGCCGTCGGGCGCCACCTCAGCGAACGACCGGTCGTACCCGGCCGCCACGAGAGCGTCGTGGACCGTCGGATCGAAGAGACCACCGCTCGACTCGCGCGCCTCGAGGGCAAGCTCGACGACCCGCACGAGGTCAGGGCCTGCCTCCACGACGCCGTCGCGATTGAGCTGCGACAGCTCCGAGTCGGCGCGGAACCGCGACATGACTTGCTCGAGCCGCTCGAACTCCGCTTCGGCCCGATCGAGTGCGCTCTCCGCCCGCCCATCCTCACCTGCGTCGAGGAAGATCTCCACCTCGGTTCCCATGGCCTCGAACGAGCGCGTGATCATCACGACGTCCTCGTGATCGTGAGCGGCGGCAGGGTGACGACGCGAACCGCGGGAGCGGAAGCTGCCTGCACCATCCGGGTGTTGACCTGCGCTATCGCCGATCGCCGGCTCTGGAGTGCCTGTCGATAGGAGGCCCACCTCTGATCGACGATGCTCGAGACGAGCTTCGCGTCAACCCGCAGCTGTTGCTCTCTCAGCTGCAATGCGAGCAGGCGCTGATCGGTCGGCGGCGCCGGCCACGGCTTCAGGGAAACCGCGGCGAAGAAGACGACGAACACCACGAGCGCGAGTACGACGGCGTAGGTGCGGTGACTTGTGTCAGTCATCGGACTGCTCTCTTCCATCGTCGCTCCGACGGCCACTGGCAACGACGATCGAGGGGAGGCGCCGGTAGACGATCGGCGCTGCCACCGCCTGCTGTGCGCCTGCCGAGCTCGCCACCGGGATCGGCGGCAGCGCCGGCGGTCGCTTCGCGAGCGCCTTCACGAGCGAGGCCTCGTAGCGATCGAGCTGCCTCGCGCGCCGCGCGACCTGCGTGTTGGTCGAGGTGTGGGTCTGGCTACCCGGTGTCAGCACGCGACCCACGGCGAACACGCCGGTGATCGCAACTGCTGCAACAGCGAGGGCGAGGAATGCTGCACGAGTTCGGTCCATCTTGGTCGACCTCCGTCAAATGTGTGATGTGACCGTAGGTGCGGGTCGGTTAGGCGCGAGCCAGGGATGGGTTAGGACTTCGCCAGGAATCGACATGCGCCCCTCCGGTGTGCTCCTTTGCGCCGTACGATCAGGACATGCACCTCCTCGTCGTTGAAGACGAAGACGCGATCGCCGAGCCACTCGTCGAGGGTCTACGCATCGAGGGTTTCGAGGTCACGCGTGTCGCGACGGGTCAAGACGCTCTGGACGCGGATCCCGTCGATCTCGTGCTCCTCGACGTTCGGCTACCCGATCTCGACGGCTTCGCCGTGTGCCGAGAGCTGCGCGCCCGTTCGGACGTGCCGATCATCATGGTGACGGCCAAGGGCGAGGAGATCGATCGCGTCGTAGGGCTCGAGCTCGGGGCGGACGACTACGTCGTCAAGCCGTTCGGTCTCCGCGAGCTGGTGGCACGCATTCGAGCGGTATCGCGCCGCGGGCCCGGAAGGCAACAGGCGCGCGAGACGCTACAGGCCGGGAAGCTCGAGGTCGACGTCGCCGGCCGGCGCGCAACACTCGACAGCCGCGAGCTCCAGTTGACGCTGAAGGAGTTCGACCTCCTCGCGCTGCTCGCCTCGGAACCAGGCGTCGTGATCGATCGGCCGCGGATTCTTCGCGACGTGTGGGGAACCACGTGGTACGGCTCGTCGAAGACCGTCGACGTGCACGTTGCGTCGTTGCGCAAGAAAATGGGCGACCCGACGCTCATCGAGACGGTGCGGGGCGTCGGGCTGCGGCTACGCGCATGACGCGGCGCCTGCTCGTCAGCTACCTCTCACTCACGATCGTCGTCCTAGCGGTCCTCGAGGTACCGCTCGGATTCGTCAACGCACGCAACGAGCGTGCAAACCTGGCCGCTAAGGTGGAACGCGACGCGGTGTCGGTTGCCTCCCTGGCCGAGAGCACTCTCGAAGGTGAGCGCACCGCATCGAACGTTGCTGCGCTTAGACGGCTGGCCACGCGATACGCGGCGAGCACGGGTGGGCGCGTCGTCATCACCAACCGCAAGGGCATCGCGATCGTCGACTCCACACCGCCCGAGCCGGGTCCACGAAGCTTCGCGAGTAGGCCAGAGTTTAGCTCGGCGCTGAAAGGCAACGTCACCACCGGCGTGCGGCAGTCACACACGCTCGGCTACAGCGTCCTCTACGTGGCGGTGCCGGTGGCGTCGGGTGGCGTCATTCACGGGGCCGTCCGGATCACGTATCCGACCTCGAAGCTCAACGAACGCGTGCGTCACTACTGGCTCGTCCTCGCCGGGATCGCCGCGATCGCACTCGGTGTCGCGACCCTCGTTGGCTTCCGGTTTGCGCGCTGGATCCGCCATCCCCTCGAGAGCCTGGAAGATGCCGCCGCCCGTGCCGGCGCGGGCGACCTCTCTGCCCGCGCCGAGGTCCCTGATGGTCCGCCCGAGCTCCGCACCCTCGCACTCGAGTTCAACGACATGGTCGCCCGGGTCGACGGTCTTGTGACGGCGCAGCGCGACTTCGTCGCCGACGCCTCACACGAGCTGCGCACACCGTTGACGGCCCTGCGCCTGCGCCTCGAGAACCTCGAGCGGCATGTCGCAAAGGACGGGCGGCCCGGCATTGCCGCCGCCGCAAACGAGGTTGGACGGCTCTCGAACCTTGTCGACTCGCTGCTCGCCCTCGCCCGCGCCGATCAGAACGCAACCCAGGCGACCAACCTCGACGTGACAGCGCTCGCCCGCTCTCGCTGCGACGCCTGGCAGCCCGTGCTCGAGCGCGGCGTCGCGCTCGAGCTCGACGCGCCCACAGCTGTCCAGGCTCGGGCCGGCAGCGACCGGCTGGAACAGGTGCTCGACAACCTGATCGCGAACGCGCTGCGCGCGGCGCCCGACGGCACGACGGTCACGGTGACGGCGCGGCAGGTGCGCACGACCGCCGAGCTAACGGTCCGAGATCACGGCGCGGGGATGACGGCGGACGAGAAGGCACGCGCCTTCGACCGGTTCTGGCGCGCAGGCTCAGGCGGTGACGGGTCGGGGCTCGGCCTCGCGATCGCCCGCCGGCTCGTCGAGCTCGACGGCGGCACGATCGAGCTCCTGGATGCCCCCGGGGCCGGGCTCGAAGCTGTCGTTCGCCTCCCGGCCTGAGTCTGCTCCTACCGCCTACCGCCTACGCGGCGCGCAGGACGACCTCGATCGCCGTTCCCCGCCCGGGCGCGGAGCGCAACGAGAAGGCGCCTCCGATCGACGCTGCTCGCGAGCGCATGTTCTCCAGACCCTGCCCCGCCTCGGGGTCGTCGACCTCGAACCCCGTGCCGTTGTCCCTCACGCGCACGATGCGACGGCCTCCGCTCTGGACGATCGACACCTCCGCGCGACCGGCACCCGCGTGCTTCCTTGCATTCGCAAGCCCTTCCTGCACGATCCGGAACACCTCTATCTCCTCGTCCGGCGCGAGCGTCACAGCCGGGTCGATCTCCATCTCCACGTCGAGCGCGCCGTCGGCGGCGAGGAAGTCGACGTAGCGCTTCAGCGCCGCGTCGAACGGCGCCGAGCCCGCCGCCGCCGAGAGCGCCAGCACGGCAAACCGGGCCTCCTGCTGCGCCGCAGTGGTTGCGAGCTTGAGCCTGGGCAGGATGCCTTCGAGTTCGGCGCCCGACTCGAGCATGCTGACCTGCGTCGACAGGGCAAAGAGGTACTGCGCAAGACCGTCGTGGATATCGCGTGCGACGCGCGCGCGCTCCTCGGCAACGGCGCGACCGAACTCCGCCTGTCCGATCGCGCGCCAGACGCCGACGAGTAGGACCGCGAACGCAAGAATTCGCAGGACGTCACTCTGGAGGACGTAGTCGCTCGAGCGGGTGGGCGCGAGGACGGACTGGAGGTCAGCGAAGACGACGAGCGTGAGCGCCAGCGTCAACCAGCTGTCGAGATCGCGTGCGTGGCGGCGGTAGCGCAAGCCGAACCCGATGACTGCGATCAGGGAGAGGACGGTGAGCAAGGCGTACGAGGCGACAACCGGAGGGCGACGCGCGGCGTCCGAGCCCGCAGCTCCGAGACCGAGCCCGAGCACGCGGGCGCTGAGCCATATCCCACACAACCCGGCGATGACGAGCGCGATCGCCACGGTGAGCGCGCGACGTCTCGCTGTGGCTCGGCGGGTGAGGAACGGAGCGGCCGCGATCAGCGCTGCACCGAGAAGACCGGCGCCGATCGCCGCCCACCCCTCGGTCGGCCCGAGCCGTCCGCCGGCGAGGACCGAGGCGACCGCGAAAGCGAACGTGCCGACACCGATCGCGAGGAATCCTCCCGCGAGGAGAAGATCCATCAGGCGCCCTTCGACGCGAAACCGGATCGCGGCGAGAATCGCGACGATCGACGCGACCACGGCCACGGCGGTATCGAGGGCGATACGCGCGTTCGGGAGCTCGTAGCCATCGAGCCGGCCCGTCAGGGCCAGCAGTACCGTGCCGAGCGCCAGCAGGCTGACGAGCACGAGCTCGCTGATCAGCCAGGAGCGATACCTCTCCGAGGGACAGGTCTTCACATCCCTCTATTCGGCAGCGGGGGTGCTGCCGATAAGGGGTGAATGGAAAGCATCCTGATCGCCGACGACCACCCGCTGACTCGTGAGGCACTTGCCTCGCTGCTGGTACAGCACGGCTTCGACGTCGTCGGGCAGGCTTCGGACGGCGAGGAAGCGATCTCCGAAGCCGGAAGGCTTCGTCCCGAGCTCGTCCTGCTCGACCTGACGATGCCGGGTGTCGACGGGCTCGCCGCACTGCCGCAGATCCGGGAGGCATCTCCCGAGAGCGAGGTGGTCGTGCTCACAGCGTCAGGGACGGAGGAGAATCTGCTCGAGGCAATCCGGGCCGGCGCGGCCGGCTACCTGCTGAAGAGCGAACCACCGGACCGCATCGCCGAGTTCCTTCGCGGAGTCGCCGGCGGCGAGGCAGCGCTCTCCGGGTCGATCGCACGCCGGCTGCTCGACCGCGTACGGGAAGGCGGTCGCATCGGCGGTGTGCCGGACGAGGTCGCCAGCAAGCTCTCCGCTCGCGAAGTCGAAGTGCTGTTGCTGCTCGACGAGCATCTCGGCACCGACGAAATCGCAACCAGGCTGTTCATCTCGGAGCACACGGTTCGCTCACACGTGAAGAGCCTCCTGCGCAAGCTTGGGGTCTCGTCGCGCCGGGAGGCGCTCGAACGGCTCGCCACCGCGCGTACCTGACTGCCTCACCACGAGGATCACTCACGCGGGGGGACGATGTTCGTCAGACCAGGGCGATACGAATCCGCGGCGCACAGCCGATAGAGGAATACGCAGACCGATCGCAGGAGTCCGCGAGGTGGAATCGCAGAAACGGCCGGGCCGCACCCCGGCCGTTTCGCGTCTCGCCCTAGGAAGAGAAGCCCTCCAACGCCGCCTCCACCAATCCGGGCAGTGTTTCGAGGTTGTAACCGCCCTCGAGCACCGCGGTGACTAGAGGCGCGAGTTGCGTGCACCGGGCGGCCATGTCTCGAAAGCCGCCGGCCGTGACGGCCATCCCGGCCAGCGGATCGTCGACATGGGCGTCGAATCCGGCCGAGACGATCAGAAGCTCGGGCGCGAACGACCGCACCGCCGGCTCGACCACGTTGCTCCAGGCCTCTTCGTAGGCGGCGTCGCCCGAGCCGGCCGCAAGCGGGATATTCACGGTCGTCGGGTCGTTCGTGCCCGGCCCGCCCGACCCGGGCCAGAAGGGCCACTGGTGGAGCGAGACGCACAGGATCGAGTCGTCACCGCGGGTGAGCGCCTCGGTGCCGTTGCCGTGGTGGACGTCCCAGTCGACGATCGCCACGCGCTCGATCCCGAGCTCAGCCTGCGCGTGACGGGCGGCAATCACCGCGTTGCCGAAGATACAGAACCCCATCGGGCTGTCGGCGAGTGCGTGGTGACCGGGTGGGCGGACGAGCGCGAATCCTCCCACCTCCACGGCCCTGATCGAGCACCCCGCGGCCAGCCGCGCCGCGTCCCATGTCGTCGGCTGGCCCAGCGTGTCGCCGTCGAGCCAGCACTCCTCCGCCAGAGCGGCGATGCGCGCGACGTATTCGGGATCGTGAACTCGCTCGATCGCTTCCCTGCTCGCGCGTCCGCCTTCGAGCTCCGGATTGAACGCGGCCAGCAGGCAGGCCAGGCGTGCTTCCCGCTCAGGGTGGTGGTGATGGCCCGTCGGATGCAGATGCGCCATCGCCGGATGGCTGACCGTGTCCACCGTCAGGCCTCGCGGAGACGTGACGCCAGGCGCCCGACGCCGAGCTCGTTCGCGGCGCGTGCCCCGGCGGCCCAGTCGGGGTCGAGGTCGGGCACCTCCGGCAGAGGCGCGGTCGGGTCGAGGGTCGCGACGTGCCGGAATACGCGCAGCTGCTCGGCCTCCCTCTCGAACCGGCCGGCCGCAAACATCGCCTCCAGATCGGGAAACGCCTGCAGCAGCGTGGCGGCGGTCTTCTCGCCGACACCTCGCGCGCCGGGGATCTTGTCCGACGGATCTCCACGGAGCGCGATGAAGTCGGGAACCTGGTGCGGTTCGACGCCGTAGCGCTCGCGCACCTCGGCTGGGCCGATCCGTCGTAGCTCGCTGACGCCGCGCACCGGCTGGAGGATCGTCACATCCTCTGCCGCGAGCTGGAACGCATCGCGATCGGAGGTCGCGACCAGGGCAGTTCCTCCGCGGAGCCGCTCAGCCGCCACGGCAGCAGCGAGAAAGTCGTCGGCCTCGAAGCCGCCCTCCTTGCCGCAGGTGATTCCGGTCGAAGCGACGAGCGCCGGCAGGAGTGCAAGCTGATCGACGATCTCGGGGTCGAACTCGCGGCCCGACTGGTAGGTCGCAAGCAGCCCGTTCCGATAGGTCGGCACCCCGAGCGTGTCCCAGCCGACGACGACGGCGCGGGGCCTCTCGGCCTGCCAGAGGCGCAACAACATCGACATGAATCCGATCAAGGTGTTGGCCGGCCCGCCATCGTCACGCCGCAACGAGCGAGGTAGAGCGTGGAACGCGCGGTGCGCAAACGAGTCGCCGTCGACGACGAGCAAGGGACGCATCATGGCTAGCTCGGACAGGTCTCTGGAGGCATCGTCGGTTCCAGTATTGCCCGTTGCAGACACTTGCGGCGGGACGCAGCGCCGCTATGGTGTCGCGCGCACCCGGCCGTCGGCCGGGGAGGATCCTGTCTCCGAACCCGAAAAGGGCACACGTGGCCGACCGCCGTCTCGTTATCGTCGAGTCTCCCGCCAAGGCAAAGACCATTGCCGGCTATCTCGGCGACGGCTATGTGGTCGAGTCGTCGATCGGCCACATCCGCGATCTCCCGAACCGCGCCGCCGATATCCCGGCTGCGGTCAAGAAGGAGCCGTGGGCCCGGCTCGGCGTCAACGTCGACGACGCGTTCCAGCCGCTGTACCTGGTCGATCCCGACAAGAAGAAGAAGGTCGATCAGCTGAAGCGCGAGCTGAAGGACGCAAGCGAGCTCCTGCTCGCAACCGACGAAGACCGCGAAGGCGAAGCGATCGCCTGGCACCTGCTCGAAGTCCTGAAGCCGAAAGTTCCGGTCAAGCGGATGGTCTTCCACGAGATCACGCGCGAGGCGATCGAGCGCGCCCTCGGCGAGACACGCGAGATCGACGAGCGGCTCGTCGACGCGCAGGAGACGCGCCGGATCCTCGACCGGCTCTACGGCTACGAGGTCTCCCCTGTCCTCTGGAAGAAGGTCATGCAGGGCCTCTCAGCAGGGCGCGTCCAGTCGGTCGCGACCCGGCTCGTGGTCGAGCGCGAGCGCGAGCGGATGCACTTTGTCGCGGCCTCGTACTGGGACATTCTCGGCACGTTCGACCCGGGCGCCTTCGAGGCGAGACTGGTGGCAGTCGACGAGCGGCGAGTGGCGCAGGGCCGCGACTTCGGTGACGACGGCAAGCTCAAGTCGGACCTCCTGGCCCTCGGCGAAGACGCCGCGCGAACGCTCGCAGCCGGCCTCGCAGGCGCCTCGTTCACGGTGCGCTCGGTGGAGGAGAAGCCCTATACGCGGCGCCCGGCAGCGCCGTTCATGACCTCGACGCTGCAGCAGGAGGCGAGCCGCAAGCTGCGCTTCTCGTCGCAGACGACGATGCGCGTGGCTCAGAAGCTGTACGAGAACGGCTACATCACCTACATGCGCACCGACTCGACGACGTTGTCGGAGTCGGCGCTGGCGGCAGCACGAGCCCAGGCGGCGCAACTCTATGGCGCCGAGTCGGTTCCGGCGGCGCCTCGCCTCTACGAGCGCAAGGTGAAGAACGCGCAGGAGGCGCACGAGGCAATCCGGCCCGCAGGCGACTCGTTCCGCACCCCGACCGAGGTGGAGCGCGAGCTGTCCCGCGACGAACATGCGCTGTACGACCTCGTCTGGAAGCGCACGGTCGCCTCCCAGATGGAAGACGCCCGCGGCCAGACTGCCTCGATTCGACTCGGCGCAACGGCCTCCGACGGCCGCGATGCGGAGTTTGGCGCCTCTGGCACGGTGATCACGTTCCGCGGGTTCCTCGCCGCCTACGAGGAGGGCCGCGACGACGAATCGCAGAACGGCGACTCCGAGCGCCGGCTGCCGCCGCTCCAGGTAGGCGAAACGGTCGAGGCCGCGTCCCTCGAGCCCGACGGCCACTCGACGATCCCGCCTGCCCGCTACACCGAAGCATCACTGGTCAAGGCCCTGGAGGACCGGGGCATCGGCCGCCCGTCGACCTACGCGTCGATCATGGGAACGATCCTCGACCGCGGCTACGTCTTCAAGAAGGGCACGGCGCTCGTACCGACGTTTCTGGCGTTCTCGGTCACGAAGCTGCTCGAGAAGCATTTCGCGCGCCTCGTCGACTACGACTTCACGGCACGCCTGGAAGACGACCTCGACGAGATCGCGGAGGGCAACGAGAACAGGGTCGACTGGCTGACGCGCTTCTACCGCGGGACAGACGGCGAAGAGGGCTTGCACGCTCTGGTCACCGACCACCTCGATGCAATCGACGCGCGCGATGTCAACTCGATCGAGATCCCCGGAGCCGTGGGGATCGTGTTGCGGGTCGGCCGCTACGGCCCTTACCTGGAGCGCGGTGAGGAGCGCGCGAGCGTCCCCGACGATATGGCGCCGGACGAGCTGACCGCCGCGAAGGCCGAGGAGCTGCTCGCAAAGCCGTCGAACGATCGCACGCTCGGGCTCGATCCCGAGTCGGGGCGCGAGGTCGTGGCGCGCGACGGCCGCTACGGCCCGTACGTCAGCGAGGTGCTGGACGAGGGCTCGACGGACAAGCCCCGCACCAGCTCGTTGTTCAAGACGATGTCGCTCGAGACCCTGACGCTGGACGATGCGCTGCGCCTGCTCTCTCTGCCGCGGATGCTGGAGGCACCGGACGGCGAGGAGATCCAGGTCGCGAACGGACGCTACGGCCCGTACATCAAGAAGGGCGCCGAGACGCGTTCGCTCGCCGACGAGGAGCAGCTCTTCACGGTCACGGCCGACGAGGCGCTCGCATTGCTTGCGCAGCCGAAGGAGCGGCGCGGCCGCGGGCAGGCGAAGCCGCCACTGAAGGATCTCGGCCCGGACCCGACCACGGCACGGCCGATCGTGGTCAAGGACGGCCGGTTCGGGCCGTACGTGACCGACGGAGAGACGAATGCGAGCCTGCGCCGCGGCGACGATCCCGAGGCGCTGACGATAGATCGCGCGCTCGAGTTGCTGGCAGAACGGCGGGCCAAGGGCCCAGCACCGAAAAAGACCGCAGCGCGGAAGACGTCGGCGCGGAAGAAGACTCCGGCGCCGAAGAAGTAAGCGCTGACACACGCAGCCGGCAGATCGTTTATCGTCAGTTGTCCGGTCGTCGGCTCGGTGTCGGGTCGCCGGGCGGGCGGAGATTCGTGCGGTCGGGTCGCCGGAATAACGGTTGCAGAGGCCACGTTGTCAGCTTGTGACAGCTGAACTGGGGTTCCAACCCTGGAAATAGCGGGCAAACCTGCATAGAGTCAGTAGAGCTTGTGCACCCGGGGTACACGAAAGGACTGAAACACCTCTTTGACGCAGAACCAGCTGACAGAACTGTTCGAATCGGACCAGATCAAGGCGCTGATCGAGCGCTCCGAGGAGCGCGGCTGGGTGGAGCCAACGGAGCTCGAGGCATTCGTGCTCGAGCACGAGCTGAACGACGAGGAAGCCGAGCAGATCACGCGCGAGCTCGAGACCATCGGTCTGGAGGTGGGCCAGCCGCAGGCCGATGCCGAGGCGAAGAAGCAGTTGGCCGACGCAGAGCGGAAGAAGGAAGAGGCCGAAGCTGCCGTCTGGGCGGCCGAGTCGCTGTCGGGCGCTGCCGATTCACTGCAGCTGTTCCTGGCCGACGTCGGGCGCCACAAGCTATTGACCGCTGCCGACGAGGTAACGCTGGCGAAGCGGATCGAGCGGGGCGACCCCGTTGCGAAGCGCCGCATGATCGAGTCGAACCTTCGGCTCGTCGTCTCGATCGCCAAGGGCTATCGAGGACTCGGCGTGCCGTTCCTCGACCTGATCCAGGAGGGAACGCTGGGCCTCAACCGCGCTGTCGAGAAGTTCGACTGGCGCCGCGGCTACAAGTTCTCGACGTATGCGACGTGGTGGATCCGCCAGTCGGTGCAACGCGCCGTGGCAAATCACGCCCGCACGATTCGGGTGCCGGTGCACGTCGTCGAACGGCAGCAGAAGCTGTCGCGTGCGGCTCGGCGGCTCGAGGTCGAGCTCGGGCGCGAGGCGACGAAACTGGAGCTCGCCGAGGCGACCGGCCTACCGATCCAGCATGTCGAAGAGGCGCTCGGCGCTGCGCACGCGTCCGTCTCGCTGAACCAGACGGTCGGTGCCGACGACGAGGGCGAGCTCGGCGACCTGTTCGCCGATCGCGAGGCAGCGGATCCGTTCGAGGAGGCCGAGGAGTCGTTGCGGCGCCAGGGCGTCCGGCGGGCTCTCGACGCGCTGCCGGAGCGGGAGCGGCGGATTCTCGAGTTGCGGTTCGGCTTCGAGGGTGAGCCGTGGACGCTGGAGGCGATCGGTCACGAGCTCGATCTGACCCGCGAGCGCGTCCGTCAGCTCGAAGGCCAGGCGCTGTCGCGGCTGGCTGCGCTACGCGAACTCGCGTCGCTCGCTGCGTAGCGCCTAACTGCCTCGACCTGCCGCGGGGTGGGTGATTCGCCTCCCCCGCGGTGGGTGATTGTCACCCAAAAGGGGCGGCTGAGCCTCAAGAGGCCCTCCGGCAGCGCCGATACGAGGTGCGTGGATGCCGCAGAGCGCAAAGAGATCCTGAGTCGCTACCGCGACCACAGTCGCCGGTTCGAGGCGGCGGCGGCGCGGCGCAGCACGAGCCGCACCGGCGCCGTGATCCCGTTCAACCCGCCGGCACTGCGGGAGCTGGGGCAGGACCCGACAGCTCGCGAGATCGAGGTACTACAGCTCGTCGCAGACGGGCTCGTGAACCGCGAAATCGGCCAGCGCCTGTTTCTCTCAGAGGAAACCGTGAAGTCTCACGTGCGGCATCTGCTCGCGAAGCTCCAGGCTCGCAGTAGAGCCCACGCCGTAGCTGTCGGCTATCGGCGTGGGCTCATTGCTTGATGCTTGCTTCACGGAGGTAGACCATCAGATCCTGAATCAGCTGTTTCCGGCGGATTCCCCCAAAAGAGGGATGCCCACCAGTGGCGTTGAACTCAGGATCTGACGGCTACCAGTCCTTCGCGCCACTCATGAGTGCACGAGCGGCGACACGACGAAAATAGCTGCGCATCGGTGCTCCTAGCATTGGGGACTAACGGCAATCGGAGATCGTATACCCCATCTGAGGGACAAATCAAGTGACAACGGCAATTCAGAGGAGAACACAGCGCTACGTGATGGCGCAGAGCATCGCCGCCATCGTGCTCTGCATCGGGCTGATTCTCGCCGGCTACACGCTCGGGGGCGATCCATGGATGATCGTCGCGCTCGTCGTTGTGAACGCAGTTGGGGAACGAGGCAGTGTCTGGATAACTCGAACGACGCAGCTCTCGATCTCGCTCCTACCGACGCTATTTGCAGCGGTGCTCTTCGGCCCGCTGGCCGCTGGGCTTGTGAACGCCGCGTCGATGCTAGGCGATCCCGAGTTGCTCGCCGACTCAGATCCTGATCGAGCGCCTCGTCTCAAGCTGGCTAGCTACGGCAGTTCCCGCTTCATCATCGGCGTCGCAGCGGGACTGGTGGCGCAAGGCTTCATCGGTGTGACCTCTTCGCAGTTCGGCGGATTGCTGATTGCGACCTTCGCGGCGGCACTCGTCGCGGAGACAATTGACATGTTCTTCACAGCAGTCACTGCACGTATTCGGGGTCGGAGCATCAGGGGTCTTCTCCAAAATGTCAGCCCGTTGCTCCTAACGTCCCTGCCGCTCTACGTCCCACTCGTCGCCGCTCTGGCTTTGGCGTACACCGAGGTTTCGCCATGGACGGCGCCACTCTTCTTTATCCCGGCGCTGGCAGTGCAGCGTCTCTTCGGCATGTACCAGCAGCAGCGACGCCTAGCGGAAGACCTGAAGAGAGCGAACCTGTCGTTCGCCGAGGCGCTCGTCGCCACGCTCGAAAAGAGCGACCAGTACACGGCAGGACACTCGAAGGCGGTCGCCATCTACTCCCGCGACATCGCTCAGCGGATGGGCTTGTCAGCGGACGTGCAAGAACGAACGTACCTTTGCGGTCTTGTCCACGACATAGGGAAGGTCGGACTGCCCGCCAGTCTGCTGCTAAAGGACGGGCCGCTGACTCTTGAGGAACGCCGACAGATGCAGGAGCACCCAGCTATCGGCGAGAGCATCCTCAAGAAGGTCGAGCTCTACGCAGATGTGGCGTTGATCGTCAGGCACCACCACGAACGGATCGACGGCGAGGGCTACCCCGACAAGCTGCCGGGTGAACGAGATTCCGCAACTCTCGAGGATCATCGCCGTCGCGGACGCCTACAACGCGATGACGTCCAACCGCTCGTACAGAGAGGCAATGCCGAGTCGTGTGGCGCGTCTTCGGCTGGCTCAAGCTGTGGAGAGCCAATTCGATACCTCCGCTGTTGCTGCGTTCGAAGCCATCCTCGCCGGGGCGACGGAGGAGTACCGCACCGCAAAGCGGCCTGACTTCGAGCCGAACTACGTCGCTGACGCGGCGTTGCTCGGCGGCGGAGAACTCGGCCTCGCTCCTGAACCACCGTCGTCTGAACTTGCCGTCGACGCCGCCTGACGCCACCTATCTCGAGCGGCGTTCATCGCCAGCGCGGTCCGCGATCGAATCCCGAGTTTGTCGAAGACGTGTTGCACGTGAACCTTGACCGTAGCCTCGCTGATAAACAGGAGTGCCCGCGATCTCCCTGTTCGAGAGTCCCGGCGCAGACGAGGTCGTACACCTCGCGCTCCCGAGGGGAGAGCGTCTCCACCGGGTCGACTCACGCGCGAGTCTCCATCCCGATGGATGGCAGATGTGGCTCATCCCCGGCTCGCGCGACGATGTACATCGTCCTTTCACGATGCGGTGCCGACGAGCAAGGCGACAAGAAGATCGGGATTCCGCCGATACGCACAAACCAAATGCAACCGCCCAGCATCAAACGCGACCTCCACAAGCTCCTCAGCGGATCCATGAGGCCTGAGTCTCGCCATTTAGGGCCAGACCGCCTCGAATTGCCGGCCACAGAACTCGGTCTCCACGGCCTGAGTCAGAGCCGTCGCATCCTTCCCAATTGGACGCTTCGCGTAACCGACCGATGGTCGCGAGAGCAAGAGCGCGCGAGACGCCAGACCTCGCCCCGCATCCCTTTACGAGACCGTGGTGTCGGGAGGCTCAATCGCACACGCCTCGATGGCGCGGCCTTCCTGCAACAGAAGCCTGACGGTCAACGCATATGCGTTGTGATCGGCAAATGAGTCGTTGACGGAGCGGGCTGCGGTATGAGCATCCCGAAGCTGCTCGTGGGCTTCAGGGAATCGCCTGAGCCCAACCAGGGAGTAGCCGAGCATCGCCTGCGCGTGCGAAACCGCGACGTCGACCCGGTACTCCACCGCATCCTCCAGTAGGGCCGCAGCTTGAACGCTTGCCTCCGCGTAGTCACAGCCAAGAATCAGCGCCCACGAAAAGACACTGCGAAAGGAGCACCTGACAAACGGATCAACCACGTGACGGCACCATCTCTGCGACGAGGCGAGCCTCCCGGAGGTGTTTGACGAAGCCGAAGCGGAACCCAAGGGACAGCCGCTTGTCAGCCAAGCGGACAAGCTCGTCGGCCTCTACCCAACCGACGACCCCTCGAGGACCGCGCATCAAAGTCGTGCGCTTCATCAAGTTCGAGAGTCGCCGAACACATGACCTTGCCCCACATCGCCTTGCGGCGTCGGCCGTCATCGGGAGCTGCCCGCTCGGCGCGCTCGTAAAGGTTAAGGCCTCCTCCTCTCGAGACCCGACGTGGGCCGCTCGCGCAGCCAACTCGAGAGCTCGAAACAGCACGTCACCGTCGCCACGCGCTCCGATCGAGGCTCGCATCGCAATAGCCTGCGCTGACGTATGCAATCCATGTCGCAGGTCGACCTCTCCCCTAGCAACGAGCACGATGGGGAGCTCCAAGCCTCTGCGAGTCGGCGCGTTCTACCCAGGTGCTGAGGGTCGCCAGACGCGCTGCATTCATCAGACCCTCGAGAGCATCGGAGAACAGTTCCTCGAGTCGTCAGCTGCTGTTCCATCGAGCCACAAGATCGAATGCCGCATCCCATTCGAGTCGCCTTCGATAGACAGCAAGACACCTCGCTACCGGTTCCTCGATCTCGCTCTGCTTTCCCGTCGTGCGCGCTCCTCGAGGAACGCGGCGGCCAGGGGGTGCAGCTCGAGCTTGCCGCCGCGCTCTTCGAGCACGCCGAGGGTCAGCGCTTCGCCGCACACGAGCTCAGCACGCTCTGCGCCCAGAAGCTCGATCGCAAGCTCGCGGTCGAGGCTCGGTGCCGTAGCGAGAAGGCCGAGGCCACCTCGGATATCCGGCTCGAGGCCCCGGTAGACCTCGTCCGCAAAGAACTCGTACAACTGCCCGGGAAGCTCGAGACCCTCGTCGGGGAGCGGCGACTCGCCGGTCGTCAGGCTCGCGAGAGCGATCACGGCCGGCCAGCCGCCGGCGAGCGCCAGCAAACCCGAGCTCATCCCGTCACGAGCGCCAGCCAGCAGGTCCTCGATCTCCTCCTGACTCATCGCGAGCGCGCTCTGACCGATCTCGAGGACATCGCCGTAGAGCACACTGCGGGTCGAGACCCAGTGCGGACGCTCTCGCGTCGAGATCAGGACCTGCACCGGCGACTGCTGGATGATCCCCTCGACGAACGCCTCCGCCGTGGCCGACTCACCGATGTGGTGGTAGTCGTCAACGGCGATCCAACCGTCATCCGGCCACGCAGCCATGTCATCGGAAAGCAGGTCGATGAGAATGCCGAGCTCGGCGGCCGGGTCGATCGTCGCGTTCAGCCGCTCATGCATGCGCCGACCGCAACCCGGGAGAATCTCTGCCGCGGCATCCGCCAACTGCCGTGCCAACACCGCAACATCGGCCGACGAGCGCCGCGAACGAACCCAAGCCACGCGGCGCTCCTGTGCCGCCCACTGCTCCGCCAGCGTCGTCTTCCCGTACCCGGGGCCTGCAACCAGCATTCGCACGCGCGCGCGAGACCTATCGAGAGCCCGAATCAGCCGCGGGCGCTCGAGAATCCGGCGACGCCGTAGCGGCGGTTTCGGGAGACCGGCCATCTCGTTGACCGGAGAAGCTACAGCAGTGACGTCCATTGGGAAAGGGGGGGCGCCCGCGGAACGCCGGGGTCGCGAGCCGCGGGCGCCTGCCGTCAGGCCCCCGGCCGCCGGTACAGCAGGCCGAGGCTTGCAGAGAGCGGATCCTCCCCCGTCAACACCCTGAACGCGACCGGAATCTGTCGACGCCGGCTCACGCCAAGCTTCGAGCGCAACGTGTCCGAATGCGCCTTCGCCGTGCGCGACGAGATCCCGAGCCGCTCTCCGACCTCGTCGTTCGAGCACCCCGCCGCGATCAGCGTCACCACCTCGCGCTGCCGCAACGTCAGTCCCGCTCCTCTGTGGATCGTGCGAGTGATCATGACCGGTGAGGCTAGACCGTCCTGGCCGTGGGAACCATTCCTCGCTGGGTGTAACCCTGGGTATATCTGCGCTGCTGCGGGTTTTCCGCGCCGTGCTCCGCGCCCGTCCCGGATGCACCGGAGCGCGACGTCGGGCACTCTGTGGCAGTGACCGGGCTCGTCCACCCTGCCTCGCCGGCTACTGACGTCATCCTGCGAGACGGCACCACGTTGCGCCTGCGGCCCCCCGCCGAGAGCGACGTGTCGGCGATCGTCGCATTCTTCGCCGGTCTCTCCGTGCGCAGCCGCTTTCTACGCTTCCACGGGCTCACACAGGCGGACGACCGCTTTGCGCGCACCCTGACCGAGCCCGACTGGTCCGCGCGGGGATCGCTCGTCGGCGTGATGGGTGACGCCGACGACGAGCGCATCGTCGCGATCGGCAACTACGTGCGCCTCCGCGACCCCCACCTTGCCGAGGCCGCCTTCGCGGTCGCCGACGACTTCCAGCGCAAGGGCATCGGCACGCGAATGGTCGAGCAGCTCGCGCAACGCGCCGCCGCTCACGGCATCGAAGCCTTCATCGCCGAGGTCCTCGCCGAGAACGCGACCATGCTCTCCGTCTTCGAGAACATCGGCTTCCGGGCCAGCCGCACCCTCGAGAGCGGCGTCGTCGAGGTGCGGTTCCCGATCGAGCCGACCGAACGCTTCCGCGCGCTCGTCGACGAGCGCGACCACGTTGCCGTGGTCGCCTCACTGAAGCCCTTCTTCGAACCGCAGACCGTAGCCGTGATCGGCGCCTCCCCACGGCGTGGCTCGATCGGCGGCGAGCTGTTCCGCAACATCCTCGCGGGCGGGTTCACCGGCGCCGCCTACCCCGTCAACCGAGGCGGCCAGCCGGTCGCGGGCGTTCGCGGGTACGGCGAGATCGACGAGATCGACGATCCGATCGATCTCTGCCTGATCTGCCTGCCCGGCGACAGCGTGATCGACGCCGCCGAGGCGGCGCTGCGCAACGGCACGCGCGCCCTTTGCGTTATCTCCGCCGGCTTCGCCGAAACCGGGCCCGAGGGCATCGAGCGGCAAGACCGGTTGCTGGCCATGATCCGCGCGCACGGGGCACGGCTCGTCGGGCCGAACTGCCTCGGCATCGCAACCGCTTCCGTCGGGCTCAACGCAACCTTCGCACCACGCGCGTTCCCCGCCGGCCGGATCGGCTTCTCCTCGCAGTCGGGCGCACTCGGGCTGGCACTGCTCCAGCGCGCCGAGGCGCGCGGGCTCGGCCTTTCGGCCTTCGTCTCGATCGGCAACAAGGCGGACGTCTCGTCCAACGACCTGCTCGAATGGTGGGAGGACGACGAGGGCACCGATCTGGTGCTGCTGTACGTCGAGTCGTTCGGCAACCCGCACAAGTTCGCGCGCATCGCGCAGCGGCTCGCGCGTGAGAAGCCCGTGCTGGCGATGAAGAGCGGCCGCTCGAGCGCCGGCCGCAAGGCCGCGGGCTCGCACACCGCCGCGCTCGCCGGCTCCGACACGGCTGTGGACGCCGTCTTCCGACAGGCAGGGGTGATCAGGGCCGACACACTCGGCGGGCTGCTCGACGTCGCCGCGCTGCTTTCGAGCCAGCCCGTTCCGAGGGGCCGCCGCGTCGCCGTGCTCACGAATGCAGGCGGGCTCGGGATTCTCTGCGCCGACGCCTGCGAAGCAGCAGGGCTTTCGCTGCCGCAGCTTTCCGACGCGACGCGCGCGGCACTCGCCGAAGCGCTTCCGGCCGAGGCTTCCGTCGCGAACCCGGTCGACATGCTCGGCTCCGCCACCGCCGACAACTTCCACACGGCGCTGCCGCTGATTCTCGCCGACCCGGGAATCGACTCCGCGATCGTGTTGTTCGTGCCGCCGGTGGCGGTTGACGCGGCCGACGTGGGCGCTGCGATCAGCAAGGCGACTGCCGAGGCGGGCGAGGAGGAGAAGCCCGTGCTGGCCGCGATCCTCGCCGCGGCCGGGGCTCCCGAGACACTGCGCTCGGCCGCCACGATTCCGTCATTTGCGTATCCGGAGGCTGCTGCCAACGCGCTCGGCCGCGCCGTCGGATACGGGGAGTGGCTCCGCCGCTCGGCCGGAACCGTGCCGGAGCTCGCGAACATCGACACCGGGGCGGCTGCAGCGATCGTCGCCACGGCACTCGCCGACGCCGACGAGGCATGGCTCGATCCGACAGCGACCCGAGACCTGCTCTCCGCATACGGCTTTCCACTCGTCGGAGAGCGCGTGGCCGCAACTCCCGAGGAGGCGGTGGCAGCCGCTGAGGCGGTCGGCTACCCGGCCGTCGTCAAGACCGCTGCCGCGGGTGTCCACAAGACCGAGAGCGGAGGTGTCGCCCTCGATCTGGCCGGGCCAGACGAGGTTCGCGCGGCGGCCGAGCACATCGGCTGCCCCGTCATCGTGCAGCCGCTGATCAGCGGCGGCGTCGAGTTGCTGGCTGGCCTGGCCCAGGATCCGGTCTTTGGCCCACTGGTGGCATTTGGACCGGGCGGCGTGCTCGCCGAGCTGATCGGGGACGTCCACTTCCGGCTCGCCCCCCTGACGAACGTCGACGCGGACGAGCTGGTCACCGCCGGCAAGGCCGGCACACTCGTCGCGGGCTTCCGCGGGGCATCGCCTGCAGATGCAGCCGCCCTCGCCGACGTCCTGCACCGGCTCTCACAGCTCGCCGACGACCTTCCCGAGGTTGCCGAGCTCGATCTCAACCCGGTAATCGGACTGGCCGACCGCGCCGTCGTCGTCGACGCGCGCATCCGGGTCGCCCGCCCGCAGCTGCCCAAGAGCGCGAAGAGCTGGTAAGCCTCTAGTTCTTCTGTGAGGCTTGGCTGACGTAGGCGGCGACATCGGCGATCTGCTGCGCGCTGAGCTGGCCGCTGAACGGCGGCATCGCCGACTTGCCCGTCCTGACGCGCGCCGCCACGAGGGCGGCGGAAAGGTTCGCGCCGTCCAGTACCGGGCCTACGGTTCCCTTCGCGCCGGCATCGCTGAGCGTGTGACAGCCGCCGCAGCTCGCGCTTGCGAACACCTTCGCGCCGGCGGCCGCGTCGCCCGCGACAGCCCCGCCGCCACCCGTGGTGGTCTGCACCGTGGTCGTGCCGCCGCCACTGCTGCGACCGTGCTCACGACCCACGAGGTATCCACCGACGGCAAAAGCAGAGGCGAGCAGGAGAAACACCAGCACGAGCGCGCCCTCGGCCGTGTGGACCGTCCAGTCCGACTTCACCTTCGACGGCAGCGGGATGCCGCGTTCATCGAAGGTCGCTACCCCTCCCTTGCCGCGCAGTGTCTTCCAGACGTTCCAGAAGAAGAGCACCTGAGCTGCAGCGAGCAGGAAGACGAAGGGCAGCGACGCCCGAGTCAACGTGTCGTAGTTCGACGGCAGCACGGCCCAGCGGCGCGGGGCGCCGTTGAGGCCCTGGACGAGCCAGATCCCGAACACGGTCATCCCGGCGACGAAGGTCGTCCACACATGAATCCAGGCGAGCTTCTCGCTGTACAGCGCCTTGCCGGAGAGCTCGGGAAGCAGCGCGTACGTCGCGCCGAAGATCAGGAGGCCGATGTTCAGCATCGCCATGTGATGGAAGTGGCCGACGATCCAGAGCGTGTTGTGGATCGCGACGTCGAGCGCGATCGTGGCGTTGACGACGCCCGACAGCCCAGCCAGGAGCCAGCCGACGAGGCCGAGGAAGAGCGCCGTCGAGGCAGGCGTCCAGCGGAAGCGAGAGCGATAGATCGTGAACGCAAGGCTGTAGAGCGAGAGGGCAGAGGGCAGCACGAGCGCGAACGTGATCGGCTGCATGGCCGTGTTGATCTGCGCCTGCGGGGTGCCGCTCGGATAGTCGAGGTAGAGGTGGTGCGCCCACACGAACACGTTGGCGATCACCGCGACCGTCCAGGCGACCGCAATCACGTGGCCGGCGACGAGGTCCCGCCCGGCGTACCGCGGGATCAGCCAGTAGTACGCGGCGACGGCGGGGAAGAGCAGGAGATAGACGACCGGGTGCCCGAACCACCAGAGGATGTTCTTCGCGAGCAACGAGTTCGTCGGGCCGACGACGTGCATCGACTGGAGGATCTGCCAGACGAGGAGGCCGGCCAGCGGCAGCGTCGCGACGATCATGTCGAGACCGATGACGGCGAGCGGGATCACCGGGTACGGCACGCGGCGGCCCTTCGTCGCGAACGTGCGCGGCATCAGGAAGCCCCAGCCGAACGAGAGCCCGAGTCTCTTGGCGACCGAGCCCGAGACGCTGTCGAGCGCGTCACGGTTGACCACGGTATGCAGGATCCCGAGGCACCACGTCACGATGGCGAGGCCGGCGAGCAGCACCGAGAAGGAGAAGAGCCCGGTCGCCCAGTCGCCCCAGTTGCCGGAGCCGTAGAACGGCAGCGGATACAGGAACACCCACGAGGCGCCGAAACCCATGAAGATCGTCGTCACGATCACGCCGAGCACTCCGAGCACCATCAGCCACCACGTCAGGCGCCCCATCGCGAGGCCGAAGCCGCGGACCGGGAAGCCGACGCCCGCGAGGATCCACCACGCGAGACCCATCACCGCGAAGCCGGCCCAGCCGACGAACGCCCCGAGGCCGTGCGCCGTCATCAGCGCGTACCAGAAGTTGTCGCCGACGCGGGCTTGCGGCACGGCCTGGCTCCAGCGGAGCACGACGCCGAGCAGGCCGGAGGCGGCAAGGATCGCCGTCGAGCCGACCACGTAGCGAATCGTCAGACGGCGCGCGATCTCGCGCGAAACCGAGTCGGTCACGCTGACCTCACCACGAAGGTCGTGGTCATGCGGTGGTGCCCCACGCCGCAGAACTCGAGGCAGTGGACGGTGTAGATACCCGCCTGCGTGAACGTGTGGACGATCTTCTGCTCGTGATCCGGGACGACCTGGGCCTGAAAGATGAGGACTCCCTGCGGGTTGTAGACGCCGAAACCGTGCGCCACGTCACGCGAGCGGGCGAGGAACGCAACGGGGCGGCCGGTGACGATGGGTTGTGGCGCGTCGATCGCCCAGGCGAACTGCACGCCGGTGACCCGCACCACCTGGCCGTTCGGGCCGGCCGAGTTGCCGTACGGGGTCAGGAAGATCGTGCCCATCAGGAGGGCGAAGAGCACGACCACGACGACCACGAGCCACGCCGTCTCGCGCCGCGTCCAGATGCCGCTGCGATCCTCGTCGAGAGGTCTCGTCGTCGAATGAAAGATGGCAAACGAGATCACGGCGCCAATCACGACGGCGATCCCGTAGGCCACGGTGATGATGACCGCCGTGTGGCTCACGCGCACTATCCTGAGCGATGCGTCGGTCGGACTGCATCGGTCGTTCATCGCGCACCCGCTGCGGGTTTTCCGCAAGCGACGTCGCGCTCGCACGGATGCAGGAGGCTGTTTCGATCAGCACGATCGCCGTATGGGTGTGATCCTCGTCGCAACCGACGGCTCTCGGGTTGCGAATGCCGCGCTCGACGAGGCGATCGCGCTCGCGATGGAGACCGGAGACGCGGTCGCCGCGATCACGGTGTGGCGCGCGCTACAGGGTGACTTCGGGCTCGCCTTTCCCTCGAGCGCAAGACTGCCCGAGCTGCTCGATGCAGAGCGCGCACACGCGGAGGCGGCACTCGGCGACGCGGCAGCACGTGCCGAGGCGGCCGGAGTGCGCTTCCGAACGCGCCTGACGACAGGAGACCCCGCCGAGCGGATCTGCGCCTACGCCGAGGAGATCAACGCGCGCCTGATCGCGATCGGGACACGCGGGTACGGCACGGTCGCGTCCCTCCTGCTCGGCAGTGTCTCGAACGCGGTCATCCGCAACGCCCCCTGCCCGGTGCTCGTCGTCCGCGAGCCCAATCGCGCCCTCGACCGTTCCGCCGAGGATCGCGTCGAGGCTTACGACTCGTCGAGCAGCCCGTTGACGAGCGCGTAGCGGACGAGCTCCGCCCGCGTTGCCAGGCCGAGCTTCTGCATGATGTGCGCTCGATGCGTCTCGGCCGTACGCACCGAGATGAACAGCTTCTTGGCGATCTCCTGATTCGTGTGACCGAGAGCAAGGAGGCGCAACACCTCGCGCTCCCGCTCCGACAACGGATCGCTTGCAGCTCGCCGCGCTGCCTCGACCTCTGCCTGCGCAAGCCGCGCCCCGAGTGTCGGATGCACGTAGCGCCCGCCGCCCGCAACCTCCCGCACGGCCTGGACGAGCTCGGAGTCGGCCGCCTCCTTGAGCATGTAGCCGCTGGCCCCGGCAGCAAATGCCTCCCGCACGTACGACGGGTCGTCCTGCATGGAGAGCATCAGCACCCTTGCCTTCGAGGCGGCGATCACCTCGGCGCAGGCGTCGATCCCGCTCCGCCCGGGCATGACGACATCGAGCAGGACGACATCGGGCTTCTCGAGCCGGGCGGCGCGCACACCCTCGTCGCCGTCACCCGCCTCGCCCACGACCTCCAGGTCGCTCTCACGATCGAGCAAGAGCCGGAGACCTGTGCGGACGACCGCATGGTCGTCGATGATGAGAATGCGGGTTGTCACGGAAACGCACTGTACTGTCGTCGTCGGCGCGAGTCGTAGACTTCGGTTCGTGCACGTACCCGCCCACCCTTTCGACGTCGCCGCGACCCACCGGGCGCTCATCGAGCGCGGCGGCGGCTACGAGGTGGTGCATCAGTCGCCGGGACTCGAGATCGGGGTCTACGTGCTCGTCGCCCCCGAGGCCGACCGGCAACAGCCCCACGACGAGGACGAGGTCTACATCGTGCTCGAAGGCAGCGGTGTGCTCGAGGTCGAGGGCGCCACGACCGCGCTCAGCGAGGGCATGGCGCTGTTCGTCGCCGCCGGGGCCGAGCACCGATTCACCGCGTACGAGCAGCTGGCGCTGCTCGTCGTCTTCAACGGGCCGCACTCGGGCTGACCAACTTCCTTCCCAGGCGATCGGGCGAGGAGTACAATAGTGGATGTTCATATGGCAAACACGACCCCGATGACGTTCAAACGGGCGCGGACGCCGCACTACGACGACCCCGCCGCGGTGGGAAAGCGCCTCTTCGAAGCACGAGTGGCCGCGGGCCTGAGTCAGCGTGACCTGGCATTCCCCGGCTGCAGCGCCGCGTACATCTCACGCATCGAGCGTGGTGAGCGGGTCCCGTCGCTCCAGGTGATGCGAGAGCTTGCGAGGCGTACGGGCGTATCGGAGCATGCGCTCGCCGTCGGCAAGGAGACTCTCGACGCGGCCGTTGCGGACAAGGTTCGCGCGGCCGAGGCGGCGGAGACCGCCGGCACAAAGGCAGACCGCGCGCGCGCGTACCAGGCTCTCTCGCGGGCAGCATCGAAGGCTGCTCGCGCACTCGTCGCCTAGGATCGCCCCTGTGGGGCGGGACGCCGACATCGTCGTGGTCGGGGCCGGAATCACCGGCGTCGCGACCGCTCGCGCGCTTGCGCAGTCGGGGCGCGGCGTCATCCTCGTGGAGCAGTTCGGGCTGCGTCACGATCGCGGCTCGAGTCACGGCGCGTCCAGGATCTTCCGCCTCTCGTATCCCGACACGCATCACGTGCGGCTTGCTCAAGGTGCGGTACAGGCCTGGCGGGAGCTCGAGGCGGAGTGCGGCGAGGAGCTGATCGTGCACACCGGGGGCCTCGACTTCGGCACCGTCGCGACAGAGAATGCGCGCGCGCTCGCCGCCTGTGGCGTCCGACACGAAATGCTCACCGGCGCCGAGGTGACCGAGCGCTGGGCAATCAATGCCGAGCCCGAGGAGCGGGCGCTCTACCACCCGGACGGTGGGATCACCCTGGCCGACCGGGCCTACGAGGCGCTGCTCTCCGCTGCGGTCGCCGCCGGCGCCGTCGTTCTCGATCACCGACGCGTGCTCGCACTCGAGCTCGACCGCGGCTCGGTCCGGATCCAGACCGACGGGGACGAGATCGTGGCGCAGGCCTGCGTCGTCGCCGCAGGGGCGTGGGCCCGAGGGCTGCTCGGCGGGGTCGCGATCGAGCTCCCTGTCGTGCCCACACGGGAGACCGTCGCGTTCTTCGGGCTCCCGGATCCGCTCGGTCTGCCACCGGTGATCGACGACGCCGTACCGAATGCCGACGAGCACGGCCTGCTCCGACCGGGGCTGATCAACTACGCGCTCGCCGCACCGGGAGTGGGCCTCAAGGCAGGTCTGCACCACGCCGGCCCGCCGGCCGATCCAGACGAGCCGGGGGAGCCCGACCCGGCGATCGTGCGCTGGATCGCGAGCTGGGCCGCGAAGCGGTACCCGGGACTCGATCCGGAGCCGGTCGCCGTCGAGACATGCCTCTACACGAATACCGCTGACGAATCGTTCGTGCTCGAACGGCACGGCAGGATCGTCGTAGCGTCCGCCTGCTCTGGCCACGGGTTCAAGTTCGCGCCCGCGTTCGGGCGCACGATCGCGGCGCTTGCGCGCGATGCAGCCACCGCCTGATCGGTCGCGGATAACCCGCAACGCCGATCCGAACCTGCGCCGATGACATCAAGCGGCTTCGCAGCCACAGTCCGCGAACAGCAATCGACGGAGGATTCGTTGACGGTTCTGGGCTACGCGAGTGGCAGCTCGACGATGAGCGTTGTCCCAGCTCCCGGCGTCGGGTCGAGCTCGAGCGTCCCGTCGAGGAGCTGGACACGTTCGCGCATGCCGAGCAGGCCGAGACCATCCGCCGAGACCTCGGACGCATGGAACCCGCGGCCGTCGTCCTCGATCATCACCGCGACACTCTCCCGCTTCCGCGTCAGCACGACGCTGACGTGGGCAGCGCCGGCGTGCTTGACGACGTTCGTGAGAGCCTCCTGCACGATGCGGTACAGCGCCGTCTCGACGTCGTCCGGGAGGCGCTCGTCACCGAGCCTGACCTCCACCTGCACGTCGAGCTCGCCGCCTTCGCTGACCGTCTGGCCGAGCCGGCGAACGGCGGGCTCGAGGCCGAAGTCGTCCAGCGCAGACGGCCGCAGCTCGACGGCGAGCCGCCGCACGTCCTGGAGCGTCCGCACGACGAGACCGCGCAACTCGGCCGCAGCCAGCCGAGCGGCCTCCGCGCTCTCCGCGCTCTCGACGGCGGAGAGCCCGAGCAAGATCGACGTGAGCGCTTGACCGGTTTCGTCATGAAGCTCGCGCGCAAGCCTCCGCCGCTCCGCCTCCTGCGCCCGCACCGCCCGACGCAGCGCATCGCGCTGAACGCTGCCCGCGTTCTCGATCGCGACCGCGGCCTGGGCGGCGAGCACCGTGACGATCTCCTCGTCCTCTTCGGTGAAGGTCCCCGACGGCTGCTTCTCGGCCAGGTAGAGATTCCCGAAGGCCACTCCCCGCGTCATCACGGGCACGCCGAGAAAGCTGTGCATCGGCGGATGGTTCGCCGGGAAGCCGACCGCTCGAGGGTCACGCGTGAGGTCGTCGAGCCGCAGCGGCCGCGCGTCGGCGATCAACACACCGAGGATCCCACGCCCGCGCGGCAGATCGCCGATCGCGTCCCGAGCAGCCTCGTCCAGGCCATGCGTGACGAACCGTTCGAGCTCTCGGCCCGCACGGTCGATCACGCCGAGAGCCGAGTAGCGAGCATCCGTCAGCTCGGCGGCGATCCGGACGAGCGTCTGAAGAACGGCGTCGAGCGAGAGCTCCGAGGTGATCGCGATTCCCGCCTCGACGAGCGCCCGGCGTCTGACATCGGGGTCCATGGGGAGATTCAACCTGTTCTCAACACCGAAGTCCTGTTTGCAAGGCAGACTTCGCACTGATGCCCCCCGTCCCGAAACCAAAGTCGAGTGCCGGCAACGGCAATCGAAATCTCGTCCTGGCGATCGTCGCTGCGGCCGTCGTCGCGGCCGGACTGATCGGCGGCAGCCTCCTCACCCGCGGCAGCTCCAAGCCCAGCAGCTCGTCGACAGACGCGCTCGCGCTCGTCAAGGGGATCCCCCAACACGGCTCCGTGCTCGGCAACCCCAAGGCGAAGGTGCGGATGCTGCAGTTCGAAGACATCCAGTGCCCGATCTGCAAGCAGTACACAGACGCGGCGCTCCCCGCAATCGTGAGTGAGTACGTCAGGACGGGGAAGGTCCAGCTCGACTTCCGCGGGCTCGCATTCCTCGGGCCCGACTCCGACACGGCGTTGCGTACCATCATCGCGGCCGGCTTCCAGAACAAGCTCTGGGAGGTTGCCGGGCTGTTCTACGCAGCGCAGGGCAAGGAGAACTCCGGCTGGGTGACCGACGCGAAGGTCGACGAGATCCTGGCGCAGGTGCCCGGGCTCGACGCGGCCAAGGTGAAGTCACAGGCGAACAGTGACGCCGTGAACCAAGAGGCAGCCGCCGTCAAGGGAGAGGCCACGGTACTCAAGCTGCAGGGAACACCGACGTTCGCGATCAGCATCGCCGGGGCGAAGCCGTACGCGATCCAGGTTCAGACACTGACTCCCGACGCGTTCCGCCCCGCTCTCGACGACGCACTCAAGGGATAACCGTGCGCCTGACCTGGATCACGGCCGTCGTCGCCACGGCTCTATGCAGCCTCGCGGCCGCCGCGAGCGCATCTCCTGGCACCGCGCTCGTCGGGACGATCCCGCAGCGCGACACCGTGCTCGGTCAGAAGTCCGCGAAGGTGACGCTGATCCAGTTCGAAGACCTCGCCTGCACGCATTGCGCCGACTACATGCGCGAGGCGTTTCCCACGATCGTCAACGAGTACGTCAAGCGCGGGCTCGTGAAGGTCGACTTCCGCGGGCTCGACATCGTCTCCGCGCAATCCGGGCCCGCATTGAGGTACACGCTCGCCGCGGGACGCCAGCACAAGCTCTGGCAGGTCGCCGAGTTGTTCTACGAGAATCAGCCGCAGTTGAAGGACGTTGCGACAGACCGTGGGGTGAAGCGGCTGCTGGGCAGCGTCAAGGGGCTCGATCTCGCTCAGCTCATCGCCGACTCCAAGAGTGCCGCTATCCGCAACCAGGCCGACGCGCACGCGGCCGAAGCTGCACGACGTGACGTTCCCGGGACGCCGTGGTTCTTCGTCAAGATCGGCACGGCCCCGCCGAAGGTCGTCCACCCGGACTCCTACAGCGGAGATGCGTTCAGGAAGATCCTGAACAAGGCACTCGGCCGGTGAGCGACCGGCTGCTCCGCGTCGGGCTGATACTCGTGTCAGTGGCCGGGATCGCGCTTGCCGCCTACCTCACGTACGTCCACTACCAGCCGAAAGCGCTGATCTGCACAGGCAGCAGCGGCTGCGAGACGGTGCAGGACTCGAGCTACGCGATCCTCGTGGGGATACCGGTGGCGGTGCTCGGGCTCGCCGCGTGGATCGGGGTGCTCGTGCTGACGATCTGGGACTCGGAGCTCGCCCGCACGCTGACGGCGGCACTCGCCGTCGTGGCGCTCGCGTTCGCGGTGTACCTCGTGATCGTGCAGCTCTTCGTGATCGACGCGATCTGCGTCTGGTGCATGGCGAACGATCTCGTGCTGACGCCGCTGCTGGCGGTGTTCGCTCTGCTGCGCCTTCGACGTAGCGCCTGAGCTGGACACGCGGGCGAGGCATGCGCCTCGCCCCTACGTCACCAACCGGGCTCCAGGAAGGGAGGGTTCCCCGGGGAACCGTAGGTTCCCAGCTTCAGGATCACCGCGAAGCGGTGCAGCAAGCAACACGTGATGGAAGCTGCGATACCGTCCCTCATCACGGCTTCCATCACGTCATCGGCACCTGGCGGAGGATGCTCGCCTGGATGCGGTCGAGGATCTCCGTCAGGCTGTCGCCCGTGGCCGTGATGCCGTGGTTGCGCAGGCCGATCACCGCGTGCGCGGGATCGGGCTCGAGATCGATCAGCTCAGCGACCGACTCGGCGAGCTCCTGCGTGCCGCACGGGTAGTTGATGTCGGTAGCGGCGATGCCCTCGATCCAGGCGTGAACGTGGAGGATTGCCCCGACGTCGGGATGCGCCTGGTAGATCATCCAGTGCTCGATCGCGTCGACCGACACGCGCCGTGGCTCGACGCCGGGTGGAACGCTGATCACCATGCGGGCATTCGGCTCGTCGTACCCGGTGACGAGCAGGATGTCGCGACCGGGCTCCTCGAGCTCGGTCTTGTCGACGCCTGAAGCGCTCATCCAGAACCGCGTCTCGTCCTTCCGGGCAGACAGGTTGCCGTAGGAGAGGCCGCCGACCTGGTAGAGCCGCATCACGTGACGGAGGTCGCGCTCGTTGAGGAACTCGTGCACCGGGAACGGCGCCGGCAGCAGATCGAGCTCGCCCATGCGCTTGCCGGCGGCACCGATGTCGAGCGTGATCTCGTCGCCGTCCCAGAGCTCCGGTTCGAGGTCGGGCACGAACTCGTTGTCGATCACGAGCTTCGACTTCGCAAGCGGCGCCAGCCGCTCGAACACCTCGGCTGGATCGTCGGAGATCTTGTACGTCCCTCGCTCCATCGTCGTGAACCACACTCCCCGGCCGGGCACGTGGAGGACGACGACGTTCGCGAGCGTGCGGACGAGGTTCGGATAGCTCGTGCGAAGCACATCCTCTGGAACCTCGTCGAGCTCGTAGAACGAGGCCGAGTAGGTGCCGCGTGACGAGCGCCGGAACGCCTTCGGATCGGCCGCGTCGAACATGTTGAGGACGAAATCGGCGTCGGCGTGATCGTCGACCATCGTGAACCCGTCGGCGGTGAACTTCGCCGAGATCGACTGCACCCACGCCTCGTGCGAGTCGGAGGTCGCCGTTCCCCAGATAGCGAGCTTTCGCATACCCGAAGTCTACCTCCGACTACCTGAACAGATCACGCGCGCGGGGCATCACGAGATCGGACCCGTTGCCCACGCCGACGGCGTCGACACCGCGGACGATCGCAGCAGGAACGCCCCTGCTCTTTCCCATCACGAGCTCGGCCGCACCGGCGATCTCGTCGGCGACCGCGATCATCGTCGAACGCAGCTCGTGGCCGCTCGCATCGCGCGTTCCGCGAAGGTCCCGCAGAGGAGTGATCCCTGCCACGCCGAGCGCCACGTCGGTCGTCCCCTGCCTCCAGGCCCGGCCGAACGAGTCGCTGACGATCACACCCGGGGCGACGCCGGTCAGCTCGGCCAACCGCTCGCGGAGCGCGGCTGCGGAGCCGTCGGGATCGAGCGGCAGCAGAATCACCGTGTCCGGGCCCTTTGCATTCGACGCATCGACGCCCGCCGAGGCGCAGACGAACCCGTGGCGGGTCTCCGTGATCAGCAGCGGCGGCCGCGCACGGACGACCTCCACGGATTCGCGCAGGATCACTTCCACGTGACGCGGGTCGCCCTCGTCGCCCGCCAGCTCGACTGCGCGCGCGGTGGGCTCGATCTCGCCGAGGCGGACGATCCGGCCCTCGACCTTCGAGACGGCCTTCTGCGCGATGACGACGACGTCTCCGGCCACGAGCCCTCCGGCACGCGTTGCGGCCTCCGCAACGAGCGCCGCCAGGTCGTCACCCTCCTCGAGCTCGGGCAGCCCGGCGAGCGGGATCAACCGGATCTCGGTCTCCATCGTCAATCGACGCCGGTGATGCGGAGGCCGGCGCGGGTCTTGTACCGCTTGTTCACATTGATGATCACCGCGGTCATGCCCTCGAGCGTTCGCGCGCTGGCGAGAGGCCCCGCGTCGATCGCCCGGCCCGAGGTGACTTTCCCGGCGAGCTCGAGCACGAGCGCCTTGGCCTCGGCATCGTCGCCGCAGACGAGCGTGTCCTCGTCGGGCGCAACATCCCCACCGAGGTTGGAGGCGGCGAGCGAATGAAAACCGGCGACAACCGGTGCGTCGACGACCGCCTGGATCCGCTGGGCGATCGACGTCGCCTCGACCGTGGGAACGACGCCGTCCGAGGTGACGGCGAGCTCCGCCGCAACCGAGAGGAGCGGCGTCGTGCCGATCGCGCCCCGCAGCGCCGCCGCCGCCTCGACTGCCCCGTCGGCTTTTGTCGTCAGGACGATCAGGTCGGCGGTACGGGCGGCATCCTCGTTCGTGGCGCCCGAGACGCCGAGTGCTGCCGCGGCAGCCTGGGCCCGCTCGGCGTCGCGCGACCCGATCACGACCTCGTAGCCCCCCTTGCGCAGCCGCACCGCGAGGGCGGTGCCGAACGCGCCGGTGCCTCCAATCAGAGCGATCCTCACCTCGGCCCCCCCACCGCTACCTCCAGCGTCGTCTCGGCGAGGCGACGTGCAGCCTCGCGATCGGTGATGAGCGTATCGGTGACGACGAGAGGCACGTCCGCGTCAGCCGGTGCATCGGCGCTGTCGATCACGAGCGTGTCGAGCAGATCCTTGTAACACTTTGTCACATGCGCTGGGGTCGTTCCGCCGACCAGGCGCTGCATCATGCGGTCGAGCGGGCCTCGGACAGCGAGGCCTCCGATCAGCGGGCTGACGGCAACCGAGGGCACGGTTCTCGCCTCGAGCGCCCAGCGAATGCCGGGCACGGCGAGGATCGGGTGAATCGAGACGAACGGGTTGCTCGGCGCGATCACGATTGCGTCGGCGGCGGCGATCGCGTCGAGCACACCGGGGGCCGGTTGGGACATGTCTGCGCCCTCGTAGATCAGGGCGTCGACCTCGTCCTCGTGGCGGCGCGCGACGAACCACTCCTGGAAGGCGAACGTGCCCGCGGGGGTGACGAGGTGCGTGCGGAGGCGGTCGTCGGTCGCGGGCAGCAGCCGCGTTTCGAGACCTGCCGCCCTCGCGAGTCGTGCGGTGACCGCCGAAAGGCGCTCGCCCTCGCGGAGCGCCTGCGAGCGCACGAGGTGGAGCCCGAGATCGAGGTCGCCGAGCATGAACCAGTCCTCGCCGTTCCAGGCGCGCACCGCCTCGAGCGCCTGCCAGGTCTCGCCGGCCCGCCCCCAGCCGCGCTCGGTGTCGTTCAACCCGGCAAGGCCATAGAGCACCGAGTCGAGGTCGGGCGAAACGTGGAGGCCGAGCACCTCCAGGTCATCCCCGACGTTTCCGACCACGGTCAGCTCCCCCGACGCGAGAACGTCGTGCAGCCCGGCCGCGAGCTTGGCGCCGCCGACGCCGCCGGAGAGCAGGACGATGTTCACGCGGGCAGGCCGAGCCGCTCGAGATCCGCGGCCGTGTCGACGTCGTCGCGAAGGTTCGGCAGGTCGAGATTGCGAACCTCGAGCCCGACCGCGGCAGCGTGAGCCCCGAAGCGGGCAGCACTGCCCGGCCCGTAGAGCGGCTTGAACGCCTCCGCGGACGGCAGGCCGAGCGCGTTCGTGGTGCCATCGGCCGCGGAGGCGATCGCAACGGCGCCAGCGCGTGGAGGTGCCGCCAGCGCTGTCAGGTCGGACACGAGCACACGTGGGAGGTCGGCGTTGACGATCAGGCAGATGCCGTCGACTCCGAGAATCGCGGCTTCGACCGCAGCGCCCTGACCGCCTCCCGGGTCGGCGACGACCTCGACACCGAGCTCGACGGCCGCGGCCATGGCGGCGGCATCGCTGGTGACGAGCTTCACGCCCTCGGCGTATGCGCAAGCGGCTTCGAGCACGCCATGAAGCATCGCGAACGCGACGTCGGCGCGGATCTCTTCGGGGAGCCTGCTCTTGCCTCCCGAGCGGAAGGGAACGACGACGGTGCTCACGCCCAGAGCCTACGCACGGCTCGACGAACAGCCGAGCGTCAGGCCGTCCTGACGCCTCCGGCGCGGCTCTGAGGCCGGCTCTGCCGGCGAGGAGGGTCGTGGCCGGTGCGTCAGGCTGCGCTGGCCGAGGCGCCGGGGCCTGACGTGGCCCATTCGTGCACCTCGTACCAGTGAGAGCTGATCAGCGCCGCGGCGACCTCGCCGTCGGTGTGCGCTCCGTAGAACACGTGATGGTCGAGGTCGCAGCACATCACGACCTCACCGAGAGACACGTGCGAAACTTCCGAGAGCACGTCGAACGGCAGCTGGGCCTCGGCCACGGAGATGTGCTTGAACTGGAGATCCGGCGCCAGCTCCATCAGCTCCGGCCAGTCCTGGCAGGTCTTGTAGCTCATCGGGCCTCCTGATTCGCGCTGGCCTGCCACGTTCCTCCGAGGCGCACCAACCCGCGATCCTCACCCTCCGGATAGACGAGGAAATCGAGCGCCTCGTCGAGCCGATGCAGCGTCGCGCCGCCCGTAGAAACGAGACCGAGTCGCACTCTGAAACGGCCGAACGCCAGCGACGGCCGCGCCACGTCGAGCCGTGCTGTCGTTGTCCCCTGCCCGCTCGGCCAGCCGATCGCCGCCGTGTCGACGACCTCCTCGGCGACAAGCAATCCGGTCGTGTCGCGCACCTGAAGCTGGAGTCGCGGTGGCTCGATTGCCGCATGGGCACGCAGGTCGACCTCGAGCCGAAGCGGCTCGCCCGCCAGAAACTGGCGCCGCTCGGCGCCGTCCGCGTCGAGCAGGCGGGCGCCCACGATCTCGGCCTCACCGCCGCCCCACTCCGTCCCGTCGCCGGTCGCAGCGTCGAGGTCGTCCGCCAGCAGGCGCCGGTAGCGCCCGATCGTCTCGTGGGTCGGGCCGTCGTAGACCCTCTCGCCGTAGGAGAGGAGGATCGAACGCTCGCAGAGCCGCTCGACCGCCTGCGCATCGTGCGAGACGAAGAGGATCGTGCCGCCCTGGTTCTTGAAGGCCGCGATGACGCCGAAGCACTTGCGCTGGAAGTTCTCGTCGCCGACAGCGAAGACCTCGTCGAGGAGCAGCACGTCGGCCTGCAGGAAGGCGGCGATCGCAAAGCCGAGGCGCATCGCCATCCCACTCGAATACGTCCGGACGGGCCGGTCGATCGCGTGCTCGATCTCGGCGAAGGCGACGATCTCGTCGAAGCGCTCGCGGATCTCGGAGCGGCGCAGCCCCTGGATCGAACCGTTCAGATAGACGTTCTCGCGGCCGCTGAAGTCCGGGTGGAAGCCGGCTCCCAGCTCGAGCAGCGAGCCGATGCGGCCTCCCACCTGCACGGTGCCGTTCGTCGGCTTGATGATGCCGGCGAGGACGCGCAGGAGCGTCGACTTGCCGGAACCGTTGCGGCCGACGAGCCCGACCGCCTCTCCCGGGGCGATCTCGGCCGAGACGTCGCGCAACGCCCAGACGTCCTCGCCGCCGGTGCGGCCACGGGCGACGACGAGATCCTTGAGCGTTCGCGTCTCACGCGCGTGCACACGGAAGCGGCGGGAGACGCCCTCGGCAGATATCTCGCCGGGTTTCACGTGAGGTCCTTCCCCATCGAGACTGCGAGCTCCTCGTAGTCGAGCGACTGGTAGAGCCCGCGCGCAACGTCGTTGCCACCGAAGACGTTGAGCTCGATCCGGGTGTAGCCGAGCGCTCGTGCCTCCTCCTCGAGCAGCAGCATTCCCGCCCGCCCGTAGCCCAGCCCGCGGTGCGCCTCGTCGATCTCGATCTCGTACACGTAGGCAATGCGGCCGCGATCGGGAGTGTCGCGCTCGCCAAGCCAGCCATGGCCGACTCCGCCCTCCGTGTCCTCGATCACCCAGACGTGCTGGTCGTCGGCGCCGAAGCCGTCCGGGAACAGGGTGGCGAAATCCCGGGCCGCCTTGTCGTGCGCACGCTCGGGATCAACGCCTCCGTGGCTGGTCATGTCGTCGGCGTACGAGGCCTTCGAGCGCGCTTCCCAGGCTGCGAACTCGGCCTCGTGCAACGGACGGAGACGCACGGTCATGCCGCGACCGCCGTGGCCGTGCGCTCATGGACGAGCGCGGCGAGCCGGGTCAGCAGGTCCGGGTCGACGGAGGGAAAGACCCCGTGCCCGAGGTTGAAGATGTGCCCCGGCCGACCGCCGGCGCGGGCGAGCACGTCGAGCGCCTCGGCCTCGACAACGTCCCACGGCGCGAGTAACACGGCCGGATCGAGATTGCCCTGCACCGCCCGGTCAGGCACCCGGGCCCAGCCGAGATCGAGCGGGATCCGCCAATCGAGGCCTATCACGTCGCCTCCCGCCGCCGCCATCTCCTCGAGCAACGTCGCGGTGCCGGTGCCGAAATGGATCGTCGGAACGTCGACTGCCGCAAGCACGCGTGCGGAGTGCGGCGCGACGTACTCACGGTACTGAGCCGGCGACAGAGAGCCCACCCACGAGTCGAACAGCTGGATCACGTCGGCGCCCGCGCGCACTTTGGCTGCGACGTAGCCCGACGAACGTCTCGGCGAGCCTGGCGAGGAGCGCGTGCCAGAGGTCGGGTTGGGAGAGCATGAGGCTCTTTGCGGTCGAGAACTCGCGGCTCGGCTTCCCCTCGATCAGGTACGCCGCGACCGTGAACGGACCACCGCAAAAACCGATCACCGCCTGGTCGGGGCGCAGAGCTTCCCGCACGAGACCGACTGCCTCGAGTACGGGAGCGAACGCCTCCTCCGGCTCGGGGATCCGCAGGCGCTCGACGTCGGCGAGCGTGCGCACGGGAGCGTCGATCACCGGGCCAATGCCTTCGACGAGCCTCACGTCGAGGCCCATCCCGAGCACCGGCGTCATGATGTCCGCGAACATCACGGCCGCATCGACATCGTGGCGACGCACGGGCTGGAGGGTCACCTCCGCGCACAACTCGGGCGTGTGCGCGACGTCGAAGAACGCGTGCTGCTCGCGGATGGCGCGGTATTCGGGAAGCGAGCGGCCCGCCTGGCGCATGAACCACACCGGCGTGCGCTCGACTTCCTCGCGCCGGGCGGCGCGCACGAGAAGCGGCTCGCTCACCCAACTAGAGTAGCCCTCATTGTGAACCGAGTCGGCGAGCATCCCGTCAGCGCTGGGCCGCTCGCGCCCCGCTGGCTCGCGTGGTCACTCGATCCTCAGCGTGCGGGGGTGACAACGGTGGCGCGCGTCTCGCTCGAGAACGCCGGCACCGCGACGTGGCGCTCGCAAGGAACGGACGGCGTCCAGGCGTCGTTCCACTGGCTCGACACGCTCGACAACCCGATCGTCTGGGACGGCCCGCGGACAGCGCTGCCGCACCCGGTCGCCCCCGGAGAGCGGGTCGAGCTCGAGCTCGTCGTGACCGCGCCGCGGGCACCGGGTGCCTACCGGCTGGCGTTCGACCTCGTCGAGGAGCACCGGTTCTGGTTCGAGGAAGTCGGCTGCACGCCGCTCGCGGTCGAGCTCGAGGTGGCGCCGCGGATCGACGAGCGGCGGCTTGCCGTCGTCGTTCGCGGCGGCGCGGACTCAGCGACGGCGGCGGCGCTCGCAGCACAGGAGGAGCCGATCGTCAACCGACGAGGCCGTCGCGGTGGCCCACCTCGTTGCGGGGGCGATCCCGCCGCCCGGCTGGTCACGCCTGCTGCTCGACGCACACGCCGAGGGTTGGGAGGCGGTCGGCACCGCGGTCGAGGCCGAAGGGCGCGACCACGATCTCGATCCGTGGCGTGGGGGCGGCGGGCGCAATCCGCGCTTCGGGCTCCCGCTCCTGCTTCCCTCGTTGCTCAACGGGCTCGAGGCGTCCGAGCACCTCGGCCTTCCGGCCTACGACGGCTCCGAAGGGCTGTTCGACGGGAAGCTCGCGGTCACACTTCCGCGGCGATCCGGTCGTCGACCGATCTGAAGACGATCGCCCCGAGCGCGAGCGCGACGACGGTCTCGACGACGAGGTAGACGAGATTGGCGGTGGAGGGCAGCTCACCGAGGAACAGTGGCGCCCGGAAGCACTCGACGACCGGCGTGAGGGGATTGCCCCACTGGATCAGGTTCAGGAGCCACGGGTGCGCTTCGGCGCCGGGGAGCCGGTCGACGCTGTAGAGCACCGGCGTCAGGAAGAAGAGCGGCAGCAGCAGCGCCGCGACGACGAACTCGATGTCGCGGTAGATCGCGTTTGCAGAGGAGACCGCGAGCGAGAGCCCGGAGACGAACAGCACGATCACGGCGGCAATCGGGATCACGAGCCACGCCGTGCCACGCGAATCAGGCAAGACGATCACCGACAGGACAAGGACAATCCCGGTCATCACGACGAACGCGACGAGCTGCGTGGCCACGATCGAGAGCGGCACGAGCTGACGTGGGAAGCGCACCTTGCGGATCAGGCTGGCGTTCTCGAGCAGGCTGCGGGCGGACGACTGCAGCGACGTCGCGAAGAAAACCCAGGGCGGCAGGCCGCAGAGCAGGAAGAGCCAGTAGTGATCGACCTCGGTCGTCGGCGACTTCCACAGCACCGAGAAGACGACGAGATAGACGAGCATCAGCATCAACGGCAGCGCGAGCGTCCACAGCAGCCCGAGCGCCGAGCCCTTGTACTTGGCCCGCAGATCGCGCTGGAAGAGACTCGCGAACAGCTCGCGGTAGCGGTAGAGATCGGCGTAGACGCTCATCCGAGGAGCAGTGTAAGTACTTGCGAGGAGGCACCTCCGGAGGGGCCAGGGACTACCCTACGGGCATGACAGCCGCTGTCACGATCGCCGCGCTGCCGGTGGCGGCGGTCGTCCTCTGGGCACTGCTGCGGTCGACGCTCGGAGACCGCCTCGTGGCGGTTCCGACGGGGGAGCGCTGGCACGCCCGCCCAACGCCCACCTTTGGCGGTGTCGGCATCGTCTGCGGCCTGCTCGCAGGAGTGCTGCTCGCTGTCGCGGTGGGTGCCGTCGACGCGACCTGGGAGCTGGCGGGGATCGTGGGGGGATGCCTGATCCTCTTCGCAGCGGGCCTCCTCGACGACATCCGCCATCTCAGCCCACTGGCCAAGCTTGCGGCCCAGTTTGCCGCGGCAGGGCTCGCCGTCGCGAGCGGGCTCCGGGTCGAGTTGATCGGGAACAGCGTCCTTGCGACCGCGATCGCGGTCATCTGGCTCGTCGGGATCACAAACGCCTTCAACCTGCTCGACAACATGGACGGCCTGGCCGCGACGCTCGCTGCCGTCGCCTGCGCCTACTTCGCGATCGACGCCTCAACGCAGCACCCGAACGACCTCGTGCTCGTCCTCGCGCTCTCACTGGGCTTCGCCTGCGGCGGATTCCTGCCGTACAACCTGCGCCCGCGCGGCGACGCGCTCATCTTCATGGGCGACTCTGGCAGCCAGGTGCTCGGCTTCCTGCTCGCCGCGCTCGGGCTGGCAGCGAGCTGGACGACAGCGGGAACGACGGTCGCCACCATCCTCCTTCCGCTGCTCGTGCTCGCGATCCCGATTCTCGATACCACGCTCGTCACGATCAGACGGCTGGCCGAGCACCGACCCGTCAGCCAAGGTGGCAAAGACCACTCCTCGCACCGGCTCGTCTACTTCGGTCTGAGCGAGTTCAAGGCTGTCGGGCTGCTCACGATCATCGCCCTCGCGCTCGGCGCGACCAGCGTCGCCTACAACATCCTCGACGACCCACGCGTCACCGCGGTCGGCGTGCTGCTGACGTTCGTGTTGCTCGTTCAGTTCGGCGGCTTCCTCAGCGAGCTCGACGAGCGGACGCGACGCGGCCAGGTGAGCGACACCTCGCTGCGGCATGCGCTGACCTTCGACCCCCGCAGGCTCGTGGAGGTGCTGGTCGACTTCGCGCTCGTCTGCAGCTCGTTCCTGCTCTCGTACCTGATCGTCGTCGGCGGCGAAGGGAGCGCGGCGCAGCGGTCGGTGTTCCTCGGTTCGCTGCCCGTCGTGCTCGGCATGCGCTACGTCGCGTTCGTCGCCTTCCGGATCTACCGGCGGGTGTGGCGCTACGCAACCGCGCGCGACGCCTTCGCGATCGCTATCGCCGTCGGGGTCTCGGAGGTGCTCGCGTTCGCAGTGATCGTTGCGACGAGGCCGCTCGGTGACTTCCCGGCCCGTGTCTTCGTCGTCGATGCCGTGATCTGCACAGCGCTTGTGACCACCTCACGGCTGATGCTTCGCCTGCTCCCCGAACTGGCCGGACTGCGCAACCGCGGAGCGCGGCGGCGTATCGTCGTGATCGGCGCCGGGCGGGCTGGTCGCAGCCTCGTGCGCGAGTTGCGCGAGGATGCCACGGCAAAAGTGGTCGCGTTCGTCGACGACAATCCGGCGTTGCGCGGGCGGCGTGTTCAGGGAGTCGCGGTCGTCGGCGGGATACTCGAGATCGCCGCCGTGCTCGAAAGAGCCCAGCCGACGGAGGTGCTCGTCTCGATCCCGAACGCTCCCGAGGAGCTTCTCGACCCCATGGTGCGGGCGTGCGCCGACGCGGCGGTACCCTGCCGTTTCGTGCGACGACACACCGAGACCATGGCGCCACTCGCGGCCGGCGCGACCGAGTGAGCCCGGACACCGGGTCGCGGCCCAAGCGCTGGCACGAGCGGTTCGCGCTTGACGCCGTCGTTCCGCTGCTGATCGCGTACTTCACCCTGTCCATGCTCTACGCCTGGCAGGCGTGGCGGCGCGAGACACCCACGATCTTCACGGACGAGCTCGAGATGACCCAGATCTCGCGCGCGATCGCCACGACGGGGCACCCTGCGCGTCGGGAGCAAGCGTATGTGTTCACGACGATCGTCCCGTACCTGACGGCGCCGGCCTGGTGGCTCCATCCCGTCTCGACGGCCTACGGAGCGATCAAGTATCTCCAGGCGCTTGCGATGGCGCTCGCAATGTTCCCCGCGTATGGGATCGCGCGCTACGTCGTCAGCCGCCCGTGGGCGATCTTCGCGGCGGTAGCGACGATCGCGGCGCCTGCTCTCTCCTATGCCCCGATCCTCGTCGAGGAGCCATGGGCCTATCCGGTCAGCACCCTTGCCTTCTACCTCATCGTGCGCGCCGTGGCCCGTCCGACGTGGGGCACGCTCGGGCTCGCCGCCGCGGGTTGCATCCTGGCAGCCGCGACCCGCTCGCAGTTGGTCGCGATCGGTGGAGCCTTTGCGCTGTGCCTCCTCGTGCTCGGCTGCCAGACAGGCTGGATGCGGCGCTGGCGCACGACGTGGACGCGCTTCGACTTGGTTGGCGCCTGGGTACTGGCGCTCGGCGCCGTGCTTGCGTTCTCGGCGTTCATGGGGCACCGCTCGGCCGAGTGGGCGACGACGACCGCCCTGTGGAAAGGACGGATCTTCGACTACGGCGTCTGGGCGATCGGTGCTCTGGCGATCGGATGCGGGATCCTTCCCCTGATCGCGACGCTCGCGGTGCTCGCGCGGCCGCGCGTCGACTGGCGCCAGCCGGGCTTCCGCGCCTTCGGCACCGTCACGGCCGCCGCGCTCGTGTCGCTCTGCTGGTACGCGGGCGTAAAGGGCGCCTACCTGTCGACGACCTTCTCGAGCCTCGTCGTGGAGCGGAACCTGATGTACCTGTACCCGCTGCTGTTCACGGGTACGGCCGTCCTCCTGGCACGGCGAGACGCCCGCTGGTGGGCCGTCCTCCCGGCCGGAGCCGTCGTCCTCTACCTGGTCTCCGCAACTCCGACACGGCTCGACCAGTTCCCCTACTACGAGGCCCACGGGCTCTCGATTCTTGCTTTCCTCAACCGCGAGCTCAGCTGGCCGTCAGGACGCATCGACACGGCTCTCGTCGTCGTCGTGATCGTTGCGACGCTTGCCGCGCTCGTGCTGCGTCCGCTTTCAGCACGGAGCGCACGCGCGGCGCGTACCGTGGCCGCTGTCCTCGCGGTGCTCGTCGTCGGCTGGAGCCTCACAACAGAGATCTACGCCTCGATCGGTGAGCACGATTTCTCGAAGCGAATGGCCCAGAACAACTTCAACCCGCCCGACTGGGTCGACCGAGCAGTGCACGGCGGAACCGTGACCGCGCTCTCGCAGCAGATCACCGATCCGACCGGCATCTGGTTGCTCGAGTTCTGGAACCGGTCGCTGAAGCGATCGTGGAGCACGGACGGAACCGGGCCTGGGCCCGGGCCGACGCTCACCCCAGACCTCGTGCGACGGGACGGCACCCTGTGGCCGGCGCCCGGGACCGACTACGTGCTCGCCTACAACGGGGTCGCACTCCAGGCCCCGGTGGTCGCGCGGCGCAGAGGGACTGTCCTCTACCACATCGGGCGGGGGAATTCGATGAAGGCGTCCTACACCCAGGCCGGCGTCTTCTCGGACGGCTGGATGGGCAACGAAAGCTCCTACAACCGCTTCTCGGCGCGTGCAGACGGCCCCGGCTACGCCCGCATCGTGCTTTCTCGCGCCGCCATCTGCACGAAGGCGCCGATCCCCGGCGGCGTGCTGATCAAGATCGGGCCGATCGTGATCGGTCCGGACAAGGAGGCCCATCTCGGAAGGGTCACTGCGAAGCGCCTGCTGCGCGTGCGGCCGTGCGACCAGCAGCCGCAGGTCGTGCTGATCCCCGCACCAAGCGGACCGTGGCGCGCAGAAACGGTCGCCGACACGTTCGTACCGGCAGTGCTCGACCCGAGCAAGAGCGACCGGCGCGAGCTCGGCGTCCAGATCCAGTACGGCTTCCAGCCGAAGTAGGCGCCCTACAGCGCGGTCAGGCGCTCAGGGTGCTTGCGGACGAACCGCGCCATCCCCCGCAGATGCCAGAGCGTATGCCGTGAGAGAAAGCGGTGGTCGATCACGGCGGCGTACTCGTGGTGGACGACGGCCGCCGGCACGTACCACCGCTCCCAGCCTGCCCGCATCGCCCGGTAGCAGAGGTCGATGTCCTCGACGTAGTGCCGGTAGCCCGCGTCCCAGCCGCCGATCTCCTCGAGCATCGTGCGACGTTGGAGGAGGAACGCGCCCAGCATCCAGTCGGCCTCGACGGGCTCAGTCGGTCGCTCGTCGAGGAGATAGTGCTCCCGTTGGTGCTCGTACGGCGGGGCGAGCCGGCGGAGCGGTGTTCGACGCACGATCGTGCCGGAAACGGTCGGGAAGCGCCGCCGCGACGGTTGCCACGTCCCGTCGGGCCACAGCATCTGCGGACCGGCGATGCCGCAGCGCGGGTGTGTGTCCATGAACGCTGCGAGCTCGCCGACGGCGCCGACGGCTGGAATCGCGTCCGGATTCGAGAAGACGACATACGAGCCCGAGGTCGCAGTGATACCGGTGTTCACGTTCGCGGCAAGGGAGCGCGGGCTGGGATTCTCGAGCACGCGGACACCGTTCGGCACCAGCACCAACCGAGCCGGGCAGGTTCGAGATCACGACGATCTGCTCGACCTGGGGTGCGAGAGCCGCGAGCGAGCGTTCGAGCTCGGCAGCGTGGCCGTGCGAAACGACGACGGCGGAAACGCTCATCGGCCGAGCGCCTCCCCGTAGACCGCGACGGTGCGCTCGGCAGCGGCCCGCCACGAGAACGCCGCGCGCGCGCTCGAGGCCGGCGGCGACGAGCGCGTCTCGCTCAGCGAGAGCGCGTCGGATCCCGGTAGCCAGTTCGTCCTCGCGGACGATCACGGCTGCATCCCCGGCTACCTCCACAAGTGCGTCGTCCCGCACGGTCACAACCGGCGTGCCACTTGCCATCGCCTCGAGGACCGGCAGGCCGAAGCCCTCGTACAGCGACGCCTGCACGAGACACGCGGCTCCCCGGTAGAGCTCGGCCAACTCGGTGACGTCGACGTAGCCGCGCATCGTGGCGCCGCGCTCGCGGAGATGCCGCGCAAGGGCGGCGTCCTTCTCCGGGCCGACGACGACGAGCGGCAGCCCGACCTCCTGCGCTGCCTCGAGCGCCGCGAGCTGATTCTTGCGCGGCTGGACGGCGCCGACCGAGAGCACGTAGTCGTGGGAGCCACCCTCCCCCGGCCGGAAGACCGGGTCGACACCGTTCGGCGTCACGACGACAGCGGCGGGATCGAGGCCGTACAGCTCGACGAGGTCCTTCTTCGAGCGCTCCGACACCGTGAGCACCCGGACGGCCCGACGCGCCGAGCGTGGCACGATGCGCCGGAAGACGAAGCGGTCGCGGCGACCCATCAACTGCATCGTGCTCGAACGAGAGATCGTGGATCGTGACCACACCGGGACACGGACAACGATGCGGCAGCGCGTACTGGGTGTGCACGAGAGCGGCACCAACGCGGCGAAGGAGCCGCGGGAGCGTGAAAGCCATGCGCAGCTCCTGGCTCCCCGTCGCGAGCTCGATCGCCTCAACTCCTTCGGGAACGAGATCCGGCCGCCGCGTCACGGCCGCGACCCGCAGCCCGGCGGCGGCGGCGGGCTCGGGCAGCTCGCGGAGCAGGTTGAGAACGTACGTCTCGTCGCCGGTACGCTCGCGACCGAGGACGTCGGCATCGACGACGACGAGCGGGTCGCTCACGCGAGCTCCCGCCACAGCGCCTCGACCACGTCGGCCGACCGTTCCCAGGTGAACCCACGCGCCCGCTCGAGCCCCAGCCAGCGCAACTCGTCGCGCCTCGTCTCGGCCTGCGCGATCCCGTCTGCGATCGCGGCCGCGTCGAGTGGATCGACGAGCACCGCGGCACCTCCGGCAACCTCCTCGGTCGCACCGCCACGGGAGGTGACGACCGGAGTGCCGCACGCCATTGCCTCCAGGATCGGGATCCCGAAACCTTCGTAGAGCGAGGGAAAGACGAGGCACCGCGCGCCGCGGTAGAGCGCCGCGAGCTCGGTCGTCGGTGACCCTCCCGACCCAGCCCTGGACTTCGACGTCGCCCCAGCCTCGAGCTCCGACGACACGTAGCTCGACTCCCGCGCGCTGCGCTGCCTCGCCGACCTGCGCCAGGTTCTTGCGCGGCTCGAGCGTTCCCACTGCGAGCACGTAGTCGCCGCTCGCCGCATCACCGCCCGGCGTGAAGACGGGCTCGATGCCGTTCGGGACGACGCGGATCCGCTCCTCCGGGATCTCGAGCAGCTCGACGATCTCGGCCTTCGTGAACTCCGAGACGGCGACCACCGCATCGGCTCGCGAGACGCCGTGGCGGAGCGCGAGGGCCGCCGGTGTGACGGTGCCAGGCAGGAAACGCCTCGGGGTGCCGCAGCACTGCGAGATCGTGGACCGTGACGACAACCGGCGGCTTCGCCCGCAGCGGGCCACGCATCGTCGTGCAGTGGAGAACGTCTAGCTCGCGAGCCTTCCAGGCGATTCCGGCGGGGTACCACGCTGCGTCGCGGGCGATCGTCGCTGCCCGACCACGCCCTCCGAACGAGAGCGGGACGATCTCGATCCCGTCCCGGGTGGTAAGCGCGCCCTGGAGACCACGAACCACGCGTGCCGTGCCGGCGCCGGTCTGCACGAGGGGCGAGACGTCGAGCCCGACTCTCACGCGGCGTCCTCGAATGCAGACAGCATCGCGTCACCGGTCGCGCGCCAGGTGAACTGAGCGGCGTGCGCAATCCCCGGGGCGACGAGAGCATCGCGACGCCCGATCGCCTCCTCGAGAGCGCGAGCGATCGCGGCCGGATCGTCCGGGTCGGCGCGGAGCAGCAACGTCACCGCTCGCCTCGTTCAGAGAGGGATGCGCCGAGGCGACGACGGGCGTGCCGCACGCCATCGCCTCGACGATCGGCATCCCGAAGCCCTCGAAGCGGGACGGATAGGCGGCCGCGACGGCGCCCCGGTAGAGCGCGGCGAGCTCCTCGTCGGAGACGAACCCGAGCCGGCGTACGCGCGGGTCGTCGAGGGCGGGCTGCTCGCCCCAGCCCTCGCCGCCGACCACCGCGAGCACCATGTCGCCGCCGAGCAGCCGGTGCGCCTGGGCGAGTGCCTCCAGGTTCTTGCGCGGCTCGAGTGTCGCAACCGTGACGATGTACGGCGCGCCGAGATCCGTGGCAGGGCCGTCCTGGGTGAACACCGGCCTGACGCCCGGGGCTGCGACTCGCACCTTGTCGCGAGACACGCCGAGCAGCTCGGTCACGTCGGCGCCGGTAAAGGCCGAGTTGACGAAGATCACATCGCACGTCCGAGCGGCGTTCTGGTACTTCCGGCCGTGCATCGCCTGGGTCCGCTTCGTCGTCCAGGCCGGAAATCGCATCGGCACGAGATCGTGGATCATCGTCGACCGGATCCCCGACCGCTGCGGCGGATACATCCAGTCGGTGAAGTGCAGCACGTCGAACGGGCCGAGCAGTCGCTCCGCCGCGGGGTGCCCGACAGCACTCCACGCGGTCCGGGCTGCGTGGGAGAAGGGAAGGCGCCACGTCCGCAGCTCGACATCCAGCCCCTCGAACGTCTCGGCGATGTGGGCGGGGCCGTGGATACTCGTGGGCGCGAACGCGACGACCTCGTGCCGGCCTTCGGCAGCCTCGAGCAGCCCGGCTAGCGAGCCGCGGATGTAGTGACCGACGCCCGTCGAGGGGTGCGAGAGCGGCGAGACGTCGAACGCGATCCTCACGACGTGTACGCGAACGCGTTGAAATGCGTACCGAGAACGCGATCGTCCGTGCTGTCGGGGATGACCTCGCTCGGCACGGCAGTGGGAGCGACCGTGAAAACGACGGAGCACATGCCGCGACGCTCGGTCAGCGGGACCCGGAGCGTCGTCAGCTTGTTCGGGCCAGACGTGGACGCTGCGGCCGCCCGACGCGGTCACCGATTGCCCTCGGGAAGGAGCTGCGCATCGCCCGAGAGCGAAACGCTCAGCGTGCCTCCTGCACAGTGGTCTCGCGTCCAGGTCACCCGCGGGCCCGACCACGTGTCGGGATAGATGCCGGTCTTCACCGTCTTCGCGAGCACAAGTGGGCCATCGAGCTTCCAGACGGTCATGCCGAGGCCCGGATCCCGGGCGACAGCCGTCGCATTCGGGCTCGACCGAGCCGTTGGTGAGGATGTAGGCGGGGTGAATCGGTCGGCCGTCGTCGGTTCGCACGACGCCCGTGTGCCTATCGACAGCCACTGGAATCTCCCCGATCCCACCTGGTGTCGGGGCGCCGGTGTAGTACACCTGGCCGACGCTTCGGTTGAAGAACTCGTTCTGGTTGACGGTCATGCGGTCGCTCTGACCTGTCCAGAGCACGGCAACGTCGGCTCCCGGAGGAACAGCATGGTCGATCCAGTCACGTTGCACACCCTGGATGCCCTGGAAGAGCGCCCCTATTCCCGCCTGCTTGAAACCGTACGGATACGGGCCGAACCAAATCGGCCTCAGCAGTCACGGACCAGTAGACGAGAACGACGACCGGCAGCAGGAGTGCGTAGCGTCGAGGCACGAGCAGGAACGTGAGGGCAAACGCAGCCGCGCCAAAGAGCACGAGGAGTGCGGTGTGCCCCGCTCCGGTCTTGATCTCGAACGCCCACCACGGCAGCAACGCGAGCGTGTCGGACACAGCGGACGTCGTGATGAATCGATCGAACGGAATCGCGAGGATGAGCAGCGTTGCCGCGACCGCCGAGCCGATCGACACCCCTCGCGGCCGTGGAGCACCCCGCTCCACCCACGCTAGGACGAGAACGAGCAGGAGCGGCGCAACGGCGAAGATATTGCGCTCCTGGATCCGGTCGGCGAAGCGCGAGGCGAAGGTTCCGACGACCACGGCGCTCCACGCCGACGAGCGCCAGCGTGACGGCGAGCAACAGCTGGAGCGGCCGATCAAGCGTGCGCGCCCCGACGCTCAGCACGATCGCGACCGCGAATGGGATCACTCCGACGTAGAGATCCAGCTCAGCCAGGTGGTAGACGATGAAATGAAGCACGCGCCCCAGGTCGTAGCCCGACTGGCCGACGACGGCGTACGCACCGAGGAGCGAGCTGAGCGGCCGGCCGCGCGCAACCTGGGCCACCACTCCGAGCACGGCGCCGCCGGCGAACACTGCGTAGAGCCAGACGTATTGACGAAACGTCGCCCGAAACCTTCCGTACGTCCAGGAGGCGAGCAGAAGAGGTGCCGTCACGGCGGCCAACGCGATCACGATCGCCTGTGAGCGCGTCAGGTACGCCAGCCCGAGGGCGGCGAAGAAGCCGACGTATCGCGCCGTCGTCGGCCGCTCGAGCAACGCGACGAGTGCCAGCGTCGCGAGCAGGAAAACCGGATAGAACGCGTTCTCCGTCATCACGACCGCGGTGTAGACCATCGACGGCACGGCAACGGCGATCACCGCTGCGACGAGTGAGAGGCTCTGACCGACGACCCGGCGCGCAAGGAAATACGCGGGAATCGCGGCGAGCGACATCACCAGGCTGTTGATCGTCTTGATCGCCGCGTAGGCATCCGGAACGCGGTCGAAAACGGCGTAGGCCGGCGCGATCAGCATGGGATAGAGAACGCCGTAGCCGCTCGTCGAGACCCCGCGCACGGCGAAGGTGAGGTTGTCGGCGAAGCTCTTTGCGAGCTCGGAGTAGATGAGCTCGTCGACCATGATGAACGGCCCTGTGATTCCCGCGGGCGAGCCAGGCCCGACACAGGAAAGAGACGGCGACGATCGCGCCGAGCCACGCCCACGCCGGCACGGCGCGAAGGCGATCAGCCATCAGGGTCGACCTCGGCGAGCCGCGCCGCGAGCTCGCTCGCCTCCGGCGAGCCGGGCGCGATTCCCACTTCGGCCGCGGCCTCGCTCACCTCGATCAGCACGGTGTCGCGCACGGCGGCGCCTCCTGCGGCCAGCTCGAACGCCGAGACGTAGAGGTCGGCGACGCGGTCGAGATCGTGCTCCCGCCTGGCAAGCTCGCGCGCAGCGTCACCCATCGCGCGGCGGACGTCCGGCCGCGTCGCGAGCAGCTCGAGAGCGGCCGCGATCGTCGCCGCCTCGTCGCCGTCGACAGGAACCTTCAACGCCACCTCGTCGGGCAGCTCGGAGAACCAGCCGACGTCGCTCACGATCAACGGCCGCCCGAGCGAGAGGGCGCGAATCGCGGTACCCGAGGTCTCCCCCATCGTCGGCGAGCGGAGATTGACGTGAACGTCGGCGGCGATCATCAGCTCCCACAGGCGACGCTCGTCGACGTAGCCCTCGCGGACGAGACCGGCGCCGTCGAGCCCGAGCCGCTGCAGCCGCCGATCGAGGTCGAAGCCCGGCGAGGTGGCGCCGACGAGAAGCAGCGTGCTCGCCTCGTGTCGCTGCCGAACGCGCGCGAACGCCTCGAGGAGCTGGGGGATGCGCTTGCTCGCGTTGACATTCCCGAAGGAACCGAAGAGCGGCTCGCCTTCGACACCCGTCGCCGCTGCGAGGTCGGGCACGGGAAACGCCGGGTGCGGAACGATCCAGATCGGCCCCTCGTAGCCGGCCGCGCGGGCTCTGTCCTTGACGTAGTGCGAGTGGACGATCAGCCCGGTTGCGAGCCCGAGCACCTCACCGGCGAGATGGAAGTCCTCGGGGCGATTCTCCCACAGCGGCGGAATCCGCTTGTCCATCACCGCGTGACCGAGCAACCGTCCGACGACGCCGCCCTCGCGCTCCATCGCGTCGAGGTAGCCGTGACCGTCACGGCGACCGATCGTGATACCGGCGACGAGATGGTGAAGGACGAAGTCGTGCAACACGACGACGCCGGGCGTGCGCCGCAGCGCGTCGACGATCCAGCCGTGCGCGTCCGGATTGTTGCCGATATGGTAGACGCAGAGGTCGGTGCCGCGCGGGGGCTTCTTCGCGCCGCGCTCGGACGGTGACGACCTCGCAACGCGCCTGCAGTGGCGGCAAGCAGCAGCGCCGAGTAGTCCGCGATCCCCGAGCGCTCGGGCGGCATCGGGCTGAAGAGCGCGACCTTCACGACAGCAACCGCGCGATAGCGCGGTCCCAGGTGACCTCGGCGGCGATCGCATTGCCCCGCCCGTCCGTACGCGCCTGCCTCCTCGGGATGGTCGCGCAGCCACACTGCAGCCGCTCCCACGGCCGCCGCCTCCGGCTCGACGACGCGTCCCGTCGCTCCGTCGTGCACGACCTCGAGCGGCCCGCCGGCGTCGGTCGCCGTGATCACCGGCTTGCCGGAGAGGAACGACTCGTAGGGGCTCATGCCGAAGTCCTCGTCGACGGGCGCGTAGAAGGTGGCGAAGCAGGTGGCGTAGAGATCGGCGAGCTCCTCCGCGGGCACACGCCCCGCAAAGCGCACCCGCCCGGTGAGGCCGCGGTCGCTCGCGAGCTGCTCGAGCCGTGCGCCGATCGGGTCCGTCTCCCGCCACCACGACCTTCGAGGCTCGACTCGGCGGCAGCCGCCTCGAGCAGCAGGTCGACGCGCTTCGACCGGTCGAGCCGGTTCACCGACAGGACGAAGTCGCCGTGGCCGTCGTTGCGGTAGGCGAGATCCTGCGACGGGGTGCGGCATCACCTCGGCGACGAGGCCTGTCGATCGCTCCAGCCGTCCTGCGACGTTCTGCGAGGTGGCAAACAGGCGTGTCGCCTCGCCGAGCCCGATCCGGTCGAGCTCCTGAATGCGCCGGCGAATCGCGCGGTCCTCGGGCGATTCGCCGAACTGGCCGAGATCGGTGCGGTCGAGCTCGTACGCCTGGCGGAACTGGTGCACGAGCCAGACGCGCTTCTCGGGATGACGCACGAGGTACGAGGGAAACTTCGTCGCGACGACCATGTCGATGCGCTTGCCGTCGGCCTCGCGTCAGGTCGAGCAGCCGCCAGAGAAACGCCTGGCTGAGCACGCGGGTGCCGGGGTACCACTTGAACGGCACCGTGACGCCGTCGGCCTCATGGCCCCGCGCCCGCAACTCGTCGACGAGTGCGTCGGTGAAGATCTCGACGCCGCCGCGGGCGAACGGCACCTGGGGTCTGACGACCGCGATCCGCATCGTCGTCCTAGCGCTTCGCGTCGCGAAGCGCCGTCACCTCTGCCTCGAGCCGGTCGACCTGCTCCTGGAGGTCGTCGATCAGGCGCAACGCGGCGGCGTTGAACGAGCGCTGGTCGTGCGCGAGCGGCTCCACGTACCAGCGCATCGCCTTGCGAAGCACCGCCTTGACCGGCGTGCCGATGCCGCCGCGGACGCCGGGGCGCAGCCGCAGCGAGCGGTCGGCGGACACGGGCCACAGGCGCTCGGCCTCGTCCCGCGCGGCCGCGCCGATCGGCCGGGTCGCCCGTGCCGCCGCCCGGATCGGCTCCGGAGCGGCGCACCGCCTCGCGCAGCGCCGCGAACAGCGCGGCGACGTCGACCGGCGCGTCGGGCTCCCGTCGGAAATCCCTGCAACAGCGGCCGTTTCCTGGCTCGGGTCGGACATCGGGCCATTCTAGCCCCCGCTGTAGGATGCCTCCCCGTGCGCGTCGGCCTCTCCCTGCTCACGCTCGTCCCGGGAATCTCGGGCGGAAGCGAGACGTACGCCCGCGAGCTCGCACGCGCGCTCGCCCGAATCGGCACGCACGAGTACGTCGCCCTCGTGCCTCCGCTCGCGCCCGACGCGGGCGGCGGTCTTCCGACCGTGGTCGCCGACCGCTACCCGAGCTCCACGACCACGCCCGGGCGACTACGGGCGATGGGCTCGGCGACGCTCCGGCCGAAGGATCTCGCTGCCGGCTGCTCGAAGGCGTCGACGTCATGCACTACCCACTCACCGTTCCCGTGCCGCGGCCGGACGGGCCGCACGTGATCACCCTGCTCGACGTCCAGCATCTCGACCTACCCGGAGCTCTTCCCGCGGGGCGAGCGGCTGTTCAGGAAGGTCGCCTACGACCGCGCCGCTCGGAAGGCCGCCGAGGTGATCGTGATCAGCGAGTTCGTGCGCGAGCGGGTCGTCGAGCAGCCTCGGGCTCGATCCGGAGCACGTCCACGCGGTGTGGCTCGGTGTCGACCACGAGCGCTTTACGCCGTCGCCCGACGTGGAGCGCGAGCCGCTGCTGCTCTACCCCGCACGCCCGTGGCCACACAAGAACCATGCTCGGCTGCTCGAGGCGTTCGCGCTGATTCGCCGCGCGCGGCCGGAGCTTCGCCTTCTTCTCACGGGTGTCGGTCACGATCCCACGCTCGCTTCCCGAGGGCGTCGAGGCGCGCGCCGTCTCCGCCGCCGAGCTCGTGGAGCTGTACCGGCGCGCCGTCCTGCCTCGTCTTCCCGAGCCTCTACGAGGGATTCGGCCTGCCGCCCGTCGAGGCGATGGCGTGCGGCTGCCCCGTCGCCGCAGCGCGGCAGGCTCGCTACCGGAGGTGTGCGGTGATGCGGCCGTCCTGTTCGACCCGCTCGACCCCGAAGCGATCGCAGCCGGCGATCGACGAAGCTCTGGGCCGCTCGGAGGAGCTCAGCACGCGAGGGCCGCAACGGGCCGCATCGTTCACCTGGGACGACGACGGCCCGCGCCCACGACCGCATCTACTCGATGTTCGCCTGAGCGCGAAGGCGCTCGAGCTCGGCGTCGACGAGGAGTGAGACGAGCCCGTCGAAGTCGACGCTCGGTCGCCACCCCAGGCTCTCGTGCGCGCGGCTCGGATCGCCCACGAGATGGTGAAGCTCAGCCGTTCCCCGCCGGAGCGACGGATCGCTGCGAACGTGGTCGCGCCAGCGAAGGCCGACATGAGTGAACGCCCGCTCGACGAGCTCCTGCACGGAGTGGCTCTCGCCGGTCGCGACGATGTAGTCGGCGGGCTCGTCCTGCTGAAGCATGAGCCACATCGCTCGGACGTAGTCCTGAGCGTATCCCCAGTCACGACGGGAATCGAGATCGCCGAGAACGAGCTCCTGCTCGACGCCGAGCGAGATCGCTGCCGCGAAGTACGCAACCTTGCGAGGCAGGAAGTCGAGCGGCCGCCGCGGCGATTCGTGGTTGTAGAGGATCCCGCAGCTGGTGAACATCCCGTAGCGACGGCGATAGCTATGCGCAATGAAGTGGGCGTAGGCCTTCGCGACGCCGTACGGAGTCACGGGACAAAGCGGCGTGTCCTCGCTCTGGGGCGACTCGGCCGGGTCTCCGAAGATCTCGCTGGAGGACGCCTGGTAGAGGCGAATCGACGGATCGACCTCACGGATCGCTTCGAGCAGCGAGGTGACGCCGACGGCGGCGAACTCGGCCGTTTGCACAGGCTCGTCCCAGGAACGGGGCACAAACGAAGGCGCCGCCAGATTGAACACCTCGTGCGGCGCAACCTCGCGCAGCGCACGCACGAGTGAGGAGCGATCGAGCAGGTCGGCCTCGACGATGCGAACCCGGTCGCGTACCCCGGCAAGCGCAGGGTGATCGTCGACCGGCCGCCGCACGACGCCGACCACCTCGTACCCTTGCTCGAGAAGGAGCTCCGAGAGGTACGAGCCATCCTGTCCGCCAACCCCTGTGATGAGGGCGCGTCGCGGAGGGGTCACGAGATATCTTCGGGGCGGTACACCGCAGCAGTCTACGACCCGGCGGCGATCGATCGGGACGATGGCAGCTACCGAGCGGTGGCGCAGTACACCGTCTCGACGCCGGAGCCATGAACTTCGGCCTCGAAGCCTGCGTCGCGGAGCAGATCCGGGACATCGAGACCGAAGTCTGTGTATGCAAGCATGTCGTTGCGCCGCGTCACGAGCGCGAACGGCCCGCCACCGCGACCGTGGTGGATGGGCGCCAGGCCCTCGCGCGAGCGCGTCTGCTCGATCCGAGGATCGAGCGGAACGGTGAAGATGTGGCGACCGCCGACGCGAAGGACACGGCGCGTCTCGGCAAGCGCCTTCCGAAAATCCGGGACGTGCTCGAGTGTCTCCGACGTGAGCACCAGGTCGAACGATGCGTCAGCGTAGGTGAGCCCCTGGATGTCCTCCTGGGGGTACTCGGCATACGTGAGCCGCGGCAACGACGCAAGTACCGGGTGCATCCGGCCGATCGAGTTGAGCTCGACGACATCGAGTTGCCGGAACCGCTCCTCGTGGACGAGATCTGCGATCGATCGCGCGCCATCGCCGTAGTGCTCGAGCAGCACGTCTGCGAGCGTCCGCACCCGGAGGCTCGAGCCGCACGAACCGCAGAACTGACCCTCGCGATCGACGAATCCTGCGGGGGCGACGCGCGCCAGATCGCGAGGGAGTACCCACGAGTTGCGCACAAACCGGGTCTGCGCCCCGCAGACGGAGCAACTGCCTCGTCGGTCACCTCGGCGATCGTGTGGGGGTCTCAGGTGCAGGAGTAGCCAGAGGCCGGGGTCCCGGCTGAGAAGCCCTCGAGCAGAGGGTCGCTCAGTGTCCCGCTGTCCAAGCCGCCCACGGCGGAAATCGCGCCAGCCGTCGCGGACGGCCCGGAGACCGTCCCCTCGCCGGTGCGATCTCAGCGCCTGGGCGGCATGGGCGGCGACAGCCTCGAGCCGCCGGAGCGAGGTCCCGACCGACGCCGAGCGGGGCCCACCGCTCCGCCACGACGAGCGAGTTGCGCAGGCTGTAGTAGAGGGTCGTCGGCGACGATTCTCCACCCGAGGACGCCGAGACCGCATGATGGACGACACTCGCCGGCACGACCAGAACGTGGAGCCCTGCCCGACGCGCGCGCAACGACCAATCCGTGTCCTCCGCGTAGGCGAACAACCGCTCGTCGAATGGGCCTACCCGCTCGTATGATCCGGCCGTCCACATCATCGCTCCGCCACAGGCGCGATCCGTCCTGTACGGCGACATCGTCGCCGGGAGCGGCGCGCGGCCGTAGCCGAGGAGGCGGCCATGGTGACCGCGGCGCGGACTGAACCGGGCGCCTGCGTACCAGATCCGCGGCGGCTCTTCGGCGAAGAGAATCTGCGCGCACGCTGCTCCCGCCGCGGGATCGCCGTCGAGAGCGGAAACGAGCGGCTGGACGCAATCCGGTTCGACCTCCATGTCGTTGTTGAGAAGGAGGACTGAATCCGCGCCGGCGGCGAACGCGGTTTCGACCCCCTCGTTCATTCCGCCGGCAAAGCCTCGGTTCTCCTGTAGCCGCACGAGCTGGACAGCGGGATACTCGGCGGCGACTGCATCTGCGCTGCCATCGCTCGAACCGTTGTCGACCACGACGACGGAGAACGGACGGTAGGTGATGCGCGCCAACGAGCGCAGGCAGTCAAGAGTCCGGTCGCGCCCGTTCCAGGAAAGCACGATTGCGGTGACATGCGTGGAGCCGCTCATGCGAGGTCGCGTAGGTAGCGCCAGGCGTCGCGCGAGGCGGAGCGGCGGAGGATCGCGATCAGCACGGCGTAGGCAGTCAGCCCGGCGACAGCTGCTGCCGCAGAGGGGAGCGCGATACCAAACGGGACAAACGCGACGCAGGCGATCGCCGCGACGGAGGCGACTCCGGGCACAAGCGCTTTCATGGTCACACCGAGTGCTCGCAGCGTCGCGAGGAGTGCGACGAGCACGGCACCGGTGGTGACAGCGAGCGACAAGGCAAGGCCGTCGAGCCCAAACGCCCGGCCGAACGCCCAGGCGAGCGGCACCTGGAGCACGACCGCGCCGAGTGCAATGACGGGCAACGGGCGCGCTTTGCCGGCAACGAACATGAGCGGGAACGCAACCGAGACACCGACCGAGACGACTGCCAGGGGGACAGCATCACGACGAGCCGTCCGAGTTCGTCACCGACGTCGCTCGAGTAGCTCGATCCGAGAATCGCTCCGGCGATCCGGCCGCCGGCGACGCCGAAGACGCCGGCCACGGCACCGATCACGACGAGGGCAATCCAGGTAGAGGACGCGACGTGACGTGCGATCCGCGCCGTGACGAGGCCCGCACGAGCGAGAGGAACGGCGGTGACGAGACCGAGCGAGGACGCGGTCACGGCAACGACCGCAGACGAGATCAGATAGGCGAAGCCGAGGCTCGTCTGCGCCCCGGCGCCTTCCCGTGGGCAAGTCGGTTCGAGACGACGTACAGAGCCTGGAGCGCCAGCGGGAGCGCGACCCCCGTTCCCATGGCGCCGAGCCGCGCGCCGTGCGCACCACCGGTGGAACGAGCAGCACCGGGCGGCATCCGCTCCCGGCGCGCCCTCACGGCGAGCGCAACGGCCGGAATCGCGAACGCGATCGCACCGTTGAACGCCATCCCGATAGACATCACGCCGATCCCGTGGTCGCCGACGAGAGAGAGGATGAACACGAGGCCGACGGCACTTCCCGTCACGTACCCGATCGCCGAGGTGACGTAGTCGTCGAGGGCCGCAAGCGCGCTGGCGGCGAGCCCTGCGAAGAGCTGGCACATGGCCGCCAGCAGCATCCAGGGAAGCGCATCCGCCGCGGTGCTGTGAGCGAGGCCGGACCGCTCCCCGTGAGGACATCGACGCAATCGGTGACGCGGCGAGCACCGTCAGCACGAGCAACGGCACCGCGAACGCTCCCGAGCGCGAGAACCGACGCGACGATCTCGCCGCCGAGCTCGCCCGACGCCCGGGCACGCGCGAACGACGGCAGGACGGTGACCCGGATCGCGCTCGCCGCGAGCACGACGACGATGAACACGACGTAGGCGGCGAAGAAGCCGTCGGTCTTCGCGCCGCGGCCGAACTCGCGCGCCAGCACGACGCCGACGACGGCCGCCGAGCCCGGTCTGCACCGCGAGCGCGACCGCGGTGATCGCGCCGGTCGCGAGTGAGCCGAAGCCAGACGAGGGTGTAGCCTTGCTCACCGACGCCGGAAGCGTACGTCAATGCTCCCCGACACTCCCTGGACAGATACCGCTCTCGACGAGCTCCGCGCCGAGTTCGCGGAGCATCTACGGCGGCCGCACCGTGCTCGTCACGGGCGCCGACGGCTTCATGGGCTCCCACCTGACCGACGCACTCGTCGAGCTCGGCGCCGACGTCCACGCGTTCGTGCGCGCCACCTCGAGCGGCGCGCTGAACAACATCGGGCATCTCCGCAACCGGCTCAAGGTGCACTTCGCCGATCTGACCGACAAGACCTCGATCGACTACCTGATGCGCGAGCTGAAGGAGCGCGCCGGACAAGCCGTACGTCTTCCATCTCGGCGCCCAGGCGCACGTCGGCGAGTCGTGGCACCGGCCCTACGAGACGGTGATGGCGAACACGATCGGCACGCTCAACCTGCTGCAGTCGATCGTCGACACCGGCCTCGAGGTCGAGAAGTTCGATACGGCCGGCACGTCGGAGGAGTACGGCAACGTGCGCGACGACGTCTCCCACCACCACGATTTCGACGACGCCGGCAGCCTGATCCTGCACGAGCGCTCGCCGATCAACCCGAAGTCGATCTACGCGACGGCGAAGGTGGCAGCCGACTTCCTGACGATGAACTACCACGACGCGTTCGGCCTGCCCGGCGTCGTCACCCGCATGTTCAACAACTACGGGCCGCGCCAGAACCCGCGCTACGTGACCGGCACGATCATCACGCAGGCGCTCACGCGCGAGACGATCGAGCTCGGCAACCTCGAGCCGCTGCGCGACTTCTGCTTCTGCACCGACGGCGTCCGCGGCCACCTCACGGTCGCTGCACACGGGAAGCCCGGCGACGTCTACGTCTACGGGCAGGGCGAGAACATCTCGATGGAGGGCTGGGTCGACCTGATCCTGCGGATCGGCGAGGAGAACGGCTTCTGGCCCGCGGGCCGCACGGTCGCGACGACGCCGAAGCGCTACCGCCCAGGCGCCAGCGACGTGATGGCGCTCCGCGTCGGCCACGAGAAGCTCACAGCGGAGACCGGGTGGCTGCCGAAGGTGTCGTGGGAAGAAGGCGTCCTGCAGACGATCCGCTGGTACGCCGAGAACCGCGAGCGCTGGATCGGGCGGGTGGACTGGCTTCCCACCGGCTCCCCCACCCTCACCCCGTGAAGACTCTCGTCACCGGCGGTGGCGGCTTTCTCGGCTCGCGACTGGTAGAGCGGCTCGAGAGCGAGGGCCACGAGGTCATCGTGGCTCGGCGCGCACAGTTCGACCTCACCGACATGACCCAGACCGCGCGCCTGTTCGACGAGGCGCAGCCAGAGCTCGTCTTCCACCTTGCCGCCGAGGTCGGTGGGATCGGCGCGAACCGGGCCAATCCGGGCCGCTACTGGTACGCGAACCTGATGATGGGCGCGCACGTGCTCGAGCAGGCACGCCTTCACGAGACGCCGAAGCTCGTGATCGCGGGCACGATCTGCGCCTACCCGAAGTTCGCGCCGGTGCCGTTCCGCGAGGACGACCTCTGGAACGGCTATCCGGAGGAGACGAACGCTCCCTACGGCGTCGCCAAGAAGGCGATCCTCGTCGGCGCGCAGTCCTACCGGGCACAGTACGGCACGAACGCGATCTATCTGCTCCCGGTGAACCTCTACGGGCCGGGCGACAACTTCGACCTCGAGACGTCCCACGTGATCCCGGCGCTGATCCGCAAGATGGAGGAGGCACGTACGCAGGGCGATGCCGCGATCACGCTCTGGGGCGACGGAACGCCGACCCGCGAGTTCCTCTACGTGGACGACTGCGTCGAAGGCCTCGTGCTCGCCGCGGAGAGCTATGACGACGCCGAGCCGGTCAACCTCGGCACCGGTGAGGAGATCGCGATCGCCGACCTCGCCGGTCTGATCGCGGAGCTGTCGGGCTTCGCGGGCGAGATCGTCTGGGACACGACGAAGCCGAACGGCCAGCCGCGCCGCAGGCTCGACACGACGCGCGCCGAGACGGAGTTCGGCTTCCGTGCTGCCGTGCCGCTTCGCGAGGGGCTCGCACGCACGATCGAGTGGTACCGGGCCGAGCACGTCGATGACACTCAGTAGCAACGCGACCCGATACCCGCGACGCGTCCTCGAGGGACTGACGCGGGCGGTCGACTTCGCACTCGCGCACCATCGCGCCTCGCTCGCCACGCTCGTGATCGCTCAGATCGTTGCCACGGTGACGTTCGCGCTGAGCGTGACCCACAACGGCTGGCTCTTCTACCAGGGCGGAGACCAGATCTGGTACTCGACGACCGGCTGGTCGCTCGGTGACCTCCGAATCCCGAACGCGCTCGTCGGCTACGGCTGGTCGCTTGCACTCGCTCCGATCACCTGGATCACGGGACCGACGTTCATCCAGGCGCTGCCCTTGATCGCGGTGGTGAACGTGCTCGTGATGGGCCCCATCGCACTCCTGTGCGTGTACGCCATCGCCGAACGGGTTGGCGGCCGCCTTCTCGGTCTGTGGTCGGCTGCGCTGTGGGTCGTCGTCCCCTACCTCTCGATCCCGCTGTTCGTTGCCCGCTACCACGAGAAGTTCGTGGACCAATTCCTGCCCCAGGCTCTCGGGCTGACGGCGATGGCGGACTACTTCTCCATGGTCGCCCTGCTCGTCGCGGCGGTCTTCGTGCTCCGCTCGATCGACAGCCGCTCGTGGACGGATGCGGTGGTTGCCGGCGCAGTCGTGGGAGTCGCAGGGGGCGCGAAGCCGCCGAACTTCCTCTTCCTCGGAGGAGCCGTGCTCGCCTACGTGGGCTGCCGGCGACCGCGTGAAGCGCTCGCTTTCGGCGCGGCGATCGTGCCGGCTCTGTTGACGCTCCTGATCTGGAAGAGCCGAGGGCTCGGAACCGTGCCGCTCTTCTCTCTCGGCGAAGTGCACGAGGCGATGGGATCGGCGCCGGTCGCGGTGCAGACGAACCTCAACCGCTATGTCAACCTCGACTGGGACGCCTGGAAGCAGAACATGTCCAATCTGCGCGAGTTCTTCTACAGCGCCCGCCTCGCGCAGTGGGCAGCCCTCGCCGGGTTGGTGGCAGTGGCGCGTCGACGGCCCGGTGTCGCCGCACTTCTCGGCGGCTGGCTGGGGGCGTTCCTCCTCGTCAAGGGGGCGTCACCTCTTGCGAGCATCGAAGGCAACTCGTTCTTCCGCCTGTTGATGCCCGCCTGGCCGCCGTACCTGCTCTTGCTCGCGGCGGTGCCGACTCTGGTGCCGACGCTCGTGTCGCACCTAGGCAGCCGCGTCGTTCCGGCGCCTCCCGGAAGGGCAATCGCGTGGAAACCGGCTGCAGTGGTGTTCGTCGTGGCCTCACTGGTGCCGCTTCTGGTGATCTCAATCGCCCGACCGGCGCGGAGCCCGCAAAGCGTCGTGCTCGGGGATGACGGCGGCAACACCCTTCTGACTCCGGTCGACAGCTCGATCCGCCTGCGGGCAGTCAGACACGGCTCGGCCGTCGCTCTCGCATGGTCGGTGCCCAGTTGGCGAGCAGGCGTCTCGTACCGGGTCATGCGGACGAAGGGTCCCGGGCCTGACACGACCTGCACGACAGCCGGTGTCACGTCCTGCCTCCTCGTCATGGACACGCTCGCGCGAACGCGGGATTTGAACTATCTCGACGACTCAGCTCCCGTCGGGGTGACGTATCGCATCGGGGCCACAGCGGACTACCGCAATCCGCCCACGGGAGGCGACATGTTCGCCGTCAGCCCACCGCTAACGCTCACGCCGTGAGCCCGACGGTTCATCGTCGCCGCTCTTGGTGCCGCGGTCGTCGGGTGCTTTCTTCTGGCCCTCGTGGCGGCTTCGAAAGCAATCGACACGATGTCGTCGCCGCTCTCACCCGCCGGAGAGTGGAAGAACGTGCTCGTCGTGGGAACGATTGCAGCGTTCGCGTCGTACGTCGCCGGGATCATCGTTCTTCGCCGTGGCGGCGGATCGCTGTGGGTCGTGGGAGTGGTCGCGGTGGTCATCCAGACGGCCGCTCTGTTCGGCCCTGTCCTTCTCTCGCGCGACGTCTACGCGTACTGGGCGTACGCGCGGATCGCGACGGCCCATGGCCAGAACCCATACGTCGACGTTCCCGCAGCACATCCGCAGGATCCAGCGGTCGAAAGGATGGGATCGAGTTGGCTCGAGACGCCAACGCTCTACGGCCCGGTCTTCACCGCGGGATCCTCTGTTGTCGCGGCCTCCGTCGGCGAGTCTCCGCGGGCGGCGAGCCTGACGTTCCGTTCGATCGGCGCGGCAAGCATGCTCGCCATCCTGGTGCTCGTGGCGGCACTCGGGCGCAACCCGGCGTTTGCTGTGGCGTTCGTCGGCTGGAACCCGCTCCTCGCATTTCACATCGCAGGAGGGGGGCACAACGACGCCCTCATGATGGCGCTCTCGCTCGGCGCGTTGCTGCTCGCTCGGCGCGCCCGTCCGGGAGCGGCGGGCGTCCTCTGGGCGCTCGCGATCGGAGTGAAGTGGGTGGCCGCCGGTTTCGTTGGCCTCGTGTTGTTGGCGAGCCACCTACGCGACCGGCGCCTGATCACGGGCCTGCTCGGCGGAAGCATGGCCATCGCCGTCGGCGCAACCGCTCTCTACGGGCCGCACTGGCTCCACGCGGTGAATGGGGTCTCGAGTCAGGCGCGGCGGACAGGGTCGCTCGGGCTCTCAGGCTGGCTCGGGAATCTCGGCCTCGGCCATCGGGCAACCCTTGCGGTGATCGGTTCGGCGACCCTGGCCGCCGCGGCGTGGCTCGCGGTTCAGGCCTGGCGGGGCAGGCCGCGCCTCGGGCTCGCAGGCGTGCTCGCAGCCGCCTTACAGGGCTGGCTCAACCCGTGGTACGCGGTCTGGGGGGTCACGCTCGCGGCGCCCGAAGAGGACGGTCTCGCTCAGATCCTCGCGGTCGGCCTATCCGCCCTCGTGTTACGCGACGCGATCCCGTTGTAGCTCGCGGAACATGCACCAAGATCAGGATCGCCGCGGCTGCGATGAGCATGAGGTTCCGTGCCGCGAGGAGTAGGATCGGCCCGCGTTGGAGCGCAACGAGCTCCTCGTAGCGCGACGGGTACACGAGTTGTGTCAGCAGCCATCGCGACGGCGAGCAGCGCCGACGCCAGCGCACCTGCCTGTGCCGCGAACGAGCACCGCCAGCGGGACGAGCCAGAGCAAGTACTGCGGCGAGAGAACTTTCGTGCAGACGAGCACGAGCGCGACCGTGCCTGCGTACACAACCGGTACCTCCCAGTCGCTCCTCGCGCGCTTGCCAGAGCCTCGCCCAGATGACGACGAGGAGCCCGATTCCCACGACGGAGGAAACGAGCCCGACGGCGGTAACTCCAGCGCCGCCGACGTTCCAGGAACCGGAAGAGAAGTCGGTCGCCGGCATCCCGAAGCCGAGCGAGCGAAGCAAGCTCGACGACCGAGCCTGGCACGCTTTCGATCTGCACCCCCCGCCCGAGTTGGCGGAAGAGGCTCTCAGCGACCCCGCCGGGGGCGATCGCCGCCAGACGGGAGCGTGAGTGCCGCCGCAACGCCGAGCGTCCAGGCGAGTCCCGCACGACCAGTCCGCAGCGCCAGCGGCGGCAGCAGCACCCCTGCGTAGAGCTTCGCAGCCAGTCGCCGCACCGACGAGCCCGGCCGAGAGCCGCGGAGCGGGATCGCTCGAGCGCTACGAGCGACCCAACGACGAGCAAGGAGGGCCAGAGGTCGAAGCGGAAGAAGACGACCGAGCCGAGGAGCAGCGGCGTCACCGCGACGAGACCGACACGAAGCAGCGAGCTCACGGCGGCCGCAGATCGCGCAGGAGGTACGCGAGGCAGAAGAGCAGACAGCAGCCGATCAGCGCCTCCAGCCCGCGGAAGGCAGCCTCGTACGAGACCCGCGGGCACGAGCGCCGGCAAGACGATCGGCGGCAACGCGCCGGCGGATACTCGAGCGAGAAGTCGTGGTACGGCACATCTCCGCGCACGACGGCGGTTCCGTACCGGTCGAACGGCGAGACCCTGATCTCAGCCGGAGCGTGAACGAACGCGAGCGCCGCGAACACGACGGCAGCGCCCGATCCAACGACGACCCAGCCGCGGCTCACTCTCGTGATTCGAGCCCGTCGAGCCGCTCCTCGAGCAGCGCGACCTCCTGCGCGAGGATCGTGTTCTGGTCGGCCAGCTTGCGAGAGCACCGTCGAGTAGTACAGCAGCACGACGATCACGAAGAGCGTCGCGACGGCGAACAGGATCGCCGGCGGATACGTCGAGACGCCGAACCAGCCGGCGATCGTGTTGAGCCCGCCGCGCCAGGCCGACAGCACGAGCAGCACGAGGCCGGTCACGATCCACAGCAGCGCATACCGCTCCTTCAGCCGGCGCCCGCGGATCAGCTCGAAGACGATCAGCAGCAACAGGAGCGACGCGATCGAGGCGGCGATCGAGATCTTGACGGGGGTCATCGGGGTGCAGCCTCCTCCTCGGGAAGCGTGACCTTACGCGCCATCGCGACGAGCAGCGCCAGCGTCACCTTGAACATGTAGTAGACCGAGCGGACGAACGTGATCGACGACTCGCCGTGCTCGCGCTCGCGCATGCGAACCGGCACCTCGACGAGGCGCAACCGGTGCTTGTAGACGAGCAGGGTCGCCTCCACCTCCGGATAGTCGTTCGGATAGTCGCCCGCGAAGAGCGCGATGCCCTTGCGATTGAGCGCCTGGAAGCCCGATGTCGTGTCGGTCACGCGCTGACGGGTGAGCAGCGAGACGAGCCGGGCGAACCACGTGATCCCGATCCGGCGCGCGAACGGAGGGCGGTAGGAATCGTCGCATCGACGCAAAGCGCGATCCCGTCACGATGTCCGCCTCGCCGTTCCGGACCGGAGCAAGCAGCTTCGGCAACTCGGCCGGGTCGTGCTGACCGTCTCCGTCGAGTCGAACCGCGAGCTCGTAGCCCTGCTCGAGCGCGTACTTGAACCCCGTCTGCACCGCACCGCCGATGCCGAGGTTGAACGGAAGAACGACGACGGCAGCTCCGCGCGAGGCGGCGACCGACGCCGTGTCGTCCGTCGAGCCGTCGTCGACGACAACGACATCGAAGGCCGGGTCGAAGGCACGGATCTCGTCGACGACGCCCGCGATCGCTCCCGCCTCGTTGTAGCGCGGGCACGATCGCGATCACGCGACCCGCTCTCATGCGGTCACGGCGCCGAGTTGAATCAGACCGAGCACGCGGCGCGCGCGGTGCGCGTAGGTGTGCTCGTCGAGCACGCGCTCGCGCGCCCGCGCGCCCATCGCCTCCGCCTGTGCCGGATCGTCGAGCAGCAGCCGGTAGGCGGCGAGCGCCTGCTCCGCATCCTCCACGATCACGATCTCGCTGCCCGGCTCGAACCACTGCTCGATCCCGGCGTGCGGGTTCGAGACGATCGCGGCACCCGCCGAGGCGAGCTCGAACGGCCGGCACGTCGAGGAGAGCGGCACGGTCGCGTGGGAGCGGCGCGTCACGTTGAGGTTGATCCGGGCCGAGGAGATCGCGCGGGCGAAGACGTTGAACGGCACGTCCCCGATCTCCCTCGCGTTCCCCGTGTCGCCGCGGAAGTCGCGCCCGCCGAGCACGAAGTCGAGCTCGGGCGCGCCGCGGCTCGGCTCGCCCACCATCGCAGCCGTCCACTCCTGGCGGAACTTGTCGCCGTAGCCGTAGAAGAACACGTCCATCTCCTTGGCCACGGGCTGCGGGGCGAAGAACTCCGGATCGGCGCCCCAGAACACCGCCTCGGCGCGGCGCGCCCCGAGCTCGAGCAGCCGCGGCAGCCCTCCCTCCGAGTTCGAGAGCACGAGGTCGTACTCGGACGGATCGGCGCCGTGGTAGTAGTTGAAGCCGGTGTCCATGCCGCCGAACTCGGGCAGGCTCATCGGCACGTCGCCGTCGTAGAAGACGACCGGGATCCCGAACCGCTCGCGCAACGCCGTCGGGATGCCGCGGAAATGGGCCATCGGCACGGTGAAGAAGATGACGGCGTCCGGACGCTCGCGCTCGACGAGCTTCTCGAGATGCCGGCGCCAGCGTGGTGTCACGACACGCCAGATCGTCTCGCGCGTGAGCCGGTCGAAGGAGCTCTCGTCGGGCGAGTCCTCGCCGCGCCGCAGATAGCGGTCGCCCTTCAACCGCGCCAGGCCGCCTCGCACCGCGGCGTACGACTCGCCCTCACGGTAGGTGGGGTTCGGCGCCGTCCGCCACCAGGGCGACTCGACCGGGCGGCCGCGGTACGGCGTCACGACGAGATCGACGCCGGCCTCGTACATCCCCTTCCAGAGCTGCCACCACGCGGGCGTGCAGCCGTACTTGAAGTCGAGGTCGACGGCAGACGCGACCGCCAGGATCTTCGGGCCTTCATCAATACGCCCCCCGGCCGCCGATCACGGCCGGGACGGTCTTCGCGATGATCGAGATGTCGAGCCAGATCGACCAGTTCTCGATGTACGTGAAGTCGAGGCGCACGAGGTCGTCGAAGGAGAGGCCCGAGCGGCCCGAGATCTGCCACAGGCCCGTCATGCCCGGCAGCACGAGATAGCGCGCGTGGTGCCAGTCGTCGAGCAGCCGGTAGTCGCGCAACGGCAGCGGTCGCGGCCCGACGAGGCTCATCTGGCCGCGGAGGACGTTGATCAGCTGGGGCATCTCGTCGAGCGAGAGTCGCCGCAGGACGCGCCCGACCCGTGTGATGCGCGGATCGTCGCGGATCTTGAACAGCGCCCCGCCGGCCTCGTTCTGGCGCTCGAGCTCGGTCTGCCGCTCGGCGGCGTCCGCGACCATCGTGCGGAACTTGAGCATCCCGAACTCGCGCTCTCCCACCCCGATGCGCCGATCGACGTAGAACACGGGCCCGCGCGAGCCGAGCTTCACGGCAGCGGCGATCAGAAGCCACAACGGCAGCCCGACGACGACGAGCAGGATGCTGACGAGCAGGTCGAACGCCCGCTTCACGGCCCAGTCCCAGCCGGCCAGGATCGGCGGGCTCAGCTCGAACAGCGGCACCCCCGTCCCGGGCACGTACTCGCCCTTCTGCACGAGCAGGTCGGTCGTCTCGGGCGCAAGTCGCACACGCACGCCCTGCCGGTGCGCCCGCTCGACGACGTCCAGCACCTGGGTCTCGTCGAAGTCGGACTCCGCCAGGATCAGCTCGTCGGGACGAAGCCTCTCGAGCACGGCCGGAATGTCGTCGAGCGACGTTCCGAGCACGGGGAGACCCGGCTCCTCGGCGCGCGTCACGGCGCCGACCAGCTCGTACGCGATGCCGACGCGAGAGGAACCGAGCTCCCGGTGTAGCCGATGCAGGCTCTCTCCGTCTCCGGCGAGCACGACGCGCCGCCGCACACCGGCCATCCGCATCAGCTCGAAGGAGAGCGACGCGTAGGCGGCGCGGAGCAACCCGATCGCGAGCACGCTCATCACCACCGCGGTCGGAATCAGCCCGGTCGTCGTGAAGTCGTAGCCGGTGCCGATCCCGAAGGCGAGCACGATCAGAGCGAGCAGCACGAGCGAGGAGACGATGCGACCAGACCCGGGTCGTCGTTCCCGTCTGCGCGTAGAGCCCGGCCTGCCAGAAGACGAGCACGCAGACCGGGGCGAGGAACTTGAGCCACTCGGCCGGCCCGTCACGCCACAGGAGCGACCAGTAGACGGTGTTGCCGTAGAGGAACGAGCGGAGAACGAGAGCGAGGTAGATGCCGAGCGCGAGCCCGAGGACGTCGAGCGCGACGAGCAGGATGACGCTGACCGCCCGTCGCACGAGCGTCGCGAGATGGCCTCGCGAGAAGAGGTAGAGACGCGACGAGCGGACGTCTGCGGGCGCGAGCGGCGCGGCTTTCTGGTCGGGACGTTCGGTCGGCATCGGCGCAGTCGGCACGGCGCCGATTCTACTCCGGGTGTTCGGCGGCCCGGCCGCGGGCGATCTCGTCCCAGCGCACGGTTGGCGCGTTCTGGCGCACCTCAGCGGCCACCTTGTCGAGATCGCGGGCGGTGCGACGCCGCCCGAGAACCGTCAGACCGGCGCGAAGCGCACGACGGCGGCGGCCGTCGAGCAGGTCGGTGTCGTGGAAGTAGCCGTGCACGAGCCGCCGGGAGCGGCTTCGGCCGGATCGCGAGCCGCACCAGCTCGCCGAGCGAATGAGTCGTCGGGATCGCGAGCAGGTGGCCGTCACCCGTGGCCACGAGCGCCGGCTCGGCCAGCTCGAGCCAGGCGCCCTCTGGCTCGAGGCGCGGAGGCCGCTGCGCCCGCGGCGTGCAGTCGACGTATCCGAGCTCGGCGCAGGCCTGAGCGACTGAACGCGTCCGAGTACCAGCCTCCGCCGCAGAAGCACGTCGCGGCGACGCCGTGCACCGCTGAGCCACGCAGCCTCACGGAGAACGCGTGCGCCCGTCTCGGCGCCGGCAAGTGGGCGCGCATGGTCCGGTGCCGTCCAGTGCGTGTGATGGCCGACAGGGCCGGCCTCGGCAAGCTCGGCCACGCGCTCGAGCCACACCGACGCGTCCTCGCCCCTGCCTTCGTCCGGTGGCCGCACGAGCGACGCGATCGCGAAACCGCCGGGGCGATCGTGGACGAGTGTTCGGTACGCTTTCCAGACGCGGTCGTCGAGGATCCTCTCGACGTGGCATGACACGACCGCATACGGTTTCCGAGTGGCCGCCATCTCCCGCCAAGTATCGCGCGCCTGACCGTAATGCGGCGTTCGCAGGCTTTCCTGCTCGTGGCGGCCATTGCCGCTCTCCCGCGCTGTGGTCGTGCTCCTCTGGGAGCGGGAGCGGATCCTCGAGGCGTTCGTCGAGAAGAGCGACCGCTTCGCGCAGGTGCTCGTCTCGAGCGGAACGTTCGGCCTTCTCCCGGGAGTGCCGTCTGCGTACACGCAGCCGCTGTACGCCTGGTTCCTCGCCGCGCTCTACTGGCCGCTCGACCGCCACTGGCTCGTCGTCGGAATCGCTCAGATCGTCGTGGCCGTCGGTACGGCGTTGCTCGTGCTCGAGATCGGGAGGCGGCTCGCATCCGCTCTCGATCGGCGTGATCGCCGCGCTGATCTCGACGCTCCACCCGTACCTCGTCTGGCACGACGTCCACGTCAACCGCGAGATCCTCGACGGGTTCCTGCTGGCGCTGATCACGCTGCTCGCGCTGATCGCCCGCGAGCGACGCTCGCTGTGGTGGTGCGCTGCGCTCGGCGCGACGACGGGCGTCGCGATCCTCGGCAACTCGCGGCTCCTCCTGCTCCCGATCGTGCTCGCGGTCTACGCGGCGTGGCCGCTGCGTGCCGATCGCCGCACGGTGGCGGCGCTCCTCGTAGTGGTGATTGCGGCCGGTGCCGCGGTCGCCCCGTGGGCCGTTCGCAACAAGGTGCAGGTCGGCTGCTACGCGATCACGACCGACGCGCGGGCGCTCTGGAAGGCGAACAACGCGAACACGTACCGCGTTCTCGCCGCCGGCCAGTGGATCGACGATGTCCCCGAACTGCCGGGCGTCCCACCCTGGCCCGCGAAGGCAGCGGACATAGCCATCGCCACCGGGAAGCCGGTGCCCGTCGACGAGTGCGCGCAGGCCCGCTTCTACGAGCGCAAGGTGATCGACTTCTGGCGCCACCATCCGGGCGAGAAGGCCCGCCTTGCCGCCCAGGCGACGTGGATGCTGTGGCAACCGACGTTCACCGTCACGACCGACGACGTCGGGCGCCAGGGGTTCGCCGACACGCTGCGGCGGAGCGCCGAGCCGGTGTTCGCCGTGACGCTGTACGCACTCGCCCTGATCGGCCTCTTCCTCGCTCCGCGCCGCTTCGTCGCGCTCGTGATCTCGCTCGAGGTCTACAACACGCTGATGGCGATGCTCTTCGCCGGCACGGTGCGCTACCGCGTCCCGTGGGACTTCCTGCTCGCTCTCCTCGCCGCGTTCCCTCTCGAATGGGCCTGGAGACGCTATCGGCCGCGGCGCGACTACAGTCCGAGCGCCGCGTCGTAGAGCGCGGCCGTCTGCTCGGTGCAGCGTTCCTGAGGGAAGGCGCTCAGCGCCCGCTCGTCTCCCGGCCTGCCCCATCGCGGCGGCACGCGGGAGATCCGAGGCGAGCTCGACAATGGCCTGAGCGAGCCGATCCCGGTCGGCGCGAGGAACGATCAGGCCCGTCTCGCCGTCGACGACGATCTCGGGTAAGCCGCCGACATCGCTCGCGATCACCGCCCGGCCTCGCTCCATCGCCTCGAGCGCGACCATCCCGAAGCCCTCGCCGAGCGACGGCACGACGACGATCGCGGCGGCTTCCATCAAGGGCTCGACCGAGGCGACAAGGCCCGAGGAACCGCACGGCCTCGCCGAGTCCGAGCTCGTCCACGCGGCTCCGAAGATCGCCCTCCAGCTCGCCCGAGCCCGCGATCTGGAGCTCGAGACCGGGAACGGCATCGCGCGCCTGCGCGAAGGCGCGAAACAGCACATCGTGTCCCTTGATCGGCACGAGCCGCCCGACGCAGAGCAGCCGGGGAACATCGAGACTCGCAGGGAGGTGGCTCCGGGCCCGGCTCGATCCCGTAGTGGACGACCGTCGAACTCGTCCTCCCCGAAGCCCTCGGCCTCGACCAGGTAGCGGGCGAGGCCGTGCGAGATCGCGATGTGCGGGTCGGCGAGTCGGCCGATCGCGCGGTCGGCCAGCGCGAACGATCTGCTCTCTCGAAAGTGGTTGAAGCCGTGCTTCGTGCTCACGAGCACGGGGACGCGGCAGATCCGGGCGGCGCTGAGCCCGAGGAAGTCGGCGTGGACGAGATGCGTGTGGACGATCGCCGGCCGGTGCCGACGAATCGTCGCGACGAGCTGGCGGAACGCGCGCGGATCGGCGGCCCAGGGCAGCCGGATCGCGTCGACCGGCACGCCCGTCTCCTCGAGCCTGCGACCGAAGTCGAGCGCGCCCGGCTCGTCCTCGTGGAGCAGGACGAACCGGACGTCGTACCCGCGCTCGCGCAGGCGCGGCAGCAGCAGCAGCAGGTGGTTCTCCGAGCCGGAGATCTTCGCCACCTTGCCGATGTGGAGGACGACCGGGGCGCTCATCGCGAGGCGACCTCGACGACGCGATCGGCCCAACCCTCGACCGAGTGGCTCGCGTTCGACGCGGGCTCGCAGCTCGCGGCCGAGCGCCGCACAGTCGATCGCGGAGAGCGAGCGGATCCTCTCCGCGAGCGCGTCCGGCGTCGTCCCGCGGGAAGCGCAGGCTCTCGGGCAGAAACTCGTCGAGCGCCGGGTTCGAGGCGAGCACCGGCAGGCACGTCGCCGCGGCTTCGAAGACGACCTTGTCCGTCGCGCCGGCGCGCATGTTGTTGACGAGCGCAGTCGCGGAGCCGAGCAGAGCGACGACGTCGTGTCGCGGCACGGGTGGGCCGATCACGACCCTGTCGCCGACGCCGAGCTCGGTGACGAGGCGCTCGAGCCGGGCCCGGTGCAGTCGCTCCTCGTCGGTGAGCGACGGGCCGATCTGGGAGAGCCGTACACCCGGCACCTGCGCCGACCGCGCGGATCGATCGTCTCGATCCCCTTCGCAGGCGACGTCCGCCCGAGCGAGAGCAAGCGCGGGCTGTCGGTCGCGCGGGCGCTCGACGCAGCGCGAACCCGGTCAGATCGATGCCGTGGCCGATCGCGGTGACCTTCTTCGACGGAAGCGGAAACGACCGGCGCTCGACGGTGATCACGTCGGTCGAGGCGCGCTCGGCAGCCTGCAGCAGCCTGCTCGCGCGCCAGTGCGTGAACCAGAGCAGCACCCGGACTCCGAGCGGTCGCGCGAGCGGCGCCGCGAGCACCGCGTAGATCGGGCACATGTGCGCCACCACCGCCGCAGGGCGCGGCGAGCGCGCCAGCTCTCGCGCGAGCGCCGTCTCGAAGCGAACGCCGCGTCCCGGCTCTCGTCGCGGCGCCGAACAGATGGATGCGGCAGTTACCGGGAAGAACGCCCTCGACGGCCCGGTCGGCGAGCACCACGACCTCGTCGACGCGGCCGGCGAGTGCAGCGATCTTCGCCACCGTGGCGCCGAGCACCGGGCTCGCCGGGTCGACCTCCTGGGTCACGAACACGAGCCTCACGTGCGAGCGACGACCTCGTCGACGAGCTCGCGCAGCTCCCGCGCGAACTGCTCGGGCGTGGAGTGCCAGTCGTCGTAGCTGCGTGCGCGGCCGCGCCGAGGCGGGCCGCCAGCTCGCGGTCCGAGAGGACGCGCACGAGAGCGGCGACGAGCGCGTCCTCGTCGGCGCGGGGAATCAGGATCCCCTCGACACCGTCGGTGACGAGATCGAGGATGCCGCCGGCAGCGGTCGCGACGACAGCGCGGCCTCGTGCGAACGCCTCGATCACGACCCGGCCGAGACCCTCCGGCCAGGAGGGGAGCACGAGCAGGGTGGCGTCGTCGAAGGCCGCGGCAACCTCGGCAGGGCTCAGTCGCGGATGGTGCTCGACCTGGCCCGGAAGGTCGCGCAGGAGCTCGTCGACGACGTGCTGGCGACTGCCCTGGCCGACGATCACGAGGCGGGCTTCCGGCAACTCGGCTGCGACCCGGCGCCAGGCCGCTGCCAGGCCGTCGATGTTCTTGTACGCCTCGAGCACGCCGACGAAGAGCGCCACCGGCGCTCGGGAAGCGGCGCCACGGGATGCTCGACGAAGGCGGAGAGGTCGCTGTAGGTCGCAAACGACGCGGTCGCCGGCTCGCCACGCACCTCTTCGATCAGGCCGGATGTGAAGGGCGACAGCGCCCGCGTCGCGTCGGCCCGCCGCAGCGCCGCCTCGGCCAGGGCGTCCGCCGGCACTCCCAGCAGCCGGCGTGCACCCATGCCGTAGCTTCGCGTGAACGTGCGCCAGTCTCCGTGCACCTCGCAGATCACGGGCACCGACGTGCCGGCCAGCCGTCGCGCGGTGAGTGCGGCCGCGCAGATGAACGGGTCGGCACAGACGATCACATCTGGCTCGAATTCCTTGATCTGCCGTCGGATCCGGTACGGCAGGCGCCCCTGCGACAGAGCGCCGTCGAGCACAGCGGGCCGGCTCGGGGTACTGAGGCGGAACGTGTCGGTGCTCGGGGCAGAACCGGCTCTCGCACCGCCGACGACGCGGTAGTCGAGCTCCTCGCCGATCGCATCCCACTTCTTTGCCAGCCCGTCGGAAAGAGGCAGGGAGTACCGGCTGCGGCTGACGAAGAGGACGCGCGGCTTGCGCTTCGGAGTGCTCACCGTCGGGCCCCCGCCGCCTTGACGAGCTCCGCTTCGACGCGTCCGAGCAGCAGTTCCGGCGCGTACGCCTCGACGGAGGGGGCAGCCGCCGCCGCAAGACGGGCACGCAGCTCGGAATCGGACGCGAACCGCTCGATCGCGGCCGTCAGCGCCGCCACGTCGTCGGGCGGGACGAGCAACCCGTTCTCCCCGTCGCTGCACGACTTCCGGCACGCCGCCGACGGCCGTCGCGATGACAGGCGTGCCGACCGCGAGCGCCTCGACGACCGTGTGCGGGAAGTTCTCCCAGGCCGAGGAGAGCAACGAGCCGTCTGCTGCGCGGAACAGCTCGAGCACGGTGTCGCGCGAGCCGCCGCCGAGAAACCGAACGCGATCGCCGAGGCCACAGCCGGTAGCGTAAGACTCGAGCGAGGCCCGCTCCGGCCCGTCTCCGAGCAGCACGAGCGACACGGAAGCCACCCTGCCGATCGCATCGAGTGCGAGCCGCAGGTCCTTCTGAAGCGTCAGGCGACCGGCGAACGCGAGCGTGAGCCCCGACATGCCGAAGGCCACGCGGAGCGCCTCCCGGTCGGGGAGCTCCGGCACCACCGGCGCGGGATTCGGCAGGACCGAGATCCGCTCCTCGGGGAGGCCCCAACCGATCGCGATCTCACGCAGGTAGGCGCTCGGGCAGAACACGTGCACGGCGCGCCCGACCGCGAGGTTCCGCGCGTGCCGTAGAGCCCGGATGCGCGCTCCCCCTTCCACCAGCTGGAACTCCTCGAGCGTGCCCGTCGAAGAGACCTGCCCGACGCGAACGCTCGTAGGCCTCGTCGGCGACGAGCTTGACGACGAGGGGGCGCCTGGCGACTTCTGCTCCTGCAGCAGCGCGACGGATCATGCTCGTCGCGTAGACGACGTCGGCACTCCGGGCGCGCCGCGCGATCTGCCAGGAAACCTCGGCATGACGCACCCCCGGCGGCCGTGACCGCGGCACCCACGACACCGGGTACGCCTCCGGAGCCGGCGCAGCCGCCGCGGTCGTGACGACCTCGACACCGTGGCCTCGCTCGAGGAGGAACGACGCAAGCGCCGGTGCGTGCACGGCCGGCCCACCGACGTCCGGCGGCCAGATCCCCGAGACGATCAGCACGTTCACAGCTCGACTGCGCTCGCTGAAACAGGAGGACGACTCTCTACCTCGGAGCGGAGCCTCGCGAGCACGATGGCCCACGCAACGGCGAACGCGACGGCAGAGACGAGCATCGCGATTGCGGCCCCCGTCACACCCCAGGTATATCCAAAGACGACGACGAGGGGCAGCAGGACGGCGGTCTCGATCCCGTGCGTCAGGAGCCTCAGGCCGGGCCGCCCGATCGTCACGGGCAGCGACTTCGTCCAGCCGAACACGACCTGGATGGCGGCGGCCAGCAGGATGATGCGCGCGGCCGCGACGGCGGGCACGAAGGCCGATCCGAAGACGATCCTGACCAGCCACGGCATCAGGATCAGGAAGATCGGCACCGCGATCACCATCAGCCCGGCGACCGCGGCCATGTAGCGGCGCACCCCGGCGATGACCTCTCGTTCGCGGCCGTGCTCCCAGTCGCGCGTCTGCTCGGTGAGCATGACGAGCCGGACCGGCGAGCTCGCCGCAGACAGTCCGGCCTGTGGGGCCTGGGCGACGCGGAAGAGCCCGACCTCGTTCGTGCTCGAGACAACCCCGAGCAGGAGCGGCGCGAGCGCCGTTCGCAGCGAAAGCATCCCGGTGGCGAGGCTCGACTGCACGACGAACGACTTGATCGCCGGCCGATCGTCTCCCAGCGGGCGCTCCGCGGCGGCCGGGAACCGCCGGAACGCGGCCAGCCCGACCCACGAGAGCACGACGGTGGCCACCATCTGCGCGATCACGATGCCGGCGATCGTCTGCCACACGCCGAACTGGGTGCCGATCACGACGGCGAGCAGCCGGAGCCCCATCGAAAAGGTCAGGTACGCGCCGCGCAGGTCGTAGCGCCCGCGAAGCAGGAGAGCCGTCGAGGCGACGTTCTCGGGCGCCTGGACGAGTGGCAGCAGCGCCGAGGCGAGCACCGGAGCGGCGAGCCCGCTCGTCCCGAAGACGGTGTTGGCAAGGGGGGCAAAGGCGGCGAGCACCACGCAGGCGAGTGCGCCGCCGACGAGCTTTGCGCGCAACGCGACCGAAAACAGTCTCCGCAGCCGTCCCCAATCCTCGGCTGCGACGTAGCGGAAGCCGAATTTCGTCAGCGATTCCTCGACGGTGAGGTCGAGCAGCGTCTGCACGAAGGAGGCGGCAATCAGTGCCGTGGCGTAGAGGCCGAACTGCTCGATCCCGAGCACGCGAGTCGCGACGGCCGTCCCGAGAAGTCCCAGCGCGACTGACGCGTACAGCCCCACGGCCGTCGCGGAACGACGCCACAGAAGCCGTGAGCGCATGCGACGGCTCAGTATAGTTGGACGCCTTGGCAGCCCTCACGCTCCCGACTCCGGCTCCCGCTGCCGGCAGCGAATCGGTCGAGCGGAGGTACTCGGCAGGGGCGCTGATGCTCGCGGCCACCGTGCCGCTGACGTTCCTCCACATCATGTATCAACCCAAGGTCGCAATCCCCCTCGGGAGCACTTCGGTCGACTTCGCGCTCTCTGACGCTGCGATCGCGATCGTCGTGATCGCCGCACTCAGTAGGCTTCGCCGCCAAGGTCTCCAGCTATTGCGACCTGCCGCGGTCCCACTCGTTGCAGCTGCGGTGTTCCTCGCCATCGTCTTCGCGTGGTGCTTCCTGCCGGCACTGCGAGGGCAGGACTACTCCCTCGCTACGCATCTCGTCAGCGCTGCGAAGTTCAGCTGGTACGCACTCCTCGCACCGGCGACGATCATCCTCATCCGCAACCGCGACGAAGGTGTCCTGGTGCTCCGAACGCTCATCGCGTGGAGCCTCGTCGCAACAGGTTGGGGCGCGCTCCAGTTTCTGGGCGTCGTCAACGAGTTCGAGGGAAAGCGCCCCGGTCAACGGGAGCCGTCGTTCCTCGGGATTCACGATTTCGCCGCCCTGTCGGGAGCGGCGCTCGCGCTCGGCGTGATCGGCATCGTGCTGCGCGGAGAGCCGGTGGGAAGGCGCTGGGCCGGCGCGGCGATCGGCGGCGGGGCCGTCGGGCTTGATCCTCTCCGGGGCAATGGCCGGCGTGATCGGAGTCTGGCTCGCAGCGGGCGCCGTCATCGCGATCGCGTTTCGCGAGCGACGCCTCCACCGCACGGCTGTTGCCTGGGTCGCTGTCGTGCTCGTCGCGGTCGCCGTCGGGACATCCGCCATGCGCGCTACCGCCCTCGAGCGGTTCGCGGAGTTCCTCGGCATCCGCGATCACACGGCTCAATCGACTGGCATCCAGAGCTATGCGCACCGGACCCTGCTTGGATACATCGGCGTGCGCATCTTTCTCGACCATCCGCTGACGGGAGTGGGCTGGCAGGCCTCGTCGCTCGACTTCGCCTACTCCCCGTTCCTCGAGGCCGCGCACCGCCGCTTCCCGAGCGAGCCTGCCCAGGCGTTTCCGTCGCCAGAGCACCGTTGGGGTGTGCAGAACCTCTACCTCGAGACGCTCGCCGATCTCGGTGTGGTCGGGTTCCTCGCACTGCTGACCGCCTTCGGCTCGGCGCTCGTCGCGGGCGTCCGCGGATCGCGCGTGACGCCGCTCGCCCTCACCGGGGTCGCCTGGCTGCTCGTGGCGTCAGGCATCTGGCTCGGACTCGGGCTCATCGCGGGCGTTCCCATCGCGGCCCTCACCTGGATCGCCTTCGGACTGACCTCCACCCGTGTCTGATCCGCGCCTCCACCCGCCGCGCTCGATGCCGACCTATGCGGTGCGGGCGCCGCTGGCGCGCTGGCTCCGCGACGAGGCAGTCCGCGCCTTCGACGACTTCGGCCCGTACCGCCTGCTCGACGTGGGTTGCGGCCAGAAGCCGTATCAGCCCTTGTTTGCGCCGTATGCGACCTCGTACATCGGGGTCGACCCGGTCGAGAACCCCGAGGCCGAGGTGCAAGGGTTCGTCGAGGCGCTCCCGATCGAGGACGCGAGCAGCGAGGTTGCGATCTGCATTCAGGTCTTCGAGCACTGCGACGACCCGGCCAAGGCAGTCGCGGAGCTCGCGCGCGTAACGACGCCGGGCGGTCGCGTGCTCGTCTCCACCCACGGCGTGATGGCCTATCACCCGTCACCCGCCGACTACTGGCGCTGGACCCACGCCGGTCTCGAGAAGCTGTTTCGGGACAACGCCGACTGGGCTTCGGTTAGGGTGACGCCCGCCTCCGGCACCACCGCCTGCCTTGGAATGATCGCCTCTCTCTACCTCAGCCTCGCCACCCGCCGCGCCCACATCGGAGCGGTGTCGCGACCGCTGATCGCGGGCATCAACACGGTCGCCGAGGCAATCGACGGCCGCTCCGCGAAGCTGCGCGAGGCCGGGCCCGGAACGCTGTCGGCGAACTTCCACGTCGTCGCGGAGCGTCGCGCGTGAGCAGGAAGGTGCTCGTCACGGGCGGCGGCGGCTTCATCGGCTCGAACCTCGTGCACGCGCTGCTCGAGCGCGGCGACAGCGTGCGCGTGCTCGACAACTTCGCCACCGGCAACCGGCGCAACCTGGCCGAGATCGCCGACGAGATCGAGGTCGTCGAGGGCGATCTCCGCTCCTACGAGCGCGTCCACACCGCGGTTCGGGGCATGGAGATCGTCTTCCACCAGGGCGCGCTCGGCTCGGTTCCCCGTTCCGTCCAGGATCCGTTGACGTCGACCGCGGTGAACGTGGAGGGAACACTCAACGTGCTCCTCGCCGCGCGCGACGAGGGTGTGGCGCGGGTCGTCGCCGCGTCGTCTTCCTCGGTCTACGGCGACGGCGGCACCTTCCCGCGCGTCGAGACCCAGTCCCCGAACCCGATCTCCCCCTATGCCGTGGCGAAACTCGCCGCGGAGCGCTTCTGCGTCAGCTTCTCCCGGATCTACGGGCTCGAGACGGTGGCGCTCCGCTACTTCAACGTCTTCGGCCCGCGCCAGGATCCAACGTCGCAATATGCCGCGGTCGTGCCGCTGTTCGTCCAGGCGATCAAGGAGGGGAAGCCCGTCACTATCTACGGCGACGGCGAGCAGTCCCGCGACTTCACCTACGTGGCGAACGTCGTTGCGGCGAACCTCGACGCAGCTGACGCGAGCGGCGCGAGCGGCACGGTGCTCAACATCGCGGCCGGCGGCTCCGAGACCGTCAACACCCTCGCCGACACGATAGGGCGACTACTCGAGCTGCCCGTCGTGTGCGAGTACGAGCCGCCGCGCCCGGGCGACGTCGAGCAGTCCTGGGCCGACATCTCACAGGCCCGTGAGCTGATCGGATTCGAGCCCCGGATCGGCTTCGAGGAAGGCCTGCGACTGACGATCGACAGCCTTGCCAGCACCGAGGAGTGATTCCGCCGGATCGGACGCGGCGCAGATTCCCCGCTTCCTGATCTCCCTCGACTTCGAGCTGATGTGGGGTGTGCGCGAGACGCGCACGATCGAGAGCTACGGAGCGAACATCCTCGGCGCGCGGGCGGCGATACCCGAGTTGCTCGCGCTGTTCACGGCCCACCGCGTCCGGGCGACCTGGGCGACAGTGGGGATGCTGCTGTTCGACGACAAGAAGAGCCTCCTCGAATCGCTCCCCGACCTCGGGCCAACGTACGAGAACACCCACCTCGATCCGTACGCGGCGCTCGGTGAGGTTGGTGAGAACGAGAGCAGCGACCCGTTCCACTTCGGGTTGAGCCTCGCACGCACGATCGTCGAGGCCGAGGGGATGGAGCTCGGCAGTCACACCTTCAGCCACTACTTCGCGCTCGAGCCGGGTCAGACGCGCGAGCAGTTCGCGGCCGATCTCGAGGCGTCTGCCCGCGCGACCGAGAATGTCTGCGGCACCCGGCCACGAAGCCTCGTCTTCCCGCGGAACCAGCTCAACCCGGCGTATCTGGATGTCTGCCGCACGGCAGGTATCGAGGCCTTCCGTGGCAACGAGAAGGGGTGGATCCACCGCGCCGTGGACAGCCGGGGCAACACCCAGGCGAGGCGCGCGGCACGCCTTCTCGACGCGTACGTCGGCCTCAGCGGCAGCAACGCGTCGCAGCCACACGCGGACCTAGGGCTCGTCGATCTTCCGTCGAGCCGCTTCCTGCGACCGTACTCGCCGCGGCTCCGACGGCTGGACTGGCTGCGGCTGAGACGGATCACCTCGGCGATGGAGGTAGCGGCGCGAACGAACCGGACGTTCCACCTCTGGTGGCATCCCCACAACTTCGGCATCGAAACGGCGAGAAATCTCGATGTCTTGCGGATCATCCTGCGCACCTTCCAGGAGCTCGACGACCGGTACGGGATGCAGAGTCAGACGATGGCGGAAGCCGCAGCCGGGGTGCTGAGACCGTGACCGTCGTCTTGCTGGCCGGCGACGGCGACTCGACGTGGATCGTCCACAACGCACTGCGCGAGTCGTTCGAGCTCTCGGCCGTGATCGTCGAGGAGGCTCCGTCGGCGACGCAGATCCTGCGTCGGCGGGCGCACAAGCTCGGCTGGGTGACGGTGGCCGGGCAGGTGGCCTTCGTCCTCTTCGCGCGGGTGACGGAGCGCTTCTCACACGCACGACAGGACGAGATCCGTCACGAGAACGGCCTCGACCGCACGCGTTCCACGTCCACGGTGACACGGGTCGAGAGCGCGAACTCGGACGCCGTGATCGCGCTGCTGCAGTCCCTCGCGCCGAGCGTCGTCGTCGTCAACGGCACGAGGATCCTCTCGCAGCAGGTGCTCGACTGCGTCGAGGCGCCGTTCGTCAACATGCACGCCGGCATCACGCCGATGTACCGCGGCGTGCACGGGTGCTACTGGGCGCTCGCAAACCGCGACCCCGAGCACGCAGGTGTCACCGTGCACCTCGTCGACAGCGGCGTCGACACGGGCAACGTGATCGCCCAGGCCACGGTGCACCCTTCAGCCGCGGACTCGTACCACACCTACCCGTTGCTTCAGCTTGCGGCGGGGCTGCCGTTGCTCGAGCAGGCTGTTCGCGATGCACTCGCGGGTGACCTCAGCACGGTCACTGTTGCGGGGGAGTCGAAGCAGTACTACCACCCGACGATCTGGCGCTACGCGATCACCAGGTTCCGGCTCGACGTCAAGTAACACCTAGCGAGTAGCGCCGAACTGCTCGAACCCCTCTCGGGCGTCCTTGCGCTTGCCCGATGCGGTGTAGAGGCCTGACTGCCAGCCGTCGAGCCGGGTCTCGTCGCGCAGCAGGAACCAGATGAACATGTCCACCCTGGGGTTCGCCTTCAACTTCGCCCAGGCCTGCTCCATGTAGGTGCGCTGCGCTGCCCAGCTGACGCCGAATAGCCGGTCGGGCGGGTTCGTCTGGTAGCCGTACTCGGTCACCCAGATCCGGACGTTGAGCTTGAGCCGGGCCAGCTCCCTCGTCAGGTCCACGAAGTTCCCGAGCGTCACAGCAGTCGGAGGCTGACCGCGTGGCGGCGGCGGTGGCGGCGTCGACGGGGTCTCGCTCGGCGCCCCGTAGTACGGGTGGTGGGCGTAGGCGTCGAATCCCTTCGCACCGGCTGCGACCATCGCCCGCAGGAACGCGAGCGGCGAGACGGAGGCGCGGCCCGAGTTGGGATTGTTGTTCCCGCGCGGAGCGGTGACGCCGCAACCGACCTTGAAGTCCGTGCTGACGGCCTTGAGCGCCTGCACCGAGGTGTTGCACAGCTGCGCGTAGGTGCGGCCAGACGCGATCTCCCATGTCCCCTTCACCTTGACGTACTGCGGCTTCAGGAAGACGGGATTGTTCGGCTCGTTCCACACGAGCCAGTACGGCACCCGTGGCAGCGCTACCTTCTCCTTGGTGATGAAGGTGCCGCTGTAACGACGCGCGGCAGCCGTGACGAAGTTCCTCAGGTCGGACTGATTCGTCGGCGCGACATTCCAGCCCTTGCCACTGTTTGCCCAGCGCGGGGTGCCGAGGATCGAGAAGATGACCTTCATCCCGTACTCCTGGGCGTAGAGGACGGTGCGGTCGTAGGTCGCCCAGTTGTAGGCCGGGTCATATGGGCTCGTCGCGTTGATCGGCCGGCGCGCAGCGACCGAGAGCCCCGGGCCTCCCCACCAGAGAGTGACGCGCAGCAGCTTCGTGTTCATCTGCTGCAGCACCGGGAACACCTTGTCGGGGTTGCCGTAGAGAACCTGGGCGTCGTCGTAGATCCCGGGCTGGATGAACTTCGAGGCGCCGGCCGTGGACGCGCCGACGAGGGCCGCGACGGAAACTGTCGCGGCCGCGATCGCGAACGCCTTACGCAACGGCGGTGTTCCTACCGAGCGAAGCGAGCGTGCGGCGCAGGCCTTCGTCGAGCTCGATCTCCGGCGCCCAGCCGAGGATCTGCTGCGCGCGCGTGATATCGGGCTGGCGCACCTGCGGATCGTCGACGGGCAGCGCCTCGAAGACGATCGGGCTCGAGGAGCCGGTCGCACGCACGACCGCCTCGGCGAGCTCGAGCAGCGTCATCTCGGTCGGGTTGCCGATGTTGACCGGGAAGTGCTCGCCCGACTCGGCCAGCAGGATCAGCCCGCGGACGAGGTCGTCGACGTAACAGAAGCTTCGGGTCTGCGAGCCGCTGCCGAAGACGGTCACCGGCTTCTCCTCGAGCGCCTGGCGCATGAACGTCGGGATCGCGCGGCCGTCGTGCGGGCGCATCCGAGGGCCGTACGTGTTGAAGATGCGGACGATCGCGGTGTCGACGCCCTGCTGGCGGTGGTACGCCATCGTCAGCGCCTCGGCGTAGCGCTTCGCCTCGTCGTAGACGCCGCGCGGGCCGATCGGGTTCACGTGCCCCCAGTAGGTCTCGGGCTGCGGGTGCACCTGCGGGTCGCCGTACACCTCGCTCGTCGAGGCGAGCAGGAAGCGCGCGCGCTTCACCTTGGCGAGGCCGAGCGCATTGTGCGTCCCGTAGGAGCCGACCTTGAGCGTCTGCAACGGAAGCCGCAGGTAGTCGATCGGGCTGGCAGGGCTCGCGAGGTGGTAGACGAAGTCGACCGGCTCGTCGATCTCGACGTGATGCGTCAGGTCGTGCGGCACGAAAGACGAATGCCTCCCCGCGCAGGTGCTCGATATTGGCGAGCGACCCGGTCTCGAGGTTGTCGACGCAGATGACGCGATGACCGCGGCTGAGGAGCGCCTCGCACAGATGGGACCCGAGGAAGCCCGCCCCACCGGTGACGACGGAGGTCGGCATTGGAGAAGCCTAGCGGCTGCCCCGGCGGGCTTTGGCCGGACCCTTACGAAGAATTGACGTTTGCCCGAAGTCACGAATGCCCGACAAGCGTTTATCCTCGGCGCGTGCGGACGTCACGGTTACGCCGGGTGGTTGGAGGTGAGTCGCCCCGACATGCTCGGGGCCTCGCAGCGCTCGCCGTCTTCGCCATTGTCGTGTGCTCAGCAGCAGCGCACGCCATCGCCGTCCATTCGTTCGCGGTTCCGTGGATCTCGCCCGACGAGATGGTGTACGGGTTGGTCGGCCGCTCGTTCTGGGAGACCGGCCATCTCGGGCTCCTCGGCGGCAGCGCGCCGTTCTACGGCCTCTATCCCGTCCTGGCCGGGCTCCCGGAGGCGCTGTTCGGCACAGCCTCCGGGCTCACTGTCCTACAGATCGTCCAGGCCTTGCTGGCCGCATCGACCGCGGCGATCGTCTACGGGTGGGCCCGTTCGGCGGCGGGGATGCGCTGGGCGCTTGTGGCAACCGTCCTCACTGCATTGCTTCCCGCGCTCGTCTATAGCGGCCTGATCATGACCGAGTCGGTCTTCCTGCCGGCCGCAACGCTCGCCCTGTGGGCAACGGCGCGCGCACTCGTCCAGCCGACGCGCTCCCGCCAGGCTGCCATCGTCGTGACGGTGCTCCTCGCGACTTCCGTGCGTCTCCAGGGGGTCGTGCTGGTGCCGGTGGTGCTGTGCGCGATCGCGCTGGCGGCGTGGTTCGCGCGGGACGCGGGGGTTGTGCGCACATTCGCGCCGCTGCTCGCAACCCTCCTCGTGCTCGCCCTGGCCTGGCTGGGCTTCGAGCTGATCACAAGAGGCTCGGTTGCGTTACCGCTTGGCGCCTACGGCGTCACGACGAGCAGCGGCTACGACAGGGTGGCGGCAGCCCGTTGGGTATTCAGGCATATCGGCGACCTGTTCTTCCTCGTGCTCGGTGCCCCATTGATCGCGATGCTCTTGCTCGCCTACGAGGCTTCGCGAGGGCGCGAGCGGGATCCTCAGGTGCGAGCTCTCGTCGCCGTGACACTCTCGGCGTCCGCCTTGCTTACGCTCCAGGTCGGCGTCTTCGCCTCGCGCTACGTCGGCCAGCTCGCCGAGCGCAGCCTCATCGCGGCCGCCCCACCCCTCCTCGTCTGCCTCGTGGTCTGGCTCTCTCGCAGCATGCCCCGACCGCAGCCGGTTACTTCGATCGTCGCTGCACTCGTGGCGACGGCGGCAGTGCTGCTGCCCATGCGGACGCTCGTAACAGCCGCCGCTTCGCCGGACGCCTTCATGACGATCCCACTCTGGAGGCTGCACCAGAGAACGTCCGCGGGAGTCGTCGAGCTCGTCTGGGTGATATTCGTCGCGGTCACGATCGTGCTCACCGTGCTGCTTCCCCCCGAGCCGCGGCGTTGTTGCCGGCGCTCATAGCCGCTGGATTCGCATTCACTTCTGTCGTGACGGTGCACGAGATCAACTGGCGCACGCACTTCGATCGGAAGGGGTTCTTCGGAACCGCCCCCACGTCCTGGGTGAACAAGGCAGCTGATGGCCCGGTCCTCTACCTCTACGATGGCAACCCGTTCTGGAACGCCGTATGGGAATACGCGTTCTGGAACGACCGAATCCGCTGGGTCGGCAAGCTGCCGAGCCCTTCACCGGGGCCTATGCCAAATGCTCTAGCCGCGAGCGCGCAGGACGACGGGCGTCTCGTCGACGACCGAGGCCAGCCACTCCCCGGGCGGGAAGTAGTGGCCTCGAGCGTGTTCACATTCCGTGGGAAGATCGTCGCGGAAGCCCACCAGACTGGGCTCGACCAGGCAGGGCTGCGACTCTGGCAGCTCTCCGGTCCGCCGCGATTGTCTACGTCGACAACGGGCCTACGGACGAACGGCGACATCCAGGAGCCCGTTCACATGACGGTGTACGCCTGCGGTCCAGGCAGGCTCGAGCTGACGCTCACCGGCAAGCAGGGAACCCCTGTCCAAATCGATATCGACGGGAGGCCGATACGCCGTGTCACGCCGACCGCCGGGATGACCTGGACCGGCTCGGTGCCTGCACCGCGATCCGCCAACGGGAAGACGCGCTGCGTCTACGGGTTGAGCAGCCCGGGGCTCGTCGGCTCTACCCGACTCGAGTTCGTCCGCGAATAGGTCCAGGTGCTCAGCGCAGCTCCTTGTTCGATTCCTCGTCGAACCACATCCCGAACAGCGTGAACTGCGTCCCGGAGATCAGCAGCAGCGCAACGAGAACGATCGTCGCCGTCGTGATCTGGTTGGAGAAGAAGATCCGTGAGATCGCCACGACGAGACCCAGCACGAGCCCGAGCGTCGTCATCAGCGCGCCGAGCACGTAGAAGAAGACGAGCGGGTGGAAGTCGCGGATCACGTACTTCTCCTTCATCCGCCACCAGAAGCCCTTGAACAGCAGCCACGCGATCCGCGGCGCGACCGAGCGGATCTTGATTCCCGATCGCTCGCCGACCCCGTAGATCGGCCGTGACGGCACGTCGCGGACGCTCGCCGAGACGACGTTCAGGTGCACGAGCATGTCGTTCGGGAAGCCGTAGCGCCGGTAGATCCGCTCCAGGTCGAGGCGATCGAGCGCAGCGAGCGACAACGCCGTGTAGCCCGCCTGCGAGTCGGCGACGTGCCAGTAGCCCGACGCGATCTTCGTCAGCAGCGACAGCGCCGCGTTGCCGAGATAGCGGCTGTGCGGAATCAGCGTCCACGCCTCGCCGGTGATCAGCCGGTTCGCCTTCGTGTAGTCGACCTCACCCCGCGCGACCGGTGCGACGAGGCCGGCGAGCTCGTCCGGGTCCATCTGGTTGTCTGCCGCCATCACGCAGGTCACGTCGATGCGCTCCTCGCGGGCGCGGAGGTAGCCGGTCACGATCGCGGCACCGACACCGCCGTTGCGCTCGTGCACGATCACCTCGACGCGCGGATCGCCGACCGCACGCGCCTGCTCGGCCGTGCCGTCGGACGAGGCGTCGTCGACGACGTAGATGCGGTCGACGAAGGCGGGGATCCCGCGCACCGTCTCGGCCACGAGGTGCTCCTCCTCGAAGGCGGGAACGACGACGGCGACGCGCTTACCCTCGACCATCGCCGTCCGCTACGCGCTCCGCGCGTTCCTTCTCTGCAGCAAGGGATCGAGCGATCGACGCTGCGAGAGCGCCGAGCAGCAGGCCGATCAGCGCACCGATCGCGGCCGCGTTCTTGCGGCTCGTCGCCGTCGTGCGGCTCGCGACCGCCGGCTGCACGATCTTGCTCTTCTCGACGTTCTCGGCCAGCGAGAGCAGCTGCTGGTTCTGGAACAGCTCCTGCTGGACGGTGCCGCGCCGCTGCTCCGAGAAGCTGATCGTGTTGTTGATGGTGCCGACTGCGATCAGCTTGTCGGTCGCCGAGATGCCCTTGTTCGCGATCAGCTCCTGCTGCTGCTTGACGGCGGCCGAGACCCGTGCGTCGATGTCGGCCAGCTCGGTCTTGCTCGACGCGATCTGCCTGTTCAGCAGCGAGATCTTCTCGTCGACGTAGGTCGAGACGACGCTGATGACCGTATTCGTCAGCGACTCCGCTGCCTGCTGGGCCTTGGCCGCGGCCGGCGCATCCACCGTGATCTCGACGAGCGGCGACACGTTCTTGCCCTGACCCGCGGTGACGACCGCCTGCGACGAGAAGTTCCCGCGCAGCTGGCCCATCGTGAGCCCGCTCGCCGCGGCCGCCCGGCGGAGCGCCGCCTCGGAGTGGATGATCTGGTTGACCGTCTTCGGGTTCGTGGCGAGGCTCTGGATCTGGCCGCCGCCCGAGGTCGTGAACGGCTGTCCGAGATAGAGGAGCGTCTTGGCGCGGTACACCTCGCCGCCGCCGACCGACACCACCACGCCGAGCACTGCTCCGATCACGAGCCCTGCAACCGGCAGCCACCAGCGCGCCGTGATCCGCGTCCAGAGCGAGCGGAGATCGACCTCCCGTTCGGCGTCGGGATCGGGCTGGATGGGCGCGCTCATTGCGCCGCGACCCTAGCAGCGGCCCACTCCCACTGGGCTGCGAGACCGTCGCGAAGCGTCGTCGTCGGCTGCCCAGCCGAGCTCGTCGCGGATCAGGGTCGTGTCGGCCTTCGTGCGCCGCTGGTCGCCTGGCACGGCAGGGTGCTCACGGATCTCGAGCGAACGGCCGGCGAGCTCCTCGAAGATCGCGATCGTCTCGCGCATCGTCGCCTCCTCGCCGCCGCCGAGGTTGTACGTGCCACGCCCGCTCTCCATCGCCGCGATCGTCCCGCTGCACGACGTCGCCGACGTAGGTGAAGCTGCGCGACTGGAGGCCGTCGCCGAAGAGGTCGAACGCGCGACCCTCGGCGAGGCACATGGCGATGCGCGTGAACGCCATGTCGGGCCGCTGGCGGGGCCCGTAGGCGTTGAAGTACCGCAGCACGACCACGTCGAGGCCGAAGCTGCGCGCCGTCGCACGGGCGAGATGCTCGGCAGCGAGCTTCGTGATCCCGTACGGCGAGACCGGCCGCGGGGCGACGTCTTCCGAGGTCGGATACACCTCGGCCTCGCCGTAGATCGAGGACGACGACGCGAAGACGACGCGGACGCCGTCGCGCGCCGCCGCCTCGAAGACGCGCTGCGAGGCGAGCACGTTCCGCTCGAGGTAGGTCTCGAAGACGTCACCGAAGCTGCGCACGCCCGGCTGGCCGGCGAGATGGAAGACCCCGTCGAAGCCGGCGAAGTCGAGCGGGTCGTGCGCCAGATCGAGGCGGCGAACGTCGAGCCCGCGCGCGTTCTCCTCCTTCAGCGCGACGTCGTAGTAGTCGGTGAAGCAGTCGATCCCGACGACCTCGTGACCCTGATCGCGCAGGGCCTCAGCGAGGTGCGAGCCGATGAACCCGGCCGCGCCGGTGACGAGGTACCGCATCGGCGACTGTAGACGCTGACTCGCAGAGCCGCAGCCGACGGCACTTGCGTCGATTCGGCCGCAGGCGTCACGGCTGTCGCTTGCTCGCGAGCGCGTAGATCCGCGCGCGGCCGACCAGGTACGCGCGGTCGGCGTCGGCGACGAGCGGCGTGTACTGGCCGTCCGGGAACGACCAGACCTGACGACCGGTGCGGCCGTCGACCGCGAACGTCCTCCTCGAGAGCGTCGCGAAGTAGACGTTGCCCGCCATCACGGTCGGCGCGCCCGAGATGCGGCCGCCGGCCGCGAAGCGCCAGCGCACCTCACCGGTCGCGGCGTCGATCGCGTAGAGGCTCCCGGAGTACGACCCGACGAGCACGAGCTGCTGCCAGACGGCGGGCGACGAGTAGACATAGCCGCCCGTCGATCGCGACCACAGCAGATCGCCGGTCGTCGCCCCGAACGCGTAGACCTTGCCGTCGGTCGAGCCGATGAAGACGCGGCCGTACGCGACCGACGGAGTCGAGTAGAACCGGCCGACGCCTCCGAGCCGCCCCTGCGACGACGACCGCCACTGCAGCGCCCCGGTGCGAGAGTCGAGCGCGTAGAGCTGCCCGTCGTAGGAGCCGACGAACACCCGGTTGCCGAGCGCGGCAACGGCTCCCTTGACGCGGCCACCGGTCTGGAACGTCCACACGATCCGTGCCGGTCCTCTCGTCGAGCGCGACCACGCGCCCGCGCCAGTCGCCGACGTAGATCCGCCCCTGGTGGACGAGCGGCGAGGACTCGGTGGGCCCGAGTTGCGTTCGCCAGCGCACCTTGCCGCTGAACGCGTCGAAGGCGATGACCTCGCCCGTGAGCACGTCCGGCGACCCGGCCGAGTTGCAGGGCGGCAGGTTCAGGAACGACTGGAAGACGAGCTTGCCGTCGACCGCCGGGCTCGACGCCGCGCAGCGTCCGGACGCGTAGTGCCAGCTCTCCTTGCCCGTCGCCGCGTCGACGGCAAACATCACGCCCGGGTTGTTCGTGAAGAAGAGCCGGCCGTAGGCGATCGCCGGCGGGAACTCGATCAGCTGCGAGGCGCGGAACGACCACTGCACCCGGTACGGCGGCCGGTGATCGTACGGCGAGATGCGGTTGTGGACGGCGTCGAAGCCCCACATCGGCCACGCGATCCCCGCCACCGGCGGCGGCTTCGGGGCGGGTGCCTGGGAGGTGACGAACTCCTGGGTCGGGTTGCCGCGGACGTCGGCGCTCTGCTGCTTCTTGGCGACGACGTAGCCGCCCGCGAACCCGACGAGCACAAGCACGACACCGCCGAGCGTCAGCAGGCCGAGCTTGAGCGGGCGCGACATCTACGGCCGCTCGTCGGCCGGCCGGAGCCCGCCCGCACCGTCGTCGACGAGGCAGATGTCCGAGAAGAAGCGCGTCATCGTCACGCCGGCGCGGAAGTCGCCGAGGCGCGGCTCCGGCCGCTCACCGTTCGCAAGCGCGATCGCAAGCTCGGGATAGCGGCTGCCCGCCGCGAGCGGCAGCGGAAAGCCGCCGCCGAAGCGGGGGTTGACGTCGGTGACGGGCAGTGACCCGTCCGGCTTCGCGGAAGCACTGGATGTTGGCGGGGCCGACGATGCCGATCGCCTCGGCCACGCGTGCGCCGTGCGCGATCAGCTCGCGGATCCTGCAGCGACATGCCCTTGATCGACTCGCCGCCCTTCGACTGGATCATCGTCCGCGGGATCGCGTTCAGGCAGCGGCCCTCGAGGTCGCAGAAGACGTCGATCGAGAACTCCTCCCCGAGGCACATCTCCTGCACCATCGAGTCGACGGTCGTGTGGCCGAGGAAGAATGCGAGCTCCTCGCCGTCGGCCGCCTTGTAGATGTGCCTCGACCCGAACCCCTCGCGCACCTTGACGAGCACCGGGTAGCGCGCGTCGTCGGGTACGTCGGCGGGGAGCCACGTCCGCGGGCTCGCGACGCCGTTCGCCTCGAAGAACGCGTGCGCCAGGTACTTGTCCCCCATCGTCTCGCACACCTCGGGCGGGGGCGCGAGCACGAGCGCGGGTGCGAGCGCATCGCGTGCGCGCGAGAGGATCCCCTGGTCGAGGTCGGTGAGCGGTACGACGAGCCGCACGTCGTACTCCGCGATCAGAGCCGCGAGCGCCGGCACGTAGCCAGGGTCGGCAACCCGCGGCACGAGCTCCATATGGTCGGCGTGGTAGAGCGCGGGCGCGAGCCGGTCGAGGTCGGACGCGACGGTCGTAGCGCCGGCCCGGCGGAACGCCGTCACGATGTCGACGCGCTGTCCGGCGCAGGTGAAGAGGACGGCGGTCACGAGCGCAGAGGGTAGACGAACAATGTGAGCGCGATCTCAGTATTCGCAGTCGTAGAGCGGTTGGCGCTGAGTCGGCGATGGGGCCTCGGCCCAGAGGTACACGTGCCTCCCTCGTTGTTCGAGCTTTCCACCTGAGACGTCCGCGACGGCCCGGTAGCCGGCTGCGATCCGCGCCGCCTCCTTTTCGGAGCCGGCGATCGCGATGTGCACGCGGTTGCCCTCGACAGTCGTGATCAGCCAGCCCCCACTGGCGCTCGCCGCAAGTGGGTCCCGTTCCCCCGACTCGATCGTGAGCCCGCGTTCGTTCGTCAGGCAGCGCACGGTCAGGTCGATCCTTGGCGTCTCGTGATGGAGCTTCTCGTAGAGCCCCCAGCCGATAAGCGTCCCGACGGCGAGAAGAGCACAGCAGACCATGCCGAAGACTGCAAATCCCCACTCGCCCTCGCGGTTCTCGACCCGGGTCACCACCAGACGAACTCCAGTGAGACGACCAACGCGACGGCAAGCATCGCGAGCACGACGATCATTACCGCGCGCGGGAGGCGCTCTCGCAGCGTGTCCAGCAGCCAGGCCGAGGCGATCGCGAGGAAGGGTACGGCGGGCAGCGCGAACAGCCCCTTGACCGTGTCTGCGTCGCTCGAAGGGGAACGCGTCGCGTAGTAGAGCATCCCCGCCAACGCAGCTGCCGGCATGAGCGCGATAGCCGCGAGCTCTGCACGCTGCCTCCAGCGCATGAGCGCGAGCGCGGCTAGTCCGAACCAGCCCGCAACGAGAACGAGAGTGAGCGGGATACCGACGACTGATTGCACAACGAGCCGCCGGTTGAGCGAAGGCGACAGATCGTCGTGGACTGGCGGCCCCCATGACCAGTTCCCGAAATAGTCGCCCCAGGTGTCTGCGTAGAGGATCGGGACGAAGTCGCGTGCGAGATCCCGTCGCTGTGGGGCCGAGATCGTCTCCGGCAGACCAGAGTTGAAGTAGAAGCCGAGCGAAGGACGGCGTTGCGGGATCGATGGCCCTGGGCGCCCGAGGACGGCGCTGTTGTACGAATGCTGCAGGTGGTAGTACCACGGCGCTGGAATCAGGGCCCCGAGAACGAGGACGATGGCGAGCGTACGGCCGATTGCTCGCCGCTCCGGCTTCCGCGCCACGAAGACGACGGCGAGAGCGATCAGTGAGACACCGAACACCCAGACGCCAACGGAGCGAGTGAGCTGGGCCAGCCCCACGAGGAAGCCAAGCGCGACGGCCCAGGCGATGCCGAATCGGTTGCGGACGATCATGCGCGATAGCACGAGCACGGCTGCGGTCGTGAGGAACAGGACGAGGTTCTGCGGATGGAACATCGCCGCGGTCTTGAACACTGTGGGAACGGCCATCAAAGCTGCAAGTGCGAACACGGGCAACCAGCGCCGGGCCGGGAAGAGGATCCGCGCCAACGTCACGACCAGAACGGCGGTGGCTGACGCAAAGGAGCGCGTCGAAGAGCTGGCCGAGCTGCTCGGGATAGGTCATCCCGAGCGTTTCGCCCACCGCGTTGGCGCTCCCGGCGAGGAGGTAGAAGAGCGGCGGCGTGTAAAAGGCGCCGACCCCGTGCGAGATCCGCCAATGGTGGACGAGGTCGTGGGCGTAGGTCAGGTGCTCTGCCGCGTCGAATCCGAGGATCGCCGGATACGTGAAGGCGTTCCTGATCGCGACAACCGACAGGACGACGAGCAGGCCCCCAGTACACCTGGCGGGCCAATCGGCCACGGCTCCCTGCAGACTGGCAACGACGCGCTTGCTCACGGCCAAGCCACTCTCGCAGGCTGTTAGGACGAACCGGCGGGTCGCCATCCTCCGCTCGCACCCCGGTACGTCCCCCCGAACAACGCGAGCGGTGTTCGCAGGAGGATCCGCAGGTCGACGCGCGGCGGAGCGATGCTCCACGTACCAGACGTCGAGCTCGATCCGCTCGTCCCACGACAGTGTGGCGCGGCCGTGGACCTGCGCCCAGCCGGTCAGGCCCGGGCGCACCTCGAGCCGCCTGCGCTGGCGCGCCGTGTACTTCTCGACCTGGTAGCGGAGCGTCGGCCGCGGCCCGATCAGGCTCATCTCTCCGCGCACGACGTTCCAGAGTTGCGGCAACTCGTCGACGGACGTCTTGCGCAGCACGCGGCCGACGCGCGTGATCCGGCTGTCGCCTGCGTCGACGGCGTAGCCGGCTCCCTTGTGCTCGGCCCCGTCGACCATCGTCCGCAGCTTCAGCAGCTCGAAGTCCTCGCCGTCCTTCCCAACTCGCGTCTGCCGGAAGAGGACCGGGCCGCCGTCCTCGAGCTTGATCGCGACCGCGGCGGCGGCGAGCAGTGGGCTGACGACAGCGAGCCCGAGCGCTGCGCCCACGACATCCAGTGCGCGATTCACTCGCCCATCCGTCGCATCGGCTGCCTGGTTACCTCGGCGATCAGTTCGAAGTGGCGGTCGCAGTGCCACAGTTCGGCACCGGCCGATTCGGCGGCAGCAGCCGCGAGCAGATCTGTCACAGACGGGCCACGGTGATAGCCGCGACGCGCAAGACTCGCCTGCACCTCGATCGCGCGCGCTCCGATCTCCGCATCGAGGGGAATGCGGTGGAGCTCGGCGTACTCCTCTCGGATCTGCTCGTGATCGCTGCCTCCCCACGCCGAGCGAAGGAGCTCGAGTTCGATGGGATCGACCATCGCTACAGCATCAGCCTCGATCGCATCGCCGAGTACGTCGCCGACACCGGACTGAAGTCGCCGCTGCCAAACGCTCGTATCGACCACAACCAGAGTCACGAGGCAGAACTACGGCGACGCGACGAAAGGGCGCCAACGGGAACAGCCGGGGCGCGCATGCGCTTCAGCTCTGCAATCGTTGGAACCGGCAACGTTCCACTCCTCACCCGCGCAGCAAGGCGGCGACGCATCTCAGCGCTGCGCACTTCCGCAAGAGCCGCGTTGACGGTGTCTTTCAACGTATCGGTACCCAGGATCTGGGCGACCTCCTCAGCGAGCTGCCTGTCGACATCAATGGTCGTCTTCATGGCACCAGTATATCCAGGATGATGCCATCTGGATATCCGCCTTTCGGGCCACGTCCGGCTATTCCCGTACGAGACACCACGCGGTTCGGAGTCGTAGGGGCGACCCGCACGGGTCGACCACATCGACCGTCACGCCCCTACCTCGTCCCCTCCGCCGCTTCCCACGTCGCCGGCACGCCGTCGCCGCAGGTAGTTCCACAGCGCCACCACCGTGGCCCAGGTGACGAGCGCGTAGTAGCGCGCGATCGAGACGCCCGCGGCCGCTGCGCCGATCAGCGCCAGCTGACCCGCGAGGACGATCCCGTACGCCCAGCCGTCGGCCACGAGCGCAACGGACGAAGCGAGCAGCGCGAGATGCAGGAGGCCGCTGCCGTACCGCAGCAGCCGGTGCGAGACGATCTCGACGAGGTAGCCGGGCGGCAGCCGCCGCAGCATCGAGCCGCGCAGCGTGATCTCCCAGCAGTGCTCGAACATCCGCACCTTGCGCCGGTACTCGGTCTCGTTCGACGGCGTCGGCTTCTCGAAGGCGTGCGCGGCCGGCTCGTAGACGGCGCGGCGCCCCTCCTGCACCATCCGGTACGGAAACGAGAGGTCGTGCCCCCAGCGCGGGTCGACCTCGACGTAGTCGGCCCGGTTGAGCGCGTAGATCGAGCCGTTGCCGCCCGTGATCGAGCCGAGCCGCGACTCCGCCTCACGCAGCTTCATCTCGAAGCGCCAGTAGAGACCTTCCTGATTTCCGCCCGCCGCGGCCTCGAGACGAAGCTGGCCGCAGACGTAGGCGACCTCGGGGTCGGCCAGGTTGGCGACGAGCCGGCGCAGCGCGTCGGGCGCCCAGGTCGCGTTCGCGTCCGAGAACGCGACGACGTCCGCCGTCGCCTCCCGCACGGCGCGGTTCTGGGCGGCCACCTTGCCTCCGCGCGGGCAGTCGAGCAGGCGCACCCGTGGCTCGCGCGCTGCGACCGCAGCGACGAGCTCGTTCGTGCGGTCCGACGACGCATCCGAGGCGACCACGATATCGAGCCTCTCGGGCGGGTAGTCGAGCGCGAGCAGGTTCTCGAGCCGGCGCTCGATCACGGCCTCCTCGTTGTAGGCGGCGACGATCACCGTCACCGACGGCTCGGCCTCGTCGTCCTTGCGCACGGGTCGCGGACGCACCCGCGCGGCAATCTCGGCCGCGACCGGATAGCCGACGTGCGTCCAGGCGAGCGCGCCGAGCGAGCCCCAGAACACGGTCTTCAGAGCGAGCACCGGGCGCAGTGTACGTCCCGCACGCGCACCGGCCGGTGCCGTCGGTAGGCTCGCCCCGTGGCGACCGAGACGCCCATCCGCGTGCTGCGCGTGATCGCCCGGCTCAACGTCGGCGGGCCCTGCGCTGCACGTCGCGTACCTCTCGAGCGGGCTCGCCGAGCGCGGCTACGACACGACGCTCGTCGCGGGCGACGTCGCCAAGGGCGAGGAGTCGATGGCGTTCGTCGCCGAGAGCGAAGGGGTCGAGATCGTTCGGCTCGCCGGGCTCTCGCGCGATCGATCGCCCCGCTGCGCGACCTCGCCGCGGCGTTCCGCCTCGCCGCCGAGATCCGCCGCGATCCGGCCGCACATCCTCCACACGCACACGGCGAAGGCCGGCGCCGTCGGGCGCCTCGCGGCGGTGCTCGCCGGCAACGCCCGGCCGCAGGTCGTCGTCCACACCTACCACGGCCACGTCCTGCGGGGCTACTTCGGCCGCGTCGGCTCGACTCGTCTTCCGCGGCGATCGAGCGCGCCGCTGGCGGGCACGACCGACGCGCTCGTCGCCGTGAGCCCGCAGGTGCGTGACGATCTCGTCGAGCTCGGGGTCGCGCCGGCGCAGCAGTTCACGGTCGTGCGCCTCGGCATCGACCTCGAGCCGCGCGTCACGCACGAGCGTCGACCGGATGGAGCGCGACGCCGGCTCGGGATCGGGCCGGAGCGGTTCGTCGTCGGCTGGTTCGGGCGCATGACCGCCGTCAAGCGCACCGACGACCTGATCGACGCGCTCGTCGCGCTACGCGAGCGCGGCGTCGACGCCTGCCTCCTGCTCGTCGGCGACGGCAGCGATCGCGAGCGCCTCGAGCTGCGCGCACAAGGATCTCGGCGTCGCCGCGCCACGTGCTCTTCCTCGGCTACCAGAAGGACGTCGGCGCGCTGGTACGCGGTTGCCGACGCCGTCGTGCTGACGTCGGCGAACGAGGGCACGCCGGTGACGATCATCGAGGCGCTCGCCGCCGGACGGCCGGTCGTGGCGACCGACGTCGGCGGCGTCGCGGACGTCGTCGCGCGACGGGGTCGACGGCTTCCTCGTCGACGTCGGCGACACCGACGCGATGGCGGAGCGCCTCGCGGAGATCGCGGCCGACCCGGCGCTCGGCGCGCGCCTGGCGACGTCGGGCAGAAGCGAGTGCTCAGCCGCTACGCGGTCGCGCGCCTCGTCGACGACGTCGACCGGCTCTACCGCGCGCTGCTCGAAGGAGACGAGCTCGGCCAGCACCTCGCGGTAGCGAGCGAGCGCGACCTCGCGGTCGGCCTCGCGCTCGACGTACGCACGGCCGCGCCGACCCATCTCGTCGAGGTCGAACCGCCCTTCATATGCATCGCGGATCGCCCCGGCGACGAGCTCCGGCCGGCCCGGCGGCACGACGATCCCGCACTCCGCCTCGCTCGACGATGCGCACCGTCTCGCAATCGGCGTCGGCCGACACGAGCAACGGGCGCCCTGCCGACAGGACGCCGTACGCCCGGCTCGGCACAACGAACCCCGAAAGCCCCTTGGCGAGCCCGAGGTAGTGGAGGTCGGCGCTCGAGAGCGACTCCGAGAGCACCTCGCGCGGCTGGTACGGGAGAAACTGGACGCTCGCGACCTCGAGTCGTTCGGCGAGCGCAACGGCCGCTGCGTGCCGGGCGCCGACGCCGATGACGACGATGCGCAGCTCATCGAGGTCACGGAGGAACGTCGCAGCACGCACGAGGGTCTCGACATCCTGGGCATGGCCGACGTTGCCCGAGTGCATGACCACGAAGCCCCCGTCGAGGCCGTTGTCCCGTGCCCAGCGGTTCGCGCGGGGTTGCGGCGTGATGCGGTTCGTGTCGACCCAGTTCTCGATCACTCGCATGCGATCCGGCTGCGCGCCCTTCTCCTCGAGCCGCCGCGCATCGTCTCGCCGATCGCGACCACGCGGTCGGCGCGACGCAGGTACGTGCCGACCATGAGACGCAGCAGGCCGATGAGCAACGGGTTCTCGAGGCGCTTGAACTCGACCGCGATCTCGGGGAAGACGTCCTCGGAGACGACGACCAGCGGTGCGCCGAACCGGCGGGCGACGACCAGCCCGATGTCGCCGATCATCGGCGGGTCGGTGAGCGTGAGGACGACGTCAGGGCGCTCGAGCGTAAGCGATCGCAGGATGCTGTCGGCGAGATAGGTGGCGTAGTTCAGCAGCGCGCAGATGGAGCTGCGCCCGGTCGAACGCAGTCGACCGCGCTCGGAGAATGCGCACGCCGTTGAGCATCTCGTCGGACGGCAGCTCCGGCTGATCGCGCACACGCCCTGTCACGACCGTGACGTCGTAGTCAGCGCCGAGATCCTCGCAGAGCTCCGTCAGCAGGTTCGCGGTCGCCTCGACCCCCGGCCAGTAGTACTGGTTGAGGACGAGGATGCGTTTGCGAGCGCGAGGGACCGACGGCATCCGCCAAGGCTAACGTCTAGCCCGTGGACACACCGAGTAGACCTCTACGCGTGCTCTTCGCCGCTCCGGCGTACTGGCCCGCGACGGCTTTCGGAGGGCCCATTCAGGTGATGCGCGAACTTGCGACAGGCCTCGAAGAGGCGGGCTCCGTGGTGGACGTCGTGACGACCTCATTGATGTCGGCTCGGGGCCCACGCTCGCTCCATACTCGGACCGAGGTACACGAAGGATCGACGATCGTGTACGCGGCGACACCCCTCAGCTACCGGTGGATGGGCATCACGCCGACCGTTCCGCTGTGGCTCGAGCGGAGGCCGCGGCCGGATGTCGTGCACGTCTTCGGCTTCCGGGACCCGGTGAGCACGATGGCCGCCGCCTGGTGTCGCGCCCGTGGCATCCCGTACGTGTTCGAAGCCCTCGGCATGTTCAGGCCGAAGCTCCGCAAGGTCGGTCTCAAGCGGGCGCTCGATGCCAGCGTCTTCCGTCACGTGCCCACGGGTGCGTCCCGGGTGATGGCCTGCTCGCACATCGAGAGCGCCGAGTACGTCGCCGGCGGGATCGCGCCGCAGCGCATTGCCGTGCGCCCGAACGGCTTTCCGAGGATCACGGGCGCACAGCCCGGGGCGCTACGTTCGCAGCTCGGCATCTCGGTCGATGTGCCCCTCGTCCTTTCGGTCGGCAGGATCGCGAGCGGAAAGGGCCTCGACCTGCTTCGTCCGCGCGGTCGCCGCTCGTCAGGGCGCTCACCTCGCGATCATCGGGCCTGACGACGGCCACGGCATGTCGGCGGAACTGCGGCGACTCTCGTCCGAACTCGATGTCGGCGCGCGTGTCCACTTTCTCGGTCCCCGCGAGCACGAGGATGTCCTGAAGGCGTACGCCGACGCCGACGTCGTGGCGCTGGCGTCGGCCCACGAGAGCTTCGGCATGGTCGCTGCCGAGGCCGCGGCGGCAGGCAAGGCAATCCTGCTGACGGATCGCTGCGGCGTCGCCGAACTGCTCGGGCCCGACGGGGCGCTCATCACGCCGTACGACGGTCACGCCGTGACGAGGGGGCTCGAGAACCTGCTCGCCGATGTGGCGCTGCGCAGACGTTCGGTCACCGGGCCAAGCAGGTGGCCGAATCGTGGTCGTGGCGGCGAGTGGTCGACCTGCAGCAAGACGTGTACCGGACGGTCATCCGCGGCACCTCCGCACCGGCCTAGGACAAGTCGTCAGACCCGAGGTCTGCGGGGGCGCAGCGCTCTGATCCCGGCAAGGTAGAGCACCTTTCGCGATTCGGGGAACCGCCACGGATCACTGGCCAGCAGGTGACGAGCCGCATGGATAGGCCTCGTCCTGAGTTCGACGATGGCCCGTTCGCATGCCTCCCCCGCACGAAACGCGGCACGAGGGGCACCAGCGGGCACAAGCGCCGAGAGCCGAGACGCCACCCCTCGAAGCGCGTCCGCATCAACGCCTGAGCCAACGGACGCGCCAGCAATAGCCGCGCGTCCGTACATCACTGCAGCCGCGGTCGCACGCCCACTCTTCGCGAGCGCGCGGGCATGCTCCTCGAGGAATGCAGATCTCGTCTCGCCGCCGGACTTCGAGTCGGGATGAACCTCGAACCGCGCCAGAACACCGCCGACGTACACCGGCCGGATACCCACCGTCGATCAAGCGAAGGAACATGTCCGCGTCCATCGTGAAGTCGAATGACTCGTCGAGCGGGCCTACGGCGGCCAGGGCAGATCTCCACACGAAGGACCCGGGTTGCGGAACGACCTCGCCGGCTCGGATCAGCGACTCGGTCAGCTCCGAATGAGCCTTCCAGACGCCTGAAGCCCGACCCCCGACGACCTCGCAATCCCCGTAGGCCCATCCGGCAGCGGGATGCTGCCGCAATGTCGCCACGACCCGTTCAACGGCATCCGGACGGAGGGTATCGTCGGCGTTGAGCCAGCCCAAGAGGTCGCCGCCGGCCATGGCAAAGCCCTTGTTGATGGCGTTCGTCTGCCCGCGATCTGGCTCGGAGACGAACGTGATTCCGGCGCGATCGAGAGCGCCGAGCACCGGTGGCGACGAACCGCCGTCAACGACAATGTGCTCGATCCGCGAGTACGTCTGGGCCGCGACAGAAGCGATGCACCGCTCGAGCATCGCCACCGGAGGATCGAGGCACGGAGTCACGATCGAGACGAGAGGCGCTGCGCGTGGATCTGACTGGCTCACGTTGGGCGATAATACGGGCGATGTCGAGCCCGAAGATCTCGATCGTGACACCCTCGTACAACCAAGCGCGGTTCCTCCGCGCCACCATCGCCTCAGTGTTGGCGGGGACCGTCGCCCCCGACGAGTACGTCGTTGTCGACGGCGGCTCCACCAATCGGAGCAAAGAGATCATAGAAGAAGTTGCGCCGGAGCTCACGTGGTGACGTTCCGACCCCAACGACGGCCAATACACCACTATAGAGGAGGGCTTTCTTCGTACAAACAGGGATGTCATGTGGCTCGATCAACAGTGACGACCTCTATCTGCCTTGGACGCTCGCCGATCGTAAAGGACATCTTCCAGCGGCTTCCCAGGTGGAGTCGGCTCACAACACTGCGCCCACCGCTGACAGCGAGAACGTTGATGGGCGTGTCTGGTCCCGTTGTCGGTACGCGGCGGCTTCTCGCAGCGGTCATTCGCAGCCGGTGTCAACCTGCCGTGCGGCCCATCGTTCGCCCGCGCGGGCGTTTCCAACAGGAGTTCGACTTTTTGGCGCCAGTCACTTCGGATCGCGCCGGTGGTCGTCTACCAATCGGAACATAAGTACTTCCCGGGTCGATTTCGAGCTCTGGTCACGGTTCTTCCCGGCGCGCAGATCTCTACGGAGTCGACACACCGCTCGCCGCATTCCGCGTTCCAACCGAACCAGAAGACATCGGGGAACGGTGCAAAGTACGCCGCGGAAGCCAGCCAGTGCTGGTTCGTCAAGGCCACGATCCAGGTCGTGGCCGCACGCGCAAGCTCTTTACAGAACGTACTCGGACGCCGGTCGCTGCAAAGCTGCAGCAAAGACGCACATACTCGCGCCCACTGATCGCTGCGAGTCTCTGACCAGCGTTCCGACCATCGTCTGGCATGACGACGGTCGGTGCGTCTCAGAGGACTACGCCGTCTGACGGACCCGTCCTCGCGCACCACCTCGTCTCGGCAAGGTTCGATTCGGCTGTGGAGCGCCTTGCCGGAGATGCTGGCGCTGCAAGCGCATGCCGAGATCGACGTACGTCGGCCTGGCGCTCGCGGTCAAACCGAGCGCGTGCGTCGGCGGCCGCGTCTGCACCCACAGCTTTGTCCGGAGAACACCGTCTTCGAGGAGGCGCCGAACCCCGACGACATAGCCACGGGATCGCCGACAGGGACGGCGCCGCGCGGTCGAGTACCCCGTGCGTCTCTACGTCGTGAATTTGTTCTGAATGCCTCGACATTTTCGCCACGACCAGTGTCCCGCATGCCAGGACTCCAAGCGACGGTCGGAAATGTATCCACTCGGTCGCGTTTGAACACAGAGTCTGCAGCACGATACCAGTCCGCTACCCATGGAATTCTCGACGCGGCCTACGTGGAGAACATCCCACATTGCCCCAACGCTCGGGAGGGCCCTCACCTCCGAGAATGACCAACGCCGTCGCACCAGTCCCGCCGGACTCCACGGGCGGTGCGAAGGATCGCCACGTCCTTCCATGGATTCGATTGGGACTGGTGCGTTGCCGCTACGAGAAGGATCCGCGCATCGAGATCAGCCCACCCTCGCTCGAGCTCCCAGGCGGTCTCCGGGTGCGAAGATTGACAAGTCGATTCCGTTCCAGGAATGACCCCGTTTCGATCGCCGCACTCGTCAGTATCGGTCAGCGACCTCGTCATCAGCCGCTCCGACGGAGTCACGATCGCAGCCGACTCGACTCGTAGATCGCTCGCTTCGCCTTCCAATTCTCGTGAGTTCGGTCTCGCCTTATCGCCGGGGTACATCAGTCGAGATCAGGGCGTTGCCGCACGTCCCGTCCGCCACCGCGTGCAGATCAGAAGGAGTGGGCGCAGTGACCACTCAACAACCAGGAGTCGTCGAGGGTGATGACGGTTGGAGTCCGAGCGGTGACTACGGGCAGCGCTCGCAGATCGAAGTAGCCGCCGTGGAGGTTATGCAGATGGACTACGTCGGGCGGGGTAGCCGGACTTGCTCGAGCCCCCACGTTCCAGGGAAGCGAAAGTCTTCACGACCCACAAGCCAATCAAACGCCGAGAGCGGCACACCGGCCGCCCTGGCAAGCGCCGCGCGCCGTAACCGCTCGATCTTCATGAATTCCGCATAGCGCCGCCAGGCTCGCGCTGACAGGAACCCTGAGCCCTGCGTGATCTCGAACACCCCAGGCTCATCTGCGAGCCGCGCCCATCCAACTGCGAGCGATGCCGTATAGCCGCGCGCAAGCAACACACGATGGAGACCAAGGGCGACAGCCTCGGCTCCTCCTGCGCGATCCCACGTGCTCACTTGGAGCACCCCTGGTTTGTTGTCTTCCGTCAATGCGAAGGCCCGCGGCGGAGACGAGGGGCGCGTCGCGCGATGCTTCCGAACGCGCGCAACGGAAGTGTGGGCTCCATCCTCACGAGGCGCATCATCGGACCAGAACTCGACGGTCCCGACCCGACGAGAGCAGAACCCGGGTCGCGCGTGCTGTCATTTCCCGCCTCACTCCGTCGAGCTCTGAATCGCCCGCATGAGCCGCAGCGAACGCCTGGAAGAGATCGAGGTAGGAGCTGGTCGCGGAAGCCGGATCGTACGCGCCGTCCGCACCTCCAACAAACGCCCGGCGCATGTTCGTGACCTGGTCAGGCCCAACCTCATAGTCGGGAAGCTCGCTCTTGATCGCCTTGCTCGCAACCTGATCGTGCGTCGTGAGCTGAAGCAGTCGTCGTGTGCTTGTCAGCTGGTCGTCGTGGACTCTGTAGGTCAGACAGAAGCGGGGAGGTTCGCGCCGTCAAGGGCACGGAGAGCTCTCACCCAAAGGTCGTAGTCCTGCGCGACCTCTAGCCGTTCGTCGTATGTAAGGCAGCCGTCCGCGAAGGACGCGCGGCGCATCATCACCGTTGGATGCATGAACGGCGTGCTGAGCAAGCACGCGAACCTTACGGCCAGTGGGCTACGCGGCGCCCGCAAGACCGTCGCGCCGGGTGCGATCCCGCGGACTGCCCGGACGGCGGTTCCAAGAACCGCGATCCGTGGATTGACATCGAGGAACTCTGCCTGCCGGGAGAGACGATCGGGCTCACAGACGTCATCTGCGTCGAGCCGGGCCAGATACGTGCCGCTCGACGCCGCGATCCCGATGTTGAGGAGGCCGCAAGGCCCAGAGTCAGGTCATTGCGAAGGACTCGCGGAGGCAGCGATCACGAACGCTGCTGAGAATGTCACCGGACATGTCCGACGAGCCATCGTCGACGACGACGAACTCGATCTCCGTGAGCGTTCGGTGAGAACGCTCTCGATGGCCTCCGAGAGGTATGCGGCCCCGTTGTAAACGGCCATGACGACGCTAACGCGTCAGCTGTCACGCAACCACCTGTCGCGCATCGAGCCAGGCTCCAGCGAGAGGAGGTTCCAACGCTCTTGGGAGGTGAGAGCCTGTGGCAGTTGCCGGCAAGCCTGGAAGGAGCCGCCGTAGTGGACCAGAGGACGCAAGGCGTGGGACTCGATGCGCAGCGACATTGGCGCGCTTGAGCCACCGGGCCGCTGGGCGCCGAAACCCTGCTTCTCTCTGTTTGCGACCGAAGGCGGGAGGAGATCGGCCACGGCGAGTCAGTAGCAAGCGCTGGGTGAACCACGATCGAGTCGCATTGAGGTTGGGAGAGAGAGGACGAATTCGACGAGGTCAACGTCGAGAAATGGAGAACGGGCCTCGAGTCCGTGCGCGCATGGTGGCACGGTCGGACCTCCGCAAGGATGTACCGCCCGCGAGGTCAGCACCCTCGCGTCGAAGTCCACCGCTCGATCAAGGCCATCGACAGCCTGCCCTGGCTCATACACGCGGCGTAGCAACTCGTCGGCGGGCGACACCACGGCGCCGGCCCCCAGCTCAACTATCGCCGCTCCCGGATCGCCGAGACGAACGCCACGTGACGTCCCCAAATATGCCGAGCGGTGCGCGACGCTCGGCCGGCCTGCGCCTCGAACCAGATGTTTCTGGCCTGTGAGGAGACGTCGATTCCAATCTTGGCCGCCACGCGGAGACCGGGGCGTCACAGCCGGAAGACACCGCCCTGCGCAGCCAGGATCCCTCGCCGACATAGAGCCCCGATACCACTCGTAGCCGCCGAAGAGCTCGTCGCCCCATCACCGCTAAGCACGACCTTGAGACGCTCCGCGGCAAAGCCGGCGACGAGATAACTTCGGGATGTTCGAGGAGTCGCCGAAGGGCTCGTCGTACACGGTCGCCATTCGCTCGACCATCTCACCGACGGGGATGTCCATCTGCAGCTCGTGATGCTTCGTCGCATACCGGTCAGCTATCTCTCGCGCGTATGGGAGCTCGTCGATAAGGTCACCGAATCCGACCGAGAATGTCGAGACGGGAAGAGGGGTGCGTCCCGCCATGAGCGCCGTCACAGCCGAAGAGTCGATGCCACCGGAGAGGAACGCGCCCACCTCGACGTCCGCCCGCATCTGACGTTCGACCGCCGCTTCGAGCAGACGGCGCACCTCGACGGCGGCCTCCTCCGTGGTCGCCTCGACCGTCGAGTACCTCGGCTCCCAGTAACGGCTTTGCACGGCCGTCCCGCGCTCCCAGACGAGGGCGTGCGCCGGCGGAAAGACCTCGACGTCGCCGTAGACGCAGAGATCGGGAGGTACGTAGTTGAGGGCGAGGTATGCCTCGATTGCCTCAGGATTGAGGGCGCCGCTCAGCCGTCCTGTCGCCTCGAGCGCCTTCAACTCGGACGCAAGCATCATCGTTCCATCGGCGAGCGTGGCGCGGTAAAGGGGCTTCTCGCCGAGCCGGTCGCGGGCGGCGAACAGGCGCTCTCGCTCCTCGTCCCACACAGCGAAGGCGAACTGGCCGTTGAGCCGGTCGACCACGGCGTCGCCGTACTCCTCGTACCCCTGGAGGACGGCCTCGGTGTCGGAGTGGGTGCGGAACGTCCGGCCGGTGCGAAGCAGATCCTCGCGGAGATCGCGGAAGTTGTAGACCTCGCCGTTGAACGTGATCCAGAGCGGCCGCGTCTCCGACCGCATCGGTTGCCGGCCACCCACGATGTCCACGACTGCCAGCCTGCGGTGTCCGAGCTGGCAGTGTGGCAATTCAGCTGCGTCGGCGTCGTCAGGTCCACGGTGGCGATCGGTCTCTGCCATGCGGGCCGCGGTTCCCGGAGGGATGCGCCGCTCCAGCCGAGACGACAACGGCGATGCCGCACACGCTACGGCAGCCCGATCTCGGCGAAGACCTGCTGGAACCGGGCCTGCCAGGTGTGGTCCCGACGGGCCCGTTCCATGCCCGCTCGCCTTATCCGCTCGCGCTCGTCCTCGTGGGCGAGGTAGTACGAGGCCTTCTCGACGAGCTCAATCAGCGCCCTCGAAGCAGACGATCTCACGATCGGGCTCGAAGAAGTCATCGAGCTCCTCGCAGCGTTCGACGAGGTAGAAAGCGCCGCTCATTGGCGCCTCGAAGTCGCGAAGCCGCACTTGCCGAATCGACGTCTCGCCGGGAAGGCCCTCCGCAACCTTCGTGAAGCCTAGGCTGATCTTGCACCTGCTGTACATCTGCACGTAGTCGAGATCGGACAGCGGCGGCCGCAGCGTTCTGCGGAACCGTGGCCCGCGGCGGCTCTGGTCGCCCGAGAACGTGCCGTTTGAGGCGACCAGCTGCAAGCCGCCAGGCCGGTGCGTGACGAGGCGGATACTGCCAGTGAGGTCCCCAGGCCCGTGCGTCGAGATCGGCGTCGAGCAACGCCTGAAGGAACGCCGGACGATCGCCGTAGCGCTGACCGACGAACGTGATGTCGAATTCGGACACCACGTCGTATGGCCGGTACACACTCGGGTTGGCAGCTTCCTGACAGTAGATCGGGTTTGCTCCAACGCGCCGGTAGTCATCGAGCCTAGAGCGCTCTGGGACGAGACTGTAGTCGTACGCGGGCGCGATTTCCTCGACGAGATGGAACTGGTACGAGGCGTTGCAGTACCAGTTGACGGTCGGTACACCTGATGCGCCGATGTCACGGATCACCGACGCCTCGACGTATGCGGAGTAGAAGTAGCTGAAGAACAGATCGACTGGTGCTTCTGCTCGAGCGCGCCCGAACTGTCGGAGAAGCTCCTCACCGAACCGCGGCCGATTCAACTCGATGAAGGCTCTATCGGCGGCAACCGCGGGGTCGAGATGCGCGTTGTAGGGCGCGTAGTCGAAGTCGAAGACGACGACGTCGTGACCGAGCTCTATCAGGGAGTCGTAGAGGTTCGAGTGCCAGAGCCGAGAGTTCGGAAGGCTGTGCTGGTGCGCAGTGGCAGGAGAGGCGAAGAAGATCCTCATGGGAAGACCCTATTGGTCGGGTCTCGTTTGCGGCGGCGTGTTCTCTGACGCTGATCTGACGGCCATCGAACGACGTTCGCGCTCTAGCCGTCTGTGATACTCGCACCGGTGCCGATCACCATACGATCCCAGGGACGGCTTGGTAACGCAATGTTCCAGTTTGCCTTCGGCCTCGCGACCAGCCGTCGCCTCGGAACCGACTTCCAGATGGATACGGGCCAGCTTCGACGTGTGTTTACGCTCAACCCTGCGGAGCGCCTCCTTGCCAGAACAGTCAGAAGAGTTCGCTATCAAGCGCTCTCCCGGACGCGGCGGTTCGCAACATGCAACCTCGAGACAAGTAGTGAGGTTCCGGCTGCGGTGCAACTGCGACTCGGTGACTACACGCACTACCGTGGCTACTTCCAATCCGAGGAGTACTTTGCCGACTTCGCCGACGACGTCAGGGAGGCATTTCGGTTTCGACCGGAAATCGAACAAGAGTTCAGCCGAAAGTATGGAAAGCTCGTCGAGAGCGGCTACACGTGCGCCCATGTGAGGCTAGGTGACTATGTCGACTGGGGCGTCGCGCTCCCGTGGAGCTACTACCGCGAGTGCGTGCGGCTGCTCGATGGCGGCGAAGTTGTGTTCATCTCGGACGACATCGCCGCCACCTCGGAGGCGCTCTCGGATATTCCTGGCGCACGCTTCGAATCCAACGAGGGTGCCATCGACCTGCTCCTTCTAGCGCGAGCCCAAGCCGTCGTGACAAGCAATAGCTCGTTTTCCTGGTGGGGCGCATGGCTCGGGCACGACAACCGCCCCGTGCTGGCACCGGCGCGATGGTTTGGCCTCGACGACGACTCAGCGCAGCCCCCGGGGATCCTTCCAGCGCGGTGGCGGGCAGTCCGGGGCGCATTTGCGTAGAGCGATCCGGGGTCATGCAACCCCGAGCAGCCGGGCAAGCTTGCCTGCGTAGGCCGGAATCGAGAACTCGCGCTCGAACCGCTCGCGGCCTTGCCGTCCGTACGCTTCCCGAAGAGCGGGATTGTCGGCTAGGCGCTGGATGCAGTCGCCGAGCCCCTCGACATCACCTTCGGGGAAAACCATCCCCGCGGGTCCGATCACCTCCGGAATCGCACCGCTGGACGAACCGATGACGGGCAGCCCGATCGCCATCGCATCAGCAAGCACACCGCCGAACTGCTCCTTCCACTCCGGTGTGGAAACGGACGGCAGCACGAGGCAGTCGACCGCGGAGTAGAAGCGCCACAGAGCCTCGCGATCGAGGAGCCCGAGATATGCGGCGCGGCCACGCAGTCCGGGCCTTTCCATGGTTTCGTGAAGAAACGGGTCGTCGTCGCTACCCGCCAGCGCGAGCTTGAAGCGGGATGGGAGTCGCTCGATCGCTGCGGCAAGATCACGCCAACCCTTCTCCGCCGTGACTCGGCCGGCGAATCCCACGACGAAGTCTCCAGCAGCGGTCTCGAATGGAAGCGATGCGCGCTCTCTACGTTCCGGCGGAGCGAGTGCGCCCGCCACGAGAACCGCGGAGGTGATCGATTGTGGCATCCCGATTGCCCGTATACCGTCCAACGACGGAGTGGCGACGGCGGCGAGCCCGTCGATTCGGGGCCAGAGCAGTCGGCCTGCGAACCGGACGCGCTGGCTCGCTCGCGTGAACACGTTTTCGCAAACGGCGCAGACGATGCGCGGCTTCCGAAAGGTACGAAGCGCTGCAAGCAGCTCGAGCGCAAGGAGGTCGGTCGGCTCCTGCTGCAGCCAGATGGCGTCTGGCTCCAGCGCGCGGAGCTCGCGATGCAGCCTTCTGATGCGCTGCACGCTCGACCCAACCGGGATCGGCCGGATAGCAACGCCGCTCGACTCCGTGCCGGCCGTCCAGCCGAGTTGCCTGTGGACATCCGGCAGGTCAGCGGCACTTGCCGCAAACGCGGTGCCCTCGGCGTCGTACGCCGAGCACAGCTGCCGGAAAGCCTCCCAGTGGATCGGGTACAGCGCGAGCGCACTGTATAGAACAACCCGCTTTCTCACGTCTCGCCCGAGACGCCGGCAGCCGACGTGTCGCACCATGGCGTGACTTCGACATCGATGCACCCCGAGTCGGCGAACCATCCGAGCAGTTCGTCCTTCCCGTGTGTGGTCGCAATCTCCGGCGTGATTGCATCGAACACGTCGAGCTTGCTCCAGCGCGCATCGGCGAGTGGCAGTATCGGCAGCCAGTTCTCGGTGACATGGTCGATCGGATCTGCCAGCGCATTGATTCGATGGAGCCTCGCGAGAACAGGCGTGAGGGCGTACGCCGCAAGGGTCGCGTAGGTGGAGGCGAAGCGATAACCGACATGCGGCTTCAGCCGGTGATGGAGCGAACGAACGCGAGCAACGGAGCGATAGTCGTAGAACTCGCCTCTTGGGTAGACGCAGCATGCGACCCAGCCGCCAGCACGTACGCATCGCGCAAGCGACCGAAGTCCGCGGGCCGGGTCGGGCGTGTGATGGAGCACGCCGATCGAATACCCCCCGTCGAAGACCCCTTCGCGAAAGGGCGGCCTGAGAATGTCGCCCTGCACAACCAGGACGTTCGGGTCGGCGGCGAAGTTGCGCCCCGCGACATCGGCGGCAGCGCTGAGCTCCAGTCCCACCACCCGGCCCCCGCGCGCCCGAACGATCTCGAGGAATCGGCCAGAGCCACAGCCGTACTCGACGACCGTCTGACCCTCAAGGCTCGTATTTCCCATCCCCGTAATGGTGTCCCACATGCGCGCTGTGTGTCCGGCCATCGGCCGGCCCACATTCTCCGAGTCGAACTGGGTCGTCGACCAGCGGCTCCACTCCACACCGAAGCTCTCGGCGTAGCCTGCATTGTCAACAAACCGCGGGACGCCGTTCACAATCGGATAGCGCGTCCTTAGCGCGCTGACGAGTTCACCCGCAATGACCTGACCGTCTCCGCGGGTGGAAGACGCACGCAACTCGAGTGCGGCCCCCGTCTGCGGGCAGCAGAGCACGCTCAGGAAGTCAGGATGCATCGGCCCGATCCGTCGCGCCCCGCTTACGCGCCTCGATGTGATAGCCGACCGTGAACTCGTCCACAGGCAGCTCCTCGTCCAGTCGAGCCAGCCATCTCGACACCTCATCCCGAACTGCAAGCCGGGCGATCAGCTGCGTCAGTGACCAACGCCCACGGAGGCGGCTGGCCCGCACGATGTTCGCCCCCCGCGCCACTTCTTGAGAGAGCATTCGGAAGAATCTGCCGTTCGGCTCGATGCTTACGATGTCGAGCCCCGCCTCGTCGCCGATGCGTCGCCAGAAGTGGGGCGTAAAGCCTCCGTAATAGTGGTGCGGCTGCTGGTGCAGCCCCGAGCCGAGCGGTGCCGTCAGGAAGACGGATCCCCCGGGGACAGTCACCCGCGCGATCTCGAAGAGCGCCTCGATAGGACGCGGCACATGCTCGAACACTTCCGTGCAGAGAACGACGTCGAACGTCGACGACTCTACGGGGATCGCCGTGATATCCGAAACGTAGTCGAGGCTTCCGTACTGCCAGTCCTGCCTGAGCTGTCCGCTTGACGTTCCCTCGTGCTCGCCGAAGTCTTGGGCGCGGTAGTCGCAGTGGTCGAAAAGCTGGCGGTAGCGGCACTCGCCGGCTCCGACGTCGAGAACCAGGGCCCCGCGCGGCGTCCGCGCGGCCACCTCCTTGACCCACTGGTCACGTGCCGCCTGGTTGAATGTGAGACTCACGTCACGCCCGGGACGGTGTTGGTCCTGCGATCACGGATCTTGGGGCGAGCTCAGAGGGCCGAGCCGGGCGTACAAATCGCCAAACTCAGTGCCTGCCACCAACCTCGCGCTGGCTTCCTCCGCAGGGAGCCATGACTCCCACGCGAAGCCCAACGCGCGCCCGAGCGCCAGGTTGAACTCCGACAGCCCCAGGCTCACGAGCTTCTCGACACACGAGAGCGCGGCGGTCGAGAACTCTGGGACGTACTCCAACGAGAGCGCAGGAACCGGTCTTGAGAGGCCGGCAAGGACGTCCGCCTCGAAGCCCTCTACGTCGATCTTCATGAACGCCGGATCTCCGTACGCCTCAATCAAGTCGTCAAGGGTCGTCACTTCGATCGTGAGCTGCTCCGTCCAGTTGTAGTCAGAGAATCGACCGCTGGCCCTGACGGCCGCAACCCACTCCTCAGACATGGACGCTATGGTCGATGTCTCCGGGATCTGAAGCACAGCCGTCCCTGCGGCCGCGCCCAGAGCACATTCTTCGACCTCGACGTCATGCCGCCTGAAGCGCCGGCGCAGTACCTGCGCGCATCCCGGCTGTGGCTCGACAGCGACGACACGAGCGCCGAGTAGGAGGAAGGAACTCGTGTAGCTCCCGACATTCGCTCCGACATCGAAGACGAGATCGCCGCGGTGCACGAACTGGCGGTAGAACGCAGCAAGGTCTCTCGCCTGCCGACGATCACGAATAGGCCCCAGTACTTTCTCGCTGATTCTCCGACGCAGCCAAAGCACGCCCACAGCCTAGAGCCCCGGGCACGACCCTGTTCCAACCAGACGCGCCGCACCTCGTGCGCTGGCAGCGCTCATCGCCTCAACCAGGTCTCCGGAAGAGGAACAGGCCACAACCGAGTTCGAGCGCATCGTCGGCATCGAGGCTCGCGTCGACATGCAAACGACCAGCGTCGTCCACGAGCGAGAACTCAACGAGATCAAGCTCCGGAAAGAACCCCGGCACGGAGGAGGCGGGGGCGTGGACTCGATGGGCATTGAAACACGTCCGCTCCCTGCCAACGGGGAGAGAGAGAAGAGATTCCCGCCCGGGGCAACGACGCGTTCTAGCGCCGTACACGTCTTGCGCGTTCCGTCCGGGTCGACGTCATCCCCATAGCGCCCGAGCCCCACGTGCTCCGCAACGTGCAGACACGAACGGACTGCTCGGTGCGGTCACCGAGAGGCATCGACAAGACAGATCCGGCGATCGACCGCAGGCGAGGGAGATCGATCTCGAGCGGGCGGATGTCGATGAATGTGACGTCGCAGTGTGCGGTAAGCCCGGCTACAAAGCGGATATCAGAGCCCACATCGACGTGACCGCCAGGAGCGGCTGCGACGATCCTCATCGACGCCCAAACCGCCTGATAGAGGTAGTGCGGGTCGAAGCCCGTTGTGGCCGTGCGATCATCGAGACAGGGATAGATGTCCGTAAATGCCGTCGACCCCGCGGGCGCGACGCGCCTGTATCGCGCGAACTCGTTGAAGAACCTCGGGTATCTCAGCAGGGAGGCCTGACGGACCTCGCCACTCCCACAAACGGCTGGCCCGCGACCCTCCCCGACCGAACTGCCATCCGCAACGGCTCGATCTGTCGAGCCCTATGGCGGAGCCGTTGAGCAACGTGCGCCGACGCCGACCCGTCGTCACCCACAGCGGGCGGTGACGTACTCACGAACTCTGCCCGCCTAGCGACCAAATGTGTGCCGGCACGACGCTCCCCGTTTCGTCGTTCGGTGTGAACGTCGAGCCGATGCCGAACGGATCGAACTGGAGCACGTCAAAGGCGATCTCGTTCCCCCAGTAGTCGAAGGGCTGGACGCCGGGGAGGTGAGCAAGCAAGGCAACGAAATAGACGCCCGGCGCCAGCGGGAGAAACGGGATCGCGCATGTTGCGACATCACCCGGCTCGAAGTACCTCCCTTGCATCTCGACTGACGAGACGTACGTCACTGGGCGTTGGCGCCTGTCCGTCACGAGAATGTCGATTCCGAACCGACCTACGGTCGATTCAGGGTTCGTCTCGATCACCACCTGGAACGCTTCACCGTGAACGGCATGGCCGTCGCCTTCAGGCCTCTCCATCTCAACGCGTGCTCTCGTAAATACGGGTGTTGGAAACTGAGGGTGAGGAGTGTGCCGCACGAATTCGTTGCCCACCTGGGGGAGTGCTGATTGCCGCTCCGCGTACGCCGAGACAACATCGAGCGCCGGGCCGTCCTGAATGAGCACGCCTCCCTCAACGAGCATTGCCCGCGGGCACGTCGACAGGATCGCGTTGAGGTCGTGGCTGACGAAGAGCACCGTTCGCCCGTCCTCGCGGCTCACCTCTCCGATTCGTCCCAAGCATTTCTCGCGGAACTTCATGTCGCCGACCGCAAGCACCTCGTCGACGAGGAGCACCTCCGGTTCGAGGAACGCAGCGACGGCAAACCCGAGCCGGAGGCCCATGCCGCTCGAGTACCGCTTCACCGGGGTATCGATGAACTCCTCGATCTCCGCAAACGCGACGATCTCGTCGAACTTCGCGCTGGATCTCGGACCGACGCATACCGAGGATCGCGCCGCTGAGAAAGACGATTTTCGCGTCCCGTCAGCTCCTGGTGAAACCCCGTCCCGACCTCGAGCAACGACCCGACGCGCCCGTTGATCTCGGCCCGCCCCTCTGTCGGCGTGGTCACGCGGGCAAGGATCTTCAGCAAGGTCGACTTGCCAGCGCCGTTGCGCCCGATCAGGCCGACGACCTCGCCCTGCTGCACTTCAAACGAGGCGTCCCTCAGCGCCCACATCTCCTGGCGCTCCGACACTGCCTGGCCTCGCCTGCGCCGCAAGACGTTCGAGAGCGACTCCGTCAATCTGCCGTAGCCAGCGGTGTTCTGCACCGAGCTCGTAGCGCTTGCCGAGGGACTCGGCTCTCACCATCGTCGCCATCAGATGACGTCCGCGAACGAGCTCTCGCTCCGGCCGAAGTAGACGAGACCCGAGACGAGGAGGACGATCGTCACGATGAACGACACTGCGACCTCCGACCCGGGGTGCGTGGTCGCATCGGCGGCGGCCCAGCGGAAGCCCTCGATCAGGCCGGCGAGCGGGTTGAGTCCGTAGAGCGCATCGCAGGTCGGCCGGAATCAGCGAGCTCGGATACCCGATCGGCGACGCGAACATCAACGCCTGGATCAGAAACGGCACCGTGTAGATGACGTCGCGGTAGCGCACGTTGAGAGCCGCGAGCCAGACGCCGAAGCACAGCGCCGTGAGCAGGGCGAACACCGCGAGCGGCGGAATGAAGACGAAGCGCCAGGTCGGGTAGATGCCGAAGAACGGCTCGATGACGACGAGGAACGCGAAGGCGAGCGCCAGGTCGACCAGGAACGCCGCGGCAGCCGCGACCGGGATGATCAGCCGCGGGAAGTACACCTTCGAGACGACCTGGCTCGACGCCACGACGCTCCGCGACGACGCAGCGAGCGCGCTCGAAAAGAACGTCCACGGAACGAGCGCCGCGAGAACGAAGATCGAGTACGGCAACCCGTCGGACGGGAGACCGGCGAGACGGCCGAAGAAGAGCCCGAAGACAACCATCAGCATGATCGGCTGGATCAGCGCCCAGCCGGCGCCGAAGAACGTCTGCTTGTAGCGAAGCTTGACGTCACGCCAGACGAGGAAGTACGTGAGCTCGCGGTGTGACCAGAGAGTCGCGGAGGCCGAGCGACCACGCGTGGCGCGGCTGGATCACGATCGTGGGCGCGGTCGCGGTAGCCGGGAGGGTTGTGTCTGCGTCTCGCTCATCGCTCGGTTGTCAGTCGGCACTCACGGCTAGTAAACGGTACGCGGCCACCGATACGGCCGTCCAGGCACCCACATAGTCAGCGGCTGACTTTCGGCGCGCCGTAACCGCCGACGCATATGCCTCACGCATCGGCGACTGTCGAAGTTCCCAGGAAACACGCTGCCGCCGCGCGCGCGCCCACTCCCAAGTCGGTGACGCAACGCTGCGTCGCCGAGCAGCGTCTCGAGCGCCGCGCGCAACGCCTCCGGGTCGCGCGGCTCGACGAGCAGCCCCGGTGACACCGTCCTCGATCGCGTCCGCCAGCCCGCCGACGCTCGTCGTCACCACCGCCCGCCCGTAGGCCATCGCCTCGCGGGCGACGACGCCGTACCCCTCGCGCCGCGACGGGACGACAGACGATCGACGGCCCGCTCGTAGTACGGCCCGAGCTCGTGGTGCGGGACGAAGCCGACGGCCTACGGCACGAGATCGCGCAACGGCCCGTCGCCGACGACGACGAGCGGCAGTCCCGCCGCGGCCTCGACGAGCTCGCGGATGCCCTTCTCCTCCGAGAGCCGGCCGACGTAGAGGATGTGCGGTGGCTCCTCCGGGCGCGCCGACCTCGGCCGGAATGTCGATGCCGCTCGGGATCACCCGCACCTCACGCGCGCCGAGTGCCCGCGCGTCGGCGGCGAGCGCGTTCGAGGCGCAGATGACGATCCGCGCCCGCCGCAGGATCGGCCGAAACAGCCACGGCAGCCGCTTCGCAAGCTCGACATCGCTGCCCCACAGCTGCACGACGAGCGGCTTGCGCGTCGCGAGACCTGCGAACCCCGACGGGAGCCAGTGCGCGTGCACGACGTCGGCGTCCCGCGCCGCACGGCGGGCGGCCCGCGCGAACGAGAGCAAGAACAGCGGCAGCAGGAGCACTCGCCACTTCTGCGGCGCGGAGGTTGTTGGCGATCCCGTCGCCGTAGGCGATCCCGAAGTGGCGAAACGACTCCGGGGAGACGACGGTCACCTCGACACCTGCCTCGCGCAGATGCTCGACCGCGTCCGCGACGAACCGCCCGGCGAGGTCACCCGGCTCGCGCGGATACGACGTCGTCAGGACGCAGACCTTCACGTCGCCGAGAGCCGCCGGCCGAACACGGCCGGCGCCACGATCGCGAGCATCGCGAAGACGAAGAAGTAGTAGAAGCTCATCGTCAGGTAGAAGAAGTTCGCGGCCATCGTGCCGACGAGCGCCGCCGTCAGGCCCCACGCGAGCGGGCGCACGCGGGCCGCCGCAACCGTGTCGCCCGCTGCCGCGAGCGCGCGGCCGACCGCGCGCCCGACCGCGAGCCGCTGGAACAGATAGCCGAGGAAGACGAGGAACAGCACCGCGCCGACGATCCCCGTCTCGACGAACAGCGCCACGTAGAACGAGTGCGGCCCGAAGTTGTCGCGCCCGGTGACGAACGCGTAGTAGACCGAGAAGTTGTTCAGCCCGAGGCCGAACAGCGGGTGCTGCGACAGCACCTGCGGGATGAACTCGTAGACGACGAAGTGCGTCGAGGTTCCCTTGCCGCTCGTGTCGACCCGTGACTTGAGCACGGTCTGGAAGAAGTTGGCTCGCTGGGCGACGAAGACGAGGATCGCCAGCCCGACTCCTGCGAGCGGCAGCATGAACTGCTTCGTGAAGAGCAGGTGCCGGTACGGGACGACGAGCACGAGCATCCCGCAGAGCAGCCCGAGCATGCCGCTGCGCGACAGCGTCGCGAGCTCCATCACGAACAGGAACATCAGCGTCAGCATCAGCGGCACGCGCAGCCGGTGGCCGCGCTCGAGCCGGAGGTAGATCGGCAGCAGCACGAGCAGGGGGATCACGAGCTCGATCCCGAGGTGGTTCGGGTCGCCCGTGAGCGCGTTCGGGCGGTAGACGTTCGCTCCCTCGATGGCGCCGTACACGTTGATCTGGCTCGCGCCGCGCGTCAGCGGGGAGAGCACCCTCGCGTCGAGATTGCCTCCCGTGCCCTGCGCAACGCCGAGCTGGAGCACGCCGTAGAGCGCGTTGAAGGCGACGCCGCCGCAGAACGCGGTCAGCGCCCACCAGTAGAAGCGCTCGGCGCGACGCGCGACGAGCGCCACGGCGGCGAACAGGAACAGGAAGTGGAGCACGAACTTGACCATCCCCTTCGCCCACTGGTCGAGCGAGGTCGCCGTCTCGAGGTTGAAGAAGCCGAGCAGATAGACGGCGAGGAACGCGAGGAAGAACGCGAACGTCACCGCCGCGGAGCGCGCGAACCGGCCGTCCATCCGCTCGATCCGGCCGAGCGCGAAGGCGATCAGGAAGAGCACGGTCAGCACGTCGGAGAGCGAGAGATCGCCGCCGACGCTCCAGTGGATCTTCGCGAACGTGACCGTGAAGACGGTCGCGAAGAAGAGCGCGTCGACGATCGGCTGGCGGCGGCCGCTCACCTGCTTCGTTCCAGCGTGGGCTTCAGGCCGACCGTCGCCGCCTCCGCCTGAATCTCCTTGCCAACCTTGATGCTGTCCATCCCGTGCATCCTGACGACGAAGCGGCCGCAGCCGTCCGGCACCGCCTCCGTTCCCATGAACCCGAAATGGATCGCCTGGCCCTGCAGTGTGGCGGACTCAGCGAGGGTGTCGAAGCGACCGAAGACGACATCGACCTTCTGCCCCTCCACCGCCGGCGGCGCACATTCCGCGGCACGGGACGGGAAGGTGGGCACTCCCCCACGTGCCGCGAGAGCGAGCGGGTAGCCGAGCAGAGGGACGCCGACAATGACCGCACACGAGACGATGATCCGTCTTCTCGTCATGTCGCATCAGCCCCCTGACGCCCGGGCCACACACCGGCGAGAAGCAGCGGAGCAGCGCAGGCGCCGGCGAGAACGATCGCCGCGGTGTACCGGACAATCGGGTTGACGGACTCGTCCAGGGTGAGTGGCGCTCGGAACGAGTACGTGATCCACGCCCCCCCGAGCGTGACCAGCACCAGCAGCGAGCCGAAGAAGACTGCCAGCGACCGGCGACCCCAGAGTGCCGCGAGGACAAGCGCCGCGACAGTGACGGCAGGTATCACCGACCAGAGCGACGTGTCGAATAGAGCATGAATCGAAAGGTGGAAGGAGCCTCGTACCCAGGAGGTTTCAACCCCACCGCTCAAGCCACCGCCCGGCGGCGCCTCGCCACCGATCCCGTTCCTGAGATACCAGATACGCCAGGGCAAAGCGATCAGCCCAACCACAAGTCCGGAGACGAGAAAAGGGGGCCACGAACTGCGCCAGTGCCGCGACGTCGCTAGACCGGCCGCGGCGTAGAGGCACGCCGCAAACAGCAGGCCTTCACGCTTCGTCAGCGTGCCGCCGCACAGTAGGAGCGAGGACGCCACCAGCTGCCAGCGCTTCCGCTCGTAGAGCCAGACACCGACGAGCAGGGCTGCACCGACAAAGAAGAAGTCGACAAGGAAATCCGCTTGCGGCGTCAGCAACCTGCCGGCAAGCCGGGGGGCGACCATCGCGAGCAAGAGGAACGGCCAGAGAATCCACGCGGGAACGCGGCGCCACAGGATGCCTGCAACTGCCGCGACGAATCCGACGACGAAGAACCAGTACTGGAGGTGGAACGTCACCGTGTCGGGGCCACCCATGAAGTGGAAGGCCGCAGCATCGACGATCGGGATTACCGGGGGATAGGAGGGGTTCGGAAGCGACGTGAACAGCTGGTGATCGAGGCCGCCGAAGTAGTAGATCGCTTTCGCCTTCGGCACCCAGAAGGCCCAGGCGTCGAAGGCAAACAGCCCCTGCAATCGAGCGCTTCTGAAGAGCAGCTCGAGGTACAGCCCAGCCGAAGCTACTCCGACCGCACTGACGAGCGATACGACTCCTACGGTCCCCAGGCGCCCGAGCCGTGGCTTCGCGCGTCCGTTTCGCACACCGAGCGCGACTCCGCAAGAACCCAGGACTGCGACCGAGACGATGATCGCGAGCAGCCCGAAGGGACACCCACCAAAAGCAGGAGCGTCCACGACGCACCGAAGAGAGCGACGCCGAGGAGATAGGCGAGCCCGGCGAGACGGCCGAACTCGACCAGGTCTCCCAGCCTCGGATCCCCCAGAGCACGCAGGCGCCGAGAGCGAGCAGAAGCGCGTTGAAGAGCACGACACCGGCAATCGCGTGGGCGGTCATCGGGGCAACGCGATGATCGAAATGCCCTGGTCGTCCTTCCAGACGACACTCCCATTGTTGAACTTCGTCGCATCGCACCCGTAACAGATGATCCACGGAGCGGTCTCCGACTGCCTCCGAGGAAGCAGGAAGTACGTTGAGTACATCGAGATGAACGGGATCGTCAGATCGGTGAACGTGGGCAGCTTGGCTCCCGTGACGACTCGATAGGTGCCGTCCGGCGGAATCCGCGACCTCGCCTCGTACAGAGCTGCCTGGTCGGCGATAACCGAGTTGCCGCCGGCGAACTCTCGGTCGCCGTAGTCGAAGGCCGCGTTGCGGGCGATCGTATCGTTCGCGCTGGAGATCGCACTCGGGTAATGACTCACCGCCGCAACCACCACCACGGCGACGCAGAACAACACCCCGAGCCGCCGCATGCCGGTGGTTCCGGCGATCCAGTCGAGCGCCCGTGCCGTCATCGCGCGATCGTACATTTGAGCAGTTCGGCCATCTCCTCGATACGGGTCGAGCGAG
>CAWHHW010000004.1:0-820583 GCA_963829285.1 uncultured Thermoleophilia bacterium | reverse complement strand
TGCTCTCGACAAGGCGATCAAGCAGGGCGTCAAGGTGGTCCTGATGGACAATGACATCCCGGCGTGGAAGAACAAGACGTCGGTCGTCGCCACGGACAACCTGAAGGGCGGCACGCTCGCCGGGAAGTTCCTTGCCACGAAGCTGAAGGCTGGAGACACTCTCGGCATTCTCGAGGGCGTGCCCGGTGTTCCGGCGCTTGACGCTCGCGTGACTGGGATGTTGCTTGGACTCGGCGCCCTGAAGAGCAAGATCAAGGTCGTCTCGAAGCTCGAGACGGACTGCGATCAGACGAAGGGCGCAACCGCTGCTCAGACCATCCTGACGGCGAACGAGAACCTGACCGCAATCTACTCCGCGTGCGGACGGCCGGCACTCGGCGCGATCCGGTCGATCAAGAACGCGGGCATCAAGCCCGGCGGCATCATCCTCGTCGGGTTCGACGCGCTGCCGGACGAGGTGGCGCAGATCAAGGCCGGCAACGAGACCGGCAGCGTGGCGCAGTTCCCGGGCGAAGATCGGCGCGCTCGGCGATTGCGACGCTCTACAACGCGGTGCAGGGCAAGAAGGTGCTCAAGAACGTCGATACGGGCACCGCATTCGTCACGAAGGCCAACGCAGCCGCATTCGGCTAGGAAGCCAGCCGACCAAACGTCATCCTCCTCCTGATGACGACCGCGGAGTCCCCGGCGGGCTGACGCACCGGGGACTCCGCTTTCACTTTCAGACTCGCGATCGGGGATGAAGCACCGTGATAGTCGACGCCCACCAGCACTTCTGGAACCTCGAGCGGGAGGCCCAGCCGTGGCTGACAGCTGATCACACCGCAATCAGGCGAAACTTCGAGCCTGCGGATCTGGCTCCGCTCCTCCAGCGTGTCGGCGTCCAGCGAACAGTGCTCGTACAGGCAGCGTGCTCCGACTCGGACACCGAGTCCATGTTCGAGCACGCATCCCGGCACTCGTGGATTGGCGCAGTGATTGCGTGGATCGACCTGCTGTCCACTGAACGAGCGCGGCAGCGACTCGAAGAGCTCCTGCCCCAGCCGAAGCTGAGGGGCTTCCGCCACCTCATCCACAATGAGGCCGACCCGCACTGGATACTCCAAGATACGGTGCTTGCGAGCCTCGCACTTCTGGAGGAGCGGGGAATGATCCTCGAGCTTCCGTGCGTCTTCCCCCAACACCTCGGCGACGTTCCAGAGCTCGCGACGAGCTTCCCAGGCATGACAATCGTGATCGATCACCTCGCGAAGCCACCGCTTCGGAGCGACGAGATGGGCCGGTGGGCCACCGAGCTGCGCGCCGCGGCAGCGCATCCCAGAGTGGTTGCGAAGATCTCCGGCCTCAACACCGTGCTGACCAACAGAGACTGGGACGCGGCTGATCTACGCTACGCCGTCGCGGTGGCGGTCGACGCTTTCGGACCGGACCGGCTCGTCTGTGGCAGCGACTGGCCCGTCGCGCTCCTCAACGGTGACTACGAGAAGGTGTGGCGGGAGACCGTCACGGTGGTCGAGGACGTCGCGCCGGCCGATGCAGAGCGGCTCCTATCCGGAAACGCTCTGCGTCTCTACCAACTCGACGAAACCGCCAGTGATCCCGCGTAGTCGCTTGGGATCCGAAGGGCCGGAGCTGACCCGGATCGGGCTCGGTACGTGGGCGATCGGAGGTCCGTGGCGGTACGGCTGGGGTCCCGTCGACGACGAAGAATCGATCGCTGCCATCCGACACGCGATCGATTCGGGCGTCAACTGGGTCGACACAGCCCCGATCTACGGACTTGGGCACGCCGAAGAGACGGTCGGACGCGCTCTCAGGGACTATGCGATCGGTGAGGACGTCCTGGTCTTCACGAAATGCGGACGGAGAAGCAATCCGGACGGGAGCATCGTGACCGATCTTCGGCCGGCCTCGATCCGGTCGGAGTGCGAGACGAGTTTGCGTCGCCTCGGCGTCGACAGGCTCGACCTCTACCAGATCCACTGGCCCGACGTCGACGGCGGAACGCCCCTCGAGGAGTCCTGGGACACGATGGCCTCCCTCGTCGTGGAGGGCAAGGTGCGCTGGCTGGGGGTGTCGAATTTCGACGTCGATCAGCTCGACCGTTGCGAAGCGATCCGGCATATCGACTCGCTTCAGCCTCCACTCTCGCTCCTGCGGCGCGGAGCAATCGACACGACGATTCGTTGGGCTGCCGAACACGGGACCGGAGTAATCGTCTACTCGCCGATGGCGTCGGGTCTGCTCACCGGAACGTTCGATCGCGCCCGGATTGCGAGCCTGCCGCCAGACGACGTCCGCGTCGGCAAGTCCGAGTTCCTCGAACCGGAGCTCTCGAGGAACCTCGCCCTGGTCGAGCGCCTACGAGAGATTGCGAAGCAGCCTTGGGGTGAGAGTGGCAGATCTCGCTATCGCATGGGCTCTGGCCCAGGAAGGAGTCACGGGTGCGATCGTCGGGGCGCGACGCCCGACGCAGGTCGAGGCGTGGCTCGGCAGCGCCGGTCTGAGCCTCTCCGATGAGACTCTCCGCGAGATCGAACACGCCGTCAGCGAGACCGGCGCGGGGAGCAACGATCCCGCTTCCCTTCCACCCGGGGTATTGTCAGCTGCTCCCGGCGCGAACGTGCATGCGTCGAACCCGGTGTCGTGACTCAAGCCAACCGAAGAGGAACCGATGGTCGCGCTCACTGACCAGGCGATCGCCAAGATCAAGGATCTCATCATGTCCGGCGAGTTCGAGGCGGACTCGAAGCTCCCCAAGGAGCAGGAGCTCGCTCAACGCCTGGGGCTGTCGCGGAACTCGCTGCGGGAGGCGGTACGGGCCCTGACGCTGATCGGGGTTCTCGAGCCGCGGGTCGGCGACGGTACCTATGTCACGAGCCTCGAGCCGGAGCTCCTGCTCACGGGAATGGGGTTCATCAGCGATCTCCTCACCGGCGACACCCTGCTCGAGCTCCACCAGGTGCGCCGGATCCTCGAGCCGGTCGCGACCGGCATGGCGGCGGCAAGGCTGACCGAGGACAACTATGCGGCGCTCGAGTTGTGTCTGATCCGGATGGACGCCGCCGAGACGACGCAGGCGTTCATCGCGGCCGACGAGGAGTTCCACCGCATCATCGTCACCGCGTCCGGCAACTCGACCCTCGCGTCGCTGATCCAGAACCTCTCGGGCGGCACGCTTCGCGCGCGGCTCTGGCGGTCGGTCACCGAGCAGGGCGCCATCGAGACGACGAAGAAGCGTCACTGGGACATCTACGAGGCGCTGCGCGAGCGCGACGCCGAGCGGGCGAGCGCGGCCGACCTGATCCACCTGTCCGAGGGTGAGCAGTGGCTGAGGCACATGCTCGAAGCCGACGAGGCGGGGCGCGCGTGACGGCGGTCTACTACGAGGGGCCGGGTCGGTTCTCCGTCGGTGCGTCCGAGGTGCAGCCGCCCGGGCCGGGCGAGGTTCGCCTCGACGTCGCGTTCTCCGGCGTCTGCGGCACCGACGTGCACATCGCCCACGGCCACATGGACCACCGGGTGCAGGCGCCCCAGGTGATCGGGCACGAGATGTCCGGCACCGTCGCCGAGCTCGGCCCTGGAGTCGAGGGGTATGCGGTCGGCGACCCTGTCGTCGTGCGACCCCTCGACACCCGTGGCGAGACACCGGCCGACAAGGGCGTGAGCCATATCTGCCGTGACCTCCGGTTTCTCGGCATCGACACCCCCGGCTCCTTCCAGAGCTCCTGGACCGTGCCTGCGTTCACGCTGCACCGGCTGCCGCCGGAGCGTAGACCTGCGCCTCGCGGCGCTCGTCGAGCCGCTCGCCGTCGCCTGCCACGACATGCGACTCGGTGAGGTCGAGGCCGGCGAGACGGCGATCGTGATCGGCGGTGGCCCGATCGGCCTGCTCGTCGGCCTCGTCGCCCGTGAGCGAGGAGCGGCGGTCGTGCTGAGCGAGGTGAGCCCGTTCCGTCGCGCGCTCGCAGCCGACCTCGGCCTCGACGTGATCGACCCGTCCGGGGCCGATCTGCCTGCCGACGTGCTCGCGCGGACGGACGGCGCCGGAGCGGATGTCGTCTTCGAGGTCTCCGGATCGGCCGCCGGAGCCGACATGATGACCCAGCTCGCCTGCATTCGAGGACGGATCGTCGTCGTCGCGATCTTCCCCGCACCGCAGCCGGTGCGGCTGTTCGACTTCTTCTGGAAGGAGCTACGGTTGACAGGGGCGCGCGTGTACGAGCCCGAGGACTACGAGCAGGCGATCGCACTCGTCGCCTCCGGAACGCTGCCGCTCGAGCGCCTGATCACGTCCGTGGAGCCCCTCGACCGGCTTCCGTCCGTGTTCGAGTCCCTGGACGGCGAGGCCGAGGCGATGAAGATTCTCGTCGACTGCCGCGCGTGAGCAGCGACGCATTCACCGGGTCGACGGTCCTCGTCACCGGCTGCCGACGCGGCATCGGCAAGGCCGTCGCGCTCGCGTTCGCCGATGCCGGGGCCGACGTCGTCGGGGTGAGCGCAACACTCGAGTCGGACGGAGGAGAGGTCGGGCGGGAGGTCGAGTCCCGCGGAGTGACGTTCCAGCGGACATGCCTGCGACTTCGGTGATCGCGCGGCGGTCTACGGCCTCGTCGCCGCGCTTGGCGAGGGGCCGCCGATCGACATCCTCGTCAACAACGCCGGGACGATCCGCCGGGCCCCGGCTGCAGCCCACAGCGACGAGGATTGGGACGCGGTGCTCGAGGTGAACCTGACGGCCCAGTTCGTGCTGACGCGTGAGATCGGCCGGGAGATGCTCGAGCGTGGCCACGGGAAGATCGTGTTCATCGCGTCGCTCCTGTCCTTCCAGGGCGGGATCAACGTCCCCGGGTACGCGGCCAGCAAGGGTGGCGTCGCGCAGCTGACGAAGGCTCTGGCGAACGAGTGGGCCGCCTCCGGAGTGAACGTCAACGCGGTCGCTCCCGGTTACCACCAGACCGACAACACACAGGCCCTGCAGGACGACCCTCAGCGCTCACGGCAGATCCTGGAACGGATTCCGGCGGGACGCTGGGGGACGGCCTCGGACGTCGCCGGTGCCGTGCTCTTCCTCGCCTCGCCTGCCGCCGACTACGTGCACGGAGTCATCCTCCCGGTCGACGGTGGGTGGCTCGCCCGGTGAGAGGAAGCGACGTCCGCGACGCGATCCTGAGCTCGCCGGATCATCCCGGTCGTCGTCGTCGAGGAGATCGAGACCGCGCGGCCCGCTGGCGGAGGCACTCGTCGAGGGTGGGTTGCCGGTCGCCGAAGTCACCTTCCGGACGGCGGCCGCGGCGGACGCGATCCGGCTCCTCGCAGCCGAGACGGGATTCCTCGTCGGGGCCGGCACCGTCGTGCGGCCGGAGCAGGTCGACGTGGCGGTCGAGGCCGGTGCCCGGTTCGTCGTCACGCCCGGTTTCAGCGCCCGCGTCGTCGAGCGCTGCAGGGAGCTCGGCGTCCTCGTGATACCCGGGGTGGCGACGGCGACCGAGGTCGTCGCGGCACTCGACGAGGGCCTCGATCTCCTCAAGTTCTTCCCGGCCGAGGCGGCCGGCGGCGTCGCTCTCCTCCGTGCGCTGCAGGGACCGTTTCCCGACGTTCGCTGGATCCCGACCGGCGGCGTGAGCGCAACGAATGCTGCCTCGTACCTCGCGTTGCCGTCCGTTGCTGCCGTCGGCGGCAGCTGGATGGTGGCTCCGGAGCTGATCGCTGCGCGTGACTTTGCAGCCGTCACGCGCCTGACGCGCGAGGCTGTTCGCTCTCGGCGCGGGAGTGAGAGCGGTGAGCGGGCTCGAGATCCGGCCGGCCGGCGAGTGCGCGTACGACCTCGTCGCACTCGGCGAGATCATGCTCCGCCTCGACCCGGGCGTGGGACGGATCCGCACCGCGCGGCAGTTCCAGGTGTGGGAAGGCGGCGGCGAATACAACGTCGCGCGCGGGCTGCGCCGCTGCTTCGGCCAGCGCACAGCGGTCGTCACCGCTTTCGTCGACAACGACGTCGGCCGGTTGCTCGAGGACTTCGTCCTCCAGGGAGGCGTCGACACGTCGCTGATTCGCTGGGTTCCCTCCGACGGCAGCGGCCGCAGTGTCCGAAACGGGCTCAACTTCACCGAGCGCGGCTTCGGCGTGCGAGGAGCTCTCGGGGTATCCGATCGCGGGCACACCGCGGCGTCTCAACTGCGGCCCGGCGACGTCGACTGGGAGCACCTCTTCGGCACCCTCGGGGTGCGCTGGCTCCACACGGGCGGGATCTTCGCCGCCCTCTCCGAGACGACGCCCGACGTCGTCGCCGAGGCCGTCGCCGCCGCCTCGAGGCACGGCACCGTCGTGTCGTACGACCTCAACTACCGGCCCAGCCTGTGGAAGGGAATCGGTGGGATCGAGCGGGCGCGGGAGGTGAACCGCCGGCTTGCCCAGCACATCGACGTGATGATCGGCAACGAGGAAGACTTCACCGCGTGCCTCGGCCTCGAGGTCGACGGCGCCGACGAGAACCTGAGCGAGCTCGACACGACGTCCTTCCAGCGAGATGATCGAACGGGCCGTGAAGGAGTTCCCGAACTTCGCCGTCGTCGCGACGACGCTGCGCAGCGTCCGCAGCGCCACGGTCAACGACTGGTCGGCGATCGCGTGGTCGCGCGGCACCGGGTTCGTGGAAGCGACCCCGCGGCCCGGGCTGGAGATCCTGGACCGCGTCGGCGGCGGTGACAGCTTCGCGTCCGGCCTGATCTACGGCCTCATGCAGCACGGTGACCTGCGCCTGGCCGTCGAGTACGGCGCCGCGCACGGCGCGCTCGCGATGACCACCCCGGGGGACACGTCGACGGCCAGCCTCGCCGAGGTCGAGGCGCTCGTCCGGGGCGCGAGCGCCCGAGTCCAACGGTGAGGACGGCGACCTCGTTCATCCAATCCGAGCCGGACCCACGTCCTGTCGAGCAGCCTGGATCTTGCGATCACCTCGATCCTGCGCTCGAGAATGGGGACCGCTTCGGGGCTGACGAGCCCGGTCGGCGGCGGCAGTCTTCATGAAGCGTCGGTTCCCTCGGGCTTCGGAGATCGCGCGCTTCGTCAGTCCCACGTGGCGACGACCAGGGCGCGATCACTGGAGCCGCGTGCGGACGGTCGCCGACTTCGAGCGTCTAGCGCGACGGCGAACCCCGCGACCTGTCTTGGATTACGTCGAAGGCGCGGCGGAGCTGGAGCTGAGTCGCGACCGCGCGGTGGAGGCGTTCGACCGCGCTGTCTTCCATCCGCGCGTGCTCCGTGACGTCTCGGCTGTCGATCCGACGTCGATCATCCTGGGTCGGCCGGTCGCGCTCCCGGTCGTACTGGGCCCCACCGGGTTCACGAGGATGATGCACGCAGCCGGTGAGCCCGCGGTTGCAAGAGCTGCGGGTCGAGCGGGGGTGCCGTACGTCTTGTCAACCCTGGGTACGACCTCGGTCGAGCGGCTTGCGGACGAGGCAGCAGCCACAGAACGTTGGTTTCAGTTGTATGTGTCGAAGGATCGCGGGCGCAGTCTCGAGCTTGTGGCTCGTGCGCGTGAGGCCGGATACACGACGCTCGTATTGACCGTCGACGTGCCGGTTGCCGGCTCACGCAACCGTGACCTGTACAACGGCCTGACGTTCCCGCCGACGCTCACGCCCCGAACCATTCTGGGGATGTTGAGGAAACCGCGATGGCTCTTCGACTCGCTCACGACCGAACCACTCGCGTTCGAGTCCTTAGGGGCGGCCGAGGACGTGATGACCCTCATCGACACGGTGTTCGATCCGTCCGTGACCACGGCCGATGTCGACTGGCTTCGCTCACAGTGGACCGGGTCGATCGTGGCGAAAGGGGTCCAACGCGTCGATGACGCGCTCGCGGTTGTGTCCGCCGGTGCAGACGCTGTCGCCGTCTCCAACCATGGCGGGCGCCAACTCGACCGTGCGGTGACTCCGCTCGAGCTCCTGCCTGGCGTCGTGGACGCCGTTGGTGACGCGGCGGAGGTCTATCTCGACGGAGGTGTCCGGTCCGGCGCTGACGTGGCACTCGCGGTTGCGTTCGGGGCGCGTGCAGCATTCGTCGCCCGGCCTTATCTCTACGCGCTGATGGCTGGTGGCGAACACGGTGTCGATCATCTGATGAAGCTGCTCCGTGACGACTACGTCCGAACGTTGAAACTACTCGGTGCCACAAGCACGGCCGAGCTTGACCGCGACCTGGTGACGCTTTTAGCTCGCTAGGATCGAAGGAGCAGCGCGTGAGCAACACGGCATGCCCAGCCTCCCGGATGCCACTCCTGCGATCGGGCCCCCGCAGCGACGCGCGCGTTGCGGTCCGATCAGCGGATCGGCACGCGCCAGACGCTGTCGAGCGCGGCGTTCACGACCCAGAGCGACCCGCTCGCAACAGCGATACCTCCGCCTCCGCCCGCAGCTGGGTAACGGCCGATGACCTTCCCCGAAGCAGGGTTGATCCGCGTGACCTGGGTGCCCGACGTGCACGCCCAGACGCTTCCGTAGCCCGACGTGATCGTGATGTGGCCCTGCTCGTCGAGGGCGCCGATGCGGATCGGCAACAGTTTCGCCGAGTTGGTCGCCGGGTCGATCTCGTAAATCCCCGCAGGGTTGCCGTACCAGACCTTGCCGCCGGCGAACGCAATTTCCGGGTCGGCAACGGCTTCCTTGGAACGGTCACACAAATAGACGGCGAGGGACGAGCGTCTCGACCGTTTCTGCCGCAGCCGAACTCGACCGGACGATTGCCGCTCACCTACGGCTTCGGCTCGCTCTGGATCGGCTCTCAAGACGACACCATCACTCGGCTCGACCCGCGGACGCTTCGGCCGGTGGCCGTCATCCGCGGCGTGAGCAAGCCGCAGGCGATCGCGAACGGCGCGAACGGCGTCTGGGTCGCCGAGGCAACCCGTGACGACGTCGTGCACATCGACCCTCGAACAAATCGCGTCATCAGTTCGATCCCGATCGGAGGACGAGCAACAGGGATCGCGACGACACGCGATGCGGTTTGGGTTGCCACACCCAGTGAAGGACGCCTCTGGCGACTCGACCCTCGCGCCAACTCAGTCACGGCGTCGATCGACGTTGGCGGACAACCCACGAGCGTCGCCACAAGCAACGGCACCGTTTGGGTGTCGTCTCCCAACGGCGCGCTCGCCAGGATCAACCGAACCTGGTCGCGCAGACAGTTGCTCTCAATCAGCCCATCGCGAGCATCGCCGGCGGACGCGCGCGTATCTTCGTCGCGCTCCCGTAGCTTTCAGACCGGCAGCGAGGGCTCGACATACGTTCGGGGAGTGAACAGGCGACTTCGTACGCTGCCAACACGCTGCTTCCGCGCTCCCCACGGCGTTTCCTAAACCGCGTGCGCAGGTTCGATTCTTGCCGGGGCATCACCGCTCCATTGCACCGACCACCGAGAGATCGTCTGTAGGCGCAGCGGTTTGAACCGCGTGCGCTCGCTCGCCACCTTAGTCTGACGGTCTACCTGCGGCGGCGGCTGCCGTCTGCGTCGACGCCCGCCGGCGTGCACTCGGGTGAGCGGGGGCGTGTAGGGCAATCAAGGCCGCAGGCACGAGTAGGACGGCAGACACCAAGAACGAGATCAGGTACCCGTGCTCGTGTGGCTGGTGCGCGGAATTGATGTGGGAGGCGACGATGCTCACTGCGACCTGGGTGCCGATCACCCCCCCGGCGATGCGGACGATGACGTTCGTACCCGTGGCCACGCTCGTATCCGTGAGCGGAACAGACTCGACGACGAGGTTCGTCGAGGACGAGAATGCGAGGCCGATACCGACCCCGATCACCCCCGACGCGACATAGACGGTCCACGGCCGGCCACTTGCCACAACGAGTAACCCAAACCCCGCCATCGCCGTCAGCGAGCCAGCGGCGAGTGGCCACTTGGCCCCGAAAGCAGCAGACAGCCGACCACCGAGCGCGCTAGCGACGAAGACACCGAACGTCCATGGCAGCATGAACAGTCCAGCGGCCGTCACGCTCGCGCCGAACCCGTACCCACCGTCGACCGGCGCCTCGACAAACTGCGGCAGAAGCACCCACCCTGCGTAGGTGGACCACCCGAACAGGAAGACCGCGGCGTTGGCCGTCCACACCCCTCTTAGGCGCAGCAACTTCAGGTCGACAAGCGGGTACACCGCACTGTGTTCCGTGCGGAGCCAGCCGATCGCAAGAGCACCCGACACGCCGGCGAGGGCAATCGTTCGCGCCGAGAGCCATCCCCACGACGGGGCCTGACTGACCGCCAGCAGGAAGCACGTGAGGGAACCGGAGAAGAAGATCGCCGCGGCCCAGTTGACGGACCCCGGGGCGCGCTCCGGTGACTCGGGAATGACCGCGACGACGAGCAGGGTTGCCGCGACAGCCATGAAGAACGGGAACCAAAACAGCCAGTGGTACGAGAGATGCTCGAGAACAGGGCCGGCAAGGACGATGCCGACGGCGCCGCCGAGACCGAGGATCGACGAGACGAATGCGATGCCCGTGGGCACACGGCGTGCGGGGAGCTGCTCACGGATGACCCCGAAGGCGAGCGGAAAGATTGCACCACCTGCGCCCTGGATCGCTCTGCCCGCGATCATGACCGCAAGGGACGTAGCGACCGCCGAGAGGAGTGTCCCAAGTGCAAGGGCGATCATCACCACGATCAGAACACGGCGCTTGCCGAACATGTCGCCGAGCCGACCTGCAACCGGCGTGACAACGCATGAGACGAGGAGCAGGACGGTGAAGATCCACGCCACGCCTGTCCGGCTCGCGCCGAATTCGCTCTGAAGCACGGGCAGCGCTGGAACGACGAGGGACTGGAGCAGCGAGTAGCAGACCGACGCAACCAGGAGTGCGGCGAGAATGAGGGTCGGGCTTCGAGCGCCTCGATTCGCCGGCGCAGAGACGTTTGTCCACCCAACCATCACGTGGTTGTCTCGCGCTGCTCCCCACATCCAGTCATGACGGGGTCGAGGCGACAAGCGTCACGGCAGTGGTTCGCCCCACTCAACGGCGACGAGTCGCGGGTGCGCGCAACGAGCCGGGGACGAAGCCGTAGTCCTCCGGGTTCAGCGTCATTCCCGGCGGCACGATCTCGTCTATCCGGTCGAGCACGTCATCACCGAGCACCAGGGTGTCGGCGCCGAGTTGGCTTTCGAGGTGCTCGATCGTGCGTGGCCCGATGATCGCCGACGTGATCCCGGGATGCCGAATCACGAACGCGAGTGCCATGTGGATCAGCGTGAGACCCGCCTCATCCGCGATGCGAGCGAGCGCCTCTGCAGCCTCCAACTTTCGCTGGTTTGCGTGGATGGAGAGGTCGAACAGCTTCGGCACGCGGCTCGCTCGGCCGCTGACGGGCACCTCCGCATCGACGCGGTAGCGACCAGTGAGCCAACCCCCTGACAACGGGCTCCACGAGATGACGCCCATGCCGTAGCGCTGGCACACCGGCAAGACGTCCGCTTCGATACCGCGCGCGAGCATCGAATACAGCGGCTGCTCGCACACGAAGCGCTCGCGTCCTCGTCGATCCGCGGCCCATTCCGCCTCGACTATCTCGTGGGCAGGGAAGGTGGATGTGCCGATGTAGCGCACCTTCCCCGCCCGCACGAGGTCGGTGAGCGCCCCGAGCGTCTCGTCGATATCGGTTTCGGGGTCCGGGCGGTGTACCTGGTACAGGTCGATCCAGTCGGTGCCGAGCCTCCGCAGGCTGTTCTCGACCGCCTGGACGATCCAACGGCGCGAGTTCCCCCGCTCGTTCGGGCCCTCCCCCATGGCACCGTGAAACTTCGTCGCGAGCACGATTCTGTCGCGCTTGCCTTTGATCGCCTTGGCAACGATCTCCTCCGACTCGCCTGCCGCGTAGACGTCCGCGGTATCGAGGAAGTTGATCCCTGCGTCGAGGGCGCGTTCGATGATGCGGACAGAGTCGGCGTGGTCCGCGTTGCCCCAGGCGCCGAACATCATCGTGCCGAGGCAGAGCGGACTCACCTTTAGGCCTGTGCGACCGAGCGACCGCATCTCCATGCCCTAGCTCCCCGCCGACGGGGATCCCGGCACGCCCGGGCTGCCGATCGGCGTGCATCGCAGCCCTGCAACGTCGGACAGATGGACCGCGACGAACGAAAGCAGCGTCAGCACCTCATCCCACGTGCACCTCGTACCCAGGCGTCGCTTTCGAGTCGATCATCGAGGAGATGATATACGATCGTCGGTAGAGTTGACGAGCACGGTTGCTGGCAACCCGACTTCCGGGGATCCGCGATGTACGATCCGGGCTTCTCGCACTCGGATGCGCCCGCGAGCTTAGCGCTGTAGCACGTAGCCCTCGTACCCAGCGTCGGCGACCTCGGCGCAGCGATCGCGGAACCGCTTCAGCCCACCCGTGTAGGCCATGAACATGCGTGGCTTGCCGGGAATGTTCGCGCCGCTCCACCACGAGTTGGCGAGCGGGTAGAGCGTGCCGTCCACCAGCTCAGCCGCATGACGCATCCACGATGCCTCGGCCTCCTCGGTCGGCTCGAAGGCCGTGATCCCGTGCTCCTCGAGGTATGCGATGCAGTCGGCGATCCATTCGACATCGTGCTCGATCGTCGCAGGGACGTTTGTGAGCACGGCCGGGCTGCCGGGACCGTTGACCGTCAGCAGGTTTGGGAAGCCCGCAATGCCGAGACCGAGATATGCGATCGGCCCGTCCGCCCAGCGGTCGCCCAGGGGAACGCCGTTGCGGCCGCGAATGTCCATCCGCAGAAACGAACCCGTGAAGGCGTCATAGCCGGTGGCGAAGATGATCACGTCGAGCTCGTGGTCGACGCCGCCGGCGCGGATGCCGGCGGAGGTGATCTCCGTGATCGGCTTCTCGTTGACGTCGACGAGGTGCACGTGCGGCTTGTTGAACGTCTCGTAGTAGTCGGTATCGAGCACCGGTCGCTTGGCCGCGATGGGGTACCCCTTCGGCGTGAGCGTCTCGGCGGTTTCGGGGTCATGGACGATGGCGCGGACCTTCTCGCGGAAGAATTCGGCCGCGAAGTCGTTCGACCGCTGGTTCGTCAGCAGGTCGTTGAACTGCTGGAGCACCATCACGCCGCCCTGTGCCCACGCAGCCTCGTACCGCCGGCGGGCCTCCTCCGGGTCGACCTCCTCGAACGACTGTGTCGGAACCGGGAGCGGCATACCTCCGGGCGACTGACGCGTGATCTCGTTGAGTTCCCTGTAGTTCGCCTTGACGTCAGCGATGAACGCTGGATCGAGAGGACGGTTGCGGGCCGGCATGCTGTAGTTGGGGGTTCTCTGGAACACCGTGAGTTGCTCCGCCTGCTCGGCGACGACCGGGATGAGCTGCATCCCCGTCGAGCCAGTGCCGATCACACCGACACGGCGCCCCTCGAGCTCGACGCCCTCGTGCGGCCAGCGGCCCGTGTGGTACCAGCGCCCGCTGAAGCTCTCGAGTCCCGGAATGTCGGGGACGTTGGTGGCAGAGATCGCCCCGACGGCGGCGATCACGTAGCGGGATTCGACGCTGTCTCCGGCGTCGGTGTCCACTCGCCAGCGAGCCGACTCGTCGTCGTAGACGGCTGCCGTGACCTTCGCGCCGAATCGCATGTCCCCCCGCAGCCCGAGCTTGTCGGTGACGAAGCCGAGGTAGCGGCGAATCTCGTCGTGAGGGGGAAAGCGCTCCGTCCACGTCCACTCCTGGAGGATCTCGTCCGAGAACGTGAAGCAGTAGAAGTAGCTTTCGGAGTCGCAACGGGCGCCGGGGTATCGGTTCCAGTACCAGGCGCCGCCAACTCCATCCCCCGTCTCGTAGAGACGGCAGCGCAGCCCGAGCTGGCGGAGCTTGTGGAGGGCGTAGATGCCCGAGAAGCCGGCACCGATGATGACGGCATCGAACTCGTCAGTAGGCGTGCTCACGTCGCCAACTCCTCCCATTCCCTGAAATCGTATATGATCTCCGGGAGAACGGTATCAAGATATCCTATACGATCAATGGGTAGTTTCCCACCGATCGAGCTCAGGAGGCGGTCGTGCTGCTGAAGGACAGGGTCGCGGTCGTCACGGGCGCGGGTTCGGGTATCGGCGCGGCAACGGCCGTCGCCTTCGCCCGGCACGGTGCGCGACTGGTCGCTGTCGACATCGATGGCGACTCCGCGGCAGAGACGGAAGCAACGATTCGCGCCGCCGGAGGTGAGGCGACGGCTCGCGTCGCCGACGCGAGCGTTCCCGATGACCTCGAGGCTCTCTATGCCTACGTCGAGCAGGAATTCGGTCGGCTCGACGTGCTGCACAACAACCATGTGTGGGCCGAGAACGGCCAGCTCGCCGAGATCAGCCTCGACGGGTTCCGGCGATCGCTCGAAGTCGGGGTTACGTCGTACTTCTACTCGACGAAGCTGGCACTTCCCCTCATGCTCCGGCAGCAGCGTGGGTCGATCGTCAACACGGCATCCGTCTGCGGGCTTGCCGGCGACTACGCGCTCAGCGCCTACAACGTGCTCAAGGCGGGTGTCGTGAACCTCAGTCGGGCGACGGCGCTCGACTACGCCAAGCACGGCATCCGCTGCAATGCGATCTGCCCGGGCCCCACAGCGACCCGCCCGTACGCCGAGGTGCTGGAGAAGAGCCCCGAGCTGTTGGAGCAGACCTGTGCCGCCGTGCCGATGGGGAGGTTCGCGGACCCGGCAGAGATCGCCGACTGCGTGGTGTTCCTCGCCTCGGACCTGGCGCGCTTCGTCACCGGCCACGCCCTGGTGGTGGACGGCGGCCTGACAGCCTGGACCGGCCTGCCCCCTGTGGGGGCGGTGCACAGCGGGCTCGACTGAACGCACCACGTTCGCACGCTGCTGCCACCCTGCCTACGGCGTTTCCCAAGCCCGGTGCTTCGACCGCGGAGCCCCTCCGGTCAGGGCTGGTGCTCGGCTCGCCAGGCGCGGAAGCTGACCACGGTGCTGAGCTTGTGCTCGCGCGCGGCTGCCTCGATCGCGGCGGCCGGGGCGCCTGAGGTGATCAGGTCAATCAGGCGCCCGTGCTCGGCGACCGACTCCGCGCCGCGGTACGGAATCTGCACGAACACGGTGCGGCGAATCGCGTCGAGCCGACGGGCGACGTCCCGCAGTAGGCCGACAAGCGCAGCATTCGGGCAGTGCTCGTATATGACCGCGTGGAACTCCTGGTTGAGCCGGCCGAAGCTGAGCGGGTCGAGGCGCCCGATCGCCTCGACCATCTGGTCATTGAGGTCACTGAGCCGCTTGATCTCGGCCTTGCCGAGCTGCTCGGCGGCGAGAGCTGTGGCGTAGCCCTCGAGCACCGCGAGCACGGTCATCTCTTCGTCGAAGAGACCCGGGTCGGCAGGTGCGACCTGCGCGCCCGCGTTGGGTCGGAAGACGACGAGCCCCTCGGCCTCGAGCCGCCTGATCGCCTCCCTGACAGGGAGTGCAGAGACGCCGAACTCGCCGGCCAGAGCGTCGATCACGACGCGGTAGCCAGGACCGTAGGCGCCGCCGAGGATGCGCTCGCGCACGGCTCGGTAGACACGCTCCTGCTTGGTGACGCCCTCTTCGGTGGCCTGCGCCATGATCTCCTAGCCCTCCGCTCTCGCGGGAGGCGGCCAGTGCCTGTGCACCTCGGCGTGCTCGCAGGCGCGGCCCAGGGGGTTGGAACTCCTACCTGTGGATGTGCTCATGACGTCAATCCTCGTGTCTGGGTCGAGGCCGTAGCGCTCGCCGACCTCCAGCGCCTCGGCCACGACATCGTACGTGCCGGACCCGACGAGGTTGCCGGACGAGAGACGTGCGATCCGGCTCTCCGGTTCTCCTCCGTGGGCGCTACAGGGTAATGGTGACGGTCTTCTCCTCGGTGCTAGCCTCGATGCCGGCCCAGCCGAGCTCGCGGCCGACACCGCTGGTCTTGACGCCGCCCCAGGGCAGCCGCGCGTCGGGCGGCGCCCCGCCGTTGATCCAGACGCCGCCGGCCTTCACCTGCGCGGCGAGCGTGTGGGCCTGCGAAAGGTCGTTCGTCCAGATGTACGCGGCCAGTCCGTAACGCGTGTCGTTGGCCTGCGCGACCGCGTCGGCGACCTCGTCGAACGGCAGCACGAGTGCGACCGGTCCGAAGATCTCATCGCGCGCGATCGCGATGTGGTTGTTGCCTCCGGCAAACACGGTCGGCTCGACGAAGTACCCCGGCCGATCGGGCCGCTTCCCGCCCGTGACGAGCTCCGCGCCCTCCTCCGAGCCTTTGGCGATATAGCCCACGACGCGCTCGAGCTGGCGCTCGTTGATCAGCGCGCCCATCGTCGTCTCTGCGTCGAATGGATCTCCGAGCCGCACGCCGCGGGCGAAGTCCACGAGACCGGCAACGACATCGTCGTACACCGATGCGTGCACGAAGATCCGCGTCCCAGCCGCGCAGACCTCGCCCTGGTTGGCGAGGAAGCCGATCGCGAGCCCGGGAACGATCGCGGAGGGGTCGACGTCGCCGAGCACTATTTGCGGCGACTTGCCGCCTAGCTCGAGCGTGACGCGGCGGAAGTCCTGGGCGGCCTGGACGGCGATCTGCCGGCCAACCTCTGGACTGCCGGTGAACGTGATCTTGTCCACCCCGGGGTGGCAAGCCAGCGCGGCACCGGTCGTCTCTCCAGGCCCGGAGACGATGTTGACGACCCCCGCGGGGAAGCCGACCTCTTCGATCAGGCTCGCCAGGTGGAGCGCGGTCAACGTCGCGTCCTCGGCCGGTTTCAGCACCACGGTGTTCCCCGCCGCGAGCGCTGGGGCCAACTTCCAGGAGGCGATCATGGTCGGCGCATTCCAAGCCGTGATGGCGCCGACGACGCCGAGCGGCTCGCGGATCGTGTATGCCTGCCGCGCACGGCCGAAGAACGGCATCGGGGCGATCCACCGCCCCTCGATCTTGTCGGCCCAGCCGGCGAAGTGCCGGAAGACGTCGACGGTGATGGGCAAGTCGACCAGCCGCGGCTCGTACGCAGGGCGCCCGACGTCGAGCGCCTCCAGGGTGGCGAAGATCTCGATGTCGCGCTCGATCGCATCGGCAAGCCGGTTCAGCAAGACGCCGCGCTCGGCGCCCGTCAGGCGCGACCACGGCCCGCCGTCGAACTGGGCGCGAGCCGCCGCAACGGCGGCGGCGACGTCGTCGTCGGTCGCAGCGGCAACGGTGGCAAGATGCTGCTCGCTCGCAGGTGCGACGACGTCGAAGGTGCCGCCGTCCGAGGCGTCGCGCCAGCCACCGTCGATGAAGAGCTGCGTGTTTACCTCCGGTACGAGGACGCCGCCTATGTCGGCCGCGATTGAGACAGTGCTCACGTCAACCTCCCGCTACCCGAGGGACAATAGGATCTCACATACCTTATCGTATTCGAAATGATAGACCAAAGCGGGCCGACGCGAGCAATGTCCCTTTTCAGCCGTCTGCCGAGCGCGTCAGCGCTTCGTAGCGTTGCCATTCGCCGAGTTGACGCCGGTGGGCCGCGGTGACGTTGTCGAAGGCCATGTTGCCGAGCAGGAGGCGAAGCGGGGGCTCGGGCATCGCTACGAGCTCCAGTAACGCCTCCGCAGCGCGCCGGGGATCGCCGGCCTCGTGCTCCGAGGTGGCCACACCGAGCGAGGCCACGGCGCTCGGGAACGCCTGCGCGTAAGGCGAGCCCGGATCGATCGAGCGGTGACATGACTCGCGGAATCCCGTTCGGAAGTCGCTGGGCTGGACGATCGTCACCCGGACTCCGAAAGGCGCCAGCTCGAGAGCAAGGCTCTCTGTGAGGCCCTCCAGCGCGTACTTGCTAGCGCAGTACAGACCGACGAGAGGGAAGGCGACACCACCGGCCGCCGACGAGATCTGGATCAGGTGGCCGGTGCCCGCGCCGCGTAGGTGCGGAATGGTGGCCTGGGCGAACCACAACGCCCCGAAGAAGTTCGCCTCCATCTGAGCGCGCGCCTCCTGCTCGGTCGCGTCCTCGATCGGGACGTGCAGCCCGTAGCCGGCGCAGTTGACGACGACGTCGAGCCGGCCGAGCAAGTCGACGGCCTCGTCGGCGACCGCGAACGCCCTGGCGCGGTCGGTGACGTCGAGCTCGAGCGCAAACGCCCGATCCGGGTGCGCCGCGACCAGGTCATCCAGCGCCGCCGGCATCCGAGCCGTGGCGACCACCGAGTCGCCGGCACTCAATGCCGCCTCGGCAAACGCGCGCCCGAGGCCGCGCGATGCTGCAGTGATCAGCCAGGTCCGAGTCATCGTGATCCGATCCGGAAGGATCTCACAACAAGTCCAACTTGCAAATGTGTGATGAAAAAGATATATGATGCACCTCGTCGCCTTGATGGCACGACTCTCCGACGCAGGAGGAAATGGGTGGTGGATCTACACGCATGTGCACGCCAGTGTGCGATGTCGGTGAACCGCTGGTCGCCGGCTAGGTGAACGCCGCGGACACTGAACACCGGAACGACATGACGACCTCGCAGCAGGCGGGCGACGGCGAGCAGGCCACGCTCCTGCGTGTCGCCAACCTCGCCAAGGCCTTCGGCCCAACCCAGGCCGTCCGCGACGCCACCTTCGCACTTCGAGCCGGCGAGGTTCACGCGCTCGTCGGCGAGAATGGGTGCGGCAAGTCGACGATGGTCAAGATCCTCAGCGGTGTCCACACCGCGGACGCCGGGGAGATCGAGCTCGATGGCGAGCTCGTCACGGCTATCAACACGCCACGCGAGGCTCAGAGCCGCGGCATCTGCACCGTCTTTCAGGAGGTCCTCGTCGTCGAGTCGTGCTCCGTGCTCGACAACATCTGGCTCGGTGCGGACGACACGTGGCGTACCCGCGTCGGCAAGCGAGACAAGGCCGCGCGTGCGAAGCAGACGCTCGGCGAGCTGCTCGGTCGTGACGTCGACCTCACCACGCCGGTCGAGGACCTCTCGCTCTCCGATCGACAGGCGTGCTCGATCGTGCGCGCCATCGTGCGCGAGCCGAAGATCCTCATCCTCGACGAAGCCACGTCGGCCCTCGACGTCGCCACTCGCGACCGGCTGTTCGCGATCGTGGCCGGCCTGTCCCGGCGTGGCGCCGGGGTGATCTTCATCACGCACCGGATGGACGAGATCGAGCAGATCGGCGATCGGATCACGGTGATGCGCTCGGGCTTGACGGTGGCCGAGCTCGAACGCGATCGCTGGACGCCCCAGCAGCTCGTTCACCTGATGACCGGGAGCGAAGCGCTCGGGAGTGAGGAGCACGACCGGCTCCCACCGGTTGCGGACAGGCGGGGGGACGTCGTGCTCAGCGTCCGTGGACTCCGGCTGAGCCCGGTCGGGCGTCCGATCGACCTCGAGGTCAGGGCCGGAGAGCTCATCGGCGTCGCGGGCCTCGAGGGGCACGGCGGCAACACCTTCCTCGAGGCGTTGCGCGGCGGGATCGCGACCGAGGGAGAGGTGATGCGTCATGTCGACGGCCGTGAAGTCGTCATCCGCAACCCGGCCGACGCGGCCGACCACGACATCGCGTACGTCCCACGAGAGCGCCAGCTCGACTCGGTGTTCAGCTGGATGTCGATCCGCGAGAACTTCGCCATGGCGACGTTGGATCAGGACCGGCGGCTCGGCCTGCTCCACCCACGGTCGTCACGGCGTCGGCTGCGCTCGTACGTCGATCGGCTCGGGATCGTACTTGGCTCGCCGGAGAATGCGATCACGACGATGTCGGGCGGTAACCAGCAGAAGGTGATCATCGCGCGGTGGCTCGCGTACGGCCCGAAGGTCCTCCTGCTCAACGACCCGACCCGGGGCATCGACATCGGTGCAAAGAACGACCTGTATGAGCTTTTCGGGTCACTCGCCAGCGAGGGTCTCGCCGTCGTCATGCTCTCCACCGAGCTCGACGAGCACGTCGAGCTGATGGATCGCGTGCTCGTCTTTCGCGAGCACGAGCTCTTCCAGCAGTTCGAGCGGATCGACGTCTCCCGCGAGGGCCTCGTCGGCGCCTTCTTCGGAGAGGAGGGCAACTGAGATGACCGAGGCTCCTCTGCCCATCTCGGCGTCGGCGACCGCGGGGCGCCCGCTCAAGGTGAAGCTCGCCGGCTTCGCCCGGGACAACAGCTACGCCTTCTCGTTCCTGCTGTTCGCGGGCCTGCTGGTCGCGACCATCATCCACAACAACGGCAACTTCAGCGTCGCCGACCAGCTCGGGATCGCGGCGCCGATGACGCTCGCCGCACTCGCGAGCGCGCCGTCGATCATCGGCGGCGGGTTCGACATCTCGATCTCCCCGCTGCTCATCCTCACGAACTGCGTCTTCGTCGTGTGGCTCGTCCCGCACGGCCTGAGTGGTGCGATCTCCGTCCCGATCATGCTCGGATTGGGCTTTGCGATGGGCGTGATCACGGGCCTGCTGATCACGGTTCTGCGGGTTCAGCCGGTGGTCGTGAGCCTCGCGCTGTACTTCGCACTGCAGGGGGTCGACCTGTGGATTGCGCCCAACCCGGTGTCGATGGGTGAGGAAAACCACTACTGGGTCTACAACCTCGCCGCGAAGGTCGGCCCGATTCCGGGTGGGCTGCTCACGATCGGGCTTCCCCTCCTGATTTGGTACGGGCTCAAGTTCGTCCCGTATCGGCGGCTCCTCTTCGCCGTCGGCTCCAACGACGCGACGGCGTTCTCCGCCGGCGTCAACGTCACCGTCGTGCGCATCGTGAGCTACGGCCTCGGCGGGCTGTTCGCCGGGGTCGGCGGTCTAGCGCTGACCGGCCTCGTGCACTCGGCCAACGCGGCCGCGTCGCAGCAGTACGCGCTCGTCGCAATCGCTGCCGTCGTCCTCGGCGGGACGTCGCTGGCCGGTGGCCGCGGGGGTCTCATCGGGATCGTCTTCGCCGCGTTCTCGATCTTCCTGCTCCAGAACCTGCTGTCCTCGTTTCAGGTCAACCCGGCGTGGCTGCAGGTCGTGTACGGCCTGATCCTCATCCTCGCCGTCGTGATTCAGGGCGTGCTCGCAACCGGGAGCGGGAGCGGCGCGCTCCGTACCATGCGGCCACCGCTCTGGCACTACGGGAGACGCCGTGCGAACGGCCTCGTCCCGCCGGAGTCGGTCGTCGTCGATACCTCCGGCGCCGCCGACGCGGCGGTCGGCGCCGAACCGCCGGGGTCGGGCGTCGGCGAGCAGGCCACCAGCGCGTGGCGCGCCCTCGTCCGGGTGCAGCAGCGGATACCGCTCATCCAGCTCCTCGCGCTGGCGGCCGTCTTCGCAATCGGCGTGATCACGCTGCCGGGACTCGGCTCGTGGATCAGCATCCGGTCGATTCTCGTGCTGGCGGCGCTGGTCGGCCTGGCCTCGTGTGGACAGACGTTGCTGATCCTGATGGGCGGGTTCGATCTGAGCATCGCGGGGTTCATCGTCGCCGGTGGCCTGATGACCACCGCGCTCGAGCAGAAGTACAGCCTCGGGTTTGGTCTCGCGGTTACGATCGCCATCGTCGGGGCGGGCTTTCTGGGTGGGTGCGCCGGCTACATCTGCCACCGGTTCACGATCAACCCACTCGTGGTGACGCTGGCGATGGGCTCCTTCGTCCTCGGTCTGTGCAAGGTGCAGATGGGCCTCCAGTCCAACGGCTTTCCTCCGCAGTGGGTCATCAAGCTGGCCATGCCCGTGACCAAGACCTTCGGAGTCGGGATTCCACCATCGGTTGTGATCTGGATCGTGGTCGTGGTCGTGCTCGCGGTCGTCATGCATCGAACCCAGATGGGTAGGAACCTCCTCGCGACCGGCGCGAATCCGCGTGCGGCCGACCGGGCCCTGATCAACACACGCCGGGTCTGGGTCGCGGCGTTCGCGTTCAGCGCGATCACCTCGGCGCTCGTCGGCATCCTCATCGGCGGCTTCTCCGGGGTCGTGATCGAGTACAGCGGCGAGCCCTACCTGTTCCAGAGCGTTGTCGCGGTGATCGTCGGCGGCACGGTGTTCGGTGGTCCCGGCGACTACACCCGGACGGCCATCGGCGCCCTCTTCCTGACCGTCCTCATGACCGTGATGATCGGGCACGGGGCCACACCCGCCGTTCAGAACGTTGTCTACGGAGGAATCATCCTTATCGCAGTCGCAATTTACGGGCGTGAAAGGAGGCTTCGCGACCGCGTGTGAGCAGTCGCACGTGCTGAGGATCCCGTCAAAAAACTTCTAGGTGGACCAGGAGTCTCACGAATCGAGATGGACACACGTAGCGAGGAATCAACCCCACGAGAGGAGAAATGATGAGGAAGAACCTAAGGCTGCGAGTGCTGATAGGGGTCGTATCCGCTGCCGCACTGGCGGTGATCGTAGGAACGGCCATCGCTGCCAGTGGCCCCAAGCCCACAGGCCCGGCCAATGTCACGATCGGCACAAAATGCGGTCAGTCACGCCCGACCGGCCCGAAGAACCGGAACAGCGTGATCTTCAGAAAGATGCCGAAGGAACTCCAGGACATCTACCACAGCTATCCCGACAGTGTCTTGCTGAGCCCGTGGGCGACGACGAAGATCAAGGCGAAGCCGCCGTGGAAGATCGGCTACATGACGATCGGCGTCTCCAACCCGTACCAGAACAACGTGCTGACGCAGCTGAAGAAAGAGTTCGCGCTTGCCAAGGCGAAGGGGCTCGTCAAGGGCGAGCTGATGACGTACATCCCGCCGAGCCTGTCCGCTTCGACGGGTGAGGGTCAGATCTCCGCGATCAAGCAGATGATCTCGCAGGGCGTCAACGCCATCATCGTCAACCCCGTCGACTCTGTCGGCGAGGCGCCAGCGATGGAAGAGGCCGGCAAGAAGTTCAACGTGCCGATCATCCTCGGTGACGTGCCTCCCGTGCCCGGAACCCGGTGGGAGATCTCGCCGTGGACGCAGAACCAGGTCGAGGCCGACGCCGGCACCCTTGGGATCATCAGCAAGAACGGTGGCGGCGAGATCATCATCGTCCGCGGCATCCCGGGGAACCAGAACGACGTCGTCCTCTACAACCAGAAGATCGCCGACCTGCAGAACTGCCCGAACATCAAGGTCGCGGCGACGCTCTACGGTCAGTGGGACGGCGGGACGGCGAAGACCGTCGTGTCGCAGTACCTCGCGGCAAACCCGGGCAAGAAGATCGCGGGCGTCCTGAACGACGGCGGCATGGCCGCAGGCATCATCCAGGCCTTCGAGTCCCGCGGCGTCCCGGTACCACCGGTCGCAATGGAGCAGTGCTACGCGGGCGACCTGTCATGGTGGCTCAACAAGATCGATACGTACCAGACGGTGGCCGGATGCATCAACGGCTTCCAGGGCGGGTACGTGTACTTCAACACCGCGCTACGGGTCCTCTCCAACAAGGGCCCGAAGTACAACATCCTCTCGATGCCGGCGGTGGCGATCGACACGTCCAACCTGAAGTTCTACGCAAGGCCCAACGTCCCGATCACGTCGAACGACGAGCTTCCCGGCCCGAAGACGGCGTGGTGCAACGACGCGTGCCTCGACAAGTACTTCGTTGTCGCGGGTGCGGCGAAGAAGTAGCTCCGGCCCCACGCTGAACCGAGTGAGCTTGCCCCGGTCGCCTCGCACGTCAGGAGGCGACCGGGCTCTCACCGTGACGCCCACCGAAGGGACGAGGCAACATGGCGACCGACAGTGAGCTCGAGCGTCGGCTCCAGGTGCTCGAAGACCGGGAGGAGATCCGCAACCTCCTCCAGGAGTACCGTAGGACGCTCGACATCCGTAACCTGCGGGCCTTCTCGGAGCTATACGCGAAGGACGGAACCTGGTCGGGTGCCTCGGGCACGGCGACGGGGCCGGAGGCGATCCACGACATGCTCGCCGCGGCGCTCCCCGACAACCCACCCGCCCCAGCGCCGACACTTTGGCACTGGATCACCGACCCCACGATCACGGTCGACAGCGACCGGGCGACCGCCGCGAGCTTCTGGATGCACGTGCGCCGGAGCGAGGGCGACACGCCGCTGCTACCGACGCTCGGCCACTACCAGGACGACCTCGTCCGCGAGAGCGGCCGCTGGCGGTTCCAGCTCCGCCGCGTCACCCGCCTCATCCCCGAGGATGCGAGCGACCCGGGAAGGATCTACTGACCATGCCCCATCACGCACATCTCGTCCTCAGCATTCCGCCCTCATCCGTCGACGAGACGACGTACGACGGCTGGTACGAGCGGCACGTCTCGGAGATCCTCGAGACCCCCGGCTTCGTCGCCGCGCGTCGCTACTGGCTCGACCCCGCCTCGCCGGAGCGGCCCCGAGCCGAGTTCCGGCATCTCTCGCTCTACCTGCTCGAGGAGCCCGACGGACCGATGGCCGCGCTCGACGTGCGCGTGAAGGCCGGCGAGCTCGAGATGCCCGACTGGTTCGGCGACATCCGTTTCACCGCGTACGCCGGCCGCCCGCTCGAAGACCCGGAGCTCAGCTTCCCAGACCACAGCTATCTCGTCCTCAGCCACCCTCCGCGGCGCTTCAACGCCGACCAGTACGACGGCTGGTACTACGCGCACGCCCGCGAGAACCTCACCTCCGAAGGCTTCGAGAGGGTGTGGCGTTACGAACTCACGCCGGCTATCGAGGATCCAGAAGGCCCACACGCCTCGCGCCACGGCGCGGTCTACGAGGTCAACGGTGACCTCCCGGCGCTGCGGGTGGCGCTCACCGACACGCTTGAGGCTCGGCGCGTCGACATCCCGGACTGGATGGCCGAAGGAGAGTTCGTCTCCTGGGACTGCCTCGCGGCCTCGCCGCTCGTCACTGCCGAGGGCCGGAGCTGACTCCGATGTCCCAGAACCTCCAGATCGTCTTCAGCCGGGTGCCCGACCACGTCGACGAGGCCGAGTTCAACACGTGGTACGACGCCCATCTCCCCGAGATCCTCTCGATCCCAGGCTTCGTGTCGGCCCAGCGGTTCCGCCTAGAGCCGGTGGTCGTCGACGAGGATGTCGGTGTGCGGTACCGCTACCTCGCGCTCTACGAGGTCGACGGCGACCCTCAGGCACTACTCGCGGCGATGGCCGAGAAGCAGCTAGGTACGCGAGACTCCTACGCTGACCGCAAGGCCGCCGGCGACGACGGCGGCCCAGAGCTCCCCGCGTGGTGGGACGAGGTGAGGTTCGCGTCGTGGAACTGCATCGCGACCGGCGAGCGGGTCGCGTCGCCGCGCTGAGGTGTCCTCCCGACGCCAGGCCGGCCCGGCGTCGGTCCACAACTCATCTCACGCCGCCCAGTCGCGGTCGTCGAACGTCATCGGATGGTGCGCGAGGAGGTCGCGGATGCGCTCGCGGTCGATCAGCTCCTCCGACACGTCGCCGGACCTCAGTGATACGGGAGCCGTGCCGGCCGGACGAGGGTGCGCAAGGCGTGGACGGTCGTGGTGGTCATCAGGAACAGCGTGTGCAGATCGGCGCCGCCCCAGGTGAGGTTGCCGACGATCTCGGGGGCCTCGACGGTGCCGAGATGCTCCCCACCGGGGCTGAAGACGCGGACTCCGCCGGGCCCGGTCACCCACAGGTTGCCAAGCTCGTCGCACTTCATCCCGTCAAGCGCACCGGCGTCGTGCAGCTCGGCGTGACGCTCCGCCTCACTCCGACCGTCGTCCTCGCCCGCCTCGGTTTTCCCGATCCCCTCCTGGAAGATCCGTCCGCCCGAGAGCGTGCCCTGGGGAGAGACGTCGAACACCTTGATGTGCGCACGCGGCGAGTCGTTGACGTAGAGCAGGGTCTCGTCGGGCGAGAAGCACAGGCCGTTGGGCTGGTCGAACTCGCCGGGCTCGACGAGCAGCTCGGCCTCTCCGTCGCCACCCGTCGCGGGGACGCGGTAGAGGCCGCGGTAGCCCATCGTGCGGCTACGCTGCTGACCGATCCAGTCGTTCCAGCGCCCGAAATCGGGGTCCGTGAAGTAGAGGGCTCCGTCGGCGGCGCGGGTGACGATGTCGTTCGGGCTGTTGAGGTAGGTACCGCGGTGGTGAAAGGCGACGATGTCCGTGCCGCCGTCACGCCGGTGGCGGACGACCATGCTCGTGACCTGCTCGCAGGCGATGAGCTCGCCGTCGAGGTCGAGGACAAGCCCGTTCGCCTTGAAGCACGGTGACTTCGCAACCTCCATGCCGCGCTCCTCGGTCCAGCGCCAGCGCGTGTCGCCCGGGATGTCGCTGAAGTAGAGCGCCTGCTCGGCTGCGACCCACACCGGCCCTTCGGTGAACTGGTACCCCGAGCCGACGCAGGTCAACTCGCCCTCCTGGGGGTCGATCAAGTCATCCAGGGCCGAGCGCATCCGGTCTCCTCTCGAGCTTGGCTGGTAGGCGCCGGCGTGCTGGCATCGATGTGACCGAACGCCGCTGCCGTTGTCGTCATCGACGCGCGATCATATACCATATTCCTAGATGATTTCCTTCGGAGCGAGGGAGGGTGCGCGATGAACCCACTCGAACAGCTAGTCGCCGCAAGAGAGATCGAGGATTTGATCTCCTTGTACTGCATCTCGTTCGACGATCAGGATTGGGAGACGTTCGCAAGCCTCTGGACGGAGGACGCTGCCTTCGTCGTCGGCGACATGGCCTTCGAGGGCCGTCAATCGATGCTCGAGTTCCTGACGACGTGCCTCCCGGAGGGCTACACGAGCAAGCACATGATCTCCCGGCCGCTCGTCGAGCTCGAGTCGGACACACGTGCGCGTGCGCGCACCGATGTCGTATGGATCGCAGCGAATTTCGAAAACACCATCGTCGGGCGCTACGTGGACACATTCGTCAACCAGGACGGCCGCTGGCTCTTCCAACGCCGCGAGGAAGAGCCCGTGCCATACCGAAACGAGCCGCCGCCAATGTCGGACAGTGCGATGGCCGTGTCCTCTTCCACCATGCACACGTAGGACATACATCGTTCGGAACGCCGCTTCCTACTTCACGAGGGCTCCGGCGTCGACCGGGAGCGTCACGCCGGTGACGTAGCGGGCCTCGTCCGACGCGAGGAACAGAAGTGCGTTGGCGATGTCCTCGGGATCGACGACCGCGACAGGCAGCACGTTGATCTGGCGCATGATCGGTTCGTAATCGGCCCGCGTGGGGTTCTCGAGGTCAGGCAGGAAGTAGCGATACCACGCGTCGTTGAGGCCCATCGTCGTGTCGATGCCGCCCGGGTGGATCGTGTTGACGCGGATGCTGTGCTGTCCGAGCTCGAGCGCGAGGGTTCGCATCAAACCGACGACGCCGTGCTTGGCAGCGGTGTAACCGCCGACCGTCGGAGTCCCCTTGAAACCCGCGAGCGAGCTCGTAATCACAATCGATCCGCCATCGCCCTGCTCGATCATCTGCGGAATCGCGGCGCGGACGGTGTTCCAGGCCCCAGTGAGGTTGACTCCGATCATCTGCTCCCACTCGTCGACGCTGGTCTCGTGCACGAGTGAGCCCATCCTCACGCTGCCGGCGTTGGCCGCCACGATGTCGACTCGGCCCAGCTCGGCTATTCCGTCGTCCACCGCCGCCTTGACGGCGTCGAAGTCCCGGACGTCGGCCCGTCGCGCGACGATCTTGCGACCGAGCGCCTCGACCTCCCTGGAGGTCTGGTCGAGGTCGTCCTCGGTCGCGCCAGGATAGGGTTGAACCCCGTCCACGGGTGCGCAGATGTCGAGGGCGATGATGTCCGCGCCTTCTCGAGCGAGCCGCACCGCCATGCTGCGGCCGACGCCTCGCGCCGCGCCTGTAATGAAAGCGACCTTTCCGTCGACCCGTCCGGTCATCGGCCCAAACCTCCTCGGCTGTTGCTGGGTGACATGTGATCGTGGCGGCGATCGACTGGATCGGAGAGCCTGTGGGAGTCTCGTCAATCCTTTGCCGCCCTCACGACCAGACCTGCCGAAAGCAATCCTATATGATCTCCAATACAATGGAGCCACCGCCGAATGGCGTACCGTCCGACGACGAGCTTGGGAGTTGAGAGTAATGGCGCTTGCGGGTTTGGACGGAAAGGTCGTCATCGTTACCGGTGGTGCGTCGGGGATCGGGCGAGGCGTCGTCGGGCGTCTCCTGGCGGAGGGGTCGAGCGTCGTCCTTGTCGATCTCGACGAGAGAGCCGTTGGCGCTGTTTCCGCCGAGTTGGAGAGTGAGCGGCTGCTCGGCGTCGTCGCCGATGTGACGAGCGAGGAAGACACCGAGCGGTACTACGCGGCCGCCGTCGAGCGCTTCGGGCGGGTGGACGGGCTCCACGCCAACGCCGGCATCGCCGAGCCCGGCCCAACCGTGGCCGAGACGGACATCGCATCTTTCGACCGGACGATGGCGGTGAACGTCAGAGGCGTCTTCCTCGCTGTCCGGCGGCATCTGCGGCAGCTCGCGGCGCAGGGAACAACCGGGTCGGTCGTCACGACTGCCTCGGTCCTCGGCATCCGGGGGATGGCCGGATCGGGTGTCTACTGCGCGAGCAAGGCGGCCGTGATCGGGCTGACGCGGTCGGCGGCGATTGAGGCGGGGCCGGACGGTCACCGGCTCAACACCGTGCTTCCGGGCCCGATCGCGACGCCGATGGCCGACCGGATTCGCGAAGGGCTGCGCGCCGAAGAGCAGGAGAGCTTTGCCCAGAGCCTCATCGACGTGGTGCCGCTCGCCCGGATGGGAGAGGCGTCCGAGGTTGCGGCACTCGTCGCCTGGCTACTCTCCGACGAGGCCTCCTACGTCACGGGTGGGGTCTTCTCCGCCGACGGCGGTCAGGCCGCCTAGGGGACTTCTCGGTGACGAGCGCTAGTGAGACGCCGGACGCGGGCGACGTCGTCGGGTTCAGTGCCGAATGGGAGGACTGAGATAGAACCGCGTCGATCGCAAGTGGGCCACAGTCCGCGAATCGCGATCATCGGCGGCGGCTGGGGTGGAATTATCGCTGCTGTCAAGCTCAAGCAGCGCGGGATCACGAGCTTTGTCATCTTCGAGCGTGAGGAAGAGCCGGGCGGCGTTTGGTATGCCAACACCTTCCCGGGTCTCGGCGTAGATGTTCCCGCGCATCTCTACTCGTTTTCATTCAAGCGTTACTACGACTGGTCACGCACGCATCCGATGCGTGACGAGATACTCAGGTACACCAACGAGATCGTCGCCGAATGGGGTCTCGAACCTCACTTTCGTCTCCGCACCACCGTCTCGCGCATCCGCTGGAACGACACTCGCCACGTGTACTCACTCGAGGTTGGCGACGATGAAGATCACGAGTTCGACGTGGTCGTCAGCGCCGTGGGTGTCTTCCACACCCCGAGATACCCGGACTGGCCGGGTCTCGACGGGTTCGGTGGCACGAAGTTTCATACCCGCCACTGGAACCACGAACACGATTTCAGCACGGACACCGTGGCAATCGTCGGCACCGGCGCGACGGCAGTACAGACGGTACCCGAGGTCGCCGCTGTCGCGAAGAAGGTGTACGTCTTTCAACGCGAGCCTGGTTGGCTGATCCCACGAAACGATCGCAAGTGGACTCCCGAAGAGCGGGCCCACATGGCTCGACCGTATGTGCAACGGATGAAGCGGATCCAGATGTATCTGCGGTTCGAGCGCCTCATTTTTGGCATGCGGCGCATTCGCGGGAGGAAGACTGCGATCCAGATCGCAGCCGAGAACTACATAGGCGAACGGTTCCGCGACCGTGAGGATCTTCGAGCAGCCGTCACACCCACATACCCGTTCGGCGGCAAGCGCCCTCTCTTCGACGGCACGTTCTACGAGGCCCTTACGCGGGACAACGTCGAACTTATCCCTGCCGCGGTCAAAGAGATGACGCGAGATGGGATCGTCACCGAGGACGGAGTCGAACGAAAGATCGACACACTGATCATGGCTACCGGATACAAAGTCTCTGAATACCTTGCGCCTCTCGAGGTGATAGGCCGCGACGGGCGGTCACTCCCGGAATTCTGGCGAGGAGAACCAACGGCGTTCCTTGGGATCACAGTGCCCGGGTTCCCGAACTTCTACATCCTCTACGGCCCTAACACGAATGGCGGCGGATCTATCTCAGTACAACTCGAGCGCCAGGGCGAGTTCGTGGCGCGAGCCGCGAATCGCATGCGGAGGGAAGGTGTCACATCCATCGAGGTTACCCCGTGGGCGTATCTCGCCTGGGACGCATACGTGCGTTGGCGGAATTCGAAGCAGGTGTACTCGGTAAGCAAGAGCTACTACCGGGCGCCTTCCGGCAAGGTGCTCACCGAATGGCCCGGAACGCTGACGGAGTACTGGCTGCTGACACGCGCTTTCGGACGGCTGTCTTCGATCGCCAGGCGGTGCCCGCCGCTCGGTTCAACCGGCGGGGGCGCGTCGGCGGCGGAATCGCCATCAGCTGATCATCGCGATGCCGAGGCGAAGCAACAAACAGGACGGTAGGCGAAGTACGTGGGAACGCGAACCTTGCGTTGGTTCAACACAAGGCATGCTGGCCTCGATCGAGGACACCTGGGAAACACCTACTGGGCGCTGAAGCCTCCGTCGACCACCAGCGTCGACCCGGTCGCGAAGCTCGAGCGGTCACTCGCGAGGTAGAGAATCGCGTCGGCGACCTGCTCGGGCCGGGCGATCCCCAGCGGGTGGGGCTGGCGCACGAGCGCGTCGGCGAACGGATCGGCCTGACGCGCGATCGCAAAGCCGTCGCCCATTGGCGTGTCGACGGTCCCGGGAGCGACAGCGTTGACGCGAATCCCGAGCGGCGCGTACTCGAGCGCGGCCGTCTTGGTGAGTCCGAGCACTCCCCACTTGGAGGCCGTGTAGTGCGCGACACCGGGCCCGCCCACCAGGCCGGCGGCCGAGGCCGTGTTCACGATCACGCCCGCGCCCTGGGCGTGCATGTGGCGCAGCTCGGCGCGCATGCAGAGCCAGACGCCCTTGAGATTCACAGAGAGCACCGCGTCCCAGTCGCTCTCGGCCACCTCGTGCAACCAACCCAGGCCACGCGTGATGCCGGCATTGTTGACGCCGACATCGATGCGACCCTCACGCTCGGCGATCGCGTCGAATGCTGCGTCCACTTCGTCGGCTACCGCCACGTCCAGCTGGCAGGTCTCGATGCCGTCGACCTCCTGCGCCACTCGCGCGAGCGCGTCCGGGTCGCGGTCGAGCACGGTCACACGCGCGCCCTCCTGAGCGAATGCGTGCGCAGCAGCCAGCCCGATACCGGAGGCGCCGCCCGTCACTGCGACCACCTTGCCTCGCAGACCCAGATCCACTCGCTTCCTCCTTGCGCAGTCGCCGATCGGATGACGTATCGAAATGCTATACGATTTGTCTGCTAGAGGAGAGGAAGGCTCGACACCGATCCCGGAGGAGGCGCGCGATGGCGGACGACATTCGGCTGTACCTGTTCGAGTGCGGAATCATCCGCATCCCCCGCTACGTCGTGAACGCGGGCGACGCGCTCAGTGAGGAGCGGGTCGACAACCCCACCCCGTGGTACTTGCTCACGCACCCGCGGGGCAACGTGGTCATCGACGGCGGCAACGCACCCGAGGTCGCAGAGGACCCGGTCAAACACTGGGGGGCCCTCGCGGAACGCTCCCCCGTCCTCATGCGACCCGACCAGGCACTGTTGCCCGAGCTCGAACGGGTGGGTGTGCTCCCGGCGAGCGTCCGCTGGGTCGTCCAGAGCCACCTGCATCTCGATCACACGGGCGCGCTGGCCGTGATCGGTCACCTGCCCAACGCCGAGGTGCTCGTGACGCGCACCGAGTACGACACGGCCCACAACCTCCAGAGCTGGGAGCGCGCTGCCTATTGCCCGGCCGACTACGACAAGCCGGGCGTGCCGTGGTCGCTCCTCGAGGACGGAGAGGACGGCTACGACCTGTTTGGCGACGGCACGCTCCGCTGCTGGCGCACGCCCGGCCATACGGCCGGGCACCTCTCGTTCGAGGTGCACCTCCCGAGCGGCGCCGCCTTCGTCCTGGCCGTCGACGCTGCGAACACGATCGAGCACCTCAACGAGACCGAGACTCCGGCATTCATGCTGTCGATCGCCGACGCCACTCGGTCGGTGCGGCGGCTGCGCCGCCTCGCCTGGCGCGCTCGAGCCCGAGTCGTTCCGGGCCACGATCCCGTCGAATGGCCCGCGTTCAAGCTCGCCCCGGAGTACTACGCATGACCGAGCTCGCCGACCTGATCGACCTCGGGAACGAGCGAATCGAGCTCGGGAGCGGCTACGAGTTCACGGAGGGGCCGACGTGGAGCGTCAGCAAGCAGGCCCTGATCTTCTCCGACATCCCCGGAGACGCACGCTACCGGTGGACCGGCGAGGGGACGCCCGAGGTCTACGTTGCCCCCAACTACAAGGGCAACGGCATGGTGTACGAGCGCGGCGGCGCCTACCTCGTCTGCGAGTCCGACACGAGTGTCGTCAGCCGCTTCACGCCCGACGGGCGGCGTGCGGTCGTCGCCTCGCACTTCGAGGGCGCCGAGCTCAACAGCCCGAACGACATCGTCACGCGCAGCGACGACACGATCTACTTCACCGACCCCAACTACGGGCGCTGGAACGACTGGATCGGGATCGAGCGCCAGCCGGAGCTCGACTTCCAGGGAGTCTTTCGCTGTGAGCGCGACGGCAGCAACCTGCAGCTGCTCGTCCCGCGGGACGAGTTCGAGCAGCCCAACGGCCTGTGCTTCTCGCCGGACGAGTCCCTGCTGTACGTCAACGACTCGCCGCGTTGCCACATCAAGGTGTTCGAGGTGGCGGCGGACGGCAGTCTCGGCCCAAGCCGGCTCTTCTTCGAGGGTCTCGGAACAGGCGAGGTGGGCTCGGGCACGCCTGACGGGATGAAATGCGACGAGCGGGGCAACATCTGGGCCAGCGGGCCCGCGGGCATCTGGGTCATCGACCCGTCCGGGCGCCACCTCGGTACCCTCCCCATGCCGGAGTTCCCGGGCAACCTCGCCTGGGGTGGCCGCGACCTCAAGACGCTTTTTGTGTGCGCGTCGACCAGAGTCTTTGCAGTGCGCACGAAGGTCGCGTCGGCCCCGCTGCCCTGCCATCGCGGCGACGATGCATGACCGTTGCCCAAGGAGGTGTCACGGGGCAGGAGCTCCTCGAGGCGTCTGAGGAGCAGATCAGGGAGGCCGTCGAGCAGGCGGTGCCAATGGTACTCCGCGGCCTGCTCTACCAGCTGACGGGCGACGAGGAGGTTGCGGCCACACACATCGGTACCGACCCGGCCGGGTTCCAGACCGGGATGATGGTCGACCGCGACGAGGACATCGCGCTCCTCCGCCGGAAGACGGTCGAGCTCCTGGTCGGGTTGCGCGACACCGGCGCCGGGCCTGTCCCGATCGGACCTGCGGAGCGCCTGCAGCGGAGCGCCAGCCTCACCCTCGGCGAGCCGGTCGCGGACGACGAGGTCGAGTTCTGCGTCGAGGAGCTGGCTCTTGATCCCTGGGCGCGCGAGCTCGAATGGCAGAGGCCGCCGCGCCGCGATCGGCTCGACGAGTTCCACGTGACGGTCGTCGGCGCGGGCCTTGGCGGCCTCGCCGTCGCGCCGATGCTCAGGCGCGCCGGCATTGCCCACACCGTGATCGAGAAGAACTCGGGCGTCGGCGGCACCTGGAACGAGACTCGGTATCCGGGAGGGCGCCTCGACACGCCGAGTCGTGCCTACACACACCTCTTCGGAGCACACTTCCCCTATGTCGGCCCGTTCGCCGACTGGTCCGAGAACCAGCGCTACTTCGACTGGGTCGCCGATGAGTTCGGGCTGCGCGAGGAGATCGTGTTCGACACGGAAGTGCGCTCGCTGACCTGGGACGAAGACGCCTCGCTCTGGGAGGTCGAGACCGAAGGCCCGGAGGGGACGCGCCGGCACAGGTCGAACGCCGTCGTCACCGCTGTCGGCTTCCTCAACCGGCCGAAGCTCCCCGAGTTCGAGGGAATGGGCGACTTTCGTGGCCCGTCGTTCCACACGGCGCGCTGGCCCGAAGGGCTCGATCTCGACCAGCGGTTCGCCGTGATCGGCACGGGCTGCACTGGATACCAGCTGCTCGCCGAGCTGGCCTTGCACGCGAAGCACGTCGTCGCGTTCCAGCGCACGCCGCAGTGGCTGTTCGGGGTGCCGGGCTACCTCTCACCGTTCCCGCCCGAGGCCGCCTGGCTCGACCGGAACCTCCCCTACTACACGAACTTCATGCGGCTCCTGACGATGGGGACGGGGAAGGCATTCTGGCGGCTGACCGAAGTTGACGCGGGCTTCGACGACCCTCATGCCGTCAGCCCGCTCAATCAGGCCACGCGCGAGATCTCGCTCGCCCTCCTCGAGCGCAAGCTCGGCCACGATCCGGAGCTGAAGGCGAGGATGACACCGACGCATCCGCCATGGAGCGCACGTGCGGTCATGGTCGACGAGGACTACTGCGCGCTCGACGCGATCCAGCGCGACAACGTCACCCTGGTGACCGACGGGATCCGCCGGATCACCGAGAGCGGCGTCGAGACGGACTACGGGATGCAGCACGACGTCGACGCGATCGTCTACGCGACGGGGTTCCACGCGTCGGAGTACCTCCTCCCGATGACGGTCACCGGGCGCGGAGGGCTTACGCTCACGAATCTCTGGCGTGACGGTGGCGCCCGGGCCCACCGCTTCTGCATGGCACCCGGTTTCCCGAACCTCTGGTTCGTCTACGGCCCCAACAGCGTCTCCGGTCTCTCGCCGAGCTCGTTCCACGAGCTTGTCACGAGCTACGCGCTCCAGTGCATGGAGCGACTCGTCCTCGATGACGTGAAGACGGTCGAGCCGACGGAGGAGGCGTACTGCCGCTTCAACGAGGAGCTCGACGAGCGCAACGGCCGCAAGGTCTGGAGCGATCGGCGTGCCCAGAGCTACTACTGGACCGAACACGGCCGTTCGGCCGTGATGGGCCCGTACACCAACCCGGAGATCTGGCACCTCCTTCGCAGGCCGCCGTGGAATGAGCTGGAGCTCCGATGAGCGCGGCCAGGCACGTTGACGATCACACCACGGGTGACGAGTCGCGATCCGCTCCGGCTGAGATTCTTCGCGCGGGACACGAGGGCCGCATCCCCGACATCGTTCTTGGACTGTGGGGGTAGCAAAATGCAATCTCGACGCTTTGGCCGGTTAGGCATCGTCAGCGCGCTGACGATGGGGGGTGGCGGGATCGGCCAGGTCTGGGGGGAGACCTCCCGCGAAGAGTCGGTGGCAACGCTGCGCGCTGCCGTCGATGCCGGGATCACCCTGATCGACGTTGCCGCGGCGTACGGCGAGAACGGTGAGGCAGAGCGCGTAGTGGGCGCCGCGTTCGAGGGACGCCTGCCGGCGGGGGTGCGCGTGGTGACCAAGGTCGCCCTCCGGGCGCCCTGGTCGACCGTCACCACCGAGCCAATCACGGCCGAGCTCATCGACCAGGCGCTGCGCGACAGCGTGGAGCGGCTGCGGCTCGACTTCGTCGACCTCTATCTGCTCCACGACATGATCATTCCCGAGAGCGGTCCCGAGGACGAACCGGGCACACCGCTCGCGGTCTATCGCGAGACGGTCCGCCCGATCTTCGAAGAGCTCGTCCGTGCCGGACGGATCGGGGCGTGGGGGATCTCGGCGCGGGGCATGACCTCGGCGCTGCACGCAGCGCTGGCGGACGACCCTGCTCCAGCAGCGGCACAAGTGGTCGCGAGCGCGCTCGAGTTCGACACCTCACTCGCTGCGGCGGCGGAGGCACGCGACGTAGCAGTGATGGGCATCCAGCCGGTCCATAGCGGTGCCCTGGCCGACGGGTTCGATCGCGAGGTACAGCCCGCGATGGCGGACCTTTTCGAACGCGCAGCCCCGTTCCGCGCTCTCGCCGCCGAACTCGGCGAGCCGAATGCGATCGTCGCGCAGCGGTATGCGCTGGGGCTACCCCGTGTGAGCACGGTGGTGATCGGAGTCAAGAACCGCCGCGAGCTGGAGGACGCATTGCGCGCAGAAGCGGCCGGCCCGCTGCCCGCGGATCTGACGAAGCGGATCGCGAAGGCGCTCCGGTACGCCGGCTCCGAGCGAAGCACGATGATGGACGACGATCACGTTTGGCGGGGCAGGATCCTATAGCATTTGCTCTACGAAGAAGAGGCTCCGCGCGCCGCGCCGGTGCCCCGAGTCGAACCGAGGAGGCCCATGCGTCGGCAATTCGTCAACGACCCGCAGGACCACGTGCGCGAGGGCCTGGCCGGCTTCGAACGCGCCAATGCGCACCTCGTGCGCTGGAACCGCGATCCCAGCTTCGTCGTCCGGGCAACGCCCGCGGCGGTACCCAAGGTCGGCTTGCTGTCCGGTGGCGGTTCGGGCCACGAGCCATTGCACACAGGTTTCGTCGGCGTGGGGATGCTCGACGCAGCGGTTCCCGGTGCGATCTTCTCGAGCCCTACCGCCGCTCAGGTCGAGGCCGCGACGCGAGCCGTCGACAACGGTTCCGGCGTGTTGCACATCATCAAGAACTACACGGGAGACAAGCTGAACTTCTCCATCGCCGCGGAGCTCGCGGCCGACGACGGCATTCAGATACAGAGCGTGATCGTTGCGGACGACCTGGCCACGGACAGCGACGACTCGGGCTCCCCCGGGCGCCGCGGCACCGCCGCGGTCGTGACGGTCGAGAAGGTGTGCGGCGCGGCGGCCGAGCGCGGAGCGCCGCTCGCCGAGCTCAAGGCACTCGGCGACCGCGTCGCCGACGGCTCGCGATCGATGGCGGTCGCACTTGCGGCGCCTGCCCACCCCGGCGACAGCCGCCCGTCGTTCGAGTTGCCCGACGGTGAGGTGGAGCTGGGCGTCGGGATCCACGGTGAGCGCGGGGTCTCCCGGGCCTCGTTCGCCACGGCGGACGAGCTCGCTGCGAGCCTCACCGAGCCGGTGGCCGACGCCCTCCGGCTCGGGGCCGGCGACGAGGTCATCGTGATCGTCAACGGGCTTGGCGCCACCCACCCGATCGAGCTCTCGGTCGTGTTCGGCGCCGCCGCCCGCCTGCTCGACGAGCGTGGCGTGCGCGTCGCCCGCGCGCTCGTCGGCCCGTACGTCACCGCGCTCGACATGGCGGGCTGTTCAGTCACGCTCACCCGGGCGGATGCCGAGATCCTCGAGCTGTGGGACGCGCCCGTCCGCACGCCGGGACTGACGTGGTGAGCAGTCTCGACGCCGGGGGCACACACGCCTGGGCGGAGGCATTCCTCGACGAGGCCGAGCGTCACGCGGAGGCGCTCGGGGATCTTGACCGAGCGAGCGGGGACGGCGACTTCGGCACCAACCTGCTGACCTCGATCCGGTCGGCCCGAGCGCGACTGGCGCAGGACCCCGGCGAGCGCCCGGCGGACGCGTTCTCCGCGCTGTCCTCCTCGTTCATGGCGACCGGCGGTACGAGCGGCCCGCTGTTCGGGATGTGGTATCGCGAGCTCGCCCGTGCGGCAGGCGACGCGCCGTCGATCGGAACGCCCGAGCTGGCGACGGGCTTTGCGGAGGGCCTTGCGACCGTGTGTCGTCTGGGCGGCGCGGCCGTGGGCGACAAGACGATGATCGACGCAATGTCGCCGGCAGCCGAGGCGCTGGCTGCCGCGGCGACGTCAGGCGCAGCGCCTGCAGCCGCGCTCGCCGCCGCGGCCAGAGCCGCGCGTGCGGGGGCCGACGCTACGGCCTCACTCATGGCGCGGCGCGGCCGCGCCAGCTACGTCGGCGAGGTCGCCCGCGGTGTCGTCGACCCTGGTGCCGCCACGATCGCGCTCTTTGTCGAGAGTGCGGCGTGTGGCCGCGAGCTCGCAGCGACCGATCCCCGAGCAGGAGGATGGAGATGAAAGACAAACTGGCCGAACTGGAGGCCCGCGTGCAGCGCATGGAAGACCGCGAGGCGATCCACATGCTTTCCATGCGCTACCGCCAGTGCCTGGACGAGAAGGACTTCAGCGGCTACGCGGCGCTCTTCGCCGAGGACGGCGAGTTCGTCGCCGCCGGTGGAACCGCGAAAGGGCGGACCGCAATCGAGGAGCTGGTCGACGGCATGCGCGGCAGCCTGCTGACAGCCGTCGCCGGTGACGACCTCCACATCGTCGTCAACCCCGAGATCTCGATCGACGGCGACAGCGCGATTGCCCGGTCGACCTGGATCTACGTCGTCCGCGGGGACGACGGGGAGCCATCGCTCTGCAAAGTTGGCCACTACGAAGACGCGCTGATCCGCGAGGACGGCAACTGGCGGTTCGCTCGGCGCTTCGCTCCGATGGACATACCGACCGCCTGACGCGGCTCCCGCGACCGATGCCTCCGCACGCCCGGGGCGCCGGGCCGGCCACGGTCGTGTCTCCCGGCACGGGGGCCGGAAGACACGACCGCTGCGCGTGAGAAGGAGCCCTCGGCGTCCGTCGCCGTGATGCGTTGCGTCGGCGGCCGGGACCGGAGGATCGCCCCGGATCGCGTGGGCGTCGACGGCGGACGCTCATCGGGCTCGCAGCCACTCCGGCGAGATCATATACCTTATTGTCCAATGATATAGTGGGCCACGAAGACTGGCGCCGCGGTCCCGTGACGACGAGTCGCACACCCAAGGGGCCTTCGGTTGCCGGCATGGTCTTGTGCCAACCCCCGGATCGAGGAGACGAGATGCATCCGAACGAGCCGAGATCGCTTCAGGACGTGATCGATGCCGGCGAAAACATCGTCGACGTACTGCGGAACGCTCAGAATCCCGCCTACATCGTTCCGGTCGTATCGTCGGAGTACTCGAGTTGGCGTCTCGAGCAGAAGGCTTGGCGTGAGACGGCTGTGCTGTTTGACCAATCACATCACATGGACAACGTGATCCTGCGTGGACCGGACGCGATTCGCCTGATCAGCGACACTGCGATCAACAGCGTCGCGAACTTCGACATCGAGCTCGCCAAGCAGTACGTGCCGGTCAACGAGGACGGGTACGTGATCGGAGACGGCATCCTGTTCCGAGAGAGCGAGGACGAGTTCCTGTTCGTCGGTCGGGCGCCGGCCGGTAACTGGCTTCGGTATCACGGCGAAACTGGCGACTACCCGAACCTCGAGATCGAAACCGATCGCCGTTCGCCGATGAACCCGATGGGCCAGCCGGTGGTGCGAAAGTACTGGCGCTTCCAGATCCAAGGGCCGAACGCATGGGCGGTCATCGACAAGCTGAACGGCTCGCCGCTCGAGCAGTTGAAGTTCTTCCGGATGTCGCACATGAACATCGCCGGCGAGCACGTCCGCACGCTGCGCCATGGCATGTCAGGCGCGCCGGGCCTCGAGATCTGGGCCGACTACAGCTCGTACACAAAGGTCCGCGAAGCTATCGTCGAAGCCGGCGAGGAGTTCGGCCTTCGGCCCTGCGGTGGACGGGCCTATCCAACCAACACGCTGGAGTCCGGCTGGATCCCGGATCCGATCCCCGCCGTCTACAAGGGCGAATCGCTTCGCGCCTACCGGGAGTGGCTGCCGGCTGCAAGCGTCGAGGCCCAAAACGCAATCGCCGGTAGCTTCGTCTCCGACGACATAGCCGACTACTACCAGACCCCATGGGAGCTCGGCTACGGCGGCTTCATCAAGTACGACCATGACTTCATCGGCCGCTCCGCCCTCGAGCAGATGGACATCGAGGCGCAGCGCAAGAAGGTGACGTTCGCCTGGCATCCGGACGACCTCGCGTCGATCTTCACGTCGATGCTCCAGAGCGACGGTGTCGGCTACAAGTACTTCGACCTGCCGCTCGCGAACTACGGGTACTTCAACTTCGACGCGGTCGTCGACGACGGCGGCGCCAACGTCGGGCTTTCGATGTGGACCGGCTACAGCGAGAACGAGCGCACCGCACTGTCGATCGGAACCGTCGATCCCGAGATCGAGTTCGGTACCGAAGTGAAGGTCGTGTGGGGCGAGCCCGACGGCGGTAGCGAGAAGGCGACCGTCGAGGCGCATCGGCAGCTCGAGGTTCGCGCGATCGTCAGCCCGGCGCCCTACTCAGAAGTCGCGCGCGGCGCCTACCAGGAGGGCTGGCGGACCGCGAAGGTCTGACAGCGCCGCATGCTGAAGCCAGCGAAGGCACCGGAGGTGGGCTCATGAGCTCGAAATCCCGTATCGGCCTCATCGGGCTCGGCGCGATGGGGTGGCCGATGGCGGCCAATCTCGTCGAGGCAGGCTTTGACCTGACTGTGTTCGATCTCGACGCAGAGCGCGTCGGCGAGTTCGCGGCCATTCATCCCTGTACGTCCGCGACGCATCCCTCGAACTTCGCCGATGTGTCGATCCTCATCACGATGCTGCCCGATGGGCACGTCGTGGCGAACGTGATCCGCAACTGGGAGGGCGGTCTCCTGAGCGTCCTGGAGCCGGGTTCGACAATTCTCGACATGAGCTCGTCCAGCCCCAGCGGCACGATCGAACTCCTCGCGGAGGCTCGTCGTTGCGGTCTCGATGTCGTCGACGCCCCGGTCTCGGGCGGCGTCCCTCGCGCCCTCGAGGGCACGCTGTCGATAATGGTCGGGGCGGGAGACGACTCGTATGCGAAGGTCGAGCCGGCGTTGCAGGCGCTCGGGAGGGTGATCTTCCGGACCGGGCCGGTGGGCTCCGGGCACGCGATGAAGGCGCTCAACAACGTCCTGGCCGCGGCAGCATACGCGGCGATGGCCGAAGCAATCGAGGTCGGTCGCGCCTACTCGCTCGACCCGAAGACGTTGGTCGACGTCGTCAACGAGTCGACCGGACGAAGCTTCTCCAGCGATGTCGTGTTCGGGCAGAACGTGATCCCGGGCACCTATGCCACCGGGTTCATGCTGGGTCTCCTCGCCAAGGACGCGGGCATCGCCGCCGAGATGGCGTCGACCGTCGAGATCGACGCACCCGTCCTTCAGCTGGTCGCCGATCGGTGGAGCGAGGCGGTGGCCGATGTCGGGTTCACCGCCGACCACTCGCGCGCCCACACCGCCTGGTGGTGAGAACGGATGGCCGGACGGCGCCCGCCGCTACGGCCATCCTCGACCACCGCAGCTCGCGACATTCGACAGAAAGGGAGAACCGTGGACAGAGACGAGACCTTCGAGACAGGGCTGGCGATTCGTCGTGAGATGTTCGGCCCGCTCACCGACGAGCACCTGAAGAACGCGGACGACTTCACGCGTGACCTTCAGGATCTCGTGACCACCTACTGCTTTGGCGAGATCTGGGGTCGCGACGGGCTGGGACGGAACATCCGCAGCATGATCACGCTGTCGCTTCTTGCGGCGCAGGGCCGCACGGAGGAGCTGAAGTGGCACGTGAAGGGTGCGCTGGCCAACGGCGTCACCAAGGACGAGCTCAAGGAGGTCTTCCTGCACACCGCGGTCTACGCGGGGATCCCGGCCGGCGTCTCCGCTTTCTTTGCCGCGCGCGAGGTCTTCGCAGCCGAAGAGTAGGCCTGGCGACGAGAGCCGCTGGCAGTCGGCCGTTTCGCGGCCGGCTGTCACGAGCGGCGGGCATCGAGAATCAGGGCGGAGGCTCTGCGCTGTTCCCCGTGTCGTGGGTCAGGCCATCAGCACGGAGCGGGCGGTTCGTTCATCGACGCCGGCTTCGCGGATAGGCGTCGGGTTGCCGTTCGGGTCGAGCACGACCGACGATTCGTCGTACCAGGAGTCCGGTGCCTTGGCGCCCCAGAACGAGCGGCAGCTCGGGTCGGAGACCGACCAGCGGAGCGGTGGATGGTCGGGGTCGCCGGTGTAGTAGTCACAGGCGTAGAGCTCGATGCGGTGCCCGTCGGGGTCGCGCAGGTAGACGAAGAACGCATTCGAAACGCCGTGGCGGCCCGGCCCACGCTCGATCACGTCGGCGTGGCCGGCAGCTGCGAGCTGGTCGCAGGCGCGCAGCACGCTGAGCGGATCGGCCGTGGCAAGCCCGGTGTGGTGTAAGCGAGGACCGGTGCCGGCCGTCATTGCAAGATCGTGGACGAGCGACTTGCGAGTGAGCCAGCAGCCCGTGAGGCGCTCGTCGTCTCCGTCGGTGGAGATGTACTCGGTGCAGTGGAAGCCAAGGTCGAGCCACAGCTCCGTGGTCTCCTCGACCGACGGCGCATGGATGTTCAGGTGGTCGAAGCGCATGATCGGCGCGCCACGATGCAGGTCGAAGCGCTGCAGTTGAGTTGGAAACCGCGCGATTTCGTGGAAGAACTCGAGTGGGAAGCCGAACGGATCCCAGACGCGGACGGCATCGCCCATCCCTGCGAGCGCGCCCGACACCCGTTCGACCTCGCACTCGCGCCGGACGAACTCCTGCTCGACCGCGTCGAGGTCGCCCGGAGTCCGGACCCGGAAGGCGAGGCGCGCCGCGCCGACGGTCGGCCTCTCCCGCAGCACGAGCGCGTGGTGCGTCTGCTCTTCCCAACCGCGCAGGTAGAGCGTGTCGGCGGTGCGAGCGGTCTCGACGAGCCCGAGCAGGTCGACGTAGAAGTGGCGCGAGGCCTCGAGATTCGTAACGTGCAGCTCACAGTAGGCCGCGCGCACGATGTCGAAGGGGACGTCGTCACGCCTTCGCGAGAGCACGTCGCGAAGGCCCATCATGCATCGTCTCCGAGTCCGAGTCGCGGGATGGTGTTCGGGCCGAGCGCGACGTGGACGGCCTCGGTGTCGCAGTAGAAGTCGAAGGCGTAGTCGCCGCCCTCGCGGCCGATCCCGGAGCTCTTGACGCCGCCGAACGGGATGCGGAGGTCTCGGACGTTGTGCGAGTTGATCCAGCACATGCCGGCGTCGATCCCGTGCGCTACCCGGTGAGCCCGTTGGATGTCCGTCGTCCACACGTAGGCCGCGAGACCGTACTGCGTCGCGTTCGAGAGGCGCACCGCCTCCTCTTCCGTGTCGAACGGCGCGGCGACGAGCACGGGGCCGAAGATCTCCTCCTGGAACACGCGCATGTCCTCGCGGACGTCGGCGAGGACGGTCGGCTCGAGGAAGTTACCGCGCTCGAGCCCTGCCGGCCGACCGCCTCCCGTGAGCAGGCGCGCACCCTCGTCGCGCGCCGACTGGATGTAGGCGAGCACCCGGTCGTAGTGCTCGTTCGTGATCAGAGGACCAAGCTCGGTGCGCGGGTCGAACGGGTTGCCGACGCGGATCTTCCGAGCGCGCTCGGCGACGGCGTCGACGACGACCTCGTACAGCGGGCGCTGGACGAGCAGCCGCGAGCCGGCGGTGCAGCGCTGCCCGTTCATCGTGAAGATCTGCGCGAGAGCAGCGTCGACCACACGCTCGACGTCCGCGTCCTCGAACACGACGACGGGAGACTTCCCGCCGAGCTCGACCGAGGAGCGCTTCAGGGTCGCCGCGCCTGCCGCGATGATCTTCTGACCCGTGGTCGTCTCGCCGGTGAACGCGATCAGGTCGACCGACGGGTGGGCTGACAGTGGCGCGCCCACGGTTTCGCCGTAGCCGTGCACCAGATTGAAGACGCCAGGGGGAAGCCCCGCCTCCTCGAGCACCGTAGCGAGGTGTGTCGAGGAGAGCGGCGACCACTCGGCCGGCTTCAGCACGACGGTGTTTCCGGCGGCGAGGGCGGGCGCGAGGCGCCATGTGGAGAGCATCAGCGGCGCGTTCCAGGGCATGATCAGCCCGGCGACACCGATCGGCTTGAAGATCGTGTAGTTGAGAAACTCGTCGCCGACCTGGAATGACCGGCCGTGGAGCTCCGTGATCACGCCCGCGTAGTAGTCGAAGTTGTCGGCCGCGCGTGCGGCGAGCCCGTGCATCTGCGAGATCGGCATGCCGATGTCCATGACCTCGCGCTCGATGAAGTCGTCCGCGTGATCGCGGATCAACGACGCGATTCGCCTGAGCACAACCGCTCGATCCTCGGCCTTCATTCGCGGCCACGACGAACCGTCGAACGCGCGCCGAGCGGCGGCGACGGCGAGGTCGACGTCAGCTGCCGTCCCGTCGGCCACGAGCGCTACGACCTCGTTGGTGGACGGGTCGAGGGACTCGAACGTGCGTCCCAGGGAGGCGTCCTGGTACGCACCGTCGATGTAGTGGCGAAGGACGTCGTACGCCGGCGGCGTCGCGAGGGTCGCCTCACCCGCGCTTCTATCTGAGCTCACGTCCGTCATCCGTCCCTCCGATCAGCGTAGCCACGTCCAATCATATATCTTTTTTGATCGAGTCTGTAGAGCGGAAGGGGCGCGATGCTGGGACAGTACGGGATCTGGGCGCGGGAGCTGCGCTTCGGCGACCCCGTCGAGGCGGTCGAGGCCGCCGCGGAGCTCGAGCAGCTGGGCTTCTCGGCGCTCTGGATTCCGGGGGGAGGCGGCGGCGACGTCCTCGACTGCGCGGAGACGATGCTCCGAGCGACGACGAGCGCGACCGTGGCGACCGGGATCCTGAATGTCTGGGCTCACGAGCCGGCCGACGTGGCGGCGACGGAGGCACGGCTCGGCGTCGAGCACGGCGGGAGGTTCCTCCTCGGCCTCGGCGTCGGTCACGCGCGTTTCGTCGACGCCGACGCCCCTGATCGCTATGCCCGCCCCGTCGAGACGATGATCGCCTACCTCGATGCGCTCGACGAGCACACGCCATCCGCCACGAGCCCGACGAGGGTGCTGGCAGCCCTCGCACCACGGATGGTTGCCGTCGCCGGGCAACGCACGTCGGGCGTCCACCCGTACCTGACGACGGTCGAGCACACCCACTGGGTGCGTGGCGAGCTCGGCGCGGGCGCGATCGTCGCTCCCGCGCTCGCCGTCGTCCTCGCGGGCGATCCTGCCCGCGCGCGGGGAGAAGCGCGGCTCGACCTCGCGCTCTACCTGACGCTCCCGAACTACGTGCGCACCTGGCTCCGCCTCGGCTTCACCCAGGCCGACCTCGCCGACGGCGGGAGCGACCGCCTCGTCGACGCACTGTACGGGCTCGGCAGTGCCGAGCAGGTAGCGGAGCGCGTCCACGAGCACCTGAACGCCGGCGCGAGCCACGTCTGCCTCCGGGTGGTCACGAATCAGCTCGAGCGTCTCGCGCGCGAGGAGTGGCGCACCCTCGCCGCCGCTCTCGGCGGCTGACGAGGGAGTACTGTCGAGCCGTGCTCGTCGAGCTCGCATACGGTTCCGGTCGTCTCGCCCTTGACCTTCCGAGCGACCGCACGACGGTGATCGCTCCACGTCATCTCCCTGCCGCAGCTAGCGGCCGCGCCGCCGTTATCGAGGCGTTGCGCAGCCCGGTGTCCGGCCCGCGTCTGCGCGACCTTGTCCGGCCGGGGCAGACCGTTGCGATCAGCATCTGCGACGGCACCCGTCCTCAACCGCGGCGGATCGTCGTGCCGGCGCTTCTCGAGGAGCTCGACGGGATTGCGCGGCCCGAGGACATCGTCGTGCTGGTGGCGACCGGCACGCACCGCGGGAACACCGAGGCCGAGCTGCTCGAGATGCTGGGCCGAGAGGTGCTGGAGGCAGTCGAGGTCGTGAACCACGACGCGGAGGACGCAGCCGGGCTCGTGTGGATGGGCACGCTCGGCGACGGCGTCCCGGTGTGGCTCAATCGGCGCTGGGTCGAGGCGGACGTGCGCGTCACGACCGGGTACGTCGAGCCGCACTTCTTCGCGGGCTTCTCGGGTGGGCCGAAGCTCGCCGCACCTGGTCTCGCCGGGCTCGAGACGACGCTCGTGCTGCACGACGCGCGACGAATCGCGCACCCGTCGGCGCGGTGGGGGATCACGGAGGGAAACCCCGTCCACGACGACGTTCGTGCCGTGGCGGAAGGAACAGGCGTCGACTTCGCGCTTGATGTCGTCCTCGATGGGGAACAGCGGATCGTCCAAGCCTTCGCGGGCGAACTGTTCACGATGCACCGCACAGCCTGCGAGGTGTCGAAACGGTCGGCGATGCGAGCGGTGCCTGCCCCGTTCGAGGTCGTCGTCACCTCGAACGCCGGCTTCCCGCTCGACCAGAACCTCTACCAGGCAGTGAAGGGGATGTCGGCCGCCGCACAGATCGTCTGCGACGGCGGCACAATCGTCTGCGCGGCCGAGTGCCGCGACGGGTTCCCTGACCACGGCTCCTTCCGCGGCGAGCTGCTGCGGGAGCCGACGCCCGAGCTCCTGGCGCGTTCAATCGAGGCGCGCACGACGACGCAACGCGACCAGTGGCAGGTACAGGTCCAGGCCAACATCCAGCGACGCGCCCGCGTCGTCATGCACACCTCCTACCTGTCCGCCACAGACCTCCGTGAGGCCCACCTGGACAGCACCGACGACATCGAAGAGACCGTGCTCGAAGCGCTCGATACGGCCGGCCCCGCCGCACGCGTTTGCATCCTCCCCGAAGGGCCGATCACCATCCCCTACGTCGCCTGAGGGGCTCGCGGATACGGTAAGATATATGTTCCCGTGGTGCAGGTACGAAGCGAATCCGATCCGATGAGCGCCACGGCCGCAAAGCCGTCCAGCTTCGCCGCTCGGCCCGAGAGCATCCGTGGGGCGATCACGCCGCTCGTGACCCCGTTCGCGGAAGACGGCTCGATCGACCTCAAAGCGATCGGCAGGCTGATCGACTGGCAGATCGAGCAAGGAAGTCACGGAATTTCGGTCGGAGGCTCGACCGGCGAGCCCACGTCGCAGACGATCGCCGAGCGGATCGCCGCCATGCGCGCCGCCGTCGAGGCAATCGACGGCCGCGTGCCGTTCCTCCCCGGCACGGGATCGGCCCTGATGGACGAGACCCTCGAGCTGACCGCAGAAGCGCAGCGACTCGGCGCCGCAGGTGCACTCGTCGTGACCCCGTACTACAGCCGCGCGCAGCAGGACGGCCTGTTCGACTGGTACGCGCGCGTCGCGCGCGAGTTCCCCGACATGCCCATCCTCGTCTACAACGTCCCGATCCGCGCGGCTGTCGACATCTCTCCGGCCACCGTCGGCAGGCTTCGCCGGGCATTCGACAACATCGTCGGGATCAAGGAAACGACCAAGGACTTCGAGCACGTCTCATACGTCCTCGATGAGTGTGGCACCGACTTCATCGCGCTCTCGGGCATCGAGCTGCTCTGCTACCCGATGCTTATGCTCGGCGGACGCGGCCACCTGAGCTGTGTCGGGAACTTCGCGCCGCGACCGGTGGCGGAGCTCTACGACGCCTTCGTCGCGGGGGACGACGAGACCGCACGGCGGATGCACTACGAGCTACATCCGCTCGTCGACGCCGCGTTCGCCGAGACGAATCCCGTCCCGGCGAAGTGGGTGATGGCAGAGCTCGGACTCCTCGACTCGGCAAAGGCGCGCGAGCCGCTCGCGCCGCTGAGCGACGGCGGCAGGCAGAAGGTGCGCACGTTGCTCGAGCGGAGCCCGCACGTGGCGCTACCAGCGCCGGTCTAGATCCGCGCGTAGGGTCCGGCGAAGCCCGGCTCAGCCTGACGCGCCGACATCGCCCTGCCTCGCCGCCTGCCACTCTTCGAACTCGGCGCGACGCTCCTCTCCCAACGGGTACACGCCGACGACCGAGTCCCCTGCCTGTACGCGCTCCAGCGCCCACGCCTCCCTGTCCTCTTGCTCCTCGGCGTCCCGCGCAACCTCTTCGGCGAGAGCCGCCGGGACCACCACGACCCCTTCGGCATCGCCGACCAGCACGTCGCCCGGGAGGACAAGCACGCCCCCGCACGCCACAGGAACGTTCGCCTCCAGCGGGAAGTGCTTGAGCCCGAGCACTGCCGCATGGGGGTTCCGGAAGTAGACCGGAATCTCGAGCTCGGCGACGGTCGGGCTGTCACGCATCCCGCCGTCGGTGACGATGCCGGCTGCCCCGCGGGCGAGCGCGCGAGCTGCGAGGATGTCGCCGATCGTTCCCGCGTCGGGTTCGCCGCGTGCGTCGATGACGAGCACCTCGTCAGGCCCGATCGCCTCGACGGCCGCCTTCTGCGCGTTGAGACCGCCGCCCGCCGCGTCGCGCACGTCCTCGCGGAGCGGCACATATCGGAGCGTGAACGCGTGACCGAGCAGGCGAAGGTCGGGCCGCGTGGGCCGGACGCCGCGGATGAACGTGTCCCTCACACCGCGGCGCGCGAGCTGCATGGTCAGCGTCGCCGCCGAGACACGACGCAGGATCCGCTTCGTCTCTGGAGAGAGCGGCTTGAAGCGGGGGACGGCGAACCCGAGCGCCTGGGCGCGCGCCTCGTCGTCGGCGCGGGGCTGGGCGCCGAAGGATGGCGTTGGGGCTCTGGCGTCGACGACCGGATTACGCACTCGACCGACGCCCTCGATCTCGACCTCGACGACGTCTCCCGGTTCGACGACACCCGCTCCTGCAGGTGTGCCCGTCAGGATCACGTCCCCCGGCTCGAGCGTGATAAATCGGGACAGGTCGGCGACCAGGAACGCGAACGGGAACAGGAGCGCATCCGTCGTATCCTCCTGACGGAGCTCCCCGTTCACACGCGTAAGCAGCCGGAGCGGCCGGCCGCCGAGATCTCCCACCTCGACCGGCGTGCCGATCGGCGTAAAGCCGTCGTGCCCCTTGGAAAGGACGTTGGAGCCGCGGTCGACCCAGCGGAAGTCGGCGATGCCGGCGTCGTTTGCGGGGGCAAGCCAGCCGAGGTGCGCACCGGCACCTTCCAGCGTCACGTTTCGCGCCGCCTTGCCGACGATCAGAGCCACCTCGCCCTCGAACGTCAGCAACTCGGCCCCGGCGGGTCGCACGATCGCATCGCCGTCGCCCGAGAGCGATGACGGCGGCTTGAGAAAGTACGACGGCACGGAAGGAGTGCTACCGCGCTGGGCTGCGCGCGACCGGAAGTTGAGGTGGACCGCGAGCACCTTGCTCGGCCGAGGTGGCGAAACCATAGACGTGATCCTATATGATTTTTGCAACTAGACGCCCGGACTGTCCGACCGCGGGCGGCCGTGCGAGAGGAGGCAGAGGAGACCATGGCGACCACTCATATCGTCGGAACGGAGACGTCGCAGCTCATCGGCGACGAGTGGCAGCAGGCCTCGGGGGCGCTGTTCGACGTCATCAACCCCGCGAACGAGGAAACGATCGCGACGATCGCCGCATCGACTGCCGACGACGTAGAGCGCGCGCTCGCGAGCGCGCACAATGCGCAGCGCGCCTGGGCCACGATGCCTGCGGTGGAGCGAGGAGATCGCGTCCGCGCTATGGCGGTGCTGTTGGACGAGAACAGGGACGCGCTTGCGAGGCTGCTCGTCCAGGAGGTCGGCAAGCCAATGGCGCAGGCCGAGGGCGAGGTCGCCTTCGCCGTCGGGCTCCTTCGCTACAACGCCGACTGGGACCGGCGGCTCGAGGGCGAGGTGCTCCCCGGAGACGTGACCGGCGAGGCGATTCACCTCCTTCGCGCCCCGCTGGGCGTGATCTCAGCGATCTGTCCGTGGAACTTCCCACTAGCCGTCCTCTGCCGCAAGCTCGGCCCTGCCCTCGTAACCGGCAACACCGTGGTCGCAAAGCCGAGTGAGATCGCACCGCTCGCCGCAATGGAGGCGGTGCGGCTTGTCCGGGAGGCGGAGCTGCTGCCACCCGGCGTCCTCAACCTCGTCTCCGGGGCGGGCACGACCGGAGAGGCGCTCGTTACCTCCCCGCTCACGTCGATGGTGTCGTTCACCGGGCATCGCGACACGGGGAAGCGAATCATGGCGCTTGCGTCCGAACGCCTGACGCGCGTCGCCCTCGAGCTCGGGGGCAAGGCGCCCGCCATCGTGTGGAAGGATGCTGACCTCGACCTCGCCGTCCCGGCGGTCGTCGCCGCGCGCCACACGAACTGCGGCCAGGTGTGCACCGCCGCCGAGCGCGTCCTGGTCCATCACGCAATCCTGGACGAGTTCAGCGACCGGTACGTCCGTGCCGTCGAGGAGCTTGTCGTCGGTGATCCCACAAGCGACGTCGACATGGGGCCCCTAGTGAGCGCGGCCCAGCACGCGAAGACCGCAAGCGCCCTCGAGCGCGCGATCGACGAGGGCGCCACCGTAGTCACGGGCGGAGGTCGACCCGAGGGCGAGGTGTTCGGCCGCGGATACTGGTTTGCCCCCACCGTGCTCGCGGACGTGCGGCCCGACATGGACGTCATGCGGGAGGAGGTGTTCGGCCCTGTGACCCCGATCATCGGCGTGTCCTCGCTCGACGAGGCGCTCGCGCTCGCGAACGACTCTCGCTACGGGCTTTCTGCCTACCTCTTCACGAACGAGTACGACACCGTGATGCGCACCGTGAACGACCTCGAGTTCGGCGAGATCTACGTCAACCGCACGCTCGGCGAGTCGATCCACGCCCACCACGCCGGATTCAAGGAGTCGGGTATCGGCGGCGAGGACGGCAAATGGGGGCTTCTCCGGTATACACAACTCAAGACCGCCTACCACCATTACGGCGGCTGACCGTTCGGTAGAGGAAATGCATCTCGTCGCCGCCCCCGACAAGTTCCGTGGTACGGCCACGGCCAATCGAGCGGCTGCCGCCATCGCAGCAGGTGCTGAGGCCGCAGGATGGACATGCAGCCAGCTACCGCTGGCTGACGGCGGTGAGGGCACACTCGATGCGTTAGGGGGCGCGAACGTCGCCACGACCGTCACGGGCCCTCACGGGAAACCGGTACACGCCTACTGGAGACTCGACGGCCAGACGGCGGTCATCGAAATGGCATGCGCTTCGGGGCTTGTCTTGGCCGGCGGCAAGGACGGAAACGACGCGTTACGCGCTACAACACGCGGCACGGGGGAGCTCATCGCGGCGGCAATCGAGGCAGGAGCCCGCACTATTCTCGTCGGCGTAGGGGGATCCGCGACGACGGATGGCGGGCAGGGTGCCTTGGAAGCGCTATCGATGATTCCGTTCCTCGCGCACGGCATACACGTTGAAGTGGCTTGCGACGTACAAACCACGTTCGTGGATGCGGCCTCCGTTTTCGCTCCACAAAAGGGCGCCTCGGACGACCAAGTCGCAGCCCTCACCGTTCGACTGCAAACGCTCGCAGCGCAATACGTGCGAGAGTTGGGCGTCGACGTCACGGCGATACCGGGGTCAGGCGGAGCCGGAGGCCTTGCCGGAGGCCTCGCCGCACTCGGAGCCAAGCTCGCGCCCGGCTTCGACCTCATCGCCGACCGTGTCGGACTCGACGACGCCCTCGCCAGCGCCCACCTCGTCGTCACAGGGGAGGGCGCGTTCGACCAGACCTCTCTTTTGGGCAAGGTGGTCGGCGGCGTCCTGAAACGAGCGACCGATGGACACCTTCCCAGCGCAGCGATCGTCGGAGAGGCCTTCGCCGAACCACCGGAGTCGTTGACCGTCGTCTCCCTCGTTCAGCAATATGGCCGTGAGCGCGCACTGGTTGACACGGCGACTTGCATCACCGAGGCGACAACTGCGCTGTTGATGGGTAGGAGGTAGTGGAATCCCGAGTCAATCACTCGATACCGTCGTCATTGCCGCGGTATGCCGGAACGCCAACCGCGACCCGCCTCGTGTTCGACCTCATCGCGGCTGCACGCCGGGCTGACGGCGTCGTCCTGGTGGGGATCGGGGGCCATGGCGCTGCCGGAAAGACCACGCTTGCCAACCTGATCCGCGAGGCGCAAATTGTATCGACCGATGAATTCTGGGACGGCGCTGGCTTCGACCTCGAGCGCCTCTTGGACGAGGTGATCAGGCCTCTCTCCCAGGGCCTTCCTGCCCGTTTCGCGTCGTACGACTGGCCGGCACACGAAACCCGCGGGACGCGGACGGTTGAGGCTGTCGGCGTCGTGGTGATCGAGGGTGTATGTGCCCTGCATCGGATACTCCGCGATGCATACGCGGTCCGGATCTGGGTCGAGGCTCCCTACCAGGCACGGCTAGCCCGTGCCGTTGCCCGCGACGGAGAGGCTGCCCGGAGCACCTGGGTAGACGTGTGGATGCCGTCCGAGGACCGCTACATCGCGCGCGACGAGCCCGCTAGTTGTGCGCACCTCGTCGTACACAACTAAGAGGGATGGTCAACGACCCGTGCCTCTAGCCGTTGGTGCAGGCGCACCATGCCCTACCGCATGAGTGCCCACGATCAGCGAGGGCCGGCGGCAACACTGACGCGAGCGGTCTCGCGGGCCACCGTCTCGACGACTTCGCGCAGGCTGTTCGTCTCGCGGTAAACACAGAGTTGATCGGCGGCGCCGTTGCCGTTGCGGAGGATGCCTTCGACGAGGTCGAGCTCGTCGGCGCAGCCAATCGCCTCCGCAGCGGGCCCGCAGCGCTTGACGAGCGAGCGGATGGCGTCGGCGGCTGGGCGGGCGACGTCCGTCGTATGGTCGATGAGCCGCGCTTCCAGGCCGTCGCGTGCTGCGCGCCACCTGTTTTCGGCGAGCACGAGCGGGTCCGGTGCCGGAAATGTCTCGCCGCACTCGAAGGCGCTGCCGAGGGTCGCGACGAGGGACTGCACCAGGGCCGCGATCGCGGCCGTGCTCTCTATTCGCGTCTGCGTGTCGCACACCCTGATCTCGATCGTCCCGAGCTTGGGGTGAGGGCGGACGTCCCACCAAAGGTAGGTGTAATCGGGGAAGCTGCCGGTGCGCGCACCTCGCTCGACGAGCCCCTCGAACTCGCCCATCGAATTGAGGGTCGGCGGGATGCCCGATCGCGGGAGCGATGCCAGAACTGCTGTTCGAGTCGAGGCGAGGCCGGTCGTTTCGTCTTGCCAGAACGGAGAGTTCGCCGAGAGGGCGAGCAACTCGGGAAGGAATGCGCGGATGCCGTCGGCACAGGCGATCGCCTTCTCACCCGAGCTGACTCCGACATGGACATGGAGGCCGAAGGCCGGCAGGCGCGTGCCGAGCGGGCGCAGGCGCCGCGCGAGCCGCTGATAGCGCGGCCGCTCGGTCACCCGTTGGCTTTCGCACCGGGAGAAGGGATGGGTGCCGGCCGACGCAATCAGCAAGTCGTGCTCCGCCGCTACCGAGCAAACGCGTTGACGGAGGTTGATCAGATCGTCGATGCCTTCGGCGACGCTCCCCGCGACCTGCGTCGACACCTCGATCATCGACTGCAGCAGCTCCGGCTTGATCCGACGCTCGATGACCTCGCCGGCAAACGAGCTGAGAATCGACTCGACGCGGGGGACAAGCGCGCAACTCAGCCTGTCCAGAACCTGGTACTCCTCCTCGATCCCGAGGCTGTACGGGGTGCTGCGTCCGAAGTTGGTCTCCACTGTCGACGACCTCCTCTGAGATAGCGGCTTCATCCGTGCCTAACGGCATGCGAGACGCACGCCCACACAGAAAGTCACCTTGGAATAGCGAGATGATATCTCGTCGACAAACCGTCACACAGAAGCAAGTCGATATCTCGGTTCGCTCCGCATAAGTGATTGAGCGAGTGCAATAACCTCTCGCTTCGCCCTTCTCATCGGAGATTCCAGCGTTTGTGATTCATGCAAAGAGCGGAGATATCTACTCGAATCGTGATTGTAATAGGGACGTAAGATCTCTGTAAAATCTGACTCAGCAGTCGGTTCGAGAGCGACCGCCACGGGTCGCACACCGGGCAGTCCGTCCACCGGCACGACCCGATCGTTGATACGTCCCACGGCAAGAATGGCCGCCTGTGGCGCGTTCACGATCGCGTCGAACGAATCGACGCCGTACAGGCCGAGATTGGAGATCGTGAACGTGCCACCCGAGACATCCTCGGGCCGCAGCCGCCCTTCTCGCGCAGCAGAGACGATCGTGGCTCGCCGGGCGCTCACTGCCGCCAGGTCCAGCCGATCGGCATCGTGGATGACCGGGACGACGAGCCCGTCGTCGATGGTGACCGCGATCGCCACGCTGACTCCAGCCACCGGCACGATCGTGCCGTCGCGGCGAGTTCACCCGTGCATGGCGGCGCAGGGCTCGGCGTCGCATCCTGAGCGACGCTGCCCCGCCCACTCGAGTGCGCGCCGGGTTGACGCCGACCACCGAGCCTGGCAGTCTCCCGCTCGCAGCGGTTCGAGCCGCGCGAATCGCCTCTCAGGCAGCCGCCCGTCCTCGTGTCCTTTGCGATGTCGAACCTCGTTACTCGCCGAGGGTCAGCAAGGTGGGCTCGGATGGACAACCAGGCAGCCAGACTGGCAGTGGCGCTCTTGATCGTGGTAGGCGCAGGCGCCGTTTGCGTCGCCTCGGCCGCAGGAATGGCACCGCCTCGCGATCGCAGGCCGCCCACGCTCCCCACCGTGGACCAGCTGGCGCCGACCGAGCTCCGTCCGATCTTCCGCTTCGGCGCAACCGACGACCGCTCGACCCGTGCACAACTACGGTTCCGATGCGCCATCGACGGTCTCGACCTTCGCCCGTGCGCGCACATCTACCGGCCGTCCTCCGCCCTCCCGTTCGGGCCGCACGTGCTCCGGGTCCGGGCCCTCGACGGCGTCGGGAACCAGAGCCGCACCGCCGCCCTCAGCTTCACCGTCGTCGGCGTCTGGGACGCCGCCGGCGATTTCGCACGATGGCCCCGGCAGCAGAACCCGGGCCGCGACCGCTACGGCAACACGACCTGGTTCTACCTCTACAGCCCGCCCGACCGCGTCCACGACCCGAGCGCCTACGTCGTGATGCCGACCTTCTGGACCGTCACACCCGGTTGGGAGACCTGGGTCGTCCAGCCGTTCTGGGCAAGCGCGACGGTCGGTTTCAACAACGGCCAGATCGTCCTCCAGCCGGGCAAGATCGACAACCGCCAGTTCGGCGGCTTCGAATGGCGCAGCCCCGTCGCGCAAACCGTCCACGTCGTCGCCAACCTCGAAACGCAGCCACCGCGGACGTGCAACCCGGGAGAGTTCGGCAACGGCGTCGTCTGGTGGATCGACGGGGGCACACAGACACTCGGCACGGGCACGCTCGCCCAGGGAGCGGCCGCGCACGCAGAGCTGACCACCTCCGTCGCTGCCGGTGACGCGCTCTACCTCATCGTGGGCGACAACAGCGACCCGCCCTGCGACACCACGGCAGTCGACTTCACCGTCGAGACACAGGCCCCCTAGCCGGTCAGGCCGCTCCCGCGGCGGCCCGGATCGCGGCCCCGGCCTCGGCGACGGCGGCGTTCGCGCTCTCCATCATGTTGACCATCCCGAAGAACGCGTGGATCTGATCGTCGAACCGCCGCACCGTGACCGACACGCCGGCGGCCTCGAGCTTGGCGGCGTAGGCCAGGCCCTCGTCGCGGAGTGGGTCAAACCCGGCGATCACCACATACGCGGGAGGCAGGCCGGAATGATCTGCAGCCAGAAGCGGCGAGGCGTGCGGGTGGGATCGGTCGGCGACGTCGGGTGCGTAGTGATCCCAGAACCAGATCATCCCGAGCCTATTCAGGAGGAGCGGTGCATCTGCGTACTGCTCGTACGACTGCGTCGTCATGTCGTGGTCGACCACCGGGTAGACGAGCACCTGCAGGGCGATAGCCGGCCCACCCTCGTCGCGAGCGCGCAGCGCAGTGACCGCCGCCAGGTTGCCGCCGGCGCTATCACCCGCGACGACGAGCGCGCTGTCACCCGCAAGGTTCTCGGCCACCCACACGAAAGCGTCGTACGCGTCGTCCGCCGCCGCCGGGAACGGATGCTCCGGCGCGAGCCGGTAATCGACGCTGACGAGTCGCGAGCCCGACTCGACGGCGAGGGCACGACAGACGGCGTCCCATTCGTCGAGCGTGCCGAACACCCAGCCACCGCCGTGGTAGTAGACGATCGTCGCCGGAGGGTCGCCGGCCGGCTCGTAGACGCGCGCGCCGATCTCACCGGCTGCGACCGGGACCGTGATGTCGCGCACGCGGGCGACATCCGGCCCTGCTCCGATCACCTCCGCCAGCACGCCGGGGAGTCCGCGCGCTTCCTCCACCGTCAGCTCGTGCAACGGCGGCGCGCCCTCCTCGGCCATCGCCGCCAGGAGCCCCTGGGCCTGCGGGTGCATCGCCATCATCGTCCTCCTCACTCGCGAGGTCGGGGTTCGACTCGGCGCCTCGTACCCCGCCGTTGCCGACGAGCCTACGCGAACCGAGGGATCTCACAAGTGCGCGCAGGGTGAGCCGCCGCCTCCGGCCCGGCTCAGGGTCAGCGCAGCCCGAGCCTCGAGCTGACGACGAGCTCGGCCGCCTCTTGCGCGTCTCCGTGCCCCGTCACGGCCGGGATGAAGTGGCGACGGTCGAGCGCCTGCAGGACGACTGCCGTCGACGCTGTCACGGTCGCGGTGCGCGGCACGTCACGAAGCAGGGCGATCTCGCCGAAGCAGTCGCCGGCCCCCAGCTCGGCGATCCGCTGACCGCCCTTGGTGACCACAAGCGTCCCGGTCTCGATCACATAGAAGCGGTCGCCTTCCTCGCCCTCCCGCACCGCGACCTCGCCGGCGGCCACCTCGACCCGGACGAGGGCGCGGGCCAGCCTCTCGACGATCTGCTCGGGCAGCGGCTCGAAGATGGGGATCGCGCGGAGGAGACCGATTCCGGCAGGTGCCAACGACGTCTTGTCGATGCTGAGCAGTCGCGGGAGGACGAGGAAGCTCACGGCGCTCACCGCAACGCCGATCACGAGCAGCCCTCCACGGATCCCGATCGTGGCGATGAGAATCGGCATCGCGAGCGCGCCGAGTGCCATGGCTCCGATCACCGCGCTCTCGAGTGCGCCGAAGACCCGGCCCAGCACCTCGTCGGGGACGACTCGCTGGAGAATCGTGTAGGCGTTGATGTCGACGAGCGAATTCGCGAGCCCGATGATGAGCAGCGCCAGGATGGCTCCGGACAACGTCGGCCAGGCTGCGATCAGCAGCAGCGGTGCGGCCCAGAGCAGGACGCCGAGCCCGAAGTCGAACGCGAGCCTGCCCCGCTGGGCGAGGACGAGCGCGACAACTCCGCCGACGATCCCGCCGATACCCATGGTCGAGTCCAGATAGCCCACGCCGGGTCGTCCGAGGTCGAGGAGGTCGAGCGCGACGGCGACGACGAAGACGAGAGACGCACCCGCAACGACGCATTGCGCTGCGTAGAGGCCGACCAGCGCCCGGAGATCGCGGGAGCGGAGGATGGTCGAGTACCCTGCCGCCGCCTCTCGCAGGAACCCGGCCTTGGCCTCGGTCGTCGCCGCCTCGGACTCCTCCGCCTTCGGGCCGGCGACCGGTCGGATGCCCCAGACGAGCACAGCCGACCAGAGAAACGTGAGGGCATTGAAGAGATAGACGACGGGAATGTCGGCGACGGCGAGCAGGAGCCCACCCAGGGCAGGCCCGGCAAAGAAGCCGACGCTCTCGATCGTGCTCGAGGCGACGTTCGCGGCGGTGAGCTCGCCGGAGTCACGCGCGAGCGAGGGGAGCGTCGCCGCCTGCGCAGGGCGAAACGGCGTCCCGGCCAGGGCCGTGGCAATCGCGAGCGCGTAGACGAGGAGTGCCGGGCCCTCGACGAAGATCACGCCCGCAGCGACGACGACGAGCGCCGCACGGACGAGATCGGCAGAGACCATCACCGCCTTGCGCGGTAGGCGATCGGCGAGCGTTGCCGTGAACGGGATCACCAACGCCACCGAGAGGTAGCGCACGACGCCCAGAACGCCGACGGCTCCGGGCCCGCCCTCGCCGTATGCATAGACCGAGACGGCAACCGCGTAGGCCCAGTCGCCGACGACCGATCCCGCGAACCCGAGCTCGAGCCGCCGCAGGCCCGGGTTGCGAAACACGTCCGAGAGCGCCCGAAAGGACGCTCGCGCCTGGTCGCCGGCGCCGCTCATCTGTCATCCACGCGGTGCAATCTGCTGCACACCCCATCACACTGTGCAGAGGCGCGCGCGGCCTACGGCCGAGCCGGCGCGATCAAGCCTCTAGGATCGAGGAGTCATGGCTCGGCAAGCAGGGAACCCGCGTTGAAAGCCCTCGTCAAGGCTCGCTCCGAGCCGGGTCTCTGGCTGGAGGACGTCCCGGAGCCCGAGTTCGGCATCAACGACGTCCTGATCCAGGTGCGAAAGACAGGCATCTGCGGCACCGACCTGCACATTCACCGGTGGGACGAGTGGGCGCAGCGGACGATCCCGGTGCCCATGGTGGTGGGGCACGAGTTCGTGGGCGAGATCGTCGCGGTGGGCTCGAACGTCGCCGACTTCCATCCCGGTGACCTCGTCTCGGGTGAGGGGCATGTGGTGTGTGGCCGCTGCCGTAACTGCATGGCCGGTCGCCGGCATCTCTGCGCCCACACGATTGGCCTCGGGGTGCAGCGGCAGGGGGCGTTCGCCGAACTGGTGGCACTACCGATGACGAACATCTGGCACCACTGGCCCGGAGTCGACGAGAACGTGGCTGCGATCTTCGACCCGTTCGGGAACGCCGTCCACACCGCACTGGCGTTCTCGGTGCTGGGCGAGGACGTGCTCATCACCGGCGCCGGTCCGATCGGCTGCATGGCGTGCGCCGTCGTGCGGCACGCCGGGGCACGACACGTGGTCGCCACCGACCTCAACCCGTACCGGCGCGAGCTCGCCGGGCGGATGGGTGCCACGTTGACCGTCGATCCGCGTGAACGCGACCTGCACGAAGTGCAAGCCGAGCTCGGCATGACAGAAGGCTTCGACGTGGCGCTCGAGATGTCCGGCTCCGAGGCGGCGTTGCGGTCGATCCTCGACAACATGTCCCACGGCGGCCGGATCGCGCTCCTCGGCATCCCTTCCGGCGAGATCGCGATCGACTTCAACCGGATCGTGTTCGACATGCTCACGATCAAGGGGATCTACGGCCGCGAGATGTACGAGACCTGGTACCAGATGTCCGTGATGCTGCAGTCGGGCCTCGACATCTCACCCGTGGTCACGCACTGCTTCTCGCACACCGACTTCGAACAGGCCTTCGCCGTCGCCGCCACAGGCGGGTCCGGCAAGGTGCTCCTCGACTGGACCGACGCGTAGGAGGCTCTCTTGAACGACGCGCTGAAGGCCGATCTCTCCTCACGCCTCGCCACGGTGCGCGACGAGGGCCTCTACAAGACCGAGTTGGTGATCACGACGCCGCAGTCGGCGCACGTCGGGGTCGAGGGCCTCGGTGAGATGGTCAACCTCTGCGCCAACAACTACCTCGGCCTGGCCAGCCATCCCGCGATCGTCGCCGCCGCGCACGAGGCGCTCGACAGGTGGGGCTTCGGGATGGCCTCGGTGCGCTTCATCTGCGGCACCCAGACGATCCACCGCGAGCTGGAGGAGCGCCTGTCTGCATTCCTCCGGGACCGAGGACACGATCCTCTTCGGCTCCTGTTTCGACGCCAACGGCGGACTCTTCGAGGCGCTCCTCGGCGAGGAGGACGCAGTGATCTCGGATGCGCTCAACCACGCGTCGATCATCGACGGCATCCGCCTTTGCAAGGCGTCACGCTACCGCTACGCGAACTCGGACCTGGACGAGCTGGAGACGCGCCTGGAGGAAGCGAAGGGTGCGCGCTACCGGCTGATTGCCACCGATGGCGTCTTCTCCATGGACGGCTACGTCGCCAGGCTCGGCGAGATCTGCGAGCTGGCCAGGCGGCATGACGCGCTCGTGATGGTCGACGACTCCCATGCCGTCGGCTTCGTCGGCCCTGGCGGTCGAGGGACGCCGGCGCTCCATGGCGTGACGGAGCAGATCGACGTGATCACCGGGACGCTGGGCAAGGCGATGGGCGGCGCTAGCGGCGGCTACGTCTCTGGCCGGCGCGAGATCGTGGAGCTTCTGCGCCAGCGTGCGCGCCCGTATCTGTTCTCGAACAGCGTCGCCCCGCACGTCGTCGCCGCAACCATGACGGCGCTCGACCTGATCGAGGGCTCCCCGGACCTGCGCGACCAACTCGAGGCGAACACTGCCTTCTTCCGCTCGCGCATGACCGAGCTCGGCTTCGACATCCTCCCGGGCACGCACCCGATCGTGCCGGTGATGGTCGGCGACGCCGTCCGGGCAGGTCGCCTCGCCGCCGAACTGCACGCACGTGGCGTCTATGCCGTCAGCTTCTCGTTCCCCGTCGTCCCCCGCGACCTGGCCAGGATCCGGACCCAGATGTCCGCCGCACACACACGGGCCGACCTGGAGCGCGCCGCGGCGGTCTTTGCAGACGCCCGCGAGGCCATGCAACCGTGAACGGGCGCTAGTGCCGGTCGACGACCCGTACCTCGGCGCTGCGATTCACGATTGCTCCGCCGTCTTCAGCCCCTGATTGAGGCCGGCGAGGTCTGTCGCGCCGATGATCTTCGCCACAACGAGGTGCCGATGGTCGAGGAAGACCGTAGCCGGGAGCCCTGACAGGCCGAACCTGGCGGCGACCTTGGCGTCCGGGTCGAAGATGTTCGGATGGTGCAAGTTGAAATGGCGGACGAAGTCGATCGCGCCGGACTTCGTATCGGTGATGTCCACTCCGACGACCTGTGCTTCGGGGTGGGCGCGCTCGAAGTTGCGAAGCGCCCGCGCCTCCACGTAACAGCCGGCGCACCACGAGGCCCACATGTTGAGCACGATGGGCTTTCCGGCGAACGACGAGAGGCTGACCGCTTTCCCGGTCACCGGATCCGTACCGCTCAACTCGAGCGGCGATGTGCTCGACGCAGACACGGGTGAGTTGGCAGACACGGGCTTGCTAGCGGCCGGCGCCGGGGCGGCTCCAGAGCCGCCGCCTCGAGTCAGCCCGAGCGCCGCTGCGATCCCTCCGAGAACCACGAGGACGCCGATCACAAACGCCACCTTCATCCGAGTTTGATGCCGACGGCCCGACGGCTGTTTCGGTGCCGACTCGGACGGCTCAGGCTCTGCTCGATCCTGTCTCATCGGGCCTCCCCTCCTTCGTTGCGTTCGTGGACGCGCAGGTGTATCGGACCGCCGGCGGCGGGCGACGGCTCAGGTTCGGGGGTGGGAACCGCGCCGAACAGTCGCCGCCACAGCGCCCAGACGACGAGGGCAACGATCGCGGCGAGAGCAACGACGGCGACTGTCTTGCCGGTCGATGAGCCGAGCCAGGTCGCGGACTGGCTGGAGACGAGCTCGCCGCGGTCGATCACTGACCGCCCGCTCGTGCGTGTCGCCGAGCCGGGAAGCAGGAGGTACGCCCAGTAGTAGACGACGTAGACGCCCGCCAGTGCGAGTAACGCGCCCGCGACGCGGTTGACATAAGGCATGAAGCGCCGCAATGCGACGGCGAATCCCTCACGCGAGAGCGCGGCACCCACGGCGAGCGCGGTCAGCACGGTGCCCATGCCGACGGCGTAGGCGATGAAGCTGAGCAGTGTCAACCCGTAACTCCCCGTCACCGCCGTCCCGGTCGCGGCAAGAAAGATCGGCAGCGTGCAGGAGAGCGAGGCCGTTCCGTAGCCGATCCCGAACAGGAAATCGCCCCAGAGACCGCCGCGCGCAACGCGCAGGCCGGGCAGGCGCAGCCACAGATGACGCCCGAACATGACCGCTACGCCGGCCACGACGAGCAGCACCCCGATTGCGAGCCCCGCCCACGGCAACACCCGGGTGAGCTCGTGCGCTCCCAGGGAGATCGCCATTCCGGCTGTCACGAACACGAGCACAAAGCCGGCGGTCGTGACCGCGCCGACTAACAGCGCCCTTGCGACCGCGTCGGCACGGCGGCGGGCGCCGTCATCGCTGCCGAGACGTCGGGCAAGGTAGGCGGGCAGCAGTGCGAACCCGCAGGGGTTGACGGTCGCGACCGTGCCGGCGACGAACGCGAAGGTGATGGTCGGGTTCAGAGCGCCACACTCCTCTGGACGAGAAGCGCCTCCCGAACCCAGCGCCGAGCCTGCTCGGCCGGAGCGAACGCACCGACCAGAACGGCTAGGACGACCAATCCGCTCACGATCATAGCGCCGGGCGCCTTTGGAAACCCGGTTCCACGTAGTCTGCTGCGAGATATGAGAGCGCACACAACTTCAGCCGTCAGGACGTAGACCAAAACTGTGGCCGGCGGGACGGCTTCCTCGGTTGGCGTGCAGCCCTTCGGCGTGACAGCGGAGGGACAGGCGGTCGAGCGCATCACCCTCTCCCACCGAGACGGGCTCGAGGTCGTCGTGCTGACCTACGGCGCGACGCTCCAGGCGATTCGCCCTCCAAGCCGAGACGGCGCGGTCGAGAGCGTCATCCTCGGCTTCGCAAGCATCGACGGTTATGCAGAGTCGGCCAACCCGTACCTCGGGGCGACCGTGGGTCGCTACGCCAACCGGATTGCGGGCGGCTCGCTCGTTGTCGGCGGCACGACCCACCAGCTCTCACGGAACGAAGGCTCCAACCATCTACACGGAGGGCACGAAGGCTTCGACCGCAAGGTCTGGGAGATCCGGAGCTGTCGTGGGGACGACGAGCCGAGCCTTGTCCTCGGGTACCAAAGCGCAGACGGAGAGGAAGGCTATCCAGGCGCCGTTGACGTCGAAGTCGAGTACACGCTGGTTCATCCGGACACGCTGCGGATGTCGTACCGCGCGACGACGGACAAGGCCACGGTCGTCAACCTGACCAATCACTCGCTCTTCAACCTGGCCGGGGAAGGAGCGGGTGACGTCCTCGACCATGAGCTGACGATCTACGCAGACCAGTACACCCCGATCGACGAGGACCTGATCCCGACCGGAGAGACGGCGTCGGTCGAAGGGACTCCGCTCGACTTCAGAGCACCGACCGCCATAGGTCAGCGGATCGGCGAAGCGTTCGAGCAGCTCAGATTCGCCGGTGGGTACGACCACAACTTCGTTCTCCGTGAGAACGGCGCCGGGCGGCTCCGACGCGCCGCCTTGTTGACCGGTCGAGGAGGCACGCGGTCTGTCGAAATCCGGACCAGCGAGCCCGGTCTCCAGCTCTACACGGGGAACCGGTTTGACGGAACACTTCGAGGTGCCGGCGGCACCCTCTACGGACCCTACGCAGGCGTCGCCCTGGAGACGCAACACTTCCCGGACTCACCAGGCAACCCACGGTTCCCGGCCACCGACCTGCGGCCCGGCGAGACGTATGAGACGGTCACCGAGCTGGTCTTTACGAGCCCACCCGGCGCGCGCGGTCGGTTCTAGCCGGGGCCATCGCCTCCTGGCGGATCACCCCGATACACCCGGTCTGTCGAGCGCCCCGTCGACCGCGTCGCAAAGGTGCACGGCACCCCGGGCGCCCGGTAGAACCGTCAGGACGCCGGCGGGCTGGCTCGCACCCTAGACGACCACCATCTCGATCCCCGCCGCCTCGCTGAAGAGGCGCCACTCCGCCTCCCGTCGCCCCAGGTTCAGGACCTGATGATGCGGTCCACCGAAGCGCAGCCAGCCGTCGATGCAGTCCTGTAGGCCTGTGTCTGGCTTGAAGAACCCGTACGGCATCTCGAGCCCAGGCAGCTCGTCGGAGTCGAGAATCTCACCCTCCGAGACGACCAACCGGAAGCGCTCGCCGCCCAGGGCGACGAGCGTGGCCAGCGTCGCAGCACCCACTCGATACCGGAAGAGGAACGTCGGAGGATCGTCGAGCCCGCCGATCCCGAGCGGCCTCTTGATCAGCCTCACTCGCTCGTCGTCGCGGGCCAGAGCCCAGTTCCCCTCGCCCATGTGGCTCATCAGGAACGCACCTCGAGGGAAATCCATCGCGTACATCTCCGTGAACTGCGTTTCGCCGATCAGGTTCTGGGCCGCGACCATCAGCGCCGCCGTCAGCCCGTCGCCCTCGGCGCTGAAGCCGTACCCCTTCGCCATCAGGCTCGAGGCAGCCGCCAGCGGCAGCCTCGAGAAGCGGCCGTCTTCCGCGATAGCTCCGAAGTGGGTCGAGTAGGCGCCGTAGCCACCCTCGACGAGAATCCTCTCGAGCCCGAGCTGAATGCGGGCATGGTCCTCTCGCTCGACGGAGCTCAACCGCGGATCGATCTCGAACTGCTCGTCCTCCTCCGCGATCAGGTCCGCGACCTCTTTGGCATCGACAGCGGCCGCGGAACGGACAAGGTCACCCGGAGCGATCGAATCGATTTGTGGGCCGAGCGTGCGAAGCAGCGTATGGATGTCGACCCGGATGTCGCCCATCCCGTTCATGGCGTAGCCGAGGATCGCGACCTTGAGCCGGCGCCAGCGGCTGACGGCTGCTGCGGCTCGGGCCCACTGGCTCACGGCCTGCTCGAACGACGGGAGATGCCAGTCGTCGGTGATCACGTGGAACTGCCGACCAGCTCGCACCATGGCGTTGGCAGTGTCCTGGGCGCCGTGGATGCCCTGGTTGTACGTCAGGTCGCTCATGTCCCAGTCGGCGGTGATCTCCGGAACAGGCTGCACGTTGAGGAGGCAGATCGGGAGCCGAGTCTCCGCGAACGAGCGAGCGACGCGCATCGCCGGACCGTACGTCAGCATCACCACGAGTAGCCCGTCGACGGCATCGTGCTCGAACTCACGGACCGCGTTCTCGATCCCCTCGCGATCCTTGACGGGCGCCGCAATGTGAACATCCGCGACTCCGGCGAGCGCGGCGCCGATCTCGCGGGCGTATGCCTCCTGGCGTTCGCTGATGCCGGGCAGCATCTCGTCGTAGAGGCCCTGCATGATCCCGAGCAGCCCGAGACGGGGCCGGCCGGCGCTCATCTGCGTGCGAGCCGAGACCTCTCTCGTCGCCGTCTTCGTGTTCATCGGAACTCCTTTCGCAGGGCCCAGCAGTCGGGGTGACTCGGAACGGGATCGGTCTGAGCGGCAAGGATATGTTGTCGCTCACATCGGGTCAATGTCAAGAGCAACGCCTGATCAGAAGGCAAAATCCGGGAGATCCGCGCCTCTTGACATTGATCGTAGTTAGCGGTAACAATCGCACGGTCAGCCCAACGGAGGGTCGGCGGAGCTTCGACCGACAGTCCGAAATGCTCACGACCGTGGTCGCACTCCCAGCAAGACGAGTCCAAAGGAGGATTCAGGTGTTCAAGAAGAAGGTGTTTGCCCTCGTTATGGGAGCAACGGCGCTGCTGGCGCTGTCGGCTCTCGTGGGTGGCGCGGCGAGTAAGCCCTCGACCGGTGCTGCCAAGATCACCCTCGGGTTCTCACAGGTCGGCTCCGAGAGCGGCTGGCGGGCCGCTAACACGACGTCGATTCAGTCTGCCGCAAAGGTCGCCGGGATCAACCTCAAGTTCTCGGATGCCCAGCAGAAGCAGCAGAATCAGATCGCTGCGATCCGCTCGTACATCCAGCAGAGGGTCAACGTGATCGCCTTCTCGCCGGTGGTCGCATCCGGTTGGGACTCCGTCCTCAGAGAGGCGAAGCGCGCGAAGATCCCGGTCATCCTCACGGACCGTGCGGTTGATTCGAAGGATCCGACGCTCTACAAGACCTTCATCGGGTCGGACTTCGTCAAGGAAGGCCGCGCGGCCGGAGCGTGGGTGCTCAACAACTACAAGAACGCGACCGGGCCGGTCAACATCGTCCAGCTCGAAGGCACGACGGGCTCGTCGCCCGCGATCGACCGCAAGAACGGGTTCATGAGCGTGATCAAGGCCAACCCGAACCTGAAGGTGATCGCCTCACAGACGGGCGAGTTCACGCGGGCCAAGGGTAAAGAGGTCATGACCGCGTTCCTCAAGGCGAACCCGAAGATCGATCTGCTGTTTGCGCACAACGACGACATGGGGCTCGGTGCTATCGAGGCCATCGAGGCGGCCGGACTGAAGCCGGGCGTCGACATCAAGATCGTCACGATCGACGCCGTTCACGACGGCATGGTGGCGCTGTCCCAGGGCAAGATCAACTTCATCGCAGAGTGCAGCCCGTTGCTCGGGCCGCAGCTGATGGGCTTGGTCAAGCTGGTCAACGCCGGTAAGGCCGTGCCGAGGCGGATCGTCACGAAGGAGACCGTGTTCAACAAGGCGACGGCGACGGCCGCGCTTCCGACCAGGAAGTACTAGGGTCGGCGCGCAACCGTTCCTGACGGTGCCGGGGGCTGCTGCATCTCACCGGGCAGCCCCCGGTCTGCCGTTCCGACAGCCGAGGACACGATGACCACTCCAGCGCCGATCCTCCAGATGACGGGCATCCACAAGGCCTTTGCTGGGGTGGCGGCTCTCGACAACGTCGATTTCAGCCTTCGACCCGGCGAAGTCCATGCCCTGCTGGGGGAGAACGGAGCCGGCAAGTCGACGCTGTTGAAAGTGCTCACAGGCGTCTGGGAGATCGACGCCGGCAGGATCGAGTTCAAGGGAAGCCCCGTTCTCTTCAGCGGGCCGCTCGAAGCGCAGCGAGCCGGTGTCAGCGCCGTCTACCAGGAGGTGAATCTCTGCCCGAACCTCTCGGTTGCGGAGAACATGTACATCGGCCGCGAGCCCCGCCGCCTGGGACGGATCCAGTGGCGCGCCGTGCGCAGTAGGGCCACGGAGGCACTCGCCCGAGTCGACGTTCACGTCGACGTCTCGGCTCTCCTGTCCACGCAGTCGCTCGCCGTTCAGCAGATGGTGGCGATCGCGCGGGCCATCGACATTTCGGCGGACGTGCTGATCCTCGACGAACCGACGTCGAGCCTCGACCAGGGCGAGGTCGACCAGCTCTTCGCCGTGATTCGGCAGCTGACCGCGCAAGGCATCGCCGTCGTCTTCGTCTCGCACTTTCTCGATCAGGTCTACGAGATCGCCGATCGCATGACGGTCCTGCGAAACGGCCTCCTCGTCGGCGAGTGGGCAACGACCGAGCTGACCCGCGTCGAGCTCGTCTCGAAGATGTTGGGAAGGGAGGTCACGACGCTGGAGGCTCTGGAACGCACACCTCGCGCCGGCCTCGAATCGCTCGAAGCCTCAACCCCTGTGCTCGAGGCCACGGGGCTCGGGAAGAAGAGGGCGATCGCACCCTTCGACATCTCGCTCCACCATGGCGAGGTCGTCGGCCTCGCCGGATTGCTCGGGTCCGGGCGAACCGAGGTCGCGCGGCTGCTCTTCGGCGCCGACCGCTCCGACTCAGGACATCTCACGTTCGAGGGGGCGCCGGTCACGATCCGAAACCCACGAGCGGCGACGGCGCACGGAGTTGCGTTCTGTCCCGAGAACCGCAGGACCGAAGGACTGGTCGAGGACCTCACCGTCAGGGAGAACATCATTCTCGCTCTCCAGGCCTCGCGTGGCTGGACGCGGACGATCCCGCGTAAGCGGCAGGACGAGCTCGTCGACCACTGGGTTCGTGCACTCGACATCAGGACGACGAGTGCCGAGCGTCCGGTGAAGACGCTGAGCGGCGGCAACCAGCAGAAGGTCCTCCTCGCCCGTTGGCTGATCACGCAACCCAAGGTGCTGATCCTGGACGAGCCGACGAGAGGTATCGATGTCGGTGCGAAGACCGAGATTCAGCGCCTCGTGGTCTCGCTCTGTGACGACGGCCTGTCGGTCCTGTTCATCTCGGCCGAGATCGAAGAGGTGCTTCGGCTCAGCCACAAGGTCATGGTCCTGCGCGAGCGCCACGTCGTCGCGGAGCTCGCGAACGACGACGACGTCACGATCGACGCCCTCGTTCGCACGATCGCCGGCGGGGCCGCCACGTGAGACAGCATCGTCTGGTCTGGCCGCTGTTGTCGATCGGCGCCTTGATGGTGACCAACTTCTTCGTCTCGTCCGGGTTCTTCAAGATCGAGATGCGGGGAGGCCATCTCTACGGGAGCCTGATCGACATCCTCAGTTTCGGCGCCCCGCTGGCGATCGTCGCAATCGGCATGACCCTCGTGATCGCGACCGGGGGAATCGACCTGTCGGTCGGGGCCGTCGCGGCGATTTCCGGAGCAATGGCTTGCTTGCTGATCAGCCGGGCGCAGGATCAGAACAGCCTCGAGACAGTGCTTGTGGCCGTTGCCGCAGCCCTCGGGCTCTCCATGATCTGCGGGTTGTGGAACGGCATTCTCGTTGCCGTGATCGGGATCCAGCCCATCATCGCGACGCTGATCCTGATGGTCGCCGGACGGGGCATCGCACAGCTGATCACGACGGGCCAGATCATCACGATCACGAGCTCGCCCTACAAGGTGATCGGAGGCGGCTACCTGTTCACGCTCCCGTTCTCCATCTTCATCGTCGCGGGCGTCTTCGTCGTCACGGCGCTGGTGTGCCGGCGCACGGCCCTCGGCATGCTGATCGAAGCCGTCGGCGGCAACAAGGAAGCGAGTCGGCTGGCGGGGGTCCGATCACGCGGCCTGATCATGCTCGCATACGTGTTTTCCGGCCTCTGCGCCGGCATCGCGGGCCTGATGATCAGCTCCATCGTGTCGGGCGCGGACGGGAACAACGCGGGCCTGTGGATCGAGCTGGACGCCATTCTCGCCGTGGTGATCGGCGGCACGGCGCTCGCAGGCGGCCGCTTCTTCCTGGCCGGCACGATCATCGGCGCCGTGTTGATCCAGACCCTGGTCACGACGATCTACTCGATCGGCATCCCCCCGGAAACGAACCTCCTCTTCAAGGCTCTCGTGGTCACGCTCGTCTGCCTGATCCAGTCGCCGGCGTTCCGGGCCAAGGCATTCCACCTGCGACGCAAGAATCCGGCCCTCGCCCCGCCGGCCGGACCGGCCGACGACCAGCACGCCGAGGCACCGGCGTGACCTCGACACCGGTCGATACCCGACGTTCCCGCGTGTCAGTGAGGATCCCCTCCAAGTACGTCCCGATCCTGATGACGCTCGCGCTCATCGTGTCGATGTTCACGATCGGGTCTGTGCGCTACCCGGGCTTCGCCAACGGCCAGGTCATCCTCAACATCTTCATCGACAACTCGTTTCTCCTCGTTGTCGCGATCGGGATGACATTCGTCATCCTGACGGGCGGGATCGACCTGTCGGTCGGATCCGTCGTCGCGCTGTCCACACTCACCCTTGCTCTGCTCGTGAAGCATGGCTGGCCTCCGCTGGCAGCCATCGCCGTGGTGCTCGTGATCGGCTCGGTCCTGGGCTTCACGATGGGGTGCGTCATCCACTACTTCGAGATCCAGCCGTTCATCGTCACGCTCGCCGGCATGTTCCTGGCGCGCGGGCTCTGTTACGCGATCACCGTCGACGCTGTCTCGATCACCAAGTCCGGCTACGTTGCGATCGCGGAGAAGACCTTCAACCTGCCGGGCGATATGTACGTGACGACGGCGGTGCTCGTCTGTGCGGTCGCAGTCGCAGTCGGCATCTACGTCCTGCACTACACGCGCTTCGGCCGAAACGTGTACGCGGTGGGCGGCAACGCCCAGTCCGCGCTGCTGATGGGCCTCCCCGTGGGCAGGACGAAAATCGCCGTGTATACGACCAGCGGCTTCTGCTCTGCACTCGGCGGCGTCCTGCTCTCCTTCTACATGCTCTCGGGCTCCGGGAGTCTTGCCGTGGGCATGGAGCTCGACGCGATCGCGGCGGTTGTCATCGGCGGAACACTCCTCACGGGCGGCACCGGCTACCTCGCGGGCACTGTCCTCGGGGTCGTCGTCCTGGGAATGATCCAGACCCTGATCAACTTCCAGGGGACGCTCAGCTCCTGGTGGACGAGGATTGTGATCGGCCTCCTGCTCTTTGCGTTCATCCTCCTCCAGAGGCTCGTCTTCCTGCGGAGGAATCGGTAGCCCGATCGAACCATCCACGAGACGTCCGAAGGCTGTGGGCGCACTTCCATGCGATCGGCCCGTGCCCTCCTCGGGCAGATCTTGTGCGCCACAGACACGCGGTTCGGGCCGGGGCGGAGCGAGGCGGACGAGGGCCCGATCCGCTCCTGTCCGGGCCGCGTGAACTGACGAATCAGCGCTGGCCGTAGACGTTCTGATAGCGGTCGTACAGCGCGTCTATGTCGTCTGTCGCCATCGGCACGGGCTCGCCGAGGGCACGCGCGAGGTGCACGGTCCGGGCAGCGTCCTCGCACATGACCGCTGCCTTGAGCGCGTCGCGCGCGGTCGCACCAAGCGTGAAGACGCCATGATTCCGCATCAGCACTGCGGGTGAGCGATGACCCGTGAGCGTCTCGACGATGCCGCGGCCGATCTCGTCATCGCCGATGCGCGCGAACGGCCCGACCGGGATCTCGCCACCGAACTCATCCGCGATTGCCGTCAGCACGCACGGAACCGCCTCCCCACGCGCAGCAAACGCGGTCGCATACGCGCTGTGCGTGTGGGCCACACCGCCGACCTCGGGCATGGCGCGGTAGACGTAACCGTGCGTGGCGGCATCGCTCGACGGCAGGAGCTCCCCGTCGACGAGCTCCCCGAAGAAGTCACACACGACGACCGAGTCGGCCGTCATCGCGTCGAAATCAACGCCGCTCGCCTTGATCACCATCAGGTCCTCGCCGGGAACACGCGCCGAGAGGTTGCCGCTCGTCCAGGCGACCAGGCCATGCTTCGGAAGCTCGGCGTGGAGATCACAGACCAGCTGGCGCAGATCAGCGAGGGACGGTTTCCGTACCCGGCGCGCAGGGCTCCGTGGCCTGCGGAGCTCGTGCATCATCGCGCCACCACCGAAGTAGTCGTGCAACGTCGAGTAGTGGTCGAACAGGCGGTCGTATGCGTCGGAGTCGGCTTCGTTCGGCGTGTACGCATCGCGACGCGCCCTGCCCATCGCCGCCGAAGCGGCCTCGATATCGGGGTGGACGCCGGCCGCCACCGCCGCGTGCATGGCCGCGCCGAGAGCCGGTCCTTCGTCCGATTCGATCACATGCAACGGTCGCCGCAGCACGTCGGAGTAGATCTGCATGACCAGCCGGTTCTTGAGCAACCCGCCCGCGACGGTGAGCTCGTGCACGGGCACATTCCGATTCTCGAAGCTCTCGATGATGGTGCGGGTGCCGAACGCGGTCGCTTCCACGAGCGCCCGGTAGATGTCCTCGGGGCGCGTGGCGAGCGTCGCGCCGACGAGCACGCTGCTCAACTCGTGGTCGACGAGGATCGAGCGGTTGCCGCTGTGCCAGTCGAGCCCGACGAGGCCGTGCTGGCCGACCGTCTGCGAGCCCGCGAGGTCGGAAAGGTACTGGTGCACGTCGATGCCGCGCCGCTCGGCCTCCGCGTGGTATCCGGGTGGCACCTGTTGCTCGACAAACCAGCCGAAGATGTCTCCGACCCCGCTCTGCCCCGCCTCGTAGCCGAGCAGGCCGGGCGTTATGCCACCGTCGACGACACCGCACATGCCTGGCACCTCGGCTAGCCGGTCGCTATTCATGACGTGGCAGGTGGAGGTCCCCATGACCGCAAGCATGTGGCCGGACTCGATCGCCCGGGCTGCGGGTGCCGTCACGTGAGCGTCAACATTCCCGACGGAGACCGCTATCCCCTCATGCAGGCCCGTCCAGGCCGCCGCCTCTGCTGTCAAGCCACCGGCGCGGCCGCCGAGCTGGGACAACGGATGGTCGAGCTTGTCCCGAACGAAGCCGGCAAACCCGTCGTGTAGCGCCCGGAGGTAGCTCGCCGACGGATAGGAGCCATCCTGGAACATCCCCTTGTAGCCCGCGGTACAGGCGTTGCGGGTCTCGGCGCCACAGAGTTGCCAGACGATCCAGTCGGCGGCCTCGATCCACCGGTCCGTGGCTGCGTAGATCTCGGGGGCCTCTTCGAGCACCTGGAGCGCCTTGGCGAACTCCCATTCCGACGAGATCCGGCCGCCGTACCGGGCCAGCCAGGGCTCGCCACGCTCGGCCGCCATGACCGTGATGCGGTCGGCCTGCTCCTGCGCGGCATGGTGCTTCCACAGCTTCGGATAGGCGTGGGGTCGCCGCTCGAACTCCGCGAGCCGACAGAGCGGCGTTCCGTCGCGCGTCACGGGGAGCGGCGTGGAAGCGGTAAACGCGGTCGCGATGCCGACGACCTGGCCGGGGTCGATGCCGGCTGCCTCGACGGCCGCAGGGATCGCACTCCGGAGCGCCTCGAGCCAGTCAGCCGGCTCCTGCAGCGCCCATGACCCCGGGAGCGTCTCGCCGGAGATCGGGAGCGACCCGTCGATCACCCCGTGGAGATAGGGGTGGACCGCCGAGCCAAGCCCCTCGCCGTCACGCGCCGAAACGACGAGGGCGCGCGCCGAGAGCGTGCCGAAATCGACGCCGATGACGCAGTCGGTTCGGTCGGCACCCATCCGGGGCTATGTTATCGCTAACAATTCGACGGCGTCAATCGTGCGTGCGGGCCCACGCCGACCAACCTCGGGCCGGCCCGTTCTCTATCCCTGAGGAGGAGCCGTGCTCTCGCGCACGACGATCTCGGGCACCACCGGAGCGCACGCTACAGACCGGCTGCCAGTCTCGATCTCTTCGAGCATCAGGTTGAGCGCCCGCCTTCCGACCTCCATGAAGTCCTGCCTGATCGTGGTGAGCGGGGGAATGAAGTACGCGGCTTCGGGACAGTCGTCGAACCCGACAACGCTCACGTCGGACGGAAGCCGACGGCCCTCTTCGTGAAAGGCGCGAAGGAGCCCCAACGCCATCGAGTCGTTGCCCGCGAAGACGGCGGTGACCTCCGAGTCGGCTGCAAGCCGCCGGCCGTGCTCGTAGCCCGATCGCGAGCCCCAGTCGCCGACGAGCACGGGAGGAACCGACGCGCCGGCCGACTCGAGCGTCGAGCGCCACCCTGCTATCCGCTGCTGCGCCTCCAACCAGTCCGCGGGGCCTGCGATGTGCCAGACGGTCTTGTGCCCGAGGTCGAGAAGATGCTGTGTGGCTAGTGCGGCACCTGCAAACTGATCGACCGTGACCACCGGGACACCTTCCTCCGGGCCGGCTTCGACGGCAACCACCGGAATGTCGTTCGGCAACTGGGCGACCGTATGGGCTGCCACGGCCTGCGGCGCGATGACGAGGATCCCGCCGACTCCCTGGGCTCGCAGCCGGTCCACCGACTCGAGCACGGAGCTCCGCTTGAGCGACACGAGGCTGACGATGCTCACGAAGTAGCCGGCCTGGTGGGCTGCGCGCTCGATTCCGAAGAGCGTCGACGCGGGGCCGTAGAGCGTGGTGTTGAAGCTCACGACCCCGAGCGTCTGCGACTTGCCCGTCGCAAGCGCACGCGCGACCGGGTTCGGACGGTAGTCGAGCATGCGCATTGCATCGAGGACACGTTGGAGCGTGTCCTCCGTGACGTGCTCGTGCCCGTTTACGACCCGCGAGACCGTCTGATGCGAGACGCCGGCGAGCTTCGCCACGTCGGCCATCACCGGAGCCTTCCGTTGCGAGCGCCCTTCCCCGAGCGACGTCACGACTGACCGGTCGCCTTGCCGATTCCCGCCATCATCGCCGAACTATATCGCGCGTTAGCGCTCACAGGAGTGGAATCACTGAGCAGACATCCACAGTGCGTCATCGCCGAGCTGCTTTCGGGTTGCCGACCCGGCCGCGGCGAGTGCCAGCACGGCGGCCTCGGCACCGATACGGTCGGGCGCGTCGTTGCCGCGCGTCAGCAACTGTGCGATCTCCTGGGTCGTGAGGCCGCCCGGAAAGCGCTGGAGCAGTGCCTGAGGGTCATCCGGTACGCCGCGACGGTCCCCGTCCGGGATCAGGTTCGCGATCAGCACGTCGTAGGCCTCGATCGTCTGCCAGCCGCCGGCCACGAGCCTGTTGCCGCCATGCTCGAAGACGACGGAGGGCGCAGTGAAGCGGACAGGGCCATCGGTAGTGGCCGTCTTGCCCTGCAGCTCGGCCGGCGACCCGGCTGCGATCCGTGCCTCTGAACGGTCACGCAGATACGCCTCTTCGACCTCCGGAGCGCCGATCGACGCGACCAACGCGTCGACGTCGATCCCGTGAAGGCCCTGCAGAGCCAGGGCGATGCCCTGGTCTTCGTCGAGAAGCAGGGTCGTCGTGAACCACGCGAACTGGAGGGCCCGGAAAACCGCCCACTCGGTGCCGGGTGCCTGCAGACGGGCCGCAACGACGGCCCTGCAGGCCCGTCCCGTGCCGATCACCCGAGCGCGGGGCTCCGGTGCGAACGGCATCCCGAAGCGCCGGAACCGCCGGGCGTATCCCTCGGCAGACCTGAGCGGGGTATAGCCGCGATCGACGTACTCCTGCGCGTGCTCGGTCAACCCGATCACCACGAGCCGCCAGTCGAGCTGTGCTCCATACCGCCACTCGAGCACCCGAAGCGCAGGAATTGCCGAATAGCCCCACGGGCAGCCTGCGTCGTTGTACACGGTCACCCGTACCTGCTCCGTCATCCATCCTCCCCGGCAGTTGCCACCTCAACGAGCCGTCTGCGTACGGTCGAGGCGTACACCGTTTGGCTCACCTGTCCTCCAGAGCACGCACTCCGCGCGTGGTCTTGAACCACTGCGAGATGTCGGGCGCCCAGAGGATCGTGACCACCACGAGCAGGCCGCCGGTAATCAGGCTCGAGACGTAGTCGGGGGAGCGCACGATGGAGAGGATCTCCTGGAGCACGCTGAGAGACAGGACGCCTGCTGCGATCCCGACGGTGCTTCCGCGGCCCCCGGAAAGGCTCACGCCCCCGAGCAGCGCTGCCGTGGCGGAGAACGTCAGCACGTCGAAGCCGATATTCGTGGGGCTCGCCGTCGCCAGGCTGTAGCTGAGCAGCGCGCCCGGCAGGGCAGCCCCGACCGCCGACATGGTGAAGACGAAGATGAGAAGACGGTCGACCCGCACGCCGGCGACCCTCGCGGCTCTCCGGTCGCCGCCGATCGCGCGAATGTCCCGGCCGACTCGCAGATAGCGCAGCACGAGTGCGGTGACGACGAAGATCGCGAGAGTGATCAGGCTTCGAATGGAGAACACCTGGGCAATGGGCTTGTCGAGCCTGAGCCCGACGTTGTAGTTCTCGTAGGTGACGCTCTTCGAGTGGCCGAGGATGTAGGTGAGGCCGAGGACGACGAGATAGCCGCCGAGCGTCACCGGCATCGAGTTCAGCCGGAAGTACGAGATCAGGCCACCCTGAACGCAGCCGACGACGACGGCTGCGGCCAGTGCCGCGAGCACGCCGGCGAGGGGAGAGCCGGTGCCCGTCAGGACAGCGATCATTCCGCCGAGCAGGTACATCGACGAGACGGAGAGGTCGAACTCTCCGGCCATGATCGTGATTCCCAGGGCGAGCGCCACGAGACCGTACGACGCGAAGTTCTGCAGGATGTCGTAGACGTTTGCAGTCCGGACGGAGTAGCTCGTCAGGGCGGGCAGCAACGCCATTGTGGCGATCATCACGACGAGGATCGCGTACGGAACGAATCGGCTCACCCCGCCGACGCGCGCCGTCGAGAGGCGCTGGGCCCTCATCGGCTTCTCTCCCGGAGGTTCGTCAAGACCACCACGACGACGACGATGATCCCGCGGACGAGGATCTGCCCGCCGGTGGTGTAGCCGCGGAGCAGCAACATGTCCGAGATCGTGGCGATGAAGATGGCGCCGGCCGCAGTCCGAAGAACCGATCCGTGCCCCCCCGTGACGGCGTTTCCGCCGACGAGTGCCGCGGCGATCGCGTCATAGGTGTAGCTCCCGGTGAGGAGGAGCGATGCGTTCTGGCTCGTAGCGCCGATCAGGACTCCTGCGCCGGCCGTGAAGAGCGACGTCAGGGCGAACGCGGCCGTTGTGAGCAGGGTGATCGGCAGCGCGGCTGCCCGGGCGGAGACTCGATTTTCTCCCATCAGATAGATCTGGCGGCCGAAGCGCGTCCGGCGCATCGCGACGTGAAGGACGAGCGTCAGCACGAGAAAGACGTAGACCGGGAACGGCACTCCGAAGAGGGGCTGTGCGAGCCTCTCGTAGCTCGTTGCAGAGTCCGGAGGAATGATGCTCTCGCCGTGTGAGATCCAGACAGCGAGCCCCTCCATGAGGCCTGCTGCGCCGATCGTGATGATGATCGGGTTCGCGCCCCAGGCACCGACCGCGAACCCCTGCACGGCGCCGATCACGAGCCCGAGCAGGAGCGTCATCACGATCGCAGGGGCAAGGCCCCACTGCAGCGCGTAGAGGAAGAACATCGCCGTGACCGCGGCGGTCTGGCCGAGCGCGAGGGAGAAGAGGTTCCCGCTCAAGACGATGACGGTCAGCCCGATCGCGATGATCCCGACGAACGCGGCCGCCGTGAGGATCGCCTTCAGGTTGCTGATCGTCATGAAGCCGGTGGTCGTCACGGCGCCGTACACGGTCAGCACGGTCAGCGCGCCGATCCAGACAGCGAGTGCCGCGTCGGCCAGACGGACCCGCCGCCGGTCGCCCAGACGCTGAAGCGCACCGCCGGCGCCGGCGTTCACTGCTGCACCTCGCCGTCGCGAGGCTGGCTCGTGGTCATGTCGGCGAGTACCGAAGCGGCCGATGCCTCTGCCCGCGGGATGACGGAGACGATTCGTCCGGCGAACATCGTGACCACGACATCTGCGAGATCGAGAACCTCGTCGAGCTCGGTGGACGAGAAGATCACCGCTGTCCCCCGCGAGCAGCGTCGCGGACGAGCTCGTGGATATCGGCCCGCCCACCGACATCGACCCCTCGGGTCGGCTCGTCCAGAGCGAGCAGGACGATTCCCTCCAGCTCGAGTGTGCGGCCGAGCAGGACCTTCTGCTGGTTGCCGCCGCTCAGGCTGGAGACCGGTGAACCGAGCCGGTCGATATCGACGCCCACCGTGGTCGCGAGCTCGCGCGCGACGCGGTGTGCACGACGGCGCATGACGACACCCAGCCGGCTGAGCCGGCGGAGCCTCGCGACCGTCAGATTGCTTTCGACCGTCTGTCCGAGGAACAGGCCCTCACGTTGACGGTCGTTCGGGAGGTACAGGATCCCGGCTCGCGACGCACGGCGAGGAGTGTTGAGCTGAGCCGACCGCCCTTCGACGACGACTGCCCCCGAGGCATCGGGGACGAGGCCACCCAGGGCGCGAAGAACGGTGCTCGTCCCCGATCCCACCTGACCGGCGAGACCGGTGATGACCCCTCGCTCGAGCGTCAGCGAGAACCCGTCGACCCGTCCGGGGACGTCGAGCCCCTCGATCCGAACGGCCTCGACGCCCGAGTGGGCAGACTCGCTGACGTGATGCCGGGCGGCTGCAGCTCCCTCCATCTCTCCGAGCATCAGATCGATCAGCGACCGTCTGTCGATCTCGCCGATCGTGTGCGTCCCGACGAGCTGGCCGTCGCGCAGCACGGTCACGCGCTGGCAGAGGTCGAACACCTCGTCGAGTCGGTGCGAGACGAAGATGACACTTCGGCCCTGGGCCACGAGCTCCCGTGTCGCCCTGAAGACGCGTTCGATCTCAGGCTTGCTGAGCGTCGCGGTCGGCTCGTCGAGGATCAGGAGCCGCGCGTCGCGGACCAGCAGCCGGGCGATCTCGACGAGCTGTCGCTCACCGATCGCGAGCGACTCGACGGCAGCATTCAGCGGAACATGCTCGAGCCCGAGCTCGTCGAGCGTCTGCCGCGCTCGCTCCGACAGACCGCGCCGACGGTAGAGGAGAGGCACGTCGATCCCGCCGAGGAAGATGTTGTCCTCGACGCTCAGCTCCGGGACGAGGCTCAGCTCCTGGTTCACGAGCGCGATCCCGTGAGCCTGCGCGTCCTGGGGATTCCGGAGCGAGAGCTCCTCGCCGCCGAAGCGAATCGTTCCCTCGTCGGGCCGAACCAGCCCGACGAGCGCCTTCACCAACGTGCTCTTGCCGGCGCCGTTGTGTCCGCAGATCGCGTGGACTTCGCCGGCTCGGACGTCGAGGGTCAGTCCCTGGATCGCCCGCACCGGCGCCGTATGACTTCGAGAGGGCCTCGACCTCGAGGACGACAGCTCCGTCGGGAGGGCCACCGGAAAGACGACGGGATCCGGCCAAGGGTGCCGGATCCCGTTCGTCGTTCATGCGGGTCTTATATCTGTGCTGCTCAGAAGGTGCAGACCTTCGTGAACTTGCGCGACGTTCGCCTTCGTGATGCGGTACTCGTTGACGTACGACACCTTGGGAGGCGTCCCGCCGGTCAGGATCTGAGCCGCCACCTTGACCGCGAGAGCCGCCTCGACCTGCGGAGCCTGCGTTCCGGTGCCGTACTCGTGGCCGGCCTTGATCGCGTTGATGCCGACAGCAAGGCAGTTGCTGCCGGTGACGATCAGGCCCTTCTTGGCGACGCCGATCGGCACGCCGGCCTGCTTGGCACCCTGGATGATCCCGACCGCCATGTTGTCGGCCATGCCGTAGGCGCCCTGGATGCCGCCCTGCGACGCGTACTTGGAGAGCAACTGCTGGGTGTCCTTGGCCGATGTCGCCTGATCCCAGTTTGCGTCCTGGATCGCGACGATCTTGTACTGCGGGTACCTCTTCATATACGCCTTGAACGCTCGCCATGCGATCGGTCACGTTGTTCTGGCTGGCCGTCCCGGTGATCGCGATCACGTTGCCCTTCGTGAAGCCGGCCTTCTTCATGCCCTCGACGAGGTTCGCGGCCGCGAACTCTCCGAGCGCCGGGTCGTCCGTGCGCGCTTCGGCGTTGACGATCTTCGCTCCTGCGGGCGACTGGCGCCCGATGGCGCCGAGAAGCGCGATACCCGCCGCCTTCGCCCGGATATACGAGGGGACGATCGCGGAAGCGCTCGCCGGCACCGAGATGATCAGGTCCGGCTTGTCCGCGATCAGGCGGTTCATGTTCTGCGCGTCGACCGCGGGATCGAACACCGAGCTGAGAACCGTCACGCTCGCCCCCTGCTTCTCGAGCCCGCTCTTGACCGTGTTCGCCCACGCGGCGCAGAAGGGGTTCTGCTCCGTGCAGATGATCACGCCGACCTTCTTGCCGGCAAGGGATCCCTGGCGGGATGTCGACCCGAGAGCCGTGGCCGCGAACGCAACCGCAACGACGACGGCAAGGCCTGCAAGCACTGCCCAACGCGGTTTCTTGTGCCTCATATCACTCGTCCTTTCCGTATGGAACGGGCTTCATTGGGCCAGAGACCTGGCCGAACGGCAGAGACCTGTGGAAATGCATACGTAGTCATACAACGTGCCACGCCCGCTGTCAAACGCCGCCGGGTCGTGCAGCGCGATCACCCCGACGGAGCGGCTGCGAGCGTGCTCCGGTGAACGAGCTCGACCGGGAAGACCCTCCGCCGGGGACCCAACGGCTGCTCCGAGGCGATGCGCTCGAGCAGGAGCCTGGCGGCGACCCGAGCCATCTCGGCCAGCGGCTGGCGCGCAGTCGTGAGGCTGAACGTCTCCCACCCGGCCATGTCGATGTCGTCGAAACCGACGATCGAGAGCTCCTCGGGAACCCTGACCCCCAGACGGCACGCTGCGTCGAGAGCGCCGAGTGCGATGACGTCGTTGGCGGCGAACACGGCGGTCGGTCGCGGGTCGGCGGCGAGGAGGTCGAGACACCATTGGTAGCCGCTCATGTGGCTGAACTGGCCCACTCGCCGGAGGCGTGGATCGAGCGGAGCCCCCAAAGCCTGCAACTGCTCCGTGAACCCGAGCTCGCGATCTCGGCTCGTCGACGTGTTCTCCGGCCCGGCGATGAGCGCGATCCGCCGATGGCCAAGGCCGACGATCGCCTCCGCGACCGCACGACCCCCACCCCTGTTGTCCGAGACGACGGCGTCCGTTGTCGCGGAGCTGATCTCGCGGTTCAGGAGCACGACGGGGCGCGCGCTCGAGCCCCGGCCGGGAAGCGGTATCCCGAGAACGGCCGAGAGGTAGACGAGCCCGTCGACGGCGCCGCCGTTGATCAACTCTGCAAGGTGCTGCTCGAGTCGGGCATCGGTCCGCTCGTTGAGCAGGATCGTCCGGTAGTTCGCGACTGCGAACTCGTTGTGGAGGATGTCGAGCAACTCCGGATAGAACGGGTTGGTGATGTCGGACACAACGACCCCTACCGTGTGGGTCCTGCGCGTGATCAGGCTCCTGGCAGCGAGGTTCGGCGTGTAGTTACGCCTCTCCGCGGCTTCGAGGACTCTCTGCAGCGTGGAGGCGGCGACACGCGGGTCACCCCGCAGCGCGCGCGACACGGTCGACTGGCTGAGCCCGAGATCCTTCGCGATGTCGTTGCTCGTTACCGCCATTCGGTGAGTCTCCCAGAAGAGTGATCGGTCAGTCGGAACGGACAGCAGCGAGCCGCTCGCGCGTCCATTCCTCCAGGCCCCCGACGGCCAGGAGGTCGGCGACGAAGGGCGACGGTGCCGGGAAGGACCAGACGGCCCCGTCCTCCGGGCGCGCCAGCGTCCCGGCCGCAAGGTCGATCGTGATCTCGTTTCCGTCCTGGACGTCGCGCCACGCGCCCGGGCACTCGACCGCAGGCAGCCCCAGGTTGACGGCGTTCCGGAAGAAGATCCGCGCAAAGCTCGCCGCAACGAGGGCCGTCACGCCGCGCGCAACGACCGCGAGCACAGCCTGCTCGCGAGACGACCCGCCACCGAATGCCCGGCCGGCCAGGAGGATCGTCCCCGGGCCGATCCGGTCGGCGACCGGGGGCTCGAAGCGCTCAAGCAAGTGCGCCGCGAGCTCGTCGGGGTCGGTGAGGTTCAGATGCTCGCCGGCGAGGACGAGGTCGGTGTTGACGTCGTCCCCGAGTCGCACGACGCGCCCGCTCAACAGGGTGGCCCCGTTCACGCTGTCCTCGGATCGACGATCGCACCCGCCGCGGCACTCGCACCCGCGACGCCGGCATTGGAGAGGTACACCTCCGAGTCCGGGTGCCCCATGCGGCCTCGGAAGTTGCGGTTCGTCGTCGCAAGCGCCCGCTCACCCGGGCCGAGGATGCCCATGTGGCCTCCGAAACAGGCCCCACAGGTCGGCGGGACGATCACCGCACCGGCCATGACGAGCGTCTCGATCAGGCCCTCGGCGATAGCAGCCCGGTGGATCGCATTCGACGCCGGCACCACGATCAGGCGCGTTCCCGGAGCCACTCGCCTTCCGGCGAGGCCGGCGACGAGCTGGCGCAGATCGGAGAGCGTGCCGTTCGAGCAGTTCCCGACGTACACCTGGTCGAGCCGGAGCCCCGAGGGCAGCTCGTCGATCGCGGTCACCGCGGCCGGATCCGGAGGGCGGGCCACGAGCGGCGGAAGCCCGTCCACGTCGACCCGGAGGACATGGTCGTAGCCGCTCGCATCGGCGGCGAGCACATCTGTCCGCGGCACCGACCGGGCGTCGAGCCAGTCGAGCACCGCGTCGTTCGGCGCACAGATCCCGCTCTTCGCACCCGACTCGATCGCCATGTTGCAGAGCGCCATCCGGTCATCCACGGAGAGCCCGTCGACGACGTCTCCCGAGAACTCGAGCGCCCCGTACGTGGCCCCGGACGACCCGGTCTGGCGGAGGACGGCGAGGATGAGGTCCTTCCCTGCGGTCCACGGGCCAGGCTGCCCGACGAACTCGATTCGGATCGTCTCCGGCATGCGCACCCACACCTCACCGAGCGCGAGCGCGGACGCGATGTCGGTCGATCCGAAGCCGAGCCCGAGCGCGCCGAACGCCCCGTAGGTACACGTGTGGGAGTCACCGCCGGCGATGAGGGCTCCCGGTGCGACGAGCCCCAGCTCGGGCAGGAGCGTGTGCTCGATGCCGGCCTCGGCGGTGCGGCCGAGCTCGTAGTAGTGCTCTATCCCGAAGCGCTCGGCGAAACGGCGCAGGTCACCGGCGAGCTCGGCGCTCCTCACGTCCTTGGCCGGAACGAAGTGATCGGCCACGAGGACGACACGCTCCGGATCGAACACGCGCGCTGCGCCCATCCGCTCGAACGCCCTCATGGCGAGCGAGCCGGAGACGTCGTTCATCATCACGAGATCGCACGTCACCGTCGCGAGCGTGCCCGGCTCTGCATCGCCTGCTCCGTGGGCGGCGAGGATCTTCGTCGTCAGGCCGACCGAGCGTGAACCGCTCCGGCGGAGTAGTTGACAAGGCCACCTCCAAGAGTCTATGCATACGTAGTCACAAAGGAAAGAGGCGCCCTCCATGCACGTGCTGAAGACCAAGAACGCGACACCATCGGATCTAGGCGGCGACGACGCCGTCGCGCAGGTCGTGGAGGAGATCATCAGCGCCGTCGCGTCGGCGTGGCGACGCTGCCGTCCGGTCGTACTCGGCACGGCTCGACGGTTGGGAGCCGGACAGCTTCCGGCTCGACGCGCGACGAGATCGAGGCGAGCCTCGGCCGGGTGCCGGAACAGGTGCTCGACGACATCCGGTTCTCGCAGGCGCAGGTCCGCCGCTTCGCCCAGGCGCAGCGCGAGACGATGCTCGATCTCGAGGTCGAGACGCTCCCCGGCGTGCGCCTGGGCCACCGCCACATCCCCGTCAGCAGCGTCGGCGCATACGTTCCGGGCGGCCGCTACCCCATGGTCGCGTCGGCCCACATGAGCATCGTCACCGCCAAGGTCGCGGGAGTGCGAGCGAGTTGCCGCCTGCACCCCCCCGCTCGGCGGCCGCGTGCCGGACGCGACCATCGCCGCCATGCACCTCGCCGGAGCCGACGAGATCTACGTGCTCGGCGGCGTGCAGGCGCTCGCGGCGATGGCGCTCGGAACCGAGACGATCGCACCGGTCGACTTCCTCGCCGGACCCGGCAACGCGTACGTCGTGGAGGCGAAGCGTCGCCTCTTCGGGAAGGTCGGTATCGACCTCATCGCCGGCCCGACGGAGATCCTGATCGTCGCGGACGAAACCGCCGATCCGACGATTCTCGCCGCCGACCTGCTCGGCCAGGCCGAGCACGGCCCCGCCTCGCCCGCCGTGCTGATCACGACCTCCCGGGCCGTCGCGGAGGAGACGCTCCGTCAGGTCGACGTCCCAGCTCGTCGACCTCCCGACGGCGGACATCGCCGCCGGGGCGTGGACGGACTACGGCGAGGTCGTCGTCGTCGACTCGGACGAGGAGGCGCTCCAACTCGCGGATGCGTACGCGTTCGAGCACGTCGAGATCCAGACAGCCGAGCCTCGCTGGTACCTGGAGCGGATGCGCAACTACGGCGCTCTCTTCCTCGGCGAGGCGACGACGGTTGCCTACGGCGACAAGTCGATCGGCACCAACCACATCCTCCCCACGTCGGGCGCCGCACGCTACACCGGCGGCCTCTGGGTCGGGAAGTACCTCAAGACCGTGACGTACCAGGAGTGCGACGATGCCGCCAGCGTCGTGGTCGGAGAGGTCAGCGCGCGCCAGTCGCGGATCGAGAACTTCGAGGCGCACGCGCGAAGCTGCGACGTGAGGGTCGCCAAGTACGCGCAGGGGACGGCTCTCCGCGCGCGAGGAGACTGCGATCGCGTCGAGGGAAGACGGAGTGACCTACCGCCTCGGGGTCGACGTCGGCGGGACGTTCACCGACGTCCTCCTCCACGACAGCGAGCGGCAGCGCGTCTGGCTCGCAAAGACGCCCAGCACGCCGGACGACCAGTCGGTCGGGCGTGATCGAGGGCATTCAGCTCGCCGCCGCCAGGGCAGGACATCGAGCTCGGCCAGCTCGACGCGATCCTCCACGGGACGACCGTCGCGACCAACGCCGTGCTCGAGCGGCGCGGCGCCCTCGTCGGCCTCATCGTCACGGAGGGTTTCAGGCACATCCTGCACCTCGCCGAGGCGTGGACGCCCGGCCCGTTGTTCGGGTTCATGGTGTACGAGAAGCCGGAGCCGCTGACGGACACGCGCTACGTGCACGAGGTGCCCGAGCGGATCGGCGCAGACGGTGCGATCATCGAAGCGATCGACGAGGAGGCCGTCCGGAAGCGCGATTGCCGCGCTCGTCTCCGACGGCGTCGAGGCGCTCACCGTCTGTCTCCTGAACGCTCACGCGAACGGACGCCACGAGCGCACCGTCGCGGAGATCGCCGCCGAGGTCGCTCCCGGGCTGCCGGTGTCGATCTCGTCCGAGATCCTGCCGGAGTTCCGCGAGTACGAGCGGACGGTGACGACACTGGTGAACGCCTACGTCGCCCCCGCGCTCGCGAAGTACCTGGCGAACGTCGGCGACGGGCTGAAGGCCGCGCAGCGCCCGGGCGCCGATCCAGATCGTCCGCTCGGACGGAGGCCTGATGAGCCTCGAGGCCGCCTGCAGGAATCCCGTGCAGACGGTGCTCTCCGGCCCGGCGGGCGGTGTCAGCGGCGCGTCGGTGGTGGCGACGCGCGCCGGGTTCGAGCGCATCCTCACCTTCGACATGGGCGGCACCTCGACGGATGTCGCCGTCTGCGTCGCCGGCCGCCCCGAGATCACCCGGGAGACGAGCGTCGGCGACTTCCCCGTGCGGGCACCCGCCGTCGACGTGGCGAGCATCGGTGCAGGAGGAGGCTCGATCGCGTACATCGCAGAGGCCACCGGGGCGCTCCGCGTCGGCCCCCAGAGCGCAGGTGCCGTCCCCGGACCCGCGTGCTACGGCCACGGCGGTACTGGCGGCAACCGTCACGGACGCCAACGTCGTCCTGGGGCACCTCCCGCCGCGGCTCCTCGGCGGCGCCATGGAGCTGGACGTGGATGCGGCACGATCGGGCGGTCGCACGGGTCGCAGACGCTCGCGGGGCCGGCGTGGAGGAGACCGCGCGCGCGATCGTGGACATGGTCGACGAGGCGATGCTGGGCGCGCTGCGGGTCGTCACGGTTCAGCGGGGCCGTACGCCCAGCGACTTCGCCCTCGTTGCCTTCGGCGGCGCCGGCGGCGTGCACGCGAACGCACTCGCGAAGATCCTCGGCTCGTACCCGGTGATCGTCCCGGAGGAATCGGGTGTCCTCTCCGCCATGGGCTTCATCTCGTCCGACATCAAGAACGAGTTCAGCCAGACTTCCGTCCGAAGCATCGCGTCCACGACGACGGATGCCGTACGCGAGCCGTTCGAGTCACTCACCTCGCTCGCCCGCGAATGGCTCGACGGCAGAGAACGTCGAGGCCGCCGACCAGGACCTCCGCTTCATCCTCGACATGCGCTACGCGCGCCAGGGGTACGAGATCCCGATCGAGCTCGACGGGGCGGAACTGGCCGCGCTCGACCTCGGGGCGCTGGAGCGCAGGTTCGGCGACGCGCACAACCTCCTCTACGGCTTCGTGCTCGAAGGCGGCGCCGAGATCGTCAATCTCCGCGTCGTCGCCGTCGGCCGCGTCCCGATGCCCGAGGTCGAGGCACGCGCTGTCGGCGACGCCGACGCCTCGACGGCACAGACGGGCACGCAGCCCGTCTGGACACCGGCCGGAACGCTTCAGGTCCCGACGTACGAGCGGGCCGCGCTCCAGCCGGGCATGGAGATCACCGGCTACGCGATCGTCGAACAGTACGACGCCACGACCGTCGTGCTGCCGGACCACCGAGCCGTCGTCGATCCCTGGATGAACCTTCTCATCTGGCCAGAGGAGCCGAGCCGATGACGCGTGGCCATCGACGTCGCAACCCTCGACCTGATCGAAAACGCACTCCTCAACGCGCGGTTCGAGATGGACGAGGTCGTGCGGCGCGCGGCCATGTCTCCGACGATCCGCGTCCAGCACGACGAGTTCCCCATGATCTGCAACGCCCGCGGCCAGATGATCGTCGGCCAGTTCGGGTCGTACATCCCCGAGGTGATCGACCGCTTCGGCGGCGACATCGCCGAGGGTGACGTGATCCTGCTCAACGACCCGTACATCTGCAAGGGGATCGATCTCGCACTGCAACGACTGGCTCGTGATCCTGCCCGTCTTCCACGAGGGCCGGCATGTCGCATTTGCCTCGCTCTTCGGCCACATGATGGACGTCGGCGGCAAGGTTCCGGGCAGCCAGGTCTCCGACGCCACCTCGATCTGGGAGGAGGGCATCCGGATCCCCCCGATCAAGATCTTCAGCCGTGGCGTTCTCAACGAGACGGCCCTCGACGTGATCCTGAACAACACCCGCACTCCGGACACCAACCGAAGCGACCTGATGGCGATCATCGGCGGCTGCCGCGCAGCGGAGAAGCGCATTGTCGAGATCTGCGAGCGATTCGGGCCTGACACGTTCGAGGCCGCCTGCGACGCACTCCTCGACCGCACGCGCCGGGCGATGGCGTACATCATCCGCCAGTACATCCCGGAGGAGCCGGCGACGTTCACCGACTGGGTCGACGACGACGGCCTCGGCAACGGCCCCTTCAAAATGGTGTTGACGATCTGGCGTGAAGGCGACGTCTGCCATGCGGACTGGACGGGGACCGACGATCAGGCACCGGGCTCGATCAACTTCCACATCCACGAGGGCCTCTGCAAGCTCTTTCTCGGGATCTACATGATCATGGCCTTCGACCCGGGGATTCTCTTCAACGACGGTCTCTACGACGTGTTCGAGGTGACGCTCCCGGAAGGGTCGCTCCTGAACCCGAAGTTCCCGGCACCGCTCTCGAACAGGCTGAACGTCCACACCCGCCTGTTCGACTGCATCAGCGGCGCGCTGGGGCAGAAGGCCCCCGAGCTCTCGATGGCGGCAGGGTACGGGACGAGCCCCTTCTTCGTCTTCTCCGGCTACGACGCGGAGGGCGAGTACTTCCAGTTCGTCGAGCTCCTCTTCGGCGGGCTGCCGGCGCGCTACAAGGGCGACGGCCTCGACGGGCACTCCTGGTGGCCGCTGTTCCGGACGACACCTGCCGAATACGCCGAGAGCTACTATCCCGTGCGGATCAAGGCGTACACGCCGGCCCGGGACACGGGCGGCGCCGGGTTCTACCGAGGCGGTACGGGCATCGAGAAGGAGTACGTCTTCACCAGCGCCGGATCGTTCACCGTCAACGACGACCGTGCAACGATCCACCCGTGGGGGATCAACGGAGGCCGACACGGCGGCTGCAGCAGCAAGCTGCTGTTCCGCGCCTCCGGTGAGCAGCTCGAGCTGCCATCCAAGATCGACCAGGTGCCCGTCGGCCCGGGAGACCGGCTCGTCTTCCGCACCGCGGGCGCCGGTGGATGGGGCGACCCACTCGACCGTGACCCCCAGAAGGTCCTCCGCGACGTGATACGCGACCTCGTTTCCCCGGAGGCCGCCCTCCACGCGTATGGCGTTGCAATCGACGGCAACACCGTCGACGAGGACGAGACGAACGCTGAGCGGGCGAGACAGCGGTCAGCGCGCGGTCCTATCCAGCCCTTCGATTTCGGTCCACTACAGGAGGTCGTGCCAGCATGACGATCAGTCTCCGCTCCCGCCTGGCGCAACCGGAAGCTCTCGTCGCGCTCGGTGCGCACGACGGGCTCACGGCAAAGCTCGCCGAGCGCGCCGGCATCGAGGCCATCTACCACGGTGGCTATTCCGTCGCCGCGCACCATTTCGGCCTGCCCGACGTCGGCCTCGTCGGCCGCGCCGAGGTCGCCGAGAGCATCCGGCGCATGCGGGCCGCGACGGACCTGCCGATCATCGCCGACGCCGACACGGGGTACGGGTCCGAGGCGAGCGTCTGGCTGACGACCCGAGAGCTCGAGGCGGCAGGTGCAAACGCCGTCCAGATCGAAGATCAGGTCTCGCCGAAGCGATGTGGGTACATGGAGGGGAAGGAGGTCATCCCGGGAGCGGAGATGACGCTAAAAGTGCGCGCAGCCGTCGAAGCCCGGCGCTCGGACGAGACCCTGATCATTGCACGGACGGATGCGCTCCAGGTCACCGGTCTCGACGACGCGATCTCCCGCTGCAACGCGTACGCCGAAGCAGGGGCCGACCTCGTGTTCGTCGATGCACCGCGAACGCATGAGGAGTACGCGGCGATCGCGGCAGGCTGCTCCGCCCCCACCGTCGCGAACGTGAGCGAGACGGGGAGGTCACCGGCGATCCCGACCTCCGAGCTCGAGGAGATGGGCTACGCCCTGATCCTCTTCCCCAGCACCCAGACGTGGCTCTTCACGAAGGCCTACACAGAGCTCTGCGAAGCCGTCGTCCGCGACCGGACAACCGCATCCCTTGCGGATCGCTTCACGAGCTTCGACGACGTAAACGAGATCCTCGGCCTCGCGGAGTGGCGGTCACGATGAACGCGGAGGACGTCTACGCGACGCGCGGCTTCGGCGGCAGGCAGGGAGCCGGTGAGCGTCCCGCGGTCCTCGTCGTCGACTTCATCGAGGGCTTCACGAACCCGGAGTCCGGGCTCGCGTGTGACGCAGACTCCGCCGTCGTCGCAACGCGGACACTGCTCGACGCGGCTCGGGCATCCTCGGTGCCGGTGATCTTCACGACTGTCTCCTACACGGACGACGATCTCGAGCGAGCGGCGATGTTCATCGCCAAGGCGCCCGCACTCGCCACTCTCCGCCCGGGCTCCCGCTGGGTCGAGGTCGACTCGCGGCTCGGCCGCCGTGCCGACGAGCTCGTGATCACGAAGCTCTTCGCCTCGGCGTTCTTCGACACGAGGCTCGACGAGATCCTGCGCGAGGCCGGCTGCGACACGGTCATCGTCGTCGGGGCGTCGACGTCGGGATGCGTGAGGGCGACGGCCGTCGATGCACTCCAGTACGGATACCGCGTTCTCGTCGCGAGAGAGGGAGTGGCGGACCGCGCAGAGGACGCGCATCGCGCGTCGCTCCTCGACCTCGACGCGAAGTACGGCGACGTCATCCCGCTCGCCGAGGCGCTCGAAGTGGTCGAAGACGCCGGCACCCTCTCTGCCGCAGGTTGAGTCGTGGCGAGTGACGCCTCTACCTCGTTCGCCTTCGACGCTCCACGGGTGCAGTTCGGAGCCGGGTCGTCGGCCGAGACGGGCGAACATCTTCGGCACCTCGGAGTCAGCCGTGCGCTGATCATCTGTGACGGCTTTGTCGTCGAGTCCGGCATCGCGAAGCGGTTCCGGTCATTTCTCGGAAGCGAGGGCATCGAGTCGGAGGTCTACGGCGACATCTCCGGCGAGCCGACCGAGTCCTCGGTGCTACAGGCCGTGGAGGCAGCCCGCGGCGGATTCGACGGGTTCGTCGGGGTCGGTGGAGGCTCCGCGCTCGACACCGCCAAGCTCTGCGCCCTCTTCGCGACCCACGAGGGAGAGTTGCTCGACTACGTCAACGCACCGCTCGGTCGCGGGTTGCCGGTCCCGGGGCCGCTGCTTCCGCTCATCGCCGTCCCGACGACCTCGGGCACGGGATCGGAGGTCACGACGGTCGCGATCGTGGACTTCCCGGGCCTGGGGACCAAGACCGGTATTTCGCATCGCCACCTCAGGCCGAGCCTTGCGATCGTCGACCCACTTCTGACACTGTCGTGCCCTCCTGGGGTGACGGCGTCCGTAGGGATCGACGCGCTGCTTCACGCACTCGAGGCGTACACCCTCCTCCCCTACGACGCGCGGCCGCGGCTCCCGCTCGCCGAGCGACCGCCCTACCAGGGCTCGAACCCGTTCTCGGACACACTCTGCGAGCGGGCGATCCAGCTCGTCGGACAGCATCTTCGTGCCGCCGTTGCCGACGGAGGCGACGTGGCGGCGCGCACGGCGATGTCGCATGCAGCGACGACGGCCGGCATCGCCTTCTCGGGCGCCGGCGTCCACGTCCCGCACGCGCTCTCCTATCCGATCGCGTCGCTCGGCCATGGCTGGACGCCGCCGGGGTACGGAGGCGCGACGCTCGTCCCACACGGGTTCGCCGTCGCGCTGACGGCACCGGCCGTCTTCCGGTTCATCGAGGACGCGACGCCGGAACGGTGTGCGACGGCCTCCCGGTTGCTCGACGGCGGGACCGATCTCGCGGCTTCGTTCGAGCGCTTGCTGGAGGACATCGGCGCGCCAACACGATTGCGCGAGGTCGGCTTCACCGAGAGCGACCTTCCCGCCCTTCTGGCCGGCGCGCTGGAGCAGCAGCGGCTGCTCGTCGGCTCCCCGAAGCCCATCGGGCCAGAAGAGCTCGAAGCGCTGCTGAGAGCGTCCCTGTGACGGATCCCACGGAGGTCTCCGGCACGTGGCCTTCGAGGGTCGCCGTCGTCGGAGCCGGGACGATGGGAATCGGCATCGCGCACGTGTTTGCCCTGAGCGGCGTCCAGACCGTGCTGATCGACGAAACCGCCGCCCGCGCCAAGAGGGCGCGCGAGCGCTCGCTGCAGCTCGTGTCCGCGCTCGAGCGAGCCGGAACCGTGAGTCGTGGGTCCACCGAACGCGTCGAGCAGTTCACGTCGGCGGCGGAGTCCGTCGCGGACGGAACTGCCAAAGCCGACCTGATCGTCGAAGCCGTCGTCGAGCAAGCCGATGTCAAGCTCGACGTGTACACCGCGATCGAGTCGGCAGCCGACGAGTCGGCTGTCATCGCCACCAATACGTCGTCGATTCCCATCGGGCTGCTGGCATCTCGCCTCGAGGTTCCCGGCCGGTTCCTCGGCGTGCACTGGTTCGTACCGCCGCTCCTCGTCCCCTGCGTGGAGGTGATCCCATCCAGCTCGACCGACGAGCGGATCGTCGCGGACGTCGTGGGTGCCCTGACCGCTCTCGACAAGGTGCCCGTCGTGGTCGGCGACAGTCCCGGGTTCGTTGCCAACCGGATCCAGTTCGCGATGTTCAAGGAAGCCACGCGAATCGTGGAAGAGGGGCTCGCGACCGCGGAACAGGTAGACGAAGTCGTGCGATCGTCGTTCGGATTTCGGCTCCCGTTCTTCGGACCGTTCACGATCGCGGACATGGCGGGCCTCGATGTCTATGCCTTCATCTTCGAGACGCTCGAGCGTGGCCTCGGGCCTGGCTTCTCCCCGCCCGAGCTCCTGACGGCGCATGTCGCAAACGGCGACTTCGGCGTGAAGACCGGGCATGGATTTCTCGACATCACAGAAGACGAGGCGGCCGACCTGATCGCCCGGAGAGACCGTGCGTACCTCGCCCTTTCGCGCCTCCGCCGTGAGCTGAACGGGTGACGAGCTTCGCCCCACTCCTTCCTTCGCAGCGGCTGGACGATCGCCACGCGATCGTGACCGGAGCCGGGCGCGGCATCGGTCGCGCGGCTGCGCTTGCCCTGGCGGAAGCAGGCGCCAGCCTGACGCTCTTCGCGCGGACGCGGGACGAGCTCGATGCGGTCGCGCAAGAGGTTCGCGACCGTGGGTCGCACGCAAACACGTGCGCCGGAGACGTTCGGTCGCCGGACGACGTCAGCCGGCTGATCGAAACCGCCTCTGCGCATGAGAATCTCTCTATCTGCGTAACGGCAGCGGGGCTCAACCGGCCAGGGCCGACGCTCGAGCAGGCAATAGACGATTTCGACCTCGTCATCGACACGAACCTGCGCGGCACATACCTGACGTGTCGAGCGTTCGCCGAGGCCGTCGTCGGACAGGGACACGGGGCACGAATCATTGCCGTCTCGTCTCAGATGGGCGAAGTCGGCTATCCCGGCCGCGCCGCGTACTGCGCCAGCAAGCACGCAGTGAACGGGCTCGTCCGGGCGCTCGCAGTCGAATGGGCGCCTCTGGGCATCTCGGTCAACGCCGTTGCACCGACATTCGTCGACACGCCCCTCACCCGCCCGATGTTCGATGACCAGGCCTTCAAGGACGACGTGCTTCGCCGGCTTCCGATCGGCCGGATCGGCACCCCAGCGGACATCGTCGGCGCCATCGTGTTCCTGGCCTCCGACCAGGCCGGCCTCGTGACAGGCCACGTACTGTCCGTCGACGGCGGCTGGACAGCCTGGTAGCCGCGTCTGCGGCGCCATCGGGCAGAGCGTTCCAGGCGAGCAGGTGGCTCGCCCGCCGTCCCGTCTACTCCGACGCCTCGATCACCGCGAGCGCCTCGTCGAGCGAAACGACATCGCCGTACTTCGCGTCGACGTCGTATAGCGCCTGCTCGTGAGCCGCCAGGTTGCGGTCGCCGACGGCCTCGCGGGGGATCATCAGCCGGTAGCCGTTCTGAAGCACGTCAACGGCTGTGGCACGCACGCAGCCGGAGGTCGATGCACCCGTGACGATGACCGAGTCGCACCCGTGGGATACGAGCAGGCTCTGAAGGGGCGTACCGAAGAAGGCGGAGGCGAACAGCTTGTTCAGCACGGGCTCCTCGGGCCGCGGAGCGATACGGGGGTCGATCTCCGCGAATCCGCTCGCCTCCGCGAGGGTCAGGAGGATCGGCACCTTGTCGATGAAAGCCTTGGCGACGGCTTGCTCGCCCTCTCCATAGGAAACGGTCGTGAAGACGACGGGGAGCCCCTTGGCCCGTGCGGCGTCGAGTAGGCGCCGGATCGCCTCGACGGCGTCGTCGAGATCGCACACCAGCGGGGAGTCCGGGCTCGTGAACCCGAGACTCATGTCGATGACGAGGAGGGCAGGGCGCCGGCCGGCGCCCTGCCGCTCTCCGAATCCGGCCAGGTGGCTCACGAGGGTGCGGGCATCCCGTCGCCTGCGCGAACCCGGGCGAGTGCGTCCTCTGCCGGCTCGAGCGGTGACCACCGCAGCGGCCTCGCCGGCGTCGGCGGCTTCAGCCCTGTGTCCGCCTCGCAGTTGGCGAGGACCTCGTCGAGGGACGGGCCATAGTCGAAATTCGGCGCATCGCCCCTCTCCGCCCGCTGGCGGGCGCGCTCTGCCTCGGTCGCCGCCTCGTCGGCCGTCCCGTCGTCGTTCAGCACGACTCCGTAGCCGGCGAGGGCGTTCTCGGGCGAGACGAGCCCGAACGAGACGTCGCGCACGACGCTCTCGATGGGCCGGTCGAGCCGGTCCTTCCAGCCGCCGCCGCCCGCGGTCCGATAGACGAGCGTGTCGCCCGGCTCCACCGCGACGTTGTCGCACTTCGACGGCAGCCGCTCCTCGGTGCCGTCGACGCGCTTCAGGATCTTCTCGGAGCGGCCGCCCGGCAGCCCGCCGAGGACACCCCACGGCCGGGTCAGCCAGCGGTCGTCGTGGATCGAGACCTCGCCCGGCTCCAGGTAGACGTACCGCTTCTCGACCCCGTTGCCGCCGCGGTGCAGGCCGGCGCCCCCCGAGTCGGTGACGGTCGTGTAGCCGTCGATCCGCATCGGGTAATAGGCCTCGAGGTACTCGGTGGGAATGTTCTCGAACAGAGGCCACCACGAGTGACCGTCCATCCCGTCACCGATCGGCCGGCCGGGGATTCCCCCGTAGAGGATCTCCATCGAGTAGAAGAACTCGCCGCTGCCGTCCCAGCCCGAATACAGCATGTACGGGCTCGTGCCGTAGCCGGCGGCCGTGTTCAGCTCCGGCGCGTTCTTGCAGAGCGCGCCGCCGAGCACGTCGAACAGGCGGGCGAGTGCGTGGGTGCGGCAGCCGAGCGCCGCGGGATACCTCGGCCGCAGCAGGCTCCCTTCGGGCATGACGACGTGCAACAGGGGATAGAAGCCGTCGTTGAACAGGATCTGGGGATCGTTGACCATAATCAGGTAGATCCCGATGAACATCTTGAACATGCCCTCGGAGAGATAGAAGTTGATCGGCCCGAGTGCCTGCGGATCCGTGCCCGACCAGTCGAAGAAGGCGTGCTCGCCCTCCCGCCAGATCGTCAGCTGCATCTTGAACGGCCCGTTGCCGAGCCCGTCGTCGTCGACGTAGTCGACGAACGTCTGCGGCTCTTCGGGGATGGCGACCGAGATCAGGAACTTCATCGCGTTGTAGGTGCGGTCGAGCAGCGCCTGCAGGGCCGCCAGGTAGGTCTCCTTGCCGAACCGCTCGCAGAGCTCGATCACGCGCTTCTCGCCCGCCCGGCAGCCGGCGACGATCGCGAACAGGTCGGCCCGGTTCATCTCGGGCAGGCGGACGTTGTTGAAGATCAGCCGCAGGACCTCCTCCTGCACGACGCCACGCTCGACGATCTTCAAGGGCGGGATGATGATGCCCTCCTCGAAGATCGTCTTCGCGCCCGTCGGCAGCGATCCGGGCAGCGGCCCACCGGCGTCCATCTGGTGCCCGAACTGCGACGACCAGCCCACGAGCTCCTCTTCGTAGAAGATCGGCACGAGGACGAGCCAGTCGTTCGTGTGCGAGATCGAGGCGGAGCACTTGAACGGGTCAGAGGTGAGGATGACGTCACCCGGGTAGACCCCCCGATCCCAGTCCTCCATCATCTCGTTGATATAGGCGCCGAACTGGCCCACGACCATGCGGCCGCGCGGGTCCGTGAGCATCGGAAACTCGTCGTGCTGCTCCCGGATGACCGGGCTCATGGCCGAGCGGAACAGCACTGCGTCCATCTCGTAGCGGGCGCTCTTGAGGGCGCCCTCGATGATGTCGAGGGTGACAGGGTCGACCGTCACCCCGGTCGGGATCTCAGCGATCCGCAGCTCGTCAGCAACTGTGCTCATGATCTCCCCTACGCCTTCGGATTGATGAGGATGTTGAAGTTGACGTCCACCTCGGCGACGTATCCCGGCAGCACGACCGTCGTCGAGTCGAACTCGGTCACGATTGCCGGCCCGTCGAAGCTGTTCCCCGGAGCGAGCCGGGCCCGGTCGTAGATCTTCGTCGGGAGCCGGTCGCCGTGGAAGACGATCTCGTGCTCTTCCACGATCGCGCCGGACGCGTCGGCGCCGGACGTGCTCCCGACCCGCAACTCCGGCTTGGGCACAGAACCGGATCCGACGGCGCGGAGGTTGACGATCTCACTCGGCGTCCCCGGCATCCGGAAGCCGTAGAGCTGCTCGTGGAGCTGGTTGAACCGCTCGTCGAGATCCGCGAGCCCGTTCCGTGCCTCCTCTGGGTTGAGCGTGACCGGGATCTCGTATCCCTGCCGGTGGTAGCGCATGTCGGCGCTGTAGGTGATCGTGCGCGCCTCGACTGCGATCCCCTCGCCGTCGAGCCATTCGGTGGCCTGACTACCGAGCGATTCCAGGATCCCGGCCACTTGGCCCGGCTCGGCATCGCCAAGGACGCGGATGTACGTCTGGGCGAACTCGTCGCGGAAGTCGGCCACGAGGTCACCGATGGCGCAGAGGAGCCCGGGTGCCGGGGGGATGAGCACGGGGAACGACCCCATGATCTCCGCGACTGCGTTCGCGTGCAGCGGTCCCGCTCCGCCGTAGGCCACGAGCGCGAAGTCGCGAGGGTCGTGCCCACGCTGCACCGAGACAAGCCGAAGGGCGCCGGCCATGTTCTCGTTCACGATCGCGATGATCCCTTCCGCTGCCTCCTCGGCCGAGGAGAGACCCATCGCGTCGGCGATCTTCTGTACCGATTTTCGTGCCGCGTCGACGTCGAGTGCCATCTCGCCGCCGAGCAGCCGCGGTGGCAGGTGACCGAGGGCGACATTCGCGTCGGTCACGGTCGGCTCCTCGCCGCCGCGCCCGTAGGCGGCCGGCCCGGGGTCGGCCCCGGCCGACTGCGGGCCGACACGGAGAGCCTTGGTCAACTCGGGTACGTGTGCGATCGAGCCGCCGCCGGCGCCGACGGTGTGCACGTTGACCGAGGGCACCTTGATGCGGAAGTGGCTGATAGAGGTCTCACGGCCGATCGTGGGCTCGCCGTTCTGACAGAGGGCGACGTCCGTCGAAGTGCCACCCATGTCGAACGTGAGGATGTCCTCGAACCCTGCCTTGCGGGCGACGTAGAGAGCTCCGGCTACTCCTCCGGCGGGGCCGGACAGGATCCCGTAGATGGGGTTTTCCGAGGCCTCGCGGGTCGTCATCAGACCGGCGTCCGAGCGGAGAATGTTGACTTCGGCCGACGCACCGATCCCCGAGAGCTCCGCTTGCAGATGCTGGACGTAGCTCGCGACCTTGGGCCTCACGTAGGAGTTCATGCAGGCCGTCAGGGTGCGCTCGTACTCTCGGAACTCGGGGAGCACGTGCGCCGACAAGGTGACGGGGAAACCCGGGTAGAGGCGCTCGACGATCGCACCGACCTGTTCCTCGTGCGCAGGGTTCACGTACGAGTTGATCAGGCCGACGGTGAGGGATTCGACGCCGGACTCGACGAGCTCGTGGACGATGCTCTCGACCTGCGCCTCGTCGACGGCCACGACGGTCTCGCCACGCGGCCCCATCCGTTCCACGGCTTCCCGCGTGTCGGCCAGGGAGGCAGGGGGGTCTGGCTTGATCATGATGATCCAGCCCGCGAGCGGCCCGGGTGTCTGCGAGCGTGCGAGATGGAGGATCTGCTTGAACCCCAGCGTGGTGATCAGGCCGACACGCGCCCCCTTCGACTCGAGCACGGCGTTCGTGGCGACCGTCGTCCCGTGGAGGATGTTTCGCAACTCGCCGGCACCGATGTCGGCTTCCTCACAGATTCGCTGGATGCCAGTGAGCACTCCCTGTGATGGATCACTCGGGGTGGAAGGAGTCTTCACCCGAAACTGGGTGGCCCCGCTCTCGTCGTTCACGAGGAAGAGGTCGGTGAACGTACCACCGACGTCGACCCCCAGCCTGTACGCCATCTCGCTCTCCTTTTCCTCAGCCGGCAACCGGCGCGAACGTGCCGGCCCTGTAAACCTGGCCCTCGAGCGGACGCCCGAGGACATCTTCCAACCACTCCGCAATCACGACAACGGCGTCGAGGTCGACTCCTGTTTCGATGCCCTCACCGTGGAGCATGTAGACGAGGTCCTCGGTCGCGATGTTCCCGGTCGCGCGGGGCGCGAAGGGGCAGCCTCCGATCCCGCCGATCGAGGCGTCGAGCATGCTCGCCCCGGCTTCGAGCGCCGCGATCGCGTTCGCGTAGCCGGTGTTGCGGGTGTTGTGCAAGTGCACGCCGATCGGTGGCCCCGCCGGCACAGCGGCCGCGACGAGCGTCCGCACTCGGCTCGGTGTGCCAACGCCGATCGTGTCCGCGAGGACGATCTCGTTCGGCGCCGCTGCCGCGAGCTCTGCCACGATCTCGGTAACCCGGCCCGGATCGACGGCACCCTCGAACGGGCAGCCGAACGAGGCGCCGATCGTGACGGTCGACCGGAGTCCGTCGTCGCGCGCTCGTCCGACGAGGCGTACGGCGGTCGCGATCGATTCGGCGACAGCCGCACCCTGATTCCGCTGGTTGAAGGTCTCGGTCGAGGCGAAGGCGAAATGCATCTCATCGAGCCCGGTCATAGCGAGCCGGTCGTAGCCCTTGTCGTTCAGCACGAGACCTGCGTACACCGTTCCCGGCCGTCGGTTCAGGGCAGCGACGACTTCCTCGGCACCCGCCATCTGCGGCACGCGCTCCGGATGCACGAAGCTGACGACCTCGACGCGCGGGAGCCCGGCGGCGGCAAGCCGGTCGGTGAGCTCTGCACGCACGCCGGGCGCCAGGATCTTGGGGTCGTTCTGGAGGCCGTCGCGCGGACCGACGTCGCAGAGTGTGACCCGCTGAGTCACAGAACACCCTCCTGACGTAGTTCGGCGAGCTCGTCGTCGGTGAGGCCGAGCAGGCCCCCATACACGTCCTGGTTGTGACTGCCCTCGTCCCACGTCGCCGACCATCGCACGGCACCCGGCGTTCGCGTGAGCTTCGGCACGATCCCAGGCCCGACGTAGGGGCCGAACTCGGGGTCGAGCTGCTCCAGCAGCATGTCACGTGCCTGGTACTGCGGGTCCTCGAAGATATCCTCGATCGTGTAGATCGGGCCGCAAATCGCGCCCGCCTCGTTCAGCACGCGGTCGATCTCGGAGGCGTCCCGCTCGCGCGCCCAGTCGGCGATGATTCCCTCGATCTCGTCCTGGTTTTCGCCGCGCGCGAGATGCGTGGCGAACCGCTCGTCGTCCGCGAGCTCCGGCCTCCCGATCGCACCGCAGAGGCGACGAAACACGCCGTCGGCGTTCGCCGCGATGACCATCCACTTCTCGTCGCGCGAGCGAAAGATGTTCGACGGCGCCACGCCCTTCAGGTTCGTGCCCTGCGGATCGCGAACGATGCCGAGCAGGTCGTACTCGGGCACGGTGCCCTCCAGCATCGCGAAGGAAGACTCCATCAACGAGACGTCGACGACCTGACCGAGCCCTCCACCACAGGCGTCGCGCCAGTACAGGGCCGACAGGATGCCCTGCGTCGCGAACATGCCGGCCAGCGAGTCGCCGAGCGAGATGTGCATGCGAGGCGGCGCCTCGCCGGGAAAGCCATTGATGTGTCGGATGCCGCCCATCGCCTCGGCGACGGAGGCAAAGCCAGCGCGCTTGGCGTACGGGCCGGTCTGACCGTATCCGGAGATACGAGCGAGAACGATGCCGGGGTTGACCTCGCTCATCCGGTCGAAGCCGAGGTTCCATTTCTCGAGCGTGCCGGGCCGGAAGTTCTCCGTCACGACGTCGGCCTTCTCGATCAGCCGTAGGAGGAGCTCCTGCCCGCGCTCGACCCGGAGGTCCAAGGTCACGCATTTCTTGTTGCGCGACTGCACCGGCCACCAGAGCGAACGGCCCTGGTAGCGGGCCTTGCCCCACTCGCGGATCGGGTCCGGTTGACCAGGCGCCTCGATCTTGATGATCTCTGCGCCCATGTCACCGAGCAGCCGCCCTGCGAACGGTCCGGCGATCAGCGTCCCGAGCTCGATCACGCGAATGCCCGCGAGGGGACCGATCCGTCCGCCTTCCTGAGCCGCGCTCTGCTTCAGGTCCTCGGCCGGCACGGTCACGCAGCCGCCTCCTTCGTTTCCGCGGACTCCGTCTCCATGTGGTGAGCGAGGACGTCCCTGGCCTCGTACACGTGCTCTCGCATGATGAACTCGGCGCGGCTCGGGTCGCGGCGCTCGAGCGCGTTCGTGAGCTGCCGGTGGTAGTGGTAGGAGGCCGCCGCCTGCTCGGGCGAATACCAGATGTACGACTTGTAGACCAGAGGAGTCGCGATCACCTGGCGGACCATGCCTGCGAGCCGTTCGCTGCCCGCGGCGGCAAGGATCGTGTCGTGGAAGAGCGCGTTCTCGGCGACGAGCTCGTTCACGTTCGAGCCGGCTACGAGCTTCTCGAAACGGGCGCAACTCTCGCGGAGCCTCTGCAACCCGCCGGCGTCGATGCGCGTCGCGGCCCACCGTGCGGCGTTGCCCTCGAGCAACGCACGCAACTCGTACATGTCCTCCAGGTCGGAGAGCTCGTACGAGCGGACGGTGGCACCACGGTTCGGCGAGGCCTCGACGAGGCCCTCTGTTTGGAGAACGAGGAGCGCCTCCCGGACCGGCGTGCGACTGATTCCCAGTTGCTGGGCCAGCTCCTCCTCCTTCAGGCGCTGGCCAGGCGCGACACGCCCGTCGATGATCGCCTGCCTGATCAGGTCTGCAGCGCCTGCGCCCGCGTTACGTCCGAGCGGGGGGTGCGCGTCGAAGATGCCCACGGACGCGACCATACAGTATGCACCATGCAAATTGGAGCGCCGGAAGATCCGGTCGAATGGCTTGAAACAGGCGCAAGGTGACCGCAAGCGGCGGCGCTTGCATACAAAGTGTCGCGTGGGGCGTTCTCAGCCGCGCTGAGCGGGGCGGCCCACGTGATCACGCGCTCAGCGCCCCGAGGAACGTTCGCTGCTCTTTCAGCATCTCACGGGCGATCACGAGCCTCTGTACCTCCTGGGATCCTTCGTAGATCTGGGTGATCTTGGCGTCACGCATCATGCGTTCGACCGGGTATTCCGTGACATAGCCGTAGCCCCCGAGGATCTGCACCGCCTCGGTCGTCACTTCCATCGCGATGTCGCCACAGAAGAGCTTCGCCATCGCGGATGCCTTCGTCAGCGCGGCGTCATCCGCGCCTTCGTCGACCATGCGGCCGAAGCGGTACAGCAACCCGCGGGCCGCCTCCGTCCTCGTTTCCATGTCGGCGAGCTTCCCGGCGATCAACTGGTGGGAGGCGATCGGCCGGCCCATCGTTTCGCGCGTACGGGCGTACTCGAGAGCGACGTCCGTCGCACCCTGCGCTATCCCGAGTGCCTGGGCTGCCACCCCGGGGCGGGAGCGGTCGAGGATCCGCATTGCGAGCCTGAAGCCAGTGCCCTCCTCGCCGAGCCTGTTTCCGGCCGGGATGCGACAGCCGTCGAAGGCGAGCTCACCGGTCGTCGAGCCGCGGATCCCCATCTTCTGTTCCAGCCTCGTCACCTCGAACCCGGGGGTGCCGGCCTCGACGAGAAAGGCCGAGACCCCTCCGTGCCCCGCCTGCGGATCCGTCTTCGCGAAGACGGTATAGAGGCCGGCCACTCCGGCGTTCGTGATGAAGCGCTTGGAGCCGTCGAGCACGTAGCCGTCGCCGTCGCGACTCGCGGTCGTGAGCATCGCCGCCGAGTCCGAGCCCGAGCCGGCCTCGCTGAGCGCGTACGCGGCCAGGACTTGCCCCGAGGCGAGGCGAGGCAGCCATGCTGCCCTCTGCTCGGGCGAGCCGCCGAGCTTCAGGCCGAGCGACCCGAGCTCCTGCGCCGCGAGGATGAGCCCGGACGTGGCACAGACACGCGAGACCTCCTCGATCGCGACGAGGGAGAGGAGCGTGCCCGTGCCGAGGCCTCCGTCGGACTCTTCGAAGAACAGTCCGAAGACCGCGTGCTCGCGGAACAGCTCGACGACATCCCAGGGGAATTCGTGCGTTGCGTCGATCTCCGCCGCCCGCGGCGCGATCCGGTCACGCGCCAGCGTACGGACGAGCTCTCGCAGCTCGCGTTGTTCAAGGTCGAGCGGGTCCCAGGCCACCGTCATTCCAGGTCACTGCCGCCGTGACGGGCTTCGGCTCCGAGCCCCGGTGGGCATCCCACCGGCGACGGCCTCGGCGAAGGGTCGAATGCGGCTCCACCGTTCACGAGGCCAGAGTCTAGACGCGGCTCTTCAGAGGGTACGGGCTGCTGCGACTTCACGGATCGGTGCGCCACGACCGCCCGGCGCGCTCAGGCCTGCCCTGTCTCGGCTCGGGACATACGATGCTCGAGATGGCACACCTGGAGATGGAACAGCTCTGTGAGAGCTTCGCGGCCCCATTTCCCTCGCCCGCGGGCGGAAGTGCTGCCGCAGCGGTGGCGGCGATCGCGGCGAGCCTGGTCGTGATGGTCGGGCGGGGCTCGCCAGAGTGGGTCGAGGGATCCGAGGCTGCCGCGGCCGCAGCCGTCCTGCGTCACCGGCTGCTCGTCCTCGGCGGCGAGGACGTCGAAGCTGTCGCGGCCGCACTTGCCGCGATGCGCCTCCCGTCACGACCCGACGCGGACGACGAGTCGGGCGCCGCGAGCGCCCTCGTGCGTGCCTCAGAGGTGCCGCTCGAGATTGGCGAGTGCGCCGCCGAAGTTGCCGCACTCGCCCGTAGTGCCGCGGCGTACGGCAAGCGGCCGATGCGCGCGGACGCCGCCGCGGCGACGACTCTGGCCGTTGCTGCAACGCAGGCGGCCATGGCGATCGTGGACGCGAACGTCGCCGCAATTCCGGCGGGACAGGCACAAGCGGAACGTGCGGCCCTCCTGGAGGCAGCGCGGCTGGTAACCGAAAGGCATGGAGCCCGATGACACAGCGCGGAAACACAGCATTCCCTGAGCGCTTCTGGTGGGGAGCAGCCACGTCGGCGTACCAGATCGAAGGCGCACCAGATGCGGACGGGAAGGGCGAGTCGATCTGGGACCGATTCACGCATCTTCCCGACACGATCGAGGACGGCACGAACGGCGACGTCGCCTGCGACCACTATCACCGCTGGGCCGACGACGTCGACCTGATCGCGGCCCTCGGCCTCCGCGCCTACCGCTTCTCGATCGCCTGGCCGAGAGTGATCCCGACCGGGCGCGGCCGGGTGAACACCGCCGGGCTCGACTTCTACGACCGCCTCGTGGACGGGTTGCTCGCCCGTGGTGTCGAGCCGTTCGTGACGCTCTACCACTGGGACGCCCCGACTGCGTTGGAAGAAAGCGGGTGGCTGGCCCGCGCGCGACATCGTCGATGCGTTCGCCGACTACACCGATGCGGTCACGGGTCGTCTCGGCGACCGGGTGAAGCACTGGGTCACGATCAACGAGCCCTGGGTTTCGTCGTTCATGGGCTATGCCCAGGGCCTGATGGCCCCCGGCGAGGACCACTTTGCCCGCGCCCTGGCAGCAGGGCATCACCAGCTCCTCGCGCACGGACGGGCCGTCGAGGTGATTCGGGGCAACGTCCCCGAGGCGAAGGTGGGGTTGGCGCTGAACCTGGCGCCGGTCTATCCGGCCTCGGACAGCGAGGAGGACAGTGCCGCAGCCCGACGTTTCGACGGCTACCTCAACCGCTGGTTCCTCGAGCCGCTCTACCACGGCGACTATCCCGCCGACCTCGCTGAGCAGGTGGGCACCCGAGATGCCGGCGATCGAGCCCGGCGACCAGGTGACCATCGCAACCCCGACCGACTTCCTCGGCGTCAACTACTACACCCGCGAGGTCGTGCGCCACGACCCCGGCTCGGGCCCCGTCGACACCGCCGCGACACGTGTGCCGGGCGCCGCCCGCTCGATGCTCGGCTGGGAAACCTATCCTCCGGGGCTGAGCGAGGTGCTCCGGCGGCTCCATCGCGACTACGAGGTCCCGTCCCTGATCGTGACCGAGAACGGGTTCGCAGGGTCGGGAGAGGCGGTAGACGCGGAAGGCGGAGTCGACGATCAGGCACGGATCGCGTACGTCAGAGGCCACCTGCTGGAGGTAGGGGAGGCGATCGACGACGGCGTCCCGGTCGACGGGTACTTCGTGTGGTCGCTGATGGACAACTTCGAGTGGTTCAAGGGGTACGTGCCGCAGTTCGGGATCGTCCACGTCGATCGGGCCACGATGGCACGGACGCTCAAACAGAGCGCCCGTTGGTATCGCTCGGTGATCGAATCCAACGGTCAGTCCCTCTGACGAAGCCGTCGTCAACAGGCTGCATCGGGTTCCGCCGAGAGAGCTAGCGCTGCTGCCGTCCGGCTCGTGACCGGGCGGCAGCAGCGCCCCGACCACCGCCTGAGCCCTCTCCCAGCGGGTGGCGGTCAGCCGCCGTAGTCGCTCACGACTGCGCTTTGACCTTGGCCGTTCCCTCCGTGTACTTGTACGGGTTCTCGATCTCGGCATCGGGCTCGATCACCGGGTGCATGCCTTCCTCCCATGCCTGCTCGCCGATCTGTGAGCGCACGTACTCGACCGACTTCGCGACGGCATCCCGCGCAGGCGCGATGTCGAGGTCGATGCGGCGACCGTCGTACTTGAGCACGCGACCGTTGACGACGACCGTGTGCACGTCGGCGGTGCCTGCCTGGTAGACGACATGGGCATAGGGGTGGAGGATCGGCGTCATCGCCGGCGACTGGTCGTTCTTGAGCAGGCACAGATCGGCCTTCTTGCCCGGGGTGATCGAGCCGATCGTGTCCTCCATGCCGAGCGACTTTGCGCCGCCCATGGTCGCCATCCAGACGACGTCCTCGGCCCGAAGCCGGTTGGCCGTGATGGTCTCGTTCTTTGCGTGGGCCTCGAGATGATCGCGGGAGCGGTCGGCGCTCAGCGTGGCGCGCATGGCGGAGAAGAAGTCCGCACTCCACCAGACGCTCGTGTCCATCGACAAGGAGGCCGAGATGCCGTACTTGCGCAGCTCCCAGGTCGATGGATACCCCTGGCCTGCACTCTGCTCGCTCTCGCACGCGACGGAGATCGTGCCTCCGGTCGCGGCGATCTTCTGGTAGCTCTCGGGCTTCAGGGTTGTCGCGTGCACGTAGGTGATCTCGGGCGTCATGAACCCCGCGTCGTACATCTGCTCGATCCCGATGTCGGTCGTCGCACCCCACACACCGGCGTGGGTCGTGACGCGCAGCCCCATGTCCCGCGCCTTCTGGAAGGCAGCCGCTTCCGGAAAGTCCTCGGCGCCGGTCACGTCGAAGGCGATCTGCAGGGTGAGCATGTCGTTCGGGCTCGAGAAGTGCTGCTTCACGAAGGCGTCGAACTCAGGTGTGCTCATCCAGTCCCAGGCGCCGCCGAGGTAGTTGCCGTAGCCGAGCACGAAACGGCCAGGGATCTCGGCGAAGGCCTCGAGCGCCGCCTCGGCGAAGTCCGGTGTCCGCAGCGCGTGCGACCAGTCGAGCGTCGTCGTGACTCCGGTGTCGACCGACTCGAGTGCGCTGAGCAGGTTGCCCGCGTAGATGTCCTCGGGCCGGAAGACATACCCGTGCTGCAGGTAGTAGAAGACGAAGTACTGGCTGAGCGCCCAGTCGCCTCCGTAGCCACGCAGCGCGGTTTGCCACATGTGGCGGTGCGTGTCGATCATGCCGGGCATCAGAATGCCGCCGCTCGCATCGATCTCGACGGTGCCCTCCGGCACCGGAAGGGCCTTGCCTACCGCGGTGATGGTGTCGTCCGTGATCAGCACGTCACCGCCGAGGATCACACCGGGCGTGTCAACGGTGATCACGATGCCGTTCCGAAACACGATCGGTCGACCCGGAACGAAGTCGTCGGCGTGTGGGCTAGTGCCGGTCATCTTGCATCCTCCTTGTTGAGAGATTCAGCGTCGATGCAGACGGTCGGATGTCGGTCCATTCTATTCGTCCGCTGCTAGGCGATCGGCACGCGGTCCTTGTTCGCGGCCAGCCACTGGTCGAGGGTTTGCAATTCCGGGTTGAGCGAGCGGGAGAACTCGATACTGCGGGCTGCGCAGTACTCCTCGTTGAAATCCCGCTTGAACTGGAACATGTTTCCGACGTCGTCCGCGCCGGGGAAGCCGAAGCCCCGGAAGACATCGGGTGGCACGTCGTTGTAGCGCACTTCCTCGCCCAGGGCTCTCGTGAACGCTGCGGCGATCTCGCTGCCGGTCGGGTGTCCACCCGCGACGCCGACGGTCGCGCCGATGTATCTGTCGCCTGCCTTGAAGAGCCCGTACGCGCACTTGCCGATGTCCTCCGCCGCCATGCTCGGGAGCTTCTTGTCACCCATCGGGTAGGTGACGGCGAGCACTCCGTCCTCGCCCCGCGCCGGGCCGTTGCCGAAGTAGATGAAGTTCTCCCAGTAGAACGACGTCAGCAGGAACGTCGTTGCCAGGCCTGCGTCGATGAACGCCTGGTTTCCGACCGCCTTGCCGTCGAAGTGCGCGACCTTGTACTTCCCCTGCAGCGTCGGCATGCGGTCGTCGTCGAGCGGGATGAAGTCGCGCGTGTCCTCGAAGGTCGACCAGATCACGTGCTTCACGCCGGCGCTCTTGGCCGCACGGGCCAGATTGCCCGCCTGCTCGACCTCCTTGTCACCCGAGAAGTGCTCCCAGAAGTTCGTGAGGCAGTAGGCGCCGTACGCGCCCTCGAAGGCGGCGGCAAGGCTTGCCTCGTCGTCGAGGTCGGCCGCGACGGTCTCGGCTCCGCCGGCGGCGAGTGCCTTCGCACTGTCGGAGTCGGGATTTCTCGTCACCGCGCGGACGGCAAACTCGCTGTTCGGGTCGGCGAGGATGGCGCGCGCCAGCCCACCTCCCTGCGCCCCGGTGGCGCCGAGCACCGCGATGAGCTTCTTGTCAGCCATGAATCCTCCTGTGTGTGGTCATGGTCACCCCATGACGTCGCTTGCGGCCCTGTTCGGGTCCTGGTGATGAGGCTATCGATTCGGCTCTCCGGCACCGCCGCGCAGAGACGGACTGGGATAGAGTCGCCGCATGATCGGCGAGACGGGGACACGCACGCTCGCGGAAGGACCGCCGGCGTATCGCCTCGTCCGCCGCGAAGACATTGCGTTCACCGATCTCTATCCGGGCCAGGGGAGTGGCTTCGAATCCTGCCGGCTTGTCGACGGTTCCTCCGGTTCGACCCACATGGCGCTGACCCTGTGCTCGCTCATCGACGGCCATCTCACCATGCACCTCCATTCGTACGAGGAGAGCTTCTACGTCCTCGAGGGCCATCCGGTGCTTCACCTCGACGGGCGCGGAATCGAGCTCAAGCCCGGCGCCTGTGGTGTCGTGCCGGTGGGTGTTTCCCACGCCTGGCGAGGCGAAGGCCGCTCGCTCTGGGTCGAGATGGTGGCTCCGCGTCCACGCCCCGACGGCAGCGACACGTTCTTTCTCGGCCCGGCACCGCAAGGCGACGTCGTGGAGCTCGACGTCCGCGACCCCCGGAACCGCAACCTCTTCCTGCTCACCGACGGCGAGATGGACATCGACCGCCTGAAGCGCGGCGCGGCGGTCGGTGCTCCGACCGTCTCGGCGAGCATGGCGACCGCGGCCCTCGCCTACAGCGGCATCACGGTCAAGATGCTCGTCGACCAGCGGCTCGACGCACAGCTGCACACGATGTTCATGGTCGACTACCAGCCGGGAGCCGTCGCGCACCCCCACGACCACCCCTTCGAGGAGTCGTACTACATGCTCGAGGGCGACGTGGACGTCGTCGCCGACGGCGAGCGCCACACCCTCCGGCCGGGCGACTTCTTCTGGACCGGAACGGGCTGCGTGCACGCCTTCTACGAGACGCAGGGAGGCCGTGTCCGCTGGCTCGAGACCTCGGCGCCCGGGCCGCCGTCGCGCCACTCGTACCGGTTCGAGCGCGACTGGGACTACCTTGCCGAGCGTCTGGCGCCCGCCGACGGCGGCTAGCCCGGCTACGACGGTGCCTTCGCGCTGGCCGAGAGCCGGCTGGAGCGGAGCCGGGCGATGAGCTCCGGGGTCTTGTAGAGCACGAGGGCGAGCAGGATCAGCACGCCGACGGTCATCTCCGCGTATTCCGTCGGCTCCTGGAACAGCGGCAGGACGTTGGTGATGAGCGTGAGAAAGAGGGCCGCCAGCAGCGTCCCCACGAAGGAGCCTCTGCCACCTGCGAGGCTCGCACCGCCGAGAACGGCTGCCGCGATGCTGTCGAGCGCCTGGTTGCCGATGATCGGGGACCCGATCTGGACCTCGGCCGCGAGGTAGAAGCCGGCGAGCGAAGCAAGCAACGAGCAGGCGACGAACGCGAGGATCACCGTGCGATCGGTTCCCATCCCGAGCCGGCGCGACGAGGTCTCGTCGAGACCGACTGCTCGCAGGGCGAGCCCCTTGCGCGAGCGGTACAGCCACCCGTCGGCGAGCACCGCAAGGACGACGACAGCGATGAACGCGACCGGCACGAAGCCGATGCTCGTCGTCAGGAAGGAGATCACATCGCTGTTGATGGGGCCTTCGGGGTGGTCGCGGAGCAGGAGCGACAGGCCTTCGAGGATGCTGAGCGTGCCGAGCGTGGCGATGATCGACGGCAGGCGGAACAGCCGGATCAGAGTCGCGTTGAAGAGGCCGGTGGCCAGGCCGACGCCGATGAGAGCGAGCGCGCCGAGGAGCAGGATGAACCCCGACGACCCCGGCTGCATCGTGTACGAGGCCGTCACGACGCACATCGTCATCAGCGCTCCGACGGAGACGTCGAACCCGCCGACGAGCAGCGCGCTCGTCTGCCCGAGCGAGACGAGGGCGATCGGCATCGTGGCGAGGAGAAGGTTCCCGAGGTTGTAGCTCGTCAGAAACGCCGACTGGTTGACGGCCGCATAGGCGCCGACCGCGACGATCAGCATCGTCATCAGGGCGAGCGGCAACAGGCCGCGAAGGCTGCCCAGCTTGATCGCCTCCCCTGCACGCGTGAAGAGCCTCATTCCGGCACCTGCTCCGGTTCGACCGCAGGCTGTCGAGCACCGGCGCCCGAGCCGACGATCGCCTCGACGATGCGCCGTTCGCCGAGCTCGTCGCCTGAGATCTCGTCGACGATCTTCCCGCGCGACATCACGACGACGCGGTCGCAGAGCCCCGCCAGCTCGAGCGGATCGCTCGACTTGACGATCATGGCGACGCCCTCCTTTGCCTTCTCGCGCAAGGCGTCGTAGATGTCGAAGCGCGCCGCGACGTCGACACCCTGGGTCGGCTCCTCGGCCAGGATGACGCTCACCTGCCCGCGGAGGAACGGGCGCGTCAGCGACACCTTCTGCTGGTTGCCGCCCGAAAGGGACTGCACCGGCTGCTCGATCGAAGCGAGCCGGATGCTGAGGCGTTGCACGAGATCGTCGACGGTGCGGCGCTCGCGTCGGCGGTTCAGCAGCCCGAACCGTCCCAGCCGACGCAGTACCTGGAGCGTCGTGTTGGCACGAACGCTGAGGACCGGAAAGAGCGACTCCCCCACTCGATCGCCGCTGAGCAGCACGACTCCCGCGCGGAGCGGGCCGAGCGGCGATTTCGTGTCGAGCTCGCTTCCGTCGCAGACGGCACTGCCCGTTGCGCGCTCGACACCAGCGAGCGCACGGAGAAACTGCACCTGTCCGTTGCCCTCGGCACCGGCGATCCCGAGGATCTCGCCCTTCGCGATCTCGAGGTCGATCGGCCCGAATCGCTCGCCTTGCAAGCCTGACACGGCAAGGAGCACCTCGCGGTGCGCGTCCTCGTGCCGTCGCTCCGGAAAGGCGAGCTCGAGTGGTCTCCCGATCATGAGCTCGACGAGGCTTTCCTCCGACATGGCGGCGCCATCGAAGGTTCCCTGGCAGACGCCGTCGCGAAGGACGGTGATCCGGTCGGCGATGTCGAGCACCTCGGGCAACCGGTGGCTGACGTAGACGATGCCGACTCCTGCACGGCTCTGCTCGAACACGAGCGCATGGAGCCGCTCGACGTCCTCCGGCCCGAGCGCGGTCGTCGGCTCGTCGAGGAGGAGCACCTTCGGCCGGGCGAGCAGCGACTTGACGACCTCGAGCAGCTGTCGCTCGGTGAGCGACAGCGACCCTGCCGGAGCCGTCACCGGGAGATCGAGCTCGAACTCGTCGAGCCTCTCCGACGCCCACGAGTCCATGTGCCCGTAGGCCGGCTGCACGTCGACGGGTGCGGCCAGGTACAGGTTCTCGGCCACCGACAGGTCGAGAACGTGCGAGTACGTCTGATACGCGATGCCGAGACCGAGCCGCCGGGTCTCGGCGGGGGTGACGCGACGGCGATGGAGGCCGCCGATCTCGACGACCCCCGCGTCCGGATGGACGAAGCCGCTCGCTATCCCGAGCAATGTCGATTTCCCGGACCCGTTCTCCCCCACGAGAGCGTGGATCTCGCCGGCGCGGCAGTCGACGCTGACATCACGGAGCGCCTGTACCGCTCCGAACGCCTTCGACACACCGCGTAGCGACAACACGAAGGGGCGCTCGGGCCCGGGACTCGACATCTCTTTCTATCTACCTATCCATGCCTCCTAGGGGTACATCCGATGGAGCAGGCTCAGCGGGATGAGCGACGTCGCAGAGGCCGACTGCGGATAGCCCTTGACGCACGAGTCGCGCACCGCCTGGTTCTGCAACTGGATCGGAAGCACGATCTGCAGGCGGAATCGTCGCCCCCTTGAGCTTCATCATCGCCGCCGTGAAGGCGATCCGGATCTGCGTGTTCCCCGAGGTGTAGTAGAACATCTTGAGGTTCGGGTTCTTCATCGCGTTGTACGTACAGCCCATGATGACGTCGTCCGTCCTGAGCGTCAGCACGGTGTTGAACGGGAATCCCCGCGGCCTTGTACGCCGCCACGGCGCCCGTCGCCATGGCGCCTCCGTACTCGTAGCTCCAGCCCTTGATGTCGGGGTACTTGGCGAGGATTCCGGCAACGACCTGCTGCACCTTCGACGGATCCCAGTTCGTCGGCTCGGTCGCGACGACGTGGATGTTCGGCTTGAGCGCCGCCCGCTCGCACTTCTGCCAGCCTGCGGAGAGCGGATTGCCCGGGAAGCCGCCGAGGAACGCGATGTTGCCTGACTTGACCTGCGTGTTCATGACGTACGCGTACGTCTTGCCGAGCGCGCAGGTGTCCTCGCCGACGACCGTCAGGTAGTTCGTGCCCGGTCCGGTCACGTAGCCCCAGGCGTACGTCGCCACCGGGATTCCGGCGTCGGTTGCCTCCTTCATCACCGGGATCATGGCGTCGCCGAAGTCCGGATAGGTGACGATCAGGTCGACCTTCTGGGCGATTGCCGCCTTCCAGTCGGCGAACGCCTTGGTGAAGTCCGAGTGGGCGCTCGAGTAGATGATCTTGCCGACGGCGGGGTACGTCAGCGCCTGGAGGATGAACTCCATCTTCGACATCTCGCGGTAGGTGTTCTCGCCGAACTGCTCGATGTAGGCGACCTTGAGCTTGCCTCCCGTGCCGGTGTCGCAGCCGTTGTTCTTCCAGCACTGGAGCGCGAGGTCGTAGTTGACCTTCCTGTCTGCACGGCCGAGGCCGGCCAGCGCGATGTTGCGTGCCGTCGGGTCCTTCGGGAGCAGCGTGGCCTTGAAGAGCGTCTTCTTGAGCGTGCTGGCCTTCGCCGCGTACACCTCGCCGAACCCGCCTCCCTTGCCGATCACGAGCGGCGTCGCGTGTGCCGAGCGCTTCTGGCCGGTGCTGCCGAGACTGCTCGAGACGACGACGAGTGCTGCCACGAGCAAAGCGAGAACCAGCGCCGTCATCATCGGACGCCGGCTTCTCGCCGCTGACCCCTTCATTCCGTGCATCGTTCCTCCCTTTCTCGTGAGCCTCAGCTCGTGTTGACGTTCATTCCAACGGGACTGCAGGTGGCGCCTCGACCGGCCGCAGCAAGCGGCCGAGCAACGATGCGACCCGGTCGCCGGAGACGAGCATTCCGACGATGATCGCGGCCCGAAGACGACGAACTGCATCGCCGCCGACAGGCCGAGAATCAGCAGCATCTGCGTCAACATGGTGAGCGCGAGCGCCGCCATCCACGTCGACGTCGCGCTGGCGAGCCCGCCGGAGAACGATGCGCCGGCAATGACGACGGCGGCGATCGGCGCGAGCAGGTAGGCGGAGCCGAAGGCGGGGTCGACGTTGATGCGGATGCCGGCGAGCAGGACCGCCGCGACGCCGTAGAGGATGCCGGCCGCCGTGTACGCGAGCACGACGTACGTCCGGACGTGCAGGCCGGCCATCCACGCGGCCCTCGGGTTGGCGCCCACCGCCTGATAGCGCCGCCCGGCGCCGTGTAGCGAAGCACGAGCGCGACGACGAGCGTGATCGCAGCGCCGGCCCAGAAGACCATGCTGATGCCGAGAGGCTTCCTCGCCGCCCACGACGAGAGCGCGTCCGGAACCGCAGACGAGTTCGTGACCTGGCGCGAGTACCTCAGGTTCCACGCGAACACGATCTGCCCGACGGCAAGCGTGACGATCAACGGGTTCAGCCTCACGATCCCGACGAGGATGCCGTTGGCGAGACCGACCGCGGCGCCCAGGCCGATGCACGCGAGGATTCCGGCCGCCAGGCCGTGGCCCGACCCCACGCTCACGCCGACGAGCAAGTTCGCGCCGAAGGACATGACGCCCGGCGGTCGAGAGGTCGATGCCGGCCTTGCATGACGACGAGCATCTGCCCGAGCGCCGCAACGGCGAGAATCGTCATGTACGGGAGGACGTACGACCACGACGTATGTTGGAGCGTTTCGGGCGCGATGATCGCGGCGACGATCGCGAGCAGTGCGGTTGCAAGCCAGACCGGGAGGAAGCGGGCTGCGACGACGGCGCTCGCGACGAACGACCGACCGGGGGCGGTCAACGGACCGTCCCTTCGGGGTGGGACGACGGTGAGTTGCATGCCGCGGCCAGGCGCCCATTCTGTGCAGGTGTGGAGAGCAGTGTCAACAGTGACTGGACGAAACCCGCAAACATGGCGCGCTTCGCCTACCCCCGGTCGGACGGCTGCTCGACCAAGACCTGCGCCGAATCACGCCTGTCCCGGTGCTCGGAAGGCGCCCGGAGGCGTTGACGCGTCGACGCTGTGCCGTTTATGCTCGCTGGACAATCGGGCAACGCACACCGAGGGGCTTCTTCACGATCGAGCCTGTCGGCGTCGATCCTGTCGAGCGCGGTACGACCCGCGTAGAGGAGAGAGCGACATGACAGCAGGGAATGTCGTCATCGTCGGCGGCACGCAGGGGCTGGGCCGCGAGCTCGCGCAGTCGTACGCCGACAGTGGCCGCGACGTCGTCGTCACGGGACGAGATCAGGCCCGTGCCGAGGCAGCCGCGAGCGAGATCGGCGGCGCCACCCGCGGCATCGGCTTCGACCTCGCCGACCCGCATTCGATCGCGGGCCGGCTCGCGGACGTGGGCCCGGTCGACTACCTCGCCCTCGCCGCGATCGAGCGCGACGTGAACAAGGTCCGCGAGTACGACATCGACAGCGCTCTGCGGCTGGTGACGCTCAAGCTCGTCGGCTACACCGAGGTGATCCACACGCTGATCCCGCGATTCGGCGACAACGCCTCGATCCTCATCTACGGAGGCCTCGCACGCGACCGGCCCTATCCCGGCTCGACGACCGTCACGACCGTGAACGGTGGCGTCACGAGCCTCGTGCGCACCCTCGTGACCGAGCTCGCGCCCACGCGCGTCAACGCACTGCACCCGGCCATCGTCGGCGACAGCCCGCAATGGCGCGACATGCCCGACGAGCGCCTGCAGGCGCTCGTGCAGCGGACGCCGATCGGGCGCCTCGTGACGATGGCGGAGGTCGTGAGCGCGTCGCGCTTCCTGCTCGAGAACGAGGCGATCAACGGCATCAACCTCGTCGTGGACGGCGGCTGGACGTGCATGTGACGTTGCTGCTCGAACGCTGATCGCCAAGCGCACGGACCGTAGGATGGCCGCGTGAAGCGTGTCGGGTTTCTCTCCTTCGGCCACTGGCAACCGGTTCACGGATCCCAGACGCGGACGGCGAGAGACGCGCTCGTCCAGACGATCGAGCTGGCGGTCGCAGCCGAGGAGCTCGGGATCGACGGCGCCTTCGTGCGCGTGCACCACTTCGCGCGCCAGCTGGCGTCGCCGTTTCCTCTGCTCGCCGCGATCGGCGCGCGCACGAGCCGGATCGAGATCGGCACGGCCGTGATCGACATGCGCTACGAGAACCCGCTCTACATGGCCGAAGAGGCGGCCGCCGCCGATCTGATCAGCGACGGCCGGCTCCAGCTCGGGATCAGCCGCGGCTCACCCGAGCCTGCCCTTCGCGGCTCGGAGGCGTTCGGATACGTCCCGAGCGAGGACGAGACCGACGCGGACCTGGCCCGTTCGCACACGGCGCTGTTCCGGGCAGCGATCGCCGGGGCCGGCGTCGCGCTCTCCGACCCGCAGATGACCGGGTCCACGGAGCCCGCTCGCGATCGAGCCGCACTCGCCCGGCCTCGGCGATCGGATCTGGTGGGGCGCCGGCACCCGCAAGACCGCCGAATGGGCCGCCGAGCAAGGCATGAACCTGATGAGCTCGACGCTGCTCACCGAAGACACCGGCGTTCCCTTCGACGAGCTCCAGGCCGAGCAGATCGCCCTCTACCGCGCCGCGTGGACGCGGGCCGGGTGGGAGCGCGAGCCGCGAATCTCCGTCAGCCGCAGCGTGATCCCGATCGTGACCGACATCGACCGGCTCTACTTCGGCGGCCGGGCCGAGAGTGACGCCACCGACCAGGTCGGCTACCTGGACGGATCGCTCTCGCGCTTCGGGAAGAGCTACGTCGGCGAGCCCGACGTGATCGCGGAGGAGCTGAGCCGCGACGTCGCCGTGCGCGAGGCCGACACGCTCCTGCTCACCGTGCCGAACCAGCTCGGCGTCGAGTACAACGCGCGCCTGCTCGAGACCTTTGTCGAGCACATCGCTCCCGTGCTGAGCTCGCCCTAGCGGCCTGGTGCGGTTTGGTCCCGCCTCCTCGACGCGACGGAGGGCGGCAAGAGGAGGCTCGAGAGGAGCCCGAGCGCGATGAACCCGCTGGCGATGAACGCCACGGTGCTGGCCGCCGACGCGAACGCGTCGCCGAGCTTTGCCACGACCTGCTGCGAGCCGGGCACCGCCCGCACTCCCGTGATCGCAGGTCCCCCGTGCTCGTCGACCGCCTGCACGATCGCAGCCCTCTGGCCGGCCGGGAGCCCTGGCAGCTGGTCGAGCCCCGTGCGTGCGTAGTGCGAGAAGAGGACCGCGAGAGCGCCGCCGAGGATGGCGATCCCGAGCGCCGAGCCGACCTGGCGAGACGTGGACTGGATCCCGGAAGCCTCACCTGACTGGGGCATCGGGACATCGACGAGGATCACGCTCGTCAGCTGTGCCGTTGCGAGACCGATCCCGAACCCGTAGACGAAGAGGAACGGCTCGAAGTGCCACCAGGCCATTCCGGGCGCGAACACGAGCCCGAGCCCGGCAGTACCGACGACCTCGAGCGCCATCCCGAAGCGCACGACGAGACGACCGCCGTAGCGCTGAGCGAGCTTCGCCGCGAACGGCGCTGCCAGGAACGCGCCTCCCGCGAGGCCGAGCAAGGCAACCCCGGTCTCGAGTGCGCTGTACGCGAGCACCGACTGGAGGAAGAGCGGGATCACGAAGATGAGGCCGAACTCCCCCAGGCTGACGATCGAGACGGTGATGTTGCCGTACCGAAAGCTCGGGATCGCGAAGAGCGAGAAGTCGACGAGCACCTGCCGGCCCTGCCTGGTGCGCCTGCGTTCGATCGCGACGAACGCGAGCAGCAGGATCGCCGAGGCGACGAGCGCACAGAAAATGGGAGAGATCGAGTCGAAGGGCCAGCTCAGCGGGCCGATCGACAGAGTGCGCTTCGGATGCACCCAGCCATAGCTCTGTCCCTCGATCAGCCCGAAGACGAGCAAGGCCAACCCGCCGGACAACGTCGCGGTACCCGGGAGGTCGAAGCCCCGCCCGGCGGACGGATCGCGGCTCTCGTGCACGAACAGCCACGCCCCTGCGAACGCCGCGATGCCGACCGGGAGGTTGATGTAGAACGCCCAGCGCCAGCTCAGGTCGGTCGTCGCCCAGCCTCCGATCAAGGGGCCGAGCGCGGCCATGCCGCCGATCACCGACCCCCAGATCCCGAACGCAATCGCCCGCTCCCGGCCACGGAACGTCGCATTCACGATCGACAGCGTCGACGGCAGGATCAGCGCTCCCCCGACCCCCTGCAGAAACCGCGCCCCGAGGAGTTGCGGGCCGCTCTGGGCCAGGCCGGCCAACATCGAGGCCAGCACGAAGACGACGAGACCGGCCAGGTACAACCGCTTTCGCCCCAGCTTGTCCCCGAGCCGCCCCGACGAGATCAGCAGCGCCGCGAAGACGAGGGAGTAGATCGCATTCGTCCACTCGGCCTCCGTGTAGCTGATCCCGAGGTCCTCGATGATCGACGGAATCGCAACGTTGACGATCGTCGCGTCGACGATGATCATCGCCACGCCGAGCGTCAGCGCGACGAGACCGAGCCAACGGGTGCGGTGCGCTTCGGGCGGTACTTCCATCAGGGCATCCGGCGTCGGCGTCCACGCCACGCCGTCAGGCGCGTCGCCGCTCTATCTGCTGCAGGTCGGGGCGCTTGACCTCGGAGGCGAGGCCGAGCCTCTCCATCCCGCGGATCACGAGCGCAGAGATGTCGAGCTGACCGCGCTCGAGGCCGTGAGTCGCCGAGGCCGGAAACGCGTGGTGGCCGTTGTGCCACGACTCACCGAACGACGGGATCGCGAGCAGCCAGACGTTGCGGCTCTCGTCGCGGGTGCGAAACGGCTGATCCCCGAAGAAGTGGCAGATCGAGTTGATCGAGAACGTCACGTGCTGGAAGAGGAAGATTCGCACGAGCCCGGCCCAGACCATCGCCTCGAGCCCGCGCTCCCAGGTTCCGCCGACGAGGTAGCCGGCGAGGAACGGAAGCCCCAGCGTGAGCGCGACCCAGAGCAGATAGAGGCGGTCCACTGCCCGCACGAGCCGGTCGTCGTACAGGTCGCGCCCGTACTCGAGCCCGCGCTCGAGGCCCTTCGTCGAGAAGAGCCAGCCGACGTGCGAGTGCCAGAGCCCGAGAACGTGCTCGGCCAGCGAGTCGCCGTGCCCCGCGTGCGGAGAGTGCGGGTCACCGGGCTGGTCGGAGAGCGCATGGTGCTTTCGGTGGTCGGTCACCCACTGGGTGACGGGGCCCTGCATCGCCATGCTGCCGAGAATCGCCCAGAGAGCCCGAAGCGGGGCGCTCGTCTCGAAGCTCTTGTGGGTGAAGAGCCGGTGGAAGCCGACCGTGATCCCGAGCCCGCAGGCGACGTAGAAGCCCGCGAGCAGCACGAGGTCGACCGGGTGGACGCCGCGATTCCAGAGCAGCCAGACCGCGGCGACGAGCCCGAGCGGTGGCACGACGATGGCCACGATCCCGACGAGCTGGCTCGGAACGCTCGTGCGCTCGCGGACGGTCTTGATCCTCACGTCCTCCTGAATCATCGACGCAACCTACGCGCGACGCGGGCGGTGTAGGGGCGGGCGACCGCACCGGGCGCAGAGCCGAGGAGCTTCATCGCGAGCGCCATCCGTCCCGGGAAGGAGATCTCGGTCTTCCCTCGCTCGATGCCGTCGGCGATGATCCTCGCGGCCTCCTCGGCCTCGATCAGGAACGGCATCTCGAAGTCGTTCTGGTCGGTCAGCGGCGTACGCACGTAGCCCGGATTGATCACCGTGACCGCAACCCCGCTTCCGTCGAGATCGGACCGAAGCGAGTCGCACATCGAGATCAGAAAGGCCTTCGTGGCGCCGTACGCCTCGGCGCGCGGGAGACCTGCGAAGCCCGTCACGCTTGCCACGACGGCGATGCGGCCTGCGCGGCGGCGCAGCATGTCCGGCAGCACGGACTCGATGCAATGAACAGTGCCCATCACGTTCACGTCGAGGTGCGACCGGAAGATCTCGGCCCGGAACGTCTCGGGTGTGACCGGCTCGTACGTGCCGGCGCTGAGCAGCGCGACGTCGACCGGTGCAATCTCCTCCGCGATTCGACGCATCGCTTCGCGATCGGTGACGTCGCCCGGCTTGGCAACGCCCGGCAGTTCTGCGAGCTTGTCGGCGGAGCGAGCGGTGAGGAAGAGCTCGTGCCCGCGCGCCGCGAGCTCGCGCGCGGTCGCCGCGCCGATGCCGGTGCTCGCACCGGTGATCCAGATTCTCACGCCGGCTCCTCGAAGGGCCGACCGAGGACGAGCTGCATGTCACGGATCGCCCGCGTCCTGAACAGTGCCTCACACGAGGCGAGATAGAAGTCCCAGGTCCGCACGAACCGCTCGTCGAACCCGAGCCTGCGCACCTCGGGCAGCCGCGCGAAGAAGCGCTCGCGCCAGGCGTGCAGCGTGTCCGCGTAGTGCGGCCCGATCTCCTCCAACCCGACCACGATCAGCTCGGACGAGCGGCTCATCGTCGTCTGGAGCACCTCGAGAGACGGGAGCAGCGAGCCCGGGAAGATGTAGCGCTGGATCCAGTCCTCCTTCCTGCGGTAGCGCTCGAAGCGCTGGTCGGGCATGCCGATCACCTGGATCGCGGCGAGCCCGCCGGGAGCAAGGAGCCGGTCGCAGGCGGCGAAGAAGGTCGGGTACTGGGAGTAGCCGATCGCCTCGAGCATCTCGATCGAGGCGATCTTCGTGAACTGCCCCTCGAGCGTCCGATAGTCCTGAAACAGGATCTCGACCCGGTCCGCGAGACCCGCCGCAGCGACGCGCGAGCGCGCCAGCTCGAGCTGTTCCTGGGAGATCGTCACCCCGGTCACACGAGCGCCGTACTCGCCCGCCGCCATGAGAGCGAAGCTCCCCCAACCGCAGCCGATCTCGAGCACGTGGTCGCCGGGACCAAGGGCGAGCTTGTCGCAGATCATCCGCAGCTTCCGCTCCTGCGCCTGCTCGAGCGTGTCGTCCGGTTCCCACACGGCGCTCGAGTACGTCATCGACTCGTCGAGGAAGAGCCGGTAGAAGTCGTTGCCGAGGTCGTAGTGGTACCGGATGTTGCGGCGAGCCTTGCGCGGGCTCTGACGCGGCGTGAAATGGGGGCGAAAGCGCTCGACCCGCGCAAGCCGCGAGTCACGACGCCAGAGCTCGACGTTCCGGATCACGAGCGCGACGAGGCCCGGCAGGTCGTCGGTGTGCCAGTCGCCCGCGACGTACGACTCACCGAGCCCGATGCGCGGAGAGCGCGCAAGGCGTCGGAAGAGATCGTTGGATTCGACGGTGACGACCACGGGCTCGCCCGATCCGGCGCGATGTACAGCGCCGTCCGGAAGCCGCAGCTCGAGCGCGCCGTGCCTGAGCCCGGCGAGAGCATGGATTGCCACGCGCTCCGCGACGCGCCCGCCGAGCGATGTGCCGGCCTTCGGTATGCCCCGGAGCGCTTCGCTCATCTCCTCACCGATCCCTCGCCGGCGACGAACGGCGGCTTGTGGAAGAACGGCACCCGCTTGAGCCAGAGCCTCGCGGCCTGCAGGTGGATGAGGCCGATCACCTGCAGCGGCATCAGCGGATAGCGCACGAGCGCGCGGGCCAACGTCCCGCTCGTCAGCTGCCGCCGTCTTCCGGTCAGCGTTGCGTAGAAGGGCCGCTCGTTTCCCTCGGTGAGGTCGATCCGGACGTCGAGCCGCTCACCGGGCTCGGAGAACCACCACTGATAGCTCTGATCGAGGCCGAAGAACGGCGAGACGTGAAGCCGCTTCTCGTGACGGTACGAACGCCGCGGCTCCTGCGTGTCCTGGTTGCGGGGCGAGAGCAGATAGGGGTGCCGCTCGCCGAAGGTGTTGCTCACCTCGGCGACGATGCAGACGAGCTCGCCTCCGGCGTAGCAGTAGAAGAAGCTGACCGGGTTGAAGACATAGCCGAGGACGCGCAGGTTCGTCAGGAGCAGGATCCGGTCGGTCTCGATCCCGTGCTCGGCCAGGTAGCCACGCACGTCGAGGTGGTCTCCGTCGTGGAGGCTCACGACGCTACGACGGTTCCACCCGAACAGCCGTACGCGGCGGTCGAGCTGTGGCAGCTCGTCGAGGTCGAGCAGGTAGAAGCAGACGCGGTAGCGGAAGACGTTTTCCTTCGGCGTCTTGCGCGCGTGCATCACCGTGCCGGTGTAGAGCGCCGACCTCACGCGTGCACCGTGAGCGCAGCGGCTGCGGCGAGGCCCGACCGCAGGCCGTCCTCGTGGAAGCAGTATCCCTGCCACGCGCCCGCGAAGGCTGTGGCGCGCGGGCCGTTGAGGCTCGACAGCTCGGGCTGCGCCCGCATCGTCTCGAGCGTCACCAGCGGGTGCCGGTAGGAGACGCGACGGATGATCCGCGCCGGGTCGATCTCGGCCGTGCGGTTGAGCGTGACGCAGTAGTGCTCGTCCTCGTCGAGGCGCTGGAGCTTGTTCAGGTAGTAGGTCATCGTCGGGCTGCCGCCGCTCGAGCCGCAGTCGCGGAGCTGGTAGTTCCACGAGCCGCGGGTAGAGACGCGCCGGGGCAGGAATCGCTCGTCGGTGTGGAGGACCGTGTCGTTCACGGTCGTGCCGAACACGCCGAGCAGGCGTCGCTCGTCGTCGCTCGGATCCTCGAGCAGGCTCAGGGCCTGTTCAGCGTCGGTCGCGACCACGACGCCGTCGAAGCGCCGCACCTCGTCACCCTCGAACCGCACGTCGACGCCTCCGTCGCGGCGGCGGAGCGAGCGAACCTCGGTCGAGAGGTTGATGCGCAGCCGCTCCGACAGTGCGCGCACGTACGTCTGGCTACCGCCCGTGACCGTCTTCCAAGGGAGGCGCCGAAAGCCAAGGATCCCGTGGTTGGAAAGGAAGCGAATCGCGTAGACGAGGGGGAACTCTAGCGTCTGGCTGGGGGCGGTCGACCAGAGAGCGGCGCAGAGCGGAACGAGGAAGTGATCCCTGAAGCCTGGCGAGTAGTGCTCCTCGTCGACATAGCGCGACAGACTCCAACCCTCGTAGCGCGGGTTGTCCAGCACGCGACTTCCTGCACGCAGGAAGCGGGCTATCTCGAGCGTCAGCCGCGAGAACGGAGGGCGAGTACCCGAGTATTCGAGGTCGTGCCGTTCGCAGGCAACAGAGAAGCTCATCTCAGACGGCTGCGTACGCACGCCAAGCTCGCGGAAGAGCCGGACGAGGTTCGGATAGGTGTCCTCGTTGTGCACGATGAACCCGGTGTCGAGTGCCAGCGTCCGGCCCGCGACCGTGTGGAAGACCGTGTTCGAGTGGCCACCGGCACGGTCGTCGCGCTCGAACAGCTCGACGTCGTGGCCCTTGGAGAGCGCGTGCGCTGCTCCGAGGCCCGAGATGCCCGTACCTATGACGGCGATCTTCATCTGCGTGACCTCACTACGGGTTCAGCGCGGCTTCCATGCCGGTCGTCGCCCGCGCTCCGACACCGTTGAAGATGCGTTGCATGACCGGATCGAAGAGCCGGCCGAGGCCACTGAACGCCAGCGTCGCGTCGTAGTGCACCGTCGACCCGCGCTCGGAGGGTTCGACCGTGATCGTGTCTCGAGAGACGAATCCCGGACGTCGCGCTTCGAGAACGACGCGATGCGGCTCCTCGTAGGAGACGATCGTGTAGCAGAGCGGAACGTCGCGCCCGGCGAAGCGCGCGACGAGGTCGAATGCAGACCCGACGCCAAGCGTCCGATCATCGACAGGACGGGCGTCGCTCACGCTCGGGTCCCAGACACGAGCGTTTGCGAAGTTCGCCATGTAGGAGAACGCGGTTTCCGCGGGGAGGCCGGACTCGATCGTCGTTACATAGCGTGCCATTGCAGATTCACTCCCTGTTCATTTGCGGCCGACGACAGGAGAGATGGAGCGCCCAGCTGCCTCCGCCGCGGCCGGAGACCGAGGCGGAGGCAGAGCACGACGTTCCCTTCCGTGCCGGCAACTAGGACGCCGGAATCAGGACCTTGTTAATCACGTGAATCACACCGTTCGAAGCGATCACGTCGGGCGTCACGACCTTCGCGCCGCCGATGAACACCTTGCCGCCGGTGACGCGAATCGAAAGCGCGCCACCCTGCAGCGTCTTGACGGACTTCAACGTGACGACCTTTGCCGCCGGGACCTTCCCATTGGCGACGTGGTAGAGAAGAACGGACTTCAACAGCGTCTTGTTCTTTCCCAACGCGGCGAGCGTCGCCTTCGGAACCTTCGCGAAGGCTGCGTCGGTGGGAGCGAACACGGTCAGCTGGCCGGGCGCCGAAAGAGCGCCGGCAAGTCCTGCTTGCTTGACGAGAGAGACCAGAGTCGTGAACTGGCCCGAGGCGACAGCCGTCTGGACGATGTTCTTGTCGTTCATTCCCGCCTGCTTGGCGGGTGCGGCCGTGGCGGTCCCGCCGAGAGCGGCGGCAACGATGACTACGGCGCCGAGCGCTGCGATTGACTTCTTCATGCCGGGTGTTCCTTTCTCGTGGTGTGCAGGGTGGGTTGCATCGAGTCAGCGGCGCGAGCCGGTTCCGCCTCCGTGTCACTGTTCACGATGCGTATAGTGTTTGTACAGATATTTGCCCTCATGTCAAGACTTTGTCCAATATCTGTATAGTGAGCACGTGGACGCGCTTGCGGGGCAGCTTCGGATAGGCGAGCTCAGTCGCCGTGTCGGCGTCACCCCGGAGCTCCTACGCGCCTGGGAACGTCGGTACGGGTTGCTGCAGCCGACCCGCTCCGCGGGCGGCTTTCGCCTCTACTCCGACGCCGACGAGGCTCGTGTGCGGTCGATGCAGCGCCACCTCGGAACCGGTCTCTCGGCCGCCCAGGCGGCCCGGGCGGCTCTCGAGCAGCCCGACGGCCCGAACACCGCAGCTGCAGAGGATCCCGCCGGGTCGGCCGCCGCCTTGCAGGAAGCTCTCGAACGATACGACGAGCCGGCCGCGAACGGCGTGCTCGACCGCTCGCTCGCGACATTCAGCACCGACGCCGTCCTCGTCGACATCGTCATGCCCGTGCTGCGCTCACTCGGCGACCGCTGGGCGGTCGGCGACGTGACGGTCGCGCAGGAGCACTTCGCCAGCAACGTCCTTCGCGGCCGTCTCCTGGGGATCGCGCGCGGCTGGGGTCGCGGAACAGGCCCACTCGCTCTCCTCGCCTGCCCGCCGGGCGAACAACACGACCTACCGCTCGTCCTCTTTGGCGTCGCGCTCCGCGAGGCCGGCTGGCGGATCGTGTTCCTCGGCGCAGACACCCCGATCTCCACCATCGAGCGCACGGCGGAGGCTATCCGGCCCGCTGCCGTCGTCTTTGCTGCGACCGTTCCCGAGTTGCTCCAGGCCGTCGAGCCCGAGCTGGCCGCGCTGGCCGCGCTGACGCCCGTTGCAATAGGCGGTGCAGCGGCCGACGCCGATCTCGCCGAGCGCGTCGGGGCGGTCTTGCTCGAGGGCGATCCGGCCACCGCCGCGGCAACCCTCGCAAGCCGGATCCCGGCTTGAACACAGAGTGTGGGCCGAGATTCAGTACGACCGTAAGGATTCGGCCGACCGCATCCGGAAGCGGCGCGCGGCTTCGGCGTGGTCGATGATCGGCGGCGGGTAGCCCGGCGCGTCGCGCGGGCACGGCCGGTGGACGGCTCTGCCTTCGACGGCAGCCAGCTCGGCAACGTGTCGGCGAACGTACGCACCGTCCGCGTCGAACCGTTCCGCTTGGCGTGCCGGGTTGAGCATGCGGCCCGGTCGGGCGTCGGTGCCTGTCCCGGCGGCCCATTGCCAGCCGCCTGAGTTGTTCGCAGCGTCGCCGTCGAGGAGGAGCCGATCGAAGTGTGCGGCGCCAAGCCGCCAGTCGAGGTTGAGATCCTTCGTCAGGAAGGACGCCGCGACCATTCGTGCCCGGTTGTGAATGAAGCCTTCACGCTGTAGCTGGCGCATCGCTGCATCGACGATCGGGTAGCCGGTCAGGCCCTCTTGCCAGGCGGCGAGCGCCTTGTGGTCCTCGTCCCAGTCATACCCGCGTGGTCTCAGATCATCTGTCTGTGCACCTGGGTTCGCCCACAGCAGCTGTCCGTAGAAGTCACGCCAGCAGAGCTGCCGCCTGAACTCACCAGCGCCGGAACGGGTCGCAACCTCGAGCGGCGAGACGCATCCGAGATGCAGGTACGGGGAGAGACGCGAGGTGCCGTCCGCTGCCGGCAGGTCGCGCAGCTCGGAGTACGAGATGAGACCTCCGGCAAGCCAACGGCCAAGGAGCGCCCTCCCGGCGGTCTCTCCTCCGAGCGGCCGGGTGGCTCGCAAGGAGTCGGCCGGCCCGGGTAGCTCCTCTGACTCGATCTCCGGCAGCACGAGCCGGTGCGGCGCGTCGACTTGGCGCCGCCACGGCTCGCGCTCCCACGCACGCCAATAGGGCGTGAATACGCGGTAGTGCGTCGCGCCGACCGGAGCTATCTCGCCGGGCTCGAGGACGAAGAGACCCGGCAGGGCACGCACATCGAGTCGCGGGAGCGCGCGCCGGAGCTCGAGCTCGCGCCGCTGCGCGTAGGCGCTGACATCGGCGGCGAGAAAGATGCTCCGGGCACCCACCTGGCGCGCGACCCGCGAGACCTCCGTGACGGTATCTCCGCGACGAACGATGAGGCGCCCGCCGAGCTCTCGCAGGCTCCTGTCGAGGTCGGCGAGGCTCTCGAGCAGAAACGCCGTCCGTCGAGGTGAGCGACGAAGGAGCCGCGGGTCGAGAACGAACATCGGCACCACGCGGTCGGCAGCGTGAGTCGCCTCGGCGAGCACCGGGTTGTCTCGCACTCGCAGGTCGCGTGTGAACAGGACGACCGCGGTGGTGGGCCCGGAGACGTGATCCTCGGGCACCGTTCAGCCCTGGGAACGGGCCTGCAGGAACGCGGCTCGACGACGAACGCACCGCATCAGATCGTCTCCTCCGTTCTGCGCGGTGCCTGATCGGTGAACAGGTCGAGCAGGCAGTCGCGGCGGTACGAAAAGACGCGCCGTACGTCCGCCGCGACAAACCGGCCGGCGAGCCTGCCGCCGTGTACTTCGAAGTCGACGCAATCCCGAACGAGAGTGCCGGTGTCGCATTGCTGAAAGGTGTGCTCGTGCTGCCAGCGGCGGTACGGGCCTCGTAATTGGCGGTCGGCAAATCGGAACGGTGGCTCCCACACGTCGATCTCGCCTTTCCAGCGGATCGGGACGCCATGGATGCGGAGGGCGTAGTCGATTCTCGTCCCACGCTCGATCGTGATCGGCGCCGGGGTGAGAACGCGGAACCTGAGCCAGGGCGGTGTCAACGTCTCGAGATTGTGCGCGTCGGAGAAGAACCGGAAGACGGTGTCGAGTGGCCGTCGGACGATGAACGAGGAGGTAAGCCGATAGGCGCCGCCGCGGATGTGCTCGACGGCGATCGACGTCCGGGTCGAGTCCGAGTGGATTTCTGCCATTGGCCCTCCTGTTCGCTGCGTGGTACAGGTTTTGTATAGTCGAATGGCCCAATTGTCAAGCTTTTGTCTAGATTACTGGTATGGTGGCGGCATGACCCGACCCCGTCATCCTCGCCAGGGCCTCGTACTCTTGACAGGCGCGACCGGGTACGTCGGCGGCCGCCTCCTGCACCTCCTCGCGGAGCGCGGGCAGAGCGTCCGCTGCCTCACGCGCCGACCCGAGGCCCTGAGCGATCCTGGTGTGAAGGCGGAGATTGTCGTCGGGGACGTCCTCGACATCGAGACGCTGCGGCCCGCATTGGACGGTGTCGATGTCGCCTACTACCTCGTGCACTCGATGGGATCCGCCGGGAGCTTCGCGGACGAGGATCGCCAGGCTGCTGCGAACTTCGCCACGGCCGCCGCAGAAGCCGGCGTGCGACGGATCGTCTACCTCGGCGGGCTCGGCGCCGGACCCGACCTCTCACCCCACCTCGCGAGCCGGCAGGAGGTGGGGCAGATCCTGTCTCGCTCCGGCGTGCAGGTAGTCGAGTTCCGTGCCTCGGTCGTGATCGGCTCCGGCAGCCTGTCGTTCGAGATCATCCGAGCGCTCGTCGAGCGGCTCCCCGTGATGATCACGCCACGCTGGGTCCGAAGCGTGGCACAGCCGATTGCGATCGAGGACGTGCTCGCCTACCTCGTGGCAGCGCTCGACCTCTCACTCGACGGGAACGCCGTGTTCGAGATCGGCGGGGCGGATCAGGTCTCCTACGAGGAGTTGATGCGCGAATACGCGCGCCAGGCCGGACTGCAGCGCCGGATCGTGCCCGTGCCGGTGCTGACGCCCCGCCTGTCGAGCCTCTGGCTCGGGCTCGTCACGCCCGTCTACGCACGCGTCGGACGGAAGCTGATCGAGAGCCTCCCGCACGAGACTGTCGTTCGGGACGCATCTGCGCTGCAGGCCTTCCCGATCCGGCCACTCGGCCATCGCGGAGCGATCGCGCGCGCGCTTGCGCACGAGAACCATGAGTTCGCCGAGACGCGCTGGTCGGACGCGCGCTCCTCGGCCGGGCTCGGGCCGAAGCGGTACGGCGGCATTCGCTTCGGGAAACGCCTCGTGGACTCGCGGTCGGTTCGCGTCCCCGCTGCGCCCTCGGAGGCGTTCGACCCGATCCGGCGCATAGGAGGCGCGACCGGCTGGTACTTCGGAGATGCGCTCTGGCACCTGCGTGGCTTCGTCGACCTGCTCGTCGGTGGCGTGGGGCTCCGTCGCGGCCGGCGTGACCCCGATCAACTCACTCCCGACGCCACCGTTGACTTCTGGCGCGTCGAGGCCGTCGAGCCCGACCGTCTGCTGCTCCTTCGGGCCGAGATGAAGCTGCCGGGAAGGGCGTGGCTTCAATTCGAGGTCGACGGTGACAGCGACGGGAGCACAATCCACCAGACGGCGATCTTCGATCCCGTCGGCCTTCCGGGTGCCATCTACTGGTATGGCCTCTTTCCGCTCCATTCGTGGATCTTCGCGGGGATGCTGCGCCGCATCGCGGCCGTAGCCACCGCCTCGGCCCGGTAGACGATCGTCGGACCGGCCCGAGCAAGGGCACGACGTGCTTCGGGTGGCGCGCAGCGCTCAAGATGGGAGGGCACTCGAGGGGGACAGCCCGCAGCACCACACGAAGTGCGGCGCTGCGGGCTGCGGATGGTGCGTGCGGGGAAGCGCGCCGGCTACCCGACGACCACCCGGACCTTGAGCACGTTGTCCTCGCCGACCGTCTGGACTCCGGCGAAGTAGTCCTCACCGGCAGCCGTCTTGAGGGTGTAGACGCCCGCGGTCGGGAAGGTGAGGCGCAGGGTCGAGGACATGTGCGGCATCAATCCGGCTGCGTACGGGGCCTTCATCATCCCCGTGCTCTTCCCTGTCATGCCCGGGAAGACGAGCTTCATCGTGACCGGCGGGCCGCTCAGCTTGACCAGTTGGTGCGGCATGACGTCGGTGTTCTTGATCGTGAACGACTGGCCGGCGCGCAGCTTGATCAGCTGGTTGACGGCGGGCTTTGCGCCGTTGAGCGACCAGGTGTGGCAGCCCTTGACGACGTGGGAGATCACAAGAGTGTTGTTCACCGCCGGTGCCGCGAGAGCGGCAGCGGCGAACACCGCGGCAAGAGCAACGGTGACGGTGGCAGAGATGGCGCGCTTCACTGGAATCGTTCCCTTTCACTCGCTTGGATGACCATCGAAGGGTCGCCCGTCTCGGCTCTGTCCGCGTCAGTGCACCGCCTGCTGTGCGACGGTGCTTTCCCCGTCGGCCCCGTCAGTAGTTGACCGAGGGTGCAACGATAGGGACGTGGCACGTTCACAACCGACGACGAAGGGGAAGGCTGGCACGGCTCGCCTGCTCGGGGCCGCAGGAATGGCTGCCCTGCTCGTCGGCATCGCGGCGATCGTGATCGCGAGCGGCAACGGCGGCAGAGACGCGCGCACGGGCATCGGGACAAACGCTGCGACCGTGGCCGCCGCCCCGATTGTGCCCGTGCCCGCGCATCGCGCGGCCGTCCGGATCCCCCTCACCGGCGTCGGCGCCTACGATCCGCAGGGAGACGGCACCGAGAACGACTCCCAGGCAGCTCTCGCCACCGACGGGAACGCCGCGACCGCCTGGAAGAGCGAGCGCTACCACGCGTCCTTCACGAAGAGCGGCGTCGGGCTCGTGCTCGACGCCGGCAAGGCCGTCAAGGCCACGCACGTCACCGTTGCGACCGAGAGCCCCGGGTACACGGCAGAGATTCAAGTCGGCGACACGGCGAAGGGGCCGTTCGTCGCCGTCTCCGGCTCGAAGGTGATGACGGCGAGGACGACATTCGTGCTGCGCCCGCGAAGTGGCCGCTACCTGATGCTGTGGGTCACGGCCATCCCCACCCCCGGCGTGGCTGCCGCCAACGAGATCACTGCAACCGCGGCAGGCTGAGCGATGTCGCTCGGAGCTGCGATCGCCGTTGCCGTGGGGCTCTTCATCGGGCTCCCGGCGTTGATCCTGCTCGCAGCGCTTGCGGGACCGGTCGGCTGGATCGCTGCTGCCATCGTCCTCCCTCTCGCCGTGCTCGCCGTGATCCTCTGGCTCGGCTGGTTCCGCCGGCAACCGGACGACGGTCCCGGCGGTTCTGAGACGATGTGGCGGTGACGGACGACGCCCGCGAGCTGATGAGCTGGGACGATCTCGGACGAGGTTGCCGTGCGATCGCCGATGACGTGCATGCAGACGACTGGGTTCCCGACCTCGTGCTCGGGATTTCGCGCGGAGGGCTGCTCGTGGCGGGCGCCCTCGCGTACGCGCTCGGCATCAAGAACACCGCCACGATCAGCGTCGAGTTCTACACCGGGATCGACGAGCGGCTGGAGTTGCCCATGCTGCTTCCGCCCGTTCCCGATCTCGTCGATCTCGCCTCGGCGCGGGTGCTGATCGCCGACGACGTCGCCGACACGGGTGCGACGCTCGAGCTCGTGCGCGACTTCTGCACCGGCCGGGTCGCCGAAGCGCGCGTCGCGGTGCTCTACGAGAAGTCGCGGTCGACGGTGGAGAGCGAGTACGTCTGGCGCCGAACCGACCGCTGGATCACGTTTCCGTGGAGCGCCCTGCCGCCGGTGACCGGCGGCCAGGCCGAGTAGCGAAGAAATTCAAGACCCACCCCCCGGGCGCCGATGGGAGGGGTGGAATTGTGACCTCCTCGACCGAAACCTCTGCGGCTGCAAAGGCACCGGCTCGCGGCAAAGACGACGCAGCTTCGCTTGCGCTCGTCGAGTCGTACCGCCGGCTTGCCGACGTGTTCCACGACGTGCTCTCCGAGCAGTCGCTCGACGCACTGCTCGAACGCATCGCCGACACGGTCGGCGAGCTGATCCCCCACGACGACCTCGCGTTCTACGAGGCAGACGAGGCGACGCGCGAGCTGCGCGGCGTTCTCGCCCGTGGCGACTACGCCGACGAGGTGCTGGCCGACGAGCCGTTCTCGTTCGGTCAGGGAATCACCGGCTGGGCCGTCGAGCACCGCGAGCCGGTACTCGCGAACCGCGCCGACCTCGACCCGCGCGTCCGATTCGTCGAGGGAACGCCGCCCGATCCGGAGTCGCTGATCGCCGTCCCGCTGATCGCGCGCGGCCAGATCAAGGGAGCGCTCAACATCTACCGCGTCGGCCTGCGGGAGTTCACCGAGGACGAGTTCAAGCTCGCAGTCCGCTTCGGTGACGCCGCCGCGCTCGCGCTCGACAACGCCCACGTGCGCGCGAGCCTCGAGCTTCAGGCGCAGACCGATCCCCTTACCGGCCTCTGGAACCACCGTGCCTTCCACGAGCGGCTCCGCACCGAGCTCGTGCGCACCTCGTCCGACCACGGGACGGTGGCGATCGTGATGCTCGACCTCGACGACTTCAAGCGCGTCAACGACATCTACGGCCACGCCGTCGGCGACCAGGTCCTGGCCGAGCTCGCCGACCAGCTCCGCGCGGCGGTACGTCAGAACGACGACGTCTGCCGGATCGGCGGCGAGGAGTTCGCGATCATCGTTCCCTCCGGCGATCTCGAGGTCGCGGGAGCGCTCGCCGAGCGCGTTGCGGAGCGAGTCGCGCTCGCCGACTTCGATCTCGCCGGCCCGATGACGCTGTCGATCGGGATCGCCCTCGGGCCCGAGCACGCCGCCAATCCCCGCGAGCTCGTCGCCTGCGCCGAGATCGCGATGATGACCGCCAAGGCCCGCGGCAAGAGGCGCATCGTCGTCTTCCACGAGGACGAGAGCGAGCGGCCCGACTCGCCCACGGCGAGACGCGAGGACGTCCGCTCGATCGCCCACCTGAAGATGCTGCACGGCCTCTCGAACAAGCTCACGCGGCTGCTCGAGGTCGACGAGATCGGCTCCACGATCGCGAACGAGCTCCGTCAGCTGATCGACTACCACAACTGCCGCGTCTTCCTCCGCGACGGAGACGACCTGCGGCCGGTTGCGTTCCGCGGCGATCTGACGACTGGTGCCGAGTCGGCGCTCGACGTCCTCGTGACGAAGGTCGGCGTCGGCATCACGGGCCACGTGGCGGCAACCGGCGAGCCGTTCCTCACGGGTGACGCCGCCAACTGCGGGATCGGCCATCACATCGAGGGCACCGCCGAGATCGAGGAGTCGCTCGCTCGCGGTGCCGCTCCGCACGGCGCCAACGTCGTCGGCGTGCTCGTGCTCTCGAAGCTCGGGCTCGACCAGTTCGACGCCGACGACCTGCGCCTGCTCGAGGTGCTCGCCGGTCACGCGTCCGTCGCGCTCGTCAACGCCCAGCTCTACGAGGCGCAGCGCCGCGAGGCGGAGAGCGCGAAGGCGCTGCTCGAGCTGTCGCGGGAGCTCTCGTCCAGCACCGATCTCGACGAGGTCGCTCGAGCGGATCGCGCGCGGAGCTGCGCGCATCCTCGGCCTGCCGCGGGCCTCGGTCTGGCTGCCCGAACCGGCGACCGGCGGGATCGAGTGCCGCAGCGTGTGGCCCGCAGACGCGACCACGACGTTCGCCCAGACCGGCGACCGGCTTCCCGCCGACGCCACCGAGCGCCTGGTCGACCGGCGCCGAGCCGTTCGTCGTCGGGCGTGCGGCCTACGAGCACCTCGTCGGGAGCGGCTACGCAGCGTGAGCTCGCGGACGCCTACGCCGTGGCGCCGATCAAGCTCGAATCCGGCTACGCAGTGCTCGCTTTCGTGCTCGACCGCGAGGACGACTTCGACGAGCGCCAGCTCGAGCTGCTCGGCGGCATCGCCGGCCAGGCGAAGATGGCGCTCGCGAACGCGCTCTCCTTCGAGGGCCTCGAGCGAACCTTCCTCTCGACCGTCGAGGCGCTCGCGAACGCGCTCGAGGCGAAGGACGAGTACACGTCGTCGCACGCGCGCTGGATCACCGACATGGCCCTGAAGGTCGGCGACGAGCTCGGGCTCGAGCCGAGCACGCTGAAGCGCGTCGAGCTCGGGGCGCTCTTCCACGACATCGGCAAGATCGGGATCCCGACGGAGATCCTGGCGAAGCCGGGCCCGCTGACGGACGAGGAGCGCGTGCTGATCGAGACGCACCCCGAGCTCGGCGAGCGGATCCTGGCCCCGATCGAGCAGCTCGAGCACGTGCGGCCGATCGTCCGCGCCTGCCACGAGCGCTTCGACGGCACGGGCTACCCCGACCGGCTCCAGGGCGACGAGATCCCCCTCGAGGCGCGGATCATCTTCGTCTGCGACGCGTTCCACGCGATGACGACGACGCGCCCCTACCGCGACGCGCTGCCGGTCGAGGAGGCGCGACGGCGGCTGATCGAGGCCGCCGGCTCCCAGTTCGACCCGGCGGTCGTCGACGTCTGCCTCCGCGTGCTCGAAGCGCCGCGAGTCTTAGACCGACGCGGCGTAGCAACAGCAGCGAGCGGCCCTCGACCTCGACCCGGCCGCGCACCGGCGCCTCCCAGGCGCCGGCTCGAGCTCGGGATCCGCCGTCGAGAGCTCGACCGACCACCGCCGGCCGAAGCGCGCCGGCGGCAGCCTGAACGACAGCGGGTCGCTGCCAGGCGTTGAAGAGCACGAGGAACGAGTCGTCGACGATCGGCTCGCCCTCGCGCGTCTCGGCCATGATCTCGGCCCCGTTCAGGAACGCACCGACCGCCGAGGCGTCGCCGCGCTCCCAGTCGCGCCGCGTCATCGCGCGCCCGTCGGGACGGAACCACCAGACGTCCGGCGCGCCCGAGTCCTCCTGCTCGGTCCCGGTCAGGAACGTCGGCCGGCGGAAGACCGGGTGCGCGTGCCGGAGCGCGATCAGCCGCCGGGTGAAGGCGCGCAGCGCCTGCGCCCGCTCGTCGAGCTCCCAGTCGACCCAGCTGATCTCGTTGTCCTGGCAGTACGCGTTGTTGTTGCCGCCGCTGCGTGCGGGCGATCTCGTCGCCGGCCATGCACCATCGGCACGCCGTGCGAGAGGAGCAGCGTGGCGAGGAAGTTGCGCGTCTGACGGTCGCGGAGCGCGTTCACCGTCGGCGTCGTCGGTCTCGCCCTCGACGCCGCAGTTCCACGAGCGGTTGTCGGTCGTGCCGTCCGCGTTGCCCTCGAGGTTCGCGTCGTTGTGCCTTCTCGTTGTAGGTGACGAGGTCGCGCAGCGTGAACCCGTCGTGGCAGGTGATGTAGTTGATCGACGCGAACGGCCGCCGGCCGTCCGACTGGTAGAGGTCGCTCGAGCCGGTGAACCGCTGCGCGAAGGCCGCGACCGCCGAGTGGCCGCGCCAGAAGTCGCGCATCGTGTCGCGGTACATCCCGTTCCACTCGGTCCAGAGGACCGGGAAGTTGCCGACCTGGTAGCCGCCCTCGCCGACGTCCCACGGCTCGGCGATCAGCTTCACCTGGGAGAGGACCGGATCCTGGTGGATGATGTCGAAGAAGGCCGAGAGGCGGTCGACGTCGTGGAACTCGCGGGCGAGCGCCGAGGCGAGGTCGAAGCGGAAGCCGTCGACGTGGCACTCGATCACGAAGTACCGCAGCGAGTCCATGATCAGCCGCAGCACCGACGGATTGACCGGGTTGAGCGAGTTGCCGGTGCCCGTGAAGTCCTTGTAGTAGCGCGGCTCGTCGGGCATCGTGCGGTAGTAGGCGAGGTTGTCGACGCCCCGGAACGACAGCGTCGGGCCGAGCTGGTTGCCCTCGGCCGTGTGGTTGTAGACGACGTCGAGGATCACCTCGATCCCGGCCCGGTGCAGCGCCTTGACGAGCCCCTTGAACTCGCGCACCTGCTGGCCGTGGGTTCCGGTCGCTGCGTAGCCCGCATGGGGAGCGAGGAAGCCGATCGTCGAGTAGCCCCAGTAGTTCGTCAGCCCGCGCTCCTGGAGGAAGTGCTCGTCGGCGATGTGGTGGATCGGCAGCAGCTCGACCGCCGTCACGCCGAGGTCGACGAGGTGCGCGATCGCCGCGTCCGAGGCGAGCCCCGCGTAGGTGCCGCGCAGATCCTCGCGCACGCCGGGCAGCTGCTGCGTGAAGCCCTTCACGTGGAGCTCGTAGATGACGGTCTCGTCCCACGGGCGCCGCAGCAGCTGGTCGCCCTCCCAGTCGAACGACTCGTCGATCACGACCGACTTCGGGATCGCGGCGGCATCGTCGCGTCTCGTCGATCACGAGGTCGTCGCCGTCGGCGTAGGCGAGCGTGCGGCCGCGATCCCAGAGCACCGGGCCCTCGATCGCCTTCGCGTACGGGTCGATCAGCAGCTTGTGGGGGTTGAAGCGGTGGCCCCTGCTCGGGCGCCCAGGGCCCGTGGACGCGGTAGCCGTAGCGCTGGCCCGGGACCGATGCCGGGGAGGTAGCCGTGCCAGTTGTGGGCCGTCTGGCGGGCGAGCTCGTACGCGGGTCTCGACGTCGTCGGCGTCGAAGAGGCAGAGCTCGACGCGCTCGGCGTTCTCCGAGGTGAGCGAGAAGTTCGTGCCGCTGCCGTCCCAGCTCGCGCCGAGCGGGAACGGCTCTCCGGGCCAGGCACGCATGCTCGACCTACCCGGCCGCCTCGGCGGAGCGCAGCCCGCGCAGCGCCCAGACCGAGAAGACGATCGCGAGCGCGAGCGGCGAGGCCGAACCCGAGCGCGACGTGCGTCGGGATCGCCGGCGAGGAAGCCGCGGCCGGCCTCGAGCGCGTAGGTGACCGGGTTGAACCGCGCGAACGCGTGCAGCGTGCCGCCGAGCAGCGCGAGCGGCACGTAGACCGGCGCGAGGAAGAGGAGCAGGAACACCGGCATCTGCATCAGCGGCCCGGCCTGCATCGTGCGCAGCCGCATCGCGATCCCGGCCGACCAGAGGAAGCCGCAGATGTTGATGATCAGCGCGAGCGTGTACAGCCCGACGAGGTCGACCGGGCCGCCGCCGACCTGCATCCCGGCGACCAGCGCGATCACGGTCAGCAGCGTCGCGGTGATGCACCAGCGGAGCGAGCGCCGCGAGCGCAGTAGCCGAGCACGATCCCGATCCGGTTCGGCGACGCGAGCATCAGCCGGCGCGCGAAGCCGCCCTCGAAGTCGCGCGCCACGCCGAAGCCCGTGAAGACGCCGCCGAAGGCCGCCGACTGGAGCAGGACGAACACGAACTGGAAGGCCGTGTAGCCGGGCGGGTAGTCGAAGCCGGGCGTGTTCTGCACCTGCGAGAGCCCGCCGGCGAAGGCGACGAAGAAGAAGAGCGGGAACATCAGCGAGGGCAGGAGCAGCGACGGCGTCGTGATCACGTTCTTCAGCGTCCGCCAGGCGACGCCGGAGGCGACGGGCCAGATCCTCATGTCCGCTCCAGCCTCTGCCGCAGCGCCCAGGCTCGCGGCGATGAGCGACGACGATCGCGAGCACGAGTCGCGAAGCCGAAGCCGAGCGCGAGCGCCCTCGCGTCCCAGCCCGTGATGATCAGGCTGCGGACGCACTCGATCAGGTACGAGACCGGGTTGACCGAGGCGAGGAACCGGAACCAGTCGACGGCGATCAGGTTGCGCGGCGTGTTCATCGAGGAGATGAAGAGGAAGACGAAGAGCACGCGGGAAGAGCCCCTGGATCGACTCGCCCGAGCCGGTGCGCAGCGCGAGGAACGAGCCGAGCGCGCCGAAGCCGATCGCGACGAGCGCCGCGTAGACGAGCAGCAGCGCGATCCCCGCCGGCCCGGCGGCGAAGCGGACGCCGAGGAGCAGCCCGACCGAGATGTAGAACACCGCCTGCAGCACGCCGAGCACGACGATCCCGGCGAGCTGCCCGGCGAGCAGGGCCGAGCCGCGCACCGGCGTCAGCGAGAGCCGCGAGAAGAAGCCGGTCTGGATGTCGCGGGCGAGGTCGGTGCCGGCGTTCATCGTCGAGAACAGCGCGCCCTGGATGAACGGCACCGCGAGTGCGAAGGCGAGGAACGAGTCGGTCGGGAAGCCCGGCAGCTGCGTCGAGGCCTTGAGGCCGCCCGAGTTGACGAGCAGGAGCGCCACCGGGAAGATGAGCGGCGGGATCGCGCTCGCCGGCTGGCGCGCGGTGCGCATGATCGAGCGCTGCGCGAGGGCGCCGACCTGCGTCGGCAGCGCGCTCATCGCGACGGTGCCTCGTCCTCCTCGGTCGCAGCGCCCTCGAGCGTCCGGCCGGTCTTGGCGAGGAAGACGTCGTCGAGCGTCGGCGCGCGCAGCTCGATGTCGTCGACGCTCGATGCCCTCGGCGTCCATCGCCCGGATCACGTCGGCGAGCCCGAGGTCCGTCGCGGAGCCGCACGGCGAGATCGCGCTCGCTCGCCGAGCGGCTCGCCGAAGCGCGCGAGCAACGCTCGCGATCCGCGGCCGGTCGTCCTCGCGGCACGGGATCACGTGGATGCTGGGCCGGCCGATCTCCGCCTTCAGCGACGTCGGCGTTCCCTCGGCGACGATCTTGCCGTGGTCGATGATCCCGACCCGGTCGGCGAGCACGTCGGCCTCCTCGAGGTACTGCGTCGTCAGGAACACCGTCACGTCGTCCTCGCGCGCGAGCCGGGCGACCTCCTCCCAGAGAGCCGTGCGGCTCTGCGGGTCGAGCCCCGTCGTCGGCTCGTCGAGGAAGAGGATGCTGGGCCGGTGCACGAGCGCGAGCGCGAGGTCGAGCCGGCGCTTCATGCCGCCCGAGTAGCCGCCCACCTTGCGGTCGGCGGCCTCGGTGAGCCCGACCCGGTCGAGCAGCTCGTTCTGGCGCGGCTTGCGCTCGGCCTTCGGGATCGCCTGCAGCATCGTCTGCAGCCGGAGGTGGTCGCGGCCGGTCAGGAGCGGGTCGAGCGCGGCCTCCTGCGAGCGCGGCGCCGATCACCGAGCGCACCTTCGGCCCTTCGGTGCGGACGTCGTAGCCGCCGACGCGCGCCGTGCCCGAGGTCGGCGGCAGCAGCGTCGTCAGCATCAGAACCGTCGTCGACTTGCCGGCGCCGTTCGGGCCGAGGAAGCCGTAGATCTCCCCGGGCGCGACGTGGAGGTCGATCCCGTCGACGGCGCGCGGGCCCTTCTTGAACTCCCGCACGAGCTGCTCGACGACGATGCTGTTGCTACCGATCAAGCGGGTGCGCAGTCCTGGTCGAACGTCTTCGCCTCGGCCTTGCCGGCGGAGGACGCCGTGGCGAGATCCTGGGAGGCAGCCGGGTAGGCGGAGAGGCTCGGCGCTGTCGACCACTCTCTGCATGCCGTCGGCCGCGGCCTGGTAGGTGCCGACGTAGTTGAGCAGGTTGGCGAGCGCCGTCTGCGCACGCGCCCGACACCGTGCTGCTGAAGCCCTGCGAGCGTCGTCCGCGAGTCACCCGCTGCGGCCGAGAGGGCGCTGAACGTATCGCCGACGCAGGCCTGCCACTTGGTCGCCTGCCCTTGCTGCGCAGTTGCGGAGCACTTCTTGAACGTCGCGGTCGTCGCTGCCGACTGCTTGGCAAGCGCGGCGCGCGCCGTCTCGTACTGCTGCCACTGGGCCGACGTCAGCGTCGTGTTTGCCTCGGTCGCCGCGGTGGACGTTCCGCCGCTGTCGCTCGCGCCAGAGCCTGCCGCAGCCGGCCGCGAGAGCGACGGCCCCGAGGACGAGCAGTCCGATGATTGCCCTGCGCATCAGGGCCTCTAGGCTACCGGCGCGAGCCAGATCGTGGCGAGCGGCGGCAGCGTGACAAGGCGCCGAGAACGGCTGTCCGTGGAGCGGCGACGGCCTCGGCCTCGATCCCGAGCCCGTTGCCGACATCGGAGCCCGCGTAGAAGCGCGAGTCGGTGTTGAGCACCTCCACCCACCGGCCGCCTCGGGGCAGCGGCAGCCGCCAACCTTCGCGCACGACCGGCGAGAAGTTGACGACGCTCACGAGCGGGGTGCCGTCCGCCGCGAAGCGCGCGAAGGCGATCACGTTCTCGTCGCGCGCGTCGCCGACGAGCCACGCGAACCCCTCCGGCCGGAAGTCGATCTCCCACAGCGCCGGATGGGCCCGATAGATCGCGTTGAGGTCGCGCACGAGCGCGCGCACGCCGGCGTGGTCGGGATCGTCGAGCAGCGGCCAGTCGAGCGAGCGATCCTCCGACCACTCGCCCCACTCGGCGAGCTCGCCGCCCATGAAGAGCGACTGCTTGCCGGGATGCGACCACATCAACCCGTAGAGCGCGCGCAGGGTCGCGAGCTGCTGCCAGCGGTCGCCCGGCAGCTTCGAGAGCAGCGAGCGCTTGCCGTGGACGACCTCGTCGTGGGAGAGCGGCAGCACGAAGTTCTCGTCCCAGGCGTAGACGAGCGAGAAGGTCAGCTCGTCGTGGTGGAAGCGCCGGTGCACCGGCTCGTGCTCGACGTACGAGAGCGTGTCGTGCATCCAGCCCATGTTCCACTTGAACGTGAAGCCGAGCCCGCCCATCGAGGTCGGCCGCGAGACGCCGGGCCAGTCGGTCGACTCCTCGGCGATCACCGCCACGCCCGGGCTCGCGATCGTGCAGCACCTCGTTCAGCTCGCGCAGGAACGCGACCGCCTCGAGGTTCTCGCGGCCGCCGTGCTCGTTCGGCACCCACTCGCCCGGCTCGCGCGAGTAGTCGAGGTAGAGCATCGACGCGACCGCGTCGACGCGCAGCCCGTCGGCGTGGAACTCGCGCACCCAGTAGAGGGCGTTCGCGAGCAGGAAGTTCCGCACCTCGTTGCGCGAGAGGTTGAAGATCAGCGTGCCCCAGTCGGGATGCGCTCCGCGGCGCGGGATCGTCGTGCTCGTACAGCGCCGTGCCGTCGAACCGCGCGAGCGCCCACTCGTCGCGCGGGAAGTGCGCCGGCACCCAGTCGAGCAGCACGCCGATTCCGGCGCCGTGGAAGGCGTCGACGAGCGCCCGGAAGTCGTCCGGCGAGCCGAAGGTCGACTGCGGCGCGAAGTAGCCGCTGACCTGGTAGCCCCACGACGGCGCGTACGGGTGCTGCATCACCGGCATCAGCTCGACGTGCGTGAAGCCGAGCTCGGCGACGTAGGGCACGAGCTGCTCGGCGAGCTCCCGCCACGAGAGCCCCTGCCGCCACGAGCCGGCATGCACCTCGTAGACGGAGAACGGCTGGGTCAGCGGGTCGGTGGCGCGGCGGCGCGCGAGCCAGTCGTCGTCCGACCACGAGAAGCGGCTCTGGTAGACGATCGACGCGTTCTCCGGCGGCACCTCGGCGAAGGTGGCGTACGGGTCGGCCTTGAGCCGCGTGATCCCGTCGGCGCCCGCGACGGAGAGCTTGTAGCGCTGCCCTTCGGCCGCGTTCGCGGCAACGCCCTCCCAGATCCCGGACGAGCCGAGCGGCCGCAGCGGGTCGGCGCCCTCGCTCCAGAAGTTCCAGTCGCCGACGACCGAGACCGCCTTCGCATTCGGTGCCCACACCGCGAACCGCACCCCACCGCCGTCGACGCAGTGCGCGCCGAGCCGCTCGTACAGCCGCTCGTGCCGGCCCTCGCCGGCGAGGTGGAGATCGATCTCGCCGAGCCCGGCTCATGCCGGCCCTCGGCGACGGCGATCACGTGAGAGCCGCCGGGCGGGAGCCCGACGAAGTTGCGACCCGTGCGCCAGCGGTAGGTCGTGTCGGTGAGCAGGTCGACCGCCGAGAACGCCGCCGGCAGGCCGAGCCACGGCGGCACGATGCAGAGCCCGTCGCGCTGCTTCGCCGGATCGAGGTTGACGACGACGATCACGACATCCTCGCCCTCCCGCTTCGCGAACGCGATCAGCTCGTCGGTCTGCGTCTCGAGCCAGGTGAGGTTGTCGAACCGCTGCAGGGCCGGATGCGCGCGCCGGATCTCGTTCAGCCGCCGGATCAGCGGCAGCAGCGGCCCCTTCAGGCGTCTCCGCTTCTTGAGCTCGTACTTCTCCGAGTCGAGGTACTCCTCGCTGCCCGCCCGCACCGGCACGTTCTCGCACGCCTCGTAGCCCGAGTAGATCCCGTAGCTCGGCGACAGCGTGGCGGCGAGCACGAGCCTCGCCTCGAAGGCCGGCCGGCCTCCTTCCTGGAGGTACGCGTGGAGGATGTCGGGCGTGTTCGGCCACATGTTGGGCCGGTAGAACGCCGACCACGAGCGCGCCTGCTCGACGAACTCGACGAGCTCGGCCTTCGTGTTCTTCCAGGTGAAGTAGGTGTAGGACTGGCTGAAGCCGAGCTTGGCGAGCGTCGTCATCGGCGCCGGCCGGGTGAACGCCTCGGCCAGGAAGATCGTCTCCGGATGGAGCGGCTCGCACCTCGGCGATCAGCCACTCCCAGAACGGCGCCGGCTTCGTGTGCGGATTGTCGACCCGGAACACGCGGATTCCCCGCGCGCACCAGCCGAGCACGACGTCGCGCAGTGCGCTCCAGAGCGCCTCGCGCTCGTCCGTGTCCCAGTCGAGGTTGTGGATGTCCTGATAGCGCTTGGGCGGGTTCTCGGCGAACTTGATCGTGCCGTCCGGGCGCCGCTGGAACCACTCCGGATGCGCGGAGAGCCACGGGTGGTCGGGCGAGCACTGCATCGCGAAGTCGAGCGCGAGCTCGATCCCGGCGGCCTGCGCGGCGGCAACCATCGCATCGAAGTCGGCGTCGCTCCCGAGGTCGGGATGGAGCGCGTCGTGGCCACCGTCTGCGCCTCCGATCGCCCAGGGGCTGCCGAGATCGCCCTTCCGCGCGCGCTCGGCGTTGTTGCGGCCCTTGCGGTTCGTCGCCCCGATCGGGTGCACGGGCGGCAGGTAGACGACGTCGAAGCCGAGCGCGGCAAGCTCGGGCAGCACGGCGGCGACGCCGCGGAAACCTCCCCAGGAGCGCGGGAACAGCTCGTACCACGCGCCGAACCGGGCTAGCTCGCGGTCGACGTCGAGGCCGAAAGCAGCGCTCTTCGTCTTCCCGCGACGCTCGCTGTCGGCCAACCCGGCTGCCGCAGCGCGCCAGTCCTCGATCGTTCCCTCTCCGAAGAGCGCCCGCCCTTCGGAGAGCTCGCCACCGAGATCGACCTGGCCGGCGGCCAGCTTGCGGTCGTGCTCGTCGAGCCAGCTCGCGTACGGGATCGACCCAGGCCTCGACCCGGAACTCCCACGGGCCGAGTGCGTCGGGAACGATCGTCGCCTCGAAGTGGTCGTTGCCGGTCGGCTCGAGCGGCGCCTCGCGCCAGCGCCGCGTGCCACGGGCGCGGAATCGGACGACTGCGGCGATCGTGTCGTGGCCGTCGCGGAAGATCGTCGCGGAGACCGCGACGTGGTCACCGAGGCAGGCCTTGACCGGGTAGCGGCCACAATCGACCTGCGGCTTCACGTCCTGGATCTGAATGCTTGGCGGCGCCATCCCCGACAAGGTAAACAGTCTTGGCATGTGGCTCACCCGCTCCCTCGGCGTCAACCTCCATCCGACCTCGCTGCCGGGCGGCCGACTCGGCCCCGAGGCGTACGCATTCGTCGACTGGCTGGCCGCTGCAGGGGCACGGTTCTGGCAGGTGCTGCCGCTCAATCCGCCGGACGACTACGGCTCGCCGTACGCCTCGACATCGGCCTTCGCCGCCTGGCCAGGGCTGCTCGCCGACCCCGACGCCGCGGTGGCGCCTTCGGAGCTGCGGGAGTTCGAGCATCGGAACGGCTACTGGATCCACGACTGGGTCGCATTCGCGGGCGCGGAGGCGCTCGCCGACCAGGTGCGCTTCCACCGTGAGTGGTCGTCCCTCCGTGCCTACGCCGCCGAACGCGGAGTCCGGCTGATCGGAGACGTGCCCGATCTACGTCGCTGCGAACAGCTGCGACCACGCGGCGCACCCCGACATCTTCCTTCCGGGCGACTTCGTCGCCGGAGCGCCGCCCGACCCGCTCAACGACGCCGGGCAGCGATGGGGCAATCCGCTCTACGACTGGAAGGCGCTTGCCCGTCAGGGGTATCGCTGGTGGATCGAGCGGCTGCGGCACACGCTCGTCGTCGTCGACGTGTTCCGGATCGACCACTTCCGCGGTTTCGCGAGCTACTGGGCCGTCCCCGCGGCAGCGGAGACCGCTCGGGACGGTCACTGGGAGCCAGGGCCCGGTGCTGCCGTCTTCCGCGCCGCCGAGCAGGCCCTCGGACACCTGCCGGTGATCGCCGAGGACCTCGGCATGATCACACCGGATGTGCACGCGCTCCGAGACGAGCTCGGCTTTCCCGGGATGGCTGTCCTGCTCTGGGCGTTCGAAGGCCCTCCCGACAATCCGCATCGACTCGAGAACCACCGCGAGCGCGAGGTCGTCTACACCTCGACCCACGACACCGAAACACTGGCTGGCCACTTTCCGCACGAATCGTCGTGGGGGCTGCTGGAGCTGGCTCTCTCCTCCCGAGCGGCACTTGCCGTCGTGCCGGTACAGGACGTGCTCGGTCTCGGCTCGGAGGCGCGGATGAACCGTCCCGGCGTGACCGGCGGAAACTGGGCGTGGCGGCTCGAGCCGGGACAGCTCGGGCCCGACGTAGCGGCACGGCTGCGTGGTGCAGCGGAGGGAGCAGGCCGTGCGTGAAGACTTCCGCCGGCTCGCCCATTCAGGGCTGACGTTCAACGCGCCGCTCGCGGAGGAGCACGCGACCGCGCTCGTTGCGGCACTGCCGATCTCTCCCGGCCACCACGTGCTCGACCTCGGCTGCGGCACCGGAGAGCTGCTGCTACGGATTCTCACGGCGCACGCCGCGACAACCGGAACGGGAGTGGACACGGATCGCGAGGCTCTCGACCGGGGCGTGCTCGCCGCAGCACAACGAGGCCTTCACGGCCGGGTCGAGTTCGTCGCGGCGGATGCCGCGACGTTTGTCGACCTCGCCGACCTCGTCCTCTGCGTCGGCGCCTCGCATGCATTCGGCGATGCTGTGACGGCCCTCGCCTCGCTGCGCGATTGCGTCATGCCGGGCGGACGGGTGCTCTTCGGCGACGCGTTCTGGGCGGCTCAACCGTCGGCCGCCGCCCTCGAGACGATCGGCGAGTTGCCCTCGCTCGACGACCTGCACGCCGCCGCCCAAGCGGCCGGCTTCCGGATCGAACGCGACGACGTGTCGACGCTCGCGGAGTGGGACGGCTTCGAAGCATCGTGGCGCGCCGGCCTCGAAGCGTCAGGGATCCCGGAAGCCCTCGAGTTCGCCGCGCAGCGCCGTACCGAGTACGAGGATGGCTACCGCGAATCGCTCGGCTTCAGCTGGCTCGTGCTCGCGCCTGTGGAGGAGACGAACGCAGGCTGAAGCCCGCTCGCGCTAGTCGCACGCTTCGACTGGCAGCTTGGCCGCCACGACCTTGCGCCCGTCGCGCTCGTAGGCCACGTCGACGGAATCGTTCTGCTTGTAGGAGCCGGCGATCCCGAGCGCGATCGACGCCCAACGCACCAGCCCGAGCTTGCCTTCCTCCTTCATCGGCCGCTCGAACACGAGCGCGCCGTCGCGGACGACGTAGTCGTTCCCCTCGCGCTGGGGCACGCCGTTGACGAACACCTCGAACGGCCGCGTCACATCGGACGGCAGCCGCACACGGGTTCGCTGTCGAGCCGTCTCGCTCATCCGCCTAGAATGCCATCTCGTGCCCGCCGACAGCCCCACCACCACGACCTGGCATCGCGGCCGCGTCGCCAGCTGGGTCGTCTCCGTCGATCACAAGCGGATCGGGGCGCTCTATCTCGGCTTCGCCGGGGTGTTCTTCGTCCTCGCCGGGATCCTGACGATCCTGATGCGGCTCCAGCTCACCCGCCCGGACGCATCCGTGCTCGGCAGCGGCACCTACGCAGGCGTCGTGACGATGCACGGGACGCTGATGGTCTTCTTCGTCCTGATTCCGGTCGTGACAGGGCTCGCTACGTACCTCGTGCCGCTGATGATCGGAGCCCGCGGGATCGCGATGCCCGGCATGGCCGCCGCGGCTCTCTGGCTCTTCGGCTTCGCCGGCGCGGCCATCGTGCTCTCCGCATTCGCGAAGGGCGGCTCCTCGCATGCGGGCTGGACCGGCTACCCGCCCGCTGCGCTGACGCAGCAGGGCCACGGCGTCGATCTCTGGCTGATGGGGCTGCTCCTGTTCTGCCTCTCGTCGCTCTGCTCGACCGCCAACCTCGTCGCCACGATTCGCTCGCAGCGTACGGAAGGCATGACGTGGGCCAGCACGCCGATGTTCGCCTGGTCGGTGTACGTGTGGTCGTGGGCGACGATCGCGCTCGTACCGGTCGCGGCCGTCGGGCTGACGTTCGTCTTGCTCGAGCGCCGCCACCCCGGCTCGTTCGACTTCTTCCTCACGGACAGCCACACGATCAAGCCGCACCTGATCTGGCTGTTCGGCCAGTCGTTCGCGTACGTCGCGCTCGTGCCGGTGCTCGGGATCCTGGCCGAGCTCGTCGCAGCGTTCTCCGGCCGGGCGGTCGAGCGCGCCCGCCTGTTCGTGCAAGCGCTCGCCGGAATCGGCGTACTGATGATCCTCGTCGTCGTCTACCACGCCTACTCGGTCGGAATCGGGAAGAAGCCGAGCGTGCTGCTGCTGATCGTGGCGCTGCTCATCGGAGTGCCCATATTCGTCGCCTACCTGGTCCTCAAGGCGACCGTCTGGCACGCACGGGCGGAGGTGCGCTGGACGGCGCCGATGCTCTTCGCCGTGGGCGCACTCATCCTGTTCGCGTTCGGGATCCTCTCGGCGATCATGCTGGCGATCTTCGGCACGCGCCACGACCTGCGAGGCACGGCGTTCGGCGTCGCTCATGCCCACTATCTGCTCTGGGGAACTGCGCTGCTGGCTCTGCTCGGCGGTCTCGTCTACTGGTGGCCGAAGATCTTCGGCCGGCTGCTCGGCGAGTGGCTGACGCGGTGGGCGGCGGTGCTGATCTTCATCGGCTTCAACCTCACCTTCTTCGTGCAGTTCCTCCTCGGCAACCAGGGCCAGGCCAGCGGCGCACCGGTCTTCACGGGCCATGGCAGCACGTCGGCCTACAACATGATCTCGACGATCGGGGCGTTCGCGACCGGCGTCGGCGTGATCTTCTTCCTGCTCGCAGTCTGGCGGGCCCGTCACGGCAAGCGGGCCGGCAACGACCCGTGGCTCGCCGACACGCTCGAGTGGTACACGACCTCGCCGCCGCCGCCGCACAACTTCGACTCGGTGCCGCCGGTGACGAGCGCCCGGCCGCTTGCACGACCTGCGCGCCACGCTGCGGGAGCGCAATGCGCTCTAGCGGCGCCGCACCCGGTCCCCTGCTGCGCCTCGCGATCGCCGGCGGGGCCGTGGCCACCGCAGGCATCGTCACGAGCGCCGCACTCGAGCTCGGCCGCGGGCACTGGGCGGCGGCCCTCGTCGCGCTGCCTCTTCTCGTCGCTGCGGCGGTCGTCGCCCGAATCTCGTACCCGCGCCTGGTCGCCGCAACGTCGGCCGCACTCGGCTTCCTGCTCGTCGGGATCGCAACCGGTGGCCTCGTCGCTCTCGTCGACGACGCCCGCTGGGCCGTTGCGCTCCACGTCGCTGCCGCCGGTGCGTCGCTAGCCGCGTCACTCGTCGCTCTCGTGATCTCGTTCCGCGGTGAGCCCGTGGCCTTTGGCCCGTGGCGCGACTACGTCACGCTGACGAAGCCGCGGATCATGTCGCTGCTGCTCCTGACCGGGGCTGCGGGCATGTTCGTGGGCGCGGGCGGCTGGCCCGACGGCTGGATGTTCCTCGCGATGATGGCCGGCCTCGCGCTCGCCTGCGGCGGGTCGAGCGCGCTCAACCACGTGATGGACGCCGACATCGACAAGCTGATGGGAGAGCGCACGGCAGCGCGCCCCGTCGCGGCCGGCCGCGTCGCCGCTCCGCGTGCGCTCGAGTTCGGCGTCGTCCTGATGGCGCTCTCGTTCGCGCTGCTCGCCTCGACCGTGAACGTGCTCACGGCCGTGCTGGCGCTCGTCGGTGGCCTCTTCTACGTCGTCGTCTACACCGGCTATCTGAAGCGCTCGACCGACCAGAACATCGTCATCGGCGGCGCAGCCGGCGCGGTGCCGCCCCTCGTCGGCTACGCGGCAGCGACCGGTGATCTCACCCTGCCGGCGCTCCTGCTGTTCCTGATCGTCTTCCTCTGGACGCCGCCGCACTTCTGGGCGCTCGCGCTGATGATCAAGGAGCACTACGCGGCGGCCAACGTGCCGATGCTGCCCGGGCACCCGAGGCGACCGCGAGACGACGCGGCAGATCCTCCTCTACTCGGTCGTCATGGTCGCGTTCACGGTCGCTGTCGGCTGGTGGCTCGGGCCCGTCTACACGGTTGCCGCAGCCCTCCTCGGCGCCTACTTCCTCCTGCTCGCCTGGCAGCTGCGCCGCCGGCGCGTCGCGACGCAGCGCCGTCGTGCTCTTCCACTACTCGCTCGCCTACCTCGCGCTGATCTTCGTGGCGGCGGCGATCGACCCGCTGCTGACCTAGCCCGCTCACCCTTCCGGGGGAGGGCCGAAAGGCTTGATCTGCCGACATACGGGCTATGCGCATTGTCCGTCTCGCCCCCATCGGCCTTGCAGCGTTTGCTGCCGCCGCCCTCGTCTCCGGCTCCGCCTTCGCACGAGGCTCCGTCAACGTCCAGACCCCTCAGGGTCTGAAGCCGTTTCTGCTGCGGGCCAGCGAGCCCGCCGCGCGCGACTTCCCCCGCACGCCGTCGTTCTCGTGGGCGCCGGTCAGGGGAACGACTCACTACGAGTTCGAGCTCGCGAAGACACCGAACTTCCAGGACGGCACCATCTTCTGGTCGAGCTGGCTCAAGAGCCCGGCCGCAGCTGTCCCGTTGACCCTGCCGTGGATGACGGGCGCGCCGTACGCGGCGTATGCGCGGGTGCGTGCCGTGACGCGCGCCGGTACCTCGCAGTGGAGCTCTGGCTACGGATTCAACATCACGTGGAACCAGGTGCCACAGCAGACGACGACCTACCCGGGTCTCGCCCGCTGGACCCCGGTCGACGGAGCCACGAGCTACCAGGTGTGGTTCACGGGCACGAACCACGTGATCGAGACCCGAGTCAACGCAGCCGATGAGCGCGAGTTCTATGCGTTCCACCAGGGCTCGAGCTTCACGGGCAGCATCAAGTGGCGCGTCCGGGCAGTCCGCCGCGTCGCCAAGCTTCAGGGCTTCATCACCCCGGTCAACTACGGACCGTGGAGCCAGACGTTTACGTCGACGAACCCCGGGATCGATGACGGCGTCGTCCATCCCGTCGCGGCAGTGACGGCGCTCGCATCGAGCACGGCGACGAGCGCCCAGGCCCATGAGATGACACCGGCCTTCGTGTTCTCCGGCTCGCGAGATGCCGCAGGAAACAAGTTCGGCTTCTACCGCGTCTACGTCTTCAGCGACCGGCAGTGCGTGAACACGGTCTTCCGCGGCGCGATCGTCGGCGGACCGGCGTACGCGGCACGGAACAAGGGCACGATCAAGCTGCCGAACGAGGCGAAGCTCGTCGCGGCCGCCGCCAACAAGATTCTCGACCTCGGTGACGAGGGCAAGACCTACACGGCCGAAGGGATCCTGGCAAAGCCCGCGACCGAGTTGGGATCGGCCTCCGGCACGACAGCTGCGCCTGCCGCAGCGGCAACACCGGCTGCGTCGACGTTGCCCGGCATTCCGGTCGAGCAGGCATCGAACAGCGACTGGCCACAGATCGAGCTGCTCGAGAGCGGCTGGCCGAACGGACGCTACTTCTGGACGGTCGTGCCCGGTCAAGCTCGTACCGCAGTACGACGACACCGGCACGATCACGAGCTACGACTACTACGACGCCGAGGTCCCCCAGGACGCCTGCGCCGCCGGCCGCGTGCTCGCGTTCGGCAAGGCGTCGACCCCCGTCGTCGCCGGCCAGGGCACTGCGTATGCCTCGGGCCTCTCCCCCTCAGGGCGCCTGATCGCCTCCGTCGGCAACAGGCCGTTCTACGGTCGCCCGCTCGTCGCCTGGCTGCCGGCAGTCGGCGCGGACACGTACGAGGTCGAGTGGTCGCACTCGCAGTATCCGTGGCGCGCCGTCAAGCGGATCTCGGTCGACGGCGGCACCGCAACCACCCTGCCGCTCGGATCGGGCGGCTGGTGGTACAGGATCCGCGGCGTCGACAGCGCACTGCCGCAGGGCCATCAGTACATGAGCTGGTCGAAGCCTCTCCACGTGACCGTCGCGAGCCCGAAGTTCCGGCTCGTCGCCTCCTCGAAGAAGTAGGGCCGTCGATGGATGTAGGGTCGGGGCTCGCATGAGCCCCGACCTTGCACTCGCTCTTGCCCTCGCCGACGCGGCCGACGCGATCTCGCTCGGGCGCTTTCGTGCGACCGACCTCCAGGTCGAGACGAAGCCCGATCTGACGCCGGTGACCGAGGCCGACCGGGCCGTCGAGACAGCGATTCGCGAGCGACTCGCCGGCGAGCGGCCCGGCGACAGCGTGCTCGGTGAGGAGTTCGGGGCGGCCGGAGACGGCTCCCGCCGCTGGATCGTCGACCCGATCGACGGTACGCGGAACTACTCCCGTGGGATTCCCGTCTGGGCGACCCTGATCGCGCTCGAGGTGGACGGTGAGAACCTGCTCGGCGTCGTCTCGGCGCCGGCCCTGCACCGGCGCTGGCACGCTGAGCGTGGCGGCGGCGCCTGGGTGAACGACGATCGCATCCGCGTCTCCGCGATCACACGAATCGAGGACGCGGTGCTGTCGTTCGCGCTCGAGCAGCCGATCCCCGCGCTCGCAGCCTACGCCTGGCACGCGCGCGGTTACGGCGACTTCTGGGCCCACATGCTGGTCGCCGAGGGAGCCGTCGACGGTGCCGTCGACGCGGTCGGGGTCTCGATCTGGGATCTCGCCGCAATCCAGCCGATCGTGGAGGAGGCAGGCGGACGTGTTCACCGACCGCGACGGCGCAGCCCGCGTCGACGGGGGCACAGCGATCTCCTCGAACGGGCACCTGCACGGCGCCCTGCTCGAAGCTGTGCGGTCTTCCTGAGAGCCTGCCCGCACTGCTGCCTCGTAGACGGCGTCGCGGCCGAACTGGTCGAGCTCGGCAGACAGCAGCTCGCTCGGGCTCAGCAGCTCGCCCGGGGAGGCAACTGGCTCGCCGTCGACCCACATTGCGGTGACACGTCGCTGCAGCTCGGCGCGTCAGAGCCACGTCGCGCTTCAGCCGCGAGCGCAGCCAGCCCGCCACGAGCTCGGCATCGGCTCGTGGCCCCATCACCCGAAGCTTCTCCATCTCTCCGATCGCGGGCCAGCGCTCGGCGAGCCGCCTCCGCCACGGGATCGAGCGCGAGAACGCGATGTCGGAGACGGCAGCGTGGTCGAAGAGGGCGGCGAGCCGCGCGTAGGCAGCCGGCACTCCACGCCACTCCGACGAGTCGACCACGAGCCGATCGGTGACCGTGACGATCTGCTCGAGCTGGCCGCTGCCCCAGTTCGGCTCACCGCGCCAGCGGCAGAACACGGGCAGGCCGGAGACGAGCAACGGCAAGAGGATCGAGCCGGGCTGACGCGCCGCTGAGCCGCGCAGCCGAATCTCGATCACCTCGGAGAGCACCTCGCGCGAGAGGCCGTGCACGCGGAAGTCCCTCAGCTCCACCTTCGCCCTGACCTCGGGTCGCGGGCCCGGCTCGGGAATCAGGAAGATCGTACGCGCGGGATGTCGCTCGTACAGGCCCGCGAGCGTCGCCCTCGCCTGGGCGCGCCACGCGGGCGGGCACCAGACGATGTGCGTCATCGTGCTCGTGCGGAGGTCGGGCATCCCGTCGTCGGCCTCCCGCTCACGCAGGCGCGCGAGCTGCCGTTCGATGTCGGAGACGACGCCCACGGTCGCTAGTGCCTCGACCTGAAACAGGGCGCTGATCTGGCCCACCGGCAGATGGGGCATCCACTCGCTTCCGGGATAGGCATGCGCCTATCCCCTACGGCTTTCCGGCCGACGACATCGGGACGGCGCATCAGTGGCGGCGCCAGGAGCGCCCGTCGCGGTGGATGAGGTCGTCCGCCGCCTTCGGGCCCCAGGTGCCGCTCTCGTAGCTCGGGAAGTTCGGTCGATCGCGCTGCCAGCCGCCGACGATCGCGTCGACGAGCTTCCACTGCTCCTCGACCTCGTCCTCGCGCGTGAAGAGCGTCGCCTCACCCAGCATCGCATCGAGGATCAGCCGCTCGTACGCCTCGGGCAGGCCGGTACGAAAGGCGCCGCCGTAGAGAAAGTCCATGTGGACGGTCCTGATCGTCATGCCTGCGCCCGGCACCTTCGCGCCAATCGCGAGTGAGACGCCCTTCGTCCGGCTGCACGTGGATCAACAGCACGTTCGGGCGCAAGCCGTCCCCGGCGATCGACTCGAACGGCGGGTGCGGCGCCCGCTGGAACTGGATCGCGATCGTCGTCTCGCGGCGCGCCAGGCGCTTGCCGGCGCGGACGTAGAACGGCGTATCGGCCCAGCGCCAGTTGTCGATATAGAGCTTCGCGGCAACATACGTCTCGGTCAATGAGCCTGGCCGAAACTCCTTTCTCGCCACGGTACGACGGCACCTCGATGCCCTCGACGAAGCCGGCGCCGTATTGGCCGCGCACAACCGATCTCGGCCCCGGCGTGTGCAACGACTTCAGCACCTTTACCTTCTCGTTGCGCACCGAGTCGGCGGTGAAGTCACTGGGCGGCTCCATCGCCGTGAGCGCGACGAGCTGAAGAAGATGGTTCTGGAAGATGTCGCGGATCGCCCCGGCCGACTCGTAGAACCCGGAGCGCCCCTCGATCCCGATCGACTCGGCCACCGTGATCTGCACGTGGTCGATGAACTGCCGGTTCCAGATCGGCTCGAAGATGCCGTTCGCGAACCGCAGCGCCAGCATGTTCTGCACCGTCTCCTTGCCGAGGTAGTGGTCGATCCGGAAGATCTCGTCCTCGCGGAACCAGCGGTGGAGGAGATCGTTCAACTCGAGGGCCGAGGTGAGATCGTGGCCGAACGGCTTCTCGACGATCAGCCGCACCCAGCCCTCCTTGTCCCGCCGCTCGCCGATCTCCGTGACGGCGGTGGCGAAGGCCTGCGGCGGCACTGCCAGGTAGTAGATGCGGTTGCCGCCGGTGCCGCGCTCGACGTCGATCTCCGCAAGCACCTGTCCGACTCGATCCTCGCCCTCGTCGTCGCCGAACTCGGTGCCGACGTAGCGCATCCCCGCGGCGAGCGAATCCCACACCTCCTGGCTGAACGGATCGCGCGCGAACTGCTTCACCGCCTTCTTCATGTCGGCGGCGAACTGGGCCGAGCTGCGGGGGGTGCGGGCTACACCGACGATCGCGAACCGATCGGGCAGGAGCTTGCGGTAGGCGAGTGCGTACAGCGCCGGGATCAGCTTGCGCTTCGTCAGATCGCCTGAGGCACCGAAGATCACGACGATGCACGGCTCCGGCCGGCGCCGCAACTGGAGGCCTTCGAGCAGAGGGTTTGCCGGCTCGCTCACGCGCTCACGCCGCCGCCAGCGAGCCTGCCTTGGCACGAATGCCGGTGAGCAGCTCGGCGAACGAGTCGGCGAACTTCTGCACGCCCTCTGCCTCGAGCGTGGCGACGACGTCGTCGTAGTCGATCCCGGCGGCGGCGAGGTCGGCGAGGAGCTCGTTCGCCTCGTCGATCCCGGCGGTGAGACTGCCCGGGCGCACCTCACCGTGCTCCTGGAACGCCAGCACCGTCTCGAGCGGCATCGTGTTGACGGTATCGGCGCCGATCAGCTCCTCGACGTAGATGACGTCGCGGTAGGCGGGATTCTTCGCCGAGGTCGAGGCCCACAAGCACCGCTGCGGCCGGGCGCCCTTGCCTGAGAGGTAGGCGAAGCGGTCGTCGCCGAAGACGTCGAGGTAGTGCTGGTAGGCGAGTTTCGCATTGGCCACCGCGAGCTTCCCCTGCAGGTCACCGCGACCGACCGCCTCGAGGCGCCTGTCGGCCTCGCTGTCGACACGGGAGACGAAGAAGCTCGCGACCGACAACACGTTGCGCGGGTTGCCTCCTGCGGCGACGAGCCGCTCGAGGCCGCGCAGGTACGCCTCGGCAACAGCCGCATACCGCTCGAGCGAGAAGATGAGTGTCACGTTGATCGAGACGCCCTTCGCGATGCAGTCCTCGATCGCACCGAGACCGGGCTCCGTGGCGGGAATCTTGACATAGAGGTTGCGGCGGTCGACTTCCTTGCTGAATCGCACCGCCTGGGCGAAGGTGCGCTCCCGGTCGTAGGCCAGCGTCGGGTCGACCTCGAGTGAGACCCAGCCGTCGACTCCGGCTGTCCGCTCCCAGACGGGTTGCATCAGGTCGCAGGCGGCGCGAATGTCGTCGATCGCGAGTGCGAAGAAGGTCTCGATCGCATCGTCGGTCGTCGCAGCAACGTCGCGCAGCTGCTCGTCGTAGAGATCGCCCTCGGCGAGCGCCTTCTGAAAGATGGTCGGGTTCGACGTGACGCCGACGACCGAGTCGTCGGCGATCAGGCGGGCGAGCGCCCCGGAGTGGAGCATCTCGCGGGAGAGCGAGTCGATCCAGACGCTGACGCCTGCGCCGCTCAGTCGCTCGAGTCGTGATGTATTAGCCATCGGACATCCTTTCGAGCTTGCCGACCTTTGCCAGCCGGTCGGCGTAGCGGCCGCCGCCGATGTAGCGGGCTCCGAGGAACGTGCGGATGAGCTCGCGTGCCAGCTCGCCGCCGACGATCTCGGAGCCGAGGCAAAGGACGTTCATGTCGTCGTGCTCGACCCCCTGGTGGGCCGAGTAGGTGTCGTGGCAGATCGCGGCGCGAATGCCCGGAATCTTCGACGCGGCTATCGAGGCACCGACGCCAGAGCCGCAGACGAGCACGCCGCGCTCGACCTCTCCGCGCCGGATCGCCATTCCGAGATCGAGCGCCTGGTCGGGGTAGTCGACACGCACGGCATCGGTCTCGACCCCGAGGTCTACCGGTATGTGGCCTGCTGCGGCAATCGCTTCGAGCACCGCTTCGCGCAGCTTCACGCCGCGGTGATCGAAGGAGGCTGCGATCTTCATCCGAGCTCGACCTCGAGGGCGGCGGCGATCGCGGCTGAGGTGATCCCGAACTCGGCGAACACCCGCTGATAGGGCGCCGAGGCGCCGAAGTGGTCGATCCCGATGATCGCGCTCGCGTAACGCTCCCAACCGAGGGTGACGCCGGCCTCGACCGCTAGCCGCACCTCGACCGAGGGCGGCAAGACCGAATCCTGATAGTCGTCGTCCTGCTCCTCGAACAGCTCCCAGCACGGCATCGAGACGACACGGACGTCGGCCTCGAGGGACTGCGCGGCCTCGAGCGCGAGGTGCACCTCGCTGCCGGTTGCGATCACGATCGCCTCCGGCTCCCCCTCGCTGCGCTGCCACAGGGTGTAGGCGCCGCGAAGAGCGCCGTCGACGGGAGCGACAACCGCGCGATCGAAGGTCGGCAGCTTCTGCCGGGTGAGCGCGAGCGCCACCGGCCCGTCTGGGCGTTCGAGCGCTATCCGCCAGGCCATCGCCGTCTCGTTCGCATCGGCGGGCCGCACGTACCAGAGGTTCGGAATCGCCCTCAGCGCCATGTGATGCTCGACCGGCTGGTGTGTCGGACCGTCCTCGCCCACGGCGATCGAGTCGTGCGTCCACACCCAGGCGGTGCGGAGGCCCATCAGCGCCGAGAGGCGGACGGCGGGGCGCATGTAGTCGGAGAAGATGAGGAACGTGGAGCCGTAGGGCCGTAGCATCGCAGGGTCGAGTGCGATCCCGTTCACGATCGAGCCCATTGCGTGCTCGCGGATCCCAAAGGCGATGTTGCGGCCCGCATGCGTGGCCGAGAAGATGCCGGTGCCCTCGAACTCGGTCTTGTTGGACTCGACGAGATCGGCCGACCCGCCCACCATCGTCGGGGTGAACGGCTTCAGCGCCTGCATCACGGTGCGGCCGGCGTCGCGCGTTGCCACGTCCTCACCGGCGGCGAACACCGGCAGCGCCTCACGCCAGCCGTCGCGCGGCTCGCCACGCAGATCGAGGTCGCGCTCGCGGGCCAGGTCGGGGAACGCGGCGGCCCAGGCGGCGAGCCGGTCTCCCCACTCCCGCTGCGACTCGGCGCCGCGCTCGAGAACGGCCGCCATGTGCTCGCGCACCTCCTCGGAAACGGCGAACGTCGCATCTGGATCGAGCCCCATCGCCTCCTTCGCCAGGCGAATCTCGGCCTCACCGAGGGGCGCGCCGTGCGCCTTCGAAGTGTCGATCGCGTTCGGTGCCGGATAGGCGATGTGGGTGCGCAGCACGATCAGGGAGGGCCGCTCCTCCTCCGCCTTTGCCGGCGGCGAGCGCACCCAGCACGGCGTCCACGTCCTCGGAGTCGTCGACATGTTGAACGTGCCAGCCGTAGGCCTCGAAGCGCTTGCCCTTGTCCTCGGTCGTGAAGGTGAGTGCCGTCGTGCCGTCGATCGTGATGTGGTTGTCGTCGTAGACGTAGACGAGCCGCCCGAGCCCGAGGTGGCCGGCGATCGAAGCCGCCTCCTGCGTGACGCCCTCCATCATGTCGCCGTCGGAGCAGATCGAGTAGATCCACGAGTCGACGATCTCGTGGTGGGGCCGGTTGTAGCGATCGGCCAGGAAGCGCTGCGCGATCGCCATCCCGACACCGTTGGCAAAGCCCTGTCCGAGCGGCCCGGTGGTCGTCTCGATCCCCGCCGTGTGCCCTACTTCCGGGTGGCCGGGCGTCCTCGAGCCCCACTGCCGAAACTGCTTCAGGTCGTCGAGCGAGAGATCGTAGCCGGCGAGGTGGAGCGCTGCGTACTGGAGCATGCAGGCGTGCCCGGCCGAGAGGATGAAACGGTCGCGACCGGGCCAGGCGGGGTCGGCCGGGTTGTGTCGCATCACGTCGCGATACAGCAGGTATGCGACCGGAGCGAGAGCCATGGCGGTGCCGGGATGGCCGGCGTTCGCCTGCTGCACCGCGTCCATCGCCAGCGCCCGGATCGTGTCGATCGTCTCTTTGCGCGGGTCCGGGCTCACGACGCCGAGCATATCGGTGAGGGTGTCTCCCCTGTCCCGTCTGGGGGACGCGCTCAGGAAGAGACAGCCCCGCGTCTACCCTACGGCGGTGGCCGTCCTGATTGCCTCCAACCTGCGCAAGGAGCTCTCCGGGGATCCCCTCTTCGACGGGATCTCGTTCTCGGTCGACCGGGGCCAGCGCCTTGCGCTCGCGGGCCAGAACGGGGCGGGCAAGACAACGCTCCTGCGCGCGCTCGTCGGGGAGACAACGATCCAGGGCGGCGAGATCGCACTCCAGAAGGGTGCTCGCGTCGCGCTGCACGACCAGCGCCCACCCCGCGACCGTGGCCTCACGCTGCGCGAGTATTCGATCTCGGGAGCAGCCGCGCTCGTCCAGATCGAGCAGGAGCTCCGGGATCTCGAGCACGCGATGGCAGGAGGCGCGCACGACCCGACGACGCTGCGACGGTACAGCGAGGCACAGGCGCGGCTCGAGCATGCGGGCGGCTGGGGCTGGCGCGACCGCGCCGCATCGATGCTTCGAGGCCTCGGCTTCCACGACGACGACCTCGACCGACAGCTCTCGACCTTCTCGGGCGGTGAGCTGACACGCGCCTCACTTGCTCGCGCGCTTGCGGGCGATCCCGACCTGCTTCTCCTCGACGAGCCGACGAACCACCTCGACGTCGAGAGCCTCGAGTGGCTCGAACGCGAGCTGACGACAATCGATGCGGCCGTCGTGCTCGTCGCGCACGATCGCTGGTTCCTCGAGTCGGTGACGACTGCGGTGCTCGAGCTCGAGGGCGGCCGCGGCCTGTACTTCTCCGGGCCGTGGCACAAGTGGCGGCTCGAGCGAGCGGCGCGGGCCCAGGCTGCCGCGAAGTCGGTGCAGCGGGTCGGCAACGACATCGAGCGGCTGGAGCGGTTCGTGGAGCGGTTTCGGGCCAAGAAGAACAAGGCGAAGCAGGCGCAGGCGAAGCTGACGCAGATCGGCCGGCTGGAGCAGGAGCGTCGCAAGGCGGCAGGGGAGCTCGAGAACCTGACGCAGCGCCGGCGCACCCTCGGCTTCGAGTTCCTCAAGCCGGCGCGCACCGGCAGGGTCGTAGTCGAGATCGAGGGACTGCGGTTGGCGGCCGGCGGCAAGCCGCTGCTCGAGAACGGCACGCTCGTGGTCGAGCGCGGCGAGCACATCGCGCTCGTCGGCCCCAACGGGTCGGGCAAGACGACGCTGCTCGAGACCCTCGTCGGGAACCGGAAGGCCGACGGCGGCACGGTCCGCTTCGGGCATGGAGTCGAGCCTGCCTACTTCTCCCAGCACGAGGTCGAGCTCGACGAGCGCGGCACCGTGCTCGACTGCGTGATCTCGATGACCGGGCTCGCCCGCCCGCAGGCGCAGCAGCTGCTCGGGCGCTTTCTCTTCTCGGGCTATGCCGAGCACGAGAAGCAGGTGCTGGTGCTGTCCGGCGGTGAGCGACGCCGGCTTTCGCTGGCCGTGATCGTGGCCTCGGGTGCGAACCTGCTCGTGCTCGACGAGCCCACGAACCACCTCGACCTCGAAAGCCGCGAAGCCCTCGAGGCGGCGCTCGAGGCATTTCCCGGCGCAATCCTGCTCGTCTCCCACGACCGTGCGCTGCTCGACGCCGTCGCCGAGCGCACGGTGGCGATCGAGGACGGGACGCTGCGTTCCTACGACGGCGGCTGGGCCGACCTCGTGCGCGCACGGGAAGAGGCGGTCGCGGCACCCCCCGCTGTCGAGCGCAGGGCGAAGGAGCCGAAGCCCGCCAAGCCGGCGGCGCGAAAAGGGCCGACCGAGCTAGAGGAGACCGAGCGCCGAATCACGACCCTCGAGCAACACGTCGCCCAGCTCGAGCAGAAGCTCGCAGACGACTGGACGAACATGGACCTCCTGACCGAGTACCGCACCTCCCGCGACGAGCTCCAGGAGTTGCTCGTCCGCTGGGAAGCCTTGTTCGAGTCCGCTTAGCTTTCTCGGCAAGCAGGCGCCGGACACGGCCGGGCTTGACACCGATCGATGGCCATCGATATATTGATGACTGACGATATGACAACGGCAAGCCCTCTCCCGGTCGCCTGTTGCCGGCCGCTCGCGGCGCCGTCGCTTTCGGACGACGAGGCCGCATCGACAGCGGCGCTGTTCAAGGCGCTTTCCGACCCGTCGCGCGTGAAGATCGTCAACCTGCTCGCCCGCGCCGGTGCGCCCGTGTGTGCCTGCGATTTCGAGGCGGCGCTCGGGCTCGCGCAGCCGACGGTGAGCCATCACCTGAGAAAGCTGACGGAGGCGGGCTTGTTGCACCGCGAGCAGCGGGGCAAGTGGGCGTATTTCACGATCGAAGACGGTGCGGTGGACAGGCTCGCAACCGTCGCAGACCTGAAAGGAGCGTGTTGCCGATGAGTGCGACAGCAGATGCATTGCGCGAGCAGGTGCGCCTTCGCTACGCGGAGGCAGCGCTGGCGGTGACCGAGGGAAGCCGAGGAAGTTGTGGCAGCGGTAGCTGCTGCGCCGATGGCGAAAGCGTCTCGGCGCAATTCGGGGAGGAGTTGTACGACGCCGGCCAGCGCAGCGACCTGCCCGAAGCCGCGGGACGTGCCTCACTCGGCTGCGGCAATCCGACGGCGGTCGCAGAGCTCAGCCTCGGCGAGACGGTGCTCGACCTCGGCTCAGGAGGCGGTATCGACGTGATCCTGTCGGCGAAGCGTGTCGGGCCGGACGGCCTTGCCTACGGGCTCGACATGACCGACGAGATGCTCGCGCTCGCACGACGCAACGCGGAAGACGCGGCCATTCGCAACGCGGTCTTTCTCAAGGGCATCATCGAGGAGATTCCCCTGCCGGCCGCCTCGGTCGACGTCGTGATCTCGAACTGCGCCATCAACCTCTCGACCGACAAGGCGGCGGTGCTGACCGAGATCGCCCGCGTTCTCAAGCCGGGCGGGCGGATCGGCGTCTCCGACGTCGTGGCCGAGAACCACCTCTCGCCCGAACAGCGTGCCGAGCGCGGCTCGTACGTCGGCTGCGTCGCCGGCGCCCTCTCGCAGGAGGAATACGAGGCCGGCCTGACCGCAGCCGGCTTCGACGACGTTTCGGTGACCTTCACCCATGAGGTCGCAGACGGCATGCACAGCGCGATCGTCAAGGCGGTGAAGACGGGTGAGCCGGAGACGCGAGGACTGCCGGTGATCCAGCCCGCGGCCTCCGCCGGCTGTTGCTGAGAGTGGGCGCGCACGAAACCGCGATCGACGACCTCCGGCCCGAGCACTGGCCGGAGGTCGCGCAGATCTATCGCAGAGGGCATCGCGACCGGTCACGCGACGTTCGAGACCGATGTGCCGACCTGGGAGCTCTGGGACGCCGCCCACCTGCCCGAGCACCGGTTCGTCGCGCTCGTCGACGGGCACGTGGCCGGTTGGGTAGCGGTCGCCCCGGTCTCCGACCGGTGCGTCTACGGCGGCGTCGTCGAGAACAGCGTCTACGTCGCGGCCGCCGCTCGCGGGCAGGGCGTCGGCGGACTGCTGCTCGACCACCTGATCCGGTCGAGCGAAGCCGCGGGCGTGTGGACGATCCAGACCGGAATCTTCCCGGAGAACACAGCCAGCATCGCGCTCCACGAACGGGTCGGCTTCGAGATCGTCGGTCGCCGCAAGCGGCTCGGCAAGCTCCACGAGCGAGTGGCGCGACGTGCTCCTGATGGAGCGCCGAAGCGACACGATCGACTAGAGGCCTGATGGGCATTGGGGGCGCGGCTCTGTGACGCGACGGCCACCCGGCGGCGTACAACAGGCGTGCACGCGATGACACTGAGCCGCCCGCTGACGCAGACCACCGCACCGCAGACGTTCGCCGACGCGGCCGAGCGGCACCTCGACGACGTCTTCGGCTACCTGCTCTACCTGACCCGTGACCGCGCCCTCGCCGACGATCTCTCCGGTGCGACGTTCGAGAAGGCGCTGCGGCAGTGGTCGCGCTTCGACGTGCGCCGTGGTAGCGCCCGCACCTGGCTGCTCGGGATCGCGCGCACCACCGCGCTCGACTGGTTCCGCGCCGAATCGCGGCGCCGACGGCGCGAGGAGGCTGCCGCCCAGCCCGAGGCGCACGAGGCCGATTTCGTCGAAGGGCTTTCTCCTGCTCTCCAGACCGCTCTTGCCACTCTCAGCGCCGGCGAGCGTGAAGTGCTCGCGCTCCGCATCGTGATCGAGCTCGACGGCGACCAGACCGCCCGCGTCCTCGGCATCAGCCCGACGGCCGTTTCCACCCGGCTCAGCCGGGCGCTGACCAAACTCGAAGAGAAGGTGAGGAACGATGACCTCCGCTGAGCTGATCACCGAGCTGCAGGCCGCACGACCTGCCGCCGACCAGCGCGCTGCGCTCCCGCGTGCACGCGATCGCCGCCGCCGAGCCGGCGCGGCGAGCGTCACTCCTCGCTCGCTTCTCGCCGCGGCGCTTCTCGCTCGTCGTCGTGCCGGCGCTCGCCGTCGTGCTCGCTCGCCGTGGCCGGTGTCGCAGGGCTGCTCGACTCGGGCTCCAAGCCGCAGACCGTCGCGGCCGAACGCCGGCAGCTGAAGACGATCGCCGCAGGGCAGCGCAGGAGCTTGCTCCGAACGTCGGCAGCACGGCGCGGCCACCGCGACGGATGCCGCCGGCGCAGCACCGACCCCGGGCCCGACTGCCGGTCGCGCGCAGAGCTACTCGGCGCAGCTGACTCTGGCCGTGAAGGACATCGACGCCCTCTCGAGCGCGACGCAGCGGGCGCTTCAGATCACCCGCGACCTCGGCGGCTACCTCGTCACCGCGTCGTACGCGACCTCCGACACCGGCGTCTCGTCGCTCACCCTCAAGGTGCCGACCGCGAACGTGCAGGACGCGATCGTGCGGCTCTCGGCTCTCGGCAAGATCGTCGGTCAGCAGGTGCAGATCGACGATCTCCAGGGTCAGGTCGACGAGCTGACGAAGCGTGAGACGCTGTTGCGCGGGCAGATCGCCCGCCTCTCGGCCAAGCTCGCCGCGCCCGGTCTCGATGCGGCGACGCAGGCAACGCTCGAGGCGCGCCGCGACGCTGCCCGCAGCGCGCTCGCGCAGGCACGTGTCGCTCACGCGCAGGTGAACGCGCAGGCGCGCTACGCGACGATCCAGCTCAACCTGCAGACCCAGCAGTCGTCGATCGTGCCGGTCACGACGTCGCGCTTCGACAGCGGTGTCGACCGGGCGGTCGAGATCCTCGCGGTCGAGGCGATGATCGTCCTCTACACGCTCGTGATCGTCGGCCCACTCGCCCTGCTCGCGTTCCTCGCCTGGCTCGGACGGCGGACGTTCCGCCGCCGGCAGAACGAGCAGCTGCTCGCGTCCCCCTGATCGCGCCCGGCACGCCGCGGCGACGCATCCGCATCGCCCCTACGAGGTCGCGTCTACCCGGGCTTCGACCGCGAAGGGAGCGGGGCGCGCCACCGTCGAGCCGATCTCGACCGTCGACCCGCTCTCCGCGGCCGCGAGGACCGAGCGGGCGACGTCGACGACGTGGTGCGCAAGCGCTCCCGAGGCCCGCGGCTCGCGACCGGCGGCGATCGCCTCCGCCATCTCGTGCAACCCGATCCCGCGGGCCTCGCGCGCGCCCCGTGAGAGATACGGACACGTCCGCCCAGTCGCCGCTGCCCTGCTTCAGGCGCACCGAGCCCTTCGAACATGTTCGGGTCGGGGAGTGACAAGCGTCCCTTCGGAGCCGAGCACGAACATCGTCGAGGCGTAGTGAGAGGGCGCTTCGAAGCTCGCGACGAGCGTCGCCAGCGCGCCGGAGTCGAGCTGCAACACGGCCGCCGTGTGCGTCGGAGTCTCGGCGCGGAAGCGCTCACCCGCCCGCGGCCCGATCTCGATCTCGCGTTCTGCGACGAGAGTCGAGGCCAGCCCGCCGACCCGGCTCGACCGGTCCGAGCAGGGCAACGATCGTCGCGAGGTAGTAGGGGCCCATGTCGAGCAGCGGGCCGGCGCCGTCGCGGAAGAAGATGTCCGGATCCGGGATGCCAGGTCTCCTGGCCGCCGGCCAGCATCGTCGCCGAGACCGCGAGCGGCGTCCCGATCGCACCGTCGTCGATCAGCGCACGCGCCTCCTGATAGGCACTGCCCAGGAAGATGTCGGGCGCGCACCCGATCCGGAGCTCGCGCGCCTCGGCGAGCGCGAGCAACTCGACGCGCGTCCGGGGCGACCATCGCCAGCGGCTTCTCGGAGTAGACGTGCTTGCCGTGCTCGAGGGCGAGCCGGGTGACGTCGCGATGGGCGGCGGGGGGCGTCAGGTTGAGCACGATGTCGATCTCGGGGCTCGAAAGCAGCTCGTCCGGGCTCATGCGCCGTGAGCCCGTGCTCCTCACCGAGAGCCGTGCGCCGCGCCTCGTCGAGGTCGGCGCAGGCCACGATCTCGAACGCATCGAAGGCGCCCGCATTGGCGGCGTACGCGTGACTGATGACGCCGCAGCCGATCATCCCGACGCGGGCGGGAGCGGTCATGCCTACGCCCCGAGGATCTGCTGCAGCGCGGCGACCGACGACTCGACGGAGTCGAAGGCAGGGCCCTCGGACTCGTCCTGCTCGAGGATCAGCCATTCGGTGCCCGCCCGCTCGACGACCTCGGCGAACCGGCTGTAGTCGAGGCTGCCGGCGCCGAGCGGAACGTGCACCGCGCCCCCGTCCTTCTGCATGTCCTTGACGTGGAGCAGCGGCGCTCGCTTGCCGAGTTGCTCGACGAACGCCATCGGATCGCCACCCGCATACCAGACCCAGCCGAGGTCGACCTCGAGGAAGAGGAGGTCGGCCGACACGTCGAGCAGGCGATCGAGCAGCGTGCGCCCGTCCTCGAGGACACGCAGCTCGCCGTCGTGGTTGTGGAAGCCGAACCGGAGCCCGAGCGTCGGTCGTGCGCTTCGCCGCCGCGACGAGCCGCTCGCAGGCCGCGTCGGCCTCGGCAGCCGTCTGCGGCGGGTCGATCCACGGCACGACGAGCCTGTCCATGCCGAGCGTGCGGAACTCTGCGACCACCTGCTCGAGCTCGTTCTCGACCCGCGCCAGCCCGGTATGGCAGCCACAGGCAACGAGCCCGTTCTCGTCGAGCAGCGCCGGAACTCCTCGGCCGAGTGCCCGTAGAGATCGTGAAGCTCGACTCCCTCGACCCCGAGAGCAGCGGTCCGGCGCAAGCGCTCCGGCCAGATCCTTCGCGCAGTCGCTCCCGAACCGTGTACAGCTGCAACGCAATCCGGCTCACGCGAGTCGTCCCCGTTGTCGACAGCGACGAAATGACCCTCGTCGACCTCGACGAGACCGTCCTCGCCGACGGACGAGCCGACCGGGCGGTCGTCACGGGAGCGCGTCGCGTCGGGGTCGTCGTCCACTTCCGGTGCAGCTGCGGCACCGAGGCGAGGAGCGCCTGCGTGTACGGGTGGCTCGGGTTCCCGAACACCTTCGGTCGTCGGCCCGAGCTCGGCGATCTTGCCGTGACGCAGGATCAGCGTCTTGTCGGAGATGTAGTTGCCGAGCGAGAGGTCGTGCGTGATGAAGAGGATGCCGACGCCGCGCGCCTTCAAGTCGCCGAGCAGGTTCAAGACGTCGATCCGGGTCGATGCGTCGAGCATGCTGATGATCTCGTCGGCGACGAGGAACTTGAGCTCGAGGAGCAGCGCGCGCGCGATCATCAGGCGCTGCAGCTGGCCGCCGCTCATCTGGTGCGGGTACTTGCCGAGAACGTCTCTCGGCTCGAGCGACACCGCCTCGAGCGAGTCGCTCAGCTTCGCCTTCCACTCCGTCGCGCTCAGACCGGGGAGGTAGCTCGATCGGACCATCCCGAGGACGCGGTCGACCTTGTAGACGGGGTTGTACGAGCTGAACGGATCCTGGAAGACCCCCTGCACGTGCGCGTAGTAGCGTCGGCAGCCCGCCTCGGCCGAGGGTCGCGACGTCGACGCCGTCGAACCGGATCGACACCGGCCGTCGGCTCGGTCGAGCCTGAGGATCATGCGACCGACGGTCGTCTTGCCGCTGCCGCTCTCGCCGATCAGCGAGACGACCTCGCCGGGCTGCACGGTGAGGCTCACGTTGGAGACGGCGACCGTCTCCTCCTTGCCGAACATCCCCGTCTTGAAGACCTTGGTGAGACCGTCGAGCTCGAGCATCAGGCGGTCACCTTCCAGCAGGCCGCGTGGCGTCCCGGCTCGATCTCGACGAACGGAGGCTCCTCGGTGCACTTCTCGTGCGCGAGCGGACAGCGGGCGCGGAAACGGCAGCCGGTCGGCGGATTGAGGAGCGACGGCGGCCGCCCCGGGATGCCGGTAAGGCGTCGCTCCTCGAAGCGCACGCCGACCTCTGGCAGGGACCCGAGGAGGAGCTTCGTATAGGGGTGCTTGGGATCCTCGATGATCTCCGTCGCCGTGGCCTTCTCGACGAGCTTGCCGGCGTACATGATCAGGATCGTGTCGGCGACCTGCGTAGAGGATCGAGAGATCGTGCGTGATCACGATCGTGCTCTTGACGAACTTCTCGGTCGCGGAACTCGACCAGCATCTCCGCGACAGCCTTCTGCGTCGAGACGTCGAGCGCTGACGTGAGCTCGTCCGCGATCAAGAGCGACGGGTTGAGCAGCGTCGAGAGCACCATCACGACGCGCTGTTTCATGCCGCCGGAAAGCTCGATCGGATAGCGGTCGAGGACTGCCATCGTCGAGGCCGACGAGCCCGAGGCGGCGGCTCAGCTCGGGCAACGTTTCGTCGTAGGAGACTCCTCGCGAGTCGAGCAACTCCGAGATCATGCGCCCGATCTTCCGGATCGGGTTCATGGCGCTCATCGCGTACTGCGGCACGATCGACACCTTGCGGTACCGGAACTCGATTCATCGCGCTGTCGTCCGAGAGCGGCAACTCGACCCCGTCGAGATGAACCGTCCCCCCTTCTACGCGCATCCGTCCGTCGAGCCGGATCAGGCTCTTGCCGAGCGTCGTCTTGCCGCATCCGGACTCGCCGGCGAGGCCCATGATCTCGCCGTCGGCAACGGTGAAGGTGACACCGTCGAGCGCCTGGACGTCGCCCTTGAGGGTGCGGTAGTAGACGCGCAGGTCGTCGACTGCGAGGGTCATGTGCTGCGCAGCCTGGGGTTGAAGACCTCGTCGAGGCCGACGTTCATCACGTAGAGCCCGCCGACGAGGGCAGTGATCGCGATCCCGGGCGGCATGAACCACCACCAGTAGCCGAGCTGGAGGGCGGCGTTCGACACAGCCTGGTTCATCATCAGGCCGAGCGACATCACCTGCGACGGGCCGAGCCCGAGGAAGTCGAGCGTCGCGGCCGTGAGGACGGATCCCCCGAAGAGGAGGATGAAGACGAGGAAGAGGTACGAGCTCATGTTGGGCGCGATCTCGTTCACGATCACCCTGGTTGTCCCTCGGCCCGAGAGCCGGGCCAGGTTGACGAAGTCACGCGCGGCCAGAGAGAACGTCTGGGCGCGGATCGCGCGTGCCGCCCACGGCCAGGAGGTGAGGCCGATCAAGATCGCCTCCGCGCTGAGGCTGCCGACGCTCAGATAGGCAGCGACGATGATCAGGACGGCGAGCGTCGGGATCACGAGGACGACATTCGTCAGCATGCTGAGGACGTCGTCGACGATGCCGCCGCGGTAGCCGCCGATGAATCCGACGGCCATCCCGATCACCCCGGCCACGAGCGCGGCGAGCGCTCCGACGATGAAGCTCGAGCGGAGCCCGTAGACGAACTGGCAAAACACGTCTTGCCCAGGGGCCGTCGTACCGAACCAGTACTGGCTGGACGGCGGCTGGCCCGTCGGATAGCCGAACGCGAACGGATCGGAGCTCGTGAACATCGGCCCGATGAGCGCAACGAGGAGGAGGAAGAGCACGATCGTGAGCCCCACGACGAGCTTCGTGTTGTGGAACGCGAAGTACACCGCTTCGAAGCGCTTCCCGCGCGGCTCGGGCTCGCTCTGGCCGGCACTCGTGCCGGTCTCTGCGAGGCCCGGCGTGACCATCAAATCCGCCTTGGTTTCAGCAGCCTCCACCTACGACCCCTGAATCCCGGCGCGCGTGCGCGGGTCGACGATCACGTAGGCGATGTCGACAATGAAGTTGGCGATCAGCACGGCAACGATGATGAACAGGAACACGCCCTGGAGCAGGAAGTAGTCGCGGTTGTTGAGCGCCGTGATGATCAGCGTGCCGATCCCCGGGTAGCCGAAGACGATCTCGGTCACGAGCGCCCCGCCGACGACGGCGCCGAGCGCGAGCGCGAGGCCCGACATCTGCGGCAGCACAGCATTGCCGTACGCGTACTTGCGGACGAGCTTGGCAGGAGCACCCAGGGCCTGGAGATAGTTGGCGTACTCGCTCTCGAGCTCGTAGATGATCAGGTTGCGCATCCCGATCGCCCAGCCGCCGAAGGCGACGAGGAACAGCGTCAGGAACGGCAGGAACCAGTGGGCGAGGAAGTCCTTCGCGAACTCCCAGGTCCAGGCGGGCTGGAGCGAGAACGAGTAGGCGCCCGAGATGGGGAAGATCCCGAGCCGGAACGACAGGTAGTACGAGAGGACGATCGCGAGCCAGACGTACGGCGTCGCCGTCAGCACGTAGGCGACGGGAAGCGCCGTATTGTCGAGGCTCTTTCGCCGCGCAGCCATCGCTCCGACACGGTTCCCGGCGATATAGCTGAGCACGATCGCGGGGACGAGGAGAGCGAGCGTGTAGGGCAGCGCCTGCCAGATCAGCTGGCTGACGGACGTACCGACGTAGGAGATGCTCGGGCCGAGGTCGCCGTGAAGAAGCCCCTGCCAGAACGTCAGGTACTGCTTCCACAGGGGCTGGTCGAGCCCGAACGACTTCGTGAAGAACCCATGCAGATCCTCGGCCGCCGTGGAATTGGTCTGGAAACGCGCGATCAGACCGTCGATCGGGTTGCCCGGCATGAGTCGTGGAATCGCCCAGTCGATCGTGACGGCCACGTAGAACGTCAGCAGGTAGAGAAGTGATTTTCTGACGAGGTACCGGTACACGTCTGTTCGTCCTAGTTTCGGTGCGCTGGTCTGGCGGGACTCGGTGCGATGCGGCCTGCGACGCGGCCGCTGTGTACCGGGCAGGCGGAGGCTACCAACGCCGTGTCAGCGCGGAAGCCACGAACGACAACCGGGCCGTCGCACCCCTTTCGAGGTGCGACGGCCCGAGTTGGGTCGAGCGTGTCTCTCTCCTGCCTAGCCGGCTGGCTTCAGCTTGGCGAGAGCGTCGATCGTCGTCATGTTGAGATACCCGTTCCACACGACGGTGGTGTTCTGGAGTCCCGAGCCCGTGGACTTCGGGAAGTTCGTCCAGTACTTCGTGTTGTACTGCGACCACATTCCGTTGTACCAGAGCGGAATCGCAGGCAGATCCGTGAGGATGTACTTCTGGATCATCGAGTGATACTTCTTCTGAAGTGTCACATTCGCGGGGTTGACCTTGTTCAGGTTGAGCGTCAACGCCCACGGCTTCGCGCCTGCCTGGGTGAACCGCGAGTAGTTCGCGAACGTCTGCTGATCAGCGATCGGCAGGTGGAAGAGGTAGTCGTAGTACGTGTACGGCGTCGGGCCGAGCTGCTTGTCGTTGTTGATGAGCAGGTCGTACGTGCCCGCGGACCTCTGAGAAACGAGCCCGTTGTAGTCCGGGTACTTCGGCGTGATGTGAATCCCGGCATCCTTCGCGCTAGCGGCGATGAGCTGGATAGCGGTCATCCAGTCCGACCAGCCGTTCGGGACGATGAGCTTCAGGTTGATCGACGAGCCGTCCTTGTTGACGACATAGCCGTCGCTGCCCGTCTTGTAACCGCTCGAGGCGAGCAGTGCCTTGGCGCCGGCCACGTCGTACTTGAAGCCGAGCTTGTTGGCCTGGGGCTGGTCGATCCACTTGTTCCACGTCGGGAGCAGACCCGTCGGGTTCGCCTTCGCGACGATGTTGCCGTAGTCGTTCGTGACGATCTTGTCGATGTCGATCGACATCGCAAGCGCCCTACGGAAGTTCACGTCGTTCAGCGGCTTGTGCGTGGTATTCGGCACGAGCCACGCCGTGTTCGCCGACTGCATGTACGGCGCGGTCGGGTAGTACGACTCGATGCCGCCCTTGCCGAGGAACTTGTCGACCCCGGGGAAGAAGTTGTTGCTGAGGTCGATGTTGCCGGACAGGAAGTTCGGCAGCGACGCGGTGTTCGAGCTGTTGTGGATGTCGACGAAGTACTGCATCGGCATCTTCATGCCGAACGCCTTCGTCGCCCACCAGCCATCACGGCGGGTCCACTGCAGCGTGCCGGACGTTCCCTTGCCGGCGCCGTACACGAACGGGCCCGTGCCGACCATCTTCGATGTGTCGTCGGTGTTACCCGTCGTGATCTCGGTTGCGCTGTAGCTCTTCCAGATATGCACCGGCACGATCGGGAGCGTGTAGATGACCGTCGCCCAATCGAGGTAGTTCGGCCGGCCCGTGAAGACGAAGCTGACCTTGTTACCGCTGGTCGTGATCTTCGAGAGCCCGGTCTTCCACATCGTGGAGAACTCCGAGCCGTCGAGCTTGCCCGTCTCGAACGAGAACTTGACGTCGGCCGCGGTTAGCGGCTGGCCGTCGTTCCACTTGACGCCGGAGCGCAGCGTGGCGACATAGGTCTTACCGACCCAGGTGCCGCTCGTCGCGAGCCACGGCTTGTAGACGTCCTTGAGCGGGTCGTACCGGAACATCGTCTCGTAGAGAAGCCCGAGTACGCCGGTCGAATAGCCGCTGCGGAGCGGATTGAAGCTGGTGAACGGGCCCCACGCGGAACCCGACGTGTACATCGTCGCGTTGCGCGGAAGCGCGGAGCGCTGTGCGTTCGCCGTGCCGGCGGCCAGGACTACACCGATGGCAATGACGATTGCGAGAACGCCCGCGGTCAAAGCTGACTTGTGCTTTGAACGTGTCTTCATAACGTGTTCACTTCCTCCTCACTTGGTACTTCGTTGGTCTGACCACTAATTCCGACGCCCAATGCAGTCGAAAGTTGGGTTCGCCGGCTCCTTCCGTCACCGGCCCTCCGGAGCATCACTCCCTCCGGCCGAGCACGGACCGCCGGAACGGGACGGGCAGAGGCACACCGATTGGTGGCCGCGCCTCCATCGACGCCTGCACGTTCTGGTCATGCACCGGGCTCCTCGGGGACTTGGGAGTTGTTCCGACAACCAGATGGTCACCGAAAGCTGCCGGAAACGTCTAACAGGTTTTCCCGGTAACGTCAACCCATCAGCGCAGTTTTCCTCCGGCACACCAGAGCATTGACGCTGTGTAATGCGGGGTCTAGAGTGAATCGCTACCGTAAACGGTTACACCGGATCGAGAGAATGTGAGAGCATGAGCGAGCCCGCAGCGCAGCCGAGATCCACCGACGCGATCCAAGGCCGGGCGACGATCCGCGATGTGGCCCGGCTCGCAGGGGTCTCGGTCGCGACGGTGTCACGGGTCGTCAACGACCGCCCTGACGTCTCGCCCGAGACCCGAGAGACGGTGATGCGCCACGTTCGCGCCCTGCACTTCTCGACCAACCGCTCGGCGCGGGCACTCGCTCGTGCGGAAGACAGGCCTCGTCGGTTTCACGATCCCGTTCGTTCTCGGCGACTACTACTCGTTCATCCTCTCCGGCGCCGCCGAGGCGCTCCACGAGCAGGAGATGCGCGCCGTCCTCTGCCCGACCCGCCACGAGCACGACCGCGAAGCCGCGCTCGTCGAGCGGCTGCTCCGCGGCACGACCGACGGCGCCATCCTCGTGCTTCCGTCCGAGTCGGCCGAGGAGCTGCGCGGGCTCGGCACGCTCGGGTTTCCGTTTGTCGTGATCGATCCGGCGATGCCGCTCGACCCGCGGATTCCGAGCGTCTCTGCCACGCACTGGGCAGGCGCGCGCGCAGCCACCGACCACCTGCTCGCGCTCGGGCACCGGAGGATCGGAATGATCGGCGGGCGTCCCGGCTGGGTCGCGACCGAGGAGCGGATCAACGGCTACCACGCCGCACTCGCAGGCGCCGGCGTCCTCCCGGTCTCTGAGCTCCTCGTCAGCAGCAACTTCGAGATCGAGGGCGGCTACCGCGCGGCGCGCCGGCTGCTCGGGCTCGCAGAGCCGCCGACGGCGATTCTCGCCTCGAACGACAACATGGCGATCGGCACGCTGCGCGCCGCTGCCGATCTTGGCATCGGCGTGCCGGACAATCTCTCCGTGGTCGGCTTCGACGACTCCGAGCTCTCGCGCATCGTCACGCCGGCTCTGACGACGGTGTGGCAGCCGCTCGAGGAGATGGGACGCATGGCAGTGAGCCTGCTGACGCGTCTGATCGACGGGCAGCGCGTCGAGACACTGCGAGTCGAGCTCGCAACACGCCTCGTCGTGCGGAACTCGACGGCGGAATTGCAGCCTCGATAGAGAACAGGATCGAGGCCGAAAGTCCGCAATTGCTTGGTGGGACGCTTCGCGGTGATCCCGACGTTGGAGCCTACGGTTCCCGGAGACCTCCCTCCTTTCGTTGAAGGACGTGGATGGCACTTCCAGGGCGACGCATGCGCATCGCCCCTACGACTCCGAACCGCCAACTGGAAACCTCACGCTCGCGGCCCCACGACTCCCAACCGCGGCTGTTCCCGTAGGGCCGATGCGCACGCGTCGCCCTCCGTCTACCGCGCGTGGGCTTCTCTACGAGGCCTTCACGTCTAGCGTCGCGATCAACGCTTCAGCGACCACCTTCAACGGCCGGCCTGAAATCTGGCTCGCCTTCCGCAGCCGGGCGAACGCGTCCTGCTCGGTCAGGCCCTCGCGCTCCATCAACAGCCCCTTGGCACGCTCGATCGCCTTGCGCGCGGCGAGCGCCTCGGCGAGCGAGTCGGCCTCTTCGCGCAACGCCGCCAGCTCCTCGTGGCGCGCGCGAGCGGTCGCGATCGCGGGCAGCAGGTCCGTCTCCCGGAACGGCTTCACGAGATACCCGAACACACCCGCCTCGACGGCACGCGAGACGAGCTCTTCCTCGCCGTAGGCCGTCACCATCACGATCGGGATCGGCCGCTCCTCGAGGATCCGCCGCGCCGCTTCGATTCCGTCGAGCTTGGGCATCTTGACGTCGAGCAGCGCGAGGTCGGGCTCGGCGGCGCGGGCAAGCGTGACCGCCTCCTCCCCGTCCTTCGCCTCTGCGCAGACGTCGAAGCCCGCCTTCTCGAGCAGCTCCCGTAGGTCGAGCCTGATGATCGTCTCGTCTTCAGCGATGAGGATTCGCATCGTCGTCCTTTCCAGTCCTGGCCGGGAATCTGACCTCGGCACGCAGACCACGATCCTCGACGAGTGTCAACTCACCGCCGAGCTCGTCGCGGACGAGCGCTCGGACAATGGAGAGACCGGTGCCGTCGAGGGCGGCCTGCATGCCGTCACCGTCGTCGGCGATCGCGAGCACGACATCACCGTCGTGCCCTGACAGCGTAATCGAGATCGCCTTGCCGCCGTGCTCGAGGGCGTTGCTGAACAACTCGCTGAAGACGAGCGCGAGCGACGTGGCACGTTGGCCTGCGAGCGAAACCGGGTCCAACGTCGAGCTCACCTCTTTGCCGGCGACGAGCCCCTGCACGAGCATCGCCCGCAACCGGTCGATCAGTTCGTCGAGCTCGACGTCGTCTTCGCGATGCTCGGTCAGTACCTCGTGAACGGCAGCGATGGCGAGAATCCGGTTGACCGAGTCCCCGAGCGCCTTCTGAGGATCGACGTTCGGTGAACGCGACTGGAGCCGAAGCAGCGACGCCACCGTCTGCAGGTTGTTCTTGACCCGGTGGTGAATCTCCTGGGCAAGGACGCCGCGCAGAGCCATGCGGCCATGCTCGAGGGCGACCGCCGCCTGGCTCGCAATCGCCTCGAGCAACTGCCGGTCGTCGTCCGAGAACGGCGAATCGCGATCGACGACGAGCTCCCCGATCGTCCTCCCGCGCCAGCGCAGCGGCAGCCGGACAGCGTGCGCGCCGGCACGGCCCTCCGGCCACGCGATGCGACCGTCCTCGAGCACGATCGCCGCGCCCGTCGCATGGGTCGACTCGACCGTCGTCTTCACGATCGCCTCGAGTGACTCCTCCAGATAGAGCGACTCCGAGACGGCCTCGGAGATCCGTGCCAGCGCCTCGAGCTCGTGCACCCGCCGCTGCGCCTGCGCGTAGAGCTTGGCGTGCTCGATCGACTGCGCCACCTGGCCGGCGATCGTCATCAACAGGTCGACCTCGGCCTGCGTGAAGGCACGTGGCTCGCGCGTCCGCACGTTGAGCGCACCCTCGAGCTTCTCGCGCGCCAGGATCGGGACGGCGAGGATCGATGCGTAGTCGTCCTCGGGAAGGTTCGGAAACGCCTTGAAACGGGGATCGAGATGCGCGTCGGCGGCGATCATCACGGGCTCACGATCCGCAGCCGCCGCGCCCGTGATGCCCTCGCCACGCCGCATCCGCGGAATCTTGGTCGCACCCTCGACGCTCGTGCCGTGCGTGGCGCGCAACACGAGCTCGTCGGTGCGCTCGTCGTAGAGGTACACGTACGCCGAGTCGGTCTCGAGCGCGGCCGCGACCTCGTGCGCGATCGCCTCCATCACCTCCTGCAGGTCGAGCGAGGAGTTGACGACCTCTGTCGTGCGTGTGAGCAGAGCAAGGTGACGGGCGGCGTCGTCCATCAGTCGAGATAGGTGAGGAGGACGGCGCCCGAGGACCGGCGCCGCAAGCGTGAGGGCGAAGGTGAACCAGCCGACCCAGATCAGGCGCCTGCGGGTCGACGGTGCCTCGGGGGCTCCGGCGCGAAGCTCCTGCTGCAGCCGTGGGCCGAGCACGTAGTCGTGAAACAGCGCCCCGACGACGAGGAGCGCCACCAGTATCGACTTGATGATCAACGTGCGGTCGAAGTCGGAGGAGAGCGCCGCCGAGTTGAAACCGCCGTGGAGATGCGTGAGCCACAGCCCCGAGAGAATCGCGATCGCCATCGCGCTCCAGCCGAGCGGCCGCCAGCGCCGGCCGAGCATGCGCATCGCCTGCGCGCGCGCCTCGCCCTCGAGTTGCCGAACCACGGGGACGCCGACGAAGACGAGCGCGATCGTGCCCCCGACCCAGACCATCGCGGACAGGATGTGAACGATGCGGAGGGCCGTGAGCATGGCTTCAGGCTATTCGTTCTCCGCTACGTCGTGGCCGAACCTGCCGCTTCCTCTCCGCTAGGGCGCACGATCCCTGAAGCGGCCTCCTTCGGAGCCGAACCCGCCGACCAACGAGCCAACCGGTCCCCCAACGACCACGGGCCGCTCGCTCTCCGCTAGCGCGGGATCTGCGAGCGCAGATCCCGCCCGCGGGCGCAAGATCCCTGAAGCGGGCTCCTTCGTGCCCGAGCCTGCTGACCACCACGTCAACCCGCCCACAACGACCACGGGCCCCACAACGGGGACCCGCGATCGGCCGTCAGACGCAGGCGCGCCGCTCGCCTAGCGGCTCAGCCTGCACCTGGATTCTGAGGCATCGGGCGGCGGATGTCCAGTGGCCAGACTGGACATGTCCGTCGAGCGAGCGCGCTCCGGCTCAAGCCCGGGCGCGAAGCAGCCCGCTTCAGGGATCTTGCGCCCGCGGGCGGGATCTGCGCTCGCAGATCCCGCGCTAGCGGAGGACTACAGCGCCGCCAGGTACCGATCCAGCTCCCACTGGGTTACCTGGGTGCGGTACTCGTCCCATTCCTTGCGCTTGAGCTCGATGTAGCGCGGGAAGATGTGCTCACCGAGTGCCTTCTGCATCAGCTCGGACGCGGCGAACGCGTCGACCGCCTCGCCGAGTGAGCCGGGCAGCGCTTCGACCCCCTGCTCCAGGCGCTCCTCGTCGGAGAGCCGATACAGGTTCGTGGTCATCTCCGCAGGAAGCTTGTAGCCCTTCTCGATTCCCTCGAGGCCGGCGTGCAGCAGCGCGGCGAACGCGAGGTACGGGTTGCAGGCGGGATCCGGGCAGCGAATCTCGGCCCGTGTCGCCTGCTCCGAGCCCGGCTTGTAGAGCGGGATCCGGATCAGCGCCGAGCGATTGCGCTGCGACCAGGCGACGTAGACCGGTGCCTCGTAGCCCGGTACGAGCCGCTTGTACGAGTTGACGTACTGGGCCAGCACGGCGGACAACTCGCGAGCGTGCACGAGCAGCCCGGCGATGAACGACTTCGCCGTCTCGGAGAGGTTGTTCGGGTCCTTTGCGTTGAAGAACTGGTTGCGGCCACCCTTGAACAGCGACATGTGCGTGTGCATGCCGGAGCCGTTCTCACCGAACAGCGGCTTCGGCATGAACGTCGCGTAGTAGCCGTGCCAGGCGGCGACCTCCTTGACGACGATCCTGTAGGTCATCGTCTTGTCGGCCATCGCGAGCGCATCGTCGTAGCGCATGTCGATCTCGTGCTGCGACGGGGCGACCTCGTGGTGGTGATACTCGATCTGGATCCCGACCGACTCGAGCGCCGCGATCGTGTCGTTGCGCACCTCGGTGGCCGCATCCTGCACCGTCATCGCGAAGTAGCCACCTTCGTCGATCGTCTCCGTGCCCTTGTCGTCCTCGAAGAGGAAGTACTCGAGCTCCGGCCCGACGTTGAACGTGTCGAAGCCCAGCTTCCGCATCCGGTCGAGCGCGAGCTTGAGGATGTAGCGCGGGTCGCCCTCGTACGCCGAGCCGTCCGGCTTGACCACATCGCAGATCATCCGGCCTACCGTCGAGCCAAAGGGGTGACCGTGATCGTCTACGGGTCGCGGCATGATCTCGAACGTCGCCGGATCCGGGATCGCGACCATGTCCGACTCCTCGATCCGGTTGAAGCCGGTGATCGACGAGCCGTCGAAGCCCATCCCGTCGTTCAGCGCGCCTTCCATCTCGTTCGGCGTGATCGCGAACGACTTCAGGTGCCCCTCGAGGTCGGTGAACCAGAAGAGGACGTGCTCGACGCCTTCGTCCTTGATGCGCTTCAGGACCGCGCGCCTGGCGGCAACACTCGACGTAGCCCGATCCTTACTCTGAACCGGTGTAGACCGCCGCGTCGTCGCGGCTTGCGTGCTCCGTGGTCTCGCCATGTGTCCTCCTTCGATTGCCGGCGGGACAGCCGAGTCGGCCCGAGGCTCCATCGCCCCGGAGACAGCTTGATGCTATCGCAGCACAGAGGGCACATCTCTCTTGACGCCTGCTTGGCGCCGCCGCTATAAGTTGGGGTAGTGCCGTCCGTGGGCGGCACGAGGCAATGGGGCCTCAGGACTCTCGGAGTTCTGGGGCCTTTTTTCGTTCCTGCGGACAAATCACGGGGAGACCGATGACCAAGTTCAAACTGGAGTACATCTGGCTCGACGGCTACGAGCCGGTTCCGAACCTGCGCGGCAAGACGAAGATCGAGGAGTACGAGAGCTTCCCGACCCTCGCGGAGCTCCCCGTTTGGGGCTTCGACGGCAGCTCGACACGCCAGGCCGCGGGCAACAACTCGGACTGCTTCCTGAAGCCGGTCGCAGTGTTCCCCGACCCGGCGAGAACGAACGGTGCTCTCGTCATGTGCGAAGTGCTCCAGCCAGACGGAACTCCGCACGCGAGCAACAGCCGCGCCACGATTCCCGACGATCCGGGCGCCTGGTTCGGATTCGAGCAGGAGTACTTCCTCTATCGCGAAGGGGCGCCACTCGGCTTCCCGATCGGCGGCGGCTTCCCACCGCCTCAGGGCGAGTACTACACGGGTGTCGGCTACCAGAACGTCGGCGAGATCGCTCGCGAGATCGTCGATGCGCACCTCGACCTGTGCCTCGAGGCCGGGATCAACCACGAGGGCATCAACGCCGAGGTCGCCAAGGGGCAGTGGGAGTTCCAGATCTTCGGCAAGGGGTCGAAGCGGGCCGCGGACGAGGTGTGGATCGCGCGCTACCTCTTGCTGCGGCTCTGCGAGCGCTACGGCGTCGACGTGAACTTCCACTGCAAGCCGCTGGGGGTCGACGTCGACTGGAACGGCTCCGGCATGCACGCGAACTTCTCGACCGAGTACATGCGTGAGGTCGGTGGCGAGGAGTATTTCGAAGCTCTGATGGAAGCATTCGACGACGCCAAGGGCGAGCACATCGCCGTCTACGGCCCCGACAACCATCTCCGGCTGACCGGGCTCCACGAGACGCAGTCGATCGACATGTTCAGCCATGGTCTCGCTGACCGCGGCGCATCGGTGCGCGTCCCGCACAGCTTCGTCAACGACGGGCACCGGGGCTACCTCGAAGACCGCCGCCCGAACTCGCAGGGCGACCCGTACAAGATCGCGGGCCGCATTCTCGAGACGATCAACAGCGTGCCGACGGGAACGGCAGCCAGCACGAACGGCAGCATGAAGAGCCGGACGCTGGCAGCCACCGAGAGCTAGGAACGGCGGAGCCGGCGTCAGGGCGACCGTGCCCTGGCGCCGGGATCCGTCCTGACGGTTCTCGCTTGCGATTGCGGGCAGCAGTCTCTAGAATGTTGCCCTCTGGAGAGGCCGACGAAGGCTCCTCCGTGTGGCAATGACGCCTCAGTGCTCCCTGCGAGCCCTGGGGCTTTTTTGTGGTCCAGCGAGGAGGATCAAGGATGATCAAAGTGGAGGCGGTCGTCGTACGAGACCGCGTCGAGACGGTGATGGAGGCCGTCGAGGCCGCAACTGGCCACGTCGGTGTGACCGTCGTCGAGGCCGTGGGTCACGGACGCGAGAAGGGAATCACGCACGAGTACCGGGGTCGTGTCTTCGAGTCGCGCTTCCTGCCGAAGGCTCTGATGACGTTCATCGTTGCGAACGAGATCGCAGACGGCGTGATCGGGGCGATCGTCGATGCGGCCCGCACGGGCCAGTCGGCGGGCGACGGCATCTGCTGGGCCTCACCTGTCACCAACGTCACGCACAACAGAACCGGAGCGAAGCTCGAGGAGGTCGAGGCGGTATGACTCTCAAAGAGGTTGGATTTGCAGCAAGCACGATCTGGGTGCTGCTCGCAGCGTTCCTCGTCATCTTCATGCAGGCCGGTTTCGCGTTCCTCGAAGCGGGACTAACCCGGATGAAGAACGTCGGGCACATCGCGGCGAAGAACGTGTTGATCCTCGCGATCGCCTCGGTCATCTACTACTGCGTCGGGTTCGGCCTCGCGTTCGGCGACGGGGGCAACGGCCTCGTCGGCGGCTCGGGCTTCTTCCCCTCGATCAACGAGTTGCTTTCGATCGGGCAGTCGCCCTTCTCCTGGTTCAGCGAGATCCCCGGGGCGGCCGGCTATCTGTTCGAGGTGGCATTCGCCGCCGTGTCGCTCGCAATCGTGTGGGGCGCCATGGCCGAGCGCACGAAGCTGTGGGTGTACTTCGCCTTCGGCGGCGTGTTCACGCTCATCTACTCCGTCGTCTCGCACTGGATCTGGAGCCCTGACGGATGGCTGTTCTCCAAGGGAATGCAGGACTTCGCCGGTTCGACCGTCGTCCACTACCAGGGTGCCCTAGCCGGGTTGGCGGGAGCAATTCTCCTCGGCCCGCGCATCGGCAAGTTCGGCTCCGACAACAAGCCGAACGCGATCCCCGGTCACAACATGGCGTACACCACGCTCGGCGTGATCATCCTCTGGTTCGGCTGGTTCGGCTTCAACCCGGGCTCGACGCTCTCGGTCGATTTCGGCGGAGTCGGGTTCTTCGCCTACGTGGCGCTGAACACGAATCTCGCGGCAGCCGCCGGCGTCCTCGGCGCGGTGATCACCTCGTGGATCGTGGTCAAGAAGCCCGACCTCTCGATGATGCTGAACGGCGCAATCGCAGCCCTTGTGGCGATCACGGCTGCCTGCGCCTTCGTCGCACCCTGGGCCGCGATCCTGATCGGGTTCGTCTCGGGCATCATCGTCGTCGTCGGCTCGCTCTTCGTCGAGAGGATCGGCCTCGACGATCCTGTCGGCGCAATCGCGGCGCACGGCATGTCAGGCATATGGGGCACGCTCTCGCTCGGGTTTCTCGCCGTGCCGTCCCTTGCCAAGTCGCTCCAGACTGGCCAGGGTGGGCTCTTCTACGGTGGCGGGCTGCACCAATTGCAGACGCAGGCCCTCGGGCTCCTGGCGGTTGGTGCCTTCACGTTCACGGCCTCGTTCCTGATCCTGCTCCTCTTCAAGGTGACGTTCGGAATCCGAGCCGAGCCCGAGGTCGAGTCGGCTGGATTGGACGTCTCGGAGCACGGGATGTGGGGCTATCCCGAGTTCTACATCCCGGTTCCCGGCGGCTACGGGACCGAGCACGCAATTCAGGCTGGCCAGCAGTTCGCCAACCATGAGGTGATCGTCGCCGAGGGTTCCCCCGGCGACAGCATGTACGTCGTCCAGTCGGGCGCCGTGGAGGTCATTCAGAAGGGGGCGGACGGCGGCGACCAGAGCATCGTGACACTCAAAGCCGGCGAGTTCTTCGGTGAGATGGCGATCTTCGAGGACGAGGTTCGCTCGGCGACCGTGCGAGCGGTCGGCGACACGCGTGTCCTCGAGGTCGACAAGAAGACCGTGGAAAAGCGGATCAAGGACGATCCGCGGCTCGCCGTCAACCTCCTGAAGACGATGTCGTCCCGCCTTCGCGACGCAAACGCGAAGAGGGGACATCAGGGAGGCGGCGAGTAGCGCGGCGCTCCTCTGCTCCGCGGGTGGCCGATCGTTCTCGGCCACCCGCGGAGCGTTTCTCTAGCCGAGCGCGAAGGTAACCGTCACGCTCGCGGTCGTCAGCTGCGTCCCGGCTTCGATGGGCGTTCCGGCGTCGGCCGTTGCGGCCTTCTGGAACATCGGCACGGGCGCTCCGCCGCCGCCCTCGACGACCGAGGTGACCTCACCGAGCGACCGGCCGGAGGCGGCAGCGATCGTCTCGGCGCTCAGCCGGGCATCGGCCACTGCTGCCTTCAGCGCCTGACGGTAGAGCTTGTCGGCATCCGCGACCGACATCGTGGGGCCGTTCACCTGGTTCGCGCCGGCGCTCACAGCGGCATCGATCACTGCGCCTGCCCGATCGACGTCAACCGTCGCCGAAACGCTGTTGGAGGCGGCGAAGCCCGTGGGCTCCCCCTTTTGGCCGATCGTTTCCGAAAGGGAGACGGACTGCGTCCCCACCTGACGGCCGCCGGCGGCCTTGACGGCGTCGATCACGTTGCTCATCTCCTGCGCGTTGGCGGCGAGCGCAGCCTTGGCCGTTGCAGCGCGCGTCTCGACGCCGAGCGAGAGCACGGCGGTCGTGGGCACGGCGGACACCGAGCCGTTGCCGAACACGGTCACCGAGTCTGCCGATGCCGCCGGGTCGACGGCGTGGGCTCCCTCGGGGCGGGCAATACCGGCGAGTGCGGCCGCGGCAAGCAGCAGCGAGGCGGCCAGGGCGATGCGTTTCATGGGTTTCCTCCGGACGTCGGTTGGGTTCGGCTCGTATACGCCGCCGGCGGGCGGTGGCGTCACAGCTCCATAGAACTCGAATCAGAGCTCTTACGGAGTCGTATCGAACCGCGACCGTGCTTCGGCGAGTGCTTCACGCGCACCACCCGGGCCCGGGGCACCCCGCGCCGCGACGCTCTCGGCCGCCGTCCCGGCCGGGGCGAACGAGCCGTCGCGAACGCTCGCCGCCACCTGCTCATGCGCATCGCGGAAGGGCATACCGTCGCTGACGAGCGACTCGGCCACGTCGGTTGCGAGCACGAGCGGATCGGAGGCGGCGAGGGCCATCCGCTCCCGGTCGACCTCGAGCCCGGCAATCAGTGCCGTCAGGGCCTGGAGCCCGAGGCGCGTATCGGACCTCGCCGCAAAGACGGGCGCCTTGTCCTCCTGCAGGTCGCGGTCGTAGGCGAGCGGGAGGCCCTTGACGGTCGCGAGCAGGCCCGTGAGCCGGCCGATCGCGGTACCCGCCTTGCCACGGGCGAGCTCGGCAACATCGGGATTCAGCTTCTGGGGCATCATCGAGGAGCCCGTGGCCGCGTTCTCAGGCAGTTTGGCGAAGCCGAACTCGGCCGACGACCAGAGCACGATCTCCTCGCCGATCCGCGACAGGTGCGTGTAGAGGACGGCGACGGCGTAGAGGTAGTCGAGCGCGAAGTCGCGGTCGGCGACGGCGTCGATCGAGTTCCTGAGCTGGCCCGAAGGGGGCGGGAGCGCGAGCGTCGACCCTGCGAGGGCACCGGCACCGAGTGGGCTCTCCGAGGACGCGGCGGCCGCGGCAGCAAAGCGCGTGCGGTCGCGGTCGAGCATCTCCACCCAGGCGAGCAGGTGGTGGCCGAGCGTCACCGGTTGCCCTCGCTGGAGGTGCGTATACCCGGGCAGGAGGGTGTCGATCTCGGCCTCGGCGAAGGATAGAACGACGAGTGCCAGGGCTTCGATCTCCTCCCGCGCCTCGGCACAGGCGTCGAGGACGTAGAGCCGAAAGGCGGCCGCAACCTGGTCGTTGCGCGAGCGGCCGGCGTGAATCTTGCGGCCGAGCTCGCCGAGCCGACGCTCGATCGAGCTGTGCACGTCCTCGTCCTGCTCGAGATAGCCAGCCGGATCCCGGGCGATCTCGGCCAGCAACGACTCCGCCTCGGCGAGCTCCGCATCCGAGAGCAGGCCGGCCTCGTGCAGCCGTTGCGCGTGCCTGACGCTCGCCTCGCAGTCGTAGGGCAGTAGCGGCGCGTCGTCTGCGTGCAGGAACGCCCACACCGCGGGGTCGAGGGAGCCGCCGACTCTGCCGGACCACAACGTCACTGCGAGACCCCCTCGACGAGATGCGCGGCGAGCTCCGCCAGCAGGTCGCGCGCGGTCGTGCCTTCCTTCGCCGCGATGAAGATCGTGTTGTCGCCTGCGAGGGTTCCGGCGATCCCCGGATGACCGCCTTCGTCGATCGCCTGGGCCAGGGCGCTCGCGTAGCCCGAGGGAGTCGTGACGACGACGAGGCCGTCGTTCGCAGCCTCGATGCCGGTGGCGTAGCGCCGCATCGCGGCGCCGATCGCGCGGAGACGATCGGCGTCGCCCGTACCGGGGGCTGCGTAGATCAGCCTCCCGCTCGGGGCGCGCACCTTGACGAGCCCGATCTCCGTCACATCACGCGAGACGGTCGTCTGCACGACATCGTGCCCCTCGTCCCGGAGCGCCTGCGCCAGCTCGGACTGTGTAGAGAGAGCCCTGTCCTGGACGAGCCGGAGGATCGCGGCCTGGCGCTCGCGACGGTTCACGAGAGCACGCCTTCGACGATCGCGAGCGCCTGGGTGACCTCGTCCGCGGTAACGACGAGCGGGGGAGTCAGCCGAAGCACGTCCGGGCCCGCCGAAAGGACGAGCAACCCCTGCTCTCGGCACGCGTCTACGACCGGGCCGACGGGCCGGTCGATCACCGCTCCGACGAGCAGGCCGCGGCCACGGACCGAGCGCACCGCGGGCAGCGCCTCGAGACCCGAGACGAGCTCGGCGCCGCGCGCCCGCACATTCGAGAGCAACTCGTCGTCGATCGCCTCGACGACGGCGCAGGCCGCCGCGGCGGCGACCGGGTTGCCGCCGAACGTGGAAGCGTGATCGCCTGCGACAAAACCGGGTGCGGCCCGCTCCCCGGCAAGGAGCACACCCATCGGCAAGCCGTTCGCGATCCCCTTTGCCAGCGTGACCAGGTCGGGCTCGATGCCGAGCTGCTCGTAGGCGAAGAACGATCCTGTCCGCCCCACGCCGGTCTGTACCTCGTCGACGCACAACAACGCGCCAACTTCACGCGCGAGCTCGGCAGCAGCCTGCACGAACGGAGCCTCGAGCGGGATCACGCCACCCTCCCCAAGGATCGGCTCGAGCAGGATCAGCGCGGTGTCGGCGGCAGGAGTGAGAGCAGCTTCGAGCGATTCGACGTCGTTCGGTCGTGCAAACGCAACGCCCGGAAGCAGCGGTCCGAAGCCCGCCCGCTTGGCAGGCTGGCCGGTGACCGAGAGCGCGCCGAGTGTCCGTCCATGGAAGCTGCCTTCGAGCGCGACGATCCGCGTTCTGCCTGTGGCCTTCCGCGCGATCTTCAATGCCGCCTCGTTCGCCTCTGCCCCCGAATTGCAGAAGAACGCGCGCGAGCCCTCGAAGCGCTCTGCGAGGAGCCCGGCGAGCCGCACCATCGGATCCGTCCAGTAGAGGTTCGATACGTGCCAGAGCCGGTCGAGCTGCTCCCTGGCGGCCGCGAGAGGGCCGGCCGCACAATGGCCTAGACCAATAACGGCAATGCCTGCGACGAAATCCAGGTACTCGCGGCCGGCATCGTCCCAGACGCTGCAGCCTTCGCCCCGGACGATCGTCAGATCGGCCCGCGCGTACGTCGGCAGCACGGCGTCCCGCGCGGCGGACGACGCTTGTGGCCCTGAGCCACTTGGCCGGGTCACGCGACGACCTCCGTGGCACCGATCTCGGCCCGTACGCCGCCACGCGTTGCCCGGACGGCGGCTTCGAGCTTGGGCACGATGCCGCCCACGAAGGTGCCGTCACGGAGCATCCGGTCGGCGTCGGCGGCAGCGATATGCCCCATCACGACACCGTCCATGAGCACGCCGGGAACGTCGCTGACGAAGACGATGCGCTCCGCGCGAAGGCCGACCGCGAGAGCGGCCGCCGCCTCGTCTGCGTTGACGTTCAGCGGCCCGGCGGCAAGCGGAGCGACGACCGGAATCAGCCCGGCGGCCAGCGCCTCTTCGGCGGCAGGCGGAGCAGACGGTGTCGGGTGACCGACGAGCCCGAGTGCCTCGACCTGCACTGCCTGAAGTCCGATCGCATCGCCGAAGAGCGCCACCGCGTCGGGGCCGATCGCAGCACAGACCGCAGCGTTCACCTGCGCAAGCGACTCGCGCACGACGTCGAGAACCTCGGGCGTCGTGACGCGGCGGCCGTCGACGAACAGCGGCTCGATCCCACGCCGCTCCATCTCTGCCGTGATCTGCGGCCCGGCGCCGTGGACGACTACGACCTCGTTGCCGGCGGCCCGCAACGCGAGCGCCTCGGCGGCTCCGGCCTCGGCAATCCGGCCCCCGAGCTTGAGGACGATCCTGCTCACGTCGTGTACTCCGCGTTGATCCGCACGTAGTCGTAGCTGAGATCGGACGCGAGATACCCGGCCGCACCGTCGCCGAGGCCGAGCCGGAGATCGATCCGGCAGACCGCGCCCGTGAGCTCCGGAGCGGCACCCGTCGGCGAGCCGTCCTCGAAGACTGCGACGCCGTCGAAGGCAACTGTCAACCGATCCGTCTCGAGGCGTGCGAAGCCGTCGCCGGCAGGTGCCGAGCCCGCGGCCATCAGTACGCGGCCCCAGTTCGCATCGTGGCCGAACGCGGCCGCCTTGACGAGCGGCGACGTCGCGATACGACGGGCGATCGCCTCCGCCTCGTCCGGTCGTTGCGGCCTCTGTGACGCCGATCTCGAGCACGACCGTCGCGCCCTCTCCGTCGGCCACGATCTGTCGCGCGAGGTTCGAACAGACCTCCGCCAGAGCGTCGGCGAACAACTCGTCGTCTCGGGCGGCACCGCTGGCGCCATTCGCGAGCAACACCACCGCGTCGTTCGTGGAGCAGTCCCCGTCGACCGAGATTCGATTGAAGCTTCGGGCCACAGCCGGCCGCAGGAACGACTCGGCCTCCCCGGCAATCAGCGGGTAGTCGGTCGTGATCACGACGAGCATCGTCGCGAGGCGCGGATGGATCATCCCTGCCCCTTTGGCCATGCCGCCGACCGTGAAGCCACCGGTGCTGACGGCCGCGAGCTTGGGGCCCGTCAGTCGGTGGTCAGGATCGCCTCGGCTGCGTCGCCGCCGCCCTCGGGCGAGAGAGCTCGCAGCGGCGGCTCGTGCTCCTGCCAGAACCTTCTCCACCGGCAGCGGCGCGCCGATCACGCCGGTCGAGAGCACGACGATCTCTTCGGACGCGAGACCCAACGCCTGCGCCAACGCGAGAGCAGAGGCGACGGCATCGGCCTCGCCCTGGGCGCCCGTCGCCGCATTCGCGCAACCCGCGTTGATCAACACCGCCTGCGGTTGCGCCAGCTCGAGGTGGCGCTTCGAGACCGTGACCGGGGCAGCCTGGACGCGGTTCGTCGTCCACAGCGCGGCACCGACGGCCCGCGGCACCGAGCGAACGACGGCAACGTCGGGCTTCCCCGACGGACGAATCCCCGCGGCGACGCCGCTCGCGACGAATCCCTTGGCTGCGGTGACGGACACGGCTAGACCGCCACCCCGGCTAGGTGGAGACCGGCAGTCGCCTCGAGCCCGAGCGCCCGGTTGACGTTCTGGATCGCCTGCCCGGCGGCGCCCTTGCCGAGATTGTCCAGCGCGCAGATCACAACGGTACGGTCGGTGAAGCGGTCCTGGAAGACGCCGATCTCGGCCCGGTCCGTGTGCTGGACTCGAGCCAGCTCGGGCGCCATTCCCTCGGGCAGAACCGAAACGACAGGGCTTCCCGCGTAGGCGCGTTCGAGCAGCGCGCGCAGGTCAGGGCCGGTGGAGCGAACGTTGCAGGTCGCCAGCAGGCCACGGCGCACCGGCAGCAGATGCGGTGTGAACGAAACGGGAAATCCGAGCAGCTGCGCGATCTCGGGCACGTGCTGGTGGTGGCCGACGCGGTAGGGCGAGACGTTCTCGAGCACCGCGCCCGCGTGCATCGACGCGCGCACGTTGCGCCCTGCCCCGGTCATCCCGGACAGCCCGTCGACCACGACCGACCCCTGCTCGACCGCTTCCCTGAGCGGACCGAGCGCGAGCAGGGTGGCGGTCGCGTAACAGCCGGGATTCGCAATCAGACGGCCACGTTTCGGCAACGAGCTCCGGCAAGCCGTAGATCCAGTCGCCGAGAGTCTCGGGGCGGGGATGGGCGAAGCCGTACCACGCCTCATAGCCGGCAGCATCGCGCAGGCGATGCGCGCCGGAGAGGTCGACGACGACACCCGTCGGTGGCACCTCGATCGCAGCCGCAGCCTCGTGCGAGAGGCACACGATCGTGACGTCGGCCTCGTGCGCGAGCGCCTCCGCATTCGTCACGAACGCCGGCATCGCGGCTCGCTCGAGACGTGGGTCGAGAGCACCCGCGGACCGGCCCGCGAACGTGTCCGAGCCGACCGCAACGAGCTCGAGGCCCGGGTGGCCGAGCACACGATCGAGCGTCTCCTGGCCGGTGTAACCGGCGGTTCCGACGATGCTGACGGTAGCCATGGACTGCATAGTATGCATGCTTCGCCGTTATCTATGCGGTTCCTGGGCCGGGATCGCCGGACGCTTCCCGCTTGCGGCCCCGCAGAGGGTTCAGGCATGCTTCGAAGCCGATGCTCTGCCTCGTCGTATCCGTGTCCGACAGCGATCCGCGCCTCGCGGCTTCGCGCGGCGTAGGCATCGAGCTCATTGACATTCTCCCTCGCTAGGGAGATGTCGCTCGCGCACCGGTCGCAGAACGCAGGCGCCGACGAGAGGGACAGCAGCGGATCGCCGGACAGGCGGCCGAGAAGGGACGAAGCACCGTGAGACAGAAGGACAGCAAATGAGAATGACGGGAGCCGATGCGATCCTTCGCTCGCTCGAGGCCGAGGGCGTCGAGGTGATGTTCGGGATCCCGGGCGGGGCGATCATGCCCACCTACGACGCGATGGCGCGCGGGACGACGGTACGCCACATCCTCGCCCGGCACGAGCAGGGCGCCGGCCACATGGCCCAAGGGTATGCGCGTGCCTCGGGCCGGGTCGGCGTTGCGATCGCCACCTCCGGGCCCGGCGCCACGAACCTCGTCACCCCGATCGCAGACGCCTGGATGGATTCGACGCCGCTCGTCTGCATCACGGGCCAGGTGCGCTCGACCGTGATCGGCACCGACGCTTTTCAGGAGTGCGACATCACCGGGATCACGATGCCGGTCGTCAAGCACTCCTGGCTCGTCCAGGACGTGAGGGAGATCCCAGCCGTGATCAAGGCGGCGTTCCACGTCGCGCGTACCGGCCGCTGCGGCCCTGTCCTCGTCGACGTGCCGCGCGACATCCAGGAGGCGGAGCTCGACTTCCACTATCCCGACACCGTCGACCTGCCGGGCTGGCGGCCTCCCCACAAGGTCCATCCGCTGCAGATCCGCGAGGCAGGCAAGCGCATCGCAGAGGCGGAGAAGCCTGTGCTCTACGTCGGCGGCGGCACGATCAACGGCGAGGCCTGCGACGAGCTGCTCGAGCTGGCCGAGGCCGGCGGCCTGCCCGTGATCACGACGCTGATGGGCAAGGGCGCATTCCCCGAGACGCATCCGCTGCACTTCGGCTGGCCCGGCATGCACGGTGCGAAATGGTCGAACCTGGCCATGAACACCTGCGACGTGCTCGTCGCGATCGGCGCGCGCTTCGACGACCGCGTCACCGGCAAGCTGTCCGCGTTCGCGCCCGGCGCCACCGTCGTCCATCTCGATATCGACCCGGCCGAGATCTCCAAGCTGCGCGATGCCGACGTGCCCGTCGTCGGACCGCTGAAGAAGGCGCTCGCGGCGCTGACGACCGAGGTCGCGAAGCACCGTGCCGAGGGCGTTCCGCCTCCCGAGGCCTGGGTGCACAAGATCGAGGAGTGGCGCGAGGAGTTCCCCCTCCGCTACGGCACCGGGAGCGACTGGCTCAAGCCGCAGAAGCTGATGGAGACGCTGCAGGAGCTGACGGCCGGCGAGGACGTCATCTTCACGACCGGAGTCGGCCAGCACCAGATGTGGGCGATGCAGTACCTCCTCTGCGAGCGACCGCGGACGTTCATCAGCTCGGGCGGGCTCGGGACGATGGGCTACGGCATCCCGGCTGCGATCGGGGCCAAGGCGGCGCGTCCCGAGGCGACGGTCGTCTGCGTCGACGGCGACGGCTGCTTCCAGATGACGGCGCAGGAGCTGACGACCGCGGCAATCGACGATCTCCCGATCGTCGTCGTCCTCGTCAACAACGGCTACCTCGGCATGGTCACGCAGTGGCAGGACATGTTCTTCGACGGCCGCCGCTCGCACGTCGGCCTCGGCTCCAACCTGCCCGACTACGTGAAGCTCGCCGAGGCGTACGGCGGTGTCGGCATGCTCGTCGAGAGCGAGGCCGAGCTCGAGCCGGCACTCCGCGAGGCTCTGTCGCTCAACCGAACCGTCGTGATCGACTGCCGCGTCGAGCCGGCCGAGCAGTGCTTCCCGATGATTCCGGCGGGCGCCGCGGCAATCGACATGGTCGAGTACGAAGACCAGGTGGAGGCGACGCCGTGAAGCACACGATCTCCGTTCTCCTCGAGGACAAGCCCGGCGCACTGGCGCGTATCGCGACGATGTTCGCCCGCCGCGGCTTCAACATCGACTCGCTCGCCGTCGGTCCCGACCGAGCGCGACGGCGTCTCGTGCATCACGCTGCGCGTCGACTGCGAGCACCACTCCCTCGAGCAGATCGAGAAGCAGATCCACAAGCTCGTCAACGTGCTTCGGGTCACCGAGCTTGCTCCCGAGGAGGCCGTCGAGCGCGAGCTACTGCTTCTGAAGGTGGCCGCCGGGCCCGAGCGGCGGGCCGAGCTGATCTCGACCTCCGAGGCGTTCAAGGGCCGCGTCGTCGATCTCGGTGCCGACTCGGTCACGTTCGAGCTGACCGGAACCCCCGAGGAGCTCGACGCGTTTCAGGAGCTCGCCCGGCCGCACGGCATCCAGGAGCTCGTCCGTACCGGCCGCGTCGGCATCGCGCGCGCGTCGGCGAACAGGCAGAACCGCCGCCTGTCGGCGATCAACTGACCACAATCACGATCATCTGAACACGACGGAAGGGACGAACAGGAATGGCGACGATTCTCCGCGACGGCAATCTCGGCCTGCTCGACGGCAAGGTTGCGGTCATCGGCTACGGGAGCCAGGGGCACGCCCATGCGCTCAACCTCCGCGACTCGGGCGTACAGGTCGAGGTGGGCCTGCGCGAGGGCTCGGCTTCCCGGGGTGAGGCGGAGGCGACCGGCCTCACCGTCCGCACGATCGCCGACGCCGTCGCCGGCGCCCAGCTCGTCGCGATCCTGCTGCCCGACCAGGTGCAGCCGCAGGTCTACACGGAGCACATCGAGCCGAATCTCGCTCCCGGCGCCGCCGTGCTGTTCGCCCACGGGTTCAACATCCTCTACGGACGCGTCGCACCGGCCGCCGGTCACGACGTGATCATGGTCGCACCGAAGGGCCCCGGGCACGTCGTGCGCCGGCTCTTCACCGAGGGCTACGGGACACCCGCGCTGATCGCCGTCGAGCAGGATGCTTCGGGCGGTGCCCGCGAGCTGGCGCTCGCCTACGCGATCGGAATCGGCGCAGGCCGGGCCGGCATCCTCGAGACGACGTTCAAGGAGGAGACCGAGACCGATCTCTTCGGCGAGCAGGCCGTCCTCTGCGGCGGCACCTCCGAGCTCGTCCGGGCCGGCTTCGAGACGCTGGTCGCGGCCGGCTACGCACCTGAGATCGCCTACTACGAGTGCCTCCACGAGCTGAAGCTGATCGTCGACCTGATGTGGGAGAACGGCCTAGCCGGAATGCGCTACTCGATCTCCGACACGGCCGAGTTCGGCGACTACGTCAGCGGCAAGCGGATCATCGACGGGCACGTGCGCGAGGCGATGAAGAGTGTCCTCGACGACATCCAGTCGGGTGCCTTCGCCCGCGAGTGGGTTGCGGACATGGACAACAACGAGGCGCGGCTGCAGGAGATGCGGGCCGAGGCGGCTCAATCCCAGCTCGAAACCGTCGGCAAGGAGTTGCGCGGGCTGATGCACAGGGCCGGGCAGTAGGCGCGTGGCGTCCGTCGACGTTCCCGTAGCGCTTCTCGGGTACGGCACCGTCGGCACCGCAGTGCACCGGCTGCTCGAGGAGTCGGCCGACGAGATCGAGCGCGCAACCGGGCACCGGCTGCGCGTCACGCACGCGCTGGTCCGTGACCTGCAGAAGGCGCGCACGTTCTCGCCCGAACCGGGCGTCCTCACCGACGACGTCGGCACGATCCTCGGCGATCCGTCCGTGCAGGTCGTGGCAGAGGTGATGGGTGGCGTCGAGCCGGCCGGGGACTACGTGCTCGAGCTCTTGCGGTCGGGACGGCCGGTCGTGACCGCGAACAAGCAACTCGTCGCGCGACGCGGCGCGGAGCTCTTCGAGGCGGCGACCGCAGGCGGGGTGCAGCTTCGCTTCGAGGCCTCCGTCTGTGGCGCGATCCCGGTGATCAAGGTCCTGCGCGAGTCGCTGATCGTCACGAACGTCCACCGCGTGCTCGGGATCGTCAACGGGACGACGAACTTCATCCTTTCCGCGATGGAGACCGGTCGTACCTATGCCGACGCGCTCGCGGAAGCACAGCGACTCGGGTTCGCCGAGGCCGATCCGACAGAGGACGTCGGCGGGCTCGACGCGGCCGCGAAGACCGCGATCCTGGCGACGGTCGCGTTCGGCTCACGCGTTCCGCTCGACTGGGTCGGCGTCGAGGGCATCGAGGGCGTTACCCTCGACCACGTCGCTGCGGCACGCGCGCTCGAGATGCACGTCAAGTTGATCGGCCGCGCGAGCCTCGTGGACGGCCGCGTCGACGTCCGCGTCGGGCCGGCATTCGTCGATCGCCACCACCCGCTCGCCGCCGTCGAAGGGGCTTTCAACGCGGTGATGCTGCAGGGCGATGCGATCCGAGAGATCACGCTCGAAGGGCCGGGCGCGGGCGGCATCGAGACAGCCTCCGCGGTCGTCGCCGACATGGTCTCCGTGGTCGGCACGACGGGTACCGGATTCCTCCAGAACGACCCCGTCTGGCGCGATCTCGAGCAACTCCCGCCCGGTGAGTTCGCCTCGCCCTTCTACCTCCGGCTCGAGGTCGACGACCGGGCCGGCGTGCTCGCGCGCATCGCGCAGGAGCTCGCGACCCAGGGTGTCTCCGTGGCTCAGCTCGTCCAGCAGCCGGGAGACGGCCACGCCGTCCTTCACGTCGTCACCCACGAGGCCCCAGCGGGGAGCGTCGAGGCGGCGCTCGCCGCGATTCGCACTATGCCCGAGTCGCGCGGGGACGCCAGCGCGATGCCCGTGATCTCCGGCCGCGGCGTCGAGAAGCTCGGTTGGGCATGACCGTCCCGCTGATCGAGAGATTCCGCTCTGTTCTGCCGGTTTCTGCTGCGACCCCCGTGATTTCGCTCGGCGAGGGATCGACTCCGCTCCTGCGCGCACCGCGCCTCTCGGAGCAGCTCGGTGCCGAGCTCTGGCTCAAGTGGGAGGCGGCCAATCCGACCGGCTCCTACAAGGACCGCGGGATGACCGTGGCGGTGTCGAAGGCAGTCGAGGACGGGGCCGAGGCGATCATCTGCGCCTCGACGGGTAACACGTCCGGAGCCGCTGCGGCGTACGCCGCGCGGGCCGGGATCAAGGCGGTGGTACTCGTTCCCCAGGGCGCAGTCGCCGGGGCCAAGCTCGCCCAGACGCGAATGTACGGCGCGGTTGTGCTCGAGGTGCGAGGCGACTTCGACGAGGCGCTCGTGGCCGCTCGAGCGCTCGCCGATCGTGGCACACACGCGCTCGTGAACTCGATCAACCCGTACCGGCGCGAGGGACAGAAGACCGCTGTCCACGAGATCGTCGAGGAGCTCGGGGCAGCGCCGGACGCCTTCGTGATCCCCTACGGCGGTGGTGGCAACACATCTGCGTACGCGCAGGCCCAACGCGAGCTCGGGCTCGACGTCCCGATCGTGTCGGTGCAAGCGGCCGACAGGCGGCAGACGATTGCGACTGCGATCAGGATCGGCGATCCCGCACATGCGGCGGCGGTAGCGGCTGCGAACGCGAAGATCGTCACGGTCGACGACGCCGAGATCCTCGCGGCCTGGCGCCTGCTCGCAACAACCGAAGGGCTGTTCTGCGAGCCGTCCTCGGCGGCGGGTATCGCGGCGCTGTCTCGCGGGGACGTCGCCGGTGAGCGCATCGTCGTGACCCTCACCGGACACGGGCTCAAGGACACGGATACGGCTATTCGCGAGGCTCCGCCCATGATCGAGGTCGACCCCGATCCGGACGCGATTCTCGCGGCAAGCCGGGGCTAGAGGCCTGATGCGAATCCGCGCGCCGGCAACATCGGCCAACATCGGTGCCGGCTTCGACACCGCGGCCGTCGCCTTCGATCTCTGGAACGAGCTCGAGGTGACCGACGGCGACGGTGTCATCGTCGAGGGAGAAGGCGCTGTCCGAGCTTCCTGCCGACAACACGAACCTCGCGGTTCGCGCCTACGCGCTCCTGGCTGATCCCGCCGGAAAGCGGTTCCGGTTCGTGAACAGGATTCCACTGGAACGAGGCCTCGGCTCGTCTGCCGCCGCAATCGCGCTCGGACTCGTGGCAGCAGCACCCGACGCGACCGCAGAGGAGCTGCTCGCGGCCGGGCTGACGCTCGAGCCGCACGCCGACAACCTCGGCGCGGCGCTGCTCGGCGGGCTCACGCTCGCCTGGGACGGGAAGATCGCCCGGATCGCCGAGAGCCTCCCGCTCGAAGCGATCGCGATCGTCCCGCACGAGCGAACGTCGACTGCGGCCTCGCGGGGAACGTCTGCCCGCGAGCGTCCCACACGCTGAGGCGGCAGCGAGCGCAGGCCGCGCGGCCCTGCTCGGCGCCGGCGCTGCAAGTGGCGATGCCGGCCTGTTCGCGGCTGCCCTTGGCGACTGGCTCCACGAGCCGTATCGCCCGTCGGAGGTGCTCGAGGCAGTTCGCGCATCCCCGCCGGCCGGCTGCGCCGGAGCGACGCTGTCGGGATCGGGCCCGACGGTGATCGCGTGGGCAGCGGATCGCCCCGCCTGCGCGAACGCGTTGCGGACACTGTTCCCTGGTCACGACCTGCTCGAGCTCGACGTCGCTCCGCGCGGCGCGCTGTGAACGTCGTTCTCATCGACGTCCGTCCCCGCGCCGCGTTCGAGGAAGGACACGTGCCCGGGGCCGTTCACCTCGATCCCGAGGCCGATCTCTCGGCGATCGGCCCGGATCCAGCGCTCGGCGGACGTCATCCGCTGCCGAGCGACGCGCAGCTCGAAGCAGTTTTCGGCAACGCCGGGATCGAGCCCGGACTCGTTCGTTCTCGTCCTTGACGAAGGCACCGGATGGGCGGCTCGATGCTGGTGGCTCTTGCGCCATGTCGGGCACGACGCAGCCGGGACCTTCGATCTGCGGGGCTACCTCGGCCCGCTGACGACGGCGGTCACCGAAAGTCCGCGCGGCTCTTTCCGGGCGCGGCCCCGGACCGGTGACACGATCACGGCAGAGGAGATCCTGGCCCGGCTTGGCGACCCCGATCTCGTGCTCTACGACGGCCGGAGCGTGGTGCGCTGGCTCGGCGAGGAAGAGCCGCTGGATCCGGTCGCCGGCCGGATTCCCGGCTCAGTCAACGCAGTCTTTACGGAGCCGCTCCCAGCGGGCGCAACCGAGTCGCCCGAGGTCGTCGTCTACTGCGGCTCCGGTGTGACAGCCTGCGTCGTCGCCCAGAAGCTCGTCCTCGCCGGCCGCGAGGACGTCAGACTGTACCCCGGCTCGTTCAGTGAGTGGTGTCGGCGCGAGAGCTATCCGATCGAGAAAGGAAGTCCATGACCACGCCTTACGATCAACCGTCCAATCCCGCCAAGCGTCACAGCGCAGCGATGACCGACGGCCCTGACCGCGCCGGCGCCCGCGCGATGCTGAAGGCGACCGGTTTCAGCGACGAGGACCTCGCGAAGCCGATCGTCGGCGTCGGCACGACCTGGATCGAGACGATGCCGTGCAACCTCAACCAGCGCGACCTCGCGGTGCACGTGAAGCGCGGCGTCCGTGACGCCGGCGGTGCGCCGATGGAGTTCAACACGATCGCCGTCTCGGACGGCGTCTCGATGGGGACTCCTGGGATGCGCGCCTCGCTCGTTTCCCGCGAGGTGATCGCCGACTCGATCGAGCTCGTCGCCCGCGGTCACATGTTCGACGGCCTCGTGCAGCTTGTCGCCTGCGACAAGACGAACCCCGGCGCCGCAATGGCGGCCGGGCGGCTCGATATCCCGTCCGTTCTCTTCTACTCCGGCTCGATTGCGCCGGGGCTCTACCGGCAGCGCGAGGTCTCGGTGGCGGACGTGTACGAGGGCATCGGCGCCTATGCGGCCGGCAAGATCAGCGCCGAGGACCTCCACGAGCTCGAGTCGGCGGCCTGCCCGGGCGCCGGCGCCTGCGGCGGCCAGTTCACTGCGAACACGATGTCGACGATCCTCGACTTCCTCGGGTTGTCGCCCTTCGGAGCGAACGGAATCCCGGCCGTCCACCGCGACAAGGAGCAAGCCGCCTACGAAGCCGGGCGGCTCGCCGTGCAGCTCGTGCGCGACAACATCACCCCTCGCTCGCTCGTCACCAGGGAGTCGTTCGAGAACGCCGTCGCCTCGGTCGCGGCAACCGGCGGTTCGACGAACGGCGTCCTCCACCTCGTCGCGATCGCACGCGACTTCGGGATCGAGTTCACGATCGACGACTTCGAGCGCATCTCCGCGAAGACACCGATCATCGCCGACATGAAGCCGTGGGGCCGCTGGCACGCGAACGACATGTACCGCGCCGGAGGCGTGGCGCTCGTCGCGCGCGAGCTGAAGAAGGCCGGGCTGCTGCACGTGGATGCGAGGACGGTGGACGGGCGAACGCTCGGCGAGATCGCCGACGGCGCCGTCGAGACGGAGGGTCAGACGGTGGTCGTCCCGATCGAGACCCCGCTGAAGCCGCGCGGCGGCGTCGCGATCCTCTACGGAAACCTGGCGCCCGACGGCTGCGCGGTGAAGCTCGCCGGCCACGAGCGGACGCTCCATCGTGGCCCGGCGCGCGTCTTCGACTCCGAAGAGGAGACGTTCGCGGCCGTCAAAGCGGGCAAGGTCGTGGCCGGCGACGTGGTCGTGATCCGCTACGAGGGCCCCCACGGCGGCCCTGGGATGCGCGAGATGCTGCACGTCACCGCGGCGATCGTCGGCGAAGGGCTGTCGGAGTCCGTCGCCCTCGTCACCGACGGCCGCTTCTCCGGCGCCACACATGGGTTCATGGTCGGCCACATCGCGCCGGAGGCGTCGAAGGGCGGCCCGCTCGCGGCGCTGCGCGAAGGCGACACCGTCGTCATCGACGTCGAGAACGGCGAGCTGAACGTCGAGCTCTCGGCGGCCGAGATCGCAGAGCGGCTGGCCGACTGGGTCGAGCCCGAGCCGCGCTACCGCCGCGGCGTTCTCGCGAACTACGCGACGCTCGTCGCATCGGCCTCGCTCGGAGCGGTGACACTGTCGCGGTTCGAGACGGGCGCAGTGACGCTACTTCACTTACTATGAAGTAATGCGATATCCTCCCGTCGGAGACAACGAGGAGGACGAGAATGGCACTACACATCGGCGACACCGCACCCGACTTCGAGGCGGAGACCACGGAGGGGACGATCAACTTCCACGAGTGGATCGGCGACTCGTGGGCGGTGCTGTTCTCGCACCCGAAGGACTTCACCCCGGTCTGCACGACCGAGCTCGGCTACATGGCGAAGATCAAGCCCGACTTCGACCGCCGCAACGTCAAGATCATCGGCCTCTCGGTCGATCCGGTCGACAAGCACGCCGACTGGTCGGCGGACATCGAGGAGACGCAGGGGACGGCGCCCAACTACCCGATGATCGGCGACGTCGACTTCAACGTCTCGAAGCTGTACGGGATGCTCGGCGCCGACGTCAGCGGTGACCCGGCCGACCGCACCGCGGCCGACAACCAGACGGTGCGCAACGTCTTCGTGATCGGCCCGGACAAGAAGGTCAAGCTCATCCTCGTCTACCCGATGACGACGGGCCGCAACTTCGACGAGGTCCTGCGGGTGATCGACTCGCTCCAGCTGACCGCGAAGCACCGCGTTGCGACGCCCGTCAACTGGCAGCAACGGCGAGAACGTGATCATCGCCGGCTCGGTCTCGAACGACGAGGCGCAGGAGATCTACCCCGACGGCTGGGAGTCGCCGAAGCCCTACATCAGGATCGTGCCGCAGCCGAGCTGATCGCCGTCCGCCGCGCGGGGCCTCGCCTGTCCGGAGGCCCGCGCGGCGAGCGCCGCTTGGCAGCGAATCGGCCTGTCAGGTACCCTGTGCGACGGACGCGGGCTCGCCCGTTCCGCATCGAGAGAGGCTGAGGGACCGGCCCTGTGACGCCTCGGCAACCTGCCCCACATATCGGGTGACGGTGCCAATCCCGGACGGATGTCGAGCGACGACCAGGAGGAACCACCCAATGCCCGCCCTATCCCTAAGCTGCCGCGTCTGTGCAACCGAGCACCCGCTCGTTGCGACCGGCACCTGTACGCAACTGCTTCGGCCCGCTCGACCCGGTCTACGACTGGGACGCTCTGCGCGCCCGCGTCAGCCGCGCCTCGATCGAGGCACGGCCCGCAGTCGATCTGGCGCTACGCGGATCTGCTCCCGGTCTCGGCACCGGAGGACGCGCGGCTCGCGCCCGGCATGACGCCGCTCGTGCCGGCGCCCCGACTCGCCGAGGAGCTCGGGATCGGCGAGCTCTGGCTCAAGCTCGACACGGCCAACCCGACGCACTCGTTCAAGGACCGCGTCGTTGCCGTGGCGGCCCGCAAGGCGCAGGAGCTCGGGCTTCGACACGCTCTCGTGCTCCTCGACCGGCAACCTCGCCGGCGCCGTCGCCGCACGCGCAGCGGCGGAGGGCCTCGATGCCGCCGTCTTCGTCCCGAGCGACCTCGAGCCCGAGAAGCTCGCCGCGGCCGCCGTCTACGGGCCGCGGATCTACGCCGTCGACGGCACGTACGACCACTGCTCGCGGCTCTCGGTCGAGCTGTCGTTCGAGCTGCCGTGGGGGTTCGTCAACGTCAACCTGCGCTCGTACTACGCCGAGGGATCGAAGACGCTCGCCTACGAGATCGCCGAGCAGCTCGGCTGGGAGACGCCCGACGCCGTGGCGATCCCGATCGCGTCGGGCGCGCTGTTCCACAAGGTCGGCCAGGGCTTTCGAGGAGCTTGCCGCGCTCGGCCTCGTCGACGGCCCGACTCCGGCGCTCTTCGGCGGCCAGGCGGCCGGCTGCGAGCCGGTGGCAACGGCATTCCGGGAGGGTCAGCGCGTCGTGCCCGTCCGCCCGGACAGCATCGCGCGCTCGCTCGCGATCGGCAATCCCGCCGACGGCGACTTCGCGGTCGCGACCGCGCGGTCGACCGGCGGCGCGATCTACACGGTGCGCCGAGGACGAGATCGGCACGAACATGGCCGATCTTGCCGCGACGACCGGCGTCTTCGGCGAGACGGCGACCGGCGTCACGCTCGGTGCTCTGAGGGCTGCGGTCGCCGCAGGCGAGGTCGGGCCCGACGGCGCGTGTCGTGCTCCTCGTCACCGGCGACGGGTTGAAGACGCCCGGCCCGGTGTCGCACACCTACCATCCCATCATGATCGAGGCCGACGCAGACGCGTTCGTGGACCAGGTGCTGGTCGCTTAGTGGGTCGGAGCCTGTTCGACAAGGTCTGGGACCGGCACGTCGTCCGCGACGAGCCAGGTGAGCCGACGCTGATCTACATCGACCTGCACCTCGTGCACGAGGTCACCTCGCCGCAGGCGTTCGACGGCCTGCGGCTCGCAGGTCGCAGCGTGCGCCGGCCGGAGCTGACGGTCGCGACGATGGATCACAACGTGCCGACGCTGCCGGGCCCGATCACCGACCCGCTCGCGAAGGCACAGCTCGACGCGCTGCGGGCGAACTGCGAGGAGTTCGGGATCGAGCTGCACGGCACCGGTTCCGGCACCGAGGGGATCGTGCACGTGATCGGGCCCGAGCTCGGGCTGACCCAGCCGGGCAAGACGATCGTCTGCGGCGACAGCCACACGTCGACGCACGGTGCGTTCGGCGCGCTCGCGTTCGGGATCGGCACGTCCGAGGTCGAGCACGTGCTCGCGACCCAGACGTTGAACCAGCAGCGCCCGAAGACGATGCTGCTCGAGTTCGCCGGCGCGCTTGCCGCCCGGGCTGACCGCAAAGGACATGATCCTCGGCGCGATCGGCCAGGTCGGAGTCGACGGAGGCGTCGGCTATGTCGTCGAGTACGCAGGCGAGGCGGTGCGGGCTCTGTCGATGGAGCAGCGGATGACGATCTGCAACATGACGATCGAGTGGGGAGCACGCGCCGGCATGATCGCTCCCGACGAGACGACGTTCGCCTACCTCGAAGGCCGCCCACACGTGCCGCAAGGGCGAGGCCTGGGAGCACGCCGTCGCGGACTGGCGTTCGCTCTGCTCCGACCCGGATGCGGTCTACGACACCCACGTCGTCGTCGACGTGGCAGACCTCGTGCCGCAGGTGACCTGGGGCACGAACCCGGGCATGGTCGTTCCGGTCACCGGCACCGTGCCCGATCCGGCGACGTTCACCGATCCGGACGACCGCGCCGCCGGCGAGCGCGCGCTCGACGTACATGGGCCTGCGGGCCGGGCAGGCGATCGCCGACCTTCGCATCGATCGTGTCTTCATCGGCTCGTGCACGAACTCGCGGATCGAGGATCTGCGGGCGGCAGCGGCGATCGTGGCCGGTCGAAGCGTCGATCCGCGCGTCACGGCACTCGTCGTGCCCGGTTCGGCGCAGGTGCGGCGCCAGGCGGAGGCGGAGGGCCTCGACCGGATCTTCCTCGACGCCGGTTTCGAATGGCGGCTCGCCGGTTGTTCGATGTGCCTCGGCATGAACCCCGACGTGCTGGCACCCGGCGAGCGCTGCGCCTCGACGTCGAACCGCAACTTCGAGGGCCGGCAGGGGCGCGGCGGGCGCACCCATCTCGTCAGCCCGCAGATGGCCGCCGCAGCGGCGCTCCACGGCCACTTCGTCGACGTGCGCACCCTCGCAGCGGAGTCGGTGCCGGCATGAAGCCGATCTCGAAGGTCGAGGGGCGAGTGGCGGTGCTCGACCGTCCCGATGTCGACACCGACCAGATCATCCCGAAGCAGTTCCTGAAGCGGATCGAGCGCACGGGGTACGGGGAGTACGCGTTCTTCGACTGGCGCTACGACGAGGACGGCAACGAGCGGCCGGCCTTCGAGCTCAACCAGCCGCAGTTCGAGGGCGCCCGGATCCTGCTCGCCGGCCGCAACTTCGGCTGCGGCTCCTCGCGCGAGCACGCCGCCTGGGCGCTCCAGGACTACGGCTTCGACGTCGTCATCGCATCGTCCTTCGGGGACATCTTCCGCACGAACGCCGGCAAGATCGGCATGGTGATCGTGCAGCTGCCCGACGAGCAGGTGAAGGAGCTGATGGAGTCCGTCGACCTCGACCGAGGCTCCGACCTCACCGTCGACCTCGAGGCGCTGACCGTCACCACCCCGGCCGGCAAGGTGCTCCCGTTCGCCTTCGACGAGTCGACCCGCTACCGGCTTCTGAACGGGCTCGACGACATCGGGATCACGCTCCAGCACGAGGCCGCGATCACGGCCTACGAAGCCGCGCGAGCGGAATCCTTGTGACAAAGTCGTCACAAGAAGGCGGTGCGGTCGTGACGCACGTCGCCGTTCTTCCCGGCGACGGGATCGGGCCCGAGGTCGCAGCCGAGGCGATGCGCGTGCTCGACGCGCTCGGGATCGAGCACTCCGAGCATCCGTTCGGCGGCAACGCGATTCTCGACCAGGGAACGCCGCTGCCCGACGAGACGCTCGCAGCCTGCCGCGCTGCCGACGCCGTCCTGCTCGCCGCCGTCGGACTGCCGGAGCTCGAAGGCAAGCCGGTCCGGCCCGAGCAGGGGCTGCTCGCGATTCGCAAGGAGCTCGGGGTGTACGCCAACCTGCGCCCGGCGCGTAGGCGACGGGATCGACATGATGATCGTCCGGGAGCTCGTCGGCGGCCTCTACTTCGGCGAGAAGGGCACCCGCGAGGACGGCACGTGGTTCGACACCTGCGAGTACACGCGGCCCGAGGTCGAGCGCATCGCGCGCCGCGGCTTCGAGATCGCGCAGGCACGCGGCGGCAGGCTGATCTCGGTGGACAAGGTCAACGTCATGCACACCTCGCGGCTGTGGCGCGACGTCGTCACCGCGATGGGGGCGTCGCTCTACCCGGAGATCGAGCTGAGCCATGCGCTCGTCGATTCGTTCGCGATGACGATCGTGCAGGCGCCCGAGACGATCGACACCGTCGTGACCGAGAACACCTTCGGCGACATCCTCTCGGACATCGCCGCCGCCGTCACGGGAGGGCTCGGGCTCGCCGCGTTCGGCCTCGCTCGGGGACGACGGGCCCGGGATCTTCGAGCCCGTCCACGGCTCGGCGCCGCAGATCGCCGGGCTCGGGATCGCAAATCCGGCGGCCATGCTCCGCTCGGTCGCGCTGATGCTGACGCACGCGTTCGGTCGCATCGACGAGGCCGCCGCGCTCGAGCAGGCCGTCGACGCTGCGCTCTGCTCGAGGCACCGACGCCCGACCTCGGCGGCACCGCGACAACGGCCGACGTCGGCGATGCGGTGTTGCGCGCCCTCGACTCTGCCCGTACCCTGTGACCACGATGCGTTGCGCGCCCACCACCCGCTTTGCCCGCGCGCCCTTCGGCTTCGCCTTTACGAGCTAGCCGGCGCCTTCGACCTGCCTCGCGCCGTCTAGCTGAAATCCGGCGAATCGACTTTCTCGAAAGGCGCACTCCCATCATGGCTTCCAATGAACTGACAGTTGCCTATCCCGGCCGCGAAGGCGCCCACTCGGCCGCCGCGTGCGACCGGCTCTTCCCGGCTGCGCGGCTCGTGCCGATGCCGACCTTCTCGGACGTCGTCGCCGCCGTCGCCGCCGGGGCAGGTGCCGTACGGCGTCCTCCCGATCGAGAGCTCGCTCGTCGGGCCGGTCGCCGAAACGCACGACCTGCTCTACGAATCGCCGCTGTCGATCGTGGCCGAGGCGATCATCGCGGTGAACCACTGCCTCGTCGGCCCGGCCCCGATCGACCTCGCAGAGGTCCGCGAGGTACATTCGCATCCCGTCGCCCTCGACCAGTGCCGCAAGCTGCATCGCCTCACTGCCGAACGCCATCGCCGTCGCGGCACCGACGACCGGCGACGCCGCGTCGATCGTCGCCGAGCTCGGTGATCCGACCGTCGTCGCGATCGCGAGCGATCGAGCCGCGCGGCTCAACGGGCTGACGATCCTCGACGGGAACGTCGGCGACCACCCCGAGGCGTACACCCGATTCGTCTCGATCGCGCCGTACACACGCCTCGACCGGCGCGAGGGCCAATGGCGCACGGCGTTCTCGTTCATGACCGATCACCGCCCCGGCGCGCTCCACCACGCTCTCGAGCCGCTGGCGCGCCACGGGATCGACCTCAACCTGCTCGTGTCACGTCCGATTCCGTCGCGGCCGTTCAGCTACCGGTTCGACGCCGTGCTCGGCGGCCATCCGCTCGATCCGGAGATCGCAGCGACCCTGCGAGAGATGCGCGATCTGACGACGCAGCTGCGCGTGTTCGGCTCGTACCGCGCCGACGGAGAGCCCTCGGCCTCCAGGCAAGCCGTTCAGGAAGGCTTCAGGCGGCCGCTGACTCGAACTGCTCGAGCGACGGCAGATACTGACGCCAGCTGTCCGGCACCCGTTGCGCCGCGAGGCGGATGAAGAGCACCGGCGCCGGCGCCCGCGGCGGGTGAGGGAGCGACATCGCCACGTCCTCGAGCAGCCTGTCGCCCTTGCGGAGGTTGCACGGCGCGCACGCCGTGACGACGTTCTCCCAGACCGAGTCGCCGCCCTTCGACCGCGGGATCACATGGTCGAGCGTCAGCCTGCCGCCGGTCGTGCCGCAGTAGACGCACTTCCACCCGTCACGCGCGAAGAGCGCCCGGCGGGAGATCCGCCGCTTCACCGCCCGCGGCACCCGCACGTACTGGAGCAGGCGGATCACGTGCGGGCCGCATGAACGAGCTCTCCGCCGACCGCAACGGTTGCGCATGGTGCTCGACGATCTCGGCCTTGCCCTTCCACACGAGGACGTGCGCGCGCCGATCGGAGCACACGTTGAGCGGCTCGTAGCTCGCGTTCAGGACGAGGACCTGATGCACCGAGGGCGAGCGTACCTGTCGGAACGCGGCACACGCCTCGGACCGCGCTGAATCTCGGCTACCGGCCCATCGCCCTCTCGACGGCGGTTTGCTCCTTCGGGTGAGAGCGCCACCGACGCCGTTCCGCGCTCCACGTCCTTCACGTAGATGCGCGCGTAGTCGCGGCCCTGGATCGCCGTGACCACCGTTCCCGTGCGCGTCGCGTCGAGGAAGGCGAACGAGGCCGACTGCTTGCCGCCGGTGTCCTCGTAGGCGTCGTAGCGAACGACTGCCGTGTTCGTGATCGCCCCGTCGATCCGTCGATCGACGCGAGACAGCCCCGTCGCGACCTCGTCGACCGCACGGTGGAGATCGTCGATGCGGCCCTGGAGCGACACCGCGAAGTCGACCATGTCGTGCGACGTACCACCGAGAACGGTCTTCTGGGCACTCTGCAGGCGGCTGAGACGCGCGGGCGAGCCACAGCGAGGTGAGGAGCGCGACGACCGCGACCGCGCACGCCACGCCCGCAACGACAACCGCCGTGTCCACTACTGGAGCGAGAAGATGACGGGGTACTCGGCGCTGTTGTTCGCCGTGTTCGTCTCGCCCTGCACCGGCTTCACGCTCACCTGCACCGAGCTCTTCTCACCGAAGGGCGGGTTGGGGAAGTCCTTGAACGTGACGGTCTTGATCTCGCCGATGTCGAGGAGGTCGATCGTCTGCGTCTTCACGATCGGTGTCGTGCCCTTCGGGATCGTCAGCGTGACGAGGACGCTGACCTCCTGGTTCTCACCCGTGTTCTTGACGTAGACGTCGAACGCGAGATCGGTCGAGGCCTTGATCGTCGTCTCGGTATCCGGCGCGAGCTGCGTGCCGGCCGGCTGCACGATCACCTTTTCGAGACCCGTGCCGTGGACGCCCGGACGGAGTGCCGCCGGTCGAGGCGCCGTGGACGCGCTCCCAGATCGCGGTCATCGAGCGGGCCGAGTACAGCTCGACGTTCTCCACGAACACCGAAGCGGGCGCCGTGATGTCGCCGACGCCCTGGTCGTTGAGCGTCGCCTGTGCCGGAACCTGGAACAGGAACTGCCACACGACGTCGCTCGCCTCGAGACGCCGCGCCTGCGCTGCGAGCTTCTCGCCCGCCGTGGTCGCGTTCTTCGAATCGTCGCTCTTCGTTGCCTTGAACGTGTCGAGCAGCCCCTGCATGCCGCCGACCCGCAGCTGCAGCGCTTCGACCGCGTGCTGGGTCGCCTCCCTGACCGGTCCCGGCACGTCGAGCTTGGACGCCCTGGTCGACGTCCTGCTGCTGCTGCTGGATCAGGCCGCCGAGCCTCGTCTCGAGATCCGCCTGCTTGAGCCCCGGTGTCGTCAGGAGCGTGGCGAGATCGCTGCCGATCTTGGCCGAGTTCGACGCCGATCGTGCCGATATCGGTCATCGCGCTCGAATAGCTGTTCCGCTTGTGGTCGCTCGAGCAGCCCTGGCCCCAGACGATGAGCAGCACGACGATCAAGATCGCGAACGCGACGAAGCCGATCAGACGGAGGATCGGCGTCAACCCGTGCGGCGCGCGGAGCTGCGGCCGGCGCGGGCCACCGCCGCCTCCGCCGCCGCCGCCGGACGGCCGGGCGCCCGCGCCGGAGGGCTCGTCGCGCTGCGTTTCCCGGGTCGCGTCGTCTTCGAAGAAGTCGAAGTCGAGAATGTCGTCGTCGTCGTGCGAGCTCACTGATCTGCTCCCGTCAGGGGGACGGGCCGAGTGTACGCCATGCTCCGGCTTGGAGGACCGGAAGGACGGTCCGCTGTCGCGGCGAAGAGTCGCTGACCGTGTCGAGCACCGCGTACGCCGTTCCGGCACCCGACCTCGTCCTCGACCGCTACCGGCCTCTCCGGCCGCTCGGCCGCGGCGGCTCGGGCTCGGTCTGGCTGGCGCGAGACGAGAAGACCGGTCTCGAGGTCGCGCTGAAGATCGTGCCTCGCGAGGGCAAGCGCGCCTCGCGGGCCGCGCGCGAGATGGAGGCCGCGTCGCGGATCCGCCACGAGCGCTGCGTGCGCGCATACGACTTCGGTGGCGACAACGGCCACGTCTACATCGCCTACGAGTACGTCCAGGGCCAGACGATGCGCGAGGCGCTGCGCACCGGCAAGCTCGGCGACCGAGACGCCGTCGAGGCCGCGATCCAGATCCTCGACGCGCTCGCCCACGCCCACCGCCTCGGGATCGTCCACCGGGACGTGAAGCCGTCGAACGTGCTCGTCGAGGATGGGCCGACCGTGTCGATCCGGCTGCTCGACTTCGGCCTCGCCCAGTTCGACGAAGCCGACACGCTGACCGCGGTCGGCGACGTGCCCGGAACGCTCGCCTACATCGCGCCCGAGCGACTGCGCGGCGGCGACGCGACGGCCGCGAGCGACGTCTGGGCGGTCGGCGTGCTCCTCTGGGAGGCGCTCGCGGGCGAGCACCCGTTCTGGGGCGTTCCCCTGCCCCAGGTCGCGGCAGCGATCGAAGCAGGAGCGGCGACGATCGGCACCGTCCGCACCGACCTGTCGCCGCCTCTCGCCGATGCGGTCTCGTCGGCACTGGCGATCGAGCCGGCGCGACGGCCGACGGCCGAGCGTCTCGCAGCCGAGCTGCCAGGCCGCTCTCGACATCGCCTCGCCGCGATCGAGACCAGCCGGCGCGGCCGAGAAAGCAGCCCGCTGCGGTCAGCGTCGGCGGCCGAGAGCCATCCCGCTCGAGCGCCGAGCTGATCCCGCCGGCGCTCGCGGCGGTCAGCGTCGTCCTCACGGCGTCGCTCCTGCCGTTCTGGACGCCGGGTCTCGTGCTCTTCCTCGCGCTCGCCGCAGGCGTAGCGATGCTGCGGGCGCCGCGGGTCGGGCTCGCGATCGCTCTCTTCGTGCCCGTGTTCCCGCTCGGCAACGTCGCTCAGGCAGCAGCCGTGGTCTACGGCCTGCTTGCCCTCGCCTGGCTCGCGCTCTGCTGGCGCGACGCACGGGCGGGCCTCCTCTTCGTCGCCGGCCCGCTGCTGGCGACGGTCGGGGCGATCGCGCTGCTTCCGCTCGCCGTGCAACCGGCACGCGGGCGGGTGCGCCGCGCGCTGCAGGCGTTCGCAGGCGTTCTTGCCGCCGCGGCCGTCGCGGGCCTGCGCGGCCGGCCGCTGCCGCTGACAGGGTCGGTCGTGCCCAATCTCGGAATCGACGGGACGACCGACAGCGCCGCTGTCGTCAACGCCGTCGCCTCGTTCCTCCAGGCAACGCCGGGCTCGTCGTCGTGGCTGCCGTCCTCGCTCTCGCAGCCGCCGTGCTGCCGGACGCGCGACGCCGAGGGCTGAAGGGGATCGCCGTGCTCGGAGTGGCTCAGATCGCCCTCATCCTCGTCCTTGCGCCGACGCTCGCCCCGCTCTCGATCGTGCTCGGTACGGCCCTTCTCTGCGCCGCCCTCGCGGCCCTCTGCCTCCTGAGCGGCCGCTACCGTTAGCTCCGAGCCGGTCACCCCGCAATGAGCATCCTCCGTGCCATCGAGAGCAAGATCGAAGGCCTCTTCGAGGGCGTCTTCGGCCGTGCCTTCAGAACGCACGTCCAGCCCGTCGAGCTGGCCCGCAAGCTCGCGAAGGAGATGGACGAGCATCGCTCCGTGTCCGTCTCGCGGGTCTACGTCCCGAACGAGTACACGATCTACCTCTCTGGCGCCGACCGGCAGCAGTTCGCCTCCTACGAGGGCTCGCTCGTCGGCGAGCTGCAGGAGTACCTGACCGAGCATGCGCGCCGCGAGGCGTACGCCCTCCTGACCCCGCCTCGCGTCACGTTCGAGACCGACGACGACCTTGCAGTCGGGGAGTTCGGCATCGCCACCCGGGTCGCGCAGCCGGAAGACGGCGTGCCCGCGCTCCCGTCGCAGCGTCGAGCCTCCGCGCAGCGTCTCGATCCCCGCTCCGCCCGCGCCCGAGCCGGCGCCCTCGGCGACGATGATCTACCGTCCTCGCGAGCAGCCCGCCGACGTGCCGGAGACCGCTCCGCCGCCGGAGCCCGAGCGCGAGATCGTGACGTTGACGCTCGACGGCACGGCCCATCCGATCACATCGCGAAGCGTCGTCGTCGGCCGCTCGCGTGAATGCGATCTCCGCATCGCGGACGGCAACGCGTCGCGCCGGCACGCCGAGATCGTGCAGGAGGGCGCAACCTACTTCGTCCTCGATCTGGGATCGACCAACGGCACCGACGTGAACGGGCGTCGCATCACGCGCGAGAAGCTCGCCGACGGCGATCGGATCACGATCGGCGGGACCGACCTCATCTTCGGCCGCTCCCTCCCGTGACGTGATCGGTGCGCTCGATACCGAGCAGACCCTGCTCGCACTGAAGATCGGGTTCCTCGTGCTCCTCTACCTCTTCATCTGGGCGGTCGTGCGGTCGGTCACACGCGATCTCCGCTCGGTTCCGCAGGAGTCGATCATCCTCAGCGCGACCGAGGCGAACGAGCTCAGGGCGCGCTACGAGCCCGTCGTGCCGACGCCCGCCGGTCGCCTGCTGGTGCTCGACAGCCCCGCCCTCGAGATCGGCTCCACGGTGGAGCTGAGGGTGCCGACGCGCTTCGGTCGCGGCGGCGAGAACACCGTCCGCCTCGACGGGGACGACTTCGCCTCGACGCGCCACGCGGTGCTCGAGCCGCGTCCCGACGGTCTCTGGGTGGAGGACATCGGCTCGACCAACGGCACGTTCGTCAACGGCGCCCGCGTCACGACCGCGCGGCTGCTCGCCACGGGCGACGTGATCCGGATCGGCCAGACGGATCTCAGGGTCGAGGCATGAGAACGGGCCGCGCCAGCGCGCTGACCGACACGGGCCGCCGGCGGCCGCAGAACGAGGACACATTCGTCTGCGACCCGCCGCTCTTTGCCGTCGCCGACGGCGTGGGTGGCGCTCAGGCCGGCGAGATCGCCTCGCGCCTGGCCGCCGCGACGCTGGAGGAGCGCGATCCACAGGCCCTGGGCGAGACGACGCTTGCGGAGCTCCTCCGGGAGGCGAACGAGCGGATCTACCGGCAGGCTCTCGACGATCCGACGGCCGCGGGGATGGGAACCGTCGTCACGGCCCTCCTCGTCGACGAGGCGGCCGGCACCGTCTCGATCGGCCACGTCGGCGACTCGCGCGCTTACCGCCTCCGCAACAGCGAGCTCGAGCAGATCACCGCCGATCACTCACTCGTCGGTGAGCTCGTGCGGGCGGGCCGGCTATCGACCGAGGAGGCGGAACAGCATCCGCACCGGTCGGTGATCACCCGCGCAGTCGGCACCGAGCCGAGCGTCGAGGTCGACGCGTTCACGCTCGCGGCGGAGCCGGGTGACCTCTACCTGATCTGCTCCGACGGGCTCACCGACATCGTGAGCGACGAGCAGATCGCCCAGATCCTCGCGACGCCGAGGGCGACCCCGACCGTCGCGGCCGAGGCCCTCGTCGCGGCGGCGAACCACGCGGGCGGGATCGACAACATCACGGTCGTCCTCTTCGAGTTGCTCGACGGTGAGCCCGCCGCCGTCCCCGAAGCTGCCCTGCAGCCTGCAGCAGCGCCGGACGACGACACGGCGGAGCAGGCCCTTGCACCCGCTGCAGACGGATCCACCCTCCGCCGCCGAGCCCGTGCAACGCCACGGCGCCGGCTCGGGCGGCCGCTGGCTCGCGCTCGCTCCTGCATCCTCCTGGCGCTCGCCGTGGCGACGTTCGTCGTCTGGTGGAGCCTCACGCGGTGAGCGCCCGCAACAAGGAGTTGCTCAACCTCGGCTTCGCAGCGCTCGTCGCCTGCGCGGCCTTCGCCAGCGTCTCGATCGTCGGCCCCGGGCTCAGCTCGACAGGTGGCCTCGGCTACGTCGCCCTCGTCTTCGGCCTCTACCTCGTCGCCCACGTCGTGACGCGATTCACGGTGCCGTACGCGGACCCGACGCTGCTCCCGCTCGTCGGCCTGCTTGACGGCGATCGGCCTCGCGGTGATCTATCGCCTCAATCCCGACGACGCACGACGCCAGGCCGTCTGGGTCGCCCTCGGGATCGGTGTGCTCTGCGCGACGTTGATCTGGCTTCGCTTCGACTACCGCGTGCTCGAGCGCTACAAGTACCTCTTCGGGATCTCGGCGGTCGTGCTGCTGCTGCTGCCGTCGGTGCCGGGGCTCGGGCATCGCGTCAACGGCGTCAACCTCTGGATCAAGGTCGGGCCGATGCAGTTCCAGCCCGGTGAGCTCGCGAAGATCTTCATGATCGTCTTCCTCGCGGGCTACCTCCGCGACAAGCGTGAGTCGCTCGCCCAGGGTCGGCTGAAGGATCTGGGGCCGCTGCTCGCGATCTGGGGTGCGGCGATGCTCGTGCTCGTGCAGACGAGCGACCTCGGCTCGGCGCTCCTCAACTTCGGCATCTTTCTCGCGATGGTGTACGCCGCCACCGGGCGCGCGCTGTACGTCGCGGTCGGGATGGCGATGTTCGTCGCCGGCTCGGCCGCGCTCTACAACTCGCTCCACGCGCGTCGAGCAGCGCGTGACCGTGTGGTTGCACCCGTGGACGGACCAGCGCGTCTACTGCGCAATCAACGGCAAGTTCGAGTACCGCCAGAACTGCGACTCCTACCAGCTCGTGAAGAGCCTGTACTCGATCGCGAACGGCGGCTACGGCGGCACCGGCCTCGGCAAGGGCACCTTCACGACAGTCGACGGCACCGCAGTTGATCCCGTATCTGAACACCGACTTCATCTACTCGGCGATCGCGCAGGAGCTCGGCCTCGTCGGAGCGGCGGCCGTGCTGCTGCTCTTCATGGTGTTCGTCGCCCGCGGGATGCGAATCGCCCTGATCGCGCAGGACGGTTTCTCGAAGCTGCTCGCCACCGGCCTCACGTTCGGGCTCGCGCTCCAGACGTTCATCATCGTCGGCGGCGTGCTCCGCGTCGTGCCGCTGACGGGGATCACGCTGCCGTTCATCTCCTACGGTGGCTCCTCGATCCTCGCGAACTTCGTCATGCTGGGTCTGCTGCTGCTCGTCTCGAACCGGGCGGCCGCGACGGCGGTGCACCGGTGAACCGTCAGATCGCCCGGGTCGCGACGGTCGCGATGGGGCTGCTCGTCGTGCTGATCGCGGCAACGACGTACTGGCAGACCTGGGCCCGGCCGGGCCTCGCCGAGCGTCAGGACAACGAGATCCAACGGGTCGCCCAGTTCCAGATCAAGCGCGGCCTGATCCTCTCCCCGTCGCGCGTGCTCGCGCGGAATCGTGAGCAGCAAGGTGGACGGGCGCACGTTCTACTTCCGCCGCTACCCGCAGGGACGCCTGGCCGCCCACGTCGTCGGATACTCCACCGCCGGGCGATCGCGCACCGGGCTCGAGCGCTCGCTGAACCCCGTCCTGACCGGCTCGCAGCAGAGCCTCTCGTCCCTCGTCGATCAGTCGCTCAACAAGCTCACCGGGAAGCCGATCGTCGGCGACACCGTCGTGACGACCCTCGACCTGAACGGCCAACGCACAGCCCTCGAAGCGCTCGGAACCCGCTGCGGCGCGGTCGTCGGCGCTCGATCCGCGCACCGGGACGCGTCCGCGTGATGGTGTCGTCGCCGAGCTTCAACCCGAACGACGTCGAGACGAACTACGGCCGAATCTCGAAGATCACGGCCGACTGCACCCCCGCCTCGCCTCTCCTCAATCGGGCGAGCCAGGGTCTCTACCCGCCGGGCTCGACGTTCAAGGTCGTCACCGCCTCTGCCGCGCTCGATTCCGGGAAGTACACAGCCCACCTCAACCTTCGTCGATCCCGGCTACTGCACCGTCTACGGCAAGCGCGTGAACAACTTCGATACCGAGCGGCCGTTCGGCACCCTCTCGCTCGCGACGGCGCTCCAGCACTCCGTCAACTCGGTCTTCTGCAACATCGGGCTCGCGCTCGGTGCCAGGCGAATCGTCGCGCAGGCGAAAGCATTCGGCTTCTACGAGCGGCCGCCGCTCGAGACCCCGGAGAGCGAGCGGCTGCCGAGTGGGCTGTACCGCAACGGACAGCCTCTTCGATCCGAAGCACGACCGTGATGTCGACGCAGGCCGGATGGCGTTCGGCCAGGAGCGGCTCCTCGTGACGCCGCTCCAGATGGCGATGGTGGCAGGAACGATCGGGAACGACGGCATCCTGATGCGGCCGTTCGTCGTCGACAAGACCGTGACCCCGAACGGCAAGACCCGCGAACGGACCACGCCGACCAAGATCCGGCGGGCTGTTTCGCCGGCGACCGCGCGCGACGTGGGCGACATGATGGTGGCGGCCGTGCAGGGCGGCACCGGCACCGCGGCGCAGATCCCCGGGTTGCGGATCGGCGGCAAGACCGGAACCGCCGAGACCGGGATCAACGGCAAGAACACGACCTGGTTCATCGCATTCGCCGGCACCGAGGGCCAGAAACCGAAGCTCGCAATCGCCGTCGTCCTCCAGAACCAGAGCCTCACCGGAGGCGCCACAGCCGCCCCGATCGCCCGCCAGGTGATGCAGGCACTCCTTACCCCGACGACGAATCCCTAACGTACGGACTTCGATGGCACGCAACGACCTCACCGGAACACTCTTCGCAGACCGCTACCGCCTCGAGCGCAAGCTCGGCTCGGGCGGGATGGCCGACGTCTGGCTGGCCGAGGATCAGGAGCTCGGCCGCCACGTCGCCGTGAAGATCCTCCACGAGCGCTACGCGAACGACGAGCAGTTCGTCGAGCGCTTCCGCCGTGAGGCGACGCACGCAGCCGGGCTGTCGTACCCGAACATCGTCTCGATCTACGACCGCGGTGTTGCGGACGGCTCGTACTACATCGTGATGGAGTACGTCGAGGGCCGGACGCTGAAGGAGCTGATCGTGACGCGCGGGCCCTGTCCCGTGCCGGTTGCGATCTCGTACACGCGGCAGATCCTCGCTGCGCTCCGGTACGCGCACAAGAACGGGATCATCCACCGCGACATCAAGCCGCACAACGTGATCGTCGACCGCGAGGGTCGCGTCAAGGTGGCCGACTTCGGCATTGCGCGGGCCGGCGCGAGCGAGATGACCGAGGCCGGCTCGATCGTCGGCACCGCGCAGTACCTCTCGCCCGAGCAGGCGCGGGGCGCACCGGTCGACGAGAGCTCCGACCTCTACTCGACCGGCATCGTCCTCTACGAGCTGCTGACGGGAACGGTGCCGTTCACCGGCGAGACGCCCGGTCGAGATCGCGATGAAGCATCTCTCGCAGACGCCGGAGGCGCCGTCGACGCTCCGGCCGGAGATCCCCCACGACCTCGACCTCGTCGTGCTCCGCGCCCTCGCGAAGGAGCCGGCCGACCGCTATCGCTCCGCCGCGGAGCTCGATCGCGACCTCGAGCTCGTGGCGCGCGGCGACGCCGTGGGCTCCGAGACGGAGACGGCCGCGACGATGGTGCTGGCAGGGGCGGGTGCGATCGATGCGACGGCCGCCACGCGCAGTCGCTGCCCCGCTCGCTCCCGCCTCGGGCGGGACCTATCGCGGCGACGAGCGCTACCGGGCCTATGACGGGCCGCCGGTGCGGCGACGAAGCGTGTGGCCGTGGCTGCTCGGGCTCGGCGCCCTGGTCGCCGTCGTAACGGGCGGCTGGTTCCTCTACGACAACGTCCAGAACCAGATCAACAACAGCAAGCCACTCCGCGTCCAGCAGTACACGGGCATCATCGAGAGCCGCGCAGTCGACCTGATCATCAACGACGGCTTCGAGCCCAACGTCCGGCGGCTGCCGAACGGAACACAGCCGGTCGGAATCGTCTTCGAGCAATCCCCGGCCGAAGGTACGGGTCTCGAGCGCGGCGGCATGGTGACGATCCTCGTCTCGACCGGCAAGAAGACGGTCACGGTGCCCGATGTCGTCGGCAAGCAGCTGACCGAGGCGGTGGCGACGCTGACGAAGGCCGGCCTCGTCGCGAAGAGCGTCGGCGTGCCGTCGGACAAGCCCTCCGGCACGGTCACCGGCGCAGGATCCGGCAGTCCGGAACGTCGCTCGTCGAGAACGCGAGCGTCCGAATCAACTACTCCACCGGCCCGAAACCGGTCGCAGTACCCAACGTCGTCGGTCTCGACTACACGGCTGCCCTGCAGCAGCTCCAGGCCGCCGGGCTTCGCAGTCGCGCGGACGGATGTCGACAACACCCAACCGGCGAACGTCGTCGTCAGCCAGGTGCCGAGCGGCTCGTCGACTGCGGCGAAGGGATCGACGGTGAACCTCTCCGTTTCCAACGGTCCGCAGACGACGCCGTTGCCCGACGTGACCGGGCAGACCGAGGCGAACGCACAGGCAAGCCTCACCGCTGCTGGGTTCGCGGTGAGCGTGACGCCCCAGGACACCGACGTGCCGACGTTCGACGGTGTCGTCATCTCGCAGGATCCGCCCGGCAACACCCAGCAGGATCCGAAGACGATCGTGACGCTCTTCGTCGGCTCGTACGTTCCTCCGGTGACGACGTCGACGCCGATCGACGACGTCGACCACCACGACACCACGGCACCGTGAGCAGGCGCGTGCGCGTTGCCGTGCTCGCGGGCGGGCGCTCGAGCGAGCACGAGATCTCGCTTGCGTCCGCGAGATCGGTCGTCGAGGCGCTCGATCCCGATCGCTACGAAACGCAGGTGATCGAGATCGGGCGCGACGGCGCCTGGGCGCTGCCGCCGGCAGCAGGCACGGCGGCTCTCCTCGAGGCACGTGGCACACTGCCCGATTCCGACGGCGGCGACTCCGGCGGCACTCGGGCCGGTGGATGTCGTCGTGCCGATGTTGCACGGCCCCTTCGGCGAGGACGGCACCGTGCAGGGTCTGCTCGAGCTCGCAGGAATCCCCTACGTCGGCTCCGGCGTGACCGCCTCCGCGCTCTGCATGGACAAGGACCTCTTCAAGGCCGTGCTTCGCGACCGCGGGATCCCCGTCGCACCGAACATCACGCTTCGGCCCGGCGATGCCGTCGAGAACCCGTTCGGCTACCCGGTGTTCGTCAAGCCCGCGAGGCTCGGATCGTCGGTCGGGATCTCGAAGGCGCGCACGGCAGAGCGAGCTCGAGGCGGCGGTCGAGCTGGCGCGCCGCCACGACGACAAGGTGCTCGTCGAGGAGTTCCAGCCGGGCACCGAGGTGGAGGTCGGGGTCCTCGGGAACCGCGATCCGGTCGCCTCCGTGGTCGGAGAGATCGTCGCTCACGCCGACTGGTACGACTTCGACGCGAAGTACGCCGACGGCGGCATGGAGCTGATCGTCCCAGCACGACTGCCGGCCGAGACCACGGAGCGCGTCCGCGATCTCGCCGTCGCGTCCTTCGTTGCGACCGACTGCGAAGGCATGGCCCGCGTCGACTTCTTCGTCGTCCCGACGGCGAGATCGTCGTCAACGAGCTCAACACAATCCCAGGCTTCACGGCGACCAGCGTGTACGCGAAACTGTTCGCCGAGAGCGGAATCCCGTACGTCGAGCTGCTCGACCGCCTCGTGGGACTCGCGCTCGAGCGGCACGAGCAGCGCCGAGGGCTAGCGTTCTAGGCTCCTACACCACCAGACCGACGCCCGCCACCAAATCCTTGTGCCAAAGTGTCACAAGGGTAGGCGGCCGTCAACGAGCCCGCCCCGCGCGGTCGCGCTCTAGCCGAGGACGGTTTCGAGTGCCTGTTCCCAGGTGTCGAGCGCCTCGTCGAGCACAACGTCCTCGATCGTGAGCGGGCAGAGCACCCGGATGCAGTTCCCGGCGATCCCCGCTTTCAGGAGGATCAGACCTCGTACGAGAGCGGCATCGATCACGGCGGCGGCGAGCTCCGGGGCAGGCTCCTTCCCCACGGGGTCGTGGACGAGCTCGATCGCGAGCATTGCGCCAAGACCACGGACGTCACCGATCTGCTGCCAGCGGCCCTGCCACTTCAGCATGCGATCGCGCACCCGGTCACCGACCTGCTGGGCGCGCGCAACCAGTTCCTCCTCAGCGAAGATGTCGAGCACGGCCAGCGCGGCTGCGAGGGCAACGGGGTTGCCTACGTACGTGCCGCCGATGGCACTGGCGTGCGGGAAATCCATCAGCTCGGCCTTGCCGATCACACCGGAGAGCGGAAGGCCCGCCGCGATCGACTTCGCCACGATCATCAGGTCGGGCTCGACCCCATAGTGCTCCATCGCGAACATGCGCCCGGTGCGACCAAAACCTGTCTGCACCTCATCGGCCACCAGGAGGATCCCCTCCCGATCGCAGATCTCTCTCAGGCCGACCATGAACTCCACGGGCGCCGGGACGAAGCCACCCTCACCGAGTTGCGGTTCGATCACCACGGCGGCGACCTGTGAAGGCGGAACATGGGAGGCAAACATCCGCTCGAGTTGAGCAAGGGCCTCTTCCGAGGACGGGCCGCGGTACGCATTTGCAAACGGTGCCCGGTAGACCTCCGGCGCAAACGGGCCCATCCCGGACTTGTATGGATGCACCTTCGAGGTCAGGGTCATGGCGAGCATTGTTCGGCCGTGGAACCCCGCTTCGAAGGCGATCACCGCCGGACGACCGGTGGCGAGCCTGGCGATCTTGACGGCATTCTCGACGGCCTCGGAGCCCGAGTTGAAGAACGCGGCGCGAGTCGGGCCAGAGAACGGGGCAAGTGCGCCAAGCCGCTCTGCGAGCTCGATGTACGACTCGTACGGGACAACCGTGAAATCGGTGTGCACGAAGGCCGCTGCCTGCTCCTGGATCGCTTCGACGACGCGCGGATGGCAGTGACCGACATTGATCACGCCGACGCCGCCGGCGAAATCGATGAACGTATTGCCGTCGACGTCCGTGATGGTGGCGTTTCGTGCCTCCGCGACGAACACAGGGAGGTACACCTGAAGCGGCCTGGCGACAGCGCTCTTGCCGCGCGCCAGTAGCTCGCACGAGCGGGGGCCCGGAATCTCCGTCCGGATCTCGATCGACTTCGTCCTGGCCACGGAAGGAGCGTAGCGAAGCGCCGCGACGATAGTCTCGGCCCGTGGAGCCCAACGATCTCGATCCCGACCCGCACGTCCAGTTCGATGTGTGGTTCACCGAAGCTGCGGCCGAGGGCTCGCGTTTCCCCGAGCAGATGGCGCTTGCGACCGCGACGCTCGAGGGGGTGCCGTCGGTGCGGATGGTGCTCCTCAAGGGCCACACCGCCGCCGGATTCGCGTTCTACACCAACCGGGAGAGCCGCAAGGCGCGAGAACTCGAGGCGAACCCCCGGGCTGCCGCGGTGCTCCATTGGGAGCGGCTGCAACGCCAGGTGCGTATCGAGGGAACCGTCGCGCGATTGTCGGAAGACGAGTCACTGACGTACTTCCGAACCAGACCTCGGGAAAGCCAGATTGGCGCCTGGGCCTCACCGCAGTCGCAACCGCTCGCGAGTCGAGGGGAGCTAGAACAGCGTGCGAACGAGATCGAGCAACGGTTCGCGGGTCAGGATGAGGTGCCACTACCCCCGTTCTGGGGCGGTTATCTCATCTCCGCGACCGCGATCGAGTTCTGGCAGGGACAACCGGGCCGGCTCCACGACCGCGTGCGCTACGAGCTCTCCGGCGACAGCTGGACACGCGAGCGGCTGGCTCCCTAGCTGCGGCCTACCCCTCGAGCGCTGCGCTCGCTGGTGCGAGAGCGGCCTTCGTGTAGACGCCCGAGGCGTTCCACAGCAGGTATCCCTTGGCGCCCTGGAGCCGCGCGGCGGCAATCTGGGCGAGCACTTGCTGCGGTGTGTAGTTCCAGTCCTGCACCCACGGGACGAGTTGGGCGCGAGAGCCCTTCACCTGGCGGCGGAAGTCGGTCAGCGTGCGAAAGACTGTCTCGCCCGGCTGCGTCGACGGGGTGACGAGCCCGAGCTCGCCACCGCCGTAGAGCACCGGATAGGACATCGGGAGAGACGCTGTCGACGTGCCTCGAGATCCAGCGCGGAACCTGGCCGATTCCGAGGTCTCGCGTGGCGGAGAGCCCGAAGAGCGCGGTCGAGACCCGCGTGCCCGTGTCGCTCCAAGTCGCTTCTTGGCGTAGCTGACGAAGTCCTCGATCACACGGCCCCGCGGGACGCTCGTCTTGCCGGGGTAGACGGCGCTGGACACATCGCCGTCGGACGGGAAGCGGACGTAGTCGAACATGATCTGGTCGAATCCTGCCGCCGCAGCCGCCTCGGCCACCGACACGCAGTAATCCCATACACGGCGGTCGTAAGGATTCACCCAGCCGATGCCCGCCGCTCGTCGTCCAGACGCTGCCGTCAGGCCGCTGGATCGCCAGGTCGGGCCGTCCCTGCGCGAGCTTCGGATCCTGGAAGCAGACGACCCGGCCGATCATGTAGATGCCGTTCCGATGGGCGAGCGCGACGAGCGCCTTCGGGTTGTAGAACGGACGCGTCGCGCCAACCGTCCGAGCCAGCGGCACGTCGTGGGGCGAGAAGCCGATCTCGCCGCTCTCGTCCTTGACGTCGAGCTCGATCGTGTTGAGGCCGTAGCGCTTGTAGCCGACGTACTCGCGGAACTTGCCGGGGAGCGAGGCGAGCGCTCCGGTGACGTGAACGCCGCGAATCTCGACCGGAAGCGGCCGCGGACTCGCGTGCCGAGACCGAGGCATGCGTAGCGCTGGCCGCAGACGGTGCCGCGTGGTCCGGACGCCGGCTGCTCGATGCCGACGAACCGAGCGCCCATCACGAGGGCGATTACGCCGAGGAGGAGAAACGCCAGGACCGCGGCCCGGCGCCGCCGCTTTGTCCGACGCGTCTGGTCCCGCCGAGCGCGGAAACGCTCGTTCGGGTCCATTGGTCCGTACAGCATGGACACCGGATCACCGAGCGTACCGCATTGGAGTCTCCGTGCGGCCGGATTCGCTCGTCTAGGATCAGCCCATGGTTCTGTCCGACAGCGCGATTCGGCGCCTGATCGCCGGGGGCAGGATCGGGATCGACCCGTACGACGAGGCGCTGATGCAGCCGTCGAGCCTCGACGTGCGCGTCGACCGGCTCTTTCGCGTCTTCCGGAACTCGCGCTATCCCTACATCGACGTCAAGCGCGAGCAGGAAGGGCTGACGGAGCTCGTCGAGATCGAGGGAGACGAGCCGTTCATCCTCCACCCCGGCGAGTTCGTGCTCGGTTCCACGCTCGAGCGCGTCACGCTGCCGGACGACCTCGTCGCACGACTCGAGGGCAAGAGCTCGCTCGGCAGGCTCGGGCTCCTGATCCACTCGACGGCCGGATTCATCGACCCGGGCTGGGACGGTCACGTGACGCTCGAGTTGTCGAACGTCGCGAATCTGCCGATCACGATCTATCCCGGAGATGAAGATCGGACAGCTCTCATTCGTGCAGATGTCCGAGCCGGCGGAGACTCCGTATGGAACCGGAGCCCTCGGATCGAAGTACCAGGGTCAACGCGGACCGACCCCGAGCAGGTACTGGAAGAACTTCGAGTCATGATCCTCGTCACGGGTGCGAGCGGTTTCGTCGGCGGTCACGTCGTCCGAGCGCTGGTGGAGGCCGGGGAACGGGTGCGGGCGCTCGTGCGCGACGCGCGCGGCGCGGCGCGGCTCGACGGCGTCGAACTGCGAGATCGTGCGCGGTGACGATGACGGACGAGGCGAGCCTGCGAGCTGCCGTCGAGGGCTGCGCCTCCGTCGTGCACCTCGTCGCGATCCTCGCACGGCAAGCCCGGCGACTTCGAGCGCGTGATGACCGCCGGTACGGGGAGCCTGCTCGAGGCCGCGAAGGATGCAGGGGTGGCGCGATTCGTCCAGATGAGCGCTCTCGGGACGAGCGAGCTGACGAAGGACGCCGTTCCCTACTACCGGGCCAAGTGGGCGATGGAGGAGGCTGTTCGCGCCTCCGGACTCGAGCCACGCGATCCTGCGACCGAGCTTCGTGTTCGCGGGCGACGGCGGTGCGCTGCCGCAGTTCGCGCGGATCGCCAAGCTGGCTCCCCTGACGCCCATCGTCGGATCGGGGACATCAACGCCTGCAACCGATCTGGGCCGACGACCTGGCGCGCGCGGTCGTTCTCGCGGTACGGAGCGAGTGGCGACCTCCTCGTGGAGCTCGGCGGCCCTGACGTCGTCGACTGGAACGAGTTCTGGACTCAGCTGAAGGGGACGCTCGGCACACGCCGTCCGGCGCTGCATCTTCCGTTCTGGTTCATGCGCCCGCAAGCGTTCGTGCTCGAACGGCTGCCGAGCCCTCCCGTCACCCGCGACCAACTTCGGATGCTCCAGCTCGGGGACAACGTCGTCTCGGACGATGGAGCGAGCATGGAGGCGCTCGGGCTTCGCGAGCTCGTGCTCGCTCGAGGAGCAACTCCGGCGCGCACTGGGTTCCGCGGACTGAGGCGACGCTCCGGAACACCAGAGCGCGAGATTCTTGTGTCAACGTGGCACAAGGACGACCGGCGTTTGGTTCGGTGGCGGCCTCGAGAGAGCGCTCCCTGTGCCACTCTGGCACAAGGATGGTTTGCGGCCGACGCGGCTGGCTAGAACTGCGGCCGGACACGATGTTGGCACGAACTTGACACAAAGCGGGCACAGTTCTCGTGCCACAGTCCTGACATGGAGTTTGCTCCCGCGATAGACCCCCGCCTGGTCGCGAGTGTAGGCCGCACCGTTGACCTCGGCTCGTCAGCCGCCGTGTGGCGCGGGCTCCGGCGCCGTGCCGGACGACTTCGTACGACAACACCCTGCTACGAGAGCGTCCGCAGGCTCGTGGTCGCCGAACGCGAGCGCCGCGCCCGTCTTGTCGCAACCATCGCGACAGTGCTCGTGATCGCGACCCGACGCGTTCCCGTCCTACCCGAGCAGGTGCCGCAGATCCACGCTCGCCGACTCGCTCGCAGCCGCGCCTGGATGGGCGCGCGCGCGAACCGCTCGCCCTGAACTCCGCGCGGCTCGTCGGCGAGACGGATACGAAAAGGCGAGGGCCGCCTTGCGGCGGCCCTCGATCCCGGTAGCCAGCGTTGAATTGGCAGAGGCGCTTCCTGCCTGGCTTCTCGCCCGAAGGCGAGACGACCGGCGGCGCGGAACGCGCGTCCCCTACGCTCGGCTATGGCGATTCCCCTGTGGGTCTCGGGAACACGCCTCTACCCGCTGGTACCTCCACTGCCGGTACTGCTGGAATCTGTCACGTCCGGACCACCTCCTTTCCGCGGTAAGCCGAGTGTATACCGGGCCGGGTGGACGACAGCAAGACCGCGCTTGTGACACTTTGTCACGAGCGGCTTCAAACGGTGACGACGACCACCCCGTCGTCACGGACGCGAACCGGGTACGTCTCGACCGCGATGTAGGCGGGCAACGTCAACGCCTGCCCGGTCGCGATATCGAAGCGGGCGCCGTGACGCGGGCAGACTGCGACTCGCTCCGCGCAATCGAAGTCGCCTTCGCACAACGGCCCGTCGTCGTGCGAGCACCGGTCCTCGAGCGCGAACAGCTCTCCATCGCAGTTGTAGACGCCGATCGTGAGGAGTGGACGGACGGCGACGATGCGCACCGTTCCGGGCGCCAGCTCGTCGAGCGGGCAGACGTCGATCTCCGGCACGTCTAGCCGATCGAGATGTCGCCGCTCGAGGTGCCCCACTCCTCCGGAAGAGGCGTCCCCTTCGACCGGTGGAGCGCAACCTTCAGGACGCCGAGCCCGAGCAGCGCGCACTTGAGACGCACCGGGGTCAGGGGAATCCCGATCTCGTCGAGCAACTCCTCCTTTGGCATCAGCGCCACGTCCTGCGCGGTGCGGCCGATCACGAGATCGGTGAGCATCGACGTCGCGGCCTGACTGATCGCGCACCCGCGCCCTTCGAACCCGACTCCATCGATCACGTCACCCTCGCCGAATCGGACCGACACGGTCACTTCGTCGCCGCACAACGGGTTCTGGCCCTCGGCGACCGCATCGTTGGGATCGAGAAGCCCGTGGTTTCGCGGAGTCTTGTAATGATCGAGGATCACTTCCCTGTAGAGCTGCTCGAACTCGCTCATCCGAGGTTCTTCTTGACCTTGTGAAGGCCCTCGACGAGACGGTCGACGTCGTCGGGGATCGTGTAGACGTAGAAGCTCGCCCGCGTCGTCGCCGCAACGCCGAGCCGCGCCATCAGCGGTTGGGTGCAGTGGTGGCCGGCGCGAACCGCGATCCCTTCCCAGTCGAGAATCTGCGCCACGTCGTGAGGGTGAATGCCCTCCACCTCGAACGAGACGATCCCCGCGCGCCGCTCGACGGGAGGCCCGAAGAGCCGTACCCAGGGCAACTCGCCGAGGCGGCCCATCGCGTATGCGGTCAGGTCGTGCTCGTGCTTCTCGATCGCCGGCAACCCGAGCTCCGAGATGTAGTCGATGGCGGCGCCGAAGCCGACGGCCTCGGCGATGGCGGGCGTTCCCGCTTCGAACTTGTAGGGGAGCTCGTTGAACGTCGTGCGGTCGAGCCCGACCGACCGGATCATCTCGCCGCCGAGGTTGAACGGCGCCATCTCCTCGAGCAGCTCGCGTCGGCCCCAGAGAGCGCCGACGCCGGTCGGGCCGCACAACTTGTGCGAGGACAGCGCGAGGAAGTCGCAGCCGAGTGCCTGGACGTCGATCGGTCGATGCGGTGCCGCCTGCGCGGCGTCGACCACCATGATCGCTCCCTGCTCGTGCGCCCATGCCGCGAGCTGCGTCACCGGGTTGATCGTCCCGAGCGAGTTCGAGACGAGCCCGGTCGCAACCACCTTGATCGAGCTCTCACGAGCGAGGTCGTCGAGCGCCTCCAGCCGAAGCTCGCCCGCGTCGTCGATCGGGATGTGACGGAACGCCGCACCAGTTCGACTCGCAATGAACTGCCAGGGGACGAAGTTCGCGTGGTGCTCGAGCTCGGTCACGACAACTGTGTCGCCCGGGCCGAGGTTCTGGAGTCCCCAGGCATACGCGACGAGGTTGAGTGCCTCGGTCGTGCTGCGCGTGAAGATCACCTCGCGCTCGGACGGCGCATTGACGAAGGCGGCGACAGTACGGCGGGCGGCCTCGTAGCCTTCGGTCGCGCGCTCTGCCAGCCGGTAGACGCCGCGATGGACGTTTGCGTACTCGTGCTCGTAGAAGACGCGCATGCGGTCGAGCACCTGCCGCGGCTTCTGCGTCGACGAGGCGGAATCCAGGTATGCCAGCGGCCTGCCGCCGACGAGCTCGTCCAGGAACGCAAAATCCGCACGCACGGCAACGACGTCGAGCGTGCCCGGGGTAGTGACGACCATCAGTCCATCGTACCCGGGCGGGTCAGCTCGCCGGGACCCCCGACCCGTCAGTCGGGCGGGATGACCTTGCCGTTCGTCTGCGCGCTCGCGGCAATCTCGATCTGCCGCTCCACCGTCTCCGCGGCGATTGGCAAGCAGCCCGCAGAGCCGCGCGAGCCGGATGCGCTCGGAGCTCTCGGCGAGCAGCTCCTGCTTCAGCTCGGGTGAGAAGTCGAAGCGGCCGGCGATTGCAAACGACAGCGACGGGGTCTCGGGCGCAGGAGGCTGGACATCGGCAGACGTGAGCTCGGCGAGCCGGGCAAAGAGCGCCAGCGCCCGCTCGATGTCTGCCGAATCGGCCGGATCGTGCTGATCCTCGACGGCCTCGGTGCGGCCGGTGACGAAGGCCCTCCCCTCGGTCAGCTCCACCAGCCGGAACCGCTCTCCCCCTTCGACGAGGATGTTCAGCCGGCCGTCGTCGAATCGCTCGGTCACCTCGGTCACGGTGGCCAGCGTGCCGATCGGCCGTAGCCCGTCCTCGTCGGCGAAGATCACGCCGAACGGGATGTCCTGCTCGAGGCTCTCGCCGATCAGCTCGCGGTAGCGAGGCTCGAAGATATGGAGCGGCACCTGCTCTCGCCGGAAGCAAGACGAGCCCCAGCGGAAAAAGGCCGATCTCGGACATACGTAAAGCCTACTCGGCCTTACCTCCAGATCACTCCCGCGGGTGTCCCGACACCCGCACCGCGCGCCGATCCGGCTAGTACCGGAAGACCGCACACCCGAAGGAGGCCGGGGCCGTTGATCTCCCGTACCCATGGACTTGCGCTGTCGTTGCTCTTCGGAGCGGCCTCCGTCGTCGCCGCCTACGCGATCATCGTCACCGCACACCTCGGCGATGCCCAAACGAAGCCTGAGGTCGTCTCGAGCCGACAGATCGCCGCGAGGTCGCACAAGCTCGACGCGTGGGAGGCATCGCTGCGCAAGACGCTGGTCGCAAAGCCGCCGCCGCTACCGGCGTTGAATCGCTACGCCGCGGTCATTTCCGTTCGCGGTCCTGGCGCGGCGTCGCTCGCCGCGCCGATGTCTCCACCACGCCCGGCGGCGCAACCGGCCACCCAGCCAGTTTCCGAGAAGGTCGCCCGTTCCGCGCCGACGCGACCCGTCGCCACCAAGAAGGAGGCGCGACACCCCGAAACGGGAGACTCCGGAGAGCCCGCCGCAGCCACGGAGCCGGAGCACAGCACGCCAGAGCCCGCCCGGATGCCGGTTGCCGTGGTCTCAAGTCCAGAGCCGGCACCAGAACAACACGCCGCCACAGCCAATACGCCGCCGGTGGTGACACCTCCTCCGCCAGCGGCGCCGGCTCTGTCTGTCGAGCAACAGTGTCATCAGCTTCTACGAGCCGCCGAGGGCAAGAGCGAGGCAGCTCAAGCAGGCCGCCGAGCAACAGTGCGAGGCACTCAAGAACGCCGCGGAGAAGCACGATTGACGAACCATCTCGCGCGTCTCTACTCGGCTGCAGGGGCGATCGTCGTCTTCTTCTTGTTATGGGCGACGATTGCAGCTCACCCCTGGGCGACGACCGAACAGATTACGCCTCAGGATCCACGACTCGTCGCTCTCGCCCACCGCGAGAAGAAGCTGCAGCGTCGCGCGGCAGAGGTGAAAGGGAGTCGTCGAACCGTCGCTGGGCGGTCTACGAGCAGCGAGTCAGCCGCCGCGAACGACAGAACGCCGTCGCTCTTCAGCGCCACCTGTCGCAGCTCGAAGCGTCGCAGGCAGCGGCGATTCGCGCCGCTCAGGCTGCGGTGGCCCAGACGGCGCAGGCACGGGCATACGCGGCAGCGTCGTCTCCTGGGCGAACCAGCAACTGCAGCGAGCAACGCCGGTCTCGAGCGCTGCACCGGCGACCAGCGTCTTGCGCTCCGCGCCGCCGACGCGGACCAGCGCGCCGGCTGTCGGTCACACCGCAGTCGTTGCCCCGGCTCCCGCTGCGCCGGCGCCTCCGGCGCCTCCCAAGCAACCCGCCTCAGCGGCGGCCACGGCGCCAGCGCCTGCTGCGCAGGCTGCAACACCAGCTCCCGCCGCCGCACCGGCACCCCAACCCCAGCCAACGCCCGCACCCGCCCCAGCCGCAGCGCCGCCACCCGTGCAGGTCGTGAGCCTGCCGCCGGTGACGACGACGAAGGTGTCGGCGAAGAAATGAGCGCCGCCGCCTACGAGGACGTCACCGGTCGACAGACATGCCGAACGTTCGACGCCATGGGATCCACCGTCGAGCTGATCCTCGACGGTGAACCCGCGGGCGCCGAGTCAGCTCTTGCATACGCCGAGCGACGAGATCCATCGACTCGAGCGACTGCTGTCACGCTTCCGACCCGACCTCGGCGCTGTCGATGCTCAACGCGGCCGGCACTCTGGAGGCGCCGCCCGAGCTCGTGGAGGTGACGAGGCTCGCGCTCGAGGCCCGCGAGCGTACCGGTGGCCGCTTCGACCCGACCGTGCACGACGCCGTCGTCGCGGCCGGATACGACCGTTCGTTCGATGACATCGCGAGGGACGGCCCAGCCGATCTCACCCGGCGGCGCCTGTGGCGGCCGCGTCACCGTCGACGGGTCCTCGATAGCGATCGAGCCCGGTTATCGACTCGACCTCGGAGGCATCGCGAAGGGCTACGCCGCCGACCGGGTGTGCGCACTGCTCGCGTCGTCAGGCCCGTGCCTCGTCAACGTCGGCGGCGACCTTGCGAGTCACGGCACGCCCGAGCAGGGCGTCTGGCCTGTGGCGGTCGAGGTGCCGGGCACTCCGCTTGACCCTCGGGCTCCAGAGCGGAGCCCTCGCGACATCGGGGCGCGATCACCGCCGCTGGCGGCGAGGCGGGGTCGAGCTTCACCATCTCATCGATCCGGCGACCGGGCTGCCGACGGGTACGTCACTCGTCCGCGTGACGGCGTTCGCCCGAAGCGCAGTCGACGCCGAGGTGTCGGCGAAAGCGCTTCTGCTCGCCGGCGAGCGTGCGGCGCAGCTCGAGGCTGACGCGCTCGGAATCCCGGCAGTGCTCGTCACGGTCGACGAGACGGGTCGTCCTCGCGGGAGGCCTCCTGTGAGCTCCGACCCGACCTTCTGGATCGAGGCTCGCGCGTCCGGGATGCTCGCCTTCCCCTCCTAACGCTCTCCGTGATCGCAGGGCTCGTTCTCAAGTCGCGCCCGTTCGGTACGGCGCTGAAGCCCGCCACCGTGACCGACACGCACCGCTTCCTTGCCCTGCTCTGTCTCGGCGCGATCGGGATCCACGGCGTTGCGCTCGTGCTCGACTCGACCATCCACATCACCATCGTCGGGCTGCTCGTACCAGGTTTCGTGCCGTATCGCCCACTGTGGGTCGGTGTCGGGGTCGTTGCGGCGGAACTGATGGTGCTGGTGTACGCGTCGTTCTCGCAGCGCAAGCGGATCGGCGCGAAGAACTGGCGCCGACTGCACTGGGCGACCTACGGCATCTTCTCGGCGATGGTCGTGCACGGGATCATGGCAGGGACCGACACCTCGCAGCCGTGGGCGCTCGGGATCTACCTGGGCGCTATCGGCGCCGTCGTCATGGCCACCGTCTGGCGGGCACTCGTTGCACCCTCGAAGCCGCAGCGGAAACCGCGGGCCACGGCAGCCGAAGCGACCTAGAGGGAGCTACGCCTGCGGAATGCGCGCTTCGAGCGCGTTCCCGAGCGCCTCTCGCACGGGCAGCAGCTCGATCCGGTCGAGCACGTCCTGGAAGAAGCCCCGCACGATCAGCCGCTCTGCCTCCTGGCGCGAGAGGCCGCGAGCCATCGCGTAGAAGAGCTGCTCGCGGTCGACCTGGCTCAGCGTCGCACCGTGCGTGCAGCGCACGTCGTTCGCGAGGATCTCGAGGCCGGGAATCGAGTCGGCATGGGCCGTCTTGGAGAGCAGCAGGTTGCGGTTCTCCTGGTAGGCGTTCGTCTTCTGCGCGCCCTCCTCGACCCGGATCATCCCGCGCCAGACAGCGCTCGCCGTGTCTCGCAGCACGCCCTTGAAGGCGAAGTCGGAGGTCGTGTTAGGAGCGATGTGCTCCTGGAACGTGTCGTAGTCGAGCCGCTGCTCGTGATCGGCGAAATAGGCGCCGGTCACCCGCGAGGTGGCCCCCTGGCCGGCGAGGTCGTTCTGGATCCAGACCTTGCCGCCACCCGAGCCGAACCCGCCCGCAACCCAGTCGAGCTCTGCATCACGACCGACCGTGGCGTGATGCGAGGCGAAGTGCCAGGTCGACTGCGAGAGGTTCTGCACCGACACGTACTCGACCTTGGCGCCCTCCTCGACCACGATCTCGACCGCCGCGTTGGAGTAGCCCTCGAGATCCGGCGAGGAAGAGGCGTACTCCTCGATCACGGTGAACCGGCTTTGCGCCTCGGCAACGATCAGCAGCCTCCAGAAGAGCGAGCCGCCCTCGATCGCGTTTGCGATCCGGATGTACAGCGGTTGGTCGACGACGACGTCCTTCGGCACGTGCACGAGCAGGCCGTGCTCCCACATCGCCGCGTTGTGGGCGGCGAACTTCTCGGTGTGCCCGACGAGGGTGCCGAGGAGGGGATGGTCGTCCGTCAGGAGCTCGAAGCGGATTCCCTCCGGCGCGTGCTCGATCGTGATCCCGGCCTCACTGACGAGCGCGACGCCCGCTGCTTCGATCTCGAGCAGCATCTCAGGGGCAGCGATCGCGGTCGTGCCGTTGGCAGTCCAGGCGTCCGGATCGAAGCCGGCGAGATCGGTGAAGCGCCAGTGCTCGTCGGACTTCGTCGGCAGCGGGAGCGCGTGGTAGCGCTCGAGGAGATCAGCCCTCATGCGGGGCGTAGCGACGGTGCAGCATGAGCACGTTGCCGTCCGGATCGGTGAAAGGCGCCATGTGACAGACGCCGGTATCGAAGGTGTCGCCGTCGAACACGACGCCCCGTCCCTCGAGCTCCTCGCGCGCCTGGGCGACATCCGCAACGCGAAGCGCGATCGGGGACGTGTGCGGGCCCACGAACTCCTGCCCGATGTTCGTCGGATCGAGGAGATAGAGGCTGACGTTCTCGCCCAACTGGAACTCCGGCCACGTTGCAACGCCGATCTGCTCCAACCCGACGGTGTCGCGGTAGAAGGCGGTCGAGCGCTCGAGATCGGTGACGGGGACGGAGACGAAATCTGTGCGCTCGACGATCAACCGACACCTCGAGGCCGGGTCGGGCGGATGCGACAAATCACGTGTTGCAGCCGGTCGACCCGGTTTCGACTAACCAACAGAGCCTTCCATCTGGAGCTGGATCAGCCGGTTCATCTCGACCGCGTACTCGAGCGGTAGCTCCTTCGTGATCGGCTCGACGAACCCGGAGACGATCATCGCGCTCGCCTCCGACTCGGAGAGGCCGCGGCTCATCAGGTAGAAGAGCTGCTCCTCACCGATCTTCGAGACGGTCGCCTCGTGACCGAGATCGACGTCGTTCTCGTCGACCTTGATGTACGGGTAGGTGTCGGAGCGCGACTCCTCGTCGAGGATCAGCGCGTCGCAGACGACCTTCGACTTGGAGCCCGTGGCGCCCTTCGCCACCTCGAGCAGGCCGCGGTAGCCGGCGCGGCCGCCGTCCTTCGAGATCGACTTCGAGGTGATCACCGAGGACGTGTTCTTGCCGACGTGGACGACCTTGCCGCCCGCGTCCTGATGCTGGCCCTTCCCGGCAAACGCGATCGAGAGCACCTCGCCGTGGGCCCGTTCGCCCATCAGCCAGATGGCCGGGTACTTCATCGTCAGCTTGGAGCCGAGATTGCCGTCGACCCACTCCATCGTCGCGTCCTCGTGGGCGACGGCGCGCTTGGTGACGAGGTTGTAGACGTTGTTCGACCAGTTCTGGATCGTCGTGTAGCGGCAGCGGCCGCGCGGCTTGACGATGATCTCGACGACCGCCGAGTGGAGCGAGTCCGACGAGTAGATCGGCGCCGTGCAGCCTTCGACGTAATGCACGTAGGCGTCCTCGTCGACGATGATCAGCGTCCGCTCGAACTGGCCCATGTTCTCCGCGTTGATGCGGAAATAGGCCTGCAGCGGCATCTCGATGCGGACGCCGGGCGGCACGTAGATGAACGACCCTCCCGACCAGACGGCCGAGTTGAGCGCGGCGAACTTGTTGTCGTTCGCCGGGATGATCGTGCCCATGTACTGCTTGACGATGTCCTCGTGCTCGCGGAGTGCCGAATCCATGTCGAGGAAGATGACGCCCTTGCGCTCGAGATCCTCCTGCAGCTTGTGGTAGACGACCTCGGACTCGTACTGGGCACCGACGCCCGCGAGGTACTTCTTCTCAGCCTCGGGGATGCCGAGCTTGTCCCAGGTGTCGAGGATCTCGGCCGGTAGGTCCTCCCATTTGTCGACCTGCTTCTCGGTCGGCTTGATGTAGTAGTAGATGTTCTCGAAGTCGATTTCGGCGACGTTGCCGCCCCAGGTCGGCAGCGGGCGCGCGTAGAAGTAGTCGAGCGCCTTGTGGCGGAAGGCGCGCATCCACTCCGGCTCGTTCTTGTGCTCGGCGATCGCCTCGACGACCTCGTGCGAGAGGCCTCGGCCCGACTTGAAGAAGTAGTCCTTCGCCTCGTCCGGGTTCGAAAAGCCGTACTGATATTCGCTGCGGATTTCCTTGACGACGTCGTTCTCGGCAGTGCTCATCAGCTCTCGCCCCCTACGCCTGCAGGGATGAACGCTTCGTAGCCCTCCGCCTCGAGCTTCTGCGCCAGCTCCGCGCCGCCCGACGCCACGATCCGCCCGTCGACGAAGACGTGAACGTGATCCGGGGTGATGTAGTTCAGGATCCGCTGGTAGTGGGTGATCACGAGCGCGCCCATCTCGGGGCCGACGAGCTCGTTGACGCCGTTCGCGACGACGCGCAGGGCGTCGATGTCGAGGCCTGAGTCGGTCTCGTCGAGGACCGCGATCCGCGGCTTCAGCATTGCCATCTGGAGGATCTCGACGCGCTTCTTCTCGCCGCCGGAGAACCCGTCGTTGAGATAGCGCTGTGCGAGCTCGCGGGGCACCTTCAGGTGCTCCATCGCGGCGAGCAGCTCGGTGCGGAACTCCTTCACGGCGATCGGGTCGTCCTCGCCACCGTTCGCTGCCTTGCGCTTCGCGTTGATCGCGCTGCGCAGGAAGCTCGTGACGGTGACCCCGGGGATCGCGTGGGGGTACTGGAAGGCGAGGAACAGGCCGTGCTGGGCACGCTCGTCGGCACCGAGCTCAGACGACCTCCTTGCCGTCGAGCAGGATCTCGCCCTCGGTGATCTCGTACGACGGGTGACCCATCAGCGCGTAGGCGAGGGTCGACTTGCCGGAGCCGTTCGGGCCCATGATCGCGTGCTTCTCGTTCGTGTTCACCGTGAGGTCGACACCCTTGACGATCGGAGTACCGTCTTCGAGTGCGACGTGCAGGTTCTTGATCTCGAGCAGTGCCAACTGATCTCCGTTCTCGCCTCGTGCGGGAAAGCCGTAAGACCGCTGCGGGAAAGCCGCAAGCCGTGCCTCCTCGTAATCGTACCCGGACCCCCCTTTTCACCCGAGCGGTGGAAATCGGCGTGCTATCGTCCCGCACATGCCTTTCGGAATCGGAATCTGGGAACTCCTGATCCTGTTGCTCGTCCTGCTGCTCGTTTTCGGCCCCAAGCGGCTACCGGAAATGGGCCGGCAGCTCGGCAAGGGGATGCGGGAGTTCAAGGATTCGGTCACCGGCGACGGCAACGACGATGCGGCGCCGGCCCTACCGCCTGCGGAGCCCGTTCACGTGCCGGAAGCCGCTGCTCCCGCCGCCCCCGCTGCTCCCGTCGCCCCCGCAGCCCCTGCAGCGCCTGAGTCGCGCGAGCAGGAACCCATCTCCTAGACACACATGCGCAGGCTCGCCCCGCGCCGTCTCGGCACGGACGAAGAGGCGACCGTCGTCGAGCACCTGACGGAGCTCCGTCACCGGCTGCTCATCGTCGTGGCGGCGATCGTGCCCGCGTTCCTGCTCTGCTTCGCGTTCCACCAAACGTTGATCAAGTGGCTGATGCGGCCGCTTCCGGCCGACAAGACGCTCGTCACGCTCGGCGTCGTCGAGCCGTTCACGACAGCGGTCAAGGTGAGCGGGCTGGCGGCAATCGCGATCGTGCTCCCGATCCTCGTCTGGCAGGTGTGGGGCTTCCTCGCCCCTGCCGTCGACCGGGCGACCCAGCGCATCCTGACCGCGTTCATCGTGGTCGCGACCGCGCTCTTCGCCGCGGGTGTCCTGTTTGCCTACTTCATCGTCCTTCCGGCCGCGATCAGCTTCCTGACCAACTTCGACGACACGCTCTACAACGTCCAGATCCGGGCCAGCTACTACCTCTCGTTCACGTCGCTCGTCCTGCTCGCCTGCGGCCTGGCGTTCGAGATGCCGATCTTCATCCTCGCCCTCGTCCGCATTCGCGTGCTCACCTACGACAAGCTACGACGCAATCGCCGCCTCGGCTACGTGTTGATGGTGGTGTTTGCGATCCTGCTGCCCACCGTCGATCCCGTCTCGCTGTTGTTCGAGACGATCCCGCTCCTGATCCTGTTCGAGGCCTCGATCTGGATGGCCCGGATCATGGAGCGACACTGGAAGGTCGGTGCGTACGCCGCCGACTCGACCGCGGCGGATGCCACACCGTGAGAACCGTGTCGGCGGACTGGGTCGTCCCTGTCGAGGGCCCGCCGATCGAGAACGGAGCCGTCGCGATCGCCGACGACGGCACGATCGAAGCGGTCGGGAGCGCCACCGATCTCGGACGTGGCGAGCACCACGCGGGGTGCGTCATCGTGCCCGGCTTCGTTAATGCGCATTCCCACATCGAGTACGCCGTGTACGCGGGGTTCGGCGACGGCCTGCCCTTCGTGCCGTGGATCGGAATGCATATGAAGCGGAAGCTGGCCCTCGAGCCCGCCGAGATGGTGGCGATCGCAACCGTTGGCGCCCACGAGTGCTTGCGGTCGGGGATCACGACGATCGGAGACTGCAGCTTCTCGGGTGCCGCTGCGACGGCGGTCGCGACCACAGGCCTTCGCGCCATCGTCTACCTCGAAGTCTTCGGACGGGACGCGTCGGCACTCGATCCGTTCCACGACCTGCACGCCGGCATCCAGCACCTCCTCTCCGATCGGGTGCGCGTGGGCATCTCCCCCCATGCGCCGTACACGTGCACGGTCGAGGTCTACCGGGCCTGCTCAGAGCTCGGGATCCCGCAGGCGACGCACCTCGCGGAAAGCCCCGCCGAACGCGACTGGCTCGTCGACGGCGCGGGCGACTGGAGCCCCCTGGCGGACGTTCTGGTGCCACCGTCCGGCGAGACCGGGATCCAGATGCTGGCGTCGGCCGGGTTGCTCGATTCGAGCCTGATGGCCGCGCATTGCGTCCACGCGGACGGCGCGGAGATCGAGCTCCTCGCCGAGCACGGTGTCGGCGTCGCTCATTGCCCGCGCTCGAACGGCTATCTCGGTTGCGGGGTCGCGCCGGTGGCCGAGTTGCTCCAGGCGGGAGTCGACGTTGCGATTGCGACCGACAGCCCGGCCTCGACACCGTCGCTCGACCTGTTCGAGGAGATCAGGACCGCGATCGTCGGCGCCCGCGCGCGGGCTCGGCGTCCCGATGCGCTCTCGGCCGCAAAGGCGCTCGAGCTCGCAACACTCGGCGGGGCGCGGGTGCTCGGGATGGCGGATCGGATCGGATCGCTTGTCCCGGGGAAGCAAGCCGACCTCGCCGTGATCTCGCTCGCAGACTCACCCTTCGACCCCGTCGAAGACCCCATCGCGGCCGCCGTGCTGGGCGGCTCGCCGAACCGCGTCACAGCTACTCTGGTGGCCGGCGAACAGCGCTACCTGAAAGGAACGTCTCGATGGCCCGATTCGACAAGAGCGGCACGAAGCGCCCGAAGCAAGATGCTGCCGTAGCCGGCACTCGGCGCGCCAAGCGCTCGACCGCTCCGTCGATCGAGGACACGATGTTCTTCCCGCGGCTGCGGCGCCACGCCAAGTGGATGTTCGTCTTCCTCGCGGTCGCTCTCGGCGGCGGCTTCGTCCTCTTCGGCGTCGGAACCCAGGCCGGAACCGGGGTCGGCGACCTCTTCCGCGGAGGGGGTGGCTCGAGCGGCGTCCCGTCGATCTCGGCTGCCCAGAAGAAGACGGAGCAGAACCCGAAGGACGTCGTTGCGTGGCGCGAGCTCTCCACCGCGCTGCAGACCGACGGCCAGACGGACAAGGCGATCGATGCGCAGCGACAGGTCGTGGCACTCGCCCCGAAGGACGGTCAGGCGCTCCGCGAGCTCGCCACGCTCTATCTCTCACAGGCAGCGGCGAAGCAGCGGGAGGCGCAGCTGATCCAGCTCAAGGCCGCGTATGCGGCCGGCAGCTTCCCCGCAGGGCTGACGTCGCCCGGTGGACAGTCCATCCTCGACGACTCGATCGCCCAAACGATCAACGCGCAGGCATCGGTGGCACTGCAGACTCTCTTCGGAGCCGCCCAGGCCGCAGCGAGCGCCGCCGTCGACTCCTACAAGCAGATCGCCGCTCTCTCGCCCAACGACCCGAACGTCCAGCTCGAGCTCGCCCAGGCGGCCCAGCAGGCCGGCGACACCACAACCGCGATTCTCGCCTATACGACCTTCCTGAAGCTCGCTCCGGACGACCCGAACGCACCGATCGTGAAGGCGCAGTTGAAGCAGCTGAAACAGACCGCGTCGGCCTCGGGTTAGACTCGCGTTTCACATGGCGCCGACTTCAATTCGACGTGACCGCCGGAGACTTGTGGCCGCGATAGGCGGCAGCGTCGCTGCGGTACTCCTCGCCACGGGCTGCGGGTCGACCGTGGGCTACTCGAATGGCAACGGTGATCGCAGCCGCGGCAAGGAGCTGTTCACGCAGAAGTGCGGCAGCTGCCACACCCTCGCGGATGCCGGTACCACGGGCCAGGTCGGCCCGAATCTCGACTACGCATTCCTCGAGTCGCGCCGCAACGGCCTCGGCGAGAGCACCGTCCTCCAGGTCGTTCGCGACCAGATCGCGTATCCGATCACGAAGACGTCGACGGGGGCGCCTGGGATGCCGGAGAAGCTGCTCGAGGGCCAGGACGCCGAGGACGTGGCGAGCTACGTCGCGAGTGTGGCCGGGGTCCGCGATCCGAACCCGCCTCCGGCAACGCCCTAGAGAACAGCGTCCGCGTCACCGACGACGTGCGTGACCGGGACGTCGAAGCGTCGCTGGGCCTCCTCGACGATGCCCTCCTCGAGCCAGTGAGAGTGGCCCTCGGGATGGGTCGAGATCACGATCGCGTCGGCCGCGAAGCTCCGCAGCGCGTCCTCGAGTGCCTGTAGCGGGTCGCCGTCGCCGATCTCACCCCGAACGTTGATACCCGCCACGGCCAGCTCTGCCAGTGTCTCGTCGAGCCGCACCTCGGCGGCATCGCGGGCGCTGTCCTCGTCGGAGAGCCACGTCCGAAGATGCGAGTTGAGGGCGGGGCAGACGACGAGGACATCCTCGGCCACCCCCGCCGACATGCGAACGATCTCCTCGCGGAGACGGGCGCCTGTGAGGGTCTCGTTCGCGACGACGAGGATTCGCCGGGTGTCTTCGACCGCGGCACGCTCGACGTGCTGCGGGTCCGGTGGCGATTTCGTTCCCCCGCGAAGGAGCGCAATGACCGCAGCGGTCAACGCGACGAACACCACCACGCCGAGCCAGGTCGCGATCCAGGAGGCGAGCACGATCACGGCGAGGTAGACGATCGTGCCGAGCACGAATTGGAACGCGTTCTCCTCGTTCTTCAACGGGTTGCGCATGGGTTCCCCCGGTCGGTCAAACCATCATGCGCGGATTGTCACGTCCTGACAAGCCGGACGGCCGGCGCTCAGAGCAGATAGACGGTCGCGTAGACGACGAGCCACATGACGTCGACGAAGTGCCAGTAGATCCCAGGGAGCTCGACACCATGGTGATGCTCGGGCGAGTAGTGGCCCCGGAAGGCCCGCACCGCCGCGATCGTGAGCAGCACCAGCCCCACGAGCACATGGAACCCGTGCAGGCCCGTGAGGCCGAAGAACGCGTCCGCAAACGCGCCGTCGCTGAGGTTGAAGCCGACGTGCGCATACTCGATGAACTGGGTCAGCAGGAACGTCGTCCCCATCAGGATCGTCAGCACGAGGCCTGCCTGGAGACCGCGACGGTTGCCGTTCTTGATCGACTTCAACGCCCAGTGCATCGTGAAGCTCGAGGTGAACAGGATCGCCGTGTTGACTCCCGCCACGAACTTCGGGAACTCGTACGGAGGCGGCGGCCAGAGAGCCGACGCATTCGGATTGACGACACGGACGAAGAAGTAGACCGCGAAGAACGCTCCGAACAGCATTGCCTCGGTGCCGATGAAGAGGAACATCCCGAGCACCGTCGGCTCGATCCTCGAGCTTCGGTTCGCGACCGGCGGCCCGTGGTGGTCGTGGTCGTGGTCGTGCCGTGAAGCCCGGCTTCGGCGTGCGCGCTCACGCGGGCGTCTCCTGCTGCAGGCTGCTCCCGGAGAGAATTGCGTGGCGGGCACCGGCGACGCCGTACTCATACGGGCCCCCGACGACCTGTGGGATCTCGTCGAAGTTGAAGACCGGTGGTGGCGACGACACCTGCCACTCGAGCGTCATGGAGCGCCACGGGTTCGACTCGGCGATCGGGCCACGGGCCCAGCTGACGATCACGTTGTAGAAGAACACGAGGACCGAGGCGCCGAGCGCGAACGACGAGATCGTGACGAACAGGTTCAGGGTCGCGAACCGATCCGCGTAGTCGGCCACGCGCCGCGGCATGCCCTGCAGGCCGACCCAGTGCATCGGGAAGAACGTCAGGTTGAAGGCGACGAACGTGAGCCAGAAGTGCAGCTTCCCGAGCCTCTCGTTGTACATCCGCCCGGTCATCTTCGGGAACCAGTAGTAGATCCCGGCGAAGATCGTCAGCACGGAGCCGCCGAACAGCACGTAGTGGATGTGCGCGACGATGAAGTAGGTGTCCGAGGCGTGAATCGTGATCGGGACCGAGGCCAGATAGATGCCCGAGAGGCCGCCGATCAGGAACATCGAGATGAACCCGAGCGCGAACAACATCGGCGTGTTGAGCTGGATGTGCCCTTCCCATAGCGTCGCCAACCAGCTGAACACCTTGACGCCCGTGGGCACTGCGATCAGCAACGTCGTGATCATCATCGGCACGCGCAGCCAGTCGGCCATGCCGGCGACGAACATGTGATGGGCCCAGACCGAGAAGCCGAGCACGAGAATCCCGAGCAGGGAGATGGCCATCAGGCGGTAGCCGAAGATCGGCTTGCGGCTCATCACCGAGATGATCTCGGAGATGATCCCGAACCCGGGCAAGATCATGATGTAGACGGCCGGGTGGCTGTAGAACCAGAAGATGTGTTGGTAGCCGAGGACGTACCCGCCTCCCGCCGGGATGAAGAAGGTCGTGTGCATGACCCGGTCGAACATGACGAAGAACTGCGAGCCGGCGATGAACGGCGTTGCGATCACGACGAGCAGCGACGTCGTGAAGTTCGCCCAGACGAGCAGTGGCATCCGCCAGAACGTCATTCCCGGCGCGCGCATCGTGATGATCGTGACCAGGAAGTTGAGCGCGGTCAGGATCGACGAGGCGCCTGCCCACTGGACGCCCATGTTGAAGAAGATCTGGCCGATCGGCTGCTGTGAGGCGAGCGGCGCGTAGCTCGTCCAGCCGGTGGCGAATGCGCCACCGGGAGCGAGGAAGCTGCAGAGGAACATCGTGCCGGCGATCGGCAACAGCCAGAACGAGAGGGCGTTCAGGCGCGGGAACGCCATGTCCGGAGCCCCGAGCATCAGCGGCACGGCGAAGTTCGCGAGGCCTGCGAAGGCGGGAATGATGAACACGAAGATCATCAGGGCCGCGTGGACCGACACGAGACCGTTGAACGTCTGCGTGTCCATGAACTGCATCCCGGGGCGTGCGAGCTCGGCCCGGAAGAGCATCGCCATCAGTCCGCCGAGGACGAAGAAGACGAAGGTCGTCGCGAGGTACTGCATACCGATCACCTTGTGGTCGGTATTGACCTTGAAGTAGTCCTTCCACGTCTTGGCGCCGTGACTGGAGTGATCCTCCGGCCGCGTCGGGCGGCCCGAGACCCAGTAGAGCCAGTAGTCGAAGGCGCCGATCCCGAGCAGGAACCCGATCGGCCCCAGCGTGAGGCCGCCGACCAGCACGATGATGTTCCAGTCGTAGACCGGATCCCAGCCGGCGAGCCAGCGGATCCCCGCAACGAGGTAGAGCCCTACCAGGAAGAAGAGCGCGAAGCACCAGGCGCCGCGGATGAACCCCGGCCGCATCAGGAGGCCTCGCTGCCGCGGCGCAGCACCATGGCCGCTCTGATGGGGTGTGTGCTCGACGACGCTCACCGGTTCAAGTCCCTCTCTCCATTCACTTCGATGCGGTCAGGTAGGCGACGAGCGCGTCGATCTCCTTGGCGGAGAGCGACTTGGCGAAGTCGGGCGGCATCACATCAGCCGCGAAGCCGGGTGCGATGACCTTGTTGGGGTCGGTGATCGATTCCTTGACGAACTCTGCCGGAGACTCGCCGGCTTTCTTCGCGTCTGCAACGAGGTTGTCGAGATTGGGGCCGACTGCGCCTTTGGTGCCTGCGGGCGTGAACGTGTGGCAGCTGCCGCAGCCCGCGGAGTTGAACAGCGTCGCGCCCGACGGCGCGCCGTTGGCATGGGCCTGCTCGTCCAGCCAGGCCGCGAAGTGCTCCTGCGAGAGCACGCGAACCTGCGACCGCATCGTGGCATGGCCGAGGCCGCAGAGCTCCGCGCAGACGAGGCTGTACACGCCCGTCCGAGTCGGGGTGACGATGATGCTGGTGTGGATTCCCGGAACGAGATCCTGCTTCTGGCCCATGGCGGGAATCCAGAACGAGTGGATCACGTCGGCCGACTCGAGATCGAACTTGACGCTGCGATCGACCGGCAGCACGAGGACGTATGACTTGAGGTTCTTGCGGTCCGGGTACTCGAAGCGCCAGGAGAACTGCTGCGCGTACACCTTGACCCTCAATGGGTTGGTGCCGGCGTTGCCGTTCTGCGACAGCACGATGGCGCTGACGACGCCGATCGCGATCACGAGGATGGCCGGCACGATCGTCCACGCGATCTCGAGGCCGGTGTTCCCGTGGATCGACGGGCCGTCCGACTCGTCCTCGGGCGGGGAGCGGAACTTCCAGACCGAATAGATGATCACCGCGGTGACGAGCGAGAAGATGGCGATGCAGATCACCGTCGCGAACCAGTAGACGAACTGGATCCGGTCCATCTCCTTCGAGGCGGACGTCGGCAGCCACGGAATCAGGACCGCGACAAGAGAGACGAGGACCGCGATGACGATCCCGATCCCGGCAATTCGGACGATCGCTCCCCGGCGCACGGAGCGAGGTTACAGCACGCGTCCGAACGAGGGTACCGCGAACCAGCACCGGAGCCGCGCTCGAGAAGGGAGGTTCCCACCAGGGCCGGTGACAGTTCAACCGAGATGAGCTGTGCTGAGAGCATCCCTGACCCACGACTCGTCCGGCTGACCGCTGAGACCAGAGCCTGTCCGGTAGACCCGGTATGAGTGCGAGAAGTCGTGGAGGTCGTCCGCACCCGGTTCGACGTCACTGCAGTTCACGCGAATCGTGGGTGACCCGAGGAAACGTAGGCGTTGGGCTTCAGCCGACGTTTCCACGTTCACGAGCCGGACGTCGGGGTGAAGGCCGAGCTCGGCTGAAACACGCTCGACGAGTTCGTAGGCAGCGTTGTGATTCGGACAGCCATCGAAGAAGAGGATCTCTACGACGGGAGCGCTCGTCACGGGCGACAACGCCACTCGAGAAGGGGAGGTTCGCGACTCTCGACAGTCGCCGGACAACTGGGTGGGCGCGGCAGGACGGCCGCGCCCACCTTCGTCCCTCGCTGATGTGGTGCTAGCTGTTGACGTTCGCGCAGATCACCCAGGGCCGGACGATCATCTCCTGGCTGCTCTTGTTGTAGCCCTCAACGAGCCAGCCGTTCGGAGCCAGCAACGACCCCTGATCGTTCACCAGGGTATCGGGCGGGTACAACACGCCTTGGTCATTGACTACCAGCGGTGTCGAGGTCACGACGACGAACTGGTCAGAATAGGGCTCGTTCTGACCGAAGCCGCCGCCGAGCGCGAGCTTGCCGGGCTTGCACATCACCCACGACCTCTGAAGCAGTGCGGGGTCGGCCGACCACTTTGCTGTGGACTGGGCCACGATATCGCCGTAGTGGAGCGGAGTGTTTCCCGCCCCGGGGTACGGCCCGTCGACTTGTAGACCGCTGATGCCTGCCTCGCCCTTGTCGCCCTTGTCGCCCTTGTGGCCCGCCGGGCCGACGGTGCCGACATCGCCCTTGGCTCCCTCCGCGCCTTTCGCGCCATGGAGTTGGGTGAACAGGCTATTCGATAGATCGTGTTGCACGATCGTCCCGTTTTGGATGTCGTGGGACTGGATCGCGCCGGGCTTGATGTCGTTTGATCCGATCGAACCGTCCTTGATGTTCGCACCCGTGATCAGCGCCTGGACGCCGCCGGTTGCGGTGGTGCCGACCACGAGGACGGCAAACACTGCCAGTGCTATTGCAAGAGCGCGTTTCATCGCTCTCCCCCTTCCAGCCTTCCGACTGGACGTGGGCACGGAGGGTGCCCAGAAGTGGCCCGAGGGAAGGCGTCAATAGTGTCGTCTCCACAGCGGGTGGCGCCATCGGACTCGCCTCGCATTCGCGAGTCTCCAACTACTAACCGAGTTGCGGACAACTACGCACCACAGTGCGAGCGGCAGGCTTCATTCGTTCATGGGCCGTGAAGGATTCGAACCTTCGACCTTGGGATTAAGAGTCCCCTGCTCTACCAACTGAGCTAACGGCCCGAGCGGATCGGAAGTGTAGCCACGACCCACCACGGTCGCTCATACCTGGTTCTCAGGGCCACTCACAGCCGTTTCACAGCGGCACGGCGTACGGTTCAGGCCATGAAATCCGACACCGATCGAGATCTCAACGAAGAACGCCTGACCCGGCGAGGCACGATTGCACGTCTCGGCGGCCTCGTCGTCGCCTCACTCGGCGCGGCGGGCCTCGAAGCGGCTCTCTCCGACCCCTCCTCGGCAGCGGGCAACGGCCCAGCGGCGGTCTCCGCCGGGCTCGTCCGTTGTGTTCTCACTCCCGAGCAGACCGAAGGGCCTTTCTACGTCGGCGGCGAGAAGACCCGTCGCGACATCCGCGAGGGCAAGCCCGGAGCAAGGCTCACGCTCCGCACGACGGTTGTCGACGCATCGACCTGCAAGTCGATCAAGGGTGCAGCCGTCGATATCTGGCACGCCGACGCTGGCGGCACTTACTCCGGCGTCAACGGCGACACCGGCACCTTCCTGAGAGGGCTCCAGCCGACGAACGCCGGCGGTCTGGCGCAGTTCATCACCCTCTTCCCCGGCTGGTACCAGGGCCGCACGACGCACATCCACGTCAAGGTTCATCTCGGCGGGAACGTCGTGCACACGGGCCAGCTGTACTTTCCCGAAGCCGCGGTGACGGCAGCGGGCAAGCGCGCGCCGTATAACCAGCGCGGCGAGCCGGACACCCGCAACGCCGACGATGCAATCTTCAGGAACGGTGGCAAGAACTCGCTGATGGCCGTCACCAGAGACTCGGCCGGGGCCTTCGTCGGGACGATCACGATGGGTGTCCACCGGTCCTGACGCTGAGGGCTACGCTCACGCTGTGAGTCGTGGGAGATCGAACCGTCCAGGCCGACGCCCGTGAGGCTGCTGACCGTCGTCGGCAACCGGCCGCAGTTCATCAAGTCCGCGCCGCTCTCGCTCGCGCTCGCGCAGACCGCTATCGACGAGATCGTCGTGCACACGGGCCAGCACTGGGACAAGGCTCTGTCGGCCGTCTTCTTCGAGGAGCTCGGGCTCAGCGAGCCTGCGGTCACCCTCGACCTGCGAACCTCTGACGTCGCAACGATCGAGGCGGCCGTGCGTCAGGCGATCGACGAGCAGCGGCCCGACGCCGTCCTCGTGTACGGGGACACGAACTCGACGCTGGCCGGCGCGCGGGCCGCAGGCGAGCGACCGGTCGCCCACGTCGAGGCCGGACTGCGGAGCGGCGACCTGGCGATGCCAGAGGAGCGCAACAGGATCGAGGTCGATCGGATTTCGTCGCTCCTGTTCACACCAGACGAGCGCTCCGAAAGGACACTGCGCGACGAGGGTGTGACAGGCGAGATTCACGTGGTCGGCGACGTGATGGCCGATGCCACGGCGCGGTTCTCCCCGATTGCGCGGGAGCGGTCGCGAATCCTCGAGCAGCTCGGGATCGAAGCGGGCGACTACGTCGTTGCGACCGTCCACCGTGAGGCGAACGTCCGGCCGGAGCGCCTGCGGCGGATCGTCGAGGGGCTCTCCGCCTCGGCGCTACCCGTGATCCTGCCTGGCCACCCGCGAACACGTGCCGTGCTCGAGAAGGAGTCGATCGAGCTGCCGCCTCGTCTCCGGCTGATCGAGCCGCTCGGCTACTTCGACCTGGCGGCGCTCGCCTCCCAGGCGGCCGTGATCGCGACCGACTCGGGCGGGTTGCAGAAGGAGGCGTACTGGTACGGCGTTCCCTGCGTGACGCTGCGCCCCTCGACCGAATGGGTGGACACGGTCGCCTTGGGCGCGAATGTGCTCGTCGACGACGACCCCGCCCTCATCGCCGCCGCCCTCGAAGCGGCGCGAATGCCGCGCGAGCTGCCCGTTCTCTACGGCGACGGCCACGCTTCCGAACGGATCGCCGCCGTGCTCGGCGGTACGATGGCGCGCTGTGCATCGTGATGTCGCAATCATCGGCGCCGGCTACGTCGGCGTGCCGCTCGCCCAGGTCTTTGCAGACGCGGGCCGATCCGTCTTGCTCGTCGACGTGAGCGCCGAGCGCGTGGCGCAGCTCAACCGCGGCGAGAGCTACATCGAGGACGTTCCAACCGCGAAGCTGACCGAGCTCGTGAAAGAGAAAGGGCTGCGCGCGACGACCGACTACGACGAGCTACGCGAAGCCGACGCGATCCTGATAGCGCTGCCGACGCCGCTCTCGAAGCAGCGCGAGCCTGACCTCTCGATCGTCCTCGCCTCAGCAGAGCAGATAGCGACACGGCTGCGGGCGGGCCACCTCGTCGTGCTCGAATCGACGACGTATCCCGGCACGACTCGCGACGAGATCCTGCCGATCCTCGAGCGTGGCTCAGGCCTCACCGCGGGCGTCGACTTCCACCTCGCCTTCTCGCCCGAGCGCGTCGATCCCGGCCGCATCGACCACACGACGAAGACGGTGCCGAAGGTCGTAGGAGGGATCAACGAGGCCTCGACGGACGCCGCTGCAGCGCTGTACGGCAGCGCGATCGACTCCATTCATCGTGTCTCGACGCCGGAGGCGGCCGAGCTGACCAAGCTGCTCGAGAACATCTTCCGCTCGGTCAACATCGCTCTCGTCAACGAGCTCGCGCAGCTGTGCGACCGGATGGGGATCGACATCTGGGAGGTCGTCGACGCTGCAGCCACGAAGCCGTTCGGCTTCATGCGCTTCGAACCAGGCCCCGGCCTCGGCGGCCACTGCATCCCGATCGACCCGTTCTACCTCACCTGGAAGGCACGCGAGTTCGACTTCTCGACACGGTTCATCGAGCTCGCCGGCGAGGTGAACCAGAACATGCCCTACTACTGCCGCTCGCGCGTCTCGCAGGCCCTGAACCACGGCGCCGGCAAGTCGCTCAGCGGCTCCCGGATCCTCGTGCTCGGAGTCGCCTACAAGGCCGACATCTCGGACATGCGCGAGTCGCCTGCCGTGAAGCTGATCGAGCTGCTGCAGAACGCAGGAGTGGACGTTTCCTACCACGACCCGCACGTGCCCTCGTTTTCCGAGCAGGGCACCGAGCTCGTCTCGCAGCCGCTCGAGCCCGGCGCCTACGACGCGGTCGTGATCGCCACCGCGCACACGAGCATCGACTACGCGCAACTCGTCGCTGATGCGCAACTCGTCGTCGACCTCCGCAACGCGCTCGGCCGGCACGGCATCAGCAACGAGAAGGTCTGGAAGCTGTGACCCGCGTCGCCCATGCGGGCGTCGGTGGTTGGGGCAAGAACGTCGTGCGGGTCGTCGGGGAGCTGAGCGAGCTCGCCTGGGTCGTCGACACGGACGAGGCGCGGCAGGCCGACTACGCCACGCGCTATCCGCAGGCGCGCATCACCGGCACGTTCGCCGATGCGCTGGCCGACGACACCGTCTCCGCGGTCACGATTGCGACTCCCGTTCCCACGCACTACGCGCTCGCCAAGCAGGCGCTCGAGGCGGGCAAGCACGTGTTCGTCGAGAAGCCGCCGGCAATGCGCGGCGAGGAGATGGAGGAGCTCGTGGGCCTCGCCCGGGCCGCCAACCTCGTCCTCATGCCGGGGCACCTGCTCCTCTACCACCCGGGCCTGCGCAAGGTGAAGGAGCTCGTGGATGCGGGCGAGCTCGGCGACGTCGCGTGTGTCTACGGGAATCGCCAGAACCTCGGCGTGATCCGCTCGAACGAGAATGCACTCTGGTCGCTCGGTGTTCACGACCTCTCGGTGATCCTCTGGTTGCTCGGTGAGGAGCCGAGCGAAGCCGTTGCCCACGGGGTCGACTACCTCCAGAAGGGGATCGAGGACGTCGTCTTCTGCTTCCTCCGCTTCCCGTCAGGCAAGGTCGCGCACATGCATCTCTCCTGGCTCGACCCGCACAAGATGCGGAAGATGACGGTCGTCGGCCGCGAGAAGATGGTGGTGTTCGACGACATGGAGCTCGAGCGCAAGGTGACCGTGTACGAGAAGGGCCCATGGGAGCCGGCGCAGACCTACGGCGAGTGGCGTACGCGCACGGGCGACATCTACAGCCCCAAGATCGCAAACGACGAGCCGCTACGGCTCGAGCTGCAGCATTTCCTCCGGCTGGTGACGGAAGGGCCTGGTGATCACCGGGAGGCGACCGACGGACTCGCCGTCGTCCGCACACTCGACCGGCTCACGACCTCGTTGCACACGGGCGCACCCGCATGAGCGCGGACATTCACCCGAGCGCGATCGTGTACCCGGGAACCGTGCTCGGTGACGGAGTCAAGGTGCTCGAGAACGCCGTCGTCGGCAAGCAGCCGACCCTGTCTCCCCGCTCGACCGCCAGGCGCGAGCCGCTGCCGCCGACCACGATCGGGGACGGCTCGATCGTCTCGACGGGCGCGATCGTCTTCGCCGGCACGGCAATCGGCGCTCGCGTCATCCTCGGAGACCAATCGTGCGTGCGCGAGCGGGTGACGATCGGCGACGACGTCGTCGTCGGGCGCGGCTCGCTCGTGGAGAACGACACCACGATCGGCGCGATGACCAAGATCCAGGCCGATGCCTACATCACCGCCTACTCGACGCTCGAGGAGCACGTATTCATCGCCCCGTGCGTCGTGACGACGAATGACAACTGGATGGGTCGCACCGAGAAGCGGTTTGGCAACGTAAAGGGGCCGACGATCCGCCGCGGCGCGAGAATCGGCGGCGGCGCCGTCCTCTGCCCGCAGATCGAGATCGGCGAAGAGGCGTTTGTCGGCGCGGGTGCGGTGGTGACGAAGGATGTACCGCCGCGCGTCGTCGTCGTCGGCTCGCCCGCTCGCGTGTTGCGGGACGTTCCTGCCGACGAGTTGCTCGACGCCGGCTAGCGCGACTTCGAAAGACCGAGCACGTACCCGCCGGCGCCCGGCCTCGTCACGCTCACGTCGAGGACATACCAGCCGGCGGCCGGAGCTCGGTAGCTGAGTGCCGCGCCCGGCGGTCGCACGGCGAGACGCCGGAGCCGCGACGACGCGGCGTCGACTGTCTCTGTGCCGGGGCGCCAGAGAGCGAGCATCGTGCTGATCGACGGGTGGGAGCTCGTCGCCGCAGCGAGTCGCTCGCCGGCTCGGAGATGGATGCGGTAGACGTCCTCGCGGTCATTCCAGAAATCGAGCGTCGCGGCGAACGTGTGCGACGAGCCGTAGAGCTGGAACGCGTTCGCGCCACCGCCGTCGTTCGGCTCGAACCGGTCGCGCGGGGGCTCCCCCGTCGAGAGGAGATCGAGCGCTGCCACCTGATCGAGTGCTCCAGCGCCCGTGAAGCGGTCGCGGCCGGCGGTGCAGACGCTGCAACCTGTTGCAGGAACGGCATCAACTGCGCTTCCCTGCAGCAGCGCGATCACCTGGTCGGGCGTCAGCGTTGGGGAGGTGGCAAGGAGCACAGCGGCGGCGGCCGTCACCTGCGGAGTCGCGAAGCTCGTCCCCTCTGCGGCGCGGTACTCGTCAGGGCCGCAACTCGAATAGCCCTGCTCCAGGCAGTCCGGGCTCTTCGCCGTCAGAGGCTCGGGGAACGTAGAGAGAATGTCCTCGCCCGGAGCCGCAATGTCGTTGAACTGAGGGTCGCGGTTCGAGAAGTCGGGTGAGCCACCTTTGCCGCTGAGAGCGCTGACCCCGAGGACATGCGGCAGCGCCGCCGGCCAACTCGCATACGGCCACGGCTGCGCGGGTGACTGATCCGAGTTGCCGACCGCAGCGACGACGAGAACGCCTTTCGACACCGCGTACGCGACTGCATCCGCCTCGAGTTGGGAATACGTGTCACGGCCTGCGTTGTGCGGATCCCGCAGGCCGCCGAGGCTCATGTTGATGATCCGGGCACGGTGAGCGACCGACCAGCGAATCGCGTTCGCCTCTGCCTCGACGGGAATCGACCTCTGCGGGCCGACGACCTTTGCGATGAGCAGTTCGGCGGAGGGCGCGAGCCCCGCGATGCCGATGCCGTCGTTCGCCTGAGCCGCGATCAAGCCGGCCACGAACGTGCCGTGCCCCTGCGTGTCGACGGTTGCGGGTCCTGCAACGAAGCTCTTCGACGCCACGATCTTGCTGCTCAACTCGGGATGGTTCCCGTCGATCCCGGAGTCGATCACCGCGACGCGCACAGCGGCGAGCGGCGGCAGTTCCGTCCAGGCATCGAACGAGTGGTTCTGGACCGCGTACCACTGGCGCGGGAAGAGCGGATCGTTCGGGACGAAGGCCTCCTTGCGGCTGCGCAGCGGCTCCACGTAGCGGGCACCCGGAACTCCCCTGAGCAGGGTCGCGCTCGGTGCAGAGGCCGCCAACGCCGGGATCGGAGCAAGATCGACGATGCCGGTCGCTCCCCGCGCACGCAGCACCTGCGCAGCGGCCGCGCTGCTCGCCCCGGGCACGAGCCCGACCGCGAAGCGGGCCGCTCCAGCCGAGGGTGCGACTGCAAGCGCGACCACAACGGCCGCGGCGGCCGCTAGCGCTCTCACGCGGGAACCGTTATCGTGACCGCCGGCCCGACCTGGCCCTCTGCGGTCAACCGATAGGTCGCGGTGGTGAGCGGCTGGACCGTAACGGTGAACGAGCCGTCCTGCGCGGGCGCGACCTTGACCGACGGCAACCAGACGCCGTTGGCGCCGAGCTTCTCGAGGTGCGGCGCCTGCACGTCACGTGCGAGGCCGGACACGACTACAGGTGCACCGGCTGCAGCGGCAGCAGGTGGAGGCGCGACTCGCATCACACCGAGACGGAAGGCCGTCGACCGGAGCCCGAGCCGGGCCCGGACATCGGCTGCGCGGAGCAAGATCCGGACGCCGGATTGCTGGACGAGCGTGACCGATGCGGGTCGTCCGGACAGGGTCGGGACGGTCTCGACGTCGACCACGGGAGAACGAAGCCCGAACGCCCGGCCGAGCGAGGCGGCTGTGAAGGTCCGGGGCGTCCAGCGGTGGTACGGCGAGAGCGCGTCCCAGGGATCGTTGCGCGACTGCAGATAGGGCGTGATCACCCCGAAGACGTCCTCGCTCGACGCCGTGCGGCCGCCGGACGACGAGTAGTAGTAGGTCGTCGCCACCTTGCCGCCGTAGGTGAGGATCTCGCGCCGGGTCGCCTTCACCGCCGCGGTCGTCTCCGGAGATTCCCAGGCAACTCCGTAGTACATCTGGCTGCGCTGGTCGGCGTAGAGATCAAAGGGCTTGTTCTTGACGATGCTCGCGAGAGCGTAGGAGCGAGCTGCGACCGCCTGCGCCTGCAGGGCCGCGGCCGGCCACTCCTTCGGCATCTCACCGGGAACGACCCCGAGGAGATATGCGTCGAGGGCCACCACGTCGATCACCTGGAGCGCCGACTTCGACCCTTTCGGGACGACGGTCGCCTGAAACTCGCCGCGGTATTCCTTCCCGTCCAGCACGAGCGGGCTGCCCTTGCCGGGCACGAAGGAGAGCGGAGCGGGCAGCACGGTCGTCAGACCATCGACGACAATCGACAGATCGGGCTTGAGCACGAGCTCACCTGCCGGGAGAGGTGTCACGACGCCGAGGCCATCACGGACGGCGAACGGAACCTCCGAGCTCACCTTCACAGACGGGCGGCCGTCGGCAACGAGCACGCGCACCTTTGCGCTGGGTGCCGTGCCCAGGGTCGTGCCCGGGTAGTAGAAGGAGAGAATGTCGCGATAACCGCGGCTTGCCTGCGCCTGGCCGAAGGCGCCGTACTGGCTGAGGCCGACGCCGTGGCCGTAGCCGCCGCCCGACAGGACGTAGACCGGGGCCGAGAGCGGGGTCGCCGGCGTCGCCGGCCACGGAGCCGGCGGCAGGGGCGTATCGGCTGCGAACGCCGCTGCAGCAGACACGAGCGCCAAGACGGGAACAATCAGGAACCGCATCAAGAACCTCACCACTAGTTCTCGGTACGACGACTCAAGCCTTGAGTCTGTTTGCGTACTGCTCCTCGTAGTACGCGCGATACGTACCCGACTTGATCGGCTCCCACCAGGCACGGTTGTCGCGGTACCACTCGACCGTGGCCGGCAGGCCATCCTCGCCGAAGGAGTGCGCGGGCTCCCAGCCGAGCGCCCGCAGCTTCGTGTCGTCAACTGCGTAGCGCCGGTCGTGGCCCGCCCGATCCTCGACGTAGCGGATCAGCGACTCGTCGGCGCCGGTCAGCTCGAGGATGCGATGGGTGACCTCGATGTTCTCGTGATCCTCACCGCCGATGTTGTAGATCTCACCCGGCGCTCCCTCGAGGAGAACGAGGTCGATCCCTGCGCAGTGATCCTCGGCATGCAGCCACTCGCGAACCTGCTTCCCGTCGCCGTAGACCGGGAGCGGCTCCCCGTCGAGGGCGTTCGTAGCGAAGAGGGGCACGAGCTTCTCCGGATACTGGTTCGGGCCGTACGTGTTCGCGCCCCGCGTGATCGACGCGCGGACGCCGTAGGTGCGGGCGTAGGCGAGCACCTGGAGATCGCCACCCGCCTTGGCTGCGCTGTAGGGACTCGAGGGCCGTAGCGGATCGGTCTCTCCAGCGCGCAGGCCCGCGTCGAGGTCGCCGTAGACCTCGTCGGTCGAAACCTGGACAAAACGGGCGCCACTCTCACGCGCCGCATCGAGCAGGCACATCGTCCCGAGCACGTTCGTCTGCACGAACTCCTGCGGTCCGAGCAGTGAACGGTCGACGTGGGTCTCGGCCGCGAAGTTGACAATCGCATCGCAGCCTTGCGTCGCCTCGGCAACGCATGCGCGATCCGCGATGTCTCCGATCACGAGCTGGTGCTCGACGCCTTCGAGATTCGCCAGGTTGCCGGCATAGGTGAGCTTGTCGAGCACGACGACCGCGTCGCCCCGGGCTGCGAGCCGCTTGACGAAGTGCGAGCCGATGAATCCGGCCCCACCGGTGACGACCACGCGCATCGCGACAGGGTAGCCGCTGCCCCATGTCGACCCGGCTCATTCCTCTGCCAATCGGCCTTCGTCCGAGGCGCCGCGAGTCATGCATGCTTGTGACACTTTGTTACAAGGTGCTTCCGCTTTCGGCCGCGATTTCTTTGTGACACTTTGGCACAAAGTCCTGCGCGGTCGCTGGTGGAGGCAGGGCCGGCCGGGGGTCGGCTAGCCGGTGGGTCTCCCGAGCGCCACGAGGCATTCGGCCAGGCCTTCGCGCCAGTGCGGCAGCTGAGGCGCGTCCCTCTCACTGCGGAGAATCGAGATGGGCGGGCGCGAAGCTCTGGCGCCGAACTCGGCCGTCGTGATTCTCCTGATCCGGCAGTCGATGCCGGCCTCCTCGAAGATCGCCTCCGCAAACTCCGCCCAGGTGCAGTCCCCCGCCGCCGCCAGATGCCAGATCCCGAACGGCGCCCCGGCCGCGAGGAGCTCGCGGGTGGCGGCCGCCAGATGGCCGACGTAGGTGGGACAGCCGCGTTGATCGGCGACGACGGCGACCTCGTCACGCTCCGCCCCGAGACGGAGCATCGTGCGGACGAAGTTGTGACCTGTCGGGCCGAAGAGCCACGAGCTGCGGAGCACCCACGCCCGCTCTCCGGCTGCGGCCTCTCCGTGGAGCTTCGTGCTCCCGTAGACCGAGAGCGGCGCAGGGCTGTCCGATTCGACGTACGGCGCACCCTTGCGACCGTCGAACACGTAGTCCGAGGAGTACGCGACGATCGGGGCGCCCAGTTCCGCGGCGTGCGTGGTGCCGCCGACGTTGACCTCGGCTGCTCCCTGTGGGTCGTCCTCGGCGCCGTCCACGTTGGTCCAGGCTGCCCCGTGAAGGACGACGTCCGGCTTCCCCAGCGAGGCGGGTGCCGGGAACCTCACATCCCAGTCGGCGCGCGTGAGCGCGCGCACGTCATCGTCCGCGAAGGCAGAGGCGAGGGCGGCACCGAGTTGGCCGCCGGCGCCTGTGATCAGGACGCGGCGGCGTCTCGCGCTGAGAGGATCGGAGTCTGGGTGCTCCACAGGTCCTTCACTCGAGGGTCGTCCCACGGGATGCCTTGCTCGTCTGGGTCGCCCGGGTCGTACTCCTCGGTGACGTGGTAGGCGAACAGCAAGTCGGTGAGGGCCTCGAAGCCATGAGCGTGACGGCCTGGGATGTAGAGCGCGACGGGATTCTCGTCGCCGATGTCCTCGGTGAACGTCTCACCCTTGGTGCGGTCGAGCACGACGACGCGCGCTGTCCCCTGCAGGCAGGCAAAGAGGTCGTCCTGGCCTCGTTCGTGAAAGTGGAGACCACGGATGACGCCGCGGCGCGAGTACGACACGTTCGTCTGCACCGTCGGTTTCGCCAGCAGGCTTTCGCGCCGGAGCTCGCAGAACCAGCCGCGCTCGTCCTCGAAGCGACGGAGGGGGATCCGGACGATCCCCTCGACACTCATTTGTTCACTCCCGTCGCCTCGATCTTGGCGCCGATCTCGGCGAGATGCTGCCAGTGCTTGCCTGCGTCCTCCCACCAGCCGCGCACCTGCACGACCGAAAGCGCGCCACGTTCGGCGTAGGCCCGGTTGACATCGGTGATCTCGAGCTCGCCCCGGCTCGAGCGCTCGAGACCGGCGATGACCGAGAACACGTCGGCCGGATAGCAGTAGAGCCCGACGACCGCGTCGCTCGACGGAGGCGCGGGATAGCGGAGATCGACGATGCCTGCCTTTTCTGCGAGGTCGATCACAGCTCCCGCGTCGTCATAGACGACCACGCCAAAGTTTTCGGGGTCCGGCACCTCCTTGACGAGCACCTGGGCACCGCTTCCGCTCGCGCCCCATGCGGCGATCTCGGCTGCGTGCGAGTACTCAAAGATGTTGTCGCCCAGAACGACGACGAGCGGCTCGCCGCCGGCAAAGTCCTCCGCCATGCCCACGACCTCGGCGATGCCTCCGGGCCGCGTCTGCACCTTGTAGGTGAGATCGAGCTCGAGCAGCGGCGCGTCGCTGCCGCGGACAGAGAGATGCCCGTCGCCAAGCAGATCGATCATCTGGCCGGCGTGGCCCTTGCCGGTCACGACGAGGACCTCGCGGATCCCGGCGAGTTGGAGGAGCTGCAGCGGGTAGTAGACCATCGGCCACCCGCCGACCGGCAGCAGGTGCTTGTTGGTGACGCGCGTCAGCTCACCGAGCCGCGTCGCCTCTCCCCCTGCGCAGACGAGTCCCTTCATAAAGCCGGATGCTAACCGCGATCAGACGGCGGGCGCCGGATGCGGCGATTGAGTGACCACGTCGGCGATCGGGCTGCGCCCGAGCAACCAGAACGAGAGCTCGACCACCGGCCCGATCCCAAACGCGAAGGCGAGCGTGCCGATCCCGACGGTGCCTCCGAGCGCGAATCCGACGACCGTGACGACGACCTCGATAGTCGCCCGCGCGATGCCGATCCGAACACCGCTGCGCCGAGCGGCAACGAGCATCAGCGAGTCCCTCGGCCCTGCGCCGAGGCCGGCCCCGATGTAGAAACCAGAGCCGATCCCGATCGCGAGGATACCCCCCACCATCAGAGCGACACGAACCGGGAGCGCCGTCGCCGACAGGGAATCGATCACGTGCGTAGCGGTCAGCGCGTCGACCATCAGTCCGATCAGGACGGCATTTGCGATCGTTCCCGGGCCGACGCGTGCGCCGAGCGCCCACGCCAGAACGAGCACGGCCAACGCGATCGCGATATTCGCCGTGCCGAACGACAACCCGGTGCGCTCCGAGACACCCTGGTTGAGCACGTCCCACGGCGGCAGGCCGAGCCGCGACTCGAGCAGAAAGACGATCCCGAGTGCGAAGAGGAGCAGTCCGACGGCGAGCGAGACCAGGCGGGCGGCGAGCGAGCCACGGACGAGGGGCGCTGCGTGCACCCTGCCCAGGGTACGGGCAGCGCCACCCCTCGGGCCGCCTCACCTCCGGCGGGCTGCCTCCTTGCGGCGCCTCACGGCAGGGACAGCGCGCACGGCGGCCACCCACACGTAGAGGAGAACCGACAGAGCGGCGGCGGCGGCGAAAAGGATGCGCTTGACGCGTTTCATCAGGTCAACCAATCGTAGGTGACGCGGCGTCGTCATACTTAGGGCACCCGTAGCACGAGGAAAGGACGGCCGAGATGGCCAAGAACACAGCCAAGGTTGCGCCGGCGGTCGAGGCGATGAAGCCGTATCTCGATCGCGCGCTGAACGACAAGGAATTCCGCGATGACCTCAAAGAGGCGATGGGCGCGGCGAAGAAGCTGTACGGCCCGCTCGTCAAGGACGCGAGGGGCGACGGCGCGATGAAGTCCGCGTCACGCCTGGCGACCGACGCGAAGGTGCAGGAGTCTCTCCGCAAGGCGCTCGAGGACTTCGGCAAGGCCGCGGGCACGCTGAAGGGAAAGAAGAAGAGCCACAAGGGTCGCAACGCGATGCTGCTCGCCGGGCTGATCGCCGGTGCGCTCTACAACCCCTGGTCGGGACCGCAGACGCGCGAGTGGCTGATGGACAAGGTTGCCGGCGACGGTGACCTCGAGCCGCTTGACGGATTCGATCTCCCCGGCGAGGACGGGCTCGAGAACGGTGCTTCGGCGAACGGTGCTGCCGAAGCCGTTGCAGAAGCAGTCGCAGCGACCGACGAAGCCGAATAGCGAGCCTCTAGCGGTCTTCTCCGCCGGCCGGGCTCTTCGGAGCCTGGCCGGTGAGAGTCGCCTCGATAGCACCGGGGACGAGCCCGCTCGAGCTCGAGATGTCGCTCGCCTCGAGGAGCACCGCGCCGGCTGGCGGCGCAACGCCTCCGCGCGCCGAGGCAGGCCCGTCGAGCGGTAGATAGGCCCGGCCTGCGTCGAACGACACGTCCTGGGCTCGGCGCCAGGCGTTCAGGAAGGGATAGGGGGCCACGGCGCCGTCGTACCCGAGTGCGAGAAGCGCGACCGGGTGAATCTCGAAATGAAGGTGCACGATCGAGAACTGGGCGTCGCCCGTCTTGCCCATGAACCCGAGCACGTCGCCTGCCTTCACCTGCCGGCCGTTGACGGCGAGCGGGGAGTAGGCGGAGAGGTGAGCGTAGTAGAACTCGTTCCCGGCGTGATCTCGTAGCCAGACGCGCCAGCCGCCGATGTCGTTCCAGCCGACGGAGAACACCGTGCCGTCGGCGACGGCGAGGAGCGGCGTGCCGAGCGGCGCGAAGATGTCCTCGCCGTGGTGCCACCCTCCCGAGACATCGGCTCGGGGGGCACCGAACGTGTCACCGAACGAGGCGGGGCCGAAGACGGGGAAGACGTAGCCGCCGGTCGAGAGCTGGGCTGTCACCAGAGGGGCGGGCCGCACAAGATCGGCAGGGGCGCCCGGGATCAGCACGCCCGGCTCGCGAGGGGCATTCGCCGGGACCACCGGGGGGGCCTTGGTCGGTTTCACCGTGGGCACCACGGGCGTGACCGGCGCTTTCACCGCCAGCTCGGCGGCCGCGTCGACGGAGACTGTGCCGATCTCGATCGAGCTCCCGGCCGGGAGGCCACCGTGATCTGCGAGCAGCTTGACGCGGAGAGCCGTAACGGTCGCCTTTGCCGAGCGAGGCGGCTCCTGCACCGTCTCGGCGGTGGAGAAGAGGAGCTCGAGGCTGCCCCAATCCGCGAGCGGGATCACCGTGTTCGGGGTCGCGGTGATGGGTTGGCCAAGCGCGGTGACGCCGGCCAGCGTCGACTCCGCGACGTCCGTGGATGCGTTGGCGGAGCCCGCCGCGACGCTCGAGCGCGTGTCGGCCGAGTCGACGGTGATCTCGCCGCCGAAGAGCGAGATCGCAAGCGCTGCGACACCGCCTTGCGCGCTCGAGGTCAGGCCCGGCTGAGCGAGAACCCGCGCCGTTGCAGAAGCGATACGAACGATCGAGCCGTCTGTCGGATACGCGTAGTCGGTGACGCTCTGATCGGCGGCGGGTGCCGCGAGCAGCAGCGAGACCTGATCGGGAAGGCCGGGCTGCGCTATCCGCGAGATCAACGCGGTCGCACTCGCCTGCGGCTGCGACGGCGCGGCAGCAGCCAGGGCGACGACGAGCACGGCCAGAGCCGGTGCCGCGAGAAGGAGAAGGCGTCTCACCGCGCTTCAGGGTAGCTCGCGCGCGGGCCGACCACGCGCCACGCGAGCTGTGCCGCGACCGCGATCAGCAACACGCCGAACAGCCGGCGCAACAGGTGCTCCGGGACCGAGGTCGCTATCTGGACTCCGGCCTCGACTCCGGCAATCGAGGCGATACCGATCACGAGCGCCGCGCGCAGGCGCAGATTGCCGTACCTCGCCTGACGCCAGACTCCAACGCCGGCCGTGGGAACGACCGCGAGCAACGATGTCGCCGCCGCTTCGACCTGGCCGAGCCCGAGCGCCACGAGCGCGGGGACGAAGAGAATGCCGCCCCCGACGCCGAACAGGCCCGACATCACCCCGGCGACGAGCCCCAGGGCGATCGCGAGGAGGATCGTCGACGTGCTCATCCCGCGATCAACCAGACGCCGATCGCCGTGAGGAGCACCGAGAACGCGACGTTCAAGGCCCGGCTCGAAAGCCGTTGCTGTATTGCCGCACCGACGATTGCGCCGGCCATGGCGGGGATTCCGACGAGCGCGGCGTAGGTGACGTGGACCTTGCCGTGCAGGGCGTAGAGCGTTACTCCGGCGAGCGCCGTGATGACGATCGCTCCGAGGGAGGCTGCGGTTGCCTCCCTCGCGCCGAAGGCTGCTCCGGCGATCAGAAGCGGCACGATCACGATGCCGCCGCCGACCCCGAACAGCGAGCTGAACAGGCCGGCGGCGACGCCGATCAGGACGAGCCGCACTCCCATGCTAGGCAGCCTCGAGAGCGACCTCCAATTCGGACGCAGGCTCGAAGTCACGCGGACGGACGAGGAGCAGCGACACGATCACGCCCACGAGCGTCACCGCCGCCCCGACCCAAAACGCGTTCTGGAAGCCCTCCGTCAGCGCTGACGGCAAGGCCGTTCCGGACTTGACGGCGTCGGACGTCGTCGACGTCGCTACGGTCGAGAGGATCGCTATTCCGACCGCCCCGCCGATCTGCTGCGAGGTGTTGATCAGGCCGGATGCGAGCCCGGCCTCGTGCGGCCGCGTGCCGGCGAGCGCTGCGATCGTCAGCGAGACGAACGCGAGCGGCATTCCGAACCCGATCACGAGGAAGCCGGGCATCAGGTTCCTCAGGTAGGTGCCGTCCGGCGAGACCTGCGTGAACAGGACAAGGCCGACCGTCATCACCGACATGCCGACCACGAGCGTGGGCTTGACCCCGACGCGAGTGACCATCGCCGCGGCGACGTTCGCCCAGATGATCGCGGTACCGGCGACGGCGAGATACCCGACGCCGGTCTTCAGCGGCGAGAAGTGGAGCACCTGCTGCATGTAGAGCGTCAGCATCAGGAACATCGAAAAGAGCGCCGTTCCCATGATGAACATAACGATGTTGGCTGCCGTAAGGGTCTGCAGGCGGAAGATCGAGAACGGCATCAGCGGATGGTCCGTCCGTGACTCCTGCAGGACGAACAGGGCGATCAGGACGGCCGACGCCGCAAAGACGCCGATCGTGCGGCCGGAGGACCAGCCCCACGTCTGTCCCTTGGTGATCGCGAGCACGAAGATGCTGAGGCCCGACGTGACGAGCACGGCCCCGAGTACGTCGAAGCTCGACTCTCGCTCGTCACGGCTCTCGACGAGCAGCATCGGGGCGGCGATGAGACCGAAGATCCCGACCGGCACGTTGACGAAGAAGATCCACTGCCACGACAACAGGTCCACGAGGACACCGCCCAGCAGGACGCCGGCAGCTGCGCCGAGGCCGCCGACCGCACCCCACGCGCCGAGAGCGATGTTGCGCTCGCGGCCCTCCTGGAAGGTCGTCGTCAGGATCGAGAGCGCGGCGGGTGAGATGACGGCGGCGCCGAGACCCTGCAGGGCGCGCGCGGCGATCAGAGACCCCTCGCTCCACGAGAGCCCGCAGAGCAGGGAGCCGACCGTGAAGACGACGAGACCGGCCATGAACATCCGGCGCCGGCCGAGGAGGTCGGCGAGTCGGCCGCCGAGGAGCAGGAAGCCGCCGAACACGAGCGCGTACGCCGAGATCACCCACTGCAGGTTTTCCTCTGAGAACCCGAGGTCGATCTGGATCGACGGCAAGGCCACGTTCACGATCGCGATGTCGAGAACGACCATGAACTGCACCAGGCAAAGGAGGTTGAGGGCGAGCCACTTGTGCTTTACGACCTGCGTCATCGTTCGGGTCCTTTCTACTGAGCGGTCATTGATCCGACAAACCGTAGTTGCCGGACAAAGGTCTGCGGAGAATCTGCCAGGCAAGAGCAACGTCCGCTTCGGTTGTGCGGGCGTTGCCGATCGCGAGCCGGAGCACGAAGCGGCCGTCGAGCTTCGTGTGGGAGAGGAAGATCTCGCCGCTGTCGTTCGCGGCGCGCATGATCGCCTCATTCTCCTCGTCGCTCCCCTCCTTGCGGAAGCAGACGAGCGAAAAGTGCCTCGGCGCGCACACCTCCCATCCCGGCTCGGCCTCGACCCAGCTCTGGAACAGCTCGGCAAGGCGAACGTGCTCGCGGATGATCGCCTGGAGGCCCTCGCGACCGAAGCAGCGCAGCGTCGCCCAGAGCTTCAGCGCCCGGAAGCGACGGCCGAGCGGCTGAGAAAACTCGCTCAAGCTGACGACGTCCTCGTCGACGCGCAGGTACTCGGGCACGAGGCTGAATGCTCGGCGCAGGTCATCGGGGCGGCGGCAGAAGAACGCAGAGCAGTCCATCGGCGTAAAGAGCCATTTGTGGGGGTTGACGCCGATCGACTCGGCACGTTCCCAGCCGGCGAAGTGGTGCCGCAACTCCGGGCAGACGGCGGCAGCACCCGCATAGGCTGCGTCGACGTGAAGCCAGACACCCTCGGCAGCAGTGCGATCGACGATCGCACCGATCGGGTCTACAGCCGCTGACGACGTGGTGCCCACGGTGGCGACGACTGCCAACGCTCCCGTGAGATCGAGCTCGTCCGGTCGAATCGCGAGCACCGCGTCGACCGGACTCGGCCTGAGCTCGAGCTCGAGGAGGCGCGCTGCCTTCGCCGTGGACGAGTGCGTGTGCTCGGAGCAGACGACGATCCTGCGGTCGGGATTTGCCGCCCGGGCAGCAGCGAGCGCCGTGATCAGACCGGACGAGACCGTGTCCTCGATGTGGCCGTGCACCGCCTCGGGTAGACCGAGCAGCTGCCGTAGCCAGTCGAGCGTCACCTCCTCGAGCTCCTGTAGCGCCGGCGAGGCGCGCCAGAGAATGCCGACCTGATTGAGACCCGCGATCAGGAGCTCGGCGAGGATGCCCGGCTCGGCGGCGGTTGTCGCGAAGTAGGCGAAGTGGCGCGGGCTCTGCCAATGCGTGATCCCCGGCATCAGGATCTGGTCGAGATCGCGGAGGACGGTGGCGAAGGGCTCCGCCGCGTCGGGTGGCGAGGCCGGAAGCGCAGCTTTGATCGCTCCCGGCTCGACCTGCGAGAGAACCGGGTAGTCGGTGACGTTCTCTAGGTAGCGCGCAACCCAATCGAGAGCTGCAGCGCCGTCGTCGCGAAACGTGCTCATGCTCGCGTCCTCACGATCTCGGCCCAGCTCCTGGTGTTCAAGATCTGCTCCTTCGTCAGCCAGGCACGCCGCGCCTGGCCGATCCCGAGCTCGGCGTACGCGAGCGCGGCCGGTGAGTGGGCGTCGGTGTTGACGGGGATCATCACACCTGACGCCCCCGCCAGGCGCGCGTGGGCGTCGCGCATGTCGAGCCGGTCCGGCTGGCTGTTGATCTCGATCGCCGTGCCGGTCTCGACGGCGCGGGCCACAACACGGTCGAGATCGAGCTCTGCTCCCGCCCGACGGGAGATCCGGCGGCCTGTCAGGTGGCCGATGCAGTCGACGTGTGGGTTGTCGATCGCCGCCAGCACCCGGTCGGTCGGGTTGCGGTCGAGCGAGGTATGTAGCGACGCCACGACCCAGTCGAGCTCGGCGAGCAGGTCGTCCGGGAAGTCGACCTCGCCCTTGGCCGTGATGTTCGCCTCGATCCCACGAAGAACGCGAAAGGGCTTGACCCGCCTGTTCACGGCCTCTATCTCCCCCCACTGCTCCTCGATCTTGCCGTCGCGGAGGTAGTGGGAGTGGTCGGTCAGGCAGAGGAACTCGTAGCCGCGGGCGGCGGCGGCCGTCGCCATCTCCTCGATCGTCGCCTTACCGTCCGCCGACCAGGTCGAGTGACAGTGCATCTCGCCGCAGAGGTCGCCGAGCTCGACGAGGAGAGGGAGCTGCCCGTCTTGCGCCGCCTCCAGCTCACCGCTGTTCTCCCGCAGCTCCGGTGGAATGAAGCCGTAGCCGAGGAACGCATAGAGGGACTCCTCGTCCGAGAACGTCTTCACCTCTCCGGTCTCGACGACGGTGACGCCGTATTCGGAGACGGAGAGCCCTCGCCGTTGAGCCTGCTCGCGCAGCGCCACGTTGTGCTCCTTCGAGCCCGTGAAGTGCTGGAGCAAATCGCCGTAGCTCTCGGGTGGGACGACGCGCAGGTCGAGACGCAGGCCCTGCTTCGTGATCACGGTGGCCTTGGAGTCGCCGTGCGCGACGACCTCGAGCACCCATGCCAGGCTTACGAAGTAGGCGGTCAGCGCCGCCGGATCGGTGGCGGTCGCGATCACGTCGAGATCGCGAAACGTCTCGCGCCGGCGTCGGGCGCTGCCTGCCTCCGACACGGCGACGGCAGCCGGGTGAGCCCTCAGCGTCTCGACGACCTCTCGCACAACGGGCAGGCCCACTCCGAGCAGGCCCCGCCGAGGCTCGTCGCTCCCCTGGCCCTCTGCAAGCGCCTTCAGGATCTTCGCCTCCGTCGCAGCACCCATTCCCGGGAGCGCCCGCAGCCGCTCACCCTCGGCTGCCGCCTTCAACTCGGCGAGCGTCGTGACGCCGAGCTCCCGCCAGATCCGCGCGGCCGTCTTCGGGCCGAGGCCGGGCAATCGCATGAACGAGGCGACCTCACCCGGCACCTCGGCGCGCCGCTTCGCGAGCGCCTCCATGTCTCCGGTCTCGACGACCTCCACGATCTTCGCCTCGATCGTCTTGCCGATGTCCGGCAGCTCCTTCGCCTTGCCGGCGACGGCGAGCTCGGCAACCGAGGAGCCCGTGTCGCGGATGCGGGTCGCCGCTCGACGATAGGCGCCGACACGAAATGGCTGCTCGCCCAGGATCTCCGAGAGGTCGGCCAGCTGGTCGAACCGATCGGCCAGATCGCCGTTGCGAGGGAGCGCCGCGACCACATGCCGATCATAGGGCCGCCGGGATGGGCAAGATTGGGCGATGCGCGCCGTCGTCTGCCTTCCCACCTACAACGAGCGCGACAACCTCGAGCCGATGGTGCGGGCGCTCGGCGAGCAGATCGACACCGACCAAGACGTCGTTCTGGTCATCGACGACAACTCTCCGGACGGGACGGGCACGGTCGCAGACGCGCTCTCCGCCGAGCTCGCCTGGGTCGAGGTGCTGCACCGGCCGGGCAAGGCCGGGCTCGGACCGGCGTACGTCGCGGGCTTCAGGAACGCCCTTGCGGCAGGCGCCGAGCTCGTGCTCGAGATCGACTGCGACTTCTCGCACAATCCGGAAGACGTGCCTCGGCTGATCGGGGCCTGCGAGGACGGCGCCGATCTCGCGCTCGGCTCGCGCTGGACGGAAGGCGGCGGCACCGTCAACTGGGGCGCCGGGCGCACACTCGTCTCCCGCGGCGGCAGCTTTTACGCCCGCACGATCCTCGGGGTCGGCGTGCGCGATCTCACGGGCGGCTTCAAGTGCTTCCGCCGCTCCGTGCTGGAGCGGATCGATCTCGACGCAATCTCCGCCAAGGGGTACGGCTTCCAGATCGAAACGACGTATCGGGCCCTTCGCGCCGGGTTCACAGTCGTCGAGATCCCGATCACGTTTGTCGACCGGCGGGTGGGCGAGTCGAAGATGGACAGCTCCATCGTCGTCGAGGCTGTGCTCCAGGTTCCCATGCTGCGGTATCGGGCGCTGCGAGGGCGACTCTGATGGAGACAGTCACAGACGCGACGTTCGCTGCCGAGGTGCTCGCAAGCGAGATTCCGGTGATCGTCGAGTTCGGAGCTCCCTGGTGCCGGCCCTGTAAGGCGATCGAACCGACGCTGAACGAGATTGCCGCCGGTGCAGAGGGGCGCGTCCGCCTCGTCTCGCTCGACATCGATGCCAACCTCGGGACGCCGTCGCGCTACGGCGTCCTCTCGATTCCGACGGTGATCCTGTTCGCGGACGGCGAGGCGCGTGAGACGATCGTCGGGGCTCAGGGCAAGGGCCGCTACGCGCGGACGTTTGCGCCGTATCTCCGCGAGTGACGCGCCCCTGGGATGACCTGCTCTTCGGCGAGGAGCTCGCGTTCCGCTCCACCGAGCCTTCGCGCAAGGCACGCCTCGAGCGGCTTCCCTCCGACCTCGATGGCCGGGTCGTGGCGGCCCTCGAGCGAGCAGAGCTCACCGGGCTCTACACCCACCAGGCCGAGGCGTGGGAGGCGGCATCCCGACACGAGAACCTCATCGTCACGACCGGTACGGCATCCGGGAAGTCGCTCGCCTTCAACCTCCCCGTGCTCGACGCGATCGCGCGCGAGCCGTCTGCCCGGGCGCTCTACCTCTATCCGACGAAGGCGCTGACGCAGGATCAGGCGCGCAGCCTCGCCCGTTTCCGCCTCCCGGGGCTTCGGCCGGCGATCTACGACGGCGATACCGAAACCGAGCGGCGCAGCGAGATCCGGCGGTCGGCGAACGTGATCCTGACGAACCCCGACATGCTGCACATCGGGATCCTCCCCAACCACGATCGCTGGGGCGACATGCTGCACAACCTGCGCTACGTCGTCGTCGACGAGGCGCACGTCTACCGCGGCGTCTTCGGCTCGCACGTTGGCAACGTTTTGCGGCGGCTGCTGCGACTGGCCCGGGTCTACGGCGCCGACCCGCGCTTCCTGATGGCCTCCGCCACGATCGCGAACCCGGGAGAGCTCGCACGCGCTCTGACCGGCGAGGCGGCCACGGTGATCGAGACGGACACGTCGGCCCAGGCGGAGCGCGATGTCGTGCTCTGGAACCCGGCGCTGCTCGACCCGGAGCTCGGCGTTCGCGCGAGCGCGCTCTCGGAGGCTTCACTGCTGATGGCCGGGCTCGTTTCACGCGGCTTGCGCACGATCTGCTTCGCGAAGAGCCGCAAGGCGGCCGAGTTGATCCACCGCTTTACCGCCGATCGGGTCGATGCGGCGACCGCGGCGCGTCTTACCCCGTACCGGGCGGGCTACTTGGCGGCACAGCGGCGCGAGATCGAGCGGCGCCTCGTCGAGGGCGAGCTGCTCGGCGTCTGCGCCACGGACGCGCTCGAGCTCGGGATCGACATCGGCGAGCTGGACTGCGCGATCTCGGTCGGCTTCCCCGGCACGGTTGCCTCGCTGCGCCAGCAGTGGGGCCGGGCAGGCCGCCGAGGGCACGGGCTCGCGGTTCTCGTTGCGAGCGAGGACGCACTCGACCAGTTCTTCATGCGCGAGCCCGAGGCGCTGCTCTCGCGCCGGGTCGAAGCGACGCGCCTCGATCACGCAAACCGTCGCATCCTCGACCCCCATGTCTACGCGGCTGCCTACGAAGGGCCGCTGTCGGAGGCCGATGCCGAGACGCTCGGCTCCGAGGCGCTCGAGCGAGCTGCGCTCCTGCCCGAGCTCGAGCAGACGCCGGCCGGCTTCGTCTGGAAGGGGCGTGATTCGCCGGCAGCACGATTCTCGCTCCGCTCGGGCGACGGAGACTCCTTCACGATCGTCGACGCCGCGACCGGCTCGGTGCTCGGCCTCGCCGAGCGCGAGCGCGCCTACAGCACCGTCCACGAGGGTGCCGTCTACCTCCATCTCGGCGAGCAGTACCTCGTACGTTCGCTCGACGGGGTCACGCGGACGGCCGTCGTCGAACCGGCCCGCGTGGACTGGTACACCCAGGTCAAGAATGACACCGAGACGGCCATCGAGCGGGTCCTTACGACACGCCGCGCCGCGGGCGTCGAGCTCCAATTCGGCCGCGTCTCCGTCACCGAGCAGGTGATCGCCTACCAGCGCAAGGCGATCCGCGACGGCTCCACGCTCGAGGTCGTGCCGCTCGTCCTGCCGCAGGTGACCTTCGAGACCGAGGCCGTGTGGTTCTCACCCGGCCCTGAGCTGCTCGAGGATCTCGAGGAGATGCCGAAGCTGCTCGGCGCACTGCATGCAGCCGAGCACGCTCTGATCTCGCTGTTGCCGCTCTGGGCGATGTGCGACCGCTGGGACATCGGCGGCCTCTCCACGAACGTTCATTTCCAGACCGGCCGGCCGACCGTGTTCGTGTACGACGGGCACGCGGGCGGAGTCGGGATCACCGAGCGGGGCTTCGAGAGCTTCGCCGGCTGGGTCGCCGACACGGCGAGCCTGCTCCACGGCTGCCCCTGCGTGAGCGGCTGCCCCTCATGCGTTCAGAGCCCGAAGTGCGGCAACCTGAACGAGATGCTCGACAAGGCCGGCGCCGCGCTCCTGCTGGAGCGAATGCGATCGGCCTGACGCCTGTCGATTGCGGCGCGGAGCGGAGGCGCGCAAGGCGTACACAGACGCGCTCGGACTCACCGAGGACGGCCCCGAGAGGCGCTTTCTGGAGCGGCGACTCAGCGAGGCCTCTGCCGGCCCGCCAGAATGACGTCGTGCGGGTGTCAGCAAAGGTCGACTACGCGCTTCGAGCGATGATCGAGCTCGCTGCCGTAGCACCGGATCAGATCAAGGGGGAGCGGCTGGCCGCCGCGCAGGCGATCCCGCAGAAGTTCCTCGAGAACATCCTCGCGGACCTGCGAAACAGCGGTCTCGTCGTGAGTCAACGCGGCGCCGACGGCGGCTACCGGATCGCCCGCAGCCCGGCCGAGATCACCGTCGCGGATGTGATCAGGGCAGTCGAAGGGCCGATCGCGAGCGTGCGCGGCGAGCGGCCGGATGCGATTGCCTACGAGGGGAACGCCGTGCCACTTCGCGACGTCTGGATCGAGCTGCGCACTGCCATGCGCGGCGTTCTCGAGCAGACGACTCTGGCCGGACTCCTCGAGCGAGGCAAGCTTCCCAGGCCCTGACCTGCGCCACGCTACGACGAGAACACGTGGTCGCGATGCGCGACAACCCAGACGATCTGCCCTCGCTCGAGCTCGAGCTCCTCGAGCCGGTCGCGCGTGAGCTGCACGAGGAGTGGGTCGCCGTCTGCTGCGATCAGCTCGACCCGGGCGTCGAACCCGTAGCGGGTGACCCTCTCGATCTGCGCTTCGACGGCGTCCGGCGCCGGCTGGTCGACGACGTCGAGGTCGTGCGGGCGCACCCAACCACCGGCCACCCGGTTCGCCTCTCCGACGAACTGCATCACGAACTCCGTCGCCGGCTCGTCGTAGAGCTGCGTCGGCGTGCCGACCTGCTCGATGCGCGCGGTGTTCATGACCGCGATCTGACTAGCCACGTCCATCGCCTCGGCCTGGTCGTGGGTGACGAAGATCGTCGTCACGTGCACCTCCTCGTGCAGGTGCCTGAGCCACTCGCGAAGCTCGGCCCGAACCCGTGCGTCGAGCGCGCCGAACGGCTCGTCGAGCAGGAGCACCTCGGGCTTCGGCGAGAGAGCACGGGCGAGCGCCATCCGCTGGCGCTGCCCGCCGGAGAGCTGCGCCGGATAGCGGTGACCGAACGCTTCCAGCTGGACGAGCTTCAGCAACTCGTCCACGCGGTCGCGGATCTCAGCCTTTGGGCACTTCCGCACCGACAGGCCGAAGCCGATGTTGTCCCGGACGGTCATGTGCTTGAACGCCGCATAGTGCTGGAAGACGAAGCCGACGTTCCGCCGTTGCGGTGACAACCCGGTTGCGTCCTCGCCGGCAATCACGATCTCGCCCGCATCGGGAACCTCCAGCCCAGCAATGACGCGGAGGAGCGTCGACTTCCCCGAGCCGCTCGGCCCGAGAAGCGCCGTCAGCGAGCCTCCTTCGACCTCGAGCGAAACGTCGTCCAGGGCGACGAAGTCTCCGAAGCGCTTCGACACGTTGTGAACGAGGATGGACATCTAGGCGACTTCCTCCTTGGGACGGATCAGGGTCATGGCGAGCAAGACGAGCACGGCGAGCAGAGCAAGAACGATCGCGATCGCATAGGCGCCCGCAAGATCGAAGCTCTCGTAACGCTCCTGCACCCGGAGCGTTGCGGTCTCCGTCTTACCCTGCAGGCGCCCCGAGACGACCGCGACAGCTCCGTATTCGCCGAGGCAGCGGGCCGTGGTCAGGATCACGCCATAGACGACTGCCCACCGAATCGACGGGAGCGTGATCCGCCAGAAGGTCTGCCAGCCGCTCGCGCCGAGCGTGCTCGCCGCCTGCTCCTGATCGTCGCCGATCTCCCGCAGGGTCGGGATCACCTCACGAGCGACGAACGGCAGCGAGACGAAGATCGTCGCGATCACCATCGCCGGCAAAGCGAACAGAACCTGGACCCCGTGATCGGAGAGCCAGGTGCCGAACCAGCCCTCACGACCGTAGAGGAGGAACAGCGCCAGCCCGACGACGACAGGCGACAACGCGAGCGGCAGGTCGATGAAGGCGTTGAGGAGCCCCTTGCCCGGAAAACGCCGCCGCACGATGGCGAGCGCGCACACGATCCCGAACACCGTGTTCACCGGGACGGCGATCGCCGTGATGATCAAGGTCAGCTTGAAGGCATGGATCGTCTCCGGCGCCGAGAGCGCATCCCACGCCGGAGCAAGGCCGTTCTCGAACGTCCGATAGAAGACAACGAGCAGCGGCCCAACCAGGATCGCCAGCAGGTACGACACCGCGACGGCACGGAGCGCCCTACTACGCATGGTCGTGTCTCGTCGCTCGGTGACGGACGACGCCGATCAAGAGCAGCACCCCGAACGAGATCACGAGCAACACGACCGCCGTGGCGGCAGCGGCTGTCGTGTCGCCGCTCTCGATGCGCCCGAAGATGTAGACGGACGACACCTCGGTCTTGAACGGCAGATTGCCCGTGATGATCACGAGCGAGCCGAACTCGCCGACCGCCTTCGCGAAGGCAAGAGCGATCCCGGACAGGATCCCGGGCAGGATGTTGGGGAAGATGACGCGCCGAAAGGTCGTCCACTCCGAAGCCCCGAGTGAATGGGCTGCGTGCTCCATCTCCGCGTCGAGCTCCTGCAGCACCGGCTGCACCGTCCGCACGACGAACGGGAGCGTCACGAACATGAGCGCGAGGACGATCGCGACCCGGGTGTAGGCGACGTTGACCCCAACCGGAGACTTCGGCCCGTAGAGAGCGAGCAGCGTCAGCCCCGCAACGATCGTCGGCAGCGCGAACGGGAGGTCGATGATCGCGTTCATCAATGACTTCCCGCGGAACTCGTCGCGGATCAGGACCCACGCCGTGATCGTCCCGAGCACGGCGTTGACGAGCGCAACGACCAGCGAGGTGCCCAGCGTGAGCTTCAGCGCCGCCACTGCTTCCGGGCTCGAGACCGCTTCCCAGAATCCCTGCGTGCCCCCCCTCGTCGACGCCCAGAAGAGCGCCGCCAGGGGCAGCACCACGATCACGGTCAGGAACGTGGTGACGATGCCGAGGGACAGGGCCGTGGCGGCCCGGTCCATCGAAGGTGCGCGCACGGGACGCGCGGCCGGTGCGGCGACGCTAGCCAGTCGCCCCGCCCACCTTGCTCTCGATCTTCGCCACGATGCCCGTCTTCGGGTCGAAGAACTGCTGCTGTACCTTGTTCCAGCCGCCGAGCCCGAGGTTGTCGATGGTGAAGATGTCGGGCCGCTTCGGGAACGTCACGCGGTTCGCCTCGAGCACACTCGGGACGATCGGCCGGAAGCCGAAGTCGGCGAAGATCTGCTGCGCGGCCGGCGTCCTCAAGTAGCGGAGGAACTGGTTTGCCTTGTCCTTGTTGGAGCTCGACTTCAGGACCGCGATGGGATTCTCGATCCGGATCGTCGCTTTGGGAATGACGTAGTGCACGGGCAACTTCTTGAGCTGTGCAGCGATCGCCTCGCTCTCGTAGGTCAGCAGCGCGTCGCCCTTGCCCGAGAGGAACGTATTCAGCGCATCGCGGGCGCTCTTGTCCTGAACGGCGACGTTCCTGAACAACGCGAGAAGCTTCGCCTTTGCCTGTGCCGGAGTCGCGCCCTGCTTCAACCAGGCACCGTACGCCGCCATCACGTTCCAGCGGGCACCGCCGGAGGTGAACGGGTTCGGGGTAATCACCTGGACGCCCGGCTTGAGCAGGTCGTCGAAGGTCCGAATCTTCTTCGGGTTGCCGTCACGAAGGACGATCACGACGACCGAGTCGGTGACCATGCCCCTGTACGACTGCTTGCTCCAGTTGGGGTCGACGAGCCCGGTCTTGACGAGCGCATCGATATCCGGGGCGAGGGAGAGCGCGACGATGTCCGCCTTGAGGCCGGCTGCGACGGCGCGGGCCTGATCGCCCGAGGCGCCGTATGACTGGGTGAACGACACTCCGCCGCCGTTCCCTGTTCCCTGGAAGCCGGAGATGAGCTTCGCGTAGGCCTCACGAGGCGTCGAGTAGCCGACGAGGGTGAGGCTCGTACCGGTTTCCCGCGCCGAGGCAGCCGACACAGCCACTGCGGACAGGAGGACGACAAGGAGAGCACTGATCGGTCTGCGCATGGAGAACCCCTATCCCTTTCGAGTTTGTCGATCGTCTTGCTTGAGATAAGTAGACGTGATGCTAGCAATAAGTTCTTGTGGGTGATTAGGATCTCTCCGTGACCGACCTCGCCCCGCTCTACAGCTTGCGGATCACGACCTCTCGACTCGAGCTCCGGCTCGGCAGCGACGGCGAGATGCGTGAGCTCGGTCGGCTAGCCGAGCGCGGTATCCATCCGCCAGATGAGATGCCGTTCAGGGAGGCATGGACCGACCGGATCGGCGAACCGACATTCCTCGACGGGTTCGAGGCGTTCCACGCGCAACACCGCGCGGACTGGCGGCCGGACGACTGGAGCCTCGACCTGCTCGTGTGGGTCGGCGGCGAGCTCGCGGGCACCCAGTCGCTCCTCGCGAAGCGGTTCGCCGAGACTTCGGAGGTGTCGACCGGATCGTGGCTCGGAGCTGCCTTTCAAGGGCGCGGGATCGGAACCGAGATGCGCACCGCCGTGCTCGAGCTCGCCTTCACGGGTCTCGGCGCGACGGCAGCGGTCAGCGAGTGGCTCGACGGCAACGTGAAGTCACAGCGCGTCTCCGAGCGGCTGGGCTACGTCCCCTCGGGAGAGAGCACCGTCAGTCCCAGGGGTATCCCCGTCGTCGAGCATCACGTCCGCCGCGAGCGCGGAGGTTGGCGGCCACCGGTTCCGGTCTTGATCAGCGGCCTCGAGCCCGCCCTGGCGCTCTTCGGCGCCGGTCAGCCGAGCGAGCGCAACGCCGCGCCGAGCGACTGACGCAAGGTCAGTACCGGCGCGAAGAGATCGCCGTGCTGCGCTAGGCGACGACGCACCTCGTCGAAGGTGAACGCAGTGGAATCGAGGTTCCCACGGACCTCGTCCCAGGTCAACGGAGTCGAGACGGGCGCTCCTGCCCGCGGTCGCACCGAGTACACACACGCCGTCGTCTTGCCGGGCCCGTTCTGGTTCGCGTCGACGAGCACCCCTCGACGCTTGCTCCGCGTCCACTCGGTCGTGACGAGGCCGGGGTGTGCGCGGGCGAGCGCACCCGCCACGATGGAAGCGAACGCACGGGTCTCGTCGTACCCGTGCCGCCTGGCAATCGGCACGAGAACGTGGATCCCTCGCGAGCCGCTCGTCTTCGGGAAGCTCTCGAGCCCTACGAGCTCGAGCGTCTGCCTGACGAGTTGCGCCACCTCGATCACCTCGGCAAACCCGACGTCGTCTGACGGGTCGAGATCGAAGATCACCCAGTCCGGGCGGTCGGGCCGGTCGACCCTCGACGTCCAGGCGTTGAGGTCGATGCAACCCATGTTGACCATCCACAGAAGCGCAAGGTCGTCGTTGACGAGTGGGTAGTCGATCGTCCTCCGCTCACCGTCACGCGTCGAGGCGGGAAACGGCGCGCGCGGGATCCAGGCCGGCATGTGCGAGGGTGCGTCCTTCTGGAAGAAGTGCTTGCCCTGCCAGCCGTCGGGGTAGCGGCGCATCGTGAACGGCCGGTGCCGTACGTGCGGCACGACGACAGGCGCGATATCCCGATAGAAGGCGAGCAGGTCGCCCTTCGTGATTCCCTCGTCGGGCCAGAACGGCTTGTCGGGGTTCGAGAGTCGCAGCGTGCGCGTTCCTCGGCGGATTTCGGCCGGAATGGGAACCCGTTCGGCGATCACCTCGCCTGCCTGCTTGTCGTCGCGCAGCCCGAGATAGACCGGCGCCCTGAGACGGCCGTCGCGCGTCCACTCGGCGAACTCGACCTCGGCCACGAGCTCCGGCTCGACCCAGGTGACGTCGTCGCGCCGGACACGCGGCATGTGCGGCACCTCGGCGAACGGCGGCTCCGTGCGCGCACGTGGGCGCAGAAGTCGCTCCAGCCGGTCGAGCTCGCCGTCGCTGAGGCCGGTGCCCACGTTGCCCGCGAAGCGCAGGCCGTCAGGACGGTGAGCACCGAGGACGAGTGAGCCAATCCCGCCGCTGCGCCTGCCCTTCCCTCGGGTGAACCCCGCGATCACGAGCTCCTGCCGCTGCTTGAGCTTCAACTTGCGCCAATCGGGGGAACGGCGGCCCTGCTGATAGGTGGACGCCGTGCGCTTGGCCACGATTCCCTCGAGGCCCTGCTCACGCGCCGCGCGCTCGAGTGCGACGCCGTCGTCGAACGAGGGCGACACGAGAACGCCCGGGGCCGCAGAGTCGAGCAGCTTTTCGAGGACCGCGCGCCGTTCGAGATAGGTGCGCTCGAGCAGCGATTCGCCGTCGCACGCGAGCACGTCAAAGGCGACGTAGACGAGCGTGCCGGCGCCCTGCTGGAGCAGCCCGAAGCCAGACCGACCCTGCTCGTCGAGCGCGCACACCTCACCGTCGAGCACCGCCGACGCTGCGCGCACGGAAGACGCGAGCGCGCTCGCAACGCCCGAAAAGCGCCCCGTCAGGTCGTTGTCGTTCCTGCTCCGCAGCGTCGCAGTTCCATCCGCCACGCTGGCAAGCGCCCGGAAGCCGTCCCACTTCGGCTCGAAGGCCCAGCCGTCCCCTGTCGGCAAAGCCCCTGTTGCCGTCGCGAGCATTAACATCTTCGTCACAGACGAGCCATTATCCCTGCAAAAGCTCGATTCCGTCCGGGGGATAAGCCTGTGGAAAGTGTGGAGAGACTCTTCTACTACCGCTACGTGAAGACGCCCATCGCGCGGAACTTCGCGCGACGGTTGCGGCGGAGCTTCTCGGGGGCGATGCCGTCGAGCTCGCGCAGATGTGAGACGACCGACTCGCGCAGAAGCACCGCCGCGAGCTCGACATCCGCCTGCGCGCCGCCTACCGGCTCCGGCACGATCCCGTCCACCACGCCGAGCGCGAGGCAGTGGGCCGCATCGAGGCGGAACGCCGACGCGGCCTTCTTCGCCTGCGAAGCGTCGCGCCAGAGGATCGCAGCACAGCCTTCGGGCGAGATCACCGCGTAGATCGCGTTCTCCTGCATCAGCACGCGATCCGCGACCGCGATTGCGATGGCGCCGCCGGAGCTGCCCTCGCCGATCACCGCCGCGATCGTCGGGACGTCGAGGCGAATCATCGCCGCCTGCGAATGGGCGATCGCGCCACCCTGCCCGTGCTGCTCGGCAGCGACGCCGGGGTAGGCGCCGGGCGTGTCGATCAACGTCACAAGTGGGAACCCGTGCCGGTTGGCGAGATCCATCACCCGCATCGCCTTGCGATAGCCCTCCGGAGAGGCCATGCCGAAGTTTCGGTTCGTCCGCTCCTTCAGATCGCGGCCCTTCTGCGTGCCGATCAGCGCGATGGTGCGTCCGTCGAGCTTGCCGATCCCGGCCACTATCGCGTGGTCGTCCATCCGGCCGCGGTCGCCGTGGAGCTCGAAGAAGTCGTCGAGCATTCGTTCGACGTAGTCCAGCGTGTACGGCCGTTCCTGGTGCCGGGCGAGCTCCACACGCTCCCAGATCGCCTCGTCCGACGTGTCCTCTTTGAGCCGTTCGAGCTGCCGCTGCAGGCGCTCGAGCTCGGCGGACAGCCGCGTTCCGCGCAGGAGGCTGACGCCGCTCAGCTTGGCGAGACGGTCGCGCAGGCCCAACTCGGCGTCGGTCGTCATTGCTTCCGCTCGAAGAGACGGAGGAGCTGGGCGAGCACGGATCGCAGCTCGGAGCGAGGGACGATCCGGTCGATGTGGCCGAAGCGGAGGTTCGACTCGGCGAGGCCGAAGTCGTCCGGCAGCTTCTCGCGCGTCGTCTGCGCTACGACGCGAGGACCGGCAAACGACATCAGGGCCCCCGGTTCGGCGACCAGCACGTCGCCGAGCGAGGCGAAGCTCGCAAGAAGGCCGCCTGTCGTCGGGTGCGCGAGCACCGAGAGCATCACGCCGCGCGCATCCTGTAGCTCCTCGAGCGCGCTGATCGTCTTCGGCAGCTGCATCAGCGCCAGAATCCCCTCCTGCATGCGGGCGCCGCCCGACGACGAGATCGACACGATCGGCCGGCCGTCGGAGACGGAGTGCTCGCACGCACGCGCGAACTTCTCGCCGACCACGCTCCCCATCGAGCCGCCCATGAACGAGAAGTCCATCACCGCGAGTCGGCAGGGAAGGTCATCGATCCGCGCCGTCCCGGTGATCATTGCGTCACCGAGGCCGGTCGAGACCTCGGCCTCGGCAAGCCGCTCGGTGTAGGGCTTGAGGTCGAAGAAGCCGAGTGGGTCGCTCGATCGCAGCGCCCCGTCCTCCTCGGAGAAGCTGCCGGGGTCGACGAGTTGCTCGATTCGCTCGGCGCTTCGGACCGGGAAATGATGGCCACACTGAGGGCAGACGCCCAGATGGGCCTGAAGCTCGTCGTCACGATAGTGCGAGCCGCAGCCGGGGCAGGTGTTCGGGTGCTTCTTCGCCTTCCCGTCATCGAGCGTCGCCTGCTTGTGCTCGATCGAGACGTCGATCTTGTCGGTCGCGGACATCTGCGCCATCTTAGGCTGCCGTCGCGCGCCTGGCGAGCCGGGTCAGGCCTCGTCGTGCCAGCGACGGAAGACGAGGCAGGCGTTGTGGCCGCCGAAGCCGAACGAGTTGGAGACGCCGACCTCGACCTGCTCGTGCCGCGCCTCGTTCGGGATGTAGTCGAGATCGCAGGTCGGATCGGGCGTCGTCTGGTTGATCGTCGGCGGAAGAACGCCGCGCTGCAAGGCCAGGATCGTGAAGATCGCCTCGATCGCGCCGGCGGCTCCGAGGCAGTGACCCGTGGCCCCCTTCGTGGAGGAGATCGGTGTTCGATACGCCTTGTCCTCGCCGAGCGCCACCTTCAGCACCCGTGTCTCGCCGCTGTCGCCGGCCGGTGTGGAGGTCCCGTGCGCGTTGATGTAGCCGATGTCTTCCGCGGCGATCCCGGCGTCGGCGAGGGCCATCGTGACCGCCCGCGCCGGGTTCTTGCCGCTCGGGTCGGGGTCGGAGACGTGGTTTGCGTCCGACGAGACGCCGTAACCGAGCAGTTCCGCGTAGATCTTGGCGCCGCGAGCCTTCGCGTGCTCGAGCTCCTCGACCACTACCATGCCCGAAGCCTCGCCCATCACGAAGCCGTCACGCTCACCGTCGAACGGCCGCGAGCCGCGCTCCGGATCGTCGTTTCGCCTCGAGATCGCCCGCATGGCCGCGAAGCCCGCGATGCTGACCGTCGTCACCGGAGCCTCTGTCCCACCACAGAACATCACGTCCGCGCGGCCGAGGCGAATCGCGTCGAGCCCGTCGCCGATCGCCATGTTCGAGGCGGCGCACGCCGTGCAGGGGGCAAGCAGCGGGCCTCTGGTGCCGAGCTCGATCGAGACCCAGCCGGCGGCGAGGTTCGGGATGATCTGGACGATCGAGAACGGGTTGACCCGGTCGGGACCGCGCTCGTTCAGCTGGTTCACGCAGGCCTCGAACGACTTCAGGCCGCCGATTCCGGTTGCGACCGCGGCGCCGACTCGATCGGCGATCGGAGCGATCTCGAGCCCGGAGTCGGCCTCGGCCTGGCGTGCCGCGACGAGTGCGAGGTGGGTGAAGCGATCCATCCGGCGCGACGCCTTGTAGTCGATGTAGTCCGTGATCTCGAGGTCACGGACCTCGCAGGCGAAGTTGACGGCGTAGCCCGCCGTATCGAACTGCGTGATCGGCCCGGCGCCGGAGCGGCCGGCAACGAGACCGGCCCAGCTGTCCTCCATGGTGTTGCCGAGAGAGGTAACGCCACCGATGCCGGTGATGACCACTCTGCGCCTGGGATTTGAGGTAGTCATGGGAGAGCAGGCTACATCCCGAGGCCGCCGTCGACGAGCAGCACTTCACCCGTCACGAACGAGGCCTCGTCGGAGCAGAGAAAGCGAACGGCACCGGCGACATCGGCCGGGTCACCGAGCCGGCCGAGCGGCGTCTGCTGGAGCATCGCAGCGGTCGCTTCCTCCGGCAGGACGTCGGTCAGCTGGGTCTGCACGTACCCGGGCGCGACGACGTTCGCGCGGACGTTGCGGCTCCCGAGCTCCTTGGCGAGCGACTTCGTGAACCCGATGATGCCGGCCTTGGAGGCGGCGTAGTTCGTCTGGCCCCAGTTGCCGTGCACACCGACGATGGACGACACGTTGACGATCGCGCCCGCGCGCTTCTTCATCATCGGGCGCGCCACGGCTCGACAGGTGTAGAAGACCGACGAGAGGTTGGTCTCGATCACCACGCGCCAGTCCTCGTCGCTCATCCGGGCCAGGAGGCCGTCGCGGGTGAGGCCTGCGTTGTTGACGAGGATGTCGACGTCGCCGGCAGCCTCGACGAGCGCCAGGGCCGAGCCCGGGTCCGAGACGTCTGCCTGGACGGCGCGGCCGCCGATCTCCTGCGCGACCTCTTCCGCCTCTTGCTGACCGGTTCGATAGCCGACCACGACCGAGGCGCCGGCAGCGGCGAGCTCGATGGCGATCGCGCGGCCAATGCCACGCGAGGCACCGGTGACAAGGGCGGTCTTGCCGTCGAGTGAGCAGAACGCGCTCATGCCGAGAGCACCTCCCGTGCGTTCTCGAGGCTGGCGAGGTCGTTGACCGAGATCGCCCGCACGTTCTTGTCGATCCTGCGCAGGAGCCCGGAGAGAACGCTGCCAGGGCCGACCTCGACGAATGTCGTGACGCCGGCCTGGATCAGCTCTGTCGCAGCCTGAGTGAACTTGACCGGCGCCGTGAGCTGGTCTATCAGGAGCGATGCGAAGCGCGTCGCGGGCTCCACCCGAGCGGTCACGGTCGACATGAACGGTGCCGAGGGATCGTTGAACCGGATCGCGTCGATGGCCGGGCGCAGCCGGTCGGCGGCGCTACCGACGAGCGGGCAGTGGAAGGCGCCCGTCACCTTCAGCTTGATCGCCCTCCGCGCACCGAGTGCCTGCGCCTCGGCACACAGCTCGTCGACGGCCTCGTTCTCGCCGGAGACGACGATCTGGCCCGGGCAGTTGTAGTTGGCGGGCCAGACGCCTTCGATCTGGCGGCAGAGGTCCTCGACCGCCTCGTCTTCGAGCCCGAGGATTGCCGCCATCGAGCCCGGATGGAGACGGGCTGCTTCGGCCGTCGCGAGCCCACGCTCGCGCACGAGGCCGATCGCCTCGCCGGTTCCTACCACCGAAACCGACGCGAGAGCCGAATACTCGCCCACGGAGTGGCCGACGACGATGTCCGGCTCGAGCCCCTGCGCGCGCATCGCGGCCAGAATGGCCAGGCATGTCGCGACGAGAGCCGGCTGCTGCACCTCGGTCTCGACCATCTCCTCGAGCGGCGAGTCGAAGCAGAGCTTGCGGAGATCGAGGCCCGACGCCTCGCTACCGACGCGGTAGACCTCCATGGCAGCGGGGACAGCCTCGGCGAGCTCCCGTCCCATGCCGGCCTCGAGGGCACCCTGTCCGGGGAAGCAAAAGGCAACCTTGCTCAACTGGCCCTCCCACCGGAGACCGGCTGGCCTCCCCATTCGATCAAGGCCGAGCCCCACGTGAGGCCCGCACCCATTCCCGTCATCAACACGAGCGCGCCGTCAGTGAGCCTCCCGTCCGCCCGCGCCTCCGCGAGAGCGAGCGGGATAGACCCGGACGACGTGTTCCCGAACCGGTCGACGTTGACGACCGTCCGTTCCGGCGCGATCCCGAGCTTCGTGACCGCGTAGTCGATGATCCGCTTGTTGGCCTGATGCGGGACGTAGACATCGACCTCGTCGATCGTCCGATCGCACTGCTCGAGCACAGCCTCTGCGGACGTCACGAGCACGCGCGTGGCGAACTTGAACACCTCGCGCCCGTTCATCTGCAGCGCCGATTTCGGCCCGTCGTAGTGGCGCGAGCCGCTCCCCGGGTAGGAGAGGTGGACGCCGCCGGCACCGTCGGCGCCGAGCTCGAAGCCGAGGAAGCCGCCGCTCGTGACGGGCTCCATCACGACGGCGCCGGCGCCGTCTCCGAAGAGAACGAGCGTCGAGCGGTCCTCCCAGTCGAGAATCTTCGAAAGCACGTCACCGCCGACGACGAGCGCCTTCTTCGAGAGCCCCGAGGCGAGCATCGCGTAGGCCTGGGCGATCGCATAGACGAAGCCCGTGCAGCCCGCGAGCAAGTCGTAGGCCGCGGCGTTCGGTAACTCGAGCGCGTCGGCCATCAGGGCAGATGCGGTCGGAAAGATCATGTCGGGCGTCAGCGTGGCACAGACGAGAAGATCGATCTCCGCCGGATCGACACCCGACTCGGCGAGGGCCTGCCGCGCCGCGGGCAGCGCGATGTCCGTGAGCGACTCTTCCTGGGTGGCTATGCGACGCTCCCGGATCCCTGTCCGCTCCCGAATCCACTCGTCCGAGGTGTCGACGAAGCGGGTCAGGTCGTCGTTCGTCATCACCGTGGCGGGAACGTTCACTCCGAGCCCTGTGATTCCGATCCGCGGCCCCGTGGCCGATCCGATCATCGCTCCACCGCGAACGTCAGCGTCCCGCGCACCGCGAGCTTGCCGTCTACCGTCGCGGTCGCCTTGCCGCGCCCGACCGGACCGCGCATCGCGTCGATCTCACACGTCAGCGTCAGCGTCTCGCCGGGTGAGACGACCCGCTTGAAACGACAGTCGTCGATCCCTGCGAAGAAGGCGATCTTGCCGCGATTCTCCTCCTCCACGAGCACGGCCACGGCTCCTGCCTGCGCCATCGCCTCGACGATCAGCACGCCGGGCATCACGGGACGCTGCGGGAAGTGGCCCGGGAACCACCAGTCGTCGGCCCGCACGAGCCGGGTGGCCACCACCTTCTGACCCGGAATGAGCTCGATCACCTCGTCCAGCAACAGGAACGGGTCCCGATGCGGAAGGATCCTCTCGATTTCCTCTTTGCCGAACGGAGCGGTCGGAATCACAGTGCGAGTCTAGTCAGTACCGCCTTGTTGCCTGCTGCGTCACGGGCGACGACGACGATCGAGCGGACGCGCTTGACGCCGCTCAACGCCACGTATCCCGGACCCGGGACCTGCGTGCGCACGATCTTGCCGTTGACCCGGATCGTCAACGTCGCTGCCTCGGAGACCCAGAGCCGCGGCGGTCGCGGATAGAGCCGGATCGCCGGTGCATGCGTGTCCTTGAGGAACGGCAGCGAGGCAGAGGCCGTGCCCACGGTGTCGGTAGCCTCGACCACGGCTGTGTACGAGCCATCCGGCGCGCTGCCGACCCGCTTGCTGCCGTCCCAGGTGAGCGATTGCGGGCCGGCTGCGAGTGGGCCGGAGAATGGCGTCGCAACCCAGATTCCGTCGCGCATCACGCGCAGCCTCACCGCGGCGGGCGCGGCCAGTTGGAAGGTCATCTGGAGCTCGTCTCCGATCCCGTCGCCGTTCGGGGTGAAGATCGCGGGCGCCAGCGCGACCGAGCCAAGGGTGCGGGTGATCGACAACGGCGTCTGAAGCGATACGGCCGCGCCCGAGGAGTCTGTGGCCGTGATGAGGATCGTGTAGCTCCCGTCGGGCTGGCCGAGACCGTCGAAGGCGAGGCTGTGCTGTCCGGCCGGTTCGAGCGTCGCCGGCAGGACGGCGGCGAGCTCACCGCCGGTCGCGTCGAGCAGGGTCGCAGTAACGGTTGCCGGCGCGGTCGTCGTATAGCTGATCGTCGAGGTGTCTGCGAAACCGTCGCCGTTTGGGCTGATCGTGTCGGGATCGGCGGGTGTTCCTGTGATCGCGAGGGGGCCGGAGGCGGGTGCCTTGCCGATCGTGCCGGTCGCGGAGGTCGCACCGGCGACATCGATTCGCCAATGAACGCCCCCCGCGACGACGAGTGAGGCGTCCCACGTCCAGTCCACGGTCGGGCCGAGCCCGCTCCCAGTGGCAAGCTCTTGCCCGAGTGCGTCGGTCACCGTGACCTTCCACGGGAGCGGCGCCGAGACCCTGGCGCTGAAGCGCACCGGCCCGCCGAGCGCCCCGGTCACCGCGGGCTCGTACAGCTTCGGCAAGCCGATTGCCTGCGCCCTGGCCGCGATCGCACCGAGCCGGGCGTAGAGGAGGTTGCCAGGGCACTCGGTCGAGCCCGTGTCCCGGTGGCCTGAGACGGCACGGAGAACCACGGACGTCCCGGCGACGTACTTCTCACTGCCACCCGAGATCGCGGTGAACGACGAGAGCGGATCGACGTGCGCGAGATCGAGCCTCCACGCGAGCAACTTCTCGAGCGACGCCTCCGCCGCGGCCGGGATTCCCTCGCCGGAGAACGTGCCGATGACCGCCACTCCGACCGAGCCCGTGTTGAACCCGCGTGCGTGCGCGCCGATCACGTTGCGGTCGATCCCGCCGTAGCGGCCCTCGTAGACGGTGCCGTAGCGGTCGACGAGATAGTTGTAGCCGATGTCGTTCCAGCCGTTCGACTTGACGTGGTAGATCTCGATTCCGCGCATGATCGCGGCCGCCTCCGCGGGCGAATAGCTGTTCGGGCCGGCCGTGTGATGAACGATTGCGAGGCGGATGCTCGGCGCGTATTCGGGGGCGTTGCGGCGGATCGACTCGTCGGCGCCCCAGGCCGCCCGTGACACGATCGGCGGTGAGCCCGCCGACGCGACGGCGCGCAGAGGGATCCTCAGCTCTGGGCTCCGAACGAACGAGGCCCGAAGGTGGCTGACCCGCCCTCTGATCCGGTAGCGGATGCCGTCAGAAGGGCCCACCCACGTCGGGTTGCCGACCCGGAGGCCTCGACTTGCACCTGACTCACGCGACTGCACGTCTGGCTGGTCGCCTTCCTCCGGCGCCGCATTGAGCCACGGTCCGAAGTGCCCGCCTGCCGCGTGAACGCTGAGCCAGACCGAGCCGCTGCCGCGCCAGCGGACTCCGACGAGGTCGAACTCGCCCGGCGAGGCGGCCAGCGTCCGTTCTCCGTGGAGCGGGACGTTGCGAAAGGTGATCGAGGCGAGGCCCGCCGAGGCGGCCGCGGGCAGAGCCAGCGCGACAGCGGCTGAGATGGCGGCAAGGAGTAGCTTCACGGCGGTTCCAGGGTGGCTGACCTTGCCACCCTCCACAAGAGATTCGACGGATGCTTGACGGAATCCTTACGGGAGTAGGATCAGGGCAACCTCAACTGAAGGGTCGGGAGTCGTGAACATCGCACTGATCGTCGCCGCCGTTGTCGTCGTCCTGGTGTTCGTCGTGCTGTTCGCGACGATCAAGATCGCGCGCGAGTATGAGCGCGGCGTCATCTTCCGGCTCGGCCGGCTCCTCCCGGAGACGAAAGGGCCAGGTCTCTTCTTCCTGATTCCCTTCGTGGACAAGATGGAGAAGGTCGAGCTGCGCACGGTGACCCTGAACGTGCCGCCGCAGGAAGTGATCACGAAGGACAACGTGCCCGTCCGGGTCAATGCGGTCGCCTACTTCCGGATCGTCGAGCCGAAGGCGGCAATCGTCCAGGTCGAGAACTTCATGAACGCCACCTCACAGATCGCGCAGACGACTCTGCGGTCGGTGCTCGGGCAGCATGTGCTGGACGAACTGTTGTCGGAGAGGGACAAGATCAACGCGATCCTGCAAACGATCATCGACGGCGCCACCTCGCCGTGGGGGATCAAGGTGTCGATCGTCGAGGTGAAGGACGTCGAGATCCCGAACGACATGCAACGCGCGATGGCCAGGCAGGCCGAGGCCGAGCGCGAGCGCCGCGCCAAGGTGATCTCGGCTGAAGGGGAGTATCAGGCTTCGGAGAGGCTCAAGGATGCGGCAGCAGTGATGTCTCAGGAGCCGATCACGGTGCAGCTCCGTTACCTGCAGACGCTGCTCGAGATCGGTTCGAGCAACAACTCGACGATCGTCTTCCCCATTCCTATCGACCTGTTGACCGCGCTCTCGAACAAGGCCAAGGAGCTAATCGACTCGTAGGCCTAGAGGTCGTCCTGGACGTCTGCGTCGGCCGTTAATTCGAGATCGTCGTCGGTGTCGCCCAGGAGCTCATCGTCGTCAGGAACGGCAACAAGCGCGTCCGAGGTGGTCTTCGTGGGCTCGGTCTCGTCGTCGTCCGACCCCACCACGGGAGCAAGTGTCGAGACGTGCTCGCCCTCACGCAGGCGCATCACGATCACGCCCTGAGTGGCGCGGCCGGAGCGCTTGATTCCGTCGGCGGCCATCTTGATCACCGTGCCGCCGTCCGAGATCAGCATCACCTGGTAGCCCTCGCGAACGATCCGCGCGCCGACGAGATGACCTTTGCCTTCGACGAGCTGCGCCGTCTTGACACCCATCGTGCCGCGGCCCTTGACGGGATACTCGGAGACGCGCGTGCGCTTGCCCCAGCCGTTCTCGGTCACGACCAGCAGGTCCGCGTCGTCCGAAGCGATGTCGACCTCGATCACCTCGTCGGCACCCCGCATCTTCATGCCGGCCACACCCGAGGCCGGACGCCCCATCGCGCGGACGTCGCTCTCGTGGAAGCGCACGGCCTGCCCGAGGCGCGAGACCATCAGGATGTCGTCGTCGCCGTCGGTGAGCCTCACACCGATCAGCTCGTCCCCCTCGCGCATCTTCAGCGCGATGATCCCGTCGGCCTTGAGCGGCGTGTTGTACTCGAGGAAGGCCGTCTTCTTGATCACGCCCTTCTTCGTTGCGAAGACGAGGTACTTCGACTCCTTGTAGTCGCGCGTCGCGATCACCGCACGGACGAGCTCGTCCTGACGGAACGGCAGCAGGTTGACGATTGCGCGGCCCTTCGACTGTCGCGAGCCGAGCGGGAGCTCGTGCACCTTGAGCCGGTAGACCTTGCCGACGCTCGTGAAGAAGAGGATGAAGTCGTGCGTCGAGGCGACGAACAGGTGCTCGATGTAGTCGTCGTCCTTCATGTCCATCCCCATCACGCCGATCCCGCCGCGGCGTTGCTCGCGGTACGTGGTGACCGGGAGTCGCTTGATGTACCCGGAGCGGGTGATCGCGATCACCATGTCCTCCTCCGCGATCATGTCCTCGAGCTCGAGCGAATCCTCGCCCATCACGATCTCGGTGCGGCGCTCATCGGTGCGGCCGTAGGCCTGCTTCACCTCGAGCAGCTCTTCGCGGATCAGAGCGTCGATCCGCGCCGGGTCGCCGAGAATGGCGCGGAGCTCGGCGATGCGCTCCTGCAGGTCGGCGTACTCGGCCTCGATCTCCTTGCGCGCCAGGCCGGTCAGTCGCGCGAGGCGGAGGTCGAGGATCGCCTGCGCCTGGATCTCGGAGAGGTCGAACTGTGTCATCAGGCCGGTGCGGGCCGAATCGGTGTCGTCGGAGCCCCGGATCAGTGCGATCACGGCGTCGAGGTTGTCGAGCGCGATCAGGTAGCCCTTGAGGACGTGGGCGCGCTTCTCGTTCTGGCGGAGCTCGAACTTCGAGCGGCGTGACACGACCTCGCGCTGGAAGTCGAGGTAGTGCCGCACGATCTCGAGCAGCGACATGACGCGCGGTACGCCGTCGGCGAGCGCGACGGCGTTGTAGCCGAAGGTCGCCTGGAGAGAGGTGTGCTTGAAGAGCTTGTTCAGCGCGACCTGAGGGATCGCATCTCGCTTGAGCTCGATCTGGATCCTCATGCCGGAGCGGTCGGAGTGGTCGGCGAGATCGGAGACCTCGGTGATCACCTTGTCGTTGACGAGGTCGGCGATCTTCTTGATCACGCCGCTGTCGCCGCCCTTCTTGACGCCGTAGGGCAGCTCGGTGACGACGATCGCGCTCTTGCCGCCCCGGAGCTCCTCGATGTGGGCGCGGGCGCGCATGATGATGCGGCCGCGGCCGGTGCGGTAGGCGTCACGGATACCCGAGCGGCCGACGATGATCGCGCCCGTCGGGAAGTCCGGCCCCTTCAGGTGCTTCATCAGGTCCTCGACATTCGCCTCGGGCTTGTCGATCAGCTGGACGACCGCGTCGATCGTCTCGCCGAGGTGGTGCGGCGGCATGTTGGTCGCCATCCCGACGGCGATTCCGGCAGAGCCGTTGACGAGCAGGTTCGGGAAGCGCGCCGGCATCGCGAGCGGCTCCTTGCGCGACTCGTCGTAGTTCGGCCCGAAGTCGACGGTGTCCATGTCGATGTCGCGCAGCATCTCGGTCGCAAGGCGCGTCAGCCGGCACTCGGTGTACCTCATGGCGGCCGGCGGATCGTCGTCGAGAGAGCCGAAGTTGCCCTGACCGTCGACCAGCGGGTAGCGCAGCGAGAACGGCTGCGCCATCCGGACGAGCGTGTCGTAGATGGCCTGGTCGCCGTGCGGGTGGTAGCGGCCCATCACGTCACCGACGATCGAGGCGGACTTCTTGTACGGCCGGTTCGGCTGCACACCCGCGTCGTGCATCCCCCAGAGAACGCGGCGGTGGACAGGCTTGAGGCCGTCGCGAACGTCGGGGAGTGCGCGACTGACGATCACCGACATCGCGTAGTCGAGGAAGCTCGAGCGCATCTCGAGCTCGAGCTCGCGCGGCTCGACCCGGCCGGCGCCGAGAGGCTCTAGCGCATCAGACAAAGCTCGTCTCCTTCGGAGTCGAGGCTAGATGCCGTCGTGTGGGCGCGACAAGGTCACACATCCAGGAACTTCACTTCCTTCGCGTTCTGCTCGATGAAGAGCCGCCGGGGCTCGACCTGGTCGCCCATCAGCATCGAGAACACCTGATCGGCCGCGGCCGCATCGTCGACTTCGACCTTGAGCAGCATGCGGCGGGCCGGATCCATGGTGGTCTCCCACAGCTGCTCCGGGTTCATCTCGCCGAGGCCCTTGAAACGGCTGATCTGCATCCCTTCCTTCGCCAGTTCGAGCGCCTTCGCACGGAGGTCGGCGTAGGTGCCGGCGGTGGCCGACTTCTTGCCGTAGGTGAGCTCGAACCCCGGGAGTCCCACGACTTCCGCCACTTTCTCGTACGCGCGCTTCAGGCTCGCATACGAGGGTGAGCCGAAGAGGCCGGCGGGCAGGTCGAGGTGCGTTGCAGCACTCGTTTCCGTCTCGACGATCTTGACGCTCAACCTGTCCTCGAGCCGCTCCGTCACCGAGAGCTCGTAGCCGTTTGCTGGTATCCCGGCGATCGCGGCCTCCGCGTCGGTCGCGGTCAGGGCGTCGGTCTCGACGAGCCGGTGGTCGATTACGAAGCGCGCAGCAGACGGGTACTCACTCTCGAGCTTCGCCTGCCACGCTTCCAGATCCGAGAGGACCCGGACGAACCGCTGGTAGCGCGCCTCGGTCAGCGAGACGTCATCGCCGCTGCGCGAGGTGATCACGATGTCCTTCACGCGCTCGCGGACGAGAAGCTCCTCGAGCTGGCTGTCCTTCTCGAAGTAGAGCTCCTGGTTGCCGAGCTTGACGTGGTAGAGCGGCGGCACCGCGATGTAGATGTGCCCGCGCTCGACCAGCTCGCGCATCGTGCGGTAGATGAACGTGAGGATCAGCGTCCGGATGTGCGCGCCGTCGACATCGGCGTCGGTCATCACGATGATCCGGCCGTAGCGGATGTTCTCGATCGTGAACTCGTCGCCGAAGCCGGTGCCGATCGCGGTGATCATCGCCTGGATCTCGTTGTTCGAGAGCACCTTGTTGATCCGGTTCTTCTCGCTGTTGATGATCTTGCCGCGCAGGGGGAGGATCGCCTGATACGTGCGGTCGCGGGCCTGCTTGGCCGAGCCTCCGGCGCTGTCTCCCTCGACGATGTACAGCTCGCAGAGATCGGCTTCCTTGAGCGAGCAGTCCGCGAGCTTGCCCGGCAGCGACGAGTTCTCGAGTGCGCTCTTGCGCCGCGTCAACTCACGCGCCTTCCGTGCCGCCTGACGGGCGCGCGAGGCCGAAACGGCCTTCGTGATGATCTGCCGCGCCTCCGCCGGATTCTCCTCGAGGAACTCCGCGAGCTTCTGGTTGACGGTCTGCTCGACGAGGCCGCGTACCCACAGGTTGCCGAGCTTCGTCTTCGTCTGACCCTCGAACTGCGGGTCGCGCAACTTGACGGAGATCACGGTCGCGAGCCCCTCGCGGACGTCCTCGCCGTCGAGGTTGTCCTCCTTCTCCTTCAGCAGGCCCTTCTCGCGGGCGTACTTGTTGAGCGTGCCGGTGAGCGCCGCTTTGAAGCCGGAGAGGTGGGAGCCGCCCTCGGTCGTGTTGATGTTGTTCGCGAACGAGAACACCGACTCGACGTAAGAGGTGTTCCACTGCATCGCGACCTCGACTGCGCCTTGCTCGTTTTCGCCCTCGAAGTAGACGACGTGCTTGTGGACCGGGTCCTTCGATTCGTTCACGTAGGCGACGAAGTCGCGGATGCCGCCCTCGTAGTGGAACTCCTGCGTCGTCCCGGCGGGGCGCTCGTCGCGCAGCACGATCCGGAGCGCGCGCGTCAGGAAGGCCGTCTCTCGCAGGCGCTGGGCAAGCGTCGAGGCCGAGTAGTCGGTCTCCTCGAAGACCTCGCGGTCGGGCAGGAAGGAGATCGTCGTACCGGTGCCTTCGGCCGGCCCGACCGTCTCCATCTCGCCCTGCGGCACGCCGCGCGCGAACTCCTGGCGGTAGAGGGTGCCGTCGCGACGGACCTCGGCGACGAGCCACTCCGAGAGCGCATTGACGACCGACACGCCGACGCCGTGGAGGCCGCCGGAGACCTTGTAGCCCTCACCGCCGAACTTGCCGCCCGCGTGGAGCTTCGTCAGCACGACGGTCAGCGCCGGGAGGCCTTGCTCCTCGATCATGTCGACCGGGATCCCGCGGCCGGCATCGACGACAGTGACGGAATTGTCGGGGTGGATCGTGACGTCGACGAGGTCGTTGCGGCCGGCGAGAGCCTCGTCGACAGCGTTGTCGACTACCTCGTAGACGAGGTGGTGGAGGCCGCGAGGCCCTGTCGAGCCGATGTACATCCCGGGCCGGAGCCGGACCGGCTCGAGGCCTTCCAGGACCGTGATGTCCTTTGCGGTGTAATCCGTCTCGGTCAAGCGGCTAGGATCGCCTTTCTTAAGAAAAAAGCCCTGCAAATAGGGCTTTTTATCGGTTCGTGCAGTGTATCAGAAATGCCGGTCGGAGGCGCTCTTGGCGAGGCTCGCTGCGGCAGCGCGAGCGATCGTCGTGCGCAGCTCCTCGTCGCTCATCGCGGCCGTCAGCTCGTCCGCGAGCAGGCGCGTTGCGGCGTCGATCTCGGGAGGTACCGGCGTTGCCTCAGCGGCGGGGAGCGCAGCAGGCGACGGCACTTCCCCGGGGCTGAAACGGATCGCGGTCGGCGCGCCCTTCCCGACCGCGGCGGCGAGCTTCGCGAGGATCTCCTCGGCCAGGAGACCGAGCTCGAAGGCCCAGGTTGCAGACGTTGCCGCCACGAGCAGCGTGCCGTCGCTCGTGATGCGTCGTGGCCAGGCCGCGCGCGCGATCGCGTCGCCGACTGCGGCCGGCCAGACGCGCGTCACCTCGGCGAGAGCTCCCGCATCCGGCACGCCGGCGCCGCGCAACGCGCCACGCAACGATCCCTCGAGCCTCTCCATCAGCCCACCGTGACGCGGCCGGGAGATACTCGGAGAAGCTGGGCCGGTGCGAGGGGAAGCGCTTCGGGCCCGGTCGCGGTCACGATCGTCTGACCCACGGAACCGATCCTCTCACTCAGGATCCGCCGCCTGCTCTCGTCGAGCTCCGAGAACGCGTCGTCGAGCAGGAGGAGGGGCGGCACTTTGCGGCGTTGCGCGATCAGCTCGGCCTCGGCGAGAAGCAGCGAGAGAACAGCGAGCCGCTGCTCGCCCTGCGAGCCGAAGGTACGGAGGTCGCGATCTCCGGCGCGGATCGCGAGCTCATCGAGATGCGGTCCGATGGAGGTGACACCGCGCTCGATGTCTCGGTCGAGCCGCGCCTCGAGCTCCGCGATCGTCGCGGGCGCGGCGTCGTAGCCAAGCGAGGCGCCCTCGAGGCCGAGCTCACCGGCCCGTTCCGCAAACCCTGCCTGGAGCAGCGCGACGGTATCACGTCGGGCCGCGGTCAGCATCGCGCCCAGATCGGCCGCCTGGGCTGTCCACGGGGACAGGACGTCGCGCTGCGACGCGCCGGCTGCGACGCGCCGCAGGGCGGCATTCCGTTGACCGATCGCGGCCGCGTAGTCGAGCGAGATGTGCGAGCGGGCAGGGTAGAGCCGGCCGAGGGAGCGATCGAGGTACGCCCGTCTCGCTGCCGGCCCTCCCTTGACGACGACGAGCCTGTCGGGTGTGAACACGAGGGTGGCGAGCTCGCCGCGCAGCTGCTCGGCGGATCGCAGCGTCGCACCGTCGAGACGCGCGCGCTTGGGCTCGACCGTGCTGAGGCTGACCGAGACCTCGACCGGGACGGTGCCTCTGCGGCCGGAGAGCTCCAAGCGCGCCGCCGCCGCGCCGTTGCGGATCAGCTGCGCGTCGGCGCGCGTTCGGGGAGAGAAGCCCTGCGTGCCGACGTGCAGCGACTCGAGCAGGTTCGTCTTGCCGGCGCCGTTCGGTCCCGTCACGAGCACGAGCCCCGGCTCGAGCGAGAGATCGAGCCGGGCGTACGACCGGAAGTCGCGAAGCGTGACTGCGGCGACGATCAGCCGGCGAGCCTGATCGGCATGATCAGGTACCAGAAGGAGTCGTCAGCAGAGGTGATCAGGCCGGGCCGGAGCGGGTTGATCAGCTTCAGCCGCACGGTATCGCCCCGCACCGCATCGACCCCGTCGGCCAGAAACTCCGCGTTGAAGCCGATCTCGAGCGGCTCGCCGCTATACGCGGCCGGCAACGACTCCCGCGTCTCGCCGACGTCCTGGCTCTGCGCCGAGATGGTCAGCTCGCCCTCGGCAAAGCGAAGCCTCAACGGCGCGTTGCGCAGCGCCATCACGCCGGCACGCCGCACGACATCGCGAAGCTCGGCCCGTGGCAGATCGACTTCGATCTCGAACGACTCCGGCAGCAGGCGGCTGACGTCGGGGAACTGCCCGTCGATGCGCCGCGTCGTCAGCCAGGTGTCGCCCGTGCCGAAGACGACGGTGTTCTCGTTCACACCGAGGGTGACGGTCTCGGTGCCTGCCGCGATCCTGGCGAGCTCTGTCAGCGCCCTGGCCGGGATGATCGCCTCGAGGTCGGGCCCTGCCTGCTCGAGCTCGGTCTCCTTGAAGGAGAGCCGGTACGAGTCGGTCGCCGCCATCAGGAGACGCGTCCCTTCGAATCGAACCTGGATCCCCGTCAGGACCGGGCGTGACTCGTCCTTCGAGGCCGAGCGTGCAACGCGGTCGACGGTCTCGAGCAGCGATGACGTCTCGACCTGGTGCGGCGCCGGATCGATCGCCGGCAGGCGCGGGAAGTCTTCCGCAGCGAAGACGTTCAGCTTCGACGAGTAGGTTCCGCTCGAAATATGTGCGACACCGTCTTCGGGCCGGTACTCGATCGTGACTTCAGACGCCGGCAGCAGCCGGGTCAGATCGACGAGCAGCTTGCCGGGAACGACGAGCGAGCTCGAGCCTTCGACCTGAGCAGCGAGTGTCGTTCGCAACGACAGCTCCATGTCGGTCGCGGCCAGCTCCAGGGTCTCCCCTTCAGGACGCAACAGCACGCCGGCGAGCACTTGAACCGATCCGCGGGTCGAGACCACGCGAGATACGACCGAGAGCTTGTCGACGAGTTGGTCACGATCGCAGGTGATCTTGAGCCCGGATCCAACCTCGATGTCTGTTTCGATCATGATCTAAAGAACCTCTTGTTGTAGTACGTAGAGAGTGTGGATGACGGGGAGGACGGCCTGGAACGGCTTTGCGCTGCGGTTGCTGCCTGTGGGTCCACCTGGGAACAGAAAGGCCCGGTCCCACAGGCGAGATCCTGGAGCTGGGCGGGTCCCACAGATCACCGGGTCTGCTTGATCCGGGCTGTGAGGTCCTGAACGAGGTTATACACAGATCTATCCTCAGAAATCAGGCGTGTGATCTTGGTCGTAGCGTGGATCACGGTCGTGTGATCGCGCCCCCCGAACTCCTTGCCGATCTTCGGCAGCGACGCATCCGTCAGCTCGCGCGAGAGGTACATCGCAACCTGCCTCGGATACGCGACAGCCTGCGACCGCCGCTGGCTGCAAAGCTCCGTCACCGAGAGCCCGAAGCGGTCGGAGACGGCCTCCTGGATCCGTGTGATCGTGACGGCCGGCACTGCGTCACCGTCTGGGAAGAGGTCGCGGAGCACCTGTTCGGCGAGCTCCACGGTCAGCGGGAGCCCGGTCAGCGACGAGAACGCGACGACGCGAGTGAGAGCGCCTTCGAGCTCCCGGATGTTGGTCGAGACCCGTCCTGCGATGAACGTCAGCACCTCGGGATCGCTGACGCCGATCCGGTCGGTCGTCACCTTCTTGCGAAGGATCGCGATGCGCGTCTCGAGGTCGGGCGGTTGGATATCGGTGATCAACCCCCATTCGAATCGCGACCGCAGACGTTCCTCAAGGGTCGCGATCTCCTTCGGCGGCCGGTCCGACGAGATCACGATCTGCCGGCCCGCCTCGTAGAGGGAGTTGAACGTATGGAAGAACTCCTCCTGGATCCGCTCCTTGCCCTCGAAGAACTGGATGTCGTCGACGAGGAGGACGTCGTAGGTGCGGTAGCGCTGCTTGAAGCCCTCGATCCGCTTGTCACGCAGCGAGTTGATGAAGTCGTTCATGAAGGTCTCGCTCGTCACGTAGCGCGTCGTCGAGCCCTTCGTGTGCTCGCTCACGTACTGGCCGATCGCCTGCAGCAGGTGCGTCTTGCCGAGCCCGGTGCCGCCATAGATGAAGAGCGGGTTGTACGCCTGCGCCGGCGCTTCGGCGACAGCGAGCGCAGCCGCATGGGCGAAGCGATTCGACGATCCGATCACGAAGAGGTCGAACGTGTACTTGGGGCTCGCAACAGGCGGCGGAGCGGCTTCCACGGCAACGCCGGCCGCAGTTGGCTCACCGGCTTCGCCCGATGCAATCAGGGTCGCCCCGGGCTCGCGCACGGTGAGCGTGACGCGAACGTCACGGCCGAGCGTATCGCGCGCCGCCGCCTTGACGAAGCCGAGAAAGTGGCCCTCGATCCACTCCCGGGTGAAGTCGTTCGGGACGACGAGGGAGAACGTGTCGTCGCTGAGATCGCCCGCCGACGCATCTCCGAACCACGTCGCGTACGTGGTCTCGTTGAGGGTCTCCCGGAGCCGCGCGGCGACGTCGTCCCACAGGCGTTCGGCGGTCGGCTCGATGGTGTGCTCCACCCTTCGGGGTTCCTCTCAACTGGTCGCGGGGAGGGCGAGCATAGCACCGCCCAGGCAGGCCCCTCCATCTCTCGAGCAGACCTCCTTCTTGCCTGATAACCGAGCGATTTGCAGGGCTTTTCCCCCATCCACACTGCTTTCCACACCTGTGGACAGTTGGGCTCTTCGTACCGCAGATGGCAACAGGGAAGCGGCGGGTGCAGCACTTTCGACCACGCGGCCGCTGCCGATGCTTGTGGATAAGTCTGGGGCTTCGGACCTCATCTATACTGACCGCCCCGCGTCCGCACGTTGCGGCCGACGAATCACTGACGAAGAGAGCTCCACTGTGAAACGCACGTACCAGCCCAACGTCCGTCGCCGCAAGCGGAAGCACGGTTTTCGCGCCCGTATGTCGACGCGTGCCGGACAGATGATCCTCAAGCGCCGTCGCGCCAAGGGGCGCAAGCGCCTCTCCGCCTGAGCGACCACCCTGTCTGTGGAGCGCCGGTACCGCCTGTCACGGTCGAAGGATTTCGATGCGGTCTACCGGCAGGGCCGGTCCGTCTCGACCCGATATCTCACCCTGCACTGGTTCCCGCGTGAAGACGATCCGGCCGGCGAGCCCCGCCTCGGCCTCGCCGTGCCCAAAGCCGTCGGTAACGCGGTCGTTCGCAACCGCCTCAAGCGCCAGCTCCGCGAGACCTGGCAGGAGCTCGCCGACGGAGTGCCTCCGGGACGCGACTACGTTCTCGCCGCCCGTTCCGGAGTGGCCGAGCCGGCAGATGCTCGTGGCCACCAGTGGCTCGTCGATCAGGTGACCGAGGTTCTCGGAAAGGCGGCGGCGTGAGGTACGTCGCTATCGCGGTCGTCCAGGCCTGGCGCTTCACGTTCGGCCGGCTGACGCCGGAGGGGACGTGCAAGTACCACCCGAGTTGCTCGCAGTACGCGATCGACTCGTTCCGTCTCCACGGCTTCTTCAAGGGTGGCGCCTTCGCCGGTTGGAGGCTGCTGCGCTGCAACCCGTGGAGCCACGGTGGAGTCGACTACGCCGAGGACGCCCACTTCCGGCGCCGCCACAAGGCGGAGCATCCGGCGTGAACGTGCTCGCATTCACCAACCCGCTGAAGCCGCTCGAGCACTTCCTCCAGCACGTCCTGATCTGGCTGCACACCACGGGCGGACTCTCGTGGGCCTGGTCGATCGTCGCCCTGACGGTAATGGTTCGGATCCTGCTCGTGCCGGTGACCGTGAAGCAGATTCACTCGATGCAGAATCTCCAGGCGCATGCGCCGGAGATGAAGGCGATCCAGCAGAAGTGGAAGCACGACAAGCAGCGCCAGAACGAAGAGTTGATGGCCTTCTACAAGGTCAACAAGATCAACCCAGCGGCCTCGTGCCTGCCGATCGTCCTCCAGATCCCGATCTTCATCTCGCTCTTCTACGTGCTCCGGCACTTCGACAAGAACGTGCTGCTCGAGTACGGGGGCTCGGTCGACTGGCTCCACCTCGTCGACATCACGCAGCCGGTCAAGGACGGCTGGGGGCCGCTACTGCTCGTGATCTACGTGGCGAGCCAGCTCTCCTCGTCGTACTTCATGTCGTCGACGATGCAGGGCGCCCAGCGCATCCTCCTGATGGTGCTGCCGGTGCTCTTCGTCCCGTTCATCATCAAGTTCCCGGCCGGTCTGATGCTCTACTGGCTGACGACCAACCTCTGGACGACCGGGCAGGGGCTCGTGACGAGACGGCTGATGCCCAAGCCGGCCACGCCGGAGAAGCGCAGTTCGCGCACACCGGCAAAGGAAGAGGCGGCGACCACGAACGGCAAGGATGCGGCGGCGAGCTCCACGAAGGCGACGCCCGCACCGGCCCGCAAGCCGGTCGCCGGACCGCCTCGGCGCGTGAAGCGCAAGCGCGGTGGTGGAGGCTCGAAGCGGTGACGAACGAGATCACGGTCGAAGCGACGGGAGAGACCGTCGGCGAGGCCAAGTGGAGCGCCGTACGCGAGCTGCAGCGCCGGGTTCCCGGGCTCGACCGCGACGCGATCCGGTTTCAGGTCGTGACCGAAGGCGAGCGCGGGTTGCTCGGCGTCGGCTACACGCCCGCGTCGGTTCTCGCGACGGCGGACGTGGGCGAGGACGCCGCGCCGACCCCTGAGAGGCACGAGGAAGAGACGAGCCAGGCAACAATCGTTCGTGAGCTGCTCGAGCGGACCGTGGCGGCGACCGGCGTCGCCGCAACAGTGCGGATCGACGAGAGCGGCGAGGAGCTGGTCGCAACGCTGGTCGGGCCCGACCTCGGCGTGCTGATCGGCCGCCACGGCCAGACGATCGACGCGCTTCAGTACCTCGCTAACGCGATCGGCCACCGCACCCAGGGAGACGACCGGCTGCGGGTAGTCGTCGACGCGGCGGGATATCGCGCGCGACGCGCTGCCACCCTCGAGACCGTTGCTCGCGAGGCCGCCGAGCGGGCCGCCGGCACGGGGAATCGAGTCGAGCTCGAGCCGATGACGGCGGTCGAGCGGCGCATCGTCCACGAGCTGTTGAAGGACGATCCCGAGGTCGAGACGTCGAGCGAGGGCAGCGAGCCGGCCAGGTTCGTCGTCGTCCTTCCTCGCCGCTCCGCCGATTGAGCGACGACCCGGCCCCGCTCCTCGACCGCTGGTTGGCAGCTGTGGTCGCCACGCCCGGCCTGACGGCGATCCGAGAGCTCGCCCGCGCCCGCGTCGCCCTCGTCGATGATGCACTGAAGGCAGCCGGCCTCATTGCTGCCTCATCCGGCCCGATTGTCGATGTCGGTTCGGGAGGAGGCACCCCAGGCATTCCACTCGCCGTTGCATTCCCTGACCGGCCGGTGACACTGCTCGACGCCGAGGGCCGAAAATGCCGGTTCCTCGAGACGTGGGCGGCCGAGCTCCCGAACGTATCCGTTACCTGGGGCCGAGCCGAAGAGCAGGAGCCGGAGCAGTTCGGCGTTGCGGTGGCGAAGGCCCTCGCACATCCACCGACGGCCGCGGAGTGGTGCCTGCCGCTTGTTCGTGAAGGCGGGCTTGTTGTGCTCTGGGTCGGGGAAACGGCAGAGCCGGAGCGGGTGGCTGCGGTGGCGGATCGGATCGGGGGCGCGGTCGAGACGGGCGCGGACGGGCTGATCGTGATCCGCAAGACTGGGCCGACGCCGGCCGGCTTTCCTCGCCGTACAGGTGTCGCGAAGAAGCGGCCTCTCGCCTGACGCAGCGTGGCAAGAGGCCGGCGGGCCGGCCCCTTCAGGGATCCTGCGTGCGATCTAGGGATCCGCGCTAGCGGATTCGAGGTCTTGCAGGAAAGAACAGCCGCCGCCCAAGCTAGCCTGGGTTGGTGGCCGCTCGCGTCTATGCAATCGCGAATCAGAAGGGCGGCGTCGGTAAGACGACGACTGCCGTCAATCTTGCCGCCTGTCTTGCAGAGGCCGGTGAGCGCTGCCTGCTCGTCGATCTCGATCCGCAGGCGAATGCGACCTCCGGCCTCGGCCGCCGCGCAAACGGCGTCTCCACGCACGATCTGCTCGACGGCGTCCCGCTCTCCGAGCTCGCGAGGCCGACCGCGTTCCCGAACCTCGATCTCGTGCCCGCCAAGCCCGAGCTCGCGGCGGCGGCCGTCCACCTCTCGGCCCTCGAGGGCGGCGAGCGCTACCTCGCGGACGCGCTCGGCCCACCCGCGACCGACCCGTACGAATTCGTCTTCCTCGACTGCCCCCCGGCGTTCGGCCCTTTGACGGTCAATGCGCTCGCCGCAGCGGACCGCGTGATCGTTCCCGTGCAGGCGGAGTACTACGCGCTGGAGGGGCTGTCACAGCTGCTCGGGTCGATCAATCTCGTCAAGGCGCGGCTCAACCCGCGGCTGTCGGTGGGCGGGATTCTCTTGACGATGGTCGACGGCCGTACCCGGCTGTCCGCGGAGGTGGAGCGGGAGCTCCGCCGCCATTTCGGCAAGCTCGTCTTTACGGCGTCTGTGCCCCGATCGGTGCGCCTTGCGGAGGCACCGAGCCACGGGCTGCCCGCAATCGCCTACGACCGCCGCTCGTCCGGCTCGGAGGCCTACTGGAAGGTGGCGATGGAGCTTGTCGAGCGTCAGTGACACACCGCGCCGCGGCCTCGGCCGCGGCCTCGAGGTGCTGATCGGCGGAGCCGGCGAGGCCGAGCTGCTGCACCTTCCGGTCGAAGCCGTTCATCCCAACCCCCGGCAGCCGCGCCGCCGCTTCGAACCGGAAGCGACCTCCGGCCTTGCCGCCTCGATCCGGCTTCAGGGAGTTCTGCAGCCGGTCGTCGTACGCCCGCGGGCAGAGGGCGGCTACGAGCTGATCGCCGGCGAGCGGCGCTGGCGCTCGGCCAGGGAAGCGGGGGTGGCGACGATCCCGGCCGTCGTGCGCGACGTCGACGACCGCGACACGTTGCTCCTCGGTCTCGTCGAGAACGTCGCCCGTGAGAACCTGTCACCGGTCGAGGAGGCGCGCGCCTACGCATCGCTGATCGACGAGTTCGAGCTCTCGCTCGGAGACGTCGCGGAACGGGTCGGCCGCTCGAAATCGTCCGTCTCGAACCGCGTTCGGCTGCTCGACCTCCCGGAGGACGTCCTCTGGATGCTCGCCCGCGGGGATCTCACCGAGGGTCATGCCCGCGCCGTGTTGGCGCTGCCCGACGACGACGCGCGTAGGCGGCTCGCCAAGAAGATCGCGAACGAAGGCCTCACGGTGCGCGCCGCGGAAAGGGCGGCGCAGGAAGGTGGCGCTCGGCGACGCCGTACGAGCCCTGCCGTAGACCCTGCTCTTGCCGATCGCGCTCGCACGGCAGCGCAGCAGCTGACGGGCGTACCGGCCCGAATCAACGGTGGCAAGCTCGAGCTCCACTACGGCGACGAGACCGGGCTCGCCGAGCTCGTCGAGACGCTCGAAGCGCTGCTGTAGCTCGCGAGCCCTGGCCGGCACCCGGTACACTGCCGCTCCCTGCGGGCGATTAGCTCAGTTGGTTAGAGCGCCGCTCTGATAAGGCGGAGGTCCCTGGTTCGAATCCAGGATCGCCCATAACTCTCGCAGGATCCCCAATCGGAGACCGACGACTCGGGGCTCCGGGAGCGGAACCCCGAGTCGCGCTGTTGCTACGGGCAGGGGTTTCCGGCGACGGGGATCGCGAGTGCGTCGCCGTAGCCGACGATGTAGCTGGCGGTCCAGACGAACTCGCCGCGGGAGACGGCGTGGCCGGGGACGTATGGGTCTTCGATGAACGAATCACCGGCCACGTACGTCTTTGTCGTGCAGCCGCCTGAGCCCGCGGTTGTGAACGCGACGGATCCCTTTTGGACGTGAACGACGACGATTCCGGGGTGGTAGTGCCAGCCCGAGTCGAAGTTCCCGGCCTGGTTCTGGACGACGCGCATGCGGACGTTGCCGGTGTCCTGGGACACCGTGGTCACCCAGATTCCTGCTGCGCCGACCGCGGCCAGTACGGCAGCCCCAACGACTGCCGCTACGAGCGCGATGCCCTTCTTCGAGCGGATAGCGCTCTTCGCGTTCCCTTTGATGCTGTACCGCATCAGATCCTCCCTGTCGTGAAGCCGAGTACCGGCTGGGCCGGAGATGTATCGCTCGAGACTAGAAAGGTGGGACTCAAGGTTCATCGGCGAGCGTGCCGTATTTCGGCCCGGCAAACGCCGGGTTTTCAGGTGACGAGCCCAAGTTCCCCTGCCCGCCGCGTTGCCTCGGCGCGCGAGCGGCAATCGAGCTTGGCGAGGATGTTGCGGACGTGCATATCGACCGTGCGGGAGCTGAGATACAGCTCTCGCGCTATCTCGGGGTTCGTTCGTCCGACAGCCACGAAGCGCATCACTTCGAGCTCGCGGCGCGTTAGCCCTCCGCGTTCAAGATCTCCGGCGGCACGCCGCCCAAGTCGTTGCTCTACGGTCTCGCCGAGTGCTTCGAGGCACAGGGCCGCCTGACGGGCGAGCGGCAGTGCACCGAGCTTGCGCGCCGTGCGATATGCGTCGGTCAGTCGTTCCGCCGCCACCTCATGCTCGCCGGCGCAGACGAGGGCCGAAGCCGCGCGCACTTGGGTCTGCGCTCGCTGGTAGGGGAGTTCTAGTTCGCGCAGCAGGTCGAGTGCATGGCCAAACTCGACGACGGCGTGGCCAGGCTCACCTTCGAGTAGCGCAATCTCTCCGAGCGCGTGTGCAAGTGCGGCCAGCGTTTCGCGATTCGTCGTTCCGGCGGCCATGTCGGCCAGTTCTGCAGCGCAGGCTCTGGCGCTGCTCGCCTCGCCATGTGTGGCGAAGAACGTGACGGCTGAGCGGAGCGCCATCGGCGCGTAGTGCTTGTCCTCGGTCTGTCTCCGGCACCGCACGATCTCGCGGTAGCGCTCGGACGCTGCGGCGGAGGCGCCCTCGAGCTCGTCCAGCCACGCGAGTCCGACGAGGCAGTTGAGCTCAAAGCGCAGCCGGTCGTTCTGTTGCGCGTAGGTGAGCCCTTCCACGAGGAGCCGGCGGGTTCCTCTCGTCTGGCCCCGAGCTGTGCGGAAGATGCCAAGGGCCGACTTCGCGGCCCAAACGACAGCGGCCGGGCTCTCAGGAGACGCGATAATCTGCCGCTCCAGCGTTTCGGCGTCGTCCCATCGCCCTGTCTCCCACAGGATGTAGGCGAGGCAGACGAGGCAGACTTGCGCTGTGGCCGAAGATTCGTTCGCGACGCAGAAGTCGTACGCTTCGCCGTAGACCTGTTGCGCCCCGCCTAGGTCGACAGCGTTCTCGAGCACGGTGGCAAAGCGCAGGTAGAGCTCGGTCGCCGATGCGGTCAGATTCTCCGAGAGTGCCAGCGACAGTCCCTCCCGGGCGAGCCGTACACCCTCGTCGAGGTCACCGAGCTTGGCGCGCGCGCTCCCTTCAAGCCCCAAGGCGCGGGCGACGAGGTCATGTCGCTCGGCCCGGTGGGCGTGAGCTGCGGCCTGCTGCACGAGCTCGAGTGCGCGCGTCAGGCTGCCCATTCCGTCGAGGTGCGATACGGCCGCCAGAAGTTCGTCAGCAGCGTCCGCGTCCCGCTGGAGGTGCGCGAACCCGCGTGCGGCACGCTGTCGCACTTCGAGCGCGGACTCCCACATGCCCCGGAGCTCGTAGACAACGGCAAGCCGTCGGTCGAGCTCTGCCGCTCCCTGGATGTCGTGCTCGGCATGTCGTGCTTCAGCCACCTCCTCCCAGGCCAGGATGGCGGCGCCGAGCTCACCGCAGAGTTCGGCGTACTGGCCGATCCGCTCGAGCAATGCGACTCGCTCTGCATTGTCGTCCGCGGTCGAGAGAGCGAGGGCGCGGCGGGACGCCTCGAGCGCGTCACGGTATGCGTGCACGGCATGGTCGTCCTCCGCAGCAGCAAGCAGTGCCAGTCGCGCCCGCGCCGGCTCCTGCGCCGCCGCCCAGTGCTCGGCCACGACCGCCGACCGAGCGCCTCGCTCCTCGAGCAACTCGGCCAGCTGGCGGTGGAGGTCACTCCGCCGCCCCCACGGGACGTCGAGATAGAACGCCTCGCGAGTGAGTGTGTGACGAAAGGCGGCAACCCCAGGCTCGACCTCGATCACGATGCCAAGAGACATCGGCTCGTCGATCTCCGCCTCCTCGGCGAGTTCAGCAACAAGCGCAAGATCGAACCGGAGGCCTGCGACGCTCGCGACCTCGAGCACTCTGCGCGCACCGGGAGAGAGCTGTTTGGCGCTCACGCGAATTGCGTCTCGGACGGTATCCGGAACGGGGATGTCGTCGCCGGCTGCGAGTTCGAGGCCAGAGCGCCCCGCGATGACTCTTCCCGTGACCAGGAGTGCCGCGCACAGCTCCTCCACGAAGAACGGTACGCCCTGAGTCCGGTCATACAGCATCCGCGCGAGAGATGGCGCAGGCATCGCCCCAAGAACACGCGATGCGAGTTCGGTGGTTCCCTCCGCGCCTAGCGGATCGAGCGTGACTTCCTGCAGGAGGCCCGCCCGGCGAAGCTCTGCGCGCATCCGCCTCAACGGGTGACCCCGCGAGATCTCATCACTCCGGTAGGCGCCCAGAACGAGCACAGGCTCGCCCGCAAGTCCTGAGGCGAGCGCCGGGAGAAGCTCGAGCGTGGTCGCGTCGGCCCAGTGCAGGTCATCTAGGAACACCACCGTCGGCTGCCGTCGCGCGACCGTCCTAAACGCGCATCGGATGGCCTCGAAGGTGGTGGCCCGATCGCCGCCTCGGGGGGCACTGCCGAGCTCCGGCAGCAGGACGCCCAGGTAGCGCGTCAACGGGCCACAGGCGTCGAGCCCGTTCGGGTCGACACGCAAGAACGCCCGCAGAGCAGCGGCGATCGGCCCGTACGGCGGGGGTGCCTGCTCTGGCGCGTCCCCCCGGAGGAAGAGCACTCCGTCGACCCGCATCACGTCTCCGGCGAGACGGGTCTTTCCGACGCCGGCGTCGCCCGCCAGGAGGACGAGGCCTCCAAGCCCTTCGGTCAGGCGCGCGAGTGCAGCCTCGAGTACGGCGCGCTCCCGCTCCCGTCCGACGAGCCCGCCTTTCGCAGTCGCTGCCAACGTCATCTGCCCTCCGCCTGACAGCTTGAGCGAGGACGGCGTGCGAGTCATGCGTGAACTTGCCGTATTTTCCGCGATCGTTGTTCGATGCCCGGCGCACGAACGGTCGGGCCGATGGGGTTTCCCCGTGCGTCACCACGAACCATTCGCTACCGCCAGTCGTTGTCTGGTGCATCTTGCTCCAGCGTGCCGCTTCGTGTCCACTCGGCGGGATGAGTACCTGCAAAATGCGTCCCGGGCGCCGGCGTCCCCGGGCTACACTCACGACGAGGCCGATGCGCGAGATGACTGTCTATGGCGTGAGCTTCGATCTGGTCGGCAAGCAGCCGATCGTGTTGCTGAAGACGCAGGACGCCAATCTCTTCCTGCCGATCTGGATCGGCCATCCCGAAGCCGCGGCGATCCTGATGAACCTCCAGGGCGCCGAGCCGCAGCGGCCGATGACCCACGATCTCGCTGCGGCGATCGTGGCGTCGCTCGACGGGGAGATCAGCCAGGTCACCGTCACCGAGCTGCGCGACAACACCTTCCACGCGAAGATCACGCTTGTCCGCAACGGCAGCGAGATCGAGCTCGACTCGCGCACCTCGGACGCGATCGCGCTGGCGTTGCGTACCGACGCGAAGATCTTCGCGTCAGACGAGGTGATCGCGGAGTCGGGCGTGAGGTTCGAGGGAGACGAGGAGGAGGCGTCGCGCCGGCTGATGGGCCACGACTCACTTGCCGATCTCGACCCGGATGAGTTTCGCCGCTTCCTCGACACCGTCACACCGGACGAGTTCGCGGCCGAGCCAGACGAGGACGACGAGGACGACGAGGAGTCGTAGGGCGAGGGCAACCTTGCCCGCTAGCCCGCGCCGAGCTCCTTCTTCGTCAGGTCGAGCAGATCGGTGACCAGCCGGTCGAGCCCGGCGGGTGACAGCAAGCCCGCGTTCGCCGCCGCGAGCGTCTCGCGTAGCTGGCGTTCGCGATCGGGGTCGACGGTGTCGTAGCCGAGCTCGGCCTTCAGCTTCCAGAGCTCCGTGACGAGCGCCAGCCGTCGGTTCACGGCGGCCACGATCCCAGCGTCGTTCTCCGCGATCTCCCGCCGGATCTCGTCGAAGTGGTCCCTCACCGCGCCACCGCCGCGGCGAGCGCCATTGCGTTGAAGAGCCCGTGGACGATCATCCCAGGGTAGACGCTTCCTGTCTGCCAGCGCAGCCAGCCGAGCGTGAACCCGAAGATCGCCAGCACAGGCAGGCCGGCCACAAGGCCGTGGGCGAGCCCGAAGGTGACGCCCGTGATCAGGATCGCCGGCCACGGTCCCGTGAACTGCCGCAGGAGGCCGAAGCCGAGCCCGCGGAAGAGCAGCTCCTCGACGAACGGCGCCGCCAGACAGACGACGGCGGCATTGGCGAGGAATGGCACCGCGCGGGTCGAGTCCCAGGACTTGGGAACGAGCCCTTGCTCCCCGCCCGCATCGAGGAACGGGCTGAGGGCTGCCGTAGCGGCGACGATCAGGACGAGCGCGATGAGCGCGCGCCCGAGCGCGCGGCCGCGCGCAGCCGGGATCTCGAGGGCGAGCAACGTCCGGTCGAGCCCGTGCGCGATCGCGAGGATGAGCACGAACATGACGCCGTACTGGATCAGCGCTCCGACGAAGGTCGACCAGAGATAGAGCACGTCGTCCGGCGGCTCGGCGCCGGCGAGACGCGACGCGTACGAGGCGGTGGCGAGGATCGCGACGAGGCAGCTCCACGCGACCAGCCGCCCGGTCTGCCGTACCGGTCGTCGGGGCGGGTCGTCTCGAGTTGTCAGGCCACCCAGTACCACAGCGCCCATCTGACCACATCTGCGGCAAGCCACGCCCCGAGAACAGTCGCTGTGGCGAGCATGGCCCGGCGGCTGCGCGCCACGGTGGCGAGCGCCATGAACGCCGGGAAGACGACCACTGCGAACCGCTGCATCGACCAGAGCGGAACCTTGTCCGAGACGAACGTCAGCGGAATGAGGACGCTCACGAGGGTGTAGAGGCCATAGGCAGCACCGATCCGGCGCCAGGCGACGACGCCGAGGACGATCACGGCGACGGCCACGGAGAGATCCAGGATCTCGTGGTGCTGGAGCGCAGCGACAATCCCTCCAAGCGGCCCGGCCGGCGAGAGCCGCCGCTCCCAGACGACCTTCTGCGCGTCGACGAACGCGAGAGGATGGCCGATCCAGACGGCGAGCAGGAGCGGATAGAGCGCGAACATGGCAGGCGCGACAGCCATTCCTGCGAGGGCGCGGCGCCGGTCCGGAGCTCGCCAGGCGAGCACGACGAGAGCGGGCAGGAGGGCAACCCCGGCCGAGCGCGTGAGGAGCGCCAGGCCGGCGGCGGCTCCCGCTCGCCAGAATCGCTCCCGCTCTGCGGCGAGGAAGCTCGCCACTGCGAACAGCAAGAAGAGCGACTCGCTGTAGACGGCGCCGAAGAAGATCGAGGTCGGCGCGAGCGCGAGAAACACCACGGTTCGCTGCGCCGCGTCGACTCCGAGCCGTTCACAGGTGAGCCGATACAGCAGTGCGAAGGCGGCCGTTCCGGCCGCGAGCGAGACGACGACTCCCGCAAGCACGGAGTGCCCTACGAACGCCCATCCGAGGCCGGCGACGAGGAACGGGTAGAGCGGAAAGAACGCCGGCGTGCTCGAGGGCCAGGAGTAGCCGTTGTGAGCGATGCGCAGAAACCAGTCGCTATCCCAGCGAGCCCACACGTCGATTGCCGAGCCGAGGTCGTGGAGCCGTGCGCTGTCCCACTCGCCGCGACCCGGGTTGAGCCTGTTCTCGAAGCCCACGACAGCGACGACCGCCAGCAGCCAGATCGCAGCGCGGCTCCACAGGAAGATTCGAACTGCGGGGGCGACGCTACGCGGGTCGTCCGGCACATTCCGACTCTAGCCGCGCGTGAGATGACGGCTACCATCGCCGGATGAGCGCGCCGCGCCGGCGACCACAGCGTGGGCCACAGCTCGACATCACCGTCCGCCGCCGCAGGCGCCGCAAGCAGAAGCACCGCCGCCCCCTGGTCGTCTTCCTCTTCGCCGTGGCCGGGCTGTTCGCGGTGGCGGTTGTTGCGGGCACCGCCGGGGTGTTCACATTCGGCTCCTCGTGCGACCTGTCGAGCCTGCACGAAGTCCGGATCGGCCAGAACACGTTCGTCTACGCCGCCGACGGATCGCTGCTCGGCTCGATTCCGGCCGAGCGCAACCGCCAGGTGATCCCGCTTTCCCGCGTCAGCCCGTGGATGCCGAAGGCGACCGTTGCGATCGAGGACAAGCGCTTCTACTCGCACGGCGGCATCGATCCGCAGGGCATCGCCCGCGCCGTCTGGGCCGATGCGCAGGCAGGCAAGGTCGTCCAAGGAGGCTCGACGATCACGCAGCAGCTCGTCCGCAACCTCTACATCTCGAACGAGCGCACATTCCAGCGCAAGCTCAAGGAGGCGTGCCTCGCGATCAAGCTCAACGACGCCTGGTCGAAGGAGCGGATCCTCGAGACGTACCTGAACCAGGTCTACTACGGGAACCTCGCGTACGGCATCGAGGCGGCCGCACAGACGTACTTCTCGAAGCCGGCGCGCGCGCTCGATCTCCGTCAAGCGGCGTTGCTCGCGGGGCTGACCCAGGCCCCCTCCTCTGACGACCCGTTCGTTGCGCCGGACAAGGCGCTCGCCCGCCGCAACGAGGTGCTGGACGCGATGCGCAGCCAGGGTGTGATCACGACTGAGCAATACGCGTGGGCCCGCCGTTCGAACGACCTGAGGCTGAAGCCCGGACAGCTCTACAAGGAGATCCGCGAGCCGTACTTCTTCGGGTACGTCCGCGATCAGTTGATCCGACGCTACGGCTCCGAGACGGTGCGGTCGGGTGGCCTCAGCGTGTACACGACGATTCTGCCCCGCTGGCAGCGGGCTGCGCAGGACGCGATCCGGCAGACGCTGACCTATCCGACCGACCCGGCCGCCGCCGTGATCTCGATCGACCCGGCCACGGGCGCGATTCGCGCCATGACGGCCGTCATCCCCGGCCGCCGCAACAATCAGTTCAACCTGCTCTCGCAGGCCCGCAGACAGCCCGGCTCGACGTTCAAGACCTTCGTGCTCGCCGCGGCGATCGACAAGGGAATCGACCCCGACTCGAGTTACTACGTCTCGGCACCGTTCACCTACCGCCCGGTTGACAGCGGTAGCTGCACGGACGGGTCATGGTGGTGTGTGAGGACCTACGACTCGACCTACAACGGCTGGACGTCGATCTCGAGAGCGACGCTCCGCTCGGACAACACGGTGTACGCCCAGCTGACGCTCGACGTCGGGCCCGATCGCGTCGGGGCGATGGCCCGCAAGCTCGGAGTGCGGTCGCCACTCGAGGTCGGCGGCCAGTTCGTGCCCGCCATGGGCCTCGGCTCGGTCGCGGTATCGCCGCTCGACATGGCCTCGGCCTACGCGACGCTGGCCGCCGGTGGCATCTATTCCGAACCGACCGCGATCCGCAAGGTCGTGTTGCCGAACGGGAAGGAAGACACCAAGGCCGGCTGGGGCTCGCCGAAGCGAAGCCGGGTCATCCCCGAGGGCGTGGCCTGGAAGGTGACGCAGATCTTGCAGGACAACATCCGCTACGGCACCGGCGTCCGCGCCGGATTTGGCCGGCCGGCGGCCGGCAAGACCGGTACGACCGACAAGCACGCTGACGCCTGGTTCGTCGGCTACACCCCCGATCTCGCAACCGCCGTGTGGATGGGCTACCAGGCCGGCGAGATCCCGATGGAGAACGTTCACGGGATTGCCGTCAGCGGCGGAAGCTTCCCTGCCGAGATCTGGCGGCTGCTGATGGAGCGCACGATCGGTCTGCGGCCGGCGAGGGAGTTCCCGGTGCCGAACGTGTATCCGCAGTACCAGCCGTTCCAGCGCGGCCCACTGGCGCTCAGCTTCGACCCCTACGCGAGCACGTCGACCAGCACCGATACGACGTCGACCTCCACGACCGACACGGGAACGACCACGACGACCGCGCCTGCGACGACCGGGTCGACCGCAACGACGATCTCCCCTGCTGCGACGACGACCCAGCCGTGAGACGGAAGCTCGCGGTCGTCGCAGGCGCGGTCGTCTTCGCGCTCGTTGCGACCGCCTGTGCGCTTGCCTGGAGGCCCGACTCGCCGCTCGTTCCGCGTCACGGCGGTCATGTCACCGGCACCGCGCCGCTCTTCTTCACGCTTCTCGTCGCTGCGTTCGTCGCCTACCTTCTCGGGCTCGCCGCAATCCGGCGCTTCGCTCCCTCGACCCGCGCCGTGATCGTGCTTGCCGCTGCAATTCAACTCGTGCCGCTCGCCGCTCCGCTCCTTCTTTCCACCGACGCCTGGACCTACTGGTCGTACGGCTGGATTGCGACCCATGGCAACGGCAACCCGTACGCCGATCCGCCGCGGGAGTTCCCGGCGAATCCGGCGCTGCCCTTTATGGGCCGCGCCTGGCTCGACACGACGAGCGTCTATGGGCCGGCATTCACGATTGCCTCTGAGCCGGTTGCCGTGGTGGTGGGCGAGTCGGACGCGGTCTCGTCCTGGACGTTCAAGGCACTCGCAGCCGGCGCCTCGCTCGCGGCGGCGCTCCTCGCAGGCTTCCTGGCCCGGCGGAAGGCGTTTGCGATCGCGGTCGTCGGCTGGAACCCACTCCTTGCGGTGCACCTTGCCGGCGGTGGCCACAACGATGCCTGGGTCGGCGCCCTGATCCTCGCCGCGCTCGCCCTGTCGCGATCCCGCCGCTTGCAGGCAGCCGGGGCGATGTGGGCGATAGCGATCGCGGTCAAGTGGGTGCCGATCCTCTTTCTTGCCCTCCGCGCCACTGAAGCCCGCGCGACCGGCCGGCGAACCGGTCACAGGGGCTTCGCCGTTGCTGCCGCCACGGTTGTTGTTGCAGCCACTGTGCTGTACGGCGGCGCCTGGCCGCTCGCGATCCTGCCGCTCGCCGGCAACGCGGCCCTCGAGACGAGCTACGCGATCCCGCACCGGTTGGAGCAGCTGGGCGCTCCCAACGGCCTCGCGCTCGCGCTGGCCGTCGCGGCGTTCGTCGCCGGATTCACGTGGCTCGTTCGGGAGGCGGGTCGCGGGAGGGCAAGGCTCGGGCTCGCAGCCTGCCTCGTGCTCGTGACGACGCCGTACCTCGCCGTCTGGTACCTGGCCTGGGCCGTGCCGCTCGCGGCATCCGAGGAGGATCCTGCCGCCACCGTGGTGTGTTTGGCCCTCTGCGCGTACCTGCTGCCGCAGACGATCCCTCTCTAGCGCTTCAGCACGATGACGCCGTCCTCCGCGCGGACGACCTTCCACCTCGAGTCCCGGCGGAAGGCTGCCCAGGCGGCCGCGAATCTCCGGCCGCGGGCGTCGTCGAGATAGCTCGGGCGCGCCAGATCGACGACAACCCACCGGGCCTCGGCGAGCACGGGGAAGCTAAAGATGCGCCGCCGCGCCGACAGGTGCGCGCCGAGGGTGTTCGTGGCACTGACGGCGACGCCGGAGGGCACTGCTCCCAACACACGCGCCGCTGCACGGTCGTGCGCCGTGACGATGTGATCCCGCGCGCCGAGCGTCGATCCGAACGGCACATGGCTCCAGGCGGGGAGCGGTCCGTCGATGACTCCCGCAACGAGGGTGAGCACGACGAGCCCGGGCCCGAGCGTGCGGCCGATTCGGGGCCAACGGCGGTTCACCCACGCTGCGCCGAGCACGGCGCCCGCGATCAGGCCGGGGATCGCCGCTGCCGTGTAGTGGAAGTGAATCGACGTCTGCGTCCGCGTGCTCGAGAGCAGGTTGAGGGCGAGCTCCGGCAGCGCTGATGCGGCGAGGAGCGGCGAGAGCAGCGGCAGGCCGGCAAGCGGCGCGAGCAGATGCACGAGGTAAGCCAGGTCCTGGTGGTGTGTTGCGGCCTCGATCAGCCGCAGCGGGTGGGTGAACGCCGTCTTGACGATCCCGGCCGGCGAGCCGCCGACGGCGGCGTAGCGTCCGGCGAAGGGCGATCCTCCTCCGGGCGCGTAGTGAGGGACGACGACGGCCGTCGCGGCGACCGTAACCAACACTCCCGCCCCGGCGATCACGCTGCCCGCGAGTCGCCGCCCGTGGCTGAATATGTGCCAGACGCCGAGCATGGCGACCACCAGGCCGACCTGCTCCTTCGTCAAGCAGGCGGCGCCTGCGCAGATCGCGAACGGGACGAGGCGATCTTCGTCCAGGAACCAGATAGCGCCGAGGAGAAGCGCCGTTGCGGCGGCCACCGGGTGGAAGTCGTCCTGTACGAGCCACTGCGTCGGCGGATAGAGGAGATAGGCAACGGCAAAGAACAGCCCCGCCCACTCACTGCCGAGGTGCTTGCGAGCGAGGAGAAAGACGGGCACTGCACCGAGCGCGACGGCTGCCGACTGCATGACGAGGAGCAGGCTCGGGTGGGGCCAGAGCCACCAGAGCGGCGCCAACATCACGACTAGCGGATCGAAGTGCGCACCGAGCCTCGAGATCTGCTCGCCCTGGAGGTCTGTGACCTCGAGCACCCTGCCGTGTGCGGTCGACCACACGGCCTGGGTGAGGTTGCCGACGTCGAAGCGCCCCGTCATGAAGGCCGACTGCGCCTGAACCGCGAGCGTCGACGTCCCCGCCGCGAACGCCGCCACCGCGATCCAGAGCAGCCACCGAGCCCGGCTCACGACGCTGCGATCGCCCGCTCGATCAGATCACGCCACTGTGCACCGAGCACCGTCTCGCTGGCGCAACGCGCATATGTCTCACGGCCTGCAGCGCCGATCCTGCGTGCGAGAGCCGGGTCGCCGGCGAGGCGCCGCACCGCAGCCGCGAGGGCCGCGGGATCACCCGGAGGCACGAGCAAGGCGTCGGTTCCGGGAGTCAGCAGCTCGCGCGCGCCGGGCGTGTCCGCAGTGACGAGCGGCGCGCCACAGGCGAGCGCCTGGAACGCCTTGTTCGGGATCACACGCGCCGCCTTGGCACCGATCCCGAAGATGCCGAGCGCACACCCTGCGGCGTAGATCTCGGCCGGAAGATCCTCGTACTCGATCCAGCGAACGGACGTGACGTTCGCCGGCGCGCTCGCAAGGAGCGACTCCAATTGCCCGCTCCCGACGATGCGAAACGAGATCTCCGGCGCGAGGGCTGCCGCAGCGAGGATCGTCTCCAGGCCGTGCAGCGGAATCAGCTTGCCCACGAAGAGAGCATGAAAGGACGCTGACGGCTGCCAGCCCGGCTGGAAGAGGCGGTCCTCGGCGCCGACGAGACAGACTTCCATGCGGGTGTCGCTCACCCCGAGGCGCTCGCGGAAGAGCTGTGCCTGCGCCGCCGTATCGGCGACAACGACGTCGGCCCGCCGAAACGCCCGCCGGTCGACGAGGCGGAGGAGCCTTGCTCTCAGCGATCCAGGCCGGAAGCGCGCGCGATCGTCGACCAGCGTGTCCGAGAGCGAGACGAGGGGGTTGAACACCACGGGCCGTCCCCTCGCGACGGAGCAGGCGGCACCCAGGTCGAAGTGGCCGGGATAGCCCACGATCACCGCATCTACGTCTCCATGGTCGCTGCGGGTGCGCCGGAGGCTCCATTCGGCCCGCGCCAGGCGCAGCAGCTGGCGCAGGCCTGCCGACCAGTTGTGGCGCTGCTCCCACACGGCGCGGTGCTCCTCGCGCACGTCGACACCTGCACTGCGCAACGCGGAAATGACCTGGGCATTCCGCGGGTACCCGCGGTCGTAGGTGCCGAAGTAGAGGACGCGCACGAGGCCGTCGCTAGCGGAGGACTTCGTCGACGAGGCGCGCGGCCCGGTCGGCTCCGCCGGTCCGTTCCTCATGGTGGCTCGTGATCAGCTCGGAGATCAGACCGAGCGAGAGCAGCTGGATGCCGACGACGACGAGGAGGACGCCAAGCGTCAGGAGCGGGCGCTGGCCGATCGCGTGGCCGGTCAACTTGACAACAGTCAGATAGATGAGGATGGCCGTCCCGAGGAGGCTGAAGAAGAGCCCGACGCCGCCGAAGAGGTGCAGCGGCCGTTGCCGGTAGCGGCCCATGAACGTCACCGTGAGCAGGTCGAGAAAACCGCGGACGTACCGCTCGACACCGTAGTTCGAGCGGCCGTGCTCTCGAGGGCGGTGATTGACGGGCAGCTCGGTGACGCGGTAGCCGCGATAGTGAGCGAGGATCGGGATGTAGCGGTGGAGCTCGCCGTAGAGCTGCATGCCCTGGACCACTTCGGCGCGGTATGCCTTGAGACCGCAGTTGAGGTCGTGGAGCCGCACCCCGGAGACCTTGCAGGCAACGGAGTTGAAGATCTTGGACGGAATCCGGCGGGTGATCGGGTCGCGCCGCTTCGTCTTCCAGCCGGAAACGAGGTCGTACCCCTCGTCCAGCTTCGCCAGGAGCTTCGGGATCTCCGACGGATCGTCCTGGAGGTCGCCGTCAATTGTCACGACAATGTCCCCCCCAGCCTCGCCGAAGCCGGCGTCGAGCGCCGCCGCCTTGCCGAAGTTCCTTCGCAGCCGGACGACACAGACGTTGTCGTGAGCGTCGTGGAGACGGGTGAGAGCGCCGAAGGTGCCGTCGGTGGAGCCGTCGTCTACGAACACGACCTCCCATTCGCGACCGTCACCGGCAAATGCGGCAGCCAGCTCCTCGTAGAGCAGCGCCACGCTGCGCTCTTCGTTGTGAACGGGAATGACGACCGAGATCACGCCGCGAGGGTACCCCGTTTCCCTGGTGTAGCGTGCGGACGTGGACGTGCTCCTGACCGTCAGCGAGGCGCTGGCCCGTATCCTTGCCAGCGTCGAGCCATTGGCGCTCGAACGGGTAGACCTTGCTACTGCGGCCGGCAGGATCCTGGCTGAGGAGGCCGTGTCGCCTATCGACCTGCCGCCGTTTCGCAGCTCCGCCATGGACGGATACGCCGTTAGGTCGGACGACCTCCCGGGCACGCTGCGCGTCGTCGACCGTGCGGCGGCCGGACGGCCCGCGGCGGCAGAGGTGGGTCGCGGCGAGGCGATCGAGATCTCGACCGGCGGAGTCGTCCCGAGCGGTGCCGACGCGGTTGTCCCGGTCGAGCGAGTCGTCGTTCACCCCGACGAGATAGAGACCCGTGAGACTGTTGGCGTAGGAGACAACGTTCGAGAGCTCGGCCGGGACGTACGTGCGGGAGCGACCGTCCTCGCTGCGGGCGAGCGCCTGACCCCAGCACGGCTTGCGGCTCTCGCCGCGTGCGGAATCGGGAGCGTGCTCTCGTTTCGCCGGCCCCGCGTGACGGTCGTCGTCACCGGGACCGAGCTCCGGCCCGCGGGCGAGGTACTGCGGCCGGGTGAGATCTACGAGTCGAACGGAATCATGATTGCGGCGGCGCTCGAAGAGGCAGGCGCGCTCGTCGAGCGGGCCGGTGCCACGGAGGACACCAGGGACGCGCACGTCCGTGCCCTCGATCACGCACTCCACTCCGATGTGGTCGTCACGTCGGGCGGCGTCTCGGTTGGGCCTCACGATCTGGTTCGCCGGGTCGAGGCGGATCTCGGTGTCGAGGAGGTCTTCTGGGGCGTTGCCATGCGCCCGGGCAAGCCGCTTGCATTTGGCGTCAGGGGCAGAACGCTCGTCTTCGGCCTTCCCGGCAACCCGGTCTCGTCGCTGGTCGGGTGCCTGCTGTTCGTGCGACCGGCGCTCCTCGCGTTGCAGGGCCACCCTGATCCGGCACCTCCGTTTCGCCCCGGCACGCTCGCGATGGAGGTTCGTCAGCACCCTGAGCGAGACGACTTCGTTCGGGCTCGGACGACGTGGACCGACGACGGCGCTCTCCTTCACCCGACCGTCGGCCAGGAGTCGCACATGATCGTGCGGACGACCGCAGCCGAGGCGATCGTGCACGTCCCACGCGGAACCGGCGTGCTCGAGGCGGGCACCCGCGTGCGCTTTCTCCCGCTCTAGGCGACGTCGTCGCGGGCAGCGCTCGGGCGCCGGGGCTGGACCGACCGGTAGCGGCCGCCCACAAGCGCGCCGAGTTGCGTCGCCACCGCCGCCCAGCCGATCAGCACCAGCACCGTGGTCCAGGGGATGAACCCGAGTGTCATCAGCGAGACGAGGTAGAGCGGGGTGTCGAGCCCGAGCCCGAGCTGCGTGCCGATGGCGACGGCCGCAAGGGCTGGGCCTGCGAGGCCGGCCCCGTACAGCAGGTCGCGCACCCAGCCCGACCGTTGCTCGACCTGCGGCAGCCACAACCAGGCATAGAGGGATGGGACGACGAAGACGAGGCCGTAGGGACTGATCAGGGCAGTTGCGACGGCCACCCCGCCGAGCGCCAGGAGCGCCGTGGCGTACCCCGCCAACATGTCGTCGGCTCCCGCCTTTGCGACGGGCGCGAGGACACGGTGGGCCCGGATCCAGCCGGCGGCTGCCAGCACCCCGAGGATCCCGAGCCCGACAACGGGCCAGTGTGTGACGGCGGAGCTGTCGGGGGGCGGCGGGATGGCTGATCCGCGCGGGAAGATGCCGACAAGTGCACCGATCCCCACAATGACGCCGATCCAGAGCCAAAACCCGAACCGCGTCCTCAACGCCCTCCAGGCGCCTGCGAGCGGCAGACGCCTGCGCCGACCGCGGACGAACAGGTCGATTGCGCCGACCAGATAGGGCACGAGTGCGACGAGGAGGACGAGCTGGATCGCCCAGCCGCGGACGATTCGACTACCGAGATACACATACCCCGCTGTACCCCCGGCGAGATCGATGCCGCCGTCGAGCGATGCCAGAATCGACTCGGCCGCCGTGCCGAGGGCTGCAAATCGGGTCTGATCGAGCTTCGCAGTCGTGTCGTTGGTCACGTCGGCGCCGTTGTCCGCAGCGGTGGTCAGCCGGATCGCCGAGATGGAGCGGCCGAGAAAGGGCGCCTGCTCGCCGTAGCCGAACGGAACGCCGAGGTCGACGAGCTGGGTCAGCCAGCCGGGCCTGGCGGGTGGTCGTTTCACCTGGGCTGCGACCTGCACGTCGACTGTCCGGACGAGGGCGGGAGCCGGAGACCTCGGTGCAAAGCCCGCCAGCTCGAGGCGGGGTATCGCCCGACCTGCAAGCGCATCGAGGGAGACGACGGCTTTCACGCTCTTTCGCAGAGGCGATGACGACGCGAAGCGCTCGGCGCCGAAGCCGCCGAACGCGCCGCCGTCCGATGAGAGGAAGATCAGCGTGTGCTGTGGTCGGGGATGGCCCGCGATCGTGCTCAGATGGCCGTATCCGCGTGCCAGCTCGATCAGGGCCGCCGTTCCGGAGGCATTGTCGTTCGCGCCCGGCCCGAGCCCGCTGTTGTCGCGGTGCGAGACGAAGAGGATCGCGTCGGGGCTGGCGCCGGGAACGACGGTGACGAGGTTCTGCAGCCGGACGCGGCCGAGCCCGGGGATCGTCTCGCTCCACGTTTCTTCGAGCGCGGCGAGCCCGTAGAGATCGAGCTTGTCCCGTACCCACGCGGCGGCACCGCCTGCGCCGCTCGAGCCGGGAGCGCGGTTCGGATAGTCGCGCGCGAGCTCCACGGCGAGCGCGGTCGCTGAGGGGCCGTCGAAGGACGGAGGCAGCGTCGAGGCAGGGAAGGGGCCCGGCCGCCCGATCGTGAACGCGAGCAACAGGAGCGGCAGGATCAGGAGCAGGGAAGCGCTGCGAACCAGGCGGCCGTTGATCGGCCGCTCCACGGAGCCGCGTCTCGCGCGACGCGACCCACGCGGAGGCGGCGCCCTTCGCGGCCCACTGCCCCGCTCGCCTGAGTCTGAGGCCGCCACGACGGGGGCTATAGTACGACCTCTCGGGCCCTCGGCCCCGCTACGACCGATCGCGACGATGCCTGAATCCCAGACCATTCTGCTCGTCGACGACGAGGACGCGATCCAGAAGCTCCTCACCTACCCGCTCGAGCGCGACGGCTACCGGGTTGTTCAGGCGCGTGACGGTGAGGAGGCGTTGCACCGGTTCCTCGCGGAGGAGATCGACCTCGTCGTGCTCGACATCATGCTTCCGAAGATCGACGGGCTCGAGGTCTGCAAGCGGATTCGGGCGGGAAGCACCGTCCCGATCATCATGCTCACGGCCCGCGACGACGAGCTCGACAAGGTGCTCGGGCTCGAGCTCGGCGCGGATGACTACATCACGAAGCCGTTCCTGATCCGCGAGTTCAGGAGCCGCGTCCGCGCCGTTCTACGGCGAGCTGCGACGCCACACCTCGGCGGCAAGCGTGACGAGAAGATCGACCGGGGTGACGTGCAGATCGATCTTCCACGCCGCACCGTCGAGGTGCGCGGCGAGCCCGTGCAGCTCACCTTCGTCGAGTTCGAGCTGCTGGCGTTGCTCGCTGCGAATCCCGGTGTCGTCTACTCCCGCCGCCAGCTGCTCGAGCGGCTCCGCGGAGGGGCCGACTACCGGGAGCCGCGCACGATCGACGTGCACGTGCGGCATCTGAGGGAGAAGATCGAGGTCGAGTCCCGTGAACCGGAGCTTATTCTGACGGTACGCGGCGCGGGCTACCGTTTCCGCGACGGATGACCATTCCAGGCGGCATCCGCGTCAAGCTGGCGCTGGCGCTGCTCGGCATCGTCGGTGGCGCCCTTTTCGCGGCCTACGTGATCGTCGTTCCTTCGCTCGAGCGCCGGCTCGTGGCGGCAAAGCTCGATCAGCAGCAGAGCGATGCAGAGGCGCTGGCTGTCAACTACGCGACCTTCGAGGCACAGAACAACCTGCGGCTCGGCGATTTCGTCGACGGCGCCGCCTTCGTCGCCAACTCGCGGGTCGTCGTCTTTTCCGTCGCCGGTTCTGCCCCTGAAATGCATCTGGTCTCGCTCGCCGATTCCTCTGCCGTCGGGGGGACGGAGATGGCCCAGAACTCGACGGCGCTGGCCGCTGCGGAGGCGGTCAGGACCGTGCGAGCGCGAGTTCGCCGTGAGGGCCGTCAGTACGCCGAGGTGGCGGTTCCGTTGCTGACGGGCGGGAACGTGATGCTCCTCTCGAGCTCGCTCTCGGATCAGCTTGCGACGGTGGCGCTCGTCAAGCGGCGGCTGCTGTATGCGACGGTGGCTGCGCTCCTGATTGCCGTCGGGCTCGGCTTTGCCGTCGCCGCGATTCATGCCCGTCGGCTAGGCCGGCTCCAGCGAGCTGCCGACCGCATTGCACAGGGCGCGTTCGACGTTCCTGTTGTGGATGACGGCGCGGACGAGGTCGGGCAACTGGCCGGGTCGTTCGACCGCATGCGGATCCAGCTCGCGCAGCTCGACAGTGCGCGCAAGGAGTTTGTCGCCAATGCGTCGCACGAGCTCCGCACCCCCCTTTCTCGCTGGCGGGCTTCCTCGAGCTGCTCGCGGACGAGGATCTCGACGACGCGACCCGGAGAGAGTTCCTTGCGACGACGCGCGGCCAGGTCGAGCGGCTGACGAAGCTCGCCACCGACCTCCTCGATCTCTCGCGCATGGATGCGGGCCGGATTCGGATCGAACGCGAAGAGGTGGGGCTCGCCGAGGTCGCCAGGATCCTGGCCGAGGACATCGGCGCGTTGGCTGATGCTTCCGGGCACGCTCTCGTCGTTGAGACCGATGACGACGCGTGGGCGATCGCGGACGAGGAGCGCGTGCAACAGATCGCACGGGCGTTGGCCGGGAACGCCCTCCTCCATACGCCGCGGGGCACGACGGTGCTGATCCGGGCCGAGCGGAGGGGCTCCCGCGCCGCACTAGTCATCCACGACGACGGGCCTGGAATCCCCGCCGAGCACCTCGAGCACGTGTTTCAGCGCTTCTACCGCGTCGAAGGCGGCCAGGCGTCCGGCAGTGGCCTCGGCCTGGCGATCGCCCGTGAGCTCGCCGACCGGATGGAAGGCACGGTGACGGTGGTCAGTCGACCCGGCGCCACGGCCTTCACGCTCGAGCTCCCCGCCGACGGCGCGACTCCTCCACCGCCTCTCTGAGCGTTTCCACGTGGAAACGGTCGGTGGGAGCGGAGGCGCGCAGTACGATGACGGCGTGAGGACAGCGCCGCAATGACGGATCTCTCGCACGTCGATCCGGACGGAGCGGTGCGGATGGTCGATGTCGGGCACAAGCCGCTCTCGCGCCGGCGCGCGGTGGCGAGGGCGACCGTCCTGATGGCGCCCGAGACGGTCGCTCGGCTCGGCGAGCTCCCGAAGGGAGACGCGCTGGCGACGGCTCAGATCGCCGGGATCATGGCCGCGAAGCGGACGAGCGAGCTGATTCCGCTCTGCCACCCACTCCCGTTGAGTCTTGTCGAGGTGACACTGACCGTCGCCGCGGCAGGCGTGGAGATCGAGGCGGTGGCCGAGACGACGGCGCAGACGGGCGTCGAGATGGAGGCGCTGACCGCGGCGACCGTCGCCGCACTCACCGTCTACGACATGGCCAAGGCGATCGACAAGACGATGGCGATCACCGGTGTCACGCTCGCCGAGAAGACGAAAGAGCCCGTGTGAGGGCGGCCGTCCTGACGGTGTCGGACGGTGTGGTTGCCGGAACCCGCGAGGATCGCAGCGGCGACACGCTGGCGGAGCTGCTTCAGGGCGAGGGCCTCGCTGTCGAGAGATGTGTCGTTGCCGACGAGGCCGCCGCAATCGCGGCCGCGATCGCCGAGCTGGCGGGCCGGAGCTCTGTTGTGTTGACAACAGGCGGCACCGGCTTCACGCCGCGCGATGTCACGCCGGAGGCCACCCGCACCGTGATCGACCGCGAGGCGCCCGGCATCGCCGAGGCAATTCGTGCCGATGCGCTGACGAGGACGCCGCATGCCCTCCTTTCCCGCGGCCTCGCAGGCCTGCGTGGCCCGACGCTCATCGTCAACCTGCCGGGCTCGCCCGGCGGCTGCCGTGACGGGTTCGCGGTGCTCCAGCCGGCGCTTCTCCATGCGCTCGAGCTCGCCGCCGGCGACCAGGCGTCGCAGCACCTCTCCACATGAGCGCAACCGCCGTCTCTCTCCCGCGCAGGTTTGCCTCGCTCGTCAAGCTCGAGCACACGGTCTTTGCGCTGCCGTTCGCCTATGTCGGTGCCTTTCTCGCGATTGACGGCTTCCCCGGCGCCGGCCCGCTCGTGTGGATCACCGTCGCGATGGCGGGAGCGCGGACGCTTGCGATGGCCTTGAACCGGCTGGTCGACGCGGAAATCGACGCGCGCAACCCGCGGACGGCGAACCGAGAGCTTCCGTCGGGCGCCCTGTCGCGGGCCCAGGTGTGGGTGCTCTGCGCCCTCGCGCTCGCCGTCTACCTCGTCGCGGTGTTCCAGCTCGAGCCGATCGTCCGGCTGCTCTGGCCGATCCCGGTGGTGATGTTCGTGATCTACCCGTACCTCAAGCGCATCACGTGGCTGTGCCACCTCTGGCTGGGAGCGTGCACCGGGCTCGCGCCGCTCGGCGCCTGGATCGCGGTGACCGGGAAAGCGCCCTGGGAGGCATGGGCGCTGTTCGCGGCGCAGGGACTCTGGGTGGCTGGCTTCGACCTCTTCTACGCGCTCTTCGATCTTGCGCACGACCGCGCGGCCGGACTTGTCTCGTGGGCGACACGGTTTGGAGAGCGCGGCGTCTTCGTGGGAGCACGTGCCTTCCACGCAACGGCGGTGTTGCTGCTCCTGGCGGTCGGGCTCGGGCTCGACAGCACTGTCTTCTACTGGCTCGGCGTGGCGGCTGTCGCGGGGCTCCTCTTGTACGAGCACTCCCTCGTTCGGCCCGGCGACCTCCGCCGGCTCGACGCCGCGTTCTTCAAGATCAACGGCATCATCAGCATCGTCTTCTTCGTGTTTGTCGCGCTCGACACGCTGGTACCGTGAGCCGTCATCCATCCAGAGAGGGGCGAGCTGGATGATCGTGGGAGAAGGGCTCGAGAAGCGGTACGGCCGGAAGCGGGCTCTGAGAGGGGTCTCGTTCGCTGTTCCCCGCCGCGGGTTTTTGCTCGTGACGGGCCGAAACGGATCGGGCAAGACGACCCTCTTGCGCCTCGTTGCCGGTCTCGCGGCGCCGTCGCGGGGGACGATCACGGTCGCTGCCGAGCGGGCTGACCTCGGCTACGTGGGACACGAGCCGCTCCTCTACCGCGAACTGACCGCGCTCGAAAACCTCGAGCTCTACGGACGTCTCTACCGTGTTCCGGAGCGCCGTGAGCGCAGCGGGATGCTGCTCGAGCGGTTCGGGCTCTGGGAGGCACGCGCCGATCGCGTCTCGACGTTCTCGCGAGGCATGACGCAGCGTCTGGCGCTCTGTCGTGCGCTGCTGCACGATCCGGCGCTCCTCGTGCTCGACGAGCCCTTCACCGCGCTCGACGACGAGGGCATGCTCCTGCTCGACCACGAGCTTACCGAGCTCGCCGGCGAGCGGACGATCGTGCTCTCCACGCACGACCCCGTGCGCGTCGCCCCTCTGGCCACCGACCAACTCGTGCTCGCATGAGCTCTCTCGCCCTCTATACGGGCGACGTGGTCGCTCTGGCGCGCAAGGATCTCCGGCTCGAGCTCCGCGCCCGCGACACCCTGCCCGCGATGCTCCTGTTCGTTCTCTCAACACTGGCTGTCTTCCACTTCGCGCTGCCTGCCGGGACGGGGGAGGACGCGGCGTACGGTCTGCTCTGGATCGCCATCATCTTCACCGCGCTGCTCGGGCTGAGCCGTGCCTGGGCACCCGAGCGGGAAGGTGGCGCCCTGGAAGGCCTCGTGCTCGCCCCGTGCGACCGGAGCGCGATCTGGCTCGGCAAGACGCTTGCAACACTGGCATTCCTTGCCGCAGCGGAGCTCGTGGCCCTGCCCGCGTTCGCGTTCTTCTTCGCGCCGATCGGGCTTGTTGCGGTCGCCGGAGTGGTGCTGGCAAGCATCGGAATCTGCGTCGTCGGCTCGTTGCTCGCTGCGATGGCGGCCGCGAGTCGAGGCCGCGAGGTGATCCTGCCGCTGTTGTTCCTGCCGCTCGCGATTCCGCTCGTCGTCGGCGGCGTCGGTGCGGGGATCTCTCCCAACGGCGCGGCCTACCTCTCCTTCCTCGGCCTCTACGACCTGGTGTTCGCGATACTTTCGTGGGCCACCTTCGAATATGTCGTCACGGAATAGCCTCCCGATTCTTGCCCTTGCCGCCGCCGGCCTGCTCGGCCTCGCGGTCGTGCTCGCGCTCCTCGTCGCACCCGAGGACGCGGATCAGGGCGTCTCTCAGCGGATCTTCTACTTCCACGTACCGATCGCTCTCACCGCGTACGGGTGTTTCGGGCTCGGCGCCTGGAAGGCCCTCCGGCTGCTCTGGGTCGGTGGCGAGCGCCGCGATCTCGAGAGCTACACCTGGATCCACCAGGGCACGATCTTCGGCGCGTTGACGTTGATCACCGGCTCGATCTGGGCCAAGGCGTCTTGGGGGGTCTGGTGGAGCTGGAGCTCCAACCAGCTCGTGCTCTTCCTCGTGCTCTTCCTCTTCTACTGCGCCTACTTCATGTTGCGCTTCTCGGTCGACGAGGGCGCGCGCCGTGAGCGGATCTGCGCCGTCTACGCGCTTTTCGGGGTGGCGTTGATCCCGGTCAGCTTCCTCGCGATCAGGCTCGCGAGCGACTTCATCCACCCGACCGTCTTCACCCGGGCAGGTCCGCAGATGACCCACACGATGTTCGGTGCCTTCCTCGTCTGCTGGGCCGCGATGACGCTGCTCGCGTACGTGATGTATCGCGTCGAGCTCGTCGGGAAGCGCACCGACTCGAACCTGCGCGATCTGCGCGAGGCGCTCTCGTGAGCCAGGGTCAGTACGTGGCGCTCGCCTACGGTGTCGTGCTCGTCTTCGTACTCCTCTGGGTGGCGATCATCGCCGCCAAGCTCTCACGCCTCGAACGCGAGACGGCCGAGCTCGCCGAGATGGCGCGTGGTCGCCGCTCCGATGGCTGAGTTCCTCGTCTGGCCGGCCCTGATCGCCTACGGGGAGGCGGCGTTTGCGTACGCCGGCGGGCTGCGGAGCCCTGCGCGCTCGGCGCGGCTCGGCAGCTGGGGTGTCCGGATCGGCTGGCTCGCGCAGACGGCCCTGCTGATCGTCCAGCTGCTCGACACGGATGGGTTCCCCTGGGGCACATGGGCCGGGGCGCTCAATCTCTTCGTTTGGCTCGTCGTCGGGACGTACTTGATCTGGGGTTGCACACCGCGCTACCGGATGCTCGGTCTCGCCGTGATGCCGCTGGCGGTCGCGCTGCTCGTGGCGGCCTGGGCGGGAGGCGGCACCGGCGTCACGACCCGCGACAGCGCCGGAGGCCTACTTGCGCTCCACGTCGGCTTGATGCTCGCGGGGCTCGCCGGCTTGACGCTCGCGGCCGGCCTCGCAGCGCTCTACCTCTGGCAAGAGCGAAGGCTCAAACGGCGCGATACGGGTCTTCTGCGGCTGCGGCTTCCCCCTCTCGACTCGCTCGACCGGCTCGCGGCGCGCACCACCCTGATTTCGTTCGGCGTGTTGACGGTGGGCATCGTCGTCGGCCTTGCGAGCTTCAGTCGCGGTGACTTCGACATCTCGATGGCGGTCACGCTCGCGATCTGGGCGCTCTGTGCAACGGCCCTCGTCCTGCGTCGTGAGACAGGTCTGCGGGGCCGCCGGTTTGCCGTCCTGCTCATAGCCGGCGCCGCGCTCGTCGCGGTCGTGCTTCCTCTGACCCACTTCGCGTCATGAGACTCGCGCTCGTAGGGGTCTCCCACCGCCAGGCGCCGGTCGAGCTGCGTGAGCGGGTCGCCGTCGATCCGGCAGGCGCCGCGGCGCTCGCCCGCGCGCTCGCCGACGGCTGCGAGGCAGTCGTGCTCTCGACCTGCAACCGCACGGAGCTTTACCTCGCGAGTGATCAGGCCGACCACGATCTCGACGGCCGCGCAAGCGCCTCGCTCCTGGCCCTTGCGGGAGATGACGGCGGCGCGCTTGCGCCTGTTCTCTATCGCCTCGGTGACGACAGTGCTGCGCTCCACCTGTTCCGCGTCGCCGCGGGGCTCGACTCACTCGTTCCCGGCGAGGGTGAGATTCTCGGGCAGGTGCGCGATGCGTTCGACGCGGGATCGACTGGGCCGCTCCTCGACCACCTCTTCCGGCAGGCGCTCCACGCCGGCCGCCGCGCTCGGGTGGAGACCGCGATCGGCGAAAGCCCCGCGTCGGTCCCCGCGGCCGCTGCTGCACTTGCCCAGCAGGTGTTCGGCGATCTCGACGGCCGTAGTGTGCTCCTCGTCGGCGCCGGCAAGATGAGCGAGCTCACCGCCCGGAATCTCCGTTCGAGGGGAGCCAAGATAGCCGCCGTGGCAAACCGGACTGCTGCCCACGGGGAAGAGCTGGCGGCGCGCATCGAGTCACGCGCCGTCGGGCTCGAGGAGATCGCTGCCGTGCTTGCGACTGCCGACGTCGCAATCACCTCGACGAGCGCACCGGGTTTCGTGATCGACACAGAGACGGCCGCGTCGGCGCTTCGCGCGCGCCGCGGCAGGCCGATCCTCTTCGTCGATCTCGCCGTTCCTCGTGACGTCGACCCTGTCCTGCAGGCGATCGACGGCTGCTTCGTCTACGACATCGACGATCTCGAGGCCGTCGTCGAGACGTCGCTCGCCGGCCGGCGGGTCGAGGCCGTTCGCGCCGAGCACCTGATCGCGGTCGAGGCCGAGCGGTTCCGCGAGTGGCAGGCCTCGCTGGCGGTCGTTCCTGCGATCGCATCGCTCTACGCCAGGGCCGAGGAGATCCGTAGCGGTGAGCTGGCCAAGGCCGAGGGCCGGCTCGGCCGGCTGCCGGAGAGCGAGCGGAAGCTCGTCGAGTCGGTCACCTCTCAGATCGTTGCCAAGCTCCTGCATCTGCCGACGGTGCGGATGAAGGAGGCGGCCGCTGCAGCAGACGGCGTGGTCTATGCTGACGTCGTGCGGCACCTGTTCGGACTGGGGGAGGAGGAGCAGTCGTGACGCGACCGGTATTGATCGGCAGGCCACTGCCCTTGCAGGCTCCGACGGCGTTCGTCCGCATCCGCCCGCGTGGCCGCCTGATCTGCGGCGAGCCGCGCACGACGATTCGCCTCTGTGCTGCTTCGCGTCGGTTCCCGCGGCAGTAGGCTCGCGCTGACCCAGGCCGAGCGCGCTGCAGATGCGCTACGCCGGCCTGGAGTCGAAGTCGCGCTCGTGCCGATGACGACTGCCGGCGACCGTGATCGCACGAGCCCCTTCGGTGAGATCGGATCGCGCGGCGTCTTCGTCAAGGAGCTCGAGGAGGCGCTGCTCGAGGGGCGCATCGATATCGCCGTCCACTCGGCCAAGGACATGACCTCGTCCGACGTGGAGGGGCTGACGGTGGGCGCGTATACCCGCCGCGAAGACCCGCGCGATGCGTTGTGCGGAGCGGATGCGATCCGCCCCGGAATGCGGATCGGCACCGCCTCGGCGCGGCGCCGCGCTCAGCTCCTCGCCCTCGAGCCGACACTTTCCATCGAGCCGCTGCGGGGCAATATCGAGACACGCCTCCGCAAGCGGGGCGAGCGCCGCCTCGATGCGATCGTGCTCGCCGCGTGTGGTCTAGACCGTTTAGGGCTGGGCGCAGACATCGGGCTCAGGCTCGCGCGGGACGTCATGTTGCCCGAAGCGGGGCAGGGAGCGCTCGCCCTGCAGGTGCGGGTGGGTGAAGAAGCACTCGTCGGCGCCGTCGACGACCGCGACACCCATTTCCGGGTCGAGGCCGAGCGGCGCTGCGTTGCGCTCGTCGGTGGCGGCTGCCTGGCGCCCGTGGCAGCACACCACGACGGCTCCGTGCTGACGGCGTTGATCGCCGCCGAGGACGGCAGCTGGATCGAGCGCCGCTCCGGCACCGATCCGGATCTCCTCGCGGCGGAGCTCCTCGCCGCCGCCCGATGAGGATCGTCGTCACGCGGCCGCTCGGCCAGGAGGAGGATCTGGTTGCCCGGCTCGAGCAGCTTGGCCATGAGGTCGTCCACTGCCCGTTGATCGCGATCGAGCCTCTCGGCGACGACCCGATCGACGTCTCGAGCTACGACTGGGTGGTGGTGACGAGTGCGAACGGGGCCCGCGAGCTCCGGCGGCGCTCGGTTGGCGCGATGCCGCGCGTGGCGGCAATCGGCATTGCAACGGCCGACGCGTTCGGTGGCGCAGATCTCGTGCCGGCGGTCTCGACGCAAGAGGGGCTGCTGGCTGAGATGCCTCGGCCCGTGGGCCGGGTGCTGTTCGCAGCGGGTGAAGGCGCGCGGAGACTTCTGCCCGAAGCGCTCGAAGCCGACGTCGTCACGCTCTACCGAACGGTCGAGTTACGCCCGGCCGAGCTTCCCGGAGCCGACCTCTGCACGATCGCCTCCCCGTCGGCCGCTCGGGCGCTTGCCCGGCTGCAGACGGGCATCCAGGTTGTTTCGATCGGCCCGGAAACGTCGAGGGCGGCACGTCTGGCGGGGCTGGAAATCGTCGCCGAAGCAGCGGATCATTCGAGCGCCGGCCTGGCCGCCGCGGTGGCCAGGCTCTGAAGTCGTAGACTCGCGCCGCCGGTGTTCATCACCTTTCTCTCGGACTTCGGGCTCCAGGACGACTTCGTCGGCACCTGTCACGGCGTGATCAAGCGCCTCGCTCCAGAGGCCCAGATCATCGACATCACGCACGGCATTCCGCCGCAGGCCGTGTTACAGGGAGCTCTCGTGCTTGCGAACACCGTCCCGTACATGCCGGTCGGCGTCCATCTGGCCGTCGTCGATCCGGGCGTGGGAGGCCATCGCCGCGCGATCGTGCTGCTTGATGCCGAAGGTCGGCTGTACGTCGGCCCGGACAACGGCCTGCTGCTGCCGGCCGCCGAGCGCTCGGGAATCACCGCGGCCCACGAGCTGGCGAATCCTGCCTATGCGCTCGAATCGATCTCGCGCACGTTCCACGGCCGTGACCTCTTCGCTCCTGCGGCTGCCCATCTGGCCCTCGGCGTGCCGATCGGGGAGCTCGGGCCTCCGATCGACCCGGAGGCGCTCGCTCGGCTCGATCTGCCGAAGCCGGAGTTCGGCGACGGCGTCATCCAGGCGACGACGCTGTACGTCGACAGCTTCGGGAACATCGCCCTCAACCTGACCCGCGACGACCTCGAGAGCGCCGGCGTCGTCCCCGGCACCAGGGTCGAGCTCGACGTGGGCGGGGAGCTCTACTACGCCGTGTCGGCCCGCACGTTTGCCGACGCGCGCACCGGCGATGTGATCCTCTACGAGGACAGCTACCGCAACATGTCGATTGCGATCTCGAACGGCAACGCCGCTGCGATGCTCCGCGCAGCGATCGGCCAGCCGCTCGGCATTCGAATCGTGTGACGAATGGCGAGAGCCGGACTTGAACCGGCGACACCACGGTTTTCAGCCGTGTGCTCTACCAACTGAGCTACCTCGCCGCGGCCGTGAAGTGTAGCGCCGCGTCTGCACGACCGCCGCTCCCGCGGTACGGTCTCAAGTCGTGAAGCGTCCCGTCTCGATCATCGGCGCACCGCTCGACCTGGGGCAGACCCGCCGCGGTGTCGACATGGGCCCATCGGCGATCCGGTACGCGGGGCTCGAGGAACGCCTGAACGAGATCGGCCTCGCCGTCACCGACCTGGGCAACGTGTCCGCGCCGGAGCCCGAGGCTCTCGCGCTCGACGACCCGCGGGCGCGGTTCCTGCCCGAGATCCTCCAGGCCTGCACCGACCTTGCGGCCCTGGTGCGGGAGACCGTGCACGAGGGCTCGCGGCCGCTCGTGCTCGGCGGCGACCATGCGGTCGCGCTCGGAACGCTCGCAGGCCTCGCTTCGGCTGCTGGGCAGCCCGGAGGCGTGATCTGGATCGACGCGCACGGAGACCTCAACACGCCCGAGACGAGCCCGTCCGGCAACGTCCACGGGATGCCGCTTGCAGCAGCCCTCGGCAGGGCGGCAACCTGGTTCTCCCACGACCGGCTGACGCTCCCCGCACTCGACCCTGCGCGGGTTGCGCTCGTCGGCATCCGCTCGCTCGACCCTGCCGAGCGCGCGTTCCTGCACGAAGCAGAGATCCGCGTCTTCACGATGAGCGACATCGACCGGATCGGGATCGAGCATGTGATGCAGGAGGCGCTCGCGCGGGTCTCGGGGCCCGGGTTCGTGCACGTCTCTCTCGACCTCGACGCACTCGACCCGGAGGTCGCGCCCGGGGTTGGGACGCCCGTGCGGGGAGGCCTCACCTATCGCGAGGCCCACCTGGCGTGCGAGCTCATTGCCGAGTCCGGGATCGCCGGGTCATTCGAGGTCGTCGAGGCCAACCCGATCCTCGACCGTGAGAACACGACTGCGCTGACGGCGGTAGAGCTCGTCACGAGCGCGCTCGGCCAGTCGATCCTGTAGGGGACGGGCGTTACGCCGCAGTTGCGGCGACGACGCGGGCGAGACCGGGGACGGTCAGCGAGCCGTCGACGGCGATGTGCTCCTGCAGGTGCGTCTCGGATCGGGCGCGCAGCGCCGAGACCTCGTCGGCTGACAGCTTCGCGACGAGTGGCCTGAGCATCGGAGACATGTCGGTGATCGACTCCCACCACTCGTCGAGCGACCCCGTCGTCCAGGTCACCGGGACGTCCTCGATGCGTTCGACCTCGAGACCGCCGCCCGTGACGACCGACCTCAGGCGCTCGGGATCGGCCAGTCGGAAGGGCCCGGGTGCATCAGGGTCGGGCGGTTCCACCAGCCCGAGCTCGACCCCGGCGCGGCCGGTCACGGTCATCCACGGGTTCAGCTCCGGGCCCGCCCAGACTGCAAGAACCGCGCGGCCGCCCGGCGCGAGCACGCGCGCTATCTCGGCTGCGACCTGCTCCATCTCAGGGACGAGCATCAGCCCGAAGCGGCAGAGGATCGCGTCGGCGGCGTCGTCTGCAAGGGAGAGCGCCGCAGCATCTTCGACGGCGAACCGCACGTTGGTGAGCCCGAGTGCCGCCGCCCGGCGTTGCCCCGCCTCGAGCATCTCGGGAGCGACGTCCGTCGAGAGGAGCTCGCCGCCTGGTTGGACGAGTCGGGCCGCGAGGAAGCCCGTATCGCCTGGCCCTGCCGCAAGCTCGAGCAGCCGCTGACCCGGCTTCGGATCGAGCAGAGCAACCATTCGCTCCGCCAGGTGCGCCGTCGCGCGCCAGAACAACTCGCGCCGCCGCTCCCAGCCTGACGCAACGCCCCTCCAGGTCTCGATCTGCTCGCTGTGCGTGTCTATGCCGTCACGCCCTTGAACTGAGGAATGATGTGCTTGCCGTAGGCCGCAAGCGTCTCTTCCTGCCCGTGGGTCATCAGGTAGATCGAGTAGTGATCGACGCCGATCGCCTCCAGCTCACGCAGCTTCGCTGTCGCCTGCTCGACGTTCCCGAGGACCGAGAAGCGGTCGCAGATCTCGTCGGTGACGAACTCGCCGTGCGCGGCGCCGACGCGGGAGTGGTCGTCGTAGTCGTAGAACTTCCGCGCCTCGACGTAGTCGGTCAGTGCCTTCGGAACGACCGAGCCGTCGGTGCCGTAGCGGTCGATCAGGTCCTTGACGTGGTTCGAGACCATCGCCGGGAACCAGCGCGTCTGGTCGCGCGCGTCGGCCATGTCGTCCGAGATGTGGCTGGGCGCGCAGACGATGCACTTGAGCGCGGCCGGATCGCGACCCGCCTCCTCTGCTGCTGCCCGGGCGGTGCCCATGATCCACTGGATGATCTCCGGGTCGGCGAGCTGGATGATCACGCCGTCGCCGACGCGACCGGCGACGGCGAGGGCCTTCGGCCCGTAGCCTGCCACCCACATCGGGATCTCGGGTAGCTCGGGCCGCACCCACTTGAGCTGGAGATCCTTGTCGTTCCAGTGCACGCTCTCACCGTTCATGAACGGCTTGATCATCCGGAGAGCCGTCTCGAACTCTGCCACGCGGACGGGCTGCTGGCCGATGTAGCGGCGGGCCGAATCTCCGCGGCCGATCCCCATCACCATGCGCCCGTCGGAGATGTCGTGCAGCGTCGCGTAGAGACTTGCGAGGACGGTCGGCTCGCGGGTGCCCGGGTTCGTCACGAGATGCCCGAACTTCATCGTCGAGGTTGCCTGTGCGGCGAGGGTCAGCAGGATGAAGGATTCCTGCCAGAGGACGTGGGAGTCGTAGGTCCAGCCGATCTCGAATCCGTTGTCCTCACCGAGCTTCATCAACTCGACGAGCCGGCTGGAAGGCGGATCGGGCAGAACGGTGACGCCGAAACTGAGGGCCATCTTCCTCTCCTTGAGTGATTCTCGTGATCAGCGGCGATTATCTCACGCCCGCGCCGCCTTCCTGACTGCGAGCAGGGAGATGGCCCAGAGCAGGCCGATCACGAAGAACGCAGCGCGACCGTCTCCGGCGAGGCCGAACGTGAGGCCCGCCAGCGGAGTCCCGACGACGATCACGAGGATGGCGAAGCCGTTGACGAAGCCCACCGCGGCAGCGGGCGTGTCGGGGCGATGTCTCAGCGTCATGTCGAAGACGGGCGCAAAGGGCAATCCCGCCGCCAGCCCGATGGCGAGCGCCGCGACGGCGTCGAGCCAGAGTGGTGGCGCGGCGGCGAGTACCAGCGTTCCCGCAGATCCCACGACCAGGCTGACGGCGACGATCGCCCAGGCCCGTCCGGGAGCGCGAAGAACGAGGAGGCCGCCGGCCGGCCGCGTGACGATCCCGGCGAAGAGGACGAGCCCGCCGACGATCCCGGCAATGCTCCGTCCGTGACCCTCGCGTTCGAGCAGTGTCACGACCCAGTTTCCCAAGACGACGGCTAGGCCGAAGGTCGCCGCCTGTACCGCACCGAGTGGCCACAGGCGCCTGTCGCTGAACACGCCCCGCTGCGAGAGCACCCGGCCCGATCCGTGGCCGACGGCCGTGGGCGCCTGACGCATGACGAGCAGAGGAAGCATCGACGCGATCGCGAGCAGCAGTCCGGTCCAGAACGGCGCCCGCCAGCCGAGTGAGCCGACCAGCTGGGGCACGGTCATCAGCGCGAGACCACCCCCGGCCATCGTGGCGCCGCCGTAGGCCCCCTGCCAGGCAGGGCCGCCGCCACCCGAGCGGACGAGATCGACGCCCGCCACGAAGCCGAGACCGGTGCCGAGACCGATCAGGGCACGCGCTCCCAGGCCGAGCCCGAGAACGGGAGTGGCCAGAGCGAGCGCGTTGCCCGTAGCGACGACGGCCAGCGCAGCGAGCCCGATGCGGCGAGAGCCGACCCGATCGATCAGCCGGCCGCCGGGAATCTGCACCAGGAGCATCGTTGCGAACAGCGCTGTCGTCAGCAGCCCCACGGAGGCAAGCGAGACGCCGTAGCTCGTTCCAAGCACGGCGGCGATCGCACCGACGTTGGCGATGTTCCACGTCACGCACGCTCCGAGCACGAGCCCGCTGGCGATGGTCGCAGGGCTACGCGTCAGAGACCCGGGCAATCGCCGTGTCGGCAAGTCGGTCGAGCGCCCGGACGGCAAGCTCGAGGTGATCGTCGCGCGTGTCCTCGAGCTTTGTGTGAGACAACCCGCGCAGGCTCTGGACGAACAGCATCACTGTCGGCACGCCGGCCCGCGCCACCTCGGCGGCATCGTGCAGCGGGCCGGACGGCAACCTGTGGGAGACACCCGCGACCTCGCGGCAGGCGTCGTCGGCGAGGCCGATCAGGACCGGATCGAACGGGATCGGCTCGATGTTCCAGATCCGCTCCCAGGCGACCGCGATGTTCTCCTCGGCAGCGAACCGCTCGCTGGCCTCCCGGGCTTCTCGCAAGAGCTCCGCGAGCCCGTTCGCGTCGAGGTGACGCAAATCGAGGAGTTGCTCCGCGGTCTCGACGACCGACGTGACGATCCCCGGCCTGCACACGACTCCGCCGGACGTGCAGACGGCGCCGTTGCCGACCCGCGCGGCGATCTCCCGGATCTCGAGCGCGAGCTTGGCGGCGCCGGCGAGCGCATCGCGTCGCTTGTCCATCGGCGTCGAGCCCGCGTGGGCCGCCTGGCCCGTCCACGTGATGCGCCATCGCTCGACCCCGAAGGTGCCGAGCACGACACCGAGGGGGATCCCCATCGCCTCGAGGACAGGTCCCTGCTCGATGTGAAGCTCGAGGTAGGCCGCGGCACTCTCGAGCTCGGTACGCGCGTCGATCGCGCGGTCGAGGTCTACGCCGTTCGCGCCTAGTGCGTCCGGCAGGGCGACCCCATCCCGGTCGCTGAGGGTACGGAGCTCGTCCTGATCGGCCATCGACCCACCTGCCGCCGACGAGCCGAACAGCGAGCGGCCGAAGCGCGCTCCCTCTTCGTCGGCCCAGTTGACGAGCCGCACCGTCACGGGTGGTGTCCCTGCCTCTGCGATTCGCCGCATGACCTCCGCGCCGGCAACGACGTTGAGGCTGCCGTCGAGCCAGCCGCCGTTCGGGACGGAGTCGATGTGGCCGCCGATCAGGACGGTGCGGTCGGAGTCGCCGCGGAGCGTCCACCAGTCGTTGCCGGCCGCGTCGCGCGATCGTTCGAGCGGGAGGCCGTCGAGCAGCCCGTCGAGCCAGTCGCGGGCGGCGTTCCACGTTTCCGTCCAGGCCACCCGCTGGGCACCGTTCTCGTCGCCGGTCAGCCTCTGGAGCTCGCGGAGCTGGGTGACGACACGACCGGGATCGAGGACCATGAGCGCGAGACTAGACGATCGCAGGCTCGACCCGAAGCGCAATCCCGGCGCGTTCGGAAGCGTGAAGACCGCGACTGTGGTACGGAATACGCGTGGCGTTCCATGTCCTCAAGCGGGTCGGCATCGGGGTGTTGGTGCTCGCGGGCCTGTGCGCGTTCTATGTGGGCTACCGCAAGCTCTACCTCTCGACCGGGTGGACATGGCCGTTCGCCGTCGACCAATATGCGATGCCGCCCTTGCAGGACATCGGTAGCCGACTGTTCGAGCCGGCCGCGACGGAGCAACCGCTCCTGGTGCGTGTGCTTCTCGATCGGGCTCTCTTCACGGCCAGAGAGGCCGCCGTCGGATTCATGATCGGCGCCATCGTCGGCATTGCGATAGGCGTCGTGTTCCACTTTTCGAACCTGATGAGGCGGGGCTTCCTCCCGTATGCCGTTGGCTCGCAGACGGTTCCGATCCTGGCGATCGCACCCATGGTTGTGATCTGGCTCGGTAGCCGGGGCCTGCCGGTGTGGATGCCGGTCGCGGTGATCAGCGCCTTCTTGACCTTCTTCCCGGTCGCGATCAACACGCTCAGGGGCCTCGACTCGACCGACCCGCGCAAGCTCGAGCTGATGCGGTCCTATGCCGCGTCCGGCTGGGTCACGCTCTGGCGCGTCAAGTTCCCGTGTGCGCTCCCCTACCTCTTCTCGGCCTTCAAGGTGGCGGCCACCGCGAGCGTCGTGGGCGCCATCATCGGCGAGCTTCCGTCGTCGATCCAGGACGGGCTCGGAGGAGCGATCCTCAACTTTGCCCAGTACTACTCCCTCGATCCGTCCGCGCTCTGGGCAACGAACATCATCGCCGCGGCACTCGGGATCCTGTTCTTCTGCGTCGTGGCCATCGCCGAGCGGCTGATAGTGCGGCGGGCGCCGGAGAACGTCGCGTGACCGCCGCTGCGGTCTCGATCCGGAACGTCTCGAAGACTTTCGGCAAGGGCGGGACAACCGCACTCCAGAACATCGAGCTCGAGTTCCAGCCCGGCGAGTTCATCTCGCTGATCGGCCCGTCGGGCTGCGGCAAGTCCACGCTGCTCCGCGTGATCGGCGACCTGACCGAGCCGACCACGGGCGAGGCCGTCATCGGCGGCAAGCCGGCCCACCAGGCGCGACTCGACCGCGACTACGGGATGGTCTTCCAAGAGGCGACGCTAATGGACTGGCGCACCGTCGAGCGGAACGTCTCCCTACCACTCGAGATGATGGGCTGGGACCGGGCTGCCAGGCGCGAGCGCGTGCAGGAGCTCCTTGCGCTGGTCGAGCTACAGGGGTTCGAGGACCACCATCCCTGGCAGCTTTCAGGCGGGATGCAGCAGCGGGTCGCGATCGCCCGCGCGCTCACCTTCAACCCGTCGCTGATCCTGATGGACGAGCCGTTCGGTGCCCTCGACGAGATGACCCGGGATCGGATGAATCTAGAGCTCTTGCAAATCTGGGAGGCGACGGGCGCGACTGTTGTGTTCGTCACGCACTCGATCGCAGAGGCCGTGTTTCTTTCCTCGCGGGTGGTCGTGATGTCGGCCCGGCCGGGCCGGGTGCAGAAGATCGTCGAGGTCGACCTCGCCTACCCACGGACGAACGACACGCGCGAGGACGCCCGCTTCTTCGAGCTCGCCACAGAGGTGCGCGAGTTGTTGCGCGAATCACACGACGCCCGGGAGGATCGATGACCCACGTCAGGCGGCTGCTCGCCGAGTGGGCGCCGGCCCTGGCGATTCTCGTTCTCGGCCTCGTCGGCTGGGAGATCGCCGTGAACGTATTTGGGATCCAGAAATTCTTGCTGCCCAAGCCGAGCGAGATCGCGAGCGCCTTCTGGAGCGAGCGAAGCGTGCTCTGGCCTGCGGGCTGGTACACGTTCACCGAGGCGTTCTGGGGATTCGTGGTCGGAGTGTCGTTCGGGATTGCTGCCGCGCTCGTCCTCGCGCGCTTCCGCCCGCTCGGGACCGCGCTGATGCCGTACTTCATCGCCGCGAGCGCGATCCCGATCATCGCCTTCGCACCGATCGCGAACGCGTGGTTTGGGATCGAGAAGAGCTCGAAGATCTTCATCGCTGCGCTGCTGTGCTTCTTCCCTGTCCTCGTCAACACGCTGCGCGGGCTCACCTCGGTGCGGCCCCAGCAGGTCGAGCTGATGCGCTCTTATGCAGCCGGGAACACGGCACTCTTCCGGCGCGTGAGGATCCCGAACTCGCTTCCGTACCTGTTCGCGGCGCTGAAGGTTGCGAGCGTGCTCGCGATGATCGGCGCGATTGTCGGCGAGTACTTCGGAGGCTCCCAGCAGCAGCTCGGAATCCAGATCAAGAACTCGGCCGCGCTGTTCCAGTTCGAGACGGCCTGGGCAGCGATCCTCGTGGCTTGTATTCTCGGCCTCTCGTTCTACATGGCGGTGTCGCTCGCGGAGATCGCAGTGGCCCGCCGGTATCCCTCGGCGCCGAGGTCGAGAGGATGACGCCGAACGCGCGGCGTAGGGCAATGGAATCCCAAGGAGGAGGCTGCATGAAGAGGTATCGGCTCGTCGGGCTCGCAGCGCTTGTTGTCGCTGTCGCGGCTCTCTCGTTCGTCTCATTGGGCTCGGCGCGACCCGCCGCGTCGATGGACAAGGTGACCCTGCAGCTCAAATGGGTTCCGCAGGCGCAGTTCGCGGGTTACTACGCGGCCGCTGCGAAGGGGTACTACAAGCAGGCAGGGCTCGACGTCACCCTCAAGCCGGGTGGTCCCGACATCACGCCGGAGCAGGTCGTGGCGTCAGGTCAGGCACAGTTCGGCCTCGACTGGCTGCCGTCGCTGCTTGCGACACGTGACAAGGGCGGCGACATCGTCAACATCGCCCAGGTCTTCACCCGCTCCGGGATGACGGAGCTGGCCTGGAAGTCGAGCGGCATCAACACGATCAAGAAGATGTCGGGCAAGAAGGTCGGCGTCTGGTGCTGCGGCAACGAGAACGAGCTCTTCGCTGCCCTGGTGAAGAACGGGCTCAACCCGAAGAGCTCGTCGAGCGTCAACATCATCAATCAGCCGTTCGACATGAGCCTCTTCCTGCAGAACAAGGTCGACGCGGCAGCCGCGATGACGTACAACGAGCTGGCGCAGGTGCTGGAGACAAAGAATCCTGCCACCGGCAAGCTCTACACACTCTCCGACTTGAACGTGATCACGATGGAGCGTGCGGGGACAGCGATGCTCGAGGACGGCGTCTTCGCGCAGGGTGCCTGGCTCAAGGACGCAAAGAACCAGGACATTGCGAAGCGGTTCCTCGCGGCGTCGTTCAAGGGGTGGGCCTACTGCCGTGACCACCAGCAGGACTGCGTCAACATCGTGCTCAAGAACGGCACGCTGCTCGGCAAGGGCCACCAGACCTGGCAGATGAACGAGATCAACAAGCTCATCTGGCCGGCCCCCCTCAGAGGAATCGGCGTCATGAACCCGGTCGCGTTCGCACGTACAGCGGCGATCGCGAAGCAGTTCAAGGTGATCACGAAGCTCCCCTCGGGGGCGTACCGCACCGACCTCGCGAAGGCGGCCAACGCGACGCTCCGGAAGGCGGGCGTAAACACGACCGGCCTCACGTGGAAGGCCGCCGTGATCACGGTGACCCCCGGCGGGAAGTAGGAACGACAAGACCGAGAGTCCCGGGCCCGTCTGGGCCCGGGACTCCCACACCAGGCGAGAGGAGGCCGTATGTCCGTGCTCATCAAGGGCGGCCGGGTCGTAACGGCGTCCGACTCGACGATCGCCGACGTCTACATCGAGGGCGAACGTGTCTCTCTGATCGGGGCTGCGCTCGACGTCGAGGCGGACACGGTTATCGACGCGACCGGCAAGCTCGTGCTCCCGGGCGCTATCGACCCGCACACCCATCTCGACATGCCGTTCGGCGGTACCGTCACGATCGACGACGTCACCTCCGGCCAGACGGCGGCAGCGTTCGGCGGCACGACCTGTCACATCGACTTCTGCATCCAGGGGAAGGGGCAGTCGTTTGCCGACGCGCTCGCAGGCTGGCACGCAAAGCGCGACGGCAAGGCGATCATCGACAACGGCTTCCACATCGCGGTCACCGATCTCGAGGACGGCGGCTCGCTGGAGGAGCTTGCGACGCTGCCCGACCAGGGGATCACGTCCTACAAGCTGTTCATGGCCTACAAGGGCGCGTTGATGGTCTCCGACGAGACGCTCTTCCGGACGATGGAGGTGGCGGCTAGCACCGGCGCGCTCGTGATGGTGCACGCAGAGAACGGCGATGCGATCGACGTGCTCGTGGAGGAGGCACTCGCGGCCGGGAACACTGCGCCGATCTACCACGCACGCACGCGCCCGCCCGAGCTCGAGGGCGAGGCGACGAACCGCGCCATCCAGCTCGCACACGTCGCCGGGGCGCCGCTCTACGTCGTCCACGTGACCTGCAAGGAGGCCGTCGACCCGATCGCGAAGGCGCGTCGCTCGGGCTGGCAGGTGTGGGGCGAGACGTGCACGCAGTACTTCGTCATCGACGAGACCTTCCTCGAGCGGCCGGACTTCGAGGGTGCGAAGTTCGTCTACTCGCCGCCGGCACGCGCGAAGGCGAATCAGGAGGTGCTCTGGGACGCCGTGCGCACGGATGTCCTCTCGGCGATCTCCACCGATCACTGCGCCTTCCTCTGGGACGGGCAGAAGACGATGGGCAAGGAAGACTTCACGAAGATCCCGAACGGCGCCCCCGGCCTTGAGAACCGGCTCCACATGATCCACGAGTTCGGTGTTCGCTCGGGCAGGATCACGCTCAACCGGATGGTCGATCTGCTTGCCACCAGCCCGGCGAGGCTCTTCGGCCTCTATCCGCGTAAGGGAACGATCGCGCCTGGCTCCGACGCGGACATCGTCATCTTCGACCCGACGCGGAAGAAGACGATCACGGCGGTCGGTCAGCACTCGAAATCGGACTACAACCTCTACGAGGGCACTGAGGTGACGGGTGACGTCGAGACGGTGCTCGTGCGCGGCACGGTTGTCGTGACTGGCGGCGAGCTCCGGGTCGAGCCGGGCTTCGGGCAGTTCGTGAAGCGGGCGCGGTTCGGCGACGAACTTCGGTAGAGCAGACGGTGCGGCTCGCGCACGACCGCGGAGGGTTACGATCGACGCGACGTACCACGCAAAGGAGCGACACCATGGCAACGATCGAAGTTGACCCCAACCTAGGCGCGCAGATCGTTGCCGACGCCAAGGAGCACGTTCTCTACTCGTGGTCCGTGCAGAACGCGATCAACCCGATCGCGGTCGCCGGCGCCGAGGGCCGCTACTTCTGGGACTACGAGGGGAATCGCTACCTCGATTTCGCCTCCCAGCTCGTCAACGTCAACATCGGGCATCAGCACCCGAAGATCATCCAGGCGATCAAGGATCAGGCGGACAAGCTCTGCACGATCGGGCCGCCGATGGCGAACGAATCGCGATCCACCCTCGGACGGATGCTGGCCGAGGTGACCCCGGGCGACCTCTCCGTCTCGTTCTTCACGAACGGCGGCGCCGAGGCGACTGAAAACGCGATCAAGCTCGCCCGCATGGTCACCGGGCGCCACAAGGTGATCGCGCGCTACCGCTCCTACCACGGCGCCACGCATGGCGCTGTCTCGCTGACGGGCGACCCGAGGCGCTGGCCCGCCGAGCCGGGCATGGCGGGCATCGTGCGTGCGTTCGACCCCTACACGTATCGCTGCCCGGCCGGTCATCCCGATCCGTGCCCGGTGTGCACCGGCGCGCCGCACCTCGAGGAGATCCTCGCCTACGAGGGCGCTCACACCGTCGCGGCGATCATCCTCGAGACCGTCACGGGCACGAACGGGATCATCCCGCCGCCCGACGGCTACCTCCAGAGCGTGCGCGAGGTGTGCGACCGGCACGGCATCCTCCTCATCCTCGACGAGGTGATGGCAGGGTTCGGCCGCACCGGGAAGTGGTTCGCCTGCGAGCACTGGGACGTGGTGCCGGACATTCTCTGTGTCGCGAAGGGGATCAACTCGGGCTACGTGCCGCTCGGGGCGATGATCGCGCGCGGCGAGATCATCGACCAGGTGCGCGACCGCTTCTTCCCGGGCGGCCTCACCTACGCGGGGCATCCGCTCGCGTGCGCCTCGGCCATCGCGTCGATCGAAGCGTTCCGTGAAGAAGGCATCGTCGAGAACGCTGCTGCGATGGGCGACTACTTCCGCGACGCACTCGGCGCTCTCCAGGACCGACACCCGTCGATCGGCGAGGTGCGCGGCCTCGGCTGCTTCTACGGGATCGAGCTCGTCAAGAACCGGGAGACGCGCGAGATGCTGGTGCCGTTCAACGCCTCGGGCGATGCAGCCGCTCCGGTCGCGCGCCTCACGAGGGCGGCGCTCGAACGCGGGCTCTACTTGATGAGCCACTGGAACGTGGTCATGGTCGTGCCGCCGCTGACGGTGACCCGCGAGGAGGCCGAGGAGGGGATCACGATCCTCGACGACGTGCTTGCGATCGCCGACGAGTACGTGACGGCGTAGGAGGTCGAGCGCTCCGGAGCGTCAGCCTCGGAGAAACGAGGAGATTGCCGCACCGGTCTCCTCGAGCGCGTCCCAGAGAACGGTGTGCCCGCCGGGGACGGTGACCTGCTGGAGCAGGTCGCCGAGAGCGGCCTCGTGGGCGGCGATCAGGTGGTCGTAGGTGACGTGCGACTCGCGCCCGCGCACGAGCAGCGTCGGGATCCGCACCGCCTCGAACGGCGGCGGCGCAACGGTCACCTCGCCGTAGGCCGCGACGACAGCCGCCTGGCTGTAGCGGTAGCGCCAGCGGCCGTCCGAATCTGCGACCAGGAAATCGCGCAGGTCGCCGGCGACGAGGTCACGCGGTGCCTCGTGCAGGAAGCTCTCCGCAAAGCGTCTGTCGAGACCTTCCTCGAAGGACGCATACGACCGGTCGGCGCGGGCGCGCTCGGCAAGCTGCAGGGAGATTCCCGGGTCGACCAGCAGCGCCGGATCGAGGAGCACGAGCCGTTCGACGAGGGCAGGCTCCCGCGCGCCGACCTCGTACGCGAGCCGGCCGCCGAACGAGTGCCCGATCCAGGCCGCAGGCTGCGTGCCGACGCCGGCAAGGACGAGATCGACGTGCTCGGTGATGCTCCAGGGCGGCTCGTAGGGAGACGCACCGTGGCCGAGCAGGTCCGGGGCGATCACGCGATGGTCGGCGAGCCACCCCTCTGCCAGCCGCCGAGCAAGGAGCCCGCGGCCGGTGACGCCGTGGAGATAGACGACGCGCGGCGACTCCGGATCACCCCACGCTTCGACGTGGAGCGCGCGTCTCACTCGTGCTTGTCGAGCGTCTCTAGCGACTCCGGCACCATCTCGGTGCGTCGACCTTCCTTGACGAGCGACCAGATCACGACGCCGTCCTTGTCGATCAGGAAGGTGCCGCGCATCGGCGCCCCGGTCTCCTCGTTGAAGACACCGTAGGCCCGGGCGGCGGCGCCGTGCTGCCAGAAATCCGAGGCGAAGGAATACGTGACGCCGAGCTCCTCCTTCCAGGCTTGGCGAGCGGCCCACGTGTCGCACGAGACGAAGATCACGTCGGTCTCGGCGTTGTGGAACGACTCGAGGTTCGCCTGGAGGTCGAGTGCCTCCTCGCGGCAGACCTCGGTGAAGGCGAACGGGTGGAAGACGAGCAGGACGTTGCGCTTGCCGCGAAAGTCGGCGAGTCGCAGGCGTGGTTTCCCGAATGCCTCTTCGAGCTCGAACTCCGGTGCCTGCTCACCCGTCCCGATTGCCACCACCGCTCTCCTCTCCGTTCCCGGAGGGAACATAGTAGGTCTGTCCGGTGAGGCCGACGGGAAGGTGGTCGTGCGTGGCTGCGGCGGGGTCGTCGTGGGGCGAGACGTATCCCTCGCCGTGTCCTCGCGTGGCGGCACCGGCGTAGTGCGCGTCGCGCAGGGCCGGCGGCGGTGCCTGGATGCCGCGCTCGCGAACCTCGGCGCGCGCCGTCCAGATGGCTCTCGCCGATCCGTTCGACTTCGGTGCGTTCGCCAGGTAGATCGCGGCCTGCGCCAGATTGAGCTGTGCCTCGGGCAGGCCGACGTGCTCGAGCGCCTGCGCGGCGGCGACGGCAACGAGGAGCGCGCGCGGATCGGCGTTGCCGATGTCCTCGGAAGCGAGGATCACCATTCGGCGGGCGATGAACCGCGCGTCCTCGCCCCCTTCGAGCATCGCGGCGAGGTAGTAGACGGCAGCGTCCGGGTCGCTCCCGCGCATCGACTTGATGAACGCCGAGACGATGTCGTAGTGCTGGTCGCCGGCGCGGTCGTAGCGGAGTGGCCGCTTGCGGGCGGCGTCGGCGACGTGACGGGCCTCGAGCGGTGATCCTTCGGCAGTCGCCGTCTGCCAGGACAGCTCGAGCGTGCTGAGGGCGCTACGGGCGTCGCCGCCGGCCTTCCGGACGATCGCTTCGATGATGGCGGCCGGCGGCTCGATTCCCAACTCGGTGGCGCCTCGAGAGACCACCGCCGCAACCTCGTCGTCTGAAAGTGGCTCCAGCTCGACCACGGCGCAGCGTGAGAGCAGAGCTGCATTGACCTCGAAGTAGGGGTTCTCGGTCGTGGCGCCGATCAGCGTCACGAGACCGCTCTCGACGCCGGGTAGGAGCGCGTCTTGCTGACCCTTGTTGAACCGGTGGATCTCGTCGAGGAACAAGATCGTTCGGGTGCCGTTCCCCCCGCTCCGGTCACGGGCGCGTTGGAGCACGCCCCTGACGTCGTCGACCCGGGCCGAGACGGCGGAAAGCTCTTCGAAGGCGGCGCCCGTAGTCTCGGCCACGATCCGGGCCAGGGTCGTCTTGCCGACGCCTGGAGGGCCGTAGAGGATCATCGAAGGAGGGCGATCGCCCTCGATCGCGAGCCGCAGGGCCGACCCCTCACCGAGGACGTGCCGCTGGCCGACGAGCTCCTCGAGCGACCGTGGCCGGATGCGCTGAGGCAGCGGCGCAGTCTGGCTTTCGAGGTTCGTCGCCGCATCCGCGAACAGGTCCGTCATGGTGTGAGTCTACGGCGGCGGCACGGGTGAGCACGACGTCGCGGAGAGAGCGCTACGGAGAAGCGGTGTGCTGCCAGTCGGCACGCTTCGCCTCGATGTGTGCCTCCGCCTGACGCCAGATGGTTGCGTGGCCTTCGGCGAGGAGCCGTTTGTACGGCTCGATCCCGGCGCGGCCGTCACGCTCGATTCTCGCGGCCTCGGTGGCGCAGCGCTCGACGGCGACTGCCAGGACGTCTGTTGGCAGCGGCTTGCCGTACCCGGCACCGAAGACGGCGATACGGTGACGTGTCTCCTCCTCGGTGAGCGGGGAATCCGGCATCAGCTGGACGAAGCTGAGCAGAGCCAACGCGAGATCCCATGCCACGCGACCGGGGGCGGCGAGATCCCAGTCGATGAACCGCCAGCATCCGGGCGGTTGGTGCACGAGGTTCCACGGAGCGAGATCGTTGTGGCAGACGATCTCGCTCGGCCCACGGACGTCACTCCCGCGATCCGACCAGACGTACGCCTCGAAGGCGAAGTCGGCCGCTGCCTCGTGGAAGCGACGGATCGTCGCGGCTACCTCGAACAGCGCTGCGTCGTTCTGAACGAGGGCAAAGTGGTCAGGCCAGACGACGGCGCCGGGCACGAACTCGAGAATCTCGCGACCCGTGTCGTCGATGCCGTGAACGCGCGGGGCTCCGTCGTAGCCACGACGCCCGATATGTTCGAGGAGCGCGTGGACTCCGGGTGTCCAAGCGCCGGTCGGGCGACGGACAGTGTCACCGATTCGCACGATCGCAGCGTGCGTGTTTCCTCCGTGCAAGAGCTCCTCGTCCACTCGGTGAGCATAGGCGGGCGCCTATGCTCACGGCCGGATGACTCTGCGCGACGAAGTCACTGTGCTCCTGCAAGAGCTGCTCCGGCTGAACACGGTCAGCCCGCCCGGGAACGAAACGATCGCCGCCGAGCTGCTGCGTGACTACCTCGCCGCGAGTGGCATCCCGTGCGAGCTCGTCGGCCGCTCGCCCGAGCGGCTCAATCTCGTCGCACGGCTGAAGGGAGGAGACGGCCCGTCCCTCGCCTTCCTCGCTCACACCGACACCGTGCGCGCCGATCCGGAGGAATGGGCTCGCGACCCGTGGTCGGGCGATCTCGTCGACGGCGAGATCTGGGGACGAGGTGCGCTCGACATGAAAGACCAGGTCGCGGCGAGCGCCGTTGCGTTTGCTTCGCTCTGGCGCGAGGGCTTCCGGCCGCCAGGCGACCTGATCCTCGCGCTGACCGCAGACGAGGAAGTGAACGAGGACTACGGGCTCGCGTGGCTCGTCAGGGAGCACCCCGAGCTGGTACGCGCCGACTACGCCCTCAACGAGGGCGGCGGTGACCGGTGTGTCTTCGGCGGCAACGTCTTCTATCTGTGCGCCGTGGGCGAGAAGATGAGCGCACCGTTCAGGGTGCACGTGCGCGGCCGCAGCGGCCATGCGTCGGCCCCCGCAATCGCCGACAACGCGCTCGTCAAGACGGCGCCGATCATCGAAGCGCTCGGCCGCTTCGAGCCGCCGAAGGAGATCATCCCCGAGGTGGCGCAGTTCCTCGAGCTCGTCCTGGGCGCGCTTCCTCCGCTCGACTCGGCACTCGAGCGAGCCCGCGCGTTGCATCCACTCGCAGCCGAGCTCGTCGAGCCACTGCTCTCGTTCACGCTCGCACCCACCCTGATCGAGGCCTCGAAGCAGCGCAACGTCATTCCGGCGACCTGTGTGCTGACGGTCGACTGCCGGCTCCCCCCGGGTATGACCCCCGAGGATGTCGATCCGCTCGTCCGGGCAGCGATCGGCCCGGGCGACTACGAGCTCGAGTGGTACGAGCGTGACGGCGGCACTCGCTCCCCTGCCGAGACGCCCTTGTGGAACGTGCTGGAGGAGTGGGTCGGCACGATCGAGCCTGGTGCTCGCCTCGCGCCGGTCGTCTGCGCCGGGTTCACCGACTCCCACTGGATGCGCGAGGCATTCGGCACCGTTGCCTACGGCTTCTTCCCGCAGAAGACGATGCAGAGCGAGGTGGCGGCGCGGCTCGTCCACTCCGCCGACGAGCGGATACCGGTCGACGATCTCGAGCTCGGCGTCCACGCCCTGCGCGCAGCCGCGATGTCGCTGGGAGCGGCCTGATGGACGAGCCGGTGTGTGTGACGGTTGTGCCGAACGAGCTCACGGCCGACCTCGTCTGCTCGTTCCTGCGGGAGGGAGGCATTCGGTGCGGGCATCGGGTGACGAACATCGGCGCAGGCTCGTGGGACGGGGTGCCGAACGCCGGCGGGCCGCGGGAGGTGCTCGTCGACCCGGCCGATCTGGACGCCGCGCACGAGCTGCTGGCGTCTGCCGATCTGGGTGAGTTCTCGGCCTGAGGGTCGTGCGGATCGCTACGCGGCGGGCTTCTCGTGGTGCCCGCCGAACTGCGCCCGCATCGCCGAGAGCACCTTGTTTGCAAAGAGCCCGTCGTCGCGAGATGAGAACCGAGAGTAGAGCGCGGCCGTCAGCACATCCGCCGGCACTCCCTCCTCGATTGCTGCGATCGCTGTCCAGCGCCCCTCGCCCGAGTCGGAGACGCGTCCGGCGAAGCCTTCGAGTTGCGGTGATTCGTGGAGAGCCGCCGCGGTGAGGTCGAGGAGCCACGACTCGACGACGCTGCCCCGGCGCCAGACCTCGGTGATCGCGGGAATGTCGAAGGCGTAGGAGTAGAACTCGGGATGGTCGAGTGGCGCCGTCTCCGCGTCGTTGTCGCGTAGACGGAGGCCGACGTCTGCGCCGTGAAGGATGTTCAGGCCCTCGGCGAGCGCGGCCATCATCCCGTACTCGATGCCGTTGTGCACCATCTTCACGAAATGGCCTGCGCCGGCAGGCCCACAGTGGAGGTAGCCGCTCTCCTCTGCCCCAACTGCGCCGTCACGTCCCGGTGTTCGCTCGGCCGTGGCGACGCCGGGCGCGAGTGAGGCCAAGATCGGCTCGAGCTCGGCGAACGCGTCGTCAGGCCCGCCGACCATGAGACAGAATCCGCGCTCGAGCCCGAACACACCGCCGCTCGTGCCGCAGTCGAGGTAGCGGATCCCGCTCCTCGACAGCTCGGCGCCGCGCCGGATGTCGTCGCGGTAGTACGTATTGCCGCCGTCGATGATCGTGTCGCCCCGACTCAGGAGCGGTGCGAGCTCGCTCACGGTCGACTCGGTGATCGCGCCCGCCGGGACCATGATCCAGGCGCGCCGCGGCACCTCGAGCTTGGCGACGAAGTCGTTGAGGGACGCTGCTCCCGTCGCTCCTTCGGCAACGAGGGTTGCGACGGCCTCCGGGCTGACGTCGTAGACGACACACGTATGACCGTCCTTGATCAACCTCCGCACGATGTTCGCGCCCATCCGGCCGAGACCGATCATCCCGAGCTGCATGCTCCGAGCTTAGATGATTGCCGCCACGGTTTCGTGCGCCCGCAGCTTGCACCCCGAGACAGACGAGCCCGTGGCAGCAATCATCTATACGCTCGTAGGCGTGGCGCGGGCCGCCGACTCGATCGAGATCCACGAGGCCGAGGGAGCTCTCGAGCAAATCGAGGCGTGGCTGCGCGGGCGCGGCTTCTTCACTCCCGATGCCGCCGGCCTCGTGGCCGATCTGTACCTGGGGTACGGGCTCTCGTCCACGATCCGGCGGGAGCACGCGGTTGCTCCCCCGGAGCCATGCCCGTTGCCGCTCGCTGCCTGTTCCATCCGACCCCCAGGGTATGTTGTCAACTATGACAATGAAGGTCGCAGTGGGCTCGACTTCGGGCCCTGGCAAGAGACGTGGAGCGCTCGCCAGTACGCGGACGCGGTCGGGCGCGTCCGCGAGGCGATCGCCCGTGGCGACGTCTATCAGGTCAACCTCGTGCAGCATCTTTCGGCGACGTTCGAGGGCGATCCGGCAACGCTCGCCGCCCGTCTGGCAACGCTGAAACCACACAATCGAGAGCCCTATTGCGGCGACGGCTGGGCGGTCGTCTGCGGCTCACCTGAGCTCTTCCTCGCGCGGCGCGGCAGGCGCGTGTGGACGTGTCCGATCAAGGGGACGCGCCCGGCGGGAGCTGGGCGTGAGCTGGCACGGTCGGCCAAGGACGCCGCGGAGCACCTGATGATCGTCGATCTCGAGCGCAACGACCTCTCGCGGGTCTGCGAGCCGGGGAGCGTCAGGTGGCCGGAGTTGATGACCACCCGTGCACTTGCAGGGGTCGAGCACACGGTCTCGACGGTCGAGGGGACGCTGCGGGACGGCGTCGGTTTCGCGGAGCTCCTGAGCGCGACGTTTCCGGGGGGATCGATCACGGGCGCGCCGAAGATTGCGGCCGTGGATCTGATCGCGCAGCTCGAGCCGGTCGGCCGCGGCGCGTCGATGGGCGCGCTCGGACAGGTCTACGGCAACGGCGACCTCGACTTGGCGTTGACGATCCGCACGTTTGCGATCGCCGAAGGAAAGAGTCACCTCTGGGTCGGTGGCGGCGTCGTCTGGGATTCCGACCCGGTTGCGGAGGTTGCCGAGTCGTGGACCAAGGCCGATCCTCTCCTCCGTGCGATCGGTGCCCCTCGACCGGGTCAGGCGGGTGGGGACGCGAGTCACCGCGTGCCGTCCGCGGTGCGGGCGCGATGAGCCGGGCAGTGAGAACGGCGCGCCTGCCGTGAGCACGACGACGCTGCTTGCCGCTGCGGTCTCGGGCCGAGGCCTGGTCGACCCGGCGGGTCCTGTCCTCGTGGCCGACGACGAGGGATTCACGCGTGGCCGTGCCGCGTTCGAGACGGTGCGCGTCTACGACAAGCGGCCGTTTCGACTGGCGCAGCATCTGGCGCGACTCGCGGCTTCGGCCGAGCGGATCGGGCTCGACGCGCCCGACGGGGACGAGCTCGAGCGTCTTGCGGCGCTCGTGCTGGTCGAGGCGGATTCGGCTGATGCGGTCCTGCGACTCTTCTGGACTGCCGGCCCTCCCGGCGGCGACCCTGCCGCCGTCGCGCTCGTGGGCCCGATACCCGGCTGGATAGAGGAAGCGCGCGCAAGCGGCCAGCGCCTCGTCTCGCTGTTCCATCCGCGGCGGTCGGCGCCGTGGCTCCTGCCGGCGACGAAGTCGACGAGCTACGCCGTCAACATCGCGGCGGAGGCCGAGGCAAAGACCAGGGGTGCAGACGACGCCGTCTTCGTCGACGCGGACGGCATCGTCCTCGAAGGCCCGGTCACGAACATCTGGTGGCGCGAGGGAGACCGGCTCGTGACGCCGTCGCTCGAAGTCGGCATTCTTGCTGGGGAGACCCGGGCGGCCCTGCTCGAGCTTGCTGCGCAGCTCGGCCGGGAAGTCGAAGAGGGCGTGTTCATGCTCGAGCGGGTGCTCGGGGCCGACGAGGCCTTTACGTCCTCGTCGGTCAGGGAAGTGATGCCCGTCGTGGAGCTCGATGGGCACACGATCGGCTACGGGCCAGTCGCGGCAGAGCTTCAGCAGGCACTGCGTCGAGAGGCGTGCGGCTATTCCTTGTGACGATTTGTCACAATCGTTGCGGAGCCCGAGTCGTGGCTGTTGTCGACAACGAGATGTGCACACGCGATCGGATCGTCGCGTTCGACGTAGCGATCCTCTGACGGCATCCATCGCTCCTCCCACTCCCGCCGAGATCCTTCGCCGTCCCGCGCGACTACCCGAGCCAGGCGCGCGCTCCGCGGGGCTTCGACCCAGACGCGCACGTCGTACGCGTCGCGAAGCAGCGCATGGAGCGCGCAGACGCCCTCGATCACGACGACCCCGCATGGCTTGACCTCGCGGATCCCTGCCGGACGCTGCGCCGCCCAGTCCCAGGCGTCGTACCGAGCCGCGACACCTAGTCGAAGCGGCTCGATCACCTCGCGAAGCAGGCGTTCGAGCACGAACCGCTTGCCATCCCAGAAGCTATCGATCGCGACAAGCCCGGCATCCGGGATCTGGCGTGCGAGCGTCGATTTGCCGGCTGCCCCGCGGCCACCGATCCCGACCAGGACGACCTTGCCGTGCCCGGCGGAGGCGATCAGATCGAGCACTGGCTGAACGTTCACGCCCTCACGCTACGCTCACGGCATGGAGAAGTTGAGACTCGGTGGGATGGCCCTGTCGAACGGTGTTCTCGTTCACGGCCCGACTGCCTGGGGCGCAGCCGTCCGCGCGGCTGACGGCTCGATCCGCTCCGCTGCCGGTCCCAAGCGGCGGTTTGGTGAGACCGTCACCACACCGTTCATCCGAGGCCCACTCCGCCTCGCGGAGGCGTTCGCCGTCCTCCCGGACATGCGGCGCGCCTTGCCCGAGGCTCGCTTCGCCTTCGAGCGGCCGCGAGTGGCGGTGGCGATGATCTCGGGAGCCGTTGCAGCCGGGCTGGCACGGCGCTCACGGCTCAATCTGCCCACGCGTGAAGCGATCGCTGCGCTCGCGTCGCTCGCTCCGGCGGCGATTGCGCTCCGCGGCGGCGAGCTGGCGTCCTACCATGGTGCGGAGCACATCTCGATCGGCACCTACGAGACAGGCAAGCCCGCCACGAAGGAGCACGACCGCTGCGGCGGCCATCTCGTCGGCCCGCTGATGCTCACGAGCGCCGTTGCCAGCACGCTTGCCGCGCGCGCTCCTCGCCGGGCTCGTCCGACTGCCCGGGCGCTCGGCGCGATCGGCGCCGTCGGAGCGGCGGTCGAGGTCTTTGCCTGGATGGAACGCCATCCGGATCACCCCGTCTCACGCGCGCTTGCGCGTCCCGGCTACGAGCTGCAGGCCCGCGTTTCTACAGCAGAGCCGTCGGCAACGCAGCTGGCGGTTGCGCAGGCGGCCCTCGCCGCCTGCCTCGAAGCCGAAGCGGCCGCGTAAGCCACAAATCAGGCGGATCTTCAAGTCTCGGTCGCGTCGAGCCGATAGAGAGTCCGTGGTCACGGTTCCTCATTCCGTCGATGACATCGGCGGCTTTCTCATCACGTGGCTGCCGATCATCTTCTTCGCGATCATCATCTGGCTGCTGCTGCGGACGATGACGCTCGTCCCGAAGGTCAAGCCGGCGATGGTCGACCGGGACACGGCCGACCCGATCAGCTGGAGTGATGTCGCCGGTGCGGACGAGGCGAAGGAGGAGTTGAAGGAGGTCGTCGAGTTCCTGCGCGACCGGAAGAAGTTCGAACGGCTCGGAGCGCGTGTTCCCAAGGGAGTGCTGCTCTACGGCCCACCCGGGACCGGCAAGACCCTGCTCGCCAAGGCCGCCGCGAACGAGTCGGGCGCAAATTTCTACTCAACGAGCGCAGCCGCCTTCGTAGAGATGTTTGCGGGCCTCGGCGCCGCCCGAATCCGGAAGCTATTCGAAGAGGCGCGCAAGAATCCGCCCGCGATCATCTTCATCGACGAGCTCGACGCTGTCGGAAGCACCCGTTCCGGTGGTGCCCACAACCGGGAGCACGACCAGACACTGAACCAGCTCCTGATCGAACTCGACGGCTTCGGCGGCACGGACGAGGTCGTGATCATGGGTGCCTCGAACCGGCTTCAGGATCTCGATCCGGCTCTGCTCCGCCCCGGCCGCTTCGATCGTCAGGTCAACGTCGCTCCGCCCGATCTGCATGGCCGCGAGGAGATCTTGCGGGTGCACACCCGCTCGAAGCCACTCGGCGCCGATGTCGACGTCTCGATTCTGGCAAGGCGCACCGCCGGGCTGACCGGTGCCGATCTTGCGAACATCGCCAACGAAGCAGCCATCTTCGCGGCGCGACACGACCAGCAATACATCCGGCAGGAAGACTTCGAAGGCGCGATGGAACGCGTGCTGACTGGGCTTCAGAAGCGCCGTGTCGTGACCGAGAAGGAGAAGCGGATTCTCGCCTATCACGAGGGTGGCCATGCACTCCTCGCCTATCTCATGGGCGACGTGATGCCCGTGCAGAAGGTCACCATCGTTGGTCGCGGTGACGCACTCGGCCTCGCCTACTACCTGCCCGTTGAGGATCGCTACCTCCACACCAAGGAGGAGCTGCTCGACGTGATGAAGGTTGCTCTCGCGGGTCGCGCCGCCGAGGAGATCGTCTTCGGCCGCGTCACGAACGGTGCTGCCAGCGACCTCGAGAAGGTGACGCAGATCGCGCGCTCGATGGTCTTCGAGTTCGGCATGTCCGACGTCGCCCCCTCACGGACGATGCGCGCCGACAACTACGCGCTCTCCGAGGAGACAAAGCGGATGCGCGACAGCGAGCAGGCGCGACTTACCGACCACGCTTACGACGAGGCGCTGCGCCTGCTCGGCAAGCACCGCGTCTCCCTCGACCGGCTGGCCGGGGCGCTGCTCGAGAAGGAGACGATCGACCGAGACGAGTTTCTGGCGATGATGGGCGACCTGCCGCGCGAGTCCCGCTCGGCGGAGACCGTCGGCACCGTGCGGGCGCTCGACACCGAAGCACGTTGAGCCCGTCGCCTCGAAGACCTGGTGCGAAGTAGCATCGGGAGTGTGCAGCCCTCTGGCATCCATCACCTCGGCGTCGCGGTGACCGACCTCGATGCCGCCGTCGCAACCTACGCGTCGCTGTTCGGTGGTGAGCTCGAGCACCGTGATCACGTGCCCGACCAGGGCATCGAGGCTGCTTCCGTGCTTCTTGGGACGGGCCGGATCGAACTGCTCGCTCCTCTCGCCGAAGACACTCCGGTCGGTCGCTTCCTCGCGAAGCGCGGCCCCGGCGTCCATCATGTGGCGTACGAAGTGGCGGATCTCGACGCTGCCCTCTCCGATCTCGCCGCTGCGGGCGCGGAGCTGATCGACACGGCGCCACGAGTCGGTCTCTTCGGTCTCCAGGTCGCCTTTGTCCACCCCGACGCCGTCCACGGCGTCCTCACGGAGGTCGTATCCCTTGCCCGACTCACCTGATTCCGTCCGCATCGAGGTCGCCTTCGCCGGTGGACCGATCATCGCCGCAAACGTTTCTTCCATGGGTGCCGACGCCCTCGAGCGTGCTCTTTCGTCCGGTTCAGAGGGGACGCTCGAGCTCGATACCGACGACGGTCGCACTGCGATCGTGCTGCGCCGCGTTGCCTACGTCAAGCGTTTCGCCCGCGACTCGCGGGTCGGCTTCGGCCTGTAGGAGCGACACCGGCGCTTGAGGCGCTACTCCGGCAGCCAGCCGTCGCGGTAGCGCGCTGTCTCCCGTGCGGGGAACCGCGCGTATGCCGTGTCGGGGTCGTTCGTATCTTCCTCGGCGCTTGCGCCGTGACGCGCCGCCAGCTCGTTCACGGTATAGCCACCCCAGTCGAGCCCGGTCGAGCGATCGCGCGCGCCGACTGCGAGCACTAGGCACGGTGCGTTGCCGGCGCCGACGATCGCGTGCTTGGCGCCGGCAGGACAGTGAAGGAAGTCCCACTGCCGGAGCGGGCGCTCCTCGTCCTCGACGATGGCGATTGCCTCGCCGGCGAGAACGAGAAAGTCCTCCTGATCGGCCTCCCAGTGGTACATCGCCATCGGCTCGCCCGGTTCGAGCGCTACGAGGTGGATCCCGAGCTGCGGGAATTCCGGCTCGCCTTCGAAGCGGCAGTAGGCACCGCGCCCCTCGCTCGGCCGCCAGCGTGTGTCGCGCGCATTGATCACGAACCAGCCGACGCCCTCGGGCTTGAGGCCGTGTTCGGTCGCTTCGAGCCGCGCTTCGGGAACCATCGACCGGATGGTGTCACAGGCGCTCGTGCCGTGCCGTGAGGGCTTCAGGCCCGGCGCCGCTACCCTGACCGCCGTGGCGCTCGAAGTCGGCATCGTCGGTCTGCCCAATGCGGGCAAGACCACGCTCTTCAACGCGCTGACGAAGGCGGGAGCCGAGATCACCGCCTACGCGTCGGTGACGGACAAGTCGAACGTCGGTATGGCGGCAATTGCAGACGACCGGCTCGACCAGCTTGCCGAGCTCGTCGGCGCGCGCAAGGTCACGCCCGCGGCAGTCCGGGTGCAGGACGTTCCCGGCACGGGGCCGGCCCTGCTCGGCGGTCTGCGCCAGGTCGATGCGCTGCTTGCGGTGGCGGACGGATTCTCCGGCACGGCCGACCCCGAGAGTGAGATCGAGACGTTGAAGCTGGAGTTGCTCGTGGCCGACACCGACCACGTTGCCAAGCGTCTCGAGCGGGTCGAGAAGCAGGCGAAGTCGGGCGATGCGGCAGTACGCAAAGAGGCCGAGGCGCTGCGGGAGATTCTCGCGCACCTCGAAGCGGGCAAGCCGCTGACCGACTGGACGGGTGAGCTTCCGGGCGAGCTCGACCCGCTGACGACGAAGCCCCTGATCGCGATCGTCAACGGCCCGGACGGGATCGACTGCAAGCTCGAGGCCGAGCTGGCCGAGATGTCCGACGAGGATGCCGCCGCGTTTCGCGAGGGTGCCTCCGCGCTCGACGAGGTCGTCCGGCGACTCAAAGACGCGCTCGGCCTGATCACGTTCTTCACCGCGGGTGAGAAGGAGACGCGGGCCTGGACTCTGCGCGACGGCCAGACCGCGCTCGAAGCCGGAGGTACGATTCATTCCGATATTGCACGAGGCTTCATCCGCTGCGAGGTGATCCGCTGGAACGACCTGCTCGACGCGGGCTCGCACGCGGAGGCATCGAAGCGCGGAACGCAGCGGCTCGAGGGCAAGACCTACGTCGTGCAGGACGGCGACGTGCTCAACATCCGCTTCAACGTGTGACGGCGATGCGGTCGATCCGGGTGGCGGCGAGTGCCGCGAACCAGGTCACCGCCAACACCACGAGCGAGACGCCGAGGAGCCGGAGCGGCAGGGTGTCGTCTCCGAGCACGCTGCCGGGATTCGTGATGCTGTTGCCGGCGGTGAGGATCAGCCACGCCGCGATGATCGCTCCCGCACCCGTCGCAACGACGGACGCGAGATAGAGGAGCCTCGCCGGCCCCGTTGTCTCACCTACGGCCAGCGTCAGCCCGAGAGCAATCAGCGCAAACAGCGCCCACGCCGTCGAGACCGCGGCACTCTTTCCGTATGCCTCGCTGCTGATGCTCTGCCAGATCTCGAGGGTTCCCATGTCGACTGCCAGCCCGGAGGCGCACAGCCCGATCAGCGCCAGTGGCCGCATGCGCCCGCGCACGAGGCAGGCCAGCGCACAAGCGGTCGTGGTGCCTCCCAGGAAGACGAAGAGCGCGATTCCGGCGCCGTCGGTCACCCCGGCACCAAGCCCGTCGGAGGCCAGCACGGCAATCACCCCGACGACTCCGGCAAACGCCAGTGTCGCGAGTGAGATCAGGACGCCGAGTCGGAGCGGCGAGATAGTCGGACGTGTCGAGGTTGGAGGAGGCTCGCTGAGTTCCATGGCGCGCGTGTTCGCCGAACTGAGAACCACTCCTCCCCGAACATCGGAGGCTCGTTCGGCGTACCGTTGTCCCGCCAATGCCACAGGTGCGCCGGGCTACCCCCGGGGCCGTCGCGGGTAGGAGTTGCACGGCACTAACACGCTCTGGCCGGCCCTATGAGAGAGCTCTCAGCCGGCGGCGATCATCGCTGCGCCGCCGACGGCGATCAGGCCGCCGACGGTCCGGGTCGTCCCGAGTCGCTCGTGCAGGACTGCACGAGCGAGCAGAATCGTCGCGATCGGATAGAACGAGCTCAGGACGGCCACGATCCCGATCGGCCCTCGTGTCGCCGCCAGCGCGAGGAACGCGTTGGCGGCGGCGTCGAAGATGCCGACGGCGATGACCATTGGGAGCAACCGCGCCGACACTCTGGGGGCCGTACGCGTCCATGCGAGCGCGATCACGAGAGCGCTGATCGAGCCGAGGCGGGCCCCGCCCGCCGCCCACGGTGCACCGTCTTTGGCCGCCTCTCCGATCCCGACCAGGAACAGGCCGAAACAGAGGGCCGCGACCAGCGCGAGCCCGACGCCCGCGGCAGGGCGGCGAATCCGGCCAGGTTCGCGAGAAAGAAGCACGATTCCGGTGAGCGCGAGCCCGATGCCCGCCCATTGCAGTGCGGACGGCGAGCTCCCACGAAAGAGATCGACGACGAGCGGCACGGCCGGAGAGGTGGCCGAGATCGGCGCGACGATACCCATGGCGCCGACCGCCATGCCGCGGTAGAGACAACCGAGCCCGATCACCCCGGCCAGTCCGGCGCCGACGGCGAACAGCAGACTGGCTCCGGGCCGCTCTTCCCCTGCCAGTGCTATCCACACCGCGAGCGCCATGAGCCCGGCGAGCTGCGACCAGAACAACACCACGAGTACAGCCGTACGGCGGGAGGCAAGCCCACCGAAGAAGTCGCCCGTACCCCACAGCGCCGCCGCGCCCAGCGCGAGCAGTACGGCTGCCACCGAGGTCAGTCCTCGCCGACGGGCCGCGTGGCGGCCTGGGCATCCAGCTGATTGGCGTGGTAGAGCACGGCGGCCTCGGCGGTGCGTGCGGCCTGCCGGTCGTGATGAACGGCGACTGCGTGGAGCAGCTCGGCCAGTACGGCCCTGTCCAGATCAGCCGCTCGCTCCTCGAGCAGGCGTAGTCCAAGATGGACATGGCCGAGAAGGCGTCCTTCCTCCGTCTGGCGAAACGACGGGCCGCGACCGAGCTCGACCGTGCGCCCGACGTCGTGTAGGAGGGCCGCCGCAAGCAGAAGGTCGGCGCGTAGGCGTGGGTGGAGCTGCGTCGTCTCGCGGCACAGCGTGGCGACGCCGACGGTGTGCTCGAGGAGCCCTCCCGCGTAGCCGTGGTGCCCCTCGGCGCCGGCGGCGGGAAGGGCACGGAACGACGCGCGCATCCCGGGGTCGAGGAGGACGCCGGCCGCGATTGCGGCTAGCTCTTCGTGACTGATCTCGCCGATCAGGAACTCGAGGAAACCCTCCAGCTCGTCGGCATCGCGGCGCATGGTCGGAGTCATCTCCGCCGGATCGGCGTCGGGTGCTGCCTCGACAGCCCGCACCTGCACCTGGAGCTTGCCGCCGAACCGCTCCACGCGCCCGAGCACGCGCACCGCGTCGCCTTCGCCGAAGCGCCCGTCGAGCAACTCGACGTCGTCCCAGATCCGCGCCTCGATCCGGCCGCTCTGGTCGACGAGCTCGAGCGCCAGGTAGGGAGCGCCGTTCTTCGTGCGGCGGCGCTCCTTCTTCCCGACCGCATATACGCCTTCGACGGTGCGATCCTCCGCGAGCTCGGCGATGGTTGTCACGCAAGCAGTCTAGGGCGGGACGCTACGCTCGGGACGTGGCCGATGTAGCTCCCTTTCGCGCGATTCGCTATGCGCAGGCGGCCCCGGCGGTCACGGCACCGCCGTACGACGTGCTGACAGCGGAACAGCGCGACGAGTTCATGGCGCGCGATTCCCACAACGTCGTCCACCTGACCCTGAACGAGTCGGAGGAGGAGGCGGGCCGCCTTTTCAGGAGCTGGCTCGAACAAGGAGTGCTCGCGCGCGACGAGGAGCCGGCCGTGTGGGCCGTGGCGCAGGAGTACGTCGGACCGGACGGCGTTGAGCGGAGGCGTGAAGGCCTCGTCGCCTCGCTGAGGGTCGAGCCTTACGCGACGGGTACGGTGCTGCCGCACGAGCGCACCCATGCGGGCCCGAAGGAGAGCCGACTGCGTCTGCTTCGTGCGGCGCGCGCCCAGCTCGAGCCGATCTTCTTGCTCTACGACGGCGCGCCGCCCGTCGAGATCCCCGATCGGGCGCCGGACCTCGCCGCCGACGGCACGGCCCTCTGGCGGCTTTCCGGGGACGGTGTTGCCGAGGCGTTCGCGGACAGGCAGCTCCTGATCGCGGACGGTCACCATCGGTACGAGACGGCCGTCGAGTTCGCGGCCGAGGAGGGGACGCCGGAGAGCTCGCGGATGATGGTCGTGCTCGTCTCGACCTCCGACCCGGGGCTCGAGATCTTCCCCACGCACCGCCTCTTTTGCGGCCACGACGAGGCACTCCCGCCGGCCACGGTCGGTGACTCGGCGACCCCCGCTGCAGCTGTCTCTCGCCTCGCGGAGCTTCCCTACGACACGGCGCACGCGGTCGGCTACCGCAGGGGTGCGACGTTCTCGGTCACGGGCGAGCCGGGCGAGCTCGACGTCGAGCTCGTCGATCGTCTGATCGGTCACGAGGGAATCGGGTACACGGCCGATCTGGATGAGGCCGTGGCGCAAGTCGATTCGGGCGAGTTCGACGGCGCCTTTCTGCTCCGGGCGACGCGCATCGAGGACGTGTTCGAGCGCGCCCGTCGCGGAGAGGTGATGCCACAGAAGACGACGTACTTCTTCCCCAAGCTGACCAGCGGTCTCCTCTTCCACCCCGTATGAGCGATTGGCTCACCCTCTGCCGGTCGTGCGTGGCCGACATCGAGACCGTTCTCGAGGAGCTCCCGACGCGGACAGAGCGAGAGCCGGTGCTCCGCGCCGGAGTTGGCGGCGACGACACCACCGCGATCGATGCGGCGGCGGAGGACGCGGTCGTCGCTCGCCTGGAGGCGCTCGGAGGCGACTTCACGCTGGTCTCGGAGGAGCTCGGCGAGCGCGTCTTCGGCTCGGGTGGAGACGTGCGCGTCGTCGTCGACCCGATCGACGGCTCGATCAACGCCAAGCGCGGCATCCCGTTCTTCTCCCTCTCGCTCGCTGTCTCCGACGGGCCGACGATGGGTGACGTCGTGTTCGGCTTCGTCTACGACTTCGGCACCCGTGAGGAATGGGTGGCGGAGAGCGGCGCGGGCGCCCGCTTGAACGATCGTCTGCTCGACGGCCCGCCGCCGAAGGATCCGATCGAGATCCTCTCCTTCGAAGGGACGACGACGGCTTTCGTCGCGGAACGGGCGGCCGCGATGGACGGCGTCGCGCATCGACTGCGCGTGATGGGCTCGCTCGCGCTGTCGCTCTGCCATCTGGCGGCGGGCAGGGTCGACGCGGTGTGCTCGCTCAAGGCCGCCCGCTCGATCGACATCGCGGCCGCGCAGTTGCTCGTGCGCGAGCGCGGCTATGCGATCGAGCTGTTCGAAGACCCGCCCTTCGCAGCCGCTCCACTCGACCTCGCCGGCCGCTCACGAGTTGTGGCGGCTGCTACACCGGCTCTCTGCGCGAAGGTCGCGAACGCTCTCCAGGGAAGCTGAAGGGGCGGCATTTGCCGCCCCTTCATGCTCCGGGAGGTCGGAGCAGCTTGTTGCGCGTGCCCTACAACTTGCCTCCCGAGTGCGGCCGGCTCAACTTGTTGCCGGCGTCGCCGGCGTGACTGCGGCCGGAACCTTCTCCTCCTCCTTCTTGGCGCCTCCGCCGAGGACGATCAGGGCGAGAATCACGAAGCCGATGCCGCTGAGCAGCAACGCGATTCCGACGACCAATCCGAACAGCGCGATCTGCTGAGCCATGTAGCTCACGTTGAGGGCGGTGGCAAGCGCCGTCTCGGTGACCCATGTGTTGCGGGCACCATTCGCGACCGGCTGGCCGTCTGCGCCCTTCGCGGCGGCTGTCTCGTCATTTGTGCCCGCAGCATCGGTGGGAGCCTTGGCCGAGACGTACCGGCCCATCTGTGCGTACGCCAGCCCGCCCGTCGCCTCGAGGGCGTGGATGCGCATGTACTGGGCGAAGCAGCGTGCGTCCGTGCCCGTCTCGATCGGCTGGTTGGCGACGTTGCACGTCGGAGCGGCAACGTCCTTGAGACCTGCCGCGGTCATGGCGGCCGCGATGTCCGTCGGGTTCATGTCGGGCGTGCCGACGATCTGCTGCTGCGTGAGCTCGTCGCTGACGGTGCTGCGCGCGTTGACGCCCATCACGAGCGCGCCGATGCCGAACGCGATCAGGAGAACGCCGGCGATGATGCCGCCGATCTCGAGAACTCTGCGACTTGTCATTGACTCCTACCTCCCGATTGATTTCCGTGCCCTCTGGGGGAACGGCGATAGTCGGGAGCTTCGCGGCACGGCGCGGTGAGGTCATCGGGGCAATCACCCCACCGCACTAGGGGAGCTCGCCCTTGTCGGCACGGACAACTACGTATGCGGTATTCGGCTTCCGATCGACCGTCCAGCCGTTGGTACGCTGCTCTCACGATGCTTTCCGAGCGCGATGCGATCCTGAAGGCGCTCGAGCAGGTCATCGACCCCGAGCTGCACAAGCCCGTCACCGAGCTCGACATGGTGCGGGATGTCGTTGTCGGCGAGGACGGCCGAGTGGCCGTGACGATTGCCCTCACCGTGGCCGGGTGCCCGATGCGATCCTCGTTCGAGGATCAGGTGCAGCGATTCGTGGGCGCCGTCGAGGGGGTTACGTCGGTCGAGCTCCGGTTCGACGTGATGAGCGCCGACGAGAAGGCTGCGTTGTCGACGAGGTTGCGCGGTGGCCGGCCGGAGAAGACGAGCTCACTCGATCCGGCCACGCGCGTTCTCGCCATCGCCTCGGGGAAGGGCGGCGTCGGCAAGTCGACGTTGGCGGCGAACATCGCGGCCGCTTTGAGCGCGGCCGGTGAGCGCGTCGGCGTGCTCGATGCCGATGTCTACGGCCATTCGATCCCGCACATGCTCGGCGTGCAGCAGCGACCCGTCGTCGTCGACACGATGATCGTCCCGCCGGTGCGGGGAGACCTGAAGCTGATGTCGATCGGGTTCTTCCTCGACGACAACGCGCCCGTGATGTGGCGCGGCCCGATGTTGCACCGCGCGCTCGAGCAGTTTCTCTCGGATGTCTACTGGGGCCCGCTCGACACGCTCGTCGTCGATATGCCGCCTGGCACAGGGGATGTGGCGATCTCGCTCGGCCAGCTGCTGCCGCGGGCAGAGGTCGTGATAGTGACCACTCCCCAGCCGGCGGCGCAGCAGGTCGCGGTTCGCGCCGCCCAGATGGCCGAGAAGGTAGGAATGCGAACCGTCGGGGTGGTCGAGAACATGTCGTACCTCGTCGGCACGGGGCAGGAGATCTTCGGCTCCGGCGGCGGCCAGCGCCTCGCCGACGAGATCGGTGCCCCCTTGCTCGGTAGCGTCCCGCTCGATCCGGCGTTGCGCGAGGCGGCAGACGCCGGCAGGCCGATATTCGAGGCGGCACCGGACTCCGAGGCCGCCGCCGCGATCACCGCTCTGGCCACCCGGCTTCAGGGCACGCGTCGCGGCATCCGCCGCGCGCTCACCGTCCTGTCCTAGGACGGCGAGAGGGCGCCCGTAGGCGCCCTCTCGACCGGCCGCAGATCTCTAGCTTTGCTTAGGTATGCGTCTTCAGTTCGCGCAGGATCCAGTCGGTGCCGACCTTCTCGCACTTCATTTCGACTTTCGTTCCGACCGGGAACAAGGCCGTCGACGGGGACGTTGCGTCGAGGTTGCACGTCACTGTCGCGGGGCCATGCCAGCGCACGGTGATGCTCGGCGTCGGAGCTGAGCCTAGAGCGGTCACTTCACCCTTGATCGACAGCGGTCTCGCGGGATGCTCGGGCTTGTTGTCCGATTTGTGGTCAGCCTTCGCACCCCTGCAGACCGGTCCGGCAACGACCGCGGCGATCGCAGTGGAGCCGCCCGCCCCGATCTTGCCGCCGACGAAGCTCCCCGTGCCGAGGGCCGCGCTCAGGTTGCCGAGGACGCGGGCGTGGTTCCCCCACGATGACCCCTCGAAGAAGCCGACGACGTTGCGATCCTTGTCCAGGGTGCCCGAGAACCGGCCGACAACTCGGCTGTCCCCGTCCTTGACGCGGAACGTGCCGTCGACGTAGCCCAGACCGTCGCTTGTGCTGAAGACGGTGCGCGCGTTGATCGTAAGGGGGCCATTGAGACCAGTGCTCGGGTTCGTGAACGCGACGGTGCCGGTGTAGCTACCGCGCGTCAGTTCGTACGCCTTGTTGTCGGCACCTGTGCACGTGCGGGTCTCCACGTTCCCCTTGGTGGCGTCGAAGGTAGCGGTGGTCGCGGTAATGCCGGTCGCCGTCGTGACGGCGATGGCGGCGACTGCGGCGATGAGTGCCAGGGCACCCGTGACGATGAAGATCAGAGTTCGGCGCATTCGTTCCTCCTGAGAGAGTCGGTTTCAGGCTGAGTCTGTTCCGAAGGTGTGTGTGAGAACTGCGGTGAACGTAAACGCGGCGTAAACCCGAAGGCGCCACCTGCGTTTCATTTGATACATTCGTTGCGTACCACTCTGCAAGGCTTGGAGGCACTGGTTGGAGGAGAGTCCACCGGATCAGGAGGTCGCAGGCGGAGAGCCTGCAGCCGAATCGCCACTGGCCCGCGGGTCGTGACGATCCGGACATCCTTCGGAGAGACCACCAGGTGCCCTCCGCCTCGCCGCTCCGCGGTTCGAGCGTGGTATCGGGTGGCTCTCCGTTTTTCGTGATCGAAACTGCAGTAGCCTCGGTTGGATGGGCGAGGTTCCGAAGACACCGGCGGAGGCGCTGACGCGGTTGCGGGAGCTGGGCCTCGCCGAGGTCGACGCAGACGCCCTGTTCGCCCATTTCCACGACGCCGAGGTACGAGGGAAGAAGGGCCACGGGTATTCGCGTGTCCCGTGGCTCGAGCAGCAGCCGTTCGACCGGAGCGGACGCGCCGAGAAGCTCGATGCAGGGTCCGGTCTAGACCACTGGACCGGACGCGGCACCCTCGGCTATCTCGTACTTCAGGCGATCTGCGACGACCTGATCGCGAGCCCTCCGAAGACGGCGCGCGTCGTCATCGCCTCGGACTGCTTTCCCACCGGTGCTCTCGGCTACTGGGTGCGAATGCTCGCCGAGGAGGCAGGGCTCGTCGCCGTTCTCAGCGCAACGTCTCCGGCACGCCTCGCCCATCCCGACGGCGGTCCTCCGCTGACGGGCACGAACCCGCTCGCGATCGCGATTCCCTCGAGCGGCGGCAACCCTGTCGTCACGGACGTGTCGATGGGCGCCGTGACGCATGGAGACGTCCTCGCAGGGCTCGCGGCACCCGAGGAGCTCGTTCCGTTCGGCGGCGAGAGCGCGCACAAGGCGTTCGCGCTGGCGGTCGGCCTGGAGCTGTTCGTCCGTGCGCTCGCAGGCGAGAGCTACGGCGCGGTGCTGGTTGTTGCGAGGCCCGGGTTCGACCCGGTGCCGGCGTTCCGCGATCGGGCCCGCGGCCTCAGGCTGCCGGGCGATTCGTAGAACCTCAGTCAGGCACGCCGGGGAATCGCTCGTCGCCTCGGATCGCCTTCAGGTCGCCGTCGGTCTGAGCCAGCGTTCCGAAGCGCGGCTCCAGCGCTACCGCTTCCTGGAGGTGATAGATCGCGGCGCCCGTATAGCCACCACGGCTCTCGGCGCACGCAAGGTTGTAGAGGACGTTCGCGTTCGCGGGGGCTTCGGCGAGCTGCGCCTTCAGCACGTCGATCGCGCGATCCCACTCGCCGGTCGTCCAGAAGCGCAGCGCCTCCGCCGAACGCTCCCACGGTGAGACCGAGAACGCCGCCCCGGGACGGCCGCCGACCACGAGCACCGTCGTTCCCGCCTCGTCGGCGATCGCGCTGCGCCGAATCTGTGGCTCCTTGATGAAGACGAGTGAGCCGGCAGGCGCCGGCACGACCTCCCCGTCCACGGTGAAGGTGGCCCGTCCGGCGAGGACGAGGTACAGCTCCTCGTGCTTGCCTGCGCCCTCACCGAGCTCGTCGTGCTCCCCGATCAGCGCCTGGCCCGCCGCAGTCGCGCGCCAGGCGTTGATGCCGAACGACTCGATCCCGAGCATCGTTCGAATCATGTGCCAGCGCGGGCGACCCTCGTCCGCATAGCCCTCGACATCGTCGAGTCGCAGCACCTGAAACGAGCTTCCGGTCACCGCTCTCCTCGGAGCGCCGCGAGGACGACGGGGTCGATCGAGTCGGCGCCGTCCACTCGCTCCTCGAGGTTCTCGACGCCGGCCCAGGCTTCGAGCGTTGGCTGGCCGAGCGCTGCGAGCCGCTCTGAGATCTCGGCGCGCAGGGCGTCGTCGATCGGCAGCCACTCGTCCCGCGGCGTCTTCCCGAAGAGCGCCACGTGGAGGCCGTAGAGACGGCGCAGCTCCTCGACCGGGTGGGCGTGGTCGTCGATCCGGAGGTCGACCAGGGTGTCGGAGAGCCCTGCGTAACCGCCGTCACGCTCGACGACGAGCAGCGCGGCGGACTGCTGGCCGCGGCTGTCGCCTCCGGCCGCCTGCGCCGCGGCGAGGCTGTCGAGCAGCCGCTCGGCGAGCGGCCTGCCGGTCGTGGAGCCGAACGTGTCGACGAGGGCATCCACCGTTGCGCCGGAGACGAGGATGTTGCCCTGGGCGGCGTAGCCGTCGCCCGCGCGTCCGCCGGCCCACTCGTGGCATTCGATCCCCGTGAACGTGGCACTGCGGCCCTGTCCGTCGACGACCCCGAGCTGGCGCTGCTCGCGGCCGTCGTCGGCAGCGGTCAGTTGCGCGACGACCTCGTCGGCCGAGCAGCCGGCTCGCAGCAGCTCGAGCCCGTCCGGTCCGTAACGCGGGTTCGCGTACGCCTGGGTCGCGACAGCACCTACGTGCGGTGCGGCCCACGGTACGACCGAGCCGACGGCCAGGAACTTCGACTGTGTGGCGACGCCCCACTGGCCCGCTGCTAGGTCGCAGGCGCAGATCGAGTAGGTCGCAACGACAGGTTCAAGTGCCATGGGACAGCGCGACGGTCTCCCCCGGCGCCGGCGCGAGCAGCTCGATCCCGGCCGGGAGAAGCGCGCGAAGCGCAGCGGGTGTCCCCGTCAGCAGCGGGAACGTCCCGTAGTGGCTCGGCACGACGCGGGGAGCACCGACGAGATCGGCCGCCACAGCCGCCTCGCGTGGCCCCATCGTGAAGTGGTCACCGATCGGGAGAATCGCAACGTCGGGGGCGTAGATCCTCCGGATCAGCGCCATGTCTCCGAACGCGTTCGTGTCGCCTGCGAAGTAGAGCGTCGGCGCGTCGGGCGTCTCGATTACGAAGCCGCACGACTCGCCGGTGTAGGCGTTGCCGTTCGACGACGAGTGGTTCGCATGGGTCAGCGTCACCCGTGATCCGAGTAGGTCCCTGCCGCCACCCTTGTTGATCGCCTGCGTCATGTCTTCACCGATCTCGGCCCCGAGGAGCTCGCGGAGCTCGACCTGCGCGATCACGGGGCAGTCGAACGCACGTGCCAGGGCGACAGCGTCGCCGACGTGGTCCTGATGGCCGTGCGTGACGAGGATCGCGTCGATGCGTTCAGGCGTGATTTCGTCCGCCGGACACGACGGATTGCCGTTCAGGAAGGGATCGACGTAGACCCGCTCTCCTGTCGGGAGGTCGAAGCGGAAGGCAGCGTGGCCGAGCCAGGTGAGAGCGATCATGCGCCCAGCCTAAACGACGGCTACGAAAAAGGCAGCGAAGCGACGGCCTTCGTGGCCACGTCGATCAGAGGCTGCACGAAGAAGAACGAGCCGACGGTGACCGCGATCGCGGCGCCGATCGCTATCGAGAGGAGCCGGTCGGAAGGCGGTGAGCCGCCGGCGACGACGAGATCCGCGCGCGGCGCCGTTGCCGGCCGCATGTAGAGCGACCGCACGACGGCGAGGTAGTAGTAGACGCTCACTGCGGTCGCGATCACACCGATCACGATCAGCCACCACCAGCCGGCTTCATAAGCAGCGCTAAACACGTAGAACTTGCCGATCATGCCGCCGGTGAACGGGAAGCCGGCGAAACCGAGCATGAAGACCCACATCGCAGCGCCGTGGAACGGGCGCTCCCATCCCCAGCCCTCGAGTGTCGTGAGGGTGACTTCCCGGCCGAGCTCCCGCTCTCGCGCGGCGACGACTGCGAACGCGCCGAGAGACGCTGCTCCGTAGGGGATCAAGTAGAAGAGCAGCGCCTTCCCGCCGAGCGCGTTGTCGGCGGCGATTGCGATCAGCATGAACCCGGCCTGCGACACCGACGAGTAGGCGAGCATGCGCTTCACCTTCGTCTGCGCCAGCGCTGCGAGGTTGCCGATCACGAGCGACGCGATCGCAAGCACGGCGATCGCGACCGTCCAGGTGTCGGCCTGCTCCGGAAATGCGGTCACGAGCACCCGTAGCGTCACCACGAGAGCGACAGCCTTGGTGGCGGCAGACATGAACGCCGTCACGGGCGTCGGCGCGCCTTCGTAGACGTCCGGTGTCCACATGTGGAACGGCGCTGCCGAGGCCTTGAAAGCGAGCCCGGCGATGATCATCGCCATCCCGACGACGAACATCGAGTCACCGGTGCCGGTCGCCTCTCGGATCGCGTTGAATCCGAGCTCGCCGGTTGCGCCGTAGGTGAGGGCGGAGCCGAACAGCAGGATCGCGGAGCCGAAGCTGCCGACGATCAGGTACTTGACGCCGGCCTCGAGCGACGCCTTCCGGTGCGTGTCGAGCGCGACGAGGATGTAGAGCGCGATCGAGAACCACTCGAGCCCGAGGAACAGCGTCATCAGGTTCCCGGCCGAGACGAAGAAGATCATCCCGCCGCCCGCCGCCGCGAGCAGCGCGTAGTACTCGCCGACGTGATCGCGGCGGCGGTCGCCGTACGAGACGAGCACAGCGGCGAGGCCGAAGCCGGCGACGAGGATCTGCGTCAGCGCTGCGAGCCTGTCCCGGGTCATCGACTCGGAGAGCAGCAACATCTGCGCCGGGGTGCGGTCGAAGACCACGGCCGCGAGGATTCCCGCTGCCAGGAAGCCACCGCCCGCGATCGTGGCGGAGAACGCGCGCCTCGGACCGGCCGGCACGAGCACGGCGCCGAGCAGGCAGATCGCCGCTGCGGCCAGCAGCGCGAGCGCGGGCGAGAGCGCGAGCCAGTCGACGTGCGGGGTCGCGATCGTGGACGCGAGGATCACGGTGTCGCTCCGGACGCGGCTTCGGTCGGCGTGTCGTTCGGGAACGAGCGGTCGCTGATCGCGGCAGGCCACACCGAGAGCGCGAGCAGGATCACGACGAGCGGCACGACGAGGGCGAGCTCGGCAGGCCGTAGGTCGAGCGATTCCTCATCGACTGCTGAACCGCGGGAGCGATGAAGCACGGCCGAGATCAGCCGCAGGGTGTACAGCGCCGCGAGCACGATCGCGGCTGCTCCCACGGCGGCGTAGCCCCAGCCCCGCGTGAAGACCCCGGCCAGGATCGCGAACTCGCCCGCGAAGTTGGCGGAACCCGGCACGGCGAGCGTGAGCATCCCGACGACCATCACGATCGTCGCGAGCGCCGGACGACCCTTGGCAAGGCCGCCGAGCTCGGCGAAGCGGTCGGTGCCGGTGCGCTCGATCAGCATCGCGGCGAGGAGGAACATCGCCGCCGAGACGAGGCCATGGCTGACCGAGTGGAGGATGGCGCCGTCGAGGCCAAGGCTGTTGGCCGCGAAGATGCCGAGCACGATCAGGCTCATCTGACCCATCGAGGAGTACGCGATCACGCCGCGTATATCCGGCTGCCGGAATGCGAGCACCGATCCGTACACGAGCCCTGCCGCCGCGAGCACGAGCACGACGGTGCGCCAGCTGTCGACCGGGCCCGGGAAGTGCGGCAGCACGATCCACACGAGCCCGAACACTGCGGCTTTCGAGACGACACCGGAAAGGAGCGCGGCCACCTCGGGCGGCGCCTCGGTGTACGCGATACGGAGCCAGCCGTGGAACGGGAGCAACGGCGCCTTTACCGCGAACGCGATCAGGAAGCCGAGAAAGACCCAGTTGTTGCCACTTGTGCCCGACTCGATCAGGCTGAATGTCCCCTGCGAGAGCCCGAAGACGACGATCGAGGCGAGCATCAGCAGCGAGCCCGCCATCGTGTAGATGACGAACGTCACCGTCGCCTTGATCCGGTTGGGGCCGCCCCAGACGCCGACGAGCACGTAGATCGGGATCAGCATCGCCTCGAAGAAGACGTAGAAGAGGAGGAGATCCTGAGACGCGAAGACCCCGACGACTGCTCCCACGAGGAAGAGCATCAGCCCGAAGTAGGCGCGCGCCCGCTCGCGGCCGACCCAGGCACCGAAGCCGATCGTGGCCACGCCGACCACGATCGTCAGCCCGGCGAGCCAGAGCGAGAAGCCGTAGAAGCCGACGTGGTAGCTGACACCGAGGTCGCCGAACCAGGCCCGTTGCGCGGAATCCTGCAGGGCGGGCGAGCTGAAGTCGAAGCCGGCGAGCGCGATGATCCAGAGGACGACTTCCGCCAGCGCGACGCCGAGGGCGAGAGCAGCGGTCATCGTGCGCGAGAGCGGCGCCGCCCAGACGACGAGAGCGCCGACGAGCGGCAGCGCGATGAGCAGGCTCGTCAACATCAGCGCACCGCCAGGAAGACGACGACGAGGACGGCGACCGAGCCGGCGATCACGAGCGCGTACGAGCGGAGCAGGCCCGTCTGGAGGCGAGCCGTCCCGGCCGCCGCCTCGCTGACGCCAAGGCCGATCTCGTCGAGCGAGCCCTGCACAAGCGGCCCTTCGACCTCGTCGCGGAGGCGAGTTGCGATCAGCTGAGCGGGGCGCGAGAAGACGAGGTCGTAGAGCTCGTCGAAGTAGAACTTGTGCGCGAAGACGTCACGGACGGCGGCCCACGGGACGATCTCGCGGCCCTTCCGGAAGGCGAGCCACGCGATGGTGCCGCCGACCGCCGCGCAGATGATGGCGACGAAGCTCGATTCGTAGTCCTCGGCGACGCTCGGCTCGACGAGCGGGGGAGCGACCGAGTTGATCCAGCTCGCGAACCCGCTGAAGCCGCCGGGAATGAGGAGGAAGCCACCCGTCGCAGCGAGCAGGGTGAGCACGCCGACGGGGAAGAGCATCGAGCGAGGGCCCTCGCCGTGGCCGTGCGCGTCATGGCCCGTGTGGGCGAGCACCTCGTCCGACGGCTCGCCGTGGAAGACGAGCAGGTACAGCCGCAACGCGTACATCCCGGTGAGGACTGCACCGATGATCCCGGCCAGATAGAGGAACCACCCGAGGACGCCCCCGGTCGCGAGCGCCGAGGCCAGGATCGCATCCTTCGACCAGAAGCCGGAGAGCGGCGGCACACCCATCAGCGCGAGCGTCCCGATCAGGAACATGAACGCAGTCACCGGCATCGACTTGCGGAGGCCACCCATCTTGCGGATGTCCTGTTCGCCCGCGAGGTGGTGGATCACGATACCGGCGGCGAGGAAGAGCAGCGCCTTGAAGAAGGCGTGAGTCATCAGGTGGAACATCCCGAGGTCGTAGGCGCCCACGCCCACGGCGAGGAACATGTAGCCGATCTGGGACATCGTCGAGTAGGCGATCACACGCTTGATGTCCCATTGCACGAGCGCGACGAAACCGGCCACGAGGAGGGTCACCGCACCGAGGATCGCCGCCAGGTGCTGCACGTCTGGCGCCGCCTCGAAGAGCGGATGCGTGCGCACGACCAGATAGACACCGGCGGTCACCATCGTGGCGGCGTGGATGAGGGCCGAGACGGGTGTCGGCCCTTCCATCGCGTCCGGGAGCCAGGTGTGGAGTGGCAGCTGGGCCGACTTTGCGATCGCACCCCCGAGCAAGCCGAGAGCGACGAGGTTCGCGGTGCTCGATGAGAGCTCGCCGTTCGAGGCGGCAGCGAACGTGGTCGAGAAGTCGAGCGAGCCGGTCTTCGCGATCAGGAGGAAGAAGCCGAGCGCCATCGCCGCGTCGCCGATCGCGTTCATGACGAACGCCTTCTTGGCAGCGGCGACCGCCTCGGGCCGGTCGTGGTAGAAGCCGATCAGGAGGTACGACGCGAGGCCGACGAGGCCCCAGCCGGCGAGCAGCAGCAATAGGTTGCCACCCATCACGAGCATCAACATCGAGAAGACGAAGAGGGACATGTAGGCGAAGTAGCGGCGCTCCTCGTCCTCGCCCTTCATGTAACCGACCGAGTACCAGATGATCAGGCCGCCGACTCCGGTGATGATCAGCATCATCGTCAGCGAGACCGGGTCGACGAGAATCTGCATCGCCACGTTGAACTTCCCGGCCGCGAGCCACGTGTAGGCCGTCGAGAGGTGCGAGCGGGCGTCGGGGTTCTCCGCATGAACCTTGAGGGATGCGACGACGGCGCCGGCGAAGCCGACGAACACCGAGCCGGTCGAGATCCAGGCTGCCGCCGAGCGCGAGATGCGTGTGCCGGCGAGCGTGATCGCGAGTGCGCCCGCAAGCGGCGCGAGCAGGCAGAGCCAGGCGCCGGCGATCATCCGCGCAACTCCGTCAGCGTGTCGACGTCGAGCGGCATCTTGCGCCGGGTGAAGGCGACGATCAGGCCGAGGCCGACGCACACCTCGGCGGCGGCGACGGCCATCACGGAGAGGGCGAAGATCTGTCCGTCGAGCGACGCGAAGTGACGCGAGAACCCGACGAGAGCCAGATTCGAGGCGTTGAGCATGATCTCGAGCGAGAGCAGCACGATCAACGGGCTCCTCCTCAGCACGACGCCGGTTGCCCCGATCGAGAAGAGCACCGCTGCGACTGCGAGGTACCAGGTCGTGGTCGGGCCGAGCATCAGACGCCGTCCTCTGCCGAGGCCTTCATGCCGAGGACGACGCCACCGACGGCCGCGACGAGCAGCACGATCGAGGTGATCTCGAAGGCGAGGAGGTGATCGGTGAGGAAGAGGCGACCGATCTCTGCCGGGCTTCCGAACGACCGCTCCAGCTTGGCCGTGTCGGAGAGGCCGCCGTCTGCCTTCGTCACGAGGGCTACGACGACTTCGATCAGGAGCGCCGCCCCGACGACGAAGGCGCCAAGCCGGAGCCAGCGTGGCTCGCCCGTCCAGGGCGCATCGGCCCGGCCGCCCAGGTAGGCGATCACGAACAGGAACATCACCATCACCGCGCCCGCGTACACGAGGATCTGCGCTGCGGCGACGAACTCGGCCGACGCGAGCAGGAAGAGCACGGCGAGCGAGGCGAGGTTGCCGATCAGCGCGAGCGCCGAGTAGAAGGGGTTTGTGAACGAGATCACGGCAACGCCGGTCGAGACACACGCGACGGCGGCAACGATCCAGATCACCCAGACGAGGAAGTTGCTCATCAGGAAGAGGTCTTGTAGGCCGGGATCGGCGTGTCGAAGAGGCCGGGATCCTGCACGGGCACGCGCTTGATCGGCTCGGTCAGCAGCATGTCCTTCGTGTAGATCAGGTCGTCACGCGAGTACTCGGAGATCTCGAACTGGTTCCCGAGCGTGATCGCGTCGAACGGACACGCGAGCTCGCAGTAGCCGCAGAAGATGCAGCGGCTCATGTTGATCTCGTAGATCCGCGCGTAGCGCTCGCCTGCCGAGACGCGGTTGTCGGCGGTGTTCTCGTCCGCGACGACCCGGATGCAGTCCGACGGGCAGGCAGCGGCGCACAGCGAGCAGCCGACGCACTTTTCGAGCCCGTTCTCGTGCTTGTGCAGCATGTGACGGCCACGGAAGCGCGGGTAGACCGGCCGCTTGTACTCCGGATACTGCTGCGTGATCGGCTTCCGGAAGATCTGCCGGAACGTGACGCCGAACCCCTTCAGGGTGCCGAACGGCTGCGGGCTCACGCGCCCTCCTCCAAACGCTCGGACTGTGGCCGGAGCACTAGATCGCCACCACGAGGATCGCCGTCACGATCGCGTTCAGGGTCGCGATCGGCAGTAGCACCTTCCAGCCGAACCGCATCAGCTGGTCGTAGCGCAGGCGAGGCACGGTCGTCCGCACCCAGATGAACACGAACAGGATCGTGAAGACCTTGAGCAGAAACCAGATCGGCCCCGGCAGCCACGGCCCGTGCCAGCCGCCCAGGAAGAGGGTGACGCAGAGGCCGGAGAGCGTGATCAGGTTGATGTACTCGGACATCGAGAAGAGCCCGAACCGCATGCCGCCGTACTCCGTGTGGTAGCCGGCGACGAGCTCCTGCTCGGCCTCGGGCAGGTCGAACGGCGCTCGTGCCGTCTCGGCGGTGCCGGCCATCAGGAAGATGACAAAGCCGACGAACTGGGGCAGGACGTACCAGGTTCCCGTCTGCGCCTGCACGATGTCGACGAGCGAGAGGGAACGCGCCATCAGGATCACGCCGAGGACGCTGAGCGCGAGCGCGACCTCGTACGAGACGAGCTGAGCGCAGGTGCGCATGGAACCGAGCAGCGCAAACTTGGAGTCGGACGCCCAGCCGCCGAGGATGAAGCCGTAGATCCCGAGCGAGCCGATCGCGAAGATCAACAGCAGCGCGATCGGGACATCGGCCACGTACCCGTTCACCTGGTAGCCGTCGATCTCCCAGCCGGGTCCCCACGGGATCACCGAGAAGGTGCAGAGCGCCGTGAACGCGGCGAGGAACGGCGCGAAGATGTAGAGGACGTCGATCGCCGCCGTTGGGAAGAAGCTCTCCTTGCGGATCAACTTCACGAGGTCGGCGATCGGCTGCAAGAGGCCTCGCGGGCCGACCCTGTTCGGGCCGTAGCGCAGCTGCATCCGCCCCATGATCTTCCGCTCCGCCAGCGTCAGGTACGCGAACCCGAGCAGGACGACGTTGATCACGATCGCGGCCTTGATCACCGAGATCCACCAAACCTCGCCGTTCGATCCGGCGGAGAGCAAGAGGTTCGGCAGTGTCATAGCTTCCGCTCCCCTCCCCGCAAGATCTCGAATCCGCCAGCGCGGATCCCTCGATCGCACGCAAGATCCGTAAAGAGGTCGGTCATAGCTTCACCACTTCGACCATGAGATGCAGGTCGGCGGCGTGCTCGTCGGGCACGCGGGCAACGCCCTCGACGAGCGCGCGGTTCACGCGGGCCCGCAGCTCGACCGAGGTGCCGTTCGAGCGCACGGAGACGAGGTCTCCCGCGCCGATCGTGCGCCGCGCGGCATCCGCTGCGGACAGCTCGAGCTCGGCAGGGGGCCGCTGGAAGGCGAGCTCGTCTATGCGCTCTACGACGGGACCCGAGAACAGCGGCCGATAGCGGATCAACCGGAGCTCGCCGAGAAAGTGCTCGCCGGCGGGCTTCGGCTGCAGGGGGGCGTGCGCCTCCGGGGCGGGTGCCGGCGCCTCGTAGGGCGCACGATCGGGCAGGCCCGCGACCCCGTTCAGTTCCGACCCGTCGATGCCGCCGAACGCGAGCGCAGAGAGCTCGTCGAAAACGACGACGGCGTGCGGTGAGAGCTCGACGTCGAAACGCCCGGCGAGCTTCGAGATCCACGCGAGCTCGTCGGGAACGGGCGCGGTCACAACTCGGCGCAGACGCTGCAGCCGGCCCTCGAGGTTCAGCAGCGTGCCGTCGCGCTCGAGCGAGCTCGTTGCCGGGAGCACGAGGTCGGCCCAGCCCACCGTGAGCCCGTGGAACATGGTGATCGCGATCACGTTCTCGGCCCGCTCGGCCAGCGCGCGCACGGCCGGGTCGGCGGCGGCTTCGTCGCCGGAGACGATCAGCAGGCCGATCGGCTCGGGGCTCTGGTCGTCCTCGTCGGCGGCTGCCGCCCAGGCCGAGGCAACGCCCCGGCCGTTCGGCGTCGCCGGCAGGTGGAACGCGCCGCTTCCCTCCTTCGATTCGAAGCCGAGCTCATGTGCCGCCTCGGCGAGCCTCGCTCCGCCGCCACCACCGCTGCCCGACCAGACGAGGATTGCCCGCTCCGCGGCGCGGAGCCTCGCGCCCAGCTCGTTGCCGGTCTCGATCAGCGCGCGCAGCGCTGCGGCCGCGCCGCCGGGCGCAGTCGGCACGTTGCCGGTGGGGCCGTAGTGGACGATCTCGGCGCCGTTTCGCGCCGCTGCCTTGAGCCAGAGGTCGACGACGGGCGCGCGATCGGAGACGTCGTCGTCGCCGACGATGACCACGATTTCGGCCGCGGCGAGAGCAGAGAGCGGCAGCCGGAATGCGTCGAGCGCGTCGGAGGTCGACTCCGGCAGCACGGCGGCATGCGCACCGAGGCCTCCGCGCAGCAGGCGCGCGAGCGCATACGCCTGCTCGACCGTCTCCGAGCCGGAGAGCGCGGTGACGATGCGCGTGCCAGCACCGCGAAGCAGAGCCTCGGCCCGGTCGAGCGCGTCGTCCCAGCTGACGGGCTCGAGGCCCAGCTGGCCGCGGACGAGCGGGTCGGTGATGCGATCTGCGGCGCGCAGGTGCGGATACGTGAACCGCCCCTTGTCGCAGATCCAACCGCCGTCGACCTCGGGATGGTTGCGGGAGAGGATCCGCTTCACTTTGCCTTCGCGCACCGTCGCATTGACGTTGCAGCCGACCGGGCAGAGGCCGCACACGGTCGGCACGTTCTGGATGTCCCATGGCCGCGCCTCGAAGCGGTACTGCGTCGAGGTGAGCGCACCGACCGGGCAGAGCTCGATCACGTTGCCCGAGAACGGCGCGCGGTACGGGTCACTCTCGAAGGTCGTGATCTCGGTATGGGCGCCGCGGTTGCGGGCCACGAGCTGGTTGTCCTCGGCAACGTCGGAGGAAAAGCGGGTGCAGCGATAACAGAGGATGCAGCGCTCGCGGTCGAGCGCGATCGTCGGCGAGATCGGAATCGGCTTCTCGAGCGTGATCTTCGAGAACGACATCCGCGTGTTGCCCGGCCCGTAGCGGAACGTCAGGTCTTGCAGCGGGCACTCGCCGCCCTTGTCGCAGACGGGGCAGTCGAGCGGGTGGTTGACGAGGATGAACTCGAGCGTCGCGTTCTGCCCTTCGGCCGCCTTCTCCGACGATGCCGCGGTTCTCACGACCATCCCGTCCTGGGCGGTCATGGTGCAGCCGGCCTGGAGCTTCGGGAGCCCTTCGACCTCGACGAGGCACATGCGGCAGGCACCGACCGGCGGTCCGAGCCGCGGCTCGTAACAGAAGACGGGGATCTCGATACCGGCTGAGGCGGCGGTCTCGACGAGCCCGGTCCCCTTCGGCACCTCCACCTCGCGGTCGTCGATCGTCACCTTCACGAGGTCGCTCATGCGTGCACCGGAGCCAGCTCGTGAACGTGCATCGCCACGGGCGCAAGCAGGTGATCGAGCGACGAGCCGCCGTCCATCGGACAGCAGCCCTCGTCGATGTGAGCCTGGAACTCGTCACGGAACTTGGTGAAGTAGCTCATCACGGCGATCGCGTCGGAGTCGCCGAGCGGGCACAGGCACTTGCCGTTGATCCGGTCGGCAACCGAGACGAGCAGGTCGATGTCGGCTTGCGTGCCGCGGCCGTCTTCGATCTTCTGGAGGATCCCCGTCAGCCACTTCGTGCCGACGCGACACGGTGTGCACTTGCCGCACGACTCGTGCTCGTAGAACTGCGACACGCGTACGGCGAGCTGCACCATGCAGCAACGGTCGTCGATCGCGATCACCGCAGCCGAGCCGATCGCGGTGCCCGCGCCGACGAGCGAGTCGAAGTCGAGGGTGACGTTCCCGGCCTCCTCGGCGGTCAGGATCACGGTCGAGGAGCCACCGGGAATCACCGCCTTGAGGCTGTTGCCGTCGGCGATGCCGCCACCGAGGTCGTTGATCAGATCCCTGAGCGGGAAGCCATGCGGCAGCTCGTAGTTGCCGCCGTTGACGACGTTTCCCGAGAGCGAGAAGACGCGCGTACCGGTGGAGTTCTCGAGACCGAGCTTCGCGTACTCGGCGCCGCCGAGCTCCATCACCGAGGTCGCGGACGTGATCGACTCGACGTTGTTGACGGCGGTGGGTGAGGCGTAGAGACCGGCGATAGCCGGGAACGGCGGCTTCGTGCGCGGCTGGCCGCGCCGACCCTCGAGCGACTCGAGCAGCGCGGTCTCCTCGCCGCAGATGTACGCGCCGGCACCGCGGTGCACGACGATCGTGACGCCGCCGAGAAGATCCTTCGCGCGCATCTGCTCGAGCGCAGCGACGAGGACTTCGAACTCTGCTTCGTACTCGCCCCTGATGTAGATGAAGACGTGCTGGGACTCGATCGCGTGGGCCGCGATCAGGCTGCCCTCGAGGAAGCGGAACGGGACGCGCAGGATGATCTCGCGGTCCTTGAACGTCCCGGGCTCGGACTCGTCGGCGTTGATCACGAGGTAGTGCGGCTTGGCCAGCTGGTCGGGCTTCGGGACGAAGCTCCACTTGCGCCCGGTCGGGAAGAAGGCGCCGCCGCGACCTCGCAGGTTCGAGGCGTTGAGCTCGGCGATCACCTCGTCGGGGGTGAGCGCACGGGACTTCGCGAGCGCTTCGAAGCCACCGACGGCCTCGTAGTCGGCGATCTCGGTCAGGGTGCCGCCGTTCGTGCCGGCGAAGACGATCTCAGGCGTCGGCGCCATCGTGCTCCTCCTCGTTCCAGGCGATGCCGCGCAACTCGGCCACGATCCGCGGCACGTCGTCCGCCTTCACATGCAGCCGGTGCCGGTTGTTGATCGCCACGATCGTCGCCCAGCCGCAGCCGCCGAGGCACTCGACCGTCCGCAGGGTGACCTCGTCGGTCGTCTCGCCCGCGTGCATGCCCAGTTCGCACTCGAAGGCCTCGACCACCTGCTGGGCGCCGTTCAATCCGCACGAGATGTTCGTGCAGATCTCGATCACGTGCTCGCCGACGGGCTCGAGCCGGAACATGTCGTAGAACGAGGCGATCGACAGGCAGTAGGCCGGGGTCAGGTCGAGCGCGTCGGCGACGTCGCGGAACGCCTGCTCGGGCAACCAGCCGCCGCTTCGCTCCTGAGCGAGCTGCAAGGCGGGCATCACGGCGGACAGGCTCTCGGGGTACTGCGCCCGGATCGCCTGGATCTCGTCGTAGAGCGCGCTCACCGGTCGACCTCTCCCATCACGCCATCCAGCGATCCGACGATCGCAATCATGTCGGCGATCGCGGCATCGGTCATGCACGTCGCCGTCGCTTGGAGCGCCACGAAGCTGGGTGCGCGGAACTTGACGCGCCAGGGCTTCGGGCCGCCGTCCGAGACGACGTAGACACCGAATTCGCCTCGGGGCGACTCGACGCACTCGTAGATCTCGCCCTCGGGCACGACGTAGCCCTCGGTGACGATCTTGAAGTGGTGGATGAGCGACTCCATCGAGGTGTGCAGCTCCTCGCGGGGCGGCAGCACGACCTTGCGGTCGTCGGCGATCCACGGCTCGCCGCGCATCTCCTCGAGGCGGTCGAGGCACTGGGAGACGATCCGCACCGACTGGCGCATCTCCTCCATGTGAATGCGGTAGCGCGCATAGACGTCGCCCTCGGGAAGGACGGGAACGTCGAAGTCGACCTCGCTGTAGGCGAGGTACGGCATGTCCCGACGCAGATCCCAGTCGACGCCGGAGGCGCGCAGGACAGGCCCCGACTGGCCGAGAGCGATCGCGTCGTCGGCCGAGAGCAGGCCGATACCGCGGGTGCGCTTCTGCCAGATCGCGTTCTTGTCGAGGATCGCCTCGTACTCGTCGATCGACTTCGGCATCTTCTTGCACCAGCCGCGCGCCTGTTCGTAGAAGCCCTCGGGGACGTCCTCGGCGAGGCCACCCGCCTGGAAGTAGCGCGTGTGCATCCGCGTCCCGCAGACCATCTCGAACAGGTCGAGCGTCGCGTCGCGATCGTCGAACGTGTACCAGAACAGCGAGATCGCTCCCAGCTCGAGAGCCGACGTGCCGAGCCAGACCAGGTGCGAGTGGATTCGCGTCATCTCCGCGAGGCACATCCGCATCCAGGTCGCCTTCCGCGGCACGTCTATCTCGAGCAGCTTCTCGATTGCGAGCACGAAGGCCATCTCGTTGGCCTGGAAGGAGACGTAGTCGATCCGCTCCGGGTAGGTGATGCACTTCCACCACGTCTTCTGCTCCATCGTCTTCTCGAAGCCGGTGTGGAGGTACCCGATCACGGCAGACAGGCCCGCGACGTGCTCGCCGTCGAGGTCGACGACGAGGCGGAGCACTCCGTGCGTCGAGGGGTGGTTCGGCCCGAAGTTGATGCGGAGGATGTCCTCGACGGCGTGCTTCTCCGGATCGACCAGGAGTGCGGTCGGGATCGGGCTCGGGATGCGCGAGCCTTCATATACAGCCGGTCGGCGCTCGGTCACGGACACCCGCTACTCCTCCCCCGAGAACCGGACGGGCTCGCCGCCGATCGGATAGTCCTTGCGCAACGGGTGGCCTTCCCAGTCGTCCTCCATCAGGATCCGCGCCAGGTTCGGGTGGCCGCGGAAGACGATCCCGAACATGTCCCAGGCCTCACGCTCGAACCAGTCGGCAGTCGGCCAGACTGGAACCACGGTGTCGATCTCCTCGGCGTCGTCGAGCCACGCCTGCACGCGAACGCGAACGGGGTCGGCTCCGAGCCGGAGCAGGTGGTAGTTGACGGCAAACCGCTTCGGCTTCGGGTCGGGCACGCGCGCGAGCCCCTGCGTCCCAGGGCCGTGCATGTCACGCCCGCCGGGTGTGCCGATGTACCCGGACACACCGCGCGAGCCCCAGCCGAGGTAGTCGGTGGGCGTCACGTCGGAGAGGAAGTTGAACCCCTGCTCGTCGCGGAGGTGCAGGCAGGCCTCGACGATGCGGGCGGAGTCGACTACAAGAGTTGTCTCGTCGTGGGCCTCTACGGTTTCGACGAGCCCCGGCACGCCCTCGTACACCGGCGTCACTGCGCGACGCCACGAATCTGGTAGGCGGGCGGAATCCCGGCTTTGATCTTCTCGTGCAGTCGCACGATGCCCTCTACCAGCGCCTCCGGGCGCGGCGGGCAACCGGGGACGTGGACATCGACGGGAACGATCTTGTCGACGCCCTGGAGCACGGTGTAGTTGTTGAACATCCCGCCGGAGCTCGCGCAGGCACCCATCGCGATCACCCATTTCGGCTCGAGCATCTGGTCGTAGACCTGCCGTAGCGGAGCAGACATCTTGTGGGTGACGCGTCCAGAGACGATCAGCAGGTCGGCCTGGCGCGGTGAGGAGCTGAACCGCTCCATCCCGAAACGGGCAATGTCGTACCGCGACGACACGATCGACATCATCTCGATCGCGCAGCACGCGAGGCCGAATGTGTCGGGCCACATCGAGCTCGCCTGCGCCCAGGCAACCGCCTTCTCGACGGTCGTGATCCCGAGCGCATCCTCGATCCCGTCGATCTCCTCCTCGAAGACGCCGGGTCCCCGGTTCGGCATCAGGACGCGCTCCGAGTTGAGGCCCGCCTTCGCCAGCGGCCGGTCGCTGATCAGCGGCAGCTTGCGCATCAGGCATACACCCCGAAGCCGTGGACAGCAGAACAGTAGGGGACAGGCGCATGCCTGTCCCGGGAGCGAGCGGATCCACAATCCACCGTGGGGGCAGACCGGCGAACCGTTCTAGGACAACGCGCTAGTGCCATTCGAGCGCTCCCTTCCGCCAGATGTAGACGTAGGCGACGAGGAGGATCGCGACGAAGCCGAGGAACTCGATCAGGCCGAACCAGCCGAGTGCGTTGAGCTGGATCGCGAGCGGGTACAGGAACACGATTTCGATGTCGAACAGGATGAACAGCATCGCGGTGAGGTAGAAGCTGGCGGTGAAGCGGCGATCCTGGCTCGGTGGGCCCTCGGAGACGCCAGACTCGAAGGGGATCATCCGCTGCTTCGTGCGCGACGTCGGTCGCGTCGCGAACAGGAACGAGAACGCGATCATCGAGGCGGGAATCACCGCCGCGAAGAACGCATAGATCAGAAACGGAAGCCAGTCCGAAAGCATGCAAGTCCCTCCCCGGCGGGGAGCCTGTGCGCCGAAACCTAGCACCTGGCCCGGAACCGCACGAAATGATGTGTGATCCGCCTGCTAATAGGGAAACAGGTGTTACAAACTCGGGGCGCCATTCGGGTGCGGCCGGCGTTCGGCTACCATCCGCGCATGGAGATCACCGAGCGCCCCACCGACACGCTTCTCACGATCACGCCGACTGCCGCGGCGAAGATCCGTGAATTGATGGCCGAGGAGCCCGACGGCGACACGATGGTGTTGCGCGTCGCGATCCAGGGCGGCGGCTGCTCCGGTTTCCAGTACGGCCTCGGGTTCGACACCGAGGCGGCCGAGGGCGACCACGAGCTCGTGCTCGAGGGCGTCAACGTCGTCGTCGATCCCTTCAGCGTCCCGTACCTCCAGGGCGCCACGATCGACTTCCTCACGGGGCTCCAGGAGTCCGGGTTCAAGATCGACAACCCGAACGCCTCGTCCTCGTGTGGCTGCGGGCACTCCTTCCAGGTGGAAGAGGGTGCCGAAGGCGCGGACGCGAACGTCGGCGGCTGCGGCTCCGGCTGCTCGCACTGAGCTGACGGCCGGGTCGCCGGCATTCCTACAGTGCCTTCCGGGTGACTTGTCATCCGGTCGTGCACGTCGTAGTCTCTGCGCCCCCAGCTACCGATCGAGGAGGGCTACGTGAAGACTGTGTACAAGTGGTGGGCCGGGCTTCTCCTGGTCGCGGTCGTGCTGCAGGTCGGCTTCGCCGGCTACGGCGCGTTCTTCGTCGCCGACAAGCTCGATACCGACACCAAGACGATCAACAGCCACGGGTTCGACGACGGCTTTGGCCTACACGCGGGATTCGGGTATCTCGTGGTGCTGCTGGGTCTCATCTTCCTCGTGATCGGGGTCGTCGCCGGGATCGGGAAGTGGCGGTTGGGGCGGCATGGAGTGCTTGCCCTCCTCCTCATCCTGCAGGTGCTCCTCGCCTGGTTCGCATTCGCGGTTGCCGCGCTCGGCTTCTTCCACCCGGTGAACGCGCTGTTGATCTTCACGTTGCTCCTCTGGATCGTGCACGACGCCTGGCGATCAGCAGGGGCGGTGAAGTCGGCAGAGCCGACAGCGGCCTGACGCCGCCGGTCGCGCACGACCATCTCCCGTTCTGGTGGTCGTGCGCTGCGGCGCCCGTCTACGATGAGGACATGGTCGAGCGATGCTGAGAGTGGCGATTGTCGGCTCCGGTCCGGCCGGCTTCTACGCGGCCGGCGCATTGCTTGCCGGTGACGAGCCCTCGGTCGAGGTCGACCTCTTCGAGCGATTGCCGACTCCGTGGGGGCTTGTGCGGCTCGGAGTAGCCCCTGACCATCCAAAGATCAAGTCCGTCTCGCGCGCTTTCGAGAAGATCGCGCTGCGCCCGGGTTTTCGCTTCTTCGGCAACGTCGAGATCGGCCGCGACATCTCTCACGACGAGCTGATGAGGCTCTACGACGCGGTAATCTACGCCGTCGGCGCCCAGACCGACCGCCGTCTTGGGATCCCGGGCGAAGACCTTCCCGGCTCGTGGCCCGCAACTGCATTTGTAGCGTGGTACAACGCCCATCCAGATTTCTACGGGCTCCCGTTCGATCTCTCCTCGAAGCGAGCCGTGGTGATCGGGAACGGCAACGTCGCCGTCGACGTGGCGCGAATGCTCGCACTGACCGCGGGTGAGCTCGCGATCACGGACACGGCCGACGACGCGATCGAGGCAATCGTCGCCGCGGGGATCGAGGAGATCGTCGTTCTCGGCCGCCGCGGCCCCGCGCAGGCTGCGTTCACGACACCCGAGCTGATCGAGCTGACCGAGCTCGCCGGCGCCGACCTGGTCGTCGATCCTGCAGATCTCGAGCTCGACTCGGCGAGCGCGGCGGCGCTCGAGGACGACACCGCCCTCGCGCGCCGGAACGTCGAGGTGCTCCGTGACGCTGCCGCCACCGCGCCGGAAGGCAAGGAGCGGCGCGTCGTGCTCAGGTTCTGCGTCTCGCCCGTCGCGATTCTCGGTGAGGACGGGGTCGAGGCGGTCGAGATCGTCCACAACGAGCTCGTGGCCGACGGCGAGGGACGGATCTCGGCCGTCCCGACCGACCGGCGCGAGGTGATCCCGTGCGGGCTCGTGCTCCGGAGCGTCGGGTACCGCGGCGTGGCTGTTCCGGGTGCGCCGTTCGACGAACGTCGCGCCACGATGCCGAATCGCGACGGCAGGGTGCTCGACGAGGCGGGCGGGGTCATTCCGCGGCTCTACTGCACGGGCTGGATCAAGCGTGGCCCGAGCGGTGTGATCGGCACCAACAAGAAGGATGCGCACGAGACGGTTGCATTGCTGCTCGAGGACGCAGCCGCCGGGCTGCTCGAGCACGACGACATGGCGGACGTGGCGGATCTCCTGGCAGAGCGGGGCGTCACACCCGTCGCCGAGGCCGGCTGGCAGGCGATCGACGCCCACGAACGGGCGCTTGGTGAGGCGCAGGGCCGCCCGCGCGTCAAGCTCGCCCAGTGGACCGAGCTGCTCGAAATAGCGGGGCAGTAGGGCGTTCCAGAAATGGACCGTACCATTGACAACCTGACGAGCGCCGTCGAGGACTACCTCAAGGCGATCTACGCGCTCGGTGCCGAAGGCAAGCGGGCGACCACGTCGGCCCTCGCCGAGCGCATGCAGGTCAGTGCGCCCTCGGCGACGGCGATGATGAAGCGGCTCGCGGAGCTCGGGCTCGTCGAGCGGGCGCCGTATCACGGCGTCGTCCTGACCGACAAGGGTCGTCTCTGCGCTCTCGAGGTACTCCGTCATCACCGCCTGCTCGAGCGGTATCTCGCCGACTCGCTCGGCATGTCGGCGGATGAGGTGCACGCAGAGGCGGACCGGCTCGAACATGTCTTGTCGGAGGAGCTCGAGGCGCGAATCGATGCAGCGCTCGGGTACCCGACCCATGATCCGCACGGCGAGCCGATCCCGGATAGTGAACTGCGGATCGCCGACGGTGGCGCGCTAGACTCGAAGCGATGAGCACGTCAAAGCTCTGGGGTGGCGAGACGGACAAGGCCGTCGCCAACTTCCCCGTTTCGGGTGAGCCGATTCCGGCAGCGGTCGCCCACTGGCTCGGCCGCATCAAGGCCGCGGCGGCGAGGGCCAATGCGGATCTCGGCCTGCTCGACCCCGAGATGGCAGATCGCATCGCCGGCGCCGGCGACAGGGTCGCTGCCGGCGAGTTCGATGGCCAGTTCCCGATCGATGTCTTCCAGACCGGTTCGGGCACCAGTTCGAACATGAACGCCAACGAGGTCATCAAGTCGCTCGCGGGCGACGACGTGCATGCGAACGACCACGTCAACATGGGGCAGTCGTCCAACGACGTCTTCCCCTCGGCGGTACACCTGGCGGCACTCGATCTGGCCGTCAACGACCTGTTGCCGTCGATGGAGATGCTGGCCCGCTCGCTCGAAGCGAAGGCCGCGGAATTCGACGATGTGATCAAGTCCGGCCGCACGCACCTGATGGATGCGGTGCCGGTGACGCTCGGCCAGGAGTTTGGCGGCTATGCGGCGCAGGCGCGCCAGGGCATCGCGCGCGTGCAGGACGCGCTCCCGCGACTCGGCCAGATTCCGCTCGGCGGCACTGCGGTCGGCACCGGGATGAACACGCATCCGGAGTTTGCGGCGAAGGTGCGCGATCTTCTGCATGCGGCGACCGGTCTGCCGGTCACCGGACCGGCCGACCCGTTCGAGTCGCAGGCCGCACGTGACGGCCTGGTCGAAGCCTCAGGGGCGTTGAAGGTTGTCGCGGTCAGCTACACGAAGATCGCAAACGACCTCCGCCTGCTGGGCTCGGGCCCACGAGCTGGCCTGGCCGAGATCTTCCTGCCCGAGCTCCAGAAGGGGTCGTCGATCATGCCGGGCAAGGTCAACCCGGTGATCCCGGAGGTCGTAACGCAGGTTGCGGCGCAGGTGATCGGCAACGACACCGCGATCACGGTCGGAGGCCTGCAGGGCCACTTCGAGCTGAACGTCTTCATTCCGATGATGGCGCGGAACCTGATCCAGTCGATCACGCTGCTCGCAAGCGCGTCCCGCCTCCTGGCGGAGAAGTGCGTCGACGGGATCGAAGCGAACCGCGCTCAGTGCGAGGCGTACGCCGAGCTGACGCTGTCCGCCGCAACCGCGCTCAACCCGTACATCGGCTACGACAAGGCGTCGGAGATCGTGAAGACCGCTGCCGCGAGCGGCCGCTCTCTCCGCGAGGTCGCCCGCGAAGCGGGTGTGGAGGAGAGTGTGCTCGACGAAGCGCTCGACTACCACCGCATGGCGCGGGGGAACCCGCGGTAGGAGAGCGTACCGCGGGTTCCCCCGCGCTTCTCTTTCTGCACGCTTCGCGTGATCCTGAAGTTGGAACCTACGGTTCCCGGAGACCTCCCTTGAAGGGGAGATCCGGTTGGTTTCGTAGGGGCGATGCGCATGCGTCGCCCTCGGCGCGGTCTCGTCCGGAAGGATTCGTGCGGCGGCTCCTTGCTCAGTACGCGACGGCGCCGAGGCCGGTGTCGGCCGCGTGCTTCTGCTCGTCGGCGCGGTAGCTCGAGCGGACGAGCGGGCCGGCGAAGATCGAGCCGAAGCCGAGCGCCTCACCCTGCTCGCGCAGCCAGCGGAACTCGTCCGGGTGCACCCAGCGGTCGATCTCGGTGTGCTTGCTGGAGGGCTGCAGGTACTGGCCGATCGTGACCACGTCGACGCCGTGGGAACGAAGCTCGCGCATCGTCTCGACGATCTCGTCGTTCGTCTCTCCCAGCCCGGCAATGATCCCGGTCTTCGTCAACACGTCGTAGGGAGCGAGCTCCTTCGCCCGACGCAGTAGGTGTAGGGCGCCGTCGTAGGACGCCTTCGCGCCGCGCATCCGCCGGTGCAGGCGGCGCACCGTCTCGATGTTGTGGCTGAAGACTTCGGGGCGCGCGCCGATCACGGTCTCGAGGGCCTCCTCCTCGACGCCGAGGAAGTCTGGCGTCAGCACCTCGACCGAGCAGTCCGGCAGCTTGGCCTTGAGTGCGCGAATCGTTGCCGCGAACTGGCCGGCCCCGCGGTCGTCGACGTCGTCGCGGTCGACCGAGGTGACGACGACGTGCTTCAGTCCCATCTGCGCCGCAGCCTGAGCAAGGCGAAGTGGCTCCAGCGGATCTGGAGCGTGCTCGGGCCGGCCCGAGTTGACGTAGCAATAGCGGCATGCCCTCGTGCACGTGTCACCCAGGATCTGAAAGGTCGCCGTGCCCTTGCCCCAGCACTCGGCGATGTTCGGGCAGCGTGCCTCTTCGCAGACGGTGTTGAGGCTCGCGCCGTGGATCAGCTTCTTGACGTCGAAGTAGCGACCATCGCTGCTCGGCGCGCGCACCTTCATCCACTCTGGACGGCGCGGGCGCGGCGCGACGGGGAGGGACGTCTCCATCAGCGCACCGCGAGCTTCTCGTGGACGGGCTGTGCCCAGAGCCCGGCGCCATCCGCTGCCGGGAGCTCCTCGAACTCGAGCCCGAAGACGTCGCCGAACGCGGCGATCGCCGCGGGCTTGACTTCTTCCACCGACACCGCCCGCCCGAGCTCGCGGCTCATGGTCGTGAAGAACGCGTCCTCGAGCCCGCAGGCTGTGATCCACGCGGTGAAGGGCGTCGGGTCGAGATCGACGTTGAGGGCGTAGCCGTGGGTGGTCACCCAACGTGAGACGTGGACGCCGATCGAGGCGATCTTTCGTGGTGGCCGCTCGAGCCAAACACCTGTCAAGCCTTCGATCGGAGTCGCCTCGAGGCCGAACGGCGCGACCGTCGCGATGATGGCCTGTTCGAGGTCGCGCACGTACCGCTTCACGTCCTTGCCGTGGCGATTGAGGTCGAGGATCGGATAGCAGACGAGCTGGCCGGGACCGTGGAACGTCGACCTGCCCCCGCGGTTCGTCTCGATCACCTCGACGTCGACGCTTTCCGGCAGGTGGAGCTCGTCCTCGGCCGTGCGTCGTCCGGTCGTCACCACGGGCGGGTGCTCGAGCAGGATCACCGTCTCCGGAATCGCCCGCTGTGAGACAGCCGCTGCGAGTGACTGCTGGAGCTCGAGCCCTTCCCGGTACGGGACGAGACCCGCGTCGAGGAGATACGCGCCGCTACTCAATCGTTTTCGTCCCACGACTCCAGCCGCTGTCTCAGGTCGCGGAGGAAGGCTCCGCTGTAGGCGCCGTCCACGAGCCGGTGGTCGTAGGTGAGCGTGATGTTCATCAGCGGCCTGATCGCGATGACGTCCTGGCCGAGCTCGTCCTGCACGACCCACGGCCGCTTCACGAGCGCATACGTCCCGAGGATCCCGACCTGCGGCTGGCTGATGATCGGCGTTCCGTGGAATGTGCCGAACCCCCCGGGGTTCGTGATCGTGAACGTGCCGCCCTGGACGTCGTCGGGAAGGAGCTTCTTGGTGCGCGCCCGGGCCGCGATGTCGGCGATCGCGCGGGCCATGCCGAGCAGGTTCAAGTCCTGCGCGTTCTTGATCACGGGCACGATCAGGCCCTTGCCGTCATCGAGCGCAACGGCGACTCCGAGGTTCACCCAGGCGCGCGTTACCACCTTGTCACCGCGGATCTCGGCATTCACGAACGGGTAGTCCTTCAGCGTCTCGACGGTCGCCTGCGCGATGAACGCGAGGTAGGTCGGGTTGACGCCGTACGAGGCCTGGTACTCCTTCTTCAGCCGCTCGCGCGCCGCCACGATCCGTGACATGTCGACCTCGATCGCGCTCGAGACATGGGCTGAGGTATCGAGGGAGCGCCGCATGTGCTCCATCACGCCACGGCGCATCGCAGTCATCGGCGCTTCGACCTCACCGACCTGGAGCGGCGCGGGCGGCGCGGTGACCGGCTTCGTAGGCGCGGGTTGGGCGGCGGCCGGAGCAGGCGGTGCTGGAGCTGGCTCTGCCGGACGTGCTGCCGCCGGAGGTGGTTCTGCCGGCGCCGGCACCGCGGGATCGGTGGGCTTCACGGCTTGCTCGGGCACCGGCACCGGGCCCGTTTCGATGAACGAGAGGATGTCGCTCTTCGTCACGCGTCCTCCGGTGCCCGTCCCCGCAATCGCGTTCGGGTCGACACCGTGCTCCGCGGCAATGCGAGCGACGACCGGTGAGATGAACGTCCTCCCGTTGCCGCTAGTCGTCTGTTGCTCGGCCGGCCGCGGGCTTTGCGGCTCTGAGCCACTTGTAGCGGCGGCCGGCGAAGGAGGTTGTGGCTCCGAGCCACTCGAAGCAGTGCCCTGCGGTGCGATCAGGGCGAGCACGGTCCCGACCTCGACGGTCTCGCCCTCGGCGACGAGAATCTCGGCCACGACGCCTGAGCCCGGGCTCGGCACTTCGGTGTCGACCTTGTCTGTCGAGATCTCGAGCAGTGCGTCGTCGAGCTCGATCGCCTCGCCCGGCTGCCTGAGCCACTTCGTGACCGTTCCCTCGGAGACCGAGACTCCCATCTGGGGCATCACGACCTCGATCTGCGTTCCGGTTGCCACGGCGTCCCTTCTAGTATGCCGCGAGCTCGCGAAGCCCAGCGACGACATCGTCGATTTGTGGAATGAACGCGTGCTCGAGCGGTGGCGAAAACGGGACGGGCGTGTCCGGCGCCGCAACCCGTTGCACCGGGCCGTCGAGATGCTCGAACGCCTCCTCGGCGACGGTGGCCGCGATCTCGGCCCCGAAGCCGCCGGTGCGGGTGTCCTCGTGGAGCACGAGCACCTTCGACGTTCGGCGCGCGCTTTCCAGAACAGCCTCGCGATCCCAGGGGATCAGCGTGCGGAGATCGATGACCTCGACCGAGATTCCCTCTGCCGCGAGGAGCTCCGCGGCCTCGTTTGCGGTATAGACCATAGCCCCCCAAGTGACGACGGAGATCTCGGTGCCCGCCCGGTGGATACGCGCCTTTCCGAACGGCGTCGCATAGCGCTCGTCGGGCACGTCACCCGTGATCCGGCGGTAGAGGAACTTGTGCTCGAAGAAGAGGACAGGGTTCGGGTCTGCGATCGCGCTCACGAGCAACCCTTTGGCGTCGGCCGGAGTGGCCGGGCAAACGACCTTGAGACCGGGGATGTGTGCGCAGAGGCTCTCGGGATTCTGGGAGTGGAACGGCCCTCCGGAGAAGCCGCCACCCGAGGGAAGGCGCACGACGATCGGGATCGGTGTCCCGGCGCGGTAGTGCTGTTTCGCCGCGACCGTGACGAGGTGGTCCCAGGCGCAGGTGACGAAGTCGGAGAACTGAAGCTCGGCGACGGGGCGCAGGCCCATCAGGGCGGCGCCGGTGGCGCCCCCGACGATCGCGGTCTCGGAGATCGGCATGTCGATCACACGCCAGCTGCCGAACTCCTCCTGGAGCCCTTCGGTGACCTTGAAGGCGCCGCCGTAGACGCCGACGTCTTCTCCGAGCACGAACACGCGCTCGTCACGGCGCATCTCCTGACGGAGCGCGTCGTTGATCGCCTGGAGGTACGTCCTCTCGGCCATCAGGTGACCGCCGTCTCGGGCGCAAAGACCCCGTCGAGCAGGGTCGCCGGGTCGGGGAAGGGTGACTGCTCCGCTCGCACGAGAGCCTCGTCCAGGAGTGTCGACACACCGGCGGTGATCTCGTTCTCTTCAATCTCGGTCAGCGCGGCGTGGTCGCGAAGCCACGTTTGGAACCGAGCGATCGGATCGCGCTGCGCCCACGCCTCGAGCATCTCGCGCGGCACGTACGACGCGTCGTCGTGCACGGCATGGCCTTCCATCCTGAGCGTGACCGACTCGATCAGGGTCGGGCCACCGCCGTCGCGTGCCTTCTCGATCGCCTGCCGCGCCTCGCGGTACACCGTGAGGACGTCGGTTCCGTCGACGACGACGCCGTCGAACCCGTAGGCGGAAGCGCGGTCGGCCAGGTGCTCGACCGCGTAGCCGAGGTAGGTCGGTGTCGAGTACGCCCACTGGTTGTTGTTGATCACGAAGACGACGGGGAGCCGACGGACGCCGGCCAGGTTCATGCCTTCGTGTGCGTCGCCGCGCGCGGCTGCGCCTTCGCCGCTCCAGGCGACGGCGACGCGACGTTCCTCGCGGATCCGAAATGCCAGCGCCATCCCGACGGCAACGGGCAGCATCGCGGGCAGGTGGCTGACCATCGTGTGCAGCCCCAGTCGCTCGTCGCCGAGGTGCATGTTGCCGTCGCGGCCCCTCGTCGGGCCGTCGACCCGGCCCAGGTACTGCGCGAAGATCCGCCATGGTTCCATCCCGCGCGTGACGTGCACGCCCATGTCGCGCTGGAGCGGGGTGCCGACGTCGGTCGGCCCCATGGCGGTGGCCACGCCGACGGCAGCCGCCTCGTTCCCCCGACCGGTGTAGAACGAGCCGACGATCTTGCCCTGCTTGTAGAGGGCGTGACCGCGCTCCTCGATCGCGCGCGCGATCAGCGTGTTCCGGTAGATGCGAAGAAGTGCCTCGCGGTCGAGGCCGAGATCGAGCGCTTCCTGCAGGGAGCCGACGGGCTCCGCCTCCCGTACCGCCATGCGATCACTCTATCCACTCGATCCGGCGGCGAAAGGGGTCGCGCTAGGGTCTCCCGTATGGGAGCACGCGAGCGGCCGAAGCGGAACTGGATTCAGGAGGAGCGTCGCAAGACGCTCGGCGACTGGGTCGCCTTTTGCATCGGTTGCGGCTTCACGCTGCGCTATTTCGTCGAGTCCGAAGCCGAGCTGCCGGCCTCTTGCCCGAGCTGCAAGGGAGAGATGCGTCACCTGTGCCCCGCGTGTGGCGCGCGCTTCCCCTCGGCGTTCCTCGTCGAGTGCGAGGAGTGTGGCGAGCCGGTGCGCCCGCCGGAGCTCTTCGGCGGGCTGATCCGCAAGCCTGGGAAGTAGCCCGGCGCGGGGCCTAGAACATCGTCCCGATGATCTGCGAGAAGCGGATCACGGTGACGGTGTCGGTCTCCGAGACATCACGGTTGTAGAGCTGGCCGAGCCAGCGGGCGAGCTCGTCGGTGCGGCGAATCTCGGGATTGTCGTGCTCGATCTCGCGCGGCGAGAGCTCGCCGAGTGGTTTCACCTCGACCTTGTCGATCACTGCGTCGAAGATCTTCTCGCGCGGGCCGTAACGGGTGCCGACGAGCACGGTCACGATCATCCCCTTGCGGTACTTCGGCGACTTATCGCCGAGCCGGATCGTGGCTGTCTTGCGCCCCGTCCGCAGCTGGTCGGCGACCACGGGCGAGTAGAAGTTGAGCGCGAATGTCGGCACTGCGACGCAACTATAGAGGTCTGTCTCGGGAGGCATTTGGCCGACCTTCGGCACTGTGCTACGTTGCAGTCGTTGGCACTCTAAGCCGTTGAGTGCCAGAGTACGTTGATCAGTACCTGACAACGCTTTACAGGGAGGCACGTGCATGAATCTGCAGCCCCTTGGTGACCGCCTGATCGTGGAGGTCCTCGACGAGGAATCGACCACGGCAAGCGGCATCGTGCTGCCCGACACCGCCCAGGAGAAGCCGCAGCGCGGCAAGGTCCTGGCCGTCGGCCCCGGCCCGCGTGACGAGGCCGGCGAGCACATCAAGATGGATGTCAAGAAGGGTGACGAGATCATCTTCTCCAAGTACGGCGGCACCGAGATCAAGATCGGTGGCGACGATGTCCTGATCCTGCGCGAGTCGGACGTTCTCGCGAAGGTCGTCAAATAGCACTCCGGAAGGATTGAAAAACAGATGGCTCACAAGGAGCTCAAGTTCAACGAGGACGCCCGTCGCGCGCTCGAGCGTGGCGTCAACGTCCTTGCCGATGCGGTCAAGGTGACGCTCGGCCCCAAGGGTCGGTATGTCGTGCTGGACAAGAAGTTCGGCGCGCCGACGATCACGAACGACGGTGTCACGATTGCCCGTGAGATCGACGTCGAGGACCCGTTCGAGAACCAGGGTGCTCAGCTCGTCCGCGAAGTCGCGACCGCCACGAACGACGTTGCCGGTGACGGCACGACGACGGCGACCGTGCTCGCTCAGGCGATCGTCCGCGAAGGCCTCAAGAACGTTGCTGCCGGAGCGAACCCGATGGGTCTCAAGCGCGGCATCGAGCAGGCAGTCGGCGCCATCGTCGACGACCTGAAGAAGCAGTCGACGGAGATCTCGGGCAAGGAAGACATCGCTCGGGTCGCCACGATCTCGTCGCGCGAGCGTGAGATCGGCGACGTGATCGCGGACGCGATCGAGAAGGTCGGCAAGGACGGCGTCGTCAACGTCGAGGAGGGCCAGACCTTCGGCCTCGACCTCGAGTTCACGGAGGGCATGCAGTTCGACAAGGGCTACCTGTCCCCCTACATGATCACGGACGCCGATCGCATGGAGGCCGTGCTCGACGACCCGTACATCCTGATCGCGAACCAGAAGATCGGTGCCGTCAAGGACCTCCTGCCGATCCTGGAGCAGGTCATCCAGGCGGGCAAGCCGCTCGTGATCGTCGCGGAGGACCTCGAGGGTGAGGCGCTCGCGACGATCGTCGTCAACAAGCTCCGTGGTGTCTTCACCGCCGTTGCGGTCAAGGCTCCCGGGTTCGGCGACCGCCGCAAGCGGATGCTCGAGGACATTGCCGTGCTCACCGGCGGCGAGGTCATCACCGAGGAGCTCGGGCTCAAGCTCGAGAACACGAAGCTGACGCAGCTTGGCCACGCCCGCAAGGTCGTCGTCGACAAGGACTCGACCACGATCATCGATGGTGCCGGCGACGGCGAGGCGATCAAGGGCCGGATCAAGCAGATCAAGGGTGAGATCGAGAACACCGACTCGGACTTCGATCGCGAGAAGCTGCAGGAGCGGCTGGCGAAGCTCGCCGGCGGCGTTGCTGTCGTCAAGGTCGGCGCGGCCACCGAGACGGAGATGAAGGAGAAGAAGCACCGCGTCGAGGATGCGCTGCAGGCAACCCGGGCCGCCCTCGAAGAGGGCATCGTTCCGGGCGGCGGTGTCGCGCTGCTGAACGCGGCAGACACCGTCAAGAAGGGCTTCGAGACGCTCCAGGGCGACGAGAAGACGGGTGCCAGCATCATCCTGCGGGCGCTCGAGGAGCCGCTGCGGCAGCTCGCCTACAACGCGGGCCTCGAGGGCTCGGTCGTCGTCAGCCAGGTTCGCGCGGCCAAGAAGGGCCAGGGCCTGAACGTCGACACCGGTGAGATCGAGGATCTCGTCAAGAACGGCATCATCGATCCGACTATGGTGACGCGCTCGGCGCTGCAGAACGCGGCCTCGATCGCGAAGAACATCCTTACCACCGAGGTGATCGTCGTCGACGCCCCCGAGAAGGGCAACGGCGGCGGCGGCATGCCCGACATGGGCGGCATGGGCGGCATGATGTAAGCAGGCCGCTTGCGCGGTTCTGCTGGATTGACCGAGGGGGTCGGCGAAAGCCGACCCCCTCGGTCAAAAGGCGACGAAGGAGGTCTGATGTGATCGTGATCACCGGGGCGGGCGGGCATGTCGGCGGGCTGATCGCGGACATCCTGAGCGGGCGCGGCGAGCAGATGCGGCTTCTGACGCGCGATCCGTCGCAGCTGCCGGAGCGTGCTGGGGCCGAGACCGTCCGGATCGAAGGCTTCGAGGACACCGCTGCCGTCGCCGCTGCGCTTGGCGAGGGCGACCGCGTCTTCATGGTTGCGATGCACTCGTCGGTTGAGGACCGCGAGCGCGAGCATCGCGCTTTCGTCGACGTGGCCGTCGCTGCGGAGGTCGGTCAGCTCGTGTACCTGTCGTGCCTCGGTGCCGGCCCCGAGGCGGTGTTTCTGCATGGGCGCTCGCACGGCGCGACGGAGACGATGATCGAGGAGTCAGGCCTGCCGTTCACGTTCGTGCGCATGAGCATGTGGACGGACGACATTCCCAACTGGTTCGACCCCGACGGCGTGATCCGCGCGCCCGCCGGCGACGGACGCATCAGCTTCACCTACAGGCCCGAGATCGCGGGCGTGATTGCTGCGACGTTGACCGAGGACGGTCATTTCGGACGGGTCTACGACGTCACGGGGCCGGAACGCGTGAGCATGCCGGAGCTCGCCGCCGTCGCGGCCGAGGTCACCGGCGACGACTACCGCTGTGAGCCCCAAGACCGCGATGTCTGGAAGGCCAAGCGGCTAGCGATGGGCCGCCCCGAGTGGGCGGTCGAGGCAGGGCTCTCGTCGTGGGATGCGCTCCACGCCGGCGAGTTCGATGTCGTGTCGGACACGGTGCGCGACCTCGCCCGGGTCGAACCGATCACCGTTGTCGACTGGATCTCGACCCACGCAGACGAGATGCCGCTGGCGTAGCCAGCTGCAGCGTCTCGTCTACTCCGCTCTCGATCTGGCGGTCGTAGGGTTCGCCCGCATTGGTCGCCGGAGCCGGGCTTTGCCCGGCGGGAGGCTCGCGCGGTTGTTTGTGCGGTGCGGCGAAGGAGGGGGCCCGCGGGGGAACCACGGGTTCCCCCGCGTTATGCGCCCGGCACGATTCGAACGTGCGACCTCTGCCTCCGCAGGGCAGCGCTCTATCCCCTGAGCTACGGGCGCGGGGAGGGAGAGTGTAGCTGCGTCGCCGTGCGGGAGCCCTGCTGGAGGACGGCGTCGCCGGCTACCTCCTCGCGCACGTAGGCGAGAGCCAGCACCCCGTCTCCATCTGCGACGGCGCTCGTGATTCGCCCGACCGCTTTGCCCTCGAACGTCAGCTCGGCGTCGTACGGCGGCACCTCGTCGCCTTCGAGCTCGAGCACGCGCAGGCCGCGGTTCGGATGCCCACGGTAGTGGAGTCGCGCAACCGGCTCCTGGCCCGGATAGCACCCTTTCGTGAAGCTGATGTAGCGCTCCTCGAGGCCGGCTTCGGCCGGGAGCACGCGATCGTCGAGCTCGCGTCCCCACGCAGGAGCTCGTGCGAGGATTCTCAGGCGCTCCAGCTCGGACTCCGTCAGCGGCGCGGCGGCGGGCACGTCGGCGTCGAGCAGCTCGTAGGCAGGCACGCCGTAGTCGGCCGTCGCCAGCCCGCCTTCGGGGGGCTCGCCGAGGACGATCGTGGACGTGTGCTGCTCCGGCTCGATCGCACACTTGGCGGCGAAGCGGAAGCGGAGCAGCTCGCTCGCAACACGATCGCCGAGTGAGGGCTCGGTGAGGAGGAGGAAGTCGTCATGACCGCGCCGGAGCACCGTCAGCGGGGCAACGATGCGCGCCTTCGCGGTGAGGAGCAGCGCCTGGCAGGCCTCGCCGGGGCCGAGCGCTTCGACGTCGTTCGAGACCATCCGTTGCAGGTACGACGCGGCCTCAGGGCCCGTGACGCCGATGTACGCACGAGGTCTCGGAGCAGCCTGTAACGCAGTCGAACTCACGAGGTCTAGTGTAGGAACATGTTCCGGGGCAAGGCAGAGAAGAAGGTGCGCGAGGCGGGATACGATCCGGCGCGCCTGCCGCCGGGTCAGTACCTGACCGACAAGTGGCCTGTCCTCCATGCCGGCTCGGTGGCGACGTACCCGGCCGACCTGGCGGGCTGGGACTTCCGCGTCTCCGGCGCGGTCGAGAGCCCGGTCACGTTGACCTGGGCGGAGCTGAACGAGCTTCCGCGCGTCGAGGTGACGCAGGACATCCACTGCGTCACGCGCTGGAGCCGGTTCGACACGACGTTCACCGGTATTCCCTGGCCGGCGGTGCGTGAGCTCGTCGGGCCGCGGCCGGCGGCGCGGTTCGCGATCGCTCACGCCGAGGCGGGTTTCACGACGAATGTGCCGATCGAGTTCCTCGAGCGCGAGGGCGCGATGCTCGCGACTCACGCCGACGGCGAGCCGCTCAGTGCGGAGCACGGATACCCGCTTCGCCTCGTGGTTCCGGGGAAGTACTTCTGGAAGAGCGCCAAGTGGCTTCGCGGGATCGAGCTCCGAACCGACGACGAGCCCGGCTTCTGGGAGCGGCTCGGGTACCACAACGAGGCGGATCCGTTCGAGGAGCAGCGCTTCGAGTTCTAGAGGGGACTGACTCGCGGATCACTCGATTGGGGGAACGGCTCGGCACCCGTCCGGCCGATGAACTGGTTGTCCGACCCCCTCCCCCTCGTTTCATCCCCAAGACGGCCCTTCCCCGAGGGCCGTCTTTCCTTTTGGAGCGTCAGGCTGCGAGGGCGGCCTTTGCGGCCTTCGCCATGTCGTCTCCGACCGCGTGGATGACCTCGGGCCGATCGAGGATGCGAGCGCGCTGCTCGGCCGCGGGGAGCAGGTCGACGACGTACTTGTCTTCGAGAATGTCGTGCAGCGAACGGCCGCGGTCGTGCTCGCGGATCACGTACTGCGCGCCGCGCTCCTCACGGGTCGAACGCTGGGAGAGGAACGAGAACATGTCCTTGAGCGCCATCGCACTTCTATTCTATCCCTCGCCCGCCGGTTCAGCCTCGGGGTCGTAGGGACACAGTGCTACGGTCGGGGCGAGATGAATATCCGCGTTGGCCACAGTCCCGACCCGGACGATGCGTTCATGTACTGGGCGCTGACGACCGACCTCGTCGACACGCGCGGATTCGTGTTCGAGCAGGTCCTCGCGGACATCCAGACCCTGAACCAGTGGGCACGCGCCGGACGGCTCGAGGTCACCGCGATCTCGCTCGCTGCGTACCCCTACGTGCAGAACGACTACGCGCTCCTTCCCCACGGCGCGAGCATCGGCACCGGCTACGGGCCGATCCTGGTCGCCCGCGAGCCAGTCTCGCTCGACGACGTGCGCGGCAAGGAAATCGTGATCCCGGGAGCGATGACGACCGCGTTCCTGACGCTCCGGCTCGCGCTCGGCGACCTCCCATTCCGCGAGTTGCCGTTCGAGCAGATCCCGGACGAGGTTGCCTCGGGTCGTGCGGACTTCGGCCTTCTGATCCACGAAGGCCAGCTCACCTACTCGAACCTCGGCCTGCACAAGGTGCTCGATCTCGGTGAGTGGTGGCTGCTCGAGACCGGATTGCCGCTCCCGCTCGGAGTCAACGTGGCGCGGCGGGATGTCGAGCGGCTCGAGGAGCTCTCCTCGGTGCTCGCCGAGGCGATCCGCTGCGGGCTCGAGAATCGCGACGATGCACTCGAGTACGCGCTCCAGTTCGGCCGCGGGATCGACGAGGCCGTCGCAGACCGCTTCATCGAGATGTACGTGAACGAGCTGACCGAGGACTACGGTGACGAAGGCCGGCAGGCCGTCGCCGAGTTGCTGCGGCGCGGTGAGGCGATCGGCGCCTTCCCGGAGGCTGTCTCGCTCGACTTCGTGTAGCCGGCGGGAGACCGAGGGCGACGCATGCGCGTCGCCCACGTTTGTGCCGCGGTGGCGCCTACGTTTCCGCGAAGACGATCTCCTGCGCTCCCTCCCAGAGGAAGCTCTTGCCCAGAGCGCGGAGGTTCTCGTTGCCCTCGACGATCGTCGCGAAATGGTTGCCCGCCAGCTGGCCCGCCTTCGAGGCGAAGTTGACGTAGCCGTAGGCGAGCAGGATCTCCGTCTCGGAGACACCGCCCGGGTACAGGACGATCTCGCCCGGGTGCGGATAGCACGTCGCGTTCTCGGGGCCGAGCCCGAGGTCGAGGTCGCCGAACGGGATCCAGCCTGCCTCCCCGCTCCAGCGGACGTGGATGATGCGCGATTCGAGCGGCAGGAGCCGGCGGAACGCAGCCACCGTCTCGGGCGCGTCTTCCTCCTCCAGCCGGGCGACGAACGAGAAGCCACCTGCGGTGATGTTCAGCATCGCCGGACCCTACCTCGCCGCGCCCTGCGCGACCCAGGCGATCACGAGTGCTCGCTCCTCGGCCGTCATGTGGGTGACGTTGCCGAGCGGCATCGCGTTCGAGGAGACGAGCCGGCGGATGTCGTCGGCCCGCGCCGCGATCTGCTCGGGTGTCTGGAAGACGACGCCCGCAGGCGGGCTCGAGAATCCATCCTGTGTGGGTGTGAGCGAGTGACAGGGGGCACAGCGTTGGGCGATCACCGGCGCGACCTGGACGAGGGTGACCTTTGCCGTGGTCGTGCCCGAATCGTCGGGGCGAATTGCGACGGCGAGCACGACGAGCACGACGACGCCGACGGCGGGAATCGCCCAGATCGTGCGGCCCCCGTGACGCAGGTTGAAGAACAGTCGTGAAAGCGCGCCGAGGAACATGATCACGAGCAGCACGAGCCAGGCGTGACCGGCGCCGTAGGTGAACGCGAAGTGGCCGGCGATCATCGTGAACAGCACCGGCAGCGTGAAGTAGTTGTTGTGCACCGAGCGCTGCTTCGCGACGATGCCGGGCGTCGGATCGGGATCGCGGCCGTCGCGCTTGGCGCGGATCAGCTCCCAGTGCGCGGGGATGATGTTGAAGAACACATTCCCGGCCATCACGGTGCCGAGCATCGCGCCGACCTGGATGAACGCGGCGCGCGGCTGGAAGAGCTGCATGCAGCCCCAGGCTGCGACCGCCGTCAGCGCCACGATCAGTGCCCAGAGCACGAGCTCGTGGCGGCGGAGCACACGGCAGAGCACGTCGTAGGCGACCCACGCGACAACGAGTAGTCCGATGCTGATTCCGACCGCCTCCCACGGGGTGAGGTCGGCGACGGAGGGGTCGATCAGGTACGCGCTCGCGTTGAAGTAGTAGAGGACGACCATCAGCGCGAACCCCGAGAGCCACGTCGTGTACGCCTCCCACTTGAACCAGGCGAGGTGGTCGGGCAGCACGGGCGGCGCCACCTTGTACTTCTTCACGTGGTAGAAGCCGCCGCCGTGCACCTCCCATAGCTCGCCGCCGACTCCATCGCGCAGGTCTTCCTCCTTCGTGGGTGAGTCGAGCGACTGGTCGAGGAGGACGAAGTAGAACGAGGCGCCGATCCAGGCGATCGCAGCGATCACGTGCAGCCAGCGGATCAGGAGGTTGAGCCAGTCCGTGACGTACGGGTCTAGGAAGGCTGCGACCGTGCTCATCCGCGCTGCCAGCGGTCGGTTGCGATCGCGACGAGCTCGTGCAGGGCTGTCTCGAGCTCCTCGTCGGTGGGGTTGTCGATCCGGGATCGAAGAACCGCGAGGATCTCTGCCTTCGGCCGCTGGTCGACGAAGACGACGAAGCGGAACCCGTGGCGCTCTTCGTAGGCGGCGTTCAGCCGGGCGAGCTCTGCGAGAACAGCCGGGTCGTCATCCGTGCCCTGCTCTGCGGCCGAGCGTGTAGACAGGCCTGTCGTCTGGCCGATGGCGGGATGTGCATCGAGCACCTCGCGCTTCTGATCGTCGGTGAGGATGTCGAGCAACTCGAGCGCGTGGTCGAGCGGGTCGGCCAGCTCGGCCAGTAGCTCGACGAAGTGCGTTCTTCCTTCGAAGAGCTCGGCGAGCTCGTCGGCGCTCAGCTGCCGCGGTAGCTCGCGCACGAGAACGGGGAGACGAGAAGCGGGACATGGTGGTGGCCGTCGGTCAGCTCGAGCTCGAGCTCGACACGGCGGAAGAACTCCGAAGGTGGATGGAACACGAGCCGGTAGACGCCCGCAGCGAGCGATTCGGCGAGGCGCGCGCGGCCGTTGGCGTCGGTCTCCGTGACCGCAATCTGCTCGGAGCCCTGCAGGAGCTCGACCTTCACCCCGGTTGCAGGCCGGCCGGCCGCGGTGTCGAGCACGTGAGTCGAGAGGGAGGCGCTCATAGGGAGAACGTTCGCGCTTGCAGCCTGTGGGCCTTCGCGATCTCGACCTCGTCGGCGTTGACGAGATGACCGTCGCTGACGACGGTCTCGCCGCCGACGACAAGCCGATCGACACGGTGCGGGCCTGCGAAGACGATTCCCGCCACAGAGTCGTCGGCACCGCCGAGCTCGAGGCCATCCGTGCGCCAGACGGCGAAATCGGCGCACTTGCCGGGCTCCAGCGAGCCGATGTCGTCCCGCCGGAGCACCGCCGCGCTGCCGCGCGTGCCAAGCCGGATCGCCTCCCGTGCCGTCAGCGCCCCTGCGCCGTCACGGCCGCGCGCCACGAGGAGCGCCTGCTTCACCTCGAGGAAGAGGTCTCCGCGCTCGTTCGAGGCCGAGCCGTCCACTCCGAGCCCGACCCGAACCCCCGCGTCCAGCATCGCGCGCACCGGAGCAACGCCCGCGCCGAGGCGCAGGTTCGAGGTGGGGCAGTGCGCGACGCCGGTGCCGGTGCTCGCGAACCGCGCGATGTCGCGCTCGGAGAGGTGGATACAGTGAGCGCACCAGACGTCGTCGGCGAGCCAGCCCAGCCGGTCGAGGTACTCGACCGGACGGCAGCCGTACAGCTCGAGGCAGTACGCGTCCTCCTCGAGGGTCTCCGCCAGGTGGGTATGCAGCGGCAGGCCGAGGCGGCGGGCGAGCGCTGCCGATTCCTCCATCAGGCGACCGGTGACGGAGAAGGGCGAGCACGGTGCGACAGCGAGCTGAACGCGAGCACCAGGGCCGGGCTCGTGCAGCAGGTCGGCGAGCCGCTCCGTCTCGGCGAGCACCGCATCGAGGTCTTCGACGAGCTCGTCCGGGGGAAGGCCTCCGTCGGAGACGCCGAGATCCATCGAGCCACGCGAGGCGACGAGTCGCACCCCGATCTCGCGCGCCGCCTGCACCTCGGCCTCGATCAGCCCTTCGCGACCGCGCGGGAAGACGTAGTGGTGGTCGAACACCGTGGAGCAGCCGGAGAGCGCAAGCTCCGCGAGACCGGTGCGGGCCGCGGCGTACTCGGACTCAGCGTCGATCCGCGACCAGACGGGGTACAGCTCGCGCAGCCAGGTGAAGAGGTCGCCCTCCTGCGCGCGAGCACGCGTGAGCGTCTGGTAGAGGTGGTGGTGGGTATTGACGAGCCCCGGCGTGACGACTGCGCCCCCGAGGTCGACGCGGGTCGCGGCGGAGGGCTCGGTGCCCGAGCCGACGGCCGAGATCGTCCCGCCGTCGACGAGCAGCCAGCCGCACTCGTGCTCGGTACCCGCGTCGTCCATCGTGACGATGACGCCGTTCGCGTAGAGCGTCGTCACGCCGAGCCCGGGTGCGATTCCCGTTCGCCTGCCTCCGTCTGGCGGATGAAGCTCGCCTTCTCCCAGAACTCGGCAATCGACGTGGCATCGACGTAGCTCATGCCGGAGCGCAGCCCGCCGTGGAGCTCCTCCACGACCTCCGCCACCGAGCCGCGGAGCGGGAACTCCATCTCCTCGCCCTCGGCGACGTACTGGTCGAGCGAGTCGCCCCGGCCCTCGATCGCAAGCCTGGCGGCAGCGGCCGAGCGCGACGCCATGCCGCGGTAGACCTTGAAGAGCTGGCCGCGGCGACGGACGACATCGCCGGGGCTCTCCGCCCGGCCGGCAAACATGCTCCCGACCATCACCGTGCTCGCGCCGGCGCCGATCGCCGTCGCGAAGTGGCCTGCCCGCCTGATTCCGCCGTCGGCGATCAGTGGCAGACCCGACTCCCGTGCCGCGTCGGCGCAGTCAAGCACCGCTGACAGCTGCGGCACTCCGACGCCTGCGACGAGCCGCGTCGTGCACGCGTACCCCGGTCCGATCCCGACCTTGACGGCATCCGCGCCGGCAGCCGCCAGATCCCTCACGCCTTCACCGGTCGCGATATTGCCGGCAACCAGCTCGGTCTCGGGCCACGCGCTCTTCAGCTCGGCGACCGCCTCGATTGCGGAGTCGGCGTGCCCGTGAGCGATATCGAGGACGAGCGCATCGACCTCGGCGGCCACGAGCTCTGAGGCGCGGTCGAGGTAGTCGCCGCGCACGCCGATCGCGGCTGCCACGCGGAGGCGGCCGAGACTGTCGCGGGTGGCCCGCGGGTAGCGGTCGGCGAGCGCGAGATCGCGAAGCGTGACGAGGCCGGCGACCTTGCCGTCACCGTCCACGAGCGGCAGCTTCTCGATGCGGTTCGCCGTCAGCAAACGCCGTGCGTCGGCGAGCGCGATCCCCGGCTCGGCGGTGACGAGCCGCTCCCGAGGTGTCATCAGGGCCTCGACGCGGTCGCCCGCTTCTCCGGCCAGGAGGTCGCGGGCGGTCAGCAGCCCGAGCAGCAGCCCGTCCTTCGCGACGACGAGGAACCCGGTCACGTCGAGCCGATCGGCCTCTGCGCGCGCCTGCGCCAGCGTCAGCTCCGGCGTGATCGTGTACGGCTCGGCGACGACGTGAGTCAGATACCGCTTGACGCGCCGAACCTCTGCCGCCTCGTCCTCGATCGCGAGAAACCGGTGGACGACGCCGATGCCGCCGAGCTGCGCCATCGCTACCGCCATCGGGGCCATCGTCACCGTGTCCATGTTGGCGGACACGATCGGCACCTCGAGCTCGATTCCGGGCGTGAAGCTCGACCGCGTCGAAACGTCCTGGCGTGAGCGCACGCGCGAGCGTCGCGGGACGAGCAGCACATCGTCGTACGTGAGGCCGATGCGGATCTCGCTCATCACACCTCCAGTGGGACGATCTCGAAGCGGTCGACATCGACGAGTCCGAGGTCGGTGAGCTTCAGGGACGGGATCACGGAAAGCGCAAGGAAGGCCAGCGTCAGAAACGGTGTCGCGCCCGACCAGCCGAGCTCTGCGGCGGCCGCGTTGCAGGCGCGACTGCTCGCGATCACCTCCGCGAGAGGCGCATCGGAGAGGAGGCCCGCGACGGGGAGCGGGCACTCGGCAACCACGCGTCCGTCGGCGACGGCGACGATGCCGCCACCGATCCCGGCGAGATGGTCGACCGCGAAGGCCATCTCCTCGTCGCTCATCCCGACCACCACCAGGTTGTGCGCGTCGTGCGCGACGGAGGAGGCGAGCGCGCCGTGCTGCAGGCCGGAGCCGGCGACGAAGCCGAGGCCGATGCGGCCGGTGGCGAGATGTCGTTCGACGACGGCGATCTTGGCGAGATCCGCCTCGGCATCCGCGACCGCATGTCCTGCGATGACGACCGGATCACGGACAAGCGACTCCGTCACGACCTGATCCTCGATCAGCCCGATGGCGCGAATCCGGCCACCGCTCGACGAGATCGCGAAGTCGGACGGGACGACTGGCCTGACACGAACCGACTGCCGCACCCAGGCGGGAACGGGGACGGACGGCACGGCCTCGATCGGCCGGCCGCGCTTGAGCACGAGCTCGGGGACGAACGATTCGAGATCGGGCAGGACGAGCAGGTCGGCCTGGTAGCCGGGTGCGATCGCGCCGAGCCGGTCGAGCCCGTGCCACTGAGCGGGATGCAGCGAGGCCATCGCGACGGCGTCCGCGGGTGTCACTCCAGCCGCTACGGCGTCGCGCACCATTCCGTTGATGTGCCCGTCGTCGGCGATGTCCTCGGGATCGCGATCGTCGGTGCAGAAGGCGATCCGGCCGGGCCCGTACTCGTGCACGAGCGGCAGCAGCGCCTGGAGGTTGCGTGCCATCGACGCCTCGCGGATCAGCAGCCACATGCCCGCGCGCAGCCGCTCGCGGCCCTCCTCGACGGTCAGCGCCTCGTGGTCGGAGCGGATTCCGGCCGCCGCATAGGCCTGCAGCTCCTTCCCGAGGAGCCCGGGCGCGTGCCCGTCGACGTGCTGCGCGCCCTCGAGCGCGAGCTTCTCCAGCTCGGCCGGCGAGCCGTTGACAACACCGGGAAAGTTCATCATCTCTGCGAGCCCGAGCACCCGGCGGCGGCGCATCAGGGATTCGAGATCGCCGCGGCCGAGGGGCCGCCGAGGCGACTCGAAAGGCGAGGCCGGCACGCACGAGGGCGCCATGAAGAAGATGTCGAGCTGAAGGCCCGAGGAGGCATCGAGCAGCCAGTGAACGCCGTCGACGCCGAGCACGTTCGCGATCTCGTGCGGGTCGGCGACGACCGCTGTCGTGCCGAGCGGGAGCACGAGCCGGGCAAACTCGTCGACGAGCAGCTTGACCGACTCGAGGTGCATGTGGGCGTCGATGAACCCGGGGACGACGAAGCGTCCCGAGGCGTCGACGATCTCTGCGCCGTCGTAGGAGCCGAGCCCGGCGATGACGCCGTCGGCGATGGCGACATCGCATTCGAGCCACTCACGGGTGAAGATCGACAGGACCTGGCCGCCGCGGACGACGACGTCTGCGACCTCGTCCCCACGGGCCACTGCAATCGTCCGTTCCAGACGTGACATCGTCCTGACGATAACGTCTCACCCGGCAATGGGCAGCTTCGACGTTCTCGTGCGCGGCGGTCAGGTGGTTCGACCAGCGGGTGTCGAGCCGGCCGACCTTGCGATCACCGACGGCGTCATCGCCGAGATCGGGCCCGAGCTGTCGGGCGCCGCGTCGCTCGAGATCGACGCGGCAGGCCTCCACGTCTTCCCGGGAGTCGTCGATCCGCACGTGCACCTGAACGACCCCGGGCGGGACGAGTGGGAGGGGTTCCCGTCCGGGACGGCAGCGTTCGCAGCCGGCGGCGGCACGTGCCTCTTCGACATGCCGCTCAACTCCTCGCCACCGACGCTCGACGGTCATTCCTTCGACCTCAAGCTCGAGGCAGCGCAGGGACGCGCGCTCGTCGACTTCTGCCTCTGGGGTGGCCTCGTGCCTGGAGACGTCGACCGGCTCGACGAGCTTGCCGAGCGTGGCGTCATCGGTTTAAAGGCGTTCATGTGCCCGAGCGGGATCGATGACTTCGAGGCTGCCGACGATCAGACGCTGCTCGAGGGTATGCGCCGGGCGGCGAAGCTCGGCCTTCCGGTGGCGGTGCACGCCGAGGACGCAGCACGGACCGGCCGGCTCACCGGCCGCGCGCTCGAGGAGGGTCGCCGAGGCATGCGCGACTACCTCGCCTCGAGGCCGGTTGCCGCGGAGCTCGAAGCGGTGGCCCGCGCGATCGCCATTGCGCAGGAGACGGGCTGCTCGCTCCACGTCGTCCACGTCAGCACGGGTGCAGGGGTCGCGCTCGTCACCGACGCGCGCTTGCGCGGAGTCGACGTGACGTGCGAGACGTGTCCCCACTACCTCGTCCTGACAGGCGAGGACGCCGAGCAGATAGGCGCTCTCGCGAAATGTGCGCCGCCGTTGCGCCCGCGGGCCGAGGTCGAGGGCCTGTGGTGCGAGCTGGTCGCCGGGAACGTTCCGATCGTCGCCTCCGATCACTCCCCGGCCCCGCTCGCGCTCAAGCAGGGCAGCGACGCGTTCGCGATCTGGGGCGGGATCTCCGGGTGCCAGACAGTGCGCGGCACGCTGCTTGCCGAGTCGGCCGAGCGCGAACTGAGCCTCACGACCATCGCGTCGCTGACCGCCACCGCCGCTGCGCGGCGCTTCTCTCTCCCGGGCAAGGGCTCGCTCGAGCCCGGCCACGATGCCGACCTGTCTCTCGTCGACCTCGGCGTCGAGCACCGGCTCGAGGCCGCCGACCTGCTCTACAGGCACCCGCACAGCCCCTTCGTCGGCCGCACGCTGCGCGGCCGTATGATGCGGACTCTCGTGCGCGGTAGGACGGTGTTCGACGACGGACACGTCACGCGCGAGGCGCCGCACGGTCGCCTCGTTCGGCCCCACTGATGGGTCGCGAGCGGCCGGCAGTTGCCACCGGCTGTTCTGCGCGAGAGGATGGCGACGTGGAGGCAGGGACAGGGCGCGCCGCGCGGCGGTTCGCTCCCAACGAAGAGGAGACCAGATGAGGAAGACAGGGGTAGCTCTTGCGGCGCTGGCACTCGCGGCTCTTGCGATCGTCGCGACGAGCTCGGCGGCACACCGCGCAAAGCAGGCGCCGATCAAGGCAGCCTGGATCTATGTCGGCCCGCACAACGATGGTGGCTGGTCGCAGGCGCACGACGCAGGTCGGCTCTATGTCCAGAAGCAGCTGGGCGCGAAGGTACTCACGACCTACAAGGAGATCGTGCCGGAGGGCCCGCAGGCGTCGCAGGTGATCGACAGCCTCGTCCGTGACGGCAACAAGATCATCTTCGCGACCTCGTTCGGGTATCAGGACCAGATGGTGGCGGCAGCGAAGAAGTATCCGAACGTCAAGTTCGAGCAGGCGACTGGGTACAAGACGTCACCGAACCTCGCCGAGTACTTCGGAGCTGGCGAGGACTCCATCTATCTCTCCGGGATGGCCGCGGGCGCCGCGACCAAGAAGGGTGTGATCGGGTACATCGTGCCGTTCCCGCTTCCCGAGATGATCCGCCACGCGAATGCCTTCGCTCTCGGTGCTCAGGCCACCCATCCGGGGGCCAAGGTGAAGCTCGTCTGGACGAAGGCGTGGCTCGACCTGGCGAAGGAGAAGAAGGCGGCCGAGAGTCTCGTCGCCGCGGGTGCCGACGTGATCGGGCAGAACGTCGACAGTCCCTCTGCCGGGCAGTACGCACAGTCGAAGAAGGTCCCGTGGGTCGGCTACGACTCCGACGCCAGGAAGTTCGCCCCCACCTCGTGGCTCACCGCCGGGGTGTACGACTGGGGCCTCTACTACTTGAAGCGGGTCAACGCAGCCGCGAGCGGCACGTGGAAGACCGGGAGTTACTACGGCAACATGGCCGACGGATTCACGGACATCGCGCCGTACGGGCCGAACGTTGCCAGCAAGACGAAGGCGATGATCGCGTCGAAGCGCGCCGCGATCATCTCGGGCAAGTTCTACGAGTTCCAGGGTCCGCTGTACGACCAGAGCGGGAAGCTGCGCGTTCCCGCCGGCAAGAAGCTGTCCCTCGGCGACATTCTCTCGATGAACTGGCTCGTCAAGGGAGTCGAAGGCAGCCCGAAGGGCTGATCGCAATCGCGCCTGGTGGGCGCCGGGACGACCGGCGTCCACCGAGCGAACGCGGACAGCGATGAGTACAGCCGAGTCGCCCACGACACAGGCCGCTCCCGTCATGGGCGACCCGGCCGTGACGATGCGCGGGATCACGAAGCGCTTTCCCGGCGTCGTTGCAAACGACGAGGTCGACTTCGAGGCGCGTGTCGGCGAGGTACACGCGCTCCTCGGTGAGAACGGCGCCGGCAAGAGCACGCTCTCGAACATCCTCACCGGCCTCTACCGGGCCGACGAGGGAGAGCTCGAGCTCTACGGCGCGCCGGTCGAGTTCCACTCCCCGCGTGATGCGCTCGATGCCGGCATCGGGATGGTGCACCAGCACTTCCGGCTCGTGCAGCCGTTCACCGTGGCCGAGAACGTGGTGCTCGGCGATCACCGCGAAGTCGGCCGCTCGTTTCGCCTCCAACCCCGGCTGATCGAACAGAGCGTCGCCGAGCTGGCCGAGCGGTACGGGCTCGCCGTCGACCCACGCGCCCGGATCTGGCAGCTCTCGGTCGGTGAGCAGCAGCGGGTGGAGATCCTGAAGGCGCTCTATCGCGAGGCTCAGGTGCTGATCCTCGACGAGCCGACTGCGGTGCTGACGCCACAGGAGGCGGAGGCACTGTTCGCAACGCTGCGCGCGATGGCAGCCGAGGGGCGCACCGTCATCTTCATCTCCCACAAGCTGCACGAGGTTACCGCGGTGGCCGACCGGGTCACCGTGTTGCGCGGTGGCCGCTCGATCGGGACCGTCGAAACAGCAGAGGCGACCTCGCACTCGCTCGCGGCTTTGATGGTGGGCCGCGACATCGACGTAGCACGCCGTCGCGAGAAGTCCATTGTGATCGGTGATGTGCTCCTCGAGCTCGACGGCCTCTCGGCTGCCGGCGACCGAGGGGAAGAGGCTCTCTGCGAGGTCTCGCTCGTGGTGCGCGCGGGAGAAGTGCTCGGGATCGCAGGCGTGGCCGGCAACGGCCAGCGCGAGCTCGCCGAGGCGATCACCGGGCTGCGCGCCGTTACGGAGGGCACGATTCGCGTGGCCGGCGACCCGCTTGCGACCGGCGATCCTCGGTCGGCGATCGCGGCCGGAATCGCCCACGTTCCGGAGGACCGGCTGCACACCGGCGTGGCGCCGAGTCTCAGCATCGCCTCGAATATCGATCTGAAGGCCTATCGCGGCGACGCAACGGGCCCGTTCCTGCACCTGCGACGGATCCGCGACCGCGCCGTCGAGATGATCGGCCGCTACGACGTCAAGGCGCCCGGCCCCGAAACACCCGCCAGGCAACTCTCGGGTGGCAACCTGCAGAAGGTCGTTCTCGCGCGTGAGTTCTCGAGTGAGCCGCGGGTGCTCATCGCTGCCGCACCGACGCGGGGTCTCGACGTAGGTGCGATCGAGACCGTGCACGGTTACCTGCGCGAGGCGGCAGAACGGCAGGTTGCGGTGCTGTTGATCAGCGAGGACCTCGACGAGGTGATGACGCTCTCGGACCGGATCGCCGTCATGTACGAGGGAGCGATCGTCGGCGAGACCGATGGGCAGACGGCGACCGCGGAGGAGATCGGGCTGTTGATGGCCGGCATCAGGAGCGACGCATGAGTCTGCCCGAAGTGCGCATCGAGAAGCGCCTCAAGCAACGCCGTTGGCTGATGGTGGCCGTGCCGCTCGGCTCGCTGGTCGTTGCGCATATCGCGATCGCGATCCTCCTCGTGGCGACAGGGCACGCGCCCCTGACGACGTTTCGGAGGCTGTTCGATGCCGCCTATCTCTCGAACGGCGCTCTGACGAACACGCTCATCGCTGCCACGCCGCTCGCGTTCACCGGTCTCGCGGCCGCGGTGGCCTTCCGGATGCGGCTGTTCAACATCGGCGCCGAGGGGCAGCTGTATTTCGGCGCGATCGGCGCCGGCGGGATGGCGCTGCTCCTCCACAGTGCCTCGACTCCTGTGCTGATCGTCGCGATGATTGCGGGCGGCGCGGCACTCGGCGCGGCTTGGGGAGCGATTCCCGGGCTTCTGCGCGCCTTCCTGCGCACGAACGAGATCATCACCTCGTTGATGCTCAATTACGTTGCCGCGCTCGTCCTCAACTACCTGATCTTCGACAGCCTTTCGTACTGGCGGGACACGTCCCCGGCTGGCATCGCGTTTCCGCAGGGGAAGATCTTCGTCGACGCTGCCACGTGGCCGGTCGTCACGCTCGGCTCGATCGGCATTCCTTTCGGGTTCATCGTCGCTGCCATCGTCGCCGTCGTGATCTGGGTGCTCTACTCGCGCACTCGGTTCGGGTTCGAGGCGCAGGTGATCGGTGACTCGCCGCGTGCGGCCCGGTACGCGGGCATGCGAACGCGCCGCAAGATCGTGGCGATCATGTGTCTCTCCGGAGCGATCGCAGGCATCGGCGGCGCGAGCCAGATGGGCGACTTCCGCCACGTGCTCGACGCGCGTGGCCTGCAGCAGTCGACCTACGGCTACACGGGCATCGTCGTCGCTGCGCTTGCGCGCTACAACCCGTTCGCGACCATGCTTGTCGCATTCCTGCTCGGCGGCCTCCAGAACGCCGGGTACACGCTCCAGGGGGCCGACTTCCCCTCGGGGCTCGTCGGCGTCATGCAGGGGATGATCCTGTTCGCGATGCTCGGCGGCGAGCTGCTCGTCCAGTACCGAATCACCTTCGTACGCTCCTCAGGCCATCGGGGTAGTGTCCCCGCTGAGGCGGCGCCGTGAACAACAGCATCGTCGTCGTCGTGCTCGCCTCGGCCGTCGCCTATGGCACTCCGCTCCTCTACGCAGCTCTTGGCGAATTGCTCGCCGAGCGCTCCGGTGTGCTCAACCTCGGTGTCGAAGGGATGATGCTCGTCGGCGCCGTGATGGGGTTCCTGGCCGCCCAGCGAATCGGCGGCCCGGAGGGCGTCGTCTTGCCGCTCTCGATCGGCGCGGCGGCGCTCGCGGGCGGTGTGGCCGCGTTGATTCTTGCGTTCCTCGTCGTCACGCTGCGCGCGAACCAGATCGTTTCCGGGCTTGCGCTCACGATCTTTTGCGGTGCGGCCGGGCTCTCGTCCTACCTCGGCAACGACTTCAACCTCGCCGACAACCCGGCCCGGTTTTCGTTTCAGGCGGTCAACGCGTTCGGGCTCGAGGATCTACCTGTCGTCGGACCGATCGTCTTCGGGCAGAACTGGCTCGTGTACGCGTCGTGGCTGTGCGTCATCGTCGTGTCGCTCTACCTCTCGAGGACGAGGCCCGGACTGAACGTCCGGGCTGTCGGGGAGTCGCCGGCAGCCGCAGACGCGATGGGAATCAGCGTGACGAAGTACCGCTACCTCCACACGCTCGCGGGTGGAGCGTTCGCCGGTGTCGCCGGGGCCTGCTACAGCCTTGCGATCACGCCGCAGTGGCAGGATGGGCTGACCGCAGGCGCCGGCTGGATCGCGATTGCGCTCGTCATCTTCGCGTTCTGGCGCGCCGACCTCTGCCTTGTCGGCGCCTACGTCTTCGGCGCCTTCTCGGCGCTCCCGTTCACGCTGCAGGCGCGCGGGGTCACGATCGCGCCACAGTTCTTCCAGGCGCTGCCGTACGTGATGACGATCGTCGTGCTCGTGATCGTCTCCTCCGGGCTCGGCCGCCGCCGGCTCGGCGCACCCGCGAGCCTCGGGGTGCCGTACGTCCGCGAGGAGCGCTGAGCGCAGTGGACGTGCTGACACCGCGCTCCCTCGACGAGGCACTGCGCCTCAAGGCCGAGCTCCCGGACGCCCGCTTCGTCCAGGGCGGCACCGACGTTCTCGTCGAGCTGAACTTCGACCGCTCCCGACCGCCCGCGCTGATCAACCTGAACGAGGTCGCCGAGCTTCGCGGATTCCGCGAGGCGGACGGCGCGCTCGTGCTCGGCGCCGGGCTCACCTACACCGAGGCGATGAAGGGGCCTGTTGCAGAGAGATTGCCGGCGCTGGCCGACGCATCGCGCACGGTCGGCTCGCCGCAGATCCGCAATCGCGGCACGCTCGGCGGCAACCTGGGGACGGCCTCGCCCGCAGGCGACGCTCTCCCGCCGCTGCTCGTCGGGGACGCCGAGGTGCACGTCGCGAGCGTTCGAGGGGAGCGGCGTGTGGCGGTCGCGGACTTTCTGCTCGGCGTCAAGCGCAACGCGCTCGAGCCGGACGAGATCGTGGTCTCGGTCCGCGTCGAGCCGAGCGGTGCACGTCAGACCTTCATGAAGGTGGGCCCGCGCAACGCGATGGTGATCTCCGTCTGCTCCCTCGCGCTCCAGGTCGATCGCGAACGCGGCGAGCTGCGGGCCGCCTTCGGCTCGGCGGCACCGACCGTCCGGCTCGTGACGGCATCGATCGACGAGGTCGAGAGCTTCCCCGAGTGGGTGGCCGAGGCGGCGAGCCCGATCGACGACGTTCGCGGCAGCGCCGCGTATCGCCGCCACGCACTCACGGTGCTGACCCGCCGGGCGCTCGAGCGGTGTCTCCTGTGAAGATCGCGCTGACCGTGAACGGCGAGAGCCACGAGACGGAGGCGTGGGGCGGGGAGAGCCTGCTCTACGTCTTGCGTGAGCGCCTCGGCCTACCGGGCTCCAAGAACGCCTGCGAACAGGGCGAGTGTGGGTCGTGCTCGGTGCTGCTCGACGGCACGCTCGTCTGCTCCTGTCTCGTGCTCGGTGCGCAGGCGGACGGCCACGAGGTGACGACGGTGGAGGGACTCGCCGACGGCGACCGGCTGCACCGTGTTCAGGAGGCGTATGTGCAGGCGGGTGCGGTGCAGTGCGGGTTCTGCACTCCGGGGCTCGTGGTCGCGACGGTCGATCTGCTCGAGGCGAATCCGTCCCCGAGCGACGACGAGATCCGCGAGGCGCTCTCGGGCAACCTCTGCCGCTGTACCGGGTACGCGAAGATCTTCGACGCGGTGCGCCAGGCGGCGGCAGCGTCATGAACGCCACCGCGACACCTCTCGTCGTAGGCCACATCGGCATCAGCGCGCCTCGGCCCGACGGGCCACCCAAGGTGAAGGGCGAGTTCGCGTACGCGAGCGACCTCCAGGCGGCGGGGATGCTCTGGGGCCACACCGTGCGAAGCCCGCACGCCCACGCCCGCATCGTCGAGATCGACATCTCGCGCGCGCTCACGATGGCCGGGGTGCACGCAGTTCTGACGCACGCTGACGTTCCGGGCCAGAAGACCTATGGGCTCGAGTTCGCCGACCAGCCGGTGCTCGCGAGCGATCGCGTGCGCTACTACGGCGAGGCGGTTGCGCTCGTCGCCGCCGAGCACCCCGAGCAGGCGCGGCGCGCCGCCGAGGCGATTCGGGTCGTCTACGAGGAACTGCCGATCGTCACCGACATGGAACGCGCCACGGAGATGGAGCCGCTCCATCCCGATCGGCCCACGATGGGGCACGGCTATCGCGACGACCCTCGGCCGAACGTCGTCCGCTCGATCGTGATCCGGCATGGCAATCCGGAGGCCGAAGGCGATGTCACGGTGACGGGTGTCTACGACGTCGGCATCCAGGATCAGGCATTCCTCGGGCCCGAGTCCGGTCTCGCCGTCCCCGACGGCGAGGGCGGCGTCGACATCTACGTCGCGACACAGTGGCTGCACGTCGATCGCGACCAGGTGGCGCCGTGCCTCGCGCTCGAGCCCGAGCAGGTGCGGATCCACCTGGCGGGGGTCGGTGGCGCGTTCGGCGGCCGCGAAGACCTGTCGATGCAGGTGCACGGTGCACTGCTCGCCCTCCACACGGGCCGCCCCGTGAAGATCGTCTACAACCGCGAGGAGTCGTTCGTCGGCCACATCCACCGGCACCCGGCGCGGATGTGGTGCGAGCATCGCGCGACGAGCGACGGCCGCCTCGTCAACGTGCGGATGAGGATCCTGCTCGACGGCGGCGCCTACGCGTCGAGCTCGACGGCGGTCGCCTCCAACGCAGCCTCGTTCGCAATTGGTCCGTACCGTTGCGACAACGCGCTGATCGAGGCCACCGCCGTCTACACGAACAACCCGCCCTGCGGTGCGATGCGCGGGTTCGGCGCCGTGCAGACGTGCTTCGCGGGCGAGGCGCAGATGGACCTGCTGGCCGCCGAGCTCGGGATCGACCCGATCGAGCTGCGGCTGCTCAACGCACTCGGGACGGGCGACGTGCTCGCGACCGGCCAGGTGATCGAGGGCTCGTGCCCGGTTGCGGAGACGATTCGCGCTGCCGCCGCGATCCCGGTGCCGGAGGCCGAGGAGCTGCCCCGCGACCCGATCAGGCTTCCCGGCGGCACCGGCAACACGACCCGCGGTGAGGGCGTCAGGCGTGGCGTCGGCTTCGCGGTCGGGTTCAAGAACATCTGTTACTCGGAGGGCTTCGACGACTCCTGCGCCGCTCGCGTCGTGCTCCATGCCGATGGCAGCGCCGCAGTTCATTGTGCGGCGGCCGAAGTGGGGCAGGGCGTCGTCGGCGTGATCCTCCAGGTCGCGCGCACAGAGCTCGGCATCGAGGCCGTCGAGCTGATGCCGCACACGACGGCGACCGTCGGCTCCGCGGGCTCGACGTCGGCCTCGCGGATGACGTGGATGGCCGCCGGCGCCGTGCGCGATGCCTGCCGGGCCGCGCTCGAGGAGCGCGAGCGCCTGGGTGGCGGGGAAGTCGACGTGGAGCGGGTCTACCGGCATCCTCGCACGACGCCGCTCGATCCCGAGACCGGCCAGATCACGGGCGAGCGAGCTCACGTGGCGCTGGCGTGTGCCGCGATGCGCGTCGTCGCAGAAGTCGACGTCGAGCTCGGCCTCACGCGCGTCGTCTGGATCGGCACGGCACAGGACGTGGGCCGGGCCGTCAACCCGATGGCTGTCGAGGGCCAGATCGAGGGCGGTATCGCCCAGGGCCTCGGGCTCGCGCTGATGGAGGAGATCCAGGTGCGCGACGGCCGGATCACGAACGCGAGCTTCACCGACTACCTGATCCCCACGACGCTCGACATGCCGCCGGTCGAGGCGGTTCTCGTCGAGGTGCCGGAGCCCGATGCGCCCTACGGCGCCAAGGGAGTCGGCGAGCCGCCGACGGTCGTCTCCACGGCGGCGGTTGTGGCCGCTTTGCGCGACGCGACGGGTAGGCAGTTGCGACGCGCGCCGGTCTCTCCCGACGAGATCGTCGGGCTCGCGCCCTGACTCACTCCGCGAACGGCTCGACCACCCGAGCCGCTTCGTTCCTGATCACGAGCGCGACCGACACGAGCACGATCACGGCACCGCCCGCGATCTGCCACGTTACGTGCTCGCCGAGGAAGACGACTCCGAGCAGGATCGCCACCACCGGATTGACGTACGCGTACGTCGCGACGGTCCCGATCGCCACGTGCCCGAGCAGCCACACGTATGCCGTGTAGCCGACCAGCGAGCCGAACAGGACGAGGTAGACGAGGCCGGCGAGCGAGCGGCCCGACCATGACGCCGGGCTGAGCGACTCGTTGCCGGCGAGGAAGACGCCGATCGGGACCAGCATCATTCCCCCGGCGAGCATCTGGATCGCCGTCGCGACGGTGGCGTCGGACGGCATCGGCAGACGCGACGAGAGGAAGGAGCCTGTCGCCCAGATCGAGGCCGAGCAGAGGGTCAGCAGGATCGCTCCGAAGGTCGCACCGCCTTCTGGCCGCACCAGCACTGCGATGCCCGCGAACCCCGTCACGACGCCGAGCAGCGAGACGCGGTTCGGCCGGTCGCCCGTGAGGGTGCGCAGCAGCACGATCCAGAGGGGCACCGACGCGATCAATAGCGAGGCTAGGCCGATCGGCACATGCCGCTCTGCGACGAACAGCATCGCGTTCGCACCGAGCAGGAGCATCCCGACGAACATCGCTGCCAGGAGCTCGGTGCGGCCGACGCGGAAGGGGGCCCGGCCGTGGCGCAGCGTCACCCAGCCGGCCATCAGCACGCCCGCCAGGACAAAGCGCACCCCTGCGGCGAACACCGGCGGGATCGTCTCGCCGGCGAGCTCGATCCCGAGGTAGGTCGAGCCCCAGATGATGTACACGGTCCACAGCGCGAGCCAGGAACGGGCGTTCATCGGTTTGCTGCTTCGCGCCGGCCCATCCGGGTGACGCTAGCTGTTCGCCGATCGACCCTCGGGTCCAGAACTAGACATCTGATGCATTGTTCCGTGGCATCTGATGCATGGGAAGGACGACGCTCGACATCGATGCGACCGTGATGCGCGAGCTACGACGGAGGCAGTCGGCCGAGGGGAAGACGATCGGCGCGCTCGTTTCAGAGCTGCTCGCGCTCGCCCTTGCTGCCTCGCAGGCGCCACCACCGCCGTTCGTGTGGACGTCGAAGGCCATGTCCGCGACCGTCGACCTCGAGGACAAGGACGCGGTCTACGCCGCCCTCGATGCGCGGTGAGTGCCGCGATCGACGTCAACCCGCTGCTGTACGCCTCGGATACGTCGAACCCGTTTCACGACGCCGCGCGTGCATTCGTCGAACGTGTCGCAACCGGACGACAGCTCGTCTACGTCTTCTGGCCGACTGCGATGGCCTATCTGCGCATGGCCACGCACCCGTCGATCTTCGCGCACCCACTCCCGTCGCGCGAGGCCGTAGCCAACCTCACAGCACTTCTCGGGCTGGCGCAGGTGCAAAGCCCCGGCGAGGACGTCGGCTTCTGGGCGACCTTCGGGGCTGTCGCGGACGAAGTGTCACCGCGCGGCAACCTCGTTCCCGACGCGCACGTCGTCGCGCTGATGCGCGCGAACGGCGTTGACGGCATCTGGACGCACGATCGCGACTACCTCAAGTTCGACGGGATCAAGGTGCTCGACCCGTTCACGCCCTAGCGGGCTGACCTAGCCCGCCGCAGGAGTCGGGGCGCCCCCGAAGAATCGATCCTGGTTCTCCGGCGCCGCAGCGGCACCGGCCGTCGATGGAAGGATCACGATGTCCGAACAGCTCCCGATTCCCGCTGACGCCCCCTCGGCGCATCCGATCCACCTCGTCGTCACCGACGATTTGCAGCGCAGCAGGTTGACGGTCTTCTTTCGGCTCTTCCTCGTCATCCCTCACCTGATCTGGCTCGTGCTCTGGGGAATCGCGGTCTCGTTCGCGGTGCTCGCCGCGTGGCTGGTCGGCATCTTCACCGGCCGGATCCCCGAGGGGCTCCATGGGTTCATCGCCGGATTCGTGCGCTACGAGACCCACGTGTACGCGTACTACTCGATCGCGGCCGATCCGTACCCGTCGTTCAGCGGAGCGCCCGGGTATCCGATCGACCTCGAGATCGCACCCGCGGTCAAGCAGAGCCGGTTGACGATCTTCTTCCGGCTGCTGCTCGCGATCCCGGCGCTCGTCATCCTCTACGTGCTGACGCTCGTCGCCAGGATCGTGACGGTCCTCGCGTGGTTCTACGCGCTCTTTGCCGGGAACCTGAACAGCGGCCTGCGCGACGTTCTCGCCTACTGGCTTCGCTACAACGCCCAGGTGACCGCGTACGTGTGTTTGCTGACGGTGCGCTACCCGAGCTTCTCCGACGAGTAGTGCGCGGGCTGGGATGACGGGTCTCCGCACCGTCGACTACCACACCGGCGGCGAGCCGTTCCGGATCGTCGTGGGCGGAGTCGAGCAGCTGCAGGGCGCCACGATCCTCGAGAAACGACGCGACGCGCTCGAACGGCTCGACCACGTGCGACGGCTGCTCGTCAACGAGCCTCGTGGCCACGCCGACATGTACGGCTGCCACGTCGTCCCGCCGAACGACGACGGCGCCGACCTCGGCGTCGTGTTCTTCCACAACGCCGGTTACTCGACGGCCTGCGGGCACGGGACGATCGCGCTCGTCACGTGGGCACTCGACGAGGGGATCGTCGAGCGGCGGGAGGGTGAGAACCGGGTTGTCGTCGATGTGCCATCGGGGCGGCTCGAGACCGTCGCGACCGTCAGTGGTGGCCGGGTGTGCGAGGTGACCTTCCGCAACGTGCCGTCGTTCGTCTGGGGCACGGGGCTGCAGGTGGCCGGCCGCGCGGTGGACGTCGCCTTCGGCGGTGCCTTCTACGCATCGCTGCCCGAGCGTGTCGAGCGGGCCGAGTTGCCCCGCCTGATCGAGCTCGGCCGCGAGATCAAGCGCAGTCTCGAGGCGGCGCACAACATAGTGCATCCGCTCGAGCCGGAGCTGTGCGATGTCTACGGCGTCATCTTCTGGCAGCAGGAAGGCGAGGAGCCGTTCACACAGCGGAACGTGACGGTGTTCGCGGACGGCGAGGTGGATCGCTCACCGTGTGGCTCAGGCACGTCTGCGCGACTCGCCCTGCTCGACGCCGCCTGGCAGCTCCCGCGGGGAGCCGAGCTGCGCCATCTGTCGATCGTCGGCTCGGAGTTCAGCGGGCGGGTCGTCGATGAGGTAGATCTCGCCGGCCGGCCGGCCGTTGTCACGGAGGTCACCGGCAGCGCGTACCGGACAGGCGAGAGCGTGTTCACGCTCGACCCCGACGATCCGCTCGGCGAAGGCTTCCTCCTGCGGTGACAGGCTTCAGCCTGTCTCCGTAGGCTTGCCCGGTGGAGACCGAGGACGACCCGCTCGTGATGTACCTCGTCGTGCGGCGGCGGACCGCGCGCCCGTTCGCCGAGCTGGCGGTGGCGGCAGCGTTGGCGACGCGGCGCTGTGCCCGAAGGTACCTCGACGACGACCGCTGGCACGCCGGCTTCGAGGAGTGGTGGCGCGACTCGTTCCGCAAGGTGTGCCTTCGTGCCGAGCCACGCGAGTGGGAAGACGTCCGCGCGCTCGACCACGAGCGGGTCGGCGATGTCGCCTGCCTGCCGCCGGTGCGCCGCTCGGCCCGCGACCGCGTGCTCGTGCGGATGCAGGCGCTGAGCGACGAGGCCGGGGCGCTGCCAGAAGTTGCTGATCCTGCCGGCAAGGCGCTGACTCTGATCGTCGCCAACGAGCTTGGCATGAGCTCTGGCAAGACACTCGCGCAGATCGGTCACGCAGCGCTGATGGCCGACCTCGACCCCAGCCTCGACGTCGACCTTCGCGTCGGCGGGGCCGACAAAGAGACGTTCGACGCGTTGACCGGATCCGTCGCGGTCGTTCGAGACGGAGGCCTGACCGAGATCACACCCGGCTCGGAGACGGTCCGCATTTTCACGCCGAGCGAGGGCGGGTAGTAGAACATGTCTGCCGTGAGGCGAGTCCTGATCGTCAACCCGTTCGCGAGCGGGGTTACAGAGCGCGAGCTCGCCGCCGTCCAGGCTGCGCTCCCCGCGGGGACGGAGACCGTCCTCACTCGCGCGCGAGGTGAGGCGACGGAGCTTGCGGCCGAGTGGTCGACCCGCGCCGAGGTGCTCTACGTCTTCTCGGGTGACGGCACGTACAACGAGGTGATCAACGGCCTCGCGGCCGACATCCCGGTCGGCTTCGTTCCGGGTGGCGGCACAAGCGTGCTGCCGCGGGCGCTCGGCCTTCCGCGCGATTCGGCCCGCGCGGCCGCGCGGCTCTCACGTGGACTGACGCGACGGATCTCGCTCGGCCGTATCAACGGCCGCCGATTCGCGTTCAGCGCAGGTATCGGGTTCGACGCAGAGCTCGTCCGCCGAGTCGATGCGATCGGCCGGCGCGACGACGGCAAGCGCCCCGGTGATATCGCTTTTGGCTGGACAGTCGTGCGGACGCTGTCGGCTCACCGTCTTCGCTACGAGCCGGTGCTCGAGGTCGAAGGTCTCGGACGCGCCGCATTCGCGATGGTCGCGAACTGCTCGCCGTACACGTATGCCGGCCGGCTCGGCCTCCGGTTTGCGCCCGACGCGACCTTCGAAGGCGGACTGGACGTCATTGCCCCGGTCGAGGTGCGGCCACTCGCGATTCCGCAGCTTGCGGTACGGGCGCTCGGAGGGCGTCGCGGTGGCGGCGATGTGCTGCTCGGCCACGATCTCGACCGGATCGTGATCCGCTGTGACACTCCGATACCGGCGCAGGTCGACGGGGAGGACATCGGTGACCTCGAGCAAGCGGAGATCGTTGCCGAACGGGACACGCTGACGGCGCTCGTGTAGAAGCGGGGCCTGCGTTGTGCCCGAGGGCGACGCATGCGCATCGCCCCTACGATTCCGCGGCGAAGCCGATGCCGCGGTTCCCGACTACCCTGACTGCATGGCACATGCGTTCAGGTTGCCCGATCTCGGCGAGGGCCTGACCGAGGGGGAGATCGCCCGCTGGCTCGTCCAGGAGGGCGACGCGGTGACGCTCGACGAGCCGATCGTGGAAGTCCAGACCGACAAGGCGACCGTCGAGATCGGCTCGCCGTTCGATGGGGTCGTGCTGCGCGTTCTCGCCCGAGAGGGAGATGTGATCGCCGTGGGTGCCGTTATCGCGCTGATCGGGGCCGCCGGAGAGCAACTCCTGCGTTCGGTCGCGACCCCGCCGCTCGAGGAGCCCGAGGTCGAGGAGCCGATCATCTCGGTCGTCGGCTCCGAACCGCTCGAGGCACTTGAGCTCCACCGGCTCGCGCGCGAGCTCTCCGTCGACATCGCCTCGGTCGGCGGAACCGGTCCGGCCGGTCGGGTGACCGAGGCCGATGTCCGCGCCGCGGCATCGCCCGCCGAAGGGCGCCGCGTTCCGGTGCGCGGGATCAGGCGTTTGATCGTGGAGCAGGTCGAGCGCACGCACCGCGAGATTCCCGCCGTCACGGTCGTCGAGGAATGCGACTTCACCGGCGTCGATCTCGATCTCCTCGTTGCCGCCGCGCTCCACGCCGCCGCCGCGTCGCTTCCTGCGTTCCCGGAGCTGAACGCGCGAATCGACGGCGACGAGATCGTGCTGCTCGACCGCTACGACATCGGGATCGCGGTCGACACGGATGACGGGCTCGTCGTTCCCGTCGTCCGCGATTGCGATCGCCTCTCGATGGCCGAGATCGACGCCGAGATTCGTCGCCTCGCAGAGGGTGCGCGGGACGGCTCCCTCCAGGCGGACGAGCTCCGCGACTCGACGTTCACGGTGACGAGTGCAGGCCGGTTCGGCGGTCTTTTCAGTACGCCCCTGATCAACCATCCCGAGGTGGCGATTCTCGGCCTCCACCGGATCGGCGCACGCCCCGTGGTTCGTGACGGTGCAGTCGTCGCCAGGCAGATGGGAAACGTGTCGGTGACGTTCGACCATCGCGTCGTCGACGGTGCCCGGGCCGGCGCGTTCTGCATCGACGTGATCGGCCGGCTGGAGGCGCCACAGCCGCACCCTCAGTCCACATCAAGCCCCTAGACTGACCCACCATCATGGGTGACTGGTACGAGATCGGGATCACGGTTGGCCTCGGAGTGGCGGCCGGGATCGCGTTTGCCGGAGTGCTAGCGGGGCTCCGCTTTGGCTTTGCCTCGACCCTGGTTGGCGCGGTTGTCGTCGGTGTGGTCGCCGGCCTGCTCGTCAAGGGCTGGATCGGCGTCGGTGGCGGAGTCGCCGGTGCGGTGATCGGCTCGGTCTCCGCGGCCGCGATCGTGCGAGGCGCCCAGAGACGCGGGGCGACGATCGGAGCGACGGCTGTCCTGCTCTTCGGCGCTGCGGCCGTCGTGGCGCTCCTGGCGCTGATTCCGTTGGTCGGGTACCTCGAAGCCATCGCCCTCCCCGTCGTCGCCGCACGGCGAGCACGCACCGGCCCTGAGAAGTTCGCTGGCCTGCGGTCGCTCGCCAAGTAACGTCGCGAACAGCCGCTACCGTCGCCCAGCATGATCGAGCCCTCTCCGACCTCCTCCGACCCGGGCGCCGCTCAGCGTGTCGGTAGCGCGCTCGCGCGGAGGAGCAACTGGGAGCAGCTCGGCAAGTTCGTCGTCGTCGGCGCCTCCGGGTACGTCGTCAACCTGGTCGTCTACACGATCCTGCTCGACCGTGCCGGGCTCTACTACCTGGTCGCTGCCGTCGGCTCGTTTCTCGTTGCGGTCGCGAACAACTACGCGCTCAACCGACTGTGGACGTTTCGCGACGAGCGTGGCCATGTCGGTGCGCAGGGCTGGCGCTTCCTCGTCGTGTCGACGATCTCGCTGGGTGCGAATCTCGTCGTCCTGCACGTCCTCGTCAGTGCCGGGCTCGGCCAGATCGTCGCCCAGGCAGTGGCGATCGTTCTCGTGACACCGCTCAACTTCATCGGCAACAAGCTCTGGTCGTTCCGGAGCCCGTGAAGCGCTTCGCGTGGGTCGTGGCGCTCGCGCTGCTCCTCGTGCCGTCGGCGGGTGCGGCCAATGGCACGACCTCCACCGCCCAGTTGAAGGGCCAGCCACCCGTCACGCCCTTCGTCCCCGAGACCGGTCCGCCACGGCTGACCGAGAGCATCGTCGTGGCGCGGTTTCTCGAGAGCCCGAAGGTCGCTCGCTGGCTCGACCGCTACCCGCCGCACCCGGAGACCGATGCGTCGTTCGATAGAGCCTTGCGGCAGTGGACGGTCCATGTCTGGTCGGGAAAGGCCGGCGAGATTGCACTCGGCAAGGTCGCCGACAGCGACGGGCGTGTTTCCGAGGCGTGGACAGGGCCGCAGGTCGCCTGGAAGATGGCGCGCGGGCGTGTCGGCTCGTTCGGCGGCAAAGCGCTGAACTCGCTGTGGATGTGGATCCCGTTCAGCGTTGTCTTCTTCCTCGGACTCGTGGATCGACGGCGGCTCAGGTCGTGGCACACGTTCGATCTGCTCGCGCTGCTCTCGCTCGGATTTTCGCTCTGGTTCTTCAACCGCGGCGAGGTGTTCCAGAGCGCGTCACTCGCGGCTCCTCCACTCGCCTACCTCCTCGTCCGCTCAGCCTGGATCGGATTCCGAGGGCGTGCCCACAACCCCGTGCTCAGCTGGCCGGTCTGGGTGTTCGTGGCCGTCGCCGTCTTCCTCGGTGGATTCCGGATCGGCCTCAACCTCGAACAACAGGGGACGGTGGTGATCGACGTCGGCTATGCCGGCGTGATCGGCGCCGACAGGATCCTCAACGGTCAAGCTCCCTACGGCCACATGCCGGTGGAGGACGCGCGCCGCGCCTGCGGCAAAGCCGACTCCGACGGCGAGATTCGCGACCGGATCCAGGAGAACGGCCGCTGTGAATCGGCGAACCCGCGCGGGGACACCTACGGGCCGACGGCCTATCTCGCGTACATTCCCGCCGTGCTGGCGTTCGGGTGGTCGGGGAAGTGGGACACGCTTCCCGCGGCGCACGCGACGTCGATCCTGTTCGATCTGCTTGTCGTGCTTGGCCTGGTGCTGGTCGGGCGCCGCTTCGGCGGCCCGCCGCTCGCCGTCGCGCTCGCCTTCGGCTGGTTCGCCTTCCCGTTCACGGCCTATGCTCTGAACGCGAACACGAACGACGCGATCATGCCTGCGATCCTCGTCTGGGGCTTCCTGCTCGCAACGTCGCCTGTCGCCCGCGGGTCTGCGGTGGCGCTCGCCGGCTGGACGAAGTTCGCCGCCCTCTTGCTGGCACCGCTCTGGCTTACGTACCCGGACGGGCTCGAACGCCGAACGGCAGTACGTTTCGGAGCTGCCTTCGTGGTCGCCTCGCTCGCAGTGTTCTCCGTGCTCCTGCTTGAACCGAGCGTCGTCGAAGCCGGGCGCACCTTCGTCGATCGCACGCTCCGCTACCAGCTCGACCGCGGCTCGCCCTTCTCACCCTGGGACTGGGGCCAGTACCACGCCCGCGGTATCCCGGACCTCTCGGTCGTCCAGCTGATTCTCGAGCTGGGAGTGCTCGCTCTCGCGGGGGTCGTTGCCGTGATCCCGGAGAGGAAGGGCCCGCTCGAACTGGCCGCTCTCACTGCCGCTGTGCTGCTCGGCTTCGAGCTCGTCCTGACCCACTGGTCGTACCTCTACATCCCCTGGTTTCTCCCCTTTGTACTGCTCGCTCTCTTCCTGCCGCCGAGGGCGAGGGAGACGGCACTATGAGCACCCGCGGGCCGAGCGCCGGGGTGTGGCGTGGAGTGCTGCTCGCGACCGTCGCCGCCATGATGGCCTGGGTCGTGGTTGTGGGCTTCGAAGGAGGACCGGGTATCTCGGATACCGCCCTCTACCAGTCCTACGGCGAGCGGATCGCGAGCGGCGACGTGCCGTATCGCGACTTTGCGGTCGAGTACCCACCCGGGGCTCTCGTGCCGTTCGTCGTGCCCGCGCTCGTCTCGGAAACCCGCAACCAGTTCGACGCCGCGTTCTTCGTGCTGATGCTTGCGGCACTCGCCGTGATCGCGTCGCTTCTCGTCCTCTCGCTCGATGCGCTTCGGGCGTCGAGAGCCCGCGTCGTCGTCTCCGTCGGGGCCTGTCTCGCCGGGATCATGCTGCTCGGGCCCTTTGTCGTGACGCGCTTCGACCTATATGCCGCAGCCGTCACGCTGGGTGCCATCTGCGCGTTGCTCCGTGGCCGCGACCGGCTTGGGTCGGCGTTGCTCGGGGTGGCGATTGCGACGAAGATCTACCCCGCCGTCCTCCTGCCGCTGGTGGTGACGCGGATCTGGCGGCGCGACGGCAGGGCGGCGGCACTCCGATCCCTCGCCCTGACTGGTGCCACGGCACTCGCGATCTTCCTCCCTTTCGCGGTGATGGCTCCCGAGGGTGTTGCGCGCAGCGTCTGGCGCCAGGTCGGCCGCCCGCTCCAGATCGAGAGCCTCGGCTCGGCCGTGCTCCTCGGGCTGCATCAGGCAGCGGGCAAGTCGCTCGGATGGGCGTCGAGCAACGGCTCGCAGAACCTGACAGGGACAGCCCCGGCGCTGGCCGCGCTCGCAACGACGTTGCTCGGCCTTGCGGCCCTCGCGCTCGTGTGGGTGCGGTTCGCGCGCGGCGACACCGAGAGCGTCGCACGCTTCGTCCGCTACGCGGCTGCCGCGACGGTCGCCTTCGTCGCCTTCGGCAAGGTCCTTTCACCGCAGTTTCTCGTCTGGCTCCTCGCCGTTGTCGTGCTCGTTCCCGGGCGCCGCGGGGTGGTCGCCACCGCGCTCCTCGTGATTGCCTGCGCTCTCACCCGCGCGTGGTTTCCGGGCACCTACTGGGATCTCGTCAAGCACTTCGACGCCACCGCATCGTGGCTCGTGCTCGCCCGCGATCTCGTCCTTGTCGGCGTGTTCGCCGTGCTGGTTGTGCGCTTCCGGACGCTCAGGGCCAGGGAACGCGAACCGGCCGGATCGCCGTCGCCCGTCCGCTGACGGCGTCGCACTCGACGAGCACGCCTTCGATCCGCACGCCGCCGGTTGCCACTTCGAAGCGCACTGGCATCCCTGTTCGCATCCGGTGCGTCGCCAGTTCGGCCTTGACGCCGATCACAGAATCGTGCGGACCGGTCATGCCCGCGTCGGTGATTGCGGCGGTTCCTCCCGGCTGCACCCGCGCGTCAGATGTCTGCACGTGCGTGTGCGTGCCGAGCACCGCGGTCACGCGCCCGTCGAGCCAGCGCGCGAGAGCCACCTTCTCGCTCGTCGCCTCGGCATGAACGTCGACCAGCACGATGTCTGTCTCGGCACGGGCGTCGTCTATGAGCCCGTCGATCAGCTCCCACATGTTCCGCGCCGGATCGAGCGACAGCGAGCCCATCACGTTGACGACAGCGACCTTCGTGCCGTCGGCAGCGGCGACGACCGTGAGCCCGCGGCCGGGTGCGTCGGCTGCAAGGTTGGCCGGCCGGATCACGCGGTCGGAGGTGTCGAGATAGGGCGCGATCTCCTGCCGGCGCCAGGTGTGGTTCCCGAGCGTGATGGCATCGGCTCCGGCGGCGAGGATCCGGTTGGCCAGCTTCGGGGTGATCCCGACCCCGTCGGCGACGTTCTCGCCGTTGACGATGCAGATCGCCGCGTCGAGCTCCTCCCGCAGCGCGGCCAGGCGGTCCTCGATCGCCTCGAGCCCGGGGCGGCCGACGACATCTCCTACGAAGAGGATGTTCAGGGGAGCGATCCGGCAGTGGGGTGCACGTCGATGGCGACATTGTTACCGCGGTCGCGGGCGTGCTTCGCAAGAGCCTGGCGCTCGACCGACGCGACGTCGACGATTGTTCCGAGCTTGGAGGACGAGGCGAGCACCGGGCTGCCTACCGCGATTGACGGGTCCGGCGCGAGGTGGCTGAGCGTCACGATCAGCGAGGGCGTTGCGTTCGGCCTCACGTCGATCAGGGAGCCGTAGGCCTTCCCGTCGATCACGAGGTCGGAGATCGAGACCACCGTTCCGTCCACGGGTGAGTAGACGTCGGTCCCGGGCACGGCGCCGACGTCGAGCACATCGCTGCCGGGGCCACCGTCGAGCTGGTACCAGACCGGCCCGTTCTGCGAGGAGCCCGCGATCCGCCGCCAGAGGCGCGCGAGAAGACCTTCGTTGACCTGCCGGCCGACGGGGCTCAGCGCCATGGCTCCTTCATCGCCTCCGTGGAAGCCGATCGCGGTCACCGCTGCGGCTGCGACGGGCAGCTTGATCTGGAGGTTGCCGACGGTCGCCAGCACCTGTGGCTCGGGTGGAACCCCGGTGGTGGCGGACGGTTGCGCCTGCGTCGTCGTCGCCGGACGATGCGAGCCTGAGTCGAACGCGGTCAGGATCAGAGTGACGACGCCGAGGGCGACGACGATGCCGATCACAGCCAGGCGGCGGGCGCGATGTTGGGCGCGACGCCGCCGCGCGAGGTGACGGGACGCTCGCCGGGAGCGCGGCGTGGCCATTGGCGCACGGTAGCGGACGACCTGCGGAATCCTGCCGGTTTGCAGCCGTGGCTACGATCTTGCAGATGACGGCGCAGTCAGGTCCGACGATCAAGGTGCCACGATGGATTCAGCTCGTGGGCCTGCCCGTCGGCCTTCTCATCGTGTGGATGCTCGCGGCAACGCTCGGGCACGTTCTCTTCCTCTTCCTCGTCTCGACGGTGACCGCGTTCCTGCTCAATCCGCTCGTCCGCGACCTCCAGCGCACGCGGCTGCCGCGAGGCCTCGCCGTCGCGCTCGTCTTCCTCCTCTTTGCCGCGGCGGTGGCGTTCGTGGCGCTTGCCCTCGGTAGCGTCGTCGTCGACCAGACGCGCTCGGCGGCCGACCGGATCGACAACTACGTGACCATCCAGGACGGCCAGCAGCGAACTGGAGCCGAGCAGGACATCGACCGGCTCCAGCTGTGGCTCGACAGCCACGGCCTGGAGCGGATCCAGATTCAGAAGCAGGCGACGAACTGGGTCGACAACCTCGGCGCCGGCGAGATCACCAAGTACACGCGGGATGTGGTCTCGTTCGCCGAAGGCGCCGCGTTCTCGGTCATCGTGACGCTGTTCAACCTGGTCCTGATCATGGTGATCGCCATCTACATGCTGCTCGACATGGAACGGCTCGAACGCGTCATCGACCGGCGCTTTCCACCGGGAGACGGCCTTTCGTTGACCGTTCGAATCGAGAAGGCGCTCGCCGGGTACGTGCGCGGGCAGCTGATCCTGTCGACCGTGATCGGCCTCAGCGCCGGGATCGGGATGTGGATCCTCGGGACGACGGGGCTCGTCCCCGGCGCTGAGCAATACGCGCTGCTCTTCGGCGTCTGGACCGCGGTGATCGAGGTGATCCCGTACATCGGGCCATGGCTGTCGGCCGTGCCGCCACTCGTCTACGCCCTGATCGTGCACCCGGTCTCGGCTCTCTGGGTGGTGGCGCTCTTCATCTTCATCTACCAGGTCGAGGGGCACATCGTGGTGCCGAACGTGATGGCGAGCGCTCTCCGTCTCCATCCGTTGCTCGTCATCTTCGGCCTGCTCGCGGGCGGCGAGATCTACGGCATCGCGGGTGTGTTGATGGCGCTGCCGACGATGGCGGCCGGCCGCGCGATCTGGGAGTTCTTCTCGGAGCGGATCCACCTGGAGCCCTGGGAGGACGAAGCCGTCCCGATAGAGCTCGGCCCTGCTCCACCTGACCCGCCGAAGGCCGGATGAGCTCGTTCCCCGTCACCCGGCTCCGCCGCCTCCGTCGCACGGAAACCCTGCGCGCCCTCGTCCGCGAGACGCGCCTGTCGCTCGACGACGTCGTGATGCCGCTCTTCGCCTGCCCGGGCGAGGGAATCGTGCGCCCGGTCGCTGGGCTCGACGGGATCGCACAGCGCTCGGTCGACGAGATCGTGCGCGAGGCCACCGAGCTCTCTTCGCTCGGAGTCCGCGCGGTGATCCTGTTCGGGATCCCCGAGGAGAAGGACGACGAGGGCTCGGGCGCGTGGGAGGCCGACGGGATCGTGCAGCGGGCGCTACGTGCGCTGCGCGCGGACGTCCCCGGCCTGACCCTGATCACCGACGTCTGTCTCTGCGAGTACACGAGCCACGGTCACTGCGGCGTGCTCCGCGACGGCGAGGTCGAGAACGACGAGACGCTGGAGCTCCTCGCGCGTACGGCGGTGAGCCACGTCGAGGCCGGGGCGGAGGTCGTTGCGCCGAGCGACATGATGGACGGGCGCGTGGGCGCGATTCGCGAGGCACTTCCGCAGACGCCGATCATCGCGTACGCCGCCAAGTACGCCTCGGCCTTCTACGGGCCGTTCCGCGAGGTGGCCGAGTCGACGCCGTCTGTCGGTGACCGGCGCGGCTACCAGCTCGATCCGGCGAACCTGCGCGAAGCCATGCGCGAGTGTGCGCTCGATCTCGAAGAGGGCGCGGACGTGCTGATGGTGAAGCCCGCGCTTCCCTACCTCGACGTGATCCGCGCCGTCCGCGAGCGCTTCGACTGCCCGGTCGCTGCGTACAACGTCTCGGGCGAGTACGCGATGGTGAAGGCGGCGGCAGCGGCAGGCCATCTCGACGAGCAGGCGGCTGCGCTCGAGTCGCTCGTCGCGATCAAGCGGGCAGGCGCCGACTTCGTGTTCACGTACTGGGCCAAAGACCTCGCCCGATGGCTGTGAGCCTCAACCGCTCTGCGCTGTACGACCGGGCGCAGCGCTTGATCCCGGGCGGCGTCAACTCTCCGGTGCGCGCGATGCGCGCCGTCGGCCTCGCCGAGCCTCTCTTCATGCGCAGCGGCGAAGGCCCCACCATCGTCGACGTCAACGGCAACCGCTACCTCGACTGGGTGCTGTCGTGGGGGCCGCTGCTCTTCGGGCATGCCGACCCGGAGACGCTCGCGGCTGTCGAGGAGGCGCTACGGCGCGGCACGACCTTCGGAGCCCCGACCGAGGGCGAGGTCGAGCTGGCCGCCGAGATCGTCGACGCCGTCCCGTCGATCGAGATGGTGCGACTGACCTCCTCCGGCACCGAGGCCGCGATGAGCACCGTGCGCCTCGCGCGCGCTGCGACCCGGCGCGACCGGGTGATCAAGTTCGCCGGGTGTTATCACGGCCACGTGGACGCGCTGCTCGCGAGCGCCGGCTCGGGCCTGATGACGCTCGGGATCCCTTCGACCCCTGGAGTTCCGTCAGGCGTTGCTGCCGACACGATCGTGCTGCCCTACAACGACATCGACGCCGTGGCGGCGGCGGTGGCCCAGTACGGGGAAGGGCTCGCGGCAATTCTCGTCGAGCCGGTCGCCGGCAACATGGGCGTCGTTCCTCCCGCACCCGGGTTCCTGGAGGCGCTGCGGGCTCTGTGTGACGCGAGCGGCGCGCTGCTCGCGTTCGACGAGGTGATCACCGGGTTCCGCGTCGCGCGCGGCGGGGCCCAGGAGCGGTACGGCGTCACACCCGATCTCACGATCCTCGGCAAGATCGTCGGCGGCGGCCTGCCGGCGGCGGCGTTCGGAGGCCGCGCCGAGCTGATGGAGCAGCTCGCCCCTGTCGGAGACGTCTACCAGGCCGGAACGCTGTCGGGGAACCCGTTGGCGACGGCCGCCGGCGTTTCGGTGCTCCGCCGCCTCCGCGATCCGGCGGTGTACGACGGGCTCGAGCGCCGCGGCGCCAAGCTCGAGGAAGGGCTCGCTCCGTTCGGCACCGTCCAACGGGTGGGCGCGATGCTGACGCTCTTCTGTCAGGACGACGCCGTCCGCAACTACGACGACGCGATCCGCTGCGATACCGATCGCTATGCGGCGCTCTTCCGGCACCTGCTCGACCGCGGCATCTACGTGGCGCCGTCCCAGTTCGAGTGCCTGTTCGTCTCGCTCGCCCACGGCGACGAGGAGATCGAGAGGACGGTCGAGGCAGTTGGCGACTTCTTCGGCAACTGAGGTCTGGGATTCCCTTGCGGCGGAAGCTGCGGCCGAGAGCCCGCTCTGGGAGGCATCGCTTCGTCCCGTCTCCGAGCAGGACCGCACGGCAGTGTTCTCAGCGCTCTGCGAGCCGGTGTTCGCGCTCGGGGTAGAGACGATCTACGAGGGCTATCTCCTCCACTACGGTCGCCCGCGCCTCTTCGCTCCCGCGGATGACGACACGGCGCTTTTGCTCGGCGACTACCTCTACGCCCACGGCCTCGTGCGGATTGCCCGGACCGGCAGCGTCGAGGCGGTGCTCGATCTCGCCGAGCTGATCTCGCTGTGCGCGCAGGCGAGAGCCGACGCTCGCTCGGGCGAGGCCGAGGCGTGGGCGGCAACCGCGGCGCTTCTCGGCCAGGGGGCGCTCGAGCAGGCGCGGCAGGATCTTCGCGACCGCAACGACGCAGCACCCCTCCTCGAGCTGGCTCGTTCGGCCGCCGGTGCCGACGCAGTCGAGGTCGCGTGTGTCGCGCACGACCTCCGCGTGGGGTAAAGTCGCGTTCACGATGCTTGCTGCGCTCTCGTTCGTCGCGGATGCTGCCACCGAAGGCAAGAACGTCGTGCTCTCGATGCTCGTCGTCGGCCTGATCTTCGTCGCCGTGATCGCGATCGGCGAGCTCACGCACCACCTCGCCGTGAAGCGCAAAGAGCGCACCCCCGAGCGAACCCTCTGAGAGAAATCCGGTTGGTCACGTAGGGGCGACGCGCATGCGTCGCCCTCGGCGCGGCTCCGTCCAGCAGGTTCGTGCGGCACACCAGGGCGACGCATGCGCATCGCCCCTACGACAAGAACGGTCCGGCGTGCCTCGTCCGGACACGCCGGAGCACACCTGGGCGATGTGGGCGCGGCGCGCCTAGACTGACGCGGCATGGCGAGCCCGGCTTCCGACCTGCGCGAGTGGATCGCCCTCCTCGAGAAGGAAGGTGAGCTCGTCCGCATCTCGGCCGAGGTCGATCCCGACCTCGAGATCACCGAGATCGTGGACCGCGTCGTCAAGTCCGGCGGGCCGGCGCTGCTGTTCGAGAATCCGAAGGGCTCCGCTCATCCGCTGCTGATCAACCAGTTCGGCACCGAGAAGCGCATGTGCTTCGCCTTCGGCGTCGACAAACTCGACGACCTCGCCGACAAGCTCGCGGAGATCCTCGAGCTGCAGCCGCCGCAGGGGCTCGTGGACAAGGTGCGCTCACTCGGCAAGCTCAAGTCGATCGCCGACTCGATGCCGAAGGAGGTCTCGAAGGCCGCCTGCCAGGAGATCGTCCTCACCGGCGACGACGTCAACCTCGACCTCTTCCCGATCCAGCGTTGCTGGCCGCTCGACCCGGCTCCGTTCATCACGCTTCCGGCCGTGATCACGAAGGATCGGACGACGGGCGTGCGCAACGTCGGCATGTACCGGATGCAGAAGATCGACGCCCGCTCGACGTTCATGCACTGGCAGATCCACAAGGACGGCCGCGCCGACCTGCTCGCCGCACCCGACGGGAAGATCCCGGTCGCCGTCGCGCTCGGTCTCGACCCGGTCACCGCGTACTCGGCGAGCGCGCCGCTGCCGAAGCACATCGGCGAGCTCATGGTCGCCGGCTTTCTCAAAGGGTCGGCCGTCCAGCTCGTCAAGTGCAAGACCGTCGACCTCGAAGTGCCGGCCAACGCCGAGATCGTGCTCGAGGGCTGGGTCGACCGGAACGACGTCGGGATCGAAGGGCCGTTCGGCGACCACACCGGCTTCTACACCCCGGCCGAGGAGTTCCCGATCTTCCGCATCTCGGCGATCACGATGCGGAGCGACGCGATCTATCCGTCGATCGTAGTCGGCAAGCCGCCGGCCGAGGACGAGTGGCTCGCGAAGGCGACCGAGCGGATCTTCCTGCCGGCGCTCCGAATGAGCGTGCCCGAGATCGTCGACTACGACCTCCCGACCGCGGGCGCGTTCCACAACTGCGTCATCGTCTCGATCCGCAAGCGCTACCCCGGACACGCGAAGAAGGTGATGCACGCCATGTGGGGGCTCGGCCTGATGAGTCTCGCCAAAGCGGTCGTCGTCGTCGACGAGCACGTCGACGTGCACAACTACGAGCAGGTCTTCTTCTACGCCGGTGCCAACGTCGATCCCGCGCGCGACATCGTGCTCACCGAAGGCCCGATCGACCAGCTCGACCACGCGACGACACTGCAGGCGTACGGCGGCAAGATCGGAATCGACGCGACCGCGAAGGGGCCGGCGGAGGGCAGGCGCGAGTGGCCGCCCGAGATCGAAATGAGCTCCGAGATCCGCGCCCGCGTCGATGCGCGCTGGGCCGAACTGGGTCTACCTGCAACATCCTCCGACGCCACAGTGCACAATGGAGCCCGCGCGCGTACATTGACGCAGCTGTTGCGCCGTTGACAGACATCCGGTCGAACCGGTTGAATCACCCAATGGAGACCCCCGCGTGAGCGACAGCCCAAACGAGAAGCCAAACGCCCCGTCTCCGAGCCTCTGGCCAATCGGCTTCGCGATCGGAATCGCGTGCGTGCTGATCGGGCTCGTCGTCAGCTGGCCGGCCGCGGTTCTCGGCGCCATCCTGACGATCGTGTTCGGCGTGCTCTGGATTCGCGACAGCGCCCGCTCGCATGCCCCCGTCGACTCGGCGGCTGCTCATGAGCTCATGGGCGACACGCCGTCGCCAGAGCGCGCGGCGGCCGAGGCGGAGCACCTCGAGACCTACGGCCGTGCAGGCTTCCTCACGGTCGCGACGCTCGGCCTCGGCGGTGTGATCGGTGCGGCAGTCGTGCTCCCGTCGCTCGGCTTCGCAGTGTTGCCGTCGTTCACCGGCGAGGGAGTCGCGTCGCACGACGTCGACCTCGGGCCGATCTCGAACTTCCCCGAAGGCACCTTCGTGATCACGACGTTCACGGGCAACAAGGCGCAGGGTGAGGTCTCCCGGCGCACGGCGTACATCCGCAACAACGGGCTGACCGCCAAGAAGGAGCCGAGCTTCACGATCATCTACAGCCGTTGCGTTCACCTCGGCTGCCCGGTGCAGCCGAACGGGCCGAGGTTCGAGGATCAGACGAAGAACTACAAGGACGTCGTTCTCACCCCGGTCAAGCCCGCCGGCTTCGGCTGCCCCTGCCACGGAGGCGCCTACGACACCGAGGGCAACCGCGTCGCCGGCCCGCCCGTTCGCTCGCTCGATCGCTACGCCTTCTCGATCGTGCATGGCCACCTCGTGCTCGGCAAGCACTTCAGCGTCGGCACCGTCGAGGGCGAAAAGGCCGACGCGCGGATCAGCCGCTACCGCCAGGCCTACCCCGGAGTGCACGTCGACGGCATCGAGCGCTGGCTGTATCCCCTACCGGTGCCGGGGTCCTGATCCATGGCTAAGTCCGCCCGCCGCTCGCAGATCGAGCAGGCCGCTCTCTACCCGCTGGAGTGGGTCGAGGAGCGCTCCGGCCTCGTCGGCGGCGTCAAGTACTTCCTGTTCCGGAACGTCCCTCGCGACGTCAACTGGATGCAGACGCTCGGCGCAGCGACGCTGACCGCGTTCCTCGTTCAGGCGACGACGGGCGTGTTCCTCGCGATGTACTACAAGCCGGATCCCAATAGCGCGTACGAGTCGATCCAGAACATCACGCACGAGGTCACGCTCGGCTGGCTCGTCCGCGGCATGCACAAGTGGGGTGCCAGCCTCTTCATCATCCTGATGTTCCTCCACATGGCCCGCACGTTCCTGTTCGGCGCCTACAAGTATCCGCGCGAGCTGAACTGGATCATCGGCGTGCTGCTGCTCGTCACCGGGATGCTGGAGGGCTTCACCGGCTACCTGCTGCCGTGGGACCAGACGGCCTACTGGGCGACGGTCGTGGGGATCAACATCAATGCGACGGCGCCGATCGCCGGGCCCTTCATCGCCCAGTTCCTCCAGGGCGGCGCGCAGATCGGGCCCGACACGCTGGCGAAGTTCTACTCGCTCCACATGCTGCTCATTCCCGGCGGGATCATGGCCATGATCGGGCTGCACCTCTACCTCGTCGTCCGCCTCGGCGTCACCTCACCGCCCTGGTCTCCCAAGGCCGCCGGCCGTCCGCGCGACGAAGTTGCGCCCACCGGCTACAGCGACTACCGCGCCGGGCTGATCCGGGAGCACGCAGAGGGCGAGGAGGAGAGCTAGCCCGTGGCGAGCAAGGTCCAGAAGGAGCGGCAGGCGGAGTTCAAGCGCTACAAGGACGACGTCGCGAAGGAAGGCAAGCCGTTCTTCCCGTACGCGATGTACCACGACACGATCATGTCGCTCGTCGTCGTGGCCGTGATCATCGCGCTCGCGGTCATCTGGCACACGACGAACAGCGGTGACCACGTCGGCGTTCTCGGCCCGCTTTACACCGACAAGGCCGACCCGGGCACCACGAACTTCGTGCCGCGGCCCGACTGGTTCTTCTACTTCCTCTTCTACCTGCTCCGCATCTTCAAGTGGCCGGAGACGGTCGTGCTCGGGACGGTCGGCGTACCGACACTGCTGCTAGTGCTGATGATCGGCCTGCCGTTCTACGACCGCCGGCCCGAGCGCGCGATCCTGCGGCGCCCCGTTGCGACCGTGACTGCGATCCTCGTCATCCTCTCGATGGGTGTGCTGACCTGGAAGGGCGCCACCGCCAAGGAGGCGCTGGGCGCGGAGACGGTGGGCCAGGTCCCGAGCTGGGCGAAGCAGCAGGGCTTCGCTGGCGACCCGGTTGCCGTCGCCGGTGCAACGCTCTTCGCCGAGTCGGGCTGCCTCAACTGCCACACGTATCTCGGGACGGGAAGCCACAACCTCGGCGCGCCCGATCTGTCGGCCGAGGGATCGAAGGGCCGGGGCCTCGCCTGGCAGGTCGCGCACCTCGAATGTCCGAGCTGCAAGACTCCGGGCTCGCCGATGCCGTCCTTCAAAGACCTGGGCGCGGACAACCTGACGAAGATCGGCACCTTCCTGGAGGCGTCGAAGGGACCGAAGAAGTAGAAGCGGCGATCCCCGGCGCTACGCTGCGCTGATGCGCGTCTTCCTCGGAGTAACCGGTGCCTCGGGTGCACCCTATGCGGCCCGGCTGCTGCAGTCGCTCGCCGCCGCCGGCTGCGAGATCGGTCTCGTCGCCTCGGCCGCCGGAATCGAGGTGATCGCGACCGAGCTCTACGACGAACCGGCGCTGCCTCGCGACGAGGTGCTCGAGCGCTTCGTCGGCTCCGCCTCCGGGCAGGTGACGGTCTACGGGATCAACGACTACAAGAGCCCCTACGCAAGCGGCTCGGCCAAGGTCGACGCGTACGTCGTCTGCCCCTGCTCGATGAGCACCGTCGGCACCCTCGCAACCGGTGCGATGGCGAACCTGATTCATCGCGCAGCCTCTGTTGCCCTGAAGGAGCGGCGCAAGCTCGTGCTCGTTCCCCGCGAGACGCCCCTCTCGTCGATCCACCTGCGCGGGCTCGCGACGCTGCACGAGGCAGGCGCAGTGATCCTGCTTGCCGCGCCCGGCTTCTACCACGGAGCGAAGACGATCGACGATCTCGTCGACTTCGTCGTCGCGCGCGCCCTCGACCAGATCGGGATCGACAACACGCTGATGCCTCGCTGGGGGCAGGCATGACCCACGAAAGCGGAACGTTGCAACCCGACGGCGTTCGCTCGATGTTCGACCGGATTGCTCCGGTCTACGACGTGATGAACCACGTCATGACGGTGGGGCTCGATCGCCGCTGGCGACAGCTCACCGTCGAGGCGGTCGTCCAGCCGGGCGCCCGAGTGCTCGATGCCTGTTGTGGCACGGGCGACCTGGCGATTGCGGCGGAGCGCGAGGGAGGTGTTGTCACGGGGCTCGACTTCTCGGGCGAGATGCTGGTGCGCGCGCGGCGCAAGTCGACCACGATCGACTGGATTCAGGGAGACCTGCTCGCCCTTCCCTACGACGACGCCACCTTCGACGTGGCGACCGTCGGCTTCGGCGTGCGCAACGTCGCCGACCTCCCCGCGGGCCTGCTCGAGTTGCGACGTGTCCTGCGGCCCGGTGGACGGCTCGCGATCCTCGAGATCACGCAACCACGGGGGCTGCTGAAGCCGTTCTTCTCGCTCTGGTTCGACCGGATCGTGCCGCTCCTCGGACGCGTGTTGCCCGGGGGCAAGGCCTACACGTACCTCCCGGCCAGTGTCCGCCGCTTCCCGGGCGCCGAGGATCTCGTGGCCCTGATCGACGAGGCGGGCTTCGAGAGCACGTCCTTCCGCCTCTTCGGCGGCTCGATCGTCGCGTTGCACACGGCGACGGCGCGATGAGCGCAACGCTCGAAGCGGTACGGGCTGCGCCGGGCCTCGAGGAGTACCTGGCCGAGGTCGAGGAGCTGCTCGACCGCTCGGTGGCAGGCCACCCGGGCCTCGTCGCCGTAGCCGGGGCGGCGGCGCTGACGGCCGGCGGCAAGCGGTTGCGCCCGATGCTGACGTTTCTCTCCGCTGCTCCCGGCACCTGTCCGTCCGTGGCGGCCGGTGCCGCAGTGGAGCTCGTACACATGGCGACACTCGTCCACGACGACCTGATCGACGGCGCGAGGGTGCGTCGCGGCAAGGCGGCCGCCTGGACCGCATACGGCGTCGGTGCGGCGCGGGCCACGGGCGACTATCTCTTCGCGCGGGCCTTCGCCGAGCTCGCCGCCTGCGGGAATCTCGAAGGCGTGGCGACGCTGGCTGACGCGTCGCTCGCACTCGCGCGGGGCGAGGCGATGCAGCGGCGGCAACGGCACGATCCGAATACGAGCGTCGACGGATACCTCGAGCGGTGCGCCCTGAAGACGGGGAAGCTGTTCGAGGCTGCCTGCGTGCTCGGCGGCGGCGATGGCGACTACGGCCGGCTGCTTGGGATCTCGTTCCAGATCGTCGACGACATCCTCGACTGTGCAGGCGACACGATCGAGACCGGCAAGATTCCCGGCACGGATCTCCGCGACGGCACGCCGACGCTACCCCTCCTGCTCGCCGCGCAGGAAGACGAGGTCGTGCGCGCCGCGATCGCGGGCGGGCCGCTCGATGGAGTGCTCGTGCGCGTGGCTGCCACCGGTGCCCTGGCCCGCTCCAGGGAGGTTGCCCTCGACTACGCTAGGCAGGCGCGCGCTACCCTCACCGGCGAGTCGCGGCGGCCCGAGCTCGAGGCCCTCGCAGACGCCGTCGTCGACCGCAACCGATAGGCATCTCGTCATGGCACTCGTCACCCGCACCTCAACCGGCCTCAGCTCGATTCGAGCCAAGATCGAGGCAGGCGAGCGGCTCGATCTCGAGGACGGCCTGACGATCCTCGAATCGGACGACCTGCTCGAGATCGGCGCTCTCGCCGACCTGGCGCGGCGCAGGCGCGGCGGCACGGACGAGGTCTCGTTCGTCCAGAACCTCTACCTCAGCCAGACCAACGTCTGCCGCGTCAAGTGCAAGTTCTGCGCCTTCGCCGCCACGCAGAAGCAGAGCCACGCCTACACGACGACCACCGAAGAGCTCGTGCGCGATGCCGTCGAGCAGCACCGCCTGGCCGGGTTCACCGAGATCCACATGGTCAACGGCGAGAACCCGCACATCGACCTCGACTTCTACCTCGACACGTTGCGCGCGCTCAAGGCCGAGCTGCCGGACGTGCACCTGAAGTGCTACACGGCGTCGGAGGTGCACCACATGACGACGCTTTCGGGCCTCACGCACGAGCAGGTGCTGCGTGAGCTCAAGGCGGCGGGGCTCGGGTCGCTGCCGGGCGGCGGCGCCGAGGTGTTCGCCGACCGGGTCAGGGCGCTCGTCGCTCCCGGCAAGGAGCACGCCGATATCTGGTTCCACGTTCACGACACCGCACACCGGATGGGGCTGCGCTCGACCTGCACGATGCTCTACGGCCACGTCGAGACCTACGAGGAGCGCATTGACCACCTCCTGCGCCTACGCGAGCAGCAGGACCGCACCGGCGGCTTCGTGGCGTTCATCCCGCTCGCCTTCCACCCGGAGAACACGGTGTTCGAGCGGCGCGGCTTCCGTCATACGACCGGCTCCGAGGATCTGAAGATGATGGCCGTCTCGCGACTGATGCTCGACAACATCCCGAACATCAAGGCCTACTGGATCATGATGGGGATGCCGCTCGCCGCGGTCGGGCTTCACTTCGGCGCCAATGACGTGCAGGGCACCGTGATGCGCGAGACGATCTTCCACGCCGCAGGCGCGCGCACGGAGACCGAGCAGCAGGTCGACCAGCTCGTCCGGTTCGTACGCGAAGCAGGCCGGATTCCCGTGCAACGCGACTCGCTCCACAACCCGATCCGGGTCTGGGACGCAGCTTGATCAGGCTCGGCCGGATCTCGTACGTCAACATGGCGCCGGTCTTCCACCGGCTCGAGTACGAGGTGGAGGAGGTCGTCGGCGTACCGACCGAGCTCAACAAGATGTTGCTCGACGGCGAGATCGACATCGCGCCCATCTCCTCGATCGAGTACGCGCGCCATGCCGACACGCTGCTGCTGCTCCCACGCCTCTGCGTGTCGAGCGAGGGCGCCGTCGATTCGATCCAGCTCGTCACGCGCCTTCCACTCGGCAGCGTGCGCTCGGTCGCGGTCACACCCGAGAGCGCCACCTCCGTTGTGCTCACGCGCATCCTGCTGCCGGGCGCCGAGATCCGCCGCTTCAGCGAGGAGGCCGACGCCAAGCTCCTGATCGGCGACGCTGCCCTGAAGAGCGCGTTCGAGGATCCGACTCCACATCACGACCTCGGCCGTCTCTGGCTGGAGCGGACGGGTCTGCCGATGGTGTTCGCGGTTTGGGCGATGCCGGAACCGGCGGTCGAAGGTGTCTCGGACCTCGAGCACGCGCTCGTCTCCTCGGTGCGGCTCGCTCGTTCCGAGCCCGAGAAGCTCGCCCGCGAGGCGAGCGAGCGCTACGGCTATCCGGCCGGCTTCCTCGCGCGCTACTTCGAGAAGCTGCGCTACAGCTTCGGGCCGCGTGAGCGCGCCGGCTTCTACACGTTCCTCGAGATGGCGAGGGATGTCGGGGAGCTGCACCACGTTCCCGAGCTCCGCTTCGCGCGAGACGCCGAGGTTCGCCTGTGAGCGTCGCAGTCGAGCGGCCGACGGTGGCCGCCATTCTCGACCGCGTGCTCGAGGGCGAGCGGCTCACCGACGACGACGCGGTCACGCTCCTGCGCTCCCGCGACCTCGTCGCGGTCGGTCGTGTGGCAAACGAGATCCGCAACCGCACGACAGACCCGAACCGGGTCACGTTCATCATCGACCGGAACATCAACTACACGAACGTCTGCGTCACGGACTGCGATTTCTGCGCGTTCTACCGCAGCCCGGGCGACATGCGTGAGGGCTATCTGCTGCCGAAGCCGGTCATCTTCAAGAAGATCGAGGAGACGCTCGCGATCGGCGGCACCGGTGTCCTGATGCAGGGCGGCCACCATCCCGACCTCGGGATCGACTTCTACGAGGATCTGTTCAGCTCGATCAAGAGCCGCTACAAGATCCATCTCCACTGTCTTTCGCCGCCCGAGATCCAGCACATCTCGAGGCGATCGAAGCTCACCGTGTGGGAGACGCTCTCGCGCCTGCGCGACTCGGGCCTCGACTCGCTCCCCGGCGGTGGCGGTGAGGTGCTCGTCGATCGCGTCCGCGACATCATCGCGCCGAAGAAGACGAACTCCGACGAGTGGCTCGACGTGATGCGCCATGCGCACAGGCTCGGCATGTCCACGACCGCGACGATGATGTACGGCCACGTCGAGACGCTGGAGGAGCGCGTCGAGCACATGCATCGCGTGCGCGAGGTGCAGGACGAGACGGGCGGCTTCCGCGCCTTCATCTCGTGGACCTTCCAGCGCGACGGCAACCGCCTCTCGGCGCTCGTCCGCGACGATCAGATGCCGACCTCGTTCGACTACCTGCTCACCCAGGCCGTGTCGCGGATCTACCTCGACAACGTGCCGCACATCCAGTCGTCCTGGGTCACGCAGGGGATGAAGATCGGCCAGGTGGCGCTCGGCTTCGGCGCCGACGACATGGGCTCCGTGATGATGGAGGAGAACGTCGTCTCGGCCGCCGGCACCTCGCACCGCACCTCGACCGACGAGCTCGTCCACCTGATCCGCTCGCTGGGCAAGACCCCCGTGCAGCGCGACACGCTGTACCGAGAAGTTCGCGTCTTCGACTGAGTCGAACGTTGGTCGCGCGCCGGCGATGCTCAAGCGTCGACCGGGGTATTCGGGTGCTGGTTGTTGTCGTAGGGGCGATGCGCATGCGTCGCCCGGGTGTGCCGCGCGGCGCGGTCGGACGCCGGTGGTGGACGGCGGGAGAGGCATGCGCCTCTCGCCTACGGGAAGAGGCCGAGTACCACCTGTACCGCCTTGTCGACTTCGGCGAGTTCTTCCCAGCTGAGCGTCCCAGCGGACGCGCCGAGCCCCGAGCGGTCGACGGCGGTGAGTTGATCGACGAGCACTCTCGTCTGTGAGCGTCGCACGGTGATCTCCGGCCGGAACGATGCGGGCTGCGCGCTGGTCGACGTCGGCGCGACGATCACGGTGGAGAGCGCGAGCAGGTCTCCGGCCTGGAGCACGACGCCGTAGCGGGGCCCGCGCTGCTCGTGGCCGCGCGCACCGCGGGGTGCGCGCAGGCGCACCACCTCACCACGGTGCACGGAGCTCGTCCATGAACGCGCGTACGTCGGCGATCTCCGACCGGTCGCTCTTGTTCGCCGCCAGCCGCGCCGCCTCGGCCGCGAGCGAGTGATCGCCGCTTCGCCGACGCGTCGCTTCGACGAGAGAGAGACGAATCGCTTGCGACTGTGTCAGGCCCGATTCGACGAGCGCAGCCAGCGCAGCATCCGCCTCCGGATCGAGGCGCACGGAGATCGCTCGGTCAGGCACGACCGCGAGTGTATCACGGTGTGTCATACAATAAGGATACCCGCCAGAGCGTGACGAGACTGTGCCAACTTCGTGCCAGAACTCCGGCCACCGGCGTTGAACCGCTCGCCCGACTCGAACCTCCAGCTACCAATAGGTGTGTGATCGCCCTACTCGGAGGACTTGGTGCGGCCGTCTGCTGGGCGACGGCGACGCTTTGCTCGTCGCGCTCGACCAAGATGATCGGCGCGCCGTCGGTGCTGGCCTGGGTGATGATCGTCGGCCTCGTCTTCCTCGCGCCCGCGGCCGCGGTCGAAGGCGTTCCGAGCGCACTCGGCGCGCCGGAGCTCGGCTGGCTCGCCGTCGCGGGCGTCTCCGTCGTCGGTGGCCTACTCCTCGTCTACGAGGCGCTGCGGATCGGCAAGGTCTCGATCGTGGCACCCATCACCTCGACGGAGGGCGCGATCGCAGCGGTTCTGGCAATCGCGACCGGCGAGGCGATCGGCGTCGGCACCGCCTTGATGCTTGTGGTGATCGCCGTCGGCGTCGCCCTTGCCAGCATCGCCCCCGCCGACGGGACCGGCGACACGCGGCGTGCGTCACTTCTCGCAGGGGCCGCCGCTCTCTGCTTTGGCCTCGTCCTCTTCTCGACCGGCCGCCTCAGCGACTCGCTGCCCGTCGTCTGGGCGATCATCCCGGGGCGAGTCGTCGGCGTCGCGGCCGTCGCCCTGCCGCTCGTCCTGACGGGGCGCCTCCGCCTCACCCGTGCTGCTCTCCCGCTCGTGCTCGCGGCCGGGCTCTGCGAAATCCTCGGATTCGCGTCCTTTGCGATCGGCTCCCGGCACTCGATCTCGATCGCCGCCGTCCTCGCTTCGCAGTTCGCCGCGATCACGGTGCTCGCCGCCTACGTGCTCTTCCGCGAGCGGATCACGCGGCTGCAGCTCGCTGGGGTTGTCGCGATCGCGGTTGGCGTTGCTGTTCTTACTGCGCTGCAAGCGTGAGTCGTTAAGCATCAGCGGGCGAGTTGTCTGCGCTGGCAATAACAGAGGCACACGGCGGCTGGCGGCTGCGAAGGGAAAGTTCGTCGGCACGGTGGGGGCGAAAGCGGCATCAACGTCTCGGGCGCTTCAGCTCGAAGCGATCGTTTGCACGAAATCGGCTGGCGGTCCGTAGGACGGAAGTCCCAAGAGAACCTTTCGAGGGCCGACGTGCGAAACTAACCCCGCATGTGGATTCTCATTCTGATCGCAGTTGTCGTCGTCGTGCTCGTCGTCGGCATCTACCTCTTCAACCGTCTGGTCAGACTCCGCAACGAGGTCGCGACCGGCTGGTCGAACATCGACGTTCAGCTGAAGCGGCGGAACGACCTGATCCCCAACCTCGTCGAGACCGTGAAGGGCTACGCGGCGCACGAGCGCGGCGTGTTCGAGGAAGTCACGAACGCTCGCGCTGCTATGGCCAACGCATCGACACCTGGCGAGGCCGGCGCTGCCGACTCGCTGCTCGGCCAAGCGCTCGGCAAGCTCTTCGCCGTCGCCGAGGCCTACCCCGACCTCAAGGCCTCGACGAACTTCTTGCAGCTGCAGTCCGACCTCACCGACACCGAGGACAAGATCGCGGCGGCGCGGCGGTACTACAACGCGACGGTGCTCGGCTTCAACAACGCGATCCAGACGTTCCCGTCGCTCCTGATCGCAAAGCCGGCCGGATTCAAGGCCCGCGAGTTCTTCGCCGCCGACGAGGGCGATCGGGCCCCCGTCGCCGTGAGCTTCCAGCCGTAGGCTGCGCGTAGAGCGTCCACGGCTCCGGGTGAGCTCAGGGTCGGGTCAGGGTCATTCCGGATAGCCCTTCGGCGCGGCGCGGGCCATCCTGCTGACATGAACACAACGACAACACATATCCCTGAGATCCGCCGCTTGCAACGCAGCCGTTCGGACCGCATGGTCGCCGGCGTCAGCGGCGGTCTCGCCCGTTACTTCGAAATCCATCCCGCGATCTTTCGCGTCGGCTTCGTCGTCCTCACCCTCCTCGGAGGGGCCGGCATCCTCATCTACGCAGCCGCCGCGCTCGTCATGCCCGACGACGGCAAGGAGGACTCGGTCGCAACCGCTGCTCTCCGCAACCGGCGGGACCGCCCCTGGCCGCTGATCGGCCTCGGGTTCCTCGCGGTCGCAGGAGCCATCCTCCTGTCACGCGTCAGCCTGTCGCTGAACGGCGGCTCCTGGTTCCTGTTCCTGATCGCAGGCGTCGTGATCCTCTGGATCACCCGCCAACCCGCGGCGGATCGCGCCGCCGACCCTTCGACCGATCCCGTAGCCGAACCGGCGCCGTCCCCGGTGGAGCTCGCACGGCGAGATTCCCGGCGCATGCGGCGCCTTGGGAAATGGCTCGCGATCACCTTCGCGACGCTCGTCGCCCTCGTGCTCATCGCCATTGCCGCCTTCTTCGCCGTCTTCGATGTCGACTTCGGCAACGGCGTCGGCGACCGCAACGTCGCGGTGACGAGCGTCGAGAACCTGCAGAGCAGCTACCAGCTCGGCGTCGGCACGCTCGACCTGGATCTCCGCGACGTGAACTTCCCGCTCGGCAAGACCTACGTCGATGCGAACGTCGACGTCGGCGACCTCCGGGTGACCGTCCCCGAGGGCGTGGCCCTGCAGGCGCACGGATCGGCCGAGGTCGGAGACGTCCAGCTCCCCGGGAACGTCGGCGGCAGCGGCCGCAACGTCGAAAGCGTCGTCGTCGAGACGGGGCCACGCGTGCTCGTGATCGATGCGCACGCGGGCGTGGGCGCTGTCACGATCGAACGCGCCGTACGATGACCCGGCATGTTGCGGTCAAGCTTCGCTCCAAGCTCTGACGACCGGGTGATCGCGGGGGTCTGCGCAGGCATTGCGCGGACCCTCGCGGTCGACGTCACCCTCGTTCGGCTGGTCTTCGCGCTCCTTGCCCTGGCCGGCGGGGCAGGGATCGCGCTCTACCTGGCACTGTGGGCGTACTCCCGCACGCCACGGCGCTGGGTCGCGGCCGTGCTCACACTCGTCGCGGCCGGACTCCTGCTCAGCGCCCTCGGCCTCTCCAACCGGTCGGTGGTCGGCATCGCCTTCATCGCGGCCGGGCTCGCGCTGACGTGGCGGCAGGGCGGCAGTTTCCGGCCCGACGCGCCGCTCTCCTACGGAGGCATCGTCCTGGCTGCGATCGGCGCTGTCGCGCTCCTCTCGGGCGACGGCGCCACCTCGACGCTGCTGGCGCCGGGCGCGGTGGCAGGCGCGCTGCTGCTGATCGCGGGCCCCTGGGTGTGGCGCCTTGCCCTCGACCGGGACGCCGAGCGCACCGCTCGGATTCGGGGCGACGAACGCTCCGACGTCGCAGCCCGTGTTCACGACTCGGTTCTGCAGACGCTCGCGCTGATCCAGCGGCATGCGAACGAGCCGAATCGGGTCGTGTCTCTGGCGCGCCGGCAGGAGCGAGAGCTGCGCGGTTGGCTCTACGCCGATCAGCCGATCGGTGACGACGATGCCTCGCTCATCGCAGCGCTCTCGGCCGCCGCCGGCGATGTCGAGGAGCTGCATGGCGTCCGCGTCGAGCTCGCGAGCGCCGGAGACTGCCCCGTCGTGGGGGCAGTCGGCGCGGTCGTGCTCGGCGCGCGCGAGGCGATGACGAACGCAGCCAAGTTCTCCGGAGCCGAGGAGATCGACGTGTACGCCGAGGTCACGGAGGACGAGATCTCGGTGTTCGTGCGCGACCGGGGAACGGGGTTCGATCGCGCCGCCGTGCCGGCCGACCGGCGCGGGCTCACCGAGTCGATCGAGGGCCGGCTCGAGCGCGCGGGTGGAACGGCAACCGTCGTGACGAGCCCCGGTGGTGGCACGGAGGTCGAGTTGCACGTGGCGAGGAGGGAATCGTGAAGCGCCGGGTCGTGCTCGTCGACGATCATGATCTGTTTCTTGCCGGCGTGCGCGCCGAGCTCGGCGATGCGGTCGAGGTCGTCGGTCAGGCGGGAACGGTCGCTTCCGCGGTGCCGCTGATCAAGGAGCTCGATCCAGACGTCGTCCTGCTCGACGTCCACCTCCCGGACGGAAGCGGGGACGCGATCATCAACCAGGTCGCGCCCGAGCGACCTGGTGTGAAGTTCCTGGCGCTGTCGGTGTCCGACGCGGCGGAGGACGTGATCGCCGTGATCAGGGCCGGGGCGCGTGGCTACGTGACGAAGACGATCTCGGGCGCGGAGCTCGCGGCGGCGATCGAGCAGGTCGCGAGCGGTGACGCAGTGTTCTCGCCACGACTCGCCGGATTCGTGCTTGATGCCTTCCGCGGCGGCGACCGGGTCGGGGGCGATGCCGACCTCGACGAGCTGACCCCGCGCGAGCGCGAGGTGCTGCAGCTGATCGCGCGCGGCTACATGTACAAGGAGATCGCGGCCCGGCTGCACCTGTCGGTGAAGACGGTCGAGAGCCACGTGTCGAACGTCCTCCGCAAGCTACAGCTCTCGACGAGGCACGAGCTGGCTCGCTGGGCGACCGAGCACCGCCTCGTCTAGAGGTTGGCCCTGATCTCTGATCAACCGGGCGACCGCCTCGGGCCGACGTGCGAAACTCCCCGCGCGTGACCCTCCAGCAGCAGATCCGCTCGAACCGCATCCGGACCGCGGTCGTGGTGCTCGCGTTCGCCGCACTGATCGTGGTGTTCGCCGCCGCGTCTGCCGTCTTCGTCGGGCGCCCCGGGGCGGTCGGCCTGCTTGTCTTCGGGCTCGCCTACGGGCTCTTCGCCTGGTGGAACGCGGGTCGCATGATCGGATCGCTCACCCACGCGAAGCCGTTGCAGAAGAGCGACGACCCTGAGCTCTACCGGCTCGTCGAGAACGTCTCCATCGCGGCGGGCCTGCCCGCGACGCCGCCCGTGTACCTGATCGACGACCCTGCTCCGAACGCCTTCGCTGCCGGCTCCCGGCCCTCGACCATCTACGTCGGCGTCACGAGCGGGCTGCGCAAGCTGATGCCGCCGCGAGAGCTCGAGGCGGTGCTCGCGCACGAGATCTCCCACATCCGTAACCGCGACGTGCGGCTGATGACGCTCGCGGCCGTCCTTGTCGGCGTGATCGCGATCATCAGCGACTTCGCCTTCCGGATGGCCTTCTTCGGCGGCCGTGGCAACAACAACCGGAACCCGGTGCAGCTGATCGCGGCTCTCGTCGCGATCGTGCTGGCCCCGCTCGCGGCCGTGATGCTGCAGATGGCGCTGAGCAGGCGACGCGAATACCTCGCCGACGCGAGCGCCGGTGCGATCCTCAACGACCCCGAGGCGATGGCCCTCGCGCTACGCCGCCTCGAGCTCGACCAGAGCGAGGTCGCCTTCGCCGACGGGGCCACTGCGCACCTCTTCATCGAGAGCCCCAAGCGCTCGGTGCGCGGCCCCGGCGCCTTCCTCGGCGGCCTCTTCCAGACGCACCCGCCGCTCGCCGATCGCATTCACGCGCTCGAGGAGGCAGGCGGCTTCCGCCTCGACGCCTCCGCTGCGACTGCATAGAGCACCTGGGGCTCAGGGAACCCGCGCAGCTCGAAATGACCGAGCGGCGTGAGCGCCACGCCGTCGACGGGGGTCTTGGCGACGGCCTCGTGCGCCCTCGACGACAGGAGGATCTGACCGCCGTCCGCCGCGGCGCAGACGCGTGCGGCGACGTTGACCGCCAGCCCGACGTATCCCGACTCGGTCAGCTTCGGACGCCCCTGGTGGATGCCGATGCGGAGCCGGACCTCGACCCCGTCAGGCCATGATCGGTTGCCGAGGTTGCGCTGGATCGAGACCGCGGCTTCGAGTGCCGCCGCCGTGTGCTCGAACGCCGCGAAGAGCTCGTCGGCGCGTGCATCGACCTCTCTGCCGCCCGCACGCTTGACGGCCGAGCGCTGCAGGCGGCGGAGCTCCGCCAACAGCGGCGGGTAGCGGTCGTCCAGCCGGCGCAACAGCTCGGTCGAGCCCTCGATGTCGGTCATCAGGAGGGCGACGAGCCCGCTCGGGAGCTTCCGCTGCGGTTGCAGCTCGGCGCTGACGAACCCGATCGGGACGATTCCGTACTTCTTGGCCGCACGGAGCAGCCGCGTGCGGGCCTTGTCGCGGGCGGCGTCGTCGTCGAAGACGACCTGGTCGAACCGCGAGAGTGCGTTCCGGACGTGCGACTCGTCGTTGATCGGTAACAGCCGCCGGCCCTGCGAATCGACGTACGCGAACGCGCTGTCCGGCAGCTTCGCGCGCTCCGTGGCTCCGAGCCGTGCCATCCCCGAGATGATCGCAGGACCCCGTCTGCCCCCGGCGGGAGCGACTCAGACGGGATCGGCGCGCAGCTCGTTGAAGCCCGCAGCGGTGAAGTCGCCGTCGAACGCGAGTGCGTCGGTGATGCGAAGCCGGCGCATGAGCGCAAAGCTCGTTGCATCGACGAACGAGTACGCCCGCTCGTCGTGGAGGCGCAGCCAGGCCCAGGCCTCGGAGGTGATGTGCTCATCGACAGGCTCCACTCGAATGTGAGCGGCCGCGCGGACTCGGTCGGTCCACAAACGTGCTCGATGGTGCCCTGCGCGTTTCCGGAGGAGAGTCCACATCTCGCCGAGCACGAGTTCGGACGTGTAGGAGGCCGGTTCCCGCTCGAACAACCCGAGGAGTCGGTCGGCAGCGCGGTGATTCGAGTCGCTCGTGAGCGCCAAGCCGGCGAGAAACGACGTATCGACGAAGACCAAAGGAGGCGCTAGCCGTAGATGATCTCGTCGTGGTTGACGGAATCGTTTGGCTCGCCCGCGTCGAACACGGGCAACGAACGCAGCCCGTTGTCGAACGGCGCGAGCGAAAGCCCGCGATCGACGCAGTCGCGCACGACGGCGCTCTTGGACTGGCCGCGCAGAGCCGCCTCTCGCTCTAGTCGATCGTCGAGCTCGGCGTCGATAACGATGTTGATCCTGCGCATGCGAGCCATAGTTCCACATCCTCCGCGCTGAGTGTGTAACAGCATTGTGCCGGGTTCTCCACAGGCGCGCAACGGGCGGGCCGACGTTCGCATCCTGTAAGCGTTCGCAGGGATAGGCGCTGTGCCGGAGTACCCTCACTGCGGGTCGATGCGCCGCAGCCTGCTCCTTATCCCGTTTGTCGTTCTCGTGCTTGCCGCCCCTGCGGCGGCGCAGCCGCGTGAGCTCTGGCCCGGTGTCACCTATGACACCTCCGTCCAGTTCACGTCGCACGGCCCGGTGGCGCTCAATGTCCTGATCGGCCCGCGCCCGGGTGGCACGACGACCCTGGCGCCTGTTCTCTCGAACGACACGCTGACGGGAACGGAGACGCTGACGGCGATGGAACGACGGATCGCAGGCTCGGCGACGACCGCTGGAGTCAACGGCGACTACTTCTCCTTTCAGACCGGCGCGCCGAGCGGCGTGTTGATGCGCGACGGCATGGTGGAGAACGCACCCACCGGCGCCCGTTCGAGCGCCGGTGTGACGACAGACGGCACGCTCGACATCCGGCGAATCTCCTTTTTCGGCACGTGGCAAGGAGCCGGAGTCAAGCGGACGCTGAATACGTTCAACGCGCCACCGCCCACGAACGGGATCGCGCTCTTCACGCAGGCGTGGGGGCCGGCGACGCCTGCGGTGCCAGGCGCCGTCGCGACGATCCTGTTCCCGTTTCCCGCACCGGTGCCGAACGCTGACCTCGTCGCGCCCGTCGTCGAGGTGCGCAGCGGCGGGGGCGCGGTGCCGATTCCGATCGGTGGGGCGGTGCTCGTCGCCGTCGGCTCAGCCGCCGCTGCGCTCAGCGCAGAGGCGCCGGTCGGGCAGCAGGTCACGTCGCGGCTGATCTTCAGGCCCGACTGGCCCAACATCGTCTCTGCAATCGGCGGTGGCCCTCAGATCGTCCGCGACGGCGCGCCGGTCTTCCGCGCCGGCGAAGCGTTCTTGACGAGCCAGCTCGCCCCGCGCGCACCCCGCACCGGGCTCGGCCAGCTCGCCGACGGGCGCATCATCCTCGTCGCCGTCGACGGTCGTCAGCCGGGGTACTCGGTGGGCCTGACCAACTTCGAGCTGGGCCAGACGCTCGTGCGACTCGGCGCCGTGACCGGGATGGCCCTCGACGGCGGCGGCTCGACCACGATGGCATTCGACGGGGAGCTGCTGAATCACCCCTCGGGATCGGCCGAGCGGCCGGTCGCGACGGGCCTGCTGTTCCAGTACACGGGCGTCTTCGTGCAGTCGGCCGTCTCGGTTGTGTCGCCTGACGGGGACGGCGTCGGCGACCGGCAGAGCCTGCGCTACAAGCTGGTGCGCCCGTCGCTGACGACCGTGACCTTGACGGCGCCAGACGGAACCGTTGCCTACACGGAGACGACGCAGCGTCAGCCGGGCACCTACGAGCTCGCGTTCCCGCCACCGGCGAGCCCTCCGCCCCCGGTACCGGTTCCGACGCCGACGCCGACACCCACACCTACACCTCCGGCAACGACGTCGCTCAAGACGCCCGCTCCCGGCGCCGGCTCGGCACCCGAGAACGGCCGCTGGAAGCTCACCGTCTCCGCGACAGACGACATCGGGCAGCAGTCGGCGATGACCCAGGTGTTCACGGTCAACACGACTCTCGGGTACCTGACCACGACACCGCGCAAGCTGTTCCTGCCTCCCCGCGGCCGTGATCTCGCGATCGCCTGGAAGGAAGGGCAACTTGCCCGCGTCGTCGTCACCGTCGAGACCCCGGCCGGCGAGATCGTGAGAACACTTGCCAAGCGCCGCTATCCGGCCGGGAATCCAGGCGTGATCTGGAACGGGCTCGATCGCGACCGGAAGCCGGTCAAGGGCGGCAGGTACGTCGTCAAGGTCTCTGCCAAGAACGGGCTCGGGACCGTCGAGCTCACGCACGACGTCCGCGTCCAGCGGATCGTCGGCCCGAAGTCGTGAGTACAGTGCCGCGATGATCGTCGGGTCGTTCACGAGCTCGCTGACGTCCTTCGTGGGCGACTACGGGCTCTACGCCGTCTTCGTGCTGATGCTGATCGACGCTGTCTTCCCGGCGGGGAGCGAGATCGTGATGGTGTACGGCGGTGCCATCGCCTCGGGCGCGATCGCCGGCGTGTCGGTGACGCTCTTCGGCCATACGTTTGCGTCCGGTCTTCCCGCCTACGTCGCGATCGCGCTGGCCGGCACGATCGGCTACACGATCGGGGCGTTGATCGGCTGGGAGATCGGGCGCCTTGGCGGCCGGCCCTACCTCGAGCGGCACGGCCGGTGGCTCCATCTCGACGCCGCCAAGCTCGCCCGGGCAGAAGCCTGGTTCGACCGCTTCGGCGGGTGGGCAGTCTTCCTCGGGCGCATCACGCCCGTGATCCGCTCGTTCATCTCGATTCCCGCCGGGATCTTCCGCTACCCGCTCGGCCGCTACACGGTGTTGACGGTGATCGGCTCGGCCATCTGGTGCTTTGCGTTCGCGGGAGCGGGCTGGGCCGCCGGTGCGAGCTGGGAGAGCTTCCATCACGCGTTCCGCTTCGTCGATTTCCTGCTCATAGCGGCCGTCGTGTTTGCCGCCGCGTGGCTCGGTCGCCGCTTCCTGCGCAGGGCGCGGGGCCGGCAGGGGATGTGAGTCTGCGGCTTCTGCTCGCTGTCGTTCTCGGCGCCCTCGTACTCGTCCCTGCCGCCGAGGGATGGACGGGATCGGGCCAGCGCTGGCCGGGCCCGTCGATCACGGTTTGGAACGCGACGGGATATCGCGGGGCGGTCGACGACGCGATGTGGGCCTGGAGCTCTGCGGGTGCCGACATCCGGTTCGAGAAGGCAGCGAGCCGCCGCCACGCTGATGTGGTCGTCCGCTACGGCACGATCGGCTCCGAGGGCGAGGCGGATGTCGGCTACCGGACGGGTGGAGCCCACGTCTGGATCGTCCGCGGGCTCGACCGCGTCGCGGCCACCGTGATTGCAGCGCACGAGCTCGGGCATGTGCTGGGCTTCGGGCACGACAGCAGCCGGTGCTCTCTGATGGCACCCGTCGTGAACGGGGGTGCCTCTGCCGGTTGTGGGATCGGGGCCTGCGCCGTGATCCGGCGCTGCCTCGTCCAGCCCGGCGACGCCCGCGGCCTGCGGGTGCGATACGGCCGCCGGTCGCCCGGGTAGCGAACCGCATTTCCCCTGCACACGGCAGGCGTCGGCCCGTTGCCCGGTACACTCGTCGTCGTGATTCCGCTCGTTGACGTCAAGGCTCAGTACGAGCCGCTGATCCCTGAGCTCAAGGAGCGCTTCGCTGCGGTGCTCGAGTCGGGCCGGTTCATCTTCGGGCCGGAAGTCGAGGCCTTCGAGCAGGAGTCGGCGGCGTATCTCGGCGTTCCGCACGCGATCGGAGTCGCCAACGGCACCGACGCACTCGTCCTTTCGCTCGAGGCGATGGGCATCGGCGCGGGCGACGAGGTGATCTGCCCCTCGTTCACGTTCTATGCGACCTCGGAATCGATCGCGCGTGTCGGTGCCACCCCTGTCTTCGCCGACATCGATCCCGTCACACTCAACCTCGATCCCGAGGACGTCGCCGCACGGATCACCCCGAAGACGAAGGCGATCATGCCGGTGCACCTCTTCGGCCGGCCGGCGCCCCTCGCCGAGCTTGCAGCGCTCGGGCTGCCGCTGATCGAGGACTCCGCGCAGGCGTTCGGCGCCGCCGGCGTCGCGAGCGCGGGTGTCTGCTCGACGTTCAGCTTCTTCCCGACCAAGAACCTGTTCGCGCTCGGCGACGGTGGGCTCGTTGCCTGCCGCGACGACGAGGTGGCCGAGCGGGTCCGGATGCTTCGCTTCCACGGCTCGCGCGACAAGCAGACCTTCGAGCTCGTCGGCACCAATTCGCGGCTCGACGCCATCCACGCCGCTGCTCTGCGGGTGTTCCTGCCCCGGCTCGCCGGTTGGAACGCCGGCCGGCGCGAGGGTGCTGCGCGCTACGCAGAGCTCGGTCTCGGCGAGACGGTCGAGATCCCGGTCGACGAGCCGGGCCACGTGTACCACATGTTCGTCGTGCGAACCCCCGAGCGCGCCCGGATTTCGGCCGAACTGAAGGAGGCCGGCATCGCGTCGGCGTCCTACTACACGACGCCTCTGCATCTCCAGCCCGCGATGCGCTACCTGGGCTACGGGCCCGGCTCGCTCCCCGAGACCGAGCGTGCGGCGGCGGACAACCTCGCCCTGCCGATGTGGGGTGGGATCGGCGCCGAGGTGCAGGAGCAGGTGGTCGCCGCCGTGGCCGCTTCTGCGAGAACCGGAACGGGAGACAGCGTGCTGTCATCCCCCCGCTGATCTGACCTCATCGTGAGGAACCCGTTCAACCGGCACGCGCTGTGGCAGATCGCAGCCGACGCGGGCCTCATCGCGCTCGCCTGGACGCTCGCGTGGCTGCTCCGGTTCGACCAGGGCCGCCCGGTCTACTACGACCGCTACCTCGACTGGCAGATCATCCTGGTCGTCGTCGCGATCCAGCTCACCGTGTTCGCGCTCTCCGGCTTCTACAACCGCTGGTGGCGCTACGTCTCGACGCGCGACATGTGGGTTGCTCTCCGCGGTGTGACGATCGCGGTGCTCGTCACCTTCCTCGTCTTCACGCTCTTCGAGCTCCACCCGGCGCGCGTTCCGACGGGCGTCTGGTTCATCGACCTGCTGCTGTGCCTCGCCCTGGTGGCGGGTTCGCGCCTGCTCGCGAGGACGCTGATCGAGCGGCCGCTACCCGGGCAGGTCGTGGCCCGTGGCAAGGAGGCGATCGTCGTCGGGGCGGGAGATGCGGCGCAGCTCGTGATCAAGGAGATGTTGCGGAACCCCGCCCTCGGCTACACGCCGATCGGGATCGTGGACGACGATCCGCGCAAGCGCAATCTTCGGCTCCACGGAATTCGTGTTCTCGGCACCACGTCCGACCTGCCGCGCCTGATCCGCGATCGTCGTCCTGACGAGATCCTGATCGCGATGCCTTCGGCCTCCGGCGAGGTGCGCGGCAGGATCGTCGAGGCTGCTCGAGGAGCAGGGCTGCCGGTGAAGACGCTGCCGGGATTGACGGAGCTCGTCGGTGGCGACTTCGACCTGGCGACCCAGCTGCGTCCCGTCGAGGTGGAGGATGTGCTGGGGCGGGAGCCTGTCGAGGTCGATCTGGACGCGATCGCCGGCTACATCTCGAACGAGGTAGTGATGGTCACGGGTGCGGGCGGCTCGATCGGCTCCGAGCTCTGCCGGCAGCTCGCGCGGCTCGGCCCTGCCCGTCTCGTGCTCGTCGACCACTCGGAGCCGGCGCTGTTCGAGGTCGACCGCGAGCTCGTCCGCGAACGCGGCTTTCGCGCCGGCGTGCCCGTCGTCGCCGACGTCAAGGACGGCGTCAAGCTGCGGCAGGTGTTCGACGCCCATCGCCCGGGAGTCGTCTTCCACGCTGCGGCGTACAAGCACGTGGCGATGATGGAATCGAACCCAATCGAGGCGGTGCGCAACAACACGCTCGGTACGCGAACCCTCGCAGACGTCGCGGTGGAGTACGGCGCCAAGCGGTTCGTGCTCGTGTCCACCGACAAGGCGGCGAACCCGCAGACGGTGATGGGCCAGTCGAAGGCGCTGTGCGAATGGATCGTCGAGACGTGGGGGCACCGCGCCGACGTCCCGACCCGGTTCGTGGCGGTGCGGTTCGGCAACGTGCTCGGTTCGTCCGGCTCGGTGATCCCCATCTTCCGGCGCCAGATCGCGAAGGGTGGCCCGGTGACGGTGACGCACCCCGACATGACGCGTTTCTTCATGACGATCCCCGAGGCCGTGCAGCTCGTCGTCCAGGCCGGCGCGATCGCGGAACGCGGCCAGGTCTACGTGCTCGACATGGGCGAGCCGGTGCGGATCATGGATCTGGCCGAGAACATGATTCGCCTCTCGGGCAAGGAGCCCGGCACGGAGATTCCGATTGAGCTGATCGGCCCGGCTCCGGGCGAGAAGCTGCACGAGGTGCTCGTCGGTGAGGGCGAGGTCGTCTCCGTCAGCCCGCATCCGAAGATCGAGCGGATCGCCCGGCCGCCGGTCGAGGCGGCATGGCTGCACGAGGAGCTCGCGCTGCTCGAACGCCTCGTCGAGGAGGGCGACTCGGCCGAGCTCGTCGGCGCGTTGAACCGGATCGTCGCCGAGCCCCGACGCGTAGCGCCGGCCGCCGTCCCGCTCGCATAGACCGGCTGCGCGCGGTGGACGGAGGGAGAGGCATGCGCCTCTCCCCTACGACAAGCTTGTTGGTGTAGGGGCGACGCGTATAGACCGGCTGCGCGCGGTGGACGGAGGGAGAGGCATGCGCCTCTCCCCTACGACAAGGTTGTTGGTGTAGGGGCGATGCGTATGCGTCGCCCCGGTGTGTCGCGTCGGTGTTTGTCGTAGGGGCGATGCGCATGCGTCGCCCTCTCAGCCAGCAAGCGCCGACAGCAACAGATCGAGCATCAGCGCGGGATCGCGCACCTCGCCTGTCGGAGCCGAGGTCTTCTTCCCGACGACGAGCGCCTCGGCCGACGTGAGCTCGACCAGTCGCCCTTCGGCGATCAACGACTCGTCGACGGCGCCGAGCGTGCCGGCGAAGGTCGTCCACACGGGGGTCCCGAGCGCCACCGCCTCCCGGTTCATCGTGCCTCCCGCCGAGACCACGAGATCCGCGAGCGCGATCAGGCTCTGCGCGTCGATCGCGTGCTCCGGCACGACGAGCGACGGCAGCTCGGCCTCGCCTAGCGCGTCGCGCTGGGCAGGCGTGCGGGGGAGGACGACTGCCTGCACGGCGGGGTCGTGCCCGAGCCGATCGAGCACGTCGGCGAAGAGGGGGTTGCCGTGGCGGTGGTAGAGCGACACCTCCGGCGGCGTACGCACGACCGCGAGCACGCGCGCCGGATCGAGGCCGAGGGCCGTCGGCACGGTCGCGTCGGGCACGAACCCCGAGAGGTAGTACTCCTCCTTCAGCCCTGGATAGCGGCGCACCTTCGCCGCAGTCGCGCCGAGCCGGTCGAGCCGCTCCTGCGGGATCACGGCGGGTGCGACGACGCGTGTTGCGGCGCGCGAGCCGAGCGTGTGCTGGGAGCGGGCGAACTCGTAGTCGTAGGCGTACGACGACGGCACCCTGAGCGAGCGGGCCGCGAGCGGGAGCTCGTGGGACGCGTGCGACAGGGCGAGGTCGAACCGCTGGGCCTTGGCCCAGGCGCGCAACGTCCGCAGGCGCGAGCCCATGGCGCGGATCTTCCCGGCCCGGCCCGCACCACCATGCGGCGGCCCGACGACGTCGTGCTCGATCGCGGCAGCCTCGAGCAGCTCGAGCGTCTGCGCGAAATCACGCGCCGAAACCCTGACCTCGTGACCGCGCTCCTCGAGCAACCCGATCAGCGGCCGGAAGAACGGCACATGCGGCGAGTTCGTCATGTCGATCCAGACCTTCATGCCTGCAAGCCATTCTACAATCGCATCGATCGGTGATCCTGAGATAAGATCCACTTATGGATACGCGTCAGCTCGCCGCGTTCTGTGCCGTCGTCGAACGGCGTAGCTTCTCGCAGGCAGCCGAACGGCTCGGGGTGACGCAGCCCGCCGTCTCGCTCCAGGTCCGGGCACTCGAGAAGCGGCTCGGCACGCAGTTGCTCGATCGCTCCGGTCGGCGGGTCGAGCCGACCGAGGCCGGTCTGCGCCTGTTCCGCAACGCCCAGCGGCTGCTCCAGCTCGAGGAGCAGATGCTCGACGAGATCTCGGCTGACGCGGCTGGTGCTCTGACGGGCACGCTGTCGATCGGTGCCTCGACCGGGCCTGCCGCCGTTGCGGTGCCGGTGCTCCTCTGCGAGTTCCAGCTACGCCACCCCGACCTGCGCGTTGCACTCGAGGTGCACGACACGCAGACGGTCGTCGATCTCGTCGCCGACCGTGGGCTCGAGATCGGGATCGTCGGGGCCGCCCGCCGCCACCGTGCCGTGCGCTTCGAGCCGATTCTCGAGGACGAGGTGATCCTGATCTGTCTTCCCGACCACCCCTTTGCCGGCCGCACCGTCTCGATCGACGACCTCAGGGACGAGACCCTGATCGTGATGCAGGAGGGCGCCGGTGTCCGTCAGGTGGTCGAAGACGAGCTGCGGGCGCGAGGTGCCCGCCTGCGAGACTTCTCGACCTCGCTCGAGCTCGGGCTGCAGGAGTCGGTGCGAAGCGCGGTGCTCGCGGGCTACGGCGTCACGTTCATCTCGCGCACCGCTGTCGAGTCGGATCTCGCCGCGGGCACGCTCGCCGAGGCGCGGCTCGAAGGCATGAATGCGAAGCGCGAGATCTCACTCGTGCGTGCGACAGGCCGGTCGCAAACCCGCGCGGCCGACGAGTTCGTCGCGTTCGTGCGCTCGCGGAGTTAGGCCTAGGCGGCCGTCTGCACCGCGGCGACGACGCGCCGCAGGCTGACGACGCCGATCACGTGACCGCCGTCGTCGAGCACGGGGAGGTGGCGGAAGCCGTTCTCCAGCATCACCCGCGAGGCCTCTTCGACTTCGGTGTCGGCGGTCGCGGTCACCGGGTCGGCCGTCATCCACTCACGCACGCGGGCGTCGCTCGTGTGGACGCGGGCGGCCATGGCTTTCAGGAGGTCGCGCTCGGTCAGGATCCCGATCAGCGCACCGAAGTCCTTGACGACGACAGCGCCGACATTCAGCGCGGTCATCCTCTCGGCCACCTCGCCGAGCGTGTCCTCGGGGGCCACCTCGATGAAGTCGGGGCGCATGACATCTGCGATGTGCGGCATCGGTCGATTCTATCGCAGTGCGTGGGCGGGAAGGCCGTGCGTGAGAAATAAGATTCTGTAATGCAACGAATAACCAAGAGTGGTACTCTTGCCGGATGCAGCCCTCGGCTCGATTCGACGTGCTCGTGATCGGTAGTGGTGCGTCCGGGCTCGCCGCAGCGGTTTCCGCCGAACGGGCGGGCGCCAACGTGGCGCTTGCGACCAAGGGCTCGCTCCAGGCCAACAACTCGTCGAAGGCACAGGGCGGAATCCAGGCTGCATTCGGGGCCGAGGACTCGCCCGAGCTCCACGCCGAGGACGTGATGCGCTCGTCGCACGACACGGCCGACCCGCGGCTCGTCGAGATCCTCACCGGCGACGCACAGTCGGCGATCCACTGGCTGGAGGAAATGGGCTGCGCGTTCACACGAGAGAACGGCGGCTACCGCCTGGCGCGTTGCGGTGGCGCTTCCCAGAAACGCCTGCTTCAGGTCGGCGACCGTACCGGCAACGCGATCACCAAGGCGTTGCGCGAGGCGCACGAGGGCGGCGGCGGCACCAGCTTTCCGAACCATGCGCTGACAGCGCTCGAGCCCACGACGGCCGGTTGGCGTGCCTCGTTCGACGCGAAGGACGGCGACGTGGCCGTGATCGAGGCCGGCGCGGTCGTTCTCGCGGCTGGTGGCAGGTGCTACGCCGAGGCAGAACGCCGCCACGAGCTCTCCACCAACCATCCGTACGCCACCGGCGAGGTGACGACGATCGCACTCGACCTCGGTGCCGAGGCGCGCGACCTCGACGCGCTCCAGTATCACCCGAATGGCGGCGCCTGGCCGGTGACGATGCAGGGCTATTCGATCCCCGAGACGACGCGCGCCTACGGCGCCGTGCTTCTCAATGCCGACGGCGAGGAGTTCACCGACTCGCTCGGGCCCCGTGACGTCGTCTCGCAGGCGATCTTCGACGAGGTCGCGGCCGGGCGCGGCGTCGAGACCGAGGACGGCCGCCCCGCGGTGTTCCTCGATACGACCCGGATTCCGGAGGCCGACGCGGACATTTCGCTGCCGTACATGCTGCGGCGCTACCGCGGCGCGGGCATCGATCCGCTCACCGAGCCGCTCCTCACCTATCCGGTCCTCCATTACCAAAACGGCGGTCTCGTGATCGACGAGCGCGCCGAAACAACGCTCGAGGGGTTGTACGCCTGCGGTGAGATCGCGGGCGGCACGCACGGGCGCAATCGCATGATGGGCAACTCGCTGCTCGAGTGTGTCGTCTTCGGACGCCGCGCGGGACGGGCAGCCTCGGAGAAAGCGAGCGTATGAGCACGATCACCACAACCGACCTCGACGGGGTCGTCGAGGATGCCGCAGCGCACCTGTACGTGTGGGCGCTGAAGGACATCCCACAGGACCTGCGCGACGCACTTGCAGCCGCGCGCGACCGCGAGACGTCGACTACCGGGATCCGCATCCTCGAGACGATCCATCGCAACGTCTCGATCGCGGACGAGCAGAAGAACCTCGTCTGCCAGGACACCGGGATCGCCGTCTACACCTGCCGCGTCGGTGAGCACTTCCCGCTCCACCCGACCCGGATCTACGCGGCCCTGAGGGCGGGCACCGCGCGCGCCACGGTCGAGCACCCGCTGCGCTCGAATGCCGTGCACGTGCTGACGCGCGAGAACACGGGGCCGAATATCGGCTACCGGCTGCCGATAGTGCACTGGGAGTTCATCCCGGACTGGGACGGGCTCGACGTCAAGTGCGTCCCGAAGGGCTCCGGCTCCGAGAACATGAGCTTCCTCAAGATGTGCGTTCCGGCCGACGGCGTCGTCGGGATCAAGAAGTTCGTGCTCGAGTCGATCGTCGACGCGGGCGGCAAGCCGTGCCCGCCCGGCATCGTCGGAGTGGGAATCGGCGGCTCGGCCGACTACGCGATGTACCTCGCCAAGGAGGCCATCGCCCGTCCCGTCGGCACCCGCAACCCCGACCCGCTCGTGGCGCAGCTCGAAGACGAGCTCTACGGCCTCCTCAACGAGACCGGCATCGGCCCGATGGGGCTCGGCGGAGACGTCACCGTGCTCCAGTGCCACATCGAGCACGCCGACACGCACATGACCCTGAACCCCGTCGCGGTCAACTACCAGTGCTGGGCCGCCCGACGCGCCTCGGCCCACATCGCCGCCGACGGCACCACCGACTTCGACCGGGAGGCCTGAGACATGGCTCACCACGAAGTCACGTTCCCCATCATCGATCCGGCCGAGATCCTCAAGCTCCGCGCCGGCGACGAGGTGACGGTGCAGGGCCACATCATCGGGATCCGCGACCGCACCCAGATCCGCATCTTCGACCAGGGTGTCGAGCCGCCGATGGATCTCGGAGGGGCCTTCCTGCTCCACACGGCGCCGAACGTGCGCAAGGTGTCCACCGACGCCGAGGGCAGAGGCACGTACGAGAAGATCTGCATCGGCACCACGACGAGCGCCCGCATGGTGCGCTTCACCGAAGGGCTCGGCGAGCAGTACGGCGTGCGCGCGATCTGTGGCAAGGGCGGGTTCCCCGACGTCGCGATCGAGCCGATGCAGCGCCTCGGGATGGTCTACTTCGCGATCGTCGGCGGCGCCGCGGCGCTCGAGACGACGCAGATCGAGGAGATCGAGGAGGTGCTGTGGGAGGAGCTGATGCCCGAGTGCCTGTGGAAGTTCCGGGTCAAGGACTTCGGGCCGCTGATCGTCGGCATCGACGCGCACGGCAACTCGCTCTACCACGACGTCCAGGCCCGCGCCCACGACAAGCTGAAGGAGCTGTATGCCCGACTTTGATCCCGGCTTCCTCGACGTGCCCTCGCGGCCCGCGAAGCCCCGCCAGTCAGGCCTCACCCATGTGATGGACAAGGGCCTCAACACGCGCGACATCGAAGGCATGTTCGACACCGCCGGTGCGTTCGTCGACATCGTCAAGCTCGGCTGGGGCACGAGCTACGTCACGAACAACCTCGAGAAGAAGATCGCGCTGTACCGGCACTTCGACACGCCCGTCGTCTGCGGCGGCACGCTCTTCGAGGCCGTGTACGCAAAGGGCAAGGTGGACGAGTACAAGGCATGGCTCGTCGAGCACCGCTTCGCCCACGTCGAGATCTCCGACGGGACGCTCGACATCCCGCGCGACGAGAAGCTCGAGCTGATCCGCGACTTCGCGCGCGACTTCACCGTTCTCTCCGAGGTCGGCTCCAAGGACTCCGACGTCGTCTTCGCCCCGTACCAGTGGGTCGAGTGGATCAAGGAGGAGCTCGAAGCCGGCTCCTGGAAGGTGATCACCGAGGCGCGCGAGGGTGGCACCGCCGGCATCTTCCGCAAGGACGGCGACATGCGCACCGGCCTGATCGACGAGATCGCGCACGAGGTATCGGTCGAGGACCTGATCTTCGAGGCGCCGACGAAGTCGTCGCAGGCGTGGTTCGTGAAGCAGTTCGGGCCGAACGTGAACCTCGGCAACATCCCGCCCGACGAGGTGATCCCGCTCGAGACGCTCCGCCTCGGTCTGCGCGGCGACACGATGAAGGAACTGCTCGTGCCAACGGCGGAGCCGGCTGCGTAGTGGACTGGAAGCTCTCAGTCGCAGGATTGCTGATCGGCCTGCTCGTCGGGATGACGGGCATGGGCGGCGGCTCGCTGATGACGCCGATGCTGATCCTCGTCTTCGGCTTCAAGCCGACCGTGGCGATCGGCACCGACATCCTGCACGGGGCGATCTTCAAGTCGTTCGGCGCCGGACGGCACCGCCAGCTCGGCCATGTCCACGCGCGCCTCGCGATGTGGATGCTGATCGGCTCCGCGCCGGCGTCGTTGATCGGGGTATCGGTCTCGGCCTACCTGTCGCGCACGTACGGCGACAGCTACGAGAGCGTCGCGCAGCAGTTTCTGGGTGTCACGCTCGTGATCGGCGGCATCGGCTTCTTCGTGAAGGCGTTCCTGCGGCCGCACGGGAACGACGCACCGTTCATCCTCTCCCGGCACGATCGGACGATCGCCGTCCTGCTCGGGGTCTTCGGCGGCTTCGTCGTCGGGCTCACCTCCGTCGGCTCCGGCACGTTCTTCGGGCTCGTGATGATGATCGCGTTCCCGTTGACGGCGGCGAAGATCGTCGGCACCGACCTCTTCCAGGCTGCGCTGCTGCTCTGGGTGGCCGGCTTCGGCCACTTCGTCACCGGCAGTGTCGACCTCCATGCGACCGGCTGGCTGCTGATCGGGTCGATCCCGGGTGTGCTGCTCGGGAGCCAGCTGACCGTGAGGCTGCCCGATCGCGCCCTGCGCGTCTGCCTCGCGCTCGTGCTGTCGCTCTCGGGCGTGAAGCTGCTCGACCCACCCGGCGCGAATGCGATCATCATCACGGTCGTCAGCATGGCCCTCGTCGCGGGGATCGCGCTGGCGGTTCGGCTCAAGTGGCGTCGAGTGGTAGCGCCGGCGGCAGCGGGCAGCTGACGAACGGGCGTCCCGTCAGCACGTAGCCGATTCGGAAGGCTGTGCAGCCGGCGCAGAAGCCGGTCACGGCTGCAAGCAGCGCGAGAGCAGCCACGATTCCGCCGAGGGCCGCGCCGAGCGTCGTCCAGCCGACGAGGTACGAGAGCGACGCGGCGCCGAGGAATCCGAGGCCGACCATGTTCGCGAACCGCGGCGGCCGGCTGTCCTCGAGCGGCCCTTCGCCAAAGCGTGGCTGCAGAACCTCGAAGTAGAAGACGCAGGCGACACACCAGCGCCGCCCGAGCGTGAGGCCGAGCGCAAGCTGCAGGGCGAGCAGCGCCAGCAGCACCCACCAGCCGGTCAGCACTGCAACGAGCGCCACGATGCCGACGACGGTCTGGTTCACGCGGGGCGCCCGCGCGTCGATCACGTCGGTATCGCGGTAGGGGTCGGCACGCCGGCGCATCCGTCAATTGTACGGTTGCCGGGGGCTCCGCCCTACAATCTGCGGGCTGTGGCCAGATATGCGCCAGCCGCCCTCGTGGCGGCGCTTCTCGCCGCCACCGCGCTCGCGTTCGTCTACACCGAGCAACTCAAGTTGACGAAGAGCCCGATCCTCGGGACGCGCGTGCCGACCAAGGTCTTCGCTCCAGGGTGTCGCTGCCCGACGTCGCGCGCGATCGTCTCCTTCCGCCTCCGAAGCGCAGATCACGTCACCGTCGACATGATCGGCGGACGCAACGAGCTCGTCCGCCGCCTGTTCAGTGGCCGTGGCTTCGCGGGAGAGAGGCTCGCGATGGCGTGGGACGGGCGCGACGCCGCCGGCGCGATCGTGGCCGAGGGTCTCTACCGGCCGCGCGTCAAGCTCGCGCAGCAACACCGGACGATCGTGCTCCCGAACCCGATCCGGGTCGACACGACACCGCCCCGTGTAGCCATGACACACCTCGCGCCCCGCGTCTTCTCTCCCGACGGCCGTCGCGACCGCGTCGTCGTCGGCTACCGGGTCGACGAGCCGTCCCGCATCGCGCTCTACGTCGACGGTGAGCGTGCCGTGCTCAAGAAGGGCCAGAAGACGACCGGGACGATCGACTGGTTCGGGACGCAAGGAGGTGTCCCGTTGCGCAAGGGCGTGTACCGGCTGCGACTCGGCGCCATCGACATCGCCGGAAACGTCGGTCGCCCGACGCGGTCGCAGGCCGTTGTGATCCGCTACGTCGCGCTCGGTCGCAAGGTTGTTGCCACGACCCCGGGCTCGCCGTTCGCCGTGCTCGTGCTCACCGATGCCCCTCGCGTCACGTGGAAGCTCGGCGCCCGCACCGGTGTGGCGCGCCCGGGGACGCTGCGGCTGCGTGCCCCACTGCAGCAGGGCCGGTTCACGCTCACCGTGACGGCAAATGGCCACTCGGCGCGTGCGGCGGTGCTCGTCGGGAGCGCAGGACAGTGAGTCTCGCCGCGCAGCTCGGAAGTGTCGTTGGCTGCGCCGGCCTGGCGCTGTTGTTCGTCGCCGATCGGAGGGACCTCCGAATCGCCGGGCTCGTCGCGTGGGCCGTCGGTCTTGCCGGTCTCGCCGCGTATCTCGCCCCCAACATGAGCGTGCTCAAGCTCGGTGCCGCGGGCGTCGCGGGAGCGCTCGTCTCCGCGGCGGGTGCCTGGGCCCTGCTTCGGTGGCCGTATCTGCTCGCGTTCGCGACCCTCGCCTGCCTCCCGGCCCGTATCCCGGTCAAGCTCGGTGACGACGACGCGCATCTGTTGCTGCCGTTGTATGCCGTCATCGCATCGCTCGCGCTTGCGCTCGGCTGGCAGCTCGTCGTCCGGGGGGAGAAGCGCGAGCGCGAGCTCGGCCCGGTCGCACTCCCGCTCGCGGCGTTTGTCGCGTGGACCGGCCTGACGCTCGTGTGGAGCGTCGACCTGCGCGAAGGGGCGATCTTCGTCGGGGCCTTCGTCCTGCCCTTCGGTCTCCTGGCGCTCGGGTTCGCGCGGCTGCCGTGGCGCGGACGCTGGCTGACGTGGCTGTGGGCCGGCCTCGTCGGCACTGCGCTCCTCTATGCCTCGATCGGCGTGTACCAGTGGGCGACGCGGGACATCTTCTGGAACCCGAAGGTGATCGTCGGGAACGCGTACGCGCCGTTCTTCCGCGTCAATTCGATCTTCTGGGACCCGTCGATCTACGGGCGCTATCTCACGGTGGGGATCCTGACGGCGCTGGCCGGGATCCTGCTCGGGGGAGTTCGTGGCTGGAAGCTCTGGGGCCTCTATGCGGTGGTCGCGGCGATGTGGGTGGGACTGTTCTTCTCGTTCTCGCAGTCGAGCTACGTGGCTCTCGCGGTCGGCGTCGTCGTAGCGGCGTTCGTCGTCTGGGGACGGATTGCGCCACTGCTTGCCCTCGGCCTCGTGGCCGTGCTCGTGCTCGCGGCGATCGCCGCGCCACAGGTGCGCCACCGCGTCGAGAAGAAGTCGCGCTCGGGGCTGAACTCGGTCACGAGCGACCGCTCGACGCTCGTCGGCCAGGGCCTTCGCATTGCCGTTGCGCACCCTCTGGGCGGCGTCGGCGCGGGTGGGTTCAAGCGCGCCTATGCCGACCGGCTCGGCCTGCCCGGCAAGCGGCCCAAGAAGGCTGCGTCGCACACGACGCCGGTCACGGTGGCGGCGGAAGAAGGGCTTCCGGGCCTTCTGCTCCTCGGTTGGCTGGGCGTTGCGACACTGCTCGCGGCGCTTCGAGGGCTCGGCCGCGGCTTCACGTCGCGCGTGTCGTTCGCCGTGGGCCTTACGCTAGTGGCGATCACCGTGCACAGCTTCTTCTACAACGCGCTCTTCGAGGACCCGATGACCTGGGCCATGCTCGGGCTCGCCGCTCTTGCGGTGAGCGTGCCGCGGAAGACGGAGGCGACGCCGTGATCGATGCCTGCAAGCGCGCGCTCGTTCTCGCCCCGCACACCGACGACGGCGAGTTCGGCTGCGGCGGAACCATGGCGCGACTCGTCGAGGCGGGCTGCGAGGTGCGCTATGTGGCGTTCTCGATCGCGACGCGCTCGCTGCCGCCCGGGTTCGCACCCGACACCCTGGCGCGCGAGGTACGCGAGGCGACGGCCGAGCTGGGGATCCCCGAGTCGCACCTGACGGTGCACGACTTCGACGTGCGCACCTTCCCGGAGCGGCGCCAGGACATCCTGGAGCTGCTCGTGGCGCTGTGGGAGGAGTGGCGGCCGGACGTCGTCTTCCAGCCCTCCCACCACGACGTCCACCAGGATCACCAGACGATCGCGCAGGAAGGCCTGCGTGCCTTCAAGCGCACGACGATCCTGGGCTACGAGATCCCGTGGAACAACTTCGACTTCTCCTACGGCGCCTACATCTCGCTCGAGCAGCGGCACCTGGAGCGCAAGATCGCCGCTGTCGAGCGCTACGCCTCGCAGCAGCACCGCCGCTACGCGAACGCCGAGTACATCTGGAACCTCGCGAAGGTGCACGGCACGAACGTGAACCGTGAGTTCGCCGAGGTGTTCCAGGTCTACCGCATCGTCGCCTGAGGTCGCTCAGGCGCGCCGCGGCTTGAAGCTGCGCAGGCGGAGCGAGTTCGAGACGACGAAGACGCTGGAGAACGCCATCGCGGCGCCTGCGACGATGGGGCCGAGGTAGCCGGCGGCGGCGAGCGGGATGGCGGCGACGTTGTACGCGAAGGCCCAGAAGAGATTCCCCTTGATCGTCGCGAGCGTCCTTCGTGAGAGCCGGATCGCGTCGCCTGCAGCCAGAAGGTCGCCGCTGACGAGCGTCAGGTCGCTGGCCTCGATCGCGACGTCGGTGCCCGTGCCGATCGCGAGGCCGAGGTCGGCCTGGGCGAGCGCGGGAGCGTCGTTGACGCCGTCGCCGACCATCGCGACGACGCGGCCTTCGCGCTGCAGGCGTTCCACGACCGCTGCCTTCCCGGCAGGGAGCACTTCGGCGATCACCTCGTCGATCCCGACCGAGTCGGCGACGGCCCGCGCGGTGCTCTCGTTGTCGCCGGTGAGGAGGACGGGGCGCAGGCCCAGCCGCTCGAGCTCCGCGATCGCCGCGACGCTCGACGGCTTCACGGTGTCCGCCACGACGAAGACGGCCTGTGCTGCTCCATCCCAGGCGGCGGCGATTGCCGTCTGGCCGCGCTCCTGCGCGAGCGACGAGCGCTGCCTCCAGCTCGGCCGGCAGCTCGATGCCCCACTCGGTGAGGAGCGCCGGCCGCCCGGCGACGGCCGCGTGGCCCTCGATCACGCCTTCGACCCCGAGCCCGTCGCGGCTCCGGAACCCCTCCACAGGCGCCGGTGGCTGCTTGCGGGCCGCTGCGGCACCGATCGCTCGCGCCACCGGGTGCTCCGAGGCGCGCTCGAGCGACCCGATCAGGTGAAGCGCCTCGGCGCGCTCCGTTCCGCGCGCGGTCACGATCTCGACGAGGGCCATGCGCCCCTGCGTCACCGTGCCGGTCTTGTCGAGGACGATCGTGTCGACGCGCCGGGTCGATTCCAGGATCTCGGGCCCCTTGATCAGGATCCCGAGCTGTGCGCCGCGACCGGTGCCGACGAGCAGTGCGGTCGGCGTCGCAAGCCCGAGCGCGCACGGGCACGCGACGATCAACACCGCCACCGCGGCCGAGAAGGCAAAGGTGGCGCTCGCACCGTCGACGAGCCAGTAGGCGAGCGTCACGAGAGAGGTCACGATCACGACCGGCACGAAGACGGCCGAGACGCGATCGGCCAGCCGTTGCACCGGCGCCTTGCCCGTCTGCGCCTCGGTCACCAGTCGCGCGATCTGAGCGAGCGCGGTGTTCTCACCGACGTTGACGGCGCGCACGACGATCCTGCCGCCGACGTTGATCGTGGCGCCGCTGACCTCGTCCCCCGGCTCGACCTCGGCGGGGATGCTCTCGCCGGTCAGGAGCGAGCGGTCGACGGCACTTCGACCTTCCGTGACGACGCCGTCGGTGGCGATCTTCTCACCGGGCCGCACGACGAAGAGGTCGCCGACCTGGAGCTGCGCGATCGGCACGCGCCGCTCGTTCCCGCTCGGGTCGAGCAGAGCTGCGTCCTTCGCCCCGAGCTCGAGCAGTGCTCGCAACGCAGCGCCTGCCCGCCGCTTCGCGCGCGCCTCGAAGTAGCGGCCCGCCAGCACGAAGACCGTCACCACGGAGGCGACCTCGAAGTAGATGTTGTCGCCCGGGGCGTTCCGCGACAGCGTCAGCTCGAACGGCATCTTCGTCCCGGGCGTCCCGGCGCCGAGGAAGAAGAGCGCCACGACCGACCAGCCGTACGCGGCGAGTGTGCCGACGCTGATCAGCGTGTCCATCGTCGCGGCGCGGTGACGCAGGTTCTGCCAGGCGGCGCGGTGGAACGGCCAGCCACCCCAGAGGACGACCGGCGTTGCCAGCGCGAGCGCGAGCCATTGCCAGTAGCGGAACTGGAGCGCCGGCAGCATCGCGAGGAGCAGGACCGGGACCGTGAGGATCGCCGACACGACGAGCCGGCGGCGGAGCGATGCGGTCGGATCGACAGCCGCGTCGACGGCGTCGCGCGGCAGACGGGCCGCGTACCCGACTTCGGCGACAGCGTGGAGAAGATCCTCGGGCCCGACGAGCGCCGGGTCGAAGTCGACGGCCGCCTTCTCGGTCGCGTAGTTGACCGACGCGCTCACACCTTCGAGCCGATTCAGCTTGCGCTCGATCCGCGACGCGCACGATGCGCACGTCATCCCCTCGATCGGCAGCTCGAGCCGCGAGGTTGCGGACGGGCTCATGACGCTATGTCGTAGCCGGCCTCGTCGATCGCGGCCCGCGCATCCGCATCGCTGACGCCGCCGCCCGTGACGGTGACGAGCTTCCGCTCGAGATCGACGTCCACCGACTCCACGCCTGCCACCGAGCCGAGCTCCTTCGTGATCGCACTGCGGCAGTGCTCGCAGTTGACGCCGGGCACGCTGTAGATGAGGGTTTCGGTTGCTATCTCAAATACCTCCGGGGGGTATGTTACCATTCGGCCCATGGCGACGACGAGTGCATCTCCTGTGTACGGCTACGCGCCCCACAAGGATCAGCTCCTGAAGCGGCTCGCGCGCATCGAGGGGCAGGTGCGCGGGATCTCGAAGATGATCGAGGACGACCGCTACTGCATCGACATCCTCACGCAGCTCGGTGCCGTTGGGACGGCCCTCGAGGCCGTTGGGCTGAAGGTGTTGGAAGACCACGTGCAGCACTGTGTGGCGGGGGCGCTCGCGTCTGGTGACCAGAAGCTCGCGACGGAGAAGACCACTGAGCTGCTCGGCGCCGTGCAGCGGTTCACGAAGACGCGGTAGCTCCGCGCTTGAACGCGCTGCGCCGATGCGCTAGCCTCGCCGCGTATGTGTTGCCTCGCGCTCTCGGCCGGTTTCATCGGTCCCCGCTTCGCCCTCCTGATGTGGTGGATCTTCGGGGACAAGGTCGACGCGGCGTTTTCGAGCTGGCTCTGGCCGCTGCTCGGTCTTCTCGTCCTGCCGTGGACGACTCTCGCCTACGTCCTGGCGTGGGGGCCGCTCGACGGCGTCTCCGGAGCGGGGTGGCTTCTTGTCGCCCTCGGGCTGTTCGGCGATTTGGCAACTTACTCAGCGCGTTCAGCCCGCGCCCGCTACGCAGGATAGGAGCCTCGTGATTCGTCTCATCGTCCGCACGGTCGTCATGCTCGCCGCCAACGCGGTCGGCCTCATCGTCGCGTCGCTTGCTCTCAGCGGGTTCGACCTCAATGCGAGCGGCTTCATCCTCGCCGTCGTCATCTTCACGGTCGTCCTTGCGTTGATGATCCCATTCCTCGCCAGCTCGCTGCGGCGGCGGGGATCGTCGGCGCTCGGAGGGGTGGCGCTGATCGCGACGCTCGTGTCGTTGATCATCACCGATTTGATCTCCGATGGGTTCACGATCAGCGGCCTCGGCACCTGGCTCGCCGCTGCAGTGATCGTCTGGGCGGCGGCGCTCGTGGCAGCGTTCATCCTGCCGTTCCTCGGGCTCAAGAAGTACCTCGACGAGAACCGCGACTAGCGCGCGACTTTCTCGGTGATCGGCCCGTAGGATCGCGGGGTGCGCCGCTTTCTCCCGATCACTGACTGGCTGCCGCGATACGAGCGTCGGTGGTTGCGGGGCGACATCGCAGCGGGCATCGCGGTCACGGCGCTGATCGTGCCGAAGAACCTCGGGTACGCAGGCATCGCCGGCGTCCCGTTGCAGAACGGGCTCTACGCGGCTGCGGCAGGTGCGCTCATCTACGCGGTGTTCTGCACCTCGCGGCAGATCTCGACGGGCCCGAGCTCGTCCCTTGCGGCGGTCGCCGGGGGCGCGGTGCTCGTGACAGGGCTGGGAGGCGATCAGGCAGCTCAGCTGGTGGCTGCGATCACGATGGTGACGGGCCTGTTGTTCCTTCTGCTCGCCGCCTTGAAACTCGGGTGGATCGCTCAGTTCCTCTCCAAGGCAGTCGTCACCGGGTTCCTGGCGGGGGCGGCGGTGGACGTCGTGATCGGTGAGCTGCCGAAGCTGACGGGAACGTCCTCCGAGGGCGACAGCGCCTGGCGAGAGCTCGGGTCGTGGGCGCGCACGCTTGGAGATATCCAGTGGGCGACGCTCGTCGTCGGCGTCGTCGCCCTCGCGGTGATTCTCGCCTTGCGGTTTCTCGCCCCGGCGATCCCGGGCGCGCTCGTGCTGGTCGTCGGCGGGCTACTGGCGTCGGCCCTTTTCGATTTGGGTGCCCGCGGCGTCGCGCTTGTCGGCGATGTCCCGCGTGGGCTCCCGGCGCCGATGCTTCCCGATTACGACATCGTCCGACAGAACCTGCCGGTGATCGTGATCGCCTCGGTTGCACTGCTGCTGATCGGCTTCTCGCAGACTGCTGGGGACGCGCGCGCGTTTGCGACCCGGCACCGGTATCGCATCGATGTCGATCAGGAGTCGGTGGCGCAGGGGATGGCGAACGCCGGGGCAGGCGTGTTTCAGGGAATGCCGGTGTCGACGAGCCTCTCTGCGAGCTCGCTGAACGAGTCGGCCGGGGCGCGGACACCGGTCGCGTCCCTCGTCACAGGAGCCCTCGTCCTCGCGACGCTGATCGTGCTGGCGCCGTTGTTCTCGCAACTGCCGAAGGCCGTGTTGGCGGCGATCATCATCGATGCGGTTGTGTTCGGGATGATCGACATCCCGGAGCTGCGGCGCCTCTACCGCGTCACCCGGTTCGACTTCTGGATCGCCGTGACGGCGATCATCGGCGTTCTCTCGCTCGGCGTCCTCGCCGGCGTCGTGATCGGGGTCGTGCTCTCGCTCGGCTGGCTTGTGTACGTCGCAACCAGGCCGTCGATGCCTCTTCTGGGCCGCGAGCCCGGCACCCAGGTGTTTCGCGATCTCGGCGAGAACGCAGACGACCAGACGTTCGAGGGCATCGTCGTGCTGCGGCTCGACGGCGGGCTGTTCTTCGCCACCACGGAGGCGCTCGAGAACCGGATTCGCGCTCTTGTCGACGGCAAGGTCCGTGTGCTCGTGCTCGATCTCGAGGGCGCCGACTTCATCGATTCCCAGGGCTCTGCAAAGCTCGTGGAGATCCACGAGTTCCTCGCCGCCGACGACGTCGGGTTCCGCCTCGCCCGCGTCAAGCCCGGCGTTCTCGCCGTCCTTCGCGAAGATGGGGTCGTCGACCGGATCGGATCCGACCACATCCATGGCAACGTCCACCGCGCAGTCCAGGCCGAGCTCGATCATGCGCAGCCCGGTGACGTGCTGACGGCCGGCGTCGACGGGCGCGAACGGCTGTAGTGTCCGGAACGAAACCACGCACGGCTAACGCAAGGGAGATTTCATGATCGCAGCTAGCTACCCGTTCCTCGACGTGATGTGGACGATGTTCGTCTTCTTCATCTGGGTCCTGTGGTTCATGTTGCTGTTCAGGATCTGGGGCGACGTCTTCCACCGCTCCGACCTCTCGGGATTGGGCAAGACCGGGTGGTTGCTCTTCACCATCCTGGTGCCGTTCCTGGGCGTCTTCATCTACGTGATCACGCAGAACGAGGGGATGAACCAGCGCGCTCTCGAGCGAGCCAAAGCCCAGCAGTCACAGATGGACGACTACGTCCGCTCCACAGCGGGCGGCGGAGCCGCAGCCGAGATCTCGAGCGCCAAGCAGCTCCTCGACAGCGGCGCCATCAATCAGGCCGAGTTCGACGCACTGAAGCAGAAGGCACTGGCCTAGCCAGCACTGCCGGGGTTTGGGCTTGCGCAGGATGCAGCGCAAGCCCAAACCCCGGCACGCACCTATTACCCGGACACGGCTGCCGCGCAGGCGCTCGAGACGGTTTCCATCTCTGCGGCGGCCTGCTCGGGGCTCTTCGTGATGGACGAGATCACTCCGAGTGAGCCCCGGGAGCAGATCCTCGCCTGCTGGCGCTCTGCCCTCGCCAGGTCTCGCTCTGCTCGGGCCTGATCGAGCTCGGTGCGCAGCTTGGAGGCCTGGTCCTGCGCTGCCGCTGCGGCATTGCTCGCCTCAATGGCTGCGGCGTTTGCGTCGGCGACTGCCTTCTCGGCTGCGGCGACGTCGCTCTCGGCCTGCGCGACGTCCTCGTTCGACACGACGTACACCTCGTTGTTGGCATTGATCTTCTCGACCTCCGCCGCAGCGGCTGCCGCGGCATCGGCCTGCGCCTGCGCCTGTGCCTGTGCGGTCTGCGTCGCTTCGGTCTGTGCCGCAAGCTCTGACTGGCTCGCCTCGAGATCAGAGTGCACGTTCACGGCCCAGATGCCCAACCCGATCGCCAGCACGACGGCAATCCCCGTGACGACCATCCACACGATCGGCCGCTTCCGGCCGGCCGTCGCGGTGGCCGGCTGAGCGGGCACTTGATCGTCAGATGGGGGCGATGATGCGTTCACGGAGTCTCCCTCCTGATTGGCAATCGACTGGAGCTTCGAATCGTCGGCCTCTCGGGCACGGTAGCCGACAGATCGGTTGTCCCATTCGTGCCATGGAGTATGCGCCGATCCCGTGACGGTCACACGATTGACGCCAGTCCGCAACGGACGCGAGGATATGTTGGCGTGACTGCTGTCCGGCTCGTCAGCCGGGCTCGTATCCCCCGGGACGTGAGAGCACGACGAGGTCGACGTCTTCTCCGTGACCTTCATCGCGGCAGAAGCCTGCGCGGTCGACAAGCCGTAGCGCCTGGGTGTTCTCGCGTGCGACGACCACCTGCACGCGTTCGAGGCGGAGTGCCTCGAGCGCCCAGTCTGTGAGCAACACGAGCGTTTCGGTCGCGATCCCGCGTCCGCGCGCGGCCGGTACGAGGCAACAGCCGATCTCGGCGACGTTGTACTCGTCCGGCGCGAGCATCACTTCGCCGAGGTACCCGTCAGTAGCACGGTCGGCGATGACGAGATGGAGCAGCTCTCCCGCCGCCCGGGATTCCTCGAAGAAGGAGACCACCCCCGCACCGTCATCCGCCGGCAGGGGCTCGACCCAACGCGCAGTTGCCGGATCCTCCGAGAGCGTGAGCGCGGCCCTGAAGTCGTCCTCGCGAAACGGCCGCAGAACGAACGTCGAGCTGGAAAGAGGCGGCTCCGGGTACGGGATCGGCGACACGATCCGACCATCGTACGAGGCTCGGCCATTCGCATAGACTCATGGCGTACCGGCACTGCCGGAGCCATCGAAGATCACGGAAGGGGAGAACCCGAGATGATGAGAAGACGAGGAAGGCCGCTCATGGCGGCAGCCGTCGTCGGCGGAGTCGCGCACCACGCCGGCACGAAGTCTGCCCAGGCGCAGGCAGCCGAGCAGGCCCAGAACCAGCAGATTGCAGACCTCCAGTCGCAGCAGGCCCAGCCGCAGTACGCCCCGCCACCTCCCGAGGCTGCTGCTCCGGAGGCAGGGGGTGCGGACATGGTCACCCAGCTCGAGAACCTGAAGAAGCTCCTCGACGAGGGCGTGCTGACGCAGGCGGAATTCGACATGCAGAAGCAGAAGCTGCTTTCAGCTTCATGAGCGGAGAGGAGCACACAGTGGCCATTGGCCCCGTACAGATGCTCGTGCTCGGGTTCTCCGAGCCGAACTTCACCGGCAAGATCGCAGCCGAGCTCGACCGGCTGCGCGAGCACGAGTTCGTCAAGATCGTCGACGCGCTCGTCGTGCAGAAGGACGACGAGGGCAACGTCGAAGCGTTGCAGGTGAGCGACCTCAGCCAGGACGAGGCGATCGAGTTCGGCGCCATCGCCGGAGCCCTTGTCGGCTTCGGTTACGGCGAGGACGAAGAGTCGGTCGAGGCAGGAGCGGAGCTCGGCGCCGAGGCGATGGCGGACGGGCACCTGATCTCCGAAGGCGAGGTCTGGTACGTCGCCGACGCGATCCCGAACGGGACGACCGCGGCCATCATCCTGCTCGAGCACCTCTGGGCGATCCCGCTTCGCGATGCGATCGTCGATGCCGGTGGCATCGCGCTCGCCGACCAGTGGATCCATGCCAAGGATCTGATCGCGGTCGGCGTCGCTGCGGCTGCCGAGTAGGGCGACCTGAGAAACGGGGCGGTCGCCGGCCGGTGACCGCCCCACCAGCACCCGTGACAGACACGATCGCCACCGATCTCCGCGCTGCCTCGGTGCCGCGCGCCTTTCACCTGCTGGCGAAGCCGACGGGGGCGGTGTGCAACCTCGACTGCTCCTACTGCTTCTTCCTCTCGAAGGAGATGTTGTATCCGGGCTCTCGGTTCCGGATGGCCGACGAGCTGCTCGAGGAGTACGTGCAGCAGCTGATCGAGGCGCATGCGACCGTGCCGGAGGTGACGATCGCGTGGCAGGGCGGTGAGCCGACGCTGATGGGAGTCGAGTTCTTCCGGCGTTCGGTCGAGCTGGCGAAGGGGTATCTGAAGCCGGGGCAGCGGGCTGCGTACACGATTCAGACGAACGGCACGCTGCTCGACGAGGAGTGGGCAGCGTTCTTCAAGGAGCACGACTTCCTGGTCGGGATCTCGATCGACGGCCCGCGGGAGCTGCACGACGCCTACCGGGTCAACAAGGGCGGCAGCGGCTCGTTCGACCAGGTGATGCAGGGGCTCGGGTACCTGCGCGACGCCGGCGTCGAATGGAACGCGCTCACGACGGTGCACGCGGCAAACGGCGATCGTGGCCGCGATGTCTACCGCTTCCTGCGCGATGAGTGCGACGCTCGCTTCATCCAGTTCATCCCCATCATCGAGCGGGTGTCCGAGGCAGCCGACGGTGAGGTGCCGTGGTCGTCGTGGCGCGACCGGCCGCTGTACGAGCAGAAGGGCGATCTCGTCACGAACCGCTCGGTCGGAGGTGAGCAGTACGGCCGTTTCCTGATCGACGTGTTCGAGGAGTGGGTGCGGCGTGACGTCGGTGAGGTCTACGTCCAGCTGTTCGACGTCACGCTCGCGAACTGGGTTGGTGAGCCGCCGGGGCTGTGCGTGCACTCCGAGACCTGCGGCCTGGCGCTCGCGCTCGAGCACACCGGCGACCTCTACTCCTGCGATCACTTCGTAGAGCCTGCGTACAAGCTCGGGAACATCAAGGAGCATCGGATGCTCGACCTCGTCGCCTCGCAGCAGCAGCGGCAGTTCGGGCTCGACAAGCGCGCCACGTTGCCGCAGTTCTGCCTCGACTGCGACGTTCGCTTTGCCTGTCACGGCGGCTGCCCAAAGGACCGGTTCATCTCGACACCCGACGGCGAAGCGGGGCTCAACTACCTCTGCCCGGGCTTCAAGGCCTTCTTCCACCATGTCGACGGGCCGATGCGCTACATGAGCGAACGGCTCCGCGCCGGGGAGGCACCCGCCGATATCGTCGCTCACTACGCAACGAAGGAGAACGCTCCGCGATGACGCCTGCAACCTACGCCCAACAGCCGGTCTGGCGTCCCGGGCGCCCGCGAATCGGCGCGGCCCGCGTGGTCGTCGCGTGGCTGCTGGCGACGGTGTCGCTGCTCGTAGCGGCCTGGATCGTGCCAGGGGCTCACGTCAACAACTTCTGGGACGCCCTCCTGGCCGCTGCAGTGATTGCAGTTCTCAACGCGGTCCTGCCGCCGCTGATCGCCGCGCTGCGACTGCCGTTGATGCTGGTCACGGGCCTCCTGCTCGTCTTGATTCTCGATGCGCTCATGCTCTTGGCCGCCGATCGATTCACCAACGGCGATCTCGCGATCGACTCGTTCTGGGCAGCACTCGGCGTCGCTTTCGTCGCCTCGGCCGTCGGTGTCGTGATCGAGGTCGTCGTCGGCGCGAACGACGACGATGCGTACACCCTCCGGGTGATCCAGCGGATCGCCGGCCGGTCGGGAGAGCGGATCGTGACGTCGGCGCCGGGCATCGTGTTCCTCGAGATCGACGGCCTGGCGCTGCCCGTCCTGCAGCGGGCGATGCGCGACGGCAACGCCCCGACGATGGCGAGGTGGTTGGAGGAGGGCGGCTACACCTTGACCGAGTGGGAGACCGACCTCTCGTCGCAGACCGGCGCGTCACAGGCCGGGATCCTGCTCGGCTCGAACGACGACATTCCCGCGTTTCGTTGGGTGGAGAAGGAGACCGCGACGACGATGACGTGCTCGGCGCCCGACGACTGTGCCGAGATCGAGCGCCGCCATGCCGGCAACGGGCTCCTTCGCGACGGCGGCGCGAGCCGCGGCAACCTGCTCTCGGGCGAGGCGGATCACATGATCCTCACGGTCAGCCGGATGGACGCGGAGAAGCAGGCGAACCCGGGCTATCGCGCGTTCCTCGCGAACGGGTTCAACGTCACCAGGATCCTCGTTCTCGTCTTCTGGGAGGTCATGCTCGAGATCTCCGCCTCGGGTCGTGCGAAACGCCGTGACGTGCAGCCCCGTGGGCACCGTGGTGGGTACTACCCGCTGATGCGGGGCGCGCTGTGCGTGTTCGTTCGCGACCTGATCGTCTACGGCGTCCTCACCGACATGATGAACGGGCGTCCCGCGGTGTACGCCACGTTCTCGAGCTACGACGAGGTCGCGCACCATTCGGGCCTCGAACGCGCAGACACGCTGGAGGCCCTACGCAAGCTCGACCAGCAGTTCGGACGCATCGAGCGGGCGCGGGTGTACGCCGCGAGGCCGTACGAGATCGTCGTCCTCTCGGACCACGGCCAGACTCAGGGCGCGACCTTCAAGCAGCGCAACGGCTACGGCCTCGACGAGCTCGTCGAGCGCTCACTTACGCGCGGCAGCGTCGACGGCCTCGCGGGCGGCGACGAGCAGAGCTCGATGGTCGGGAATGCGCTCGGCGAGGCGACCGGTCGAACTGCCGGGCAGGTGAAGAAGAAGAAGAAGAGCGACGTCTCCGGGAAGGATGTCGTCGTGATGGGCTCGGGCAACCTCGGCCTCGTCTACCTGATGGAGGAGCGGCGCCGCCTCACGCTCGAGGAGATGAACGAGCGCCACCCGGACTTGATCCCTGCGCTCCGAAACCATCCGCACGTCGGCTGGCTCCTCGCCCGCTCGTCCGAGCACGGGCCCGTTGTGCTCGGGGCTGCGGGGACGCACTACCTCGCCACCGGCAGGGTGGAGGGTGCCGATCCGCTCGCGCACTTCTCGGCGAACGCCCCCGTGCACCTGCTCAGAACCGACGGGTTCACTCACGTCGCGGACATCATGATCGGCAGCTTCTACGACCCCGCGCTCGAGACGGGCTGCGCGTTCGAGGAGCTGATCTCGTTCCACGGCGGCATCGGCGGCTCGCAGACGCGGCCTTTCATCCTCCATCCGTCCGAGCTCGACGTGCCTGCCGCCGAGATCGTCGGCGCGGCCGCCGTGCACGATCTCCTGCTCGGCTGGCGGCGCACGCTCAACGGCAGCGCTTCGAACTCGTCCGGAGGGCAGCATGACGGAGGCTGATTCACAGAGAAGCCCGAGCGCCGACGGTGCTCCCGATTCGACTGGTGCGGTGGCAAAGCGCAGGTTGACCGGCCTGCCGCTTCTGATCGTGGCACTCGCGGTAGTCCTCTTCGTGCAGGCGTTGTTCGTGACCTCTTACATCGGCGCGCTCCACCATCCCAGGCCTCACCGCGTCGCCTTCGGAGTCGTCGGCAGTTCCCCGTTGCCCGCTGTCGTCGGGAAGCAGTTCTCGCTGAAGACGACCCGGTACCCGAACGAGGCGGCCGTGCTCGTCGCGATCGATCGGCGGAAGATCGACGGAGCGTTCGTCGCCGGCACGGCGGGCGCGAAGTTGATCGTGGTGCCGGCGGCCGGTGCGGCCGGGGCCGCAGCGCTCACTGCCGCGTTCGGTGCAGGCGCGGCCGCGTTGCACCAGAAGATCGTCGTCGTTCCTTCTCACCCGCTCCCGCCTGGCGACGCCAGCGGGGCCGTGTCCTTCTTCGTCGTGATGGCCATGGTCGTCGGCGGCTACCTGTCCGCGTCGATCGGCCTGACGTTCGGCGGCCCTGCGACGCGAAAACGCCGGCTCGCCTCACTGGCCCTCGCGGCTGCACTTGGAGCACTCCTCACGGACACGCTCGCCGGCCCGGTGCTCGGCGCCGTGCCCACGTCGAAGTTCTTCGTTCTGTGGGCGCTCTTCACCTTCGTGATGATGGCCGTCGCGTTCGCTGCCGCCGCTCTGCAGACGATCCTCGGCGCGGCAGGCACGCTGGTTGTCGTCATCGTCTTCGTGATCTTCGGCGCTCCCGCCTCGGGCGGGACGGTGCCCGCGCCCTACCTCCCCGGGATCTGGCGGGTCTTCGGCCCGTACCTGCCGGCGGGGGCAGGCACGACGGCAGTGCGCAACACGATCTACTTCGGCGGCAACAGGATCGCGACGCCGCTGATCATCCTCGCTGCCTACCTCGTTGTCGGGGCCGTCGTCGTGATCCTCAAGCGCCAGGGGCGCCCTCCGAGCCCCGAAGAAGCCGAAGCAGAGGCATCGGCCGCGGTGGGTGTGATCGTCTAGAGGCTCGGGCCTGCGTACTGTGCCGCGGAGCCCCATGGAGCCCGCCTGGCCATGGCGCAATACGGGGAGTTCCCCCGCATCGCGCCATAGCGATCATCAGCCCCGGAGGGCTGTGAGCGGTTACGCGGCGTCGTCCACCTCGGCCACGATGGCGGCTGCCGCTTCGGCTGCTTCACTCGTTGCAACCGCGGCCCACGCCGGCGGTTCCGCAGACGCCTCGGGGCCGTCTGAGCTTAGGCGCTGCTCGACGGCCCCGAAGGCGCGAACGAGAGGCTCAGCGGGCCGTGCCGATGTCGGCTTGACTCTCGCTCCAGCGCGCTGTCAGTGCATAGAGGACGATGATGTTGAGCGCTAGAGTCGTCAGGGCCCAGAGCGGGTACTGGCTGTTGCCGAGGAAGCCGAGCTGGCCGACGACGTTCGCCGCGACGAGTATGATCGCGAACCAGCGCGCCCAGCCTTGGCCGCCGATCAAGCCGAGTCCGGCGAGGAACAGCAAGACGCCCCACAGCATCAGGCCCCAGCTCCATGCCGTCAGGTTGACTGCGAGAAACCCGGATGCGGTGACGACGTAGTAATCGTCCTTGAACAGCCCGATCAGGCCTTCGAAGAAGTCGACCACACCGATCAGCACCAGCAGGATTCCGGCGAACCCGATCCAGCCAGCCATCGAATTGTCCGTGTTCATCATTGCCTCCCGTTTGGATGCCGCGACGACGGCTCACGGTAGTGCGGGTGGCGGACGCACTCGGCGGCGTGAGGCAACGGCGGCAGCCTCTAGATGCCCAAGCTGACCGGGAACGTCGCCATCCAGACGAGCGCTGCCAGGAATGTGACCCAGCCGACGCCGACGATGACGGCCCTCGAGTTCGCGGTGCGAAGCCGCGTGCTGATTCCCGCAAAGAACAGCGCCATCGCAAACATCACCACACACAGCGTGTAGCGGTCGGCCCGGTCGACCTGCGCCGCCGACTGGAGTGCGCCGATGTCACCCCTATGCTCCAGCGCATCGGCCTGATCGAGCGCCGCCGACGAGTACTGTGGCATCGCGAACGGTGTCAGAGGCGCCCTGGGATTCTTCAGTGGCTTGGTCGCGATCCAGGCGACGACAGCAGGGCGGAACTCGGGCCGGAAGCGGCGGAAGTAGAACGTCGTCAGGCGCGTGTCTCCTCGCTGGTACGCATCGACCCACTGGATATACGTGGCAACGTCGATCTGGATCTGCCGGTTTGCGAGCCCGGCCGCCCGATTCGCCTCGACTCGCGCAGCGGTCGAGCGATTGCCGGCAAGCCCTTGCTCGCTGCGCCAGTGGGCCGCCTGATAGCTCGCCCACGCGGTCGCGACGGCGGCCATCGTGAGAAGCACCGTGGAGAGCGTGTCGACGTAGTGGCCGTCGGCCCGACCGGCGGAGGCAGCATCGGCTGGCGGCGCCGATGTCAGCGAGGTACCCCGTGTGCGTCGCAACGATGGTCAAAGTGGAGGCCCACCAGCTTCGCCTCGTAGTCGAGGAGGACAAGCGTGCGTTTCATCGCGGTGGGCGGTAATCCGCCGACCCCCCGGTGGTACGGGTTGTCGAGGAACCAGAGCAGCAGGAATGTCGACGTGATCACCACCGCGATCCCACCCATCATCGAGGCCTGGACGAAGGCATGCTCGCCGCTGTCTGCGAAGAAGAGCATGAACGCGAAGATCACGATCGCCGACAGGAACAACACGATCCAGAGTGGCGCCGGAATGACGCCCTCGGCGCCGTGGGTGCGGTCCATCCGCGCAGACTGCCGGTCGGTTCGCTGATCGAGCCACTTCGAGTAGACCGCCTGTTGCGCCGCCGTGCGGGGCTCGACCGTCCGAAGCGTGCGAAACATGTCGACGCTCCACGGGTTGATCAGTTCAGCCGACCCTGACTCCATCTGGGGCCACTCCCCGTAGACGACAGTGCGCGCGTAACAGATCAGTTCATCCGAGAGCGGAGCACGCGCTGCGACGGGGAACGTCTGCGCGGTCTCGAACTGCTGGGCGACGATCTGCGCTTCTGCCTCCGCGCCTGTGCGTGAGGTGTCGTAGCTCTCGAACGCGAGGAAGACGACGAAGCCGAGCAGGACGGCGAACCCGGTCGCAAGCACCCCGAAGACACCGGCCGCGCGGTCGCCGTCCTTGAAGTGGCTGCCGTCGGGCGCCCGTCGGCGGACGGCGAGCATCGACGCGATCGCGACCGCGGCGACGAGAAGGATGATCAGGCCGGCCCAGACGAGGCTCATGTGATCAGTTCTCCCCGGGCATTGGTGATGTGAGCCTACTCGTCGCCGCTACCGGCGTCCGCACACGTTGTCGCGACCGCCCGCTGATCGCGGTAGCCTCAACTCCGATGAGCGTGTTCCACCACACGGTGCGCACGGTGACGCCGTTCCATGACCGGTCGAGGGCTCGACGACTGGTCAAGATCGCCCTCTGGCTCGTCGGGATCGTCGTCGTCCTCGGAGTCTTCCGCCTCCTCGGGTTCGACGTGGTCGGATGGTTCGTGGACGTCTGGGACACGATCACCGAGATCTCGCTCGTCTACATCCTCGCCGGCGTCACCTTCCAGACGATCCAGACGACACTCGCAGCGTTCGCCTGGTACTCCATTCTCGCGGCCGGGTATCCCGAGGGCGGCGTCCGCTACCGCGAGATCCTCGCCGCCTACGCGGCCGGGACCGCGATGAACGGCTTTCTACCCGCAAGCCTCGGCACCCTCGCCTACCTCCTGATGTTCGTGGCACTGATCCAAGGCGCGACGTTCGCAGGCATTCTCGGCGGGACGTTGGTGCAGAAGATCTTCTACACCACCATCGGGACACTGGTCTACGTCTACCTCTTCGTGACGGTGCCCGGCAGCTTCTCGCTCGAGCTCGGAGGCATCACCGCCCACCCGGTGCTCTTCCTGGCGATTGTCGCCGGCGGCGTGATCCTCATTCTCTTGCTCGTCAGGATCTTTCTGGCCAAGTTCAAAGACCTCTGGGAAAAGGCGAAGCAGGGCGGTGCGATCCTTTCGACTCCGCGAAAGTACGTCACCCGGGTGCTTCTCCCCTCGTTCGGCTCGTGGGTTGCGAGGCTGGCCGTCGTCGCGATCTTCCTTGCCGCCTACAGCATTCCGGTCACGTTCCACACGGTCATGTCGGTGATCGGCGGCAACTCGATCTCGAGCACCCTCTCGTTCACCCCCGGCGGAGTGGGGGTCACGCAGGCGGTGAACAACATCTCGCTCGCGAGCGTTACCGACCCCGAGACCGCTACGGCGTACTCGCTCGGGCAGCAGCTCGTCATCACCGCATGGAACGCTCTCTTTGCAATCGTGGTCGTCACCTGGGTCTTCGGCTGGACGGGTGGCAAGCAGCTCGTCGGGGACTCCTACTCGGGCGCCAAGGACAAGGCGGCGGAGCAGTCGGCGGCTCACAAAGATCGCAAGGTGGAGAAGAAGGAGGCACGGGCGGCAAAGCGCGCTGCGAAGCGTGATAGAAAAGACACCTGATGTGCCGCTGGCTCGCCTACTCCGGTTCGCCCGTGCTGCTCGAGGAGCTGCTCTACAGGCCCGTCCATTCGCTGATCGACCAGAGCCTCCATTCGCGGCTCGGTGCGACGACGACGAACGGCGACGGGTTCGGGGTCGGGTGGTACGGGGCGGTGCCGACCCCGGCGGTGTTCCACAGCACCGAGCCGGCCTGGAACGACCGCAATCTTCACGATCTCGCCGGTCATATCTCCTCGCCGCTCGTGTTCGCCCACATTCGCGCCTCTACCGGCACGGCCATTCAGCAGACGAACTGTCATCCGTTCCGGTACGGCAACCGGCTCTGGATGCACAACGGTGCGATCCGCGAGTTTCCCCGAGTCAAGCGTGAGCTCGCTTTCGCGGTCGATCCGTCGCTCTACCCGGCGATGGAAGGGTCGACCGACTCGGAGCTGTTCTTCTTCCTCGCGCTCACGTTCGGCCTCGAGGACGACGCCCCGCTCGCCGTCGCCCGGGCCGTCGGCCTGATCGAGGAAACGGGGGCCCGCAACGGTGTCGAGCACCCGATTCAGATGACCGTGGCAACGACCGACGGCGAGCGGATCTGGGCCTTTCGCTACTCGAGCGAGGGCAGTTCGAGGTCGCTCTTCTTCAGCACCGACGTTCGGGCACTGCGCGAGCACTATCCCGAGAACCCCGTCTTCCAGAGTGTCACCGACGAGTCGCGCCTCGTCGTCTCGGAGCCTCTCGGCGACCTTGCCGGCGTCTGGAACGAGGTGCCCGAGGCGAGCTACGGGATCGTCCAGCCGGGCCAGGACGAGCTGCACCCGTTTGCGCCGCTGACGTCGTAGCGCGGGCCGCGAACTGCCAACGGTCGGGCGAGGTCGTGCTGTTGCCCGTGGCGGCCGTCGCGCGACTGGCCGCGGAGCGCTCAGCCTCGTAGACTCGGGCGGCCTTGAGCTCCACCCGCCACCGCCGGCACTCGCCCGTCCCGCTCCTGCAGGGAATCGTGCCGTTCGACCGAGCTCGGCTCCCGGTCGAGCTGCTCGCGGGTGTCACCCTCGCAGCGCTCGCGATTCCCGAGACGATGGGGTACACGAAGATCGCCGGCATGCCGGTGATCACCGGCCTCTACACGATCCTGCTGCCGCTCGCCGTGTTCGCGGTGCTCGGATCGTCGCGTCACCTCGTCGTCGGCGCCGACTCAGCGTCGGCGGCGATCTTGGCCGCCGGGCTCGCTGGGATGGCAGCGACCGGATCGGCGCAGTACGTCGCCCTCGCCGGCCTCGTCGCCCTGCTCGCGGCGCTGTACCTGATCCTCGCACGGCTCGTTCACCTCGGGTTCCTCGCCGACTTCCTTTCGCGCACCGTCCTCATCGGCTTCCTCACGGGCGTCGGCATCCAGGTTGCGGCGGGTCAGGTCGGCGGCATGCTCGGCGTGCCGTCGGGCACGGGGCGGACGTTCCAGAAGCTGTGGGGAACGCTCCAGAACATCGACGAGATCAGCTGGTGGACGGTCGGGGTCTCGGTCGCCGTGGCCGTGATCATCCTGGGCACGAAGTACGTGGAGAAGGTCGTTCCAGGAGCCCTGATCGCCGTCGTCGGGTCGATCATCGTCAGTAAGGCGATCGACCTGCAGGCGCATGGTGTGGCAGTGCTCGGCCCGGTTCCCGGAGGGCTTCCGAACTTTGGCCTGCCCAACGTCGACTGGACCACGGACGCTCCGGCTCTCGCGGGGACGGCATTCTCGATCTTCATCGTCATCCTCGCCCAGAGCGCGGCGACCTCACGCGCCTATGCAGCGAAGTACGGCGACCGCTTCGACGAGAACGTCGACCTGGTCGGCCTTGGCATGGCGAATGTGGCGGCGGGCATGTCGGGCACGTTCGTCGTCAATGGAAGCCCGACGAAGACGCAGATGGTCGACGGCGGCGGCGGCCGCAGTCAGATCGCCTCACTCACCTGCGCCGGGGTCGTCCTGATCGTGCTGCTGTTCCTGACCAAGCCGCTGCAGTACATGCCGGAGGCGGTGCTCTCGACCGTCGTCTTCCTAATCGGGATCGAGTTGATCGCAGTGACCGGGATGCGCCGGATTCGCAAGGTGCGCTTCGACGAGTTCGCCGTGGCGGCGATCACGGCCGCTGTCGTCGTGGTCGTCGGTGTCGAGCAGGGGATCCTGCTCGCGATCGTCCTCTCGATCGTCGATCACCTCCGGCGCGGGTACAAGCCTGACAACAGTGTCTTCGTCCGCAGCGCTTCGGGAGGCCTCGCCGCGGTACCCGTCGCCCAGGCGGCCCAGGTATCCCCTGGCGTCGTCGCCTACCGGTTCGACGCCAGCCTGTACTACGCGAACGCGAGCCGCTTCGCCGACGAGGTGCGCGCGCTCGTCACAGAGGCAAAACCGGCGCTGACGAGATTCTGTCTCGACGCCGAGGCGATCGGCGATATCGACTATTCGGGCGGTGAGACGATCAAAGAGACGGTCGCCGAGCTTCAGGGCCAGGGGATCTCGTTCGGAGTCGCCCGCATGACTACTTCCGTGCGCGCCTCGGTCGACCAGTATGGTCTGACCGAGTTGATCGGCGCAGACGAGTTCTACGACACGATCGACGCAGCGGTGCGCGGCGACGAGAGGGGCGGTTGACGGATGAGCGAGAGCGACGAGAATCCGACCATGGGCTCGGACGAGACAACGCCGTCGAACGGGGAGGACGCGGCGGCAACGACGCCGAAGCGCTCTGCCGCGAAGGTCGAGCATTTCACCGTGGAGGAGCGAGTCGCGCGGGGCAAGGCGACACGGGCCGAAGTGCCGCGCAGCGGGCATGCGAACTGGGAGCCGCCGCCGCACAGGCCCGATCCGGTCGAGTTGCTCGAGGAGCAGGCCCAGAGCCGCGTGCCGGAGCTCGTACCGATCCGCTACGGCCGGATGCTCGTCTCGCCGTTCACGTTCTATCGTGGCGCCGCGTACCTGATGGCGTCCGATCTTGCGATGGGGCCCCGAACCGCGCTCCATACGCAACTCTGCGGCGATGCGCACCTCTCGAACTTCGGTGGCTTCGCTGCACCCGACCGGCGAGTCGTCTTCAGCCTCAACGACTTCGACGAGACGCTGCCCGGGCCCTTCGAGTGGGACGTCAAGCGACTCGTCGCGAGCTTCGCCGTCGCCGGACGCGACCGGGGCTTCACGGAGAAGGAGCGGGCGGCGATCAACCTCGAGGTCGGCCGCGCCTACCGGGAGAACGTCCGTACCTTCGCCGGCATGCGCAACCTCGACCTCTGGTATGCGCGGATCGACGTTGACGACCTCATTGTGCGGCTCAGCAACCAGCAGTTCTCGAAGATCGAGGTCAAGCGCCTCGAAGACAACGTCGCCAAGGGGCGGACGAAGGACAGCCTGAAAGCGTTCGCGAAGCTGACGACGACCGTCGACGGCGTGACCCGGATCACTGCCGATCCGCCGCTGATCGTGCCGATCGAAGATATCTCCGGGCTGGAAGAGGGCGCGCTCGAGGGCTTCCTGCGAGACGTGATCCGCTCGTACCGGCGTACGCTGGCCGGCGACCGGCGCAGGCTGCTAGAGCGCTTTCGTTACGTCCACGCGGCGCGCAAGGTCGTCGGTGTCGGCAGTGTCGGCACGCGCGCCTTCATCTGCTTGATGGCCGGCCGCGACAACGGGGATCCGCTGTTCCTCCAGTTCAAGGAGGCGCAGGCGTCGGTGCTGGAGCCGTTCCTCGGGCGCAGCGAGTTCGCGAGCCACGGGCAGCGCGTCGTCGAGGGCCAGCGTCTGACCCAGGCCGCGAGCGACATCATGCTCGGCTGGATCAAGACCGTCGGCGTGGACGGCGTGGAGCGCGACTTCTATATCCGTCAGCTCTGGGACGCGAAGATGTCGGCGCAGGTCGAGTTGATGGCCCCGGCGGGGTTGAAGGTCTACGCCACCGTCTGCGGCACCGAGCTCGCCCGGGCGCACGTGCGGGCCGGCGACGGCGTTGCGATCGCCAGCTACCTCGGCTCGGGCGACACGTTCGATCGGGCTCTCGCCACGTTCGCCGAGACGTATGCCGACCAGAACGAGCGGGACTATGCAGCGCTGAAGACCGCGGTCGAGGTCGGCCGCGTCAGCGCCGAGTTCGGTCTCTGACGTGATCATCTAGACTTGCGCTGATGGCGAGACGACTCCTTGGTGTTGCGGTTGTCGCAGCGGCTGCTCTCGTTGCCGCCGGCTGCGGCGGCTCGAGCAGCAGCAGCAGCGATACGTCCCCGGCGACAACCTGGGCGGACGGGGTCTGCTCGGCGGTCGCGACGTGGACGTCCTCGATCTCCTCGATCGGCGACTCGCTCAAGGCCGGAAACCTGTCACAGGACTCGCTCACGAGCGCCGCGAACGATGCGAAGGACGCTACCAAGACGCTCACTTCGGATCTCTCCAGCCTTGGGACGCCCGACACGGCGACGGGCCAGAAGGCGAAAGAAGCGGTCGATCAACTCTCGACGGATCTCGAGGCGGACGTGAAGTCGGTTCAGGATGCAGTCGACGGTGCTTCCGGTATCAGCGGCCTCGTCAGTGCGATCCCGGTCATTACCAGCACGCTCGTGACCGCCAAAGACCAGGTCTCGTCCACGATCTCTGACCTGCAGTCGCTCGATGCGAAGGGCGAGCTCCAGAGCGCCTTCAAGCAGGCCAGTAGCTGCGCCAAGTACACCGGGTAAGCCTCTCGGGGCAGTGTTCGATCTCTGTTGAGACGTCGCGACTACCTCGGCCCAGGGATGTGCGCTTCGGGGGCCCTGTTCATGCTCGCGGCGCTCGCTGTCAGCCTCGACAGCACGGCGGCGAAGGTGATGATGGCCGCTGCCGCTGCCCTGTTCGTACCAGGCGCCTTCATGACGCTCGCCCTCGTGCGCCGGGTCGCCGGGCCGCCGCGGTGAGGATCTGGCCTCTCGCGGTCGTCTCGGCTCTCATCGTGGCGGGCGCGGCAGCCGCTGCTGCTCCCGTCGTCGTGATCGATCCAGGCCACGACCTCCGCGCGAATCTCCAGACCGAGCCGATCGGCCCCGGTTCGGCGACGCTGAAGATCAAGGACGGTGGGGGCACTCGGGGTGTCGTCTCGGGGACGAGCGAAGCGCAGCTGAACCTCGCGATCTCACTCCGTGTGCGGGCGTTGCTCGAGCGCGCCGGCGTCCGTGTCGTGATGACGCGCAGTCGTACGGCGGGCACGAGCATCGGCAACATCGCACGCGCTGGGATCGCGAACCGCGCCGGCGCCGCGCTGTTCCTTCGCGTTCACGCCGACGGGTCCACCTCACCGGCATCGCGAGGGACGCACACGCTCTACCCGGCGCTGCGCGCCGGTTGGACGGACGACATCTACGTGCGCAGCCGGACGGCGGCGAAGATCGTCCAGAGCGAGCTCGTCGGGGCTCTCGGGTTCCCCGACCGTGGGCTCCAGGAGCGATCAGACTTCACCGGCTTCAATTGGGCCGACGTCCCGGCGATCCTCGTCGAGGTCGGGTTCATGACGAACGCAAGCGAGGACCGGGCGCTGGCGACAGACGCGTACCGCGCGCGTGCAGCGCATGGGCTCTGTCGAGGGGTGCTGCTGTTTCTCGGCCGCTCGCCGGGCCGATGCTGAATCCGCTGGTATTTAGCTTCGTCTAATTTTCGCGTAGGATTGCCCGGATGAATCCCGGCTCAGCTCCTGAACGCTTCGTTGCCGGCGCCGAGGATGCGCTTCCAGGCGAGGCAGCGGTCCTCCGCGCCGCCGAGCGATCGCTGAGCGGTGAGCGAAAGGGAGTCGCTCGCTACACACCGTTTCTCGGCCCGGCCTTCATCGCGTCGGTCGCCTATATCGACCCCGGCAACTTCGCGACGAACATGGCGGGTGGAGCGAAGTTCGGGTACCTCCTGCTGTGGGTCGTCCTGGCGGCGAACCTGATGGCGATGCTGATCCAGTCGATGAGCGCCAAGCTCGGGATCGCCACCGGCATGAACCTGCCCGAGGTGTGCCGCGAGCGATTCCCGAGGCGCGTCACGTTCGGGCTCTGGATCCAGGCCGAGTTGATCGCGATGGCGACCGACATCGCGGAGTTCGTCGGCGCGGCGATCGGGATCAACCTCCTCACCGGCCTGCCGCTCTTCCCGGCCGCGCTCCTCACCGGCGTCGCCGCGTTCGCCATCCTCGCGCTCCAGAGCAAGGGCTTCCGCAAGCTCGAAGTCGTGATCGCGGCGTTCGTCGGCGTGATCGTGGCGGCCTTCGGGCTCCAGGTGTTTCTCGCTGGGCCTTCGGCTGCAGGGATCGCGCACGGGCTCTTCGTGCCCGGGTTCGAGGGGAAGGAGAGCCTCCTGCTCGCCGTCGGAATCCTCGGTGCGACGGTGATGCCGCACGTCATCTACCTCCACTCGGCGCTCACCCAGCGACGCATCGTGGGCGCGACCCCGCATGCCCGGAAGCGGATCTACCGGTTCGAGCTCGTCGATGTCGTGATCGCGATGACCATCGCCGGCCTGATCAACATGAGCATGCTGATCACGGCCGCGGCCGTCTTCCACAGCCGGGGGCTCGACAACGTCGGCGACAATCTCCACGCGGTCTACGACGGGCTCGACGTCTACCTCGGGTCGAGCGCTGCCTTCATGTTCGGTGTCGCCCTGCTCGCGTCGGGCCTCTCCTCGTCGAGCGTCGGCACGATGGCCGGCCAGGTCGTGATGCAGGGCTTCATCGAGCGCCAGATCCCACTCGCGCTGCGACGGACGATCACGATGGTGCCGGCGCTCGTGATCGCTGCGATCGGCGTCAATCCGACGAAGGCTCTCATCCTCAGTCAGGTGGTGCTGTCGTTCGGGATCCCCTTCGCGCTAATCCCGCTGGTCATGTTCTGTCGCAACCGCGGCCTGATGGGCGGGCTCGTCAACCGTCGCCCGACGACGGCTGCTGCGGTGGTGGTGACGATCGTGATCGTCAGCCTCAACGTCTTCCTGCTCCAGCAGACGTTGCTCTAGAGAAGCTCGCCGATACCCGCGAGCAGGCGGTCGACCTCGTCCTCGGTGTTGTAGTGGACGAAGCCCGCGCGGACGGCACCCTGCCACTCGTCGAGACCGATGCGCCGGATCGTCTCCAGCGCGTAGTAGTTGCCCCACCAGACGGCGACGTCGTGCTCGTCGGCCAGGTGCGTTGCCACATCTTCCGCCGTGTGGCCGGGAACGTTGAAACAGAACGTCGACACGCGTCCGTCCATCGTCGGCAGGCCGTAGAGGTCGATTTCCGCGGGCAGGCCGTCGAGAAACCGCTGCCCGAGCGCGCGCTCATGGGGGAGGATCGCGTCCCAGCCGATCGAGCCGATGTAGTCGATCGCGGCGATCAGGCCGGCGAGCAGCTCGTGCTGGCAGGTGCCGAGCTCGTAGCGGTGGCCGGCCGGCTCGTCGGCCGCCGGGCGCACCTTGTAGGCGCGCCACGAGTCGAGCAGGTCGCTCTTCCCGAACGCGATTCCCATGTGCGGGCCGTAGAACTTGTACGGCGAGCAGAGGAGCACGTCCACGTCCCAGGCCGTCACGTCGATCGGGCCATGTGGTGCGAAGTGCACGGCGTCCGCCCAGGCGAGCGCTCCGACGCTGTGCGCCAGGTCGACGATTCGCCGCACGTCCGGCCTCGTGCCGACGGAGTTGGCAGCCACCGTGAAGGCGACGACGCGCGTGCGGTCGGTGAGTTGCGACGCGAGGCTGTCGTAGTCGAGCGAGAGGTCGTCGTGGACGTCGACGAAGCGCACGGCGATACCGAGGTCGTCCTTGAGCGCCAGCCACGGCGCCACGTTGCCGTCGTGGTCGAGCCTCGTCACGAGTACCTCGTCCCCCGCTTCGAGCTCTCGCGCGAGCGCACGCGTGAGCAGGAAGTTGAGGCTGGTCATGCTCTGCCCGAACGCGACCTCGCCGGACGAGCAGCCGAGGAACGACGCGGCCTTCTCGTGGGCGAGGTCGACGAGCGCCGTGCTGCGGCGCGACGTCTCGAACGGGGCGCCGACGTTCGCGTTGTCGTGACGGAGGTAACCGGCGATCGCGTCGATGACCTCGTCCGGGCACTGCGTGCCGCCGGGCCCGTCGAAGAACGCAAGCCGTCGCTGCAGAGCGGTGAAACGGGCCCGAACGACAGTGAGATCGAGCGACGCCGTAGTCATTCCAGGACCCTATCCGTCCGGACCCTCCCCTAGCGTACGACCCGTGCAGCGGTTGAGGCCGTTGAGTGAGGAAGAGTGCTACCTCCGATGCTACGGCTGGCGAGGCGGCGATGACACCGTCAAGGTCGTCCGTTCTTTCGACCCCGCGTTCACCGAGTCACCGGCCGTCCTGACCGAGCGGATCCGGCTCGCGTTCGAGGCGCGCTTCGACGCGCGCGAGCCCGAAGCGGCATAGTCGAGGCGCCCACAGCGTCTGCGGTCCCCGATGTCCTCGCGCCGGGGCTCGACGTCGTCTTCTGCGGGATCAATCCCGGTCGCTTCTCGGACGCGGCCGGCACCCATTTCGCGAATCCCCGCAATGACTTCTGGCGTCTGTTGCACGCCGCCGGCTTCACGCCGCGACTCCTCGAGCCCTCGGAGCAGTTCGACCTGCTGCCACTCCGGATCGGGGTCACGAACGCGGCCTATCGGACGACGCCCGGCTCCGGCGATCTGCGTCGTGGCGACTTCGAGGGCAGCGCCGAGCGCCTCGAGGCGCTTGCGCGCGAATTGCGGCCGCGCGTGATCGCCTTTGTCGGCAAGGAGGCGTATCGCGGGACGTTCGGGGAGCGCCCCGAGCACGGCCCGCAGGAGCGCCGGCTCGGCGAGACCACGCTGTTCGTGCTGCCCTCGACCTCGCCCGCGAACGCGGCCGTTCCCTGGGAGGAGCGGCTGCGCTGGTTCTGCGAGCTTCGCACCCTGACTGTGTGAGCGACCTTCGTATCCGCCAGGCGGCACGCGCGGTCGTGATCGATCCGGACGACCGGATCCTGCTTGCCCGCTTCGAGTTCCCGACCCGCACGGTCTGGACGGCTCCGGGTGGCGGGATCGAGAGCGGCGAAAGTCCCGAGGATGCGATTCGGCGCGAGCTCGCCGAGGAGACCGGCCTGGTCTCGTTCGAGATCGGGCCGATGGTCTGGACGCGGCTTCACATCATTCCGTTCATCGGCGGCAACTGGGACGGCCAACGCGAGCAGTACTACCTCGTCCGCACGGCGTCGTTCACGCCGCAGCCACAGCTTTCATGGGCGCAGCTGAACTCCGAGTACGTCTTCGAGCTGCGCTGGTGGACGCTCGCAGAGCTCGATCAGTCCGCTAAGCCCTTCGCCCCGCAACGCCTACCGGAGCTCGTCCGCTCGCTCCTGAAGGACGGCCCACCGTCGGAGCCGATCGACGCCGGGGTGTGAGCGGTGGGTCGCTCAGTCGAGCCCGCGCTTCGCGATCGGGAGCCGCCAGTCACGGCCGAACGCCCGGGGGCGCAGCTTCACACCCGGCGGCGCCTGGCGGCGCTTGTATTCCGCGCGATCGACGAGCGCGAGCACCCGCTCGACCGTCGTCGCGTCGAACTCCGCGAGCAGCTCCTCGCGGGAGCGATCGAGCTCGACGTAAGCCTCGAGAACCGGGTCGAGCAGCTCGTACGGCGGGAGCGACTGGTCGTCTCGCTGGTCGGGTCGAAGCTCGGCGCTCGGCGGTCGCTCGATCGTGCTGACGGGGATCAGCTCACGGCCCGCCCGCTCGTTGAGGTGGCGGGAGAGCCTGAACACGTCGGTCTTGAAGACGTCCTTCAGCAGCGCGAAGCCGCCCACCATGTCGCCGTACAGCGTTGCGTAGCCGACTGCGAGCTCCGACTTGTTCCCTGTCGAGACGACGAGCCAGCCGAACTTGTTGGAGAGCGCCATCAGCAGCGTGCCGCGGACACGAGCCTGAAGATTCTCCTCGGTCAGATCCGGCTCGCTTCCTGCAAAGGAATCGGCTAGCGCTTCCCCGAAGGCTGCGAGAGCGCCTTCGATGGGGATCTCGCGGAAGTCGACCCCGAGGTTGCCGCTCACCACCCGCGCGTCGTCGCGCGTCCCTTCGGACGAGTACCGGGACGGCATCGAAACGGTGTGCACGCGGTCGGCGCCGAGGGCATCGACGCAGATCGCAGCAGTCAGCGCCGAGTCGATGCCGCCCGAGATGCCGATCACGACCTCGTGAAAGCCGCTCTTCTCGACGTAGTCGCGGACGCCGAGCCCGAGCGCGAGCCGCATCTGCTCGAGCTCTGGCTCGAACGGGATCACAACCGGCTCGATAAACGCCGGCTCGACGCCGCCGCCGGACAATTCGATCACGGTCGCCGTGGGCGCGCTCTCGCGGCTTCGCTCGAGCTCGCGCCGGCGCACGTCACGCAGCCTGCGTCCGATCGCCTCGGCCGGGTCGAGATCGACGACGAGCAGCGCCTCCTCGAAGCCCGGGGCGCGCGCGATCACGGTGCCCTCGTCGTCGAGCACGACGGAATGTCCGTCGAACACGAGCTCGTCCTGGCCGCCGACGAGGTTGCAGAATGCGAGGTACGAGGCGTTGTCACGAGCGCGGGTGACGAGCATCTCCTCGCGATCCTCGGCCTTGCCGACGTGGAACGGCGACGCGGAGAGGTTGACGATCAGCTGAGCCCCCGCCAGGGCGAGGTCGGTAGCGGGAGGGCCGGGCTGCCAGATGTCCTCGCAGATCGTCGGGCCCACAGCTGCGTCGCCACAACGCAGCAGGACGAGCTCACGACCGGCGGCGAAGTAGCGGTGCTCGTCGAAGACGCCGTAGTTGGGGAGGAACTGCTTGCGATAGACGCCGCGCACCTCACCGTCCGAGAGGACCGCGCAGGCGTTCGCGAGATCACGGTCGAAGAGAGGGCAACCGACGAGGGCCGTGATTCCCTCGGTCGCAGAGGCGATCTCGTCGAGCGAGGCGCGCGCCGCGCGGACGAAGCCTGGGCGCAGAAGCAGGTCCTCGGGTGGGTAGCCGGTCACCGCGAGCTCGGGGAATACGACCAGGTCGGCTCTCGCAGCGTGCGCCTCGCGGATCGCGCCGACGATCAGCGCGCGGTTGCCGGCGAGGTCACCGACGACGGCGTTGATCTGGGCGAGAGCGAGTCTCACGCCGGTGCCGTCCGAGGCGTCAGCGCGACGAGCAGCCCGCCGTCGTCGTCGTACGCAGGGAACAGATCGACCGTGACGGGCTTGCGGATCGCGGCCCGGGTCGACAGCTCGAGCGCGAGGCCGAGCTTGCGGACACCCCACTCGCGAACGAGCGCGACCGGCTCCGAGTCCGAGAGCGTCAGCGCATCGACCACGTCACGCCCCATCAGATCGCCCTCCTGGAAACCGGTCAGCTCGAATACGCCCCGCCCGGCAGCGAGCACGCGCGCATCGCGGTCGCAGACGATGAAGCCGGTCGAGGGCGCCGGGTAGTAGTCCTCGAGCAACTGGAAGATGAACCCGAAACCGCAGCGCCGGCATTGCAGCGCGTCCGACCCGGAGAAGCCTTCGAACCCGTCGAGATCGACGGAGCGGTTCTTGCAGTTCGGGCAGATGTAGACGGGCATGCCCTCATCCTAGAGGCCGTGTCGCAAGCGCCCCGGATAGGCTGGGAACGTGTGGGCCCGGGCGCGTAGCAGGCTGATCTCGACGACGGTTTGGACCCAGGCGGTCGTGCCGCGGGTCGTGATCGCGCGCAAGATTCCCATTGCCGGCAAGGGCCTCGTCGCGGCGCTCATCGCCGTCAACGTGCTGCTCGGGGTCTTGCCCGTCGTGTTCATCCTCGCGACGAGCGTCGTCGTCGGGCGGGTGCCGGCGGCAGTCGACGGAGGGCTCGACTCGCCGGCCTGGTCGCACCTCGTGACCGCGTTCCTGCTCGCGGCGGCTGCATTCGTCGGCCAGCAGGTGGTGGCCACGCTGCAGACGTCGCTCGGTGAGCTCGCCAAGCGCCGAGTCGACGGCCGGATGCGCGAGGAGACGATGGCGTTGACGCTGTCCTCCACGGGGGTCGGGCCGATGGAGGACAGCGACACGCTCGATGCTCTCAGCGAGGCGACTCTTTCGTTCGAAGGAGGCTGGTTCACGCCGGGTATGGCCTGCGCTGGATTGCTGGCACTGATCGCCCGTTACCTGCGGCTCGTCGGCTTCGTGGTGATCGTCGGAGTCGTGTTGTCCTGGCTTGCCGCCCTCGCCGTGTTCGGAGTGACCATGATGTTCCGCTACGGCAACCGCGGTGGTTTGCGGAAGTTCTCGCAGGTCTGGCGCGAGGTGACACCGACGATTCGCCGCGGCGCGTACCTCCGCCGGCTCGCGACCGACGGCACCGCCGCCAAGGAGGCGAAGGTCTTCGGCCTCAGCGACTGGATTTCCGACCGCTATGCCGATGCCTACCGCGGCTACCTGACTCCGGTGTGGTCGGAGCGGCGGCGCATCTACATGCGTCCCTACTTCGGGTACACCGCCGTCGGGCTCGTCGTTTCCGCCGCCGTCTTCGTCGAGCTTGCTCGGAGCGCCTCGGCGGGCGACATCTCGCTCACCGCACTCACGCTCGGCTTGCAGGCGACCGTCTCGGCCCTGCTCCTCAGCGAGCACTACCCCGAGGCGGATTCGGGCACCCAGTTCGGGATGCGGGCTGTCGCCGGGCTCGCCGAGGTGGAGGCTGCGATGGCCGCGGTCGAATCCGTCCCCGGTACGCCTCTCGCGCCGGAGGCCGTCAGGGCCGCCGCAGGGTTGCCCTCGGTCGAGCTCCGCTGCGAGGGCGTCTCGTTCCGGTATCCGGGCAGCAGCCGACCGGTTCTCGACGGGCTCGAGCTCGAGCTCCCGGCCGGCTTCAGCACCGCGATCGTCGGCGTCAACGGTGCCGGCAAGACCACCCTGGTCAAGCTTCTCACGCGCTTGCACGACCCGACCGCCGGCGTGATCACTGCCGACGGCATTCGGATCGCGGATCTCGACGTGCGGGCGTGGCGGCGCCAGGTCAGCGTGATCTTCCAGGACTTCCTCCGCTATGAGCTGTCGGCCGCCGACAACATCGCTCTCGGAGCCGCGCACGCACCCCGAGACCCCGCGGCGGTCCGTCTCGCCGCCGAGCGCGCAGGGATCCTCGACGCGTTCGCGGAGCTGCCGCTCGGGTTGGAGACGCCGCTCGGACGTGGGTACGAGGGCGGCATCGATCTCTCGGGTGGGCAATGGCAGCGTCTCGCTATTGCACGGTCGCTCTACGCACTCGAGGCCGGCGCGCGCGTGTTGGTGCTCGACGAGCCGACCGCGGCGCTCGACGTGAGGGCTGAGGCGGCGTTCTTCGACTCCTTCGTCGATCTCACCCGTGGCGTGACGTCGGTCTTGATCTCCCACCGGTTCTCGAGTGTCCGCCGGGCCGACCGAATCGTCGTCCTCGACGGAGGCCGGGTCGTCGAGCAGGGCAGCCACGAGGACCTGATGAAGATCGACGGCACCTACGCGAGGCTGTTCAACCTCCAGGCCGAGCGGTTTGCCTCGGGGCTCGACGCAGATGGGAACGAGATCGAGCCCGAGGAGGCGGAGGAGTGATCGCCACCCTGGTCGGGACGCTCGACCTGATCCGGCTGTCGTGGCGGGAAGGCCGAGGTCGCCTCGTGCTCGCGTCGGTGCTGATGCTGCTCCAGTCGCTCGCGCTGCCGCTGGCCTCGCCCGTCCTCGGGGCCCTGACGAACGCAACGATCGCCGGGGAGACGCGCCGCGCGACGTGGGCTGCGGTCATCGTCGCCTTCTTCGTCATCGCCTCCCTGACGGCCGGCCATTTCGCGCACATCGCCTACTTCGAGCTGGGCGATCTCAACGTGCTCAAGCTGGAGCGCGAGTTGATGGAGCTGAGCGCAGGCTCTCCGGGGCTCGAGCATTACGAGCGACCCGACTATGCGGACAAGCTCCAGGTCGTCCGGCAGGAGCTCGAGCGGACGGGCTGGGGGAGCATGCAGGCGTTGCTCGCGAGTCTTGGCCTCTCCGTCACGATCGTCGTGACAGCGTTCCTGCTCGCGCGGATCAACGCGTGGCTCGCGCTGCTCCCGTTCGCAGCCGTTCCGGCCCTGCTGCTCGGCCACCGTGCGGAGGCGATCCTGGCGCGTGCCCGCGAGGCTGCCGCCGACCCGACCCGCCGAGCAGCACACCTGTTTCAGCTGGCGCTCGACGGCCGCGCCGCGAAGGAGCTTCGCGCTTGCGAGCTCGCCGACGAGATGCGCGCCCGCGAAGTGGGGGCCTACGACGAGGCGACGGCCATCCTCTGGCGCGGTGAAGTGAGGGGCGGGGCGCTGAGGGTGGCCGGCCAGCTCATCTTCGCCGCCGCGTACGTCGTGGCGACGCTGCTCGTCGTCCGGGACGTCGTGGCAGGGCAGCAGAGCGTGGGTGCGGTCGTCGTCGTGATCACCCTTGCCGCTCAGGTCAACGGCCAGGTCACGGCGGCGGTGACGCTGCTCCAGCAGCTGCAGCGGGCTGCCCGCACGATGGCCGACTTCCGCTGGCTGCGCGAGCTCGTGGCCCGGCAGGCCCCACCGCCGCCCGACGCCGAGCTCGCCGCGACGATCCACAAGGGAATCCAGCTCCACGACCTCGGCTTCACGTATCCCGGAACCGAGCGGCCCGTCCTCCACGGAGTCGAGCTCGAGCTCCCGGCCGGCTCGACAGTCGCCATCGTGGGAGAGAACGGCGCCGGCAAGACGACGCTCGTCAAGCTCCTCTGCCGCTTCTACGAGCCGACGACCGGTGCGATCACACTCGACGGCGTCGACCTGCAGCGCTTCCCGCTCGACGGATGGCGGGAGCGGATCGCGACCGGCTTCCAGGACTTCGCCCGCTTCGAGTTCCTCGCCCGCGAAACCGTTGGCGTCGGCGACCTCCCACAGATCGAATCCGCTTCGTCGGTGACGGCGGCCCTCGAGCGCGCCCGGGGCGCCGACGTCCTCGACCGGCTCGACGACGGCCTCGAGACGCAGCTCGGCAAGGCCTACGCGGACGGTGCCGAGCTCTCGGGTGGCCAGTGGCAGAAGCTGGCGCTCGGCCGCGCGATGATGCGCGAGTCCCCGCTACTGCTCGTGCTGGACGAGCCCACGTCGGCCCTCGACGCCCAGGCTGAGCACGAGCTCTTCGAGCGCTATGCCGCAGGCGCGCGCCGTGTTGCCGCCGACACCGGCGCGATCACGATCCTCGTCTCCCACCGCTTCTCGACCGTGCGGATGGCCGACCTGATCATCGTCGTCGCGGACGGGAGGCTCGCCGAGTTCGGCTCGCACGAGCAGCTGATGGCGGCGGACGGCCTCTACGCCGAGCTCTACGGCCTCCAGGCGGCGCAGTACCTCAACTAGTGTCAGTGGCAGCCGACGAAGGAGGCCGTGTGAGGTCCAGATTGCTCAGTGAGGAATACCGCAAGTGGTGGACGCTCGCCGCGGTCTCGTTCGCGCTGTTCATGATCATGCTCGACAACACGGTCGTAAACGTGGCACTGCCGGCGATCCAGCGCGACCTCGGTATCTCGGTGTCGGAGCTCGAGTGGGTCGTGACGGGCTACGCGCTCAGCTTCGCGGTCTTGATCCTGACGGGCGGAAAGCTCGCGGACATGTACGGCCGGCGCCGAGTCTTCCTGATCGGCCTCGCCATGTTCACGCTCGCCTCGTTCTTCTGCGGCCTCGCCGGTGGCGCGAACGTCCTGATCGCAGCGCGCGTGCTGCAGGGGGTGGGGGCGGCGTTCATGATGCCCGCCACGCTCTCGATCATCATGGCGACGTTCGCTCCCAAGGAGCGCGGCACCGCCCTCGGGATCTGGGTCGGTGTGTCGGCGATGGCGCTTGCAATCGGCCCGCTCATCGGAGGCCTGATCACCGAGACTCTCGGCTGGAACTGGATCTTCTACATCAACGTCCCGATCGGCCTCGCGGGGCTCGTCGCGGGACGGGTGATCATTCGCGAGTCGAAGGACACGTCGGCCGAGCAACGCCTCGACCTGCCGGGTCTCATCACTTCGGGGATCTCGCTGTTTGCTCTCGTCTACGCGCTGACGGAAGCGAACAGCCGCGGCTGGACGTCGCCGCTCATTCTCGGCCTCTTCGCGCTGTCCGCCGTTACCGGTGCCGCGTTCATCCTGCTCGAGCTGCACCAGCGGTTGCCGCTGTTCGACCTGAGGCTGTTCCGGAACCCCACCTTCGCCGGCGCGAACACGGTCGCCCTGCTCGTCTCGCTCGCGATGTTCGGCGTGTTCTTCTTCATCTCGCTCTTCCTCCAGAACGTGCTCGGCTACAGCGCCGTGCGCGCCGGCGCCTCGTTCCTGCCGATGACCTTGCTGATCATCGTCGTCGCTCCGTTGGCGGGCCGCGCGTCGGACAGGATCGGAAGCCGCTGGCTGATGACCGGAGGGATGACGCTCGTCGGCTGCGCATTGCTCGTGTTCGCGCAGATCAGCCCACACTCGTCGTATCTCTCGCTCCTTCCCGGCATGGTGTTCGGAGGCATCGGGATGGCGTCCACCATGACGCCGATGACGGCGGCGGCGCTCAGCTCCGTGCCCGTCGACAAGGCAGGCGTTGGCTCGGGGATCCTGAACACGTTCCGGCAGGTCGGCGGCTCGCTCGGAATCGCGACCCTCGGGGCACTCCTCGCGCACGGCGCGAATACGTCAGCCGCGGACGGCGCCTCGCCGGTGGATGCATTCATGGACGGTCTCCACCTGGCGTACTACGTCGCGGCCGTGATCGCGTTCGCCGCAGCTCTGGTTGCGTTCCTGACGATCAGAAGTCACGCGCGAGAGCACCTGTGACCAGAGCTTGCTCGGGGCACTCCTGGCTGCGCATCGCGCCTAGAACGGGATCCGCAGCAGCCAGAACACGACCATCCCCACGGCAATCGCGACCCACAGTTGGCGTGTTCTCCACGCCGCGAGAGCGGCAATCGCGGCGGCGGCGAGCCTGATCCCCCACTCGCTGCGGTTCCCTTCGAGTGCAGGCGTGACGAGCGACGCGAAGACGGCGATGGGCACGAAGTGGAGGAAGCGCACCCAGAAGTCGGGTGGATCGACGCGCAACGCGAGGCCGGCATAGCGTGACCCGAAGGTCACGGCGACCATGCCGGCGAGGATCAGCCAGAAGGTCACGCCACCTCCCGCACCGCATCTTCGGGGTTGATGCTGCGGTCGGCGGGTGTGCCTCGTGTCAGGAACGCGCCGAGCAGGCTGCCGCCGATTCCCGTCAGCAGAATCGGCAGGCCGCCCGGCAACGTCCGGGCAAGCCCGAACGCGAGCGCACCCGAGGCGAGCGCCACGGCCAGCTCGACCCTGGTGCGCACGAGTGGGACGAGGACTGCGAGGAACGCCAGCGGGAAGATCAGATCGACGCCGATCTTCTCCGGGTCCGGGATCGCTGCGCCGAGCAGGTAGCCCGCCAGCGTGGCGCCGTTCCACATCATGAAGAGACTGAGCTCCGTCCCGAGCAGGAACGGGAAGGAGCGCTCCCGTGTTGCCGTGACGACTCCGAAGGACTCGTCGGTGAGGAAGAACGCGGCCACCGGTTGTTGGCGCCTGGTCAGCGGGATCTCCCGGCCGAGAGAGAGGCCGTAGAGGAGGTGGCGTACGTTCAGGAGGAGCGTTGTGAGCACGATCTCGATCCCGGTCGCTCCGGTCGCGAAGAGCCCAACCGCGCTGAGCTGGGCGCTGCCGGCGAAGACGAGTACCGAGAGCGCCTGCGTTTCGATCAGCGACAGCCCGGCGCTACGTGCCGTGACGGCGTAGGCGAGGCTGAAAGGGATGACGCCGAGCCACAACGGTGCGAGGGCCCAGAAGCCACGGCGGAAGGCCGCCCGGGTGTCCGCAGTGGCCATGGCCCGATCCTAGAGGCGTGGCGCTACGTCCCAGAACGAAAAACGCCCCCGGCTGCGGCTCCCGGGGGCGTTTCGATGGGGCCTCCTAGTGGAGGTGACAGCTGGAGCTCGTGACTCTGCGGCCCAGGCACGCGACTCCTTCTTGCTGCCACCGTTCCGTTCGGTGTGCCCCACGCTCCACAACCTGGCGTTGGCTGCGGTGCTTGGTAAGCGGCACTGTATCGCGCCACACCCTCGAAAGTCAAGTGGAACTGTCAAGTGATTTGCGCTAGGTTTACTTCACTCATTGTCGTCCCGCGCCGGGGGTGGTGACTCACCCCTTGCGGGGTAGCCGGAAAGATCCGGAAAGGTGACGCGCCTTGACCGAACGACAGCTGGACGCCGCGCTCGGCACGTCTGCACCGCCTGAGGCGACACCGTCTGCAACGGCTCGCCTGGGCGCTCGGCTTCGTGCACACCGGATCGCGGCAGGCCTGACGCAGGCCGACGTCGGGGGAGCGCACTTCTCGAAGGAGTACATCAGCCAGATCGAGCGAGGGAAGTCGAGGCCCACGGGCGAGGCTGTCGAGTGGCTCGCGGCGCGACTCGGCATCGATGTCGCAATCCTGCGGGACGGTGTCGCGACCGACCTGCGCAGCCGGGTCGAAGCGCTCCTGGCAAGCGCGGAGGCGCTGAGCGCGGGGCACCGGTACCTCGAGGCGGCCGACCTCTTTGCGGCGACGCGGCTCGAGATCGGCGCGACAGGGTCCGCCGAGCTCGAGTTGTGCGCGCTCTCCGGCGAGGCCTGGGCGCGAATCCACGATGGTGACGAGCGCGCGGCAGTGGGCCTCCTTCAGTCGGCGCGCGAGGTGGCGGAAGGGCCGCAGTTCTCGGATGCCGAGCGCGCCGATGTTCTCTTCCGGCTCGGTGTGTGCCGGTACAAGCTCTCGAGCATCACGACCGCCGCCGCGATCTTCGACGAGGCCCTCGCTCTCGCCGAGGCATCCGGTGTGCCTTGCGACCGGCTCCGCGCGGACATCCTCGGCTGGCGATCGCGGTGTCGCAGGCGACAGCGCGAGCTCGACGCAGCCCGCGACGACGTTGGCGAAGCTCTCGAGCTCGGCCGGCCCGCCGGCGACCGTCGAAGCGCTGCCGACTCGCTGCTCGAGGCGTCCGCGGCCGCTCAGCGGCTGGGTCAGTGGAGCGCGGCGCGGGACTACGCGTTGCAGGCGAAGTCGCTGTACCAGGAGCTGACGAACGAGCGTGACGCCGGTCGGCTGCTCCTCAACCTCGGCGGGATCGAGCTGTTGCGCGGGGAGCCGGTCCAAGCGATCGAGCACCTGGAGGCGTCGTTGGGCGCGGCAGTCGATGCTGGCTCCCCGGCCGATGCGGCCCAGGCCCTCGGGAGTCTCGCGACGGTGCATCTGCATCTCGCCGACTACGAGGCGGCCGAAGGCGAGGCGCGCCGTGCGCTCGACCTGCTCGCCGGGCGGGACGATGTTCCGGACAGGGTGGGGCAGGTCCAGCTCGTACTCGGCCGGGCCCTGCTCGAGCGTGGCCGGCTCGACGAGGCGCAAGCGAGTTTCCAGGCCGCGGCTCGCGCATTCGAGCAGACGGCTTCGTCCGCGCACCGGGCCGAGGCCCGGGTCGCCCTGGGTGATCTCGCGAGCCGTCGTGGTGACGACCGCGAGGCCGCACGGCTGTACCGTAACGCGGCCGAAGCGCTCCAGGACATCCGCTTCTAGCATCGACCTCGCGGCTACACTCGGGCCGTGATGCGCCCGGCTGCTGCCCTTCTCGTGCTCGGCTGCACCGTTGTTCTCGCCGGTTGCGGTGGCTCGGGGAAGAGCAGCGCGGCACCGGCACCTCCGCCCGACGGCACGATCGAGGCGCTCTGGCGCCTGCCGGGAGAGGATGTCGCGATCGTCCCCGGAACCTCCGACTACGGGACGGGGAGAAACCGGGTTTCGTTCCTGATCGTCGACCACAAGTCGCGGCTGATCGAGCGGCCGAAGGCACGCGTCTGGATCGCACGCGGCCTCAAGCAGAAGCCGTTTGCGACGACGACGGCGACGCTCGAACCGATCGGCGTGCCCGGCGGGGCCAAGGCCGACGCGCAGAACATCTACGTGACCTCGGTCGTGACACCGACTCCCGGGACGTACTGGCTCCTCGCCGAGCCGGTCGGCGGAAAGAAGATCCAGGCGCTCGGGAACATGGTCGTTCGCAAGCACACCGCCGCGCCCGCGGTCGGTGCACGGGCGATCCCGTCACACAATCCGACGCTCCGTCCGGGTGTCGATCCGAAGACGGTGACGACGGCCGAGCCCCCCGACAGGACGCTCCTTCGCACCACGGTGGCGGCTGCCATGGCCGCGAAGCGGCCGTTCGTCGTCACATTCGCGACGCCGCTCTACTGCCAGACGAGGACCTGCGGCCCCGTCGTGCAGGTTGTCGAGTCCGTGGCGAAGAGCTGGCACGGGAAGGGCGTCGACTTCATCCACATCGAGATCTACAAGGACAACGACCCGGCCAAGGGAACGAACCGCTGGGTGGACGAGTGGAACCTGAAGAGCGAGCCGTTCACATTCGTCGTCGACCGGACAGGGGTGATTCGGACGCGGCTGGAGGGCGCGTTCAGCTCCTCCGAGCTCGATGCGGCTGTTCGCAAGGTCGCCGGGTAGCTTCGCGCCGCCGGGCCGCGGGCCGACTACGCTAGCCCGATGAGCCGTGTCCTCCAGTCGCTCCCGGTCGGCGAGCGCATCGGCATTGCCTTCTCGGGCGGGCTCGACACGTCCGTCGCTGTCGCGTGGATTCGCGAGAAGGGCGGGATTCCGTACGCGTTCACCGCCGACCTCGGTCAGGTCGACGAAGCCGACATCTCGCACGTTCCCGAACGCGCTTTCGAGTACGGAGCCGAGGCGGCAGAGGTCGTCGACTGCCGCGAGCAGCTCGTGCACGAGGGTCTCGTCGCGCTGCAGTGCGGCGCCTTCCATATCTCGAGCGGCGGCAAGACCTACTTCAACACGACGCCGCTGGGTCGTGCCGTCACCGGCACGATGCTCGTGCGTGCGATGGCGGCACACGAGGTCGACATCTGGGGCGACGGATCGACGTACAAGGGCAACGACATCGAGCGGTTCTTCCGCTACGGCCTGCTCGCGAATCCCGCCCTTCGCATCTACAAGCCGTGGCTCGATCCGCAGTTCGTGGCCGAGCTCGGCGGTCGCAAGGAGATGAGCGAGTGGCTGCTAGAACGGGGTTTGCCGTATCGCGACTCGGCCGAGAAGGCGTACTCGACCGACGCGAACATCTGGGGGGCGACGCACGAGGCCAAGGAGCTCGAGCAGCTCGACAGCTCGATGGCGCTCGTCGAGCCGATCATGGGCATTGCCCACTGGGATCCGGGTGTCGCGATCGAGACCGAGACGGTTCGGGTTTCGTTCCACGAGGGCTGGCCTGTTGCCCTCAACGGCCAGGAGTTCGGCAACCGGGTGGAGCTCGTCGAGATGGCGAACGCGATCGGTGGCCGGCACGGGCTCGGGATGTCCGACCAGATCGAGAACCGGATCATCGAGGCGAAGTCACGCGGTATCTACGAGGCGCCGGGGATGGCCCTGCTCTTCGTCGCCTATGAGCGCCTCGTGAACGCGATCCACAACGAGGCGACGATCGACAACTACCGCACCATGGGCCGGCGTCTCGGACGCCTGCTGTACGAGGGCCGCTGGTTCGATCCGCAGTCGCTGATGGTGCGCCAGAGCCTCCAGAACTGGATCGGGCTGGCGGTCACGGGCGAGGTGACGATCGAGCTGCGCCGCGGCGACGACTACACGGTGCTCGACACGACGAGCCCGAACGCGACCTACGACCCGGAGCGGCTGTCGATGGAGAACGTCGAGAGCACTTTCGGCCCGGTCGACCGGATCGGCCAGCTCACGATGCGGCTGCTCGATCTCGAGGACTCGCGCGCCAAGCTCGAGCTTTATGGGAGCCTGGGCCTGACGAAGGCCGAAGGCTCGCTCGAATTGCTCGGCGGCGACGAGACGTAAGCCACGCCCAAGGGGCCGCGCGACACAAGAGGGCGACGCGTGCGCATCGCCCCTACGAGATACACCGCGGTTCGGAGTCGTAGGGGCGATGCGCATGCGTCGCCCTGAAGTGCCACTACGCCCAGAAGTCACGAGAGGGAGGTCTCCGGGAACCGTAGGTTCCAACTTCAGGATCATCGCAAAGCGTGCAGAAAATAGTTCGTTTTGGTAGCCGCGATACCGTCTCTCCATCGCGGCTACCAAAACGAAGGCCGCCGAGGGGGGTGGCGGCCTTCGCGGTACATCAGGGGAGGAGAGGGGGAATGGGGTATGACTCTCCGGCCCTTTCTTTCACCCTTGCACTCGAGATTCCTTCGAGGCGGTTCTGACAATGAACCGCGGGTCGGCTGACGCTTCGTGCGTACACTCGCTTCGTGGTTTCGCCCCGGCGATTCGTTCAGCTCGCAACGGTTGCCGTCTTCACCCTGTGGGTCGTGGTCACGAGCGGTGCCGTCGTGCGGCTGACTGCTTCCGGGCTCGGCTGCGACAACTGGCCGCGCTGCGGCGACAAGCCGTTTCCCGAGAAGGGTGGGCATGCGGCGATCGAGTTCAGCAATCGGCTCGTGGCCCTCGTCGGCATCGCGCTGACGCTCCTCACCTGGCTTGCCGCACGGCGTGTCGACGGGCTGCCGGGCTGGGTGCGAAACGTCGCCCTCGTGACGGCTCTCGGCACGATGGCGCAGATTCCCCTCGGCGGCGTCACCGTGTTGCTCGGGCTCAATCCGATCGCAGTGATGTCGCACTTCCTGCTGGCGCTGGTCGTGCTTGCGGGATCGGTGGTCGTTGCGCTCGAGGCGTGGATCCACCTCAGAGGTCTCGCTCCGCCGGCCGGGCCTTCGTGGCTGCGGACGGTCGCGGCCGCAGGAGTCGCCGCCTGCGCCGTGCTCGTCGTCACGGGCACAGTGGCGACGGCGTCCGGGCCGCATTCCGGAGGGCAGAACATCCGTCGCCTGGGGCTCGGCGTGACCGACACGGTGTACGTCCACGTGCGCGCGACGGCGGTGTTCGGACTGGGGCTTGCCATCGTCGGCCTCTTTCTCTGGCGACTGCGTCGTGAGTTGCCAGGCCTCGCGAGAGCCGGCGCCGTGCTGCTCGGCGTGCTCCTCGTGCAGATGGTGGTGGGTGAAGTCCAGTACCGAAACGCCCTGCCGTGGTGGCTCGTCGTCATCCATGTCTCGCTCGCAGCGACGATCTGGACTCTCACCGTTGCTGTTGCCTATTCGTTGCAGCGGCCGGCCGCGCCGCTTGTGGCGCCGTTACGCGGTTAAGCTCCGCGGATGGAGAACGAGCTCAGGATCGACGACCGGCCGGTGCTGCGCCGCCCCGTTCTGATTGCGGCGTTCCGCGGCTGGAACGACGGCGGCCAGGCGGCGACGCTTGCCGGAGGGACGCTGGCGCGAGTGTGGGGCGCAAAGCGCTTCGCCGAGATCGATCCCGAGGGCTTCGTCGACTTCCAGTCGAGCCGCCCCACCGTCTCGCTCGACGAGGGGATGACCCGGCAGATCGAATGGCCCGAGACCGCGTTTTACGCTGCGACCATTCCCGACGCCGATCGCGACGCGGTGATCCTGCTCGGCGTCGAGCCGAACTACCGCTGGCGCGCCTTCAACGAGCTCGTTGTCGGCCTGGCGCGAGAGCTGGGCGTAGAGCTCGTCGTCACGCTCGGTGCCCTGCTCGCAGACGTGCCGCACACGCGCGCCTCACCCGTCACGGGTGCGGCGAGCGACCTCTCGCTCGTCGAGGAGCTCGGCCTCCAGCAGTCTCGCTACGAAGGGCCGACAGGAATCGTCGGCGTGCTGCACGACGCGTTCCGCCAGGCGGGGATTCCCTCGGTGAGCCTCTGGTCGGCTGTGCCTCACTACGTCTCGCTCGCTCCCAGCCCGCGGGCCGCCAAGGCCCTCTGCGACAGGCTCGGAGAGCTGCTCGGGTTCCCGATCGACGTCAGCGAGCTCGACGAGGCGGACGAGATCTACGCCGAGCAGATCACGGAAGCCGTCGCGTCGGATCCCGAGACGGCGGCGTACGTCGAGGAGCTCGAGCGGCGGGCCGACACGATCGACGATCTGATCGAAGAGGGCGACCTTCCCACCGGCGAGTCACTCGCGGCCGAGCTGACGCGGTTCCTGCGTGACCGCGAGAGCGACGGCCCACCGCCCGCGGTGTAGCCGCTACGCGGCGTTCTCGGCAGGCTGAGCGGCTTCGACTTCTGCCGCGACCGCGACTTCGGGCGCAGCTTCTGGAGCAGCGGCTCCGCCGGCCGCAGCAGCCTGATCGGCCGCGCCGACGGGACGGCGCTTCTTGCGCCTGCGACGCGACTTGCGGACGGGAGCCTTCGGGGCCGGGAGGTTCTCTGCCAGTGCTGTCGCGATCTCCTGAATGGCGCCGAGATCTTCGCGCGCCTGGTCGAGCAGCGCGTTTGCCCGAGGCGTGTAGCCGTCGGCTGATGCAAGCAGTGCCGCGCCGACCGCAACCGGCAGTGCGCGAGCGACCTGCACGAGCTTGGCCACGTTGTCCTCGTGCCGGTGGCCTCTCGAGTTGGCGACCGCGCCCAGCAGGCGCTTCGCCTCGGGGAACTCTGCGCTGGCACGCCGGTCCTGCGTCTTCCGGGTCACCTTCGCGAGCTTCCAGGTCCAGCGCGCCAGAATCTGGTCGGGCGCGTTCGCCTTCCCCTCGCCGATAGCGCGCAGGAGGATGCGCACGCCGGCGGAGCGGTCCTTCTCCCACGGCGGGGCCTGGCTGACGAGGGTGACGAGGTCGTCGAAGTCGGCTCGTTCGACCGTGGCCGAAACGCGGTCGGCGAGGGCGGTCATCCGGAGGCGGCGGTTCGGGTTCTCGGCGGCACACACGGCGAGGAACGTCTCGAGCGCACCCTTGCCGGCGCGGCCCTCGGCGAACTTGCGGGCGAACTCGGCGCGCTGGTCGAACCTGATCTGGCGACCGGCAATCGTCCCCCAGAAGCGCTGCTCGTCGTCATCGAGGAACTTCGGATCGACGCGCTGCCATTCGCGCTGGATCACGACCAGGCGGCGGGCGACGTCAGCGGTGACAGGAACAAGCCACGGAGCCGGCGAGAGCCGCCTCCGTGCACGCCGCTGCTGGCGCCGCCGGGGCGCGGGTGTGACGCGCGCGCCTTCGCGGTAGAAGTCGGCGTCGAGCAGCGAATGGAGCGAGATCACGCGGTCGTTGTGGGTCGAGCCCTTGGTCACGAAGTCGACGACGATCCCCGCTTCCTTGCGCGAGTGCATCCGCATGATCCGGCCGATGCGCTGCTGGTACACGCGGCGTGAAGCCGTCGGAGCGAGGTGGAAGCAGACGGTGGCGCGCGGCGAGTTCCAGCCCTCGGCGAGCAACTGCGCGTTGATGAGGACGTTGATCTCGCCGCGCTCGTACGCGGCGAGCGTCTCGGCCAGCTTGACGGGAGGCGTCTTGCCGGAGACGGCCTCGGCCTTGATCCCGGCGGCGCGAAACTCCTGCGCGAGGTTGTAGGCGTGCTCGACTCCCGCTGCGTAGACGATCCCCGGAGTCGTCCCGAATCGCTCGCGGTAGAGGCTCGCGGCCGCCTGGTTGAGCGCGGAGTGGTCGAGCGCGGCAGCAAGGGCGCGCTCTTCGAAGTCCCCGCCGACGATCGGCACGGAGTTGATGGCGGCGGCAGGCGGCACCCTCAGGCACCGCAGCGGCGCGATCAGGCCACGACGCGCCGCGTCGGCGAGCGGTAGATCGTCGACCGAAGCCGGGAAGACATCCGAGACCTGCTTCGCGATCAGCTGCTCGGTCGCCGTCATCCCGATGTAGACCGGCTCGCTAAACGAGCGGATGGCGGCACTCGTCTTCTCGCCGAGCGCGGTATGGGCCTCGTCGCAGATCACGAGTTGGTAGGCGCTGCGGGAGACCTCGTCCGCGTGGCGGGCGAACCACGCATAGGTCTGAATCGTGATCGGGTCGTCGCGGAGCGGCTCCATCCCGCCGACGATCGCGTCGGTGAAGCGGTCGGCGTAGCCCTCGGTCGTCAGGTCGCGCGTGAACTGCGAGACGAGCAGCCGGCGGTGAGTGAGGATCAGGATGCCGAGATGCCGGGCCGACTCGACGAACCCGGCAGCGGCGATCGTCTTCCCCGAGGCAGTCGGGTGGCGGAACCGGTAGCGGCGAGAGGCGCCGGGATCCTCGCCGGTGAACGCGGGCTCGTCGGCTTCTTCGTCATCGACGACGCCGGCGTCGAAGTCGTCGTCCTCTTCCTCGAGCTCGGGCTCCGGAGACTCGACGACGTGGCCGTTCCCGTTCCCATTGCCGTTTCCGTTCTCCTCCGCGTCGCGCTGGTTTGCCGCGATCAGCTCGGTGAGCATCCCGGCGAGCGCGTCGATCTGATGGCGGCGGAGATCGGTGCCCGATGCCGTCCTCGGAGTGGGGTCGGCGAGGACGCGCTCGAGGCCGAGCATGAGGCCGTAGCGCACGCGCCAGCGGTTGGAGGGAGTGCGACGGCCTGTGTCGATCTCGGCGAGCGCATCGTCGAGAGCACCGCGGCGCGCGGTGCCGGGAGCGAGGGCGGCGGCGGGGTCCTCACCGGGGTGGAGGAACGGCTCGCCGTACCAGGCTTGAGCGCGGAGTGCAGCGGCTGCCAAGCCCTCTGCTGGCTCCGACGACGGATGTGTCGGGTTGAGGTCGGTCTCGTACATATGCGCAGCACACGTCAGTGGTGCTGCTTTCCTTGAGGATCAGCACACTCACGCGTTTCTGGCGCGTCGAGCGGTGCTGCGCGTCGAACTCTAGCGCAAGGTATCGGACAGCGGGGGCTTCTTCGTTAGGTCCGGGTGGTTCAGTCTTGGCCGGCGGCGAGCTCGCGTGCGCGCACCATTGCTGCTGAGATCGCGTTCAGGAAGGCAGCGCGGACGCCTGCGATCTCGAGCTCGCGGATTGCGGCGATGGTCGTGCCGCCGGGCGAGGTGACCATTTCCCGCAACTCGACCGGGTGCATCTTCTGGTCGCGCATCTGCTGTGCTGTGCCGAGCATCGTCTGGACGACGAGCTGCGTAGAGATCTCCCGCGAAAGCCCGAGCAGGAGCCCGGCTTCGATCATCGCCTCGGCGAGCAGCGCAAAGTACGCGGGGCCGGAGCCGGAGACCGCGGTGACGGCGTCCATCAACTTCTCGGGCACGCGTACGACAGCGCCGAGGTGGGCGAGCGCCTCCTCGGCGAGCGTGACGTGGGCATCGTCGGCGTGGGCGCCGGCGCAGAGCCCGGCGACACCTTCGTGGACGACCGACGGCGTATTCGGCATCGCGCGAACAACCGGGACGCCGGGGCCGAGCCGGGCCTCGATCGTCGCGGTCGGGATCGCTGCTGCCACCGACAGGACGGTCTGCTCCGGCGTGATCACGTCGTGGATCTCGTCCAGCAGCGTCGCGATGTCCTGTGGCTTGACGGCGATCACGACGAGTGCAGCATCGGCGGCGGCCTCGGCGTTCGAGGAGGTCGCTCCGACCCCGTGGCGGTCGATCAGCTCCTGTACGCGTTCAGCGCGGCGACTCGAGGCCGAGATGTCGGCCGGCTGACGCCAGCCCGAGGAGAGCAGGCCGGAGATCAACGCCTCGCCGATCTTGCCTGCGCCGAGGACAGCGATCCGTCGCTCGTTCACGCTCATCGCGCAAGTCTACGCGGGCGTACGGCCGCGCTGCCCGGTACCTTCGCCGGCATGAACATCGTCGACGCCGTCTCGCTGCGGTCGCGCCGGAAGAAGCTTCGGCTCTTTCTGAACGAGTTGCGCCCGACTGCCGCGACGACGGTACTCGACGTCGGCGTCGACGAGATCGGCTTCGGAGACGACAGCGGCCAGGCCGGCTGCGGCACGCACAATTTCTTCGAGGAGCTCTATCCCTGGCGCGGCCGCATCACTGCTCTCGGCCTGCACGACGGCGCCGGCGTGCGTGCTCGCTACCCCGAGGTCGCCTACGTGCAGGGCGATGCGTGCGCGCTTCCTTTCGACGACGGGGCGTTCGACATCGTCTTCTCGAATGCGGTGATCGAGCATGTGGGGGACGTCGAGCGGCAGCGCTTGTTCGTCTCCGAGGCGCTGCGCGTGGGCCGGCGCGTGTTCCTGACGACCCCGAACCGCTGGTTCCCGGTCGAGCTGCATACGCGGCTGCCACTCGTCCACTGGCTGCCCGAAGGTGCCGCCGGCCGTGCCTACGACCTCGCCGGCAAGGGCTGGGCGAGGGAGAACCACCTGCTCGGCCGTGCAGACTTCCAGGGCCTCTTCGCCGTCCCGGTGCGGATCCACAACCTCGGGCTGACGCTCGTCGCGATCACGTGAGCGAACGGCTTCCACGCATCGCGCTCGGCGTGCTCATCGTCGGGCTCGCACTCCACAACGTCGCCATGGCGGAGCTCTGGGATGCGGGGATTCGAGGCAACTCGCTCGACGTCGTGGCCGCGTGGAAGGACGTTCTTCTGGCGGCCGCGCTCGTCGTTGCGCTCGTCTCGGCGCGCTCGCTGCCGTTGAGCCTCTGGGCCGACCGCCTCGCCCTCGTCTATGCAGCCTTTGTCCTCCTCTACTGGCTCCTGCCGCAGAGCTGGCTCGACGGCGCGGCCACGCACCGCGGCCAGCTGTTTGCGGCGCGGCACGACCTGATCCCGGTTGCCGCCTACTTCCTCGGGCGCCTGCTCGTCGTCACCCCGCAAGCATGGAGGCGGCTTTCGCTTGCCCTCGTCGGCGTGGCGGTCGGCCTCACGCTCTGGGGCCTCGTCGACGTCTACCTCGTGCCGCTGCAGTGGTGGCGCGACTCGGGCGTGCCCGGCTGGTTCGGCGACCAGCTGGGGCTCGTCTACAACAAGGGGCTTTCAGGATTGCCGGAGAACTGGGTGCTGAACACGGGCGACGAGAACAACCCGATCCGGCGGCTCGCCTCGACCTTCCTCAGCCCGCTCGCCTCCGCGTACGTGCTCGTGATCGTCCTTCTCTATCTCGTGGCGCGGCGGCGCACCTGGTGGACAGTGGCGGCTGCGGGGGTTGCGTACCTCGGCCTCCTCTTCACGCATACGCGCGCGGCCTACCTCGCGCTGGCGCTTGGCCTTGCCGTGCTTGCCGTGGCGCAGCGCCGCTGGCTGCCGGTGGCGCTCGCGGTCGCGTCGCTCGTCGTCGGGGTCGGGTTCGTGAAGGCGTTCCCGCACATCGGCCCCTCGACGAGCTACACCCCGGCCGAGCTGGTGGTTCTCCACGACCTGGCGCACCGGCATCCCGGGGTGAGTGACGATCCACTGAGTGCCGGTGACGCCTCGACCGCGAGCCATCTCCGCAATCTCCGTGATGGCATGCGGGTCGTCATCCACCATCCACTCGGGTTCGGGCTCGGCAACGCTGGAGTGAGCGCGTCGCGGACGGGCGTCCCGATCAAGGCGGGCGAGTCGACCTACACCGAGATCGGCGTCGAGACGGGCCTGCTCGGGCTCGCCGCCTTCTGTGCGTGGATGGTCGCCGTGCTGCTCGGCCTGTGGCGCCGCTCGGCCTGGCTCAGCGCCGCCTGGGTGGCGATGCTCGCGATCGGCGTGCAGACCGACGTGATCGGCGTGCACTGGATCGCCTACGTGCTGTTCGCGCTGGCCGGTGCCGCGCTCGGCGCGGCGCTTCCGGATGAGGACGAGGCGATCGCTTGAGAGCAACACGATTCGTGCCGACATTGTGTCAATGCAGCGTCAGGGCCACTCCGTCCGAAACACCCTGTTCGATGCCACCGTGCCCGGCGTCCTATCGGTACCCTCTTCGCCGGACAATGCGTAACCCACGCCTGTGAGCTCCAAACCGGTCGAGCAGCTCGATCGTGTGATCATCCGCTTCGCCGGCGATTCCGGCGACGGGATGCAGCTCACCGGTGATCGCTTCACGAGCGAGACGGCGCTGATGGGCAACGACCTAGCGACGCTTCCGGACTTTCCCGCCGAGATTCGCGCGCCCGCGGGCTCGCTCCCCGGCGTCTCCGGCTTCCAGGTCCACTTTGCGGATCACGACATCTTCACCCCGGGCGACGCACCGAACGTGCTCGTGGCGATGAATCCCGCTGCCCTGCGGACAAACCTGAAAGATCTGCCCAAGGGCGGCATGCTGATCGTCAACACCGACGCCTTCAACGACCGGAACCTGCAGAAGGCCGGTTACGACGGCAACCCGCTGCGCGACGGCTCGCTCGACGGCTTCCATGTGCACGAGGTGGCGCTCACGTCGATGACGGTCGAGGCGCTGAAGGCGGTAGAGGGGATCACCTCACGCGAGGCAGAGCGGTCGAAGAACTTCTTCGCGCTCGGGCTGATGCTGTGGCTCTACCACCGGCCGACCGAGGGAACACTCAGGTTCATCGAGGAGAAGTTCGGCAAGCTCCCAGCGATTGCCGACGCGAACACCCGGGCGTTCAAGGCGGGCTACAACTACGGCGAGACCTCCGAGGACTTCGCCGTCTCGTATGAGATCGCGCCGGCGCACCTCACGCCCGGCCGCTACCGGCAGATCACCGGCAACACGGCGATCAGCTACGGGCTGATCGCCGCCGCGAAGCTCGCCGAGCTGCCGCTCTTCCTCGGCGCCTACCCGATCACGCCGGCCTCCTCCATTCTCGAGGAGCTCGCGCGCCACAAGAACTTCGGCGTCACGACCTTCCAGGCCGAAGACGAGATCGCCGCCTGCGGGGCCGCCCTCGGTGCAGCCTTCGGCGGCGCGCTCGGGGTGACCACCTCTGCAGGGCCGGGAATCGTGCTCAAGGCCGAGATGGTGGGCCTCGGTGTGATGCTCGAGCTGCCGCTGCTGATCCTCGACATCCAGCGTGCAGGCCCCTCGACCGGGATGCCGACCAAGCCCGAGCAGGCAGATCTGCTGATGGTCATGTTCGGTCGCAACGGCGAGAGCCCGGTGCCGGTGATCGCCGCCTCGAGCCCGTCGCAGTGCTTCCACGCCGCGATCGAGGCGGCCCGGATCGCACTCAAGTACCGCACGCCCGTCTATCTCCTCTCCGACGCCTACCTCGCGAACGGCTCCGAGCCCTGGCTGATCCCGGACGTTGCCGGGCTGCCGTCGATCGCGACCGAGTTCGCCACGAAGCCGAGCGACGGCGAGGTCTTCCATCCCTACGAGCGCGAGGACGGGACGCTCGCCCGCCCCTGGGCGGTGCCGGGCACGCCGGGGCTCGAGCACCGGATCGGAGGTCTCGAGAAGCAGGATGTGACGGGCGCGATCTCGTACGATCCCGACAACCACGACTGGATGACGCGGCTGCGCGCACAGAAGGTGGCGAACATCGCGGCCGACATCCCGGAGCTCGAGGTCGACGATCCGGACGGTGATGCGACGACGCTCGTGCTCGGCTGGGGCTCGACCTACGGCCCGATCGGGGCGGCGGCGAGGCGAGTTCGGCGCGACGGCCGCAAGGTCGCGCGCGCCCATCTCCACCACCTGAACCCGTTCCCCCGCAACACGGGTGACGTGCTGCGCCGCTACGAGAAGGTGCTCGTGCCGGAGATGAACACGGGCCAGCTGCTGCAGCTGATCCGCGCCGAGTTCCTCGTGGACGCGGTCGGGTACAACCGCGTGCGCGGACTGCCGTTCCGCTCGAGCGAGCTGGCCGAGGCGATCACGGCGCTGGTGGAATCGTGACCTCGATTCCGTTGACGGCGAAGGACTTCAAGTCCGACCAGGAGGTGCGCTGGTGCCCCGGGTGCGGCGACTACGCGATCCTCAACGCCGTCCAGGGCTTCATGCCCGAGCTCGGGATCCCGAAGGAGAAGATCGTCTTCGTCTCCGGGATCGGCTGTGCGGCGCGGTTCCCGTACTACATGGAGACGTACGGGATGCACTCGATCCACGGGCGGGCCCCCGCGATCGCGACCGGGCTTGCAACGTCGCGCACCGACCTCTCCGTCTGGGTGATCGGCGGCGACGGCGACATGCTCTCGATCGGCGGCAACCACCTGATCCACGCGCTACGCCGCAACGTCAACCTGACGATCCTCCTACTCAACAACCAGATCTACGGGCTCACGAAGGGCCAGTACTCGCCGACCTCGGAGCGCGGCAAGGTGACGAAGTCGACGCCGTTCGGCTCGGTCGACCAGCCGTTCAATCCCCTGAGTGTCGCGATCGGAGCGGAGGCGACGTTCGTGGCCCGCGCGATCGACACCGACAAGAAGGAGCTGTCGGAGGTGTTGCGCGCCGCCGCCGCCCACCGCGGCGCCTCGTTCGTGGAGGTGTTCCAGAACTGCAACATCTACAACGACGGCGCCTTCGACTTCGTTCGCGAGCAGAAGGAGAACCGCATCTACCTGCGCGCCGGCGAGCCGATCGTGTTCGGCGACCGGGGCGTACGGCTTGCTGACGACGGTTCGGCGGAGGTCGTCGACGCGTCGTCCGAAGGACTGCTCGTGCACGACCCGACGCACGTCGAGCCGAGCGTCGCGTTCGCGCTCTCGCGGCTCACGTTCGACACGGTGGGCGCGACGCCGTTCGGCGTCTTTCGCGCGGTCGAGCGTCCGTCCTACGACGAGGCGGTCGCCGAGCAGATCCGCGGCGCAAAGGAGCAGAAGGGCGAGGGCGATCTCGATGCGCTCCTGCACGCAGGGGATACCTGGGAGATCAGCTAGCGCCGTTGCCCACGCGGCTGAAACCTGCACGAGCGTGGTGCAGTCAGTTCTCGACGGTGACCAGCGTTCCGATCGGAGTGTACGGCCACACCTTCGCGGCGGCGGCGAGGGGGAGCTCGACGCAGCCGAGGCTCTGTGGCGTACCGAAGCTGGAGCGGGTGAACGAGTGGATGGCGTCGCCGTGGTTGAAGTAGCTGATGTAGCGGATGCCGGGATCGTGGTAGTGGGAGCCGTCCGGGTTCGTTCCGCTCATCGTTCCGATCGGAATGTGCTCGAAGACCGGGAAGCTGCCGAGCTGCGTCGGTGCGGCCGGCACGCCGGTGTTCCCCGGTGAGCGGAGAACCGTCTTCCCGTTGTGCCAGAGAGTGAGGGACTGGGGCACGTTGCGGTGCACGTAGACGTAGCTGTATCCGTCGGGACGGCGTCTCCCCGCGATCGTGTCTGCAAGGAGGGCGCCCCAGACCTTCGGACCGACGAAGGCATCGACGTCGAGCCCGTTGTCGTGCTCGAACATCATCACCGCGCCCCGGACGATCTTGTTCCACTCGCCCGTCTGCCAGAGCGCCTTTAGTTCGGGTGGCGTGTTCCCGAAGCGCCAGCGAAACCGCCCGGCCGGCGGCTTCGCCGAGGCAGCGAGCTCCGTGTGCACGGTGGGGGCCACGACGCCTGCGGTGGGGCGCCAGCTGAGCGGGAGATAGCCCGCCTGCGCCAGCAACTGCTGTAGGCGCAGGATCGTTCCGTGGCGCACGTCCCACGCGAGCGCTCTGGTGCCGGCGCCGCCTGCTGCCTGCGTGAGCCACACGCGTTGCGGCAGCTTGACGGCGACGTGACTTCCCAACGGGTAGCCGAGGCCGTTCGGTCGGAAGGCGAGGGTGTGGGTGTCGAGCCGGCGCCAGCGGCCGGAAATCGGTGGCGTGATCTTCGGCAGGCTCGTGCCGAAGATCGCCCGCACGGGGCGGGAGAACGTGAGCGTGATCGGGCCGTCGGGAGCGAGCGCGGCGCCCGCGGCGGGCTCGAAGAGCGCCTGCGCCAGCGTGCGGGCCGGAAACCAGCTCAACCGCACCGGCTGAGGCAGCTTCTCCCAGGCCCGAGGCACGGCGCTGACAGACATGCTGCCCGCCCGCGGCTCCCCGTCCCCGTCCCCGGCCGCTCCGACGTCGACTGAGGTGCGCGGCCGCGCAAAGTGCAGCGTGCGGATGCGGCCGTGCGCGCGCAGCACGACCGTCTGTACCGGCGTGTCGAACGTCGCTACGACCGGCGCGCCCGTGGCGATCTCGAGCCAGCGGCCCTGGAGGTGTGCCCCCGGGGTGCGAACGACGAGGCTCGTTCGGGCGGTGCGGCCCACCAACCAGCCTGCCCAGCTCGGACGGCGAACCGTCAGCTCTACCCGCAGCTGCTCGCCGACCGGGAGCGACTGCTTCGGCCACAGCCGCCCCTGCCGAACGTCGACGGGGATCGTGGAGCCGTCGGGCTTGCGAACGACGACGCTCGAGATCCGTCCCGCGTAGCCGGGTTGCACGATGTGGGCCAGCGCTTCGTCGTCGGCCTCGACGCGTGGATGCGGCCACCCGAGCACCGCTCCCCCCGCGATGGCAGCGGCCACAAGCACCAGCCCGGCAACCCAGAGAGCCGCCCGAGTGGACGATCTTCTGCGCTGCTTCCGTCTGACCCGCTCGATTGTCATGTGCCCTGCATCTCAGCACGTCCAGCAGAGGTCGCGGGGCTCGGGCCGCGACCCGGTCATCGACCGCGCAGTTTTCAGGCCGAATCGGGGCCCCTATATCGCGAGCACGTCGACCGAGACGATCGACTCGGGTCGAATCAGCCGCTCCCCGATGTGCGGCCACTCACCCTTCGGCTCCTCGATCTCGGCGATCACGGTGCGGGCGAGCACGAGGGCACTGTCGAGGGTAGGAGCCGTCCCGATCTGCACGACCTCACCGTCGCTCAGGCGAACGATGATGCGGCGGAGCTCGGAGGGAGCCCACTCGGCCCGGCGGTCGGTGGGTGGAGCGGAGATTCGTTCGAGTAGAGCCACGGCATCCTCCAGTTGATCACGATTGGGAGCGCCGCACGACTCCTGCTACGGGGGTAGATGGAGCTATTCGGGGCGCTGCACGTCGATCGAGACGATCGCGCCGGGACGGATGAAACGCTCGTCGATCTGGGGCCACTCGCCCTTCGCCGAGGCGAGCTCGACGTGACGCACCATGTCGCGCGCGATCTGGACGGCGCTTTCACGCCCTTCCGCGCGGCCGACCAGGATGTCGCCGTCGCCGTGCACCCGCAGGATCACGCGGCGTACGTCGGGCGCTCCGAACTCACGCGTCGAAGCGACGGGCGGCAGGGACGGCGGAGCCACGACCTCGAGTGACGGCGCGGAACCGACCGGGTCGCTGCCGTCGTAGGCGGAATCGCGGTTCCCGAAGATCGTCATGCAGGCTCTCCTTGTGTTGCAGGCACCTTCGATATCGGCTCGTTCACTTCGAACGGCACTCCCTCGATCGAGTGGCTACGTCGTGCGCGTGCTGGCTGCCGCAAAGGCGGTCGCGGCCAGCCCGACCGTGCCGGCGACGACGAAGGCGAGCCGTGTGCCGCCGATCTGGACGAGCGTGCCCGAGAGCAGCGCGCCGAGCGGAGCGAGGCCGACGAACGCGAAGAGATAGAGCGCGATGAGCCTGCCGCGGAGATGGTCGGGCGCTGCGAGTTGGACGAGCGCATTGGCGTTCGCGGCGAAGAGCGTGAAGGAGGCGCCGATCGCGACCAAAAGGAGGCCGGCGAGGCGCGTGTCGTGGACGGGGGCCAGCGCGAGCAGCAGCAGGCTGAATCCGAGCGTCCCCATTCTGAACATCCGGAAGGTCGCCCTCGCGAGTGACGCAGTCGCGATCGCGCCCGCGAGCGCTCCGATGCCGAACGCCGCCGAGAGCAGTCCGAACGTGCGAGCGTCGACGTGCAGCGTGTCAGAGGCGAGTAGCGGCACGAGGGTGTTGAAGTTGAAGCCGACCAGTCCGACGCACGTGACGACGACGAGGACCGCACGCACCTGGCGGTTGCGCCATGCGAAGGCGAGCCCTTCTCGCGTGCCGGCGAGGACGGTCACCGAACGATCGTGCTCGACCGGATAGAGCTCGTCCTCCCGCATCGCGAGCAGCGCCGCGAGAACGGCGACGAAGCTGAGCGCGTTGACGAGGAAGCAGACCCCGACGCCGACGGTGGCGATCAGTACGCCCGCCAGCGCGGGGCCGATCACCCGGGAGGCGTTGAGCAGGCCCGAGTTGAGCGCAACGGCGTTCGGGAGCTCGCGCGGGCCGACCATCTCAAACGTGAGCGACTGTCGTCCGGGAGCATCGAGCACCAGGGTGATGCCGCCGAGCGTCGCCAGCACGAACACGATCGGCAGCGTCGCGGTGCCAGTCAGCGTGACAACGGCGAGTGCCGCGGAGACCGTCATCGCCGCGGCCTGTGTCCAGAGGACGAGGCGACGGGTATCGAGCCGGTCGACGATCGAGCCGGCGAAGAGCCCGAAGAGCGTGAACGGTGCGAAGCGACAGAAGAGCAGGGCAGCGACCGCGAGCGGCGAGCGGGAGATGGAGAGGACGAGCCACGCGAGCGCGACGTTCTGCATCCACGAGCCGGCGAGCGAGACGAGCTGGCCGGCGAAGAAGAGCCGGTAGTTGTGGTGGCGGCGCAGGCTCCGGAAGGTGCGCGAGCGCAGTGCGAGAGCGACGGTGCTCACGAGCCGTCGGTCACCAGCAGCTGCAGCAGCGGACCGATTGCCGCCTCGATCTTCATCAGGTCGTCTGGCTCGAGGCCGTCGAGGCGCTCAGCGAGCCAGGCCGTGCGACGCTCACGCACCGAGCGTAGGAGTCGTTCGCCCTCGGGGGTCAGCTCGAGCCCGACCCGGCGGCGGTCGATGGTGGAGCGTACGCGCATGAGTAGGCCGGCGCGCTCGAGCCGGTCGATGTGGCCGGAGAGGGCAGGCGGCGAGATCCGGTCCTCGTCGGCAAGCGCGCGGAGGGTCAAGCCCGGGCTGCCCTTGACGAGCCACAGCAGTGTTGCCTGGCGGCCCGTGATCCCGAACTCCTCTGTCTCCTTGCGCAGCTCGCGCGCCAGCCTCATCAGCACAGGGCGGAGGTCGTTCGCGACCGAAAGCGGGGTTTCAGTAGGTGAGCTAATCATTAGCATGACTAACTATAACAACAGGGGGATAGACGCGGCCGACGGAAGGCGTACGCTGTATCGGAATGCGAGCCCTTCTTCTTGCCGCTGCCGCCGCGGCGCTCCTTGCTGTGTCGATCGCGGGTGCGGCCAGCGGCTCGCAGGCCGCTGTCAGGTGCGCCCTCTGGGCCGCTCCCTTCGGCGCGGACACGAACCCGGGCACGCAGACAGCTCCGTTCCTCACGATCGGCAAGCTTGCGATGACGCTCACTCCGGGACAGACGGGCTGTCTCGCAGCCGGCACGACCTTTGCCAAGCGTGAGGTGATCACCGCCGTTGGCTCCACTGCCGGGCGAATCACGATCACGTCCGGGCCGGGCGGTGCGCCGGCGGTGCTCACGGACGGGATCGAGACGACTCAGGCAACGCGGTTCCTGACGCTGACAAACCTCGTGATCAACGCGCTCGGCGGCCCGGACAGCCAGGCCGTTTCCGGCACCGTCGTCCTGCGTGGCTACTCGCCGGCGTTGACCCGCTCCGACGTCGGGCCCGGCAACCTCGCGAACGTGGGCCGCTCGTGTGTCGTGCTCGACCATGCCGGTGCGGCGCTGATCGACCGGAACGTCCTGCACGACTGCAACGGCGCCTCGCCGGGGCTCTACGGAGCGGGTGTTCTCGCGGCGACGTCCGTCCGAGCGCACATTTCCAACAACGTCATCTTCGGGAACGCCGGCGGCGACGCGCTCGCATTTGCCCCCAACGCGCAGCTCTCCGTTGCCAGCCGAAACCTCATGGTCGACAACCTGAACGGGATCTACTTCGGTGGGGCGCCCACCTACGCCTCACGCGACAACAAGATCCAGCGGAACGTGATCGCTCTCGACAAGCGCTTCGACGTGCACGGGTCACATCGGCCAAATGCTCCGCAGGGCGCGGGCAACGTCGTCCGGCTGAACTGCATCTTCAGCCCGGGCGCGAAAGCGGCTTCGGGCACGGGCTTCAAGATGAGGGCGAACCGCAAGGTGCATGTCCGCGTCGTGAAGGCGAACGGGACGTACCGGCTCGCGCCGACGAGCCCGTGCCGCGCGTACCGGCCCTTGCCGTAGGCGCGTGGCACATCAGGGCGACGCATGCGCATCGCCCCTACGACCACTGGCGTCGTGTGCCCAGTCGACGGTTCTGAACCGCGGGTTGTCTCGGCCATTGGCGTCGTGCCCCGGGGCGACGGGCTCTCAACCGCGGTTTGCCTCGTAGGGGCGAGGCGCATGCCTCGCCCTCGTCGACCGCGCGCTGATCCGGTCGCGCCCTACGACGGATGAGCAGCGAGCTCGGTCTTGGGCTCGGCCTCGAGCTTGTAGCCGACGCCGTAGCGCGTCTGGAGAAACGTGTGGGCCGAGGCGCGGTGGTCGATCTTCTCGCGCAGCTTGCGGACGAACACGTCGACGGTGCGGTCGCGGTGCGAGGCGCGCCGGCCCCAGACCCGCTGCAGCAACTCGTCGCGCGTGAGCACGCGTCCGAGGTCGAGGGCGAGCGCGTAGAGGAGGCGAAACTCGGTGGGCGTCAGCTCGGCGCTCTGGCCGTCGATGTAGGCCTGGACGTTCTTCGTGTCGAGCCGGAGCTCCTCGATCACGATCTCGTCGCCGCGGCGGGGATCCTGCGCCCGCGTGCCCCGCCGGGCGGCGGCGGCGACCCGCGCGGTCAGCTCCTTCATCGAGAACGGCTTCACGAGGTAGTCGTCCGCCCCGATCTCGAGCGCGTGGACGCGATCGTGCTCGGTGCCGCGCGCCGAGACGACGACGATCGGAGTGCCGATCCCCTCGCCGCGCGCCTGCTCGATCACCTTCCAGCCGTCGAGGCCGGGCAGCATCAGGTCGAGCACGCAGACGTCGGGATGCTCGAAGCGGAGCCGGGCAAGCCCCGTCTCACCATTCGAGACGCCGACTGCGTCGAAACCGGCAGCCTGAAGGTGTCGCGCCATTCCCTGGGCGATCACGTCGTCGTCCTCGATGATCAAGACTTTGCTCATCTTGCGAGATGATGGACGCTCGCCGGGCACCGGAGGGCCGTCAAGGCGTTACGGAATGGTAACGGAGTGGTGTAGACGATCCGGGCCCCAGCCGTTCTGTTAGAACGTCGCGACCATGGATCATGACACTCTTCGCGCACGCGTCCTGATCGAGGAGAGTCGCGAGGCGGTTGTCGTGCTCGATGCCGACGAGGTCGTGTCTGCACGCGAGCCGCCGGGCCCGGCAGTCGATCGACGGGATCAGCGAGGGTCAACGGGTCCCCGAAGGGTTGCTGACCGGCGGGTTGGGGATCGTCCCCCTGATCGTTCCGTACGAGGTCGGTGGGAGGCGTGAGCGCATCGTCTACCTCAGTCGTGCGGGCGACATGGCCGCCTACGAAGAGCTGCGAACAGGATTCACGGCGGCGGTGTCACACGAGCTGCGCACGCCCCTTGCGCGCCTGTTGTCGCTGCTCGAGACGGCGACCCTTCCGGGCGAGGACGTGCACGCGCTCGTCGACCGAGCACGCGAGGAGGTGGAGTCGGTGCGCGAGCTGATCGACGAGGTGCTGTTCCTCTCGGAGCTCGAGTCGGGTGGTCGCGTCGTCTCGCTCGGTGCCGTTCCGGTGAGGCCCGAGCTCGATCTGGCGGTGGCCGATCTCTACGACCGTGCGTCCCGGGCGGGTGTGTCGATCGCCGTCGAGGGCGACGAGAGCATCGAGCTCGAGATGCGCCCTCGCATGCTGCGCGTGATCGGTCAGAACCTCGCCGAGAATGCGATCCGCTACGCCGGACCGGGCGCCTCGTTTTCGCTCGTCGTCGAACGTGACGGAGACTCGATCGTCGTGCGCGGTACCGACGACGGCGTCGGTGCCAACGAGGACGAGCTCGCGCGCTTGTTCGAGCGCTTCTACCGGGCTGACCATTCCCGCGCCTCGCGTGGCACCGGCCTCGGCCTTGCGATCGTCAAGCACATCGTGGGTCAGGCCGGAGGCACGGTCGAGGCGCGAGGCGGCAAGGGTGCCGGGCTCGAGATCCGCTGCATCTTCCCCCAATAGTCGTTCACCGGCTCTTTACCACCCGTTCACCATTTCGCACCCCATGCGAGATCCGGGCGTGGCGACACTCCCCGCGGGTTCATGACCGTGACGACACCAAGCATCGACTCCGGCAAGCTCGGCGCGCTTGCCGTCTCACCTGACGGCCGCGGCGCCGAGACGGTGTTCGCCGCGCGCGACCTGACGGTGTCCTACTCGGGCAACGTCGCGCTCAGCGGCGTCGACATGGACATCCAGAAGAATTTCGTGACGGCCTTCATCGGGCCGTCGGGCTGTGGCAAGAGCACGTTCATCCGCTGCTTCAACCGGATGAACGACCTGATCCCCGGCGCCCAGATCGACGGCGAGGTGCTCTACCACGATCGCGACCTGTACGGGCCAAGCGTCGATCCCGTGGAGGTTCGGCGCCGCATCGGCATGGTCTTCCAGAAGCCGAACCCGTTTCCGAAGTCGATCTACGACAACATCGCGTTCGGCCCGCGTGTACTCGGGATGAAGAAGGGGCTCGACGAGCGCGTCGAGCGGGTGCTCCAGCACGCCGCGCTGTGGGACGAGGTCAAGGACCGTCTCCACGAGAACGCGCTCGGCCTCTCGGGCGGACAGCAGCAGCGGCTCTGCATCGCGCGCGCGCTTGCCGTCGAGCCTGACGTGATCCTGATGGACGAGCCGGCCTCGGCGCTCGATCCGATCTCGACCTCGCGGATCGAAGACCTGATCCACCAACTCAAGAACGAGTACACGATCGTGATCGTCACCCACAACATGCAGCAGGCGGCGCGGGTGGCCGACATGACGGCCTTCTTCAGCGTGGAGCTGCGCGAAGACGGCAGCGGCCGCCACGGGATTCTCGTCGAGTACGACCAGACCACCAAGGTCTTCACCAATCCGAACGACAAGCGCACAGAGGACTACGTCACGGGCCGGTTCGGATGACGATGGCACGCGTCGAATTTCAGGCGAGTCTCGACGGGCTCGAAGCCAGCCTGCAGGAACAGGGCGCCGTCGTCCTGCGTGCTCTGCGCGGAGCCGTCAACGTCCTCTACTCGCAGGACACCGAGCTCTGCGACGAGGTCGTGGCCTTCGACGACGAGATCGACTCGCGCTACCACCGGATCGAGAAGTCGGTCGAGGAGTTGCTGGCGCAGCAGTCGCCGGTCGCCACCGACCTGCGACTCGTGCTTGCGATCCTGCATGCCTCGATCCACCTGGAGCGGATCGGCGACCAGTGCGTCACGATCGCGAAGCTGACCAAGCTCGCAAGTGAGTTGGAGCCGCGCCACGACCTCGTCGAAGGGCTCACCGAGATGGGCGAGCGGGCCGACGAGATGCTGCGAGTCGCGCTCGATTCGTTCTCTGCCCGTGATGTGACGCGGGCGCGCGAGCTCGTGGAGCTCGACGAGCTGATCGACCGCACGAACCGGCGCGTGTCGGACCAGGTGCTCTCGATGGCGAGCACGCCGGGCACGCAGGAGTGGGGCATGCGGATGATCGTCGTCTCGCGCTGCATCGAGAGGATCGGTGACAACGCAGTCGATATCGGCGAGCAAACAGCCTTCGTCGTCACCGGCGAGTTCCACGAGTTCAGCGATGCATCCCATTGAGAGCTCGAGGACGTGTTCACCAGATCGCCACTGCATCTTGACCGGATCCCGGCCCACAGGGCCGACCCGGACCGGAAAGCTCGCGCCGGACGTGGCACGACATCACTGGCAATCAAGGGAGAGGGTCAAATGAGAAGAGCTCTCGGGCTCATGCTGATCGTGGCCGCTGTGGTCGCGATCGGAGCAACCGTCGCGACCGCGGCGTCGTCGAAGAAGCAGGGCACCGCGCTTACGGGCGCGGGCAGCACGTTCGTCTTCCCACTCGTGTCAAAGTGGATTCCGGCGCTCGGGACGGCGTACGGGTACAACGTTTCCTACTCGCCGATCGGCTCTGGTGGCGGGATCGCGGCGATCACGGCCAAGACGGTCGATTTTGGCGCGTCCGATGCGCCCCTGTCGGCCGATCAGTTCGCCGCCTGCGCGGGATGCGTCGAGGTACCGTGGGCACTGTCCGCGACGGCCGTGATGTACAACCTTCCTGGGCTGAACTGCATCCTTCGGCTCGACGGGAAGATCCTCTCAGACATCTACCTCGGCAACGTCACGAAGTGGAACGATCCGGAGATCGTGCAGAACAACAGCAAGTGCGGCCTTACAGACACCAAGATCACTGCCGTCCATCGCTCTGACAACTCCGGGACGACCTTCAACTTCACTGACTATCTCTCGTCGGTCAGCCCGACGTGGAAGTCGAAGCTGGGAGTCGGAGTCAATGCGCAGTGGCCGGTCGGCGTCGGTGCCAAGGGCAGTTCCGGCGTGGCCGGTGTGATCACGAAGACAGTGGGCTCGATCGGTTATGCAGATGTCGCCTACGCGCTAAAGAACAAGATCCGCTTCGCCTCGATGCAGAACGCATCTGGTAAGTACGCAACGCCCGGTCTCCGGGGGATTCAGGCCGCAGCAGACACGTTGCCGAAGACGATCACGAGCGACGGTGCACTCTCGATCGTGAATCCGCCGAAGGGGAACCCGCTCGCCTATCCGATCTCGACCTTCACCTACGTGATCGTGTCGTCAGGATCGTCGAAGTCGGCCGAGTTGCGCAAGATGGTCTACTGGGCCGTAACGCAGGGGCAGACCTTCAGCAAGTCGCTGCTGTTCCAGCCGCTGCCGCGGCAGGTTCAGGCGTTCGCTTACAAGCAGATCAAGAAGATCTAGGCGTACGAGTCGAGTAGTTCGAGCTTGAGCGCGATCATTCCGGATCCCGCGGCGCCCGCCGCAATCGAGCGCCGCGGGATCCGGCTCGGTGATGTCCTCTTCAAGGGCGTCGCCCTCGTTGCGGCTGTCGGTGTGGCAGCCGTTCTCGGGCTCCTCACGTACAAGATCTTCGACCTCGCCTGGCCCGCGATTCAGCGCGAAGGGCTTTCGTTCATCTGGACGCAGGCGTGGAATCCCAACACGAACGTCTACGGCGCCCTCACGTTCATCTACGGGACGATCGTGACGTCGGCAATTGCACTCCTCATTGCGACCCCGCTCTCGATCGCGATCGCCCTGTTCCTGACCGAGATCGCGTCGAAGCGGGTGGCGGCGCCGATCGCCACCATGGTTGAGCTCCTCGCCGCGATCCCGAGCGTCGTACTCGGACTCTGGGGCATCCTCGTCTTCGGGCCCTGGGTCGCCAACCATCTCGAGCCGTTCCTCAACACCTGGTTCGGGTTCCTGCCGATCTTCTCGGGCGATCCGTCCCAGGCGGGACTCCTGCCGGCTGCGCTCGTGCTGACGATCATGATCATCCCGATCACCTCCGCCATCTGCAGGGAGCTGTTCAGCCGCGTTCCCCGTGATCTGTCGGACGGCTCGCTCGCTCTCGGCTCCACGAGGTGGGAGGCGATCCGGAGGGTCGCGATTCCGTACGCAGCCCCCGGCATCTCGGCAGCTGTCCTGCTTGGCCTCGGTCGTGCCTTCGGTGAGGCGATTGCGGTCACCCAGGTGATCGGGAACGGCAACGAGATCAGCAGGTCGTTCTTTCCACCGGCTGACACGCTCGGAAGCCGGATCGCGAGCAGCTACGTGGGTGCGAGCTCCGCGATCGAGGCGGAGTCGCTCCTCTACCTCGGTGCAATCCTGCTCGTAATCTCGCTGATCACGAACGTCTCGGCCCAGATGATCGTGAACAGGTTCCAGAAGGCCCGCAGGATGTCGACCGGATGAGCTCGACCGTCACCGATCCGTTCGATCTCACCTCGCGCTCGAACAACCTCGCCCGCCGGCGCCGGGTGGAGAAGCTCGTTTCGGCGCTGGCCATCCTCAGCGCGCTCGCCGCCGTCCTGATGCTCGCGCTCGTCCTCGGCACAGTTCTCTTGAAGGGACTCAGCCAGCTCGACCTAGCGTTCTTCACGAAACCGGCAGCCCTTTACGGCGAGAAGGGAGGCATCGCGGACGCGTTGCTCGGCAGCATTTTGATCGTCGGAATGGCGACGTTGATCGCTGTGCCCATAGCGATTCTCGTTGCGATCTACATCGCCGAATACGCAGGCCCGAAGGCCGCGTCGTTCTTCCGCGTGATGCTCGATATTCTCAACGGCGTTCCGGCGATCATCGTCGGCATCTTCATCTACGGGCTCTTCGTCGTCGGCCATGGCCAGAGCGCGGTCTACGCGTCGATCAGCCTCGCGATCCTGATGGTGCCGATGGTGGCGCGCGCCACCCAGGAGATGCTGGAGCTCGTCCCGCGTCACCTTCGCGAGGCAAGTCTCGCGCTCGGCGTCCCTCGCTGGCGGACGGTCGCGAGCATCGTGCTGCCGACGGCGATCGGTGGCATCCTCACCGGTGTTGTGATCGCCGTCGCCCGCGTTGCCGGAGAGACGGCACCGTTGCTCTTCGTTTCGTCGATCACCCAGAATCAGATTTCGTTCGACGTCCACGGCGCACTGCCGACGCTGCCTTTGCGGATCTTTACGCTCTCGGAATCACCGTCGCCCGACGATCAGGCCGCTGCCTGGGCGGCAGCCTTCGTGTTGATCGTCTTCGTGCTCGCGATGAACATCCTTGCGAAGTTCTTCGCAGGGCGGAGGCGGCGCAGCCTCGAAGGGGCGTAGTCGTCAAAACATTGACGATCATCGATATCGATGTCATCATCAGACATAGATCATTGTCGATATCGGAGGTTGCTCGATGAGCTCGCAGGAAGACAGTCTCGCCGTCCTCGATCCTGTGACGCGGCAGCATGTGGAGAAGGCTGCGGACGCCCTGCAGGTGGAGTTCGCCGGCACCTTCGGGCGCGAGACGATAGCCCGGTACATTGCGGAGTCCGTTGACCTCCTCGGCAATTCATCGGTCAGCGTCTTCGTTCCTGTGCTCGCGCACCGCTTTGCTCGCGAGCGGCTCAAGGCTCTTGGCCAGGCAGACGGTCTGCTCGTGAAGGAGCAGCCGGAGGTCCTGTTCGTGTGCGTGCACAACGCCGGCCGGAGCCAGATGGCTGCGGGTCTTGTCACGCTTCGCTCGGAAGGGCGGGTGCACGTTCGCTCGGCCGGATCGGCTCCAGGCGACTCGATCAACCCGCTCGTGGTCGACGCGATGGCCGAGATGGGGATAGACCTTGCAAATGCGTTTCCGAAGCCACTCACCGACGAGGTGGTGCGGGCGGCGGATGTCGTGATCACGATGGGTTGTGGCGATGCGTGTCCGATCTATCCGGGAAAGCGCTACGAGGACTGGAAGCTCGACGATCCCGCCGAGGCCGAGTCACTCGACAGCGTGCGCGTGATCCGGGATGAGATCGATTGGCGGGTGCAGGGTCTCGTAGCAGAGTTGCTCGGGTCGGCCTCGTAGCCACCCCGACCGCACCATCGAGGGCTGTCGATAGCATCGCGCCCATGAGTCGCGTGCTTCCTCTCGTCGCGTCCTGCAAGCCGATCGCGCGGCCGACACTCTCCGAGGCGCAAGCGGTCGAGCTCGAGACGCTCTTCAAGGCGCTTGCCGACCGGCACCGGGTCAAGATCCTCAACCTGCTCGCTCGTGCCGGCGACGAGGCGATCTGCGTCTGTGACTTCACCGAGCCGCTCGGCCTCAAGCAGCCGACCGTCTCGTACCACCTCAAGTTGCTCAGCGACGCGGGCCTGCTCGAGCGCGAGAAGCGCGGAAGCTTTGCCTACTACCGACTGGCCCAGGGTGCGCTGGCGCGGCTCAGTGATCTCGTCGCAGCTCCGCCTGCGCTCGCACGGGCCGGTTAGGTGCCCGACCGACAGCTCCTTCGCTCGCTCACTGCCGAGCTGATTGGCACGTTCGCGCTTGTGTTCGCAGGCTGCGGCGCGATCATGGTCGACGCGAAGACCGGCGCCCTCGGTCACCTCGGAGTCGCGATCTCCTTCGGGCTCGTGATCATGGTGATGATCTATGCGGTCGGCCACGTCTCCGGTGCGCACTTCAACGCCGCCGTCACGCTCACGTTCGCACTGACCCGCCACTTCCCGTGGCCGCGCGTCTTTCTCTATTGGGGCGCGCAGGCGGCGGGGGCGATTCTCGCGGCGCTCGTTCTCCGTGCCTCGCTCGGGAACATCGCCTCTGTCGGAGCGACGCTCCCCTCAGGCTCGCAGGCGCAATCATTCCTGTGGGAGGTCGTGCTCACGTTCTTCCTCATGTTCGTGGTCATGGCCGTCGCGACGGATACCCGCGCCGTGGGCGAGGCGGCGGCGATCGCGGTTGGTGGCACCGTCGGTCTCGACGCGCTCTTCGGCGGCCCGATCTCTGGCGCGTCGATGAATCCCATGCGCTCGCTCGGCCCTGCGCTCGTCTCGGGCAACCTGCATGCCCTCTGGATCTACCTGACGGCGCCCCTGCTCGGTGCCGTGCTCGGGGCGGTCGCGTACCAGTTCGTCCGCGGCGACGATGCGGAAGAAGCAGAAGAAGCGGCCTAGATAGGAGCGACGTCGGCGAGCTCCGACGGCGGCAGAAGGCGCCGCGTCTCCCAGCGGCGTGCCATGAATGCCGTCCAGGAGATCAGCACCGCCAACCCGCACACGATCAGGTCGCCGCCGGGGAGCCGGGTGACGAGCTCCATTGCGCCGCCGACGAGGCCGGCCATCGGAATCGTGAAGATCCACGCCGTGACGATGTTGCCGGCCACTCCCCATCGAACCGCGTGCAGACCGCGCGTTGCGCCGGACCCCATCACCGACCCCGAGATGACTTGCGTGGTCGAGACGGGATACCCGAGGTGCGCCGTCGCCCAGAGGATCGAGGCGCAGGCGGTCTGCGCGGCGAATCCCTGAGGCGGATCGATCTTTGCGATCCGCGTTCCGAGCGTGCGGATGATCCGCCAGCCGCCGGCGTAGGTTCCGGCCGCCATCGTGAGAGCCGAGGCGAGGATGACCCAGGTCGGCGGCCTCGTGAAGTCGGCGCCGAGATGCCCCGAGGAGACGAGCGCCAGGGCGATGATGCCCATCGTCTTCTGCGCGTCGTTCGTACCGTGAGTGAGCGCGACGAAGCCGCCCGAGACGAGCTGGCCGCGCCGGAAGACGCGATTGATCTTTGCCGGTGACCTTCGCTTGATCACCCAGACGATCAGCGTCATCAGGACGAACGCGACCGCGATGCCGGCGAACGGTGCTATCAGCGACGGCTTCAGCACCTTGTGCCAGAGGCCCGACCACTGGACGACGGACCACCCGTCCGCCATGATCGCCGACCCCATGATCCCGCCGATCAGCGCGTGACTCGAGCTCGACGGCAGCCCGAGGTACCAGGTGACGAGGTTCCAGGTGATGGCGCCCACGAGACCGGCCAGGATGATGTCCAACGTGATCGCCTCGGGGTCGACGATCCCCTTCGCGATCGTGGCGGCCACCTTGAAGGAGATGAACGCTCCGGCGAAGTTGAGGACCGCGGCCATCGCGACCGCATTTCGGGGCGACATGGCCCGCGTGGACACGCTCGTTGCGATCGAGTTCGCGGTGTCGTGGAAGCCGTTCGTGAAGTCGAAGAACAACGCCACCACGATCACGGCGACGAGGGTCAGGGTCACAGCAGGCGACTACGCGTTCTTGACGACGATGTTCGCAATCACGTTGGCGGCCGTCTCGCACGCATCGAGCCCGCGTTCGAGCGCCTCGTAGATGTCCTTCCAGCGGATCACGATCAGGGGGTCGATCCGGTCGTCGCGGAACAGCGATGCGAGCGCGTCGCGGAGGGTGTGGTCACCTTGGTCCTCGAGCGCTTTCAGCTCGACGAGCGCCTGCTGCACTCCTTTCATCCCCTTCAGGTTCGCGCAGGCGACCGACAGGTGCTCGACGGCCTTGACGATGATCGCGCATTGCTCGACCGCGTGTCGCGTGGGCATCTCGACGCCGTAGAGGCCGAGCAGGTCGGACGCCTCCTCGAGAAAGTCGACGACATCGTCGATCTCCGTTGCGAGCTGGTAGATGTCCTCGCGGTCGAACGGCGTCAAGTACTGCGTGTTGAGCAGCACGATCAGATCGCGGGTGATCACGTCGCCAGCGGTCTCGACTGCCTTGACCTGCTCCTGGGTGACACCCGAGTTCGGATGCTCGCGGAAGCGACGCTCGACGAGTCGTGCCACTTCGAGCGCGTTCTCGCCCGCGCGCGTGAACAGCACGAAGAACTCGGTCGTCTTGGGCGTGAGTGAGATCTTCATCGTGGCCCACGTTAACCAATTGGAGATAGGTGTGAACCGGGAACCTCAGTACGCTTGTTTCGCATGCGGGCGACGCTCGAGCACGAGATCAAGCTGACTCCGGGCGAGGGATTCGTCCTGCCGGAGCTCGGTGGCGAGCGACTCCCCACGCGCACCTTCACCTCGACGTACCACGACACCGGCGACCTGCGCCTCGCACGTCACGGGGTCACGCTTCGTTACCGGGTCGAGGACGGAGCCGGCGTCTGGCAGCTGAAGCTCCCGCGCGGGGTCGCGAGGCTCGAGATCGAGCTAGCCGGAATCCCGGCGAGGCCGCCTGCCGCGTTGATCGATCTGCTGCCTGCCTATCTTCGCGGTCATGCGCTCGGTGGCGTCGCGCGGCTGCGCACCCGGCGGGAGGTGATCCACGCGCGCGGCGCCGAGGTCGTCGACGACAACGTCGCCGTGCTCGAGGGACAGCGGATCGTCCGACGCTTCCGGGAGCTCGAAGTCGAGTTGCTCACGGGTGACGAGCGAGACCTGCGCCGCCTGGCAAAGGAGTTGCGCCGGGCGGGCGCCGCAGAGACGGGAGAGCTGCAACCGAAGCTGTTTCGGGCGCTCGGCCTGGCGGGCGGGTTCGCGCCCCGGCCGGCGGGCAAGCGGACGCCGCCGGGCGAGGCGCTCGGGATCGCGCTCGATACCGAGTATCGGGCGCTGCTTGCACGCGATCCGGGCACCCGTCGTGGCGAAGATCCCGAGGACCTGCACCAGCTCCGCGTGGCGACACGCCGGCTGCGGGCATTCCTGCGGGCTGCAGCTCCGCTCATGCCGGCCGACTGGGCCACCTCGCTGCGCGCCGAGCTCGGTTGGCTGGGCGGGCATCTCGGCCCGGCACGCGACCTCGATGTGATGCTCGGCCGTCTCCGCACGGAGGCCGATGCGCTCGGCAGCGATGCCGAGGCTGCCTCGGGTCTGTTGGAGACGCTCGCGTGGGAGCGGGGCGCGGCGTACCGCGATGTCGGCGAGACGCTCGACGGAGACCGCTACTTCACACTGCTCGACCGTCTCGAAGCGGCAACCGTGCCCCCGTTGACGGGCGACGAAACGCCGCTGGCGACGATCTTCCAGCGTGAGGTGAAGCGGATGCGCAAGGCGTTCGCCGCGCTCGGAGCGGATCCCGAGGACCACGCCCTCCATGCCTCGCGGATGACGGTGAAGCGCGCGCGTTACGCGGCGGATCTGGCCGCCCACGAGCTCGGTCGCCGCGGCAGGCCGTTCGCTGCCGCCGCGAAGCAGATGCAAGACGTTCTCGGTGAACATCAGGACGCGGTCGTCGCGCAGGAGCGCATCCGTGCGTGGGCGGCGACTGCGCCCGAGCACGAGTTCGTCGCCGGTCGCCTCGTGCAGCTCGAGCAGAATCGGATGGCTGTGGCACGCGCCGCCTGGCCCGACGCGTGGCGGCAGCTCGACAGGGCAGCGAGGAAGGCCGTTCGTTGAGAGGCGTCGTACGTGCCGCAGGTGGAGTTGTCGTGCAGGGCGGCGGCGCGGTGGTGCTGCTCGTCCACCGGGCCGCCTACGACGACTGGACGTTTCCGAAAGGGAAGGTCGAGCAGGGCGAGAGCGACGAGGAGTGCGCCCTGCGCGAGGTCGAGGAGGAGACAGGCCTCGCCTGCATGCTCGGCCGCGAACTTCCCTCCACGGACTACCACGACGCGAAGGGGCGGCTGAAGACGGTGCGCTACTGGGTGATGGAGATCGTCAGCGGCACGTTGGCCTTCGACTACGAGGTCGACGAGGCACGCTGGCTGACCGCGAGCGATGCCGCAGCCCTGCTCACCTACGAGCGCGACCTCGACGTGCTGCACGACGCGGTCGCGCAGTAGCTGCGCTGCCAATCGCTGTGGCCGTGCGTCAGGCTGTGGGAAACGCGGCGACCGCGCGCGGGAATGTACTGACGTAGGTACGCCGAATCGGCTTTATCGTAAAAAGACGATGAGCGGCAGAGCGACTGCTTCGACGAGGTGGGAAACCAGCCCGAGCGACCGCGAGTTCGCTGAGCTCGCCAAGGCACTCGGGCACCCGGTTCGGGTTCGGATCATGCGGCTCCTGATAGACCGTGAGACATGCTGCTGCGGAGACCTCGTCGATGAGGTGCCGCTCTCCCAGGCAACTGTTTCCCAGCACCTGAAGGTGCTGCGGGAGGCAGGACTGATTCAAGGAACGATCTCCGGGCCGCATGTGCGCTACTGCGCGAACCGCGGTCGCCTGGCTGACTTCGGAGGACTGCTCGAGGGGCTGCGATGAGCTCGCTGGCGCTGCGGGTGCGAGGGGCTGGCAACACCCACCCGATCTCGCTGCTCGCCGGGGCCGCCCTCGTCTGGATTTGCCTGTATCACTGGCTGCTGCCCTTCTGGAACTGGGTCTGCAACTCCGTCTTGCAGCTGCCGGCCGATGCCCGCTGGGCAGAGGCGCTTCATTTCTTCCTCTACGACACGACGAAGATCCTGCTGCTGCTCGTCGGGATCATCTTCGTGGTTCGAGTGTTGCGGACATTCATCTCTCTGGAACGCACGCGGCAGTTGCTCGGTGGCAAGCGCGAGGGGATCGGAAACGTGTTTGCGGCGGCGCTCGGGGTTGCCACGCCATTCTGCTCGTGTAGTGCGGTGCCTGCGTTCATCGGCTTTGTCGCGGCAGGTGTGCCGCTCGGGGTGACGCTGTCGTTCCTGATCGCGAGCCCGATGGTGAACGAGGTCGCCGTCGTGCTCCTCTACGGCCTGTTCGGCTACAAGATCGCGGCGCTCTACATCCTGGCGGGGCTCTCGCTCGCGATCGTGGCCGGCTTCATACTCGGGCGGCTGCACCTCGAAAGGTACGTCGAGCCCTGGGCACTCGAGGCGGCGGCTGTTGCTCCCGGCGGCGCCCACGGCGAACTGAGGCCGACCTGGAACGAGCGGATCGAGCTCGGGATCGACGAAGTTCGTACGATCATCGGCCGCGTGTGGCCCTACCTGCTCGCGGCCGTAGCGTTGGGCGCGGTCATTCACGGCTGGGTGCCGACCGACTTCTTCACGCAAGTTGCAGGGCCGAACAACCCCCTCGCGGTGCCGGTCGCAGTCCTTGTCGGTCTGCCCCTCTACTCAAACGCAGCCGGCGTCATGCCACTCGTTGAAGCGCTCCATGCCTCAGGCATGGCGATGGGGACGCTGCTCGCTTTCATGATGAGCGTCGTCGCGCTCTCCTTGCCCGAGATGATCCTCCTGAAGCGGGTTCTTCGAATTCCGCTGCTTGCCACCTATGTCGGCATCGTGGCAACCGGGATCATTTTCATCGGCTTCCTCTTCAACGCAATCATCGACTGAAGGGAGACATCGTGCATACCGTCAAGGTGCTCGGCCCCGGCTGCCGAAACTGCGAGCGCCTCACGGCCCTCACCGAAGAGGCTCTCAGCGAGCTCGGCAGGCCCGAGCACGTCGAGAAAGTCACCGACCCGACCGAAATAGTGTCGCTCGGCGTTTACAGCACCCCTGCGCTCGTCGTCGATGGTGAGGTGCTGATGAGTGCCCGCATTCCTGCGCTCGCATCACTGAAGACACTCCTCGGAACGCGGCTCGGGCCTACCTCGTAGACGCGGGACCGAGCGTCAGGAGCCGGCCCGGCGAGCTGTGATCGACCTGCAGGGTCGTGTGCTCGATGCCGAACCGCTCGCGCAAGACGCCCTCGAGCTCGCGTCGGATTTGATGGCAGTCGTCCCCGGGATGGACGAGCACATGTGCCGACAGTGAAGGGAATCCGCTCGAGACCACCCAGACGTGGAGGTCGTGCACGCTGTCGACGTGGGCGTGAGAGGCAATCGCGGTGCCGATCTCGTCGACGCTCATTCCCTCGGGTGCCGCTTCGAGCAGAACCCGGCCGCTATCGCGAAGCAGGCCGTAGGAGGCCCGCAGCATGATCGCGGCGACGAACAGGGCGGCGATCGCGTCGGCGCGCACCCAGCCGGTGGTGATGATCACGATCCCGGCGATCGCGGTCGCGATGAACGCGATCAGGTCGGTGAGGATGTGCTGGAACGATCCCTCGATATTCATCGACTCCCGGTTGGCCTTCGACAGCTGCCACGTGGCGGCGATGTTCACGCCGATGCCTACAAGGGCAACGACGAGCATCGCGGTCCCGCCAGCCGGAGGCGGCGCGATCAGGCGGCGGATGCCTTCGTAGAGAATCAGGCCGGAGAGGACGAGCAGCGTGAACCCGTTCGCCTGCGCCGAGAGGATCTCGGTGCGCTTCAACCCGTAGGTCAGATCGCCTTTTGCTGGGCGGCGGACGAGACGGATGACGACGAGTGAGAGGGCGAGCGCGCCCGCATCGGTGAGCATGTGCGCAGCGTCCGAGAGCAGGGCGAGCGAGTGAACGAGGATGCCGACGACGACTTCGAAGGCCATGAATCCGAGGATGAGCCCGAGAGCCACCCAGAGTCGTCGCGCGTCGGTGTCCGCCGTGACGGTCGCTTGGCTGTGGCCGGCATGAGCGCCGCCGCCGTGCCCGTGGCGGTGATCGTCGTGGTGTCGGTGCTCAGCAGCAGCCATCGGCGCAACCCTCGCCGCGCCAGGCCGCCCGGCCTTCCCACACGGCTACACCGGCGACGATCAGGGCAGTCAGCGGATCGGCCCACCACCAGCCCAGCAGGGCGTTGGCACCCAGTCCGACGAGCAGCGCAATCGAGAGGTAGGCGCAAAGCTGCGTCTGCGATGCCTCCTTCACAGCCGCCGAAGAGCTCAGCTTGCCGGCGACCTGTCGCTTGGCACGGGCGAGGAGCGGCATCGTCACGGCCGTGAAGGCGGCGAGCGCGATCCCTACTCGGCTCGGCTGCGGATGGTCGCCGCCGATCAGCGCTCGCACCGCTTCGATCCCGACGTAGGCGGCCAGGACGAAGAACGTGACGGCGATCAACTGTTGCGCTCGGCGTTCGGCCGCGAGCGACCCGCGCCGGTCTCCTGTGAACAACCACAGGACGACGAATCCGGCGAGCGCCTCGATCAGGCTGTCGGCGCCGAAGCCGATCAGCGCGATCGAGCCGGCCGCGATTCCGGCACCGACCGCGATCGCGAACTCGACGACGTGCCACGCGATCCCGCCCCAGGCGAGTAGCCGCGCCTGCCGCTCGAGCCGGGATCGCTCGGCGGGCGGTGGGCCAAGGGAGAGGAGCGGGCTCGCGAGCGGGCGGGCGGCCCCGAGTTGCACGAGCGGAGCGCTCTGCTCAGACACGCGCGGGCTCGGCAGTCGTGGTGAGGAGGGTGCTCAGGAGCGCGCGCCCTTCGCCGGTGAGCGAGTACATCACCATCTTTCCTTCACGGCGCGAGCGGACGATTCCCTGGGAACGGAGCGTTCGCATGTGGTGTGAGACCAGGTTCTGTGAGCGCTCTGCGATCCAGGAGAGATCGCAGACACATAGTTCGTCCGCACCGGCCAGAGCCGATGCGAGCGTCAGTCGCGTTGGGTCGCCCAGAGCTGCCGCCCTTCCGGCTGCCGCGACTGCGATCGGTGGGCCGAGCCTCTCGCCGCGGAGCCGCTCAGCCGTCTCGAGGTCGAGGCAGAGGAGGTCACAATGATCGCCTGCCATCTCATCACACTAACAGACGTTAATATGAATGGTCTCGCCGTCGCCGCGACCGCTCTCGGTAGCCTGCCGGGTCGATGAGCAGCGATTACGTCTACACGATGTACCGGGTCGACAAGTTCTACGGGTCCGACCGGCAGGTGCTTGCGAACATCTCGCTGTCGTTCCTCCCTGGCGCGAAGATCGGTGTCCTTGGCCCGAATGGCGCCGGCAAGTCGACGCTGATGCGGATCATGGCGGGGCTCGAGGAACCGTCCTCCGGGGTCGCCGAGCTGCATCCGGCCGCGACCGTCGGCTTCTTGCAGCAGGAGCCCGAGCTCGATCCTGCGAAGGACGTTCGCGGCAACGTCGAGGACGGCGTGCGCGAGCTCCGCGACCTGCTCGACCGCTTCAACACGATCTCGGCCGGCTTTGCCGAGCCCGACGCCGACTTCGACGCGCTGCTCGCAGAGCAGTCGAAGGTGCAGGAGCTGATCGACCGCCACGACGCGTGGGGACTCGACGCCGCCCTCGACCGCGCCATGGACGCACTGCGCCTGCCGGAAGGCGACCGCGACGTGACGACCCTGTCGGGCGGTGAGCGCCGCCGCGTCGCGCTCTGCCGCTTGCTGCTCTCCTCGCCCGATCTCCTCCTGCTCGACGAGCCGACGAACCACCTCGACGCCGAGTCGGTCGCCTGGCTGGAGCGGTTCCTCGAGGACTACAAGGGCACCGTGATGGCCGTCACCCACGACCGCTACTTCCTCGACAACGTCGCCGGCTGGATCCTCGAGCTCGACCGCGGCAAGGGCCTGCCGTTCGAGGGCAACTACTCGTCGTGGCTCGAGCAGAAGCAGGCCCGGCTCGCCGTCGAGGAGAAGACGGAGTCGGCGCGCCGCCGCACGCTCGCGCGCGAGCTCGAGTGGGTGCGGATGAGCCCGAAGGCACGACACGACAAGTCGAAGGCGCGCCTCAACGCCTACGAGAAGCTGCTCGCCGAGGACGAGACGTTCAAGGTCGAAGGCGTCGAGATCCACATCCCCGCAGGCCCGCGACTCGGCGACGTCGTCGTCCAGGCCGAGCACGTGGCAAAAGGCTTTGGCGACAGGCTGCTCGTCGAGGACATGACGTTCTCACTCCCGCCCGGCGGCATCGTCGGCGTGATCGGGCCGAACGGCGCCGGCAAGACGACGCTCTTCCGGATGATCGCGGGCGAGGAGCAGCCCGACGGCGGCGAGCTTCGGGTCGGCGACACGGTGCAGCTCGCCTACGTCGACCAGTCGCGCGGCGGCCTCAACCCGCAGAACACGGTGTGGAAGGAGATCTCCGAGAACCAGGACATCGTCCTGCTCGGCAAGCGCGAGGTGAACTCACGCCAGTACACGTCGTGGTTCAACTTCCGCGGCGGCGACCAGCAGAAGCTCGTCAAGGATCTCTCGGGCGGCGAGCGGAACCGGGTTCATCTGGCGAAGCTGCTCAAGTCGGGCGGCAATGTGCTGCTGCTCGACGAGCCCACGAACGACCTCGACGTAGACACGCTCCGCGCGCTCGAGGACGCGTTGCTCGACTTCGCCGGCTGCGCCGTCGTGATCACCCACGATCGCTGGTTCCTCGACCGGGTCGCCACGCACATCCTCGCGTTCGAGGGAGATTCCCAGGTGACGTGGTTCGAGGGCTCGTGGGGCGAGTACGCCGCCTGGGTGACGGAGACACGTGGGCCCGAAGCGCTCGAGCCGCACCGCATCGCGTACAAGCCGCTCGTGCGGCCCGCGTAGCGAGCGCGACTACTCGGTAGCGACGAGCTCGTCGTCACCCTCGAGCAGCGGGCTCGAGAGCAGGAAGTCCGCGGTGGCGCGGTTGCAGGCCATCGGCACGTTGTATACGACGGCGATCCGCAGGAGCGCCTTCACGTCGACATCGTGAGAATGGGGCTCGAGGGGATCCCAGAAGAAGATGACGAAGTCGATCCGTCCTTCCGCGATCGCCGCGCCGATCTGCTGGTCGCCTCCGAGTGGCCCGCTGAGGAAGCGCTGCACGTCGAGATCGAGCTCGCTTGCAAGCAGCGCTCCCGTTGTTCCCGTCGCGTGCAACACGTGCCGCGAGAGTGTGCCGCGGTTGAACCGCGCCCAGTCGAGCAGGTCCGCCTTGCGGTTGTCGTGCGCGATCAGTGCGATCTGCTTCGGGGGAGCCGCGACCTTCATCTCTCCCAGTGTGCCACCGCCTGCGGGGTGCAGGCTTCTGTTCCCCGTCCTCGCCGACTAGGCCGCCGCAGCGGCTGCCGCAGCGAGCTCGAGTACCGCACCTTCGCGCAGGCCGCCGCGCCCCAGCTCGAGCGGCGTTCCGAGCACACGGATCGCCTCGCTCAGGATCAAGGCGCCGCCGAGGAGCGTCTCGGCCCGCTCCGCACCGATCCCGAACTTCCGCACCGCCCGCGCCGCAGGGCGACGCGAGAGAATCTCGACCGCTTCGCGGAGCCCGTCCTCGTCGAAGTGTCGCCCGATGATCTTGGCGAGGGCCCGCGCGCTGCCGCCCACCGCGAGCGCTGCGCCGGGTGTGGGTGGGCTCATGCCTTCGAGCGCACGGGCTGCGGCCGCGCTCGCTGAAGCCAGCTGGGCGCTCGACGGCGGGTCGTCGTGTAGGTGGGCGCGCGTCAGGCGCAGCGAGCCGAGGTCGGCAGACCGGACCCACGCCGCGCCGAGATGTGCCGCGCCGACGGCGATCTCGGTCGAGCCGCCACCTGAATCGACGACCGCGATGGTGTGCGGCAGCTCGCCGATCGCCGAGGCGACCGCCCCGTCGAAGGCGAGCGTGCCCTCACCCTCTGCTGTGAGGACGCGAACCGGAAGGCCTGTTGCCTCCCTCAGCGCTGCGATCAGCGCGGCGGCCGAGGCGGCCTGACGTCCCGGTGCGGTGACGATCACGGTCGTCCGGACAGCACCGAGCTCCCTTGCCAGTCCGGCGTGTGCGGCGCAGACCGCAGCGGCCGCTGCAATCTTCTTCCTCCCGATCGTTCCCGTCCGCTCGATCTCGGCGCCGAGCCTGAGATAGCTCCGCTCCTCGGCTAGGGGGGCGACCGAGCCGTTCGCCTCGACAGTCGCAACGAGGAGGCGCGCCGTGTTGGAGCCGACATCGATCACCGCGACGCGCATCTACCCACCATTGTGCCGCCGGCGCCGGACACGGCCTCTCAGAGATCTCCGACTGCGATGCCGGCAAGGACGGCATCCTCGGCGCGAAGAAGCCGAAGCCGTCTTACTGCGGCTTCCGTGTGCGGGCTTCGGCCTGTCGCCGGGCGCGCTGCTTGGCCCGGCGCATCATCGCCGCCTGGTGATTGACGGGCTTGGTGGGCGCGACGGCATCGACAGGTGCCCAGGAGCCGTCGCTCGCGAGCATCCAGGCGTGCGCATCGTCGGCGAAGATGCTGTCGAGCACGCCCTGGAGATCCTGCCGCGGACGTGCCTGCTCGACCGGCACGAGCACCTCGACCCGGCGATCGAGGTTGCGCGGCATCAGGTCTGCGCTGCCCGTGAACAGCGAGGTGCGCGCGCCCGCCTCGAAGGAGTAGATGCGGCTGTGCTCGAGGAATCGTCCCAGGATCGAGCGCACGAAGACGTTCTCGGAGAGACCCGGAACACCGGGCCGGAGCATGCACACCGACCGGGCGCAGATCTCCACCAGGGCGCCGGCTGCGGATGCCGCATACAGCTCGTCGATGAGCGTCGGGTCGACGAGGTTGTTGAGCTTGAGGCGGATCCGAGCCGGCTCCCCCGCCTTGGCGGCGGCGATCACGGCGTGGATCTCCTCGATCAGCCGTCTCCTCATCTCGAACGGCGCCACGAGCAGCTTGCGGAAGCGCTGCGGGCGGCCGAAGCCGGTCACGTAGTTGAAGACGTCGGCGACGTCAGCGGCGATCTCCTCGTCCGCGGTGAAGATCCCGACGTCGTCGTACAGCCGCGCGGTCGAGGCGTGGTAGTTCCCGGTGCCGATGTGGACATACCGTCGCAAGCCCCCGGCTTCGCGGCGCACGACCAGCGTCATCTTGGCGTGGATCTTGAGGTCGGGAAAGCCGTGGACGACGTGAACGCCCGCCTGTTCGAGCTCACGCGACCACTCGATGTTCCGGCGCTCGTCGAAGCGGGCCTTCAGCTCGACGAGGCAGACGGCCTGCTTGCCCTGCTCGGCGCAGTCGATCAGCGCGGAGACGAGGGCGCTGTCGTCCGATGTGCGGTACACGGCCGTCTTCATCGCGATCACGTCTTTGTCGCTCGCTGCCGCCGCGGCGAACGCCTCGAAGCTGGTGCGGAACGACTCGTACGGCTGGTGGACGAGGATGTCGCTGCGTCGGATCTCGTCGAAGAGCTGCGCGGCGTCCTTCGCGCGGTTGAGGCGCGGCTGCGTGACGGGCACCCATGGCTCGTCCTTCAGGTCGGGGCGGTCGAGGCGCGTCAGCTGCATCAGGTCGGCGAGGTCGAGCAGGCCCTCGATCTCGTACATCTGGTCGGCGTTCGCACCGGCGCCCTCGCGGAGGCGCTCCAGCATCCCGGATGACGCCGAAGCCGACACCTCGACCCGGATCACGTCTCCGAACCGGCGGCGCCGGAGCTCCATCTCGACCGCTTCGAGGAGATCGTCGGCATCGTCGGACACTTCGAAGTCGGCATCGCGGGTGACGCGGAACAGCGCACGCTCTGCGATCTCCATCCCGGGAAAGAGCGCAGGCAAGAAGTGCGCGATCACCGCTTCGAGCGGCACGAGCCGCTTGCCGGCGTCGACGAACCGGTCGAGGCCCTCGGGAACCTTGACGCGCGCGAACCGCTCCTCCGCCGTGTCGGGATCGACGGCCAGGACGGCGAGGGAGAGCGACAGCCCGGAGATGTACGGGAACGGCTGGCCGGCACCGACGGCAAGCGGTGTCAGCACGGGGTAGATGTCGCGCGTGAACAGGGCCTCGAGCCGGCCCAGCTGCTTCGGCGTGCACTCCTCGATCGTCCCGATCTCGATGCCTTCGGCTGCAAGAGCCGGCCGGAGCTCGCGCTTCCAGAGCCTCGACTGGCGCGCGGTCAGCTCCGTGATGCGCGCCCTCAGCCCGGCGAGCGCCTGCGCCGGGGTCAACCCGTCGGTGGAGCGGACGCCGAATCCCGCCGCCTCCTGACCCATCAGGCCGGCGACGCGCACCATGAAGAACTCGTCGAGATTCGACGAGAAGATGGAGCAGAACTTGACGCGCTCGAGCAGCGGCTGCGTTTCGTCGGAGGCCAGGTCGAGCACGCGGGCGTTGAACTCGACCCACGACAGCTCGCGGTTGAGCAGGCGTGACTCGGGGGTGCGGGTACGTGTGGGCGTCACGTGGACAGCCCCTGCGGCGTCCGCCCGTCAGTAGTTGACCGCGGCCGGTGAGAGGAGCAAAGCCGATGCGGAGCTGCGCCCATGGCGGCACGATAGTCGTAGGGCGATGGCCGTAGACGACAAGCCCACGCTGCCGGGCGATCCGCGAGAGCCGATCGACCGTCTTCTGCGCGATCTCGGCGTTCGCACGGAGGGGCTGTCGGAGCGCGAGGCGGCGCGGCGTCTACTGGCCTACGGGTCGAACGAGCTTCGGAGCGGTCGCGGCCGGGAGTGGCCACGTCAGGTCCTCAACCAGCTGGTCCATCCGCTGGCGCTCTTGTTGTGGGTGGCGGCCGGGCTCGCGCTCCTGGCGGGCACGCCGGTGTTGTGCGGGGCGATCGTCGCAGTCATCTTGCTCAACGGCGCCTTCGCCTTCGCGCAGGAGCGGCAGGCCGGGCGCGCGGTCGAGGCGTTGAAGCGCTACCTCCCCCAGAAGGCGACCGTCGTTCGTGACGGCCATGTCGGTGTCGTCGACGCGGCCGCGCTCGTGCCGGGCGACGTCGTCATCGTCAGCGAAGGCGACCTCGTCTCCGCCGACGCGCGCCTCCTGAGCGGCGGTGTCGAGGTCGACCTCTCGACACTCACCGGAGAATCGCAGCCCGTCTACCGGTCGGCGGACGCGGAGGACACCCTCGGCGGCCCGGTTGTCGAGTCGCGCCGGCTCGTCTTCAGCGGCTCGACCTGCGTCGGTGGAGAGGCGCGCGCACTCGTCTATGCCACCGGCATGCACACCGAGCTCGGGCGCATCGCGGCTCTGTCTGAGGGCGTGCGCCCTGAGGCGAGCCCGATCGAGCGCCAGGTCCGTCGCGTGGCATGGCTGATCTCGGGAGTCGCGGTTGTCGTCGGCGTCGCGTTCCTGCCGCTCGGGTGGCTTGGCGCCGGCCTTTCCCTCCACGACGCAGCGACGTTCGCCGTGGGCCTGATCGTGGCCAACGTGCCCGAAGGGCTCCTGCCGACGATCACGCTCGCTCTTGCTGTAGGTGTCGCGAGCCTCGCCCGTCGCGGAGCGCTCGTGAAGCGCCTCAGCGCAGTGGAGACACTCGGCTCGACGGCCGTGATCTGCACGGACAAGACGGGGACGCTGACCGAGAATCGGATGCGACCGGTGCGCATCTTGACCGCGGCAGGGGAGATCGACCTCGAAGCGGACGTCGACCTGGCTGCGGCGGCCGCCGCTGATCCCGTGCTCGCGGAGCTGTCCTACACGCTCGCTGCATGCACGACGGCTGACATCGACCGGCACCAGTCGGGCACGTCACGGGGTGAGGCGACGGAGGTCGGGCTGCTGCGAGCGTCCGAGCTGCTCGGCGCCAACGTGACCGTCGACCGCCGCGAGCGGCACCGCCGCCGCATCTTCCGGTTCGATCCTTCGCTCCGGCTCATGTCGACGGTCGACGACGAGGCGGGAACCCTCGTCGTCAACGCGAAGGGGGCGCCGGAGTCAGTCCTCGAGCGCGCAGTCTCGCTGCTTCGGGCCGACGGCTCCGTCGAGCCGCTCGACGACGCTCGGAGAGCCGAGGTGCTCGAACGGGTCGAGCGCTACGCAGAAACGGGGCTGCGCGTGCTCGCCGTCGCCCGCCGGGACTTGCCGGTGGGGCACGAGCCACCCGAGAAGCGCGAAGAGGCCGAGACGGAGCTCGTCTTGCTCGGGCTCGTCGCGCTGTTCGACCCGCCCCGTCCCGAGGTCTCGGAGGCAGTCGCGCGCTGCCACGAGTCGGGCATCCGCATCATCGTGATGACCGGCGACTACGGCCCGACGGCGGCCGAGATCGCCCGTCGTGTGGGTATCGCGTCGAGCGGCGGGAAGGTCGTGACCGGCGCCGACCTCGAGCTGATGAGCGAGCGCGAGCTCGACCGGCTCCTGCAGGGCGGGGAGGAGCTCATCTTCGCCCGTAGCTCACCCGAGGTAAAGCTCCGCATCGCCGATGCACTGCGCGCGAACGGTCAGGTCGTGGCAATGACGGGCGACGGAGTCAACGACGCGCCCGCTCTTCGGCGTGCCGACATCGGCGTCGCGATGGGCCTTGCGGGCACGGATGTCGCACGCGAGGCGGCGACGATGGTGCTGACCGACGACAACTTCGCCACGATCGTGGTCGCGGTCGAGGCGGGGCGTCAGGTGTTCGACAACGTCCGCAAGTTCATCGTCTACATCTTCGCCCACGCGACGCCAGAGGTCGTCCCGTTCCTCGTCTTCGCGCTCTCGGGCGGCGCCGTGCCACTGCCCATTACCGTCATGCAGATTCTGGCGATCGACCTCGGCACGGAGATCCTGCCGGCGCTCGCTCTCGGACGTGAGGCCGCCGAGCCTGGTCTGATGGCTCGGCCTCCTCGCCCGGCCTCGGAAGGCGTGATCAGGCGCGCAATGCTCGTGCGTGCCTGGGTGTGGCTCGGCTGCGTCGAGGCGGCGCTCGTGCTGGCGGCCTTCTTCGTCGTCCTCCGCGACGGCGGCTGGAGCCCCGGAGATCCCGTCGGCGTCGGCACAGCGCTTCACACGACCTACCTCACGGCGACGACGATGACGTTCGCGGGCATCGTCGCCTGTCAGATCGGAACGGCGATCGCGGCTCGCACCGAGCGGGTCTCGCTGCGGTCGATCGGCTTCTTCTCCAACCGGCTCCTGCTGTGGGGGATCGCCTCGGAGATCGTGTTCACCGCTGCGCTCGTCTACATCCCGGCGCTGCAACGCATCTTCGGCACCGCGGCGCTCGGGCCGTCAGAGCTCATGCTCCTCGTGCCGATGCCGTTGATCGTGTGGGGCTCGGACGAGCTGCGACGCTTCGTCGTCCGCCGTCGCGCTCGGTCGTAGACGCGGATCGTCGCGCTAGGAGGTCTCGCTTCCGAGCGCTTCCACGAGCAGGCGCTCGAAATGGGCGATCAGGCGCTCGGACTCGGGCAGCAAGGCGCCGTCGGCGATCATCCCCGAGCGCATGCCGAGCTGAACCCGCTCGACGAGCTCGCGATCCTCGGCTCCGACCTGGGTGTCAAGCTCGAGGTAGTCCGCAATCCACTGCTCGTCGGTGTCCGGCAGGAAGAAGTAGTCGAGGAACCGGTAGGTGCGCTCGGCCGCGAGCGGCACGACCGGGCCGATCGACAAGTTGCCACGCCCCGGCATGACGTTGATCGTCGTCCCCGGGAAGAGCAGGTGGAACTGGCCGCGCTCGACCTCGCCGGCAGCGTCGTAGATTCCGCCGCCGCCGTCCCTGGCAGGCCCGTACTGGCTAGCGAACGTCGGGTGCTCTTCGAGGGTGTAGGCCCCGGGAGTGACGTCGATCGCCTTCGAGAAGCTCGGATGCGCGACGGCGCAGTGGTAGCACTCGAGGAAGTTCTCGACGCACACCTTCCAGTTCGCCTCGTAGTCGCTTTCGACGCGCCGGTTGAAGGCGAGCGCGTCGACGTCGATGCCGCCGTCTGCGACCAGCTGCGGCAGATCGCCGAGGTGCTCCTCGAGCGTGACGCCGGCCGGATCGGGGTTGACGAAGACGAACGGCCCCCAGGTGCCGACCGCGACAGGCACGAGCCCGAGCTCCGACCGGTCGAAGCCGGGCTCGGTGTCGGCCCGCGGGGCGCTGCGCAGAGAGCCGTCGAGATCGTAGGTCCAGGCGTGGTAGGCGCACTGGATCGTCTCGCGCTTACCTGAGCCGTCGCAGAGGATCGAGCCGCGGTGCCGGCAGACGTTGACGAAGGCACGCAGCGCATGCCCCCGGTCGCGGACGAGCACGACGGGAACGGCGCCCGCGCGAGTGGTGACGAACGAGCCGGGCTCGGCCAGGTCTCCTGTGTGGCCCGCGTACTGCCAGGTTCGCCGGAAGATCCGCTCGTGCTCGAGCGTGGCGACGGCGGGATCGACGTACCAGTCCCAGGGAATCGTACGGGCTCCCGCCGTCGTCGCCATCGGTCAGAGCTACGAGGTCAGGTCGTAGGCGAGCTCCTCGAACACGCCGACGAAGCGGTCGCAATCCTCGAAGGAGTGGGTGATCGAGAGCGTCCACTCCTCCTCGCGACCGGGCGTCATGAAGATGCCGCGGTTCATGTTGTAGAGCCACGCGAGCTCGCACAACTCGACGTCCTGGTTTGCCTTGAACGTCTCGTAGTTCGTGATCTTCTCGGGTGAGAATGTGACGCAGCCCTTCGAGCCGACCCCGATCGAGTAGCCGGGGAACGAGTACTTCTCGATCACCATCTGGCAGCCGGCGAGCAGATGCTCGTTGAGCGCGTCGAGGTGCGCGTACGCCTCGGGTGTCATCACCTCGAGGAGGTTCGCGCGCGCCGCCGCCATCGAGAGCGGGTTGCCGTTGTACGTACCGACCTGGACGACCCCTCCCGACTCCACGGCTGCGAACGCCTCGTCGGTGCCTCCGATCGCGCCCGACGGGAGCCCGGCGCCGAGCGCCTTCGCGAGGGTCACGAGGTCGGGCACGACGCCGTAGCGCTCGACGGCTCCTCCGGCGGCGATGCAGAGGCCGGTCTTGACCTCGTCGAAAATCAGCATGATCCCGTGCTTGCGGGTGATCTCCCGCACGGCCTCGAGGTAGCCGGGCTCGGGGAGCACGACCCCGAGGTTCATCATCGCCGCCTCCATGATCACGCAGGCGGGCGCGCGGTCCTCCTCGATCAGCCGCTCGATGCGGCGCTCCATCGCCTCGGCATCGTTGAAGGGGACGGCGATCGTCATGTCGGCGACGACCTGCGGAATACCCAGCCCGTAGGGAATCGATTGCAGGTCGAAGCGGTCGCCGATTGCCGCGTAGTCGACCCCGAGCGACACCATCACGTAGTCGTGGTGGCCGTGGTAGGAGCCGAAGATCTTGACGATCGTGTCGCGTCCCGTCGCCCCGCGCGCGATCCGGATTGCGTCCATCGTGGCCTCGGAGCCAGAGTTGACGTACCGCCATTTGGGAAGACCCCACCGGCGTGCGAGCTCCTCGCCGACGACGACGGCGTCTTCCGTCGGCGCTGCGAAGTGCGAACCGAGCCCGATCCGGTCGCTCACGGCCTTCGAAATCACGTCATGGGCATGTCCCTGCACCATCGAGCCGAAGCCGTTGTGGAAGTCGAGGTACTCGTTGCCGTCGACGTCCCACACCTGGGCACCCTTCCCGTGGGACAGGTAGATCGGCCAGGGATCACGGGTCTGGTAGGAGGAGGCGACTCCGCCCACGAGGCTCTGCCGCGCACGGTCGTAGAACGCGTGTGAGCCCTGCGTGCGCTCGTTCAGCTTTGCGCTTTCCCGCTCGCTGAGCTCCTTGATGCGCGCGCGGTCGATGTCGATGTGGGCTTGTGTTGCCATGGCCGTCGGCTCCTTGCTCGGGTGCACTCGGCATTGTGGCGATTGTTCGGTTTCTTTGCCGCCAGGATGGAGTCAACCAGCCAGCCGTCAGTAGTCCGGTATCTAGACTTCTGCCTGATGACGAGTGCCCCGTCTGTCGCAGACCTCATCGAGAGCGAGCTTGCTCCGCTCCGCCGGGAGGTCTCGCAGGCCTGGTGGGATCTCAACGTCGTCGCGAACGAGGAAAACGAGCGGCGGCGCGTCGAGCTCGAGACGGCGCTGTCCGACTATCTCGCGGATAGCGACCGGTTTGCAGCCATCGAAGCGGCGCGTTCCGGCGCCGAAGGGATCGAACTGCGCCGTCTCGATCTGCTTCACGACATGTTCGTCGCAGAGCAGATCCCCGCCGAGCTCCGCTCGCGGATCATCGCGCTCGAAGCCTCGGTCGAGTTGCGTTTTTCGCAGCACCGGGGCGCGATCGGCGACCGGCGGGTCGACGACAACGAGATCAAGCGGATCCTGCGTGAGAGCGACGATGTCGATGAGCGCCAGGCTGCCTGGGAGGCGTCGAAGACCGTTGGCTCAGCCGTCGCGGACGACGTGCGCGAGCTCGCCCGGCTGCGAAACGCCGCCGCCCACGCCGTTGGCTACCGCGACTGGTTCGCACTTTCCGTCGCGACCTCGGAGCTCGACGAAGAGCGTCTGATGGCCACGCTCGACGAAGCCGACCGGGCGACCGCTGAGCCGTTTGCCCGCTGGAAGGCCGATCTCGACGCGCGCCTCGCGGCCAGGTTCGGCTGCGCGATCTCCGATCTCGCGCCGTGGCACTACGCCGACCCGTTCTTCCAGGAAGTGCCGGTCGAGGGTGGCGTCGACCTCGATCCGTTGCTCGAAGGCTCCGATCTCGTGGCGCTCGCGCGGCGCACGTTCGACGGCATCGGGCTCGAGACGAGGCCGGTGCTCGAACGGAGCGACCTGGTGCCGCGCGACGGCAAGTGCCAGCACGCGTTCTGCATCGACATCGACCGCAGCGGCGACGTCCGTGTGCTCGCGAACGTGACTCCCGGCGTCTACTGGATGGACACGATGCTCCACGAGCTCGGCCATGCGACCTTCGACCTGGGGTTCGACGGGTCGTTGCCGTGGCTCCTGCGTGACTGCCACCTTGTGCTCACCGAGGGCATCGCGATCCTGATGGGGAGGCTCGCGAGCGATGCGGACTGGCTCGAAGGCGTGCTCGGCGTCGACGACGACGAGCTGGCGGCGATCGCGGCCGACCTCCGCGCCGCCCGCGCCGCAGAGCTGCTCGTGTTCACGCGCTGGGTGCTCGTGATGACGAACTTCGAGCGCTCGCTCTATGCCGATCCCGAGTCCGACCTCGACGCCCGCTGGTGGGAGCTCGTCGAGCGCTACCAGCTCGTGACGCTACCGGGCGGCCGCAGCGATCCCGACTGGGCGGCGAAGATCCACATCGCCTGCGCGCCCGTCTACTACCACACCTATCTCTATGGGCAGATCGTCGCCTCCCAGATCGCCGCCATGCTGCAGCGGGAATGCGGCGGGCTGGTCGGACGGGCCGAGGCGGGCAGGCTCCTCACCGAGCGTCTGTTCGCGCCGGGTCTATCCGTGCGCTGGGATCGCCTGCTCGAGCAGGCGACGGGAGAACCGCTGAGCGCCGCGCACTTCGGGCGCGATCTCGAGACATAGAGGAGGGACGCCTGGCGATCCGGCCCAGGCGTCCCGGTCCTCCGTTTCTGCCCCCTACGCCTGCGCGCTCTGAGCCTGCTCCTGCGACTTCGGCTCGCGGTCTGCGACACGCTTCGCGGCGGTCGCCTCGACCTGTGCGAGCGTTGAGCCCCGATCGGCCCGGACGCGGATCACGATGCGATCGCCGGCCTTCCACTGAGCAGGGTCGCTCACGCTCGGGATTCGGTGATCCCAGTGGAGGAACACCGTCGCGCCGGATGTCGTGAACGTCTGCTGGGCACCGCCGCCGCCGATCATCAGCCGCAGGGCATGGCGGTTGCCGCCCTTGACGTCGATCGTCACGCTGCCGGTGGTCGTGGAGACCAGCACGCCGCGGAAGAGATACAGCGGCTGATCGGGCTTGGTCAGGGTCTGACCGCGGTCGCCGACGATACCGGCGGGAGTTGCCGCGATCGTCGCGAGCGATGCGTCGTGGGCTGCACGGACGTTCACGGTCACGTAGTCGTTCGCCGCGAGATGGCCGACGTCGGTGACTGTCGGGACTCCGTCAGTCCATTTCAGGAAGACGGTCTTCGCGTCTGTCGCAAAGGTCTGCGACAGGTTGCCCTGGCCCAGCATCGAGCGGAGCGCCGGGCGATTGCCGTTCTGAACGTTCAGGGTCACGGACGTGCCCGTCGTGCTCTGGAGTTGGCCGACGTAGCGGAAGAGCGTCTTACCCTCCGGGCCGGCTGCGAACGCGGCGGTTGCCGCGATGAGAGTCACCAGCACAGCTGCGGTGGCGACGATTGGTGAGCGCTTCATGTGACTGTCCTCCTGGTCCGGTGCGTTTACACACCTGACGCTAGGAGGGTCGTGTTCGGGGCTTCTCAGCGCTGCGTAAGCGGTGCGTAAGTCGTCGACCGGCTCGAGCTCCAGCGTGAAGGTCGATCCCGAGCCGGGGGTGCTCTCGACGCTGACCCGGCCGCCCATCGCAGTTGCCAGCTCGGCCACGATCGCGAGCCCGAGCCCGCTTCCGACCGGCCGGTCGGCGCCGTAGCGATCCCAGAGGTAGAAGCGCTCGAAAGCGCGATCGAGGTCGCCGGCCGCGAGACCGGGGCCGTCGTCGACGACCGAGAGCTTCCCGGCCGAGGCGACGATCTCGACCGCCCCGCCCTTCGGAGTGCAGCGGATCGCGTTCTCGACGAGGTTCGAGAGCGCCTGCAGCGTGCGGCCGGCGTCGGCGATCGCCCCGGCAGGCGGCTCGACGCAGCAGATCGAGGCCGACCCCGTAGACCTCGCGCCTGGTGGCTGTGGCGTGCGAGCGCCTCGCTCGCGACGTCGGCGAGATCGACCGGCACGCAGCGTGACGTCGAACGAGCGGCGGCGCAGGCGGGCGAGGTCGAGCAGGTCGCGGATCAGCCGCTCGAGCCGCTGCGACTCGCGCTCGATCACCTCGCCGGCGCGCGCGGGCTCGATGACGCCGTCTGCGAGCCCCTCGGCGTGGCCGCGGATCGCGGTCAGCGGCGTCTTCAGCTCGTGGCTGACCGAGAGCAGGAAGGCGCGCTCGGCGTCCTGCGCGCGGTGCAGCTCCTCCGAGAGATCGTTGAAGGCGGTGGAGAGCTGGCGGAGCTCGGTCGAGCCCTCGATCGGCAGCGGGTCGGGGCTCTCGCCCTCGGCGAGCCGCCGGCTCGCCGCGGCGACGCGGGTGACCGGTCGGGCGACCGCGCGGGCGAGCAGGAATGCGGCGAGCGCTGCGAGAGCGGCGCCGATCAGCGCCGCGAGCGCGAGACCGACGAGGAACGGTGTCCAGTCGGCCGACTGGTTGCGCGCAGAGCGAAGCAGCACGATCGCCTCGCCGCCTCCGAGACGTGCCGCGTAGAGGAACTGCTCGCCGCGAACCGTCGACGGTGCCGTCGGCGCTGCCCGGTGCTGCGCAGCGTGCGGGCGGCCGAGCGCGGCAGGAGCAGCTCGGCCTGCTCGGGGGTGAGGATCGCGAGCCGCTCCTGCTCGGTCGCGAGGAAGCGGCCGATCGGCCGTGTCGCGGCGTGGAGGCAGCTCGACGTGCTGGGCGGCGATCAGGTCGACCTGCCGCGCGAGCAGCGTGCTGCGCGTCCTGTCGAGCGAACGCCGCGTGAGAGCAGCGCCGACCGCGAGCATGACGACCGATCGACACGGCGACGGTCGCGGCGATCCCGACGAACAGCCGCGCCCGCAGCGAGCGCGGCGCAAGTGCATGCGGCTCATGCGACGGCCTTGTACCCGGAGCCCCGGACGGTCCGGATCAGCTCGGGCCGGTCGAGCTTCCTGCGCAGCTGCGCGACGTGGACGTCGACGGTTCGCGTGCCGCCCGGGAACGAGAGCCCCCAGACCCGTTCGAGCAGCCGCTCGCGCGACATCACGATGCCCGGGTGCGCGATGAGGAAGGCGAGCAGGTCGAACTCCATCCCGGTCAGCTCGACCGGGCTGCCGGCGACGGTGACCGTGCGGCCGTCGTGATCGAGCACGACGTCGCCGAGCGACGAGCTGCTCGTCGGCATCGGGCTCGGCGCGCCGCAGCACGGCCCGCACGCGTGCGACGAGCTCGCGCGGCGAGAACGGCTTCGTCACGTAGTCGTCGGCGCCGAGCTCGAGCCCGGTGATGCGGTCGATCTCCTCGTCGCGCGCGGTCACGATCACGATCGGCAGGCGCGAGCGGCGGCGGATCGCGCGGCAGAGGTCGAGGCCGTCGGCGTCCGGCAGCTGGAGATCGAGGATCGCGAGCCGGATCTCGTGCTGCTCGAGCGCCAGGAGCCCCTCGACGCCGCGCGCGGCCCAGATGACCCGGAAGCCGTCCTTCTCGAGGTACGTGCGGACGAGCGTCGCGATGTCCTCCTCGTCCTCGACGAGCAGGATCGTGCCGCCCCGGCCGCTCCGGCGCTCACGCCCTCGCGCGCTTGAGCACGTTGACGAGCTTCGCCGGCCCGTCGGGCCGCGTGCGTGACCGCGACGAGCGCGCCCGGTCGGACGAGGAACCGCCGCGCCGGGCACGCCGTGGAAGCGGACCTGTGTGCCGGGTCGAGCGCGACCACGATGGTCGCGCCGTCGGGCGCGCGTAGGGTGATCGACGAGCGCGTCAGCGCCGTCACGACGCCGCGGTCGCGTGGCGAATGCCGCGGTCTGTCCGAAGGCCCGGATGAGCAGCGCCGGGGCGCTGCCCTGGTGGAGCGACTGTCGCGACGATAGCCCGGGTGGATGTCGGTCAGCGAGGCCCGGCCACCATTCAGCCGCACCCTGGTGGCGGGGAGACGGCGAACGACGCAACGCTTCCGTCGAGCGCGCGTCAGCGCGATCTGAGACGGAGTCGACCGACTGGACGACGCCGCGATCGATCGCAGGCGCGTCGCGCTGCCAGGCCCGCGGCCGGCAGCGCGAGCGCGAGCACGGCGATCGCGGCGACGAGGAGGCGGAGAGGGCGCACGGTCATGGCAGTATCGTCCTCCGTCATCGTAAGCCGGTCGTGGTGCGTGCGTAAGCGGGATGTAAAACCGCGGCGCGCGCGGAGGCAGCTACGCTCGACGGCGTGCCTGGACGCGACGACATCCGCAACGTCGCCATCGTGGCGCACGTCGACCACGGCAAGACGACACTCGTCGACGCGATGTTGTGGCAGTCCGGCTCCTTCCGCGCCAACCAGGATGTGGCCGAGCGCGTGATGGACTCGATGGATCTCGAGCGCGAGAAGGGCATCACGATCCTCGCCAAGAACACGGCTGTCCGCTACGGCGAGACGAAGATCAACATCGTCGACACGCCCGGCCACGCCGACTTCGGCGGCGAGGTCGAACGCGGGCTGCGGATGGTCGACGGCGTGCTCGCTCCTTGTCGATGCGAGCGAGGGCCCGCTGCCGCAGACGCGGTTCGTGCTGCGCAAGGCGCTCGAGGCCCGGCTGCGCGTGATCCTCGTCGTCAACAAGGTCGATCGGCCCGACGCGCGCGTCGAGGAGGTCGTCAACGAGGTCTACGAGCTGTTCCTCGACCTCGATGCCGACGAGAGCCAGATCGAGTTCCCGATCGTCTACTGCAACGCGAAGGCGGGTCGGGCAGGTCTCGCGGTCGACGATCTCGCCGACGACCTCCGGCCGCTGTTCGAGCTCCTGCTCGAGACGATTCCGGCGCCGACCTACGAGGAGGGCCACCCGCTGCAGGCGCTCGTCACGAATCTCGACGCCTCCCCGTACGTCGGCCGGCTCGCGATCTGCCGGGTGCGCAACGGCACGATCAGCAAGGGGCAGCAGGTCGCCTGGTGCCGCGCCGACGGCACCGTCGAGCGCGCCAAGGTGACCGAGCTCTACGTGACCGAGGCGCTCGACCGCGTCGAGGCTGCCGAGGCCGGGCCGGGCGACATCGTCGCCGTGGCGGGTATCCCCGAGGTCACGATCGGCGAGACGCTGGCGGACTTCGACGATCCGCGGCCGCTGCCGGTCGAGCAGGTCGACGAGCCCTCGCTCTCGATGACGGTCGGTATCAACACCTCGCCGCTCGCCGGCCTCGAGGGCACGCGGCTGACCGCGAGCCAGGTCAAGAGCAGGCTCGACGCCGAGCTGATCGGCAACGTCTCGTTGCGCGTGATGCCGACCGAGCGGCCCGACACCTGGGAGGTGCAGGGCCGCGGCGAGCTCCAGCTGGCCGTGCTCGTCGAGTTGATGCGACGGGAGGGCTTCGAGCTGACGGTGGGCAAGCCGCAGGTCGTGACCAGGGAAGTCGGCGGCAAGGTGCACGAGCCGGTCGAGCGGCTCGCGATCGACGCGCCCGAGGAGTACATCGGCGTGCTCACGCAGCTGCTCGCGCTGCGCAAGGGGCGCATGGAGCAGATGGTCAATCACGGCACCGGCTGGGTGCGGCTCGAGTACCTCGTGCCCGCCCGCGGCCTGATCGGGTTCCGCACCGAGTTTCTCACCGAGACGCGCGGCACCGGGATCCTCCACCACGTCTTCGACCGCTACGAGCCCTGGCACGGCGAGCTGCGCACGCGGCCGAGCGGCTCGCTCGTCGCGGATCGGCAAGGGCCGACGACCGGGTTCGCGATCTCGAACTTGCAGGAGCGAGGGACGCTGTTCGTCGCACCGGGAGTCACCGTCTACGAGGGGATGATCGTCGGTGAGAACGCGCGCTCCGATGACATGGACGTGAACGCGACCAAGGAGAAGAAGCTGACGAACATGCGCGCCTCGAACTCGGACGAGCTCGTGCGGCTGATTCCACCGCGTCCGCTCTCGCTCGAGCAGGCGCTCGAGTTCATCCGCGAGGACGAGTGCGTCGAGGTGACGCCCGACTCGATCCGGTTGCGCAAGGTCGAGCTGGCGGCGGGGAAGCGTCAGCAGTCGGCAAGTCGCAAGGCCCGCGGGCTTTCCTAGAGAACGTCTCTTGGAGCCCATTTCAGAATGACGCCTTGTGCCGGCGGAACGCGCTGTGCGCGCACGCTGCTTCGTCCTCAGTCGCCCCAATAGCGCTGCTATTGGGGCTCCCTGCGTCCTCGCATCGCACGCACCCATCGCGCCCCGCCGACGAAGCGTCATTCTGAAAAGGGCTCTCAGCCGCGCGCCGCGCCACCTGAGAGGTACGGAGCGATACGGTCAAGGGCGGCTTCGTCGAGACCACGCACGGAGATGGTCGTTCGCCGTCTCAGGACGTCCTCGGCGGTCAGCGCGAGCTCGGTCTCGACCGCGTACCGTGCCTGCGCGAGCACGTCGGGTGCGCCGGCGACGATCGGCTCGTAGAGCTCCGTCGCCTCGATCGCGGGCAGGAGGACATCGTGGGCAAGTGAGCCGTAGAGCCGGGCGAGGTGGTCTCGGCTCGCGTCGCCGAGCCGAGGATGATGCAGCTCGAGCTCAGCTGCGACCTCGGCGGGGTCGGCTGCACCGAGTAGCGGGGTCGGGCCGGGATCGGGCCCGGGTCGCCCGATCGCCTTCAGCGCCTGCGAGGCGACGTCGATACCGGTCTTGCGCCAGGTCGTCAGCTTGCCTCCGGCGACGCTGATCATTCCCGCATTGCCGATGGTGATCACTGTCTCGCGACGGGTGCCGGCGGTCGTCGCCCCACTCAGCGGGAGAACACGGAGGCCCGCGAAGGAGGCACGCAGGCGCTCAGGGCGCAGAACGTCCGAATCGAGCGATCCGGCTGCCTCTGACAGGATCTGGGCGCGGTCGGCATCGGTCGCTGTGACCGATGCCGGATCGCCGTCGAACGGCTCGTCGGTCGTCCCGAGCAGAAGCATCCCGTGCCAGGGAATGGCGAACGATACGCGGCCCTCGGCGAGGGGCGAGGTCACGGCCGCATCCCATGCCAGGTCGGTTTCGAGCACGAGGTGGGCGCCCTTCGAGAGCTGCACGGTCGTTCCGGAGGTGGGGCTCTCGAGCTCCCGGACGCGATCGACCCACGGACCGGTCGCGTTGACGACGGTACGCGCACGGATCGAGAACCGGCCGCCGGCAGCGAGATCGCGTACCTCTGCTCCGGCGACGGCGCCCTTGTGGGTGCGAAGACCTTCGGCTTCGACGTAGTTGACCCAAGTCGTGCCGAGGTGCTCCGCGGTGCGAAGGACGGCGAGGACGAGGCGGGCGTCGTCGGTCTGGTGATCGTAGTAGGCGATGTACGTCGCGTCCTGCCGCTGGACCAGGCCGGGTGCGAGCGAGTGGGCCTTGTCCGGCCGGATCCGGCCGGCGTGGCCGTCGCGGAAGCCCGATAGCGCCGAGTAGAAGAAGACGCCGGCGCGCATCGCCGCCGGCCCGTACCGGGCGCCGGGTACGACCGGGAGGACGAAACGCAGCGGACTGACGAGATGTGGCGCGACGACGCGCGCGTTCCATTGCCGTTCGCGGTGTGCCTCGCGCACGAGCCCGATATCACCGAGCGCGAGGTAGCGGAGGCCGCCGTGGACGAGCTTGGAGGATGCGCTCGACGTCGCACCTGCGACGTCGCCTCGATCGATGAGAGCCACGCTTGCGCCTGTCTGTGCGGCGGCCCAGGCCGTCGAGGCGCCGATCACGCCGCCGCCGATCACGAGGACGTCGAAGGTCGCGTCAGCGAGCTTCGCGAGCCGCTCCTGGCGGGTCATGCCCAGCCGCGCGAACGCTCGACGGCGCGCAGCCAGTCGCGGTATTCCGCCTCGCGCCGGGCCTCGTCCCACGCGGGCTCGACGACCTCGACTGGACCTCGCAGATCGCGGAGCGCTTCGGGACCGTCCCAGAGCCCGGCGGCGAGCCCGCCTGCGAACGCTGCGCCGCGGACCGTTGCTTCTGCGTCCTCGGCTCGCTCGACCGGGAGCCCCAGCACGTCCGCGAGGGCTTGCACGAGGATGCGGTTTGCCGTCGCGCCTCCGTCGATTCGGAGAATCGGGATCTCGACACCCGCACCCTGCTTGGCAGCATCGACCACGGCGCGAGTCTGGAAGGCGAGGCTCTCGAGCGTGGCGCGGACGACGTGGGCCCCGGTCGATTGCAACGTCAGCCCGATGATCGCTCCTCGTGCCGACGGATCCCACCACGGCGCGTAGAGGCCTTGGAAGGCAGGCACGAAACGCACCCCGCCCGAGTCCTCCACCGACGCCGCCACCTCCTCCGAGGCGGCTGCGTCGGCCAGCGTGCCGAGCCCGTTGGCGAGCCACGCGACCGCGCGTCCGGCCACGGCCATTGCTCCTTCGAGACAGTACGAGGCGGCGGTTCCGGCCGGCTGGTATGCAGGGCTCGCGAGGAGGCTCGTTTGCGGCGTCGGTCGGTTGGAGCCCGTGTTGACGAGGAGAAACGCGCCGGTGCCATAGGTGCACTTCGCCTCGCCCGGCGAGAGGCATGCCTGTCCCACGAGGGCTGCCTGCTGGTCGCCGATCATGGCCAGCAGGGGCAACTCGACCCCGAGCGGCCCGTCGGCCCGTGTCGTCGCAAGACCCCCGGGTTGCCAGGTGGGCACGACGGTCGGAAGAATCGTGCGAGGGAGGTCGAAGATCTCGAGCAGCTCCGTCGACCACTCGAGCGCCGCGGTGTCGAGCAGTAGGGTTCTCGATGCGTTCGTGACGTCGCTGAGATGCGCGCCGCCGTCGGCTGCGCCGGTGAGATTCCAGGCGATCCAGCTCTCGATCGTGCCGGCCGCAAGCTCCCCGGCAGCGGCCCGCTCGCGGGCTCCCGTGACGTTGTCGAGCAGCCAGGCGAGCTTCGTGGCGGAGAAATACGGCTGCACCGGCAGGCCGGTCTGCGCGCGCACGAGCTCGGCGGCGCCGGACGCGATCAGGTCGGCGCACCGCGGAGCAGTTCTCGTGTCCTGCCACACGATCGCGTTCGCGATCGGCAGACCCGTCGAACGCTCCCAGACGACGATGGTCTCGCGTTGGTTCGTGATTCCCACCCCGGCGACCCGTTTCACGTCGACCTCCGCCAACACCGCTCGCGCACAGGAGCCGATCGCCTCGAGCAGCTCGAGCGGATCGTGCTCCACCAGCCCGGGACCGGGGTGGTACTGGCGATGCGCGAGCTGCCGTTCGGCGACGCGGCGGCCCGAGACATCCACGAGTGCTGCCCGGCTCGAGGTGGTGCCCTGGTCGAGCGCGAGGATCAGGTCTGCGGCGATCGTTTCTCCTTGTTGTCGTCGACGCCGAGCGAGAATCGCACAACGTGCGCTGACCGCGTGGTCAAGTCTCTCGCATAGGCTTGCCCCGTGCGCGACCTGCGGCCCCTCTTCGAGCCTCGGTCGGTCGCGGTGCTCGGCGCCTCGAATGATCCCGCCAAGTGGGGGCAGTGGATCTCGCAGGGCGCGCTACGGGGAGCGCACCGGCGCGACGTCTGGCTTGTCAACCGAGGCGGCGGCGAGATCCTCGGCCAACGCGCATTCACATCTCTCGTCGAGCTCCCCGATGCTCCAGAGCTCGTCGTCGTGGCCCTGCCGGCCGCCGCCTTCGAGGAGGCGGTCGACGCGGCGCTCGCGATCGGGGCGAAGGCGATCGTCGCAATCACTGCGGGACTCGGCGAGGTCGACGACGAGGGCAAGGCGCGGGAGGCGGCCGTCGTCGAGCGCGTCAGGGCCGCGGGCGCGGTGATGCTCGGGCCGAACTGCCTCGGCATCTACGACGCGTCGGCCGAGCTCGACCTTGGCGCCAACGACCTCACGCCGGGCTCGATAGGCGTCATCTCGCAGAGCGGCAACCTTGCGCTCGAGCTGTCGTTGATCGCTGCCGACTACGGCCTCGGAGTGTCGCGGTTCGCCTCGCTCGGGAACCAGGCCGACCTCGAAGCGGCCGAGCTGATCGAGGCCTTCGCCGCCCACGACGAGACCAAGGTGATCGCCGTCTACTGCGAGGACTTCCGCGACGGCCGCGCGTTCGCGAGAGCAGGCGCGGCTGCCACCGCCGCCGGCACGCCGGTGATCGTGCTCGCGGCCGGCGGCAGCGAGGTCGGCGCGCGTGCCGCGGCGTCTCACACGGGCGCACTCGTCAGCGACACGGCGGCAGTCTCCGCTGCCTGCGCTGCGGCGGGAATCCTGCGTGCGGCGACGCCGAAAGAGCTGATCGACTTCGCAGCGGCGTCACTCGCTACGAACCGCCCGCGGGGCCGTCGCGTGGCGATCGTCGGCGACGGCGGCGGCACCGGTGTCGTGGCGTCCGATCTGGCAACAGGGCTCGATCTCGAGCTGCCCGAGCTGTCTGCTTCGCTCGGCGAGCGCCTACGGGCCGTCGCCCGCAACGCAACCACTGCGAATCCCGTCGATCTCGCGGGTGCGGGAGAGGAGGACTTCGCGAACTTCGAGCGCGTTCTCCGGCTCGTGCTCGAGTCGGGTGAAGTCGATGCCGTCGTCCTGACGGGCTACTTCGGCGGCTACAGCGCCATGAACGACGAGTTTCGCGAACGCGAGACAGAGGTGGCTCGCTCCATCGTGGCGGCAGTGGACGAGACCGGGGTGCCGCTCCTCGTGCAGGCGATGTTCTGGCAGTCGGCGCCGGCTGCGGCGCTGCGGGCGGGAGGCGTTCCCGTCTATCGCGAGATCGAGGCCGCGCTCGGGACGCTTGCCCGCATCGCAGCGCTCGACCCCGCGCGCGAGATCCCGCCGGAAGGCCAGGCGGCTGCGCCGGTCGGTGAGGCCGGCTACCTCGACGCGCGCGCACTGCTCGCCGAGAACGGTGTCGCCTTCGCCGACGCGCGCTTCGCCGGCGGCCCGGAGGAGGCGGTCGCCGCCGCCGCGCTCGTCGGCTTCCCGGTGGCGCTGAAGGCGCTCGGGATCCTCCACAAGTCGGACGCGGGTGGTGTGGAGCTTCACCTCGAAGACGAGGCCGCGGTCCGTACCGCGGCCGAGGCGATGCAGGAGCGCCTCGGGCCGGAAGGCTTCGCAGTCGAACCGATGGTGGATCTTGTTGCGGGGGCCGAGCTGATCATCGGTTGCCGCCGTGATCCACGCTTCGGGCCGCTGCTGCTCGTCGGCCTCGGCGGGATCTACGCCGAGTTGCTGCGCGACGTCGCCGTGACGCTCGCTCCAGCAACCGCGGACGAGGCCGAGCGACTGCTCCGCTCGCTGGCCGGCGCGGGGGTGCTCATCGGCGCGCGCGGCCGCGAACCGCTCGATATCCGCGCCGCGGCCGAAGCCGCGGCCGCTCTGTCACGTGTCGCCGCTGCTCACCCCGAGATCGGGGAGATAGAGGTGAATCCGCTGCTCGTCACGGCCACGGGCGCAATCGGGCTCGACGCGCGCATCGTGCTTGCGAGCTGACAGCGTTTGTGAGGGCCGAGGGCGAGGCATGCGCCTCGCCCCTACGAGACACACCGCCTTTCGTCCACCCGCCTTCAGGGTGCTGTGCGGCTCTCCCCGTAGGGGCGATGCGCACGCGTCGCCCTCTTCTGCGCTGCGGTCACTCCCAGCCGAGGTAGGGCGCGGCGCCGCGCTTCTGCAGGCCGCGGGCGATGATCAGCCGCTGGATCTCGCTCGTCCCTTCCCAGATCCGGTCGACGCGCAGCTCGCGGTAGAAGCGCGCGGCCGCATTTTCGTGCATGTACCCACGGCCGCCGAAGATCTGCAGCGCGCGGTCGGCGACGCGGCCTGCCATCTCGGAGGCATAGAGCTTCGCCATCGAGACCTTCCCGTGGACGATCTTGCGGTCGGCGAGCGTGTCGAAGGCGTGCGCCGCGTGGTAGGTCAGCAGCCGGGCCGCGAGCAGCTCTGTGAGCGAGTCGGCCAGCGGGAACGAGACGCCCTGGTTCTCGATGATCGGCCCTCCAAAGGCGTTGCGCTCCTGCGCCCAGCTTGTGGCCTCGACGAGCAGCCGCTCCGCCGCGCCGCAGCAGCGTGCGGCGATGAACAGCCGCTCGACGAGGATCCACTCACGGGAGCCCGCCTCTCCTCCGGGCACCCGACGTGAGTCCGGGACTCGGCAGTCCCGAAAGACGACTTCGGGATGGTGATCCAGATACGGGTCGTGGAGAAACCGTGGCGTCCGCTTGATCGTCATTCCCGGCGTGCCCGGGTCGACCAGGAATAGCTGTTGCTCCCCCTCGTGCACGGCTGCGACGATCGTGAAACCGGGATCGCCTTCGCTCGTGACGAACCACTTCTCGCCGTTCAGCACCCAGTCGTCCCCGTCGCGGGTCGCAGTCGCGGTGAGCGCCGCGAGGTCGGAGCCCGCGCCCGGCTCGGTCAGCGCCCACGCCTCGCGGTACTCCCCGCGCACGATCGGCATCACGTAGCGCTCGACCTGATCCGGCGACAGCAGCTCCAGCAACTCACGCGGGCCGCGATCGACGACTGCGAACCCGAGCCCGTTCGTCGCCTTGCCCGACTCCTCCTCGAGCGCGACCTGGCCGAGCATCGAGAGATCACGTCCCCCGAGCGCCACGGGCATGTTCAGCATCGAGAACCCGGCCGCTCGTGCCTTTGCCCTGATCCCGTCCACCTCGGCCACGTCGATCGCGTTCCGCTCCACGATCCGCTGCTCGACGGGATACACCTCCTCCTCGACGAAGCGGCCGACCTGCCGCTTCAACTCGGCGATGTCGGCGGGAAGCTCGGGCACGATCACGGACGACCTCCAGGGTGTTTGACCGTATGGTCAGGATTGCTGGCAGGAGCCTACTGAAAGCGCTCGAAGGCGGTGCGTTCTGCCTCGGTGAGCGGCCGCGATCGGCCCGTCTCGCGATTGCGGGCGACGAGAACGGCCTCAGACTCCGCGGCGAGCTCACCGCCCGCGGTCCTGATCTCCTCGCGCAGGGTGACGCTCGAGTCGCCGATCCGCTCGACGGCGCACCGCACCACGATTGCGTCGTCCTTCAGGGTCAGCTCACGCCGGTAGTCGATCGCGACGCGCGCGAGGACGTAGTCCCAGGCGTCGCCGACCTCTTCGAGCGCGCGCTCGGCGAGCTCGTCGCGGCACTCCTCGAGGTAGGTGGCGTACACCGCGTTGTTGACGTGCTGATACGCGTCGATGTCGCGCCAGCGGATCTCGATGCGCTTCTCGTACACGGCCGCCATCGTAACGGGCTTGACTTCGCGGTCAGGACCCTTGTTGAATCAAGGACGGCGGATGGCGCATCCAAGAGATCAACGCGGCGTGAGCCGCCGTCGGCTGCTGCAGGGTGCCGCCGGTGGCGCTCTCGGTGTCGGCGCGCTCGGCCTGCTCGCCGGGTGCGAGAACACGACGACCCCGATCGGCGCCTGCGACCGGGAAGCGGTTCGTCGAATCTCGTCGTGCCGAAGCCGGTCGGACCGGGCGGCCTGCCGCTGCCGCGGCCGGACAACGCCGTCACCTGGGCGATCACGGCCGACAACGAGCCGATCCCGGACGGAGTCGCCGACGAGGGAGGCCCGCTCGGGATCTACAACTACGCCGACTACCTCGACCCGAGCTTGATCAAGAAGTTCGAGAAGCTGACCGGGCGCAAGGTGCAGGTCGCGACCTACAACTCGTCCGACGAGGCGATCGCGAAGCTCTCGTCCGGCGCCGTCGCGTTCGACCTGATCGTGGGGCTCTCGGGCTCGAACATCGTCAACCTGATCGCGCAGCAGCTGATCCAGCCGCTCAACCACTCGTACCTCCCGAACTTCGAGAAGAACGTGTGGCCCGAGCTGCAGGACCCGTTCTACGACCGCGACAGCCGGTACACGGTTCCCTACGTCGTCTGGTCGGACGGGATCGGCTGGCGGAACGACAAGATCGCCGCCGACATCCCGGGAATGAAGGTGCCGTGGGACATCTTCTGGGAGTCGCAGCCCTATACGGGCAAGGTCGCGATCCTCGACGACAAGCGCGACGCTCTCTCGATGCCGATGCAGCGTGACGCGATGCGCACCGGTCGACGCCCCGACCTCAACACCGAGGACCAGAAGATCGTCGCGCAGGCCGGCAAGGACTCTCGGCCAGCTGACCGACATCGCAACGTCAAGGTCGCGATCACCGACTACCAGACCCTGCCCGAGGCGAAGACATGGCTCCACCAGTCGTGGTCGGGCGACCTGCTCGGCGCGGCCTTCTACTACATGCCGAAGGGCGTGCCGCCGAGCGTGCTCTCCTACTGGGCGCCGGACGTGAACGGCGTCGTCCAGAACGACTTCTTCTGCATCGGCCGCACTGCGAAGAACCCTGCGCTTGCGCACCGGTTCGTCAACTTCATGCTGGACGAGAAGATCGCCTACGAAAACATGGTCCACTTCGTCGGGCTATACGCCGCCGCAGAAGAACATCGACGCGGAGTTGCTGATCAAGAGCGGCCTGATCCCGAAGAGCCTCGCCGACGCCGTCGTCCGTCCCGACCAGTTCCCGTTCAACCAGGAGCTGCTCCAGCTGAGCGTCGCGGGCGAGCGGTACTGGGACGAGGCCTGGTCGAAGTTCAAGGCCGGCTGAGCGATGGGCTCGCGCTGGACCTGGCGGCTGCTCGCGCTTCCCGGGGTCGTCTGGCTCGCGGTCTTCTTCCTGCTCGCGTTCTACGCCGTCATCGCCGTCGCGTTCGGCAACCAGAACACGCTCTCCGAGCCGGTGCCGTTCTGGAACCCGCTCGACTGGAACGTCGGCTACATGCTCGACACGCTGCAGAACATCTGGCACGGCGACCAGTTCCTGACCGTCTTCGTGCGCACGTTCGTGTTCGTCGCGATCGCGCTCGTGCTGGCGCTCGCTGATCGGGTACCCGGTGGCGTACTTCGCGGCCCGCCATGCCGGCCGCTGGCGCGGGCTCGTGCTGCTGCTCCTGATCCTCCCGTTCTGGATCAACTACCTGATGCGGATGCTCGCCTGGATCAACCTGCTCTCGCCGGACGGACTCGGCACGCGGTTCCTCAGCTCGATCGGGATCGAACGGCTCTTCATCTGCGCTGAACCTCCTCTCCGAGCGGGGCGGCTGGCTCGAGGGCCAGCCGTTCACGGTCGATCATGGCGCTCACCTACGGCTACCTGCCGTTCCTGATCCTGCCCCTCTACGCCGCTCTCGACCGGATCGACCAGCGCCAGATCGAGGCGGCCCGAGATCTCGGCGCGAGCCCGGCGGGCGCGTTCCGGCGCGTGACGCTGCCGCTCTCCCGGCCCGGGATCCTCGCCGGCCTCGTGCTGATCGCGCTGCCGATGTTCGGCGACTACTACACGCCCGACCTCGTCTCGTCGTCGACGAAGACGACCATGATCGGGAACCAGATCGACCAGCTCACGCGGCAGGGCTCGGAGAAGGTCGTCGGCGCCTCGCCTGACCCTGATCCTCGCGGTCGTGCTGCTCGGCCTGATGTTCTACTACCTGCGCGCGACCCGCAGCGCCGACGATCGGGCCGAGGCATGAGCCGCTTCCGCAACCCGTGGGGGAAGCCGCGCTTCCTCGTGCTCGTCACGGTCGTCTACATCTTCTGGTCGCTGATCCCGGTCGCGATCGCGGTCCTGTTCGCGTTCAACAACGGCCGCTCGCGCACGACCTGGCAGGGCTTCTCGACCCGCTGGTTCACGGGCGCGAGCGGGAGCGTGCTCCACGACCCGGCGCTGCAGGGCGCGCTCCGGCACACGCTCTTCCTCGGCGTCGTCTGCGTGCTCGTGGCGACGCCGCTCGGCGTGGCGCTCGCGCTCGGCCTGCAGCGCTGGCGCGGCCCCGGCGGCGGCACGATCAACACCGTGATGCTGCTGCCGCTCGTGACGCCCGAGATCGTGATGGGCGTGGCGCTGCTCCTGCTCTTCCTGCAGGTGCTGCCCGGGATCGGGCTCGGCTCGACGGCGCAGGCGATCGGGCAGGTCACGTTCACGCTCTCCTACGTCGTCGTGATCGTGCGCGGCCGGCTCGTCTCGATCGGCAAGGACTACGAGGAGGCGGCGGCCGACCTCGGCGCGCCGCCGCACGACCAGCTCCTCCGCGTCCTGCTGCCGCTGCTCGCGCCGGCGATCATCGCGAGCGCCGCCGTCGTGTTCGCGATCTCGCTCGACGACTTCGTCGTCACCCAGTACCTCTCCGGCGACGCGAGCACGACGACGGTCTCGATGCTGCTCTACGCGTCGGCCCGCGCCGCGCCGACGCCGGCGCTGAACGCGCTCGCCACGATCGCGCTCCTGATCACGCTCGCGACCCTGGGGCTCGCCTATGTCGTCTACCGTCGCTTCGCGAGCAGCGACGACGCCACCGCGATGGTCGGCGTGGAGGTCTGATGCAGGGAGAGATCCATCTCGAGGAGCTGACGAAGATCTTCGGCGAGGTCGTCGCGGTCGACGGCATCGACCTGCGCATGCCCGGCGGGCGAGTTCTTCACGATGGTCGGCCCGTCCGGCTGCGGCAAGACGACGACCCTGCGGATGATCGCCGGCTTCGAGCGGCCGACGAGCGGGCGGATCGTGCTCGACGACGTCGACGTGGCGCAGGTGCCGCCGCACAAGCGCAACGTCAACACCGTCTTCCAGAGCTACGCGCTCTTCCCGCACCTCGACGTGGCGGGCAACGTCGGCTTCGGGCTCAAGTACAAGAGGCTGACGAAGGAGGAGCAGCGCGAAGCGCGTCGCCGAGGCGCTCGCGCTCGTCCAGCTCGGCGACTACGCGAAGCGCAAGCCGGCGCCAGCTCTCGGGCGGCCAGCAGCAGCGGGTCGCGCTCGCGCGGGCGCTCGTCCTGACGCCGCAGGTGCTCCTGCTCGACGAGCCGCTCGGCGCGCTCGACGCGCGCCTGCGCAAGGACCTCCAGGTCGAGCTGAAGGCGCTGCAGGCCGAGCTCGGGATCACCTTCGTCTTCGTCACGCACGACCAGGAGGAGGCGCTGACGATGAGCGACCGCGTCGCCGTGATGAGCGGCGGGCGCGTCGAGCAGGCGGGCACGCCGCGCGAGATCTACGAGGAGCCGGCGACGGTGTTCGTGGCCGACTTCCTCGGCGTCTCGAACCTGCTCGGCGCCGAGGCCATCGGCCGACGGCGACGGCTGCGCGCTGCGGGTCGGCGAGCGCACGCTGAAGGCGACGGCGGGAGCGACCGGATGCGCGCGGCGAGGTGAAGGCGATGATCCGGCCCGAGCGCGTCGTGGTCGAGCCGCAGGGAACGCGCGGGCGACAACCGCCTGCCCGGGCTCGTCGAGCGCGCGGTCTACGTCGGCTCGGCGCACGAGCTGCACGTGCGGCTCGTCGGCGGCGCGCTGCTCAAGGCGACGATCCGCAACGACGGCTCGGCGTTCGCCTACGAGGAGGGAACGCCGGTGACGCTGCACCTGCCGCCCGACGCGGTGCGCGTGCTGACGCCGCTGAGCGACGGCCGCTGCCGCGGCCCGCCCGGTGCGTACCGCTCCCTCCATGTACCCCGCCACCCACTGGTCGGAGCCGCACACGTAGAACGGCGGGTCGTGCGTGCCGTGCAGCGGCCCGACGCGCATCACGTCGCCCGGCCACCAGTGCGTGACGTACCCGCGCGCGTACGGGTCGGTCGCCCACAGCCGTACGTGCACGGCTCGGCTCGAGCGCGCCTCGCGACCGTACATCCGCTCCAGCTCGTCGTGAACGAGCCGCTCGCGGTCCTCCTCGGGACGTTGCCAGAAGGAGCGCGATCCGCTCCGGCGGCACGAGCGCGGAGAGCACGCCCTCGCGCTGCGCCCAGGTCGAGGCCAGCACGCCTTCGCCTTCGGAGAGGCCGTTCGCGCCGACGTCGGTCCAGAACGAGCGGTCGTAGACGGCGACCACCTTGGCCGCAAGCGCCATCCGCTGGGCGCGGAGCGATGCCAGCCGCTCCGGGGCGACACCGTCGATCGCGATCCCGGTCGAGCACACCCACCGGGAGCGCGCAGACGACCGCTGCGGCCGACAGCTCCTCGCCGCCTGCGAGCCGAACGACACAGCCGCTCGGCGAGATCGAGATCGCCTCGACCACCGCACCGAAGCGGATCCGCCCGCCCAGCTCGGCAGCCATCCGCTCCGCGACCTCGGCGCTCCCCTCCGTGACCTGGAGGCTCTCCCAGCGGGCGTAGCCGTAGAAGCCCTCCTCGCCGGCGGCCGCGGACTTGCGTAGCTCGGCGAGAAGTGAGGTGCGCTCGTTCGAGCCGTCGGCGAGCGCGAGCGTTCCGGCTTCGAGGCAGCGGATCACGGCCGGAAGCGCACCGACCGAGCGCAGCCACGCGCCGACCGAGATCACGTCCAACGCGCGAGCCTCTGGGTGCGACCATGGGTCGGCGGGATCGACGGTCGCCACGAGGGCGCCGTAGAGCCGCTCCACCCGCTCGTAGTCGTCCCTCTCGGCGGCAGTCGCAAACGGCCAGTCGTCCGCCCGCTGCACCCCTTCCGGAAGATCGTACGTCGTCTGCCCGTCGAGCCCGGTGTAGCTCGGCTGAAGCGTCAGCCCGAGCTCCTCCACGAGCCCGAGGTACGCGGTATGGAACGTGCCGACGACCTCACCGCCGAGCTGAAGCGGCCGCCCCTCGTCGATCCGGACCTGTTCCACGCGCCCGCCGACGCGTTCCCGCGCCTCGAGCACGGTGACACCTGCGCCGCCGTTCGCGAGATCGCGAGCTGCGGCCAGGCCCGCGAGGCCCGCGCCGAGCACGAGAACGTCTGTCATCTCCCGAGCTCGAGCGCGATCGAGCCGCGGATCAGCCCGCGAGCCTCCTCGCGGTCGACGAGCCCGAGGTAGAGCAGCGAGTCGAGCCCGTCGGCGACGGCCGCGAGGCGCCAGCCCGCGGTTGCCGCGTCGACGCCACCGGGATCGAGCCGTCGACTCGTCCCTCCTCGATCAGGCTGACGACCCGCTCGAGCCAGGCGCGATACGAGCGCTCGACGACGGGCCGCAGCTCGTCGTCGGCGCGGAGGCTGCTCCAGACCTCGTTCCAGAGCGCCCGCTGCTCGCCGAACGGGGGCTTCGGCTCGACGCTGACGAGCAGCACGCGCTCGACCTTCTCCGCCCCGGTCGCCACGTCTGCGATGTCGGCGTTGATGGCCGCGAGCCAGCGCTCCTCCGAGAACGCGAACGCGTTGCGCAGCAGCTCCTGCCGCGTCGAGAAGTAGTAGTGGACGAGCGCCTTCGAGACGCCGGCCTCCTCCGCGACGCTTGCCATCCGCAGCCCGTGGGCCCCGTCGCGCACGACCACGCGGCAGGCCGCCTCGAGGATCCGGCGGGACGGTCGGGCGAGGGATCGGTGGAAGGATTGGCGATCATGCCGCTGTATCTTGACCGATTCCGGCCCGGCGGTATCCTGACTGACCGGACAGTCAGGCCCATGATCTCCGACGCCTCGTCATCGACTTCAGTACCGCCGCTCGAGCATCCGCTCGAGGACGGCTGGACGCTGCCCGCCTCGTGGTACTCGGACGCCGGCGTCGCGGCGCTCGAGCGCGAGCGGATCTTCGCCCGCTCGTGGCAGTACGCCGGCCCGGCGGAGCAGGTCGCCGAGCCGGGCTCGTTCATCGCGACGCAGGCGGGCCACATCCCGATCGTCGTCACGCGCGACCGCGAGGACGTGCTGCGCGCGTTCGTCAACGTCTGCCGCCACCGCGCCTACACGATCGCGAAGGACAACGGCTGCCGCGAGACGCTGCAGTGCCCCTACCACGCGTGGACGTACGAGCTCGACGGCTCGCTGCGCAAGGCGCCGCGCTCGGAGCGCGAGGAGGGCTTCGACCCGGCCGACTTCTCGCTGCTGCCCGTCTCCGTCGACACCTGGGGCCCGTTCCTCTTCGTCAATCCCGATCCCGAGGCGGCTCCGCTCGGCCGAGACGCTCGGCGAGCTGCCCGCGATCGTCGCGCGCAGCGGGCTCGACCTCGACACGCTGCGCTTCCACTCCCACCACGAGTGGCCGATCGAGGCGAACTGGAAGGTCGCGCTCGAGAACTACCTCGAGTGCTACCACTGCCCGATCGCCCACCCCGGCTTCAGCAAGGTGATCGACGTCGACCCCGATGCGTACGCGCTCTCGGTCTCGCCGACGTTCTCGAGCCAGATCGGGCCGATCCGGGCCTCCGCGCTGAGCGGCAACGGGCAACGCGCCGTACGTCCCGGTCGGCGACGTGACGCAGTCGCAGTACCACTTCCTCTTGCCGAACACGACGATCAACATCTCGCCGGGCCCGGCCGAACATCTCGCTCGAGCGCTGGGTGCCCGACGGCCTCGGCCGCACGATCGAGGTGACCGACTACTGGTTCGGCGCCGACGTGCCGGCCGAGATCGTGCAGGAGGTGCTCGACTTCGACGACCAGGTCGGGCAGGAGGACACCGATCTCGTCGTCTCGGTGCAGGCGGGGCTCGACTCGGGTGCTGTCCCGCAGGGCCGCCTGATGCGCGAGAGCGAGCAGCTGATCGCCGACTTCCAGCGACGCTTGCACGACGCGATCACCTGATCGCGGCCCGGAACCAATACGCTGCCGGTGATGCGCAACTCGGGTGTCTTCGCGATGGTGCTGGCCGGTGGCGAGGGCAAGCGCCTCGCGCCGCTGACCTCAGACCGCGCCAAGCCTGCCGTGCCGTTCGGCGGCAACTACCGGCTCATCGACTTCGCGCTCTCCAACCTCGTCAACGCAGGCCTGCTGAAGATCGTCGTGCTGACGCAGTACAAGAGCCACAGCCTCAACCGCCACATCGCGACGACCTGGCGCCTGTCGCCGCTGCTCGGAAACTACGTTACGCCCGTACCCGCGCAGATGCGTCGCGGCCCGCGCTGGTTCTCGGGCTCGGCCGATGCGATCTACCAGAACCTGAACCTCATCTACGACGAGAAGCCCCGGTACATCTGCGTCTTCGGTGCCGACCACGTCTACCGGATGGATCCGCGCCAGATGATCGAGCAGCACATTGCGCTCGGCGCCGGGATCACGATCGCGGGGATTCGCGTCCCGGTCGAGAACGCGGGCGAGTTCGGCGTGATCGAGGTCGACGGCGAGGCGCGGACGATTCGCGATTTCCACGAGAAGCCGAGCGACCCGGGAGGCCTGGAGGCGGCACCCGGCGAGGTTCTTGCCTCCATGGGCAACTACGTCTTCGCGGCGGACGTGCTGATCGATGCCGTCACCCGTGACGCGGCCGACGAGGACTCGGCCCACGATCTCGGCGGCAACATCATCCCGGCGCTCGTCGAGCGCGGCCAGGCGTGCGTGTGGGACTTCACGAACAGCAACATCCCCGGCGCGAGCCCGCGTGATAGTGCCTACTGGCGCGATGTCGGGACGCTCGACGCCTACTACGACGCGCACATGGACCTGATCTCGGTCGACCCGATGTTCAACCTCTACAACGAGGACTGGCCGATTCTGACCTGGCCGGAGCAGCTGCCTCCCGCGAAGTTCGTCTTCGAGGAGAAAGACCGCGTCGGCTCCGCGATGAACTCGATGGTCTGCGCCGGCGTCGTCGTCTCGGGCGGGACCGTGCGTGGCTCGATCCTCTCACCCGGTGTGCACGTGCACTCGCACGCGCTCGTCGAGAACTCGGTCGTCATGCACGACGTCGATGTGGGCCGCGACGCGATCGTGCGCAATGCGATCGTCGACAAGCACGTGCGCTTCGAGCCGGGGGCCCGCGTCGGTGTCGACCCGGAGGCCGACCGGGCTCGTTTCCCGGTCTCCGACAACGGGATCGTCGTGATCAAGAAGGGCGTCGTCGTCGAAGCATGAGGGTCGCGCTGCTCACGCGCGAGTATCCGCCGGAGGTGTACGGCGGTGCCGGGGTTCATGTCGAGTACCTGGCGCGGGAACTGGACCGAGTCGCCGACGTGACGGTGCATTGTTGGGGTGCGGCGCGGCCGGTTGTCGCCGGCAGTCCGGCCGTCGTGGCCCACTCGCCCTGGGGTGAGCTCGCCGGTTCGGAGCCGTACGCTGCCTCGCTGCAGGCGCTCTCGATCGACCTGACGATGGCGGCGGGCGCGGGCGGCGCCGATCTCGTCCACAGCCACACCTGGTACGCGAACCTCGGTGGCCACCTGGCGAAGCTCGTCCATGGCATTCCGCATGTTGCGACGGTGCACAGCCTGGAGCCGATGCGCCCGTGGAAGCGCGAGCAGCTCGGCGGCGGCTACGCGATCTCGACGTTCGCCGAGCGGACGTCCTTGGAGGCGGCCGACGCGATCATCGCCGTCTCGGCCGCACATCTGCGGGAGATCCTCACCTGCTACCCGGCAATCGACCCCGCGCGGGCGAGCGTGATCTACAACGGGATCGACGCCGACGAGTTCCGGCCCGATCCAGGCACTGACCTGCTGGAGCGGCACGGGTTCGATCCCTCCCGGCCCTCCGTCCTCTTCGTCGGTCGGATCACGCGGCAGAAAGGGCTCACGCACCTGCTCGACGCGGCGGCCGCGATCGACCCGGGGGCGCAGCTCGTTCTCTGCGCCGGCGCGCCGGACACGCCGGAGCTCGCGGCCGAGATCGCGGCCAAGCTGGACGGTGCCCGGGCCTCCCGCGGCAACGTGATCTGGATCGAGGAGATGCTCCCGAGGCCCGACCTGATCCAGCTCCTGACGCACGCCACCGTGTTCGTCTGCCCGTCGATCTACGAGCCGATGGGAATCGTCAATCTGGAGGCGATGGCCTGCGAGACGGCGGTCGTCGCGACCGCGGTGGGCGGGATCCCGGAGGTCGTGGACGACGGTGTCTCCGGCCTGCTGGTGCCGTACGAGGCCGAGGCCGACGGGACGGGAACGCCTGTGGATCCGGCGGGGCTTGCAGCCGACTTCGCGGCGCGGGTCAACGAGCTTCTCGCCGATCCCGCGCGCGCGGATGCGATGGGCGTGGCGGGCCGCGCGCGGGCAATCGACCGCTTCGGCTGGGACGTCGCGGCGGCCGAGACGCTCGCTCTGTACGAGCGCCTGCTCGCCCGGTGACAGGCTTCAGCCTGTCTCCCGGGTTTCGCCCGTCCCGATAGGCTCGCCGGATGAAAATCCGCGCCGCCGTGCTCGAGCAGTTCGGGAGCCCGCTCGTCGTCCAGGAGGTCGACCTCGCCGAACCGAAGGCGGGTGAGGTGCTCGTTCGCCTCGTCGCCTGCGGGGTCTGCCACACCGACCTCTACACCGCCTCAGGCGCCGACCCGACCGGCTACGCACCGTGCGTCCTTGGTCACGAGGGCGCCGGGGTGGTGGAACGCGTCGGCGACGGCGTCACGCTCGTCGCGCCCGGCGACCACGTCATCACGCTGTTTGCGCCGGAATGCGGCGTGTGTATCCACTGTAGAAGCGGCCGCACGAACCGCTGCCTCGCGATTCGCGAGCAGCAGGGTCTCGGCTTCCTCCCGGACGGCACCGCGCGCCTCTCCCGTAACGGCGAGCCGCTGCGCCATTTCATGGGCACCTCGACCTTCGCCGAGTACACCGTGATGCCGCAGATCGCGCTCGCGAAGGTGAGCCCGGAGGCACCGCTCGACGGGTGCGCCCCGTTCGCCTGCGGGCTCTCGACGGGGATCGGTGCCGCGCTCTATACCGCGCAGGTCGAGCAGGGCTCGACGTGCGTCGTCTTCGGCTGCGGCCTCGTCGGGCTCGGCGCCGTGATCGGCTGCCGGCTTGCGGGAGCGGAGCGAATCATCGCCGTCGATCTCTCCGAGGATCGGCTCGCGCAAGCCCGTTCCCACGGCGCCACCGAGACGCGCGTGGCCGGCGCGGACACCGCGGAGTGGATCCGCTCGGAAACAGGAGGCTTCGGCGCCGACTACACCTTCGAGGCGACGGGCCTCGTCTCGGTGATGCGCCAGGCGGTCGAGTCGTCGCGCGAGGCGTGGGGGCTCGCGACGATGATCGGCGTGGCCGGCAAGGGAGAGACGCTCGAGATCGTCCCGCGATTCCTGATCACCGGCCGGCGCGTTACGGGCTCGTCGTTCGGCGGCGTCAGGGGACGAACACAGGTCCCGTTGCTCGTCGATCGCTGGCTCGCGGGCGAGATCGACGTCGAGTCACTGCTCTCGCATCGGATCCGCCTCGACGAGGTCAACCACGGCTTCGAGCTGATGGAGGCCCAGGACGGAATCCGCAGCGTGATCACCTCGTTCTAGTGGAGCCCGGCCGGACAGGCGGCAGTCACGGCCGCGGCGTGCAGGCGCCCGTACTCGCTCTCGGCCGTGGGATCAAGTTTTTCGGGGCGCCGGCCGGCCAGCCGCGGGCCCGGCGGGCGACCGACCTGGTGCTCTTCGTGCCGGCGATCGCCGGGGTCGTGCTGGCGGTCGTCGCCTATCCGCCCTCGCCGCTCGAGCGGTCGTTCCTGCGTTTCCTCACGGCCCTACCGGACTGGCTCGATCCGGTCTGGGGGTTTCTCGAGGACGGGCTCTGGTTGTGGGCGGTCGTGTTGCTCGTCGTTGCCCTCGTGCGGTGCCGGTTCAGCATCGTCGTTCAGGCGGTCGCCTCGCTCGCCCTCGCAGCCGTTGTCGCCCTCTGCGCAGCGAGGCTTGCGCTCGGTGAATGGCCCGATCTCCTGGGCGCTCTGCTCGGCACCGATCGCGCACCGCAGTTTCCGAGCGTCCGCGTCGCAGAGGCGGCCACCGTGGTCGTGACCGTCTCCCCGTACCTCACCCGTCCGCTGCAGCGGCTCGGCCGCTGGGTGCTGCTCCTCGGCATAGCGGGAGCGGCGATTGCAGGGGGAGCAACCCCGGTTGGGACGATTGCGGCCTTTCTGATCGCGGTGGCCGCGGCCGCCGGGGTCCGGCTGGCGTCGGGCACGTCGATCGGACGCCCGGGCCTGTCTGCGGTCGCGGCGGGATTGGCCGAGCTCGGTGTCCGCGCGCACTCACTCGAGGAGGCCGAGCGCCAGGTTGCCGGTGTCTTCCACGTGCGCGCCGTCGACGAGACGGGGGAGCCGCTGCTCGTCAGGGTGTACGGCCGCGATGCGTACGACTCGCAGTTCCTCGCGCGGCTGCGACGCCGGTTGTTCTATCGCGGCGACGAGTCGGCGATCTGGCTCGGTCGCCTCCAGGCCGCCGAGCACGAGGCGTTCGTGACCCTTCTCGCCCGCAACGGCGGCCTCGCCACCTACGAGGTCGTGACGGCGGGAGCAACGATCGACGACGATGCGCTGCTCGTTCTCCGCGGCGACGCGCGTTCCCTTTCCTCGTTCGCCCCCGACGAGCTCGACGACGACGTGGTTCGCGACGCCTGGAAGGCGCTGGCGCTGCTCAACGAGCTTCGGATCGCGCATCAGCAGATCGACCCCGAGACGGTGGTTGTGATCGCAGGCGAGCCAGGGCTCGTCGACTTCTCGTTGGCGACCGTTGCGCCCACCGCGGCGCAGATGACGGCCGATCGGGCGCAGCTCCTGATGACGACAGTCGGCCTCGTTGGGACTGAGCGTGCGTTGCCCGTGGCCCTCGATGCTCTGGGCGCGGACGGCCTCGCCGAGGTGCTCCCGTACCTCCAGTCGGCTGCCTTCCGCTCGTCGCTTCGCCAGGCCCTGAAGGAGGCCGACATCGACGTCGACGATGTCCGTCGTGACGCCGCGCTGGAAGTGGGCGTCGAGTCACCGGAGCTCGTCAAGCTGCGGCGCGTCACTCCCTGGTCGATGGCGCAGGTCGTGCTGCTGATCCTCGCCTCGAACGCGATTCTCACCGCTGCAGCCAACATCGACTGGGCGCAGGTGAGATCGTCACTCGCGAACGCTTCGTGGGGATGGATCGCGCTTGCGTTCGTCGTTGCCCAGATCCCGCGGACGACCCAGGCGATCGCCACGCTCGGCTCGGTCGCGGTCCGTCTCCCGTTCGGCCCGGTGTACGTGATGCAGCTCGCGACCGGCTACATGAACCTCGCCCTGCCCTCGAACCTGGCGCGCATGGCGGTCAACATCCGCTTCTTCCAGCGGCAGGGCCTCTCGGCGCCGACGGCGGTCGCCTCCGGCGTGATCGACTCGCTCGCGAGCACGATCGTCCAGGGAGCCCTACTCCTGACCTTGCTCCTGTTCTCGGAGTCGTCGCTCGAGGTCAACCTGCCCGTCCCGTCGGGCGGCGTGTTGATCCTGCTCTGGATTCTCGTCGGCGCCGTTGTGGTGTCGATCCTCTTCGTCGCGCTCGTACCACGGATCAGAGGCGCAGTCGTCGGGAATGTCCGGCGCTGGTGGCCGGACGTGCGCGCAGCGCTCGGGGCGCTTCGTGCCTCACGCAAGCTGGCAATGCTGATTCTCGGGAACCTCGCCACCGAGGTGCTGTTCGCGACCGCGCTCGGCTTGTTCGCCCGCGGTCTCGGGTACGGCATCTCGCTCGCCGAACTGCTCGTGATCAACATCAGCGTCTCGCTGCTCGCGAGCTTCATCCCGGTCCCCGGCGGCATCGGCGTGGCGGAGTTCGGCCTCACCCTCGGGCTCACCTCGGCGGGCATGACGCCGGAAGCGGCCCTGGCAGCGACACTCCTGTACCGCGTCGCGACCTTCTACCTTCCGCCGGTGTGGGGCTTCTTCTCCATGCAGTGGCTGCAGCGCCACCGGTACCTCTGACGCGACGTCTCCTACGCCACCGCCGTCGCCGAAGGATGCAGCAGCGGCACGGCTGGCTCCCAGCCCTGCTGCAGCACCTCGACGAGCGACGGCGGCGTGAGCACGGTCACGCTCCCCCTGGCCGGCCTGGCGATCGGCGTCGTGTACCCGGCCGCTGTCCAGGGCAACAGCCGGTCGCGATAGACCAGGAGTGGGGCGTCGTCCTGGAGCACGAAGGCGCCGTCCGGCAAGCGGCCGGGAGCCGCCCTGTGATGCAGCTGCCGGCGCGTTCGAGGCTCGATTCGCTCCGTGTGCAACCGCGCGTCGATCGCGTCCGCCCCGGGCTCCGAGTCGGGGTGAACCTTGTGCCAAAGTGTCACAAAGGTTCGGTAGTCCTCGTGACGGCAGAGGGCGCAGGGTCGATGGCCCGCGGCGAACGCCGTCGCCTCGTCGAGGAAGAACAACTCCGTGAACCGGCCGGGTTGCAGCAGCCGCTCGCGCCGCCAGCCCATGAACTCGAGCCGGCATGCGATCCAGCGCCTGCCGTTGTAGCGGCGGACGATCTGCCCACTCGCGTCGTGCAGGCAGCCGCGGTTGCCGTACACGAGGCCTCGCGCCGGGTCGGCGACGAGCTCGCCGAGCGGCGTCACCCTGTTCTGCCGGGACATCGCGACCAGCCTAGAGAGTTGCTAGAGAAGGCCATGCAGGCGCTCATCCGCGCGGGCGTCCATCTCCGGTCAGTCGTCACATGAGAGAATCGGGCGATGATCGGCTGCCGTCGCCTCTTTCTCCTCGTCGTGCTCGCGATCGGTGCCCTCGGCCTGGCTCCCGTCGCCTCGGCCGATCTCGCCGCCGAGTCCGCGCTCGCGCAGCGCTACGCGCCCGTCGTCCGCCTCGTTCACCAGGCGCAGGAATGCGGTCACGGCGAGCCGTACATCCCAACCGACGTCAAGGTGCTCTTCGACGAGCCGACCGTCGCGCTCCGGGGCCCGTGGAATCGCACCGATCTCGTCAAGGTCGGTCCGGTCGCGACTGACCTCGTCGGCCGGTACGAGTACCACCTCGACTTCCCGGGCGACCCACTCAACGCCGGCTGCACGTACGAGAAGTGGGCCCGCCGGCTGACCACCGGAACCTCGCCCACCGCCTACTCGCACATCGCCACCGAGCCAGACTTCCCCGGGAAGCTCTCGCTGCAGTACTGGTTCTTCTACCCGTTCAACGACTTCAACAACACCCACGAGGGCGACTGGGAGATGATCCAGCTCGTCTTCGACGCACCGGACGTTGCGGCCGCGCTCGAGCGTCCCCCGATCGAGGTCGGCTTCAGCTCACACGACGGAGCCGAGGGCGCGGCCTGGGGCGACGAGAAGCTCGAAATCGTCGGCGGTACGCACCCTGTCGTCTATCCCGCCGCGGGCTCGCACGCGAACAAGTTCGGTGCCGCCCTCTACCTCGGTAGCTCCGCCGAGGCGGGTGTCGGTTGCGACGACACCCGGGGCCCGCACGACGAGCTCCACCCGGTTGTGCAGACGATCCCGAGCGATCCCGCTGCGGCCGTCGCCGCGTACCCGTGGATTGCGTTCGAGGGTCGTTGGGGCGAGCTGCAGGCGGCCTTCTTCAACGGCCCGCCAGGCCCGAACATGCAGGGACCGTGGGCGCGTCCGATCGAGCTGTCGCAGAACTGGCGTGATGCGAGCTACGCCGTGCCGACAGCGGGGGCATTCGGGACCGGCGCCACCGATCTCTTCTGCAACGGGGTGGCGAAGGGGTCGAAGGCGCTCGTTCTCCTGCTCCGCAATCCGCCGCTGATGTTGCTCATCCTGGCGCTGATCCTCGGCGTCATCGCCGTCGTCGTCGTTCGGGCGACCTGGCTGCCGGTGGCGCCGTTGAGGCTTGCCCGGCGCAGGTCGTGGGGCCAGATTCTCTCGGCCTCGGCCCGGATGTATGTGAAACGGCCGCGCCTGTTCCTCGGGATCGGTGTGCTGCTGTTGCCGATCGCCGTCGTGATCACGGCGCTGCAGTGGTTCGTGCTGGTCGGGGTGGATCTGCTCGGCAGCTTCTCGGGTCAGGGCTCGGGAGCCTTTGCGCTCCTCGCCGTCGTGATCGGTACGACGTTCACGCTCTTCGGTCTCTCGCTCGTGCAGGCAGCCACTGCGTGCGCACTCGTCGAGATCGACGCCGGCCGGCCGATCGGGCCGATCGAGGCCTATCGAATCTCGTTTCGAAAGGCGCGGCCGTTGCTCAGATCGACGGCGCTCTTCGTCGTCGCCTGGGTTCTTCTCAGTGCGACGGGATTCCTGATTCCCGTCGCCATCTGGCTCGCGGTTCGCTGGTGCCTGCTCGCTCCGGCAGTCGAGCTCGAAGACAGGTCCGGATACGGCGCACTTCGACGCAGCGGCGCGCTCGTCCATCGGCGTTGGATCAAGGTGGGATCGCTCGTCGGGGTCAGCGCAGCGATCGCACTCCTCACCGGGCCGCTCGTCGGAACCCTGCTCATCTTCACGACGAGCACTCCGCTGGCGTTGCTCAACGTCGTCGCTGGGATCGTCTACGCGCTGGCCTTGCCGTTCGTGGCGCTTGTCACGGCGTACGTCTACTTCGACGCACGTGCCTGCGGCGAGCTGGCAGTGCCGCAGCCCGCGACGCTGCCCGCGGAGATAGAGCTCCAGGCCTGATGGAGCCTCGGGAGGAACAGCGCCCGGAAGAGCCGGAAACGCATCTCTCACGCAGACAGCGTGCGAAGGAGCAGGTCGTGGCGATGCAGGTTCGCGCGAAGCGGCTGGCGGAGAGGGCACAGGCCGAGCGACAGAGCCACGCGAGCGTCGATGCGGTCTTCGAGATGGCCGACCACGACTCCGAAGTCGGCGGCGGCATCATGGCCGGCGCGCTCGCGTATCGGCTCTTCATCTGGCTGCTGCCGCTCGCGCTCGTGGCGGTGGCAGGGCTTGGAATCGCAGCGTCGGCCTCGTCCAACACGCCAGAGCACGAGGCCGATGCTCTCGGTCTTGCCGGTCTCGTCTCCAGCTCGATCGCCAGCGCGGCGAACAGCCCGAACCGTTGGTATGCGCTGCTGATCGGGATCCCGATCCTGATCTACACGACGCGCAGCCTGCTGCGGACGCTGATAGTCGTGCACCGGCTCGTGTGGTCGGATGTCCGTGCTGCGGTACCAAAGCCGAAGCTGGCGGCCACGATGCACCTCCTCGCAGCCCTGCTCGGTTTACTCATCGCGTCGGCGCTGGCTAGTGCCGCGAGATCCTTGTCGGGCGTGGGAGGGCTGCTCGTGACACTCCTCATTCCCGCTCCGTACGCCGCCCTCTGGCTCCTGATCTCGATGCGCTTGCCCCATCGCGATGCCGTGCGGCGCGCGCTCGTCCCGGGGGCGCTCCTGTTCGGGTTCGGCCTCGAGGCGCTGCACATCGTCGCCGCATATGTGATCGCGCCGTACGCGGCCAGCAAGCAGGGCACCTACGGCTCGCTCGGGATCGCTGCTGCCCTCCTGCTCGGCCTCTTCTTGATCAGCCGTCTTGTCGTCGCGAGCGCCGTGCTCAACGCGACGCTGTGGCAGCGCGCTGTGGCCAAGCGATAACACATTCTTGACTCGCGCTTGGTGTTGGGACTGGCACGGTCACTGCTCGACAATCCGTCCCGCACCTGTCCCATCCCAAGGAGACTGAATGAAGCTCGTCGCAGCACTCGCCGTTCTCACCGCGCTCGTCGCGGTCGTGGTTGCAGGCCCCGCAGGAGCCCGCCCGCAAGCGACGCCGAGCGTCGTCAAGGTGTCGGCTCTCGCGAGCGGCCTCGCCTACAACACGAAGGTGCTCCGCGCGCACCCGGGCAAGATCAAGCTCATGTTCACGAACCTCTCCCCGCTCAATCACAACGTGCGGATCGAGAGTGGCGAGCACGAGCTCGGCGGCACGAAGGTGATCGGCAGGGGCAAGACGGTCGCCTACCTCTCCCTCAAGAAGGGCGCCTACAACTTCTACTGCTCCGTGCCCGGCCACGAAGACGCCGGCATGAAGGGCAAGCTCATCGTTTCGTAGCCCCTTAGAGGCTTGATGTGAATTGGAAGCACGTCTGGATGCGGCCCTGCACGCTGCGGATCGCGTCCGCCGCGGTCGGCATCAAGGCCACCGGCCTTGACGCCGCCCTCGTCGAACACGCTCCTTGGTGCAGAACCGCCCCAGCCGCACTCCTAATCCACATCAAGCCTCTAGGCGAAAGGCCGGCCGGGAGTTGTTCCCGGCCGGCCTCTTTCGCGTTAGGACGCGGCGTCTAGCCTGCTCTCGTCCCACCGCGCCGTCAGCGCGTAGAGGACGATGATGTTCAGCGTCAGTGCGGTCAATGCCCAGAGCGGGTACTGGCTGTTGCCCAGGAACCCGAGCTGGCCGAGGATGTTCGCAGCAACGAGCACGATCGTGAACCAGCGCGCCCAACCCTGGGCGCCTAGGAGCCCGAGGCCGGCCAGGACGAGCAGGATGCCCCAGATGATGAGGCCCCAGCTCCACGTCGTCAGGTTGACGGCGAGGAAGCCAGACGAGGTGACGACGTAGTAGTCGTCCCGGAACAGGCCAATCAGCCCCTGGAAGAAGTCGATCATCCCGACGATCAGCATCAGGATCCCGGCGAAGCCGATCCAGCCGGCCATGCTCTTCGAGTTCATCTCAGTTCTCCGAGTGAGGGATGCCGTTTGTCGCATCCGTTGCTTGCCGGGTTCGGCCGGGGGGCTCACGTTCCTTCGTCGAGCGAGTCCGCGTGCGAGAGCGCGGAGCCACAGACCAGGCGGGCGCGAATCCGTCCTACTCTCCAGACGTGCGTCTCCTGATCCTCATTACGCTCTTCGGTGCCGTTCTCTCGGGCACGGCTGCGGCCGGCAGCGGTGGGCGGGTCCCGAACTGGTCGCTGCAACTCCGTGTCAGCCGCTGGGTGGCGCCGAGCTCGTTCGCCGCCCGGGTGACCGGTCAGACGGCGGGCCTCAAGGTTCGACGTGGGCTCCGCGTGACGCTCGTCCTCGACCGGCGAACGCGCTGCGTCGCTCGCCTCGACGGCGGTGCCGCCACGACTGTCCGTTGCGCGACCGTACGGCCGACGCTCGCCCGGCGTGGTGCGCTCCTGGTCGATGCGGGCGGCCAGTTCGAGACCGGGCACCTCGGTGCGATCGGCTTCAGAGCGCGCACCGTCACGCTGCTCCTCTGAGAAACCGCGACACTTCCTGGTGATGGCCGAAGCACACGATGGCGCCCGTAGCCGGCGCATCATCCGGCTGATCGCGGTCGAACGGGTGATTCGGGGGCTCTTCCTCGCCGTGGGAGGCATCTACCTGCTCGGCCATCTCGGCGCGGACTATGGCCGCCTCGCCGAGCGGCTCATGCGCGCCGTCGAGCTCGACCCGCAGCGCCACTTCTTCCACACCATCGTCGCCCGCCTTCACGCGCTCGGAGCCCATCAGCTCAAGCTCGCCGGAGCGCTGGCTCTCGGCTACGGAGGCATCGAGATGGTCGAGGGCGTCGGTCTCTGGCTCGACCAGCTCTGGGCCGAGTACCTGACCGTGATCGTCACCTCGCTGCTGGTCCCCTTCGAGCTCTATGAGCTCGCGCGTCACCCGACTGTCTGGAAGGCAGGAGGCATCGTGGTCAACGTCGTCATCGTCGTCTATCTCGCGACGTTGCTGCGCCGACGGCTGCGCTCCCTACAGGGGTGCTCGTCCCCGCAAACCGCTCGGTAGTCCGGGTAGGAGTGGTAGGCGGCGCAGCGGGTGCTCGAGAACCGGACCGGCGGAAGAAACGTTCTTCTCCTCGAGCCACCCTGGCAGTGGGGCTCCGCCGGAATCGCCGCGTTTGCTTCTCGCCTCGTCGGTTGGCCCGGGCGGACAGCACACCGGGTGAGTTCCTTGGCGGCTGACATGATTGGGCCATGACCAGCGATCCCGAGTCGTCGGTCGTCCAATTCGAGCCGCTCCGTCCGGCGTCGCGCAAGCGCCTGCTCATGGGCATCGTGGTTGGCCCGCTCCTCTGGGTGGTGGGTCTCGCCGTTGCTGCCTGGGTGCTGCACGACAGCGCCGCGATCGAGATCGGCCTGCTGATCGCCCTGATCTCGGCTGTCGTCTCTGCGGTCGTCCTCGTGCTCCTGCGTCACGCTCGCGTCCGCCAGGAGAAACGGTATGCGGCTCGCGGCTGAGATCCTGCTCGCGTTCGTAGCTCTGTACCCGGTGTGCACGGCGGCGCTCTGGGTCGCCGGAGGCCTGGTCTTTCGCGCGCTCGACGAGCATGTGGCCGATCCCCGGCCGGACCACGAATGGCCGGGAGTGACGATCCTGATACCGGCGTACAACGAGGCGGCCGTGATCGCGACGTGCATCGGCTCCGTGCTCGCGGTTGACTATCCGAACCTCGAGGTTCTCGTCCTCGACGACGGCTCGACGGACGACACCGATGCCGTCGCACTCGCCGCTGCCCCGGGCGATCCGCGGTGCAGGGTGCTGCGCGACCCGGTCAACCGTGGGAAGGCGGAGCAGCTCAACGTCGGCTTCCGCGAGGCCCGGCACGCTCTCGTTGCGGTGACGGACGCCGACACGCACGTGCACCCCGAGGCGCTCAAGCTTCTCGTTGCGAGGATGGAGCGCTCTCCGCTCGTCGCAGCGGTCGCAGGTGCGCCGCACGTCACGAACCGCGGCAGGTTGATCCAGGCGCTCCAGGTGCTCGAGGCGGCGTCGATCATCGGCATGATCCGCAGAACGCAGTCGCTCACAGGCCGCGTCGGCGTCGTCGCGGGCGTGCTCGGGCTGTTCCACCGCGAGCGCGTCATCGCAGTGGGAGGCTACGACTCGCGCATGGCCACAGAGGACATCGACCTGTCGTGGAAGCTCCTGCTCGCCGGGTGGCACACCGCATACGAGCCGCGTGCGCTGGTCGGGATGCAGGTTCCGGCCACGATGTCGGCCTTGTGGGCGCAGCGCAAGCGGTGGGCGCGCGGCCAGGGCGAGGTGCTCAACGTCCACCTCGGGCAGGTGATGCGGTGGCGCAACCGCAGGATGTGGCTCATCAGTATCGAGTCGCTGGCGTCGTTGACCTGGATCGTCCTGCTGACCGTGTCGGTCGTCCTCACGGTCCTGGCGTCGATCTTCCGCGACTTCGGTGACGAGATCCTCGGCTACGGGCTGGCGTGGGGCATCGCGATCGCCGTTGTGGCGATGATCCAGCTGAGCGTCGCGCTCGCTCTCGAGCACACCTACGACCCGACCTCGGTGCGGGCGTTACTCGTCGCTGTGCTCTATCCGGTCGGCTACTGGCTGGTCGGCGGCTGCGCAGCGGTGCGCTCGCAGACGGTGGCAGTGCTAAGCGGCCCGCACGACAAGCGGGTTGTCTGGGACATTCCGCGCGAGTCGCTCGAGGCCGGCGACAACTGACCCGGATGCTAGGCGGGGAGACGTAACCACCAGCGCCGCTGTGAGCGGGCTCCTCTGGAGCGGGAGCGACGGGACTCGAACCCGCGACCTCCGGCGTGACAGGCCGGCGTTCTAACCAACTGAACTACGCCCCCGTGGGCCGAGGGAGTGTAGCGGCGGGGTACGCGCAGGGGTGCATCGATCCCCTCCGAATCTAGGTGTGTGTCGTACTTCGACGTGATCGCCCTCGGGGTCATCGCCCTGACCGCGCTGGCGGGGTTTCGGCGCGGGCTCGTCGTCGGTGTCTTCTCGCTCGTCGGGCTCGCGCTCGGCGCCTACTTCGGCGCGCGCATCGGCCCGTCGATCGTCGGCCTCGATCACGCCCGCTGGCTGCCGCTCCTCGCGCTCGGCTCGGCGCTGCTCTTCGCCGCCGTCGGCCGCGCGATCGGGGTCATGATCGGCCGCCACTTCCGCCGCGGGCTTCTCGTCCTCGGCCCGCTGCGCGCGTTCGACAACATGGGAGGCCTCCTGCTTGGCATCGCCACCGGCCTCGTGCTGTGCTGGGTCGTCGGCGCGACGCTCCTCTACATCCCCGGCCAGTCCAGGTTGCGCCACTACGCGCAGGAGTCGTCGATTCTCTCGACGCTCAACCAGGAGTTCCCGCCGAACCGGCTGATGGACGCGCTCGACCATCTCGACCCGCTCGCCGCGCTGACCGGACCCGCTCCCAACGTCGGCCCGCCCGATCCCAGCGTGCTCAACGCCGCGGGCGTCAACGCTGCCGCGCTCAGTGTGGTCCGGGTGGTCGGGTATGCCTGCGGGCTCGGTGTCGAAGGCTCCGGCTGGGTCGCCGGGCCGGGCCTCGTCGTCACGAACGCTCACGTCGTCGCCGGTATCGACGCGCCGAAGGTCGACCGCAACGACGGAGTCCTCCACAAAGCCACCGTGGTGTCGTTCGACAAGGTGAACGACATCGCTCTGCTCCGCGTGCGCGGGCTAGCCGCCGCGCCCCTCGGGCTTGCCGACGCAATCGAGGGAACGCCGGGGGCTGCGCTCGGCTACCCCGGCGACGGCCCGTACGTCGAGACTCCCGTTCGACTCGGGCGCGTTGCCCAGACCATCAGTCGCGATGCCTACGGGCATTTCCCGACGCCGCGCCGCGTGACGACGATCCGCGGCGCGCTTCGCAGCGGCAACTCGGGCGGGCCGGTCGTCGATGCTCAGGGGCACGTCGTGACGACCGTCTTTGCGCGCCGCGCCGATACCGATGCCGGCTTCGGCGTGCCGACCGACATCGTGCGGACGGCGATCGCGAACGCCGGGACGACGGCGGTCAAGAGCTCTTGCGTGGGGAACTGAAGACGAGGGACGGGCATGCGCCCGTCCCCTACAGCAGCAGATCGAGGGCTGCTTCGGGCTGCTTGAACGGCGGGATCACGTAGACGCCGGCGACGACGCCTCGTAGCGCCTCGAGCAACTCGCGCGCGAGGGCGAGCCCGACCGCCGGCGCGTCCGCTCCCGCGTCGCGCAGCGCGTCGAGCACTCGCGCGGGCACAGAGATCCCCGGCACCTCGTTGTGCAGGCGCAGCGCCATCGCGTGCGAGCGCAACGGCCACACGCCCGCGAGCAGCGAAATCGGCGAGGTGCCACCGATCGACTCGAGGAAGCGCTCGAGCCCTTCGACGTCGAACAGCGCCTGGGTCATGGCGAACCGCGCCCCTGCGGCGATCTTGCGCTCGAACCGCTCCAGCTCGAGATGCGGATCGTCGGCCGACGGGTTGACGGCGACCCCGGTGAAGAACGACGTCGGCCGGTCGATCGCCTTGCCCAGGTAGTCGACACCCCCGTTTAGCCCAGAAAGCAGCTGGACGAGGCCGATCGAGTCGATCTCGTAGACGCCACGTGAGCCGGGATAGTCGCCGACGTGCGGCGGGTCGCCGGTGACAGCGAGGATGTTCCGCACACCCTCGGCGTGGGCTCCGAGGAGGACGCCCTCGAGCCCCATCACCGTCATATCGCGAGGAGTGACGTGGGGAATGGTCTCGATTCCGACGGCACGCTGGATCGCTATCGACGCCATCAGCGCGTTCATCCGGGCTCGAGCCATCGGGTTGTCGTTCACGTCGACGAAGCCGACTGCGCCGGAATCGCGCAGCGTCTGCGCCACCGCGATCATCGCCTCGTTCGTGCCGCCCTTGGGAGGATCGAGCTCGACGCTGACGACCCATTTGCCCTCACGCAGAGCTCGCGCGAGCTCGGTCTCTCCCTCGGTTCCCAGGGCCACTGACGGCTCGTCCCGTTCCCGGGCCTCGAAGGCGGCGAGCGGAGCGCGCTCCTCGTCGAACGCGGCGCGGATCGCCTCGATCTGCGCCGGCGTCGTACCGCAGCAGCCACCGACGATGCGCGCGCCGAGGGCGACGGCCTGTACCGCGAAGTCTCCGAAGTACTCCGGAGTCGAATGGGGATAGACGACGCGGCCACCGACGATGCTGGCGAGGCCGATGTTCGGCATGGCCGCGAGCGGCAGCCCGGCTGAGCGCATTGCATCGAGTGCCGTCAGCGCTGCGTGCGGGCCGGCGCCGTGATTGGTGCCGATCGCCGCCACGTCGAGCTCCGCGAGCCGCGCCGCGGCGGTCGACGCTTCGACACCGCCCGCAGTCTCCGCGTCGTCGTCGAAGGTGAGGAGCGCCACGATCGGCAGCGAGGTCACACCGCGCACGGCCTCGACGGCCGAGACCAGCTCGTCGAGGCCGAAGAACGTCTCCAGCATGAACAGGTCGACGCCGCGCCCCTCGAGCACGCGCGCCTGCTCCGCGTACAGAGGCCCGTGCTCGCTCGGGTCGAACACCTCGAGCTCGCCGAGCGGCCCGATTGCACCGGCAATCAGGACGTCGCGTCCCGACACCTCGCGTGCCTCACGGGCAAGGCGCACTGCGGCCGAGTTGATCGCCTCGAACTCGTGGTCGAGCAGCTTGGCGGCGAGCTTGCGGCGGTTCGCCCCGAAGGTGTTGGTCTCGATCAGCTCCGCGCCGGCGCGGATGTAGCTCGCGTGCACGGCGACGACGCTCTCGGGAGCGCGCAGGTTTGCCTCCTCCGGGCAGCGCAGGCCGGGCGTCGCGCCGGCGAGCAACGCGCCCATGCCGCCGTCGGCAACGATCGGCGGGCCGCTGCGCAGTCGTTCGAGGAAGTCCGCCATTCCGTCGAGTGTAGGGACGGGCTAAAGGTTCTCGCCGTGGTGCCGATGAGATGAGTGCTCAGAGCCGGGGACTGACGGCAATCTTCCTATGGCTCAGGGATCGAGAAGGGGCGACGAGCGATTCGTCGCCCTTCTCTTTGGTCCTGGAGGCGTAGCTGTGACAATGAGCCACATGGCGTCACCGCTCCGCAACTCACCGGCCTGGCGGGCTCTCTCGGCGCACGCCGATGCGATGCAGGGAGCGCACCTGCGCGATCTCTTCGCGACCGACCCCGATCGCGCCGAGCGGCTCACGGGTGAAGCCGCCGGCATCTTTCTCGACTACTCGAAGAACCGCGTCACCGACGAGACGCTGCGCCTGCTGATCGAGCTCGCCGAGCAGGCAGGCGTGGCCGAGCGGCGCGATGCGATGTTCGCGGGCGAGCGGGTCAACGTCACCGAGGGTCGTTCGGTTCTCCACGTCGCGTTGCGGATGCCGCGCGGCCGCTCGCTGGTCGTCGACGGGGCCGACGTCGTCGAAGAGGTGCATGCCGTGCTCGACCGGATGGGCACCTTTGCCGATGCCGTCCGCTCCGGGGCATGGAAGGGCCATACCGGCCAGCCGATTCGCAACGTCGTCAACGTTGGGATCGGCGGCTCCGACCTCGGCCCCGTGATGGCGTACGAGGCCCTGCGCCACTACAGCCGACGCGAGCTGACGTTCCGCTTCGTCTCCAACGTCGATAGCACCGACTTCGCGGAAGCCACGCGCGATCTCGATCCCGCTCAGACGCTGTTCATCGTCTGCTCGAAGACGTTTACGACAATCGAGACGATGACGAACGCCACCACGGCGCGGCGGTGGCTCGTGGACGGGCTCGGCGGAGACGAAACAGCGGTTGCACGGCACTTCGTCGCCGTGTCTACGAACCTCGACGGGGTGGCGGCGTTCGGGATCGATCCGGCCAACGCGTTCGGGTTCTGGGACTGGGTCGGCGGGCGCTACTCGATGGGCTCCGCGATCGGGCTCTCCACCATGGTCGCGATCGGGCACGAAGGCTTCGCCGAGCTGCTGGCCGGCTTCCATGCGATGGACGAGCACTTCCGGATGGCCCCGCCGGCCGAGAACCTGCCCGTGTTGATGGGCCTGCTCGGGCTCTGGTACACCGAGTTCTTCGGCGCCGAGACCGTGGCCGTGCTCCCCTACGACCAGTACCTGGCGCGGTTCCCCGCCTACCTCCAGCAGCTGACGATGGAGTCGAACGGCAAGAGCGTTCGGCTCGACTCCTCGCCCGTAGACGTCGAGACCGCGCCGATCTACTGGGGTGAGCCGGGGACGAACGGACAGCACAGCTTCTACCAGCTCATCCACCAGGGCACCCGGCTCGTCCCCTGCGACTTCGTCTGCTTTGCGTCGAGCCTCAATCCGGTTGGGCGCCATCACGACCTGCTCGTCGCCAACGTGCTCGCGCAGGCCGAAGCGCTCGCGTTCGGGAAGACGGCGGAGGAGGTCGCGGCCGAGGGAACGCCCGCGTGGCTCGTGCCGCACCGGACGTTCGCGGGCAATCGGCCGTCGAACGTGCTCATGGCCGAGCGACTCACGCCCGCCGTCCTCGGCGCGCTCGTCGCACTGTACGAGCACAGCGTCTTCACCCAGGGCGTCCTGTGGTCGGTCAACTCGTTCGACCAGTGGGGCGTCGAGCTCGGGAAGGTGCTGGCGCAGCGAATCGTGCCGGAGCTGGAGGCAGCCCAGGAGCCGGAGCTCGGCCACGACCCTTCGACGAACGCGCTGATCCGGCGCTACCGCCAGCTGCGCTCAGGCGTCTGAGGGCCGCAGCAGCGAGGCGGCGGCGCGGTCGAGGATGACCGTCGTCGTGCCGAGCCGGGCGCGGACGAGGCTCGCCGGTGTCGCGCGCGAGGCCTTCTCACCAAAGGCCCTCCGGGCCGGCTCGGCCTTGTTCTCGCCGACCGCCAGGAAGACGACGTGCGCGCCCGCCTCGAGGGCCGGGATCGTCAGCGTCACGCGGTCGACGAACGGCTCGAGCCCGGCCTTGGCCTCAACCGCGAGCCGATCGATGACGTCGAGCTCCGGCGCCTCCGGGAAGAGCGATGCAGTATGCCCGTCCGAGCCGAGGCCGAGCACGACGAGGTCGAGCCTTACGCCCTGGAGTGCTGCGTCGTAGGCCTCGGCCGCCTCGGCGGGGGGAAGCTCGGTCGGGACCGGATGCACTCTCGGCCAGACCACGAGATCCTCGAGAAATGCCTCTCGCACCGACTGCAGGTTCGATCGCGGATCGTCTGCGGGGACGCACCGCTCGTCACCGAACCACATGTCCACGTCTCCCCAGTACGGATGCGCCGCAGCCGCCAGCTCGTATGCGCGACGGGGGGTCGAGCCACCGGCGAGAACGATCGAGCCGCCCGCATCGGCGATGCCCACGAGGAGTTCGGCTACCACGGCGGCGGCCTCCTCGGGATCCGCGGCTACGACGAGGTCGACGGGCCCGCCGAGTTCGTCGACCGGCGGCGGCCGCTGCTTTCGTCTGAGCCATCTGCCGGTCATGGATCAGTCTCGTGGCCAGCCGCGGAACGCACTCAGCAGCTCGCCCTTCATCTCGGGGGTCAGGTCGTCCGGCTCGATCCGTCCGACGAGCGTGATCGTCCCGCGCAGCTGGTCGAGGTAGTTCGTGCAGTCGGCGCACACACCCACGTGATCCTCGAACCGCCGTCGCTCGCCGTCGCTCAGAGCACCTTCGAAGTAGCTGGTGACGAGCTCGACGAGCTGCTTGCAGCTCAGCCCGGGCTCGTCCCCTCCCCGACGGCGGATGCGGTGCCAGATGTTCGTCACAGACGCCCTTCTTCCAGGTACGACTCAAGGGCCTGCCGGACTTTCGCGCGGGCTCGGTGTAGGAGGACTCTCTGATTGGTCTCGCTCAGACCGAGGGCGTTACGGATCTCCTCCGGGCTCCAGCCCTCGATGTCGCGCAGCGTGATCACGGTCCGCTGCCCCTCGCTGAGTGCGTCGATCGCAGCCTGGGCGACGCCGATCGTCTCCTTGCCGACGAGACGGTTCTCCGGGAGCTCCGACCAGCGCGAAGGACCCGACCTCCACTGCCCTTCGCTGCCGAACCGGTCGGCGTCGACCGTGCGCCCGTCGCCGCCTGCCTCGCTGCTTTCGAGCGACGAGAACGGCAGCGTCCGACCTTCCCGTTCGCCCCGGGTCTTGGCTCTGTTCGAGAGGATCCGGAAGATCCACGTCTTCAGCGACGAGCGCCCCTCGAATCGTCCGATCCCGGAGATGACGCCGAGCCATGCCTCCTGCACGACCTCCTCGGCGACCGCACGGCTCGACACGTACATCCGTGCCACGCGGAGCATTGCCGCACCGTGCTCGTCCATCAACGCCGCGAACGCGCGCTCGTCGCCAGCGCGCAGCGCTGCCACGAGCTCCGCCTGCCCGGCTGGCGGCGCGTATGTCTCCTCGATCTCGTCCATCTGCCCAATGCAACAGCATGGCCCGGCGGTCAGTCCGGAAGCAGCCCCTCGGCCCGGGCGGGATCGGCTGCCGGGAGGGCGTCGCGCGACCACTCGCGTCGCTTCCAGTCAGGCACCGGAGTCTCGGACCCCGCCTTCGGAACGAAGCGCGAGCGCTCCACGACCTCCATCCGGTGCACGTAACGTGGGCAGTTGGGCAGCACGTGCGTCGCCCGCACCCGCACGACGAACTGCGCCTCCGCGTACTCGCGAAGCAGCGGATCGTCGTCCATGATCGTTCCGATCCCGTTCACGCGCAGCCGCTTCGGGCTCGTGAAGTCGATGAACAGGATCCCGACTTGCGGGTTCCTGAGCAGGTTCCCCATCGAGAGGTAGGTGCCGTTGCCGTCGTAGTTCGGGAAGGCGAGCGTGTTCTCGTCGACGACGCGCACGAAGCCCGGCTCGCCGCCCTTGTAGGAGCACTGCGGCATCCCCTGCTCGTCGGCGGTGGCGAGGAAGAACATGTCACGCGACTCGATGAACGCGCGGTCGTCGGCGTCGAATGCGTCGCGATCGAGCCGTTCCTCGATCCGGTCGGCGAGCCGACGGGTATCGAAGCGGTCCTGCAACGTGCGGTTTCCCTCGTGGTAGAGATCGGCCATTCAGGGATGATGCGCGCTGTGGCTCCGCGCGTCCATCTCACCGGCAGGATGCCGGCCGAAGTCGAGCGTGAGCTCGATGCCTCCTTCGACCTCGTTGACCGGCCTGCAGGGGCGGACGGGATCCTGGCCGTCTTCTCCGCTGCGGTCGACGACGACTACCTCGAGGCGGCGGGCCAGCAGCTGAAGGTCGTCGCGAACTTCGGGGTGGGGGTCAACAACATCGATCTCGCCGCTGCCCGCCGGCGTGGCGTCATCGTCGCAAACACTCCTCATGTGCTGACGACGACGACGGCCGAGATGGCGCTGACCCTGATGCTGTCGTTGCTGCGCCGCGTGACCGAGGGCGACCGCTTCGTGCGCCGCCGCGACGAGTGGACCATGTCGGTCGAGTTCATGCTCGGCGAAAGCCTTTCTGGCAAGACGGTGCTGATCGTCGGCGCGGGGCGGATAGGCGGTGAGACGGCGCGGATGGTCGAAGCGCTAGGCGCCCACGCTGTGCTCGCGGGGCGGGAGGACGACCTCGACCAGCTGCTCGGCGAGGCCGACATCGTCTCGTTGCACGTTCCACTTACCGCCGAGAACCGACACCTGATCGATGCGCGGCGGCTCGCGTTGATGAAGCCGTCCGCGGTGCTGATCAACACGGCCCGCGGGCCGGTGATAGACGAGGAGGCTCTTGTCGCAGCGCTCCAGAACGACACGATCGCCGGCGCCGGGCTCGACGTCTTCGAGTGGGAGCCCGAGGTGACCGAGGCCCTGCTGATGATGGAGAACGTCGTTCTCTGCCCGCACCTCGGCAGCGCGACGAGAGCGACGAGGGTTGCGATGGGCATGCTCTGTGTCGACGCTCTCCGCGCCGTTCTGCTCGAGGGCCGCACGCCCGAGAACGTCGTTCCGTGAGCTGAGCCTGCTCAGTCCAGCGTCAGCTGCCGGTGCTCGGAGAGGCCGGAGACCCCGACGCCGACGAGCCTGAGCGCGCCCGGCCGGTCTCGGAGGCCGCGGTCGAGCAGGCCGCACGCGAGGTCGCCGATCCGGTCGGCCTCGTCGATCGGCGCCGGCAGGGTGGTCGAGCGCGATCTGATCGAGAAGTCGGCGTAGCGGAGCTTCGCGGTCACGGTGCGCGCAGAGATCCCCTTGCGCACGAGATGTGCCGAAACCTCGGACGCCATTCGCCTGATCTCGGCGTGCAGCAGCTTGCGGTCCGAGAGGTCGCGCTCGAAGGTCTCCTCCACCGAGATCGAGACCCGTTCGGTCTCGAGGTCGAGATCGCGCGGGTCGATCCCGAGCGCCCGGTCGCGCATGAGGCGCCCGACCGTGCCGGGAAGCACCGCTCGCAACTCCTGATCCGAGAGTGCCGCGAGCTCGCCCACCGTCGTCACGCCCGCCGCCGCGAGCCGCTGTTCCGCCTTCGGGCCGATCCCCGGCAGAGCGCGCACTGCGAACGGAGCGAGGAAGCGGGCCTCTTTGCCGGGCGGCACGACCGTGATCCCTCCGGGCTTGCGGTGGTCGGAGGCGACCTTGCAGACCACCTTCGACGTCGAGACGCCGAGCGAGCACGAGAGCGAGGTCGCAGCGCGGATCGAGGTCTGGACGGCTTCCGCCACCGCGCGGGCGCCGGTGAACGCGGGAACGACCGTGCCGAGATCGAGGTAGCCCTCGTCGATCCCCACCTGCTCGACCCGCGGCACGACCTGGCGAACCGAGCTCCAGACGGCCTGCGAGTACTGCCGGTAGAGGGCGTGGCGGGGGTGGACGAAGACGACGTCGGGGCAACGCCGAAGCGCTTCGGCCGAGCTCATCGCCGAGCGGATGCCGAAACTCCGCGCGACGTAGTTTGCGGTCGCGACGACTCCGCGGCCTTGCGGGTTGCCGCCGACGACGAGCGGCTGCGTGCGGAGCGAGGGATCTTCGAGCTCCTCGACCGCGGCAAAAAAGGCGTCGAGATCGAGATGGGCGAGAATCGGCACGCCATGAACGCTACGGTGCCGCGATGATCGCCGCGCCGCCGCCTCCCCCCGCAATCGAGCAGCCCGCGCCCTATCAGCTCTCGTACGGCTTCGTGACTGGCCTTGCGGCAGCGGGAACGCGGCGCGTGATCGTGCGTCTCGGTACCCACACACTGGCCGACCGGCCGCTACGCGGGCGCCGGTTTCAGCTCCGCGTCACGCTGCCTCCAAGCGAGAACGCAGTGCAGATCGGCACCGTTGACGGGGCCGGGCACCGGAGCTGGACGACCGTGCGGCATGTTCTGGGCGCCGCTCCGGCTGCGACTCCCCGTGTGCGCGCGCCCCGGACAGACCTCCCGCTCGCCGGCCAGGTGCGGCAGCTCGCCAACGAGTTCGGGAGTACGAGCGCGATCTACATCCAGAACCTCGCGACGGGAGTTGGTGCCGCCTGGAACGCACGCGCCACGTTTCCGGCCGCGTCCACGCTCAAGCTTGCGATCGCGGTCACCGCCCTCTCCCGTACGGAGGGAACGCCGGGCCCGGGCTCGACGCTCGATGGGTTGTTGCGAACGATGCTCACCTACTCCGACAACGCGGCTGCGAACGACGCCGAGCGCTACTTCGGTGGCTCGACGTCCGGCGGCTCGTACCTGATCGACACGATGCTGCGGTCGGTAGGGCTCGACGAGACAGAGATGTACGGCGGGTACGACGTCGATTCGCTGGGCGCACCTTCGCGTGTGCTCGCGGGCGGGATCCCGCTGCAGGTCGAGAGCCAGCCGATCTATGGCGGCGGCAAGAAGACGAGCGCCTACGACCTGGCCAGCCTCCTGCGCAGTGTCTGGCTCGCCAGTGGCGGCCGCGGGCCGCTCCGCACCGCGCAACCCGGCTTCACCGCGGCGGACGCCCGCTACCTCCTCTACCTGCTCGCGCATGTTCAGGATCTCGGGAAGATCGACCGCGAGATCGGGCACATCCCGGGCGTTCGTGTTCTCCACAAGGCAGGGTGGATCGACTCCGCTCGTCACGACAACGGGATCGTCCTGTGGCCGAGTGGCGCCTTCGTCGTGACCGTGATGACCTATCGCTCGGCCGGTGCCGGGCTCACGTCGGATGTGCTCGCGGGCCGGGCTGCCGCGCTCGCGCTGCGTCGCTTCCGCGGCTAGCCGGCACGCAACGAAAATGGGCGCTCGCAAGCGAGCGCCCATGCTCGCGATCACGCCCTCGGAGAACGCGATCGCAAGTCGGTGCCCGGCTCCGGGAGGCGAACAACGGAAAACCGAGCTCCTAGTACTGAGACTCTGCCCCGCCGTCGCGAGTTTGTACGCGTTCCGTAAGAATCTGCGACCGGGCCTCCGCGGCCACCTGCACGTGGTCGCTATAGTTTTTGTAGCTGGTATCCACTTGCGTACGCGGAGGAGCGTGAACCGATTGTGAGCAAGCTCTTGCTCGTCCCTCTCGACGACCTCGTCGTCTTCCCCACTATGAGTGTGACCCTGACGATCGACGTCGGCGACGAGGAGCGCGTGCTGCTCGTGCCCAAGCACAACGGCGAGTACGCCAAGGTCGGCACGGTCGCCGAGGTGACGGACACGGTTCTGCTGCCCGGCGGAGACACCGCCGTGGCGCTCACCGGTCTGCACCGTGCGATCGCGGGCGCGGCCGAGACCGACCCTCGGGGACGCCTGTTCGTCGAAGCCGAAGAGCGGCCGGACGAGACGCCGACCGATGAGGCCGTCCGCGAGCTCGAGACCGAGTACCGCGCTGTCGTCGAGGAGATCCTCGAGCTGCGCGGCGACGACGGCCGGATCGCTGCCTTCGTCCGCTCGATCTCCGAGCCCGGCGCTCTCGCCGACACGTCTGGCTACTCGCCCGATCTCACCTTCGAGCAGAAGGTGCAGGTGCTCGAGGCCCTCGACGTGGCCGAGCGCCTCGACCTGGCCCTCAATCTGCAGCGCGAGCGGCTGAGCCTGATGCAGATCCGCAGGCGCATCCGCGAAGACGTCAACACCGGCATGGACAAGCAGCAGCGCGAGTACATCCTGCGCAAGCAGCTCGAGTCGATTCGCAAGGAGCTGGGCGAGGACGAGACCTCGGTCGTGGAGGAGTTCCGCACCAAGATCGCCGAGTCGGAGATGCCCGAGCACGTTCGCGAGCAGGCCGAGCGCGAGCTCGCACGCTTCGAGCGCATGGGCGAGAGCTCGCCCGAGTCGCAGACGATCCGCAGCTACGTCGACTGGCTGCTCGCCGTGCCGTGGGGTGTTCGCTCGGAGGAGCGGCTCGATCCACAGGCAAGCCGCGAGGTGCTCGATGCGGATCACGCAGGGCTCGAAGACGTCAAGGACCGCATCGTCGAGTACATAGCGGTGCGCAAGTTGCGCGAGGAGCGGGGGATCGAGGTCGACAAGCGCTCTGGCGCGATCCTCACCCTCGTCGGACCTCCCGGCACCGGCAAGACCTCGATCGGCGAGTCGATCGCACGCTCGTTGAACCGAGAGTTCGTGAGGATGTCGCTTGGCGGGATCCGTGACGAGGCCGAGATTCGAGGCCATCGCCGCACGTACATCGGTGCTCTGCCGGGGCGGCTTGTTCGCGCGCTGCGCGACGCGAAGACGATGAACCCGGTGATCCTGCTCGACGAGGTCGACAAGGTCGGCGCCGACTGGCGCGGCGACCCGTCGGCGGCACTGCTCGAGGTGCTCGATCCGGCGCAGAACTCGACCTTCCGCGACCACTACCTCGACGTCGAGGTCGATCTCTCCGACGTCATCTTCATCGCCACCGCGAATCAGGCCGACACGATCCCCGGGCCGCTGCTCGACCGGATGGAAGTGATCCGCTTCGACGGTTACACGACCGACGAGAAGGTGTCGATCGCGACCGGGTATCTCTGGCCGCGGCAGCGCGAGCGCAACGGCCTCCTCGAAGACGAGGTGACGGTGACTGCCGAGGTGCTCGAAACGATCATCTCCGAGTACACGCGCGAGGCCGGCGTCCGCCAGCTCGAGCGGGAGCTCGGAAAGGTGTTGCGCAAGACGGCGACGCGGATCGCATCGGCAACGGCCGAGCCTCCTGTCGCGATCGATCTCGACGTCGTCCGTGACGCGCTCGGCCGGCAGCGGTTCTTCCGTGAGGCCGCCGAGCGCACCGCCGTGCCGGGTGTGGCCACGGGTCTCGCGGTCACGGGTGTCGGCGGCGATGTGCTGTTCGTCGAGGCGACGAGCATCCCTGGCGGTGAGAAGCTCGTCCTCACCGGCCAGCTCGGCGAGGTGATGAAGGAGTCGGCCCAGATCGCGCTTTCGGCGGTGCGTGCGAGGGCCGGTGACTACGGGCTCGACGACGACATCTTCGAGAACCGCTCCTTCCACGTGCACGTTCCTGCGGGCGCGATCCCGAAGGACGGCCCGAGCGCCGGCATCACGATGGCGACCGCGTTCGCCTCGCTGCTCACCGGCCGGCCCGTCAGACATACCGTCGGCATGACCGGCGAGGTGACGCTGCAGGGTCGTGTGCTTCCGATCGGCGGCCTCAAGCAGAAGGTGCTCGCGGCACACGCGGCCGGGCTCACCGACGTCGTGATTCCCGAGCGAAACCGCGCCGACATCGACGATGTTCCTGAGCACGTGCGTGAGGAGATGAGGTTCCATCCGGTGATGGCGCTCTCCGAGGTGCTCGAGCTCGCGCTCGAGCCGGCCGCGCAGCCGTTCGATGTCTCGGTGTAGGCACTGCGTTCCCGTTCCCGAGGAGGTTCGCCAGGCGGCGGGCCTCCTCGAGGGACGCTGGACGGTGTCGATCCTCTGGGCCTCCTACGAGGGGGCCTCGCGCTTCAACGAGTTCAAGCAAGCGGTGGGCGACATTCCGCCGCGCACGCTCGCCCAGCGGCTCGTCGAGCTCGAAGAGGCAGGCGTGCTCGAGCGCCGCGTCGTCGATGCTCGCCCACCGCGGGTCGAGTACACGGTGACCGCAGAAGGCCGTCGTTTGCAGGCAGTTGTGGACGCGCTCGTGCTCTACGCCGTGTCCTAGAGGCTTGACGTAAAGAGCGGTGCCCGCGCGCGTCGGCCGGGATCGAAAGTCCCTCTATACCTCGATCGAGTGTCTGCCGATAGAGGAGCAATGGAAGCATCTGAGGCCGTCCAGTCACGCCTGATCGGTGCCATCTTCGTCGAGAAGAACCTCATCACGGAGGAGCAGCTCGAGGAGGCATTGCACGTGCAGGAGACAACCGGCGAGAGGTTCGGCGAGATCGTCGTCGCGAGGTTCGGCGTCGGGCGACTCGAGCTCGCCGGGGTGCTCGCCGAGCAGTGGGCGAAGTACGAGGAGGCAGATCGCAAGCTGGCGCCGACTCCTGATCGACCGGACCTCCACGTCGTGTCGACAGAGGAGGAAGGCGCGCAGGTGCGTCGGCCGCTCGGCGAAATCTCGATCGAACAGGGATTCATCACGAGCGAGCAGCTCGATGCCGCCCTTGAAGTGCAGCGTGAGACCGGCGGCCGGATCGGCGAGATTCTCGTCGCCCAGGGCAGCCTGACGCGACTCGATCTCGCGAGCGCCCTTGCAGAGCAGTGGTCTGCACTGCAGAAGCTGCGCCCGCCCGGGCCCGCCGTCGAGCCGCAGCCGTGGCAGAACGGATCGCCGCTCGCGCCGACTTCGGTGTCCGTGCCCGGTGACAGTCCCGTTGTCGCCGATCTCGAGGAACGGCTACAGGCCGTCGAGCGGGCTGCGCAGACGGCGCCGTGGCAGGACGATCTCAATCGCGTCACCTCCGAGCTCCGGACGGCAGTCGGCGCGGTCGAACAACGACTTGAAGCGATGGCCCCCGGTGCTGCGAACGACGACCTGGTGCCCTTGCTCGAGGAAATCAGCGCCCGCCTCGGCGCGCTCGAGGCTGCGCCGGTCTCGAGCGAGCTCGACTCGGTCCGTCGGGAGCTCGAATCGCTTGCGACGCGGCCGGCCACGGTTGAAGGGCTCGCGGATCTCCGCGCTGCCGTCGAGCGGCTCGAAGACCGACCCGACGCGGCAGCCGAGACAGCACATCTTGCAGGCGAGATCGCGGCGCTCAACGCGCGTCTCGACGAGCTCGCCGACGTCGGCGAGTTGACAGACCGGATCACTGCGATTGCCGGGCAGGCAGAGGGTGCGCAGGCAGGGCTCGCAGGGCTCTCCAGCCGGGTCGATGACCTCGGCGGCTTCGAGCGGCGTCTCGACGAGCTTGCTGCAAGGCTGCAGACAGAGGGTGTGATCGAGGAGTTGCGCAGCGCCCTCGCCGGGCTCGAGTCTCGCGTCTTGTCAGCCGATCACGGCGACCAGAGTGCGGAGATCGCGTCGCTCGTTGCGAGGCTCGACGAGCTTGCTGCACATGTCGACGAGGTTGCGGCGCGGCCGATCCCCGACCTCACCCCCAGGATCGACGGCCTTTCCGCCCGCGTCGAGGAGGTCGTCGCGTCGATCCCGGTCGTCGAAACGGACGCCCTGGTGCCACGGATCGATTCACTCGAGGAAGAAAGCCGTACGGGCCGTGGTGCGATCGAGCGCCTCGCGGCCGAGCTGAATGAACGCGACGCACGCACGCGCGAGCAGCTTGATGCGCTCTCGTTGCGGGAACCGGATTCGGGTCCGCTGGATGAGGTTCGTGCTCGGTTGGACGAGCTTGCGGCTGCGGTGGAGCGTGGGCCCGATCTGGCGCCGGTGGCCGAGTTGCGTGCTCGGCTCGATGGTCTCGTGGAGACGCTCGGGCACGGGCCGGATTTGGCCCAGCTCGATGAGTTGCGTTTGCGCGTGAATCTTCTTGCGGCCACTGTCGAGCGAGAGCCCGATAAGTCTGCGCTGGACGAGTTGCATGGCCGGGTCGATGAGCTGGCGACAATTCTCGAGCGGGATGAGTCGGTCGGGTTACTCGAGGCGCGGTTCGGAGAGTTGGAGCGCCGGTTCGCGGCGGTGACGCCGGCTGACGAGCTTCTCGAGGATCTGCGGCGTGTTGTCGAGAGCTCGGCTGCGGAGCGTGAGTCGCTTGCGCAGTCTCTGTTCGCACGGGTGGACGAGGTTGCGGCGATCGTTCCTTGTCACGACGAGCTGGATGAGATTCGGGCCCGGCTGGCTGAGCTCGCTGCCCGTCCGATCGTCGATCGTGCGTTGCAGGAGCGCGTCGATGGGGTAACGGCGCGTCTTGAGGGCATTGAGGGCGTTGCGGGAACGGTTGCCGAGTTCCGCTCGTCGCTTGAAGGCCTGGACGCGCTCCGTGCTGGTGAGTCCATCGCCACCGAAACCCGGCTCGACGAGCTGCGCTCGCGGTTGGACGCGCTCGCCGGGCTCGAGGCACGGGTCGCAGAAGAAGTCGACCGGGATCTGACTGATCATGTTGAGGCTGCGGCGGCGAGGTTCGAAGGTATTGAGCACAGGCTCGGAGTGGTTCACGCGCTCGAGGAGAGGGTCGCGTCGCTGTCGGAGGCGAACAACGCTCACGCGACCGGAAATATCGAGCTCGGGGACCGCCTCGACGGCGCTCTCGAGGCGCTTCGCGCCGATGTCAGCGACAAGGCACACGCGTTCGGATCGCAGCTCCACGAGCAGGCGGCCGAAACGGCCGCGCTGCAGGCGCAGGTCGCTGCCTTGCAAGAAGCCGCGTCTGGCCAGGCGGCTCTCGAGGAACGCCTCGAGACACATTTCGCCCAGCGCCTCGACGCGCTGGGCAACCGATTCACGGACGAGATCGCAGCCGTGCGCGGAGAGACGGGCTCGCTCGGGGCACAGATCGACGAGTTGCGCCTGCGTCACCGCGACGGGCAGAAGGCCAGGGCCGCTGCTCAGCAGCTGGCCGAGCGCGTGGACGCCCTCGTCGAACTGCGGACGGAAGACGCCGAGGCAGCGCAGGTTGCCGCTGCGGATCTGGCCTCACGGATGGATGCTCTTGCCGAGTCGTCGCGGGCCGAGGTGGCAGAAGTTCGCAGTGCGGCCGACGGCTTCGCGGAGCAGATCAGCGAGTTGCACGGACTCCGCGCCGACGATCTCGCAACGGCCGAGAGTGCCGCGGCCCGGCTGGCGGCGCGGCTCGACGCAGAGGCAGAGCGGTCGGTTGCGTCGGCTCGCGAGGTCGAACGATCGCTGAAGAAGGAGCTCAAAGGCGTCGCCGCAAGGCTCGACGAGAGCGATGCCGGCGGGATCGAGGCGCGGAAGGAGTTGCAGGACGAGCTCGAGCGTGCCGTGTCGTCGGTCGGCTGGCGCCTCGAGCGAATCGAGGAGTCGCTTGCGTCCGACGGGACAGCCGCGTTGCAAGCCGCTGTCGCGAAGCTCGAGCGACGCCTCGCGAAGCAGGCGGCGATCGGTGAGGAGCAGGTGCGGGTGACGGAGCGTGCGCTGCGCAAGGGACTCAAGTCGCTCGGTGAGCGGCTCGCCGACACCGAGTCGGAGTACGTCGACGCAGGCAAGGCGATGCGTCGCTCGATCGAGCGACTCGGAGCCGCGGTCGTCGAGGCCGATGCGCGCATGGCGCATCAGATTCCTGTCTCGGAGGGCGAGGGCTGTGTTGCATTCGCGCCGACGAAGGACGGCTATCGGTTGATCGAGCTTCCGGGCAAGGCGCCGAACGTCGGGTCGACAATCGAGCTCGAGAACGTGGACGGCCCGCTCGTCGTCACCGGCTACGGCCGCTCGCCGCTGCCGCTCGACAGCCGGGCGTGCGCGTATCTCGACCGCGCCTAGCCAAACCCCGGCATCACGAGTACCGCCTTGATCACCTCGCCGCTCTCGGCGCGTTCGGCGGCTTCGTTGATCTGATCGAAGGCGAAGGTCTGGATCAGCCTGTCCCACGGCATGCGGCCCTCCTGCCACAGCTCGATCAGCCGCGGGAAGAAGATGCTCGGGACGCTGTTGCCGCCGACGATGCCGCGCAGCGTGCGGCCCATCGCGATCAGCATGTTGACGTCGAGGCCCATCTCGGTGCCGAACGGCGGCGCGCCGACGACGCCGCAGATGCCGCCGGAGGCGATCGACTCGAACGCCTGGCGCAATGCAACCGTGGAGCCGCTCATCTCGAGCGTGAAGTCGGCGCCGTAGCCGGTGATGCCACGAATCGTCTCGACGACGTCCACCTCGCCCGCATTCACGATATGGGTGGCGCCGAGCTCCTTCGCCAGCTCGAGCCGCGACTCGACCAGGTCGACCACGATGATCGTGGTGCAGCCGACGACGCGCGCAGCCATCACCGCAGACATCCCAACGCCGCCCGCGCCGAATACGGCGATCATGGAGCCGGCCGTGGGGCAGAGCGTGTTCATGACGGAGCCGGCACCGGTGCGCACGCCGCAGCCGAGCGGCGCCGCGACCGAGAACGGCATCTCGGGCGGGATGCGGACGACGTTGCGCTCGGAGGCAACGGCGTGGGTGGCAAAGCTCGACTGGCCGAAGAAGTGGGAGTGGAGTGGCACACCGTGCGCGCGAGAGCGAGGTCGAGCCGTCGGGCCGCTCGGCCAGGAAGTTCCTCGCGAAGAAGTCGTGGCACGTATACGGCTGCCCGGCCAGGCACTCCTGGCAGCCCCCGCACGAATCGAAGCTGAGCACGACGTGATCGCCCGGAGCCACAGCCGTGACGCCGGACCCGACACGCTCGACGATGCCGGCTCCCTCGTGGCCGAGCACGGCCGGGAGCGGCGTCGGGAGCTGCCCGTTGCGTCCCGTCAGGTCGGTGTGGCAGATCCCGACGGCGGCGATCTCGACCAGGATCTCGTCCGCGAGAATGTCGCCGAGCTCGACCTCCTCGAGAACGAACGGAGCGCCGGGGGCCTCCGTGACGGCTGCAGTGATCTCCATCTCTCCGCCTTTCCTCGCCGGGTGTGGGGCAAACCTACGCTGTCCGTGGAGGGCGATCAATCATCAAGCGGGCGTCGGTAGTTTCCCGAACCCGAATCGGTACGCGCCCCCTCACCTCCGCGCGCACCCCATGTCACAGTCCGCACATGAAAGACAGCGAGCGCTCCCCTCAGTTCCTCGAGCCGATGACGTGGGCGCCTCGCTCCACGAAGCCGAGGGTGCTGGTCGAGAACCCTGACCGCGCCGAGCTTCTCGCCCATGCCACCATCCTCCGCGACGCGGGCTACGACGTCGCGATCTGCACAGGCCCGGACATGGGCCGCGGGGGCAAGGCATGTGGCTGTCCTCTGCTCGAGGGCGAGAGCTGCAAGCTCGTTGACGGCGCAGACGTGGTCGTCTCGACCTCCTCGTTGAACGGGAGCGACGACATCCTCGCGGCGCTGCAGGCGGAAGGCTCCTTGCCCGTCGTCTTCGAGGTTTCGCCGCCGGATCTCGACCGCTACGGCGAGGCGGCCCCTTCGGCCTCGCTGCTTCCCCAGCCGGTCACGGCCAAGTCTCTGCTCGACGCGGTATCCGACGCTACGGCCGACTGAGATGACCGACGCGGCCGCGACGGGATGCTCCCGAGCGGAACGGATAGCGTCGTCTGATCGGACTGTCATTGGGGCCGCGCCGTCGCCAACAGCGGTTTGTGGACCCGCTGAAATGCCGCATCGACCTTGTGTGTCGACCCGAACCACCAGAGCACGAGGTTGGCTCCGTACTGCTTCTTCGCGAGCCAGTAGGTGCCGCCGCCGAGATAGCGGCCGCTTTCCCAGTAGATGTGCGACGCCCCGGGCGTCCCGAGCACGCCGGTGTGGCCGTCTGCGAGAAGCTTCGTGATGTCGTCGCCGGTAGTCGCGCCACCGACGACGTAGAGGGTGAAGCGGCCAAAGCGGCCCTGGTTCGTGATCGACGGCGGCAGCTGAAGGGCGGTGTAGTGGCCCGGGTAGGACGACGTCTTGTCCACGAGGAGTGTCGCGCCCGTTGCAGCTTTGAAACGGGCAATCACCTGTGAGGCGGTCAACGCGGTCGCACCCGAAGCGGGGACGACCGCGACTGCGAGGGCCGCTACAGCCGTCGAGAGGGCAAGCCAGAAATGTGCGCGCCGCATGACCGTCGCGGCTAGAAGACGGTAGTGAAGGAGATGAGCGCCGGCACGAGGATGACGATGAACATCGCCGGGAAGATGAGCAATGCCGTAGGCAGGATCATCTTCACGGGCGCCTTCATCGCCTGTTCGTCCGCCGCCACCTGGCGTCGATTCCGCGACTCCTGAGCCTGGATTCGGAGCATCTTTCCGAGTGGGCTGCCGAGTTGCTCCGCTTGAATGAGCGAACTGACCACGGAGCTCAACTCCGGAACCGCGACGCGATCGGCCATCTTGCGCAGCGCGTTGGCCCGTGTCTCACCGATCCTTAGCTCGCTGAGGACGAGCATGAACTCCTCGACGAGCGGCCCGTCGAGATACTCGGCGAGCTTGGCAAGCGCGGCGTCGAAACCGAGGCCGGCTTCGACGCTGACGGCAAGCACGTCCAGCGCGTCGGGTAGCCCTTGCCTGATGGCGTCGCGACGGCGACGGATGCGCGACGTGACGACGACGTCGGGAATCAGGAACCCTGCTGCAGCGATCGCTGCAGCCAGCAGCAGGGCGTTCGTTGCACTGCCGTCGAGGACACCGATCAGCCCGCCCACGATAGCGCCTGCCGCGGCGAGCACGACCTTGAGCGCGAGGAACCCGGTTGGCGAGAATGTCCGTGCCAGTCCGGCCGAGACGAGCCTGGTGCCTACCCGGTCCGTGGTGGCACGGGGGTCGAGCCGGCCGGCGAACCGCGCCAGCGGCCCTTGGTAGCGTGCGGTGAGCTGGTCGAAGAGCGGATCGGCGTCGAAACCGACATCGGGGCCACCGTACGCCTGAGCGCGTCGCACCGACGCCTGGCGCTCCCGGCGTGGCTCGGTCAGGGCTCCGCCGACCACGGCCAGAGCCGTGGCGAAGCAGACGAACGCGAGAATCAGCAACACGAGAGCATCACCCCTTGATCGTTACGATCTTCTTGAGAATGAACCCGGCCGTAACCATCATCACGACCATCGCGACGAGGCACACCTGACCGATGCTCGTGGTGAACATTGGCTTCAGGTAGCCGGGATTGACGATCGTGATGAACCCCGCAGTAAAGAACGGAAGCGCAAGAAGGACGTACGCGGAGCTCCGCCCTGTCGAGGTAATAGCCTTCACCCTGCGGCGGAACTGCTGCCGCTCGCGGACTGCGTCGGAAACCGTCTGGAAGAGGGTCGCGAGACTGCCGCCGATCTCCCGTTGGATCGCGACCGACATCAGCACGAAGCGGAGGTCGGCCGAATCGACACGATCGGCCATTCCCGTCAGAGCTTCGTCCATCGGGCGACCGAGCTTTGCATCGGCAAGGACCCTTGCAAACTCTTCGCTCGCGGGTGCATTTCCTTCGTCGACGATCGCCCGCAGGCTGTGGTTGAAGCTCTGGCCGACCTTGAGCGACCCGGAGATCGTCATCAGAACGTCCGGGAGCTGCGCCTCGAACGCCCGCATCCGTCGCGCGCCTTTCCTGGCGATGTGCATCGACGGCAGCGACGAGGCCGATCGCACAGCCGATTGCCGCAATCAGCGGCGACTGGCCGATGACGTTCAGCGCCGTCGCGATCCCGACTCCAAGAAGCAGCGACCACAGGACAACGGCACCCGCACTGGTCTGCAGGTGGGCCCGATCGAGCTGGCGCTCGAGCTTCGCCCCGTAGCTCGTCTTGTGTAGCAGTCGCCCTGCCACACCGTGGATCTTCTCGACCTGCGGCCGCCAAGATGTCGCTTCGGGCGCGGCGTTCTCCGGCGCGCCCGTGACGTTAGCCGGGTCACCATACGGTGCCAGCCGGCTGCGGACCCATGCACCGCGCGGTCGAGCGAGCGCGACGAGTGCGGCGACGAACATCAGCGAGCCGACCACCAGGCCGACGGCCAGAGGCCCCCAGGCGGTGTCGAAGAACGCGGATCTCATTGTCCGCTCCCGTTCGCCGAGACGGCCTGGAGCTGCGTCTCGGGCTGGTAGAAGTCCTCCGGCAACGTGACTCCATGAGCGGCCAGCTTGTACTGGCACTGTGGCTGCAGGCCCGTGCACACCAGCGAGCGGATGGACGCCGCTGACGCAGCCGCCACCGACCGGTCACCCATAGGGCGTGCCAGGAAGATGTCCTGCAGGGTGATGATGTCGGACTCCATGCCGAGGACTTCCGTCACGTGTGAGATGCGTCGCGAGCCGTCTACGAGCCTCGTGATGTGGATCACGATGTCGAGCGCACTCGCGATCTGCTCGCGAATTGCGTGCAGCGGGATCTCGAGGCCGGACATCAACACGAGCGTCTCGAGTCGGTTGAGCGCGTCGCGAGGCGAGTTGGCGTGGATCGTGGTCAGCGAGCCCTCGTGGCCCGTGTTCATCGCCTGCAGCATGTCCAGCGTCTCCGACCCGCGCACCTCGCCGACGATGATCCGGTCGGGCCGCATGCGCAGAGCGTTGCGGACGAGCTCACGGGCACGGATCTCTCCCTCGCCCTCGATGTTTGCCGGACGGGACTCGAGCCGGATCACATGCTCCTGCTGGAGCTGGAGCTCTGCTGCATCCTCGATCGTGATGATTCGCTCTTCGGCCGGGATCGACGCCGAGAGTGCATTCAGGAGCGTTGTCTTCCCGGTGCCGGTGCCGCCCGAGATGAGGACGTTCAGCTTCCCTTGCACGCACGACTGGATGAAATGGGCCGCCTTCGGCGTCAGTGAGCCGAAGTCGATCAGATTCTCAATCGTGTACGGGTCGTGGGCGAACTTTCTGATCGTCAGCGTCGGTCCTCCGAGCGAGAGCGGCGGGATGATCGCATTGACGCGGCTGCCGTCCGGCAGTCGGGCATCGACCATCGGTGACGCCTCGTCGACGCGGCGTCCGATCCGCGAGACGATCTTGTCGATGATGCGCGTCAGATGGTCATCGTCGACAAACGCTGCGCCCGTCGCCTCGATGCGTCCGTCTCGCTCGACGTAGATCCTGTCGAACCCGTTCACCATCACCTCGGTGACGGTGTGGTCGGCGAGGAACGGCTCGAGGGGACCGTAGCCGAGGATGTCGGCCGTGATCTCCTGCACCAGCCGTTCTCGATCGACGACCGCGAGCGGCGTGCTGTCGTTCGCGAGCTCTGCCGTGACGACCCCTTCTACCTCCTTGCGGAGGCTGGTCGTGTCCGGGTTGGTGAACAGCCAGGGGCCGAGTTTCGGAACACACGCTCGCTGCACGCGCGTCTTCAATTCGCTGTAGGGGTCAACGGACCCGGACGCCTTGCGCTCATCCCCCGACAGAGGATCGACCTGGGCGTCGTCCTCGGCCTGGATTCGCTCAGAGAGACGGGCGCTGTTAGCCCCGCTCTGGTCGCCGCGAAGCTGGTCTTCGAGACTCATGTTGTCCTCCCTTCGAGGCGGTGACGCAGGCCCTGCCAGCGTCTCTTGTGTGCGGTGTCCGGAGTTGCGGCAATAGCCGCACCGGCGGGTTCGAGCATGTCGGCGATCAGGCCGACGGACATGGGCGAATGCGGATTCGTCCTCGGAGATAGCGGCCGCTGTGCCGCGATTGACTGCCGGCGCGACGACGGAGTCGTTCGGGATCTCAAAGGTGACCTCGCACCCCGAGCGCCGACTCGACATCATCCTTTGTCAGCCCGACGTTCGGTGTCACGCGGTTGAGCACGAGGCTCGTTCGCGACCGCGGGAATCCGAGTTGCTCGAGGGTCCGCAGGCTCAGTTTGACGTTCTTCAGCGTCGGTACGTCGAGGCCGCAGAGCACGAGCAACTGATCGGTCGGCTGGAGCACTGCGAGCATCGGCCCGTAGAAGAACGGCGACGTGTCGACGACGACGATGTCGTAGGTCTCACGGGCTACTTCCAGGATCCGCAGTACCTTCGACTCGGTCACGAGCTCGGCGTCTTCAGGGCGAATCGGGGCCGCGAGGAGGTCGAGGCCCGACTTGTGCCGGGTCGTATAGGCGGCAAGCTTGCCGGCGTCGAGCTCGCCCGGGGCCTGCACGAGCTCGTACATCGTTGTCGTAGGGTCGACCCCGAGCATGATCGCGGCGTCACCGAACTGCAGGTCGAGGTCGACCAGCAGCACGCGCTTGCCGGACCGGTGGGCGAGGAGCGCGGCGAGGTTCGTCGACAGCACCGTCTTGCCAGTGCCGCCCTTCGGCGAGAACACCGTCACGACGCGGCCGCGCGGTACATCAGAATCGTAGGGGGTGACTGCGCCCGAGCGGCCACCGGTTTCGTGCGCCTTGCGGATCGCGAACGAGATCGTCTCCGCCAACTGAGGCAGAACGAGTACGTCGTCGACTCCCGCTGTGAACGCGGTCTCGACGAGGTCGACCTGTGCCTCCGGCACGAGCAGCACGATCGGGGCCTGTGTGTGGAGGCGGATCAAGGCCACGTCTGCCGCGAGCGTGGCCGCGACGGCAATCCCGTCGCGGCCGGCTCCGAGCAGGATCGCGTGGACGTTGTCGGCCCCGAGGTACGGCACAGCGTCTCGTACCCCGGGTGTCCAGGCAACGACCTCGAGCCCGCTGCCGGACGCACCGAGCGCCTCGTGCAGGTCAGACTCGCCGTCGAACGTGCCCGTGACGACGACGCGGAGTGTCTCCTTGCTGGTGCCCGTGACGGTCGTGGTCACCTGCCGCCTCCGGAGAGCACGGTCGCGTAGGTCGCGGTCGAGCGGCTACTGTCCTTCGGCTTCTTCACTGCTCGGAGTTGCAGCGACCAGTCGCCGTTCTTCATCACGTAGAACATTCGCTGGGACTGCTCGTCAGTGACTGCGAGGATCACGGCGGTCTGCGCGCTGTCGCTCGTCTTGATCTTCGCGCCGCCGTCGCCGTCCTCGGTCTGAAGCACCCGGAGGTTGCGCAGCACGACGGCCGACTTGACTCCGGATGAGTCCCTCGGGTCCTTCAGGCTCGCGACCACGTCGACCCGGTCACCCGGAACGAGCGTCCCCGAGAGCAGCTGGTCAGTGGTTCCTGGCACCTGTAGCGCCCGCTGGACGCCCGTCAACTTGGCGCGAACACCCTGCTCGCTGGGCAATGCGAACCGCTTCAGGGTCAGCTGCTCACCCGCGTACACCGGCTGGGTGAGGTAGAGCCCCTTGATCTGAGACGGGCTCGTCACCGCGTCGGGCGTCGCGATCTTCTTGGTCACTGTCTGCGCCCTGAGGTTGCCGGCGACCTTCGAGCCGGCCGTCCCCACGGCGAAGTCCCTCGACGGCACGTAGACCGTCACGTCCTGCCTGCCCGCAGCGGTGTCGTTCCGAGCCGACGCTACGTACACGACGGTCAGCAGAACGGCGGCAGCCGCGAGCACTGCGGCGATCATGATGTTCCTGATGCGATAGTCAATCGTCATTCCACACGCTCCGTTGTCTGGCTGGTAAGCCGCCCGCTCTTCACGGGGACGCCGAATATGTTGATCGAGTAGGGATAGGTCGCTGTCACGGTGACGTCGCCACCCTGCTCGAACGTGGCTCCGCCGCTCAGGTTCTTCGGCGTCACGGTGATGTCAGAATCCGTGAGGGATATCGATCCAGCGGCAGCCGACTTCACGCGGTTCTTCGCCGTCTGCACCGGATCCCCGGAAACGGGAAGCGTCCGGCTCACAGCCGCCTGCCGTGCGCCCGCCCGCACCGCGTCAGTGAGCGTCAGGTAATGGTTGAAGACAATTCCAAACTGAATGATCCCGAAGACGAGAGTGATGAGGATTGGAAGAATCATGGCGAACTCCACCATCGCCTGGCCCTTTTCATTCCTCTGAATATGGCTCTTAAGATTCACTTTTGGCCTTGTCTCTTTCGGGATGTTTGTAGTCAGTCATGGTCACTCGAGATGTGGTGGCGATCTCCTGTGCTGCGACGAGATCGCCACCACTACCCGAGTGGTTTCACCTAAAGCGCCGCCGAGACCTTCGTGAAGGCGGCCGCGATCTGCGGGCCGAGCACCTTGAGGACGACGATTGCCAGCACGGCGATCAGGGCAAGGATGACGCCATACTCGGCCATCGCCTGACCCTCCTCGTTATCACGCACCGCGACGGCGCGGAGGTAGAGATTCGCAAGAAATGCATTCATGTGATTCACCTCCTTCCGTCTGTGAAGTCCGTAATTGAACACGCTATGAACTTGGTCAGATCATGGCGCAAAAGGGGGATATTGCAAGAGGCATGTGTCCCTCGATCGAGTGATCTTTGGGCCCGTTCACCCGATCGAGGGATCCACTAAGAAGCCAGGGAAACGGCTCTATTTGCCATTCTTCAGTTCCCGCGTTCGATGAACCGCCGTGGGAAAGCCTCGACACGCGTAGGGATGGGCGACGCGTCTACTTGAGCGAGCCGTCGATGAGCTGAGCGGTGCGGAAGATGTCCTCCGCAATGCGCTTAAAGATGTCGTTCAGCTGCCCAGGGTCTGGCTTGTTGTAGAACGTGTCGGGTGAGGATGCGATGGCCTGCATGGCTTGCATTGATGTAATGGAGACCGCGTCGGAACACTGCTCAGGATCGGTCCCATTTCCGTTGAGGTCGTAGCCGATCGTATAGATCGTTGTCTTTGCATTCTTCGCCAGTCCTGCTGATGTAATTCCCTGATGGCACGGGTTCGTTCGATAGGGAGATGACGCCGGATGCCACGTGCCGCCGTAGTTGGCCGCGCCGTCGGACAGGAAGATCATCACCTTCTGAACGTTCTTTCTGCCGGCCGCGAGCTGCTTTTGTGCCGAGTCGATCGCGTCGGCATAGGCCGTGCGTCCCACCGAAGGCAAGCAATCGAGCGTCACCGCAAAATCGGAGCTGGCACTGAGGTAGTCCGACGAGAGCCCGACGAGCGTGTATGCCGCATTCTGATTGTCGTAGTTGAACGTCTGGGCAGAAGGTGTCGAACACCTTCCGGCTTTCGTGGAGGCATCGGTGACCGGTGGCAGCACCGTGAGGCCGACATGGTGAAACTGTGGTTTCAGGAGAGAGAGAAAGGTGGCGATTCCGTTCTTGGCGTTCGTGAGATCGGTACAGCCCCGAGGGTTTCCGTACGGTTTTCCGGTGCCTGGGTCGATCGCATTCACCATCGGATCCTGGATCACCCCTGAGCCGTTGGGATTGCTCACCTGGCACATCGACCCGGTGCGGTCGAGGACGATCATGATGTCGAGGGGCTTCACCGAGCACGGAGAGCATGCGGTCGAGTTTGCGCTCACGGTGAACGAGTCGAAGCCGACCACCCTCGCGAATATCGTCTTCACGGCCGAGGTCGATTTGACGGTGATCGTGTTGTCCTGCCCGTTGCCCGGACAGCCGGTGAGAATCGCCTGGACGCACGTCGTCTTGGGGTAGGAGCTGCCATCCGGATCAACCGCGAAGGCCGCGTTGTCGTTCGATGTGAGCGCGTTGCGCTTTCCCGGTTGCGGGCCGTAGTTCTTCGCGGTCTGGATCGCCTGGGCGCTGTTGGGCAGGTCCAGCGCGCCGGCGAGCGCAGAGGCGTCGGTCGCCGCCTGGAGTTGGCGCTGCACGAGATACGCATGGCCGACATCGATGGCGAAGCCCGCGAAGGCGATCACCACCACCATCGCCGCTGCCATGAGTACGAGCACCTGCCCGCGTTCGTCTCCGACCCTGCCTCGGTTGCCGCAGCCCACTCGTTCCCCCATTTCTCGTTCGAATCACACTAAGGACCGCCTTTCGGGAGTCTGGTATCCCTCGTTCAAGGGATTTCGTCACCCTTCCGCGCAGGATTGACGGTCTAGCGAGGCGAAGGTGACTCGGTGGATACGGTCACGCTTCGCCAGAGCGACGGCCGGGTGGCCTGCCAGCGCTGCGCCGTGGCGGATCGCCCCTGGACGAGGCTTCGCGGCCTGCTCGGCCGCTCCGGCCTCGGAGAGGGTGAGGGGATGATGTTCCCCGGTACGGGCTCCGTGCACACGATGTTCATGCGCTTCGCGATCGATGTCGTGTTCCTGGACGCCGGGATGGTCGTGCTGTCAGTTCATGAGAATGTGCCGGCGTGGCGTGCCGTTGCAAAGCGTGGTGCCAAGGCGGCACTGGAGCTTGCCGCGGGGGAAGCGGTGCGGGTCGGGATCGCCCCGGGCGATAGGCTCGCGCGCGTCTGACCGGCTCCTCGAAAGCCGTTCACCGGCGCGCCTCTGCCCGACGCGGTATCCGACGCTACGGCCGACTGAGTAGCTCGCGCACTGCGCGTGCGGCGACGAGCTCCTCGCGGGCGGCGAGCACGACTGTCCTGCACCGTCGAACGAGCCGTGCCGATATCGGCGTCCGGCTCGGCCGTCGATGTTTGCCGCCTCGTCGATCTCGACGCCGAGGAAGCCGAGTCGCGCGCAGACGCGCTCGCGGATCGCCGGCGCGTGCTCCCCGACACCGGCCGTGAAGACGAGAGCGTCGAGCCCTCCGAGAGACGTCGCCATCGCGCCCACCGCCGCCGCGATCCGGTGCACGTAGACGGCAAGCGCCAGGCGCGCGGCGTCGTCACCGTCGGTCTCGGCGGCGAGCAGCTCGCGGACGTCGCCGGAGCCGCCCGAGAGCCCAGCGAGGCCCGATCGGTGCTCGAGCTCGTCGTCGAGCTCGGCCGGGGTGAGCCCTTCTCGCGGAGCACGTAGAGCAGTGCGCCCGGATCGACGGATCCCGAGCGGGTCGTCATCGGCACGCCCTCGAGCGGGCTGAAGCCCATCGTCGTGTCGACCGAGCGCCCGTTCAGCACGGCCGTGACGGAGCAACCGCCGCCGAGGTGGCAGACGACGAGGCGCGGCACCCGAACCTGCTCGCTCGCCCACTGCACCGAGAGGCCGTGGAAGCCGTAGCGGCGAACTGCCCCAGTCGTTCCGCCACTCCGCGGGAACGGCGTAGGTCGAGGCTTCGGCGGGCAACGTGGCGTGAAAGGCGGTGTCGAACACGGCGACGTGGGGGACGCCGGGCAGAGCAGCTCGCGCCTCCTCGAGTGCGACGAGCGCCGGCGCGTTGTGCAGAGGAGCGAGGGGCGTCAGCTCGCGGAGCTCTGCCACGACGCCGTCGTCCACGACGATCGGCTCCCGGAATCGCGAGCCGCCGTGGACGATGCGGTGGCCGACGGCTTCGACCTCCGTGCGGCGACCGAGCCGAGCCCTGCAACGGGTCGTGCTGTGTCGTCGTCCTCGACCAGATGGAGCTTCAGGCTGGTCGAACCGGCGTTGACGACGAGGATCGACGTCAGAAGGGCCACGTCCAGTCGCGCACGTCGGGATGGTCGTCGCCGTGCTCGCGCGTCCAGGCGCGGGCCTCCAGCCGCCGGTCGACCATCTCCTGGCGGAGGCCTGCGGCATGCACTCCGAGCTGCGGCACGCGATCGATCACGTCCATGACGAGGTGGTACCGGTCGAGATCGTTGAGCATGACCATGTCGAACGGCGTCGTCGTCGTGCCCTCTTCCTTGTAGCCGCGCACGTGCAGGTTGTGGTGGTTCGTGCGCCGGTAGGCGAGCCGGTGGATCAGCCAGGGGTAGCCGTGATAGGCGAACACGACCGGCCGGTCCGTCGTGAACAACGTGTCGAACTCGGTGTCCGTGAGCCCATGTGGATGCTCGCTCGAGGGCTGGAGCCGCATCAGGTCGACGACGTTGACGACCCGGACCTTCAGGTCGCGGGAGTCGCTCGCGCAGGATGGCCGTCGCGGCGAGCGTCTCGAGCGTCGGGATGTCGCCGGCGCACGCCATCACGACGTCCGGGTCGGCGCCTTCGTCGTTCGAGGCCCACTCCCAGACACCGAGCCCGCGCGCGCAGTGGCTGACCGCGTCCTCGATCGAGAGGTAGTCGAGCGCCGGCTGCTTCCCCGCCACGATCACGTTGACGTAGTGACGGCTGCGCAGGCAGTGGTCGGCGACCGACAGCAGCGTGTTCGCGTCGGGCGGGAGGTAGACGCGGATCACCTCGGCGCTCTTGTTGACGACGTGGTCGATGAAGCCCGGATCCTGGTGCGAGAAGCCGTTGTGATCCTGCCGCCACACGTGCGAGGTGAGGAGGTAGGTCAGAGAGGCGATCGGCAGCCGCCAGGGGATCTCCTTCGTCGTCTTCAGCCACTTCGCGTGCTGGTTGAACATCGAGTCGACGATGTGGATGAACGCCTCGTAGCAGTTGAAGAGCCCGTGGCGGCCGGTCAGCAGGTAGCCCTCGAGCCAGCCCTGGCAGAGGTGCTCGGACAGCACCTCGATGACGCGACCGTCGGGCCCGAGCCCGTCGTCTGTGGGCAGCGTCTCGTCGAGCCAGCGGCGCGTGGTCGTCTCGAAGACGGCGCCGAGGCGGTTGGAGGCGGTCTCGTCGGGCCCGAAGAGCCGAGAAAGGTCGTCGCGTTGCGCTCGATCACGTCGCGGAGGAAGGCGCCGAGCGGGCGTGTCGCCTCGCTCGACGGTCGTTCCCGGGCTCGCGACCGTGACGGCGTAGTCGCGGAAGTCGGGCAGGGCGAGGTTACGGAGAACCGTGCCGCCATTGGCGTGCGGGTTCGCGCTCATGCGCCGCTCGCCACGGGGGGCCAGGGCGGCGAGCTCGGGCACGAGAGCGCCGCTGCCGTCGAAGAGCTCCTCCGGCCGGTAGCTGCGAAGCCACTCCTCGAGTTGCCGCAGGTGCTCCGGAGAGCGTGCCTCGGCGAGTGGCACCTGGTGCGAGCGCCAGGTTCCCTCGACCTGCAGGCCATCGACCACGGCGGGGCCGGTCCAGCCCTTCGGCGTGCGCAGGACGATCATCGGCCAGCGAGGACGCCCTTCCACTCCGGCGGTGCGCGCTGCCTCCTGGATCTCGGCGATCGAGTCGAGCGCTTCGTCGAGTGCGCCGGCGAACTGCTGGTGCACGTCCACCGGCTCGTCACCTTCGACGAACAACGGCCGCCACCCGTACCCCTCGAGCAGCGACGTGAGCTCCGACTCCGGGATGCGTGCGAGCACGGTCGGGTTTGCGATCTTGTAGCCGTTCAGGTGAAGGATCGGCAGCACCGCGCCATCGGTGCGCGGGTTCAGGAACTTGTTCGAGTGCCAGCTCGTCGCGAGCGGCCCGGTCTCGGCCTCGCCGTCTCCCACCACGCATACGACGACGAGCGACGGGTTGTCGAATGCGGCGCCGAACGCATGCGCGAGGGCGTATCCCAGCTCACCACCCTCGTGGATCGACCCGGGAATCTCGGGCGCAGCGTGGCTCGGGATGCCACCGGGGAAGGAGAACTGGCGGAACAGCTCGCGAATACCGGGCTCGTCCTTGCCGATGTTGGGGTAGAGCTCGCTGTAGGTCCCTTCCAGATACGCGTTCGCAACGACTGCCGGGCCACCGTGACCCGGGCCGGTGACGTAGATCGCGTCGAGGTCGCGCGCCCGGATCGCGCGATTGAGGTGGGCGTAGATCAGGTTCAGCCCGGGCGTCGTACCGAAGTGGCCGACGAGACGTGCCTTGACGTGCTCGGGCAGGAGCGGCTCGCGGAGCAGGGGGTTGTCGCGGAGATAGATCTGCCCGACGGAGAGGTAGTTCGCGGCGCGCCAGTATGCGTCGAGGTCGCGGAGCTCGGCATCGCCGAGCGGAGAGGTGTGATCAGGCAGGCGGCTTCCCATTCGAGACAGTGTTGACGAGATCATGCTGGAGCGTCAATCGCATCGGTAGTTGGCCGACGTGCGCGGGGGGAGTTCCGCGCCGGCTACAGAGGGCGGTCGACGTGGTCGAGCACCCGGCCGCTCTCGTCGACGAACTGGTAGCCGATGCGTCCGTCCGCGACGTTGATGCGCAGGAACCCATAGTCGACAGGTGCGGTGGCTTGCATCGTCGAACGGCGCGAGGCGCCGTGGCGCGCCAGCGGGATGACCTGAAGGGCGATCAGCATCAGCCGCAGGGAGAACATGGGCCGACTATGCGCCGCGCCGCTGGTCGGCTCGGGCGACACGCATGTCGAGAGGTTCCGGAGGGAAGACCAGCCGCAGGTCGGCCCTCCCTCCGGACGTGACTGCGCTACGCGGCGCTTGCCGCCGGGGCGGTGGGGGTCGAAACGAGGAGCCAGATGCCGGTCACGAGGCCCCAGAGGAGGACGGCGAAGAACGGAAAGAACATCATCGAGAACAGAGCCAGCACGCCGACGACTGCGCTGAACGCTCGCACCCAGGTCGGGGCATCTTTCCCGCCGATCGCGAGCGTCAGCAGCGCCACCCCGAGCATGATCCCGCCGCCGACGAACATGATTCCGAGGCCGGCTTGCATGATCGTGTAGTTGACCGCCGGATCGATCGACGGGCCACCGCCGACGGCGAGCGACATCGAAGGAGTCGTGACGATGACGGCACCGATCAGGAACGAAGCGGCCGCCAGCAGGCTCGTGCCCCAGGCGATGCGGCCGTGTCGGCCCTTGCCGAACGACGTTTCGCACAGATAGGCCGTCACGAGGAGGAGTCCTATGACGGCGAGCGCGAGGAGAACGATCATGCCAGTGACGGCGTTTCGGTGGCCGTGGGCGACGAAGTCGGCGACATCGCTGGCCTTGTAGTCGCCACCCGGCGAATTCCCAACGATCATCCCCGAGATGAACAAGACTCCGAAGACGATGCCGCCGATGCCGGCGAGACGTCGATCGTTCATTGCTACCCCCGTATCTCCGAGGCGTCGCTACCGGTCCAGCGCCGAGCGGAGGACGAGTCCCGCGCCGACCACTGTGGTACCGACCCCTCGGCTAGACAGACTGGAAAAGCGGCGTCAGTCTGAACGATCGGCTGTCAGCAGTCAATAGGCGGCGGACTGTCGGTTCCCGGGCATTTCTCGACGGTGCCCAGCGTTGGGGTGTCGCATGGAGTTCAATAGGACCGTGCGCGGAGGAACCGCATGACAGAAGCAGATCCGCGGCGCTGGGAGGCGCTGCCGGTGATCCTCGTGGCCACGTTCATGGGGCTGTTCGACATTTTCGTCGTCAACGTCGCTGCGCCGGCGATTCAGAACGATCTCGGTTCGTCCTCTTCGGAGCTCCAGCTCGTCGTTGCCGGCTACGCGTTCGCGTACGCGGCGTTCATGGTCACCGGCGGCCGGCTCGGCGACCGGTACAGCTACCGGCGCCTCTTCCTCGGCGGGATGGCGCTGTTCACAGTGGCTTCGGCTGCCTGTGGGCTGGCCGGGACGTCGGCCGAGCTGATCGGCGCGAGGTTCGTGCAGGGGTTCGGCGCCGCGATGATGGTGCCGCAGGTACTGGCGCTGATCACGGCGCTCTTCCCGCCTGGCGAGCGTCACCGCGCGCTTGCCTGGTTCGGCGTCACGATCGGGATCGGGGCGATCACCGGCCAGATCCTCGGCGGGGCCCTCGTTCAGCTCGACCTCTTCGGCTGGGGCTGGCGCCTCGTCTTCTTCGTCAACATCCCGATCGGCATCGTGACGCTCCTCCTCGGCGCACGACTCCTTCCTCACAACCGCTCTGCCACCCGCCCACAGCTCGATCCTGTCGGCGTCATCGGCGTCACGTGCGCGCTGGGTCTTGCGCTGATCCCGCTCATGCTCGGACGCAGCCAGGGCTGGCCCTCGTGGCTGATCGTGTCGCTCGCGCTTGCGATCCCGGTGGGCGTGCTGACGCTCTTGTACGAGGCCAGGCTCGCGCGCCGCGGCGGCCAGCCGGTGCTCGATCTGACGCTGTTTGAGGCCCGCTCGTTCAGTTCCGGTCTCGTCGTCAACGCATGCGTCTTTGCCTACTTCGGCAGCATCCTGCTCGGGCTCACTCTCTTCATGCAGCGCGGCCTCGGGATGTCGGCGCTCGAGGCCGGGCTCAGCTTCGCGCCGCTCGGGGTCGGCCTGATCACGATGTCGCTGCTCGCGCGACCGCTGATTGCGAGGCACGGAGCCAGGGTCGTCACAGGCGGTCTCGTGATCGTGTTCTTCGCTCTGATCGGGATGCTGCTCGACATCCACCTGTCGGGCACCGCCATGGATCCAGCCCGCCTCGCCCCGGTGTTCCTCGCGATCGGGATCGGCAACGGCTGCGTCGTTCCGGCCCTGATCGGAGTCTCGCTCACCGACGTCCAGCCGCAGAAGGCCGGTGCTGCGGCCGGCACGCTCGCCACGATCCAGCAGTTTGCGACGGTGGCCGGGATAGCCGTGCTCAGCGAGATCTTCTTCGCCGCTGTTGGCCAGCCGGCGACGGAGCAGAGCTACCTGACAGCCATCCAGTACGTGATCCTGCTCGATATCGGTTTCGTCGTCGCCTCCTTCGTCGCGAGCCTGTTCCTGCCCCGCGTGCGGGCAGCTGTCCCCGCGCGCTCTCACCCTCCCGTCGAGCCCGTGGCCGCAGCCGAGAGTGTCTGAGCGCCGCACTCGCATATGCTCCCGGGTCCCGAATGACGGACCTAAAAACAGAAAGCCGGCAGAAGACTGTTCCCACCCCGGGTGAGCTCATCGCCCGTGCGGACGCGCTGCGCCCGGTGCTCGTCGAGCGCCAGGCCGAGACGGAGCAGCGCACCTACTACTCGCAGGAGATGCACGAGGCGTTCCTCGAGGCGGGCTTCTACCGCATGCTCGTCCCGCGGCGGTTCGGAGGCTACGAGTTTGCGCTCCCGGACTTCTGGCGCGTCGTGATCGCGATCGCACGCGGTTGCCCGTCGAGCGCCTGGTGCCTCTCCCTCGCCGCCGGTCACGCGCTCCAGGTCGGCTCGCTCTTCGAGGAGGAGGCACAGACCGAGATCTTCGGAGACGGCGACTTCGCCTGCGCCGCAGTGGCCGCGCCGGCCGGAGCGGCCACCCGCACCGACGACGGCTGGGAGCTGAACGGCACCCACCCCTATTCGTCCGGAGCTCCCTACTCGACTCACTACATGGGCCAGACCTTCGCGCCGAAGACCGGTGACGGGCCGCCGCCGATTCTGCTCTTCGTCGCTCCGAGAAGCTCCTGGACGATGCTCGACGACTGGGGCGACACCCTCGGTCTGAAGGGATCCGGGTCGCACAGCGTCCGCTTCGATAAGGCGCACATCCCAGAGCGCTACGCGCTCGAGAACACCTGGATGGTCGACACCGACGTCTCCGGCGGCACACCCGGCTACCGGCTGCACGGCAACCCCATGTACGCCGGGCGGACGCTCGCCTTCTTCCAGGGCCAGCTCGCTTCGGTCATGATCGGCGCCACCCAGGGCGCGCTCGACGAGTACGAGGAGATAATCCGCACCCGCAAGACCCAGCGGCCGCCTATCGTCGCGCGGGCCGAGGATCCCGACTACCAGCGCTGGTTCGGCCTCGCGATGGGGCAGACCGCAACAGCGGAGGCGGCGCTGATCCAGTGCGGCGAGCAGTGGATGGAGCTCGCCCGGCGCAGCGTCGAGGACGGCATCCCGTTCTCCCGCAAGGAAGACCTGCGGCTGAACATCATCGCCCGCGAGGCGCTGACGCTCGCCTGGAACGTGATGCAGGGGCAGATCTTCCGCACCGCCGGCTCCGGCACTGCCCGCAACGGCCAACGGATGGAGCGGATTTTCCGCGATATGTCCATGGGCTGGGGGCACTTCGGCACGATCGTGGGCGACTGGGCGGCCCGCGAGCTTGCCCGCGAGCACCTGGGTCTCGTGGTCGAGGTGCCACGGCCCGACCAGCACCGAACGGAGCGTGAGCAGGCATGAGCGGCTGGGCGCGCGCGGCGCTCCTCGCGGCGGTCAAGGAGCCGTTCGTCGTCGAGGAGATCGCCTACCTCGACCCGACCCCGGGGCGCGTGTTGATCCGCACCGGCGCGTCGCCCTTCTGCTCGACGGATTGCGTCAACTGGCGCGGCGAACTTTGGAAGATCCCACCCACGATCCTCGGGCACGCCTCGATGGGCGAGGTCGTCGAGATCGGCCCGGACGTCACGCATGTGAAGGTCGGCGATCGGGTGATCGTGCCCGGCACGTCCGAGTGCGGCGTCTGCTTCTACTGCTCGGTCGGCCGGCCCGACCAGTGCTCGGAGACGTGCGACCGCGGAGGGATCTGGCCGCACGTGGCCGATCGGCGCAACGGAGAGCCTGTCAGCGCGGCCGGCAACGTGGGCGGCTATGCGGAGGTGATGAACGTCACCGCCAATCAGGTGTTTCCCGTCGAGAGCGACCTGCCCGACGAGTGGCTCGGGCTGCTCGGGTGCGGGATCACGACCGGGCTCGGCTCGGTCTTCAACGTCGCGAAGGTGCAGCCGGGATCAAGCGTGGCCGTCGTCGGCCTCGGGCATCTCGGCCAGTGGATGGTGCAGGCGGCGAAGGTCGCCGGCGCCCGAAGAATTATCGCCGTCGATCCGATCGAGCACCGCCGCGAACTGGCAGGGAAGCTCGGCGCCACCGACCTCGTCGATCCAGCTCTCGAGGACTCCGTTGCCCAGGTGAAAGCGCTTACCGAAGGGCGCGGCGCCGACTACGTTCTCGAGGCCGCGACGCTGGCCTCGGCTCAGACCCAGGCGATCCTGATGTCTCGCCGGGCCGGGACGGTCGTGCTGACGAGCGTCGAGAGCGCCACGGCGGAGGTCACGGTGTCGCAGGTGGCGATCGCGGTGCAGGGTCGCGCGATCCTGAGCGCCCAGAACGGAAACGTGCGCATGCGCCACGACCTGCCGCGGTTCATCCGCATGCTGGAGGACGGGTGGGTCACGGCCGAGCCGATCATCACGCGCCGCTACTCGCTCGACGAGATCAACGACGCGCTCCATGCCTCCGCCGAGATGCGCGACCTCAGCGGCGTTATCGTCCCCAACGGTTGATGCACTCCTTCCCTCGCCCAACCGAGACTCACCTCTCCGTCGAGCGGCAGCCGGTCGAAGGCGCGTGCCCCGAGTGTGGGGCGGAGACGCTCGCGGAGTACCGCGTGCTCAGCGAGGGCGGCTGGTGGGATGTGCGGAAGTGTCAAAGCTGCTTCGCCTCGGTCTCGCGCGAGCCGGCTCCTCGGTATGGCTCCTACGTCCCGCTCGGGCTCCAGGGTTGAGGGTCGCGGCATGCTCGGCGTAGACGTCGGCGGCACCTTCACCGATGTCGTCTCGATCAGAGACGGTCGCATCGAGGTGACCAAGGTGCCGAGCGACCGTGACCGGCCTGCGACCGCGGTCGTCGAGGGGGCACGGAGGCTCGGCGTCGAGGGAAGCGCCGTGTTCAACCACGCGAGCACGATGGGGCTCAACGCCATCATCACCCGCCGCCTGCCCAAGGTCGCCTTCCTGACGACCGAGGGCTTCCGCGACATGCTCGACCGCGGCCGCGTCTGGCGCCCCCTCGACGGGCAGACCGACCCGAGCTGGCGTCGCTCGTTCGGCGACGCGTCGAGGCCGCTCGTCCCCCGCTACCTGAGGCGGGGCATCGCCGAGCGGATCCAGGCCGACGGCACGGTGATGACGCCTCTGGACGAGACGCAGGCCCGGAAGCAGCTCGCGGTGCTCGAGCGCTGCGGCGTCGAGGGCGTGGCGATCTGCCTCCTCAACTCCTACGTCAACCCCGCCCACGAGCAGCGTCTCCGCGAGCTCGTCCACGAGGTGCTCGGCGATATCCCCGTCTCGATCTCCTCCGACACCTCGCCGCTTGCCAAGGAGTACGCGCGCGCCTCGACGACGGTCGTCGACGTGTTCATGAAGGGCATCTTCACCGAGTACTCGCACGAGCTCGACGCCGACCTGCGCGAGCTCGGCTTCACCGGCGAGCTCAACTTCGCGGATTGCGCGGCGACCCTGCTGCCGTGGGCCGAGGCGCTCGAGCAGCCGTTCCGCATCGTCTTTGCCGGGCCTGCGGCGGGGACGATCTCGAGCGTCCGCCTCGGTGAGGCGATCGGCGACGGCAACCTGCTCTGCGCCGATGTCGGGGGTACCTCGACGGACGTGTCGCTGATCGTGGACGGCCAGCCGTTCGTCAACAACACGTTCGACCTCGAGCACGACCTGGTCATCAACGCGCTGTCCGTCGAGATTTCGAGCGTGGGGGCGGGGGGTGGGAGCATCGTCGCGATCTCTCCTTCCGGCGATGTCACGGTTGGGCCGGGCAGCGCCGGCTCGGTGCCGGGACCCGCCTGTTACGGCCGCGGCGGCGCCGAGCCGACGCTCTCCGATGCCTGCCTGCTGATGGGCATCCTCGACCCGGACGGGTTCGCGGCCGGCGAGATGCGGCTCGACGCGGAGCTCTCCCGGAAGGCGTTCGAGGGGCTCCGGAGCCCGCTTCGGTTCGACGACCGGGTCGGGTACGCGTTTCGCATCGCTGTCGCGAACATCGCCGAAGAGGTGACGAACGTCGCCGTTCGCCATGGCGTCGACCCGCGCGACTTCAGCCTCGTCGCGTACGGCGCCGCAGGCCCGATGCTGCTGCCCGCTGCCCTGCCGCTGCTGCAGGCACGACGGGTCGTGATCCCGCCGCACCCCGGCCTGTTCTCTGCCCTCGGCCTGCTCAGCACCGACCTCGTCTACTACAGCAGCCGCAGCTCCTACGTGGTCCTGACACCCGATGCCGCGCCTGCGATCGGCCGGGTCTTCGAGCAGATGGAGGCGCAGTTGCGGGAGACGATCCCGGAGGGAGCCGAGGCCACGGTTCGACGGAGCTTCGACGGACGCCTGATGGGTCAGAGCTGGGAGACGCCGTTCGTCGAGCTGCCCGACGGCCCGATCGACGAGGAGACGATCCCGCAGATGGTCGCGCTCTTCCACGAGCAGTACGAGCGCCGCTACGGAAACCGCTTCGAGTTCGTGCCGGTGCAGGGCGTCACCTACCGCGTGCAGCTGATCGTGCCGTCCGAGAAGGTCGAGTACGTCTCGCAGGAGCCCGCAGGCGTCACGACCGTCGAGCCGGATCGCCTGCTCGAGCTCCGCTACTTCGACGACGACCTGCTCCAGGTTGGCGAGTACCGGCGGGCGACCCTGCCGGTCGGGGCGCGCATCGACGGCCCGGCGATCATCCGCGAGGATCTCTCGACGACACTCCTGTGCCCGCAGCAGGTGGCCGAGGTCGGCCGTTTCGGCGAGATCGTGATCGAGCAGGTGGCCCAATGAGCGAGACGACTCTCCGCGACCTCGGCGAGGCCGAGTTCGCGAAGCGCTATGGCTGCGACCGATTCACCGCCACCGTGCTCACGAACCGCTTCGGCTACATCGTCGAGCACATGTGCGTGCGGCTGCTGACGGCTGCGTTCTCGCCGATCCTGCGCGATTTCTACGACTTCGCGGCGACCCTGACAGCGCCGGCCAAGGTCGACTGGGTGACGCCCGCGATGAGCAACAGCATCGTCCTCTTCACCGGCACGATGGCCGACTCGGTCCGCAACGTGATCGAGGAGTACGGCGTCGATCGGCTGGAGCCCGGCGACGTCATCATCGCCAACGATCCCTACCGGACGGGCACGCACGTCAACGACCTCCTGTTCTGCAAGCCGGTCTTCCACGGCGACACGCTTGTTGCGTTCGTCAACCTGAAGGCCCACCAGCTCGACATGGGAGGCTCGGTTCCGGGCGGGTTCAGCGTTGCGAAGCAAACGGTGTACGAGAACGGATTGGTGCTCTCGCCGCGCCCGCTCGTCAAGGCGGGAAAGCCGGTACAGGAGACGTGGAGCCTGATCTTCGACAACGTCCGCTTCGGCGCGATCCTCTATCCCGACATGCAGACCGTGTGTGCCGAGCTCGACCGCGGCGAAGCGCTTCTGCTCGAGACCGCCGAGCGCTACGGCGTCGAGGCAGTGCACGGAGCCATGCGATACGTGTGTGATGCAGCAGCGGAGCGAATCGACGACGGGCTCGAGACCATGCCGGACGGCAGCTGGCAGGGAGAGGCGATCGTCGACTGTGACGGCATCGACGACACGGAGGAGTACCTGATCCGCGTTGACGTGACGAAGCGCGGTGGTCGGCTCGAAGTCGACTTCAGCGGCACGTCGCGCCAGGCCCGCACCTGCATCAACGCGACGGCCCTCGATGTGAAGACCTCCGTCGGCATCGCGATGAAGTACCTGTTCGACCCCACCGGGGTGTTCACGTCGGCCCTCCTGCGCAGCGTCGACATCATCCTCCCCGAAGGCACGATCGTGAGCGCGCTGCCGCCCGACGGGGCCGTGTTCCTCTACTACGAGCAGAGCCAGGCCATGATGGCCGCGTTGTTGAGCGCGTTGGCCGGCGCGCTCGGCCCGGCTGCAATGGCTGGCGACCATGGCGGAACCGAGATCCACATGGCCTTCGGCGCCCGTCCCGACGGAACACCCTGGGTGTCCGTCGCACAGTGCGGCGGCGAGATCGGCCCCTTCGGCGCCAACGTGCACGGCGACGCCGACTCGCAGATGCTGTCGTACCTCGCCAACGGGATCGCGGTGTCGGCCGAGGCCGTCGAGTCCGAGGTGCCGGTCGTGATCATCCGCCACGAGATCGTCGCCGACTCGGGCGGCGCCGGCTACAACCGCGGCGGCGCGTCGGTCGTGCGCGACTCGCTCTGGCTGGCACCCGCGGCTCACTCGCTGATGACGCTGCGCGCGAAGCGTGCCGCCGGGTTCGGTGTGCACGGCGGCGGAGACGGAAAGACGGGCGGTGTCTGGGTGTTCGAGCCTGCCGCCGACGGACGGGTGCAGACGCCGACGCTCGGCCCGGACTCCTACCGAGAGGCCACGGCCCTGGCAGGCGTCGTCGATCCAGAGACGAACGCCCCTGACCTGGCCGGGCGTTACGTCTACCCCTACGGACAGCCGACCCATCCGACGGCGGCGCTGTCGGCGCTTCGCTACCTCAACCACGGCGGCGGGGGCTGGGGCAATCCGCTGGAGCGCGAGCCCGACCGGGTGATGGTCGATGTTCGCGACGGGTACGTTTCGATCGAGGGCGCCGCGCGAGACTATGGCGTTGTCGTTCTCGGAGACCCGGAGTCGGACCCCGAGGGCCTGGTGGTCGATGTGGAGGCGACCGCGCGTCTGCGCGGTGGTAGCTGACCATGCCCGAGCTCGACGGATCCGTAGCAATCGTCACCGGTGCCGCCGGAGGGATCGGCCGTGAGGTCGTGCGCCTCCTGCTCGCCGCCGGAGCCTCCGTCGTGGCCGAAGACATCGACCCGGCTGTGGCTGAGCTCGAGACACAGGACGGGCGTGTCGCGGCGGTCATCGGAGACGTGGCCGACAGCGACACGGCCCGTGCGGCCGTTTCCGTAGCGCTCGAGCGGTTCGGCCGGCTCGACATCCTCGTCAACAACGCGGCGCGCTTCCTGCTCAAGCCCACGCTCGAGACCACCGACGACGAGTGGGACGCCGTCATGCAGACGAACGTGCGCGGCCTCTTCGTGCACTGCCGCGAGGCGCTGCCACGCCTTGTCGAGGGCGGCGGCGGGGCAATCGTCAACCTCGCCTCCATCTCGGGCGTGGTCGGCCTCGGCGACCAGGCCGCCTACTCGGCCAGCAAGGGAGCGATCGTGCAACTGACGCGCCAGTTGGCAGTCGACTGGTCGCCGCATGGGGTACGAGTGAACGCGGTGGCGCCAGGCGCCGTCGACACGACCTTTCTCAGAAACGCGCTTGCCGGAGTACCGGACATCGACGAGGTGCTCGCGCAGATCGCGGCAGCCCACCCGCTGGGCCGGATCTCCGAGCCCGTGGAGATAGCCGAGGTCGTGCTCTTCCTCGCCTCGCCACGCTCGCGGTTCGTGAGCGGCGCGATCCTGATGGCCGACGGCGGCTACACCGCGCAGTAGCGTGCCGAGCGTGCTCTTCCTCGCTCGCCATCGCCTCGCGGCCCTTGTCGTCTCTTGCCTTGTGGTGCTCGTCCTCGCCGGGTCGACGGCAGGGGCAACCCACCCGGCTTCGCCGGCGACGCTCCTCGCGCGCCACGCTCCCGTCCTCGTGCTCCATCCCCAGGAGCGCTTCCAGCCGGAGCGGGTGGACGGGTTCCTCGCCGACTCCGACCTCGTCGACGGCCACTACGACACGCGGGCGTGCCAGGCCGTCGACGGCCCCGCCGCGCTCGAGTGCTACGCAGCAACCGACAAGGCGCACGGCCAGTCGCCGGCGGTCTACGGGGCGGTCTTCCGCAGCGCCCGCCGAACGGTGTTGGAGTACTGGCTCTTCTATCCCTTCGACCTGTACACCTACGCCAACCCGCTCGGCGCTGTCTGGCAGGATCACGAGGGAGACTGGGAGGCGGTCGCCGTCGTCCTCGACAGGAAGGACGCGCCGCTCCTCGTCGGGGTCAGCCAGCACTGCGGCGGATCGCAGCGCGTGTGGGCCAAGGTCGAGAAGCGGGGCAGCCGCCCGATCGTGTACGTCGCGCTCGGCTCGCACGCGGACTACTTCGCTCCCGGCTCCCCGTCCATCCCCACTCGCTGCTTCCCGCCGCAGGCGCAAGCGCTGCTCGGCCAGTACGGAGTCACCCTCACGGACGAGGCAGGCAGGGGACGCAGGATCATGCAGGCAACGATCGTCCCCGTGAGCAGCACAGCGCCGGAGTGGACGACGTTCCCGGGCGCGTGGGGCGAGGCCCAGTACGTCCTGATCCCGAACCAGCAGCCTGCCGCCTACGGCTTCGGTCCGACCGGGCCTGCGTTCCACGCGCTCTGGCGCCAGCCGGTCGCCACCGTCGCGTCCTGGCCTCGCGGCTAGCTTCTCGGCAACGGCTTGTGGGGTCGGGCGGCGACCAGTAGTCTGGCCGGGCGATGGTCGAGGGGGTAGACGAGCAACTGCCGCGAGAGCGCAGCGCGGCGGGCCGTTCGCTCCGGAGGCTGGTGCCGCGATCGGCGCACGGAGAATGGAGCGCGCCGGCAGACCGTCCGGATCCGGTCGATGTCCTCGAACGGCAGGCGTCGTCTCGTGTCCCCGAGCTCGGTCCGATTCGCCATGCACGGATGGCCGAATCGCCGTTCGCGTTCTTTCGAGGCGCCGCGGCCGTGATGGCGTCGGATCTCGCGGCGACGCCGGTCACCGGTATCCGGGTGCAGGCCTGCGGCGACGCGCACGTCAACAACTTCGGGTTCTTCGCGAGCCCGGAGCGGAACCTCGTGTTCGACATCAACGACTTCGACGAGACGGCCCCTGGCCCCTGGGAGTGGGATGTCAAGCGTCTCTGCGCAAGCCTTCATGTCGTCGGCCGCCAGCGCGGCTGGCCGTCGGCCACCTGCGATGCGGTGGTCACCGCTGCCGCGCGCACGTATCGGGAGCGGATCGCCGACTACGCCACCTGGCACGCGCTTGACCTCTTCTACGAGCGCACCGAGATCAGGAACGTGATCGAGCAGTTCCCCGCGCGGTATCACGCGGTTGTGAAGCGCGATGCCAAGCGGGCGCGTCGCAAGGACCATCTTCGCGCGGTTGCCAGGTTCACCGAGGTCGTCGGCGGGGTGCGCCGTTTCGTCGAGGACCCGCCGCTGACTGTAAGGCTCGACCACGCCGAGCACGGCATGGGCGAGGTGACCGGGGTGGTCGAGCGGTACCGCCAGACGCTCTCGGACGAGCGTCGGTTCATGTTCGACCGCTTCCGATTGCTGGACGTCGCGCATCGGGTGGTCGGTGTGGGTAGCGTCGGGACGCGCTGCTGGATCGGCCTGTTCGTCGGCCCCGACGACCCCGAGGCGGACTTCATCGTGTTGCAGGTCAAGCAGGCCGAGCGTTCGGTGCTTGAGCCCCATGTCGGTGAGTCGCTCCTCGGCCATCACGGGAGGCGCGTTGTGATCGGCCAGCGGCTCATCCAGGCTGCCGGCGACGTCTTCCTGGGCTGGACGGAGGGCCCGGCCACCGGGCACAACTACTACGTGCGGCAGCTCTGGGACTTCAAGGGTCAGGGCGACCCGATGGTGATGGACGCCGGCACTCTTGGCCACTACGGCGCACTCTGCGCCTGGATTCTCGCGCGCTCGCATGCACGTACGGGCGATGCGGCGAAGATCGCGGGGTACCTGGGGAAGGGGCCGGCGTTCGACCAGGCGATCTCGGCCTTCGCCGGGCAGTACGCGATCACGAACGAAGCCGACCACGCCGCGTTCGCCGACGCGGTTGGGCAGTGAGCAGCACTCGTGTAGAACTGGTGCCGTGGACGTGATCGACGACCTGCTCGAGAACAACCGCGCGTTCGCGGGCGGCTACGACCGAGGGCACCTGGACGTGCGGCCGTCGCTGCGCCTCGCGATCGTCACGTGCATGGACTCGCGTCTCGACGTCTTCGCAGCGCTCGGGCTCGAGGACGGACAGGCACATATCCTGCGCAATGCTGGCGGCGTGATCACGGACGACGTGATTCGCTCGCTCGCGATCTCGCAGCGCCGGCTCGGCACGGAAGAGGTCACGCTGATCCACCACACGGACTGCGGCCTGCAGCTGATCACCGACGACGGGTTCCGTGCAGAGCTGCAGGAGGCCACGGGCATGGCCCCGTCGTTCGCGATCGAGTCGTTCACCGATGTCGCCGCGGACGTGCGGCAGTCGATTGCGCGCGTGCGTCACTCGCCGTTCCTGCTCCACCGAGACCGTGTGCGCGGGCTCGTCTACGACGTCGCCACGGGGGTGCTGCGCGAGGTCGACGCCTGAGTCTCTCCTCCTCGCCGGAACGGCTGGATCAGTACGTCTGGTGGTCGTCGACCTCAGCCACGGTCGGCCCACTCTTGATTCTCATCCCGCCGCGCTCGAACGCACCGGAGGCGAGGAGTCGCTCCCGAAAGGCCTTCGCCGTCTCCACGGACGGAAAGTCCACCCGGATGAACGCCTCGTTCGGATTGTCCACGGCACGCGAGACCATGTGGGAGGTCGCCCCGCTCGCCATCCGACCCGCCGGATCCTCGTCGAACAACGGTTTCCACGCGTCGTAGTCGTCCACCTCGAAATGGATGAGCATGATCGCCACAGGAGCCCTCCTCTCATAGGGCTGCACCTGGCAGCCATCGACGCACGCGATCATCCTGGATTCGCTGAGGCGAATCAAGATCATCAAAAGGACGGAGACGATCAGCCGGAGCTCGGTCCGGGGAGAAGTGCTCCACGCGTCAGCCCGCCTGTTGGAGGCGACGGTTGACGGCGGTTCTGGCGTGGTGGAGGTAGGCGGGGTCGTTGTGCATGACAAAGGCGGTGTTGGCCATGAGCAGGTATGCCGTGAGCTCGAAGGTGAGCTCGGCGGGGCTCTCTTCGGGTTGGAGGAGGCCGCGGGCTTGAGCGCCGGTGATCAGGCGCTCCATGCGCTCTGACCATTCGGCTTGGAATGAGAGGAGCTTGTCTTTGACGGAGCCGGGGTGGGTGTCGAATTCGGCGCTGGCGGAGATGAAGAAGCAGCCTCCGGGGAAGACGCGGCGCTCGACGTGGGAGAGGAAGGCGTCGGAGAGCGCCCGCAGGTGCTCGAGTGGGTCGTCGATCCCGTCGGTCGGTTCGATCACGTCGCCATCGAAGATCTCTTTCGCGGTATCGACCGTGGCGAGTTGGAGCTCTTCCTTCGAGCCGAAGTGGGCGTAGAGACCGCTCTTGCTCATCCCGATGTGCGTCGCGAGGGCGCCGAGCGAAAGGCCGTCGAGACCATCGACCGTGGCCAACTCGGCCGCGGCGCGGAGGATCGTCCTCCGGCTTCGCGCCCCCTTGCGGGACACTTCCTTGGCTGGGGTTGGTTCCATACTTGACAAATTAGCACGATCGGTCGTATAGTGGGACTTCCGCACGACCGATCGTACTTAAATATGGGATCAGGTGCGGCTGCTCCCGAAATTGGAGGAAGAGATGAAGCTGTATGTGATCCGCCGGCCCTCGGGCTGGCGCACCCCGGAGGAGCTGCAGGCAGCAGCTGCACGCTCCAAGCACGTCGGTGACAACGAGATGTCCGACGACATCCGCTGGATCCGGTCCTACGTCGTCCACGAGGAAGACGGCGGACTCGGAACGGTCTGCATCTACCAGGCGTCGAGCCCGGAGAAGATCCTCGAGCACGCGCAGCGTGCAGGACTTCCCGCGAGGGACATCCTCGAGGTCGCCGACACGGTGATCGTTCGGCCCGACCCGGTCGCAGTCGCGGCCTGACCATCCGGTCGGCTGGGAGGCGGGGACGCCCGCCTCCGGCCAAGCCGGGTGCAGCTGTTCCCTGAGCGATATGGCAGGTGGCGCTCGCGCGGGCTCTGGGAGCTCAGGGGGGTGGTGCGGGAGTGAGACCATGACGACGCATGACCTCGCCGATCCTCTCGATGTCCGGAGGTCCGCCACTGCCGACGGCGTCCGCGATTTCCTCGAAGTACCTGGGGCCCAGCAGGCCCGGGCTGATGACAGCCAGGAAGCGAGCATCGTTCTCGCCCCTGTTCTCGAAGCCGTGGATTACGCCGCGCCGAATGAACAGCGACTCACCCGCGTGAAGATCGATCTGTTCCCCGCCGACCGTGAAGCTGGTGACGCCCTCGAGGCCAAAAGCGGTTTCGTCGAAGTTGTCGTGGCTGTGCGGCGCGGGCATGCGGGCCTGTGCTGGTGCGAAGCACTCGAAGACGGTGACACTCCCACCGGACTGTTCCGCATCAACGTGGAAGACCACGCTCAGAGCGCCCATCCGGATCGGTTGAGCAGACGTGCTCGACATGCGAGGCACTCCCTTCCGTCGGAGCCATCGTTCGCCGGGAGCATAATGCCAGGAGCCTGGCTCGGCCTTCAGCGCGCCATTCCCCTCGGCTTGCGCCAAAGTGCTCTCGCCTGGGTCGGCGTGGGCCGTGGTGCTGGGAGCGAAGCGGGCTCCTCAGCCGGAGTACGGCCGCACCGGATTGACCGCGATTGCGCCGCCGTCGACGGAATAGACGCTGCCCGTCACGAACGACGCCTCGTCGCTGAGGAGGAACGCGACGACGTTCGCTATCTCCTCCGGCGTCCCCGGCCGGCGCATCGGAGCGAGTCGGGCGCGGGAACTGGCCGCGGCGTCGCCGGACGCAGGTGCCGCGGGGCCGAGCAGGTTCGTGGGGACGATGCCCGGAGCGACCGCGTTCACCCGCACCCCGATCGGGCCGCCGAACACCGCGGCCGAGCTCGTCAGCCCGACGATCGCGTGCTTGCTCGCGTGGTAGGGGACGAGATCCGCGCCGCCGCCGAAGGAGCAGATCGACGCGGTGGTAACGATCGCGCCGTGGCTCTGTTGCGCCTCGAACTGACGAAACGCCTCGCGCAGCCCGAGGAAGACACCTCGAACGTTGACGGCCATCACGCGATCGAAGTCGTCGGCGGCCGTGGCCGGAAACAGCGTCTGCTCGCCGCCGATACCGGCGTTGAGGTGGTACAGGTCGATGTGGCCGAACCGTTCGACTGCGGCCCGCATGTAGGCCTGAACCTCGGGCTCCTCGGACACGTCCGCCTCGAACGCGTGGATCTCGCCTTCGGTCGCCGAGACGAGCTGCTCGACGCCTTCGCGATCTACGTCGACGGCCACGACCTTCGTGCCCGCCGCCGCAAGCTTGACCACGACTGCGGCCCCGATCCCGCTGGCGGCGCCGGTGACGACGGCAACCTTGCCTCGCAGTGATTCCACCGGACGATCCTACTGCCGGGGCGCCATTCAAATAGGTTTGTCGATGAGCCCAACGCAAGGACGAGAGGAGCTCCGATGACAGAAGACGTGTTCGAACGCGGACGAGCCGTGCGGGGCGAGGTGCTCGGCGCGAGCCATGTCGAAAGATCGCTGGCCAACGCGAGCGAGTTCTCGAAGCCGATGCAAGAGCTCGTCACCGAATACTGCTGGGGCGCTGTCTGGTCGCGTCCCGGGCTCGGGCGTCGCGAGCGCAGCCTGGTCAACATCGGGATGCTGACGGCCCTCAACCGCTCCCACGAGTTGGCGATTCACGTCGGTGGCGCAATCAGAAACGGCTGCACCCCCGCGGAGATTCAGGAAACGCTGTTGCAGGCGGCTATCTACTGCGGGGTACCCGCGGCGATGGAGGCGTTCCGCGTCGCCGAGCAGGCGATCGCGAAGGTCGACGCCGAGCTGCAGGACGCTGTGGACGAGTGACGGAGGCGCCGGTCATCGGCTTCGTCGGGCTCGGTGCGATGGGTGCGCCGCTCGCCGAGGCGCTTGCCGATGAGGGGCACCCGCTCGCGGTTCACGATTCCGATTCACACGCCGTCCAGGCCGCCGCGGTCCGTGGCGCGGTCGTCTGCCCGTCGCCCGCGGCGGTGGCGAATCGTGCCGAGATCGTCTTCGTCTCGTTGCCGCGGCCCGATGTGGTGCGGACGGTCGCTCTCGGAGAGGGCGGCCTGATCGAAGGAACGGCGATGCGCACGTACGTCGACCTCTCGACCACCGGCGCCCTCGTCGCCGCAGAGGTTGCAGCCGCGCTCGGCTCCCGTGGCATCGACGTGCTCGACGCACCCGTCAGCGGTGGCGTTGCCGGGGCTCGGGCGCACACGCTTGCGGTCATGGCGGCGGGCGACGAGGCCGTCTACCGGCGCATCCGGTCGCTCTTGCAGCTGTTCGGGGGGAACGTCTTCCATGTCGGCGTGACGCCAGGACAGGGGCAGACCGCCAAGCTCCTGAACAACCTGCTCTCGGCCACGGCAATGGCGATCACGTCGGAGGCGATCACGTTCGGAATCACCGAGGGTCTCGATCCGGCCACGCTGCTCGAGGTCTTCAATGCCGGGAGCGGGCGCAACACGGCGACGGCGTCGAAGTTCCCGGATCACGTGCTGACGCGGAGATTCGAATCCGGGTTCCGGCTCGAGCTGATGGCCAAGGACGTCGAGCTGTGCCTTGGCGAGGCGCGCGCGAAGGAGTTCCCGATGCCGTTGGGAGATCTCGTGCAGCAACTCTGGACGCGGGCCGCATCGCAGGCCGACGCCGGTGCCGACCACACGGAGATCATCCGGTTCTTCGAGCAGCTGTCGGGCGTCGAGGTGGGTGAGTGATGGGCTGCTACGAGATCACCGCCGTCCGCTACGGAACGCTCCGTACGCGTCGCAGCCACCTCTTCTACCGCTACGAGACCTATGGCGAGCCCGACGCCGAGACCGAGATGGCGTACTACTTCTGGGTGCTCCGCCGCCGCGACGAGACGATCCTCGTCGACACAGGCTTCGGCCCTCCGGTCGGAGCCGCGCGCGGGCGAACCTGTCTCGTGCCGCCCGTGCAGGCGTTGCGGGAGCTCGGAGTCGAGCCAGAGTCGGTTTCGACGGTCATCGTCAGCCACTTCCACTACGACCACACCGGCAACCTCGATGCGTTTCCGCAGGCGCAACTGGTCGTGCCGCAGGAGGAGCTGGACTTCTGGACAGGCCCGATGGCCGCGCGTTTCCACTTCGGTTCGCACGTGGAGCCGACGGAGATCGAGTACATCGCGGATGCCCACGCCGCGGGTCGAGTGCGAACGACCGTCGGCACCGAGGAGCTGCTCGACGGGATCACCGCAATCGCAGTCGGTGGCCATTCGCCAGGCCAGCAGCTGACGATGGTCGAGGCCGCGAGTGGGCCGGTCGTGCTCGCGTCGGACGCCGTTCACTTCTACGAGGAGCTCGAGCTTGAGCGCCCGTTCGCGGTCATGCACGATCTCGAGCGGATGTATGCCGCCTACGACGTGCTCAAGGAGCTCGCGCGATCGGGAGCGACGATCGTCGCGGGTCACGACCCGGATGTGGCGCGCCGACACGGGACGGGCAATGCGGGTCAGACGGCGGTACGGATCGGATGAGCTGCGACGACAAGGAGAGACGCGAATGGGCTCTGAGCTGACGGATCGCAAGAAGAAGCTGCGCGACGAGTTCATCGAGGCGCGCGGATACTGGAACCCGTTCTGGGACAGCGTGCTCGATCTCGACGAGGACTTCTTCGAGGCGTACACGGCCTTTTCGAGCGTCCCGTGGCGCACCGGCCCGCTCGAGCCGAAGCTCAAGGAGTTCGTCTACATCGCCGTCGACGCGGCGGCGACGCATCTCTACGTGCCGGGGATCCGTCAGCACATCAGGCAGGCGCTCGGCTACGGCGCGACGGCGCAGGAGATCATGGAGGTGCTCGAGCTGACCGCGACGCTCGGGATCCACGCCTGCAATATCGGCGTCCCGATCCTCTTCGAGGAGCTGGAGGCCGCGGGACAGCCCGTGCCGCGGGAGATGTCGGAGCGACAGCGTGCGCTGAAGGCCGACTTCGAGGAGAAGCGCGGCTACTGGCACGACTTCTGGGGCGAGGTGCTTCTGCTCGACCCCGACTTCTTCGAGGCGTACACGGCATTCTCGTCGGTCCCATGGGTCACCGGCACCCTCGAGCCGAAGGTCAAGGAGCTGATCTACACCGCGTTCGACGTGTCCGCAACGCACCTGTACCTCCCCGGGTTGCGGCTGCACATCAAGAACGCGATCGGCTACGGCGCAACGCGCGAGGAGATCCTCGAGGTGATCGAGCTCGCGAGCGTGATCGGGATCCACTCGTGCACCGAGGGCGTACCGATTCTCCTCGAGGAGCTCGCCGCCGCTGCGGGTGGTCGGGATGAGTGACGCGATCAGCGGGATGATCGGCCTCGGCAACATGGGCGGCCGAATCGCGCGGCGGATCCGAGACGCGGGCAAGACGGTGAGCGGGTTCGACGTGGATGCGGCGCAGCTTGCTGCTTCGGGCATCGAGCCGACGGCGTCGATCGCGGACCTTGCAGCCAGGGCCGACGTCGTCTTCCTCTCGCTGCCCGACAGCCGGATCGTCGAAGCAGTCGTCTACGGCGACGGAGGCCTGATCGATGCCGCACGACCCGGCACGATCGTCGTCGACCTGAGCACGTCGGCTCCCGCCTCGACGACGAAGATCCATGCCGCGTTCGCCGAGCGCTCCGTCGCCTTCGTCGACGCCGGCATCTCGGGCGGCGCAGCGGCGGCGGAGCAGGGGACGCTCTCGATCATGGCCGGCGGAGACGAGGAAGCGCTCGCGAGAGTCACCCCGATCCTCGAGACCTTCAGCGCCCGCGTCTATCACATGGGCCCCTCGGGATCCGGTCACGTTGCCAAGCTCCTGAACAACTTCCTCAACGGGATCAGCCTGGCCGCCACCGCCGAGGTGATGATTGCCGCCAAGCGCGCCGATCTCGACCTGGCCCAGTTCCTCGACGTCGTCAACCACTCGAGCGGTGTCAACTTTGCGACGCAGAACCGGTTCCCGCGGATCGTCGGGGGCGACTATCTCGAGGGCGGTCTCACGAGCAACCTGATGGCCAAGGACATCAGGCTCTATCTGGAATACCTGCAGCAGATCGAGGTCACGAGCTTCACCGGCACGGCCTGCCTCGGGGCGTTCAACCTCGCCACGTCACTCGGCTACGGCGATCAGATCAGTAATCGGGTCGTGGACGCGATCGGCGATGTCGCCGGCGGCATCCGCATCCAGGGAGGAACGTGATGAGGATCGCGAGAGGTCGAGTTGCGGGAGCGCCGTCGGAAGAGCGCGGCGCGACGTTCACGGGGCGCGTTTGGGCAGACCCGGTACTCCCTGCAGAGGACGGAGTTTTCGCCAACAACGTCTTCTTCGAGCCGGGCGCGCGGACGCACTGGCACACCCACGAGGTGGCGCAGGTGCTCTACGTCCTCGCCGGTAAGGGATGGGTGCAGGTGCGCGGCGGGAGCGGTGGCCCGATTACGAGCGGCGATACGGTGCACATCCCGGCCGGCGAAGAGCACTGGCACGGGGCAGCAGGCGAGACCATCATGTTGCACCTCGCAGTCTCCGTCGGCGCCACGAACTGGCTCGACCCTGTCTCCGACGAAGACTACGAGCGCGCGATGGGGTAGGCGTCAGGCCCGCTCGGCGATTGCGTTTCGCGGGCCGTCAGTAGCTGAAGACGGTTGCCGAATCGGATCCGATCCATTCCCAGAGCGGGGTGGCGCCGGCGACGCGTGCGTTCGCGACGAGCTCGGCCCCTTCCAGGCCCCGCGAGTTGATGCAGAACGGGCAGGCGAGCAGCTCTCCTCCCTTCTCGGCGTACTGCTCGAACAGCCGCTCGATCGGCGGGCAGCCCTCGCAGGCCGTCCCTACGGCCTTGCCGGGGAGCGCCAGGTGGACAGCCTCCTTCGTCAGGAACATCGCCGTCGGTCGACCCGAGTCGAGGGCCGTGCCGGCGACGAGGAACGCGATCATCACCCGTTCCGGATCTTCGAGGCCTGTTGCGAGGTTGACGACTGCCTTGTCCGCCATTGCGGACTCCTTTCACTCGAGAGCGAAGCGATTCGCTCGGTTGTGTCAGCTGGTTGGCGCTGCGAAGCCGGTGCGTCTGGGGCTCTCTCCGGTCGCGTGGGACAGTACAACGTTGCTCCAAACTATTCAAGTGTTACTATGAATGTATGAGCGATCACCTCGCAAAGAGCGCGCTCTTCGATGCGTTCGCGTCGGTGGGAGCTGCGTTGGGTAACGGTCGCCGGGCGGAGATCGTCGAACGTCCTCTTCGATCTCGCGCTCGAGGAGTTCGAGGGCAATGCCAGCGCACTGGTCATGGGGCTCCCTCGGTCGCGTGGGACAGTACGAGGTTGCCCCAAACTACCGCTTCTGGCGCGACGCCGGCTTCGTCGTTGGCGCCCTCATTGCCGGCATCGGCGCCGACGTTGCATCCCCGAGTGCCGCGATCCTGATCGTCGCCGCACTCACTGCAGCGAGCGGCCTAGTGGTCGCCTCGACCAATTGGCAGGCGCGACCGACGTTCCGACCTGTTGCCGTCGAGTAGTCGAGCGGGCTTCAGGAATGGTCGCCTAGCGAACCGAGAGGGTCGCGGTCTTGGTGTGCGTAAGACTGCCGCTCGTGCCGGTCACGGTGAGGGTGACCGTGCGTCGGCTGGTCTTCGGCGCTGTGATCGTCAGCGTCGAGCTCGTGCCGGTGGTCGGGGTTCGGAGAGAAGGCGGCTGGGCGAGGAAGCCGGTCGGCAGCCCGGAGACGCCGAGCGTGACGGATCCCGTGAAGCCGTTGAGCCGGTTGACCGTGACCGTGAAGGTCGTCGAGCCCGGCGTGCGCAACGTCCGGCTCGTGGGAGAGATCGAGAGGGAGAAGTCGCCCGGCGCGGGTGCTGTGACGACGAGGGTTACGGTCGCGGTGTGCGTCGGCAGGCCGGTGCCGGTGCCGGTAAGCGTCAGGGGGTAGCTGCCAGCCGGGGAGTCGCTGCCGGTTGTCACGGTCATTGTGCACGGGCTGGAGGTCGTCAGCGTAGTACAGCCGCTTACCAGCACACCCGATGGCGCGCCCGTCACAGCGACGTTGACACTGTTGCTTCCGAAGGCGCTGTTAGGCGTCATCGTCACCGAGTAGCTCGTTCCTTGACCCTGGGTCACGGAACGGCTCGCCGGGGTGGCGGCAAGCGTGAAGTCCGGGGTCGGCGCCGCGACGGTGAAGGCGGCAACCCCGTTCGGGGTGCCGAGGCCCGTCGGACCGTCGTATCCGGTGCCGGCCGTGCAGAGGTACGACGGGGTGCAGCCGGCGGCGCTGTTGGAGCCGCTCGTCACGTCGTGCAGCGCGCCGGGGTTCGCGTAGGGGGCGGCGGGGGTGTTCGTGTTGCCGCTCAGGGCGTAGACGGCGGCGATCAGCGGCGCCGAGAGCGACGTACCGCCGACCCTGTACCAGCCCGAGTACCCGAAGGTGTCGTAGATCGCGGCGCCGGTGTTGGGGTCGGCGTCGGCCGAGACGTCGACGACGGTCCGCTTGGAGCAGCCGAAACCGCTCTGCCAGGCCGGCTTCGCCTCTACGGTCGAGCAACCGGAGCCGCCGTCGGCCCAGGCCGCCTCGCTCAGGTAGCTGTTGTCGCCGTTCAGGGTCAGCGTCGTGCCGCCGACCGCGACCACGTACGGGGAAGCCGCCGGGTACCCGACGCCGTAGCCCGAGTCCCCTGACGAGGCGGTGATGACGACGCCGGGGTGGTTGAAGTAGGAGTCGTAGGCGGCCTCGCCGCCGAACTCGTTGGAGCCCCAGGAGTTGGAGATGACGTTGGCGCCGAGCTTTACAGCCTCGTTCTCGGCGGCGGCGAGGTCGGCAAAGGAGTTCGAGTTCGCCTCGACGAGCAGGATCTTGCAGTTCTGGCAGATCTCGTGGGCGACCTCGACGTCAAGGGCGATCTCGAGCCCCCAGCCGGTGTTCGGGCTCGGATATGTCGTGCCGCCCGTCTGGTTGACCTTCGTGAAGCAGCTTCCCGCCGGGCAACTCGGCAGGCCGTACTGGGTGCTGAACGTGGCGAGGTCACTCACGATGTTCGGGTTGTCGTAGGCATCGACGATGCCGATCGTGGGGGCGGACGCCGCCGTGGTAGGCAGCGAGTAGGCAGTCGCGAACTGGCTCGGGCCGTAGGCGACCGCGGCGGCGGGCAAGGCGAGAGGGCTCCCGGCAGCGTCGGTCACGATCTGTGCGTTGCAGCTCGCGAAGCCGGGAGCCGCGTCCGCGCAGGTCTGCTTGAACCAGTGGCCGCGATCGTGATCGCGATGCGGTTGGTCGTGCGACGCCGAATTGGCGCTTCCGGCCCCGAGGATCAGGAGGCAGCCGAAGACGGCGACGAGCGTTGCCAACGGGATGTAGCGTTTTCGGTTCGGCACGGGGCGGAACTATAGGGATGCTTTGGCCGTTTAGCCAGAGCAATTTCCGGCTTCGGGCCACCATGGAGGATTCCTCTGAGTTCGCCGAGGCGTCGTCCAGGTGAGCCGTGCGCAGGGGGCGGAAGATCACCCGGGCGAGCGCCGGGTGACGGCCTCCGCCTCACTCGCATCGTCAGTCGTGCGCGTTGCCGACGTGGAGCGCTCCACTCTCACGCTCGGGAAGCAGCATCTGCGCAGGATCGAGCTCATAGGTCCATGGCAGGCCCGAGTTCCTCCAGCCGTTCTTCATCCGCATTCCGTCGAAGACGCTCTCGGGATCGTCGATCCGGCTGCCTTCCATCCCGTCGAGAATGTTGTACGCGCTGGTGAAACCGGCTGTGGCAAGCATGTTGATCGCCATCGCCGCTCGGCCTCCTGAGCGGCAGGAGACGAGGATGGTCTCATCGGCGTCGAACAGCGCTTGCACGGCCTCGACGAAACCCTGGTTGAGGCCCCACGGGAACGCCTTCTTCTCGTCGCTCCACTCGTAAGCGAGAAAGGCAAAGGGGATGTTCCATGCCATCGGCGCGTGCCCGGTGAAGACGAACTCCTCCGGGGTACGCACGTCGAGGATCTTCACTCCTTCGGGGTCTGCCTGCCACATGTCGTAGGCCTCTTTGGCGGTGACGTACAGACCCAGGCTCGTCTGCCGCTCCTTCACGATCGGTCGGGTTGCCTCGGCAATGCTCATCGCTTCCTCCAGTTCAGGCCTTGCCCCTGCTCTCGTAGGGGCAAGGCCGATATCCAACTCCGACTAGCCGAGCCGCGTAGTTGTCATCTGCAGCTCGGACGCCTCGGGGAGCTTGATCGTGGTGACCTTCTTCCACTGCTCGGCGAGCAACTCTTCGGCGGCTTGCTCGAGGAACTCCGGCGCAGCCCATTCGTGCACGTCGAAGTCGTTCTCGATGTAGCCATGGCTGAACATGAAGTCCTTCCCGATCTCGATCGCAGCCAGGTTCTGGGGCGACAAGTTGGGCACCATGTCGACGTTCTTGATGTGTCGGTAGGTGTGCTCGGCGTCCAGATAGAACGTCTGCTTGTCGAGGATCGCCGCCGCGGCGTGCTTGTTCTCGTTCGCCCAGCGGCCAACCTTGATCATGCCCTTCATGAACGTCACGACCAGCTCCGGATGCTGCTCGGCCATCTCCTCTGTGCACGTGATCACGGCCGGGACGTTGGCGACCTGGAGGCGCCAGTCCGGGTAACGGGAAAGGTCTTCGATCGCCGCGAACTTCCCCGTCGCCTCCTGCAACCTCTGGAAGACGACGCTCTGCGTGTAGATCGCATCCACCGTGCCCGCTTCCAACGCGGTCTCCAGTGGCCGGAAAGCCAGGTCGTGCTTGTGGTCGCGCTTCAGCCACAGCTCCGACGGGTTCTCCATCGGCGCCAGCATCTCCGGCTTGTCGTACCAGTCGTCCGGATACGGGAACTCGACGATCTCGACGTCGTCGCTGGGTCATGTCGTTCAGCATCAGCATCAGCTCGATGCCCTGGTGCTCCTGGATCCGCCACCAGTCGTTCTTGATCGTGTTCAGGCTCTTCGTCAGCCCGATCTTCTTGCCCTTCAGATCCTTCATCCGGAAGAGCTTGTCCGTGGCGCGCACCAACAGGCAGCCGCCCTCGTGCACATGCGTCGCGCCGAGCAGCCGCGTCCTGCGGAGATCCGCGTTCACGTGGATCGGCGGGAACAGGCCGCCGAACCGGATCAGGTTGTCGAGGTTGTGGATGTAGTGCGGGTACCAGTCGTTCCCACGGGTCGAGCGGAGGAACGCGTACTTGACGCCGATCTTCTTGTACTCCTCGCGCGTCCAGCCGAGCTCCTGGTCGACGTTGCTCGCCGACACGAGCGGACAGTTGGTGTAGTACACCTCGTCCCAGCTCAGCGGCACCGTGTTGCCCTTCCTCACTTCCTGACGGGGCTTCTCTTCGAGAACCGTCATCTCAAGCGCCTCCGATCTAGCGGTGAATCGCGCGCCCACGTTCGGACGCGGGCGCAGTAGCTTCACCTGAGAGGCTTGCAGTCCGACACGACCCGGTCATCCGAGGAGCGCCTGAGCCGGTTGCCCGAAACTACGCAGGAGATCGCCGTGACGGCTACTCCTGCTCGACGACACGGACGCCGCCGAGCCTACGCGCCCACCACGCCAAGCACAACCACGCCCGCCTGCGCGCCCGTCCTTCGATGACGAGCAGGCCCTGGTATAGGTTCGAATGAGCGTGACCGAAGCAATCGATCTCGATCAGCTGAGCCCTCATGTCGTTGGCGTGAGAGTGCGATGACCCGCACGGTGCACCTCGCGACGGGCGCGGACGCGCGTCTACGCAATGACGACGCCCCGATCGCCGTCGTGCTCCTGAACGGCGGCTCTGCCAGGGCGGTGCCCGGCACCTGGAGCGCAACCAGCGAGCTGCTGGCAGGCGCTCTCGAACTTCGTTTCCCGGACATCCTCTTCGCCGAGGTGCGCTATCGGATCAAGAGCTGGGCCGAGCTCGACTCGTGCTTCGCCGACGCGAGGACCGCGCTAGAGCTCGTCGCACGCCCTTCTCTGCTCGTCGGGTTCTCGATGGGAGGGGCGGTCTCGATCGGCGTTGCCGGGCACCCGGATGTCACCGGTGTGCTCGGCTTGGCGCCGTGGATTCCCGATCGACTGTCGCTCGAAGACCTGCAGAGCAAGCGGTTGGACGTCCTGCACGGCGGCTGGGATCGCTACCTGCCGGGGGTTCCGGGAGTGACCCCCGCGAGTTCGCGGCGGGGATTCGAACGGGCGCAGGCGCTCGGTGTCGAAGGCACCTACAGGCTGATACCGCGGGGTCTGCACGGAGCGGCGCTCCGGCTCGGTTCAGGCCGTGCGGTCATCCGATTGCCGCGCGCTCAGGCGTGGATCGACGGGGTCGCTGAGCGCCTGAAGCTGTTTCAGGAAGAGAGTCGCTAGTCGAGGCAATAGGTCTGAGAGGCTACAAACCCGCATAAACACTGATGGGCCGTGCTGGGATCGAACCAGCGACCTTGGGATTAAAAGTCCCCTGCTCTACCAACTGAGCTAACGGCCCCTCGGCCATGGTAGGCGCGCCAGGCACAATGAGTGGATGATCTCGATCGAGAAGCCGCGCTCTGCGCGGCATGTTTCACCTGTGGGCATTCTTCGCCGCGATCGTCGCCGGCGTGGTGCTGATCGTGCTCGCCGACGGGGCGCTGCCGCGCTTCGCGGCCTGGGTCTACGTCAGCGCGCTCGCCGCGATGTTCGGCGCCAGCGCGCTCTACCACCGCTACCCGTTCAAGTCGGCGGCGCGGCGGGTGTGGGCGCGGCGGCTCGACCACTCGACGATCTTCCTCTTCATCGCCGGCACCTACACGCCGTTCGCGCTGCTCGCGTTCGACGGCCCGATCCGCTGGATCGTGCTTGCGACGGTCTGGGCGGGGGCGGCGCTCGGCCTCGTGCTCAACTTCGCCTGGCTCGACGCGCCGAAGTGGGTGAGCGTCCTCGCCTACGTGACGGTCGGGTGGGTCGGCGTGATGACGATCCCGCAGATGTTCTCGGGCGTCGGCGTGGCCGGATCGGTGCTCGTGCTCGTCGGTGGCGCTCCTCTACACGCTGGGCGCGCTCATCTACGCGTTCCACTGGCCGAACCCGTTTCCGCGCACCTTCGGGTTCCACGAGGTCTTCCACCTGCTCGTCGTCGCCGCGGCAGTGACGCAGTTCGTGGCCGTCTCGTTCGTCGTCCTGTAACGGTCGGCGGCGCCGCCGGACGGTACGACCATGACCAACGATCGAGACACAACTGACCGACGCCGAGTGGCGTGCCCGCCTGACCCCCGAGCAGTACGCGGTGCTGCGCGAGAAGGGAACCGAGCGGGCGTTCACGGGCGCCTACACCGACACGAAGACGCCAGGCGTGTACCGCTGCGCCGGCTGCGGGACCGAGCTCTTCCGCTCCGGGGCGAAGTTCGACTCGGGCTCGGGCTGGCCGAGCTTCGTCGAGCCGGCATCGCTCGACAGCGTCGAGACCCATGTCGATGCGAGCTACGGGATGATCCGCACCGAGGTGACGTGCGCCGCGTGCGGCGGCCATCTCGGCCATGTCTTCCCGGACGGGCCTGGCCCGTCCGGCCAGCGGTACTGCATCAACTCCTGCGCGCTCGAGCTCGAGCCGGAGTCGTAGAGGTCCGCTCTTTCAGGACGCGCCCGGCATGCGCGGGCCGCTCGCGACGCGCAGCGAGCGGCCGAAGCCGGGGATCGTGCGGTCGAGCTCGCGAACGTCGCGGTCGAAGACCACGATCAGCTTGACCGGCGTGAGCGCCCGAACGTCGGCGGTCCGCTGCCCCGTGACCATCAGCGCCACCTCGCCGAAGTGCCTGCCAGGGCCGAGCGTGGCGATCACCTCACCGTCACGCAGCACCTCGACCTCGCCCTCCTCGATGAAGAAGAGGTGGTAGCCGAACTCGCCCGAGCGCGTGAGGTCCTCGCCCGCCGGCGCGGTCGTCTCCTGCGCGACGGCCGCGACCGCCGCACGCTGCTCGTCGTCGAGCGATTCGAGCACGTCGAAGCCGGTGAGGCGGGACGGGTCCATGACCGCAACCATAGTCGCCTTCGGTCGTCCGAATGTGCCAAGCCCGTCTCGATCTGGTGTGAAGCCGGTGAACGAGCTCGTCATGGTCTCGGCGCGATCGACCCTGGACTTGCATCCCTCGAAAGAGGCACTAGGATCGTCTGCGCGGGAGTTCCCCAACGCGGGGGAAAGGACCCCGACGCAGGGGAGGATCAGGGTGGTGGGCGGCGATCTTGGCGCCCGCATCTGCGATGAGCATTCGGCCACGGCCGCGACGCATCGGTCGACGGCACGAACTCTGGCAGCGTCCAAACGGCGCACGTCGCCGAAGAGGGGGATGACGGCATGACGAAACAGATTGGCCGGGCGTACCGCAGGAACAGGAAGGGCAGCTGGCTGCTCGTCGCGGTTGTCGTGGCGCGATCGCGGTGGTGGCGATCCCGATCGCGAGCGGCGCACAACACCCGCCCATCAAGACGGGACACGATCCAACGGCACGGTCTGGCAGGACACGAACGAGGACACGGCGGTTGGAACCGCGGGGGTTGCACGCCCTTCGAGCCCGCCTTGCAGTTCCGGGTCAATCTCTATGTGAAGATCGTCGGCACGACGTACCTGCCGGTGCAGTCGAAGATCGCCGACGCGAACGGCAACTACACCTTCTCGGGCGTCCCACTCGGCCCCTCGTATCTCGTCTGCGAGCAGCTGCCGTCGGGGACGCCGCAGGGAGCGTGGAGTCAGACGATCCCGATCGTCCAGACGAAGCCGTGCGGAACGGTGCCGATCAACAAGCCGGCCGGCTGGGCGTTCCCGTTCACCGCGAGCGTCACTGGCAAGAACTTCGGCAACGTGCAGTCCGTGCCCCTCGACCCCACCGCTGGGTGCGGTAACGGCAACTTCAGTGGGACGATCGTGACGGCGGGCTTCGAGTACGAAGCCCGGCTGACTACGACGTACGTGCAAGACGGGCTCCCTCGTGATGCTCACGTATCAGGACGGGACCGCACGTGTGGCAACCCTCCACCCGCCCGCTGATGCGCCGGTCTCACCGAAGTACCCGGTCGTCGAGCGGTTCAAGTGGACAGGGGTCGGGAACGCTCAGAATCCCGATCACCCTGTACTACGACGATGTCGCTCCGTACGACGGCGCCGACAAGCGTCTGATGGTCGGTGTGCAACGGCGACCCGCGACTGAACGGCGACCCGTTCGTTCTCGGCCCGGACCCCGACAGCGTTCTACCGCCGCCGGCAGCCTCAGACCCGAACCAGGGTGCGAGCACGTCGTGCCTGATCACGAGCTACGTGACGGCCGCAAACGGGGGAACGTACGAGGCGTACGTCTACTCCTCGGTCGACGGCTGGAAGGGCGGCGGCTGAGCCTCCTAGCCGCTAGCTCCTGACGGAGAGGAGTTGCCGGAGGCGCTCGAGCCTCCTGCAGCTCCTCTCCGTCTGCTGCATCGCCGGTTCGTCGGGCAAGCTCGGCCCGGGCCTCGAGGATCAGCATCTCCTCGTAGAGAAGGCTCTGTCTGCGGGCGAGCGGGAGCGCGGCCGCGAGCTCGCTCGCGGCTTCGTCAGATCGACCGACGGCGATCAGCGCACCCGCGCGGGCAAGCGCGAGCGGCACCTTCATGTCCATCGCCTCGTCGCCGGCACCCCGTTCTGCCTCGGCGAGCACGGCGAGCGCGCGTTCGGGATCGTCGGCGCGCACGAGTGCCTCGCCGAGCTGGATCGCAACCACCTCGACGAGCTTCGGATGGCCGAGCGAGCCCGCCTCGTCGACGGCTCTCTGGAGCATCGCAACGGCATCGGCCGCCTGCCCGCGCCCGAGCACGAGCCGCGCGTACTGCATGTCGGCGAAGATCGCCGCGTCTGCAAAGTGAGCGGCTCTCAGTGCCCGCCGCGCCTCGACGAGCACCGGTTCCGCCTGATCGAGTGCACCCCGGCTGACGAGGAGCTCTCCCAGGTTCGCTCCCGCGAGCCCGGCGTGGGCCGGGTCGCCGACGCGCTGCAGATCCTCCTGGGCACGGGTGTAGTGCGTGACTGCCTCGTCCCAGCGTCCTTCGGCATAGGCGTCGACGCCGAAGTTCATCTCGATGATCGCCGCCTGCCTCAGCTCGCCGAGCTCTCTCCAGATCTCGAGTGCCTGCTCTTCGTACACGGCGTTCTCCGGCTCACCGAGCTGCTGGTAGCCGTGGTGCAGCACGCGGTAGGCGTTCGCGAGTGCGCGGCGGGCGCCGTGGCGCTTCGCGTCGGCGGCGACGGTCGTTGCGAGCGAGACGGCCTCGCGCACGTGGCCCTGCTGCAGCCGGATGTCCGCGCGGTACGCGCCCAGGTTTGCCCGCATCTCGTTGGCGGCCGTCGAGCGGAGCCCTTCGACCTGCCTTCAGCCCGGACGACGTGGCTCTGAGCGCGAGCGGGTAGGCGCCGACGCGCTTCTTCACGATGGCGCGCTTCTCGTAGGTCTCCGCCCGGGCGATCGGGTCGTCGCGGAGTAGCCGGCCTGCAGTTCGCAGCGCGTCGTAGGCGTCGGTCGAACTCCCCCGCCAACTCGCACACGGCGCCGAGCGAGCGCCACACGTCTGCGACCTCGCTCTCGTCGACCTCGTCGAGGCGGGCACTCGCAGCGACCGCCCGCCGGTAGAAGCGTGCGGCCTCGTTGTTGGCGTACACGCCGCGCGCCCAGTCGCCGGCCATGAGGGAGTATCTCCAGGCTTCTGGCCAGCGCCGCGCGTACGAGTAGTGGAGCGAGAGCAGCTCCGCCACGTCGACGGGAGTGTCACCTGCAGCGGCGAGAATCGAGTCGCCGACCCGGGCGTGCAGTTCCTGTCGCCTTCGATACGGGAAGCCCTTCGTACGCTGCGTCCCGGATCAGCGCGTGGCGGAACTGGACCCAGCCGGACCTGTCGACGGAGAGGAAGTCGCCGAGGCCGCGGAGCGACTCGTGCGACCTGCGGCGACCCTGCGTCGTCGAGAGCGACCTCGGCGTTCTCGACCCGGAACCCGAGCCCGAGCACCGAGAGCGCCCGTAGCCTGCGGCGATCGACGGTGGGGAGCCGGTCGATACGGGCGTGGATGAGACCTTCGACCGAGCTCGGCATCGTCTCGACGTCCTCGCCGCGCCGAAGGGCGTCGAGCAGCTCGATCAGGAAGAGCGGGTTTCCCGCGGCGCGCTCGGCGAGCTCGTGCACCTGCGAGGGCATCAGCGGCGCGTCGTCGGTCGCCGCATGGATCAGCTCGATCGCCTGTGCCGTGCCGAGCGGCTCGAGCTCCAGACGGACGAGCGCATTCCCCTCGTCGGCTGCCACGTAGCCCTCCCGGCCGGGGCGGCGCGAGAGGATCACGAGCCAGGGGCTCGTCCGGAGCGCCGGCTGTGATGCGGGCCGAGAGCCCGCACGACGGCTCGTCCATCCAGTGGGTGTCCTCGATCGACGAGCACGGCGGCTCGATCGCGACTGCGGCGACGAGTGCCGCGACCACCTCCTCGAGCCGTGTGCGACGGAACTCGTCCTCGAGCGCCTCCACCTCGGGCGACGGGCGCGACGTCGAGGTCGAGCGGAGTCGCGATCAGCGACAGCCAGGGACGCAGCTCGGGCGCGCGCTCGCCGACGAGCGCTGCCAGCGCTTCCGCGCTTCGTTTCGTCGTCGAGCCCTGTCGAGACCGAATGCGGAGCGGAGAAGAGCCCGGAAGGGGAAGTAGGGCGTTGCGGACTGGTAGAGACGGCACTCGCTGCGAATCACGTCCGGGCTCTCGGCCCGCACGAGGAACTCCTCGAGAAGACGGCTCTTGCCCATGCCGGGCTCGGCGGTGAGCTCGGCCACGCGACCGGCACCCTCCTGCGACGACTTCCAGGCGCCGAACAGCGCCTGCAGCTCGAGATCGCGGCCGAGCAGCGGCAGGCCCGCCTCGGCGATCGTCGCCCGGCTTCCCTTCGCCTCGCCGACCGTGAACGCCGTGATCGGCTTCGTCTTCCCCTTGACGAGAAACGGCTCGAGCTCGGTCGTCTCGAAGATCGTCCGCGACGCGTCGAGCACGTTCGGGGCCGCGACGATCTCGCCCGTGCCTGCCTTTGCCATCAATCGCGCGGCGAGGTTGACGGCGTCGCCCATGACGGTGTAGGTGCGCCGGTACGGAGGCCCGATCGCGCCGGCGAAGACGGGCCCCTTGTTGACGCCGACGTGGAGTGGCAGGAGCTGAGTGGCCCGCGACGATCTGCCCTACTGCGAGGAGCATCTGCTCCTCGTCTGCTCCGGTCACGATGGGAGCGCCGGCGGTGAGGATGATCTTGCCGCCGTCCGGCGCGATGTCGGATGAAAGGAAGGCAATGTCGTGGCTGTCGGCGGCCTCCTGCGTGCAGCGGACGAGCGTGTCGAGTGCAGCGGCCGCCGCACTCGACCCCTTCGTTCGCACGAGATCGTCGAACCCGCCGTAGTGGACGAACGCGATCGTGACCGAGCGGTGCTCCGGCTCCACGTCTCCTGCGAGCACCGTCTCGCGTAGCGCGGCGGGCACGAACGGCTGAAGGTCGAACGCGACCACCTCGCGGCTGACCTCGGTGCGCCCGACAGCGGGAGGGCTCCCCGCGAGCAGGACGCCGGGGCCGACGGCGCGCCCGCGATTCGCGGCACGGGAGAGCTGCCGCAAGCGCTGGGCTGAGCAGAATCTGCCCGGCCGAGGCGGCACCCTCCATCGTCACCGTCTCGGTGGCCGCAGGCCCGGCCACGATCAGCTCCCGGTGGGAGCCGCCGACGAGGAAGAAGTGGAACAGGCCGGTGTGCGCACCCACCGACATCCTCAGCGTCACCTTCCCCGAGGTCGTCTCGAACGTGCCGACGCGGCGCAGCTCCGCTCTCATGCCGTGAGCGGCGCAACCGCGCGAAGGGCGTGCTCGCTGGCCTTCGAAGAACAGGAGCAGCGCGTCGCCGCCGAACTTGATCAGGCTGCCGCCGCGGGCGTAGGCCTCGGCGAGCAGTGTCTCGAAGGTGTCGCCGATCACGTCGGAGACTTCCTCGGCACCGACCTTCCCCTGGCGAGCGAGGCGTTCCGACATCTTCGTGAACCCCGAGATGTCGACGAACACCATCGACCCTTCGATCTCGCGCACGAGGGCGTCGGGCGTCGTCTGCTGCCAGTCGAGTACGAGCCGCGGCAGATAGGGCTGCAGCGGCGATGTCACGGTCTGCGGCACGAGCCCGCGTGTCTCCTTAGCTCGGCAGGAATGGAGCCGTCAGGCTACAGCGCCACTTTCCCGGACGTTGGATATCCGCGTGTGGGCCGTCGGGGAGGAGCGTTTGCGTGCCGGGCCTGCGCCCACCCACAGGTGGAGTGACCCTAGGGTCGACCGCCCCACCCGAACCCGACTGTCGCCGAGCGCTTTCCGCGTCGGCATGAGCCGGCGAAGGCGTGGCCGTTGGCGTCGGAATTTGCGGTGCACTTGAAACCGGAAGGGCCGTTGGTGAGGACGTTTGACGATCCGATCGTCCTGTTCTTGACCACGGTGGGGGTTAGCTTCTTGATCCAGCTCGCCGCATTCGCGCACGTATAGCTGCCGACCACGTACGAGCCGTAGGTGTTTCCACCAACCGGCGAACCGGGGAACTTCCACGCCTGCGCCGTGATCTTCGGGCACAGCTTGATCGCACTCGCGGCCCGCGTGCCCGTAGCGGCGGCGGGCACGGCGATCGCGACAAGCGCCGCAAACACCATGACGGATCGTCGACCGACTGCCATGCCCATCCTCCTCGTACGAGACGGCCCGTGGAGTCTCGCACACGCAGTACGTCCGCGTTGCTGCTGACTCTCTCCGGGCCAACATGGGCGGTGACGGGCTCGAACCGCCGACCCCCTCGGTGTAAACGAGGTGCTCTACCAGCTGAGCTAACCGCCCCTGACCGCTCAGGATAGGCGCAACTGCGCGACTTGACGGTGATGATGGTGTCGCACTCGAGCCCCGATAGGCTGTGCTTCGCAGCCCTGCGTCTCGTGGAGGAGCAATGCGCCAGCTGATCGTGACCGAGTTCGTGACCCTGGACGGCCGGATGGAGGCGCCAGGCGGCGAGCCGACGCATCGCCACGCCGGCTGGACGATGGAGTTCGGCACTCCGGAGCTGTACGAGTTCAAGCTCCAGGAGACGCTGGCCGCGGAGTCGCTCCTGCTCGGCCGGGTCACCTACGAGACGTTCGTCGGAGCCTGGCCCTCCCGCGAGGGCCCGTTCGCCGACAAGATGAACGCGATGCCGAAGCACGTCGTCTCGTCGACGTTGCGTACCGCGACCTGGAACGCAACGGTGCTCGACGGGGACGTTCCCACCGCGGTGACGGCCTTGAAGGAGCAGGACGGAGGGCCGATCCTCGTCGCCGGCAGCTGCACGCTTGTGCACACGCTGCTCACGAACGGCCTCGTGGACGAGCTGCGCCTGATGATGTACCCGGTCACGATCGGCAGCGGCCTCTCGGTCTTCCCGGAGACCTCCGACCGGACGGCCTACGAGCTCGTCGATCTGATCCGGTACGAGAGCGGCGCGGTGTTGCACACGTATCGGCCGGTGTAGGGGCCTGGTCGCTCGCACACGTACGGCGACATCTCGGCAGTACCCCCAACGGGATTCGAACCCGTGCAACCACCTTGAAAGGCTTGCTACATCTATGAGTCCGTGACGCCCGTCTCAGCGCTTACCCGCCGGATGTCGAGCGTGAGCAGGTTCGGCAGCAATGGGGCGAGGTATCCAGAGCGCTCGTAGCCGCGGCGGTCGACCAGATAGACGGCGGCTCCATGGGTGATGTCGTTGGTCGTTGGCTCCACCTCGATTCCATAGGCACGCCACACTGGCGCGAGTTGCTGCCGGCTTCCGGATAGCCACCGCCATCCCGCCGCGATCCGCCAGTGGTGGACGCTGGCGCGGACGCTCGCGGCGTTGTCGCCGGCGGGGTTGACGCTCACGATGAGCACTGTGGGCCGAGCTGCCGCCGGCAGCGCCCTCTGGACGTCCCCGATCGCCCCTCCGATCATGGGGCAGAGGGTACGGCAGTGTGAGTCGAGGAAAGTGATCAGGGTCACGTTGCCGCGCGTCGAGCTGAGCGAGACATTCCCTCCGAGCACGTTGTGGAGGGTGAACTGCGGTGCGGGACGTTTTCCCGGGGCCCACGTCGCCTGTCCGTGCAGGTACGGCAGCGGCACCGCCGCCGGCTGCGAAGCTCCGGTGGGGAGAAGCAGATGAGCCGCGACTCCGGCGCCGACCCCTATGGCCGCCGCGGCAGCGATGACCACGATGGCTGTTCGGACGAGCCTCGCGCGACCGGGGGGCGTGCCCGATGTGGTCGGCTCCATTTAGCCTTCGCCCTCACTGGCCCTGAACGCCCGGATCGTCAGCACGACGCCCCACCACACGAGCACGACGAGCACGAGTGCGATCGGGATCGCCCAGGACAGAACCCCTCCGGTCGTGAAGTTCGTCGAGGCGGTCAGCGTCGTCATCTCAGCGTCCCCTCCTTTGTCGTCGACATCAATGTTCTCCCGCGAGCTCGCGCACCCAACGCCGACGCCGGACGGTCGGGTCGAGCCAGGCGTATGCGCATACGAGTGCGATCGCCGTCCAGGGGACGGAGGCCGGGACCCACATGATGCCGGCGGCGAGTTGCTGATCGGCCAGTGCCGACAGGCCCCAGGGTCTGGTCGCGAGCGCTGCGTAGTGCGGATAGATCGGTGAGGGCGCCATCGCGAGCACGACCGCGAGGCCCCACCCGACGACCATTGCGCCGACGGCGTAGGTCGCACGCCACGGCAGCGTCAGACGTGCCCTGAACGGCCCATCGCCGAGCAGCTGCGCCCAGAATAGGAGCGCGGTGAGGAAGAACGTGAGGTGCTCGAGATCGTGAAGAGCCGGCTGCGCGAGCGCGGCGTTGTAGAGCGCCGGCACGTGCCAGAGCACGAAGATGCCGTTCATCAACACGAACGCGACGGCCGGCACCACGAGCCAACCTGCCCCCCGCCGCAACGGAGCAGCCCACCCGCTACGGGCGACGCCGCCCGCCACGTCCCTGCGGGTCTCGAGCGGGAACGACCGCCAGATCCTGCTCCACGGCTTGCCGAGCACGATCAGCGGCGCCGCGACCTCGATCAGCAGTACGTGCTGCACCATGTGCATTGAGAAGAGCGAGTCCGAGAGCCTGTCGATCGGCGGCGAGAGGGCGACGACGACGGTCACGAGCCCCGCCACGAAGAGTGGCGTCCGCCAGCGCCGCTCGGCACGCTCCCGCTGGCCGAAGGGGCCGCCGCGGCCGCCGAGCCAGTAGAGGATGGCGGCGGCCGTCACCATCATGACGGGCGGGTTCAGGAGCACCGCTGCCCGTCCTCAGACGAGGTAGAGGAAGGCGAACGTCACCGCACCGAGACCGGCGAGGAACGTGAGGTAGAAGCCGAGCGCGTCGAGGTCGGCCCGCCCCGAGCCGGGGGCGCCGCTCCCGTTGCGGAAACTCGACGCCACGATGATCTCGAGCCACACCATCGCGCCGAGGACGACGACCGCGAAGAGCCCCGTCCAGCCGACGAACACGCTCGCGTACCCGCCGTCGCTCGGCCCGAAGCTGAGCTGCGAGTACTCGACCGCCTGAAGCACAACGGCCGCGATCCCGGCGAGGAGCGCCGCGAGCGTGAGCCACCGCGACGAGGCATCCTTGCCGTGCGCCAGGTCGGAGCGCGCCCACGCCACGAGTCCGGCGCTGACAACGACCGCCAGCATGACCGCGATCCCCCAGCCCAGCGGCCCGGTCAGGTGACCCGGCCGCCACAGGTTGGCCGTGTTGAGCGAGGCAAGGTAGACGTAACCGAACACGAACGGCAGGAAGAGGAATACCGTCGACGACGCGAGCAGGCGTGCGCCTGCCCAGAGGTTCCGCTCCTGCACCTCGACGGGTTCGGGTTCGATCACGACGGGCGCGTTGGTCATCATCGTCTAGCTCCCTGCCGGAGCGACTGCCGGCGCCGGCGCACGCGGCGCCTGAGTGCCGTAGGGGTAGGGGTCGGAGTCGATCACCGGGATGCGCTCGAAGTCGTAGACCGGCACGGGCGTCGGCACCTGCCACTCGAGCGACTTCGAGTGCCAGGGGTTCTGCTCGGCCGGGTGGCGTGCGATCACGAGCGACCAGACAAAGTTCGCGAGGAAGATCAACATCGAGAAGCCGAGCACGAAGGCCGAGACCGAGGCCCAGTCGTTGAGGAACTGGAGGTTGCCGGGATAGGTGACGACCCGCCGCGGCTGGCCCAGAAGACCGATCGCAAACAGCGGCGCGAAGGTCGAGTTGAAGGCGATGAACATGATCCAGAAGTGGATCTTCCCGAGCTTCTGGTTGAGTTGGATGCCTGTCATCTTCGGCAGCCAGTAGTAGATGGCCGCGAAGAACGTGAAGATCAGCCCGCCCATGATCGTGTAGTGGAAGTGGGCCATGGAGAAGAAGCTGCCGTGGGTCGTGACGTCGCTCGGCACGTCGGAGAGGAAGACGCCGGAGAGCCCGCCGATGAAGAAGTTGAACACCCAGGCGAGGCAGAACAGCATCGGCACGTCGTAGCGGATCTTGCCTCGCCAGACCGTTCCCATCGCGCAGAGGAAAATGAAGCCGGTCGGCAGTGAGATCAGCTCGGTTGAGAGCATGTAGAACGGCCGCAGGTCGGCGTTGAGGCCGCTCATGAACAGGTGGTGCTGCCAAACGAAGAAGCTGAGCAGCGTCACGCCCAGCATCCCCGCGACAGCCAGTCGGTAACCCCAAAGGGGTTTGCGCGAGAACACCGGCAAGAGCTCGAGCACGATCCCCATCCCCGGGATCGCGAGGATGTACACCTCGGGGTGCCCGAAGACCCAGAACAGGTTCTCGTACAGGTATGGGCTGCCGCCCACGCTCGAGAGGAAGAACCCGGTCTGCGCCGTCCGGTCGAGCGCGACCATCGTCAGCGTCACGATCAGAACCGGAGCGGCGAGAACATTCAGCGCCGAAGTCGCAACGATACTCCAGACGAAGATCGGCAGGCGGCCCCAGGTGAGCCCGGGCGCCCGCATGCTGAGCACGGTCGCGAGCATGTTGAAACCCAGAAGGGTCATCGAGATTCCGACGAGCGCGAAGAAGACGATGTAGGAGTCCATCCCCATGTTCGCCTGGTCGTTGAGCGGCGCGTAGCCTGTCCAGCCGGTCGGGAAGCCGCCGTAGAAGACCGTCGAGGTGAGGATCGCGCCGGCCGCCATCAGGAGCCAGAACGTGAGCGCCTCGAGACGAGGGAACGCCAGGCGCCGGGCGCCGATCATCAGCGGCATGAAGTAGCTGGCGAACGGGCCGAGGATCCCGCTCGTCATCATCCCCATCATCATCGTGCCGTGCAGGCCGACGAGGGTCAGGTACTGGCCCGCCGGGAAGACGTTCGGCTGCGGCCGCAAGAGCTCGAAGCGGATCAGCATCGCGTTGACGCCGCCGAAGAAGATGAAGAAGCCGATCCCGATCAAGTACTGCAGCCCGACCACCTTGTGGTCGGTGCAAAAGCCGATGTACCGCGTCCAGCCGCGCGGGTCATCGCCCTCGTGGCCGAGCGAGGCGGGGCGTCCGGTCATCCGCGCGAGCGGGTAGTTAAGGAAGCCGAGCCCGCCGAGGAAGCCGATCACGCCGAGGAGGTAGGCCAAGAACAGGGCCACGTCGTTCTGGCCCGTGTCTCCGAAATAGTCGAGGCTCTTGGGGTTGATCTGGTGGCCGAGCCACCAGCCCAGGTAGTAGCCGGCCGCGCCGAGCACGACAGCGAAGAGGAGGTTGAAGCCGAATAGGCGCCGCAGGCTCATCCCGCCCTCCGCGTCGGTTTCGGGTTGTAGGTCGTGCTGTAGGGGGGCATGTAGCGGGCGATCGTCTGGAAGACCTGCCGCTGCTGCGAGATCCAGGTGGTGAACGCAGCGCCGGTGACGACCCTACCCGTGTCGAACATGTAGCCGTGCCAGAGCCCGCACAGTTCCGCGCACTGGATGGTGAAGGTCCGAGGGCTGCGCGTGTTCAAGTACACGACGTTGTCGACGTTCGGGTTCGCGTCGGCCTTGATCCCGAGGTCGTGAGCCCAGAACGAATGCACGGCGTCGAGCGAGGTGACATGGAGTTCGATCAGCTTGTCGGCCGGGAGCACGAGCTGCGAGGTCTCGATCCCGCCGAAGGACGGGTAGCGGTAGGTGAACTGCCACTGTTGGCCGATCACCTGTACCGCCAGCTTCGGACCCTTCGGCACCGCGATCGGCGACGGCCCCTGACCGCCGCCCGAGCCGCTCTGGAGCAGCGCCCAGGTGCCATAGCCGGCCAGGAAAAGCACGATCGCAGACGTGGCGACGATCCAGAGCGTCTGTGCCCGCGCGTTGCCGCGGATCGCCGCACCCTCCTCGATTGTCGGGCCGCGCCGGCGGAAGACGATCAGCGAGTAGCCAAAGAAGACGAGGATAAGGCAGACCAGCGGCGTCAACACCGCGGTCAGCACGGTGTTGTCGGTGACCTGGCCCGCAGCCTGCTCGCTTGCGTTGCCCGGCGGCAGGCGCGGCCCGAGCACCCAGATCACGAGCGGGAGTGCAATCAGGCTCGCGACGATCGTGAGGACGATGACCCGACGGGTGTGATTGGGCTCATTCATTAGTCAGCTCAGACGACGTTGAGGAAGCCATCCATGTAGCCGATCGTCTGCATCGGCCCGCCGAAGCCGTAGATGAAGCCGGCAGCGCAGGGCACGAAGCACTGCCACCGGAACCGGCCGGGGCCGCCGGTTCGGAACGCGAACGTGATCGTCCGATGCGCCTTGTCGAGCCCGCACGGCGCCTGTTCGCACTGGTTCTTCGCCTCGTCCGCGACCCCGATCAGCGGCACGACGAGGTGATAGGCAGCGACCGCGAACGTATGCGACGCCAGCGCCGGGTCGATGTGGGTGACCGTCTTTCCGTCGACCTTCATCACATCACCCACGACACCCTGCGCGCGGGCCAAGAACGGGTTGCGCAAGCCACTGTCGCCGTCGAACTGGTACACCGTCACGTGGACGAGCGCATGCGCAGGCAGATTGAAAACAGTGCTGTGCTGCCAAGCCCCCTTCTCGTCCTTGACGAGGTACGAGACCCAGGTCGGTTCCGTGTAGCCGTTTCCGAGACCGGCGACCGTCTGCAGCGTCAGGTTCACCTGTGTGCCCGCGCCGCCGGCAGCAGGCCCGGCAGCAGGTACGGTGACCGAGGCGGACGAGACCATCAGGTAGCCGGTCACGTACCACACGATGAGCGCCACCACCAGAGCTGCGGCAGCGCCGATTCCAATTAGTTTTCGCCCCATCGCCTGGGGCGTGTATATCCAGGGCGGGCCGCGCCTCCTAGCGAGATGACGAACTTGTCATCAGATCGTCATCTTCGCGTCATCCCGCACGCATGCCGGAGGCGGGAACCCGAACCCCGCGAGGGGGTCCGCCCGAAAGGTGCCGCGGCGCGATGCCGTGAATGTGAACGAGGTGCTTTCGCGGTGCGAGCCCGAAACAGATCGGGAGTCGCGGCGCCAAAAACCGGTTGGTCGTCATCGCGCCCTGCACGGTTGGAGACTCTTCCCAGCCGGCGACCCGTCCGCAGCAGTTTACGCGGAGGGAGCCGGGTTGTACTGTCGGGGCCATGCGGATCCTTGTGATCGAGGACGAGGTGCGGATTCTCTCCTTCGTAGCCCGTGGTTTCGAGGCGGAGGGCATCGCCGTCGATGGCGCCGGCAACGGAGGCGAGGGACTCCGGCTCGCCCTGGCCGAGCGGTACGACCTCGTCGTGCTCGATCTGCTCATGCCGGGCCTCGACGGTCTAAGCGTACTTGGCGTACTGCAGAGGGAGCGGCCCCAGTTGCCCGTGCTCATCCTCTCCGCCCGGGCCGATCTGAGTACGAGGCTGCAGGGCTTCGCGCTTGGGGCGTCCGATTACGTCTCGAAACCGTTCGCGCTCGACGAGCTCATCGCGCGGGTGCACGTGCACCTGCGGCGCCAACTCCTCGGGGAGCGTGAGAACGTGCTCTCGGTGGGCCGCCTTGTGCTCGATCTCGCCCGCCGCCAGGCGCGCCTCGGCGGTCACTCCGTCACGCTTGCCGATCGCGAGTTCCGCCTACTCAGCCACCTAGTTGCCCACGCGGGCGAGGTGGTGAGCCGAGAGCGCCTCCTCTCGGAGGTGTGGGGCTACCACTTCGACCCTGGCTCGAACGTGGTCGACGTGTGCGTGCGGCGCCTGCGCAAGAAGCTCGGCCCTGGAGCCCCCATCGAAACGGTGCGCCATGTGGGCTACCGGTTGGCCGAGGCCTGACCGACTCGAGGCGGGTTGGGCGCTGTTCGCCGCGGCGAACCTCGCCGCCATGGTCCTGTGGCCGGGCTGGGAGACGATCCCGTTCCATTTCATCTGGATCAGCCTCACGCTCGTCTTCGGCTTCCGGGTTTGGCGCCGCTCCCTGACGGTGTTCGTTCTCGGTGTCGTCATGGTCGTCACCGGAGTGGCGATCCTGGTGGACGCGTTCGACGGCATCCAGGTCTGGGGCGAGCTCTTCGAGGTGCCGTTGATGGCCGCGATGTTCGTCGCCATGGTCTGGCACGCGCGTCGTCGCGTCGCAGCGATTGAGAGCAGCCGCAGGCTGGCCGAACAGCGCAGTATCTTGCTCGAGCGCGAGGAGCAACTCCTGCACGATGTCTCGCACGAGCTGCGCACCCCCGTCACGATCGCCCGCGGCCACCTCGAGCTACTACGGAGGCGGGAGCGCGGCGCCGAGCCCGAGATCGACGTTGCTCTCGACGAACTCGGGCGCATGGAGCACATCGTCGAGCGGTTGCTCCTGCTCGCGCAGGCCGAGCGGCCGGACTTCATTCGGGCGGCCGACATAGACCTGGCCCCGTTCCTCGAGGACGTCTTCATGCGGTGGTCGGAAACGGCACGACGGGCCTGGCGACTCGGCTCTCTCCCGAGTGGCACGCTCCACGCCGACCCCGACCGAGTTCGAACAGCCCTCGACGCGCTGCTCGAGAACGCCGTCAAGTACACGGAGGAGTTCGCGCCGATCGAGCTACGCGGCAGAGGTGCAGGCGACGAAGTCGTGCTCGAAGTCGTAGACGCGGGCGCCGGGGTCGCGCCGGAGGTCGTCTCCCGGCTCTTCGAGCGGTTCGCGCGTGCAGACGCCGCCCGTTCGCGCGCAGACGGCGGCGCGGGGCTCGGGCTCGCCATCGTGGACGCAGTCGCCAAGAGCCACGGAGGGTCGGTCTCGGTACGGAGTACCACCGAGGGCTCCGCATTCTCGCTGGTGCTTCCCGGCTATAGCTTCCCCTCGCCACCTTCCCATGCCTACGTCGGTCTTCTGAATGTCGCGAGGTGAGCCTGCTCGGTGACACGTCTGCCGAAGGCCTCACCTCACCCAGTGCGGCGACGAGCCCCGGCCTCCTGGTGGCTTCGCCCCACACGTGGCAGCGGTGGAAGGCTGACCGAGTCACGGTCGAGCGTCGGAACCTCGGAGAGAGCTTGAGGAACTCCCGGCAACAGATCACCAAGGGCCGTCCGTGATCGCCCCAGGTACACATGAACGCAGAACGCCCCCGGAGGGGCGCTCGCGTCGTGCATAGCCGGTGCCGTAGTTAGGAGTTCATGGAGAAGATCAACTAGGTCGCGCTAATCCTCGGTGTCCTCGATGACCCACCCGACGGCGGGGTTGCAGAACTGCGGTTTTGGGTCCTAGGCGCGCGGGACTCCTGCTACCCCAGACCCGCGGGACTCTCGAACTCACCCATCACAGCCCCGTACCCATCCCAGACTCAGGCGTCATCCGCGGAATACTCGGGAGAGCTGAGTCGGCGAAGAAGCAGTACTGTAGGTGGATGGTCGGCCTGGATAGTCCTTGGCACTGGCTCGCATTGGTCGCCGTATTGCTGTTGCTGTTCGGTTCTAAGAAGCTCCCCGAGATCGGACGATCGCTCGGCAAGGGCATGCGGGAGTTCAGGGACACCGTCTCCGGGCTGTCCCTCGACGCAGGCGAAAGGACCCAATCAGCGCCGAAGTCGTCGCCACCGGCACGAGAGGACGTAGCGGCCCGGGATCAGGACGCGACCTCCCCGTAGCGCCCCACCCGCCCGCGGCGCCGTGCGCAGTGGACCGGCGGTTAGGTGAACGCGTTGACGGCGCGTGCGACGATCAGGCCGAAGAGCGCGAGTGCCACGGTCGACTGAACGAGCATTGCGTACTTGGCGCGATGCGTGAGCGGCATCACGTCTGTCGGACTGAATGCGGTCGCGTTCGTGAAGCCGAGGTGTAGATAGTCGAGAAAGACGGGCCGCCAGCCGGGCGGTGCGATCTCGGGGCTCAGTTGCTGCGTGAACGCGAAGTCAACAGGAACCGGCTGCCGCAGACGGGCGATCGGTCCGCCGCCGTCGATCAGCCAATAGAGAAGCGCGAAGGAGAGGTTATTGCCGAGCCAGACCACGCCCCCTGAGGCCAGGAGTTGGGAGGGCGAATTGGTAACCCCTGTCCCCTTGATCAGGTCGTAGACGAGGAGAACTGTCGCCCACAATGCGGCTGCGACGAGGACGCAAACGAGCGAGAGCGAGATGCGATGCTGCCAGCGCGTCCGCCTCGCGAGACCTACCGGGTCGGCCGTGAACAGAACAACAAGCAGCACCGCCTCGACCGAAGGCAGAAGCCACGGCTGACGGATCGCTCCCTGGTTCGGCAACCAGACCCGCAACCCGATATTGAGCCCAATGAACAGAATCAGCGCCACAGCGGGCGGAAAACGCGACTCGCCGAGCGATCCACTCCCAGCGTCGCCCGACGCCGTCGCAGAGTCTGTGCCGTCCTTGGAAAGCACCTTCGCGAAACTGTACACAGCCCGTGCTTACACGCCCGGCGGACGAGTTCTTGACACCAACGCGCTAGGCCCGGTCAATTTCTGCAGGTGCCGCGGTGGGTGCCTGGAGGCGCAGTCCAGGTACGATCGCCCACGCCGCCCCCATCGACTAGCGGACGGCGCCCCTCAAAGGGGGAAGCGGGTGAGAGAGGTTTGAGGGCGCCGACCGATCGCTCCGTTCAGCATCCTTGGGGAGCGCGTCGCACCCGAGAAGGCGGGTGAGAGGCGATCTCAGACCGAAACGGTGTAACTCTGGTGTAAACGAGGTCTCCGGCTCTTCCCAAGAGGGCCGCAATCCCAGTGTTCATGCGAGTACCCCCAACGGGATTCGAACCCGTGCAACCACCTTGAAAGGGTGGTGACCTGGACCGCTAGTCGATGGGGGCGGGCCGATCGATCGTACCTGCCCAAGGGGTTTTCACCCGGCGTCCGTCCTCACGATAGGGCAGCTAGATCAAGCCCTGCGTCGCGCGCCGACCTCAACCTGATGCCAACAGGCTCGCGTCGCCGAACGGCTCCGGAGGTGGCGGCTCCGGCGGCTTCTTCCCCGTCTGCACCGCGGCGGCCCTTGCCCGCTCCACGTCCGCCTTGATGTGCACCGCAGCTGAGGTCAGGGGAGCGGCAACGACGAGGCCGAGCATTCCGAACAGGGCTCCTGCCCCGATCGTGACGATGAGGACGACGAGAGGATTCAGCCCCAGGGTTGACCCATAGGCGATCGGCTGGAGTATCTGCTGCAGGGACCCGTTCGCGAGGATGACCACGACGAGCATGATCAACGCCGTCGTCGTGCCTTCGGAGCCGAGTGCGATCAACACGGCGAACGCGCCGGCGACGAACGCGCCGAGATACGGGATGTACGCGCAGATGAACGTCACAATCGCGATCGTGCCTGCGAGCGGCACGCCGAGGACGAGAGCTGCCAGACCGACCAGGATCCCGTTGAAGGCCGCCACGATCGTGACGCCCAGGAAGTACCGCTGCAACGAGACGATGATGTCGCCTGTGATGGTGCGGGCGACCGGTTGCGGGACGCCCAGGTGGTCGTCGACCCACCCTCGCAACGACGGCCCGTCCTTCAGCAGGAAGAACAGGCTGAGGACGGTGAACGAGAGGCCCAACACGAGCGATGTGATGCCGCTGATCCCCTTCGCAAGGCCGCTGATGAACGTGTTGACGGCAGTCGTCGTGTCCTGCTGGGCCGTGTCGGTCGCGCTCGACGCGCTCGACGAGCTGATGCCGGCGTCCTGCAACCAGGCAGAGATCTTTTGGGCGGCGGCTGAAATGTCCGCCGAGATCTCAGATGACTGGGAGCTGATCCCGCCGATCACCATCAGGGTGATGGCCACAGCCAGGCCCAGGAAGAGCAGAACCACGATTGCAGCGGCTCCAAGCCGTCCCACGTGGTGCCGGCCCAGCCAGTGCACGAGGGGCAAGGTGACGCTCGCGAGCAGGAAGGCGATGACCACCGGGCCGGTGATCTCGGCCGTTGCGCCGATCAGCCAGATGAGCCCGGCCAGAAGGAGAAAGACGCCGGCAAAGAGCCATGACGCGATACCCAGATCGCGCAGCCAGCGCGGAGCCACGAACACGCCCGAGAGCTGCGCCAGCTGCGCCTCGTCGAGCTCGATTACCTGGTCGTCATCCGCGCGACCTCGGTCCGAGTCGCCTGCATCGCCGCCGCCGCGCTTGCCGATATGCACCCTCATGACCCTTTCACGCTTACAGTCCGGAGCGCGTCAGCGCCGAGGTCGAGTTGGGATCGAGTCACGATGCGCCCTCCTGGCTCCATGCATCCGCCAAGCGTAGGGATCGGGACAGACGGAGCCATCTGCGGGGGGCGGTTGGATTGAGCCTCCTTGGCGGATCTTCACCGACTGCACCTTCGAGGCGCCGCGACAACAGCCACCGAATAGGCTGAAGCGGCGACCGCAAGATCACTAAGCTCGAGCTGGTTGTCCGCTACCCGTCGCCAACGCTTCACTGTCTCCGAGGTGGTTTCGCCGATGTGCACACAGAGCCGCGCGCGTACGCCAAACGCGTATGGGTAGCGCCGCCCTGCAGCTGGTTCCGTACGCGCTCGTCGCCGCCCTGAGCCCTCTCGGCTTCGCGGCGACGCTCGCGGTAATGGGGAGCGGGCGACTGAAGGCGCTGACCTTTGGGTGCGCGTTCATCGTGGGTCAGTTGATTGCCTGCGCGGCTCTCGTCTTGATCGGAGCCGCGGCGGTGCCAGGGGGGCGCGACACGCGGCACCCGACGCTCCAGGCGGTTCTCGAGATCGGCTTCGGCCTCGCCCTCCTGTTGCTGGCGGCCAGCGTCCGTCGACAGCACTCACCGAGGCACGGCTCGAGCGCACGCACAAAGGCCGCGCTCGAGCGTCTTGGGCACCTGCACTTCACGACAGCGCTGGCGGCCGGAGCGTTGCTCGGCATTGGCGGCCCGAAGCGTCTCGTCCTGTCCGCGCTTGCCGCCACGTCGATCGCCGCGTCCGGCGTGAGCGAGGGCCAGGAGGGCGTGCTCATCGTGTGGTATACGGCACTGGCGACGCTCCTCGTGTGGGCTCCGATCGTCGGGTTCGAGCTCTTCGGCGAACACGCCGTAACGACCCTCGATAGAGGACAACGATGGATGTCGGAGCATCAGCGGCAAGTGATCTTCTACCCACTTGTCCTTCTGGCGCTCGTTCTCGTTGCAGACGGCCTTGTCTCGCTCCCGTAGCTCCTGAGCTGCTTCCAGCTGTCAGGAGGCGCGGAAAGCGGCGATAGCGTCCTCGAGCGTCGCGAAGATGCGTTCCTTGCCGATCACGTCGGTCAACCCGAAGCGATCCAGCTCAGGCCGGACGGCGGCGCGTACGTCGGCGAGGGCGAAGACGACGTCTCGCGCCTTGAGCTCCGTCGCGAACTCGACGAGCGTCTTCCCGCCCGTGTAATCGACATCGTCCACTGCGTTCGCGAGCAGGACGAACCACCTCGGCGGCTCGGGGGCCTCGATCAGAGCGAGCCCCTCCTCGGTGAAGCGCGCCGCGTTGGCATAGAAGAGACCGACTCCGAAGCGGTAGACGACGAGGCCTGGCTCGGTGACCGCACCCGGCACGGCCGGAACAGAGACGATCTTGCCCTGCTCGTTGCGGGCGATGACCGAGTCGTGCGGGTCATAGTGCCGGCTCACGTGGTCGAGCAGCGACAGGACGATCGCCAGGATGACGCCCTGCTCGACCCCGACGCCGACGACGACGGCGGCCGTGACGGCGGCGATCCAGAACTCGTCCCTGCGCAGGCGGTAGATCTCCTTCATGTGCGCGATGTCGATCAGCTTGACGCCGATCACGAACACGACGGCCGCGAGCACGGCGTTCGGCATGTACTGGAGTGGCTTCGTCAGGAAGAGGAGGACGATCGCGACCATCGCCGCCATCGCGAGCATCGCAACCTGGCTGGAAGCCTTCGACTCCTCCGCCATCTTGCTCTTGGTCGGGCTCCCGTTGACGACAAAGGTGCTGCTGAGACCCGCCGCGAGGCTCGCGACGCTAAGGCCCACCAGGTCGGTGTTCTCCTCGAAATGATCCTTGTACTTGACCGCGTACGCGCGTGAGGTGGCCGCGCTCTGCGCGATGATCACGAGGAACATCGAGACGCAGGTGGCGAGCAATGGGCCGATGTCGCTCCAGCCGACCCCACTCGGGAGGCCGATACTGGGAAGACCACTGGGCACGACACCGAGCGTCGAAACGCCGTGGGCCTCGAGGTCGAAGCCCCAGCTGATCGCGATCGCGCCGACGACGGCGACGAGGCCCCCGGGGATCATAGGGATCCACTTCTCGAACACGATCAGAGTCGCGATCACCCCCAGCGAGACCGCCAGAGTGGCGAGCGAAGTGTCCGGGATCTCCTTCAGCGTGTCCCAGAACTTGATCACGGTGCCGCTGAGGTGGTCGAGCGAGACCTTGGGTGAGGCGACGCCGAGCATGCCTGCGAACTGCCCGAGTGCCACCTGGATACCGACGCCCGTGAGGAAGCCGACCAGCACCGTACGCGAGATGAAGTCGGCCAGGAAGCCAAGCCGCGCGACGCGCGCGAGGATCAGCAGGCCGCCCGTGATCAGCGCGGCGAGGCTCGCAAACGCGAGCCACTCGCTCGTCCCCGGCTGGAGACCGGAGATGCCGAGACCGGCGATACCCGCGTACATGATCGCTGCCGTCGCCGAGTCGCCGCCGACGACGAGGTGGCGCGACGAGCCGAGCACCGCGAACGCGACGGCCGGCAACAGGATCGTGTACAGACCGGTGATCACGGGCGTCCCGGCGATCTTCGTGTAGCCCATCACCTCCGGGATCGCAAGCGCCGCAAGCGTGACGCCCGCCACCACATCGCGGGACAGCAGCGACTTGTCGAACGGGCGGATCCCCTGGAGCAGAGTGACGTACCGGGACAGACCGGAGGGATGGTTCGCGGTGGCCTGCTTGGTCATCGTGTCACCCTCTCGGTCGGTTGGCGTGCGGTTGTCACTTGACGGAAGTCACGATGCTACGCCACGCGGCGACGGTACACCAGCTGAATTGACCTGCAGGGCCAAAGTAGGTAGAGAGGTACCGAGTGCCACCGAGCCCGGTGCCCGCAGGTTTCGGAACTGAACTCGTCATGATGGGTTGAGAGGAGCGAATTGATGAACGACCTGACGATCGATCGCAGCAAGCTTCCGATCCGACGTGCGCCGTTTGGCGGCACGACGGACAAGACGCTGCAGGGTTCTGCGCCGGACTGGAACCAGGCCGCGCATGTCGAGCCTCCGGACGGCGCGCCGAACGTGCTGCTCGTCCTGATCGACGACGCCGGCTTCGGTAACCCGAGCACGTTCGGCGGCCCGATCCAGACCCCGAACTACACGCGGCTGGCGGAGAACGGGCTGCGCTACAACCGCTTCCACGTCACGGCGCTGTGCTCGCCGACGCGGGCTGCGCTGCTGACGGGGCGCAATCACCATCGGGTCGGTTTCGGCATGGTGGGTGAGTTCTCAGGGCCGTTCCCGGGATACAACGCGACCGTCCCGCACGATTGCGCGCTGTTCCCTCGCGTTCTCCAGGAGAACGGCTACCTGACGGGAGGGTTCGGGAAGTGGCATCTGACCCCTGACAACCAGCAGGGCTTCTCCGGGCCGTTCGACCGCTGGCCCACCCGGCTCGGGTTCGACTACTTCTGGGGCTTCCTCGGCGGCGAGGCCGGACAGTACGACCCCCTGATCGCCGAGAACAACAAGATCATCGGCGTCCCCGAAGCCAAGGACGGCGAGGAGTACTACTTCCAGGACGACCTTGCCGACAAGACGATCGACTGGCTGCACAAGGTTCGCTCCGAAAGGCCGAAGACGCCGTGGTTCGCCTACGTCGCGACCGGCTGCAGCCATGCGCCGCACCAGGTGCCGCGCGAGTGGTCGGACAAGTACCGCGGCGCGTTCGACAAGGGATGGGACGTGATGCGCGACGAGACGATCGCTCGGCAGAAGGAGCTCGGCGTCGTCCCGGCCGACGCCGAATTGTCGCCGCGGAACGACGCGTTCCCGACCTGGGACTCACTCGACGAGACGCACCAGCGGCTCTATGCCCGCCAGATGGAGGTCTACGCGGGCTACTCCGAGAACGCCGACTGGAACATCGGCCGGATCATCGACGCGATCGACGATATGGGCGAGCTCGACAACACGGTTGTGATCTGGATCTGGGGTGACAACGGCGCCAGCATGGAGGGCACGCTGACGGGCACGTTCAACGAGCTGACGACGCTGAACGGGATCCCGCTGACGGCCGAGCAGCAGCTGGGGCTCGTGTTCAAGCACGGCGGCCTCGAGGCCTGGGGTGGCGAACAGCTCGCTCCGCATTACGCGGCCGCGTGGGCCTGGGCAGGCAACGCTCCGTTCGACTGGGGGAAGCAGGTCGCCTCGCATCTCGGGGGCACGCGGAACCCGATGGTCGTGCACTGGCCGGGTGGTATCGACGACCCCGGCGCGATTCGCAGCCACTACACCCACGTCAACGACGTCGGCGCGACCGTGCTCGATCTCGCCGGGATCCCGATGCCCGACTCGATCGACGGCGTCGAGCAGCAGCCGTTCGACGGCGCCACGTTCGCCGACTCATTCTCGGACGCGGCTGCGCCGGAGCGGCATACACAGCAGTACTACGAGATCCTCGGCAACCGGGGGATGTACAAGGACGGCTGGCTGCTTGCGCAGCGGCTGCGCCGCATCCCGTGGGACCTCGATCCGGAGAAGCTCCGCACGTTCGGCCCGGGTTGGAACCCCGATGACGAGCCGATCGAGCTCTACTACCTACCGGACGACTTTGCGCAGTCGAAGAACGTCGCGGCCGACCACCCGGAGAAAGTGAAAGAGCTCGCCGAGCTCTTCTGGGCGGAGGCCGAGGCTAACAACGTCCTGCCGCTGCTCGGCGGCCTGACGTCCTTCTTCGGCATGGTGCCACCGATCCCGGAGAACTCGACGTTCGTCTTCCGCGGCGACATCCAGAACGTCTCGAGTGGGATGATCCCGCGGATCTACAACCACTCGTACACGATCAGCGCCGACCTGGTCATCCCCGAGGGCGGCGCGGAGGGCGTGATCGTCGCGGAGGCCGACCACCTCGGCGGCTTCGCGCTCTTCGTGCAGGACGGGAAGCTCAAGCACACCTACTCGATGCTCGGCGTGCTCGAGTACACCCAGGCATCGGAAACGCCGCTCCCAACCGGAGATGTCAACGTCGAGCTCGTCTTCACCGCGGACGCACCGAAGCCGGCAACGGGTGGCGAGGTGACGTTGCTCGTCAACGGCGAGCCGGTCGCGAGCGGACGGATGGAGCACACTGTCCCGGGCCGCTTCTCGGGCTATGCCGGCATGGACATCGGACGTGACAACGGTCTCGTCGTCGACCGCAGCTACGCCGACAAGGCACCGTTCGCCTTCACGGGCGAGATCAAGCAGGTCACCTTCGACATTGCCCCTCACCTGAACGAGGCGGACAGGCAAGCGCTGCACGAGCACGCCGAGCAATCGCTCGCTGCCCATGCCGCGAGCGCGTAGGACGAGCACGGACCGACGAGCCGAACGCCCGTAGAAGGCGGAGAGGAAGGAGCAACGATGAGCAAGACGGAGCAAATGGACGTTCTGATCGCGGTCTACCTGTTCGAGGATCTGGGGAGGAAGGACTACGACGCGATCATGGATCTCGTCGAGGAGAAGGCGATTGACGTCCAAGGCGTGGTCCTCGCGAGCAAAGACGAGAACGGCGAGATGGAGGTGATCGAGGCCGGCGACCACGCGGTCCGCAAGGGCGCCACGATGCTCGGCGGCGCGGGTCTCGTCGTCGGCCTCTTCGCACCCCCGCTCCTCGCGGCCACGGCAGTGGGCGCAGGCATCGGGGCCGTCGTCGGCAAGTTCGCCAAGCACCGGGTCGCGAGCGGGATCGGAGAGAAGCTGGACGACGTGCTGCCCGCCAGCTCGGCCGCGCTGATCGCCATCTACGACTCGGGCGACGCCGACAAAGTGCAGCAGGCGATCCCGAACGCGATCAGGAGCTCGGTGGCGCACATCGACGGCAGCAAGGCCAAGGAGCTCAAGGCAGGCCTCGAACAGGCCTCCGCCGGACTCAGCGGCTGATCGCGTCGAGAAGAAGCACGAGGACGAATCGGTGAGCGGCAAGCAGAGGGATCGCGGATTCGTCCTCGTCACCGGCACGTCCACCGGAATCGGCGCGGCAACTGCGTTGCACCTCGCGGGAAAGGGATTCCACGTCTTCGCCGGCGTTCGGCACGAAGCGGACGGTGAGGCGTTGCAGGCGCAGACCTCGGCGACGCTGACGCCGCTGATCATCGACGTCACGGACGAGACCACGATCTCCGCTGCTGCCGTCGCAGTGACCGCAATCGTCGGCGAGCGGGGCCTGGCCGGGCTCGTCAACAACGCCGGCATCGGCAAACCGGCTCCGATCGAGTTCCAACCCATGGCCGATTTCCGAATGCAGCTCGAGGTCAACCTGTTCGGCCCCGTCGCCATGATCCAGGCGTTCCTGCCGCTCATCCGTCGCGGCGGCGGCCGGATCGTCAACGTCGGATCCATCGGTGGGATCCTCGTCCTCCCGCTCAACGGCGCCTACAGCGCCTCCAAGTTCGGGCTGCGGGCGATCAGCGATGCCCTCCGTCTCGAGCTGCGCCAGTGGAACATCCACGTCTCGCTGATCGAGGTCGCACCCGTCAAGACCGCGATCTTCGGGAAGACCTACGCCGAGCTGGACGGGCTCGAGAACGGCCCTCGGTGAGACCGGTTACCGGATGTACGAGCAGCAGGTCGCAGCGATCCGAAAGGCGGTGGAGAAGGCAGAGGCGGACGGAGATCCGCCGCTCGTGATCGCGAAGGCGGTCGCCGACGCGCTCACGTCGGACAAGCCAAAAACCCGATATCTGGTGGGCCACGGCGGGAGGGAAACGGCGTTGGCAGCCGCACTCCCCGATCGCGCCCGGGACAAGGCGCTCGTGCGCGAGCTCGGTCTCCCAAGCCCGAGTAGCCCGCGAGAGCCCTAGGCGCGCCGGAGGCGAAACAGGTTGAGTCCCGAGACGTCATCGAAGGCGCTGGTCGCGTACTTCAGCCTTACCCACCAGTCCGCACGGGTCGCCGAAGCGATGGCCGATGCCCTTGCTGCACGAGGCTGGGAGGCCACGAAAGCGGCCATCGAGTTCACCGACGAGCGCTACAGGGCCAAGCTATCGCAGTTTCCAATGGAGCGGCCCTTGCTCCAGATCCCTGTGATTCTTCCGGCGCAGCTTCGCCACAAGATGGGGAAGATCCGCATCCCACCGGAGGCACAGTCGGGCGACTACGACCTGGTCTTGCTCGCGTCGCCAACCTGGTGGTTCCAGACGAGCATGCCAATCCGCTCGTATCTGAAGTCGCCCGAGGCGAAAACCGTGATGAGCGGGAAGCCGTTCGCCTGCGCCTCGATCTCCCGCCGCTACTACAGCATCAACCTCGGGCAGCAGAAGAAGCTCGGGGAGGAGAACGGCGGAAAGTGGATCGACAAGACGCACTTCGTCTGCGCAGGCGGCCAGGTCAAGTCGATGCTCGCGTGGCTCGGCTACATGAAGCACGGTGAGCCACAAGCGCGCGTCCTCGGGCTGAAGATGTACCCGCCCAACCTGAAGCCCGACTTCCAGGAGCAGGCGCAGAGCTTCGTCGACAGCGTCCTGGATCGAATCGACGCTGGGACTGTCGCGGCCGCTCGCGAGGGCTAGTGCCGGGCGGAAGGAGCCCGCCGATCTGCGGTTCCTTGCGGCACGAGCAGCAGCGGCGCCGCCGCCGGCTCGAGGCCGGCCATCACAGTCCCGTTTGCGCCTCGATCCGGCCCGAGTCGACAGCCGCCTGCAGCGCCGCGTAGTCCCGCTCGTTCTGGTCGGCGTACGCCTCGGCGAAGATCGCAAGCGCCCGATCGAACGTGTCGCTTCCGCCGAGGTAGCTCGAGATCGCGACAACGTCGCCGGAGCGGGCGTGAGCGCGCGCGAGCGTCTGCCCGCAGATCTCCGCATACGCCTCCATCGTCTTTGGCTCCATCACGTCGACCAACGCCGATCCTTTCGAGTCCCAGAGCTGGCGGAGGTAGAAGTCCCGCTCGATGCCGTCGACGCCCGTGACGTGGATCCAGCCGAGCATCGTGTCGCTCGCTGCCTGCATCAGCCGCTGCCCCTCGACGACCCGCTGGCCGTGGTTGGCGAAGCCGCTCCTACCGAGGAACGGCTCGAGCACCGACGCCTCCGCCTGCTTCATCTGGAGGAACAGCGGATCCTCGTCGTCGCGTCCGAGGAAGAGCAGGATGAACGCCCTCGTTCCCACGCTCCCGACTCCCACTACCTTCCGAGCCGCGTCTACGAGCCGGAAGTGTTCGAGCAGGCGACGGCGGTCGCCGAGCAGAGTTCGCCGATACTCGCGGACCACGAGATGCGCGGCCTCGAGCTCCTGCTCGCCGGTGAAGAGCTCCGAGATCGGGACGATCAAGGGCGGGTTACTGACGATGCGCCGCTCGCCGTCAACCACGCGGGTCAGCTTCTTGAACGCAGCGAGACTGTCCTTCGTGCGGGCCTTCGCAACGTTGCGCTCCGCGCGCTTGATCACCTTCCCCCGCAGCCCGGAGGAGAAGAGCGCGACGAGGTCATCGATGTCGACCCGCGAGTACCAGACGTCCATCGTCCGCTTCGCGGCGAACGAGGCCAACGCCTCACGATAGGAGCGGCCGACCCTGAGGTTGATCGCCTGGCGAACTCGATCGTCGAAGCCGCGATCCCGACCGGCCACCGCAAAGCTGGCGACAAGCCGTTTGACATCCCACTCGAACGGGCCCGGCAGCGTCTCGTCGAAGTCGTTCGTGTCGAACACGAGACGCCGGTCCGGGGCCGCGTAGACCCCGAAGTTCGACAGGTGCGCGTCGCCGCACAACTGCACGTGCAGCCCCGTCCGCGGCATGCCAGCGAGATCCGCGGCCATGATGTACGCCGCCCCACGATAGAACGTGAACGGCGACACCAGCATCCGCCCGTACCGAATCGGCACCAGCTCCTCGACCCGCGTCTTCCCCTGCTCCTCGAGCAGATCGACCGGATCGAAACGGACGGCCGACGGCTCCCATGCGGCGTGCGACGACCGCGGAACCTCGGCGCGGGCCGCCTTACCCCTCGCCGCACGTTCCGCGACCGTGAAGTGCGCGACCGCAGCGTGCGGCGCTCCGACCGCACGCTTGCCCCTCGGAGCCCCGGGTTCCGTCTTCGTCGAACTCATTGCCCTACCCGCCTCGGCCTCTGGTCTAGCACGCCCTCAGCCCCCGGTTTCTCAGTGGAACCTCGCATCATCGCACATTGTCGACCGAGTCGCCGGCCCTCTCCCGCGAGGAGTTTTCTGCTCCCGTGGGAGAGGGCCGGATCGCGTTCCATCTAGCGGCGTCGGGCGGTGCGACGCGACGTCCGCCTGGCAACTCTGCGAGCCATCATCTCTCGAAACCTCCCTGCTTGGGTGTTAGCTCCTCTGCGCGGTGCAGTTACGCGACGGCCACCTTGCTCGGATGCATCGCTGCGTACTCCTCTGCCTCCGCCGCGGAGACGACCCCGATCGCGACGAGATCAGCCGGGTGGATGAAGCTGTCGGCGATGCCGATGCCGTGTGCTCGCACGATCGCGTCGCGTAGCCCCACAGCCCAGTGGTGCTCGATCAAAATGAGCGCAGCCGCCGAGTCGTTCGGGATCTCCTCCAGCACGTCCCACGCCTCCTCGTCCGAGAAGACATGGATGCCGTGCTCGGCCGCGGCCTCAGCGCCCAGCTCGGCACCGGCGATCATGCCCTCCTCGCCATCGATCCCGAGTCCGATCAGCGCAGCGACCTTGCTGCCGAACTCGATCGCCTCGTCCTTCGAGAGGTTGCTGAGATGCATGACCTCCATCTCGCCCTCGGCGTCCTTGTAGACCGCAAGCGAGTCGATCACACGCACCGTGTCGCTTTCGCGGAGCTTCTCCAGCTCCTCGATCACCTCGCCGTGGAAGTTCGGATGCTCGAACCCGAGCACCAGCAACTGGACTGGCCCGATTGCCATAGCCCTACCTCCTTCTCCGGGTCCCTGGAGGTGTCAGCGGGGGAGCACCCATTCAGACGGCGCCCGTCCCTGACACGAACCGATTGACCGCGTACCTACTCGGCCACCCGCAACACTCCATCATCCCCGCCCGCCATGCATCGTTGCGGCCACGTATCTGAGCTCAGTAGATCCCCGCGACTCGAAACAATGTCCGGCCGCCCGGCCTCCGCCTCGCCGCAGAGGCCGTAGCCGCCGGTGGACTCAGAACTTCTTCAGCTTCGGCCCAGCGTAGGTTGCCAGGGCGTAGATGATCACGATGTTTGCAGCAAACATCGCCATCGACCAGAGCGGATACGCCTGGATGAAGAGCAGCTGGCCGATAGCGTTCAGGCCCGCGGCGAAAATGCCGAACCAGCGGGCGAACTGGCTGCCCGAGAACAGCGTGAACGCCGACAGGAGCAGCAGCGCTCCTAGGGCGAGCACGATCCAACCCCAGGTGTTTAGGTTGCTGAACACGAACGTCGTGTTTGCGACGAAGATCTTCGAGTTCGCGATCGCCGCGATTCCTTCGATCACCGCCCATATGCCGGCCAGCGCCATGATCGACACAGCGAAGATCAGGAGGCCGGAGCCGGGTGGCGACGCCTCCTCGTAGTAGTAGCCGGAGGACGCGGTGTCCTCATGCGGCAGCGTCTCCTTGGCGACAGGATCCATTGCCATGGAATCCTCCTCTCAGTCGAGTCTTCTGATTTGAGGAAAGCACTCGAGCTGACGGCTTCAATCGGGGTTTCCACTGAGCCGCTGTCGGTACAAGTCACACGACGGAGCGTCTATGGCAGGACGAGTCCGGGACTCCGACGCAGATGGGGCCCGCGCGTCGCGGGGCTGGGGGTGGCTGAAGCTTCGGGTGTCAGGCAGGGCTCGTGCCCGACGCGTCGGGCCGGCAGGGGATAGCTGTGGGCGGTTCGTTCGGAGGGTTGTCGGGCCACCGTTGCGTCTCGACCCCGGCTCGGCCGAGTGCTTCGAAGATCAGCGGCAGAGAAGCCGCAGTGGCGCGCCAGCTGTCGCGGGCGCCGTAGTGGTCGGCGTCGTGGAGGAGGATCACGTCACGCGCTGCGATTCCGGCTGTAGTGCGGTGTGCAATCGCCGATGGCGTCGCGCGTGGCTGCCAGTCGCGGCCCCACTTCGACCAGAGCAACGGCTCGAGCCCGAGGCCCTCGATCACCCGGAGCCCCGGCAGGCTGAAGACGCCGTGCGGTGGCCGGTACAGGCGGGGCGCCAGCCCCGTCGCGGCCCCGACGGCGTCGATCGAACGCCTCGTGTCGTCACGCAGCAGGCTGCGGCTCCAGTGGCGGCGCGTCTGATGGCGGTAACCGTGCAATCCCAGCTCGTGCCCGGCTGCGACGACGTCCCGCACGACCTCCGGGATAGCGCTCCACCTGCTCGCCGCAGACGAAGAAGACCGCCTGTGCCTTGGCGCGTTCGAGCTCGTCGAGCACGGCGACGGTTCCCTTCGGCGTGAGGGCCGTCGTCGAACGTGAGGACGACGCCGGCTCCCGGCCGGAGCTCGTGTCGGAATCCCGAAGGCCGAGGCCACGACCCGGTACAAACGGGGCGGAGGCAGGAGCCCAGTGGGCGGCTGCAGCGGCACCGGCCGCGAGCGGGACGAGGCGCCGCAACGTCAGGTCGTGAGCAGCGGCACCGAGGAGACCGGCGGGCCGGTTCGCGCGAGCCGCTCCCACGACTGCAGCAGGCGCGCTGCCGCCGGTGCACCGGGCTCGAGCGTCGCCGTGACGATCGCGCCGGGGTGCAGGACGGCCCCGTTCACCGTCGTCCAGGACGTCGCTCTCCTGCAGGGGGATGCCGCCGAGGTGGTGCACGAGCAGATAGTCGGCGATCGTGAACCCTTCGGTCGGAGCCACGTAGTAGAAGGAGTGTCCGAGCCTGTAGGCGAGAGCCTGCACTCTTCAACTTCCGGCCGGCGCCGAACGAGGCGCGGAGGCCGCCCTTCGCGATTTCGGGGATCGGGTCGAGACCGCTCGCGCGTAACCGCGCTACCTGACCGGGCGTCAGCGGATCGCCGGTCGCCACCGAGCCGTGCAGGTGATGGCGCCGCGCGATCGGCGCAAACGCGAGCAGGCTGTCTCGGTCGCCGTGCACGACGAGTGCGACCGCGCCATCCGGCTTCGCGATCGAGCCGCTCGCCGGCAGAGCGAACGCCTCCGCCACGAGCGGGTACGTGAGATCGCTCGAGAAGACGGCGACCACGAGAGTTGTCGCGGCCGCTGCGAGCGCGAGAGGTCGCGCGGCCCGCGAACGCTTCCGGGCGCCGACGCGAGCGCGGGCCGCGAGCACGAGGTCGGCGGCATCGTCGTTTGTCGGCGAGCGATGCGGCGGCATGCGCCGCTCTCGGGGGCGAGAGCGACCTGCAGCTCCTCGGCCGAGCGTGCGTGCACGACGAGCCCGAGTGCGGCCATCTCGCGAGCGAGCAATGGCGCGTGACCGGGCGGGGCTCCGTAGGCGACGATCGGGCAGCCGCTCGCGAGTGCCTCCAGGCACGTGACGCCGCCGGTCGAGTGAACGAGCGTGTCGGCGGCCGCGAGCAGGTCGCTCATCTGATCGGTGAATCCGAGCACGGTCACGCGCGGCTCGGCCGCGAAGGCGAGCGATCAGTCGCTCCCGCGCTGCATCCTCGCGTCCGGCGAGGCACACGACGCGGACGTCCGGGAGCTCGAGCGCGGCCTCCGACAGCCCCTTGAGATCGCCCACGCCCCAGCCGCCGCCCGAGACGACGACGAGGCGGTCGTTCACCGGCAGGCCGAGGGCCCGGCGTGCATCGTGGCGGTCTTCGGCGCAGAGGAACGTCGCGGCCACGAGCGGCGAGACGACCCGGGCGCTCCCGGGCCCTGCCATCCGCTCGACGGTCGGGACGAGGCTCTCGTGCATGACGAGATGGAGGTCGACGCCGCGGTCGGTCCACATCTCGACTCCTGCGAAATCGGTGATCGTCGCATAGACGGGCGCGTCGCACCTGGCCGCGCAGCCTGAGGCAGCCGAGGATCGTCGTCGCCGCCGGGAAGGTCGAGACGATCACGTCTGGCTGCTCGGCGCGCACGATCCGACGCATCGCCCGCGAGCCGCTCAGCGAAAGCAGCATGCGCGAGAGAGAGCGGAGCACGCGACTCCGCTGGAGGCCGCTGAAGAGGCTGCCGAACAGCCACGGCGCCGCGCCGAGCTGCCAGCGGTACGCGTCGCGCAGGACCCAGCGCAGCGGGCGGTTGAACTCCTCCAGCACATCGCGGACGACGACCTTCGGCCGCGGGTCACGCGCCGGATGTCCTCCGCGAGCGTCCTCGCCGCTGCCACGTGACCCTCGCCGACGGGTGCCGTCAAGCACGAGAACACGGACGGGATCGGTCACACCGGCATCCATCGAAGCTTAGGCGCCGCCGCTGACAGCCACCTGAATGACCGAGTAGGGTCGCGCCGACGGAACGGCGAATCCCGCCCGATGAGCAGCAGCCGACCTCACCAGCGTCGTCCTGCTCGGCCTCGGCTGTGCGGCCAACCCGTGGGGGATCATGGTCGCCGTCCTGCTCCTCAACGCGCGACGCGGGCTCTGGGTCGTCTGGGCCTATGTCGTCGCCTGGATCGGCTCGATCTCGGTCGTGATGGCATTCCTGCTCGCTGGATTCGGCAGCACGTCCGCCTCGAGCACGACGACCGGCAACATCGCCTCGATCGCCGAAATCGTGATCGGGCTTCTCCTGCTCGGGTTCGGCGTCTGGCGGCTGCTTCAAGGCGCGCCAGCGGTTCGGCCGGCGCCGCGGCCGTCGAGAAGGAGCAACCCGGCTGGCTGCGTGCGATCGAGAACATCTCGATCGTCGGTGCCTTCATGCTCGGGATCTACTCGGCGACGTACCCGCTCGTCGTGGCGGCGGCGGGGGAGATCCTCCGAGACGATCTCAGCAGCGAGCGACCAGGCGCTGCTCGCTGTGCATCTTCGTCATCCTCGGCTCGTCGACGGTCGTTGCCGTCGCGGCGCTCGGTACGTTTGTGCGCTCGCGATCGCAGCCGTTCCTCGCGCAGGATGCGTGCCTGGTTCACGGCTTCACAACGCGGCTGTGATCACCGGCATCCTCCTCGTGTTCGGCCTCGTGCTGACGGCGCGAGGCTTCCAGAGCCTGTAGAGGCTTAGTCTCGGCGGCCAGTCGCTCGAGCGGTGACGGCTCGCCGCGGGCGCGGCGCCGGGCCCGGCGAGTCTGCTCCGCGCCGATCACCGCGATCAGCACGCACACGGTCAGCGCCGCGAGCACGAGCGCCGGCACGAACGGCCGACGGCCGCCAGGGCGACGCAGGCGAGCGGCGCCGAGCAGGCGCTTCCAGCTCAGCGTTCCCGCCATGCGGAGCCGGAACAGCACGTGCCCGAGCGAGGTAGACGGCGGGCCCTGCGACGACGACGGCGATCTCCGGCGCCGGCAAGACGTGAGAGTCGGGTGGGCGATCACGAGCTCGTCGCCGACGGCGGCGAGGATGATTCCCGCGCACGAGGACGACGTGGAGATAGGTGTAGCCGTCGCGAGCCAGTCGTGTCCGATCTGCCGCCGGCGAGCTCGAGCCGCAGTCTCTCGGCGATCGATGCGACGGTAGTCGAAGTAGAGCCACCAGAGCGCGGCGGACGACAGGAACGCGAGGCGAACGCGGCCATCGATCGCCGCGTCGAGCGCTGAGGCCCGCGGTTGTCGCTCCCGTGACCACGATCGACTCGCCGAGCGCGATGATGACGAAGAGCTGAAACCGCTCCGCAAAGTGCGCCGTCTCGACCGTCCACGAGGTGCCCGTCGAGCCGGGCGCGCCGCGGCACCCAGTAGAGGAGCAGAGCGGGGCGCTGTAGTCGACCGCGAGCGCGGCGACCCAGAGCCACGGGCGGAGCTGCGAGCTCCGGCGAGCGCGCCTCGCGAGCCACAGAACGCCCGCTGCGACGAACCAGGTCAGGATCATGCGGCGGCACGCCTGCGCTCGAGCGTGCCCGCGTCGGCTGCGACGAAGGTCAGGAACGTGTGGCGGCCGACCTGGATCGCGACGTACGCTCCGGCGAAGAGCAACGCTCGCTCGCCGAATGCGTCCGGGATCGCGACGGCCATGAGCAGGCTCGCGAACATGATCGCGAGGATCAGGAGGCGGACGACGGCTGATTCGGGATCGAGCTCGTTCGTGACCCAGGTCGTGTAGTTCCACGCCCACCAGACGACGAGCAGCACGAGCAGCGCCTCTGGCCGCCCCTGTCCAGGTGAGATCGTTGCAGAGCAGGTGCGAGACCTGCGTCACGGCGAACACGAACACGAGGTCGTAGAAGAGCTCGAGACTCGTCGCGCGCTGTGCCTCGCCGGTGCTCGCCGCTCGCTGAAACCGGGCCATCTGGCAAGCTGCAGCCTAGATCCGAGCCGCCGCTGCCGTTACCCTGTAGCGAGATGGAAGCCCTCGCCACGAAGATCGCCTTCGACAACGGTGGCGCATTCATCCGCGACACGCGTGCCGAGGTGGAGCAGTACCTGGCGCGCGGCCGCACTCGGGTCAAGGGCGCGGTGATGCTGTACGCGAAGGCGCCGATCGCGCTGGCGCTGACCGCCGTCTCGTGGGCGGTGCTGATCTTCGTCCGGCCGGGCCTGCTCCTGTCGGCTGCTCTGCCTCGTCGGGCTCGTCGTCGGCTCGACGCTGATCGCGTTCTGCGTCCAGCACGATGCAAACCACGGTTCCTACTTCCGCCGGCGTCGCTACAACCACCTCCTCGGCTGGTCGGCGGATGCGCTGCTCGGGATCTCGAGCTACGCGTGGAGGGTCAAGCACAACGTCGCGCATCACACGTACACGAACGTCGACGGCTTCGACGACGACGCCACCCAGGTTCCGCTGGCCCGCTTCACGCCGTCCCAGCCGGCCCGGCCCTGGTACCGCTTCCAGCAGTACTACATCTGGCCGATGTACACGCTGATGGGACTGCGCTGGCAGGTCTTCGGCGACATCGCCGCCTTCGTCCGAGGTGCCGTCGGCGAGAGCGCGTTGCGGGTGCCCCGTGGCTGGAACCTGACGGGCGTGATCGGCGGCAAGCTGTTCTTCTTCACCTGGGTCCTCGTGATCCCGATGTTCGTGTATCCGTGGTGGGCGGTGCTCGGCGCCTACGTCGTGTTCGCGATGCTGACGAGCCTGATCATGGCCGTCACCTTCCAGCTCGCCCACTGCGTCGAGGAGGCCTCGTTCGCCTCGGCCGACGAGCTCCGCGACGAGAAGAGGATCTGGGCCGTGCACGAGGTCGAGACGACCGTCGACTTCTGTCCGCGGAACCCCGTGCTGACCTGGATGCTCGGCGGGCTCAACTTCCAGATCGAGCACCACCTCTTCCCGCGCGTGCCGCACACGCACTACCCGAAGATCGCCGAGATCGTGAAGCGGAACTGCGCCAAGCACGGCGTGCGCTACTCGTTCCACCCCTCGCTCGGCGGGCGCTTGCGCTCGCACTTCCTCCATCTGCGCGCGATGGGCCGGACTGGGCCTGCCCGCCGAGATCGAGATGGGGTAGAGGGCCGGCGGGCGACGCGATGAGCGACATCGCCGCTTACGTGACGCACCGGATCTTGTCTGCTACGCGGAGGTCCTGACGTTGGAACCGTACGGTTCCAACTTCAGGATCACGCTGAAGCGATGCGGCAAACAGAAGCCGGAGGGAAGCGCGCGATATGCTCTTTCATCGCGGGTTACCGGAGCGAGACGAGCTCGCGGGGGTCGTCGGCCGGTAGCGCGCCGTCGACGACGGCGGTGACCTCGAGCGCGGCCAGATCGACCGTGCCGCCGATCACCGTGAGGAAGGCCGTGTCGGCAGCGTCCCGTCCGGTTGCGATCCGGACGAGCGAGGAGCGCGGGGCGAGCAGCGTCGCATCGACGACCCGCCAGGTGTCGTCGACGAGCGCCTCCGCGACGGCGTGGAAGTCCATCGGCGCCAGCCCGGGCGCGTAGACGGCGGCGACCCGCGCCGGCACATCCCGCGCCCGCAGCAGTGCGACGACGACGTGCGCGAAGTCGCGACACACGCCGCGGCCGCCGAGCAGCGTGTCGACGGCACCGTGCGTCGGCAGGCTGCTTCCCGCCTCGTAGCCGATGTTGCGGCCGACCCACGACGAGACCGCCGCCAGGATGCTCTCGGCGCCGACGAGGCCTCCGAACTCCCTCGCTGCGATCTCTGCCAGCCGGTCCGACTCTGCGTAGCGGCTCGGGCGCAGATACACGAGCCGCTCTTCGTCGCCCGTGCCGAGAGGTGCCGCGCTGTGGCCGACGACGGTCGCCTCGTAGGTGACGACGAGTTGGCCGCGCTCCGCCGTGAGCACGTGAGACCTGCCACCGTGCGCGCCGGACACCTCGCGAGCAGCGACGTGCGTACCATCAAGGCGGATGTCGAGAAGCTCGTCGATGCGCTCCCCTGCCGCCACCGCGATCTGCAACGCGATCTCGGCGGGAGCGCCGATGTCGAGCTCGAGCCTGGCGGAGACGGTGCGACGCATGGGCGCGGACGGTAGCGGATGACCGGCGTGATCGATCCTGCGACGTCGCTCGGTGGCGTCGACGCTGACCGTCGCGGATCTCGATGCGCAGGCCGCCTTCTACCGAGACGCGATCGGTCTGCGTGAGCTTCGCCGGAGCGGCGACACGGTTGAGCTCGGCGCCCCCGGCGGCGACGCGCTCGTCACGCTGGTGGGCCGACCCGAGGCACCGCCGCGCCCGGCCGCGGACGACCGGGCTGTTCCATCTGGCGCTGCTCGTCCCCTCACGCGAGGAGCTGGCGCGCGCGCTGCGCCGGGTGACTGCTGCGGGTCACAGATTTACGCGGTGCGTCGGATCACCTCGTCTCGGAGGCGCTCTACCTCGACGACCCGGAGGGCAACGGGATCGAGATCTACCGCGACCGCCCGCGCGAGGACTGGACGTACGTGGACGGTCAGCTGCAGATGGCGACGCTGCCGTTGGACGTCGACGGGGTGGTCGCGAGCGATCCGAGCCCGGTCAGCGGTCACGACGGCGGGATGGCGGCGGGCACCCGGATCGGCCACGTCCACCTCCAGGTCGCCTCGATTCCCGCCGCGGAGGAGTTCTACGTGGGAGCGCTCGGCTTCGAGCCGACCGTGAGCGCCTACCCCGGAGCGCTCTTCGTTTCGGCAGGCGGCTACCACCACCACCTCGGGCTCAACACGTGGGCAGGACGTGGAGCTCCGCCTCCGCCTTCCGGCTCGCGCGGGCTCCGAAGCTTCACCGTCGTCCTCCCGAGCGAGGTTGCGCTCGCCCGCACGATCGCTGCTGCTGCGGATGCGGGAATCGAGGCCGTCGACGAGGACGGTCAGCTCGTCGTCACCGACCCTTCCGGAAACCGAGCCGTTCTCACAGTGGGCTAACGCGTCGCGTCGCGCCGCGTCGCGCGCCTGCCGTTCGTACCCGTTCCCGTCGTACCCGGTCCGCAGGTAGCTCAGCGGCATTCGCAGCGGCCGGTGCTGCATCTGCCACACGTGGCAGAGCTCGTGCGTGATGAGGTCTGCCGGAGCGTCCTCGCTGCGGAGCAGGATCACCCAGTGCGTTGCATAGCCGTCGAAGCGGCGCAGCCACGGCAGCCGGAAGAACCAGGGTGCGACGACGAGGTGCACGTGGTCGATCCGGACGGGCCGCGGCCACCAGTCGAGGCGGTCGAGCCGCGCCTTCGCCTGGGCGAGAGCGTCGTCTGGCGGCAGCGCTAGCCCTTGGCCGGCTGCAACTGCATCAGCGCGTCGCGTCCACCGAGGAGCTGGTATCGGAACTGGTACAGGTACGGCCGCGTCAGCATCTCGATGCGATCGATCTGGGATTTCTGGAGCTGGTTCGGGGAGATCGTCTTGCTCGTCCCAGGCAGCGCTCACCGGTAGGGCCTGGCTCGATCAGGCCCGGCTCGTCGTGGTTGAGGTCGGCGCGGTCGAAGACGAGTGCGTAGCCCTCCCAGCCCTGCTGCGGTGCGACCGGTCGCAGGAACACCGCGACGTTGTCGACACTGCTGTCGTTCTGGAACGTGCGCAGCGCGAGCTCGAGCCCCTGGCGGCGCAGCAGCGTGAACCGCTTTGCAGACGCTTTGCCCGGGATGGCGCACCCGGTACTCGTTCCGCAGAGGCTGTACTGGATAGCGCTCGTCGGGGCGACGACCTTGGAGTCCTCGCTCGCGGACGAGTCGAACGGCTGGATGTACTGGTACCGCACGCTTGATCAGCCCGAGGTTTCCGTCCTGAAGCGTGTTGCGGCTCGCGACGACGCCGACGAGCTCGTCGCCGTTCGTGTTGCGGTACTTCCGCTGGACATCTTCGGCGAGCTGGACGGCCCCGAGCTCGCCGGCCTGCGACGGCGTGAACTGAGTGGAGGCGGCAGCGGCTTTCACGGGCGTCGCGTCAGACTGGGTCAGCGAGACGACGAGTGCGCCGACGCCGATTCCGACGATCAGCGCAAGCCCGATGTAGACCGCGACGAAGCGCTTGCGGTACGCCGCGCTCCGGGCCCGGTCGGCGCGTGAGGCAGCCTTCGGCTGGTTGACCGCCTGCGCCGGCTCGGCCTCGATGAATCCGGGCGCAGCCCCGGCAGACGACTGGGAGGACGTCTCGCTCACGTCTTCGCCTCTACCTGGGCAGGGCCGGTCCCGGGCCCGCGGCCGACCGCGGCCGAGAACTCGAGCGGCGGCCAGATCGCATCGTCGGCGAAGTCGAGCTCGGGGATCTTGACGTCGGCCGAGTCGAGCAACTGCAGCAATTCGTCACCCATGATCTCGCGCTTGTCTTCGAGCGCGTCGGCGATCGCCTCGATTCCGGCCCGGTTGACGATCGCGAGGTTGTGGGCGGTCACGTAGGCCTGGCCGAGAATCTGTGCCGCCACCGTTCGCTTCGCCGGATCACCCAGCACACCCGCGATCGGGTCTGCGTCGAACGGCCCGCCCCCGCCGGCGCGCGACATGATCTGGAGCCCGATCTTCTCGAAGCGATCGAGGACCTCCTTGCGCGCCTGCTCCTCGGTCTCACCGTTGCGAGGTGAGGCGTAGAACGGCTGTGGGCCCATCGCTGCGCGGCCCACCATCAGCGCGGCGCGCGCGGTGACGCCGGCGACGTCGCCGCCGACACCGTTCGAGTTCTCGCCGTAGACCACCCGCTCAGCCGCCATCGCACCGAGGCCCCAGACGATGTCGTGGAACATCTCGTGCTGGAACGAGAACAGGCGCTCTTCCTTCTCGATCATCCAGTGGTGGCCGCCGACGCCCTGGTCGCCGCGCTTCTTGATCGTCAGCCGGGTCGACTCACGGCTCGTCATGTAGACGTGGCCTGCAATCGCGTGTCCGGCCTCGTGGATCGCGACGGCGCGCCGCTCGGCCGGGATGTACTCGGATCCGATCGCCGTACCGGCATCGAGCGTGGTCACGGCCTCGACGAGGTCGTCCCACTCGAACGCGGTGTGACCCGTGTGGTGGGCGATCGTCAGCGCCATCGAGATCGCCTGCTCGATCATCGCCGGCGAGTAGCCGCTCATGATCCGCGCGATCTCGTCGCGGCGTGTCGGCGAGTCGAGCTCGTCGCTGTGGGAGACCTTGCCGATGTAGAGGTCGAGGATGTCGAGACGATCCTGCTTGTTCGGCGTCCTGAACCAGACGTGTCGTCCCATGCGGCCGGGACGGATCAGAGCCGGGTCGAGGCGGTCGATCGGCACGTTCGTCGCACCGATGAAGTAGATCTGGTCGTTCCGCGGCCGGGCGGCGGGAATCCGCAGCTTCACCTTGCCGATCGAGCGAGGCACGATAAAGATCGCATCGAGCAGCGTGTTGATCTTGCTCGTCGAGAAACGGCGCATGAAGGGCGGGTTGTCGATGCCGTCCATCACGACGAGCAGCTGGTTGAGCGCCATGCCGCCGCCCATCCCACCCATGCCGCCCGGGAACATGAAGTTGAAGACGCTCGCCATCCGGAGCTGGAAGCCGGAGACCCCCATCGGCTGCGGCGCTCGCGTCTCGAAGAGCCGGTCGCGCCACGCGCGCGTCTCCACGATCAGATCGCCAGAGGGGTCGCGCGATCCGAGCGGGCCGAAGAACAGGAGCTCCTCTGCATTCCCGGTGACGAGCGGCTCGAACCCCCCCTGGATGCCCGTGCCGAGCGACTGCCGCCGCATCCCGACGGCGTCGATCTCGTCGATGAAGACGATGCACTGACCGCCCCACTTGCGCGCGAGCTTCTTGGCCCGTCGCGCGAGCACGCGGACGACGATCGCGTCGATGCCGATGAACGTGGCCGCGAACCCGGAGCCGGGCATCGAGATGAACGGCGAGTTGAATCCCGTGGCGATGGCCTTCGCGAGCATCGTCTTGCCCGTGCCCGGGGCGCCGAAGAGGAGCAGACCACGTTCGCGCTTCCCACCGGCCCGCTCGAAGTGGTCGCCCGACTGCCAGATATCGACGACCCGGCGCACCTCTTCCTTGGCCTCCAACTGGCCGCGGACGTCGTCGAGCTTCACGCCCCATTCCGCATCGCCCGGCTCGAACGACTGCATCTGCGACAGGTTCATCATCAGCAGCGGGCCGAACATGATTGCGAAGTTGGCGAAGAAGAGGAAGAAGACGAAGACGGCCTGGATCCACAGCTGCGACGACCTGAGGATGTTGACGATGCCGTCCCACATCGTTCCGGCGGCGCCCCACCACGTGCCGCCGACGAAGATCCACGTGATCGTGATCGCGATCACGACGAGCAGCGCGAACTTGAACCAGAAGCGCCAGAACCAGGCGCGGCGCCTGCCGACGACATCGGCCTCGCGCAGCTCGGCGCTCTCGACCCCGAACAGGCTCGGCCACGGGATCAGCTTCCGGAAGACGAGATCGGCGAAGCCGCGGAAGGCGATCACGATCGCGAGCGAGACGAACAGCGCCTTCCAGAAACCCCAGCCGTCCTGCTGCGTGAACCAGACGATCAGCGCCGGTGCTGTCATCACCGCGACGACTGTCGCAACGCGGGTAAGACGGCGCCACGAGCGTGCCAGCTCCTCGGAGGCCTCGCCGGTTGGGAGCGTTGCGAGAGGGACGGCGGTTGTCATCGTCAGAGTGTACGCCGGGCGCTCGACGGTGGATGTTGGTGGGCTGTTAAGTCTGCGCTGCAGGGCTGCTAGCGTCGAGCCCATGACACAGGCAACGCTTCACACCAGCGAAGGGCCGATCGAGATCGAGCTCTTTCCGGAGGACGCGCCGAAGACGGTCGCGAACTTCACGAAACTGGCCGGCGACGGCTTCTACGACGGCCTCATCTTCCACCGCGTGATCCCCGACTTCATGATCCAGGGCGGCTGTCCGCAGGGCATCGGCACGGGCGGCCCCGGCTACAAGTTCGAGGACGAGTTCAACGACCACAAGGTCGTCAAGGGCGCCCTCGCGATGGCGAATTCCGGCCCGAACACGAACGGATCGCAGTTCTTCATCGTCACCGCCGCCGCCACGCCATGGCTCGACGGCAAGCACACGGTGTTCGGGCAGGTCACCGCGGGACAGGATGTCGTCGATCGGATCTCGTTGCTCGAGAGCGACGGCCGCGATCGTCCGCTGACGGCGGTCACGATCGACAGGATCGAGCTCTCGTAGACGTGGATCTCGCAGGCAAGACGGCGATCGTCACCGGCGCCTCGTCCGGCATCGGTGCATCCACCGCGCGCAAGTTGCGCGAAGCGGGTGTGCGCGTTGCCGGTGGGGCGCGGCGGGTGGATCGGCTGGAGACGGATGTGGCGCTCGAGCTCGACGTCACCGACGAGGCGAGCTCGGTCGCCTTCGTCGAGACGGCTGTTGCCGAGCTCGGCGGCGTCGACATCCTCTTCAACAATGCCGGCCTCGCGCTCGGCCGGGCGCCGTTCAGCGACTCGACGGCGGACGACGAGGAGCGCGTGCTCCATACGAACGTGGACGGGGTGATGCGGATGACCCGCCTCGTTCTGCCCCACATTCGTGACGAGGGGCACATCGTCTTCATGGGCTCGATCGCAGGGCGGCAGGCCTACCCAGGCGGCGCCTCGTATATCGCGTCGAAGTTCGCGGTCCGCGGCTTCTCGTACGCGCTTCGCGAGGATCTGCTCGGGAGGCCGATCAGGATCACGACGGTCGACGCGGGCCTCGTCGAGACCGAGTTCTCCGTTGTTCGCTTCAAGGGCGATCAGGCGGCCGCGGACAAGGTGTACGAGGGCCTCGACCCGGTGACGCCGGACGAGGTCGCCGACTGCGTGATGTTCGCGCTGACGCGGCCCGCGCATGTGAACCTGGACGAGATCGTGATCAAGGCGATCGCACAGGCGTCCGGGGCGCGCGTCGTTCGACGCGAGGGCTGAGGTCAGCGAGCCGGGCGCAGCCAGTTCGCCGTGACAGCGACCTCTGCAAAGCCCGATCGGAGGATGTTGCGGTACGAGTTCGAGGGCCGACCGTCCTGGTGCTCTCCCGTCTCGGTCACGAGCACGTCGCAGCCGGCCTCGCGGGCATGGCGGATCCGTGTTGCGAGGAGCTTCCCCTGCCCGCCCTTGCCGCGGTGCTCGGGGAGCGTTGCGGCAAAGCCGATGTAGCCGACACCCTCGGCGACATAGACGCCTGCTGCGGCGGCAGGCTCGTCCCCGTCGAGGGCCAGCCAGCAATCCCAGCCCACCGCGTAGGCGCTCGCCGCCCACGCCTCGACCGCCTCGGGCAATCCGTAGCCGGTCGCAACGACGTGTCCGAACGACCCTGCTTCGTCAGGGCCGACTCGGACGAGCCGGAGCGACGTCTCGACTTCCGGCGGGTCGGCAAGGTCGCGACGAAACGACATCCAGCCCCAGCCTGGCTCGATGCCCCGGTCACGCAGCCAGTCGGTGAGGGCTGCGGGTCGTGCGCCGGGAGCGACGGAGACGTAACAGGTGACGTCGTCCCCGATCGCCGCGAGCGCCTCGTCCAGCGCGGCCTCCGTCGCCGGCTCGTCGAGACCCAGGCCGGCGACCCGGTTCAGCATCGGTGAGCGCGGTGCTTCGTCCGCGCGCAGCACCGTGACGCCGCCGCCGAGGGTGATGGCCCTGGGGTAGAGACAGCGGTACGCCGCCAGCGAAACCCGTGCTTCGCGCTCCACGTCGTTGCGAATGATAGGTCGCTACGACGGTGCAGACGGCATTCGCGGTAGCTCCCGAACCTCGCGCGAAAGGAGTTGTGCCGAGATACTGAGGAAGACGACGGCTGCGCAGATCCAGAGGGTCAGGTCGATGCCGATCGCGTCCGCGAGGGGACCGATGATCGCGTAGGCGGCCGGGATGAGGACGAGCGATCCGATCGCGTCCCACGCCGAGACGCGGGAGAGCACGTCGTTCGGGACGTGTGCCTGTAGGGCGGTGTCCCAGAGCACGGTGAAGAGCTCGACTCCGATGCCCGTGGCGAGCGTTGCCGCGGCGATCACCGGCCACGGCGCTTCGACCGCGAGCGCGACGAGTGGCGGAACGATCAGGATCGTCGACACGACGCCGAAGAAGAGCGGCCGCTCGGGCCGGATCCGAAGCGCGATGAGGCTGCCGATCACGAGGCCGACGCCAGTTGCCGCGAGAACGAGACCCCACACGGAGGCACCCCCGAGGGAGCTCTTGGCGATGACCGGGCCGAGAATGTTGATTCCCGCCGATTCGGCCGCGTTCGCGAACGCGAACCCGAGCACGACGATCCAGATCCACGTGCGAGAGCGGAACGCCCGCCACCCCTCTCCGAGCTCGCGGATGAAGTTGGTCGTAGCCTCGCGTTCCGGCGCCCGAATCTGCATCGGCAACAGGATGGCGGCGGCAACGACGTAGGTGAAGGCATCGAAGCCGATTGCCCATCCCGCTCCTGCCGTCGCGACGAGCAGCCCTCCCAATGCCGCGCCGCCGATGTTGGTCGCGTTCAGTGCCAGTCGCAGCAGTGCGTTCGCGGGCTGGAGCTCCTCGGTGGGAACCGTTTGGGGCACGATTCCCTGTTGGGCCGGAAAGAAGAATGAGCTGGCAACAGCCCGCACGAGTGCAATGACCGCGAGCTGCCAGATCTCGGCCTTGCCGGTGATGAGGAGATAGGCCGCGACAGCCTGCGCAGCGCCGGCCACGACGTTCGACACGACCATGATGAGATGACGCGGTATCCGGTCGGCGATAACGCCGCCCGCGAGGAGGAAGAAGATCTGCGGCAGGATCGCGAGGGCCAGCACGATCCCGAGGTCGGTGGCGGTTCCGTCCAGCTCGAGCACGGCGAACGCGAGTGCGATCGGAGCCATCGCCGAACCGGCGAACGAGACAAGGCGGCCGAGGAACAGGAGACGGAAGTTCCGCCTCCGGAGCGGCGCGAACGCGGCTCTATACAGTCGCTTCACCTCGCTTACGCCAGTAGCGCTCGAGCCCGAGGTAGCACTGGGCGTAGGGGGCCGAGAGGTCGTAGGGCTCGATCTCGCCGGGATCGGCCGCGCGGTAGTCGGCTCTTGCGGCCGCCACGAACGTCGCCTCGTCCATCCCGTGGGCGACGCGGTCGGCCCAGCGCGCGAGGGTCTCGCGGAACCCGGCCAGGTGCTCCGTCACGTCGTCGAACACGCCGAAGTGGGTGAGGGCGAGCCGGGCAGGCCCGCGTCGCTCCGTCGCGACGATCGTCTCCTCCCAGGCTTCGAGGTCGATATCGGGGGGCGGGGTAGGGGCGACGACGAAGGTCGACGGTGCGATCCGGACGCCGACGGAGTCGCCTGCGTAGAGCGTCCCGTCACCGTGCATGATCGAGATGTGGTGGTTCGCGTGGCCGGGGCTCGGGAAGCAGTCGAGGCCGACGATGCTGTCGCCTGCCACTGCGGATGTTCTCCGCCGGCACCGGCACCAGCTCGCCCCAGAGCGCGTCGAACGCATCGCCGTAGAGCCTGCGCGCGCTCGCCTCGAGGCGACTCGGGTCGACGAGATGCGGGGCGCCGATTTCCGACACGTGCACCTGGAGCTGCGGGTGCTCGCGCACGAGCGCACCGGTCGCACCCGCGTGATCGAAGTGGATGTGGGAAAGGATGAGATGCCGGATCTCCGTGAGCTCGAGCCCGCGTTCGGCGAGCCCCGCCTTCAGGGACGGCAGGCAGGTTGTCGGCCCACAGTCGAAGAGGGCCGGGCCTTCGGCCGTCTCGATCACGTAGCAGCCGACGTTCCGCGGCACGCCTCCGAGGAGAAGGTCGAGTGGTTCGGCCGTCACGCCGTGCCGGCGCCGACCGCAGCGAGCGCCTGCGCGAGGTCGGCGACGAGGTCGTCGGCCGACTCGATCCCGGCCGACAGGCGCACGAGGTTCCGTGGCGAGGCGAACGGGCCGCTCGCGGTCGAGGCGTGCGTCATCCGGTACGGGTGCTCGATCAGGCTCTCGACCCCGCCCAGGCTCTCGGCCAGTGTCCACACCTTGGTGCGCGCGACGAGCGCGACGGCCTCCTCCTCCGACTCGACGAGGAACGAGACCATGCCGCCGAAGTCGCGCATCTGGCGCGCGGCGATCTCGTGGCCCGGGTGGTCGGGCAGACCGGGGTAGAAGACCTCGAACACGCCGGGCTGCTCCTGCAGGAAGGCGACGACGGCGCGCGCGTTCTCGCAGTGCTGGCGCATGCGGACGGCGAGTGTCTTCAGCCCGCGCAGCACGAGCCAGGCGTCGAACGGCCCCGGCACGGCGCCGAGCGACTTCTGCAGGAAGCGCAGGCGCTCGGAGATCGTCGGGTCGCTCGTGCCGGCGAAGCCGCCGATGACGTCCGAATGCCCGCCGAGGTACTTCGTCGTCGAGTGCACGACGATGTCGGCCCCGAGCTCGAGCGGCTGCTGGAGGTACGGCGTCGCGAAGGTGTTGTCCACGACGAGCAGCGCACCTGCCTCGTGGGCGGCATCGGCGGCGGCGCTGATGTCGACGACGTTGAGCAGCGGGTTCGTCGGTGACTCGATCCAGACGATTCGCGTGCGCTCGTCGAGGTGCGCGCCGAGGTTCGTCGAGACCTCCTCGGGCGTGATGTAGTCGAAGGCGTATCCCTTCGGCTCGTAGACCTGAGAGAACATCCGGTACATGCCGCCGTAGACGTCGTTGACGCACACGAGCCGCTCGCCCGGATCGACGAGATGCATGATCGTGGTCGCCGCGCCGAGGCCCGACGAGAACGCGTGCCCGAACTCCGCCGACTCGAGCGAGGCGAGGCACTCCTCGAGCGCTGTCCGGGTCGGGTTGCCGACCCGGGCGTAGTCGTAGCCCTTGTGAACCCCGACCGCCTCCTGCGCGTAGGTCGACGTCTGGTAGATCGGCGTCGTCACGGCACCGGTGGCCGGATCGGGCTCCTGGCCCACGTGAATCGCGCGCGTCTCGAAGTCCATTATGTGATCGTAGTCACCGCCGCACCGTTTCGAGCCCACACGTTCGCCGCAGCCGCTCGAGGGCGCGGTCGAGGGCGTCGTCGAGGAGCGCAGAGGCGCGGACGCCGCGCTCGCGGTGGAACCGCTTCAGCACGAGCGCACCCTCGCCACGCTCCGACTTGAGGTCGGCGCGGCCAACGATCCGGTCGCGCCATAGCAGCGGCAGCACGTAGTACCCGTACTTCCGCTCGTGCTCCTTCTTGTAGACCTCGATCAGGTGGTCGAACCCGAGCACGCGGCGGGTGAACGGGCGGTCCCAGAGCAGGTTGTCGAACGGCGAGAGCAGCACGGCAGCGGTGGGTGGTGGCGGTGCCAGATCGGTACCCGCGGGAACGACAACCGGTGCGCCACCGTCCTCCACCGCGAGCCGCTCGAGCAGGCCGTCTGCGACGAGCGCATCGACCACGGGCCGGATCCGCGCCGCACCGCCCTGGAGGCGCCAGTGCTCGACGATTCCCGCTTCGGTGAGCGCGCCTCGCGCCGTGGCCGCCTTCAGGGCAAGCAGCCTCAGCCGCTCCGGCTCTGCAGGAGCCGGCATCTCGAGCACCGCCTTCGGGACGACGCGTTCGGGCAGGTCGTACAGCCGCTGGAAGCCCTGCCGCCCGGCGACGACGAGGTCGCCGTGGTTCCAGAGCCGGTCGAGCATCGCCTTCGCGGGCTTCCAGTTCCACATCCCACCCTCGCTCGTTCCCTCGAAATGTCGCGAGCCGAGCGCTCCACGTCGTCGGATCTCGTCCAGGATCTCGTCGGCGAGATGAGGATGCGTCTCGCCCACCTCGCCGTACCAGCGACGCCCTCCCTTCTTCATCTGCGCGGTGAAGAGTGGCCAGTCCTCGATCGGCAGCAGGCAGGCCTCGTGCGCCCAGTACTCGAACACCCGGCCGCCGCGGAGGAGCCGGGTGACGGCCGAGGCCGGATAGTCACCCACGCGGGAGGCGAGCGCGATGCGATGGCTTCGCTCGACCGCCGAGATCGAGTCGAGCTGCACGCACGACAGCCGCCGGATCGCGGCTTCGACCTCGCGCGTCGTACCCGAGCGTGAGCGCGCGGCGTAGGCCTGGGCCGCGATCACGATGCGCCGGAGCGCGGTGAGAGAGACGGTCTGCAACGAGATCGTGGCGCAGAGGGCCGGGCGGGACCGCACTGCGGCCCCGCCCGGCCCGCCCGGCTAGCCGGTGGCCGTCGCCACCTGGACGAGCCGCGTACCGGAGATTCCGGCGAGCGTCGGGTCGCCCTTGCGGTAGGCCTTGACGAAGAACTGCACGCTGTACCCGTTCTTGAGCGGGAAATCGGACCGCGGCGTCACCGCGTACGTGATGCGCCCGTCTTGCGCCGTCTGCGCATCGGTGGGCGTCGACGTCAGGATTGGCGTCGAGCGGACGAAGACGAACGCGTTTCGCACGTAGTACCCACGCGTGTCCTTGACCGTCACCGTGACCGAGATCGGCGTCGAGCGCGAGCGGACGGGGTTCGGGTCGAACTGGACCGTGTCGACGATCAGCCGCTCGCCCTTGGGGACATCGACGACGTCGACCGACTTGCCACCGTTCGGCAGGTTGATGATTCCGCCGCCACCGCCGCCGGTCGCGTCCTGCACGACCGCGGTCCCGTCGGAGATGGCCGACCCCTTACCGCGGCTGTTCTTCGCCAACACCTTCACGCGGACCGTCTTGCCGACCTGGCTCTGGGTGAGCTTGAACGTGCTCTTGGTCGCGTTCGAGATCGACGCGCACGAGTTGCCGCTCGCATCGCAGCGCAGCCACTGGTACGAGAACGTGATCGGCTTGTCGCCGACCCACGAGCCCGTCGACGACGTCAGCGTCGTGCCGACCGTGGCTCCGCCGGTGATCACGGGAGGAGAGCTGCTCGCCGGCACGCCCGTGCCGTTCGTGATCTCTCCCGTGGGGTTCGATTCCGCGATCGTGTTACCGCCCTTCGTCGAGGCCGTCACCTCGAAGCGAACCGTCGCCCCCAGCACGGCCGACGTGATCGTGTACTGGAGCCCGGTCGCGCCCGTGATCGCGGCGCAGTTCGCGGCGTTGGTATCGCACTTGAGCCACTTGTACGCATAGGTGATTCCAGGTCCCGACCAGTTGCCGGGGTCGCCGGTCAGTTCCTTGCCGACGATCGGGCTGCCGCTGACCGACGGCTCCTTCGTGTTCGTAGGCCCGGCCGCGGAGGCGACGCTGACGATCAGCGCGGCAAGCGCGGCGGCGGCGGCCCCGACCACGATCAGGCGTCGTTTGCCGTGATGTGTCATGAGGTGTCTCCTTCGTTGGCGTGTGGTGTAACGGTAGGCGCTAGAACTCGACGTCCGTGCCGACGCCGCGCTCTCGGGCACGCGCCACGCACAGCTCGGCGGCGGCAAGATCCTCCACCGCGATCCCGAGTGACTTGAAGAGCGTCAGCTCGTCGTCGGCCCTGCGACCCGGATGAATCCCGGCGAGCACCTCGCCGAGCTCGGCCACGATGTGATCCGGCCCGATCCCTCGTTCCGCTGCCGCGACGAGGTAGTCGCCCGACTCGTTCAGCGTCGATTCGCGCCGGTCGACGAAGAGCGTCGCCGCCGCGACCGTCTCGGAGCTGAGCTCGCGTGCGGCCGGGACCGACCCACCCACCGCGTTGACGTGCGCTCCGGGAGCGAGCCAGCCGAGCTCGACGATCGGCTCGCGCGCGGCGGTCGTCGTGCAGACGACATCGGCGCCGTCGAGCGCCTCCTCGATCGAGCCGGCGACGAGCGAGTGAGTCTCGAGTGCGAGCGCCTCGGCGTGCGCAGGGTTGCGGCTCCAGATCCGAATGATCGGATCGTCGAGCACCGTCTGCATCGCGTCGACGTGCGAACGGCCCTGGACGCCGGAGCCGAGGATCGCGACGGTGCGCGCACCCTCGCGCGCGAGAGCCTTCGTCGCCGCGGCCGACACTGCCGCCGTGCGGATCTCGGTCACCGGGGACGCGTTCATGATCGCGATCGAGCTCGCCGGTGACGCCGTCGTGGAGGAGGACTGCGCCCTGGTGCGGGTCGAGCCCGCTGGCCGAGTTCTCGGGTGCGACGACGATCTCCTTCAACGCGAAGGCCGGAGCACATCGCCGCCGCGGAAGGCGGGCATCAAGCCCATGCCGGCCGGGCCTGGCGGGAACATGAGCAGACGCAACGGATTGAACAGCTCGCCGTGGGCGAGTCTGGCGAGCACGTCTTCCATGGCAGCGATGCACGACTCCATGTCGAGCAGCTCGCGAACCTCGCGATCGTTGAGGACGAGCACTCGACCTAGGCTATCGGTTAGGTTCGGAGCTACCGTGTAAAAGAGGACGAGACCGATGTCGCACGTCGCCGCCGATAGCCGCTACGACACGATGCGCTACAACCGCTGTGGTGCGAGCGGGCTCAAATTGCCCGCGATCTCGCTCGGACTCTGGCACAACTTCGGCGGCATCTGGCCGTTCGAGCTCGGGCCGCGGGATCGTCCGCCGCGCCTTCGACCTCGGCGTCACGCACTTCGACCTCGCGAACAACTACGGCCCGCCGGCCGGCTCGGCGGAGGAGAACTTCGGCCGCATGCTGCGAGACGATCTGCGGCCGTACCGCGACGAGCTGATCATCTCGACCAAGGCCGGCTACGGCATGTGGCCGGGGCCGTACGGCGAGTGGGGCTCGCGCAAGTACCTGCTCGCGAGCCTCGACCAGAGCCTCGCGCGAATGGGCCTCGACTACGTCGACATCTTCTATTCGCACCGCTACGACGACGACACCCCGCTCGAGGAGACGATGGGCGCGCTCGACAGCGCCGTTCGCCAGGGCAAGGCGCTGTACGTGGGGATCTCGTCCTACTCGGCCGACAAGACCCGCGAGGCCGCCGCGATCCTGCGCGACCTCGGCACGCCGCTTCTCATCCACCAGCCCTCCTACTCGTTGCTGAACCGGTGGATCGAGCCGGACCTCGTCGACGCGGTCGGCGAGCTCGGCATCGGCTGCATCACGTTCTCGCCGCTGGCTCAGGGAGTGCTCACCGACCGCTACCTGGACGGGATCCCGGAGGGGTCGCGCGCGACGCGCAACGACTCGCTCAAGTCCGATTCGCTCACCGACGAGACGCTCGCGAAGGTGCGTGGGCTGAACGAGATCGCCTCGCGGCGCGGGCAGTCGCTCGCGCAGATGGCGCTCGCCTGGACGTTGCGCGATCCGCGCATCACCTCGACATTGCTCGGCGCGAGCAGCGTAGCTCAGCTCGAGCAGAATCTCGGGGCGCTCGACAACCTCGACTTCACGGCCGAGGAGCTGACCGAGATCGACCGTTGCGGGACCGAGAGCTCGATCAATATCTGGAAGGCGTCGAGCGAGCACTAGGTCCTCGTACCGGCATCCGGACAAGGTCCGCTGTAGGTGTGGGCCTCGCAGCGGCGAAAGCTCAGCGGTGAGCGAGGATCGGTTTCAGCAGGCCCAACGGGACGCACGGCGTGAGGCAGCGCCGTTCGTTGCCCTAGCGGTCGCCGCGAACGTCGCACTTGCCCTGGTCAGCTCGTGGGACAACTGGCGCCTCGTGGCAGCGAACGACTGGTGGGTGTGGCTCGTGCTGGCGGTGCCTGCCGTGCTGCTCACGGCGGTGTTCCTGCTCGGCCTCGGTCGGCTCGGGGTGAGCAGCAGACACAGGCGCAGGGTTGCCGTGATCCTGCTCGGTCTGCTTGCCGTCGCCAACCTGACGGGCATCGGCCTCGTGATCGTGTCGCTCGTACAAGGGGGCGGTGGGCTGACCGGTGCCCAGCTTGCTCGCGAGCGCAGGCGTCGTCCTGCTCGTGAACATGATCACGTTCGGCCTCGTCTTCTGGGAGCTCGACAACGGCGGCCCGATCGCCCGCGCCTTGCAGGAGAGCCGCACAGCGCCGGACTTCCAGTTTCCCCAGGACGAGAACCCGCAGCTCGCAGCACCGGGGTGGGCGCCGGTGCTGAACGACTACCTCTACCTCGCGCTGACGAACTCGGTCGCTTTCAGCCCCACCGATGCGATGCCGCTGACCCACCGGGCGAAGCTGTTCATGGGGGTCGAGTCGCTCGTCTCCGCCGTGACCGTGCTGGTCGTCGCCGCTCGCGCAGTCAACATCCTCGGCGCCTGAAGTATTCGACGACCCCGGCTACGCGACGCCCGAAAAGGCCGCGTACGCCGGCTCGAGCGCGTCGCGGAGATCGACGCCGTCGACGACGAGGCCGCTCGCCCCGAGACGCTTGAGCACGGAGCCGACCGGGAGCGCACGCGCGTCGCGAGCTCGGGCAACGGGCCTGCCGCCCACGGATCGCCGACCGGCGCCGCACGCTCGGTCGTCCGCTCGGGCCTGACTGATCCGTGCACCCGCGCCACTCGAGCAGCAGCGACGGATCGCTGTCGATCGCGTCGGCGACGACGTAGGCGAGGGCCGCAACGTGCTTGCAGGCGCCGCTGCGATCGGCGTCCGGGCACGTGCACGAGCGGCGCACCGAGCGGGTCGGCGGAATCAGAGGCTCCTCCCAGTCGACCGTCATCACGTGCTCGAGCTGGAGTGACTGCTCGCGCCCGGCTGCGGCGGCCTCGAAGAGCGTCCGGCCTCGCAGCGACCCGACCACCGCCGACCACACGCGCGGCGCCACCGGATCGGCGGCGAAGCCGACGCGGTACTCGGCGCCGGCCGACCCGATCACGAGCGCCGTGATCTCGCCCTCCGCAATCGTGACGCTGTGGACGTGTCCCGAACGGGCAAGCGTCCGCCCGCGCTCGGCGCGGGGTGAGCGCTCATCCGGCACCACCGAGGTGGCGAGCCAGCGCGCCCACGGCCCGCGCCCGATCCGTTCGCTGTCGCCTTCGACGAAGATCGGCCGGCCGTCCTGCAACGTCGTCATGCGGCCTCCTCGACCGACGCCGGCGATAGCGCCACCGCGGCGCGGATCGCGTCGAGATCGAGCTCGCCGAGCCAGTCGTCGGCCCGGCCGGCAACGACCTTCTCCGCCAACTCGCGCTTCGTATCGAGCAGCTCGTCGATCCGCTCCTCGAGCGTTGCGGTGCAGATGAGGCTGTGCACGAACACGTCTTTGCGCTGGCCGAAACGGTAGGCGCGGTCGGTCGCCTGCTGCTCGACGGCCGGGTTCCACCAGCGGTCGAAATGGACGACATGGTTCGCGGCGGGGAGGTTGAGCCCGCGTCCGCCGGCCCTGATCGAGATCACGAGCACGGATGGGCCCTCCGGGAGTGGCGAATGCGGCCGACGAGATCGTCGCGCTGCCGCGCCGCCAGGCCGCCGTGGAAGAAGCCGATCTCGCGGCCGAGGCGCTCGTGCAGGTGGGGCACGATCCGGTCGAAGCCGGGGTACTGGGTGAAGACGAGCGCCTTGTCGTCGCTCGGCATCGCCTCGAGCAGCTCGACGAGGCGCTCGAGCTTGCCGGAGCGCCCGTCGAGCGGCCGCCCGGTGGCGAGCAGCATCTCGGGGTGGTTGCACACCTGCTTCAGCTGGCTCAGCATCGCCAGCACCGCGCCGCGGCGGCCGAAGCTGCGCTCGTGCTCCTCGATCCGCGGCATCCAGCGGTCGACCGTCGCCTGGTAGAGGCTCGCCTGCTCGACTGTGAGCCGGCAGTAGTCCTTGGTGACGGTGATCTTCGGCAGCTCGAGCTCCACCTCCGGGCTGTCCTTCGCACGCCGCAGGATGAAGGGCTGCACCATCGCGCGCAGCCGCTCGAGCGCCCGCGTGTCGCCGTGCGCCTCGATCGGGCGGGCGAACGTGCGCTGGAACCGCTCGCGCGAGCCGAGCAGGCCCGGGTTGACGATGTCCATGATCGCCCACAACTCGTCGAGCCGATTCTCGATCGGCGTGCCGGTCATCGCGAGCGTGCGACGCGCGCTCAGCCGACGCAACGCGCGGGCCCGCTTGGTGGCCGGATTCTTGACGTCCTGCGCCTCGTCGAGCACGAGGCGATCCCACGTGACGGCCGCGAGCGCGTCGATATCGCGTGTCGCGATGTCGTACGAGGTGATCACGACGTCGCTCGCGCGGGCCACCTCGGCCAGCTCGTCGCCGTCCAGCCGCTCGCCGCCGTGGTGCACGTGGACGCGCAGGGAGGGCGCGAACCGCTCGATCTCGCGGGCCCACTGACGGGTGACGCTCATCGGGCAGACGACGAGCGTTGGGCCGAATGCATCGGCGCCGAACTGCTCTCGCTCCGAGGCCAGCATCGCGATCGCCTGCACGGTCTTGCCGAGCCCCATGTCGTCGGCGAGGATCGCGCCGATCCCGAGGTCGCCGAGCAGCCGCAGCCAGCCGTGGCCGCGCTCCTGGAACGGGAACAGCGGCAGCGTCAGTGCCGCCGGCGTGCCGAGCGGATGGAAGTGCCTGTCCTCGCCACCTGCGAGCAGCTCGACGAGGGTGTCGTCGAGCGTGACCTCGCCCAGTTCGAGGCCTGCATCCTCGAGCTCGATCCCGGAGACGGCGCGGACGAGATCGACGACCGATCCTTCGCGGCGGCGTTCGAGGAACAGCAGCGCCTGCTCGACCTCGGAGCGGCGCAGCGCGTGCCAGCGGCCCCGAATCCGGATCAACGGCTCCTTCGCGGCCGCCAACTCGGCGAGCTCCTCCTCGGTGAGCGTCGTGTCACCGATTGCGAGCTTCCAGTCGAACCGCGCGAGCGCATCGGTCGTGAGGAGGCCGCTCGAGTGCGGTCGGGGTGCTCGTGGCCGTGAGGTTGACCCGCAGCCGGCTCGGACGAGGTGACCCAGTTCCGCGGCAGCAGCACGGGCACGCCGATCTCCTCCAGTCGCGGAATCGCGTCGCGAAGCACGAATCGGACGGCGTCGTCGTCGAGCTCGATCGTGGTCGGCTCCACCGGGTCGAAGACGAGGCCGCCCTCGGCGAGAACGGGCTCGATCAGCCCGAGCTGCCGGTGGACCGCGATCCGCGGGTCGGAGGCGCGGAGAAAGCCGAAGACGGCATCGCCGCCGTCGTAGAGCAGCGAGGTCGGGAGGGCGAGGGTGGGATCGTCAGCAGCCTGCAGCCACAGCTCGAGCACGACCGAGGCCGAGCCGGCGAGCTCGGAGTCGGGATCGGGCTCGATCTGCTCGTCGAGGCGGAGGCTGAGCAGCCACGGCGCGACCGAGCGCCGCTCGAGCCCGCGATCGACCCAGTCGGTGAGTCGTCGCTCGAGTGCCGCGAGACCGGCGTGGGACGGCAGTTCCGGCTCGGCCGACGTGAGCCCGTCGAGCAGGAGCTCCGGGGCGCTCGGCCGGTTCCGCAGCAGTCGGTTTCCGAGTCGCACACCGGCGACACCGAGCCGGTCGCGCGCGATCCGGTCGACTGCACACGCGTAGAGGTCGTGGACGAGCGCGTCGCGATCGCCGTCGAACGCGTCGACGCAGACGGTGGGCAGAGCTGCGGCGATCCCGTCGAGCATCTCCTGCACCGGGGCGTCGATCGTCGCGCCCCAGTAGGCGAGCCAGTTGCGCCCGCCGTGCTGGAGCTGCGGGTGGACGAGGCCTTCACTGACAGATCGAGCGGCGAGCTCGAGGACGCGAACGTGGCGCGCGCGGAGCCGCCGAGCTCGAGCTCGGAGGGTGGGTCGGCGGCAAGATCGATCAGCTCGGAGAGCCCCACGCGACGCGCCGGTGGTCCCGGGCCCGAGCTCTGCTCGATCGGAGACGGCGGGGATCCCGATCTGGAGCCCTCCGGCGGAGAGCGAGCCGTCTGCAGCCGCGCGCGAGCACCGTCGCGCTCACGTCCTGTTGCCACAGGATCTCGAGGGTCGCGCGCTTCGGCGTCGGGTCGAGCTCGATCGGTTCGGGTGCAGACACGAACCCTTGAGGATACGTGTGGCGGAGGAGGTCACGGCGGGAAGGAAGCCGCGATGAGAGGACGGTATCGCTACTTCCCCCACCTCCTCCGCCTCTGCTTGCTGCACCGCTTCGCGGTGATCCTGAAGTTGGAACCTACGGTTCCCGGAGACCTCCCTCTGTAAGCAGATCCGGTTGGCGTCGTAGGGGCGATGCGCATGCGTCGCCCACGTCTGCTGCACGGGCACTGAGGCCGAACAGAGATCGTTGATAGAATGACAACATGTCAACTAATCTGGATATCGTGCTCGACCTCACCCGCGCCCGCACGCTCGTCCTGCGGGACCTCGACCATCCGCTCGGCAGCCATCACGGCCTCGGCCTGAACGACCTCGCCGTCCTGCTCGAACTGAAGTCGGCTCCGGACCAGAAGCTCCGCCGGGTCGAGTTGGCCCGTCGGCTCGCTGTGACCACCTCCGGTATCGCGCGGCAGCTCGCGCCGCTCGAGAAGATCGGGCTCGTGACCCGCGAGTCGAATCCGGCCGATGCGCGCCTCGCGCTTGTCGTGCTGACGCCCCGCGGCGCCGAGGTCGCCGGCGAGGCAGGTGCGACGGCGGAGGAGGCTGCCGCGCTGGCGCTCGGGCGCCTGTGGTCGCTCGAGGAGAAGCGAGCGCTCGGCAAGCTGCTTCGCCGGGCGGCGGCCGACGCAACGATCGACTGAGGACCCCGGCAGGCTCAGTTGTATTGCGGCGCCGGGTCCCCTACCATCGTTGCGCGGTGGGCCACCGGCGTTCGCTACCCCAGCTCGACAACCGCGTGCTGCTTTCCGACGGTGGCATGGAGACGACGCTCGTCTTCATAGAGGGCATCGACCTTCCGTGCTTCGCCTCGTTCCCCGTGCTCGAGCGCGAGGAGGGCCGAGCGGTGATGAGACGCTACTTCGAGCCGTATTTCGAGGTAGCCCGACGCGCCGGGACGGGGTTCGTGCTCGAGGCCAACACGTGGCGGGCCAATCCTTCGTGGGGCGCCAAGCTCGGCTACTCGCTCGAGGATCTCGCTGAGGCAAACCGGCGTGCGGTCCGGTTCGTCGAGGAGATTCGCGACGGAGAGGAGACACCCGAGCGGCCGTTCGTGATCAGCGCTCCGATCGGCCCGGAGGGAGATGCATACGACCCCGATGACCGGCTGACCGCCGAGGAGGCGCACGCGTTTCACTCCTGGCAGGCCGGTATTCTCGCCGAGACGGCTGCGGATCTTCTCGCGGGCTTCACGCTGAGCTACGCCGAGGAGGCGATCGGAATCGTGCGCGCCTCGGTGGATGCAGGAATGCCGGTCGTCATCTCGTTCACGGTCGAGACCGATGGGCGGCTTCCGAGCGGGCAGCTACTGGCCGAGGCGATCGAGCAGGTCGATGCCGAGACCGAAGGCGCGGCTGCCTATTTCATGGTCAACTGCGCTCACCCCAGCCACTTCCTGTCGGTCCTGGACGGGCCCGGGCCCTGGCATCGCATCCTGGGCATCCGTGCCAATGCGTCGGCCAAGAGCCACGCTGAGCTCGACGAGTCCGACGTGCTGGACGATGGCGATCCGGCGGAGTTCGCAGACGGCTATCGCGCAATCCGCGAGAGGCTCCCGCACCTCACGGTGCTCGGTGGCTGCTGCGGCACGGATCACCGTCACGTCGCGAGCGTCGCCGACGCCTGGTTCGCGCCGGCCTGAGCCTGGCGTCGTCAGGCAGCGGGCGGGAGGTCTGGTCGCGTAAACGACCGTCGCGCTGCGAGCGCCCGGCGGCGGCGTGCGACGAGCCCGCGCGAGCAGGTGACGACGTCCTCGCCGGTGCCGCGCCCGACGGCGAGCGTCAGCCGCTCGCCGTCCGTTTCGAGGACGCGTGCCCGCGAGCCGATCTCGTGAACCGGCCCGCGGGCGTCAGAGCGAATCTCCGCGAGGAGGTAGACAACCTCGCCGGCCGTGGCGTCGTGTTCGTCTCCCATGGTGAGGAAGACGGCTTACGCCGCGCGCGGTTGGGTTCCTTCACGGAACCCTTACGCGCAGCGACAGCGGTGAGCCTCGAGGACGCTAGGGGCCGGGCGCGGCGGTTGTGGCGCGGGGAGGAGGAGAAGGTGGCTCTCGACGACGGCGGCGGCGACGTCGGCGAGCTTGCGGCCGTTGTGCTGGGAGTGGTCGCGGATGCGTTCGAAGGCGGCGTCGGCGGTGATTGCGTGGCGGGCCATGAGGATGCCCTTTCGCCTGTTCGATCGTCGCGCGGCGACCGAATGCTCCTTGCAGGCTCTGGTATTCGGTGAAGCGCTGCAGGGTGATGTCGATTGCGCTTTGCAGTTCGTCGGGGCTGCCGTCGACGATGTAGGCGAAGACGCCGCGCTTGGCGGCTTCGTGGATGTAGGCGGGATCGTCGGCGTGGAGGATCGCGATCACGGGGCAGGAGGCTTCTCGGACGATCTCCGAGATCAGTTCCAGCGCGTGCTCGGAGCTCGATCCGAGCCCGACGAGGGCGACGTCGGGGCTCTCGCGGGCTGTGGCCGGGCCGACTTCCTTGACGTAGATCTCGCGTGCGATCACGTCGTGTCCGAGCCCGATCACGACCTGCGCGAGCAGTTCGAGCCGGTCGCGCTTCTCGTTGGCGATCAGGACGCGCAGGTGTTGGAAGTCGGTATCGGGCATATCCAGCTGGCCTGATTCTACCCCGTAGGCGGGACCTCCCAGAGACTGGTGGGCGCCGGAACCTGTGGCTCCGGCGCCCTGATTGTGGGTTTCAGCTCATCCGCTTGGTGACCGGGAAGGAGACGAGCCGGCGGCTGGAGATGCCGCCGAGGAGGTCTTCTCCGGACTTGCGGGCGCGGACGAACATCACGAGCAGCTGCTGCTTCTGGCTGACCGGGAAGCCGGCGAGCGCCGTGAAGTGCAGGGTCGCCCAGCCGTCGGATCCGGTGGGCTGCTCGGCGGCGTCCGCGAACATGCCGTAGGGCACGGCCGTCACGTAGACGAGCGCGCCGTCCACGTTGCCCTTGCAGGCGCTGATGTGGAAGCGGGCCGTCAGGGAGCGGGTGCTGAAGCTGATCGTGCTCGGGCTCATGTCCGTCTGGTCGATGTTCAGACGTGCCGGCGAGGTGATGCCGGCGATCGGGACGGTCCCGCCTTCCTTTGTGCAGCCGTTCGTGACGGGCGGCGGCGGTACCGTCGCAGCGGTCACGACAGCGGTCGGCACTGAGGACGACGAACGTGCTTGCCGTCTGCGTTGTTCGCCTGCACCTTGAACCGGATCGTGTTGCCGACGTCGACGGTCTTGAGCAGGTAGCCGTCTGCGGTCGCGGGCGCCGCTGATGTTGGCGCAGCTCCCGCCGTCCGTGTCGCAGCGCACCCAGAAGTCGTTGTAGTCGGCGACCGTGCCGCTCCATTGGCCTCGGTGGCCGACGAGCTTCTGCCCTCCTGAGCGGTCCCGTGATCGTCGGCGGCGACGTGTTCTGCGGAGCTGCCTTGGTTGCTGTCGTTCCTGCGCCGGCGCCGAGACTGACGGCAAGCGCGACGACCGCGCAGATGCCGACCGCCAACCCGCCGAATGTCCAGCGTTTCTTGATTGAACGAGACATGGTCTTCCCTTCGCTCGATCTTCCTCTGACAGGTCGCCGACAGAGGTTTAGGTCGGCGAGAAGCCGTACCACCCGGTCGTTGAGGATGGAGCGCGCGGGGCCGATCACTGTGGCACCCGCTGGAAAGCTCTTCGGCGCCGATTCGCTATGGCGCTACGTAGACCGTACCAGCTGGCTTAGCCCGGCGCGGAGTCCGAGCAATCTGGCCGTCGATGCCAGGTCGGCGAACCTTCGGCGGACGCAGCTCGTGCAGCGCCAACCGACGGGCACGTGGTTGCGAGCACCGCGGACGTCACGATGCTCGCAACCAGCCAAGTCGATCGATCAGCTGCAGCCGGTGTTCGTGCCGCAGTCGCGGCACGTGTAGCAACTGCCCGTCCGCACCATGCGGCCGCCGCACTTCGAGCACTCGACTGCGTCTTCCCAGCTGTTGAACAGCGCCGTCTGGCCGGGCGGGGCCGCCTCGACCGCGGACGGGGCCGCTGCCTCGCCTGCGGCGTAGGCGGCGGCGAGCCGGGCCTTGACCTCGGGCGTCAGGATCCCCGCCTCCTCCTGCTGGTCGGCGGTGAGGAACTTCTTGCCCATCCAGCGGAAGATGTAGTCGACGATCGACTTCGCGATGCGGATGTCCGGGTCGTTCGTCATCCCGCTCGGCTCGAAGCGCATGTGGCTGAACTTCGAGACGTACACCTCGAGCGGCACCCCGTACTGGAGGCCGAGCGAGACGGAGATCATGAACGAGTTCATCAGGCCGGCGAGCGTCGTGCCCTCCTTCGCGATGTCCACGAAGATGTCGCCCGGCGTCCCGTCGTCGAACAGGCCGACGTGGATGTAGCCCTCGTACTCGCCGACGCGGAACTTGCGCCCCACCTCGGTGCGGTCGTCCGGCAGCCGGCGCCGCTTCGGTGCCGGCACGACGCCGCCGAGCGCGTGGATCTGCGCGATGATCCCCGCCTCCGAGGTGTCCTTCGCCCCGGACAGCGGCTGCGCCACCTTGCAGTTGTCGCGGTAGATCGCGATCGCCTTGACGCCCAGCTGCCACGCCTCGATCAGCAGCTGCGAGACCTCGTCGACCGACGTCTGCTCGGGCAGGTTCACCGTCTTCGAGATCGCTCCCGAGATGAACGGCTGCACCGCACCCATCATCTTCACGTGACCCATGTAGTGGATCGCACGCTCGCCGATGGCGCAGTCGAACACCGGGTAGTGCTCGCTCTTCAGGTGCGGCGCACCGATGACGCTGCCGCGCTCGTCGATGAACGCGACGATCTCTTCGACCTCGCGGGTGGCGTAGCCGAGCTCGCCGAGCGCCATCGGCACCGTCTTGTTGACGATCGTCAGCTCGCCGCCGCCGACGAGCTTCTTCGACTTGACGAGCGAGAAGTCGGGCTCGACGCCGGTCGTGTCGCAATCCATCATGAAGCTGATCGTCCCGGTCGGCGCGAGCACGGTCGCCTGCGCGTTCCGGAAGCCCGCCACCTCACCCAGGTTGAGCGCGTCGTCCCAGGCCTTGCGCGCCGCCGACAGCATGTCGGCCGGCACCGAGTCGGTGTGCTGGATGTTGCCGACGGCTGCGCGATGCTTCGAGATCACACCCAGCATCGCCGCTGCGTTCTCGGCGTAGCCTGCGTGCGGGCCCATCCGCTTCGCGATCTCGGCCGACTTGCGGTAGGCGCGGCCCGTCATGATCGACGTGATCGCCGCTGCGTAGGCCCGGCCCTCGTCGGAGTCGTACGGGAGGCCGCGCGCCATCAGCAGGGCGCCCAGGTTCGCATAGCCGAGCCCGAGCTGGCGGAAGCGGAGCGCGTTCGCGGCCGATCTCCGGCGTCGGGTAGGACGAGTAGCCGACGATGATCTCCTGCGCGAGGAACATCACGTCGACCGCGTGCTCGAACATCGGCACGTCGAACTCGCCGTCCTCCTTGCGGAACTTCATCAGGTTGAGCGAGGAGAGGTTGCAGGCCGAGTCGTCGATGTGCATGTACTCCGAGCACGGGTTCGACGCGTTGATGCGGCCCGTGTTCGGGCTCGTGTGCCACTGGTTGATCGTCGTGTCGTACTGCACTCCCGGGTCGGCGCACTGCCACGACGCCTCCGCGATGTCCTTCAGGAGCGAGCGCGCGTCGACCGTCCGCACGACCGTGCCGTCGTTGCGGGCGGTGAGGTTCCACTCCTTGCCCTCGACGACCGCCTCCATGAAGGCATCGGTGACGCGCACCGAGTTGTTCGCGTTCTGGTACTGGATCGAGCCCCAGTCGGGCGAGTCGAGCGACATGTCGTAGCCCGCCTGCTCGAGCACGCGCGCCTTGCGCTCTTCCTTCGCCTTGCACCAGATGAACTCGTCGACGTCGGGATGGTCGATGTCGAGCACGACCATCTTCGCCGCTCGGCGCGTCTTGCCGCCCGACTTGATCGTGCCGGCCGACGCGTCGGCGCCGCGCATGAACGAGACCGGGCCAGACGCGTAGCCGCCCTTCGAGAGCTGCTCCTGCGAGGAGCGCAGGCGCGACAGGTTGATGCCCGAGCCCGAGCCGCCGCGGAAGATGACGCCCTCGCGGCGAATCCAGTCGAGGATCGAGTCCATCGAGTCCTCGATCGAGAGGATGAAGCACGCCGAGCACTGTGGCTTCTCTTCGAAGCCGACGTTGAACCACACGGGCGAGTTGAACGACGCGATCTGGTTGACCAGGATCGCCTTCAGCTCGGCCTCGAACGTGTCGGCCTCCTCGTCGGTTGCGAAGTAGCCGCCCTGCCGGCCCCAGCCGCCGATCGTGTCGACGACGCGGCCGATCATCTGCTTCACCGAGCGCTCGCGCTCCGGCGAGGTCATGCGGCCGCGGAAGTACTTCTGCGCCACGATGTTCGTGGCCGTCTGCGACCAGAAGCGCGGGAACTCGACATCCTTCTGGTCGAACGCCGGACCGTCCTTGCCCGGGATCAGTGCGTGGCGCGACTCCCATTCGATCTCGTCGAACGGGTCGCGGCCGGGGATCGTGAAGAACCGGTCGGGGGTGACGCTCGCTCTCTCGTCGGCCACCGTGTTGACGTACTCGTCTGTCGCGGCGGGTGCGAGTCGGTGTTGCCGTCGCTGACGCCGCTTCTGCCTTTGTCGTTGCCATTGCCTGCCTCCCGGCCGTCCGTAGATCGAAAATGTCCTCCGTCCCGGCGCATCGGGCGCTGGGAGGGATTCGGGATGCTAGGAGGTGGGTCGGACGGCACCCGCACCCCGCCATTTTCCTGCAAATTGCAGGAAAAGAGCGAGCCCAGATCGTTGTCCTAGTCTACCGCGCCGGTGTTGTTACGCGGAGGGCGGACGGCGTGGTGCCGTCGTCGTTCCGCCGTCGGCGTCGCTGTTCATGCGGCGACGGAGATAGCCGGCGCCGCCTGCTGCGAGGAGCACGACGGCGAGCCCGCCGAGCACGAGCAGTGGGATCGGCACCGACGACGGTGCCGACGTATCGACCGTTCCGGTCGTGTCCGTGGTTCCGGTCTTGCCTGTTCCGGTCGTGCCTGTTCCCGTCTTGCCTGTTCCGGTCTTGCCTGTTCCGGTCTTGCCGGTTCCGGTCTTGCCCGGTCCCGGTCGTGGTCGTCGCAGGCGTTGGGATCGTTGCCGCCCGGGTCGGGCTTGCCCTGCTTCGCGAAGGCGAGCGCGCGGCCGATCTCCTCCTTCGCGTTCGAGTAGTCGATCACGTCGGGCGGCAGGCTGTCGATCGCGTCGCGGTAGCAATGGAGCGGGTAGATCTTGCCGACGCGCCCGTCGTCGTACCAGTCTGCGACGACCTGCTTGGCGCACGACTTCGTCGTGACCTTCGTCGTCGTCGTCGTCCCGCGTGCTCGTCGAGGTCTTCGAAGTTGTGGTGGTCTTGGACGTGGCCGTCTTGGACGTTGCTGGTCTTCGACGTGGCTGTGTTCGACGTGGTGGCCGTCTTGTGCGGCGCTGTGCTCGTCTTCGAAGTCGTCGTCTTCGAGGTCGTCGTCGCCGGATCCTTGGCCTCAGCCGCGTTGCCGGAGACAGCGGCAAGGACGAAAAGCGCCGCGATGGCGACACCGAGGCGCAGGGAACGAGATGAGGTGGAAGATCGAAACACGGGGAGGCTGCGCGCGGAGGGCTTCGAGGAGTGTGGCAAGTCTCCCGGCTGCCGGTGGTTCTCTGGTGTGCTGAGGGTAAACGATTTGTAATTGTTGGCGGTCGGGGAACCGACTCGTCGTGGTGGTACCGTGGCCCGCCATGGAAGCGGCGTCACGCGCGATGCGATCGGGGATCGCGACGGCCGTTCTGGCTACCGCTGCGGTGCTGATCGCTTGGGCGTTCTTCGCGGGAGGTGCCTCGGGAACCGGTTCAACCGCCGCGCTCGGCTCGGCCGCCGTGATCGCCACAGCGTTCGTCCTCTTCGGCTGGGCGCGCGGGATCGTTCCGTTGCCGTGCCTCGATCGCGCAGGGCTCCTCGCAGCCGGAGCAGCAATCGCGCTCGTTGCCTGGACTGGGCTGACCATCTGGTGGTCGATCGCCGGCGACCGGTCGTGGGACGCCGCCGCGAAGGGCGATCGCCGTGCTCGCGTTCGGCGTCGTCGGCCTCGCGGCGGCCGCTCGGCCGGGACGCCCGGTGCGCACCCTGGCGCTCCTCCTCGCAGCCGCGCTCGGCGCCGTGCTCGTCTGGGCGCTGCTCGGTAAGGCAATTCCTTCGCTCGGGCCCGACGACGCCGGGCGTGTCGCCCGGCTGAAGGGATCGATCGGCTACTGGAACGCGCTCGCGCTGCTTGCCGACGCAGCACTCGGCCTCGGTCTCTGGCTCGTCGTCTCGCTGCGCGACCGGTTCGGTCGTCCCGCGGGAGCACTGCTCCTCTACGCGGCCACGCTCGTGCTCCTGCTCACCCAGTCTCGGGCCGGGGTCGTGGCCGCGCTACTCGTCGTCGCCCTCGCGCTCCGGCTCTCGGAGAACTGGGTCGAGGCCGCGCTCGTCGCGCTGCTTGCGGTCGTCCCGGCGGTACCGATCTCCGGGTGGGCCTTCACCCGTTCGGCGCTCGTCAGCGACGGCGGCGCCCATGCCCAGCGTGTCTCGGATGGGTCGTGGCTCGGCGTTCTGATGGTTGTCGGCGCCGTCGCCGTGCTCGGCCTCGTCGTCCGCGTTCCGGTCGGAGAGCTCGTCGCGAGCCGTCGCAGGGAAGTGGTGCGAGGTCTTGCCTGGGCGATTGCGATCCTCGCTGTCGTCGGATTGCTCGGGCTCGTCGCGAGCGTCGGCAATCCCATTTCCTGGGCCACGCATCAACTGACGACCCAGGGAGAGGTGACGAACGGCCCCGGCCACCTCGGCACGCTCGAGACGAACAATCGCACCGTCTGGTGGGGCGAGGCGTGGCAGGTCTTCCGGGCGCATCCGGCTGGAGGAACGGGCGCGCGCACGTTCGAGATCGCGCGCAAGCGGTTCCGCGCAGACGCGAGCAACGTCACCGAACCACACAGCGTGCCGCTCCAGCTGCTCGCCGACTCCGGGTTGCCAGGCTTCCTCTTCGGCCTTGCACTCGTCGTCGGAGCTCGTGCTTGGGTTGCGCGCCACCGTGCGCCGGCTCGAGGCCGGTGAGCGCGCCGCCGCGGTCGGGCTGCTGGCGCTCCCTGTCGCCTTCGGCCTCCACGCGCTCGTCGACTACGACCTCGACTACCTCGCGGTACTGGCGCCAACCGTGCTCGTGTGCGCAGCGCTGCTCGGAGCGGGACGTCCTCTCGTCGAGCCTCGCCGCGGTACGCTCGCAGCAGCCGCGATCGGGTTCGGCGCCGTCCTCGCACTCCTGGCCCTCCTCCTGCCGGCGCGCGCGAACCGGTCGATCGACGAGGCGTACCGCCAGGTCGATGCCGGCAAGCTTGCGGCTGCGGCCTCGGCGGCTCGACATGCGCAGCGCCTGAACCCGCTCTCACTCGATGCGCTCTATGCCCGGGCAACAGTTGCCGGCGTCGCGCGCGACAACCGCGCCGCCGAGGCGTTCTACGAGCAGGCAACGCGACTCCAGCCGCAGAACCCGGACACCTGGTATCAGCTCGGCATCTTCCGCTACACGGCCGGAAACCTGTGCGGCGCCTACCACGCGCTCAACTCCGCCTACACCCTCGATCCGAAGAGCAGCCTCTTCGACACGGGCGGCATCTTCGACCAGGCCAAGGCTGCGGTCAACGACCCGAAGCATCCCGCCTGCGGCCGGTGACAGGCCGACGCCAGTCGCCGTTCGTGGTCAGGCGCCGACGACGACCACGGCCTGGGCGCCGTGGAGCTGCGAAGCACGCATCCCGTCGAGCGGCCCGACGATGTGGATGCCGAGGTCGTGCGCGAGCCGCCGGCCTTCGCCTTCGAAGCCCCTTCGATACATGACGAGGCTGCGTGTGAAGTCGGAGCTCGACTGCGTTCGCGACACCGCCGATGCGATAGCCGTGGTGCGACACGCGCGCGCGGTCGAGGCGGCGGCGCCGTGGCGGCCGTTGCCGTTCAGCACGAGCACCGAGACCTTGCCGCGCGCGAGGTGTGCCGCGGGAGCGGCGACGTGGTGAGGCTTGACGAGGACCGCGCGATGCGATGCCTGCGCCGCGTGCGCCTTGGCCGCCGAGTGACTGCCCGTCGATGTCGACGGCCGTGCGATCAGCGCTCCGCCGACGATGACGAGGAGCAACAGCTCGACCGCTGCGACGGCACCCACGACGATCGCAGCCGTACGCCACGACCTGGTCAGCCGGTCGTCGCGAAAGAGAGAGTCGTTCTGGAGGGAAACGTCCACCGCGGAGAGCTTCGCCCGCGAGCGGCGCGCTCCTTCTTACCTGGCCTGGAGCCACTCCCAGGTCGCCTCGACGCCGTCTGCGAGTGAGGTCTCGGGCCGGAAGCCGATAGCGGCAGCGGCCCGGCCGAAGTCGAGCACGCTGCGTCCGAGCTCGCCTGCCCGTGCCGCTTCGAATACCGGTTCGGCCGAGGAGCCGGCAACCGTACGACACACCTCGTACAGCTCGAGCACCGAGGTCGCCGAGCCGGTGCCGATGTTGAGCACCCCGTCCGAGTCACCGTCGAGCGCCGCGATCGTCGCCCGCGCCACGTCGCCCACGTAGACGTAGTCCCTGCTCTGTAAGCCGTCACCAAAGATCCGGCACGGTTCGCCCGCGAGCAGCTTGCCGAGGAAGATCGCAACGACGCCCGCCTCGCCGTGTGGATCCTGGCGCGGCCCGTAGACGTTCCCAAATCGCAGTGCCATCGCCGGCGTTCCATAGAGCCGTGAGAACGCACCGAGGTAGCCCTCGCCCGCGAGCTTCGCGGCGCCGTAAGGCGACAGCGGCAGGCAGGGATCGTCCTCGCGCGCGGGCCGCTCGCACTCACCGTAGATGGCACCACCGGTGGAGGCGAACACGACGCGCGCCCCCACCTGCCGGGCCGCCTCGAGCACGTTGACGGTGCCGACGACGTTGATCGTTGCGTCCCGGCCGGGCTCCGCCACGGACACGCGCACGTCGGCTTGCGCTGCGAGATGGACGATCGCGTGCGCGTCGAGCTCCCGCACGAGCGCCTCGAGCGGCTCGCGAATATCGAGCACGTGCAGCGTTGCCGCCGCAGGCACGTTCGCCCGCACGCCGTGCGAAAGGTCGTCGACGATGTGCACCTCGTCGCCTCGGGCAACGAGAGCGTCGGCGACATGAGAGCCGATGAACCCGGCTCCGCCGGTGACGATGACCGTCATCGCCGTAATCTATCGGCAGATGTTCATCACCCTCGAAGGGCTCGACGGCTCCGGCAAGACCACCCAGGCGACGCTGCTCGGCGCCCGCCTCGAGGCCGAAGGAGCCGAGGTCGTGCTCACGCGCGAGCCCGGCGGGACGCAGCTCGGGGAGGAGATCCGCGACCTTGTCCTGCACGGCGGCGACGTGACTCCATGGGCCGAGGCAGCGCTCTACGCCGCCTCGCGCGCCCAGCACGTCGAAGAGTTGATCCGCCCTGCGCTCGAACGTGGAGCCACCGTCATCTGCGACCGCTACCTCGATTCGTCGGTCGCCTACCAGGGCATCGCGCGCGGGCTCGGGCTCGAGCACGTGCTCGACCTCAACCTCAATGCCGTCGGTGGCCTTCTCCCCGACCGGACGATCCTGCTCGAGATCGGTGTGGGTGATGCTGCCGCGAGGATGGGACGCGACCTCGACCGGATCGAGCGCGAGGGCGACGACTTCCGAGCGCGCGTCGCCGCCGCCTACCGAGACCTCGCGGAGCGCTTCGCCGAGCGCTACCTGACCGTCGACGGAACAGCGGCGCCCGAGGCGATCGCAGAGGAGATCTATGGAGCTCTTCGGCACCGTTCCTGAGCAAGTCGAGGCGAAGCGGCTGCTGGCCGCAGCGCTCGCCGACGGCGACGCGCATGGGTTCCTCTTCCACGGCCCCGCCGGCGTCGGCAAGACGGCCGCGGCCTTCGCGTTCGCGGGTGCTCTGCTCGGCGATGCGCGCCGGGTTGTGGAGCGTTCTCATCCCGATTTGCGGATCGTCGAGCCGCTCGGCGAGATGATCCGGATCGACGCGATCCGCGAGCTCCATCACGATCTCCACCTGCGCCCGTTCGAGGCCGACCGCCGCGTCTACCTCCTGCTCGGCGCCCACATGCTCAACGACGACGCCGCCGATGCGCTGCTGAAGGATCTGGAGGAGCCGCCGCTGTACGCGACGATCGTGCTGGTGGCCGACGAGCTGGGGCCGATCCCCGAGACGATCCGCTCACGCTGCCAGCTCGTCCCGTTTCGGCGGCTGTCGGAGCGCGCGGTGCGCGAGTGGCTCGCGGAGCGCGCCCCGGAGCTCGGCGACGTGGAGCTCACTGCCGTTGGCCGGGTCGCGGCCGGCCGCCTCGATCGGGCCCGCCGGCTGATCGACCCGGCCGTTCGCGAGCGCCGAGCGGCGATCATCGCGGCTGCGCGCGGCCCGTATCTCGACCAGGCGTTTCAGCCGGCCGATGCTTCGCGCGCGTTGCTCGATGCCGTCGATCTGAGCGGGGGAGTCGCGAAGGAGCGCGAGGAGGAGACGGTGGCGGGGCTCGACCTGACGCCGAAGGACGCCGAGCAGCGGGTCAAGCGCGTCCAGCGTGGTGCCGAGCGGGAGGAGCTGCTCGCCCAACTCGAGGAGCTCGGCGCGTGGTACCGCGATCTCGTCGTCGTGGCCAACGGCGCGGAGAGCACGGCCGTCCACGCCGATCGCCTCGACGATCTCCGTGCCGATGTCGCACTCGGCCTCGACCGCGGTCCCGAGCGAGCGGCAGCAATCGTGCGCCAGGCGTGGCGCTCGGCAGAGGAGTTCAACGTCAACACGGGCCTGTGGCTCGACGCGCTGTTCGTGCAGCTCCGTCGCACGTTTGCCTAAACGCTCAGGACGAGACTCCGCCAGTGATCCGAGTCTGGGCGCCCTGCGAGGAGGCGATCGACCTGGGTGCCGATGTCGCGGAACGCGTTGCTCTGCAGCGTCCAGATCAGGATCAGTCCCGCGTGCTCCCGCTGCTCCTCCGCCCAGGCGCGCGCGAGCGGCTCGAAATGGCGGGCGTTCCTCGTGACCAGGATGCGTCCTTCGGTCGCAGCCCACTCGAGCACGAGCTGATCGGGCAGCGACCGTCGGGCCGCGTCGGCCTGGAGGGAGCTGACGTTGTGTCCCTTGCGCTCGAGTTGAGCGCCGATCCGGCGCTGTGGGAGATCCGCGTCGAGCAGCAACCGCATCCGGCTCTACCGGCCGGCGAACTCGATGAAGGGGTACAGCGCGAGCGATTCTTCCACTGTCCGGTTGTTCTGTGCGATTGCGTCGGCAATCTCCTCGGGGTAGTCGCGCCGGTAGGCGAGCGCGAGTCGGCAGGCGCGTTCGTCGACGCCGTCGTAGTCGCCGGTGACGCGTTCGATCGATCCCTCGTAGTGCTCCAGGATCTCGCATAGCTCCCACACGTCGAGTCCGGTGCCAATGATCCATGGCTCCCGGTAGGGCCCTTCGCCTCGGAACGCGATCCCGGGAAAGCGCCGTGTCCCCCGTTCGCTGCCTCGACACCACCCTTGGCGTTCGTGTGCCGTGTCGTCGGTGGCCCGCAGGTTGACGCGGAGCTCCGCGAGAACGAGTATGGGCACCCGGTGCGGGCAGGCATTTCCCTTCTAGTCACGGTCGCGACGGTGATCGCGCTCGCTGGCTGCGGCGGGGGCTCCAAGAGTGAACCGCCTGCGACCCCGGGCGTCGGTGCCGCGTTTGCCGCGAGGGCTCTCGCCGTGTGCGAGGCCGCGCTCGCGGACAAGAAGGGTTGGGCGGCCTTCCCGGTCTCCGATTTCGACCCGACCAAGCCGGACGCGGCGAAGTTCCCGCAGGTGGCAGCGTGGCTGGAAGACGAGGTCGCCCCGACCTTCCATGCCTGGAGCGAAGACCTGAAAGCCCTGGGCTCGCCGCCGAGCGCGACGGAGGCATGGAACTCGATGCTCGCCGCAATCGCAAAGATCGCGCGACTGAATGACGATCAGATCGCCGCAGCGAAAGCCGGCGATGTCGATGCCTTCGCGGCTGCCACCAACGGGCTTGCTGCCTCGCAGGACGAGCAGCTCGTCTCTTTCTCGGCCAAGGCGGGCGTGCCCGCGTGTGCCGACGTGCACGCCGCCTGAGCGAGACGCTCGCTGACGGCTCGTCAGACCCGAAGCGGCTACTATCCAGCCCGCGCCGACGTAGCTCAGTTGGTAGAGCACTTCACTCGTAATGAAGGGGTCCGCGGTTCGAGTCCGCGCGTCGGCTTCAGGCTCGCCCGGGTCGCGAGTCGGTGATGGAGCGGGTACGACTGGCATTCGATGGCCGCCAGTGTCTAGTCTTTGGCCGTGGCCGAGGATCATCTCGACGACGCGGTACTCCTAGAGGACGAGCGGATCGCGCACACGGGTGCGCTTGCTCGGATTACCGGCAAGTGCGCGCGCCACCCGTGGCGGATCGTCGGGGGCTGGGCGCTCATCTTCGTGGCCCTGATCGGGCTCAACGTGGCCTTCCACGGGAAGCTGATCAACGACTTCAAGATCCCGGGCTCGGATACGCAGAAGGCGACCGACCTGATCGAGGCGAAGTTCGGTGGGCACAAGGGCGCCGCGCTGCGGGTGGTGCTCGCGACGAAAGACGGCACGCGGCTCGACACGGCCGGGGCTACAGCGGCGATCAGGGAAGATGCTCGTCGCCGGGCACGCCGCTCAGCACGCGATCGCCGAGAACCCGAAGGATGCCGCGGAGATCACGAGCCCGCTCGCGCCCGGCTCCGGGCAGCTCGCAACGAATGGTCAGGTCGCGTTCTTCGACGTGCAGTTCGACAAGACCGGGTTCCAGCTGGAGCGGAAGGACATCGTGGCCCTCGAGGATCAACTGCGCGCAATCGGCGCGTCGGCCGGGATCCAGACCGAGTTCACGGGCGAAGCCGAAAGTGCCGCCGCCGACGCAGGGACTGAGCGACATCATCGGCCTCGATCGCGGCCTTCTTCATCCTGATGGTGCTGTTCCGCGCTCTCGTGCCGACCGTCATCCCGCTGATCTTTGCGATCGTGGCCGTGATCGGCGCGTTCCTGATCCTGTTCCTCGCCGCGCGGCTGACGCACTTCAACACGGTCACGGAGATCCTCGTGCCGATGATCGGGCTCGGGGTCGGGATCGACTACACGCTCTTCATCGTCACCCGCTTCAGGCAGTTCCTCCACGACGGCCTGTCGCCGCAGGAGGCGGCCGCCGCAGCCGGTGCGACGGCCGGACGCGCCGTTTTGTTCGCCGGACTCACCGTCGCGATCTCGATCACCGGGCTGGCGCTGATCGGCCTCGACTTCATCACGAAGCTCGGGATCGGGAGCGCCCTCGGCGTGCTCACCGCCGTGCTGCTCGCGACCTCGCTGCTGCCCGCCGTGCTCTCGCTGCTCGGCCACAAGATCGACCGCGGCCGCCTCGGGATGCCGATCGTGGACGAGTCGCGCGAGGGGCAGGCGCGCACCCCGGTCGCCGCCTGGGGCCGGTTCGTCTCGCGCAACGCGAAGGTCGTGCTCCCCGTCATCAGCGTCGTCTTGCTCCTGCTCGCCTCGCCCGTGATCGCCTCGCGGCTCGGCCTCGCCGACGCCGGCACGGCGCCGAAGGATCAGACGACGAGGAAGGCCTACGACCTGCTCTCGAGCGGGTTCGGCCCCGGGTTCACCGAGCCGATCCCCGTCGTCATCGACCTCCGCGTCGACCACACCGCCGCCGACAAGATCGAGGCGGCGCTGCAGCAGATGCCGGCGATCACCGAGGTCGACAAGGCCGTCTACAACGAGAAGAAGCGAGCGGCCGCGACCGTCGCGATCGTCAACGCGTACGGCAAGTATGCCCCGCAGGACGCGAAGACGGACGGCATCGTCTCCGACCTCCGCCACACCGTGATCCCCGCCGCGCTCGCCGGCTCGACGGCGCGCGCCTACGTGTCGGGCACGAACGCCGCGTTCACCGACATCGGCCACCAGATCTACTCGCACGCGCCCTGGTTCCTGCTCTACATCATCGGGATCACGTTCCTCGTGCTCGCGATGGCGTTCCGCTCGGCCGTGATCGCGCTCAAGGCCGCGCTGACGACGCTGATGTCGGCGCTCGTCGGGTTCGGCGTGCTCACGTTCGTCGTCCAGCAGGGCAACCTGATGAGCCTGATCGGGCTCGACCGCACCGGCCCGATCGAGAGCTTCGTGCCGCCGATCGCGTTCGCGATCCTGTTCGGCCTCTCGATGGACTACGAGGTGTTCCTGATGAGCCGGATCCGCGAAGAGCACGTGCACGGGGCGGACACCGTCACCGCCGTGAAGGACGGCGTCGCCGGCGTCGGCCGCGTGATCGTGGCCGCCGCGCTGATCATGTCGTCGGTGTTCTTCTCGTTCGTGCTCAACCCCGACCGCGTCTCGAAGGAGTTCGGGTTGCTGCTCGGCGTAGCCATCCTCTGCGACGCGCTGCTCGTGCGCATGACCTTCGTGCCGGCACTCCTGACGCTGCTCGGCGAGAAGTCGTGGTGGATCCCGCGCTGGCTCGCTCGCGTGCTCCCGAACATCACGATCGAGGCCCCGGCGAACGCCCGCAGGCTCGGGCGAGGCTCGTGTGCCGACCGGTAGCGTCGTTCTAGATCCGTAGCCCTGCGGCTCCGGGCGGAGCGCATCGCTGCGGATGCGGGTTCGGCGCACGCGCCCTCGCGCGCGAGGTGTCTCCCGTGGACAATCACCGGGTAGTCATGTCCCAGAAGGACATGTCCGAACGAGCGTCTTGTGCGACTTGCGCAAGCCGTCTAGCGTCGTCTGCGTGACGACACTGGAGCTCGTTGACCCCGCCCGGTACCTCGCCGACCACGTGGTGGCGGAGCGACCTGGACGCTCGCCGAGTGACGCGCCGCGTCGGCCGTCGGCGATCGGAACCTTCGGGATCGCGTCGCTGTTCCCGGCGGGCCGCCCATGCGATAGTCGTCGCGCTTCGCACCGGCCGTCAGAGTTCGACGCTCGGGCTTCGGCGACGGCGTGGATTCTCAACGCGGGCCTCCGACCGCTCAGCTCGACGGAAACGCATCGAATCGTCGCCGGCTGGCGTGCGCAGGTGAGGAGCGCACGGATGCCGTTGATCTGCGACGAGGGGTGCGATGTCCGCATCGCCGCTGGAGGCGAGGTTCGGGAATCGCTCCTCGAATGGCTGCCGCTCTCTCGCGTTGATCTCGCTGCGTACGAGGGCGGGCTGTTCGCGGCCGATCCTGCCGGCGCGCTCACCCTGCTCCTCCGGCCGCCTACCATCTGGTCGCTCGAGGACGCAGTTGCCGTCGACGGCATGTTCCCCCGAACGGACCGATTCGATCCCGCGCGGTTCGACGCGATCCTGCAACTCGCCCGCCGCTGCGTGCGGAGCGAGCATCTCGCGCGCGTCCGCCGGGCGGTCGCGAAGATCGAGCGACAGCTTCCGGTCGAGGGATTGCCGCGCGCAAGTGCCATCGCGGCCGCCGGCTGTGTCGTAGTCGCTACCGATGAAGACCGCTGCGCGGCGCTGGCGGCGCAGCAACTCGCACGTTTCGCGTCGAGCGCCTTCGTCGCGCGCGCGGGAGAGCGGCCCAATGGTCGCTAGGACATATGCATGCTACTGTATGTGTATGTATTCACGCCGTCTTCAGATCCTGCTCGACGATCGCCAGTACGCGCGTCTCGCGGCATTCGCGCAGGAGCGCAACCTCTCGGTGGGCGCCGCAGTTCGCGAAGCGATCGACCGGCTCGTACCGACCACGACCGATCGACGGTCGTCGGCGCTGAAGCTGGTGCTCTCCGCTCCTCTCATGGATGTTCCGCCGCCCGCCGAGTTGCGATCCGAGTTGGACGAGATCCGCGGCCATCGCAGGTGATCGTGCTCGACACCACGGTGCTCGTCTATGCCGTCGGCGGTGAACATGAACTCCGCGACCCTGCCCGCGCTCTCGTCGCGGCGGCCGCAGACGGCAGCTTCCGCGCGACGACGACTCCCGAGGCGATTCAGGAGTTTGCTCACGTCCGCTCGCGCCGTCGCGATCGAAGTGATGCAGCTGCGATCGCAGGCGGCTACGCCGACCTGTTCAGCCCGCTGCTCGAAGTCGGCGAGTCCGACCTCCGAGACGGCCTACAGCTGTTCGAGCGCGTGCCGGCGCTCGGATCGTTCGACGCGGTGCTTGCAGCTACTGCGCTGCGTGCCGGTGCGACCGCGCTCGTGTCGGCCGATCGATCCTTCGCCGCCGTGGCTGGACTCAGGAGCATCAACCTCGCTGACCTCGACATCGAGAGCCTGCTGGGCAGCTGACCGACTACGCCGGAATCGTCAGGCTCTCGAGGTCGCGCGGGTAGTTCGTCAGGATCTCGATCCCGTCCTCGGTGACGACAACCGTGTCGGAGTGGCGGAAGCCGCCGAGGCCGCTCGCGTAGACGCCGGGCTCGATCGTGAACACCATGCCCGGCTCGATCGGCGTGTGGTCGCCGATGTCGAGGAACGGCGCCTCGTGGTTGCGCAAGCCGATCCCGTGGCCGACGTGCTGGCGCCAGTACGGCAGCATGTCGTGCGCCTCGAGGTACGCGAGCACAGCGCGGTCGACGTCGGCACACGTGACGCCCGGGCGTAATGCGTCGAACGCGGCCTGCTGCGCCGCGACCGTGTGGTCGAACAGGCGGCGCACCTCGTCGGTGGGAGTGCCGATCACCATTCCGCGCTCGAGCTCGGCGTTGTAGCCCCACACGGGCGCCGCCGTCTCGGTCACGAGCATGTCGCCCACCTGGAACTCGATGTTGTGCGCGACCGGCGTGGGCCCAGCCGCTGCGGCGCCCGATCTGGCCGCGGTAGCCCGCCGTGGCTCCGTCGGCCGAGCCCTGCTGGCCTGCGTACGTCGGCCCGAGCGCATCGAGCATCGCGAGCGTCGCCTCGTACCCGGCGCGCAGGCTCGCCTGCGCCTCGGTCGCTCCCGGCAGCTGAGTACTCCTGCAGCAGCCGATGCGCGTATTCGCACCAGCGTGCGCTCTCGCGGATCAGCTCCACCTCGGCCTCGCTCTTGCGCACCATCATGCTCTCGATCTGCGGCGCGAGCGGCGTGACCTCTGCCCCCATCACCTCGCTCAGCGCCGGGCCGGCGTAGCCGAGGATGCCGGGGTAGCCGTCGCTGTCGGCGCCGAACGAGCCGTCTGACGCCCATGTCTGCGAGCACCCGGCCGAGGATGTGCATCGGGTGCTCCTCGCCCGGATACTCGGGGTACGACTCGACGCGATCGAATGTCGACTCCTCCCTGCACGCGCTCGACCTCGAACTCGGGGACGAAGACGGCGAGATCGCCTGCGGTGTTCGAGACGACGCCGACCGGCCGCTCGGTCGCGAGGAAGTTGAGGTTCGTGAAGTAGCGGATGTACTGCTCGTCGAAGAGGACGTAGCCGGTGAGGTTGCGGCCGCTCGAGGTGCTGGAGCAGCCGCTCGCGGCGTGACTCGAGCTCGGTCTCGGTGATCGCGTTCATCCAGGCGGCCCGGCCAGGATCTGTCGCAGCTCGCCGAGCCGCAACTCCTCGTGCGCGCTCGGGACGGTGTGACCGCTGTACGGGAAGACGGCGATCTCCTTCTCCGCGTCGATCGCGTTGTAGGCGGCGAACACGGTGGACGGCGGGCAGATGTCGTCCATCAGCGCGACGCTGAACTGCGACGGGCGGTGATTCGCGTGGCGAGTACGCGCAGTCGAAGTACGTGAGCGTCTCGAGCGCCTGTTCGACGAGGCCGGGGTACAGCGCGAAGAACTCGGCCAGCTCGACATACGGATGCTGCATCGCCTTCTCGATTCCCCGCGGGAAGTCGCAGAGGAAGGGAATCTCCGCCTGGACGAGGCGGACAAGGCCGGGAGCGAGCGCTGCTGCGGCGAGCGAGACGCCGCCGCCCTGGCTCGTGCCGCCGACGGCGATGCGCGTCTCGTCGATCGAGTCGTGCGCGGCAGCCGTCTCGATCGCGCGCACGGCATCGGTGTAAAGGCGACGGTAGTAGTAGGTCTCGGGCGAGGAGATGCCGCGGGACATGACCCCGGGATGCTCGGGGCCGCGCGAGAGGTCCGTCGTCGTCTCCCGTGCCACCCGGCGACCATGTGCCGGCCTGGCCACGCGTGTCCATCACGAAGACTGCGACCCCCGCCGCCGTCGTCGCGAGGTAGCGCAGCGGAATGTCGCGTCCGCCGCCGTAGCCGATGAACCGCACGAGGCACGGGAAGCTGTCCGTCGGCGCCCTCTCGGCACGATCAGCCACGCGCGCACGGGCTGGCCGCCGAAGCCGCTGAACGTGACGTCGCTGATCTCGACCAGTGGGTAGTCGGCCTCGCGGTAGGGGACGAAGGTGGGAGGCTGCGCCGCCGCGCGCGCCTCGTCGAGCGTGCCGCGCCAGAAGGCGTCGAGCCCGGCCGGCTCGACCTGGCGGGAGCGGTAGCTCCTGGAGCTGCTCGAGTGGGAGATCGAACTGGGGCATGTCGTTGACAACCGTATCTTGTCGCCAGCGGTATGGAGGGAGTAGCGTGACCTCATGGCCGCGAGCGAGACCGCAACCCGCTGGCACATCAAGGGCGCCTACTTCGAGTCGTGCAACTGCGATGCGATCTGTCCGTGCCGCATGGTCGGCGATCGCAAGGGCGGTCGCTCGACCCACGGCATCTGCTTCGGCGTTCTCTCCTGGCTGATCGAGGACGGTGCCGCGGGCGACGATCGACCTGAGCGGCCTCGCCGTGGCGTTCGTGGTCCGCTACGACGACGACGAGCCAGGGTCGCCCTGGAGCTTCGTCGTCCACGTCGACGAGCGCGGGAGCGCCGACCAGCGCGAGGCGCTGGCGCAGATCCTCACCGGTGAGCTCGGGGGCGACGAGGTGCTGAGGCTGCCGTGGGTCTCGAAACCGAGCGAGCTGGTGGCGGTCCGCGTCAGCCCGATCGAGATCTCGGCCGAGGGCGGCGAGCACAGCCTGCGCGTCGGGCGGGCCGTGTCGTTGACCGCGACCCGGCCGTTCGTCACCGACGAGCGGGTCGCGTGCGGCATTCCCGGCTACAGCCGGCCCGGCACGGAGCTCTATGCGGACGAGCTCGTCGTGGCCGACGAGCCGTTCGCGTGGGAGCTCTCGGGCAACTGCGCCTTCGTGAGCGACTTCGCCTACTCGTCCTAGCTCGCGCGGTTGCCTGGCGCTTCCACTGGGAGCCGCTGTTGCCGCTCGTCAGCGCCGAGATCGTCGCGCGGCGCACAACGCGACCGTCGCGCGCGTGGCCGGAGAGCTGGATCCGCCGTGGGATGGTCGTCGAGTTGTGCCACGAACGAGGTGGCCGCGGCGGGGAGCGTGAACGTGTCGCCTTCGACGTAGTCCTGGCGCGGATCGGGGCGGACGCTGACGCGCACTTTCCACTCGATCACGTTCGCGGCGGCTGTCCCACGAGAGCTCGAGCCCTTGCGCCGGTCTGCTTCTTGCGGACTGCCATGTTGCCGACGATCGTGGCCGACGGCTGCAACGCGAGGCGTCGGACGGGGCGGACGACGGCGGCGTCGGGAGCGGGAGCAGACGCAACGATCGCGCCGAGGGCCGTGAGCGCGGCGTTCGTCGGCCTCCGCGAACGCCGGCTCGAGCGACGGATGCATGAGCCATGGATGGGAGCGTCGGTAGCGCTCCGTCTCGGCGCGGATCCCGTCCGCGAGGCCGCTCTCGTCAGGAGCGAGGCCGTCGATCACGAGCCGCTGGGCCTCGCGCAGGTAGAGCGCGTGCCTGCGGCCGAGGTCGATCGCGATCTGCTCGGGTGCGTCGGAATCGACCGTGAGGTCGATGGGGCGCAGCCACTCGTCCGTCACGGCTGTCGGCGCTTGCGCACCAGAACGCGGATCACGTAGACCGGGACGACGACGCCGGCGGCGAGGAATGCGGCGATGCCCCACGCAGTCGCGTGCGTGCTGCCGTGCCGGTCGGCGTGCGCGAACGTCGCCATCGAGATGCCGGCGGCGAGCGTGATCGCGATCAGAAACTCGGGGAAGGGCATAGCTCACGTCCCGAGCAGCTTGCGGATTCCCGCGTACCGCCTGCCCGATCCGCTGCTCGTTCTCGACGAGCGCGAAGCGGACGAAGTCGTCGCCGTCGGCACCGAACCCGACCCCGGGCGACACGGCCACACTTGCCTCCCGTGCCAGCTTCTCGGCGAAGGCGAGCGAGCCGAGCGACTTGAACTGCTCGGGAATCGGCGCCCACACGAACATCGTGCCCTTCGGCTTCGGGAACGACCAGCCGGCGCGGTCGAGCCCGTCGCAGAGCGCATCGCGTCGCGACTGGTAGATCGCCGACACCTCACGCGGATAGTCGGGCAGCTCGTTCATCACCACGATCGCGGCGATCTGGATCGGCTGGAAGGTGCCGTAGTCGAGCCACGACTTGAGCCGCGCGAGCGCGCTGACGACGGCTGCGTTGCCGACCACGAACCCGACCCGCCAGCCGGCCATCGAGAACGACTTCGTCAGCGTGTACAGCTCGACCGCGACCTCCTCCGCTCCCGGAACCTGGAGGATCGACGGGGGCTCGTAGCCGTCGAAGGCGAGGTCGGCGTAGGCGAAGTCGTGGACGACGATGAGCTCGTGCTCGCGCGCGAACGCGACGACGCGCTCCATGAACGCGAAGTCGACCGTGGCGGTCGTCGGGTTGTGCGGGAACGAGAGGATCACGACGCGCGGCTTCGGCTGAGCGCGATCCCAGGCCTCTTCGAGGTTCGCGAACAGATCCTGGTCGGCGCCCATCGGCACGCGGGTCACCGAGGCGCCCGCGAGGATCGGCGCGTGGATGTGGATCGGATAGCTCGGGCTCGGCACGAGCGCGGAGTCGCCCGGCTCGAGCAGCACCCACATCAGGTGCGAGAGGCCCTCCTTGGCGCCGATCGTGTTCAGGACCTGCGTGTCGGGGTCGAGATCGACGTCGAACTTGCGCTTGTACAGCGTCGCCGCGGCGAGACGAAGATTGGGGATCCCCTTCGAGGCCGAGTAGCGGTGGTTGCGCGGGATTGTGGGCCGCCTCGGCGAGCTTCTCGACCGCGAGATCGGGGGAGGGGAGATCGGGGTTGCCGAAGCCGAGATCGACGACGTCGTCGCCGGCGCGCCGAAGCTCGAGCGTCAGGTCGCGAATCACCGCGAAGACGTACGGCGGCAGGTTGTCGACGCGGCGAAAGTCCATTGCGTCAGCCTAGATGAGGCGCTCGCGTTGCACGCGGGCGAGGCGGGCGCCTCGCCCCTACGAGGTTGGCCGCGCGACGCCGTAGGGGCGACCCGCATGGGTCGCCCGCCTGCGAGCGTGCGCTAGGAGGATGAGGTCATGAACGAGGTTGACGCCGCCGCGGCGAGGTCCGCGCCGACCGAGACGACGTCACCCACGATGACGAGCGCGGGCGACTCGAGCCCCTCGGCGAGCTCTGCCAGGTCGGACGAGCGTGCCCCGAGACCGACTCCTGGTCGGGGAGCGTGCCACGCGAGACGACCGCAGCCGGGGTCGATGCAGGAAGACCCGCTGTCACGAGCCCGCGGCAGAGGTGCTCCACTCGCTCGAGGCCCATGAAGAGGACGAGCGTCCCGCCCGCTCGTGCAAGCGCCTCGTAGTCGGGCTCGCCGCCGTCGGAGCCGTGCCCGCTCGCGATCGTGACGCGGTCGGAGACGCCACGATGGGTGACGGGGATCAGCGCCGAGGCGGGCACCGCTGCGATCGACGAGACGCCCGGGACGACCTCGAACGGAACCCCGGCCTCGGCGAGCGCGAGCGCCTCCTCGCCGCCGCGCCCGAAGACGAACGGATCGCCGCCTTTCAGCCGCACGACGTCGAGGTCCGCCCTGCCGTAGGAGACGAGTAGTCGGGTGACGGCCTCCTGCTTCATGCCCGTGCGCGAGATCACGAGAGCGTCGTCGGGTGCCTCCTCGATCAGCTCCGGAGCGACGAGAGCGTCTGCGACGAGCACGTCGCACGAGCGCACGAGCTCGAGCCCGCGGGCGGTGATCAGCCCCGGGTCGCCCGGGCCCGCGCCGACGAGGTGGACCGTCATCCGAGCTCCTCCGCGACGAGCCCTGCGAAGTACTCCTTGCGCTCCTCGTACGTGGCGAAATGCTCCTTCGCCCAGGGGCGCAGCTCGCGCAAGCCGGACGGCGAGCTCGGCGTGCTCGGGGCGGACGACGGTGGCGATCTCGTCGCGCAGGCGCTGCGCGAGGGCGGGCGAGGCACCGCCCGTCGAGACGGCGATCGCGATCGGCTCGTGGCGGTGCACGGCGGGGAGGATGAAGGAGCACAGCTCCGGCACGTCGACGACGTTGCAGAGGAGCGACCGTGCTTCCGCGTCGTCGAACACAGCCCGGTTGACCGATGTCGTCGAGGTGGCGGCGACGACCAGGAACTTGCCGTCGAGGTCGTCGGGGAGGTACTCGCGCCGGACGAGCGTGAGGTCGGAGCGCTCCGAGCTCCGGCAGGATCTCGGGCGCGACAACGGTCACCTCGGCGCCCGAGGCGAGCAGCCCTTCGATCTTCTCGAGCGCCACCGGGCCGCCGCCGACGACGAGCACGCTGCGGCCCGTCAGGTCGATGCAGGCCATGTAGTAGCGCGGTGACGCCCACCTCAGACCTCGACTGACGAGATCCGGGCGCCCTGGCGGTCGAGTCGGATCGAGAGGCGGCCCTCGTCGGTCGCGAGCGCGAGCGTGTACGAGCCGGGCCCGACGGCGGTGAGCGTGGCGCCCTCGAGGCGGTGGCCCTGCAACGAGCTGAGCGCCTCGCTGACCTCGCGGGCGCTCGCCTGCAACGCCACGCCGCGGGGCAGCTTGCGGTAGAGGCGCAACGCGGCAGTCTCGCCGGGCGGGCCGTAGATCGCCACGGATCCTGCCCGCCTGGAGCGCGAGCTCGAGGATCGGCTCGAATGTCAGCGCGTGCTGCTCTTCGAGGAGACCCGCCTCGATCGCCTCTTCGAGCTCGAGCAGCTGCTCGCGGTAGTCGGCCGAGGCTGCCGCCGCAAGCACCGCCTGCGTCTCGGCGAGCGCCAGCTCGGCCTCGGGCTCGCCGAGCCGGATCACCGACGCGACGAGCGCATCACTCATGCGAGCCTTCGCCGACGATCGCGTGCAGCTCGTGCTCGAAGCCGCCCGTCTCGATAGCGCAGTGCATGCCGCACTCCTTCGGGGCGTCCGTCTCCCACCACCAGCGGCCCGCGCGCATCGGCTCGCCCGCAGCGACGGGCCGGGTGCACGGCTGGCAGCCGATCGACGTGTAGCCCTTGGCGTAGAGCGCGTGCGTCGGGACGTCGTTCTCGCGCAGGTAGTCCCAGACCTCGTCCTCGGCCCACTCGGCGAGCGGGTTCAGCTTCACGATCGCGCCGTGGTCGTGGTCGATCTCGATCTTGCGGATGTCGGAGCGCGACGCCCACTGGTCGCGGCGCAGGCCGGTCACCCAGGCGTCGAGCCCGGCGAGCACGCGGGTGAGCGGCTGCACCTTGCGGACGTTGCAGCAGAGGAGGCGGTTCTCGACCGAGCGGAAGAAGAGGTTCGGCCCGTGGCGATCGACGAGGCGCTGCACCTGGCCGCGTCGGGGGAGAGGAACTCGAGCCGGAGGCCGTCGTAGCGCTCGCGCAGCTGCTCGACGAGGTCGTGCGTCTCCTGCGGCAGCCGGCCCGTGTCGATCGAGAAGACGCGGATCTCGGGGTCGATCCGGTACGCCATGTCGATCAGCGCCACGTCACCTTCCTGGAACGCCGTCGAGACTGCGAGCCCGCTGCCGAACCGGTCGATCGCCCACTCGAGCAGATCCCACGGCTCCTGCCCCTCGAACTCGACCGACAGCTCGCCTGCCTCGAGGTCGTCGATGTAGTCCACCTCTGTGTCGCTCATGCTGCCTCCTCCTCGGGTGCCTGTTCACCTCGGCGCGACCGGGCCGGCACGCGGCCGATCAGGACGCCGAGCTCGTCGTCTGTCATGCGGTCGCAGTACGACCGGAAGCTCTCGTTCGGGGTGCGGCCCTCGAGCCACGCGACGATCAGGCTCTCGACCGTCTCGTTCAGCTCCTCGGTGGGCACGCGGCGGAAGACCGGACGGCCGATCGCCGCCACCGGGCCGAGCGCTCCGCGCAGCAGCACGTCGTAGGCCTGGTGCCGCTTGCCCTCGTCGTCGCGCACGGTCGTTCCCTGGAAGCCGAGATCGCCGACCCAGTGCTGGCCGCAGGCGTGCGGGCAGCCGTCGAGATGGAGGCGGAGCCCGGAGACCTCGGTCCCGAACCGTCCCTCGATGTGCTCGATCAGGGTGCCGAGCCGCCCCTTCGTCTCGGCGACGGCGAAGTTGCAGTGCGGCTCGCCGGTGCAGCCGATCGCGTTCGAGCGCAGCCGGTTCGCGTCGACCGGGAAAGCCGATCTCTCCCAGCACCTGCGAGGCCGCGTCCACGTCGGTGATCCCGGTGACGACGAGGTTCTGCTGCCGCGTGAGGCGGATGTCGCGACCCTGGCTCGGCGGCGAGATCGGCGACCGCGATCATCTGGTCGCCCGAGATCAGGCCGAGGTGCACGGGGGCGCCGACCGAGCTGACGCCCTCCTCGTGCTCGGGCTCGACGCCCATGTGGTCGGCGGGCTCGTGGTCGAGCGGCTCGAGCGTGAAGTCGGGCAGCGCGTAGCCGAGCCGCGCCTCGACCTCAGCGCGCATCCCCTCAGGCCCGCGGTCGTCGACCATGAACTTCATCCGCGCCTTGACGCGCGAGATCCGGTAGCGGAGGTCGTCGCGCCAGGCGTCGAGCAGCGCCTTCATCACGGGCATCGCCTCGTCCTCGCGGATCCAGACGCCGAGGTCGCGCGCGATCCGTGGCACCGACGAGAGACCGCCGCCGACGAGCACCGCAAAGCCCCGTCTCACCGTTGCGAATCGCGCCGACCAGCGAGATGCAGTTGATCTCGGGCGCGTTGCAGCGATGCGCGCAGGCCGAGATCGAGATCTTGTGCTTGCGCGGCAGGTCCGAGTAGTCCGGGTTGCCGTAGAAGAATGCCGTGACCTCGTCGTGCAGCGCGGTGACGTCGAAGAGCTCGTCGTGCGCGAGGCCGGCGACCGGGCAGCCCGTCAGGTTCCGGACGGCGTCGCCGCAGGCGCCGACGGTCGTCAGGCCGGCGTCGCGCAGGCGGTCGAACACCGTCGGCATCGAGGCGAGCTCGAGGTAGTGGAGCTGGATCGTCTGGCGCGTCGTCAGCTCGCCGGCGCCGCGGCCGTGCTCGTTCGAGAGCTCGCCGATCGTGCGCAGCTGCTCCGGTGTGATCCGGCCGGCCGGGCAGCTTGATCCGGAGCATGAACGTCCCGATCTTCGGCTTGTCGTGGTAGAGGCCCCACCACTTGAGGCGGACGAGGTCTTCCTCCTCGATGTCGGCATACCCGGTGGCGATCAGGGCCGGCAGCTCGTCGAGCATCGCGAGCGGGCTCTTCTCCCGCTTCAGCCGCTCGACGGGATTGCGCTTGAGCACGAGCTCGAGCGTCGGCGCCTCCTTCAGAGGCTTTAGCACGGTGACCACGCGTGCTCGTGTGCGAGTCTCGAGCCGGTCCGGCCATCCAGTTGCCTCCCGTCCCCGGAACACGACGAGGGCCCCGATCCCGGAGCCCTGGACGGTGCCGACGGCACCTGCGCTTTGCCATCTTCCCGGTTGCCGCCCCGGGTGGGCGGCTCGCGGCTGGAGTTCGCACCTGACGGACGGAGGTCCCGGTTGCGGCGGTTTCGTCGGGCCAGTTCCCTCAACCGCTCGTGATGGCTAACGCTTCCGTATGTATAGCAACATCACTTCAAAAAGACAAGCGAGGCGATCGCCCTCTAGGGGGCCCCGAGAAACTGCGTCACGAGCTCGTGGTAGCGCGGCACCGTGAGCAGGAACGAGTCGTGGCCCCAGGGGGAGACGACCTCTTCGACGACGAGCGGACGGCCCGAGAGGCCGATCACGCGGGCGATCTCGGCCGAGTGGGCGGTCGGGAAGCGCCAGTCGGTGTCGAACGAGACGACGAGGAAGTCGGTGCCCGAGCGGGCGAGCTCGCGCCGTCGCGGCGGCCTCGTCGGCGAACGGGTCGAAGTAGTCCATGACGCGGGTCAGATAGAGGTAGGTGTTCGCGTCGAAGCGCTCGAGGAAGATCCGCCCCTGGTAGTCGAGGTAGCTCTCGACCTCGAAGTCGATCTCGAACGTGGGCTGCTCGGACCGCGCCGAGCGGCCGAACTTCAGGTCGAGGCTCTGCTCCGAGACGTACGTGATGTGCGCGAGCATCCGTGCCACCGCGAGCCCGACGTCGGGCGTGAGGCCGGTGCCGTAGTAGTCGCCGCCGACGAAGTTCTCGTCGCCGGTGATCGAGGAGCGGGCCACCGCCGAGAGCGCGACGTTCTGGGCGGTGAGGCGTGCCGAGGCGCACACGAGAATCCCGTGCTCGACCTCGCCCGGGTGGTCCATCGCCCACTGCAGCACCTGCATGCCGCCGAGGGAGCCGCCGATCGCGCCGTGCACGCGCTCGATCCCGAGGTGCGCGAGCAGGCGCCGGTGGACGGTGCACGAGATCGGCGACCGTGAAGTGCGGGAAGCGCAGGCCGTAGGGCTGTCCGGTCGCGGGATCGGTCGACGACGGCCCGGTTGTGCCCTTGCAGCCTCCGAGCAGGTTCGGGCAGACGACGAAGAAGCGGTCGGTGTCGACCGGCTTGCCCGGGCCGATCAGCGTGTCCCACCAGCCGAGCCGCTCGGGGTCGCCGTGATGGCCGGCCGCATGGGCGTCTCCGGTCAGGGCATGGCAGACGAAGACGGTGTTGCTTGCGGTCGGCGTCGAGCTGTCCGTACGTCTCGTAGGCGACCTCGACGTGGCTCAACGTCGCGCCCGATTCGAGCACGAGCGGGTCGTCCTCGGTGAAGAGGACGACCCGCTGTGTCTCGACGAATCCGACGGACTCACGGCACGCCGTCGACTAGACAGCGGCAGGAACCGCGGCCTTCACGAGCGCCTGATCGAGATCTTCGAGGATGTCGTCGATGTTCTCGATCCCGACCGACAGTCGCACCGTGTCGTCGGTGACGCCGGAGGCGGCGAGCTCTGTCCTCGTTCAGCTGCGAGTGGGTCGTCGTCGCGTTGTGGATCGCGAGCGACTTCGCGTCGCCGATGTTCGCGAGGTGGCTGAACAGCTCCAGGCTCTCGATGAACGTCTGCCCGGCCTCACGGCCGCCGGCGATCCCGAAGGTGACGAGGCCGCCGTAGCCGCCGGTGAGGACGCGATCGGCCACGTCCTTGTACGGGCTCGACTCGAGGCCCGGGTAGTTGACCCAGTTGACGGCGTCGTGCTCCTCGAGGTGCTGGGCGACGGCCAGCGCGTTCGTCGGAATGCCGCTCCATCCGCAACGGCAGCGTCTCGAGGCCCTGCAGGAAGAGGAACGCGTTGAACGGCGAGACTGCGGCGCCGAGGTTGCGCAGGAGCACCGTGCGGACACGGCCGATGTACGCAGCCGGGCCGAGCGCCTCGGCCCAGACGACGCCGTGGTAGGAGGGATCGGGCTTCGTCAGGCCGGGGAAGCGGTCGGCCTGCGCCGTCCAGTCGAAGTTCCCCGAGTCGACGACGATGCCGCCGATCGACGTGCCGTGGCCGCCGATGTACTTCGTCGCCGAGTGCACCGCGATGTCCGCTCCCTGCTGCGAAGACGCGGGCGAGGATCGGCGTCGGCACGGTGTTGTCGACGATCAGCGGCAGGCCCGCCGCGTGCGCTGCCTCGGCCCAGGCGGCGATGTCGACGACGTTGAGCTTGGGGTTGCCGATCGTCTCGGCGAAGACGAGCTTCGTGTTCTCGTCGACGAGCCCCGCGACTGCGGTCGGGATCGTCCGGATCGACCCAGCGCACCTCGATCCCGTACTGCGGCAGCGTGTGCGCGAACAGGTTGTAGGTGCCGCCGTAGAGGGTCGAGACGGAGATGATGTTGTCGCCGGCGCGCGCGATGTTGAGCACCGAGTAGGCGACGGCGGACTGGCCCGGAGGCGGTCGCGACGGCCGCGATCCCGCCTTCGAGCTGCGTCACCCGCTGCTCGAACACGTCCTGGGTCGGATTCATGATCCGCGTGTAGATGTTGCCCGGCACGCGCAGCCCGAACAGGTCGGCGGCGTGCTGGGTGTCGTCGAAGACGTACGACGTCGTCTGGTAGATCGGCACCGCCCGCGCGTTCGTCGTCGGGTCGGGCACCTGCCCTCCATGAAGGGCAATCGTCTCGGGTCGGTGGTCGCTCATCGGTTCCCCCTCGGGACTCGTAGCCGGTTCGCTTTTCCGCTGGATATGGCAAACGCTTCATTTGCGAAAGTAACACAGTGGCGCGGTTCTTCCCAACCCGCGCCTAACACGAAAATCGAGCATGGGCCGGGGAGGGCGTTGGTACGATCCGGGCATGGGAAGCCTCGGTCTCTACTTCTTGTTCCTGATTCCGCCGATGATCGTCGGCTTCGTGATCCAGGGCCGGCTCAAGCGCGCGGTCGCCTCGCAGATGCAGGTTCGGGTGGCGAACGGGATGTCCGGCGAGCAGGTGGCGCGGGCGATTCTCGACCACAACGGCCTCTCGGGCGTGCCCGTGAACCAGCTGCAGGGTGCGCCGCTCTCCGACCACTACGACCCGCGGCAGCGCACCGTCAACCTCTCGCAGGACGTCTTCGGCGGGAACGCCGTCGCCTCGGCGGCGATCGCCGCACACGAGGTGGGCCACGCGATCCAGCATCAGAAGGCGTACGCGCCGTTCAAGGTGCGAAGCTCGATGTTCCCGGCGGTCGCCTTCGCGTCGAAGTCGTGGGTGATCCTGCTGATGATCGGCTGCTTCGCCCACATCGCCGGCCTCGCCCAGCTTGCGGTGATCCTGTTTGCGGTCGTCGTGCTGTTCCAGCTCGTCACCCTGCCCGTCGAGTTCGACGCCTCGCGGCGTGGCGAAGCAGCAGCTTCACGCGCTCGGGCTCGTCAGCTGCGGGTGAGGAGGAGGGCGTCAGCAGGGTGCTCGAGTGCCGCCGCGATGACCTACGTCGCCGCTGCGCTCGCTGCGCTCTCGCAGCTCGCCTACTACGTGCTTCTGGTCGGCAACCGCAACTAAGGCACCTCCATGCGGCCGCTCGCACTCGTCCTGAGAGCAGGCGTGGTCGTCGTCGTAGTCGGCTTTCTCTTCTCGCTGCTCGTCCACCGTTCGCCCGGCCCGGAGGCGAAGCCCGCGGCTGCGCAGCTCCGAGGCCCGCGGTCGTCAACCAAGCCGAAGCCCGTCGTGGCGCAGAAGGCGAACGAAGAAGCACGCGGCGCCCAAGGTGCCGCCCGGTGTCGTCACGATCGCGGCGGTCGGCGACATCATGATGGGCTCGACACCGCGCCTGCCGCCCGACGGCGGGCGTTCGTTCTTCAACCCGGTCGAGACCGATCTCGCCGGCGACGTCGTGCTCGGGAACCTCGAGGGAACGCTCTCCACGGGAGGCCACTCGAAGTGCAAGGTCGGGAAACGCCGACTGTTTCTCGTTCCAGACGCCGCCGTCGTACGCGCGGTGGCTGCGCAAGGCCGGGTTCACGGTGCTGAATCAGGCGAACAACCACGCGCTCGACTTCGGATCGTCGGGGCAGGCGCAGACGCTGGCCGCGCTCGGCGCGCAGCATCTCGGCCCACACGGGCCGTCCGGGCGAGATCGCCTATCAGCAGGTCGGGCGGGATCAAGGTCGCGATTGTCGGCTTCGCGCCGTACCCGTGGGCGCAGCGGCTGACCGACATTCCGGCGGCGCGGCGGCTCGTGAAGCGCGCCGCGGCAAGCGGGCCGACGTCGTCATCGTCACCATGCACGCGGGCGCGGAAGGCTCGGCTCACACTCATGTGCGTCCGGGAACGGAGACGTACCTCGGCGAGAACCGTGGCAACGCGGTCGCGTTCTCGCACGCGGTCGTCGAGGCGGGTGCGGACGCCGTGATCGGCCACGGGCCGCACGTGTTGCGCGGGATGGAGTGGTACCACGGCCGCCTGATCGCCTACTCGCTCGGCAACTTCGCGGGCTACAGGGCCTTCGCGCTCGGCGGGCCGTCGGGCCTCGGCGGCATCCTCCGCCTCACGCTCCGTGGTGACGGCCACTTCGAGAGCGCCACGATCGTGCCGACGCGGCTCGTCGGCGCTGGCCTGCCGGCGCTCGATCCGAGTCAGGAACGCGATCGGGATCGTGCGCACGCTCTCGCACGACGACTTCGGCGCGCGGGCTGTCAAGGTGTCGAGGAACGGCAGCCTCACGTAACGCTCGCGCTGGTTCCGGAGACTGCGGCGCTGACGGCGAGCGCAACCGAGAGGAGGAACTGTGCGCGAGTTCGACGTGGTGGTGCTCGGGGCCGGTGCGGCCGGTGAGGTGGCCGCAGGACGGCTGGGGGAGAACGGGCTCTCGGTGGCGATCGTCGAGGACCGACTCGTCGGCGGTGAGTGCTCGTTCTACGCCTGCATGCCGTCGAAGGCGCTGCTGCGGCCCGTCGAGCTCGCCCGCGAAGCGGCGCGCGTCCCCGGGCTCGACGTCGGCCCGATCGACGCCGCCGCGGTGCTGCGCCGGCGTGACGACGTGATCGCGCATCTCGACGACACGGGACAGGTGCCGTGGCTCGAGACCGCGGCGTCACGCTCGTTCGAGGCCGTGGGCGGCTCGACGGCGAACGGTGCGTCGTCGTCGACGGCGAGGAGCTCAGGGCGACGGAGGGCTGTGATTGTCGCGACCGGCTCGGCGGCGCTCGTCCCGGAGATCGAGGGGCTGCGCGACGCGCGGCCGTGGACGAACATCGAGGCCACGACCGCGACGGAGGTGCCTCGACGGCTCGCGGTTCTCGGCGGCGGTGTCGTCGGTGTCGAGCTCGCGCAGGCGTGGGCGGCGCTCGGCTCGGCGGTGACCCTCGTCCATCGCGGCGAGCGGCTGATCGAGCGGGAGGAACCGTTCGCCGGCGCCCAGGTGCTCGACGCGCTGCGCGAGGGTGGTGTCGACGTTCGGCTCGCAGTGCTCGGCGCTGCGCGTCTCTCGTCCCGATGCGGTCGTGATCGAGCTCGACGACGGAACGACGCTCGAAGCCGACGAGGTGCTGGTTGCGTTCGGCCGCGTGCCCGGAACCGGCGCGATCGGCCTGGAGACGATCGGGATCGAGCCGGGCGGCCCGCTCGTCGTCGGCGACGACCTTCGCGTTCCCGGGCACGACTGGCTGTTCGCGGTCGGCGACGTCAACGGCCGCGCGCTCCTCACGCACATGGGCAAGTACCAGGGGCGGATCGCCGCGGACACGATTCTGGGCCGCGACGTGCGCCTGCGCTCGGATGGCGCGCGTTCGCCGCGGGTCATCTTCACCGACCCGCAGGTCGGCTGCCGTCGGCCTCACGCTCGCGGCAGCGGAGGAGTCGGGTCTTCGGATCCGTCACGTCGATGTCGAGACGGGCGGCAACGCCGGTGGCTCGTTCGTGGGTCGCGGCGCTGCGGGAACGGCGAGGATCGTCGTCGATGAGGACAGGCGAGTGATCGTCGGTGCCACGATCACCGGGCGCCGAGGTGGCCGAGGCGTTGCACGCCGCCACGATCGCCGTCGTCGCCGAGGTGCCGATCGACGACCTCTGGCACGCCGTGCCCTCGTTCCCGACGCGCAGCGAGCTGTGGCTGAGGCTGCTGGAGGCGTACGGACTGTGAGCGGTTTCCACCTCGCGCAGATCAACGTCGCGCGCCTCGTGGCGCCGATCGACGCCCCGGAGATCGAGGAGTTCGTCGCCGCTCTCGATCCGGTCAACGCTCTCGCCGATCGCTCACCGGGGTTCGTCTGGAGGCTGCAGACGGACGACGGCAACGCGACGTCCATTCATGCCTTCGACGACCCGCTCGTGATCGTGAACCTCACCGTGTGGGAGTCGATCGAAGCGCTCGAAGCGTTCGCCTACCGCAACGAAGGCCACAGGGCCGTGCTCCGCCGTCGCCGCGAGTGGTTCGAGCGGCCGACCGAGGCGCACACAGCGCTCTGGTGGATTCCGGCAGGAACGACGCCGACCGTCGCACGAGGCCGCGGCCCGGCTCGCGCACCTGCGGGAGCACGGCCCGAGCGAGACCGCCTTCACGTTTCGCGAGAGGTTCTTTCCGCACCTCGTAGGGAGGCTTGCCAGAGGCGTCACGTCCCGGCAGACTTGCGGGGGTCAGCCGATGACGAACGCGGGGAGGCCAGGTGAGCTCGGAGATCGTCGGCCCGCTCGATCGGGCTACCGAACGAGAGAGAGTCGAACGCCGTTCGGCGCGGGCGGTCGCGATCGAGCTGCTCGGCCCGCTGACGATTCTGGGCGGCATCGTCTGGGCGATCTTCCAGCCCTACCGCATCGTCTTCTTCGATCGTGCCGGCAAGGGCTTCTACGACTACCTCGTGCAGCCGCCGCTGCTCGTGATCGGCGTCGGCCTGCTCTTCTCGCTCGCGATCGCACCCGGCCTGCTCGAAGACCTCCGCTCCACCCGTGGCGATACAAGCGCCTAGAGCCGAGATCGTCCACTGGCTGTTCGGGGCCGGCTTCCTGCTGCTCGGGCTGATCCTGCTGGCGGAGGCGATCGTCGGCAGCGAGGTCTACGCGATGCGCCGCTGGCGCCTCTACCTGTGGCCGTCGATCGCCTTCGGCCTCGGCGTTCTCGCTCTGGCCCGTTGCCGTCTTCTTCACGAACTCGATGATCCACATGGTCGCGCACTCGTCCTGGGCCGAGGTGGCGATGCTGGCGGGCGCCGATCCAGCTTGCGGTCGTGCGTGGGAAGCTGACGAGCCGCTGGTGGACGCTCTCGCTCTCGTTCGCCTGATCGTCAGCGCGGCACGGCCTTCCTGATCCACGAGCAGAACCCGTGGCTCTACTCGCGCGCTGCCTTCCTGCACCACGCGATCGGCTGGACGCTGCTCGTCGCGGCGATCTTCCCGCTCAGCCTCGCCTTGCAGCCGCGACGATTCGTCTGGAGTGCGGGCTTCGCGATGACGTGGATCGTGCTCGCGGTGATGCTGTTCTGCGACCGCGATGTGGCACCGATCTTCGGCCACCTCTCCCGGTTCGCGGGCGGGCAGACATGAGGCGGCTCTTCTTCGTGCTCGTCGCCGCGCTCGCGCTTCCCGGGAGTGGCGCACGGGCACGCGAGCCTCACCAGCGCCTCGCCGGCGACCCAGTCGCGGCTGAGCGCGCCGCCACGCGCCGTCGTGCTGCGCTTCGACCAGGCGTCACCGTCACCCCGCGGGCGATCGAGGTCTTGACGACCGGCGGGCGCATGCTGTCGGGTGCCGCCCTGGTGAGCCACGGCGGCCGAGTCGTCAGCGCGTCGCTGAGCGGCCTGCGGCAGGGCGAGTCGTACACGATCCGCTGGCGTGCGACGTCGTCCGATGGTCACACGGTCGTCCGGCGTCTACACCTTCGGGATCGGCGTCAAGCCGCCGCCGCCGACCGAGGCGTACGGCTCGACGGGCCCGACGTGGACGGACGACATCGCGCAGATGGGCGTACTTCGTGGCGCTCGCCCTGCTCGTCGGCGCGACCGGGCTTCGGCTCCTCGTGCTGCGGGAGCCGGTGCCCGAGCGGCTCTCGAACCGGCTCTACGGGCTCGCCGTCGCTGGGTGGGATCCTGACGCTCAACGTCGGGATCGCCGCGTTCGTGATGCGGGCGGCCGACGCGCTGCAATTGCCGTTCGGTGATCTGCTCTACGGCGACCTCTCGCCGTTCGCGACGAAGACGCGCTTCGGCGAGGCCTTCGTGGCGATGACCCTCGGCTATGCGATCGTCACCGCGCTCGTCCTGCTCGGCTGGATTCTCGACCGGCCGGGGCTCCTCTGGCCTGCGTTCGCGATCGGGCTCGCGTTCGCCAGCGGGCTGTCGCTGTCGGGTCACCAGGGCGTCGAGCCGAACGCGACCTTCGTCACCGGGTTCGCGGACTGGCTGCACCTCGGCGCAGCGATGTTGTGGGTCGGAGGCCTTGTCGCGCTCGCTGCGTGCGTGTGGCCGCTCGCGCCGGAGTTGCGGCGAGCGTCGTTCCTGCGCTTCTCGCGCATCGCGACCGTTCTCGTTGCGGTGCTCGTGCTTGCGGGCACGTACATCGCGATCTCGCGGCTACCCGCGGTCTCGGATCTCTGGTCGACGAACTACGGGCACGCGCTGCTCGTCAAGCTCGCGATCGTGTGCGTGGCGCTGACCTGGGGAGCTGCGCACCACTTCCTCGTGCGGCCTCGGCTCGAGCGCGGCGACCGCGCGCCGCGCGGCGTCGGGCGCAGCCTGATCGGCGAGAGCTCGATCGCGATCCTCGTGCTCCTCGTCGCCGCGGTGCTCGTGAACGCGCGGCCGCCGGCGGTAGAACCGGCGGGTGGTGTGCGAACCGCCTCTACGCTTGCTCGGTGAGCCTCGTCTCGATCTCCGGCGGTGCCGGCTTCCTCGGTCTTCATCTCGCGCGGCGGGTCCTCGCCGACGGGGACGCGGTGCGCACGCTCGACGTGGCGGCGCTCGACGACCGCGAGCTCGAGCGCGGCGTCGAGGAGGTGCGTGGCGATATTCGCTCCGAAGGCGATGTCCGGGCGCTCGTCGTCCGGGGCCGATGTCGTCGTCCATGCGGCGGCAGCGCTGCCGATCCAGGCCTCGCGTGAGGCGATCCGCTCGGTCAACGTCGAGGGCACGGCGAACGTGCTCGCCGCGTCGCTTGGAGACAGGCGTGCGGCGCGTCGTCCTGATCTCGTCGACCGCCGTCTACGGGGTTCCCGACCACCATCCGATCCACGAGGACGACCCGCTCGTCGGGGTCGGCGCGTACGGCGAGTCGAAGATCGACGCCGAGCGGCTGGCCGGGCGAGTTCGGCCGGCGCGGCCTCGACGTCGTGATCGTGCGGCCGAAGACGTTCGTCGGCCCGGAGCGGCTCGGTGTGTTCGAGATCCTGTTCGACTGGATCCGCGAGGGGCGGCGGATCCCGATTCTCGGGCCGGGGGAGAATCGCTACCAGCTGCTTGCCGTCGAGGACCTCGTCGATGCGGTGGTGCGCTGCTTCGACGCGCCGGTCGGTGGCGAGGCGCTGAACATCGGCGCCGGGCTGTTCGGAACCGTGCGCGACGACCTGCAAGCGCTGATCGACCACGCAGGGTCGTCCTCTCGTTTGTGGCCGGTGCCGGTCCGTCCCGCGGAGCTCTCGCTGCGCGCGCTCGAGCTCGCGCACCTCTCTCCGCTCGCGGAGTGGCACTACAAGACGGCGCACAAGGACTCGTTCGTCTCGATCGAGAAGGCGCGGGCGTTGCTCGGCTGGGAGTCGCAACTCTCGAACGCCGAGACGCTGTGCGCCACCTACGACTGGTACCTGGCCCACCTCGCGCAGATGCGCGCCGCCGGCACGACGCACCGCGTCCCGTGGAATCAGCAGGCGCTCGGATTGCTGAAGCGGTTGAGCTGACGCCGCAGGTGCGGTTCCGCGATGCTTGAGACGTGACGGCCCCTTCCCACACACGGCCACGACGCGTCGGAGAAACGCCCTACGGCTACTTCGACGAGGCGGCCGGGGAGTACGTGATCACGCGGCCGGACACGCCGACGCCGTGGATCAACTACCTCGGCGAGGGGCGCTACGGCGGCATCGTCTCGAACACGGGCGGCGGCTTCTCGTTCGACCGCGACCCGCGCAACCGGCGGGTCAGCCGCTACCGCTACAACGCGATTCCCGTCGACCAGCCCGGGCGCTACGTCTATCTCCGCGACCAGGAAGACGGCGAGCTACTGGAGCGTCACCTGGCAGCCGGTGCAGCGCGAGCCCGAGAGCTACGAATGCCGCCACGGGGCCGGGTACACGCGGATCGCGAGCGAGACGAATGGGATCGCGACGGAGCTTCTCTACTTCGTGCCGCCCGCCGAGGGTGAGACGAGCTGGCCCTGCGAGCTGTGGGTGCTTCGCGTGCGCAACGCGAGCGATCGGCCTCGACGCCTGCGGAGCATTCAGCTACGTCGAGCTCGGGTTCGCTGACGCGGCCACGGACATGCAGAACCTCGACTGGGCGCAGCACATCGTGCGCAGCAGGGTCGAGAACGGGACGATTCTGACCGGGACGCTCTTCCGTCCCGAGACGACGTTCTTTACCGCGAACGTCGAGCCGCTCGGCTTCGACTCCGACCGCGAGGCCTTCCTCGGACGCAATCGTGATCTGTCCCGCCCGCTCGTCGTCGAGACGGGCGAGCCGACGAGCACCGAGTCGCCGCGGGGAAACAGCATCGGCTCGCTCTGCCACGAGCTCGAGCTCGCGCCCGGCGAGGAGCGCGAGATCATCTACCTCCTCGGGATCTCCGACGACGGGAGCGAGATCGACCGCGCGATCGAGACGTTCCGCGATCCGGCGCGGGTGGAGGCGTCGTTCAAGGCGCTCGAGGCCGATTGGGCCGACTACCTCGACCACTTCACCGTCGAGACCCCCGACCCGGATCTCGACGCGATGGTCAACTTCTGGAACCAGGTGCAGTGCCGCACCACCCTCTACTGGTCGAGGTTCGTCTCGGCCTACGAGACAGGGCTCGGCCGCGGGATGGGAACGCGCGACTCGGCCCAGGACACGCTCGGCACGATGCACGCCGTCCCCGGCCGCGCCCGCGAGACGCTGACGGCGCTCTGGCGGCTCCAGTTCCTCGACGGCCACACCTGGCACCAGTTCTTCCCGCTCACGGGCGAGGGCTCACCGGGGCTCGCGGGCGAGTTCCCGGACTGGCCGCAGTGGTTCTGCGACGACCACCTCTGGCTCGTGATCGCGGCGTGCGCCTACGTGAAGGAGACGGGCGACAGCGGCTATCTCGACGAGCTCGTCTCCTATGCGGACGGGCCGGAGGAGACGGTCTGGCAGCACCTGGAGCGGGCGATCGGCTTCACGCTCGACCATCGCGGCCCGCACGGCCTGCCGCGCGCGGGCTTCTCCGACTGGGACGACACGCTCAACATCGACCACGGCTCGGGCAAGGCGGAGTCGGTGTGGTGCGGGATGCAGTTCTGCCGGGCGCTGCGCGATCTGGCAGACCTCGCTGAGGTGGTAGACCGCGCGCCCGACGCCGAGCGCTTCCGCTCGTACGCGGCCGAGATGGACGCCGTCGTGAACGAGCACGCCTGGGACGGCGCCTGGTACGCGCGGGCCTTCGACGACGATGGGCTGCCGATCGGCGTCGCCGCCGAGGAGCGCCACCGGATCAACATGAACCCGCAGACCTGGTGCGTGATCGCTGACGTCGCCCCGCCCGAGCGCGCCGAGCAGGCCCTCGACTCGATGGACGAACTGCTCGCGACCGAGTTCGGAATCGCGCTGATGTGGCCGCCCTATGAGGGCGGCGATCCGCGCGTACGCGGCACCTCCACCTACCCGCCCGGCGCGAAGGAGAACGGCGGCATCTTCTGCCACGCGAACACGTGGGCGATCATCGCCGCCGCGAAGCTCGGCCGCGGCGACCAGGCGTACGACTACTACCGCCGCGTCCTGCCGCTCACGCGCTCCGATTCCGACCGCTACCTGGTCGAGCCGTACGTCTACTGCCAGAACGTCTGCGGTCCGACGCATCCGCAGTTCGGGATGGGGCGGAATGCGTGGCTGACGGGGACGGCGGCCTGGACGTACGTCGCGGCGACCCAGTGGATTCTCGGGATTCGGGCGACGTACGGCGGGCTGCAGATCGCGCCGGCGCTTCCCTCCGAGTGGCCCGGCTTCTCGGCGCGGCGCCGGTTTCGGGGCGTCACCTATGAGATCAAGGTGACGCGGGTCGGTGCGGGCGACGCCGTAGCGCTGGTGGTCGACGGCGAGCCAGTGCCGGGAGATGTAGTGCCGTTCCCGGCCGGTGGCGACCGCGTGGTCGTCGACGTGCGCCTCGGCAGCTAGCGCAGATCGCCGCCGAGGACGACCTCGACGCGCACCGGGCCTGATCCGTCCGCGAGCGGCACCACGTTGCCGGCCACCGGCGCTCCGTCGACGGTCAGCGAGCGAACTCCCGTCGAGACACCGTCCGGGTTCGAGACCGAGATCTCGTACGTGACGCCACGGAAGCGACGCGTGACGCTGTACGAGCCCCAGCCCGGAGAGATGCACGGGTCGATGCGAAGCCCGTCATACCCGGGCTTGATCCCGAGGATGCCCTGCGAGACCGTCACGAAGGTCCACGCCGCGGTCCCGGTGAGCCAGGAGTTCTTCGCCTCGCCGGGAGTCGCGGCGTCGCGCCCGGCGATCATCTGTGCGTACACGTACGGCTCGGCACGGTAGGTCTCGATGTCGGCCTGCGCCGACGGGCAGATCGAGTGGTAGTACTCGAGCGCGCGGTCGCCGTCGCCGAGCAGGCACCAGCCGAGATGGACCCACGTGTTGTTGTGGGCGAAGATGCCCGCGTTCTCCTTGTAGCCCGGCGGGTAGCTCGTGATCTCGCCCAGCTCGAGGCGGTAGCCCGTGAAGGCGGGCTGGTGGAGGACGATCCCGTGGTCGGTGTAGAGGTGCTCGTGCACGCTCTCGAGTGCCTGCCGCGCGCGGCCGTTGTCCTGGCCCGCACCGCCGAGCACGCACCAGCCCTGGCTCTCGATGAAGATCTTGCCCTCGTCGCTCGCGTTCGAGCCGACGGCGTTGCTCTCGGCGTCGAAGGCGCGGAGATACCACTCACCATCCCACGCATGCTCCTCGACCACGGCGAGCATGTCGTCGTAGACGCCGTCGAGACGACCGACCTCGTCGGGCCGGCCGAGATGCTCGTAGAGCCCCCTCAGATCGCGGCAGGCATAGAGGAACAACCCGGCGATCATCACCGACTCGGCGCGCGACCCCTCGACGTCGCCGGCCGTCTGGAACGACTCGTTCGGCTCGGTCGAGAAGCAGTTGAGGTTGAGGCAATCGTTCCAATCGGCGTGGCCGATCAGCGGCAGGCCGTGCTCGCCGCGATGCGACAGCGTGTAGGCGATGCTCGTCTCGAGGTGGTGGAGGAGGTTCTCGCCGCTCCCCGGCGTGTCCGCGTATCCGACCGGCTCGAGCAGGATCGAGGTGTCGCCCGTCTCCTTGATGTAGGCGCAGGTCGAGAGGACGAGCCAGAGGTGGTCGTCATAGAAGTCGCCGCCGATCTCGGCGTTGCCCTTCTTCGTCAGCGGCTGGTACTGGTGGTAACAGGTTCCGTCGGCGAGCTGGGTGGCGGCGAGATCGAGGAGCCGTTGCCGGGCCTTCTCGGGCACGAGATGGGCGAAGCCGAGGATGTCCTGGTTCGAGTCGCGGAACCCCATCCCGCGGCCGATTCCCGTCTCGTAGAAGCTGGCCGAGCGCGAGAGGTTGAACGTGACCATGCACTGGTACTGGTTCCATGTGTTCGCCATCCGCTGGGCGTGCTCGTCGGGGCAGTCGACCTGGAACGCAGAGAGCAGGTCGTCCCAGCGCCCGGTCAGCGCGTCGAACGCCGCATCGACGGCACCCGGCGCGCGGTAGCGATCCAGGATCGCGCGGCCGTTGCTCTTGTCGACGACGCCGGGGCTCGTGAACTTCGGCGTCTCGCCCTGCTCGACGTAAGCGAGAACGAAGGAGAAGGTCTCCGACTCGCCGGGCTCGAGGTGGAGGTCGAGCTGATGCGAGCCGATCGGGTTCCAGCCGTGCGCGATGCTGTTCGTGGCCGCGCCGGAGAACGGAACCGTCGGTTCGTGCAGGCCGTTGTGGACGCCGACGAACGCATCGCGCGAGGTGTCGAAGCCCTCGACCTCGCGCGTGCAGCCGAACAGGGTGTAGTGGTCGCGGCGCTCGCGGAACTCGGTCGTGTGGTAGATCGCGGAGCCTTCGACCTCGACCTCGCCGATCGAGTACGTGCGCTGGAAGTTCGACATGTCGTTGAGCGCCTCGTAGAAGCAGAACTCGACGAAGGAGAAGAGCGTCAGGTCCTTGGGCTCGTCGCCGAGGTTGCGGACGGTCGTGCGCCAGATCTCGACGTTCTCGCCCGGCGGCACGAACAGCAGCAGCTCGACCTCGACGCCGTCCTTGGCGCCGACGATGTGCGTGTAGCCGAGGCCGTGCCGGCATTCGTAGTGGTCGAGCGTCGGTCTTGGTCGGCTTCCAGCCCGGGTTCCAGACCGTATCGCCGTCGCGCACGTAGAGGTAGCGGCCGCCGACGTCGTAGGGGACGTTGTTGTAGCGATACCGCGTCAGACGCCGGAGCTTCGCGTCGCGCCAGAACGTGTAGCCGCCGGCCGTGTTCGTGCAGAGCCCGAACAGATCATCCTGGCCGAGGTAGTTCAGCCACGGCAGCGGCGTGTCCGGCCGCGTGATGACGTACTCGCGGCGCGCGTCGTCGAACTCTCCGTATGCGGTTCCCACGAGGCTCCTCTGGCTGGCACTGGCGGCAACTCTATTGACATCCCCCGCCTCACCACGCCAGAGGCGCCCGCCGCCAGGCCGGCCCGAAGCGGCCGACCGCAGCGGGCATCAGGGCGTCAGTGGACGATCAGAACGTCGCAGTGCGCGTGACGCGCGACCGATGCGCTCACACTCTGGCCGAGCAATCGCTGGATGACTCCGAGCTCACGCGTGCCGACGACGATCATGTCGGCCTCGCGGTCGTCGGCCAACTCGACAATGGTGTCTGCAGGCTCACCGATTGCCGGGACGTACTCCGCCGTGACGCCGAGGCCTTCGAGAACGGCTTGAGCCGTCTTCAGCTCGTCGGCGTGCATCTCGGGAGAATCGGTCGGGTCGAGAGGCCCCGAGCCCCGCCCGACAGGAATGTGAACGGGCGCCACGCTCGTGACTACGAGCTTGCCGCCGAACGCTCCAGCGAGCTCGGCTGCGCGCTGCAGTGCCCGCTTCGCCGGCTCTGTGTCGTCGTACCCAACTACGATCGTCTTCATCGCTCGCCCCCTTCGCGTGACGTCGCGCGTAGTCAACAGCGTGGCCGGCCCGCTTGCAAGTCGAGTCGCCTGCTTGGCGCTATGGCTTTACCCCCGATGCCACAGAGCTTACGATGCTCGTCCCACGGCAGCGCCGCGCCGGCACGGGTGGAGGTAGGGCCAGCTGACCGAACGAGGAGGGAGTTCCGATGGGCATTGATACGGCGAAGCTCGAGAAGGTCCGCTCCGAGATGAACGACCGTGACATCGAGTTCATGTTCGCGCAGTTCGTCGACATGTACGGGCGCCCCAGCGCCAAGCTGATCCCGGCCGAGAAGCTCGACGCGCTCGTCGAGGACGGCGCCGGCTTCGCGGGTTTCGCGGCCGGCGAGATCGGCCAGCTGCCGAGCGACCCGGACATCGCGGCCATGCCCGATCTCGACAGCTTTACGCCTGTTCCCTGGCAGCCGAACCTGGCCCGGTTCGCGTGCGACGTCACGGTGGAGGGCGAAGCCTGGCCGTACTGTCCGCGCACGATCCTGCGCAACGTGCTGGCCCAGGCAGCGGCGCAGGGCTACGAGTTCAAGATCGGGATCGAGCTCGAGTACTTCCTCGTGCAGCTCAACGCCGACGGCACGATCGAGATCGCGGACAAGCTCGACACCCTCGAGAAGCCGTGTTACGACATGGCGGGCCTGACGCGCCAGTACGACTTCCTGACGACGGTATCGCGCTACTGCAACGAGCTCGGCTGGGGCAACTACGCGAACGACCACGAGGATGCGAACGGCCAGTTCGAGCAGAACTTCGAGTACGACAACGCGCTCGTCAGCGCGGATCGCGCCATCTTCTTCCGCTACATGGTGCACACGCTCGCCGAGCAGTACGGCCGTATCGCGACCTTCATGCCGAAGCCGTTCACGACGCTGACCGGCAACGGTTGCCACTTCCACATGTCGCTCTGGAAGGACGGCGTCAACGTCTTCCTGGACGAGTCGGATGCGCGTGGTCTTGGCCTCTCGGAGCTGGCCTACAACTTCGTCGGCGGCCTCAAGACGCACGCGCGGGCCTACAGCGCATTGACGGCGCCGACCGTCAACTCGTACAAGCGGCTCAAGCTCGGCTCGACTTCGAGCGGCGCCACGTGGTCGCCGGTCTGGATCTCGTATGGCTACAACAACCGCACGCAGATGCTGCGGATTCCGGCTCCGGGCCGGATCGAGGATCGCACCGTCGACGGCTCGTGCAACCCGTACCTGGCCGCCGCGGCCATCCTTGCCTCGGGTCTCGACGGCGTCGCCAACAAGCTCGATGCAGGCGAGCCGAACTCGGAGAACCTCTACAGCTTCTCCTACGCCGAGCTCACCGCGCGGGGGCTGCGGTCGCTGCCCTCGACGCTGCAGGAGGCGACCTACGAGCTCGAGCGGGACGATGTGCTCCGGGCCGCCCTCGGTCGCACGCGCGAGAACGAGGAGTACATCGACTACTACGTGCGTGTGAAGCGCGAGGAGTGGTTCCGCTACCACGAGCAGGTCAGCGCCTGGGAAGTGCGCGAGTACCTGACCCGCTTCTAGTGCCGCGCCTGGCGATATCTCGCGGTTTGCCCCACCGGCGAGTGGACATCCGCTCGCTCCCGGGAGGAGCATGCGCCCCTCCCCTACAAGGGTCTTCGACGAGAGGAAAGAGGTAGCGCATGTGCGGCATCGTCGGTTTGTTCGCGAAGTCGTCCGCGATCGAGGCAGAGCTGGGCGTGCACCTTGTTGCGATGCTGGCGCAGATGAGCGACCGCGGGCCCGACAGCGCCGGCGTCGCCGTCTACCGCGACCCGGTCGCGGACGGCCTCACAAAGCTGACGCTCTACTCGTCGGCTCCGGGTGAGGATTGGAGGGCTGTCGCTGCGGGGATCGGCGGCGAGGTCGACTCGGTTCGGGCGAGCCATGCGGTGATCGTCGTTCCCGCCGAGGCGGCAGAGGCCGAGGCCCGTGTGCGTGCGTCGAGAAGCGACCTCCGTGTGATGAGCGCGGGACGGGTGATCGAGATCTACAAGGACGTCGGCCTGCCCGAGGTATTTGCCGACGAGTTCGAGTTGTCGAACCTGACCGGAAGCCACGCGCTCGGCCACACGCGGATGGCGACCGAAAGCCGCGTCACCACCGAGGGCTCGCATCCGTTCTCGACCGGCCTCGACCTCTGTCTCGTCCACAACGGCTCGCTCTCGAACCACAACACGCTGCGGCGGGCGCTGCGGCGCGAGGGGATCGAGTTCCAGACCGAGAACGACACCGAGGTCGCCGCCGGCTACCTCGAGTGGAGGCTGCGCGAGGGCGCCTCGCTCGAGCAGGCGCTCGAAGGCTGCCTCGAGGATCTCGACGGCTTCTACACCTTCGCGGTTGGCACGGCCGACGGCTTCGCGGTGCTCCGCGACCCGATCGCGTGCAAGCCGGCGGTGCTGGCCGAGACCGACGACTGGGTCGCGATGGCATCCGAGTCGCACGCAATCGCGGTCCTGCCGGGAGCCGAGGACGCGCGCATGTGGGAGCCCGAGCCGGGGATCGTCTACGTCTGGGAGAGGACGGCGGTCGCGTGAGCGCGACGGCTGAAGCAGAGGTCATCGACCTCGCGACGACGTCTCTGCGCGAGCTCAACCAGCGTCTCCATGATGTCGCACTCACCGGCGAGGGGCCGCAGCGCTGGCGGATCGTCAACCCGCGCGGCGCCCATGCCGTCGCCTGCGGGCTCGACGCCGAGCTCGACGTCGAGATCGACGGCCACGTGGGGTACTACTGCGCAGGGATGAACAAGCACGCGACCGTGCGCGTGCGCGGCAACGCGAGCACGGGGATCGCGGAGAACATGATGTCCGGGACCGTCGTCGTGGAGGGCAGCGTCAGCCAGTCGGCCGGCGCCACCGCTCACGGCGGGCTCCTCGTCGTTCACGGCGATGCTGCTGCGCGTTGTGGGATCTCGATGAAGGGCGTCGACATCGTGGTGCGCGGCTCGGTCGGCCACCTCAGCGCCTTCATGGCGCAGACGGGCTGCCTCGTCGTCTGCGGCGATGCGGGTGACGCGCTCGGCGACTCGATCTACGAGGCACGGCTGTACGTGCGCGGCGAGGTGGCCGGGCTCGGCGCCGACTGCGTCGAGAAGGAGATGCGCGAGGAGCACGTGGCGCAGGTGCGGGAGCTGCTCGAGCGGGTCGGCTTCGACGACGTCGACCCGGCCGAGTTCAAGCGCTACGGCTCCGCCAGGCAGCTCTATACCTTCAAGGTCGACAACGCGGGGGCATATTGATGAACGGCTGGCAACCCGGATTGCGCGAGTCGGCCCTGTTCGACCGCAACGTGATCGCCGAGATCCAGCGTGCCGCGCGCGAGGGCATCTACGACATCCGCGGTTTCGGCGCGAAGCGGAAGCTGCCGCACTTCGACGATCTCCTCTTCCTCGGCGCCAGCATTTCGCGCTACCCGCTCGAGGGCTACCGGGAGCGCTGCGACACGACCGTCACTCTCGGCACGCGCCACGCCAAGAAGCCGCTCGAGCTGAAGATCCCGGTCACGATCGCGGGGATGAGCTTCGGTGCCCTCTCGGCGCCCGCGAAGGAGGCGCTCGGCCGCGGCGCGACCGAGGTGGGCACCTCGACGACGACGGGCGACGGCGGGATGACGGCCGAGGAGCGCGGGCATTCCGAGATGCTCGTCTACCAGCTGCTGCCGTCCCGCTACGGGATGAACCCCGACGATCTCCGCCGGGCCGATGCGATCGAAGTGGTCGTCGGCCAGGGCGCGAAGCCCGGCGGCGGCGGCATGCTGCTCGGCCACAAGATCTCGGATCGCGTTGCTGCGATGCGCGACCTGCCGAAGGGGATCGACCAGCGCAGCGCCTGCCGTCACCCCGACTGGACCGGGCCCGACGACCTCGAGATCAAGATCGGCGAGTTGCGCGAGATCACCGACTGGGAGAAGCCGATCTTCGTCAAGGTCGGCGCCACCCGCACCTACTACGACGTGCAGCTCGCCGTCAAGGCGGGCGCCGACGTGATCGTGGTCGACGGCATGCAAGGCGGCACCGCGGCGACGCAGGACGTGTTCATCGAGCACGTCGGGATCCCGACGATGTGCGCGATTCCGCTCGCCGTCGACGCGCTGCAGGAGCTCGGCATGCACCGCGAGGTCCAGTTGATCGTCTCGGGCGGGATTCGCAGCGGCGCCGACGTGGCGAAGGCGCTTGCACTCGGCGCTGACGCCGTCTCGATCGGCACCGCAGCGCTGATCGCGATGGGCGACAACAGCCCCGAGTACGAAGCCGAGTACGCGAAGATCGGCAGTTCGGCCGGGTTCTACGACGACTGGCAGGCCGGCCGCGATCCGGCGGGAATCTCGACGCAGGACGACGAGCTCGCTGCCCGCTTCGACCCAGTCGTCGGCGGCCGGCGAATCGCGAACTTCCTCCGCGTGCTCACGCTCGAGACGCAGACGCTCGCCCGCGCGTGCGGCAAGTCGCACGTCCACAACCTCGAGCCCGAGGACCTCGTGGCGCTGACGATCGAAGCCGCGGCAATGGCCCGCGTGCCCCTCGCCGGCACCAACTGGATCCCGGGACTGAACGCGCAGCTGTAAGGGACGGACGCAAAGCGCCCGCCCCCGTTGGTGCGTCTGTCTCAGCGAACGATCAGCACGTCACACGGCGCGTGCCGGGCGACCGCGCCACTGACGCTCAGGCCGAGCATCCGCTCGATCAGGCCGCGCTCGTGGGTGCCGAGCACAATCAGGTCGGCTCCGGCCTCCGTCGCCGCATCGACGATTGCGCGCGCCGGGTCTCCGACTCCGAGGTGCGGCTCGGCCTCGAGCCCGACACCCTCGATTCGCGCAACGACCGCGTCGATGTATTCCTCGTGCTCCTCGGGCGGGTCGGCGGGGTCGATGCCCCCGAGCCCGCGCGTCGCAGAGGCGAGCACGGGTGCGATGCTGGCAACCAGGATCTTGGCGCGGAAGGCCAGTGCGAGCTCGATTGCACGATCGACGGCCCGGTCGGACTGCTCGGTCCCGTCGGTCCCGATCAGAATGGTCTTCATCATGATCCTCCACTTGGGGTGACGACTTGACTGTGTTCTCCCCGTGGTGGAGGCGCATCCGGGCATGCGCGTCTACGGGGCGCGGAGTTCTACGTAGAGGCAGCGGCGCTTGACTCTGGCCGGTCAATACGTTTCGATTGTCACTTCCCATGCCGAGGAGGCGACGTGGTTGATTTCGACAGCAGGCTGGTAGACGTCCCCAAGGCTTCGGGGAGTCTTGCCCGCGAGACGAACTGGTGGGGCGCGTTCGTGATCGGCCTGGCCGGCACCGTGCTCATCATCAGCCTGATCGGGTACGCGCTCTTCGCGCTCGGCGGCTTTGCGATCGTGCTCTTCGCGATCATCACGGGCATCGGCGTCTTCCTCTGCTTCTGCCTCGCCGAGATGGCCGCGACCTGGCCCGAACGCTCGGGCGGCCTGCCGTCGTACGCCTTCGAGACCTTCAAGCCGGTCGGCAACAACGTCTCGCGCCACGTCGGCGGCCTCTCGTCCTGGGCTTACTGGTTGGGATGGTTCACCGTCGCCCCGATTAACGCCTTCCTTGCAGCGTCGTACATCGTCCAGCTCTTCAGCCTCAACTTCGGTGGCTCGTTCGGCCCCATCAGCTCCAAGTTCGGGACTGTCGTGCCGGTGGACGTGTTCGTCGTCGGCACGGCACTTCTGCTCGTGATGTTCATCCCCTGCTGGCTCGGGATCCGCCTTGGCGCGAGCTTCGCGACAATCCTCGGCATCCTGACGATCATCCCGCTCGTCCTCCTCTGCGCGCTCCCGTTCTTCAAGCCCGGCTCGCTCGACGGATTCAGCAATCTCTCCCTGTCGCTCTCCTCGTCGCCGGCCGGCGCCAAGGGCAGCTGGCAGCTCATCCTCGGCTGGTCGTTCATCTTCACATGGTCGGTACTGGCGATGGAGGCCGCGGCGTGCTACATCGGCGAGTGCCGCGAGCCCGTGCGCGACGCCAAGATCGCGATCACGGCTGAGAGCCTCTTCGGGTTCTTCATCTATGTCACGCTCCCGATCATGGTCTTCTCCGTCCTCGGGACGGCCGGGTTCGACGCCCTCGCGAAGGAGAACCCCGGCTGGATCGGCGACGCCAACATCCTCTTCCAGGGGTACGTCGACAAGATCTTCGGCGTCAACCGCTTCTGGACTTGGTTCATCGGGCTGAGCTTGATCATCGCGCTGAGCCTGTCGGTGCTGAACGCGATCATGGGCGCTTCCCGCGGCATGTACCAGAACGCGCACGACGGGATCCTCCCGCGAGCGTTTGGCTGGGCGAACAAGCACAAGGCGCCGTCGTTCTCGATGCTGGTCAGCCTCGTCTGCTCGATCGCAGTGCTCACCGTCGGCTCGCCGCTGCAGATCTACGTGTTCTCGAACATGGGCTACCTCTTCGCCCTCGCCGTCTCCCTGGTCGGGTACGGCATCTTCCGCTCGATGCGCGAGGACACACCGAGGGAGCTGAAGATGCCGCGTGCGTTCGGCCCGCTCGGGCTCATCGTCGGAGTCGCCGGCCTGCTGCTCTGGGCGATCGGTGGCTACTACGCGGCCGACTACGCCGTCGGACCCGGCTATCGCTGGCTCTACTGGATCGGGCTGATCCTGCTCGCCCTCTACTTCCCGCTCTACTGGTGGCGGATGCTCGAAGACAGAAACCTCGGCGGCACCGAGTTCGCCGTCGAGCCGTCCACGGGAGGTTCGGCCTAGAGGTGCCGTTTCACCGGCGGCGCTTCGATGTACAACCCACCGATCCGTGCGAGGTGATGCTGGCCTCGGACGGGCGCCAGGACTACTCGCCGGGGGCGGTCGCACGCGCGGCCGCCCTGTCGGGTTCTGGGCCGGTCGCGGTCGTCACGATCGCCAAGATCTACGGTTCGTCGTTCGGCCTGCCTCATCCCGGCCTGCTGCCCACGAAGGACGAGCTGGACGAGCGTCGCGGCTGGGTGGAGTCGGCGATCCGCAAGCTCGCGGCCAAGGGTGTGGCAGGCGACGGCCAGGTCGCAGCGACGCGTCGAACGTCAAAGAGCCTCGCCGCTATCGCCCGCAGCCGGAGCGCGCAGGTGATCGTGATCGACGAGACACCCGTTCGGAAGGGCCTACGGCGCCTCGTCGAAGGAGACGTCGGTGAAGAGCTTCGCCGCAAGCTGCGGAAGGACGGGATCGACGTCGAGATCGTCCCCCGCGTCGTCGGGACGAAGGCCTGACCCCGATCTCCGCTACGAGCGAGGAGACTTGGGTGCGCGCCGCGGCCCCATCCCGCGCGAGAAGCGATAGGTGACGTGCTCGACGTCGGCGTTGAACGCTGCCGCTATCGACCTGAGGATCTTGGTCATAGTGTTTGTCTCCTTGATCGTGGTGGATGACGTGCGGCTCTACGTATAAAGCAAAGAGTCAAGAATCAACTAGATTGGGAAGCAATGCTTCACAGTGAGAGGCCAGACACCCCGGGGGAAATCCCGTTCACGGCGACAACGGGGGTCACCGAGCTCGATCGCGCTCTCAATGGGCTGTTCTGGGGCGACAACGTCGTCTTCGCGGCCGACAATGCGGCGGACGTCGAGCCGTTCTACCTGGCAGTGGCGGCGCAAGCGTCGCTCTACGAGGCCTCGGCCTTCGTCACGCTCGTGCGTGACCCGTCGGAGCTCGAGCAGAGCTACCCGGGGCTCGAGATCGTCGATGCCCGGGCGGAGGGCCCGTTGGCGCAGCCGCGGCCGCTGCTCGACGCGATCGCCGCCCGATGCGCCGGGTCGCCACGGCAGCTCCTCCTGTTCGACTCGCTCGAGGCGATGAGCAACCGCTGGGGCCGGGAGACGGCCGGCAGGTTCTTCTCCCGCGGCTGCCCTCTCCTGCTCGGGCTCGGCGCGATCGCCTACTGGTCACTCCCGGCCGCCGGCCATGCGCCGACATTGCGGCGCGAGATCGAGGGAATCACGCAGTGCGTGCTCGTCGTCGGGGACGGGCGACTCCGAATTGCGAAGGCGGAAGGGCGTTCGCCCGGCGTGGAGGGAAGCGTATTCAGGTACGGGCTCGAGGAGGGCCTGCCCGTGCTGGAGGCTGCTCCGGCAGCCGCCAGGCTCGGTGCCGCACTGCGTAGCCTGCGGATCGACCGCCATCTCAGCCAGGCCGACCTCGCCCGGCTCGCAGACGTTTCGGCGAGCGCGATCTCGCAGGCGGAGCGTGGGCGGCGTGGCCTGTCGCTGGAAACACTGCTCGACCTGGCGGCCAAGCTCAACATCACACTGGACGAGCTCTTGCGCGGAGATGTCGCTCCCGGGTACCGGCTCGCCCGTCGTGACGATCCGCGGCATGCCGAGGCCGACCGGCCCGTGCCGCTTCTCGACGATCCGCGTGCGGGCCTTCGCGTCTACCTCGTCCGCCTGTCACCCGGCGGCACGGCAGCCCCCGACTTCGTCCACAAGGGGGTGGAGGTTGTCAACGTCGCGACGGGCCTCGTGCAGGTGTTGCTCGCCTCCGGTGGACCGGTTCTCCGTCAGGGGGAGGCGCTGATCGCGGAGCGAAGCGGGGTGAGCGGCTGGCGCAATCTCAGCGATCGCGAGGCGATCGTCTTCTGGGTGCTCCACGACGACCCAGCCGCCTGAGACTCCCTACGTACGCTCGCAGCAGACGCCGGCCATCGGCCGGAGCCGGGCTTTGCCCGGTGGGAGGCCCGGGTGCCTCGACCCGTGCACGACCGAGAAGGAGGGGGCTCGTGGGGGAACCATGGGTTCCCCCACGACTAACTCCAGGGGTACGGCGAGTTCGAGACCGGGTGGAGGTCGCCGGTGGCGAAGCGCTCGAAGCGGAACGGCGTCAGCAGCGGGGCCGAGTCGCCGCACAGGATGCGGGCGACCTCGCGGCCGACGCCGATCATCTTGTAGCCGTGGTTCGAGTCGAGGATCCCGTAGACGTTCGGCTTCAGGTAGTCGAAGACCGGGAAGTTGTCCGCCGTGAACGAGCCGACCCCGCCCGACCGCGCCTGCTTGTACAGCGGGCGACAACCCTCGAACCGGCTCATCGCGTGCGAGAGGGCGGCGCACCACATGTCGGGGAACTCCTCGTCGACATTCGTGGTCGAGGGGTACGGGTCGAGCTCGACGTCGCCGTCGACCGTGAGCGGCGACGCACCGCCCTGGACGCCGCGTCGGTCGCGCTTGAAGTAGATGCCCCAGAGCTCGTCGCTGATCAGGCGGCCGTCATCCGCGTGAAGGGGCGCGTCGGTGTCGAGATGGATCACGGGCGGAGCGCCGCCGTCCGCGGTCGCGAACATCAGCGGGTCGACCGTGATTTCGCCTTCCTGCAGGTTCCAGTACGTCCACATCGGCTGGTCACGTGCAACGTCGCCGGAGGGCGTGTGGATGTCGATCGCCATCGGGAGACCGAGCATTCCCCAGAACTGCTTGGCCCACGGGCCAGGCGCCACCACGACCTGCTCGCCGACCGCGATCGTTCCCTTGCTCGTCGTGATGCCGGTGACGCTGTCGTCCGCACCGAATGCGAAGCCGGTCACCTCGGTGTAGGAGTGGATCTGCACGCCCTCCTCGAGGCACTTGTCGCGCAGGCCGATCACCGACTCGACGTTGAACGCAAATCCACCCTGGTGCTCGTGGAGGCAGGCCGTCACGCCCTGCGCGCGCCAGTCGGGGAAGAGGGACTTCATGTGCGCGTCGACTTCGGCCTCGCCGAGGTAGAGGTCTGATCGGTAGCCGATGCGCTGGTGGCGCTCGTACACGGCCGTGAGGTCGCTCTCCTGGACGGTCGGGCCAAGCGCGATGTAGCCGACGCCGTTGTAGTGGTAGGCCTCGGGGTCGGACTCCCAGACCTCGACGCAGGCCTGCATCAGCTCACTCATGGCCGGCTGGAAGTAGTTGTTGCGGACGACGCCACAGGCGATGCCGGTCGCCCCTGCACCGGGGGTCGCCTTTTCGATCACGACGACGTCGGCACCGGAGCCGAGGCCGCGCTGTCGGAGCTCGACGGCGAGATGGTAGGCGGTCGAGAGCCCGTGCATGCCGGCGCCGACGACGACGAAGCGAGAGGATGCGGGTATCATTTGACTATTGCCTCCCGGGCAACGATGTGTCAAAATAGGCTTTCCGCACCGTAGCATGGGACGCACCGGATCTCCAGCCAGCCGTCACGTGGCCGCCGTCGAGCGGGCAGTCGCCGTGCTCGACGCGCTTGTCGATGGAGAGCTCGGGACGAACGAAGTCGCACGACGGACCGGCCTCAACGCCAGTACGGCCTCACGGCAGCTTGCGACGCTCGTGGCCTCCGGCCTTGTCGCTCGTGTGGAGGAGACGGGGCGCTACCGGCTCGGCCATCGGCTCGTCGAATTGGGGCATGCCGCGCTCGCAGGGCTCGATGTGCGACAGCTTGCGCGCCCTCGTCTCCGTGCCCTCGCAGCCGAGACGGGCGAGACGGCGACGTTGTCTGTTCCCGGCGATCCCGATGCGATCACGGTCGATTTCGTCCAGAGCTCGTCGTCGGTGATGAGCGTGGCACGCGTCGGACGGCCGAGCATCGCTCACGCGACGGCAACTGGCAAGGTGGCGCTCGCCTTCGGCCGCGTGAGGCTGCCCGAAGGGGCGTTGGAGGCCTTCACGGACAGGACGATCGTCGATCGCGAGAAGCTCGATGCGGCCGTGGAGCTCGCGCGAAGGCGCGGCTTCGCGGAGGCGTTCGGGGAACGCGAGGAGGATCTCAACGCGGTAGCCGCGCCGGTGCATGGCGTCGACGGCGAGCTCGCAGCCATCGTCGGCCTCCAGGGCCCCGCCTCGCGGTTCGGTCTGGCCAGGATGCGCGAGGCCCACGCGCCGCTGCTCGAGCACACGCTCGCGCTTTCGCGCGAGCTCGGCGCCGGCTAGCGAACCATCTAGAGGCTTGATGTGAACTAGAAGCACGTCTGGATGCGGCCCTGCACGCTGCCGACCGCGTCGAACACGCTCCTTGGTGCAGAACCGCCCCAGCCGCACTCCTAATCCACATCAAGCCTCTAGTCCTCCGCGAACCAGAGTAGGCAGTCGGCGCCGTCGCGGATCTTCCGTGCCGCCTTGCTGTAGGCCCGCCGCCGCATCCTCCTGGGATCCGGCCCGACGACGAGGAGCGCTGGACGCTGTTCGTGGACGACCTCGAGTAGCGCCGTAACCGGGCGCGGGCTGCAAACGCGCAGCCGCTTCACGTCGACAGCGAGCTCACGCGCGAGCTCTGCGGGCCGTGCGAGAGCGTCCTCGACTTCCTGCGTGCCCACGTACTCGTATTTCATCGCGAGCGAGATTGGCCCGAGCTCGACGCGGGCGGCGTTGACGACGATCAGCGCCTGGCCGGCCTCGACGGCGGCATCGACCGCGAGCTCCGCCGCCCCGGGAGCGAAGGGGACATCGAAGGTAACGAGCATCACCGGCCGGGACCGCGTCTCCGAGCCGGTCTCCGGCGTCGTCGGAGTGCGGATCGGCGCGGCCACTGCGTGTTACTCCGGCCGCAACTTCCAGCTCTTCGTGCTGTTGCGCATCCGCTTCGAAGCCTGGCGTCGGAGCTGCGGCACGACGAGCAGCGCGTACCCCATCAGCAGGATGAAGAGGAGGAAGGCGAACTGGATTCCGACAGTTGCAGCGAGCGGCATCAAGATCGCCGCGAGTAGCAGCGGTGGTCCGAGCACGAGGAGGCGGTAGCGGCGGACACCCTGCACGAGGGCGTCGTAGTCGGCGGCCGGGATCTGGTTCGTGTCCCAGCTCTTCCCGCAGGTGCCGCACGTCCAGCGGTCGCCGTAGGCGACTTCGGTGGAGGTTCCGCAGTCGCAGCTGATCGTGATCAGGGGGGTGCGCACGCCGCGATCCTAGCGCGGCTCCTCCGACGACCCGTCCCGTCTACGGCAATTGCGTTCCCGCGCTCTAGGAATCGTCCGTCGAGAGTGGTACGTTCGCCCGCATGCGGCCTGAGGTGCCGCGGTCCCGGCACCGAGACGGAGGTTGACGTGGCGACAGCAGTAGTGCAGGAACAGCAGCTCCTCAAGACGCTTCGCTGGTACGACGGCTTCGTGATCGCGCTCGCGAATCCCGGCTTCTTGCTGCTCTCGCTGCCGTACTCGGTCAACGACCTCGGAGGTTGGGGCGCGACGATTCTCTGGGGGATCTCGGCGATCGTGGCCGTCTTCATCAACACGATCTACTCCGAGCTCGCCACCATGTTCCCCGAGAAGTCGGGCGGCCTCGCGTTGTACGCGCACGAGGCGTGGCGCAAGTACACCACCCTCGTCGGCCCTATCGCGACGTTCGGTTACTGGATCGGCTGGTCGGTCGTCCTCTCCACGAGCGGCCTCTTCATCGGCTCGATGATCAACGGAACCTGGTTCTCCGGCGAGCCGGGCGGTAGCTATCTCCTCACCGACGGCTACTTCTCGACCGGCGGCGCCGAGGTTGGTCTGCCGGCGTTGATCGCGATTGGCCTCATCGTCTGCGTCTGGCTGTTCAACGTCTTCGGTGCGCGCGTCGGCGTCACCTTCGGGTACGCCGCCGGGGTGCTCCTGATGGTGCCGCTGTTCGTGATGATGATCCTGCCGTTCCTGAACGGCAGCTTCGACAGCGCCAACCTGACGAACAAGCTCGGCGACAACGGGCTCGCGTGGGGCGGGCTGCAGCTCGCGCTCGTCTGGCTGTGGCTGATGTGCTGGTCGGCCTGGGGGGTCGACGTCTGTGCCACCTTCGCCCCCGAGTACAAGGACACCGTGCGGGACACGAAGCTGGCTCTGCGCTCGGCCGCCCTGTTCTCGATGGTCGTCTACATCATGCTCCCGATCGGGCTCGTTGGCGGCGCCGGTCCAAAGCTCGTCGGGGCATACGACTTCCCCGGCGCGATGGACAAGATCGTCGGCTCGACGCGATTCACGGACTTCTTCGTCGTCTGCCTGATTGCCAGCTTCATCATCACGATGAACACGGCGACGGCCGACGGGGGACGTGCGCTCTACGGGATCTCGCGTGACGGGATGACGATCAAGCAGCTCGGCACGCTGAACAGGTTCAGGGTCCCGGGGCATGCGATGACGCTCGACATGGTCTTCAACATCCTCCTTTGCCTGTTCGTCGGCAACATCTTCGGGATCCTCGCGGCCAGCAACCTCGGCTACGTGATCGCGCACATGTTCGCGCTGTCCGGGTTCGTGCTCTTGCGCAAGGACCGGCCGAACTGGCCACGTCCGATCAAGCTCGGAGCGATCTGGACGCCGATTGCGGGCCTGCTCGCGGTGTGGTGCCTGATCCTGACGATCGTCGGCTTCGGCTACTTCGACACCGCGGGAGGCGGGTACGGCGGCACGAAGGAGAAGGTGATCGGCGTCGGCGTACTCGTGATCGGGCTGCTGCTCTTCTTCTTCCGTCGCATCGTGCAGGACAAGGAGCGCGTGCACTGGCGTGAGGACACACCAACCATGCCGCCGGCCGCGACGGCGGGCGTTGGCGCGCCTGTCGCCTAGAGCCTGTTGACTCAGACCGGCGGGGTCTTGCAGCTCGAGACCCCGCCGGTCGTCACACTTCACGACGTGAGCAGCGAAGCGCCGCCTCCCGAGGAGTTCGACATCCGCCTCCCCGGGGGGTTCGCCCCGGGCGCGCACGAAGGGCTCGGCGACTCGGCGTTCGGCGACGTGCCGGACTCGGAGCAGATCGACGTCGGTGATCTCGAAGGCGACCCCGCCATCGCGTTCCGCCGCACCCTCGGGATGTTTGCGACCGGCGTCACCGTGCTGACGACGCGCGTCGGCGAGCAGGTGCACGGGATGACGGCGAACGCGTTCATGTCGGTGTCACTACGGCCGCCGCTCGTGCTGATCTCGCTCGACCGCCGCGCCAAGCTGTGCGGGATGCTGCACGTGGGCAGCCGCTTCGGCGTCAGCGTGCTCGCCCGCGGGCAGGAGGGGCTCTCGGATCTGTTCGCCGGCCGGGGGCCGGAGGGGGGGTCTGAGCCGGTGTTTGCCGTCGTGCGCGAGACACCGCTCGTCGAGGGGGCCCTGGCGCATTTCGTCGCCCGGGTGGTGCGGTCGTACTGGGGCGGCGACCATTCGTTGTTCCTCGGGCAGGTCGAGTACGTCCACTATGGCCTGGGGGAACCGCTGCTGTTCCACGGCGGGCGGTACGAGCGGATGGCCGGGGCGTGAGGGAAGCCGCGACGAGGGACGATATCGCGGCTTCCCTCACGCCCTTGCTTGCTGCACCGCTCCGCGGTGATCCTAAAGTTGGAACCTACGGCTCCCGGAGACCTCCCTCGTAAGAAGATCCGCTTGGTCTCGTAGGGGCGACGCGCACGCGTCGCCCTCAGCGCGGTCGGTCCGGAAGATCCGCGCCACACACAGGGGCGACGAATGCGCATCGCCCCTACGACAAAAACCGTGCGACTTCCCTCCAAGGGGACCGTGCGCTCACTCGATGACGGGCAGCCCAGCGAGCCACGGGGTGCGGTATCCCGTCTCGTCCCACAAGACTGGAAAGAACGACTCGTCGAGCGCGAGGTCGCCCTGGCGGCGGTAGCGCGAGTAGATCAGATCGACGTTCGTCTCGTGAAAGCGGACCTCGACGGGGAGCATGTGTGTGACGAGGGCCATCCGGGCAAGGGACGCGTTCGTGTTGGGTGAGGAGCCGTGCCAGGTGAGGCCGTGGTGGAACGACCCGCCGCCCGCCTTCACGACGACCGGCACGACGTCCAGATCGGCTCCTTCAGGTGCCGCGTTCCGTGCCGGTGCGAGCCAGTCGTCCGGTGCGTGGAACTGCGAGCGCTCGGGAGGCGACTTCGGCCACAGGTGCGATCCGCGCACGTGCTCGAGCGGCCCGGCGTCGGCGGCCGTGTCGTGCAGCGAGATCCAGCACGTCAGCATCTCCGCCGGCACGAGGTAGTCGGCGTAGGAGGAGTCCTGGTGGAAGCCGATCGCCTTCGCGCCGGGTGGCTTCCAGAGGACGTTGTCCTGCAGGATCCGCGTCCCGCGGTAGCGCCCGAGCTGCGCGCCGAGCCGGCCGGTGCGCTCGGCCAGCACTTGCGCCGCGATCATGGTGTCGGCCCGCCAGCCGTTGCAGATCTGTCGCGTTCGGTCTTCCGGGTCGCGGCCGGGCACCCAGTTGACCTCGTCCGGCTTGATCCCGGTCTCGTAGACGCCCTCGAACAGAGGCTCGTAGCGCTCGCGCAATAGGTCGAGCGCTCGGCTGGAGACAAGGCCCTCTTCGACGATAAGAAAGCCGTCGCGGTCGAACGCTTCGACCTGCTGCTGCGAGAAGGAGTCGATCACGAGCGTGGGCGCAGCTTCTCGGGGTCGTAGAAGGGTGTGCGCACGACCGTGGCCGGAATGCGCTTCTGGTGGCCGTCGAGCTTGCCGACTTCGACCTCGGTACCGAGTGCCGCGTGCTGTACGGCGATCCGGCAGAGCGCGATGTTCTTCTGCAGGACCGGCGAGCGGGTCCCGCTCGTGATCACGCCGATCTGCGACCGTCCCACCCGGACGCAGTCACCGTGCGCCGCCGTCTCGTTTCCCTCCAGTTCGAGGCCGACGAGGACGCGCTGCGGGTGTGCACGCCGCTCGAGCAGCGCATCGCGGCCGACGAAGTCGTCTGTCTTGTCGGCCGTCACCGTGAACCCGACTCCGGCCTCGAACGGGTCGACCTGGTCGTCGAACTCGTAGCCGGCGAAGATCAGCCCCGCCTCGATCCGCAGCATGTCGAGCGCTTCGAGCCCGAGCGGTGCGATCTCGTGGGCCGCTCCGCTCTCCATCACGGCGTCGTACAGCGCGGCGGCGTCCTTGGGATGGCAGAAGAGCTCGTAGCCGAGCTCGCCCGAGTAGCCGGTGCGAGAGGCGATCAGGGGGAGGCCCTGCGGCCCGCCGAGCCGCCCGACCGAGAAGCGGAACCATGTGAGCTCCGTGAACGGCGTCTGCGTCGGCGCCGTCCAGATGAGGGGCGCGAGAATCTCCCGCGAGGCCGGCCCCTGCACGGCGATGTTGTGGAGATCGTCGGTCGACTCCTTCACCCAGACCTTGAGCCCGAGCCGCGCGGCCTGCTCGCGCAGCCAGACGCCGTCGGCTGCGGCGCCTCCGATGAAGCGGAAGTTGTCCTGCGCGAGCCGATAGACGGTGCCGTCGTCGAGCATGCCGCCGGTCTCGTTGCACATCGCCGTGTAGACGACCTGCCCATCGCCGAGCCGGCGGATGTCACGCGTCATCGTCGCCTGCAGGAGCGCCTCGGCATCCGGCCCCAGGATCTCGAACTTCCGCAGCGGGGAGAGGTCCATCACGGCCGCCTTCTCGCGACAGGCCCAGTACTCCGCCACCGAGCCGAGGTTGTCGTAGGAGGTCGGCAGCCAGTAGCCGTTGTACTCGGTCATGCGACCGGTCAGCGCCGAGGTGCGCGTGTGGAAGCCGGTCTCCTTCGTCAGCTGCGGCTCCGCGTCAGCGGTGACACGATGGGCGATCGCGGCCGAGAAGCGCTCCTTGGCGGGATAGACGCGCACGTGCACCTCCGTGGGGTTCCAGGCGTTGGCGGGGTCGATGTCGTCGGGACAGGCACTCGAGAGGCAGACGAGGTCGGTCAGTGCGCGCAGCAGGACGTAATCGCCCGGTCGCGACCACGGCTCGTCGGTGACGTAGAGGTTGTGCGCGTCGAAGGAGGTGTTGAAGAAGAAGTTGATCGCGGGCCAGCCCGTGCGCGGCTCGATCGTGTACGGCAGCAGCTGCGCGTTGAAGTTGTCCGAGCAGTTGACATGGCCGAAGTAGCCCATGTCCTCGTAGTACTTGGCCGTGCAGGCGAGGCCGAAGGTGTCGTGTCGCCCCACCGTGTCGCGGACGACCTCGACGAGGGGCTCGAGATCGTGGTCGAAGAACTTGGAGTAGAGGCCGGGGGAGGGGTACGCGTTTCCCATCAGCGAGCGGGTCGCCGTCGCGTCGAGGCCGCGCTCCCTTCCTTCCTGCAGCTTTGGCTCGCTGAAGGCGAGGAAGTCCGAGCACTGGCGCCCTTGCACGTCGATGATCTGGACGTACTCCCCGGCCTTGACCTCGTAGGCGAGAGCGCTGGCGCGGTCGACCTGGAAGTCGAGGCGCGGGTCGGCGAGCGGATCCGGGAGCCGCGGCTCGGCGGAGCCGGTTTCCGGTTGCGCGCGGGTGATCTCGAGCTGCAGGTCGGAAGCGGGCATGCCTCCTTCGACCACGGCCACTCCGGCCGGAGCACTGACCTGGACGACGACTGTTCGCTCGGTGCGGAACGTCTCCTCGGCGCCCGGCGGCGAGGTGGGCCCGAACAGCTCCGCGATTTCACCGTCCCCGCCCAGTCCAACCACCTCGGCTCGCTGGCCACCATGGAGGTCGCGGATCGTCAGCCTGTCGTCCGGCCGGAGGGAGACGGCGGTCGTCCCTCCGGGCCTGACCCGATAGGTCTCTCGCGCCGGGTCCCTCGGGACGAGGCCGGGGACGAGCAGGCGCGGTCGGCTCGTCGCGCCCATGCCTAGGCCTTCGCCGGCTCCTTGGCCTCTGCCTCGGCAGCCTCGGCAAGCAGCTGCTCCGCGAGCTCGCGCTTCGCGGCGGAGTCGAGCTTCTTCACCTCGTTCTCGACGGCCCGGCGGTTGTAGCTCTGGTTCCAGTAGTCGAGCGACTCGAACCCGAGCAAGACGGCCTTGCCCACGAACTGGCGCAGCACCTCGTTCGTAGGGCCCATCACCCAGCCGGCCTTCGCGTCACGGAGGTAGCGCTCGAGCTCCATGTCGCGCTTGTAGCCGGAGCCGCCGCACGCGTGCAGCATCTTGTCGACGACGTGCGCCACATTCTGCGCCGCGACGAACTTGATCTGCCAGGCCCAGTGGAGGAAGTTTCCGCGCGCGAGCGTGCCGGGCTCGAGGGCGAGGGTGTTGTTCTCCGTCACGTCGTCGAACGCCTGCGCAACGGAGAGCACGAACAGGCGTGACGCGTTCGTCTCCATCACCGCCTGGCCGACGTAGTCCTGGATCGTCGGATAGTCGGCGACGCGCATACCGACATCGACGTGGCGCTTGCGCGTCGTGTGGCGCTTCGCGATGTCGACAGCGCCGAGTGCAAGCCCGTTCCACACGGAGGACGACCCGATCAGGAACCACGGATCGACGGCCTCGTCGTTCGAGTTGGCGCCGTCGCCCTCGGGGCCGACGAGCTGCGAATCGGGGATCTCCACGTCGGTGAACGCGATCGCGCCCGACTGGTTGCCGCGCAGCCCGAGCGCGTCCCAGAGGGACGGCTGGGCCTCGCAGTGCTCCTTGTCGACGACGAAGACGGAGAGGTCGTCGTAGCCCTTGAAGTCGGGGCTCGTCGTCTGGAGCACGTAGAAGTCGGCGAAGCCTCCGGACGTCGTCCACGAGGCTTTCTTGTTGATCTTGTAGCCGCCGTTCTGGCGCTCGGCGCGCGACGAGACCGGGTACCAGAAGTGTGAGCCCGTTTCGGGGTCGGAGTACGAGAGCGTTCCGAGCAGGCCGGAGTTGAGCGGCCTGATGTACTTGTCGATCAGCTCGGGCGTTGGGCGCAGCATGATCGCCTGCACGGCGCCCATGTGCATCACGTAACACATCGCCGTCGAGGCGCAGCCGTAGCGGGCGATCGTCTCACAGGTCATCGCGAAGGCGACGTGGTTCTCGCCAAGCCCGCCGTACTCCTCGGGCACGGTGAGCGCGAGGAAGCCGTGCTCGCCGAGCAGCTCGAGGTTGCGCCGCGGGTACAACAGCTCGTCGTCGGAGCGCTTCGCGTTCGCGCGCATCTCCTGCTCGCACAGCTCGATCAGCGTCGAGCGGAGCTCCTTCTGGCGCTCGGTCAGGACCCAGTCGGGATCCCAGTCGTAGCCGAGGCCCCAGAACGGCTCAGTACCCCACATCTTCTCCGACATCACTACCTCCAGCGTGTGGACTCGATTCTGGCGGCAATCGTATGCTCTCGTGTCGAGGCGCGCTGCTCGGTGTGTCCGTCAGCGGGTAGGTGTTGCGTCGTGCGGAATACAGTTCGGTCTGATACCCATGGGTCCCGCAACGTGGGACCCATGGGTACGCCGTCCAGAGCGCGTTGCGCGCCCGTCAGTGGTGGTGCTGCATCCTGTGGTGCAGCGTCTGCCGCCGGTGCGGGCGAGAGAGCATTGCTCGACGGGGCGCACGCTGGCGGTTGCGCTGTTTCACGATCTCGCGGACGGTCATGAGTGCCGCAAACGCAACGATCTGACCGCCTAACACGATTCGGTTGACGTCGATCGCCGGCTTCCAGGTCGCGTTGCCGTGCTCGATCACCCAGGCGCCCTTCGGGGTGGCGTGGAGGCCGAAGCCGGCTCCGCCACCCTGGCTGTCGTCTTCAGTCCCTGCGTTGCCGCCGCCACCGCCACCGCGGACGGCGGCTGCCGGGATGATCGTCAGCTCGTCGCGCTCGTACGGCTCGCCGTAGACACGCTTGGCGGTCATCGCTTCCTGGGCGTGGGCGAGTGTCTGCTGTAGGTCCATGTTGAACCCCCTTTCGCCGTCATGCTCCCGGATGTGTGCCTGCTTCGCATCCGGTGAATCCGGCATCTTCCTCAGCAGAAACTCCTGACGGATGGAGGGCGGTGTGCCTGAAGTCGACGCCACCTCGCGGCGGCCTCGGGTGGCGTCGGTACTATGCGAAAGGTCTGATCGCCAATGTAGGTGGTCGGGATGGCTTCGAGGCCTCGGGCGGTGCGTCCGGGGCTTTTTGCATTCCTGAGCGAAGGAGAAACCATGTCCGCTGCTGTAGCTACCACCGTTCTGACGGTCGAAGACGACCCGATCGTTCGTGCCGACCTGCGCCTCGTCCTCGAGGACGCGGGGTTCGAGGTCTCCGACGCCCGCGACGGCGCCGAGGCGGTCGAGCTCGCGCGCGAGAACGAGCCGGATGCGATCCTGCTCGACCTTGGCCTGCCAGGGATCGGGGGCGTCGAGGCGACACGTCAGATCCTGTCCGAGCGAGCCGTTCCCATCGTCGCGCTCACCGGCCGCTCACGTGGTCTCGCCGAGGAGGCCGTCGAAGCCGGCGCCTTGTCCTACGTGCTCAAGCCCTTCGTGCCCGAGGAGGTGGTCGGCGCGCTGCTCGACGCGATCGCGACCCACGCCGATCCTCTGCGTGAGGCGCGCGAGGTGTCCCGCCAGGCGCTTACGGAGATGTGTGGCCTACTCGGCTACTCGCAGGAGTGGGCGGTCCAGCTCGAGGAGCAGCAGTTCCGTGCCGGCAAGCTGTGGCGCGGGTCGACGGTGTCGTGGAGGCCGGTCTAGAACGCGTCGAGCCAATGCTCGAACAGGGTGCGTCCGTGTGCCCGCATCACCGCCGAATGTGCCTCGATCTGGGCGACGAAGGGGCCTGTCGCGCCAGGGCCGAGGACGCGCTCGAGCGACGTTGCGTACGCCGGCACGCTCGCCCACTCCCTCGCCATCTCGTCCGAGATCTCGAGGTGAAACTGAACGCCGTACGCGTTCGCGTACCGGAACGCCTGGTTCCGGTACGCGGGCGATCCGGCGAGGCGTACGGCACCGTCAGGCAGGTCGAAGGTGTCGCCGTGCCACTGCAACGTGACGAGGCCGTCCGGGAGGTCGGCGAAGACGGGGTCGGTGCGTCCTTCAGGGGTGATCTCGACGGGCAGCAGGCCAACCTCGGGCTGATCGCCTGCGTAGACGCGGGCTCCGAGGCTCGCCGCGAGCAGCTGCACACCGAGGCAGACGCCCCAGTAGGGCGTTCCGGCGCGAACGGCGTCGGCGATCAGCGCCTTCTCGGCCGTCAGCCACGGGAGAGCGGCATCGTCGTTCGCGCTCATCGGGCCGCCCATCGCCACGATCGCGTCGAACCCACGCCAGTCGGGCAGCGGCTCACCCTCGTCGAGCTCGACCCGGTGCATCCGTGCCCCGCGCTCGAGCAGGACGTCCTCGAACACGCCCGGCGGCTCGCACGAGATGTGCTGGAGGACGAGGACGTTCACCTCAGCATCCTCCCAGAAGTACGGACCGGCTACAGCTGAGCGAGATCGATCGAGTTCGCCATCTTCGCGTAGCCGCTCGTGTTCGGGTGGACGTAGTCGCCACACTGGAGGCCCGCCTGGATCCGCATCGGGTTGGCGGCCGGGTCGGCCATCAGCTGCTCGAAGTCGAAGACGCCGTCGTAGCCGGAGGTGCCACCGCGGATCCAGGCGTTGACGGTCTGACGGGTTGCCTCGTTCGCGACGGAGTACTTGACCGAGTTGCCGATCGGTAGCAATGTGGCGCCGAAGACCTTGATCCCCTTCGCGTGCGCTCTCGTGATGATGTCCGTGTAGGCGGCGATCAGCGCGGCAGAGGTCGCGTGCTCGTAACTGATGTCGTTGATGCCCTCGAGCACGATCAGATCGGTGACGTTCGGGCGATCGAGCACGTCGGCCTGGAGCCGCGCGACGCCGGGAGGCCCAGCGTTACTCGACGACTGAAGCCGGTTCGAGCCGATGCCCATGTTGATAACGCTCACGGGCGTCCCGTCGGCCAACGCCGGCAGGCGTTTCGAGAGCACGGACGGCCAGTCCGCGTTGCCGTTGTTCGAGGCGCAGGCGCCGTCGGTGATCGAGTCGCCGAGTGCGACGATCACGCGCGTCGTATCCGGCGCCATCACCTGCAGCCCGCCCGCGACGAGCACCTGTGTCGTCGTCGAGGTCTGGCCGAACGACGGTGACGGCATCGTCGTCGAGGCGACGAAGTTCCCGGTCTTGCTGAGATAGCTCGTGTGGAGGCCGGTGGGATGGAAGTTCGTCGGTTTGAACTGCGCGTCGGGTAGGTAGACGCTGATCGCCACGTCGGCGTGCTGGCCGATTGTGAGCGTGACCGGGTCACTCAAAAGCTCCGCGCCCGGGGCAACAGTTGCGGACGAGGTGCCGCCGAAGGTCAGCGCGCGATCCGTGCTCGCCGTGATCGTGCCGCCGCTCGAGCGGAGCGCGATGTGCGCCGCTCCGATGTGCAACGGCACTGTCGAAAACGTGTTCGTGAGCTTGACGCGGGCCCCTGTGCCACCAAGTTTCGCGTTGACGATCAGCCTCAGCGTTTGGTTCTTGAAGGTCGGTGTGCTCTGCACGGTGCCGTTGACCAGGGTCGGCAGGAAGCTCGCACCCCAGGAATCAACCCAGGACGTCGTCGCGAGTGCGGACGGTGAGGACGTCGAGACGCTCAGCGCCAGCATTGCCACCAAGGCGACGACGGTCGCAAGAACCCGTTTCGAGATCAGACCTCTGGGCGGCACGATGCTCCTCTCCGGGGGTGAAGCCAAGCGTGCCCGACGGCTCAGGAACAGTACATCACTTGGAGAAAATGGGCATCCCCCGCACCGGGAAAGCTAGTGCGCCGGTTGCTCCCAGCCCTCGAGCACGGGAGGCTGCCAATCCGTGCCTACGGTCTTCGACCCCGCCACCCACGGCCCGAGCTCCGGCTGGGGGAACTTGCAGTGCTTCTCCTTCAGCTGGATCCCGTACGAGTTTCCCGACTGGAGGTGCGTGATCAGCACCTTGCGCGCAATCTCGTTCTCGCGGCCGGCGGGGATCGCGAAGTGGATCTTGATGAACGAGTTGGAGTAGCGGTCGAAGACGGCGGGGGTGCCGTCCTCCGAGAGCAACTCGATGTCCTCGAGCCAGTTGATGTCGTCGCCGGGCGTTGCCGCTTCGAGGTCGACGTCCTCCACGAGGGACATGTCCTCCTGGTAGGCGTAGCGCTTGCCGGAGAGGAACTCGGAGTCGATCGACTTGATCTTCTCGGGCTCGGAGTAGGCCATCTCACTCACCGGACATCACCTCCGCCTGTGCGGGCAGGTAGTCGACGGGGTACTCCAGATGCCGCTCGAGCAGGCGCTCGATCTTCGCGAGCGTGCGCTCCTCGCTGACGCCGGGGATCCAGCTCGTGCCTGCCAGCGGCACCTTTGCCATCGCCGCGGCCTCGACCGTGAGCGCGCACAGATCTTCCGGCTCGAGCGAGTGCACGTCCGTCTTGCCGCACGCGCGCGCGAGCATCTGCACCTCGAGCGTGAGCGTATGGAGGAAGTTGTAGACGCGTTCGGCCGCATCCTCGACCACGAGCCGCTTGCGCAGCTCCGGATCTTGCGTGGCGACGCCGACGGGGCAGCGGCCCGTATGGCAGTGATAGCACTTGCCTGCGGGAACGCCGACCGTGCCTTCGTAGTCGGTGACGCCCTCGATCTCCTTGTTGCAATTGAGTGCCATCAGGGCCGAGTGGCCGATTGCAACGGCCTTCGCACCGAGTGCGATCGCCTTGGCGATGTCGCCGCCGTTTCGGATCCCGCCTGCGACGACGAGGTCGATCTCGTCCACGAGACCAACGTCCTCGAGCGCGCGCCGCGCCTCGGGAATCGCCGCCATCAGCGGGATGCCCGTCTCTTCCGTGGCGACGTGCGGACCTGCGCCCGTGCCGCCCTCGGCACCGTCCAGGTAGATGATGTCCGGCCCGCATTTCGCCGCCATCCGCACGTCGTCGTACACGCGCGAGGCACCGAGCTTGAGCTGGATCGGGATCTGGTAGTCGGTCGCCTCGCGGATCTCCTGGATCTTCAGCGACAGGTCGTCGGGACCGAGCCAGTCGGGATGACGCGCCGGCGAGCGCTGGTCGATGCCGGCGGGGAGCGACCGCATCTCCGCGACCTGCTCCGTCACCTTCTGGCCCATCAGGTGGCCGCCGAGCCCGACCTTGCAGCCCTGGCCGATGAAGAACTCACATGCATCGGCGAGCATCAGGTGGTGCGGGTTGAACCCGTACCGGCTCTGGATGCACTGGTAGTACCACTTCGTCGAATAGTCGCGCTCCGGCGGGATCATGCCGCCCTCGCCCGAGCACGTCGCCGTGCCGGCCATCGACGCACCCTTCGCGAGCGCCATCTTGGCCTCGAGCGAGAGGGCGCCGAAGCTCATCCCGGTGATGTAGACGGGGATGTCGAGCTCGATCGGCTTCTTCGCGAAACGCGCGCCGAGGATCGTCTTCGTGACGCACTTCTCGCGATACCCCTCGATCACGAAGCGGGTCAGCGTGCCCGGCATGAACATCAGCTCGTCCCAGTGCGGGATCGGCTTGAACATCGAGAAGCCGCGCATCCGGTAGCGGCCGAGCTCGGCCTTCATGTGGATGTCGTTCATCACCTCGGGGGTGAAGATGCGGCTGTGCCCGAGGACGGTGTTCTGTGTGGGTGCTGTCTCGTCGGCCATGTGGCTCCTAGAGGACGAGCTTGCGCTCGGATGGTTCGAGGTTGTCGTAGTTGTAGAGCTTCTTGCCGCAGACGAACTTCTGCAGCTCGGGCGGGGCGCCGAGGTCGTGGATGCGGAACTTGCGCTCGATGAGCTCGGTGTCGGCGTCGGTCCACTCGCCGGGGACGCAGTCGATCCCGAGCGAGCGCACCTTGCCGCCCACGTAGATCGTCCCGTCGTACATCGAGTCGCCGAGCCCGTGGCCGACGTCGCCGCAGATGATCTGGCGGCCGCGCTGCATCATGAACCCGTTCATCGAGCCCGCCGAGCCCATCACGATGATCGTGCCGCCCTTCTGGTCGATGCCGGTGCGGGCTCCGACCTGGCCCTTGACGACGAGGTCGCCGCCGCGAAACGCTGCTCCCGTCAGCGAGCCGGCGTTGCCGTCGATCACGACGACGCCGGACATCATGTTCTCGCAGGACGACCAGCCGACGCGGCCCTTGATGTGGATCTCGGGGCCGTCGATGATGCCGCAGCCGAAGTAGCCGAGACTGCCGTCGAAGGTGATCTTGCAGCGAGTGAGGATGCCGACCCCGAGCGAGTGCTTGGCGCCAGGGTTGCGTACCGTCACGTCGGTGATGCCCTGCTCGTGGAGCAACCAGCGCAGCTCGAGGTTGATCTGGCGGGTCGTCAGGTCGTGCGCGTCGAACTCGGCCGCGGTACCGTCGATCGAGGAGATCTTCGGGACGGCTGCATCCGGCTCGGAGAGGCCGCGCGCGTCGTAGCTGATCGCATGCTCGCCTAGCGCTGCCATACGAGCACCTCTCCTTCATATGGGTCGTAGGTGTCGATCTCGTGGTCGATGATGGCGCGGATCGCGATCTCCTCGGAGGCGAGCGCGACGAGGTCGTCGGCTTCGTAGAGCACGAGCGGCTTTGCGGCCATCTCGTCTTTCGCCACGCCGAGCGCGTCCTTCGTGACGCAGATGTAGGTGAAGACGCCGTCGAGCTCGTCGAGGCTCTGGCGCATCGCGTCCTCGAGCGACGCCCCTTCGCCCATCTTCTCGGCCAGATAGACGGCGATGATCTCCGAGTCGCACTCGGACTGGAACCGGTGGCCCGAGCGCTCGAGGCGGCGCTTCCACTGGAAGTAGTTCGTCAGCTGGCCGTTGTGGACGACGGCGACGTCGGAGAATGGGTACGCCCAGTAGGGATGGGCGCCCGAGATGTCGACGTCCGACTCGGTCGCCATCCGGACGTGGCCGATCGCGTGCGTGCCGGTGAAGGCGTTGAGGTGGTAGCCGCCGGCAACGGTCTCGGCGTCGCCGAGGTCCTTGACGATCTCGAGCGAGTGTCCGAGTGAGAGCACCTCGACGTCGGGGACGTCCTCGACGAAGTCGGCCAGCCTCTTCAGGTCGCCGTCGTAGCCGAGCGTGACGCGGAAGGCGTACTCGGTCTCCTCCTCGAGCGCGTGCACCTTGGCGCCGAGCGCAGCTAGGCGGCGCTCGACCTCGGCGCGATGGCGCCGCAGACGGTCCTCGTATTCGAAGTCGCGCGGCGTGTTCGCGTCGGCGAGCTTGTACCGCATGATCACGAGATCCGACGGCTGCCCGTAGAGCGCGTAGCCCGTCGAATCAGGGCCGCGGTGCTTCATCGACTGCAGCATCCGGGTCATCTCGGTCCCGATCGGATGCTCGCCGTCCTTGTAGATGATTCCGGCTATCCCGCACATACGATTCGTCCTTTGTCGATCAAGGCAACACGTCGAGGTACTCCGCGACGTCCCAGTCGGTGACGGTGGCGCAGAATCGCTCCCACTCGTCGCGCTTGTAGTGCATGAACACCGTGTACATCTCGCCCGGTAGTGCCTTCTTGATCACCTCGTCGGCCTCGAGTGCGTCGAGCGCCTCGCCGAAGGTCATCGGGATCTTGTTGACCTGCTTCCCGGCCTCCATCGCGGCGTAGATGTTGCGCTCCTCCGGCTCGCCCGGGTCGAGCTTGCGCTCTATCCCGTCCCACATCGCCATGATCAGCGCCGCCATCGAGAGGTACGGGTTGACGGCCGAGTCGACGGAGCGGTACTCGAAGCGACCAGGAGCCGATACCCGCAGCGCAGTGGTGCGGTTCTGGAAGCCCCAGTCGGCGAAGACCGGCGCCCAGAAGCCCGTGTCCCAGAGACGGCGGTACGAGTTGACGGTCGAAGCGGTGATCGCGGTGAGGGCGCCGAGGTGCTCGAGGATGCCGCCGATCGCGTAGAGCCCGATCTGGCTCGGCAGCCGGCTGTCCTCGGTCTCCGGCATGAAGGCGTTCTCGTCACCGCGCCAGAGCGAGATGTTGTGGTGGCAGCCGTTTGCCGAGACGCCCATGAACGGCTTCGGCATGAAGCACGGGAAGGCGTTCAGCTCGCGGCCGACCTGCCGGCAGATCTGGCGGAACGTCGAGAGGTTGTCGGCGGTCTGCTCGGCGCGGTCGAAGTTGAAGTTGAGCTCGATCTGGCCGGGCGCGTCTTCGTGGTCGCCCTGGATCATGTCGAGGCCGAGCGCCTGCCCGTACTCGACCACCTTGTGAATGATCGGCTGCAGTTCGCTGAACTGGTCGATGTGGTAGCAGTACGGCTTCGTGACGCCGCTGATGTCGGGCGTGCCGTCGTCCTTCAGGTTCAGCCACATCATCTCCGGTTCGGTGCCGGCGCGCAGGTGGAGCCCGGTTGCCGCCTCGAACTCGGCCTGGATCCGCTTCAGGTTGCCGCGGCAGTCCGAGGTGAGAAACGCTGCGGCGTCCTCCCGCTCTTCGCGGTTGCGAAAGCACGTGCACCAGACGCGCGCGACCTTGCGATCCCAGGGCAGCACCTCGAACGTATCGGGCTCGGGCAGGCCGACGAGCTCGGCTGCCTCTGGGCCGTAGCCGATGTAGTCGCCGTGGCGATCCGTGAAGAGGTTGGCGGTCGATCCGTAGACGAGCTGGAAGCCCTTCGCGGCCATGCTCTCCCAGTGCGCGGCGGGAACGCCCTTGCCCATGATCCGTCCCGTGACCGAGATGAACTGGTAGTAGATGTAGGTGATTCCCTCGGCGTCGATGCGACGCCGAACCTCGGCGACTTGCTCCTCGCGCCCTGCTGTTGCGACGAAGCGGTCGAGATCGGTTGCCACGCGCGCCTCCTCTTTCCCGTCGTGCGATCGGATCGTGCCCTCGGTGTCTACGCGTCCGGCGGGGTCGGTGTCAAGCCCGAATCGTCCACGGCGGGATGCAATTGCCACTAGCGGGACATCAGTGCCGCTCTCGGCTGCACGCTGCCCGACCGGGATCGGCGGCTGACGAGCCCGGCGCGCTACCCGTGCCAGCCGAGCGCTGTGGAGATGCGGTTCGCGCTGGCGAGGAGGAGCGGGACGGCGGCGCCGGTTGCCGCCTTGTCGAAGCGGCTGGTCGGGCCCTGGAGGGCGACGACCGCGGCGAGGCTCCCGTCGGCGCCCCAGATCGGGGCGGCGATGGCGCTCAGGCCGACCTCTCGCGTCTCCACCGCCTCGGCGTAGCCGCGAGCGCGGACGTGCTCGATCTCCAGCGCCAGCGCGGCCGGGTCGGTGATCGTCCGCGGCGTGTAGGCGGCGAGCTTGCCTTTCGGCAGCGGCACGTCGCCGAACGCGAGCATCACCTTGCCGGCCGATGAGGCGTGGCCGACACTCGGGCGGCCAAGACGCGTGACGCCCTGGAGATAGCGGTCGGTGGGGACGAAGTCGACCGTGATCGCGTCCTCTTCGCCGGGGATCGAGAGGGTTGCCGTTTCGCCGACCTGGTGGACGAGCTCCTCGAGGTGAGGGCGGGCCAGGTCGCGGAGGTTGAGCCGGCCGAGGACGGCGTTCGCATAGCGCAGGGTGCGCACGCCGAGCCGGTAGCGGCCGTTTGCGGGGACATGCTCGACGAGGCCGGCGCGCGTCAGCGTGCCGAGCTGGCGCGAGACGGTGCTCGGGCTGATGCCCGTTCGTCGCGCCACATCGCTCGTTCCCAGCTCGCCGCCGTCCGCGAGCGCGTCGAGAATCTCGACCGCGCGGACAGTCGCTTCGACGTCTCGGGTGGATGGTTGACCGGTTCGGGGCATCGCGCTAGTCTCTTGCCACTGATAGCACGCTATTCCGTCTGACGCAAATATGTCGATGCTCGTCACCTGTCCCAACTGTGGCCCGCGCGAGGTGCAGGAGCTTCGCTGCGCCGGTGAGACGACCAAGCGGCCCACCTCGACGCCGTCCGTGCGCGAGCTGAACGAGTACGTCTACTTCCGGCGGAACGTCTGGGGCTCGCAGCGGGAATGGTGGTTCTGCCGCACCTGCGAAGACTGGTTCCTCGCCGAGCGGCACACGTACACGAACGTCGTAGAGAAGACGTGGCACCCGAAGCCTTCTGCTGCGCAGAAGGCGCTAGAGGGTGAGACGGCGTGAGGCTCGATCCCCGTCCGGGGGAGCGGATCGACCGATCGCAGCCCGTCTCGTTCACGTTCCACGGCAAGACGGTGCTGGGCTTTGCCGGCGACACCATTGGCTCGGCGTTGTATGCCTCCGGCCAGCGCGTGTTCTCGCGGAGCTTCAAGTACCACCGTCCGCGCGGGCTCGTCTGCTGCTCGGGCCACTGCGCGAACTGCCAGATGACGGTCGACGGGATCCCGAGCGTGCGCGTGTGCACGACGCCGCTGCGCGAAGGCGCCGTCGTCAAGGGGCAGAACTACATCGGCTCGCTCGAGCACGACCTGATGCAGGCGACCGACAAGTTCGCCGGCCCGTTCACGCCGCCCGGCTTCTACTACAAGACGTTCATCCGGCCGCGGAAGCTCTGGCCGCTGTACGAGAAGTTCCTGCGCGGCGCGGCGGGTCTCGGCCCGCTCGACCCGAACGGCTCGCGCCAGGAGCGAGTCGATGTCGAGAACCGCCACGTCGACGTGGCCGTGATCGGCGGCGGCCAGGCCGGGCTCGAAGCAGCGATCGCAGCTGCGCAGGGCGGCGAGTCGGTCGTCGTGATCGACGAGGGCTACGACGTGGGCGGCGCGCTGCTCGCCGACCGGGATGGGATCGGAACCGCCGCCGAGCTCCGACGCCAGGCCCTCGACGCGGGTGTCGAATTGCTCGCTCCGGCGATCGCGATCGGGCTGTTCGAGCAGGGAATGGTGCCGGTCGCCTACGGCAATCTGCTGATCAAGTACCGAGCGCACCGGGTCGTCGTCGCCAGCGGCGTTGTCGAGCAGCCGCTCGTCTTCCCCGGTAACGACCTCGTCGGCGTGATGCTGCCCGATGCCGTGCGCAGGCTCGTCAACGGCTTCTCGATCAAGCCGGCCGAGCGCGCCGTCGTGCTGACGGCCGACGATCGCGGCCTGCAGGCTGCCGCCGACCTCGAAGCAGCGGGAGTCGAGATCGCGCGCGTCGTCGACCTCCGCACGGATGGGAGCCCTGCGATCGAGGTGCAGGGCAAGCATGGCAAGGTGGCGCAGGTCGCAATCGACGGCCGGTTCGTCAAGGCCGACCTCGTCGTCATGTCGGGAAGCGCGCAGCCGAACTACAAGCTGCTCGCGCAGGCCGGCGCGCGGGTCGAGTACGACGAAGGCCGCGGCATCTTCATCCCGACCGATCTGCCCGAGCACGTCGAGGCGGTGGGTGCCGTCACCGGCGAGAGCGGCGAGACGGCGGTGCCGAGCGCAATCCTCGGGCATCGTGGCGACAAGTGCTTCGTCTGCTTCTGCGAGGACCAGACCACGAAGGACCTCAAGTACGCGATCGCGGAGGGCTTCGACTCGATCGAGCTCTCGAAGCGCTACACGACGGTGACGATGGGGCCGTGCCAGGGTCGGCTCTGCCACACCAACTCGATCCGCGTCTACGCGAAGACGACCGGCCTCGACGAGAACACGATCGGCACGACGACGGCCCGCCCGCCCTACACGCCGATCTCGATGGGGCTGCTGGCGGGGCCGCCGCAGGAGCCACGCAAGCGCACCTCGCTCCACCACCGGCACAAGGACATGGGCGGCAAGATGATGTGGACGGGTGTGTGGCGCAGGCCGCATTCCTACGGGCATGACGCCGGGGCCGAGGCGCAGCACGTGCACCGCGCGCTCGGGCTGATCGACGTCTCGACGCTCGGCAAGATCCTCGTCACCGGCCCCGACGCGGGCGCCTTCCTCGACCGCGTCTACCCCAATCGCTTCTCCGATCTGAAGGTCGGGCGCACCCGCTACGGCGTGCTCACGGGTGACGCGGGCCGGATCATGGACGACGGCGTCGTCGCGCGTCTCGACGACGAGACCTTCTACGTCTCCGCCACCTCGACGGGTGCGGACGGCGTCTACCAGTGGTTCACGTGGTGGAACGCGGTCTGGTTCATGGACGTGCAGTTCGCGAACCTGACGGGAGCGCTTGCCGCGATCAACGTGGCCGGGCCGAATGCGCGCGAGGCGATGCAGCGCGTCTCCGACGACGACTTCTCACCCGACGGTTTCGCCTACCTCGACGCGAAGCACGTGACGGTCGCCGGGGTGGCCGCGCTCGCGATGCGGATCGGCTTCGTCGGCGAGCTCGGCTACGAGCTGCACTTCCCGAGCCCTCTTGGCGAGCACGTGTGGGACACGATCTTCGAGCAGGCCGCCGACCTCGACCCGAAGCCGTTCGGCCTCGAGCCGCAGCGGATCCTCCGGCTCGAGAAGGGCCACGTGATCGTGAGCCAGGACACCGATTCCGAGTCGAACCTGCACGAGGCGGCGATGCCGTGGCTCGTCAAGAACGACAAGGAGTTCGAGTGGGTCGGCAAGTGGGCGACGCAGCAGGTGGCGGATCGTGGCCTCAAGTGGATGCTCGTCGGCTTCGAGAGCCCGAGCGGCGCGATCCCGGTGGAAGGTGGGCAGGTCGTCATCGACGGGAAATCGTCCGGGCGAGTCACGAGCGTGCGCCGCAGCGCCGAGCTGGGCACGGTGATCGGGCTCGCGATCGTCCCGGTCGAGCTGGCGGTAGACGGCGGGCGCTTCGACGTGCAGGTGAACGGGCGCGCGGCGCCGATGACGGTGCACCTCGGCCCGTTCTACGACCCGGCCGGTGAGAAGGTGAAATCGTGAGCCTCTCATTTCTCTCCGTGGACTCGGCCGCGGGTGGTGCGGTTGCGAAGTCTGCGATCGAGCGCGCGCAGCGCGACCTCGGCGCCACGTTCGAGGCGCGCGACGGCTGGCTCGTTCCTGTGTCGATGCCCGGTGAGGATGAGCACCTCGCGGTCGTCGGCATCTCCGACCTCTCCCACCTGACGAAGCTCGAGCTGCGGCCGTCGGGTGAGCCGATCGAGGGCGACGGGATCGTCTGGTACCCCATCTCGCCTCGGCGCGCGCTCGTCTTCTGCGCGCCCGCTCTCGGTGGCACCGTGCGCGAGCAGGTCGGCGACCGCTTTTCGCTCGACGTGACGGGCGCCTACTCGGTCATTGCGATCGTCGGCCCCGAGGCCGACACCGTCCTCCGTCGCATGACCCACATCCACCACTTCCCCTCGGGAGGCGAGATCGCACACGTCCAGGGCCATATCCTCCATCGTGGCGGCGGCTACTGGGTGCTCTGCGCGCAGGAGCTCGGCCAGTACGTGTGGGAGGTTGCGGTCGACCGCGCATCCGCCCTCGGCGGCGGCCCGGTCGGTGTAGACGCGCTCGGAGGGAGCACCGGATGAAGGACATCTTCTTCCGCAAGGAGATTCTGAAGCGGCCCGGGCCGCTGAAGAAGCACTACGACGTCGTCATCGTCGGCGGCGGCTCGCACGGCCTCGCGACGGCGTACTACCTCGCGATCCACCACGGCATCACCGACGTTGCGATCCTCGAGAAGAGCTACATCGGCTCGGGTGCGGCCGGGCGCAATACGACGATCATTCGCTCGAACTACCGCACTCCGGAGGGAGCTGCCTTCTACTCGGAGAGCGTCAAGATCTACGAGAAGCTCTCCGCCGATCTCGACTTCAACATGATGTTCTCGCAGCACGGCCACTTCACGCTGGCGCACTCCGACCGCTCGCTCGTCGTCCAGAACGAGCGGGCCGAGGTGAACAAGCTGCTCGGCATCGACAGCCGTGTGATCGACCGCCAGGAAGTGAAGAAGCTCTGTCCGCAGATCCATATCGGCGAGGACGTGACGTGGCCGATCCAGGGCGCGCTCTACCATCCGCCCGGCGGCATCATCAGGCACGACGCCGTTGTCTGGGGCTACGCGAAGCAGGCCGGGCGGCGTGGCGTCGAGATCCACCAGGGAGTCGAGGTGACGGGCTTCGACGTCAAGGACGGCAAGCTGCGCGGCGTCAAGACGAACCAGGGCGACATCTCCGCCGGCGTCGTCCTCAGCGCCACCGCCGGCTGGTCGAGCCCGGTCGCCGCGATGGCCGGCGTGCCGCTCCCCATCACCGGCTCGATCCTGCAGGCCTTCGTGACCGAGCCCGTGAAGCCGTTCCTCGACAAGATCATCGTGTCGGCTCAGATGCACATCTACTGCTCGCAGACCGACCGTGGCGAGTTCCTGATCGGCGCCGAGGTCGAGCCGTATCCGACCTACTCCAACAAGGGCACCTTCCCGTTCATCGAGTACGCCTGCCGTCACATCCTCGAGCTCTTCCCGCAGCTGCACGCGACGAAGATCCTGCGTCACTGGACAGGGCTCTGCGACATGAGCCCCGACTACAGCCCGATCATGGGCCTGACCGAGGTCGAGGGATTCCTCGTCGACTGCGGCTGGGGCACGTACGGCTTCAAGGCCGCGCCGATCGTCGGCGTCACGCTGGCAGAGTTGATTGCGACGGGGAAGACGCCCGAGCTGATAGAGCCGTTCAAGCTAGAGCGCTTCTACAACGACAACCTCGTTTCCGAGCTCGCCGCCGCAGCCGTAAGCCACTAGGAATGGCAGGGCGCGGGCGAGGCATGCGCCTCGCCCCTACGGGATTCACCAATACCACGAAAGGTTGAGAACGATGCTTTCAAGTCTCGAGATCGCCCAGGCGGCAGTGATGCGCCCCATTGCCGACGTTGCCGCCGAGGCGGGGATCCTCCCGGACGAGCTCGAGCTCTACGGTCGCTACAAGGCGAAGGTCGACCTTTCCATTCTCGAGCGGCTCGCCGATCTGCCCGACGCGAAGCTGATCAACGTGACGGCGATCACGCCGACGCCGGCGGGTGAGGGCAAGACGACGACGTCGGTCTCGTTGACGCAGGGCTTCGGCAAGATCGGCCGGCGTGCGATTCTCGCCCTCCGCGAGCCCTCGCTCGGCCCCGTGTTCGGGGTCAAGGGCGGCGCCGCGGGCGGCGGGTACGCGCAGGTCGTGCCGATGGAGGACATCAACCTCCACTTCACCGGTGACCTGCACGCGATCACGGCGGCGAACAACGTCCTCGCCGCTCTCGTAGACGCCCATCGCTTCCACCGGCACGAGCCGGAGATCGCCACGGTCACCTGGCGCCGCGCGATCGACGTCACCGACCGCTCCCTCCGGAACGTCGTCACCGGCCTCGGCGGTGCCAAGCACGGGATTCCGGCCGAGTCCGGCTTCGACATCACGGCCGCGAGCGAGGTGATGGCGATTGTCGCGCTCGCCACCGACCTCGCAGACCTGCGCCGCAAGCTCGGGGCGATCACCGTTGGCTACACGTCGGACGGCGACCCGGTCACGGCCGAGCAGATCAACGCGGCCGGCGCCATGGCGGTGCTGCTGAAGGACGCGCTGAAGCCGAACATCGTCCAGACGCTCGAAGGCCAGCTCTGCTTCATGCATGCGGGCCCGTTCGCGAACATCGCCCACGGCAACAACTCGATCATCGCCGACCGGATCGGCCTCAAGCTGGGCGAGTTCCTGATCACCGAGTCGGGCTTCGCCGCCGACCTCGGGATGGAGAAGTTCATGGACATCGTCTGCCGCGTCGGCGGCCTGCGACCACATGTGGTCGTGATCGTCGCGACCGTGCGTGCGCTGCGCCACCACGGCGGCGGCGACTGGCGCGAGAAGGCCGAGATGGCGCAGATGGCGGCCGAGGTCGAGACGGGCATGGCGAACCTCGCGAAGCACATCGAGAACGTGCGCGCCTTCGGGATCCAGCCGGTCGTCGCGATCAACACGCGGCCTGACGACGAACCGGAGCTGCTCGAGCTGATCAAGTCGCGCTCGCTCGAGGCGGGCGCGTTCGGCGCCGCGATCCACAACGGCTTCGGCCAGGGTGGGGAGGGCACGATCGAGCTCGCCGAGATCGTGGCTGCCGCTGCCGAGGCGGAATCGGACTTCAAGATGCTCTACGCGGACGACGAGCCGATCGCGACGAAGATCGAGAGGATCGCAAAGACGGTGTACGGTGCCGACGGGATCGAGCTCGCTCCCGCTGCGCTCGAGGCGATCGCGCGGTTCGAGAAGCAGGGAATCGCACAGCTCCCGATCTGCATGGCGAAGACGCACCTCTCGCTGTCACACGAGCCGACGGCCCGCAACCGGCCGACGGGGTTCGTCGTCCCGATCCGCGACATCCGCGCCTACTCGGGAGCCGGCATGCTCGTGCCGCTGTGCGGTGAGATGCTGCAGATGCCGGGTCTCGGCGCAAAGCCCGCAGCGTTCGCGATCGACATCGACGAGAACGGCGAGACGGTGGGGCTGTTCTAGCCACTCGAACTGAACGGATCCTGAACAAGGGCAAACTGCGGGGAACCTGGCAGGTCGTTGCGGTTACGGTGACGCGATGTCGTCGAGGTTGAGCATCCTGTGATCGAGGCGCGCGGGTTGACGAAAGACTACGGCGACAAGCGCGCCGTCGACTCGCTCAGCTTCACGGTGGAACCGGGAATCGTGACCGGTTTTCTCGGTCCGAACGGGTCGGGGAAGTCGACCACTATGCGGCTGATCCTGGGTCTCGACGCGCCGACATCCGGTGACGTGACCGTGAATGGCAAGCCGTACCGTGAGCATGCGGCGCCGCTCGCGGAGGTGGGGGCGTTGCTGGAGGCGCGCTCCGTGCACACGGGCCGTTCGGCCTACAACCATCTGCTCGCGCTTGCGCAGACGCATGGCATCCCCCGGAGCCGCGTCGACGAGGTGATTGACATGGTCGGGCTGCGCGAAGTGGCCCGCAAGCGGGCCGGACAGTACTCGCTCGGGATGGGCCAACGGCTCGGCATCGCCTCCGCGCTGCTTGGCGACCCGAGGACGGTCATGCTGGACGAGCCCGTCAACGGTCTCGATCCGGAGGGGATTCACTGGATGCGAAACCTGCTACGCGGGCTCGCTGCCGAGGGCCGGACGGTGTTCGTCTCGTCGCACTTGATGAGCGAGATGGCGTTGACAGCCGATCACCTGATCGTCGTCGGGCGCGGCCGGATGATCGCAAACATGAGTACCGAGGAGTTCCTGCAGCAGGCGTCCGGCAACATCGTGCGGGCCCGCTCGCCGCGGGCCGCCGAGCTTGCAGAGCTCGTCACCGCACACGGCGCGACTGTCGAGGCAACCGCGCCCGAGCTGCTCAAGGTGCACGGGCTGACAGCCGTGCAGGTCGGCGATATCGCCGCCGCTCACCAGATCGTCCTCCACGAGCTCACGCCCGAGCTGGCGTCACTCGAGGACGCGTTCATGAACATCACTCGCGACGAGATCGAGTTCAAGGCGCTTCCTGCCGCGCCCGCAGGCTCAGCGGCGTGAGCGCCTTCTCGGTCACGCAGTCGCGGGTCGCCGTCTCGGAGTGGACGAAGCTGCACTCGGTCAGGTCGACGCGTTGGTCCCTCCTGGTCGCGGTGTCGGCAACGATCGGGATCGCGGCAATCGCGTGCGCCGTCGTCGCCCATCACTACCCGCAGATGGACGCCCATGACCGCACCGACTTCCATCCTTTGGAGGTCACGTTCGCCGGCGTTCAGCTCGCGCAACTCGCGATCGGCGTTCTCGGAGTCCTCGTCATCACGGCTGAATATTCCACCGGCATGATCCGCTCGTCGATGACTGCGGTCCCGAAGCGCCTGCCTGTGCTTTGGGCGAAGGCAGCGGTCTACGGGCTCGTGACGCTGGCCCTGATGGTCCCGGCGACCTTGGCCGCCTTCTTCATCGGACAGCGTCTTCTCTCCTCGCACCACATCGACATTGCGTTTTCCCACCCGGGAGTGCCGCGAGCAGTCATCGGGGCGGCGCTCTACCTCACCATCGTGGGCCTGTTCGGGCTCGGCCTCGGGGCGATCGTCCGGAACACCGCGGGCGGAATCGCCGCGTTCGCCGCGATCATGTTCGTCCTGCCGCCTCTGATGAACGTGCTACCGGCGAGTTGGAACACGGCTGTCTCGCCCTACCTGCCTCTGGCCGCAGGGGAGGCGATCATGTCGATCACGCCTGGCGACCAGCTCTCACCCTGGGTGGGCCTTGGGCTCTTCGGTCTCTACGCCGCCGTCGCCCTTGGTGTCGCGGCCGTTCTCCTCGTGCGCCGCGACACGTAGTCCGTCACTCTCGGCCACGGCCGAGCACGGTGAAGACGACCACGTAGCCGGCGGAGACGGCGAGAGCGACGAGCGTTCGCTCGAATCGAATCCCGACCACCATCAGCAGCGTCACGACGGTCGCGATGCGGATTGCGACGCCCGGGGTGATTCCGTGGCGCGCCTGAAACGATCGCAGCATGCCGCTCACATTCCCGATCCTACTCAGGGCCGGATGCCTTGTCGTAGGAGATAGGCGCAGAACCCGAGCGACAGGAGCTGGGCAGCACCGTCTTCCTCTGCCGCCGCCAGCGGGACGGCCCAGATCGTGTACCACGAGACGAGGTATGGAACCGCGACGAGGAGGCACGCCGCCGCGAGCCCGAGGCGCGCCCGGCCTCGCATGGCACTTCGGACGAGCCATGCGTACGTGACGAGGAACGCAGCCGCTGCGATCGCAAGTACGTGTCCATGTGACAGCCCGAACGCGAGACGTGCGGGGATGGCGAAATGCGACCCCTTGTGGGCGAGATGGGTCAGCGGCATAGCGGCCCGCAGCCAGTGGGGGCCGAAGGCGATCGTCGAGATCGTTGCGGCGGTGGCCATCGCTGCGCCGAGCGCGAGGTAGCGCACGCTTCGTCCGAGGGCGCGTTGCTCGAGCAGATGAAGCGGCAGCAGCAGGAGCGGGATCCATTTGATGAAGCTCGCTGCCGTCCAGGCGACGGCAGAGAGCCGGCGCCGGCCGGTTGCTGCAAGCGCGAGCGCTGCGAGAACGAGCGCAGCCATCCAGGCGTCGTTGTGACCTGCACCGGCGAAATCGAGCGCCAACAGCGGGTTCCAGCCGACGAACGCGACGGCGTAGGCCTTGCGCCGCGCGAGGAAGCCGGCGAGCGCCGTGGCGGCGAGGACGGCCGCGGCGCCGAGCGCCTTGTATATCCACGCCGCTCTCGTAGCCGACGAATGTGCGATCAGGGCGATCGGCTCGGACGCGAGCGTGAAGGCCGGTCCGTACACCGAGGTCGTGCGATGCCAGACGCCCGGCATGTACGCGTAGGCAGGGTCACCCGGAAATGCCGAGGGAGGCACCGAATACGGATTGGCATCATGAACGGCGGCGGTCCGCGCGTAGTCCCAGTACGACCAGGCATCGGTAGAGACGAGCAGTGGGGCACCCAGGAGCCCCAACTGGATCACCGCGGTGATCACGGCCACCGGTCGCACCTTCGCCGGGCGAGTGCGGAGCAGCACGAGGCCTCCGAGGTACGCGCTGAAGGCGAGCCCGAGGGAGAAGACGAAGATGCCGTCCCAGCCTCGGGCGGCGTGAGCTCCCGCCACGCCGACTCGAATCGCAGGCCCTGTCTCCCACGCACAAACCCCACACACGACGATCAGCGCGCCGATCGCCAACCCGACGGCGACGACGGCGTCCAGTGGTCTCACCCAACGGGTTGCCCGCTCGCCGTCCGCATGGGAGCGCGGCACGGTTAGGTATCGACCGAGTCGACGTTCATCTCGCCAGCTCCAGGACCGCCTGCGCGATCCGACGCGAACGGGTTGGACTCAGCGTCCCAGGGGGTAGCTCGACGACGAACGCAGACGTCCCCTGCATCGTTCGGTTCTCCCAGCTCGCAACGCTGCCCGGGTAGCGAACAAGCCGCCGCAGAGGCACTCCGATGAGTGCTGCGAAGCGCCGCTCGAGGGCAACGCTGCCGCCGGACTCGTCGACCAGGTTGAGGTGCTGGTGAAACCAGATCGAGATCGCGGGGTGGAGGCGCGTGATGAGCCGGTAGGCCGCTCTGCTCTCGGGCTCGGAAAGGGGTCGCGGGCCAGAGTTGTCGTACCCGGCGGGGTGCTGCCAGCGCCAGGGAAAGTTCCGGTTCAGATCGACGCCGTCGCTGTTCTGTCGCGTCCCCTTCGCCGCGCCGTCGGGGTTCAGGTCGGGGACGATCCAGAGGTCGACAGTCGGTGGGAGAGGCACGGTTTCGAGCTGGTGGGCGACCGCGGTACCCGCGCACTCGTTGCCGTGGATGCAACCGACGACGAGTACCGTGAGGCTGCCTCGACGGGCTCCACGCTCGAGCCCGACGATCGGGCGTCCGCGGACCGAATGTCCGATGACCGTTCGTCGAGACGGGCTCGACGAGTACGCCGCGGTGGGAACCGCCAGCCCGCCGGCGGCCAGCGTCAGGAGGAGGAGCCATCCGGCGACTGTCGGCCTCGACACCAGTCTGAGAGTGGGCCCTCCGACCTGAACCACTCCTGAACAGTCGCGTCGCGTCAGGTCGCTTCAACAGTCAGGATGACGATGCACGCGTGCGGTGGCCTTTCGCCGTTGGGAGAGCTCACCCGGCGAGACGCGCGCGGGCGGCGGACAGCAGCCCTGATGTCGAACGCATCACCACCGCAAAAGGTCAGTCTTCAGCCGGATCGTCATCGTGCGCGACGTCGATCCGGACGAGCGCGGCGGCGTGTTCGGCCCGGCTGAGCGCCTGGGAGGCAGTTGGTGCAACGGCGATCACGTAGCCGCGTCTGTCGATATCGAGGGCGACCGGTCGAATCGTTTCTCCCACCTCGATGTACGTTTCCGCCTGCACAACGCCTGGTTGCCCGAGCGTGTCGCCGAGGTCGCCGATATGCCGGACGACGCCGGTGCGGAGTGGCCCGGGTTCTGCCGTGAGGAACTTGATCGCGAGTGGCTGCTGGAAGCGTGGCGTCACGAGCTCGTCGGGGACCGGCCGGCCGAGTGCCTGATTGAGAGCGATCTCGACGAGGTCGACACCAACGGCGTGGCGGACGAGGTCAGCCATCTGACCCGCGGGGATGCGTGCAGCGATCTCGACGATCAAGACCTTGCCGGCAGCATCCGCGAGCAGCTGCACGAACGCGATCCCGTTGCGTAGGCCGCAGGCGTGAACGGCGGCAACCGCGACGCGTTCGGCTTCGGCTTGGGTTGCGTCGTCCAGCGAGGCCGGGAATACGTGGGCCCAGCCGACGCCGAACCCGATCCCCGGCGGGCGGAGTCGGTCGGAGAGTGTCAACACCGCCGCTTGCCCGGCGCGTACGACCACGATCCCGTTGAGCTCGAGCCCGGGGCAGAACGCCTCCAGGATCGAGTCCCCCGCGGTCGAAATCGCCGCGGCCGACTCGATCGAGGCGGCAAGTCCGTCGGCGCTCTCGATGCGGGCGAGGCCGCGCTGGCCGCCGGAGTCCGTTGGTTTGACAACGACGGGGAAGCCAATCGACGCCGCCGCCGCGCGTCCTTCGTCCAGCGTTGTAGCGCGTGCAAACGGCGGCTGTGGCACGTTGTGCTCGGCAAGACGCTGTCGCATCGCCAGCTTGTTTCTCATCACGTGCGCGGTCCCCACGCCGATGCCGGGAAGACCGAGAGCATCCGCGACCGCCGCAACGACGGGAACTGCCCTGTCTGCCGCGACCGTCAGCACTCCATCGACAGCGTGACGCCTTCCGACCTCTATGACTGCTTCGATCTCGAGGATGTCCACCACTTCGGCCCGGTCGGCCTCGACCAGGCCCACGGCGGCCTCGTCACCGTCGACAGCCACGACGCCGAGACCCTGCGCCCGGGCCTGAACGATCGCCGCACGCTGTGACAGCCCCGCCCCCACGAACAGGACGATCGGCGCGGATCGGTCTTCCACACCATGAGGCTACGAGCTCAACCTGAGCGGTTCCTGAACGTTCGTCGGCTACCGAGTTGCCAGCTCGACCGCCGCTCTTCGACGAGGTCGACACCCGGCAATGAGCTGAGATCGGCACCCACGTCGCACAGCGTTCGTACGAACTCGTCTAGATTCACGCCATGAGCGACCTCGACGGCCAGCAACTCACCGCGGCTCAACGCACCGCGCTCGAAGCGGAGCTCGCCGAGATGGAAGGGCCGCAGCGGAAGGCAGCCGTCGATGCGATCGCCACCGCCCGCGCTTTCGGCGACCTCTCCGAGAACTTCGAGTATCACGCTGCCAAGAACGAGCAGGGGCTACTCGAGGCGCGCATCACCAAGCTCCGTCGCAAGCTCCAGCACGCGGTCATCGTCGAGCACACTTCGACCGACACGGTCGGCGTCGGTTCCATCGTCGAGATCGCGGACGAGCAGGGCGAGACGATGGAGATCGAGATCTCGAGTGTCGGCGGCGTCTCGCCAGACTCACCGCTCGGCAGCGCGCTGATGGGAGCGACCGTCGGGAGCGGCGTCGACGTGCCGGCGCCCCGCGGCTCCTGGCGCGCAACCGTCGTCTCGATCCGCTTCGAGCAGTGAGCGGGGCGTCCAGCCCGCTGAAGGGGCTCGCGCTCGCCCAGGTTGCGATCGGCGTCCACGACATCGATGCGTCGCGCCGGCGCTGGGCCGCAGTGCTCGGTGTCGACGTCCCCGAGATCGTCGAGGTCGAGGCCGGCAGCCGCGTCCGCATGACCTACCGCGGCCTGCCCTCGGATGCGCGGGTCAAGCTCGCGTTCTTCGATCTCGGCGGGGTCTCGCTGGAGCTGGTCGAGCCGGTCGGCGACCACAGCGCGTGGAAGGAAGGCCTCGACCGAGACGGCGAGGCGGTGCACCACCTGGCCTTCTGGACGGAGAACATGGTCGAGACCGCCGCCGAGCTCGGCGATCACGGCGTCGAGCTGATCCAGCGGGGTGACATGGGAGAGGGCCAGTACGCCTACTGCGACGCGACCGGCCCTCTCGGCTGCGTGATCGAGTTGCTCGAGCACAAGCGGTCGGGGGACATCTAGCGTTGCCTCGCGACCGTGTCCTGACGGGCGGATGTCCGTGCGGCCTGGTGCAGTACGAGGTCGCCGACGAGTTCGTGTATGCGGTGAACTGCCACTGTTCGCGCTGCCGTGCAGCAACCGGATCCGCCTTCAAGCCGCTCGCCGGGATCGAGCGCGAGAAGCTCGTCGTCACGGAAGGGGCAGGCTCTGTCTGGACGGTTGGCGAGCCCGACGACCACGATGCGCGGTGTCAGGAGTGCGGCTCATTTCTCTTCTCGGTGGTGCGTGAAGGCGCGTATGTGCACGTTGCTATGGGGTCGCTAGTCGATTCGCCCAGGATTCGCCCGACCGCGCACATCTTTGTCGGCTCCAAGGCGCCGTGGTTCGAGATCACCGACGACCTGCCCCAGTTCGACGAGCACGAGACCTAACGGCTCCGGACTCGCCCTGGCGGGGGGTCGGTGTCGCCGAGCTGCACGTAGATCCACTGCATGGCACCCCGCACGACGATCATGGCCACGATCAACACCGCGACCTCGATGAAGCTCCCCAGGTCGACCTCGTCGCCGAAGACGACGTTCACGACCTCGAGAATCAACAACTTGCCCAGGAAGAGAATCGAGAAGACCGAGACCAGGCCAAGCACCCTGTAGCCGATGCCCTCGCGGGCCCGGAAGTAGCGTCCGACCCGGTGCTCGAGCCCCACCAGGGCGTCGAGCAGCAGCTTCAGCAGAATCGCAGTGAGGATCGAGATCCAGAACGAGTCGATCACGATCGCGTCGGCGAACTCGACGAACAGGTTCAGGACGACGATGTAGACCAGCACGTCGGCCATCCAGGACGCGTAGCGTGCCTGGGCGTTCGTCATCGTGGGCGGCTTGCCAGCGTCCATTCCGGCGGTGGCAGCCTGCGAAGGAGATCGATTGGGCACGAACTTCAGGCGGAGCCGAGCGCTGTTGCGATCTGCTCGATCGCGGCCGTCTCCTCCTCGGTGACTCCTCCCTTGGCTTCTGCGACAGCGTTCGCGACGTCGAGCACGAGCGCCCGATAGGGGTCGAGCTCGTCCGGGGCCTTCTCGCCAAGGAGCGTCACGGCGGTGCCCAGAGCCGACATCGTCCCCTCGGTGACCTCCTTCGGCGAGGCGACGAGGCCGAAGCCGGTGCCGTGGGTGCCGGAGAGCTCGCGGACGAGCTGACTCTCGCTGTCGCGGTGTGCAGCGAGATGCTCGGCGATCGCCTTGGCCTCGCCGAAACTGTCGCTGAAGTCACGGTGGGCCACCGAGACGAGCATGCCGGAGCCTGTTACGCCCATCTGGAGGGCGTCCCACTCTTCGTCCGTGAAGTCGGCCTTCCCTGCCATCGTTCCTCCTGACCTCGGGTGCGATGTCTGCGGGAGGGATTCTTTCACCCCTGAGGACGGCGTGTCGCGCCGGCCCGTTCCGACCCATCCCCGCTGGGCAGAAGCTAGGTTCTGAGGAGATGAGGCAGCAGATGACGGCGCTGGCCGCTGCTCTTGCCGTCGCGGCGGCAGTGGCTCCCGTCGCGCTTTCTCACCCGAACGGCTGGTGGTGGACTGCCCAGAAGGCAAACCAGGCGATCTTCTGGTGGTCGGCGACACACGGTCTGGATACGACATGTAGGGGCGCAGGGCAGTCCATCGTTTCGCCGTTCGTCGAATACAAGGCCACGAAACCGAGGGTGAACGGCGATCGGCAGGCCGAGAAGGGCCAGCCGCTCTTCCATCACTTCCGGTGCCGGTCTGCCGATCTGAAGACAAAGCGACTCTTCGGCTGGACCCTTCACCCCACCGGCAAGCACACCTGGATCGCTTCCTAGACGCAGCCTCCGCACGCGTTCACGCTGTGTTCAGATGGGTTGGCGTAGCGTAGGCGACGTGCCCAGGTGGCTCCGTGTGAGGCGAATCGGCGCGTTCGCGTTCGTCGTCCTGATCGCGACGGTCTCGTACTCGTACGTGACGACGATGATGCAGCCGTCGAGCCTGCCGCTCTGGCCGCGTTCCGTGGAGTGGGTTCGGGCGCATCACGGAAACTGGCTGGTCGACGAGACCGAGCACTACTACTACGACTGGAAAGCCCCGTCGAAGGGAGGACCTCAGCTGACGACGCTGGCAGCGGTCGGCCTGGGGCAGCCGGCGCGAGGGACACGGGTGGCGGCGCACGGCGCCCGACGCGAGCCCGACGCGAGCCCTCCGCGCATCATCCCCGTCTTCCCGCACCGTCTGCCGCATGAGGCAGTGTGGGAGCGGACAGGCCCGCTCGTGCGCAACCGGCCACCGGTGCTCGTGACGACATTTCGGACGGAGCTCGACTACCCGCGGATCGTCGCCTACGTTGCATGGTTCGACCACACGAGGACATCGCTCGCTTTCTATCCAGGACGCTACGAGCCCCCGCACGCGCCGCTACGTGGGCCCATGTCGGTGCCCTACGGTCAGCGCTGGCGACTCCTGGCGACGTTCAACGGGGGGTTCATCTACCGCGACGGCGACAACGGGTCGTCTATCGGCGGCCGAACGTACGAGCCCTTGAAGCGCGGTCTCGCGACGATCGTCGCCTACCGCAACGGGACCGTCGACGTGAAGACCTGGAACGGCGGCCCCGCTGCCGGCCCTCGGATCGCCTTCGCCCGGCAGAGCCTGCCCTTGATCATCGACAACGGACGGCTCAACCCGGCGCTGAACGACTCCTCGCAATGGGGCTTCACGCTCGGCAACGCCGTCCGTGTATGGCGTACCGGCGCCGGAATCGACCGCCACGGCAACCTCATCTACGCCGCCGCCGACTCTCAGACGGTGACGACGCTCGCTGAGATCCTTCGGAGGGCGGGTGCCGTTCGCGCGATGCAACTGGACATCAACCCGGAGTGGCCGACGCTGATCACCTACGCGCACCGTGGCACCCTCGATCCTGTCAAGATAGTGCCGAACTATCAGCAGCCGGCGACGCGGTATCTCGTCCCTGACGATCGCGACTTCTTCGCCGTTTACCGTCGGCTACCGGGGCCGGTGGCCGTCCCGTTCAAGTGAAGGCGCCGTGGATGCCAGCTTCATACCCGACGGCGGCAGGTGCGAAGGGACCAGGAAGGTCAGGCCCGTCGTCGGGGGCTTTCATCGGGCTGTTGGTCGTGATCGTCACCTTCGTGACGGTCACGGCGGGCTCCGCCGGCGCCGGGCAGCACCCACTGGCGGTGCGGACACGTGTGCTGCATCTCATCGACCACTCACGGCTTGCACACTTCCGGGACGGGACGGTGAGGGCCCGCTCGCTGGTCACGTATGTCCGCTATCCGTCGAGCGGTCGTCCGCCCTACCCACTCGTCGTGTTTGCGCACGGCTTCGCTCTCGCCCCAGACGACTACGCACCCTTGCTCGAAGCGTGGGCGCGCGCCGGCTATGTCGTCGCTGCGCCCGAGTTCCCCGTCGAGAGACAGAACGCGCCCGGCGGACCGGACCAGAGTGACCTGCCGAACGAGCCCGGCGACCTCGGCTTCCTCATCTCGCAGTTGACCTCCCGCGGGAGCCCCTTGCGCCCGCTGATCGATCCCCGCCGAGTCGCGGTCGCCGGGCACTCAGACGGCGGTATCGCGGTGCTCACGGCAGCGTACGACCGTCGAGAACGCGACATCCGCATCGGTGCAGCCCTGGTTCTGTCGGGTGCCGCTCCCCCCGGCTTCGAGCCGGTCGGCCGCGGAGCTCCACCCGTACTCGCCGTTCAGGGAACCGCGGACACCGTGAACGCGCCGAGCACTACCGCCACCTACTTCGAACGACTGAGACGGCCGAGGTTCCTGCTCTGGCTCCTCGGTGCGCCGCACCTCGCTCCCTATTCGTCCCAGAACCGATGGACGCCGTCGTTGGTCCGCGCGACAACCGCCTTTCTCGATCGCTACCTCCGCGCAGGTTCCCTGGCCGCCCTCGTCTCGGCCGGCAACCACGTAGGCGCCGCGCGGATGGAAGCACATCCCTGAAACGGTCCTAGTTGCCAATACGGACGGTTTGGCGGCGTGCGCAGACGTTGCCCGAGATATCCGAGGCGCGTACGACGACCGTGTAGACGCCGTTCCGGACGTGGCGGGGAGTCTGCCGAAACACCACGCACTCCACTGAACGAGACATGAGAACCCACTGACCCACTCGAGGACTCGCTCGCCGAAGCACTCGACCCCGGCAGCGTTTCGGATTTACGGCGTGAGGACGCTGTGGAGGCTCGCTACGGCTGGTCGGTCGCCGAGGGTGACGAGAGCGTGTTTCTCGGCGTCGCGCCTTATCGCTCCGCTCACGGCCGCGACTCGCGGTCGCGCGTGTATCGGGCGCGCGCCAACATGCCGTGGCAACCCTGCACGGGCGAGTTCCCATCGCTGCCGAGGCTGCGGGCGGTCGGCGGGCACGTGTTTGCTGCGCTCGGCGACCGCACGCTGGTCGGCTCGGCGGACGAAGGTGATTCCTGGCGCCGGCTGCCGGTAAAGCTTGGGTCGGCCTCACGAGCCCTGCTTGCACTTGCCGCGACCTAGCGGCCTCCTTCCGTCGAGCGTCGTCCGAAGCTGCCAACATCGGGTGTGGTGGATCGGGGCGGGAAGGAGTGGCCTCCTCCGGTCGCCCCGATCGCTCGCGCTCCGGGAGTCGCCCGGTCTACCCGAGTCTTGTCGAAACCAGGTCAGGCGTCAGGAGGCGGTGAAGTTGCCGAACATGCTGCTCTCGTGTGGGGTGCAGTAGTACTTGTACTTGCCGGCCTTGAGTGTCAGCGTGAACGTCTTCGTGCCCTTGAAGGAGACGCTCGTGAAGTCCTTTGCGAAGCCGTTGGGCCCGTCGAGCCCGTAGCTGTGCATCGACGACTTGTCGGTGATCACGAACGTGTACTTGCCGGCCTTCAGCTTCGTGACCTTCTTCCCGCCGGACGTGAGCGTGATCGTGTAGCCAGGGCCCACCGTGCCGGTCAGCCGCGGGGTAGCGGCGAACGATGCTGACGCGAGCACCGCCGTCACGACCGCCGCTGCCGCCACTGCAACAAGCTGCTTCCTCATGAGTGCCTTCCCTCTTTCGTAGGAGTGGAACACCGATGAGTACGCACCCCGCCGCTGGCCGGATTGCCCGGGCCGCGCTCGGCGGCAGGAATATGCTCCACCACCGCTTCGGCACCCGGCTGCGCCGGCGTCAGGAGAGGCGGACGATCACGGGTTTCGACGTGGGGCGGCGCGAACGTGAATGTGCTCGTCGTGTCTGCCGAGCAGGCTCAGTATCTCGACGGGTTGATCGCCGGCCGCGCCGAACCAGTGCGGAAGGCTGGTATCGAACTCGGCGACCTCGCCGGGCCCCATGGTGATGTCGTGGCCGGCCAGGATCAGACGCAACTGCCCCGACAGGATGTAGAGCCATTCGTGTCCCACATGGGTGCGGAGCTCGGGTTCGCCTGGCTCGGGCGGGATGATCACCTTCCACGCGTGCATGCCACTGGGGGTCTGGGTCAGGGGGACGACGATGCGGCCCTTGCGTTTCCGCGGCATCGGCCGGATTCTGGGGTCGCCGACCTCCGGTGCACCTACCAGCTCGTCGAGTGGCACCTGATGGGCCTGGGCGATCGGCAGAAGCAGCTCGAGGCTGGGCTTGCGTTGACCGGTCTCCAGCCTGGAAAGAGTGCTCTTGGAGATCCCCGTCGCCGCGGCCAGTTCGGTCAAGGTGACGCCCCGCCGGGCCCGCACCCGCTTGAGACGAGGGCCGACGTTGGCAAGGACGGCCGCTATCGCCGGCGAGGGTCCCATCGTCTCCAGCTAACCACGGTTTCCCAGAAACGGCAACTCTTCTGGCCAAGTATCGGGCGAAAGCGCATTCTGGAGGCAATCGCAAGTCGTGGAGGTACGAAATGGAAGAAGAGATCTATGACGTGGTCGTAGTCGGCGGCGGAGCGGCCGGCCTGAGCGCCGCTCTGGTGCTCGGCCGGGCGCGGCGTCGAGTCGCCGTCATCGACGCTGGAGAGCCGCGAAACGCCCCAGCTTCCCACATGCAGGGCTTCCTGTCGCGCGATGGCATGCCGCCTGCTGAGCTCCTCGCGGCGGCACGCGCAGAAGTTCTTGGCTACGGCGTCGAGATCATCGACGACCGGGTGGTCGAGATCACCGAGGGCTTCACGCTCGGCCTCGCCGGAGGAGCGGTTGTGACAGCGCGACGGCTGCTCCTCGCAACCGGAGCGGCCGACAGGCTGCCGGACATAGCCGGCGCCCGCGAGCGCTGGGGCCGAGATTTCCTCCACTGCCCCTACTGCCATGGCTGGGAGGTTCGCGACCAGCCAATTGGTGTTCTCAACACCGGCCCTGGCTCCGTCGACCACGCGCACCTGCTCCGGCAATGGTCCGACGACGTCATCTTCTTCACGCACGGAGATCCGGTCACGGAAACCGAGCGGGACGTGCTGGACACACGCGGCATCCAGGTCGTAGACGGCCGGGTCGCGGAGCTGTCGATCGTCGACGATCGCCTCGATGCAGTCCGGCTAGCCGACGGCGGCTCCGTGCCGCGCGCCGCGCTCTTCATCAGGCCGGCGCTCAAGGCCCGCGACGGCAGCCCGATCACGTCGCTCGGTGTCGAAGTCGACGAAGGCGGGCTCGCCAAGGTCGATACGACCGGCCGGACGACCGTGCCCGGCGTGTGGGCCGCAGGCAACGCAACCAACCCGCGCGCACAGGTCATCACCGCCGCGGGCGAAGGATCGGCAGCTGCGATCGACATCAACAACGACCTCGTCGAGGAAGACGTCCGTGAAGCACGTCGGAGCGTCACCGCCCCAGGACAACCGGCGACACCATCGACCAACCCACTCGAAAGGACATCCCAATGAGCAACACGACCGACAACGCCCCAGCCCGGGTCCCGCCGCCCACGAAGCACCAGCTTGCCCTCATGATCTGGCTGTGCGTCTTCCCGACCCTCACCGTGATCAACCTCGCCTTCGGAGACCGGCTCCGAACGATGCCACCGGTGCTCCGCACCCTCGTGCTCGCAACCATCGCCGTGCCAATCGTCATCTACGGGCTCATGCCCCACCTCCACGGGCTTCGCGCCCGGCTGCTGAGCCGAGACCGTCGGGTTCCCCGGTGATTCTGGAGCGGCGTGATGGGGGTTGAAATCGGGTGGAATCGTCTACTACGCTCGTCGGACCAGACGGCGAAGGAAGGAGCGAGCTATGGAAAATGACCAGAGGACGGCACGGATCTTCGGAGTGCTATTCGTGGTCACGTTCATCACCGGGATACCGGCGCTCGCTCTCTACCAGCCCGTTCTCGACGACCCAGCCGCCTACATTGCCGGTGGCGGCCACGACGGCCAGATCTATCTCGGAGTGCTTCTGGAGCTGCTGCTGATCATCGCCAACATCGGGACAGCAGTCGTTCTGTACCCGATCGTGAGGCGGCAGAACGAGATCCTTTCGATCGGCTATGTCACCGCCCGCGTGATGGAGTGCGTGTTCATCGCGGCCGGCATCGTCTTCGTGCTCGGCATCGTCAGTCTGCGTCAGGACAATCCGGATGCCTCGGCGCTGGCCGTATCGCTCGCCGCGCTCAAGGACTGGACATTCCTTCTCGGCCCCGGCTTCGTCGTCGGCTGGGGGAACGGACTGATACTCGCCTACCTGATGTACAGCTCCCAACTCGTGCCACGGTGGATGGCGTGGCTTGGTCTCATCGGTGGGCCACTGATCATCCTTTCGGGGATCGGCGTGCTGTTCGAAGCCTGGGACGCCGGCAGCCCGGTGCAGGGCATAGCGACAGTCCCCGAGTTCCTGTGGGAGCTGTCGCTCGGCGTCTACTGCGCCGTGTGGGGGTTCAAGCGCGATGCCCCTATCCTCTCGCGGGCCCCATCCACCTCCTAACTCGACCCATGACTGGCTCAATTCACGGGAGGTACTTCACGGATGGCGGAACGGAAAGGGACATCGAAGGGGTTCACGGCCGAGGAACGCACAGCGATGAAGGAGCGAGCCCAGGAGCTGAAGGCGGAGGCACGCGCGAACAGGTCTCGGGCGGACGGAGAGGCTGACCTGCTTTCGAAGATCGCCGAGATGCCGGCGCCGGATCGCTCCATGGCTACACGACTCCACGCGATCGTCACGGCCAATGCTCCAGATCTGGTGCCGAGAACGTGGTACGGGATGCCGGCCTATGCCCGGGAAGGCAAGGTCGTCTGCTTCTTCCAGGCCGCGGACAAGTTCAAGGCGCGATACGCGACGCTGGGCTTCAACGACAGCGCCAATCTCGACGAAGGGGCTATGTGGCCGACCGCATTCGCTCTGAAGAAGCTCACCTCAGCCGAGGAGGCCAGGATTGCCGAGCTCGTGACGAGGGCCGTGAGCTGAGTGAGTCCGAGCGATCTGCGGTCGATGAGTCGCTTCAAAGGCCTTGGAGATCGGGAAGGCTTGCGACCCCGGTGAGCATGTCGTAATCTCGCGTCCCCCGCCTGATGTTTGCGTGAAGCACCGGGCATCCGTAGGTGAGCGAGAGGATTGGGACAGTGTCCGATCGTCTGGATCGTCTTGCACCGTTGAGCGGCGTGGTGTTCGCCGTGCTCGGTGTGGCTGCGTTCGGAACTGCGCCCGGAGCGCCGGGTGCGACCTCCAGCGGTGAACGCGTGATCGCCTTCTACGAGGCGCACGGTTCGAGCGCCAGTACGTCCGACTACCTGTGGATGTTCTCGTTTGCGTTCTTCTTGCTCTTTGCCGGGTCGCTGCGCGGCTACCTGCGCCGCACCCCTTCAGCGGCGGGGCTGAGCTCCGTCGTCCTGGCCGGCGCCGCAGTGCTGACGGCCGGAGGCTGTGTGTATTTCGGCTTCGACTTCGCGCTCGCCGCCGTACCGAGTCATCTGGCGCCGGCCGCAGCGCAGGCGCTGAACGTGCTCGCTCTCAAGCTCTTCCTCCCGGTTTCAGCCGGCGGCCTGGTGTTCGGGATCGCGAGCGGGCTCGCGATCCTGCGCGGCGCGCAGTTGCCCAACTGGCTCGGATGGGCGGCGATCATCATCGGGATCGCCACGGCGACCCCTGCCGGGCTCGTAGGGCTCGTCGCGTTCATCTTCTGGACAGCGACGGTCAGCATCCTGATCTGGAAGCGCAGCAGAGTACGCGCAGAAGCCCAACCCGCGGATACGCTGGGCACGGCGGGGACTGGCGGCGGGTAACCGCCAATCGGTGCGCTCGTCTGCGCCAGTGTTCGGGAGCGTCACCCGGGGCGGGCGTGGGAGCTTTGGGCGATCATCCGCGGACGAGACGCAGGTCGAGGTAGGCAGGTGTCGATCCGGTCGAGTCAGGGACCTCGCGTAGGTCGTCGAGCGCGAATCCTGCGCCCGTGAGCGTCCGGACGTATTCCTCGATCGTGCGTTGCTGGTGGAACACCTGACCTTGGCCGAGGGGTACCGCGTGAGCCACCCGCTCGAAGTACCCGCGTATCCGGAGTTCGCCCGGGACCTGGGCATCAGCAGTCGCGGACTCGGCAACCGGATGGCGGTGCCCGGCGATCAGAACGCCACCACGAGGAAGCACGCGCGCGAGTTCGCGTGCCGCGGCGCGAAGGTCTACTACATGCGGCAGGACGTTGACACACAGGACGAGCCGAGCCTCGGCGTCATCGGTCGGTAACGCATCGATGGGTGCGACCCAATAGCGTCCCGACGCGTCGGCGCGCTGGGCGATCTCGATCAGCGTCTCAGAACGGTCGACACCCACGACGTCGTAGCCGGCTGCTGCGAGCATCCGCGTCAAGCGCCCCTCACCACACCCGACGTCGAGCGTGAGACCCTCCGGTGATGGCAGCATCCCCCGGATCGCCGCGTCATGTCCCTCCCAGCGAGCCTCCCCAACCCGGGCGACCCAAGCATCCGCGCCGGCGTTCCATCCCTCAGCGTCCACGCGGCGAACGGTAATCAATTCGCTGGCAACCCTGCCCAAACGATCCCGAATAGGCGTGCCAGTGATCGCCCCGACCCTGATCGCGGCCTATCGCCACTTCGGTGTCGAAATACGCTGCTAAGGCGCCTGCCGCCAGCGCCAGGGTTCGGGAACGTCGCCCGAGCGCCGGCGTGGCGCGAGACCGCCTGGATTGAATGGTGCGTCCCCGGCACCCCTGAGGTGCTCAGCCGTGAACAGTGAAGGTCTCAGCCTCCGTTGACTCGATTCCGTCACCACCGATGAAGCGCCGCATCGATTCGCAGAGCCAATCGAGTTCGGCGTGCGCCTCGGCCCATTCGTCGCTACCGGGTGGACGGAAGAGACCGACGCTTCCAACGCCTCCGGGCATCGCGCCCGCAACGCATATGGCGCTGCCCTGTTCCCCGCTTGGTGGCTGCGCAATGATCTCCGTTTCGCGCATGCTCGCTGGGAACGCTATTCCAATCTTCTTCGTCCCCTCGGGCGCGAGGGTGTCTATGGACTCGATCAAGGAGCAGAGCTGCGCGTTTCCGATGCCCGCCGTCACCTGAGGCGGCGCAACGCGAAGCTCCGGCTCTCCATCGGGACGGGTGAAACCGATCACGAGCTTGTCGCGCTCGGAGTGAGCGAAACCGCAAAGTTGACCCACGAGGGCTTCGAAGGAGGCTGGGTCGTCCATCATTGGCACCAACATCGGCACTTGCACCTCGCAGCCCAACCCCCCGGCCTGCGCCAGTGTTCGGGAATGTCACCCGAACGGAAGTCAAGGGAAGGGTTGTCTCGAGCTGGGGAGAAATGCGCTGTCAGGTGTGACGGCGGAGTAGTCCCCTTCCGTCGCGCATCTGCCTTTCGGGCGCGCCCGGCGTCTTCAATGATGGGAGGCCAACCATGCAGCTCGCAGCGACGATCGCCGTGGTCGTCTCGGTTCTCGTATTCGCATTCCAGGCACGAGAACTCGCCCGCCAATCGCGTCTCGCGAACGAGGTCGCGGGAACCCGCGCTCACCGCGAGATCATTCTTCACTGGAAGAACCTCATGGATGTGTTCATCCAATACCCCGAGTTGCGCGCGTTCTACTTCGATCAGACGTCGGACACACCGAGCGCCTCAGAGAGCGCCCGACTCGGGGTCATCGCCGAGCAGCACGCCGATTGGCTCGAGGTCGCCCTCGTCACGACCACCCAGCTCGCGTCGTACGAATACTCCGGGATGACCAGCAATTGGGTCGACTACGTCCCACGCACGGTCGCGTCCTCGTCGCTGCTGCGATCGACTATCCGAGGCCAAGGCGATTGGGGATCCCTCGAGCCTTTCGTCGCCCGCTACGACGCCTCCGAAGCGTCTGAACGGTGAGAGCCCGGTTGCCTGTGCCAGCGTTCAGGAATGTCACATGAAGAGGCTGAGCCAAGCGCTCATTTGAGATCGACGGCGGAGAGCCGGTGCGTGCCATCAAGCCCTTTGAGTTCTACGTCTCGGCTCTCGATCAAGTCGATCCCGGAGCCTGAGAGCAGTTCTCGCACGACGCTGGAGACGAGCACCTCGCCTCCGAGGGCCTGGCTTGCCACGCGCGCCGCGTAGTGAACGGTCGTGCCGTAGAAGTGTTCCGCGTCCCGAAGCGCGTCACCGGTGTGGACCCCGATACGCACGCGAATCTGGGGTGAACGATCGTCGAACGCACGCTGAATCTCACGCTGGATGGCCACCGCACACGTGACTCCCTGCCGCGCGCTCGAGAACGCGAGCATCGACCCATCGCCTTGAGTCTCGACCACCGTGCCTCCATGGGCGGTCGTCGCCGCCGTGATCACGGCGTTGTGGATTCGGAGCACCTCAAGCCATGCCCGGTCACCCAACCGCCCGAGCGTGACCGTCGAATCGACGATGTCGGTGAACGCGATCGTCACAGTGCCGTCCGCGGCGAGCGTCGAAGAAAGGTCGGGCTGCTCCCGCTGAACCAGCCTCTCGAGTTCCTCGAGACTGACGGTTAGCTTCCTCCCGAGAACCTCGAGGTTCGCCTTGGGTAACGACCAGTGGGCCTGCACGACCTTCCACTCGCCCCGTTCGAGGTGGAGGACATATGTCGCCCGTGAATCGATCTGCTCCCCTTCCCAAAGGATCGTTTCCTTCACACTCGCCCAGCCAACGCTCGCTTCCTCCCAGGCCTCGATCTCGTCGCAAGAAAAAGGGAAAGAGCCCAGCTCTTCGATCTGACGGGCCCAGATCGCCCGTGCTTCTGGGCCATGCCACCACTCCGCCAGATCGGTGCCGATCACCAACGTTCCCGGATGCTCCGACAGGCGGGCGAGCGCTGACTCTGCATCACCCTCCGACACCGCCTTCGACCAACGCTCGACCACGCGCCGGATCTCGTCAGACCGCTCCACGTGGAGGAGTCTGCTGCAACGCACCAGCTAGCGCAATCGCGGGGCACGAGCCGATCCCTCCGTCCGGGCCTCCGCCCGCCCCAGCGATGTCAGGAAACGACCCGCTCGCCTGCGCCAGTGTTCGGGAACTGTCACCCGAGCGTACTCCCTATTCGGCTAGTCGGCCTGCGAGGTGCGCGTAGAGTGCACGAAGGTCGTCTGTGGGTGAGATCTCGAGGAAGTCTGTGTCCTCGAGTGCCTCGGGGGCGTGGCCGGGCGGCCAATAGAACGCCTGACCGGCGCTCACGACAGAAGCTCCGCCCGCAGTCCACACTCTCAAAGAGCCGTTGATGATGTAACCCCAGTGCGGGCACTGGCACAGGTCGCCGGGGAGTCCCTTGAACAACGGCCGGGCATCGTGTCCCTTAGCAAGCCGAACGCGCGCGACCGTTAGTTCCCCGGCTTCGGTGGCTCGAATCTCGACCCCATCGTCTGTGACGATGATCGGCAGTTGATCGAGATCGATTCCTCCGCCCACGCTCATTCGACCCTATACCAGGGCTGGTTGGTCTATCGAGGGACAGGCACATGTTGTGCGCCAGTGTTCGGGAATGTCACACGACTGTTCCGCAGCCGAGGCCAGCGAACGGTCGTGTCGTGGCTAGGGAGCGTAGGCGATCATGATCCCCGTTAGCGCGAACACAGAAGACCCGGTCATCCCGAGCACTACAACGCCGTGTGCGATGCGCCCGGGTTTCCGCTTGCGGTCAGGATCGAACCGCTCAACGAGGATCGGTACGGGCGCAGCGGTCAGGGCGACCGAGCCGACTACGAGCAAGAGGCTCAGGGTCACCGGCAGGAACGTGAAGTCCTCACGGTTGCCACGAACTATCACCCCGAGCATAAACGCGCTCGTACCGACCGTGAATAGGATCGTCCTCAGGTGCGTTCCCGGCGGGAGCAGCGTGCGTCCGACCGCGTAGGCGAGGCCGATAGCGAGTCCGGCGACACCCGCGAAGACGTAGATGAAAGCCGTTCCTCCAGCCGTGAACTCACCGACGATCGCGCCCATCGCTGTCTGGAAGCCGAGCGCATCGTCCTCGGCGAGGAAGACGATCCGCATGAAGACCCGACCGAGCGTGCCGCCGATAACGACGCCAATGCCGAGGCCAACGGCCGCACCGACCGCGAGATTTCGTAGCCACCACCGCATGTTCAAACCTCCTTGCCGTCCTGGTCCGGCGAGTATCACGGACACGACTGACCAGAGCAAGGAACACGCTCATCAGAGACCACACCGCCCTGCGCCAGTGCTCGGGAATGTCACCCGACAGCGTCAGCATCGCCGGCGCAATGTAAGATCCGCCCGCTGATTTTGGTCCAGCGGGCAAACGTCCCGCTCTCTTCTGAAAAGGGGCGGGAAATGACTCACGTGCGGAAAGCCTGGTTGTCTCTCCTCGGAGTAACCGTTGTGCTCTTCGCCATCGCCGGGATCATCGGCCAGCATCCGAAAGAGCATTGGAAGGACGTGCTTGGTGGGATCGCCTGGTTCGGTTTCCTCGCGTGCGTCCTTCTTCTCATCCTGCTCGGAGTCGCATGGATCCTGCACGCCGTGCGGCGTCGAAGAGCCGCTGCGTAAGGCGCAGGACTCCGCATAGCTCACGCCTTCGGACGCGAAAGTGGCACACGCCAGAGTCGGCGACACCGGCCCAGTTCGGGCATTCACCTGCGCTAGCGAGTGCAGTCACTTGCGCCAGTGTTCGGGAATGTCACCCGACACGCGCGGCTTCGGGGTGTCAAGCGACCGCCCGTTCGCGGATGAAGCGGTGGATGGCTTCGTTGGCGTTTTCCTGGAACGACGGGTTGCCCAGGTCGGGGAGGAAGTCGGCTTGGTTGACCATCGGGCCATTCAGCTTGTTGGCGGCGCTGGCGTAGAACGAGCCGCTGGACAGGGTCGGGTCGGTGACACCGTCGACGAGCCGCTTCGCTCCTACGTCGAGTTTGTGGGCGAGGCCGAGGGCGGGCATGACGTACTTGGCGGCTACCCGCATCGGCAACGGGAGGCCACTGGCTGCTCCCGTGCCGGTGGTGTTGCCGGGGCTCACGGTGATGAAGCGGTGGTCGGGGTATTTGCGGGCCAGGTAGCCCATCCATAGCGCCCCGATGTACTTGGCCTGACCGAAGGCCAGGTTGAAGTCAGGTTTGTGGGTGGCGAAGTAGCTGCCGTCGATGACGGACGCGAGTTCGTCGGCTGAGGTTGAGACGAACGATGGCCCCTTCATCCGCAACTTCGGGACACCCCTGACGGCTTCACTTCCGACGAAGACCGCAACCTCGCCGAGCCGCCCCTCGGCCAGGAGCCCTTCGAGGAGCACGACATGACCAAGGACGTTCGTTGCGAACACGTCGGTGACCCCGTCAGCGGTCAAGTTCAACGTGTCCGGGCCGATGACACCGGCGTTCATGACGAGTGCGTCGACGGATCCGTCGATGTCGGCCAGGGCGGCGCGGACGGAGCCCAGATCGGCAACGTCCATGAGGACGATGTCGAAGATGTTGCGACCGGTCTCAGCCTCGAGCTCGGCCTTGGCCGTCCTCGCCCGCCCTGCGTTCCGGCACGCCAGGTAGATGCGGCCGAACTCGGGACGCAATGCCAGTTGCCGGGCGACTTCCTTGCCGATCCCGGCGTTTGCGCCCGTGATCACCACGGTCTTTTCTTGGAGTCCGCTCATAGGGTCGGTTCCTCTCTTCGTTTGTAGGCGCAGGCGAGCTGTCCTTGAGCCCTCCGCGCCAAGGGTGTTCACGAATGGAATGCTCAGTCCACTCTGCCTGGCGCTTTTTGGCATGTCAATGCCATTTCTCATATACTTGGGCGATGCCCTCGGTGAGCTCTGGCGATCGGCGGTTGACGCGGAAGGGCGCCGCAACGCGGGCGCGGATCGTCGACGCCGCTGCCGAGCTGATCTTTCAGCAAGGAGTTGTGCGCACAACGATCGAGGAGGTGCGCGACCGTGCACACATAAGCAACTCGCAGCTCTACCACTACTTCGAGGACAAGACGGCGCTGGTCCGCGCAGTCATCGAGCGTCAGGCCGAAAGGGCGATCGGTACGCAGGAGCAGTTCGACCTCAGCAACCTCGATGGCTTACGGGAGTGGCGTGACTTTGTCGTCGATCACAACCGCAACACCGGTAGCCACGGCGGTTGCCCGGTCGGCTCGCTCGGCGCTGCGCTCGCCGAGACGGAGCCCGAAGCCAGGGCACTGGTTGCGGCGTCCTTCGCTCGCTGGGAGGCGAGCATCACTGCCGGTTTCCTGCAGATGCACGAGCTTGGCCGACTAGCGCCCGAGGCCGATCCGCGCCAGCTCGCGCTCGCCATGCTGGCCGCGCTTGAAGGCGGCCTCTTGCTCGCCCAGGTGCAGCGCGACTCCGAACCGCTCGCGGCCGCGCTCGACGCAATGCTCACGCTCGTCACGACCCTCAGCGGCGCCACGAGCACTCCGCTCGGCCACTAAGCCCTCCGACACTTTCCGCTCGGCTGCGCCAGTGTTCGGGAATGTCACCTGAGCGCCCGTACGCCTGGAACCGAGAAGGCGCGGTCACCTGAGCTTGATGGCGACTTCCACTTCCCAGTTCTTCCTGCGGGGTTCTTTCGCTGGGTCAGTCAGGTAGGACTCGTAGCGAGCACGGAACGCGTCGCCTTTCTCGTCGTCCCATCTGTCCCACGCGATCTCGTTGCTCTTCGCCCACTCCACGAGCGCCTTGTTCCCGGCATAGCCAGAGCCGGTGTAGACGAGGCTTGCATAGCGACCCGCGGGAAGAACCCCTGGCGACACGCGACCCGCGTCGGGCGGATCAGCCAATGTCGGGATGCATGCCTCGATATCCATATCCGCGTCCATCGCAATCACGTGGTAGCGAAGGAACGGCGGGCCAACAACCTCGACGCCGTTCTGCGTCGCCCAGACCGAAAGCTCCTTGAAGAGCCTCGTCACCACCGCCGACATTCCCTTCATCGGGGTCTGGATACGGATACCCAGGTACGGCTTCTCGCCTCGATGGTCGAGTATCGGCTGACCTATCACCAGTCTCCTCCCGCGATATCTCCGGACACCCGCCGATCCTATCGTCGGGTGAGCCTCGTCCACTCCGACCGACGGTTGCTACATCAAGACGGCAGCCTGGCGCTCTCTCGCCTGCGCCAGCGTTCGGGAATGTCACATGAGCACTCGGCAGGTCACCTGCGCGTTCCTGTGTGAGCCTGGGCTCCGGGGCACCTATGCTCCGAGTCGTGGTGCGTGAGGGTAGGAGCGAGGACTTTGAGTCGGCGACGGAGTTGCTGAATCGCGTTTGGCGGCACCGGGTCGGGTCTGAGCGGGGACTGCGACATGCGGCCGCCGCGCAGCCACCGGACGCGTACCGCCGCTACTGGGCTGCTGACGACGACGGCAGGCTCGTCGGCTGGGCGACGGCGGGGATCGAGTACCAGAGCTCCGAGCGCCCGGGGTTCCTGCAGGTCAGTGTTGCGCCGGAGTCCCGCGCGGGCGGCCTGGGGACTGCTCTCCTCGAGCGCTGCGAGGCCCACTTGGCTGGCCTCGGTGTCGCGACAGTGTTGTCGTTCAGTACTCCCGAGGAAGCGTCACGGGGGTTTGCTGCCGCCCGTGGTTTCCGGCATACCAACACGACTCGGATCTCCGGCGTCGACCCGCGCACGATCGAGCCCCGGAGCGCCCCGGCCGGCGTCGACCTGTGCCCACTCGGCGGGCTAGAGCCTCGAAAGGTGTATGAGCTCGACGCCGAAGCGATGAAGGACGTCCCGGGTGAGGTTGCGATGGACGACGTCACGTACGAGCAATGGCTCGAGGACTACTGGCGCCATCCAGACACAGACCTCGACGCGAGCGTTGCGGCCGTCATCGACGACAGACCTGTCGCCTTCTCGCACCTCCGCATCGGCCAGGGCGGCCGAGCCGTGACCGACATGACCGGAACGTTGCGTGCCTATCGCGGCCGCGGCCTTGCTCTGCTGGCCAAGCGCGCGACCCTCGTAAACGCCGCCAAACGCGGAGTCGAACTCGTCACCACAGAAAACGACGAAACGAACGCACCGATGCTCAGCATCAACGAGAAGCTCGGCTACCAGCCCGTCGGCAGCACGCTCGGCTGGTCGCGGCCCTAAGCGCGATTCCCCACCGGACCCGAGCGCAATTCACCGCACCCCGAGTAACGCCTGCCAACTCGTCGTGGCCTATCAAAGGCGAAGCCGCTTGCCTGCGCCAGCGTGCCCTCGCCTGGCGGCTGCTCTCCGCGCGGCTCGTGTTCGCGTCAGCCGTCGAGCGGCGCGAACAGGTCGACCACGTTGCCGTCGGGGTCGACGACCGTGGCGTAGCGCTGGCCCCAGAAAGCGTCCCACGGTTCGCTCTTGACGGCGAAGCCGGCGGTCGCGACGGCAGAGGCCGTCTCGTCTACTCCTGCCGCCGAGCCGCAGTGGAAGGCGAGCGTCTGGCGGTGACCCACCGGCGGCTCCCAGTCCCGATCGATCTGCTTCGCGAGCTCGACCGTATCCCACATCAGCCGGATCCCGGAGGGAAGCGTCGCTTCGGCGTGATCACCCTCGGGCGCGGCCGGGACGGGAACGCCGAGGAGCGCGTAGAAGCGCAACGAGGATGCCATGTCGGCAGTTGTGATTCCGATCGCGTCGAGCCGCGGCTCCATCACGTCGAACCGTACAACGCTGCGACCCGCAGCGCTGCCGCGGCCGCATCGGGCTCGTCGCCGTGGCGGAAGTAGGCGAACGATTCGGCGGTGAGGGAGCGAAGGTCGGCCGCGATCTGCTCGAGCTCGACGTCGTCGTAGAGGAGCTCGCGGTAGCGCAGATACGCCCAGCCGGCGCGGCCGCTCGTGTCGCCGACCCGAACGGCGCCCGCCTCGGCCAGCCTTCCCTCGACCCCATCCCAGCTGGGATCGCGCAGGTCGAGCGCGTAGCGGATCTGTGGACCGGCCGACCCGAGCAGCAGTTCGAGGAAGCCGTCGTCCCGCGGACGCTCGACGACGACCCGCACGCAGCCGAGGCGGTCGCCAAGCGCCCGCACCCGCTCTTCGAAGGTTGCGAGTCGGCGTTCCACTCCGTCCGGCGCCTTGACGGCGAACCGGAAGCCATCCGGCACCTGCGTCGCCCAGGAGCGGAACTGCTCCTCTGAGGGGAGCCGGTACTTCGTCGCGTTCAGCTCGACCGTGTCGAGCCGCTCGGCGTAGTGGGAGAGGAAGGCGCTGCGATCGAGCCCGGTCGGGTAGAAGCCCGGCTGCCAGGACGGGTATCCCCAGCCCGACGTGCCGACGTGTGCGCCGCTCACGACACGCTGCGTCGCGCATAGGTGACGAACGCGAGCGCGGTTCCGTCCCCGGACACGAGTGCCTCGCGTGTCACCTCGTCGAAGGCGGAGCGATCCCAGGGAGGGAAGGCCACATCGCCTTCGGCGTCCAGCGCGAGCTCTGTCAGCACGAGCTCGTCGGCGCGCGAAAGCGCAGCCTCGTACAGCTCGCCGCCGCCGACCACGAACACCTGCTCGGCGCCCGCGACCAGCTCGAGCGCGTTCTCCAGCGAGGCCGCTCGCTCGGCGCCGTCTGCCTGCCAGGAGGGATTCCGCGTCACGACGACGTTGCGCCGCCCCGGCAGCGGACGGAACCGGTCGGGCAGCGAGTCCCACGTGCGCCGGCCCATCACGACCGGGTGCCCCATCGTCAGCGCACGGAAGTGAGCCATGTCCTCGGGGATCCGCCAGGGGATCGTCCCGCCCTGTCCGATCACGCCGCCACGGGCGACGGCGGCAACGAGCGAGACCTTCACACCGCAACCGGCGCGCGAATAGCCGGGTGGTGCACGTAGCCGTCGACCTCGAAGTCCTCGAACGCGTACTCGAAGATCGAGGCGGGGCGGCGGCCGAGCCGGAGGGTGGGATACGGGTACGGGTCGCGCTGGAGCTGCGTCTCGATCTGCTCACGGTGGTTGTCGTAGACGTGGCAGTCACCGCCGGTCCAGATCAGGTCGCCCAGTTCGAGATCGCACTGCTGGGCGAGCATGTGCGTGAGCAGCGCGTAGCTCGCGATGTTGAACGGGACGCCGAGGAAGACATCGGCGCTGCGTTGGTAGATCTGGCAGCTGAGCCGGCTGCCCTCGCCGACGTGGAACTGGAAGAACGCATGACAGGGCTGCAGCGCCATCTTCGGCAGGTCGGCCACGTTCCAGGCGCTGACGACGATCCGGCGCGAGTCCGGCTCCTCGCGCAACAACCGCACAGCCTCGGCGATCTGGTCGATGTGACCGCCCTCGGGCGTCGGCCAGCTGCGCCACTGGACGCCGTAGACCGGTCCGAGGTCCCCGTCTGCGCCTGCCCATTCGTCCCAGATCGTGACGCCCTTCTCCTGCAACCAGCGGACGTTGCTCTCGCCGCGCAGGAACCACAGCAACTCGTACGCGACTGCCGGGAAGTGCACCTTCTTCGTCGTCACGAGCGGGAAGCCCTCCGCCAGGTCGAAGCGCATCTGATAGCCGAAGGTGCTGACCGTGCCCGTCCCCGTGCGGTCGTGCTTCGGCTTGCCCGTCGTCAGGACGTGGCGCGCGAAGTCCTCGTACTGCGTGTCCACGGTCACAGCCCGGACCTTAGCGCGCCGCCCGGAAAGATCAGATCGTGCCGGTGCGCAAGAGAAACGGCCCTGTCGTCCCGCTGCGCACGACCACCCAGCCGTCGTACTCCTTGAGCGGGTACGGGGCATTGAGCGGCACCTTGGTCGTCCCCGCCGACACGGTGAACGTGCCACACGGGTCGGCAAGCTTGCCGCCGACCGTCAGCCACAGCGCATACGTCTTTCCCTTTGGCAGAGGCGCGAGGCCGGAGATGCGCAACGACATCGGCCAGTTCCCCGCCGCGTCCTCGGGGAAGAGCGCAATCGAGGCGGTGGCGCCTGTGCCCTCCATGGCCACTGTCTTCACGGGAGAGGCAGGCCGGTCGCGGACGCCGATCGCATACCCGACCCCGAGCAGCATGGTCGCCGCCACTGCGACCGCAACGATCGCCGTGATGCGGCGTCGGCGCAGCGGGATCACGCGGGTTTTCGGCTCGGGCGGCGCCTCCTCGAGCCAGGGCGGCAGCTCTGGCGGCGGGCCCGCCGCCGCGAGGATCACGTGCGTCTCCTGCAGGCGGTCGTATTCCGGGTCGTCGTGCTCGACGATCTCGTCAAAAGGTGGCGTGTGGTCGCTCATAGCTCTCCCTCGAGGGCATCGGCCAGGCGCGCGAGGCCACTGCGCGTGCGTGTCTTCACGGTTCCGAGCGGAATCTGGAGGAACTCCGCAATCTCGCTCTGCGAGAGGCCGGAGAAGTACGCCAGGTCGATGGCTGTGCGCTCGTTCTCGGGCAGTGTGTCGAGCGCCCGGTGGACGCGCCACGCGTTCCAGGACGCCTCGGCTTCCTCGTCGGGCGTGAGGCCGGGCGAGACGACCTCGGGCGGGTTGGCGACCGTGGGAGCGGGGCGGCGTCGAAGCGCGTCGACGATCGTGTTTCGCGCGATCGTGTAGAGCCACGCGCCGCCCGGCCCACGTGCGCGGTTGTAGCTCGCCGCCGAGCGCCAGACGGCAGCGAACACCTCCTGCACCGAATCCTCGGCTCGGCCACGATCGCCGATGCGGCGCAGGGCGAGTCCGAGCACCGGGCGGGCGAAGCGGGCGTACAGCTCCTCGAACGCGCCGCGGTCGCGCGCAGCCACGCGCTCGATCAGCGTTCCGTCGGTGACCTCTGGCTTAGGGGTGCTCACGGCCTCGATCGTCGCGGTTGTGGTGCCCGAGGGCAAGCGCAGGGGAAGGACAGTGCCCATTCAGCGGACCTACGCACGCGGGGTCACGTCGGATTGGGGCGGCGTGGATTGGGGGTGAGCCCGACGGCCCACCCCCGCACCAGGTCTCTAGCCGCGCGCTTCCTCGAAGCGGGCGCCGACTGCGCCCCAGTCGACCACATTCCAGATCGCCTCGAGGTACTCGGGGCGCCGGTTCTGGTACTTGAGGTAGTAGGCGTGCTCCCAGACGTCGATCCCGAGCAGCGGCGTCTTGCCCTCCATCACGGGTGAGTCCTGATTCGGCGTCGAGAGGACGGCGAGTCCCGTGCCATCCCAGACGAGCCACGACCAGCCCGAGCCGAAGCGCTTGATACCGGCGTCGATCATCTGCGCGCGAACCACGTCAAAGGCGCCGAAGGTTGCCTGCACCGCTTCCGCGAGCGCACCCGCCGGCTCGCCGCCGCCGTCCGGCGAGAGCGACGTCCAGAACAGGGTGTGATTCGCGTGACCGCCACCGTTGTTCCGCACCGCGGCCTGCTTGTCGGCGGGCAGGATCTCGAGGTTCGAGATCACGGAATCGATCGGGCGATCCATCCACTCGGTACCGTCGAGAGCCGCGTTCAGGTTGGTGACGTACGCAGCGTGGTGCTTGCCGTGGTGGATCTCCATCGTCTTCGCGTCGATGTGCGGTTCGAGCGCATCCAGCGCGTAGGTCAGGTCGGGCAGTTGATATGCCATATCTTCTCCTTCGTCCGGTTTCATCCCCAGGATATGCTCCTGGCCCTCGGCTTGAGCTGGAGGCTCGCTCTGATGCCCACCTACAACGAGATCAAGCCTCGCCCGCTGCGCCCATCGCTCCTCGAGCTAGCGGGAATCTCGCGCGCGACGATCGAGGCCCACTACCGGTTGTATCAGGGCTACGTCGGCAAGCGAAACGAGATCCTCTCGTTGCTCGAGCCTGCTGACCGGTCGGGCGCCAACCAGGTCTACTCCGGACTGCGCGAGCTGAAGGTCGAGCTCAGCTTCGCGATCGGGGCGGTCAAGAATCACGAGGTCTACTTCGGGCATCTCGGCGGCGAGGGCGGTGATCCCAAGGGCGCGATCGGCGCGCTGATCGCGCGTGACTTCGATTCCGTCGACGCGTGGCGAGACGACTTGCGGGCGACGGGGATGGCCGGCCGTGGCTGGGCCTGGACGGCGTACGACTGGGACGAGCACCGCCTCTTCAACTACATCGGTGACACCCAGAACACGTACCCGATCTGGAACGCGACGCCGCTCGTGGCACTCGACGTCCACGAGCACGCGTACTTCCTCGACTTCCAGACCGACCGCGGCTCCTACATCGACGCCTTCTTCGCCAATCTCGACTGGAGCGTCGTCAACGGCTGGGTCGCCTCGTACGACATCCCGACTACCTAGCCGCGAGTGCTCGAGAACACGCTCATCGTCGCTGCGGGCTACCTGATCGGGTCGATCCCGTTCGGGGTCGTCGTCGTCAAGCTGGTCAAGGGCGAGGACATCCGCAAGCAGGGGAGTGGCAACATCGGCGCCTCGAACGTGTGGCGCGCGTACGGTCGCTGGCTCGCCATTCCGGTCGCCGTGCTCGATGTCGCCAAGGGCTTCGTGCCTGCGTACCTCGGTCTCAAGCTGGGCGGTGAATGGGTTGGTGTGATCGCGGGCGCTGCCGCGATGGTCGGCCATGCGCGCCCGATCTGGCTCGGGTTCTCGAAGGGCGGCAAGATGGTGGCGACGGCCGGAGGTGTGACGCTTGCTCTTGCACCGCTCGCCGCAGGGATTTGCCTGCTCGTCTGGATCGCGACCTTCGTGTTGTTCCGCTACGCGTCCCTCGCCTCGCTCGCGACGGCGGTTTCGCTGCCGATCATGTGCCTCGTGCTCGACGAGCCCTGGCCGACCGTGATCTTCGCGACGGTTGCAGCCGTGGCAGTGATCGGGCTCCACCGCCACAACATCGGGCGGCTGCTGCACGGCACCGAGTCGCGCTTCTCGCGCAGCCCGCGAACGACTACGTCGTGAGCCAGTCGGCCAGCGCCGTCTGACCGCCGCCGCCACCCTGCATCTCGTCGCGCAGCTCCCCGACCGTGCCCCACCGCTCGGCGAGCACGTCGTGCGCGTGGATCGTCTCCAGATTCACCTGGCGCGAGAGGACGAAATCGCCGTCTGCGAGCCCCGGCACCTCGTCGAGGAGGCCCTTGAGAGCGATGCGAACGGAGTCTTCGACGAAACGCGGCTGGAGGTGAGCATGCTCGACGATGAAGAGCTCGTCGGGCCGCTTGAGAAGCTCGAACACCGGGGCGCTCATCGAGCGCTCGACGAGATCGACCAGCGTCTCGGCGTCGACGTGGCTCGTAGTGCCGACGAGGAGCGTGCCGCGGCCGCGCTGGTTGTGGGTCGCGATCGGCACGAGTTGGAGGATCTGCTCGATGTCGCTGTGGTCGAACCCCGCTTCGGCGAGACGCTCGGCGGCCCGGCCGGCAACGAGCCCCTGGGCGCACGGGCAGGCGTTGATCCCGGCCGCCTCGACGCCGACGACGCGCCGCGTGCCGTGCTCCGTCGCGGCGGCGATCCCGATCAGCGACACCATCTCCTGGGTTGGTAGCGCCGTCACCGGCGTCACGCGCCGCATCGGCCAACGGGCAGTGATCCGCACCTCGGCCCGAACGGCACCCTGCCGCTCGACGATGTGGCGCGCGATCGTCTCGGCGATGTCTTCCACGACGCTCGCCTCGCCGAGGACGGCGTCGCCGATCGCCTCGTCGAACACCTCCGGGAACCGCGACATGTGCACGCCCTTCTGGCCCCGGGCGAGGTCGACGGTGCACTCGATGTCGGCGGCCATGAGCGTCTCCGCGGTGCCGCGCCGGATCGGGATCGCCTTCTGGACGCCCGTGACGCCGGCGCGCGAGAGCGCGAGCTCGACGGGCGGCGTCGATGCCTGCATGTCGGCGACGAGATGCAATCGGTCGGCCATGCGGGCAACGTAGCACCGACCGTCTGCGGCGTTCAGGCCGGTGTCAGGCGTCGGCGAGCAGGATGACGGCGTGGATGAGATCGTCGCTCTCGCTTCGGGTGCCGGGCACACGCTTGCCGGCGCCTCTCTGGTGGCGCTGGCGATCGCCGTCGCGCTCCATCTCGCCAAGGTTGCTGCCGAGGCTCGGTCATGGCACGGGATCGTCAGCCATGCCTATCCGGAGACTGACGTGCGCTTCCGTACGACCTACGGTGCCTTTGCCGGCGCGATCGGCGCCAATGCCGTCCTCCCGGCGAGAGTCGGAGAGGCGCTTCGCCTAGGCATCGTCCGAGGCCGAGTGCCGGGCTCGACCGTGGCGACTATCGCCGGGACAGTCGTTCTCGAGGCAGTGATCGAAGCGGCCTTCGGCGTCGCCGTGGTCGTGGCCGTGCTGGTCGCAGGACGGCCGATCGGTCATCTCGGCTCGCCGACGGCGGTTCTCGCCTCACATCCCGCCGCCATCGTGATCGCCGGCGCCGGCGCAGCAGTGCTCGCAGCGATCGGCTGGGCTCTGCGGCGGCGCCTGAGCGGGATTGCGACCGCGCTCGCACATGGAATGTCGATCGTGCGATCGCCGGGGCCACTGTTGCGGACCGTGCTCGTCTGGAAGGTCGTCGCCTGGACCTTGCGACTCGCAGCGGTCTACGCGTTCCTCCTCGCCTTCCACGTCGGCGGCGGCCTCTGGATCGTCCTCGTCGTCGTCGCGGCGCAGAATCTCGCGGGCTTGCTTCCGCTTGCCCCCGGCAGTGCCGGCACACAGCAGGCGGCGCTTGCGGTCGCTCTCGCCGGCACGGTCAGCCTCGGAGCCATCGTCGGCTTCGGTGTCGGCTTCCAGGTGGCGACCGGGCTCTCTGACCTCGTCGCCGGTGCCGTCGCAGTTGCGCTCCTCTCTTCGTGGTCGAGTGTCGGAGAAGCGATCAGGCCGTCGCTGCGCAAGGTCGCAGCTGCATAGAGGAAGGGAGCGTGAATCGTGGACGGTGTCGAGACGGCCACCCCGGCGATCGCGATCGAGGGTCTGGTCCACCGGTACGGCGACGTCGAGGTCCTGCACGGGATCGATCTGACCGTTGGCGCCGGTGAGATCTTCGGCTTCCTCGGCCACAACGGCGCGGGGAAGACGACGACGATCCATGTCCTCACGACGCTGATCGAGCCGGCTGCCGGGTCGGCCCGAGTCTGTGGGCTCGACGTTGTCGAGGACCGCCTCGAGGTGCAACGCAATATCGGCTATGTGCCTGAGAACGTCAGGCTCTACGACAGCCTCAGCGCCGCCGAGAACCTGCGGTTCTTCGCACAGCTCTCCGGTGTCGAAGATGTTCCGGGAGCGATCGACGAGACCCTCGGCATCCTCGAGTGCCGCGAGCTCGCCGACCGGCGCGTCGGCACGTTCTCGAAGGGCATGCGCCAGCGGATCGGGATCGCCCAGGCGATTCTCCACCGGCCGCGCGTCCTGTTCCTCGACGAGCCGACCTCGGGGCTCGATCCGATGGGCGTCCGTCAGCTGCGCGAGACGATCGTGCGCCTGAACGCCGAGTTCGGGATCACGATCTTCATGAACACGCATCTCCTCAGCGAGGTGGCACGGGTGTGCACCACCATCGGCGTCCTGGCCGAGGGCGTGCTCATCTACAACGATTCCCTGGAGAGGACGCTGGAGCGTTTCCCGGACGAGGCGTCCCTCGAGGACATCTACGTTCGCCTGGAACTTCGTTGAGCGCAACGGCTGCGATCGCGAGGCAGCACCTCCGGTTGCTGTCCCGCAGTCGTACCTTCCTGCTGATGCTCGTCGTCCTGCTGGGGATGACCGCAGTGTCCGGGTTCATCGGCTGGTCGAGCCACGCGACGATCCTGCGGGTCTACCACGAGACCGTGCGGACGTTGACGGCTGCAGGAAGACCCGCCCCGCCGAACCCGTTCGCGTACAAGCCCCGGCTCTCGCTGCTGAACAACATGATCATCTACGTGCCCCTGATCGGCGCGTTGCTCGCGATCGTGATGGGCAACATGAGCATCACCGGTGACCGGCAGGCCGGCGTCACGAGAATCATCTTCTCGCGCCCGATGCGGCGGTCGTCGTACTTCTGGGGCAAGGTCGCGGGCAGCGCGATGGCGGGCGCGGCGATCATGGTTGCCTGCCTGGTCCTGAGCGTGATCGGGCTGACGCTGATCAACCAAGGCCCTCCGACCGCTTCGGAGCTCGCACGGCTGGCGCTCTTCTATGCGCTCTCCGGTGTCTATTCTGCTGCTGTTCGCGTTGATCGGGCTCGTGGCCGCTCTCCTCACGCGCAGCCAGTCGCTCGGTCTCTTCGCAGCCGTCGCGGTGTGGGCGCTGATCACCTTTGCGACGCCGCAGTTCACCTCGGGGCTGCGACCGGTCGCGTCGCTCAACCCGGTCGTCGACCCGGCCACGGTGAGTCACTCGGGCTTCTTCCGAGCGACCTCGAAGATCAAGCCGCTCGCGGTCAACGAGCAGTACAAGGCGCTGAGCACGCGGCTCCTCAGCCGGGGCAACGACGCCGTTCAGGCCGGGGCCGGCAAGACCGCGGTGCAGCTCGCGCCGATCGTGTTCTTCGTCGCGCTCCTCGGCCTCTGGTCGAGGCGGCTCATCGCCCGGCACGATTTCTCCGAGGAGACCGCCAGTGACTAGGCGTCGCCGGAGCAACGTGCTCACGCTCGCCGGCCACGAGTACCGGTCGGCGGCGCGCAGCGGCGTCCTCGTCCTGCTGATCCTGAGCATGGTCGTCGTCGCCGCCGGCTCGGTCACGATCGCGTCTTACGACTTCAGGGCGAAGGTCGCCGATTACGCCGTGTACCTCGCCCAGGCGAAGGCGGCCGGCGCCACGATCGCCTCGGCGCCGCTGTTCTTCCCGCTCCAGCTCCTGCGCGGCGTGATCGAGTACGTCCAGATCATCGGCGCCGTGATCGCCATCGGTCTCGGCTACCTGAGCGTCGCCCGCGAGCGCAGCGGCCACACCCTGCCTTTGATCCTGACGCGGCCCGTCCGCGGCCGGGAGCTGTTCTTCGGCCGGCTCCTCGGCGCCACCGCGCTGATCGTGACGATCCTCGCCGCGACCGCGGCGATCTCGGTCGTCTTGATCGGCCTCGTCGGCGGCCGCTGGCTGAACGGACTGGAGCTGATCAGGCTTGCGATCGCCTTCGGCACGGCTGTCGTCTACATGCTGCTCTTCTACGCGCTCGGAACCTGGCTCTCGGCGAGAAGCAAGGTTGTTGCCAACGGGCTCGTCGTCGCGCTCGTGATCTGGCTCTCGGTCGTTCTCATCATCCCGCAGATCGGCGACACGATGGATCCAGACAACCAGGTTCCCGGCGGGCTCTTCGCGGCGCTCCAGGTGCAGAAGCCCGACGAGCGGTAGAGGAAGGGGCGTCAAATCGTGAGGGCCGGCACGCGATCGATCTGGCGGCCCTCTCCGTCGGCGGTCCCGGCACCGTGCTTCTATCGTGATACTGGTGAGGTCATGATGGAACCCTCCGTCTTCGTGCTCGAAGACGACCTGGAGCTTCGCTCGCTGTTGACGCGGGGGTTGCGGGAGGAGGGGTTCCGGGTGACGACGGCCGGTGGCGCAGTCGAGGCGTTCGAGGCGCTCGAAGACCTGCACCCCGATGCTCTCGTCGTCGACGTCGGCCTGCCCGACGCCGATGGTCGCGACTTCATCCAGGCGCTGCGAGCGCGCGGCGAGACGATGCCGGTCATCTTCCTCACCGCACGGGATGCGCTTCCGGATCGTCTTGCCGGCTTCGCTGCCGGCGGCGACGACTACCTGACGAAGCCCTTCGCCTTCGCCGAGTTGGTCGCCCGCCTGCATGCGTTGCTGAAGCGTGGCGGCGGGGATCCGGTGGCTCAGGTCGGCGGGCTACGACTCGACCCCGGCACGCACGCCGCGTCCTGCGGCGGCGAGACCGCGGACCTGACACCGACCGAATTTCGGCTACTCGCGCGTCTCGCCGCGAGACCGGGTGATGCGGTCCGGCGCCGGCAGCTGGCCGAGGCAGCCTGGGCGCACGGCGCGATCGTGCACGACAACACGCTCGACGTCTACATCGCTCGCCTGCGTCGCAAGCTCGAGCCGCTACCCGGAGCACCCGAGATCGCGACCGTGCGCGGCGTCGGATACTCACTCCGGTGAGGCGGCCACTCCGAATCGGCGTCCGCACGCGCCTTCTGCTCGCGGCTGTCGGTGCCGTCGCGATTGCCCTCGTCATTGGTGTAGCCGCCTTCAACCTCGTCCTCGGGCAGCGCCTCTCCTCCAACGCGGCCGCGCTGGCGCGTGCCCAGGCGGCGGCCGAGATCTCCTCGCTCGAGGTGGTCAACGGGCGCCTCGTCGCACCGGAAGGAGAGAAGCGCTCGCCCGTTGCCAGCCCGGTCTGGGTGTTCAGCGGCGCCACGGCGATCGAGACGCCGCGGGCGTCCGACTCGCTCACGGCGGCTGCCACATCGCTCGCGGGCGGGCCCGAGCGAACGATGAGGTTCCACGAGTCGGTGCGCCTCTACTCGCTTCCGGTGATCCGAAATGGGAAGCGCGTCGGGACGGTGGTCGCGGGAGTCCCTCTCGCGGCGTACTCCGAGACGGCGACGATTGCGCTCGTCGGCTCGATCGGGCTCGCAGTTGCGCTTCTCGCGGCAGTCGCGCTCCTGAGCCACTGGATCCTCGGCAAGGCGCTGCTTCCCGTTTCGCGGATGACCGACGATGCAGCTGCCTGGAGCGATCACGACCTCGACCGGCGCTTCAACCGTGGTGAGCCGTACGACGAGCTGACACAGCTTGCGGCAACGCTCGACGCGATGCTCGAACGTCTCTCGGCCGGTCTTCGTCACGAGCAGAGCTTCACGGCAGAGCTGTCCCACGAGCTGCGGACGCCGCTCGCGAAGATTGCGGCCGAGACAGAGCTCGCGCTCCGGCGGGAGCGGACGAGTGACGACTACCGCGCCAGCCTTGAGGCCGTTCACCGCAACGCGGAGCAGATGACCCGTACGGTCGAGGCGCTCGTCTCGGCTGCGCGCCAGGAAGCCGGTCTCACACGGGTGACGAGTGACGTCCGAGACGGCATCGAGGCGGCGGTTACGGCCGTGCAGGAGGACGCCGTCGCGGCCGGGATCGGGGTTGGGCTTTCGCTGCCTCCGAGCCCTGTTTCTGTCGCGATCGAGGTCGACCTGCTCGAACGGATCGTCCACCCGCTGCTCGACAACGCCCTTCGCTACGGCCGCGCCCGGGTCACGGTCGCACTGCGTACGAACGGATCGGCGGCGATCATCGATGTGGAGGACGACGGCGCCGGGATCACCGAGGACGAGATCGAAACGATCTTCGAGCCGGGTGTGCGCGGCACCGCGGCCGTCGACGACCCGCGAGGAGCGGGCCTCGGGCTCGTGCTCGCCAGGCGCCTCGCCCGCAGCGCGGGCGGTGAGATCGTCGCGACGGCGGGCCGTTCCGGTGGCTTCTTCAGCGTCCGCTTGCCGCTCGCGTGACCGGTTCTATTCAGGCTCTTGTCATGGCGGCCGCCATACTGTGGGGAGCTGCATGAAGATTGCGATCGTCAGCGATTACTACTACCCCCAGCTGGGAGGGGTAACTGAACACGTCCACGGCCAGGCGACGGAGCTCGCGCGGCGCGGCCATGAGGTCACGGTCGTCACTCCAGGGTTGATCAAGGTTCCGCGGACGGCTGACGCAGCCATCCTCCCGCCCGAGACATTCGAGGTGATTCGACTCGGTCGCGCGTGGCCGATCTACGTGAACCGCGCCGAGGCGCTGCTCAGCTGGTCGCCCCGCCTCGGTGGCGAGCTCGACAGGCTGTATGCCGAGCGGCAGTTCGACGTCGTCCACGTTCACAACCCGATCGGGCCGTTCCTCGCCCACATGGCGATTCGTCGCTCCATCGCACCGGTCACGGTGGGAACGCTGCATAGCGTGGTCCCGCCCGGATACCTCCTGTTGCGCGCGTTCCACAAGGTTCTTGGGAACGTCCTGCGCCAACTCGATGCCTGCATCACCGTGTCCGACACCGTCGTCGACTCGCTCGGCCCCTCCTTCCCCGGTCAGGAGTTCGTCACGATTCCGAACGGGATCGACACCACCTTCTTCGGCCCGGACGCGGAGCCGTTGCCGGATCTCGCAGGGCGGCCGACGATGCTCTTCGTGGGCCGCTTCGACCCTCGCAACGGCGTCAGCCATGCGATCGGGGCCTTCAAGCTGCTGAAGCCGAAGCACCCCGACCTCCAGTTCGTGATCGTAGGCGACGGCCCCATGCGGCCGATCGTCGAACGGCTCGTGCCCGACGCGCTCCGCGGCGACGTCGTCTTCGCGGGCCGTGTCAACCGGCTCCGCCCACGGTATCTCGCGAGCGCCGATGTGCTCTGCTCGCCGTGCTCGCTCGCCTCGTTCGGAATGGTCGTGCTCGAGGGGATGAGCGCGGGCGTGCCGGTCGTCGCCACGCGGTTGCCAGGCTTCGCCGGAGTCATGCGCGAGGGCGTCGATGGGCTGATGGTCGACAGGCCCGACGACGAGGCAGGCTTTGCCGCAGCGCTCGACACGGTGCTGAGCGATCCGGCCCTCGGAGCGCGCATGGGGGAGGCGGGACGCGTCCGCGCCCTCGAGCACTTCGCCTGGCCCGTCGTCGTCGACCAACTCGAAGCGCTGTACGACGACCTCGCCCGGCGGCGAGCGGCGGGCTCCGTCGTTCGCGCTGCCGCGTGACGTGAACAAGCAGGAGACGGTCGCGGCCAGCGCCGCTGTCTGTGCCGGGCTCGTCGGCACCGGTCTCGTGCTCGACCGTGGCCGCGGCGGCACGCCGGTTGCCACGATCGGTGCGGTCGGGATTGGCGCGGCCTATCTGGCCGGCACCTACCTGCAGAACCTGCCGCTGTTCGGACAGGTTGCACGGCCCGTAGCCGGACCGGGAGAGCGTCGGTTCTCGTTGACGTTCGACGACGGTCCCGATCCTCGGCACACGGCCTCGATCAGCGCGGCTCTCGCGGCGCGGGGCCACCACGGAACGTTCTTCGTGCTCGGCCGGGCCGCCAGGATGTACCCCGAGCTGGTCCGGCAGCTTGCCGGCGACGGCCACGAGATCGCGTGCCACGGAGACGACCATCGCCTGCTCGCGTTCGCATCTCCACGCACGATTCGCGCGCAGATCGCCGCCTGGGAGGAAGCCGTCGAGGCGGCGCTCGGGCACCCCGGTGCGCGACTCCTGCGGACGCCGCACGGCTTTCGCAGCCCCTGGCTCGGCACCGTCGCCGGTCGCCTGGGCTACACGGTATGCGGCTGGGACGGCAGCGTCTTCGACACCGCCGAGCCGGGGACGGCGACGATCGTGCGGCGTGTCGTTTCTCTCCTGCGCCCGGGGGCCGTCGTGTTGCTCCACGACGGCGACGGCTCCGGTGAGGGTGGCTCCCGCGAGCAAACGGTGAGCGCGATCGGCGCCGTCCTCGACGCTGCCGAGCTCCGAAATCTGCGCTCGACGACGCTCGGCTCACTGGTCTTTTAGCGATAGCCCCGGCGCCTCGACACTCCCGTCGCGTTGCCCCGCTGGCGTTGGCGCTCGCCGTGGGGCTCACACTGGTCGCCGGCGGAACGCTGGTTGCCGTGCACTCACGACGGCGTTCAGAGCCGGCGATGCACGTCCGGAAGCGATCCGAAACCGAGACGTCCGCCCGGAGCCTGCTGCGCTCGCTCGTCCCGTTCCGCGTTCGCTACCGCGATCTTCTTCAGGACAGGCCCGGTCTCGTGCGCAGAGTTCGCTTCACCTATCTCGCAAACGGCGGCCGGCAGCGCGAGGGATTCGTCGTGCTACCTCGCTGGTACAACGCACGCAAGCACCCGCCGCTGCCGCTTGTGATCGCTCCCCACGGGCGTGGCATCTCGCCCCAGGTCAACCTGCGCTTCTGGGGTGCGCTCCCGGCATTCGGTCCGTTCGCCGTCGTCGATCCGGCCGGGCAGGGACGACGGCTGATCCGCTACTCGTGGGGCTGGCGGGGCCAGATAGACGATCTCAGCCGCATGCCGGGGATCGTCGAGCACGCAGTGCCAGGCCTGCGCATCGACCGTCACCGGATCTTCGCGATCGGGAGCAGCATGGGCGGGCAGGAGACCTTGCTGCTCGTCGCGCGGCACCCGCACCTACTCGCCGGCGCAGCGGCGCTCGACTCGGCGACCAACATGGCTGCGCGGTATCGGGACTTCGCGCTGCTTCGCGATGGGCGCCGTCTTCGGCACCTTGCCCGGCTCGAGATCGGCGGCACGCCGGAGCAGGTGCCCCGCGCCTACGCCGCCCGCAGCCCCCTGACCTTCGCCCGCCAGATTGCGCGCTCAGGGGTCCCGCTCCACCTCTGGTGGAGCACGCGGGACAGGATTGTCAGCGATCAGAACGCCGAGTCAGGAGCGTTGTATCGCGCGATCAGGCGTTTCCACCCGAAGGCCCCACTGATGAAGTACGTCGGCGCCTGGGCGCACAGCCGCGAGATGCACCCCTTGACACGACTGCCGCTGCTGCTGATCCACTTCGGCCTGATCGAGCTCGACGAGCCGCTCCCGACCGGTGTCGCGCCGTAGAGGCTTGATGCGTTCAGGCGGCATTCAGGCCGCCTGCGACACCCTCGTAGGGTGAGTAGCCGCTCGCCCGGGAGTAGCGGCCTGCCCTCCGGCCGCGATCTCGACGATCCGGCGCCGGACGGTCCGGTCTCGCGTCGCCGTCACCGCCTGTCCGCCCGGAGGCGGCGACGTCGCATCGCCGGGGTGGCGGTGGTCGTCCTCGTCTGCGCGGTGATCGTGGGTGCGGTGATTCGGTCGTCGTCCTCCATGAAGACTGCGGCCCCGACCCCGCCGGCGCCGACGAAGGCATCGGCTGCGTTGCTCGCGGTATCCCATCCGCGGCGAGCGGTGGTCGTCCGTCTCGTTGCAACCCCCGCCGGCCGGCTGCCGAGCCCTGTCCAGGATGCGGCGGCCGCGCCGATCGAGCCGAGCAGCGCGCTCGTGATCGGTGGGCTGACGGCGGCCGATACGTCGACGGGGGACATCGTGCGAATCGGATCCACAGGCTCACGCCGGATCGGGGCGCTCGGGGTCGCCGTCCACGACGCGGCAGCGGCACTCCTCCCGAGCGGCGTCTATCTCTTCGGCGGCGGCGACGGCGTCCGCCAGCACGCCGAGATCGTCCGCGTCGATCCCTCGAGCGGCCACTCGACGGTGGTCGGCCGGCTGCCGGCGCCGAGCTCTGATCAGGCCGGGACCGCGATCGGATCGACGGCCTACATCGTCGGCGGCTACACGGGCACGGCCTGGCTCGACACGATCGTGGCCTGGCGGCCCGGCTCGCCTGCCCGCGTTGTTGCCCATCTGCCGTCGCCGTTGCGGTATGCAGCTGTGACCGCTGTTGGCAAAAGGCTCGTGATCGCAGGAGGATCTCGACCCGACGGCTCGGCCACCGACGCCGTGCTCACGTACACCCCGGGCGGACACGTCGCGGTCATCGGGCGACTGCCCGCGCCGACGACGCACGCGGCCGCGGCGACGCTGGGAGGGACCGCGTACCTGATCGGCGGTCGAGGCCCCACGACGGGTACCCCGACCGCGGCGATCGTCGCGATCGATGTCGACGCATCGGAGGGTGCACCTCGCAGGCCGGCTGCCGGAGCCGCTCAGCGACCTCGCGGCCGTCGGCCTCGGGGACAGAATCCTGCTCGTCGGTGGCCGCTCGCCGCGTGGGACGGTCGCATCTGTCCTCACACTTCGCGCGCGCGTCGCGGCGGTGTCGGTCCGGCCCCCCGCAGCACGCGTTCCGGCGCTTCTCGACGCCACCAACGTCTACGCCGCCGACGGCGCCAACCAGCTTCGCGGCGCCGCGCGCCTCGCCCTCCCTCGCATCTACGTCCCGAACTCGAAGTCGGACACGGTCGACGTGATCGACCCGCGGACATACAAGGTCGTCGGGCATTTCCCGGTCGGCGGGTTGCCGCAGCACGTTGTTCCCGCCTACGACCTGAAGACGTTGTACGTGACGAACGACACGGGAAACAGCCTCACGCCGATCGACCCGCTGACCGGCAAGCCCGGTGCGGCGATTCCGGTCGACGATCCGTACAACATGTACTTCACTCCCGACGGACGCTTCGCGATCGTCGTCGCCGAAGCGCTCCACCGGCTCGACTTTCGAGATGCGCACACATTCCACCTCCGGCACTCGCTCCCGGTGCAGTGTCGAGGCGTCGATCACATCGACTTCTCCGCCGACGGCCGCTATCTCCTCGCGAGCTGTGAGTTCTCCGGCCAGGTGATGAAGGTCGATGTCCAGCGGCAGCGTGTTGTCGGGATGCTGAGCCTCCGGCCCGGCGCGATGCCGCAGGACGTCAAGCTGTCGCCGGACGGCCGTGTCTTCTACGTCGCGGACATGATGTCGAACGGCCTCTGGAAGATCGACGCGAGACGGTTCCGCGTCACCGGCTTCCTACCCACCGGCCGTGGCGCGCACGGTCTCTACCCGAGTCGAGACGCCAGGCTGCTCTACGTATCGAACCGGAACGCCGGCACGATCTCGGTCGTCAGCTTCGCCACCGGCAAGGTCGTGACGACCTGGCACATTCCCGGCGGAAGCCCGGACATGGGCGGCGTCTCGGCCGACGGCAAGGTGTTCTGGCTCTCGGGACGCTACAACGGCGAGGTGTACGCGATCGACACCAGGACCGGCCGCCTGCTCCACCGGATCGCGGTGGGAGCCGGTCCGCACGGCCTTGCGGTCTGGCCGCAGCCCGGCCGCTACTCGCTCGGCCACACGGGGATCATGCGCTGATTCGTCGGCGCTAGTGCGTCGCTGCGATCGTGGTCAGCGGCAGCCCGAGATGCGCTATCCGCTGGGAGAGATCGACGTGCAGCCAGTGGGATACGTGGCTCGGCGGCGTCTCGAGGATGATCTCGTCGTACTCGCCCGAGCTCACCTCGGCCACGATGTCGTCGTAGGCATTCGGGCTCGTCGCGACACGCCCCTCGACCCGGCTGCCGGAGGCCTCGGCGAGCGGCGGCAAGGCCGTTGCGAGCACCGCCTCGCCTTCGTGAATGTCGTGACTGACGCGGTCGAATGCCAGGTGCCCGGGGTTCGGGATCAGCATGAAGAACCCGACGGGACCGGCTGCGGCGCGTTCCCGCACCGCCTCGACGAGCGCCGGAGGTCGCGGCCACCTTGTTGGCGACGATGAGGATGCGGGCTCCCGTGGCCACCGAGCTCTCGAGACGCTTGGCTCGGTCTCTCGATCCGGTCGACCTTCGTCAGGCGTCAGGTAGACGACGACGGCCAGGATCGAGAGCGAGGAAGATGATGCTCGTCACGGTCGTGCCGAGGCCGAGGCCGCCGTCGGCGCGAGGCTGTGAGAGGTAGTCGCCGATCGAGGCGCCGAGGGGGCGGGTCAGGATGTAGGCGATCCAGAAGGCGAGGATCGCGTTCATCCCGAGCTTCAGGTGTGCGAAGAAGGCGATCCCGATCAGCGCCGCGAACAGGAGAGCCGACTTCCAGTACCCGACGGCGAGCCGTTCGGCGGTGAGGTCGCCGGCGGCCGTCCCGAGGGCAAATGTGAACAACACCGTCAGCCAGTAGAAGGCCTCTCGTTTCGTCGTCACGATGGTGTGGATCGAGAGTGTGCGCTCACTCGCGTACCAGGCTGCGAAAACGGCTGCCAGCACGATGCTGAAGACGACCGTCGTCGTCACCAGCGAGACGCCGAAGTTGTCGGTCAGGTTGTCGGTGATCAGGGTGCCGACGACGCTGATCAGCACGACCGCGAGCCAGTAGATCCCTGGGAGATAGCGGCGGTACGCAAACTGGAACACGAGCGCGACGATCAGGACGGCGCTCATGATGAACGTCGTCACGGTGAGGCCGAGGTTCAGGCTCGTATTGAGGAAATCGGCGGCGGTCTCACCGACCGTCGTGCACAGCACCTTGATGACCCAGAAGAAGAGCGTGATCTCCGGGACCTTGTTGAGCATCGGCCCGGCGAACCAGCGCCGGGCGACCGGGGCGCCTGGCGCGGCATCGCGGTGCGGGGAGATCGACATGGTTCCAAGATCGCGGCGCCATCCTGAACGTGGCCTGAACACCTGCTCGGTTTCGGTCAATCGGGCGCGTTTGGCCTTTACAGTGGGTCGCCGCGCATGGACTACCGCCTCTATCACGGGATCTGCGAGGACGCCTGAGGTCGCAGCACGATCGTCGCGTTGTCCGTGCCGAGCGATAGCGTTCGCATCCCTCGAGCACTGGAGCACGAATGAACACAAAGCACCCCGTCCTGACGTGGGGCGCGGTCGTCGTCGGCGTGGCGTTGATCGCGCTCGCCGTCCTGTACTGGATCGAGCCCGCGAGCTCACTGCCGTCGTTCATCCCCGGCCATGAGGCCGGCTCGGATCACCACCACATCAAGCACGGGCTTGCCGCGTTCTTCGTCGGCGTCGCACTGCTCGTCTATGCCTGGTTCCAGACGGGCGCCAAGAACAAGGAGCCTGCCGCGTCGTGATCGCCTCCACGGTGATCACGTACTGGCAGGCAATCGTTCTCGGCCTGCTGCAGGGGGTGACGGAGCTCTTCCCGATCTCGAGCCTCGGCCACAGCGTCATCCTGCCGCAGTTGTTCGGCTGGGACATCCACCAGAACGACGATTACTTCATCACGTTCCTCGTGGCGACCCACCTCGCCACGGCGATCGTGCTGTTCTTCTTCTTCTGGAAGGACTGGATGCGGATTCTGAGCGGAATCGGGCGTAGCCTCCGCGATCGCGGCATAGCGCCCGACGACACCGACGCCAAGCTCGGCTGGCTGCTCGTCGTCGGCACGATTCCGGCAGGTGTGCTCGGGCTCATCCTCGAGCATTCGTTGCGTAGCGTCTTCGCGTCGGCGCAGTCGGCCTCGTTCTTCCTCATCGTCAACGGCTTCATCCTCTTCGGCGCCGAAGCACTTCGGCGGCGGGCGCCGCAGACGGCCGACGACGACGACACGCGCATCGCACGGCAGGTCGGGTTCCCGCAGGCGTTCGGTGTCGGCGCGGCGCAGGCGCTCGCGCTGATCCCCGGTCTCTCGCGCTCGGGCGCGACGATGGGCGGCGGCCTGCTCGTCGGGCTCTCGCACAAGGATGCAGCGCGCTTTGCATTCCTGCTCGCGACCCCGATCATCGGCGCGGCCGCCTTGTTGAAGCTGCCGGAGCTGATGGGGTCGCAAGGGGACGGCATCCGCGGGCAGGCACTCGTAGCCTCGCTTTGCTCCGCGGCGGCTGCGTATTTCGCGGTGCGGTTCCTCATGCGCTACTTCGAAACGCGGACGCTGATCCCGTTCGCGGTGTGGAGCATCGCCTTCGGCCTCTTCTGCACGGTCTACTTTCTGGTGACGTAGGTCAGCGCAGCAGCCGCGACAGTCGCCGGTCCTTCAGCTCCTTGCCGCCTGTCTGGCAGGTCGGGCAGTACGTGATCGTGTGCTCCTCGAAGGCGACGCGGCGAAGCGTGTCGTGCCCCAGTGGGCACGGCTCACCGAAATGACCGTGGATCCGGTACACGTCTCCGTCGCCCTTCCCGGCGATGCGGAGCGCGAGCGCCCGCTGCAGATCGTCCTCGATCGCGGCGGCAAGCCGTGCCGACTCATCCGCGCCGAGGTCGGTCGAGAGCTTGAACGGCGACAGCTGCGCCAGCCAGAGGATCTCGTTCGCGTGAGCTCGCCCGATCCCGGCGAGCGCCCGCTGGTCGCGCAGGAGCGGATGGAGCTGACGGCGCTCACGGCCGAGGATCTCACCGAGCTGCTTCGGGTCGAGCCCAAGCGCGTCCGGCCCCAGGTGGGCGAGCTCCGCCTCGAGCGCTTCGGGTGTGAGAAGCCACACCCCAGCGCGTTTCTTCTTGCCGGCCTCTGTCAGCACGAGCTCGCCGCGGTCGGCAAACGCGAGCCGGAACATCGGCGTCTTCGGCGTCTTCGCTCCCGGCGGGTGGTAGCGCAGCCGCCCGGCGCTCATCAGGTGGACACGGAGGACGAGGTCGCCGTCGGTGGTCGGGAAGAGGAGGTTCTTGCCGCGGCGGCGTGCGCCCTCGAGGCTTCGCCCGGCCAGCGCCGAGAGTGGGGGATCGAACGTCTTCAGGGTCGCGATGTGGGCCGGCCCGGCGCGTTCGACGACGGCCTGCGAGACGAGCGGATCGAGCTCGCGGACCCACGCCTCCACCTCGGGTAGCTCGGGCATCGATCGTAGTGTGGCCGCAATTGCGAGCACGATCCAGGCCGATCGGGACCCGTCCTCAAAGTCATGTCCCAACAGGGCGATCGCGTAGATAGGATTCGCCGCCTGCAGGGGGGAAGTGAGCCGGTCGGGTGACCGGGGAGTCGAGTCTGTCGTAGTCAACCCGCGAGAAGAAGGGGTTCATGCTCTCCGTCGAGATCGCTCTGCCAGATGTCGAGGAACTGCACAAGCTCGTAGAGCAAGGGCAGGAGAAGGGGTTCCTCACCTACGACGAGATCGTCAACGCGCTCGAGGACGTCGAGTTGACAAAAGAGCAGTTGGAAGAGTTCACCACGTACGCGATCGACCACTCGATCGAGCTCGTCGAGGGTGAGCAGCACAAGCGGCTGCCGCACGAGCCCGCACCGATCGAGGACGAGAAGGCCACCGCACCCAAGCTCGACCTCAGCGTGGAGCCGTCGCTCGATTCGCTCAGGCTCTACCTGCGTGAGATCGGCAAGGTGCCGCTGCTCTCGGCCGACCAGGAGGTGACGCTCGCGAAGAGGATCGAGCGAGGAGACCCGGCCGCCAAGCAGCACATGATCGAGGCAAACCTGCGATTGGTCGTCTCGATTGCGAAGGGGTATCTCGGCCGCGGCCTGTCGTTTCTGGACCTGATCCAGGAGGGCTCGCTGGGGCTGATTCGGGCCGTCGAGAAGTTCGACTATCGCAAGGGGTACAAGTTCTCGACGTACGCCACCTGGTGGATCCGGCAGGCGGTGACTCGGGCCATTGCCGACAAGGCGCGCACGATCCGGATCCCGGTGCACATGGTCGAGAAGCTGAACAAGGTCGTGCACATGGAGCGTCAGCTCGTGCAGCGCCTTGGGCGAGAGCCGCGGCCGGACGAGATCGCCGAGGAGCTCGAGATCACGATCGAAGAGGTGCGTGAGATCCTGCGGATGGCGCAACAGCCGGTCTCGCTCGAGAAGCCGATCGGGGAAGAGGAGGAGTCGTCGCTCCGTGACTTCGTGCCGGACGACTCAGCTGAGTCGCCGTTCGACACTGCGTCGGTCTCGCTCCGCCGTGAGGACATCGACCTGGCCCTCGCCTCGCTCCCCGACCGGGAGCGGCAGGTGATCGAGCTTCGCTTCGGCCTCAGCGGCACGCAGCCGTGCACGCTCGAAGAGGTCGGCCGGGCGTTCGGTGTCACACGCGAGCGGATCCGTCAGATCGAGAACAACACGCTCAAGAAGCTCGAGGGGCTTCCCGAGGCGCAGGCGCTCCGGGACTGCGTCTAGCTCGTACCGCACGAACGCCGGGGTGTCTCCCCTGATCTTCGGGAGACACCCCGCGCGCGTGGCAGGAACGTTTGGGTGCATGCGCGCAGGTGGCGCACCCTCGGTTGTTGCCAGGCCGCTCCGTCCGCCGCGCCTTCGATAATCGGCGCATGGAATACGACCCCACACGCAAAGCAATCGCCGAGTTTCTCGGCACGTTCACGTTCGTCTTCGCCGTTTCGATGTCGATCGCAGTCGGCGGGCAGGTGGCCGGTATCTTCGGGGCCGCGGTCGCCCAGGGCCTTGCCCTCGGCGTCATGATCTCGGCCTTCGCCCACATCTCGGGCGGGCACGTCAATCCGGCAGTCACGCTCGGCGCTCTCGTGGCCGGGAAGATCGATCCGGTTCTCGCAGTCCTCTACTGGTTGGCCCAGTTTGCCGCCGCAGCGGCAGCGGCACTGCTGGCCAAGGCAGTCCTCCCGAGCCAGCTCGACGGCTCGCTCGGAGTTCCCGCACTCGGTCCCGGTGTCACGCAATGGCAGGGTCTCGCGATCGAAATGGTGCTGACGTTCTTCCTCGTCTGGGTCGTCTTCGCAACCGCGGTCGATCCGCGTGGGACGTTCTCGGCGATTGCAGGGCTCGGCATAGGCCTCATCGTCACCGTGGACATCCTCATCGGTGGCCCGCTCACCGGTGCGGCGATGAATCCCGCTCGTGCGTTCGGCCCGGAGCTCGTGCAAGGGTCGTGGACGAACGCGTGGATCTACTACGTCGGTCCGTTCATCGGCGGTCTGATAGCCGCGCTTCTCTACACGTTCCTGTATCTCCCGCGTGATCGCGCGTCCGAAGCCGCTCCCGCGGCTGCGGAGGTGTAGTCGGGGCGCGTCTCGCTCGTCGTCCCCGCGTGAGGGTGTCTTCCCTGATCTCCAGGGAGACACCCTCCGCGGAGAACGCAAAGCGCGCCCCGGCTAGCTGCTGAGAAAGCCGCTGTCGCGCAGGGCCCCGAGGCCCCGCTCGCGCAGGTCGCTCGCAAGCGAGACCACGTCGGCGTCGAGCGGCCCGTACGTGGCTGCCTCGAGCCACACGGTGCTCTCGGTGATCTCGCCCACGCGCACGCGTGCCTCCGCGCCATTCGTCCCCGGCATCTCCGCAATCGCCGAACGCAGCACGGCACGGGCGTCGGCCACCGGCGTCTCGATCGAGACGGGGAACTGCGCGGAGACGAGCCGGCGGGGGTCCTTGATCGTCCGGTTGACGATCGGGCTGGTCGTCAACTGGGTATTGGGCACGAAGATACGGCGCGCATCGTCGGTGACGAGCGTCGTGTAGATGAGGTTCAGCTCCTCGACGAAGCCCGTTTCACCCCCGACCGAGACGCGGTCTCCGAGGCGGAGCGGCTGCGTAAACGCCACCAGGAGCCCCGAGCCGAGGTTGGAGAGCGGCGTGCTGAACGCAAGTCCCGCGAAGAGCGCGATCACGGCACTCGAGGCGAAGAGCGCCTTGCCTATCTGGGACGTCACGTCGTAGAGCGCGAGCACGTTCCAGACAGCGATCGCCGCGACGAGCGCCACGACCACGCGACGGACGAACGTGAACATCGTACGGTGGCGAGCGACCGCCATCGGGTCGCGCTTGACGAGTCGCCGCTCGTAGCGGTTGTAGACGAAGTCGAGCGCGAAGCGAGTCGCGACGACCAGCAGCACGCCGATCACGCTGGTGATGAGCGCCCGCATCGTGCGATCAGAGATGTCCATCGTCGCGTGATTCGTCGGCGACGCGGCAGTGCCTCCCCGAAGACGGGTGAGCTCGGCCGGCTAGGTTCCCGCAATCTCGGCGAGATCGCCGACAACGAGGTCTGCGTCGCTGGCGCGCAGGGCTCGGGTTTGTCCGTCGCGATCGACGGCGACCGCGAGCTTGTAGCCGGCGGCTCTGGCAGCTGCGATGCCAGCAGGCGTGGTTTCGAACGCGGCACAGTCGTCGGGTTGCAGTCCGAGGTGCTCGCAGGCGGCGAGGAGGGTGTCGGGGAAGGGCTTGGAGCGGAGCTGCTCGAGCTCGATCGTGGTGCCGTCGATCTGCTCGTCGACCAGGTGAGCCAGTTCGGCCTGCTCGAGGATGGCCCCGGTGTTGGTGCTTGCGGAAACGACGGCAACGCGGAGGCCCAGCAGTCGGACGGCTTCGAGGTAGGCCCGCGAGCCTGTGAATGCGGCCACGCCGACGCGCTCGATGCGATTCGCGGAGCAGGTCGAGCTTGCGGTTGGCGAGCCCGTAGACCGTTGCGTCGCCAGGGGCATCGTTCGGGCTGCCTTCCGGGAGGTCGATGCCGCGGCTCGCGAGAAACGCGCGGACGCCCTCGCGGCGGGGCTTGCCTGCGATCAGGAGCTCGTATTCGCGTCGGCGGTCGAAGGCGATGAACTCGCGGCGGCCACTGTCGGCCCGTCCGAGCAGGTAGCCGTCGAGCGTGTCTGCCCAGGCCTCTGCGTGCGCCGTCGCGCTGGTGGTGAGGACGCCGTCGAGGTCGAAGACGCAGGCGCGCACAGAAGCGGGCAGGCCCAGCTTCTGTCTTGTCAGCCCCTGTCCGCCGAGCCAGCCGAGCAGAGGGCTGGTCATGTTGTGATCGCGGGCAAGTCCCTGGAGCAGTGCCAGGATCTCGCGCCGTTCGTCCACGAGGTGGCGGCGGCGCTCCCCGGTCTCGGTCTCGCCGAGGGAATCGCTGCCGCTGCGGAGCGCGCGCTCGGCTGCGTCGAGTGCGGTCCACCACCCGGCCACAATCGCCTCGAGGTCGAGCCTCTTCTGCGGCGCAACTGCGGAGTCGGCGGGCGTCGCCTGAACGCGCTCTGCGGCATCGCCCGGCGATCCGATGGGGGCGTGGGCGTCTACGTCGGACCCGGCCGCCGGCTGGGGCCCTTGGCGATCGACTGTCGAGCTCATTCCCGAAGCATGGGTGAAGGTTCACGTCCATGCATCCCTGGACTCACCGAGTGACGCTGCCCAGTTCTACGCATCCGCCGGCCGGCCTTGCCTTCCTACGGGGCCTGCAGCGGGCCGTTCTCGAGCTCGAACGCCGCGTGCAGCTCGCGGACAGCATTCGGGATCTCCGAGCGCGCGATCATGCAGGAGATCTTGATCGGCGAGGTGGAGATCATCTCGAGGTTGATCCCGTTGTCGGCGAGCGTGCGGAACATCTTGGCCGCGACGCCCGGGTGCGAGCGCATGCCGGCGCCGATCAGGGACACCTTCCCGAGATCGTGATTCTCCTCGACCGTGAAGGTGCCGAGCTCGGAGCGCGTGCTCTCGAGCGCGGCGTTCGTGGCGGGCACGTCCTCGGCCGGCACCGAGAACGACATCTCGGCGTTCCCGTGGACGACGTTCTGGATGATCGTGTCGACGCTCACGTGCGCGGACGCGACGACGTCGAAGATCAGCGCTGCGACGCCGGGACGATCGGGGATGTCGGAGAGGGTAAACACCACCTCGTTGGCACTGTGGGTCACGGCCGAGACGATTGGCTGCTCCATCGAAGCTCCTTCCTGGACCCAGGTTCCCTCCTCGTCAGAGAACGTGGAGCGGGCATGAATACGGACACCGTGATTGCGAGCGAGCTCGACCGAGCGCAGCATCAGCACTTTCGCGCCCGACGCGGACATCTCGAGCATCTCCTCGTACGAGATCGTGTCGAGCTTCCGCGCGTCCGGGACGATCCGGGGGTCGGCGGTGAACACGCCGGGGACGTCGGAGTAGATCTCGCAGGCAGCGCCGAGTGCGGCCGCGAGCGCGACGGCGGTCGCGTCCGTGCCGCCGCGGCCGAGAGTGGTCACGTCCATCGTCTCGCGCGAGAAGCCCTGGAACCCGGCGACCAGCACGATCTTCCCGTCGTCGAGCGCGTCCTTGACGCGGTCGCCTCGGATCTCCTTGATCTTGGCCTTCATGTGCGGGCCGTCGGTGAGGATCCCAGCCTGCGAGCCTGTCAGCGAAAGTGCCTCCTGGCCGAGGTCGGTGATCGCCATCGCCACGAGCGCGCAGGCGATGCGCTCGCCGGTGGAGAGCAGCATGTCGAACTCGCGCGCATTCGGCGTGGGAGACACCTGATGGGCGAGATCGATCAGCCCGTCGGTCGTCTTTCCCATCGCCGAGACGGTCCCGACGACCCGTAGCCCACGCTGCTTGGCCTCGACGAGACGCCGCGCGACGTGCCTGATCTTGTCGGGGTCGGCGACCGACGAGCCGCCGAACTTCATCACGACGGTGTCGAAGTCCACGGCTTCAGCCTACCGTCGTCCCACGGTTGCGCCGCCGGTAGGGATCCCGGCCAATGGCCTCCGGCGCCCGGCGTACGATCGGCCCGTGACCTCCGAGCACGACTCGCCCGGCCCGGCGAACCTCATCCATTGCAACGGAACGAAAGGGCTGGGCTCCGAGCGCGACCGTGTGCGCGAGTTTCTCCAGGCCGGCACGTTCTTCTGGCTCGACATCCACGATCCGAAGGCCGCCGATCTCGAGATCCTGCGGGCGGAGTTCGGCTTCCACCCGCTCGCGCTCGAGGACTCGTGGCGGTTCGGGCAGCGGCCGAAGATCGACGACTACGACGGCTACGTCTTCCTTGTCGTCTTCGGTGCCTCGAGCGACCGTGACGAGGACGGCCTCGTCGAGCTGCACTGCTTCTACTCGGATCGCTATCTCGTCACGCTGCACCATGACGACGCGCCGTCGATCGAGGCGCTGCACGAGCGGTACGTCAAGCGCGATGCCCCGGTCTACGAGTCGGCCCGCCTCCTCCACAGCGTCGTCGACGGCCTCGTCGACAGCTTCTTCCCGCGCCTCGAGGCGATAGACGAGCGGATCGACGTGCTCGAGGACGAGATCTTCCGCGATGCCGGCGACGCCGAGCTGCAGGAGATCTTCTCGATGAAGCGCCAGCTCGTCGGCATGCGCAAGGTGATCGCCCCGCAGCGCGACCTCTTCGCCTCGATCGCAGTCGGGGTCGATGCGCTCCCGGGAATGACCAACGACGACCAGCGCTACTTCCGCGACGTCTACGACCACCTGATCCGGATCGGCGAGATGATCGACACCTACCGCGACCTCCTCAGCGGCGCGATGGACGTCTACCTCTCGACGGTCTCGAACCGGCTCAACGGGGTCATGAAGCAGCTCGCGATCATCGCCACGGTCTTCATGCCGCTGACGTTCATCACCGGATTCTTCGGGCAGAACTTCGGCTGGATGGTGCTCCACATCGGCGGGGTCGGGCACTTCGTCGCGCTCGGGATCGGGCTCGAGCTCGCAACCGTCGCGATCGTGCTCACCTACTTCTTCCGACGCGGCTGGCTCAGTCGGTGAGGCCGGGCCGGCGGTAGCGCCGCGCGTACGCGGGCACGGGAATCCCGGCCCGGAGGTCGGGCGACGGAACAGGAGGCAGGGCCCGGAGGACCAGCGGGATCTCTCCCGCCCAGACGTCGAGGGCGGCATCCGGCGTATCTCCGTCGTGGGGCGGGCCGGTGCGCACCTTCGCCGACGCCTCGTCGAGCGGCAGCGACAGCACGCCCGTCGCCTTCAGCTCCTTGCGACTCGGTGACCGCGCCTCGGCCCAGCGGCCCGGCAGCAGCTTCTCGGTGAACGCCTCCAGGACGGTGTTCTTCTCATCGGGGTCGGTGACTGCCGTCGCGGTGCCGAGCACGACGACCGAGCGGTAGTTGACCGAGTGCTCGAAGACCGAGCGGGCCAGCACGATGCCGTCGATCAGGGTCACGGTGACGCAGGCGGGAATCCCTTCTCCGAGCGCACGCACGGTGCGACTCGCGGAGGAGCCGTGCACGTAGAGGAGGTCGCCGATACGCGCATGGAGCGTCGGGATCACGTAGGGCTGCCCGTCGCGCTCGAACCCGAGGTGGCAGACGAGCGCCGCGTCGAGGATGGCGTCGATCGTGGCACGGTCGTACGCCGCGCGCTCGTGCTCGCGCTTGACGCGGGTCCCGAGGGGAGGGTGCTCCGGTCACGCTCGCAGCGACTCCATCACTTCGGAGAGGTGGCCGTGTGCCATGCAGACGACCGTGTCCGCGCCTCCGTAGTAGACGGTGAGGCGGTCGTTCGCCCGGTCGACGAGTGCCGCGCACGGGAAGGCCACGTTCGGCACGTCCCCGACCTGTTCGTAGGGCACCTGCGGGGAGAGGAGGTAGTCGGCCGGCCGCGAGAGCACGCGCCACGGCTCGTCCAGGTCGAGCAGCGCCGCGCCCATCGAGTAGACGAAGCCGTTGCACGAGGTGAGCACGCCGTGGTAGATCACGAGCCAGCCCTCGTCGGTCTCGATCGGAATCGGGCCGGCGCCGACCTTCGTCGAGTCCCAGCTCCACGACCGCGTCCCCATCACGTGGCGATGGCGGCCCCAGTAGGTCAGGTCGGGGCTCTCGGAGTAGAAGATGTCGCCGAACGGCGTGTGACCGTTGTCGCTCGGCCGGCTCAACATCGCGTACGTGCCACCGATCTTGCGCGGGAAGAGGACGCCGTTCCGGTTGAAGGGCAGGTAGGAGTTGTCGAGTTGGGTGGAACGTCTCGAAATCGTGGGTGTAGGCGACGCCGATCGTCGGGCCGTGGTAGCCGTTGCACCACGTCACGTAGTAGCGATCCTCGATCCACACGACCCGCGGGTCGTAGGCGTGCAGGAACGTCTCCTGGATCTCGGCGATGCGCGCGTCTGCCGGAGCGAACACGATCGGCTGCTCGTCGATCTCCCAGTCGATCCCGTCGGCGCTGCGGCCGGCGTGGATGTTCATCGTGCGCGACATGTCGTCGATGCGGAACACGCCCGCGAAACGCGTCGCCGTACGGGACGACGGCCGAGTTGAAGATGCTGTTCGAGCGCGGCAGGTGATCGCGCGCGATGATCGGGTTCTTGCTCGAGCGCCAGAGCAATGACGAGGTGCCTGCGGGCCGCTCTTCCCAGGGGATCGGCGCCGTTCCCTCGCCGGGGCTCGCCGCTGCAAGCGAGTCGTTCGATGTGCTCATGCGGGCTCTCTCTCCGTGGCCTCGAGTGGATGGGGCGCATCCGGGTTTCGACCCCGGAGGCTTCGTGCACGTTACCGCGACCGGCCGCGTCACTCCGGGGCTAGGTTTCCGCCGTGTTGCAGGACCGGTCACGAAGGGGACGGGTCGTTGGCCTGGTGCTGGCTATGGCTCTCGCGCTTGCGGGAGCAGGCTCGTCGCGGACCGCCTCCGGTGGGGCTGCGTGGCCGGCGTTCGGCAACGGTGTCGAACGGCCGGGCGCGACCGAGGCCGAGGTCGGCTCGATTCGCTCTTCGTGGTTCTTCCCGATCTCCGCGATGGTGACGACGCAGGCTCTCGTCGCGGCCAACGTGCCGCGCCCGGGCGAGTCGACGTCGTACGTCGGCACGGCCGACGGCTTCGTCGATGCGTTCTCGGCGAACGGCTACCTCCGCTGGCAGGTCGATCTCGGGCGGCTCGCTCATTCGTGCACGCAGATCCCCGGCGGCTGGGGCGTCACGGGCACGCCCGTGATCGATCCGGCCAAGGGCGTCCTCTACGTCGTCGACGCGTTCGGGAGGCTGCACGCGCTCGACCTCGCGACCGGCGCCGAGCGCCGCGGCTGGCCCGTCGCTCTCTTCCACGACTTTCGCACAGAGCTCGTCTGGAGCGCACTGTTGCTCGTCCACGGATCGATCTACGCCGGGACGGGCTCGTACTGCGACCAGGCCATGGAGGGGAAGATCGTCAGGGTCGACGTCGCCACACGCGCGGTGTCGAGCTGGACGTCGGTTCCCGCCTCGCAGGGAGGCGGCGGCGGTGTGTGGGGCTGGGGCGGACCGGCGTATAGCCCCAGCCGGAACTCGATCTTCGCGGTGACGGCAAACGCGCTCGAGGGTGGTTCGAACACGGGCGCCGCGTTCAGCGAGCAGGCGGGGAACGGCGAGCATCTCGTCGAGCTGTCGCCGAGCCTCAAAGTGAAGGCGGCGAGCGCGCCCGACCTCGGCAAGGGATTCGGCGACAACGACTTCGTCGGCTCCCCGGTCGTCGCCGAGAGTGCCGCCTGCAAGGGAGAGATCGTGGCGGCGCAGGCGAAGAGCGGTGTCCTCTTCGGCTGGCGGTCGAACGCGGTCGCTGCGGGGCCGGTGTGGTCGCTGGCGCTGCAGAAGGCCGATCCCGTCGCTCCGCTCCTGACCCAGCCCACCTACTCCAAGCGGCTCGACTCGTTCTTGATCGTGACCGCGTCTGAGCTCGTCAGCGTCGCGCTCGATGCCGGCTGCAAGCCTCGTATCGCCTGGCGGCTCGGCCTCGGGAAGCCGACGCTCTACGGCTCCCCGACCGTCGCGGGGAACGTCGTCTGGGTGTCTCTCTCCGTGCCCGCGCTGACCGGCCGCCCTGAGCAACTCGTCGGCGTCGATGCCCGCACGGGACGAGTCGTCGCTCGGCGGGCGATCGGTGGTGTCTCCTTCGCGCCGCCGACCGTGACCGACGGGACGCTCGTGATCGGCGCCATGCACGCGTTCTCGAGAGGGCCGTTCGCGCCCGGCCGGGGCAGGCAGCTATCGCGGCTGCCGCAGTACTCGAGCTTCTCCGACGTCGAGCACGGCTGGCAGAGCAGGGAGGACGGTGTGTATGCGACCGACGACGCCGGCCGCCACTGGCAACGGATCTACGCCTCGCAGGCAGTCCGCGTCGTCCGCACCTCCGCGACGGAGGGCGTGATCGCGGTGGGGCTTCCTGCATCCAGTTGCAACTGCGCCACGACGCAGCGGATCACGCACGATGGCGGCCGCACTTGGACGCGAACGCGGGCGATCAGCGGCGACTTCCAGGGACGTGGCTCCTCGCTCTACTGGTGGGACGCCGGCACGCTCGACCGCGTCGTCAACTGGCCGTCTGCCGGCGCGACCCTGCGGTCGCAGGTGGTGGCGCACCCGGACGGGAGCATCGTCTCGGCCGCGGTCGTTCCGGGCGGGGTCGCAGCGCTCGTGGATCGCGGTGCGAAACCGGCCCAGGTGATCGTCGGCCGCGGCGCTGCCGTCCAGACGGTGACGCTGCCCGATGCAGGTGCGGCGGTCGTGGCGCGCTCCCTCACGGCGGCTTGGCCGACCCTGATCGTGCGCGGGCACAGCTATGCCTCCCCGTCCAGCGCTCCCGACCCGAAGGTCGAATGGCGTTCGACGAACGGCGGCAAGACGTGGAGAATCAGCTGATGCTGACTCGGGCGGAGGTCGAACAGGCGCAGTCGCGCGCAGCCGAGGCGCTGGCGGCGGCCGGGATCGCGCTCACTGCCGACGAACGGCGCACGATCGAGGTGGCGGACTTCGGTCTTTCCCGCCTCGACGAGACCGGGCTCGAGGTCGTCGTCTACGTCAACACCGAGCGCGTCTGCGCGAAGGAGCTCGTGCTGTTCCCCGGCCAGACGTGCCCCGAGCACCTGCACCCGCCGTTCGACGGCACGCCCGGGAAGGAGGAGACGTTTCGCTGCCGGGCAGGGCGCGTCTATCTCTACACGGAGGGCGAGCCGGCGCCCACTCCGATGTGCACGCCACCTCGCGGCGTCTACACCGTCTGGCGCGAGATCGTGCTCGACCCGGGTGGCCAGCACACGATTCCGCCCGGCACGCTCCACTGGTTCCAGGCCGGGCCGGACGGAGCCGTCGTGAGCGAGTTCTCGACCGAGAGTCGCGACGACCTCGACGTCTTCACCGATCCCGCGATCGGGCGGGAGACTCTCCTGACCGACGGCTAGCGCTCAGAACGGAGTCGGGATGTGCCGCACGGGTAGATCCGGTTCCCTGTAGTCGCCCCGCTTCTCTCGCTTGGGAAGCGTGACGTCCTTCGGCTCGAGCGGCTCGTACGGGATCTGGCTGAGGAGGTGCGAGATGATGTTGAGCCGGCCCCGCTTCTTGTCGTTCGTGTTCGCTACGAACCACGGCCCCCAGGCCGTGTCGCTCGTGCGGAACATGTCGTCCCGGGCCCGCGAGTAGTCGAACCAATGGGTGTACGACTTGATGTCCATCTCGGTGAGCTTCCAGACCTTGCGCGGATCGTTGATGCGACTTTCGAGGCGCCGGGTCTGCTCCTCGGGGCTCACTTCCAGCCAGTACTTGAGCAGGATGATTCCGGCGTCCGTCATCGCCCGCTCGACCTCGGGAATCCCCTCGAGGAACCGGTCCGTCTGCTCCTTGGTGCAGAACCCCATCACGCGTTCGACGCCGGCCCGGTTGTACCAGCTGCGGTCGAAGATCACGACCTCGCCCGCCGAAGGGAAGTGCTTGATGTAGCGCTGAATGTACATCTGCGATTTCTGGCGCTCGGTCGGCGCCGGCAGTGCCACGACGCGGAACACCCGCGGGCTGACGCGCTCGGTGATCCGCTTGATCGTGCCGCCCTTGCCCGCCGTGTCGCGCCCCTCGAAGACGATGCAGATCTTGGCGCCGGTTGCCTTCACCCACTCCTGCAGAGCGACGAGCTCGCCGTCCAGCCGTCGCATCTCGCGTTCGTAGTCCTTTTGCCCCATCTTCGCCGTGTCGTCGCTCATCTCGTTCGCCTTCCGCTGGGGAGTGGCCGGGTATCGACGTTCGCCTGAGGAAACGGTCGTCCTCAGCCCGGGGAGCGCGCGCCGTCCCCCGGCGCAAACAGCTCGTCGAGCCGGTCCATGGCGGCCGAGGTTCCGCTTGCGATCAGAATGTCGCCGGCCTCGAGTACGAGGTCCCCGGGTGGTTGCGGCACCAGCTCGCCGTTGCTGCGCCGCAGGGCAGCGATGATCGCGGCTCCGCGGACGTCGGCAAGCGCGCGACCGGCGCCTGCGCACTCGGCCGTTACCTCGATCTCCTCCATCCGATACTCGGCTGCGACGGCGAGGACGTCGGCCACCTGCGGGTGGAGGGCGAGGCGGGCCATGTCCGACCCGCTCGATTTGTACGGCGAGATGACTCTGTCGGCTCCGGCGCGCCGGAGCTTCCGCTCCGACTCCTCGCGACCCGATCGCGCCACGATCGTGATGTCCGGCCGCAGTTCACGGGCGCTGAGCGTGATGAAGACATTGTCGGCGTCCGAGTCGACGCAGGCGATCAGCGCGCGGGCACGCTCGATGCCGGCCTCGCGGAGCACCGACTCGTCCGAGGCCTCGCCTTCGACGTAGGGGACGGCCGTCTCGTCGGCGGCCTGCAGGCTCTCGGGGTTCGAGTCGATCACGACGTAGCTCGCCCCGGCTGCTCGGAGGTCACGCGCGACCTGCTGGCCGACGCGCCCGAAACCGCAGATCAGATAATGGCCGGACAGGGCATTGACCACTCGCTGCCTCCTGTGCGTCTGCAACAAGCCGCTGACATGACCGGCGACGAAGAACTCGGTCATCGCCACCAGCGCGTAGAAGAGCGTACCCACGCCCAGGACGATGAGGACGACCTTGACTGCCTGGCCGGCCGTGGTCGTGGGCGAGGGGACGGCCCCGACGGTGGAGATCGTGTCGACCGTCCAGACGAACCCGAACCAGGCCGAGACGTCTTGCGTCGTGACGTAGCCAATCGTGCCGGCCACGAGCAGAACGCAGATCAGGACGCAGAGCTGCGCCAGGCGGCGCAGAAAGAGCATCACGTCCCGCCGCGACCGTGCCCGCTCTCCGGGGAGTGTGAACCGCGGCGGGGATTGAGCCATAAAGCTCGATTCTAGCCCGACGCCTCGAGCCAGATCTCCGCGTCAGGTCAGGAGACGCGTCGTGCCTTGCGGTCGTACATGGACGAGTCGGCGCGCTCGATCAGGTCGTCGATCGAGCCCGACGTCCGTGCGTCGAAGAGCATGCGGCCGATGCTGACAGAGACGTCGAAGTGCTCGGTGGCCTGGCGATTGTGCTCGCCGACAGCCTGGTCGATGCGATCGGCGATCGCCTCGACCGACGCTTCGGTTGCGTTGTGGGCGATGAGGCAGAACTCGTCGCCGCCGATCCGGGCCACGACGTCCGTCTCGCGGGCGGTGCCCTGCATGATCGTCGCGATCGCCCGCAGGGCTTCGTCTCCTGCTCGGTGGGTGAAGCGGTCGTTGATCGTCTTGAGGCCGTCGAGGTCGATGAAGAGGACGCCGAGCGATGTGCCGCTCCGCCGCGCCTCGTAGAGCAGCTGCTCGCCCACTGTCGCCAACCCGCGGCGGTTGTAGAGGCCGGTCAGCTCGTCTTGGCTGGCCAGCCGCTCCAGGATCTGGGCCTGCTCGCCCAGCAACGTCGCTTGCTCCTGCTCGCGCTGCTCGGCCAGCTTGCGCTCGGTGATGTCGCGCGAGATGCCGAAGATGCCGACGACAGCGCCGTTTCGGTCGCGCAGGGGCACCTTCGTCGTCGAAACCCAGGTCCGGTGCCCGTCCTCCCACGTCTCTTCCTCCTCGATCCCCACGATCGGCTCGCCCGTGCGGATGAGAAGCTGCTCGTCCGCGAACGCCTTCCGGGAGTGCTCCTCGCCGAAGAAGTCGAAGTCACTGAGCCCGATCGCCTCGGCTGCCTCGGTCAGTCCCATCCAGCGCGCGAGTGAGGTGCTGATCCGGATGAAGCGACTTTGCGAGTCCTTGAAGTAGATGTTGTCGGGCGTGTTCTCGAGCAGCGCGTCGAGCAGGTAGCGGTCGTCGATGAGCTCTTCAGGGCCGCGACGAAGTGGCACGACATCGGCTGTCGACTCGGTGCCTGCGGAGGGGGTCTGCGGACGTTCGTCCATGGGGACAAAGATCGACACAAACCGCACAGAGCTTTAGCCGCGGGCACGATGGAGTTGGCACGGGGTTCGCCGACCGTGGAGAATGACCACTGTTCTCGACGTACGTCCTCGGCCGAGCGATCGGGCGGTTTCGAAAGGGAGGTCAGATGACAGCTGCACCGGACATTGGATCGTTTCCCAGCCCGCACGAGGTCGAGACTCCTGCCGGATGCGAGGGGTGGGAGGAGCTGTACCCGTACTACGCCCGCTTCGACGAGGAGCGGCGCGAGGCCGACGAGAAGCGCTTCTGGTTCTGGAACTCGATGCACTTCCCGGTGCCGATGCCCGCGTTCGACGCGATCTGCATCGACACCGCCTACCAGGCGCTCGGCACCTGGCAGAACCGGGTCTTCGCCGTGCCGCCCGCAATGGGCATCGACTGGCGCTGCATCAACGGCTACATCTACATCTCCGGCAACCCCGTCACCGATCCCGCGAAGATCGCCGAGCGCGCCGGGCATTTCCAGAGCCGCGCGGGCTACTACTACGCGAACTGGAACGAGCTCTACGCGAAGTGGCGCACGAAGATGGACGGGCTGATCGAGGAGCTCGAGGAGCTCGAGGTGCCGCAGCTCCACGATCTCGAGCCGGACGAGGTCGCGTTCGGCGACCAGGAGACGAGCTACTGCTCCGTTCTCGACGCGTACCGAACGGCCCTTCGGCTCTCTGACCTGATGTGGCAGAACCACTTCGAGTTCCTGCTCCTCGGCTACGGCGCGTACATGACCTTCGCCGAGCTCTGCAAAGCCAACTTGCCGGACATCCCGGATCAGCACATCGCGCAGATGGTGGCCGGGCTCGACGTCCTCCTCTTCAAGCCCGACACCGAGTTGCGGCGGCTGGCGCGGCTCGCGATCGAGAAGGGTGTCGAAGGGGCCTTCGTCGAGGGCCGCTCGCCGCAGGAGATCGACGAGGCGCTGGCCGAGAGCGACGCCGGCCGCGCCTGGCTCGCGGAGCTCGAAGCCGTCAAGGATCCGTGGTTCCACATGGCGACGGGCGACGGGCTGTACCACACGTACGGCTCCTGGTTCGACGACCCGACGATCCCGTATGCCTCGCTGACCGGGTACATCGCCGCCCTCGAGGCCGGTGAGGAGATTGAACGCCCTACTGATCACATCGCCGTCGAGCGAGACCGTCTTGCGAGCGAGTACGCCGATCTTCTCGACGACGACGCGCGCAAGGGGTTCGAGGAGCTGCTCGCGCTTTCGCGGACGGTCTTCCCCTATGTCGAGGAGCACAAGTTCCTCTGCGACTACTGGTTCCTGACGAGCTGGTGGAACAAGATCCGCAAGTTCGGCGACCTGCTCGTCGCCCACGGCTTCCTCGACGACACCGACGGCATCTTTCAGCTGTCCCGTCTCGAGGTCTACTCGGCGCTCGACGAGCTGCTGCTGACGTGGGCGACCGGCGGGGTGCCGCGCGGCCCGACCTACTGGCCGCCGATCGTCGCGCGGAGGCGAGAGATCCTCGCCACACTGGCCGACTGGACGCCGCCGCCCGCCGTGGGTGCGGTGCCCGAGGTGATGATGGATCCCGCGTTGATCATGCTCTGGGGCGTCACCACACAGCGAGTTCACGAATGGGCGCGGAACCAGGAAGGCGGCTCCGAGCTGAGCGGCACGGCGGCCTCGCCGGGGATCGTCGAAGGCCCCGCCCGCGTGGTCAAGACGGTGCGCGAGATCGGCGACGTCCGTGAGGGCGAGATCCTCGTCTGCAGCATCACCTCGCCCGCGTGGGCGCCGATCTTCTCGAAGATCCAGGCCGCGGTCACCGACATCGGCGGCGTCATGTCGCACGCGGCGATCGTCTGCCGCGAGTACGGGCTGCCTGCCGTCGTCGGCACCGGTCATGCCACCGCGCAGATCAGCACGGGGCAGCGGATTCGCGTGGACGGCACCGCGGGAACGGTGACGATCCTCGAGTGAGCGCACCAGGTCACACCCGGGGCCTCGCCGAGCTGCGCCATGAGGACAGCGCGTCGTTCGGGGGCAAGAGCTCGACCCTCGGCGAGCTGATCGCGGCGGAGATCCCGGTTCCTCCGGGCTTCGCCCTCGCCACCTCGGCCTTCCATGCCTTCGTCGACGGGGCGGGGCTCGGGGGGATGATCGCCGCCGAGACGGGGCGAATGTCGGCCGACGACGTCGACTCCGTCGGTTCCACCTCCCACGCGATCAGCGAGGCGATGCGGTCGGCGCCGGTGCCTGCCGCCGTTCTCGGCGAGGTCGCCCGCCGCTATGCCGAGCTCGCGCAGGAAGCGGGCGTCGACGATCCTCCGGTCGCGGTCCGCTCGAGCGCGCTCGGGGAAGACAGCCAGGACGCGACCTTCGCCGGTCAGCAGGAGACCTACCTCTGGGTACGCGGCGCGGATCGCGTCTGCGACGCGGTGCGCGACTGCTGGGTCAGCCTGTACAGCCCGCCCGCCCTCACCTACCGCGCGCGGCTCGGGCAGGCCGTCGAGGAGCCGGCGATGGGTGTCACCGTCCAGCTGATGGTCGACGCCGAGGTCTCGGGTGTGCTGTTCACGTGCAACCCGGTCACCGGCGATCCGAGCATGGTGGCGGTGAACGCGAGCTGGGGGCTCGGGCTCGCGGTGGTCGGCGGCGAGGTGACGCCCGACGACTACCTCGTCAGCAAGGTGACCGGCGAGATCGTGCGCGAGCACGTCCACGCGAAGGAGATCGAGTACCTGCCCGACGCCGCCGGGAGCGGCGCCATCCGGGCCGCCGTGCCCGCGGAGCGTCAGGAGATCCCGTGCCTCGACCGGCAGGCGCTCGACGCGCTCGTCGACGTCGGCCGGCGCGCCGAGCGCTACTTCGGCTCCCGGCAGGACGTCGAGTGGGCGATCGCGCGCGGACAGGAGCTGCCGGGGAGCCTGTTCGTCGTCCAGTCGAGGCCGGTGACGGCGCTGCCACAGAAGGACACGCCGGCCAGCCACGATTCGGCCATGAGCCTCGTGATGAGCATGTTCGGCGCCGGCAAGGCCGGGGAGTAGCCCCCGTGGCACTGAGCGATGACGACGTCCGCGAGATCTTGCGGCTGATCGACGAGTCCGAGCTCGACGAGCTGCGGATCGAGACCGACGGCCTCTCGCTGCACGTCGTGCGCGGCGGCGGCGTTCCCGCTCCCGCCACTCCTGCGCCGGTCGCGCACCCGGCAGCACCGGAGGAGGCGGACGACGCGCTCACGATCTCGTCTCCGACGATCGGCGTCTTCTACCGTGCCCCGGCCCCCGGCGCGGCGCCGTTCGTCGAGGTGGGAACGCGCGTCGAGCCCGGGACGATCGTCTGCATCATCGAGGTGATGAAGATGATGAACTCGGTTCCGGCGGGGATCGCGGGCACGATCGCCGAGATCCATGTCGACAACGCGCAGGCAGTCGAGTACGGCCAGCCGCTCTTCCGCGTCGACGCCGGATGACGCGCGTCGTCGATATCGTCGACACGACGACGCGCGACGGCAACCAGAGCCTCTGGGGCGCGACCGGCCTGACCGCCGGCGACATCCTTGCGATAGCGCCCACCCTCGAGCGCGCCGGCTTCCACGCGCTCGACTTCACCTCCAGCACGCACATGGCGGTCTCTGTCCGCTTCCACCAGGAGGACCCGTGGGAGCTGATCCGGCTGATGCGCGAGGCGATGCCGACCACGCCGCTCAACTACATCACAACGGGGATGCGCTTCATCGCCTGGCAGCCGTGCGACGAGGACGTGATGCGGCTCGCCTTCCGCTGCGTCGTTCGTAACGGGATCCGCCGTTTCCAGATCGCCGAGCCGGCGAACGACCCGCCTGCGCTCCGCCGCATCGCCCGCATGGCCCGAGAGGAGGGCGTCGAGGAGATCGTGGTCGGGCTGACCTACTCGATCAGTCCCGTGCACACGCACGCCTACTACGCCGAGCGCGTCACCTCGCTCGCGGACTGCGCCGACATCGACCGCTTCTACCTCAAGGATCCGGGTGGCCTGCTGACGGTCGACGCCGTGCGCGAGCTGGCACCGCACTTTGTCTCCACGGGTCGCCCGGTCGAGCTGCACAGCCACTGCACGATCGGGCTCGCGCCACTCGTCTACCTGGAGGGTGTCGCCGCAGGCTTCGACGTTCTCCACACGGCCATCGGCCCCGCCGGCAGCGGGACATCGCAGCCGACGCTGGAGTCGACGCTGCGGAACCTCGAGACCGAGGGATACGCGCACCGGCTCGATGCCGAGGCGCTCGACCGGGCCGACGCGTACTTCCGGGAGCTCGTGCGCGAGAAGGGCTTGCCGGCCGGAGCGACGCGCGACTACGACGCCGCCTACTACCACCACCAGCTGCCGGGCGGGATGGTGACGACGACGCGGCGGATGCTGGAGGAGATCCGTAGGCCCGAGCTCTTCGACGAGGTACTCCACGAGGTGGTGCGCGTGCGTGCCGAGATGGGATACCCGATCATCGTCACGCCGGTCTCGCAGCTGATCGCCTACCAGGCGACCCGCAACGTGATCGACTCCGAGCGCTGGCTCAACGTCTCCGACGAAACCGTGCGCTACTTCCTCGGCCACTACGGCGAGTTCGCAGCGCCCCCCGATCCGGACGTGGCCGACCGTGTTCTTTCGCTCTCGAAGGTCGAGACGCTGCGCGACGCGCAGCCGGTCAGCCTCGAGGGAGCCCGTGCACGTTTCGGTGACCGCATCTCCGACGAGGAGCTCCTGTTGCGCCTGACGATGCCGCAGGAGCAGGTCGACGCGATGCAGGCCGCGCCGCCGCTCACGGAGCGGCGGCCGCGGGCACCGGCCGCTGCCGGGGCCCCGCTCGTGCGGCTCCTGCGCGAGATCGAGCGGCGCCGGTCGATCTCGTACCTCAGTGTCCGCAAGGGTGACGACGAGGTGGTGTGGCGTCGTGCCTCCTAGGCGATCCATGCTCGAGAACGTCCGCGGCTTCATCTTCGACATCGACGGCACGCTCGTGCATCGGGCCGGCGACGAGGTGCACGTGATCCCCGGTGCGCGCGAGGTGCTGGAGAAGGTCGCGGCGTCGGGGCGGCCGTATGCACTGTTCACGAACGGCAGTCATATAGCGCCTGCCGCCTTTGCGCGCGAGCTGCGTGGGGCCGGCCTGCCGGTCGAGGACGGGCAGGTGCTGACGCCGCTCTGCTCCATGCGTGGGTACCTCGAGCGCTTTGGCAGCCAGGTTCGCGTTCTGCCCTTTGCGACCGAGCCCGCGCGCGTCTATCTCGAGGAGGCCGGCATCCAGCTTGTCGAGGGCGGTGACGGCACGCGTGTCGATGCGGTGTTCGTCGCGCACGCCGACGCGATCAGCTTCGAGAAGCTCGAGGTTGCCGCCCGCGCCGTCATCGCGGGCGCGCGCCTTCTCACCGGCAGCTACGTCCCGGCCTATGCGGGTGCCGACGGTCAGATCCTGAGCCGCGGCGCGATGATCACCGCCGCGATCGCGAAGGCGAGCAGCACGCGGCCGATCGTGGTCGGCAAGCCATCGCACGCGGCGGTGCGCGAGATGGCGCGGCACCTCGGTCTGCCGGCGAAGGAGATCGCCGTCATCGGTGACGACTTCCGCCTCGAAGTGGCGCTCGGCCACCTCGGTGGGTCGACGACGGTGCTCGTGCGCAGCGGTATCAGCGGCTCGCTCGACCTCGACTCCGTTCCCGCGAGTCGCCGGCCGCATGCGACAATCGACTCCGTGGCGGAGATGCTCCCATGGCTGTGACGACGGCGCGCGCGATCGTCGTTCCCGAGCCGGGAGGGCCCGAGGTTCTGCGCGTCGTCGAACGCGAGGTGCGCGACCCGGAGGCGGGGGAGGTGCGGATCGCACTCGCGGCAGCCGCGGTGAATCCCACGGATGTGGGGGTGCGGATGCGCGGCATCCCGGATCTGCCGCCGCCGTGGGTGCCGGGCATGGACGCAGCGGGTGTCGTCGAGTCGGTCGGCGCGGGAGTCGAGCAGGTGTCGGTCGGCGATCGCGTGATGGCGGCGGTCTCGCCGCGACGTCCCGAGGGCGGCGCGCAGTCACAGCTGCTCGGATCGTGCCGGCGGCCTCCGTCGTGCCGTTCCCGCCGGCGCGAGCCTCGAGCAGGCCTCGACGCTTGCCGATGAACGGCCTCACGGCGTTGCGCGGCCTGGAGCTGCTCGAGCTCTCCGGCCGGTGCGACGCTCCTCGTCGTACGGTGGAGCGGGCCTGCTCGCCTCCTACGTGATCCCGCTCGCGAAGCGGGCGGGGCTCCGGGTTCTCGCCGACGCGGGCCCGGCCGACGAGGAGCTCGTGCGCGGCTTCGGCGCGGACGTCGTGCTGCCGCGCGGAGAGGGCCTCGCGGCGGCCGTGCACGACGCTGTTCCCGGCGGCGTCGACGCGGTCTTCGATACGGCGCTGCTCGGACGCTCGGTCTTCCCGGCGATCCGAGACGGAGGTGCGCTCGTGTTCGTCAGAACCTGGGACGGCGAGGTCGTCGAGGACGGCATCACCATCCACCCCGTCTGGGTCGGCGACGTCGCTCGAGCGCACGGACTGGTTGCTGGAGTTGGGCGAGCTGGCGGCGCAGGGCGTGCTCGCGTTGCGTGTCGCCGCGACGTTCCCGCCCGAGCGGGCAGCAGACGCGCATCGGCAGCTGGAAGCGGGCGGCCTGCGCGGCCGGGGCGTCCTGGTCTTCGAGTAGTAGCGGCTTCCTACGGCTCCCCCTGCTTCATGTCGAATCGCGGCTCGTGCGGACCGACGTCGAGCCGGAACGGCGGGTACTCGCGCGTCATGAACGCCGCGTAGGCGACGACCCGCAGCACCCAGCGGTTGAGGCCGAGCACGAGGTCGAAGATGTCCTTCGGGTACCGATCCTTGAACAGCAGCACGACGCCGGCGACGAGAACGAGGATGCCGATCAGCCCGAGCCGACCATCCGGCCCCGGCGAAGATGCCCGCGATGCAGAACTGCGGGATGCCGAGCAGCCACCACCCGATCAGCGGGAGGCCGCGGCGTAGGTCCTGCCGGATAGTCGATCTCGAGCCGTGCCGGGTACTCGGGCACGTCCGCGAGCGTGAACGGCGGGTACTCGTCGGTGCCGAGCGCGCCGAAGGTGTAGAAGGCGACGCGCCACGACCAGCGCAGCACGCCCACGTTGAAGCCGAAGATCCCCCGCGGGTAGCGCCCGGTGAACAGCACCGCGAAGAACGCGATCACCGTCAGCACCGCGAACGCGACCCAGAGGAAGAACAGCACGACGTAGTGCGGAATCGCGAGGAGCCACTTGACGAGCCACAGCCAGCGGCTCAGGTGCGGCGCCAGCTCGCCCTCGAGGGCGACCGCGGCCCTCCCGCTGACGATTTGCATGACAACCACCTCCTGAAACCAGGTTCTCCACGCGGTCGCTCTCGCGCATCGGGGGAAGTACACGTTGTGATGCGGGAGAGTCCGTAGCCAGATCGGTGGCGCCACCGATCCGGCCGCGTGGGCGCGAAGCAGTCGCTAGCGCCGGTCGACGACGCGTACGGCTTTGCCTTCGCTTCGTGGCACTGTTCCGCGCTCGAGCACGTCGGCGCGAACGCGGATGCCCAGGCGTTCGCGCAGGACGTGTTCGACGGCTGTGCGCAGCTTCGCGGGATCGACGTCCGGGCCGGCGGGCTCGCATTGAACCGTGAGCTCGTCCATTGCGCCGGTGCGTTCGACGACGAGTTGGTAGTGGGGGGCGGCTTCGGGGACGGAAAGGAGTGCGTGCTCGACGTTCGACGGATACACGTTGACGCCGCGGACGATGATCATGTCGTCACGTCGGCCGCGCAGACCCCGGATCCTCGCTGTCGTCCGGCCGCACCGGCACGGCTCGAGGGTCACCGAACCGATGTCGGCGGTGCGATAGCGCAGAAACGGCATCGCCTCCTTCGCGAGCGTCGTGAACACGAGCTCGCCCTCCTCGCCCTCACTCAGCACGGCGCCGGAGTCGGGGTCGACCACCTCGACGATGAAATGGTCCTCGTGCACGTGCAGGCCGTCGCGCGCCTCGATGCATTCCGCCGCGACACCCGGCCCGCACATTTCCGACAAGCCCGTAGAAGTTCACGGCCCGGAGTCCCGGCAGCGCCGACTCGATCTGCGAGCGCAGCCCTTCCGTCCACGGCTCGCCGCCGAACAGGCCGAGCTCGAGCTTCAGCGTCGCCGGATCGATGCCGGCGTCGAGCACGGCCTGCGCGATCACGACCGCGTACGAGGGCGTGGCAACGAGCACCTGGCTACCGAGGTCGTGCAGGAGCATCGCCTGGCGTGCCGTCATCCCGCCCGAGACCGGCACAACCGGGGCGCCGATCCGCTCGGCGCCCTGATGGAACCCGTGGCCACCGGTGAAGAGCCCGTACGTGTTCGCGTTGTGCACGAGCATCCCGGGGCGAACGCCGGCCAGCGTCATGCAGCGGGCCATCAGCTCGGTCCAGGCTTCGAGGTCGGCTGCGGTGTAGCCGACGACCGTCGGCTTGCCGTGCGTCCCGCTCGACGCGTGCAGGCGGGCGAGCGACGAGACGGGCACGCGCAGCAGCCCGAACGGATAGGCGTCGCGCAGGTCGCCCTTGCCGCTGAACGGCTGGTGCTCGAGCGAGTCGAGCTCGACGCCGAACGTCGCCTGAAGGCGCCCTCGCTGGAGCTCTCGCAGCGCCGCTCCGCGACAACTGCTCGGCGGGGCTCCAGATCACTGGTTCAGCTGCGGCGCTCGTGTGCGTTCCAGTGCTGTTCGAGGTTGCGGACGAGTGCGGAGCTGAAGTGGCAGTAGACCTGCTCGCGACAGAACGTGGCCATGTATTGCCGAAAGACGTCGAGCGGCTCGGTCCGACCCGAAGCGCGCGCCGGTTGCCCGCTGCGTTCACGAGCCCCGAGCTCGTCAGTGCCTCCATGCGCCGGGCGATCGCGGCGTCCATCTCGTCCGTCGAATCGACCACCTCGTCGCACAGCAGGTCGCCGTGCGGCGTGCCGGCCTCGAACTCGAGGCCGGAAAGGATCGCCTGCCGCGCGAGTCGCTCCCCGACCGCGCGTGGCAGCCGCAGGTTGGATGCGCCCGGGAGGATCCCCTCCTTGCGCGCCGGGAGGTAGAGCCGCGCTCCGCGCATCGCGATCACGTGGTCGACCGTGTGCAGGATCTGGCACGCGCCGCCGATCGCGAAGGCCTCGACTGCAGCCACCCAGAGCTTCTCGGTCGTCTGCTCGGGCTCGCCCGGTAGGTGCTCCTCGGAGCTCAGCCCGCGAAAGAGCTTGTTCACGTAGCCCAGGTCGCGCGTGATGAAGAAGAGGAAGTCGAGCTGGCCGTGGTAGAGATGCGTGAGGTTGAGCCCGGCGCCGAAGATGCGCCGGCCGGCGTAGCGCGGGTGGCTGACGACCGCGCCGCGGATGACGCCCACCTCCACCTCGGGGTCGAGCAGCGCCAGGTCGACCGCGACCTCGGTGGCCGGCAGCGTGTCGACGTCCTCGGCGTTCAGGTGGCGGTCGTTGCGGATCTCGAGCTACGCCGCCCGCCCACGGCGCTCGAGGTAGCGCGCTCCCGAGATCGGCGATCCCCGTGGCCCGGAAGTCGTCGAGACGCGCGAGCGCCTCCTTGCGTCGGCTGCAGCATCGACCAGACGAGATGTGCGCCGCAACGCGGCGACGCAAGCACGAACGACGAGAAACAGGCCCTGCGCGATCTCGATGCCCTCCTTGTCGGCCAGAGGTCTCGCGCGCTCCGGCGCCATCTCCGCCCGCGTCGGCACGAGCCCGGGAAAGCGTTCGGCCGCCGCGTAGACGAGCTCCTCGTCCCGCACGGCGCGGCGCAGGTCGTCCGTCAGAGTGCGCTGTACACGGCGTCGACGTGCGCGCGCAGGAATCGGCAGCGTGCTGCGTCGAGCGCCGCCGCTGAGGACGGCGGCCGCCCTCGTCTCGGCCTCGTTTCGGTCGCGGCGGAGCGGCAGTCGCCGGAGCAGAGCCTCGCCGCCCGCGAGGTGTGCGCACGTCGCAGCGCTTGCCGCCTCGAAGGGGGTCGCCTGCAGCGGCTCGCTCGCGCGCCAGGCATCGACCTCGGCCGAGGGGAGCCCCGCTGCTGCAAGGGCAGCCTCAGGCATCGGCGAGCAGGAACTCGGCCGCACGCTCGCCGATCATGATCGACGGAGCGTTCGTGTTCCCGGTGGTCACCATCGGCATGATCGAAGCGTCCGCGACGCGCAGGCCCTCGACACCACGCACCCGCAGGCGCGGGTCGACGACGGAGGCTGCATCGGTGCCCATCTTGCACGTGCCGACCTGGTGGTGGTAGGTGATCGCGGTCTCTCTCGCGTAGGTGCGCAGGGCGTCTGGGGTGTCGACGGTGGGGCCCGGATAAAGCTCCGTAGCGCCCCATTCGCGAAGCGCGGCGGAGGCGCCGATGCGCCGGCACAGCTCGACAGCCGCGACGAGGCTGTCGAGGTCGGCCTCGCACGCGAGGATGTTCGGGTCGAGCGCAACCGGGTCCTCGGGCGTCGGCCCGGTGAGGCGTAGCGAGCCGCGACTGGCCGGGCGCACGATCCCGCCCATCAGGGTGAAGCCGTTCTCGGGCCCTTCCATCCACGGCTCGTACATCGGCACCATGAAGTGGATCGGCTGGATGTCGGGCACGGGCAGCCCCGCCCGCGAGCGCCAAAAGAGATGTGTTTGGCAGGCGGGCAGGCCGGGAGACGGAGGCCCAACCTCGCGCTCCGCGCTGAAGATCACAGGCGAGAGGATGTGATCGTGGAGATTCTCGCCGACTCCGCGCAGATCTGCGATGACGTCGATTCCGAGCGGGTGTAGGTGATCCGAAGGGCCGATCCCCGAGAGCAGGAGGAGCTGCGCCGACCCGATCGTCCCCCCGCAGACGACCACTTCGGTTGCATGAGCGAGCTCGACGCGGTCACCCTGCGACCACTCCACGCCGACGCAGCGGGTGCCGTCGAAGAGCAGGCGCCGCGCGATTGCTCCGGTGACGACCTCGAGATTCGGAGCAGCCTCTACGGGGCGGAGGTACGCCGCCGCGGTGCTGTGGCGGACGCCGCCCTCGATGCTGTACTGCATGAACGACACGCCGTCCTGCGTGGCTCCGTTGTAGTCGGCGTTCAACGGGATCCCGCATTCCTGAGCCGCCTCTGCGATCGACGTGTGGATGGGGTCGGGCTCGAACGACGTGAGCAGGCTCACGGTGCCGGGCCCACCGGGCTCGCGCCGCTCGATGCGCTCGTAGACCGGTCGGCACGTCTCCCACGACCAGCCCTCGGCGCCGAGATACGCCCACGTATCGAAATCATCGGGAGCGCCCCGCACCCAGATCATCGCGTTGAGACAGCTCGAGCCTCCGAGAACCTTGCCGCGTGGCCACGCAAGCCTGCGCCCGTCCGCGTGTGCCTGCGGCACGGTCTCGTACGCCCAGTCGACCTCGGTGCCCCAGAGCCGTGCACCCGGCGCGGATCGTGGATCGCAGGGATCTCGTCGCGCCCGCCCGCCTCGAGCAGGAGAACGCTGGGCACCGCCGTCCACCAACGGCGCGCGACAACCGCACCGGCCGACCCGGCCCCGACGACGATGACGTCTGCACGACGAGTCGCTCACGACAACGTGATCCAAACGCTCTTCACCTCGGTGTAGAGGTCGAGGGCACTCGACGTGTCACAGATCACGGTCATAGTCGTGGCGGAGAGACTACTGGGCGACTCCGCGCGAGCGCCACCTCGGCCGGGGTGGCGGGTGCGGTTCGCCGCTACCCGCCGAGGTGCGCCGGCGTCCGTGACCCTCGACGCTAGCATGGACCCGGCG
>CAWHHW010000003.1:0-58995 GCA_963829285.1 uncultured Thermoleophilia bacterium | reverse complement strand
GCCACGATAGTCCCTTTGATTACGACAAGAGTGGTTGGCCGGGATGCATCTACTACGTACACGGGGACACGTCCAACGAGGGCACAAGAATCGGCCCGAGCTGAGCCGGGGCGGACGACCGGCGCAGCGCCCGTCTGGCAATAGTGACCGGGCGGGCGCAGCGTTTCCCCTCCCGCGGTGCTGTACTACTTGAGCGGCTGCCACGCCGGCTCTGTTCCGAGTCGGTCGAGAACGCGGAGGAGTTCACCCGCAGCCGTGAGGGTTACGACTCCGCCGTTCGTTTCGGCGACGATTCGGCTGCCGCTCGGCGACCATGAAGTCCGATCGAAGTCGAAGCTGTCGTCGTTGGTGAGTTGGCGGACACTGGTCCCGTCGGCGCGCACGGAGAACACCTCTCCCGCATCGCAGCTACCGCATGACCGGACGACGCGCGTAAATGAGAGCAGCGTGCCGTCGGGTGACCAGTCCGGCGCGTAGTCGTCCGCCACAGTGGGGTCGAGCGACGGGGCGCCGTATCGTCCGTCCGTCAGATAGTGAGCGTCGCCTCCGGTGCTTCGCATGGCCATGATCGAGCCGCCGTCGTCGTTCTCGCCGGCGAGCCCGAACGCGATCCAGCCGCCGTTCGGCGACCACGAGGGCCGGTTCACCCATGCACCGTCCTGCTCAAACATGCGATGGGTGCCTGTGCCGTTGGAGCGCATCCTGTAGATCGTTCTTCCGCGCACGAAAGCGATGGAGCGGCCGTCTGGTGACCAGGCTGGTTGCCGAGCACGGTTGATCCGCGGGGCGATCGGCGTCAGCCCGGCTCCGTCGGATCCGATCACGAACAGGCGACCTGCGCGCGCGAACAAGAGCTTCGAGCCGTCGGGAGACCAGGCAGGTGACATGTCCCTGCCGTCGTTCGTGAGATGGTGAAGACCGGTGCCGTTGGCCCTGACGACGACGATGCCGTACCCCGGGCTGAAAGCGTCACTGTGGGAGATAAACGCGATCAGCCCGTCTCTGCCCGGCGGCGTCGAGCCCGCCGCCCCCGCCCCCGCCAGCGAGGACAACAGTACCGCGGCGGCGACCGTGCCGCCGGCGCACGCTCTCGAACGTCTCCGCACGGTCGAATAGTGCACTCCCGAAGCGCCGGCCGGCGACCCGCCTCGAACCTGACCCTACGCCGGCCCTCGAGACGGCTGTGTGTACCGGCCCGACTACTGGCCTGTGCTAGCGATTGCACGCGGTTCACAACACCATGTGCCCGGCTCCAAGCGGGCATCGTTGCGCACTCCGGCATCGAACTCGTGTAGACGGGTTGTAGACCGACGCCCCATGAGGAGCCCGGGTTCTCGCCACACGAATGTCCGTGAGGCCGCTCCTGGGGCCGGTTTGCGGTTGATGCCCCCGGCAAGAATCGAACTTGCGCACGCGGTTTAGGAAACCACTGCTCTATCCACTGAGCTACGGGGGCTCGCGTGTGAGGGTAGCGCCGCCACCCACGCACCTGAGTGAACGCTAGCGCCGTGCGGTGACGAGCACGAGCGTGCGGGGGAGCGAGAGGTGGTCTCCCTCCCGATACGCGCGGAAGCGCGACTCGAGCTCGGCGACGAGCGCGGTGTGCTCGGCGTCGCTCAGGCCGGCTGCGACGCGGCGGAAATGACCGTTCTCGCCGGCCAGGGCAGCCCAGTGCCCGGCGGCGCTCGCGACGATAGTTCGCTCGTGGAGCCGGTGTGCCTCGACGTCACGCAGGTCCGCCGCTCGATGGACGGCGGCGGCCTCGTCGGGGTCGCCGAGCCTGCCGAACGCGCGGGCGAAGGAGGCGCGATCGCTCCCGAGCACTTCGGCGATCGCCTCGCGCGGCACCGAGAACCACGGGTTTTCAGCCGGTGATGCCCAGACGACGCTCACGAGGCGGCCTTCCTCTTCCAGCGTGCGTCGTAACTCTCGCAAGGTGGCAACCGGGTCGTCGGCGGCCATCAGTGCGAGCCGGCTCGCAACCGCATCGAACGAGCCGTCGGGAAACGGGAGCTGTGCGTTGAAGTCTGCCTCGAGCAGTTCCAGCTCGACATCGGCAGCTCCAGCGCGCCGCCGGGCCTCCGCGAGCTGCTTCGCGTTCGTATCGATCCCGGTTACCTCTGACCCCGCCTGCGCGAGCGCGACGGTCAGCCTGCCGCTCCCGCAGCCGGCGTCGAGCACCCGTCGCGCGCCGGAGACGGCGGCCAGGATCTCGGCAGTGCCGAACGGGGCTTCCGAGCCCGTCACCGCTCGCGCGGCTCCCAGCCGAAGCGGCGCCATGCGATTGCCAGGCCGACGAGGCCCCACGCGACGACGATGAGAATCGACCTCGGCTGCGACCAGAAGCTGTCGCCGAGGAGATACACATGCCTGAGGATCCGAATCAGGTAGGTCAGCGGCAACACGTCCGCGATCGCGCGCAGGAAGGCCGGGTAGTGCCGCGTCGGCCCGAACGAGCCGGAGAGGAACGCCATCGGGAGCACGATCAGCTGCACGACCGCCGACGACCCCTCGGCAGAGCGGATCAGCGACGCAGCTCCGAAGCCGAGGCCGGCGAACGCAGCCACTCCGAGCAGGACGGTGAGGCCGAGACCGAACCAGTTTCGCGGCCCGTGAGCACCGTAGAGCACGACGCCGAGCGCGACCGTCAGCAGGAGCTGGAGGACGAACACGAACAGCGTCGAGCAGAGCACGGCGGAGAGATAGGTCGTCGGCGGCAGCGGAGTCGCCCGTAGCCGTTTCAGCCCGCCGCCCTCGCGGCGGATCACGAGCGAGATCGCAAGCCCCGCGAACGCCGTGTTGATGCAGCCGTAGCCGATCATCCCGACGAGCAGCAGATCGGACACCCGATAGCCCTCGCTGTGACCGCTGTACACCGACCCGAGGAGCAGGAACAGCATCGGCGGGAAGATGAACACGAACACCGCCGACTCGCGGTTGCGCCAGAACAGCAGCTGCTGGTTGCGCACTTCGCGCCAGAACAACCTCATGCGTCGCCGTTGGTGTCGATCAGGTCGAGGTACACGTCCTCGAGGGACGGCCTCACCACCTCGAGCGCTTCGAGCTCGCGCCCCGCGGCGGCGGCTGCGCCCGTCAGCTCCGCCAGCACACGCGTTGGCTCGTCGGTCTCGAGCACGACGTCGCGCTCGCCGTCGCGATAGCGGATCTCCACGCGCGGCGCTGTCCCGATCAGCTCGGCGGGCGACCCGATCTTGACGATCTTCCCTTCGCGCAGCACCGCCACGCGGTCGGCAAGTTGCTGCGCCTCGTCGAGGTAGTGCGTCGTCAGCAGGATCGTCTTGCCGAGCGCACGGAGCGAACGGATCAGCTCCCATGCCGTTCGCCGGGCCGCCGGATCGAATCCGGTCGTCGGCTCGTCGAGGAACACGAGCTCCGGATCGCCGATCAGTGCCACGCCGAGGTCGAGCCGGCGCTTCTGGCCGCCTGACAGCGTCTTCACCCGCGAGCCGGACTTCTCCTCGAGCCCGACCAGGGCGATCACCTCATCGACGTCGCGCGGATGCGCGTAGTAGCCGGCATACATCCGATGGACCTCGCGGACGGTCAGCGCGGCCGCGAACTCGGACGACTGCAGCACGACGCCGATCCGCTCGCGCATCGCCGTGCCGCCGTGCTCGGGATCGACGCCGAGCACCGTCACCTCGCCGCCGTCCCGGCTGCGATACCCCTCGAGGATCTCGACCGTCGTCGTCTTGCCGGCGCCGTTCGGCCCGAGCAGGCCGAAGACCTCGCCCTGCTCGACCGTGAAGCTGATTCCGGCGACGGCCTCGAGGGCGCCGTAGCTCTTGCGGAGATCCCGCACAATGAGAGCCGTCACGCGCTGATCTCCAGCTCCACCATGCCCGCGACGGGAAAGCCTGGATCGCGCCCGGTGAGGGCGATCACGATCTCGGAGCAGTCGGGCTGATGACCGACGGTCGCGACCGGGCCTCGCTCGCTCTCGATCGCCTCGGTCAGCTCGGCCAGGGTCGCTCCGGGGGCGAGAGATGCCTCGACGCGCACCGGAGCGCCCGTCGCAGCACCGATTGCGGCTGCGGTCTGCTGGGCGCGAAGGACAGGGCTCGAAAGCACGAGAAGGGGCGGCTGGCTCAGGGCGGCAAGCGCCTCTCCGAGCGCCTGCGCTTGTTCCCGCCCCTGCGTCGAGAGCTCGCGCAACTCGTCGGGGTCGCCGGAGGCGGCGTGGGCATGCCTGCAGAGGTAGACGCGCACGCGCCCCAGGATAGGCATAACCAAGCGTTCATCCCGCTGTAAGGGACGTGTAAGAACCGGGGCGTAGAACTGGGAACGTCGGCGGCGCGCAGTGCGTCGCCCCGAAACGAGGAGACGACGTGCGAAGATTCGTCATGCTTGCTCTGGTACTGGCGCTCGGCGCCGTCGCCAGCGTCGGGGTCGCCCAGGCCCGCTCGGGCTCTGCTCACGGGATGATGTACAGCATCCAGATCGCGAACTACAAGGTGAATACGAATCACACGGTTTCGATCACCACGAAGATCCACGGGCTCATGCTCGCTCCGACCCTGATCGGGAAGAAGAACGTCCCCGGCAAAGGACATTGGCACATCTACGTGAACGGCAAGTACAACAACGCTTCCGGCACGTTGACCGGGAAGACGACGGTGTTGAAGAAGGGCGACTACAAGGTGTACGTCACGCTCAACAACAACGATCACTCACCACTCTCCGAGCCGGCACGCTCGAAGACGATCACCGTGATGGTCGGCTAGTGCCGGTTCTGGGCACACTTCGGCGGCTTGCCCCACAGGCGAGTTGGGCATTTGCTCGCTCCCGGGACAGGCATGCGCCTGTCCCCTACGGGCTGCTCTCTAGATGAACGACCGCACGATCGGGCGCGCCGGCTTCCTGGGACTCCTGGGAGCCGGCGCCGCCGGGCTCTTCTTCGCCAAGAACTTCACCGACGCGGTCGGTCGCGCGATCCCGAGCTCGGTGTCGGCGATCATCCCGACCGCAGGCTGGCGGATCTACACCATCGCCGACTCGATGCCGAACATCGACCCTGCGGCCTACCGGCTCCGGGTCGACGGGCTCGTCGACAAGCCGGCCAGCTTCTCGCTCGCCGACCTCAAGGCGATGCCCCGCGCCACCCAGATCTCCGACTTTCACTGCGTCACCGGATGGTCGGTGTCGAAGGTGCGCTGGGCCGGCGTGCGGCTACCCGACCTGCTCGAGCGCGCCGGGGCCAAGAGCGACGTGGCGGCGCTGCGATTCGTCTCGGCCGAGCAACCCTACGAGGACTCGCTGACGTTGAAGCAGGCGTCGCTCCCGGACGTGATGCTCGCCTACGAGATGGACGACGGGCCGATCTCGCGGCCGCACGGCGCCCCTGTCAGGCTCGTGATGCCGGAGATGTACGGCTACAAGAACGTCAAGTGGGTCAACCGGATCGAGCTTCGGACAGACCCGGCGCGAGGGTTCTGGGAGCAGCACGGCTACGACGTGGACGCCTGGATCGGACGCTCGAATGGCCTCTGAGCAGACACCGCCGCGCCGTCTGCAGCGGTTCACGCGGACCGAGCGGACGCTGCACTGGGTGCACGCGACCTCCTTCTTCGCGCTCCTTGCGACCGGGCTGATCCTCTACGTCCCGAGCCTCTCGATCTGGATCAGCCGTCGCAACCTCGTCAAGAACGTCCACATCTGGGTTGCCGTCGCCTGGCTCGCCGCGATCGTCGTGATCATCGTCGCGGGCAACCGCAAGCGCCTTGCCGCCGACTGGCGCGAGATCGAGACGATCGACCGGGACGACCGCCGCTGGCTGCGAGGTAGGAAGGCGCCGCAGGGAAGGTTCAACGCAGGGCAGAAGGTCAATGCGCTGCTGACCGTGGCCTTCGCGCTGCTCTTCGCGTTGTCGGGCTTCTTCCTCTGGCTCGGCGAACGCGACCACCGCTTCCTGTTCTCCGGCACCGGCACGCTGCACGACGTGCTCACGTTCGCGTCCGTCGGGCTGCTCGTAGGCCATCTGTATCTCGCCTTGATCCACCCGACGACGCGGCATGCGCTGCGCGGGATGACGACCGGCGAGGTCGACGAGGCCTGGGCGCAACGACACCACGCGAAGTGGGTCGAGGCCGAGCGCGCATCTTCTGTTCGTTAGCCTCTCCTCATGACCCCTGGGGCCAACGACGGGTTTGACGCCGCGATCGGACGGTTCCGCGACCTGCGACACCGGTTTGAACAGGCGATCCCCGCCACGGCGGTGTCGGTTGACGGCCGCTCGTTCAGCTATCGGATTTCGATCGGAAGCGAGGTGCCGCCTCCCGGCGGCTTCGTGGCGCTCGTCGACGGTGACAGGCGCCTGCTCGGCCAGGTGATCACGCAGGAGCTCGTCACGCGCGACGGCCCGGAGGTCGGCGCGTCGCTCGACGGCGAAGGTTTGACAGGTGACGGCGCGCTCGCGATGCAGGCCAAGGTTCAGGTGCGAGTCGTCGAGGGCAGCGGCGTGGTTCTCGCGGGCGACGGCGCACCGTTCGTCGACGCGCTCGTCGCAGACGCGACCGCAGCCGAGATCGCCGACGCTGGCGCAGCCGCGAGCCGATACGACGGAGCTCGTGATCGGCTCCGTGCTCGCGAGCGCTGACGCGGTCGTGCCGGCGCGGATCGACGCGGCCGGATTCGACCGGCACACGTTCCTCTGCGGCCAGTCGGGCTCGGGCAAGACCTACTCGCTCGGAGTGGTGCTCGAGCAACTCCTGCTGAACACCGGCCTGCGGATCGTGGTGATCGACCCGAACTCCGACTTCGTCCGCCTCCGGGAAGCCCGGGCGGACGCCGATCCGGCCCTCGCGGCGCGGCTTGCCGAGCTCGCCCCGTCGATCCTCGTGCGACGGCCCGCCGCTTCGGGCGACGATAGGTTGCGCCTCCGCTTCGCGGAGCTCGACGCGGCGGCCTACGGCGGCGTCCTGCGGCTCGACCCGATCCGCGACTCCGACGAGTACGAGGAGTTGCTGCGACTCGTCGACGAGGGCGGGGGCGCGGCGCTGCAGCAGTCGCTTGCCTCGGGCGAGAAGGGGGCGGAGCCTGACCAGGCGGCGCTACTGCGCAGGGTGCGAAACCTGGGCGTCGATCGCTGGGGTATCTGGGCTCGCGAGCAGGCCGGCACGGTGCTCGAGGATCTCGACCGGGACGACTGGCGCTGCCTCGTCGTCGACATCGGCACGCTCGGAACGCCGACCGAGAAGACGCTCGTCGCGCAGGCCGTGCTCGCGCGTCTCTGGGAGCGCCGGCTCGAGCGGCGGCCGCTCCTCGTCGTGATCGACGAGGCCCACAACATCTGCCCGCAGCTACCCGAAGGCGAGCTGCAGTTCCTCGCCACGGAGACGACGATCCGGATCGCGGCCGAGGGGCGCAAGTTCGGTCTCTACCTGCTTCTCTCGACGCAACGACCGCAACAAGGTGCACGAGAACGTCGTCTCGCAGTGCGACAACCTGATGCTGATGCGGATGAACTCGGCCGCCGACGTCGGTCATCTGACCGAGCTGTTCTCGTTCGTGCCGCCGAGCCTGCTCGCGCGCGCCACCGGCTTCCGGCAGGGCGAGGCGCTCATCGCCGGCAAGGTCGTGCCGACGCCGACCTTCGTGCGGTTCGGAGCCAGGATCAGCGAGGAGGGCGGGTCCGACGTGCCCGCCGACTGGGCGCGAGCGGGAGGCGCATCGTGACGAGCTTGCGCTACGTCATCGCCGACGTGTTCACGGATACGGCGCTCGCCGGGAACCAGCTCGCGGTCTTCACCGACGCGCGCGGGCTCGACGACGAGACGATGCAGGCGCTCGCGCTCGAGATCGGGTTCAGCGAGACGGTGTTCGTGCTCTCGCCCGAGCGCGGCGGCCACGCGCGGATTCGCATCTTCACGCCGTACTTCGAGCTCCCCTTCGCGGGGCATCCGACCCTCGGGACGGCGTTCGTGCTCGGCGCGCCACTCCAGCTCGGCGTGATCGTGCTCGAGACGGGCAGCGGCAACGTTCCTGTCGTCGCTCGAGCGGGACGAGTCGGGCCGCATCGTCTTCGGCCGGATGGAGCAGCCGGTGCCGACGATCGCTCCGTATCCGGATGCCGACGGTCTGTTTCGCGAGCCCTGGGGATTCGAGGGTGCGGAGCTGCCTGTCGAGCTGTACGACAACGGTGCCACGTTCGTCCTCGTCGCGCTCGGCTCCACGAACGAGCTGGCGGCACTGCGACCCGACATCGGAACGGTCTCGACGCTCGGGATCACGGGCGTCAGCTGTTTCGCCGGCTCGGACGAGGCGTGGACGACGCGGATGTTCTGGCGCGGAGGCGAGGACGCGGCCACCGGAGCCGCCGCTGGGCCGCTCGCCTGCCATCTCGCCCGTCACGGCCGCACGGCCTGGGGAGAAGAGATCACCATCTCCCAGGGCGCCGAGATCGGCCGGCCGTCGACGCTGTACGCGCGGGCCGAGGGCAGCGATGGCCTGATCGACCGGGTCGAGGTCGGCGGGCAGGCCGTCACGGTCGCGCGCGGCGAGTTCCGGCTGGCGTAGTCAGTCCTTGGAGCGCGGGTCGATCTCGCCGAGATGCTCGGATTCGGGAACCTGCCCTAGCGTCGTCAGGAGCTCTCCCATCCCGCCGGGTGGCTCTCCCTCGTGGTCGTCCTCGGCGGCTGCGAGCCCCCCGAGTGCCTCGCCGAGCCCGCCGGTACCGCCTCCCAGCCCGTCGAGAATCTCGTCGAGATCGTCGGTCACGCCCCTGTCCTTGTCGTCGTCATGTTCGCTCATTCCCGAAACACTACGAGAACTCGAGTGCCGTGATGCCGATCAGCTCCGGTTCGAGGACGCGCCAGAAGCGGCCGCCGTCCTCGGAGACGTAGACGCGGCTCTCGGATGCGAAGAGCATGTGGTCGGGCTGGTCGGGATCGAGCGCGACGGCGCGGCCGGCCGGAAGGCCGCCTCCGATCTCACGCCAGGTGACTCCCGCGTCGTCGGAGAGGACGAGCGGAGGACGACGCGCGACGACGGCGACGATGCGCGAGCCGGCAGCGTCGGCCGCAACGAGGAGCGGTAGCGATACGCCAGGCCGCTCCCTGCTGAGCTCGCAGTCCGGGCCGGGCTCGGCCGTCTCGTCATCGAGATCGAGCTGGAAGATGCCGAACGATGTTTCTACGAGTGCGCGCATCAGGTTCGTTCGGCGAGGACTATGGCGACGAACCGGCTGGCCCGCGCCGCCGCCTCGGCCGGCGGGATCTCCTCGGAGCGGAACCAGAGATAGGCGGCGGCGAACGCGTCGCCTGCCCCGGTCGGATCGACGGTCGCGACCGGCGTCGCCGCGACGACGTCGTCCGTCGTGGCTGTGACGACGAGCGAGCCGCGCGACCCGAGCGTGAGCACGATCTCCGGCACGCCGAGCGCGCGCAGGGCCGCGGCGTCCGTGCCGCCGGCGAGCGCAGTCGCCTCACCCTCGTTCAGCTTCAGGATGGTGATGTGCCTGAGGACGTCGCCGATTGCGCTGTCCTTTGCGAGCGGCCCGGGCTCGGCGCGGCGGACGATCCCCTGCGCGTCGATCAGGATGTGTGACGCACGCGCTCTCAATGCCTCGAGCGTCTCGGACGAGAAGTCGGTGCGCAGCAGCGCGCCGACGTGGATGTGTGAGGCGTCGGCCACCGCGCGGACGGCTTCTTCGGGCGACCAGGGGTCGCCGACCGAATCGACCTCCATCACCCGTTCGTCGCCCTCGTAGTGGAACGAGAAGCCCGTCGACTCGCTCGAGGGCAGCCAGGAAGAGGGGATCCCCGCCGCTTCGAGCTCGGGCAGCAGCAGGGCCCGGTCGACCTCGGCGCACTTCGCGGTCGCGGCCGCAGATGCCCCGAGGCGAGCGAGCGCCAGCGACCCGTAGAGAACGCCGCCACCCGCGCGCGGGGCAGTGCCCGCGACGACGTCGCGGCAGAGATGACCGATGACCGCGAGCCGGGCTATGCGGGGACTGTAACCGGCCTGATTCGCCGCGACGCAAGCGCCACCATCAGCGCGATCCCGAACGAGACGAGGAAGCTCGGCACGGTCACCGGGATGCTCCAGGTGGGCGGGTCGAGGTGGGCGACCGAGCGCACCCACCACGAAGGCCCTGTCGGATAGAGCCACTGGTAGAGCGCGAAACCGGCGAGCCACGCGGCGATCAAGCCGGGTCGCCAGGACGGGCCGTCGAAGAAGCTGGCCTGCGTGTACGAGCGGCCCGCAACGAGCCAGTCGGCGAGCAGCACCGCGAAGAGCGGCACGAAGCACGAGCCGAGCAGGAGAAGGAACGACTGGAACGAGAGGAGGTCGATCGTCAGCGCTCCGAGCGTCGCGAGGCCGGTGATCGAGATCACGAGGAGCTTCTGTGGGAAGCGTGGGGCGAGGTTCTGCAGCGAAACGGCGCCAGAGTAGGCGTTCGCGAACGCGTCATCGGTCTCGGACACGGTGAGCGCGAGCAGGCGAGGACTGCGACGAGCCCACCCGCGACGACCGCGGCCGGCAGTGCCGCAGCATCGCTGAGACCGCGCGAGAGCACGAGCAGCGCCCCGAGGATCAGCATCCAGACGTCGGTGATCCCGTAGCCGAGTCCGACCCCGGCGAACGCCGCGCGCGGCGAGCGCGAGAAGCGGGTGTAGTCGGCGACGAGCGGGATCCACGAGACGGTGATCCCGACGACGATGTCCGCTCCTTGCCAGACCGAGAGCCCGCCTTCGCCCGGCTCGTCCCAGAGCGTGCCGAGGTCGGCGCCGCTGAACGCCCACCAGGTCAGGTAGGCGACCGCGAGCGGCACCGCCCACACCGAGACGCGGCGGACGAACGTCCTCACGACCCCGATCGGGCCGAGCAGGCCGAGCACGAGCGAGAGCGCGCCGAACACGATCGTCCACAGCCACCTTGCCTCGAAGCCGAAGATGTCGTCGGAGAGCGCGCCGGCAGCGGCGGCGATCACGATCAGCTCGAAGATCGTCCAGCCGAGGCACTGCAGCACGTTGACGCCGGTCGGCACGTACGAGCCCTTGCGGCCGAGCGGGGCGCGGAGCAGCACCATGCCCGGCACTCGCGCCTGCGCGCCGATCGCCGCGGCGGTCGCGAGCATCAGGTTCCCGACGATGCAGCCGAGCACGATCGCGACGATCGCAGCGGGAAGCGAGAGCGCCGGCACGAGGATTGCGCCCGACACGATCACGAGCAGCGAGACGCCGAGGTTGCCCCACAGGAGCCCGGTGTCGAGTGCGCCGAGCACGCGGCGCGACTCGGGCACGGGCTCGATCGAGGTGGTGTCGTTCGCGTCCGTCACGCACCCAGGGTATGGAAGTGCGTCAAATGACGGCTACTCGTCGCGACAACTTGCTCCACCGTTCGTCCGCCGTCAGCACGACATCGGCATCGAGGACATCGGCGCTGGCGAGAACGAGCGCGTCGGGTAGGCCGAGTCGGTGCCGGGCGCGGAGCTCGGCGGCGCGGCGGCCGATCCCCCTGTCGATAGGAAGGATTCGGATCGGGAAGCTGTCGAGGAATCCGTCCACCGCCTCAACCTGTGCCGCACCGCGTCGTGCCGGATTGACGATGGTCTCGGAATAGGCGCTCGCCGGGACGACGACGTCGTCATTCGTATGGCGCCTGAACGCCTCGGTTGCACGGAGGTGGAGGGCGTCTCCCGGATCGAGCAAGCCGATCAGAACGCTCGCGTCGAGAACGGTCACTCCCATGCGCGTTTCCGCTCCGCGAGGAATCCTTCGACACCGCCGGGCCACGTACCCGAAAGCATCTCGGCGTAGCGCTCGATCAGATTCTCCAGACGCTCGACGACGATTCTTCCCTCGCCGTCGGCATACACGGAAACGACGTCGTCGGGAGCGATGCCCGCCTTCCGGAGGGCATCCACCGGGATCGTGACCTGGTTCTTGCTCGTCACCCGCGTCCGCCCTTTCGGCATATCCTTTACTCTAGGTCAAACAAGTAAGGGTATGCGTTGCCGAAGCAGTCGTCCAGATGGCCGGCAGCGACACGTCCTACTCGGCCAGGAGGCGCCGCAGCACGTACGGGAGGATGCCGCCGTGGCGGACGTACTCGCGCTCGCGCGGCGTGTCGAGCCGGAGGGTGGCGCGGAACTCGACGTCGTCGGCACGCACCGTCACCTCGCGCGGCCTCGCCGTTCTCGACCCCGATGACGGAGAACTCCTCGCGCCCGCTCAGCCCGAGTGACGCGCAGGTTCTCGCCCGGCAGGTACTGGAGCGGCAGGATCCCCATCATCAGCAGGTTCGACCGGTGGATCTTCTCGTAGCTCTCCGCGATCACCGCCTGCACGCCGAGCAGGTTCGGGCCCTTGGCGGCCCAGTCGCGCGACGAGCCGGAGCCGTACTCCTTGCCGGCGAGCACGATCGTCGGCGTGCCCTCGGCGAGATAGCGCTCGGCGGCGTCGAAGATCGTCATCTCCTCGCCGTCCGGGAGGTGCGCGGTCCACGTCCCCTCCGAGCCGGGAACGAGCAGATTGCGCAGCCGGACGTTGGCGAACGTGCCGCGCACCATCACCTCGTGGTTGCCGCGACGCGATCCGAACGAGTTGAAGTCGGCGCGCGCGACGCCGTGCTCGACCAGGTACTCACCGGCGGGCGATTCGAGCTTGATCGAGCCGGCGGGCGAGATGTGATCCGTCGTGACCGAGTCGCCGATCGAGACGAGGCAGCGCGCTCCGCTGATGTCGGCGACCGTGCCGGCGGCGGGTGTCATGCCTTCGAAGTACGGCGGCCGGCGGACGTAGGTGGAGGTGTCCTCCCACTCGAACAGCTCGCCCGTCGGCACCGGCAGCTCGCGCCATGCCTCCTCGCCCTCGTACACGTTCGCGTAGGTCGCGAGGAACATCTCGCGCCCGACGCGCTCCCTCGATCGTCTCCTGCACCTCGGCGGGCGAGGGCCAGATGTCGGCGAGGTAGACGGGGTCGCCGTTCGGGTCGTGGCCGAGCGGCTCGGTCGTGATGTCGATGTCCATCCGCCCGGCGAGCGCGTAGGCGACGACGAGCGGTGGTGAGGCGAGGTAGTTCGCCTTCACCTCTGGATGGATGCGCGCCTCGAAGTTGCGGTTGCCGGAGAGGACGGCGCAGGCGACGAGATCGCCCTCCGTGATCGCGCGCGAGACCGCTTCGGGCAGCGGGCCCGAGTTGCCGATGCACGTCGTGCAGCCGTAGCCGACGGTGTGGAAGCCGAGTGCCTCGAGATACGGCGTCAGGCCCGGCCTTCTCGTAGTACTCGGTGACGACGCGCGAACCGGGTGCGAGGCTCGTCTTCACCCATGGCCTGCGCGTCAGCCCACGCTCGACCGCCTTCTTCGCGAGCAGCCCGGCGCCGATCATCACGGCCGGATTGGACGTGTTCGTGCAGGACGTGATCGCGGCGATCACGACGGCGCCGTGGTCGATCTCGACCGTCTCGCCGTCGAGCGTCAGCGCGACGGCCGTCGCCGCCGTCGAGTCAGCGCGCGCGTCGCTCCCGTCCATCGACTCCTCGCCGCCTCGTCGACGTGGCCGTTCCCTCACGACCCGAACGAGGGCAGCGCCGTCGAGAACGCATTGCGTCGCCTCGCGGAGCGGGATCCGGTCCTGCGGGCGGCGTGGCCCGGCGATCGACGGCTCCACCGTGGAGAGATCGAGCTCGACGACCTGCGAATAGGTCGGCTGCTCGTCGGGGTCGTGCCAGAGCCCGTTCTCCTTGCAGTAGGCCTCGACGAGCTGCGACGTGCTCCTCGCTGCGGCCCGTCAGGCGCAGGTAGCGCAGTGTCTCGTCGTCTACCGGGAAGTAGCCGCAGGTGGCGCCGTACTCGGGCGACATGTTCCCGATCGTGGCGCGGTCGGCGAGCGGCAGTCCGACGAGGCCGTGGCCGAAGTACTCGACGAACTTTCCGACAACGCCGGTCTGGCGCAGGATCTGGGTGACCGTGAGCACGAGATCGGTCGCCGTTGCCCCCTCCGGCAGCGCGCCGTGGAGCCGGAAGCCGACGACCTGGGGCACGAGCATCGAGATCGCCTCGCCGAGCATCGCCGCTTCGGCCTCGATTCCGCCGACGCCCCAGCCGAGCACGCCGAGCCCGTTGACCATCGTCGTGTGCGAGTCGGTGCCGACGACCGTGTCGGGGAACGCCTGGCCGTCGCGCTCCTCGATCACGCGGGCGAGGAACTCGAGGTTGACCTGATGGACGATGCCGGTGTTCGGCGGCACCGCCTTGAAGTTCGCGAAGGCACCCTGACCCCAGCGCAGGAAGGCGTAGCGCTCCCGGTTGCGGCTGAACTCGAGCTCCGAGTTCCGCTCGATCGAGAACCGCGTTGCGAAGTCGTCGACCTGGACCGAATGGTCGATCACGAGCTCGACCGGGATCAGCGGGTTGATCTTCTGCGGGTCGCCGCCGAGGTCGGCCATCGCCGAGCGCATCGCCGCCAGGTCGACGACGGCGGGAACGCCGGTGAAGTCCTGGAGCAGGACGCGAGCCGGGTTGAAGTTGATCTCCTGAGACGGCTCGGCGGCGGCATTCCAGCCGGCGACGGCCTCGACGTCGCTCGCGCCGCACCGTGACGCCGTCCTCGCGCCGCAGCACGTTCTCGAGCAGGATCCGCAGGGTGTAGGGCAGTCGGGTGACGTCGTAGCGCGACTGCAGCGCGTCGATCCGGAAGATCTCGAGCTCCCGGCCGCCGACGGCGAGCGTGGAGCGGGCGCCGAAGGAGTCGGGGTGCTTCATCCCTCGATTCTAGAGGCGATGCCGAGACCTACGACCGGTCGCTGCCCTCGGGCAGCTTCACCTTCCGGAAGAGGGCGTAGAGGCCGAGGTCGTAGACGCTCTTCAGCGCTCCCGCGATCACGAAGGGCGCACCGAGCGAGACGGTGATGATCGGCCCGGCGAGCAGAGGGCCGAACGGGCGCACGACGTAGCGCGCGGTGTTCGTATAGGCCGCCGCGGCGGTTCGCTCGTCGGGATCGACGACGGCGACCACGTAGGCCTGGCGCGTCGGCACGTCCATCTGCGAGAGCGCGAAGCGGCCGAGCACGAGCGCGATTGCGGCGCGTTGGCTCGGCGCGAAGGGGATCAGCGCGAGCAGCACGTTGGAGGGAAGATGCGTGAACACCATCGTGTTGAGGAGGCCGATCCGCCCGGCGAGGCGGACCGCGATCTGGAACGAGCCGGCCTGCAGGAAGCCGACCGCGAAGAAGAGGACGCCGAGGGTCGCAGTCGAGGTTCCCCACTTCTCGGTGAACCAGTAGGCGAGGAACGCCTGCGTGGCGAAGCCGCCTCCGAGCGAGTCGAGCGCGAAGAGCCCGCTGAGGCGGGCGACGATTCCGCGCGAGCGCTCGAGCGGGCGTCGTGGCTCTGTCGGCTCGGGGCGGCGGGCCTCGACCGCGTCGCTCAGGCCGCGCGGCGACGGCGATCGCTGCCACTGCCGCGACCGGGTACCCGAGCAGGAGCCGCTGCGGTTCGACGTCGAGCAAGCGTGTTCCGACCGCCGCGAGCGCGCCGAACGAGCCTGCGAGCGTGGCGACCGTGTTGTAGGTGCCGAACAGCCGCGTCGGGTCGTGGCCCTCGGCCGCGCCCGGCAGCATCGCCTGCTCCAGCGAGGTGAACGGCCCCGACTCGACGACCTCCATCGAGACCGTGCCGGTCAGCGCCGCGAGCACGAACAGCCAGATCGAGCTGGTGAGCGCGAAGACCGTTCCTGCCAATCCCATCACGACGAGCAGGCGGATGTACCAGTGGCGGCGGCCGATCCTGTCGCCCGAGCGGGCGAGGAGAACCGACACGAGTGCCGTGCCGGCGACGAGCGCGCCGAGCACGATCCCGACCTGCACGCCGGAGTAGCCGAGGTTGGCGAGCGTGACGCCGATGAGGACGCTGCCGAGCCCGTACGCGAAGGCTCGCAACGCCTGCACGAGAAGAATCCGCCGGGCGTCGGGTCCGAGGCGGTCGCGCATCGTTAGCATCATTGCCGATGGCAGCCGACGCGATCCGTCTCCTTCTCGACGACGCCTTTCCAGGCGGCGAGATCTCTGTCGAGGATCGGACCGGTGGCGGCGACCACTTCCAGGTCACGGTCGTCTCTGCCACGTTCAACGAGCTGACGCTGATCCAGCAGCACCGGCTCGTCAACGCCGCTCTTGCGGCGCGCCTTGCCGACGGCACCATTCACGAGCTTCGCATCCGAACGAAGGGAACCGCATGAGCACGTTGCAGGAGCAGATCAAGCACGTCATCGACACCGAGCCCGTCGCGGTCTTCATCAAGGGCACCGCCGAGGCACCCGCCTGTGGCAACTCGATGCGCGCTCTGCAGGCCCTGTGGCAGGCAGGCGCGCCGATCACCGCGGTCGACGTCCTGCCCGATCCGCGCATCCGGGCAGGAGCTGACGGCGCTCAGCGACTGGCCGACGATCCCGCAGGTGTTCGTCAAGGGCGAGCTGATCGGCGGCGCCGACATCACCGAGGAGCTCTTCGCCTCCGGTGAGCTGAAGTCGAAGATCGACGAGGCGCTCGGTGCCGAGCACGGCCAGTCGGTGCGCACGGTCCCGCTCGAGCTCCCCGCAACCGCCGCTTAACCACCACTAACGCGGGGTTCACGTTTCGGCACCTATAACGGGTGCATGGAATCGAAGCCGTTCGCGCTCATGGCCGTTGCCGCTGTGCTTGGTGGCTTCGTCGCACTCGGTGGCGCAGCAGCTATCGGCGCCTTCGACGACTCCGCGACGACCACGGTCACCCAGGGAACCGTCGTCTCGAAGGGCGCGGTTCCCGCAGCCGACGGCGGCGCGCTCTCGGTCAACGAGATCTACAAGAACAGTGGTCCCGGCGTCGTGCAGATCACCTCGACGCTCGGCTCCTCGTCGACGCAGGGCCAGTTCCAGCAGGGCGCGTCAGGCGCTCGGCTCGGGATTCGTGCTCGACAAGGAAGGGCACATCGTCACCAACTTCCACGTCGTCGACGGCGCGACCTCGATCGAGGTGCGCTTCTCGAACGAGGACACGACGAAGGCGACCCTGGTCGGGAGCGACCCGTCGACCGACGTTGCCCTGCTCAAGGTGGACGCGAGCGCGAGCGCGCTGACGCCGCTCACGCTTGCCGATTCGAGCCGAGTCGAGGTGGGTGACTCGGTCGTCGCGATCGGCAACCCGTTCGGTCTCGAGCGCACCGTCACGGCCGGGATCGTCAGCGCTCTGCAGCGGGCCGTCAAGGCCCCGAACGGCTTCTCGATCGACCACGTGATCCAGACGGACGCGCCGATCAACCACGGCAACAGCGGCGGCCCGCTGCTCGACACGCGCGGCGACGTGATCGGGATCAACTCGCAGATCGAGACCGGCGGCTCCGGTGACGGCAACGTCGGCATCGGCTTCGCCGTCCCGTCGAACACGGTCAAGACCGTGATCGACCAGCTGCTCGCTTCGGGCAAGGTCGAGCACGCCTACCTCGGCGTCTCGGCGGTCGGGATCACGCCGGAGCTCGCGAAGACCCTGCGGCTGCCGGTCACCGACGGCCTCGTGATCCAGGCCGTGACTCCGGGCTCCGGTGCCGCCGCCGCCGGCCTCAAGGCGGGCAGCGAGCAGGTCGTGGTCGCCGGGCGAGAGCTTCCGGATGGGCGGCGATGTGATCGTCGCGGCCGACGGGAAGAGCGATCTCCACGATCGATCAGCTGCGCGACGTGATCAGCCGGCACAAGCCCGGCGACAAGATCGAGCTCAAGATCTACCGCGGTGATTCGGCGAAGACCGTCACCGTCACGCTCGGGCGGCAACCGACGTCCCCCTCCCAGTAGCCGCCCGTAGGCCGGACCTCCTCCTCCCGGCCGGATCGAAGCGAAGAGCCCTGGAGCGCCGTCTCGCTCAGGGCTCTGCGCGCCCGCCACGGCGCGCAGAGAGGCTTGCTGTCGATATCGTGCCGCGGTGAGCGCTGACGAGACGCCGGAGCGGGGTTCCCTGGTCCTCGACGAGGAATTCGCCGTCGAGGACGAGGAGCTGTGGGAGGACGACGGGTCAGGCGACTACGCGGGCTGGTACTGCGTGCGCACCGATCCCTTCCCGTGCCCTGCCCCCGGCTGCACGTTCGTCGCCGAGTGCATGACCGCCGCGCACCTCGTGCTCGTGTGGGAGGAGCGAGACGATCCGAATCTCCTCTGGCACGCGCAGCGGGCCAAGGAGGTCGGCCGGAACCCGCGCGTTGCCACCTACGAGACGTCGTTCGGCCCGAGCGCCTCGTTCTACGCCTGGGAGGCGGCCGGGAGACCGGTCCACGGCATTCGCGGCAAGGTCTAGAGGCTCGCCCGAGGTACCATCGGTCCAGATGGCGACGCAGACGGAGACACTCCAGGTCAGCGGAATCCGCTGCGAGCGCTGCGTCAACAGGCTCGCGGCGGCCCTGAACGGCCACGAGGGGCTCGAGAGCGCGAACGCGAACCTGATGGGAATGGTCTCGCTCCAGTTCGACGACGAGCAGACCTCGCGGGAGGCGCTGCGTCACGCAGATGGCGAAGTCCGGCTTCCACGAGTTGGAGCTCCCGGAATAACCCGTCGCGCGGCCGCGTTTCAGCATCCGTAACCGCTACGGTTGCGCGGTGGGTGAGGACGAGCCCGAGAGTCGAAGGACGCCGGATCGCGGCGGAGGCCCGCGACCGGGTCCGTTTCGAGGAAGAGGCGCTCGCGCTCGCCGACCAGGTGTATCGCGTCGCACGCAGGCTCGTCGGAACCCGGGAAGAGGCTGAGGATCTTGTTCAGGACACGTACGGTCGGGCATTCAGAAGCTGGCGCTCGTACACCCCGGGCACGAACCTCCGCGCGTGGCTCCTGCGCATCCTCACGAACCTCAACCTCGACCGTGGCCGCAAGATCCAGCGCACACCCGACATGCAGCCGATCGAGGAAGGCGACTACTTCCTCGCCAACAAGATGGCCGCGGCTCAGGGAGAGCAGGTGCTCGACCAGGACCACGTCGTCGAGAAGCTGTCGCAGGACTCGATCGTGACGGCGCTCTCGTCGCTTCCGCACGACTTCCGCGACACCGTCGTGCTCGTCGACATCGGTGAGTTCAGCTACGCCGACGCAGCGCAGATCCTCGACATCCCGATCGGCACCGTCATGTCCCGGCTGCATCGGGGCCGGCGGCTCCTGAAGGCGAAGCTCGCCGAGGAGACGATCGCGTGAGCCACAACCCGTGTGAGGCGTGCGAGGAGCTGCTGCAGGGGTATCTCGACCGCGAGCTCACCGACCCCGAGGTGGCGCAGGCCGAGTCGCACCTCGACGACTGCGACTACTGCCGGCGCCGCTACCGCTTCGAGGTCTCGCTCCGGCAGTACGTGCAGACGACGGCGGCCGAGCGGATGCCTGCCGGCCTGATGGACAAGCTGTCGCAGTTGCGCTCGCTCGACGGCTAAGAGCCCGATCTAGCGCAGGCGCTCGGGCAGATCGGCGGGCGTGTTCACGTCGCCGGGGTCGCCGAGGTCGTCGCACGGGACGAGCCGCGCTTCGAGGTCGCGCAAGCCCGCATCGGGGACGGAGTCCCAGGCCTCGCGCGCGACGAGCAGCGGATGGCCGCGCTCGCCCTGCATAGGAGGCGGCCACGAGTGAGCCGCCTTCGGCTCGCCAGGACGCGATCACGCGCGCGACGGCCTCGGGTGCGAGGTCGGGCCCGTCGGCGAGCACGACGACCGCCGCCTCGAATCCGTCGCCGAGCTCCTCGAGCCCGCTCGCGAGTGACGCGCCCGGGCCCGCGCTTCCAGCCGGCGCAGGTGACGACCCGGGCGGGTGTCTCGAGCGTGTGTGCGCCGGCGACGACGACGATCTGGTCGACGGGGCTCTGCTCCAGGCGCTCGAGCACCTCGGGCAGCAGGAGCCGCTGTTTCGGGGTTCCGAAGCGCGAGGCCTCTCCCGCAGCGAGCACGACGGCGCCGACCCTCATTGCTCCTCGACCTTCACGGACTCGATCACGACGGGTTGGGTCGGCTGCTCCGAGGTCGGGATCGCCGAGCTTGCCGATCCGCTCGACGGTGTCGATCCCGCTCGTCACCGTGCCGACGACGGCGTAGTCCGGGGGCAGGCCGGCGTCGTCGCCCGTGACGACGAAGAACTGGCTGCCGGCGGTGCCGCGCGGCTCCGCGCCGCTCTTCGCCATCGCGACCACGCCCTTCACGTAGCTCGCGTCGGCGGGAGGCTTGTCCACCGTCGTGTAGCCCGGGCCGCCGTTTCCAGTCTGGGTCGGGTCGCCGCCCTGGATCACGAAGCCGGGGACGATCCGGTGGAAGATCGGTGTTGTCGAAGAAGCCCGACTTCGCGAGCGAGACGAGCGAGGCCGAGGTGGCCGGCGCTTTGGCGAGGTCGAGCGTGACCGTGAACGAGCCGCAGTTCGTCGTGAAGACGAGCGTGTACGTCTTCTCCGGGATCGAGGCGCTCGTTGGGAGCCTTGGCGCCGCCGTCCTTGCGTGGCGCCGGGGCCGTCGACGTCGGTGCAGCCGCTCGCAGTCGTGTCTGCGTCGTGCTCGTGCTGCCGGCGCTGTACCTCCGCCCGACGAGCCGCCGCAGCCGGCCGCGACGAGGCCGAGCGCGAGAGGGAGGATGAGGAATGCCCGGCGCACCGGCCGATCCTATCCCGCTGGCGCCGCCGGGGTCGTCACCGCGAGGATGTCTGCGATGTGGACGAGCACGCGCGCCGGCCGGGCGATCAGCTCCGACTCGTCGCGATCCTCGATCTCGCCGATCCCGGCCCAGAGCTCGGCCGCGACAGAGAGCGCCTCGCGGATCAGGTCGGCATCGGGAACCCCGTCGACGTTCGCCTCGTGGGCCGCGTTGAGCGCGAGCCCGAGACCGCCGGCGCTTTCGGGCTGGCGCATCCAGAGGAGCGGCATCGCCATCGCGATGTACTGGTGGATCCGCGCCAGGGGCAGGGGATGCGTGATCGCGGCCGGCCCTCTCGGAGCGGTCAGTGCGGGCAGCGGGTCGCCGTTTGCGATCGCGACCGCGGTGGCGCCGAGCATGCCGCGGGTCTCGAGCTCGTCGAACTGCGCGAACCGGGCGCGAGCGGAGTGCGAGCAGGAGCGCGTTCGGCAGGCGGCCGTACGGATAGTCGGTTGCGAACAGGATCTGCTGCGGCGCCACCTGGCGCATCAGGTCGAGGAGGTCGACGATGCTCCACACCGAGGTGTCGAAGAAGACGCCGGGAACACGCCCGAAGTGGCCGGCGAGACCGCCGAGGTCGGCGATTCCGGCGTGGGCGATGATCAGCCGGACGCTTGTGTAGCGGTCGACGAGCGCGGCGAGATGGTCGCCGATCGGCGGCAGGCCGCGGCCGCCGTGGATCAGGATCGGCACGTCGCGCTCGACCGCGAGGGCGAAGACCGGGTCGAGGCGCTCGTCGCCGACCGAGAACTTCTGCGCGCGCGGATGCAGCTTGATCCCGCGTGCGCCGAGGTCGAGACAGCGGTTGGCCTCCTCGAGCGGGCTCTCGTCGAGGTCGAGCCGGACGAAGGGGAGGATCCGATCCGGATGCGTCGGCCGCGTAGGCGAGCGTCCGGTCGTTCGCCGCGCGGAACGCGGGCACGCGGTCGGGCTCGTCGAGGCAGAACGTGAACGAGCCGGTGATGCCGAAGCGGTCGAAGCATCCGAAGCAGCTCGTCGGGCCGTCCGCGCATCCCGTCGAGGTCGTCGCCGAGGTGCGTGTGCGCGTCGAAGAGGACGGCGCCGGCAGGTAGCTCGGCGAGCACACGCTCCGTGACCTCGTCCAGGATCCGCTGCTGCGCGCTCGAGAGCCTTCACGCCGACAGCGCCGCCATCTTGTCGCCCAGGTAGGCGAGGTAGGGCTGCGGGTCGATGCGCATCCGAGCCGGTCAGCCGTGCGAGCGTCTCCTTCGGGGTCAGCTTGCGGCCGTGCGCGTAGAGGTTGTCGCGCAGCCAGTCCGACAGCGGGAGCAGCTCGCCCGCCGCCATCTGCGCGTCGAGGTCGGGGATCGCCTCGCGCACCTTCGCCCAGATCTGGAGCGAGATCACGTTGCCGAGCGCGTACGTGGGGAAGTATCCGATCCCGCCGCTCGACCAGTGGACGTCCTGCAGCACGCCGTCGGCTGTCCGACGGGACGTCGACGCCGAGGAACTCCTTCATCCGTGTGTTCCAGATCTCGGGCAGATCCTCGAGCGCGACCGTGCCGGCGATCAGGTCCTGCTCGAGCTCGAAGCGAAGGATGATGTGGAGCGAGTACGTCGTCTCGTCGGCGTCGACGCGGATCAGGCCCGGCTCGGCGCGGTTGATCGCGCGCACGAACGCGTCGAGCTCGACGGTGCCGAGCTGCGTCGGGGAACGTCTTCTGCAGCGGCCCGTACCAGTGCGTCCAGAACGGACGGCTGCGGCCGACGAGGTTCTCCCAGGTCCGGCTCTGCGACTCGTTGACGCCGAGCGACGGGGCGCCGCCGAGCGGGGTGCGCATCAGCGAGTCGGCGATCCCGTGCGCGTAGAGACCGTGGCCCGCCTCGTGCAGCGTCGACCAGATCGATTCGAGGTCGTCGGGGCGGTAGCGGGTCGTGAGGCGCACGTCGCGGTTCGAGAACGAGGTGCAGAACGGATGCGCCGTCGGGTCGAGGCGCCAGGCACCGTCCGTGAACCCGAGCGTCGCGATGACGCGCTCGGCGAACTGGCGCTGCGCGTCCGGGTCGAAGGAGCCGTGCAGGAACGAGGCGTCGACCTCCGGTGCCGTGCGCGACGAGCTCGGTCAGCGCCGGGCGCAGGACGGCGAACACGTCGCGCACCTCGGTCGTCGTCATCCCGGGCTCGTAGTCGTCGAGCAGTGCCGTGTACGGGTGATCGGCCGGCTCGAAGCACTCGATGTAGCGGCGCTTCAGCTCGACGTTCGTGCGCAGGTACGGCAGGAACGCCGCGAAGTCGTTGGTGCGCCGGGCCTCGACCCACGCGTGGTGGCCGCTCGCCGCGGCGCGGGTCATCTCGACCGCGCAACTCGGTCGGCACGCGGCACGCCTTCTCCCAGTCGCGGCGCGTGACGCGAATCAGGCTGGCGTCGTCGGAGTCGTAGGGGAGCGACTCCTCGAGCGGGGCGAGCCGGTCGAGCAGCCGCCCGATCTCGGGGTCGGTGAAGCGCTCGTGGATGATGCGGCCGAGCGTCGCCAGCGAGTCGGCCCGCGACTCGGTGCCGAGCGGCGGCATCGACACGCGCTGCTCCCAGGCGAGCACGCCTGCGGCCCGGCCGAGGTCCGAGACCTCGGCGAGCCGTTGGCGGAGCGTTGCGAGGTCGTCCACTTCGCTGAGCCTATCGCGACGCGCTCGGCGGCACCTCGCCCCCGTAGGATCCCGCGCGAATGAGCGACCAGACGATCGAGACGCTGTCCGGCGAGGAGAGGCGGTTTCCGCCGTCGACGGACTTCGCGGCGCAGGCGAACGCCGGCCCTGAGGTGTACGAGCGAGCCGTTCGAGGCGTTCTGGGAGCGGAACGGGCGCGAGCGGGTGTCGTGGTTCGAGCCGTTCTCGGAGCTGTATCGCTGGGAGCTGCCGTACGCGCAGTGGTATCTCGGCGGCAAGCTCAACATCGCCTACAACTGCGTCGACCGTCATGTCGAGGCGGGGCTCGGCGAGCGGGTCGCGTACCACTGGGAGGGCGAGCCGGCGGGCGACACGCGCACGATCACCTACGCGCAGCTGCAGCGCGACGTCGTGCGGATGGCGAACGCGCTGAAAGAGCTCGGCGTCGGCAAGGGCACGGCGGTCGCGATCTACATGGGGATGGTGCCGGAGCTCGCGGTGGCGATGCTCGCGTGCACGCGTCTGGGCGCGCCGCACACGGTCGTCTTCGGCGGCTTCTCGGCCGACTCGCTCTCCGACCGGATGAACGACATGGGCTGCGAGGTGCTCGTCACCCAGGACGAGGCGTGGCGTCGCGGCAAGCCGGTGCCGTTGAAGCGTGTCGCCGACGACGCGATGGCGGCGGCGCCCGGCGTGAGGGCCGCGCTCGTCGTGCAGCGCACCGGGAACGCGGTGCCGATGACCGAGGGCCGCGACCGCTGGTACCACGAGCTCGACGTCTCCGACGATCCTGCGACGTGTCCCTGCGAGCCGATGGACAGCGAGGATCTCCTGTTCCTGATGTACACGTCGGGAACGACGGCGAAGCCGAAGGGGATCGCGCACACGACGGCCGGCTACCTCGTCGGCGTCGCGACGACGCACTCGCTGATCTTCGATCTCAAGCCGGAGACCGACGTCTACTGGTGTGCGGCCGACATCGGCTGGATCACCGGCCACAGCTACATCGTCTACGGGCCGCTCTGCAACGCCGCCACCTCGGTGATGTACGAGGGCACACCGGACTTCCCGAACTACGAGCGCTGGTGGGAGATCGTCGAGCGCTACGGCGTCACGATCCTCTACACGGCACCGACCGCGATCCGGGCGCACATGAAGTGGGGGCCGGAGCACGCCGCGGCGCACGATCTCTCGACCCTGCGTCTGCTCGGGTCGGTCGGCGAGCCGATCAACCCGGAGGCGTGGATGTGGTACCACGAGCACATCGGCGGCGGAGCGCTGCCCGATCGTCGACACCTGGTGGCAGACCGAGACGGGGATGGTGCTGATCACGCCGCTGCCGGGTGTGACGACCACGAAGCCGGGCTCGGCGACGCGGCCGTTCCCCGGTGTCGAGGCCGCCGTCCTCAACGAGCAGGGCGAGCGCGTCGAGCAAGGCGGCGGCTACCTCGTGCTCGAGCGGCCGTGGCCCGCGATGACGCGTGGCATCTTCGGTGACGACCAGCGCTTCCGCGACACGTACTGGACGCGCTTCCCGGGCCACTACTTCGCCGGCGACGGCGCCCGGATCGACGAGGACGGCGACTTCTGGCTGCTCGGGCGCGTCGACGACGTGATGAACGTCTCGGGCCACCGGATCTCGACGATCGAGGTCGAGTCGGCGCTGGTCGACCATCCGAAGGTCGCCGAGGCCGCCGTGTGCGGCCGCGCGGACGCGGTGACCGGGCAGGCGATCGTCGCCTACGTGACGCTGAAGGGAACCGATCCCGGGTCGCTCGAGATGATGGAGGAGCTGCGCAACCACGTGGCGCAGAAGATCGGCGCGATCGCGAAGCCCGCCAACGTCGTCTTCACCCCGGAGCTGCCGAAGACCCGCTCCGGCAAGATCATGCGCCGGCTCCTGCGCGACGTGGCCGAGCACCGGCCGCTCGGCGACACGACGACGCTCGCCGACCCGGCCGTCGTGAGCGAGCTCGCAGAACGCGCCGCAGAGGACGCGGAGGAGTCGTAGGGGCGAGGCGCATGCCTCGCCCGCGGGTGTTGCCGACACGGAGTCGTAGGGGCGAGGCGCATGCCTCGCCCGCTGGTGTTGCCGACACGGAGTCGTAGGGGCGAGGCGCATGCCTCGCCCGCGGGTGCCGCCTACGCCTCGAGCAGCCGCTCGAACCGATCGGCGTCGTCGAACGGACCGATCACGGCGAGCTTCAGCTGCTTCCCGACGATGTCCTGCGCGACCCGCTGGATGTCGTCGCCGGTGACCGCGTCGAGACCGGCGAGCACCGCCTCCGGCTCCTCCGCGCTGCCCTGCAGCACCTCACGTCGGAGTCCGAACATGATCGTCCCGTGTGGGCTCTCGAGCCCGAGCACGAAGCGTCCCTTGGCGAACGCGCGCGCCTTCTCGAGCTCGGCGGTGGGAACGGGCTCGTCGACGATGCGCCGCAGCTCGGCGGCGATCGTCGTCGACGGCGTCGTCGATCCGCTGGATGTCGACGCCCGCCTGCGCGTACAACGAGCCCGCGTCGGTGTAGCTCGAGTTGGTGCCGAAGACGTAGTAGGCAAGCCCGCGCCGCTCGCGCACCTCCGTGAACAGCCGCGACGACATTCCGCCGCCGAGCACCGTCGCGAGCAGCTGCACCGCGTACCGGTCGGGATGCCCGAGCGGGTAGCTGCGCGCGCCGAGGATGATGTGCGCCTGGTCGGACTGCTTCGTGTGCACCTTGACCGGCGAGCCGTTCGGCCGGGATCACGACCGGCTCGGGGAGACCCGTCTCGCGCGGCTCGATCGAGCCGAGCAGCTCCTCGAGGCGCTCGACGAGGCCGTCGCCGATCTGCCCGCCGAGCCCGACCACCATCCGCTCGGGCCGGTACCAGCGGTCGATGAACGACGTGAACGTGTCGCGGGTGGCCGCGCGCACCGTCTCCTTGGTGCCGATGATGTCGCGGCCGAGCGGCTGGTCGCCGTAGAGGAGATCCTCGTAGACACCCCCGATGAAGTCGCGCGGCGTGTCGTAGTACATGTTCATCTCCTCGACGATGACGCCCTTCTCGCGGTCGATCTCCTCCGGATCGAAGCGCGAGTTGCGCAGCATGTCGACGAGCACGTCGAGCGCGATATCGCGCGTTCCCGCGGCGCACTTGACGTAGTAGCCGGTGTACTCCTTGCCCGTGAACGCGTTGAACTCGCCGCCGATCCCGTCGATCTCGGTCGCGATGTCGCGCGCGGTCGGGCGCTTCTCCGTGCCCTTGAAGAACATGTGCTCGGCGAAATGGGCGATGCCACCGATCTCGGCGGTCTCGTAGCGCGCGCCCGCCGCGAACATGACGAAACAGGAGACGGACTGCGCCTGCGGCATCGGCGCCGTGAGCACGCCGGATGCCGTTCGAGAGGGTGGTTCGCTCGAAGGTGGGCACCGAATCATGGTATAGACGCACCTATGACTCTCTCCCAGGCACACGCTCTCGCGATTCTCACCGCCGTTGTCGAACAGGCGCCCGGCCCTGTGTCGGTCGTCGTGGCTGACGATCACGGCGAGGTCGTGGCCTCGTTGCGCATGGACGGTGCCGCGCTCGACACGCACCTGAACGCGCAGCGCAAGGCGTACACCGCTGCCCGCAGCGATGCGTTCACGACGCGGGAGCTCGCCGAGAAGGCAGGCCCGTCCCCAACTGAGCTCGCGAGCTTCGACCCGCAGTTCATCTTCTTCCTCGGCGGCGTCGCAGCGTTCTCTGACGGCCGGCGCGTCGGTGCGGTCGGAGTCAGCGGGCTTCCGGGTGAGGTCGACGAACAGCTTGCGCTCGCGGCGATCCGCGCCGCCGGGCTAGCGACACCTTAGTAGGGCGGCTCAGGCGCGAACGCGGAGCGCCCGCAGCCGCTTGCGCTCGGCCGGCAGGTAGAAGCCGAGCGGCACGAGCACGAGCGGGTAGGCGAGTACGAGGCCGACGCAGAGCGCGAGACCGGCTCCGACGAGCTTGCCCAGGACAGCGAGCGCGACCCCGGCGGCGGTCGCCGTCAGCACGCGGCGCCACTGGTACGGCACGGGGAAGACACGCTGCGCCCACCAGGCCATGCCGACGAACATCACCGTGTAGGCGGCGACGGTCGCGATCGCTGCGCCCATCATCCCGTAGGGCGGGATGAGCACCAGGTTGAGCGTGACGTTGACGCTGCCGCGGCACCGGTGATCACCCAGTTGAACTGGGTGCGGCGCGCCCGCCCGATCCCGATCGCGAGCACGATGTAGCCGCCGAACGACACGGCCGCGAACGCGAGCGGGCCGACGACGCGCGACGCGCTCGCGAACTTCGGGCGTCGTCAGCCACTCGACGATCCACGGGGAGAGCAGTGTCAGCGCCGTCGCGATCCAGGTCGTCAGGACGACGAGGTAGGTGAGCACCCAGGCATACGTCCGTTTCGCCTCGTCGTCGCTCTTGATCGAGTAGGCGAATGCGGGCCACGCGGTCCGGAACGCCGTCAGCAGCAGGATCATCGCCGAGGCGATGCGCACACCGACCGAGTAGAGACCGACCTCGGACGTGTCGGTGAGCTTCACGAGGAAGAAGCGGTCGCTGAAGTTCGTCACCCAGAGGAGCAGCGCCGACGGCACGAGCGGCAGGCCGAAGTGGTTCATCTGCCGCAGCAGGGGTCGGCTGAACTGGAGCCCCAGTTGCTCGCGTCTGTACCCGAGCAGCGCCAGGTAGACGACCAGGGTGCCGGTGAAGTTGCCGACGATCACGCCGAGCGGCCCTTTGTCGCAGCCCGACGACGAGAATCAGCGTCGCGCCGACGGTGATGAGGACGTTCGTCAGGCTCGCGAGCACGAACGCGACGGAGCGCTCCTCGACCCGGAAGAGGTTCGTGAGCTGCATGTAGTTCAGCTGCGCCCAGAGCGCCACGGCGCTCGCGCGCACGAGGTCTGCGGCGCCCGCGGTGCCGAAGAGCCCATCGCGAGATCGGTGTCGCGAGAGCGACGACGACGACGAGCCCGAACGTCGCCATCGCCATCGTGAACCAGAACGACGTACGCAGCACGAGCCTGCGGCCGGCGTCGTCCTCGGCGTCGAAGTAGAAGCGGAAGAACGCCGACGAGATCCCGAACTGGAGCACGATCGCGAGCACCGTGACGAGCGCGATCAGCGTCTCGATCTGACCGTAGTCGGACGTCGAGAGGTAGCGCGTGTACAGCGGCAGCAGGAGGACGGCGAGGATCCGCGAGACGAGGCCGCCGAGGCCGTAGATCGCGGAGTGCTTGCCGAGCCGCTTGAGCTGGCCGGAGAGCGCCATCAGAGTCGAGCGTAGAGGTCGAGGAGGCGGTCGGTGATCCGCTCCTGGTCGTGGACGCGCTCGACGTAGGCGCGTGACGCCGCGCCGAGGCGTCGTCGCTCTGCTGCGTCGGCGACGAGCGGGCGGAGCCGTTCGCGCAGCGTTTCGGCTGTGGCCGAGACGATCGGGACGGTGGTGCCGAACGCCTCCTCGGTGCGTCGCACGGCCTCCTCGTGGAGGAAGCGTCACGACCGGCTTGCCGAGCGCCATGCACTCGATCGCGAAGAGGCCGTACCAGCCGGCGTTGAGCTGGTCGACGACGATGTCGGCGTTGCGGAAGCGCTCGAACGCCTCGTCGTGGTGGAGGCCCTCGACGATCTCGAGGTCGGCGTCGAGCCCTTCGACGGCCGCGATCACGTGCTCGGTGCCTTTGCGCGCGCGGGACGAGGGCGCGTGCACGATCAGCGGCCGGGCGCGGTCCGACGGTGGTGCGGGCGTGATGCGGCGCAAGGTCGATGCCCGGCGGGAGTACCTCGGCCTCGGGCACCCAGCGGATCGCGTCGTAGCTGCCGACGATCTCGGCGCCGGCCTTCTTACCGGAGGCGAGCTGCTCGGGCGTCTTGCCGCGGATGTCCGAGCCGAGGTAGTGCATGACGGACTTCTTGCGCAGCGCGCGCAGGATCGGGAACTGGAGCGACTGCGGCACGAGCGTGAGGCCGAAGACGAAGTGGAAGATGTCGGTGTGGGGGAGGAGTTCGAGCGAGCGCGCGCCACTGGGTCGCCTGGCGGCGCGCGAAGCCGCCGCTGCGGTCGAGCGAGATGTCGGCCTCCGGGTGCAGCGTGTAGCGCTCGAAGACGACGAGCCTGGCGTCGATGCCGCGGCGTCGTAGGGCCTCAGCCGTCGTCCACGGGACGCCGGCGGTGTTGACGGGGCAAAGGACGACGCGCAGCGGACGGTCGCCGCTCGAGCCCTTGTGGTGATTCAACACGAGGGTAGCCCGGCGACTCGGCTGCGAATCCCGAAGGCCTCACCGGTTTGGCCGCCGCGCGGAGCGCCGTCGCCGTTGTGGATTGATTGGCTCAAACCTGGCCCACTTCTGGCACGGACACGTCACACCTTCCGCAGTACCGTGCCTGTGCCCGTGCCCCGGGTGGGTGGGGGTTGGGGATGGACGTCAACCAGGGACCCCGGGGGCTCAGGCGTCCCACTCGAGCTGGTCGAAGTAGCGCAGCGCCGTTCGGCCCGGCCTGATCCGCGAGCGCAACGCCACGAGCTCCTCCGCCGAGATCTCTCCGAGTGCGCGTTTCACACCGAGGTACGGGATGTTCAGATCCTCCTGGTAGACGATCGTCGAGATGCGCGGGTTGATCTCGATCACGTGCTCGCCGACGAGCTGGATGTTGAAGAAGTGCTCGATCTCGAGCTCGGCCACGATCCGGTTCGCGACCTCCATCAGGGCCTCGTCCTCGAGCGTGACGAAGTACATCGCGAGGCCGGCGCGCATCGCCTCGCGCGTCTTCGGGTGCCCGAGCAGGATCCGCTCGCCGTCGGCGATCCCGTCGATCGTGCGCTCGCCGCCGGTCGCGAGCTCCATCACGAGCAGATCCGGGCCACCCTCTGCGGGCAGCAGCTCGACCGCCTCCTCGAGGCGCATCGCCACGGAGCCGGGCCGCTCGTTCAGCAGCTGGTGAGCTCGGTCGACCGTCGGATCGAGGATCCGGAACCCGCGCGAGCCCGGACGAGAACACCGGCTTGAAGCAGACCGGCACGTCGGGGTAGCCGAGCTCGCGCGCCGCCGCCTCGACCTCAGCCGCACCGTTCACCCGTCGAAACGCCGGCGCCGGCAGTCCGAGCCGGTGGAGGAAGGCATACGTCTCGGCCTTGTCGTTCGAACGGAAGATCGCGTCGGGCTTCGACACGAGCACGGGCACGGGAAAGTCGTCGCGGTGCTCTGCGAGCCCCTCGAGATCAAAGGACGACTGGGGTAGGACGCAATCCGCGTCCTCGTGCTCGACGACGGCCCGGATCGCGTCGGCAAACCCGGGATCCGATCCTGCGGGGACGAGGTGGAACGCGTCGCAGAGATGTCGTCCGACCGAGCGCTCGGACATGTCCGTTCCGACAAGCCGCACCTCGCGCTCGCCGTTCTCGCGCAGGCCGCGAAGCAACGCGGCCGTCCCTGGCGCGCCCGAGGCGCTGACGACGACGGTGAGTGGTTTCAGAGCCATCGGGACCCAGTGTGCCGCTTTCGGCTCCTCACGACAGGTCGATCCTGTCCTCGTGCAGCTGCTCGAGCCGCCGCCCCTTCTCGGCCTCCAGCATCGCGCGCATCGTCTGACCCATCGTCTCGCCGGGATAGGCCCAGATCTCCGGGTGCGTCAACAGCTGCAGCCACGGCAACGCACCCGTCCGCAGCTCGTCGTGTGGGCAGCCGGAGCGCCAGTGCTGGTTCGAGTCCGAGCGATACGTCGCCGGGTCGAACCACGGCTCTTGCATCACGTTGATCCGTTCGTCCGGGAGCGGCGCGCGCATGTACTCCGGATCGGGGTTGTGCCAGGCGACGACCGGATCGAAGCGCTCGTCGACGGGCGCGTGTGGATACACGGCATGCTGCGCGACCCGGTGTCCGAGCTCCCGCAGGCGTACGATCGCGGCGACGCCTTCGCTCGAGTCGAGGTTGTAGAACACCGACTCGGTCATCAGGAAATACGTCGCGCTCGCGCCGGCGTCAGCCTCCAGCTCGGCCATGCGCACCGCGGCGTCGAGTGAGAGATCGACATCGTGGCGCAGGATCACCGAGCCGTCCGCGGGAGCATCCTCGAAGTGAGCAAAGCGGTAGCCGCCCGCCTGCGCAGCCCCGATCAGCTCCCGGTAGTGCGCGAAGTCGAAGGCGCAGCTCACGGTGCCACCTCGACCTTGAGCAGGCGCGCCGCCGCCTCGGCCCTGTCCAGTGCGGCCATGTTCGTGTCGGCCACCGCGATCACGTACCCGCGGCGGTCGCCGTCGAGCCGCACCGGCCGGATCGTCTCACCGACCTGCAGGTACGTGTCCGCCTGCACGACGCCCTCGGCCCCGAGCACCGGCTCGAGGCTGCCGATCCGCGTCACGAGACCCGTGGGCAGCGGCCCCGGCGAAGCCGTGAAGAAGCGAATCGCGAGAGGCTGGGAAAACTTCGGTCGCGCAACCTCGTCGGGTACCGGCTCCCCGAGCGCAAACCGCAGCGCGACGTCGACGAGATCCACGCCCGTGGCGTGTCGCACGAGATCAGCCATCTGGCCGCCCGGAATCCGCGCCGCCACTTCCACCACGGCGACCGAGCCGTCGGGATGTGCGATCAACTGCGGGAACGCGATGCCGTCACGCAACCCGAGCACCTCGACCGCCCTGGTAGCGACGCGTTCCGACAGCGCGAGCTGGTCGCCGTAGGCCGACGCCGGATAGACGTGAATCCAACCGACCCCGAATCCGATTCCGGGCGGCCGCAGGCGATCCGACAGCGTCACCACCTCGGCGGTGCCACCCCGCGCGATCACGATCCCGTTCATCTCGACGCCTTCGACGAAACCCTCGAGGATGCACTCCTGCTCGGCCGATTCCGCGAGCGCCGCATGAAGGTGGCGGTCGAGGTCGTCCTCGGTTTCGATCCGGAACACGCCGCGCTGACCTCCGGAGTCGGCCGGTTTCAACACCGCGGGCAGCCCCACGGTGCGAAGTGCGCGCCTTCCCTCGACGAGCGAGCGAACAGCTGCGAACGGCGGTTGCGGGACACCGTCCTCGGCGAATGCACGCCGCATCACGATCTTGTTGCGCATCCGCTGCGCCACCGCGGTGCCGATCGACGGTAGGCCCAGGCGCTCGGTCACCGCGGCGACGACGGGAACGGCCCGGTCGGCAGACACCGTCAAGGCACCATCGACCGCGTGCCGCCGGGCGACCTCCGTGACTGCGTCGATGTCGGTGAAGTCAACGGCTTCGCCGACGTCTGCGACCTGTAGCCCGGCCGCGTCGGGGTTACGGTCGACCGCGACGACGCGAATCCCCTGCTCACGTGCTTGCAGGATCGCGCGCCGCTGATGGCGCCCTGCGCCGACGAAGAGAACGGTCTTCATACCGCGCGATGCTAGCCGCGCTTCCAAACTGCGGATCAGCTGGACGCGGGTGGCGCCGGGCCGGGCTGTGCGACCGGCACGGGCGGGAAGAGAAACGCAACTCGCGTCCACCGCGCGACCGCGCACCCGTCGCTCCGCGTCAATCGCGCCCACACGGTGCGCCCGTAGTAGCTGCCGGTCACGACCGCCGTCATCGGGCCGCCGTAGATCTGCGAGCACGCCCTCATGCCACGAGGGGTCGGAGCAAACGCACCGGCCCCGATCGCCCGCAGGCGGAGGCACGCGGCGGCGGGGTGCGACACTGTTCCGCGCGCCGGGTCGCACCGCAATGTCAGCATCTGAGGTGCCGCCGTATCGGTTGCGCGGTAGGCGATTCGCAGGTCGATCGCTCCTGCCTGCGCGGCCGCTGGAAGCACGACGATGGCTGCGGCGGCGAGCACGGTCAGAGCGGCACGGTGCATGGTCCTCGAAGGATACGCGGGTACACTCGCCGCGTGGCTGTGGAGCGCCTAACACGATGAAGCACGGGCTGTCTGACCGCGCTGGGCGGCACGCTGCTTCGTCCTCAGTCGCCCCGATAGCGCTGCTATCGGGGCTCCCTGCGTCCTCGCATCGCACTCGCCCATCACGCCCAGCCAGCGCGTGGTCACCGTGTTAGGCGCTCTCACCGGCAAGACGATCCTGATCACGGGCGGCGCGGGCTTCATCGGGACGACGCTTGCCCGGCAACTCGTCGACGCGAACGAGGTGATCGCGTTCGACAACCTCCACCGCGACGCCCTCTCCGGCACCGATCTCGGCGATCACGCCAACTTCCATTTCGTGCCCGGCGACGTGCTCGACCTGCCAGGGCTGACGGCGGCCGCCAAGGGCGTCACCCACATCGTCCATGCCGCCGGCATCGCCGGTGTCGACACGGTGCTGGCGAGCCCGGTGCGCACGATGCGCGTCAACATGATCGGCACCTACAACGCCCTCGAGGCGGCGCTCGCGACGCAGGACACGCTCGAGCGCATGGTCGAGTTCTCGACCAGCGAGGTCTTCGGGCAACACGCGTTCAACGTCGGCGAGGGACAGGTGACGACCATCGGTTCGGTCGGTGAGGCGCGCTGGACATACGCCGTCTCGAAGCTCGCGGGCGAGCACATGTCGCACGCCTACCACGCCGAATTCGGTCTCCCGACCGTGTCCGTGCGCCCGTTCAACATCTTCGGGCCCGGCCAGATCGGAGGCGGTGCGATCCGTGCCTTCATCGAGGCGGCGCTCGACGGCAACGACCTCACGATCCACGGCGACGGATCGCAGATCCGTGCCTGGTGTTACGTCGACGACATGGTGCGTGGTACGCTGCTCGGTCTCGAGCACCCGAACGCAGTGGGCGAGAGCTTCAACATCGGCAACGCGCGCTCGGCCGTCACGATCTACGACCTCGCCCAGCGGATCAAGCGGATCGCGCGGGCCTCTGGCGACATCGTCTTCACCCCACTCGACTACGTCGATGTCGAGCTGCGGATTCCGAACATGGGCAAGGCACGCGAGCTTCTCGGCTTCGAGGCGACGGTGGAGCTCGACGAGGGGCTGGAGCGCACGATCGACTGGTACCGCACGAACCGCCCTACCGGGTCGTGAGCGAGCCAATCCGTCTCGCCCGCCCCGATGTCGGCGAGGCCGAGTTGGCCGCCGTCGCCGAGGTGGTCGCAAGCGGCATGTTGACCATGGGCCCGAAGGTAGGCGAGTTCGAGCGCGCGCTCGCGGCTGCTTGCGGCACCGCCGACGCGATCGTCGTCTCGTCCGGCACCGCCGCGCTCCACGTTGCGATGGTCGCGCTGGGGATCGGCCCGGGTGACGAGGTGATCATGCCGGCCTACACGTTCCCTGCCACCGCAAACGCCGTCGAGTTGTGCGGAGGGCGGGCCGTGCTCGTCGACGTCGATCCCGACACGTTCAACATCGAGCCTGCCCGCGTCGCCGAGGCCGTGACGGAGCAGACGAAGGCGCTCCTCGCAGTGCACCTGTTCGGCCGGCCCGCGCCGTGGGAGGAGCTGCAGACCGCAGTGCCCCAGGAGGTCGTGCTCGTCGAGGATGCAGCCGGCGCGCTCGGTGCGCGCTACCGAGGCACCCCGTGCGGCGCTCTCGGCGCTCTGGGCTGCCTCTCGTTCCACCCGCGCAAGATCGTGACGACGGGGGAGGGCGGCGCCGTCACGACGGATGACGCGGAGCTCGCCGAGGCCTGCCGCCGCTTCCGCCATCACGGGATCGTCTCGCAGGGCGCGTTCGACATGCCCGCGCCAGGGCTCAACTACCGCCTGTCCGATCTGCTCTGCGCGATCGGCATTCCGCAGGTCGCCCGGCTCGAGGAGCTGCTGCGAGCACGCGAGCGCGTGGCCGGGTGGTACACCGAGCGGCTCGAGCACCTCGTGTCGACGCCGTCGGCCGCCGCGGGTGACCGGCACGGCTGGCAGGCGTACGTCGTTCAGCTCGACCGGCGTGACGAGGCGCTCACCGCATTGCGGGCCGAAGGGATAGAGGTGCAGATCGGCACCTACGCGCTTCATCATCTCGGCGCCTACCGCGACCGGGGCCCGTTCCCGGGTGCCGACAGAGCCTTCGCCCGAGCGCTCGCGCTGCCGTTTGCGACGACGACGACCGAGGCCGAGTGCGACCGCGTCGCCGCGGCACTCAGCCGCTTCGTGTAGCGCCGCAACGGGCGCTCGGTCCGGGTACCCCTTCGGGGGGATGCGTCGAAGGGCGTTTTCGCCGACCGTCTGGTGCATGGCGCGCACCATTGCTGGTGTTGGATCCTCATCCGGCGACGCGGACGCGTCAACCGTTGCGTCTCGGAGCCCTTGCAGGCCTTCTCCTCGTAGTGGCACTCCCGATCCCACTCGTGAGCGCCTCGGGTCTCTCACTTCCGCTTCCCGGGTTCGTCCAGCTCGTGGCGGTCACGCTCGCCGACGGCGTCACGGGCACCTCTGCTCAGCACGCAGCTGCACCCTCGCCCGGCGTGAAGATCGCGCGCACGGCCGCAGAGCGGATATCGACGGTGCACGCTCGGTCGACGCCCGTTCGGGCACTCGTGGCTCCCCGTCGCGTCCCCGTCCCCGCTCCTTCTCCCGTGCGCGCATGTGGTCGCGTGGGTGGCACCCGAGACAGTGCCTGCCGCGGACCTGTCCGCCACCGCGCCTTCTTCGCCCTCTACCGCGATTCCAGCCCTGGCCGCTGTGGCTGCTGCTCCGGTCGTCTCGACACCTGCGTCCGACCCTGTCCGGACGCCGGACACGAGCCCGGCTGCAGTTCCCGGGCCGGCGCCGAGCGATATCACTCCGCTGCCGCCGGCCGTGACTCCGGATCCGGTCGTGCCACCCGTTCAGGTGACGCCACCGGACCCGGTCGACGCCGCCCGACTCGACGACCGTCCCGGCAACAGCGGCTCGGGCAATGCCGGCGGCAATAGCGGCTCGGGCAATGCCGGCGGCAACAGCGGCTCGGGCAATGCCGGCGGCAACAGCGGCTCGAGCAATGCCGGTGGCAACAGCGGCTCGGGCAACGCGGTGGCAAGCAGCGGCAAGGGGCAAACCGTGACCGCCGCGGGCCCGGAGTAGGCGAGGGCTCGAGTGCGTTTCAGCCTGCGGACTCAGCCGAACAGCGGTTCGGCCGCTGATGCGCGAGCAGAGCGCCAGCCGCGCCTCGTCCTCCGCTTCGCCGTCGTCACGGCGGTCGGGCTCGCGCTCGCCGGTGCTCTGATTCTCGGCGTCATCCGCGAGATCGACCAGCGCCAGGCGGTTCGTGCCGCGACGGACCGTGCCCGTTTCGTCGCCGAGACCTTCCTGCACGGTGCGATCCGCCCTGCCGACGCCAGGCGTCCCGTCGTCGGCGCGCGCCGCGCCGAGCTCGACCGGCTGATGCGGCGCCACGTCCTGATCGACGGCGCGCTTCGCGTCTCGGTCGTCGGCGCCGGCAACCGGATCACGTACTCCACCGACCATCGGCTGATCGGCACGCCCGCCGGCGATCGCCTGCCGAGATAGCCGAGTGTTCGGCGAGGGGGCGATCGTCTCGCGCGTCGCGAGCGTTCCGGCCGAGGACTCGAGCGGCAAGCGTGAAGGCGCTCGTCGTCGAGCGTCCCGGTCGCTCTCGGTCAGGGAACGGTCGCGGTCGTCGCGATCGAGCAGGACTACGCGCCGATCGCGGCAGCCGCACGCGAGTCGCTTCTGCCGGTCGCGGGCGTCCTCGAGCTGGCGCTGATCCTTCTCTTCGTCCTGCTGCTCCCGGCTCTCGGGCGTGCGTCGCGGCGGCTCCGCCGATACGTCGCCGAGATCCGCCACCAGGCGCGACACGACTCGCTCACCGGGCTCTCGAACCGGCTCGAGCTGCACGACAACGTCAGGATCGCGCTCGAGGGCCTCGCCGAAGGCGAGCACGCGGCTGTGCTGCTGATCGACCTCGACCGGTTCAAGGAGGTCAACGACTCGCTCGGCCACGACGCGGGCGACGAGCTGCTCCGCGAGATCGCGTCCCGGCTCCTCGAGATCGCCGACGGCGCGCCGGTCTCGCGGCTCGGCGGCGACGAGTTCGCCGTCGTCCTGGCGCCGACGACACCTCGCGACGCGGTGGAGATCGCGCACGCGCTGCGGCGGAGCATCGAAGCGCCAGGCTCAGTTCGCGGCATCCCGGTATCGGTCGACGCGAGCATCGGCATCGCGCTCGCGCCCGACGACGGCCTCGACGTCGGCCAGCTCATTCGCCGAGCGGACGTCGCCATGTACGCGGCGAAGCAGGGCCGTGCCGGCGTGATGCGCTACGACGTCGAAACCGATCGCAACGACGCCCACAAGCTCGTGCTGATGACAGAGCTGCGCGTGGCCGTCGAGCGCGGCGAGCTCGAGGTGCACTACCAGCCGATCGTCTCGGCCGCAGACCGGCGAGCTCGAGAAGGTCGAGGCGCTCGTCCGCTGGCGCCATCCCAGCAGAGGCCTGCTCCAGCCGGGTGCCTTCATCCCGCTCGCCGAGCACACCCGGCTGGTCGATCGCGCTCAATCGGTTCGTGCTCGAGGAGGCGGTCCGCCAGTGCGGAGTCTGGCGGCGCCTTGGCATCGACCTCGGCCTGACCGTCAACGCGACGGTGCTCGATCTGCTCGAGCCAAGGTACGCGGCGGGTGTCGAGGCGACATTGCGCAAGCTGGAGTTCCCGGCGTCGGCGTTGACGATCGAGATCACCGAGGGCGCGTTCGTGCAGGAGCCGGCGCGCGTCCGTCGCACGCTCGAGACGCTTCGCGGGCTCGGCATTCAGATCGCGATCGACGACTTCGGGACCGGGTACTCGTCGCTCGGCTACCTCAAGGAGCTCCCGGTCGACCTGCTCAAGATCGACCGGTCGTTCGTCTCCGACCTGCCCGGCTCCGACGCGAGCGCCGCGATCGTCGCGGCCGCGATCGAGCTCTCGCACCGTCTCGGGCTTGGAGTTGTCGCCGAGGGCGTCGAAACGCCGGTGCAGTACGAGTTCCTGGCAGAGCTCGGCTGCGACTCTGATCCAGGGGTACGTCGTCTCGAAGCCGGTCTCGGCCTCGGCTCTCGGCGCGTACATCGAAGCGGTCTCAGATCAGCGAACGACCGGCCGCCTGAAACGTCGGGACGGCTCTGCGAGCTTGACAAGAGGGCCTTGTGAGTGAATACTCACTACTGTGACGACCTCGACGACCGCTCCCCGCCAGACCGCCGCCGAGCGCCGGGCCGCCGTGCTCGCCGCCGCGACGACGGAGTTCGCGATCAAGGGGCTCCACGGCGCCTCGACCGAGGACATCGCCCGTGCCGCCGGCATCTCGCAGCCGTACCTGTTCCGGCTCTTCCACACGAAGAAGGAGCTGTTCCTCGCCACGGCTCAGGGCACGTCCGACCGGCTCTACGAGCTGTTCAGCGAAGCATCGCACGGCAAGACAGGGGCCGAGGCGCTCGATGCGATGGGCAAGGTCTACTCCACGGCGATGGCCGACCGCGATCACCTGATGCTGATGCTGAAGTGCTGGGCCTCGTGTGACGACCCGGAGATCTGCGACGTCGTCCGGAGCTGCTGGCGCAACCTCACCGACCTCGCCGAGCGCACCTCGGGGGAGCCGCCGGAGGTCGTGAGCCGGTTCTTCGCCAAGGGTGCGCTGATGACCGTGCTGATGGCGATGGACGTGTTCGCGCACTCCGAGCCCTGGTCGGATCGCCTCCTCGACGGTTGCCGCGAGAGCATGGCCGAATAGCGGACCTCTATTTCGACCAAGTTGCTAGTAACAAATCACAATCAAGAATCGAGCCCGGAAAGGATCTACCCGCCGATGACCCGCACGCAGACACTCTGGACGTTCGTGATCACCTCGATCGCGCTCTTCATGGTCTCGCTCGACAACCTCGTCGTCTCGACCGCGATCCCGGTGATCCGCGTCGACCTGCATGCGTCGCTCGAGAGCCTCTCCTGGACCGTCAACGCGTACACGCTGACGTTCGCAGTCCTGCTGATGACGGGGGCGGCGCTCGGCGACCGCTTCGGCCGGCGGCGCATGTTCGCGATCGGGATCGGGATCTTCACGCTCGCCTCGATCGGGGCCGCGCTTGCGCCGAACATCGAGGCGCTCAACATTGCGCGCGCGATTCAGGGGCTCGGCGGTGCGATCGTGATGCCGCTGACGCTGACCATCCTCTCCGCGGCCGTGCCACCCGAGAAGCGCGGCCTTGCTCTCGGCGCCTGGGGAGCGATCGGCGGACTGGCGATCGCGTTCGGCCCCGTGGTGGGCGGCGCCGTCGTCGAGGGCTTCTCCTGGCAGTGGATCTTCTGGCTCAACGTGCCGATCGGGATCATCCTCGTGCCACTCGCGCTCATGCGACTGACCGAGAGCCACGGTCCCGCCGGCAAGCTCGACCTGCCCGGGCGTCGGCCTGATCAGCGCCGGCATGTTCGGGATCGTCTGGGGCCTGATCCGCGGCAACGCGCAGGGCTGGACGAGCCCTGAGATCCTGACGGCGCTCGGGCTTGGCATCGCGCTCGTGGCCGCATTCGTCCTCTGGGAGCTGCACACCGACAGCCCGATGCTGCCGATGACGTTCTTCCGTAACGCCGCGTTCTCCCTCTCGAACCTCGCCTCGTTGTTCATGTTCTTCGGGATGTTCGGCTCGATCTTCCTGCTCTCGCAGTTCTTCCAGACGGTGCAGGGCTACTCGCCGCTCAGCTCGGGGTTGCGGATCCTGCCCTGGACGCTCGCGCCGATGTTCGTCGCACCGTTCGCCGGCGCGATGTCCGATCGCGTCAGTCCGAAGCGCATCCTCAGTATCGGGCTTGCGATGCAGGCGATTGCCCTCGGTTGGATGGCAGCCATCTCGACCCCGACGACGCCCTACGGCTCGTTGATCGCGCCGTTCATCCTCGCGGGCGTCGGCATGTCGCTGTTCTTCACGCCGATGGCGAACCTCGTGCTCTCGACGGTCCGGCGTGAACAGGAAGGCCAGGCGTCCGGCGCCAACAACGCGATCCGTGAGCTCGGCGGTGTGTTCGGTGTCGCAGTGCTCGCCTCGATCTTTGCGAGCTACGGCGGCTACGGCACCGACCAGACCTTCGTCGACGGGATGACTCCGGCGCTCTGGATCGGCGCGATCGTCGTCGGCCTCGGCGCCGTTGCCGCGTTCGCGATCCCGAATGTGCGGCGCGGTAACGAGGTGCCGGTGATCGAGCCACGCCTCGAGCCCGAGGCCGCCTAGAGACTAGATCGGCTATCGTGCCAGGTCCCGATCGTCTTCTTCCCCGAAGGGGCCTACGGGCCGACGAACAACTGCGTCGGGATCGGTCAGGTGTTGCGCGAGCGCGGGCACCGCGTCGTGTTCGTGATCGAGGAGTCGTTCGCCGGCGAGCCTCGAGGCGCAGGGCTTCGAGGAGCGGCTGATGCGGCTCGGGCCGGCGCCGGAGGTCGAAGAGGCGCCCGGCCAGTTCTGGAAGGACTTCATCCGCGAGACGGCGCCGGTGTTCCGCACGCCGACGATCGAGCAGCTCGCGGTCGTTCATCGAGCCGACGTTCCGCGCCCTCTGCGACGGGGCGCGGTACGTCGACGACCGTCTGCGCGAGATCCTCGACGAGCTGGAGCCTTCGGTCATCGTCGAGGACAACGTCGTCTGCTTCCCCGCGATCCACGCGAGCGGGCGGCCGTGGGCCCGCATCGTCTCGTGCAACCCGCTCGAGATCCAGGATCCCGGCGATCCCACCCGTGTTCTCCGGCTACGCGGCGGGTGACCGAGCTGGCTGGGACGAGTTCCGCGCCGAATATCTCCGCGTCCATGCCGCGTTGCACGCGGAGTTCTCCGAGCTCTTCGTCGAGCGCGGCGCGCCTCCGCTGCCCGAGGGCGCGTTCATCCATGCCTCGGAGCGCGCTCAACCTCTACGTGTACCCGGAGGAGATCGACTACGCGCGCGAGCGGCCGCTCGGGCCTGACCTGGCACCGGCTCGACTCCTGCGTCCGCGGCGGTCGAGACGACGTTCGTCGCTGCCCGATCGGCTTGCCGATAGCGAGGGAAGCCTCGTCTACCTCTCGCTCGGCAGCCTCGGCTCGGCCGATGTCGAGCTGATGCGCCGGCTCGTCGAGGCTGCTCTCCGAGCTCGTCCGCACCGCTTCATCGTCTCCAAGGGCCCACAGCACGACGAGCTCGAGCTCGCGGACAACATGTGGGGCGAGGAGTTCCTGCCGCAGCCCGCGATCCTGCCGCTCGTCGACCTCGTGATCACGCACGGCGGCAACAACACCACCACCGAATGCCTCCACGTCGGGCAAGCCGATGGTCGTGCTGCCGCTGTTCTGGGACCAGGCCGACAACGCCCAGCGCATCGCCGAGACCGGGCTCGGCCTCCGCCTCCCGCCGTACTCGTTTCGCGCCGACGGAGCTGCTCGGCGGGATCGATCAGTTGCTCGCCGACGACGCGCTCGACGCCCGGTTGCGCACGATCGCGAGCGCGGATCAGGCAGCGCCGACGGCCGGACGCGCGCGGCCGGCCTGATCGAGCAGGTCGCGCTGGACGGTTCGCCTGACGTTGACACGGGAGCCGCGCAGCGTCGTAGGCTCGCTGTGAAATGATCTGCAGTCGCACTTCAGTTCGCTTGCAGTCGGTGACCGACGCTGCGCATCCGGCAGACACGTCCGCGCCAGATTCGGTGGGGCCACAGCTGCGCCTGCTCCGCCGGGCGCACGGCGCCAGACCCTGCAGGACGTCGCCGAGCACGCCGCGCATCAGCGAGAGCTTCCTCAGCCAGCTCGAGCGAGGCCGCACCGGTGCATCGATCGCGTCGCTGCAGGGAATCTCGACCGCGCTCGGCGTCGAGGTGTCCGACCTGTTCGCGCAGAACCGGCACACGCCGGACCGAACGTCCTGCGGCAGGGACGATCGTGGCGTACGTCAGCTGGGGGACGCTGGGACGCAAGGCCCTCCTGACGCCGAAGCCGCTTCGAGGAGATCGAGATCGTCGTCGGCGACGTTCGAGCCGGGCGGCTCGACCGGCCCCGAGCACGTACGCGCACGGTGACTCCGAGGAGCTCCTGCTCGTCGTTGCGGGCAACGTCGAGCTCGCGCTCGCGGGAGAGCCACGATCGGCTCTGAGTGCCGGCGACTGTGCGCGCTACCGGAGCTCGACGCCGCACCGGGTGGCCAATGTCGGCGGTCGAGGCGGCCGAGGTCGTCTACGTGATCAGCCCGCCGAGCTACTGATGACGGCGGCGCATGACGTCGAGCTGCGCGGTGTCACCCGCCGATTCGGCGAGGTCGCTGCCGTCGATGCCCTCGACCTCGCCGTCGTCTCGGGCGAGTTCCTGTCGCTCCTCGGGCCGTCCGGGCTGTGGCAAGACGACGACGCTTGCGCCTGATCGCCGGGCTTCGAGCAGCCCGACGCCGGGTCGTCCTCATCGACGGCAGCGACGTCTCGCGGTTGCCGCCGTACCGCCGCCCGTCAACACCGTCTTCCAGTCGTACGCGCTCTTCCCGCACCTGTCCGTGCTCGACAACGTCGCCTACGGCCTCAAGCAGCGCGGATCCCGCGGCGTGATCGCCGCTCGCGAGGCCCAGGAGATGCTCGAGCTCGTGCACCTTCGGAGATCGTCGTCGCGACGACGGCCGAACGCGCTCTCCGGCGGTCAGCAGCAGCGCGTCGCCCTTGCTCGTGCGCTCGTGATGAGCCCGAAGGTGCTCCTGCTCGACGAGCCGCTCGGCGCGCTCGACCTGCAGGTGCGCAAGGCGCTCCAGATCGAGCTGAAGCGGATTCAGGAGACGGTGGGAATCACGTTCGTCTACGTCACCCACGATCAGGAGGAGGCGCTCGCGATGTCGGACCGCGTCGCCGTGATGAACGCGCGGCCGGATCGAGCAGCTCGCCCCGCCGCAGGAGATCTACGACACGCCGGCGACCGAGTTCGTGGCTCGGTTCATCGGCGACACGAACTTCGTCGACGCTGCCTCGGGGCGGCTCGCCGTCCGGCCCGAGCACGTCCGCCTGTCCCTGGCCGGGACCAGGCACGTGCAGGGAACGGTCGTCCTGCGGATGGTGATCGGCGCTGCGGTGCAGTGCGTCGTCCGCCTCGACGACGGGCAGGAGGTGCTCACCCGGACGCAGCGGTCCGGCGACACGGTCGCCGAGTCGCTCGCCGAAGGAGAGCGCGTGATGGTGTCCTGGGGGCCCGAGGCGGTCCTCGACCTGACGGGAGGTAGCGCACGATGAGTGACTACGAGCAGCTGCTCGAGCGGCTCGACGGAGCACAGACGGTTAGCCGCCGTGGGTTCGTCGCGGGGCACGACCGCACTTCTCGCAGGCGCCGCGCTCGGGCGATTCGCGCAGCCGGCCTTCGGGGCGGCCGACGGAGGCCAGCTCTTCTACTACAACTGGGGCGGGTACGTGAACCCCAAGACCTACCCGGCGTTTACGAAGGCCACCGGGATCACGGTCAAGAAGGACTTCTACACCTCGAACGAGGCGCTCTTCGCCAAGCTCAAGGGAGGTGCCCGCGGGTACGACCTCGCCGTGCCGACCGGGCTACATGGTGAGCATCCTCGCCGACGCGAAGCTCCTCCAGCCGATCGACTGGTCGAAGCTTCCGACGGTGAAGAAGACGATCGACCCGAAGTTCCGCAAGCTGCCGTTCGACCCCAAGGATCACCTACTCGGTTGCGAAGGACTGGGGTACGACCGGCTACATGTACCGCTCCGACCTCGTCAAGGAGCGCCCGAAGACGTGGCGTCAGTTCGTCAATCTCGCGAAGACGAAGTACTCGGGCAAGGTCACGGTGCTCGACGGCATCCCCGAGTGTGTCGGCTCGATGCTCGTGATGCTCGGGTACTCGTACAACAGTGACAACCCGAAGGAGCTCGACGCCGCCAAGCAGGAGCTCCTGGCCCTGAAGCCGCATCTCCTGGCGATCACGTCCACGCAGTACAAGCAGCTGCTCACCACCGGGAAGGCCGTGATGGCGCTCGGGTGGAACGGCGACGCCCTCGCCGCCGCCGCGCACAAGCCCGTCAACTACGTCATCGCCAAGGAGGGCGGCGAGTTCTGGGTCGACTCGTACGTGATCCCGGTCGGGGCGAAGAACACGGACTCGGCTCATGCCTGGATCGACTACGTCTACGACCCGCAGCACAACGCAGTCGAGACGGAGTACACGTACTACGGGTCGCCGGTGCAGCGCGCCCTCCTGAAGGGCAAGCTCGATCCCAAGATCCTCGCGAACCCCGCCGTCTTCCCGCCTGCTGCGCACGGTCGCCCACCTGGAGCCGAACCGCGTCTGCGCCCAAGGGAACGCTGCTGAGGAACCGGATCTGGACCGAGTTCAAGAACGCGTAGCTCCGGTGAAACGCTCCGGACCGGACGTGACACCACCCGAGCCGGAGGCCGGCCGCGCGCGCGGCGGCGGCCCTCGTTACCCCGGCTGGCTCGCCCTGCCGGCGTTCGGCTGGTACGCCGCGTTCTTCCTCGTCCCGCTCGGGTTCGTCGTCGCCTACAGCTTCGCCGCGCTGTCCGGGTTCTCCGACATCGCGTTCGTCTGGAACCTCGACAACTACCGCACCCTCTGGGATCCGCTCTACGCGGACGTCTTCCGGCGGACGATCGGGCTCGCGTTCTTCGGTACGGTGACGACGCTGCTGTCGGGTTTCCGTTCGCCTACTGGATCGCCCGCTACGCGCGAGCGGAAGACGCTCGTGCTCCTGTTCGTCGTGATTCCGTTCTGGACGAGCTTCCTGATCCGGACCTACGCCTGGCTGATCATCCTCGACCCGCAGTTCCCGCTCTTCCGAGTCGATCCACGTCGATCTGCTGTTACACCCGTCCGGCGGTCTACATCGGCGTCGCGTACAACTACCTGCCGCTGATGGTGCTCCCGCTCTACGCGGCTCTCGAACGGATCGACTGGTCGCTCGTCGAGGCGGCCCAGGATCTCGGCGACACGCCGTTCCGCTCGTTCCGCCGCGTCACGCTTCCGCTCGCCCTCCCCGGGGTCATCGCCGGCTCGCTCCTCGTCTTCATCCCGCTCACGGGCGAGTACCTGATCCCGGCGATCCTCGGGCGGCAACAAGACCTCCTACGCCGGGTCGCTGATCGCGCAGCAGTTCACCGAGGTGAACGACTGGCCGCTCGGATCCGCGATCGCGGTCGTCGTGATCGTCGGCGATGACCGTCGTGCTGCTCGTCTTCTCGACGGCTCGCGAACCGGGAGGTGCGTCACCCGTGGCTAGGCGCCTGCTCGGCGCCCACGCGGTGCTCGTGTTCGTCTTCCTCTACGCGCCGATCCTGGTGGTCGTCGTCTACGCGTTCAACGGCGGTCGCGAGACCCTGATCTGGGACGGCTTCTCGACGAAGTGGTTCGGCCGGCGCTTCACGACTCGGCCGTCACCGACGCCTTCCGCAACTCCGATCGAGATCGCCGCAGGGAACGCCGTCGTCGCCTGCATCCTCGGCACGATGCTCGCGCTCGCGCTGCCGCGGATGTGGAAGCCCGTGCGGATCCCACTCGAGGCGCTCGTGACGATGACCCTCGTCACTCCCGAGATCGTGTTCGGGATCGCCGCGCTGATCTTCTTCTCCGCAGATTGGCATCCCGCTCGGCCTCGAGACGGTTCTCATCGCCCACGTCGTCTTCAACGCGTCCGTCGTGGCTCTCGTCGTTCGGGCGCGGTTCGTCGGGATGTCGCAGGACCTCGAGGAGGCGTCCTTCGACCTCGGCGCCGGCCCGCTGTCGACGTTCCGCCAGGTGACGCTGCCGCGCCTCGCCCCGGCCATTCTCGCCGGTGGGTTGCTGGCGTTCACGTTCTCCTTCGACGACTTCTACACGTCGTTCTTCGTCACGGGTGCCGGGACGTCGACGCTGCCGCTCTACATCTTCTCGTCGCTGCGGTTCGGCGTCACCCCGATCGTCAACGCGACGGCGGCCATGATCCTCGCGCTCACGCTCGGTGCGGTCACGCTCGCCTATGTCGTCCTCCGTCGGGCCGGGATGACGAGCGGCAAGATCGCGGCGTGAGCGATCGTCTAGGGTCGAGCCTGATGGGCGGTACAGACGTCTTCACGGAGCCGGCCGTCTCGGTCGTCGTGACGCTGTACGACGAGGCCGGATCGCTCGACGAGCTGCACCGCCGCACGATCGCGGCGCTCGAAGGTCTCGGCCGGCCGTTCGAGCTCGTGTACGTCGACGACGGCTCCACCGACGGCACGTTCTCCTCGCTCGAGCGCCTGCACGCGGCCGACGGGCGCGTTGGTGCGATTCGCTTCAAGCGCAACTTCGGCCAGCATCCCGCGATGCACGCCGGTCTCAGCCGGGCCCGCGGCGAGATCATCGTGACGATGGACGGCGACCTCCAGAACCTGCCGGAAGACATCCCGAAGCTCGTGGCGGCGATCGACTCCGGCTACGACGTCGCGAGCGGGCGGCGGGCGGCCCGCAACGACTCATGGGGGCGCACGCTTCCCTCGCGGCTGATCAACGGGATGCTGCGCCGGTTCACGCACGTCGAGATCTCCGACTTCGGCTGCGCTTTCAACGCCTACAGGCGGGCGGTGGTGACGCCGATGCTCGGCTCGATCGGGCGGCAGAAGTTCACCAAGGCGCTGATCCTCTCCGGCGGTGCCTCCGTGGTCGAGGTCGATGTCGGCCACGCGGCCCGCCAGGGTGCATCGCGCTACTCGCCACTGCGGCTGACGCGCCTCGCGCTGCACGTGCTCGCGGGCTTCTGGCCGCAACCGATCCAGTGGGCGGGGGTCGTGCTCGGATTCGTCTGCACCCTGGCCGCGACCGTGCTCGGGATCTACGGCGTCGTCTACTGGATCGGCGAGTCGAACTTCCCCGGGCCGCTCTTCCTCGGTGCGGCGGTGATCTTCGTGCTCGGTGTGCAGGGGTTCGTGCTTGCGCTCGTCGGCGAGTACCTCGGCCGGATCCAGCGCGAGGTCGAGCGCCGGCCGCTGTACTCGATCGAGCGCGAGCTGTAGGCGCGCGGCCCAATGTGGACGGGAGTGCCGGTTGTTGTCGTAGGGGCGAGGCGCATGCCTCGCCCGCGGAGCGGCTCCGTCAGGAAGAGCGACACCGCACATCCGGGCGACGCATGCGCATCGCCCCTACCCGACGCACGGTCGTCGTGACTCGCGGATGATCTTCTTGCGCCGCGAATCCATTCCCGCCGTCGACCGTGTGCTCCCGACCCTGCACGCTCGAGCTTCGTTGCCGGATAGCATCCCCGCACCGTGAAGCGCGTTCTCGTCACCGGTGGCGCCGGGTTCATCTCCTCGAACGTGATCCGCCATCTCCTGGCGCACACCGATCACGAGGTGATCTCGCTCGACTCGCTCACCTACGCCGGCAACCTCGAGAACCTCGCCGACGTGCTCGAGCCACGAGCGGCTCTCGTTCGTCCACGGCGACATCCGTGACGCCGAGCTCGTGGCCGACCTCGCCGCAGGCGTCGACGTGATCGTCAACGCGGCGGCCGAGTCGCACGTCGAGAAGTCGATCGAGGAAGGCGCCTCCGAGTTCGTGACGACGAACGTCGAAGGCACCCAGATCCTGCTCGACGCGATCAGGCGCAGCCCGGTGGAGCGCTTCATCCTCATCTCCTCGAGCGAGGTCTACGGCACCGCCGAGACCGATCCGATGGACGAGCGCCATCCCCTCGAGCCGCGCAGCCCGTACGCGGCGACGAAGGCGGGCGGCGACCGTCTCGCCTACAGCTACTTCGTCACCTACGACCTGCCGATCGTGATCGTGCGCCCGTTCAACAACTACGGGCCGCGCCAGCATCCGGAGAAGGTCGTGCCGCGCTTCATCACGCAGGCCCTTGCCGGTGAGCCGCTCACGATCCACGGTGACGGGCATGCGAGCCGGGACTGGCTCTACGTAGACGACCACGCCGAGGCGATCGAAGCGCTGATCGACGCGCCCATCGACTCGCTCGCGGGCGAGGTCGTCAACGTCGCGACCGGGATCGACATCCCGGTGGCCGAGATCGCGGATCTCGTGCTCGAGTGCGTCGGCGACACCGAATCGACGAAGGTGCACGTGCCCGAGCGGCTCGGCCAGGTCGATCGTCATATCGGCTCGACCGACAAGATGGCTGCTCTGACCGGCTGGCGGGCGAGCACGAGCTTCGCCGACGGCCTCGAGCAGACCGTTGCCTGGTACCGCGAGAACGAGGCCTGGTGGCGGAGCATCCTCGGTCACAGCCGGCACGTCTCCTCGTCCTAGGCGCCGGGGCGGCGCAGCTCGGCCTGCTCGAAGCGGCCGCTGCCCGTGACGACGTGACGGTGATCGCGGCCGATCGCGACCCGCTCGCGCCCGGGTTCGCCCTGGCCGACGAGCGCGCCGTGATCTCGTCCGAGGACGAGCAGGGGATCGAGCGATTGGCCCGGGCCCGCACTGTCAGCGGCCTGATCTCGCCCGGTGCGGACTGGCCGGTCGGGATCGCAGCGCGCGTGGCGGAGCGGCTCGGGCTGCCTCATCCGATCAGACGGAGCCACTGCCGTGCTCGCGACCACGAAGACGCGACAACGGGAGCGGTTCGCCTCGGCAGGCGTGCCGCAGCCGCGGACGTTCTCGCCGAGCGACCCGGAGATTCCCGTTCCCCTGTGTCGTCAAGGCGCCCGATCGCCAGGGCCAGCGGGGCCTGACGCTCGTGCGCGAGCCGGCGGGGCTCGAGGCTGCGGTCGAGGCCGCGATGGCCGAGTCCCGAGGCGGCGGCGCGCTCGTCGAGGAGCTGATCGACGGGCCCGAGCTCACCGTCAACGCGGTCTCGCGTGGACGGCGTGTTCTTCCCGCTCACCGTGACCGACCGGATCCTCGCCGAGCCGCCCGCATTCGGGGTCGCGCTCGCGCACGTGTGGCCAAGCACCCATCCCACGGAGGGCGTGATCGAGGCCGCCCGGGCCGCCGTTGCCGCGCTCGGGATCGAGAACGGCCCGAGCTACACGCAGATCCGGCTCGGCACCGATGGTCAGGCCTACGTCGTCGAGGCCGCGGCCCGGCTCGGCGGCGGCCACGACGCAGAACTGTGCCGTGCCGCCCTCGGCGTCGACCTCAACGACATGGCCGTCTCCTTCGCCCTCGGCCAGAATCCTTGTGACAATTTGTCACAAGGATTGGAGCGCGCGGAGGTTGGAGCGGCGTGCGTCGTCTTCCTCGTGGCGCCGGTCGGAGTGCTGCTCGCGACCGAGGGGGTGGAGGAGGCCGAGGCGGTCGAAGGCGTCGAGTGGGTGCGGGCCTACCGGCGGCCCGGCTGGCAGTTCGGGCCGTTGCGTCGCGGCGCCGACCGGGCCGGCGCGATCCTCGTCACGGGGCCGGACCGCGAAGCCGCCCTCGCCCGGGCTCGCCGGGCGGCGCAGGCCGTACGCTTCGTGGTCGATGCGAACCCGTCGTAGCACCAGGCTCGGCTTCCAGCCTCCCGCGATCGGGGAGGAGGAGATCGCTGCCGTCGTCGAGACGCTGCGCTCGGGCTGGCTCACGACCGGGCCACGCGCTGCGTTGCTCGAGGAGCGCATGGCCACCTACCTCGAAGCAGAGCACGTGCTCGCCCTCGCTTCGGGCACGGCGGCGCTCCACCTGGCGCTCCTCGCGCTCGGCGTCGGCCCGGGCGACGAGGTGATCACGAGCCCGATCACCTGGCCCGCGACGGCGAACGTGATCGAGCACTGCGGCGCCACCCCCATCTTCTGCGACGTCCTGGAAGCGGATCTCAACATCGACCCCGGGCTGATCCCGGCGCTCGTGACCGAGAAGACGAAGGCGATCCTGCCCGTGCACCTGGCGGGGCAGCCGGCCGATCTCGATCCGATTCTCTCGCTCGGCCTGCCGGTCGTCGAGGACGCTGCCCACGCAGCCGAGAGCCGCTATCGCGGCCGCAAGGTCGGCGGGATCTCCGATGCGGCGTGTTTCTCGCTCTACGCGACCAAGAACATCGCCGCCGGTGAGGGCGGGCTCGTGGCGACGAACCGGGCCGACGTCGCCGACGCGATCCGCAACATGCGCCTGACGCGCCGCGGCGACGGATCGCTCTACGACCAGGTCAGCCCGGGGTTCAAGGCGAACCTCTCGGACGTGCTCGCGGCGATCGCGCTCGTCCAACTCGACCGGGTCGAGGAGCACGCGAGGATCCGCGAGCGCCAGTTCGCGCTCTACGACGAAGGCCTCGCGGGCCTCGACGGGATCGAGCCGCTCGCGCGCGACCCTCGCGACACGCATGCGCTGCACCTCTACGTCGTGCGAATCGATGCCGAACGAGCCGGTGCAAGCAGGGACGCGTACCAACACGCTCTCGGCGATGAGCTGATCGCGACGAGCATCCACTTCCTGCCCGTCCACGAGCTCACCTGGTTCCGGGATCGCTACCCCTCACAGCCGCCGTTGCCGGTCGCCGAACGGGCAGGCGGCGAGGTGCTCTCGCTGCCGTTGTCACCCGCCCACTCGGACGACGACATCCTCGATGCGATCGACGCCGTCCGTCGCGTGCACGAGCGGTTCAGCGCGTGAGAGTCCCCAAGGTCCCGCATCTCTCGCGTGTGAAGCGGCCCGTGCGAATCGCGATCGGCGTCGCGCTCACGACCCTCGCGGTCGCCTACATCCTGCTCAAGATCGACGTCCACCAGACGTGGGACGTGCTCAAGTCGGCCGACCTCTGGTGGTTCGCGCTCGCCTGCACGATCATGATCGTGACCGTCGTGCCGATGGCCCTCCGCTGGAAGTGGCTGCTCGCGGCGCAGGCGATTCGCGATCATCTCCCGTGGCTGACGCGCTCGTACTTCGTCTCCTACACGGCCGGCCAGATCCTGCCGACCTCGATCGGCGGCGACGCGGTGCGGATCTTCGAGAGCGCCAAGCGCCACCCGGGCCGCTCGGGTGACCTGACCGCGATCGTGCTTGCTCGAGCGGGGGCTCGGCGGCGCCGCCACGGTGCTGCTCGGCGCGGTCGGCTTCGTGCTCGCGCTCGGCCACTACGACGTCAGCGCGTACCTGTGGCTCGAGGGAGCGTTCGTCTTCGGGACGATCCTCCTCATCGTGCTGTTCTTCTCGCGCTCGGCGCGCCCGCTGCTCGCCCGCGCGCGCCCCCTGCTCGCCCGGCTCCGGCTCGAGCGCCCGCTACGCGCGTTCTACGACGGCATCCACCACTACCGGGGCCATCCGGGGCTGCTGCTGAAGGTGTTCCTGTTCACGACCGCGATCCAGGCGGTGCGAATCCTCGCGATCTGGGCCTCGTGCAAGGCAGTCGGGATCGAGCTCGGCCCGCGCATCTACTACGTGATGGGGCCGCTGTTCTTCCTCGTCCTGCTCGTGCCGTTCACGCTCAACGGGTTCGCGGTGCGGGAGGCGTTCTTCGTCAGCTTCCTCGGCTCGGTCGGCGTCGGCGCCGACCAGGCGTTCGCGGCGGGCTTCCTCTTCTTCCTCGTCACGGTCGCTCTCGCGCTGCCCGGAGCGGGGATCCTGCTCTGGGAATCGGTGCGCAGGCGGGCGGCAGCCCGAGGTCGAACATGGCTGAGGCAGCGCAGCCGTCGTCGTCACCACGTACAACGCACTGCCGTGGATCGAGCAGTGTCTCGAGAGCGTCGCCGGTACGGAGACCGTCGTCGTCGACAACGCCTCGAGCGACGGCACGGTCGCGTTCGTGCGCGAGCGCTTCCCCGGCGTGCGCGTGGTCGAGCAGGAGAACCTCGGTCTCGCTGCCGGCTGGGCGCGGGGTCTCGAGGAGATCTCCCCGAGCCGCTGGGCGCTGATCCTCAACGCCGACGCGTGGCTCGTCGACGACGCACTCGAGCGCCTGGTCGCCAGTCGGCGACGCGCATCCGGAGGTCGCCGTCGTCGGCCCGAAGCTTCTCAACCTCGACGGCTCGCTGCAGCGCTCGGTGCGCGGCTTCCCGACGCGCTGGCGACTTGCCACCGAGTACCTCTACCTGCGCAAGCTCGGGCCCCGGACGGAGTTCCTGAACGCCTTCTACGGGGCAGGTTTCGACCATGCCTCCGAGCGACAGGTCGAGTGTCTGATGGGCGCATGCCTGCTCGTGCGCCGGGCCGCGATCGACGAGGTCGGTCCGCCCGACCCGGGCTACTTCCTCTTCAGCGAGGAGGTCGACTGGATCTACCGGTTCGCCGAGACAGGGCTGGACGACGCGCTTCACGCCCGACGGCGCGCTGCGTGCATGTCGGCGGCGCCTCGCACGGCGGGCGGCTCTACCGCGAGAACGTCCGCGGCCTGCTGCGCTTCTTCCTCCTCCACCACGGGCCGGAGGAGGCCGAGAAGGTGCGACGGCTGCTGCGCGGCTCGCTCACGGCGCGTGGGCGGCTCGTGCGCGGGGAGCAGGGCGCGATGTACCTCGATGCCGCCCGCTGGCTCGGGACGGGCGACGTGCGCTCGCTGATCGAGCGATGAGCTCGCTGATCCTGCTCGTCCGGCTCGCGGCTGCGACGGGGCTCGTCCTCGCGCCGGGCGCGATCGCGGCCCGTGCCGCGGGCGTGCGGAGCACGTCGGCGACGCTCGCGCTGGGGGCTCGGGATCGTCTTCGGCGTGATGGGCGTCGTCTTCGTCGTCCACGGCTCGCTCTCGCTCGCGCTCGTGCTGCTCGTGGTTGCCGCACTCGTCGCCACGGCGCTTCGCGATCCGCCGGCCGCCGGTACCGCAGCTTCCCGGGCGCGCCGCTGTCTGGGTGGCGGGAGCGGTTCTCGGGCTCCTCCTCTGGCACGTCGCGGGCGAGATCGGCGGCGACGGGCTCTTCCACCTCGCGCGTGTCCGCAAGCTCGGCGCGCTCGGCGACCTTTCGCTCTCGTCGGTGAACGAGTTCGCGAACGGCGGTCTGCATCCCGGGTATGCGTTCCCGCTCTGGCACGCGTTCCTCGCTCTCGTCGCACGGGTCGCGCGCGTCGATCCGCAGGATGTCGTGCTGCACGAGCCGACCGTGCTCGCGCCGCTCGCCGTGCTCGTTGCCTACGAGGCGGGCTACGCGTTGTTCCGGCGGGTGACGCCTGCCGCCGCGTCTGCCGGAGCCGTCGTCGCGCTCACCGCGATGGCGCCGGGTCACGGAGGCTCGTACACCGCACTGGCGTTGCCCGCCACAGCCGCGCGCCAACTGCTCGTGCCTGCGGCGCTCGCACTCGCGCTCGCCGCGATGCGCAAGCCCTCGCTCGGCCTGCTCGCCAGTGCAGGGCTCGCCTCACTCGTGCTCGCCGTCGTGCATCCGACGTACGCGATCTTCCTCTGGATCCCCTTCGGCGGCTTTCTCGTCGTTCGCTGGGCCTGGCGGCGAGAGGAGCTGCGCGGCGGCGCGCTCGCCTTCGCTGCGCTCGTCGTCCCGGCCGGGCTGTTTCTCGTCTGGCTGATTCCGGTCGTGCGCAGCACGGCGTCGGTCAGCCCGGGCGCGGCCGAGCGCGCGCGCGGCTTCGAGCACTACGCGGGCCAGCTTCACGGCACCGCCGACCACTTCTCGCTCGCGCCGCAGGTATTCGGACGCGCGGGCGCGGTCGCGGTGGCCGCGCTCTTGCTGATCCCGCTGACGGCGCTCGCCTCGCGCCGCCGCTGGGCCGCCTATGTGGTCGGCGGCTCGCTCGCGGTCTTCGCGATCACGCTGCTGCCGTGGCTGTTCACTCCTTTCGCCGACGTCGTCTCGCTCTCGCAGGCGCGGCGGCTCGCCGGCTTCCTCCCCTTCGGCTTCGCGTTCGCGGGCGGAATGGGTGTGCTGGCGTCGCTTCTCGGCCCGCTCGCCGCTCCACTCGCCCTCGTCGCAGGGGTCGTTCTCCAGTGGCAGTTCCCGGGCGACTTCGGGTACACGCTCCAGCAGGGCGGCCCCGCCTGGGCCACGTGGATCGCGGTCGCGGGAGCGCTCGTTGCTCTCGTGGTCGGGCTCTGGCGACTCCGTTCGGTCGAGACGACTGCGGCCGTGGCCTCGGCGTTGTTGTTGTTGCCGACCTTCGTCCACGGGCTCGCGAACTGGTCGCCGTCCGACGCGCGACAGGCCGAGCCCTCTGACCGCGGGACTCGTCGAAAGCACTCCGGACGACGGTTCCAGCAGGGGCCGTCGTCTTCTCCGACCTCGAGTCGAGCTACCGGATTGCCGCCGCCGCGCCGGTCTACATCTGCAACGCCCCGCCGGGCCACGTCGCCGACACGAAGCGCAACCATCCGTACGTCCGTCGGGAGCAGTGGCGGGAGTTCAACCACAGCGGCGACCTCGCGATCCCGAAGCGCTGCGGCGCCACGTGGCTCGTGATCGACCGCGCCCGGTTCACGACCCAACCGAAGCTTCCGGTCGCCTTCCGCGACGGCCGCTATTTGCTGTACCGGCTCGTGCCCTGATTCGACGTGCGACGTTGCTGCGAGGCGATCGCTCGATAGAAGGCGCCGGTCAGCGTCAGAGCGCCGTCAACGCTGAGATGGTCGGTGTCGCGATACATCAGCGTCGTCCCGTTGGCCGAATGGCAGCGGGACGTGTCGCAGAGCTGGTTCTCGAGATCGATCGCCCGGGTCAGCGGCTTCGATCTGACGGCTGCGCTCTCTTCTTGCCGTGTTTGTCGCAACCTGACGTCGACCTCGCGGCGGGTCGGTGACTCGCCACAAGTCCTCGTCAGCGCCCGAATCACGGCGCAGCCCTCGTGCTGAGTTCACCGGAGGAATCTGGCGCACCAGGAGAACCGGGATACCGGCCTGGTTGAGACGAGAGACGACTGTCTCGACGCCGCGCCCCCAGAGGCGAGCCTTGGCTTCCGATTCGTGCGTCACGACGCGCCCGTCGATCGGGCCCACCGCGATCTCCGTACCGCCCACGTACTTTGTGGAGCCGTTCGCGATGATCACGAGGCTCGGTCTGGTTCGCACCAGAGCCCGCATCGTCCCCGTCGTGGAACGCTCGGCAAGTGTCAGCCGGCGATCCCGCATGGTGGATCGGGATGACGACGTACAGGTCTACGAATGGACAGGCATCGAGCGTCGCGACCGTCACGTCCATGCCTGCACGGTTTCCGGCGAGCGTGACCGGTTCCGTGAACTGGCCCGCGTTCGAATCGCCGACCAGAACGACGCGGCCGATGCGGCGACGGCACCGTCCAATCGCACGCGTGACCCGCTCTCAGGCCGAGGGGGACAGGACTGTTGCAGCCACGATCCTCGTCGGCATGAGGCTGCTTGCTGCTCTCGAAGCTGACGATCGAGGACGTGGTGCTGAGGGCTCGCTGGGACGCGACGAGGACCGCAGAAGCCGCCAGGGGAACCGCAATACAGACGGCGGCCAGGGCAAGAACTCGGCGGCCGACGAAACGCGGGTTGAAGCGGATTGGGTTCTCGACGAAGCGGTATGACGCCCAGGCCGGAAGAAGCGACAACGCAGCGGCCCCCGGCGCAGCCCATCCCGCGCTCGGCCACAGTGCTTTCGCGTAGACGATCAGCGGCCAGTGCCAGAGGTACCAGCTGTACGAGAGGTTCCCGATCCAGACGGCGGGTCTGATGCTGAGTGCGCGCGACGCGAGGTTCGGGCCGATCGTTCCTGCCGCGAGCAGAGCACAGGCGCCGCCGACAGGGAGCAGGGCCGCCGTGCCGGGGAAGTTCGACGACTCGTGAATCCCGAAAGCGCCAATGGCGATCGCAACCAGGCCGCCAACGCCCAGTGCAGTCGCGGCTGCGCCGTGAAGGCGCGAAATCAGCGGGACTCCGAGCGCGAGCATCGCGGCGAAGCCGAACTCCCATCCCCGCGTCGGTGAGGAGTAGAAGGCGAAGCTCGACCCGTCCTTGATCGGCCCGAATGTCCCACCTCGCGAGAGAGTGAGCGAGCCGAGGAACGAGATGACCGTGACCGTTCCGATCACGACTGCCGCCGTCAACCGGTTGCGCCCCGTCGATACCGACCGTCCGCCAAGGCGCCAGCCGGCGAAAAGCAGAACCGGAAAGATCACGTAGAACTGCTCCTCGACGCCCAGCGTCCAGGTGTGGAGGAACGGGTTCAGAGCCGAGTCGATACCGAAGTACGCGTGGGCGACGCCGTTCACGAGATCCCACCGGTAGAGGTACGCGTTCGCCGTGAACAGCGTCGCGAAAGCTCCCGTCACTGCCCCCGCTCGCTGCGACACAACCGGTGCCGCAAGGATTCCGAGGAGAGCGACGATCGTGATCATCAGAGCAAGTGCCGGCAGCAGGCGCTTGATCCGTCGTGCGTAGAACCCGAGGAGCCGCATGCCGCCTGTGGACGTCAGCTCCGCGAGAAGTGTTCCGGCGATCACGAACCCGGAAATCGCGAAGAAGACGTCGACGCCGGTAAAGCCTCCTGGCATCGGGACACCGGCGTGGAAGAGGACGACGAGGAGCACTGCGACGGCGCGGAGACCCTGGATGTCGCGCCGTCGCGGCCGGTGGCTGCGGCCGACTGGGACGGGGCTCTCCACGGAAGGCGGAGGAGCGTCACTTCCGGGTTGGCCCGACGTCACGCGGCCGAACCTAACAGGCGGCACACGCGGCAATGCGTGCCACAACGCCGAAGGTGTGGGTCGGTAAGCTCCGCCCAGCGGCTTCTGTAGGGTCGCCCGGTGGCCGTTCAGGTCGATACCACGCGCCCTGCCCACGCCGGGCGCCTCGGCTACCGGCCCGGCCTCGATGGGCTCCGTGCGTTCGGAATCCTCACCGTGATGGCCTTGCACGCGGGGTACTACAGCAGCCGTTGGTTCGCGGGCGGCCTGGTCGGAGTGCAAGTGTTCTTCGTCATCTCGGGATTCCTGATCACGGCGCTGCTGATCGAGGAGCACGAGCGCAACGGCGGCATCCGGCTCGGCATGTTCTACATCCGCCGGGCCCTGCGGCTGTTCCCCGCCCTGTGGCTGATGCTCGTCGTCGTGGTGGGCGTCGCCGGCCTCGGGCTCGTATCGGACTCGCCCTTCGGTGTGACGGCGCGGGAGGCGTTCACGGCGTTCTTCTACTGGGAGAACTGGTACCGGGCCTTCGAGCTCGGCCCCCGGAACCTCCTCACCCACACGTGGTCGCTCTCGGTCGAGGAGCAGTTCTATCTCCTCTGGCCGCTGCTCTTGATCGCCGGCCTCCGCTGGGTGCCGCGCCACCTGCTCTCGCTCACGATTGCGCTCGCGATAGCCTCGACGGTGGCCCGCACCGCGCTGTGGAGTGAGCTCCCGGACAAGCGCCTGTACTACGGCACCGACCTCCGGGCCGATGCCCTTCTCGCCGGCTGCGCGCTCGCGCTGATCTGGGCGAAGACGGGGCTACGGCAGTTCGAGCGTGTGCTTCCGTACCTGACACTGCCGGCGGTCATCGTTCTTGTGCTCCTGCTGCACTTCATGGACGTGAACTCGCGGATGACCTACCAGGTGGGTTTCCTGGCCTGCGACCTCGCGATGGTGGTACTGATCGGGAACGTCGTCCTCGGCTCACCCCGGCCGCTGCTCCGCGTGCTCGAGCAGCGTACGATCGTGTCGATCGGAAAGATCTCCTATGGCCTCTACCTCTGGCATCTGCCCGTCTTCTGGGTCGTCACCGCCCACGTCGGAGGACTGCGGTTTCTGTTCCTGTTGCCGCTCGAGATAGGTCTGACGTTCGCGATCGCGATCGCCTCCTACCACTTCGTCGAGCTGCCGATCGTGCGAAAGAAGGCACGCTTCACGCCGCAGCGCGCATGAAGTCGAGTAGTCCTCCCGTACCATCGCCGGGGTGAAGGTGCTCCTTGTCAGCTTCTACTTCCCGCCCGCGGGCGGCGGCGGCGTGCAGCGTCCTCTGAAGCTTGCGCAGTATCTGCCCGCGCTCGGGATCGAAACGCACGTCCTCGCGCCCGACGACCCACGATGGATCCACCGCGACGACGAGCTGCGCGTGCCGACCCAGGCATGGGTGCATCGAGCGCGCTACATCGGGCCGAGTGGGAGGAAGCCGGCCGAGGAACTGCACGGCAAGGAAGGCATCGCACGCCTTTCGACGCAGGCGCGGCTGTTCGGCCGCCGCGCCCTCGTGCCGGACGAGAACGCGCTCTGGAATCTGACCGCGATCCCGGCCGCGATCCGGCTCGTCCGCAAGCATCAGATCGATGTCGTGATCACGACATCGCCGCCCAACTCGATCCACCTCATCGGTGCCGCGGTCAAGCGCGCGACCGGCGCCCGCTGGGTGGCCGACCTGCGCGACTCGCCCGTGGCCCATGTCCATCGCCGCTCCGAGAGCGCGGCAGTGCGGGCGAAGGAGAAGGTCGATGTCGGCGTTGCGAAGCTCGTGGCGCGCTCGGCCGACGCGATCGTCTGCGTGGCCGACTTCATCGCGGATGAGGTGATGGAGCTCGAGCCGCGTGGTGTCGTCTCGACGATCCCGAACGGCTCCGACTTCGACGACTTCGATGGGCTCGAGTACACGCCCGGCGAACGATTGCGCATCACCCACACCGGCAGCTTCTTCGGCAAGCGCGACCCACGACCGTTCCTGCAGGCACTGCACGATTCCGAGATCGACGCAACTGCTCGCTTTCTCGGCGACTTCCGCAGCGCCGACCTCGAGTGGGCCGAGCACCTCGACCTGGGCGACCGGCTGGAGCTGATTCCGTACGCGCCGCGGGCGGACTCACTCGCGCTCCAGCGCGACTCCGACGCACTGCTGCTCCTGATTCCCGATGCGGGCGGTCGCGGCAAGGGAGTGCTCTCGGGGAAGGTCTTCGAGTACATCGCCGCCGGCAGGCCGATCCTCGCGGCCGTCCCTCCCGACGGCGCTGCCGCCGACCTGATCCGCGAGACCGGAGCAGGAATCGTCGCCGCACCCGACGACGTCGACGCGCTCCGCGAGGCGCTCGCTCGAGCTCGAGCGCCGGTTCCATGACGGTGGGCTGCCCGACGTGCAACTCTCCGACGAGTGGCGCCACAAGCTCG
>CAWHHW010000002.1:0-319832 GCA_963829285.1 uncultured Thermoleophilia bacterium | reverse complement strand
TTCAGCTCCAGGTGGTAGGCCGCGACGCCGAGCCGGTGGAGCAGCGTGTCGTAGAGCTGCAACAGCTCGGCGTCGATCGACGCATCGTCGGAGCCGATCGCCTCGACCGACACCTGCCAGTGCTCGCGGTAGCGGCCCTTGCCCGGCGTGCCGTAGCGGTACATCGGCGCGATCGTGAACATCTTCACGGGCTGGGGATCGCGGTGCATGCCGTGCTCGACGTAGGCGCGGCAGATCGGCGCCGTTCCCTCGGGCCGCAGCGTCAGCGGCCGGTCGGAGCGGTCGGTGAAGCTGTACATCTCCTTCTGCACGACATCGGAGCCCTGGCCGGAGGTGCGGGCGAAGAGCGCCGTGTCCTCGAAGACCGGGGTCAACACCTTGCGATAGCCGTAGAGGGCGCAGAGTCGCTCGACCTCGCCGGTGATGCGCTGCCAGATCGGCATCTCGGCGGGGACGACGTCGTGCGTGCCGCGCGGCCGCTCGATCCTGCCGCTCACGACTGCGCCCGGGATTCGCGGAGCTCGGCGAGAAACGGGTTGCGGGCCAGCTCGGCAGCGAGCGTCGTCTCCGGGCCGTGGCCCGGGTGAACGACGGTGTCGGCCGGGTAGGCGTCGAGGAGCGATGCGATCGACGCCTGCAACGTGGCCCAGTCGCCGCCGGGGAGGTCGGTGCGGCCGACCGAGCCGGAGAAAAGGACGTCGCCTGCGAAGAGATGGCCGTCGGCGTAGAAGGCGAGGTGGCCGGGCGAGTGGCCGGGGACGCTCGTGACGGCGAACGAGATTCCCGGCAGCCTCGACCGTCTCGCCTCCGGCGAGCCAGACGTCCGGCTGGGACGGACGCACGGTCCAACCCGGCCGGCGTGAACGAATCGGGGTCCTCGATCAGCATCCGCTCGCCCGTCGGCGCGTAGACGGGTGCGCGCCGGTCGCCTCGGCCAGGTCGGCGAGGCCGACGATGTGGTCGAAGTGACCGTGCGTGACGAGGATCGCCGCGCAGCGTCCCCCGAGGGCGGCGAGCGTCTCCTGGATCGTCACCGCGTCACCGCTCGGATCGATCACGACCGCGTCGGCGCGTCCGGGCGAGCGCCGGACGAAGTACGTGTTCGTTCCGAACGGCCCGAGCTCGAGCTGGTCGACCTCGAGGCTCATCGAGGGGTCGCTACGAGCCCCGGGTCAGACGCTTCTGCTGCTGGCGCCAGAAGAGCCTGTCCATGAAGTAGCTGAACGGGATGAAGACGGCGATCAGCAGGGCGGTCTGGACGATCCCGGCCTTGAGCGTGACCTTTCCGCCGCCGAGCAGCATCACGACCGCGAGGAAGACCGGCGCGAAGATGGCGCCGCGCTTCAGCACCTTCGGCCACGACGGCGGCTGCAGCTCGCGGCCGCGGCGGCCGCTCGGCTTGGAGGTGGTCTTCTGGCTCTTCGAGGCGGTCGTTCCCTTGGCGCCACGGCCCACGGGCTTGCGGGGCGACTCCTCGCGCTCGACCGGCTTCTCGACGCCGTCCTCGTCGACGTAGACGAGGTCGTAGTCGTGCCGCTTCTCCTTCGCGCGCCGGCGGCGCTGCTTCTGGGTAGCCATGGCCCGGATTATGCCGTGCGCCGGAACGCCACCGCTCCACCCTCGATCACCGTGTGGACGACGTCGCCCGCCAGGTGGTAGGCGACGTGGCGCCAGTCGGGTGCGTCGAGCAGCACGACGTCGGCCGCGTAGCCCGGCCGGAGTCGGCCGATCCGGTCGGCGCGGCCGAGCACGTGGGCGGCGTTCACAGTCGCTGCGACGAGCGCCTCCTCGGGTGCGAGCTTCATCTGCGTGCACGCGAGCGAGAGCACGAGCGGGAGGCTGTCGCAGAACGCGCTCCCGGGGTTGAAGTCGGTCGCCAGCGCGACGAGCGCGCCGGCATCGACGAGCGCCCGTGCCGGCGGCATCGGCCGGCCGAGGAAGAGCGCGCTCGCGGGCAGGAGCACGCCGGTGACGTCGCTCGCCGCCAGCTGCGCCACGCCCGCCGGACCGGTCGCCTCGAGGTGGTCGACCGACCGGGCGCCGAGCTCGACCGCGAGCGGGATCGCGCCCGACTCGGTGAACTGGTCCCCGTGCAGCCGCAGCGCAAGACCCGCCTCGCGGCAGGCCTCGAGGTAGCGCCGCGCCTGGCCGGCGTCGAACGAGCCTCGCTCGAGGAAGACGTCGGCGGCCTCGGCCAGCGTCGGCTGCCTCGGCGAGGACCTCCGCGAGCAGGAAGTCGACGTACGCGTCCGCGTCGTCGAACTCGGGCGGCACCGTGTGTGCGCCGAGCCAGGTCGGGATGCCGCCGGCGGCCCGGACCGCGCGCAGCTGCGCGAGCTCGGTGTCGCGGTCGAGGCCGTAGCCCGACTTGCCCTCGAACGTCGTCGTCCCGTGGGCGCGCATCCAGCCCCGGTGGCGGCGCGTGATCGCGACGAGCTCGTCCTCGCCCGCCGCGCGCGTCGCGCGCACGGTCGAGAGGATGCCGCCTCCGGCAGCGTGGAGCTCCTCGTAGGAGGCGCCGCCCGCGCGGAGCGAGAACTCGTTCACCCGGTCGCCGCCGAAGCACGCGTGCGTGTGGCAGTCGACGAGACCCGGGATCGCCGACGAGCCCGCGCCCGTCGATCTCCTCGACGCCGCCGACGTCCGCCGGAAGCTCGCACATCGGGCCGATCGCCTCGACGCGACCGTCGCGGCAGAGCACGAATGCGTCCTCGATCACGTCGACGTCGCGAAGCGCAGCGCCGCGGAGCGGCCCGCCCTGCCGGCCGGCGTCGCGACCTGCGCGAGGTCGCGGATCAGCAGGTCGCTCATGCGCCGCCGGAGGCAGGCGCAGGCCGCGCGACGCGACGCTCGGCAGGTCGAGACGCCCCTCGCGCGCGGCCTCGAGCGCCTCGGGGTAGCCGGCGTCGGCGTGCCGCATCACGCCGGTGCCGGGGTCGGCCGTGAGCACGCGCTCGAGCCGCTCGGCGGCGTCGCGCGTGCCGTCCGCGAGCACGACCATGCCGCTGTGGATCGAGTTGCCGATGCCGACGCCGCCGCCGTGATGGACGCTGACCCAGGTCGCGCCCGCGGCCGTGTTGAGGAGCGCGTTCAGGATCGGCCAGTCGGCGATCGCGTCGGAGCCGTCGCGCATCGCCTCGGTCTCGCGGTAGGGCGAGGCGACCGAGCCCGGAGTCGAGGTGATCGCGGCCGATCACCACGGGAGCCGAGACGCGGCCGGTGCGGACGAGCTCGTTGATCGCGAGCCCCGCGCGGGCACGATCGCCGTAGCCGAGCCAGCAGATCCGCGCCGGCAGGCCCTGGAAGGCGACCTTCTCGGGAGCCATCTCGAGCCAGCGCTGCAGGAGGATGTCGTCGGGGAACAGCCCCTGCAGCTCGCGGTCGATCGCCTCGATGTCGGCCGGGTCGCCGGAGAGCACGGCCCAGCGGAACGGGCCGATGCCGCGACAGAAGAGCGGCCGGATATAGGCCGGGACGAAGCCCGGGTATGAGAAGGCGTCGCTCAGGCCACCCGCATAGGCCTCCCCTCGCAGATTGTTGCCATAATCGAAAACATAGCAACCCATCCGGACGAAGTCGCACATCGCGCGGACATGCGTCACGATCGACTGCGAGGCGAGCTCGAGATACCGCTTCGGGTCGCGTGCGCGCAGCGCCGCAGCCTCCTCGAACGGCACCTCGGCCGGGACGTATCCGGTCAGCGGATCGTGCGCCGCGGTCTGGTCGGTGACGAGATCGAAGTGCTCGCCGCGCGCGACGAGCTCCGGGAACACGTCGGCCGCGTTCCCGAGCAGCGCCACCGAGAGCGGCCTGCCGCTCCGCCGCCGCGGCGCGCACCCGGGCCACGGCGTCGTCGAGCGACGTCGGCCTGCTCGTCGACGTAGCGCGTCGCGAGCCGCCGGTCGATCGAGCGCTGGTCGACCTCGACGCAGAGAATCGCCGCGCCGGCCATCGTCGCCGCGAGCGGCTGGGCGCCGCCCATCCCGCCGAGGCCGGCGGTCAGCACCGTCCGGCCCGGCGAGGTCGGCCGAGCCGAAGTGCACCTCGCCCGCGGCGCAGAACGTCTGGTAGGTGCCCTGCAGGATCCCCTGGGTGCCGATGTAGATCCACGAGCCCGCCGTCATCTGCCCGAACATCGTCAGCCCCTCGGCCTCGAGCCGGCGGAACTCGTCCCACGTCGCCCACTTCGGCACGAGCAGCGAGTTCGCGATCAGCACCCGCGGCGCGCCCGCGTGCGTCCGGAACACGCCCACCGGCTTGCCGGACTGCACGAGCAGCGTCTCGTCGTCGCGCAGGCGCAGCAGCGTCCGCGACGATGTCCCGCAGCGCCTGGTGCGACCGGGCCGCCCGGCCGGAGCCGCCGTAGACGACGAGCTCCTCGGGATGCTCCGCGACCTCCGGGTCGAGGTTGTTGAGCAGCATCCGCAGCGGCGCCTCGGTCTGCCACGAGAGCGCGTTCAGCTCCGTCCCGCGCGGCGCGCGCACCGCCGAGAGGTCGCCGCAGAGAGCCTCGACCGCTGGCGTCCACATCCGCGTCCACCGCGCGTCCACGTCCACGTCGTCCGTCACCGCCCGCCTCCTCGCCCGTTGCCGTTCGTGCTGCTCGATCGACGCCGCCTGCTCCGCAGCTGACGGCCGCAGCCTTCGCCGCCTCGCGCGCCCGGATCCGCCCGCGGTACCTCCACCAGCTCCAGGCGGTCGCGATCACGAAGAAGACGCGACCGCGACTCCGAGCGCGCGCGAGCAGGCTGCCACCGGTCAGCGTCGCGACCACGACGAGCACGACGCCCATGCCGCCGTAGACGAGCGCGGTGTCGCGGTACGGATGCGCCGGGATCGGACGTCGTCGCGGCGACGACGGCGGAAGCGCGCCATCAGAGCGATCGCCCCGCAGGCGGCCTCGACGGCCGCGACGACGCTGCCGTCCCGGATCGAGGCCGCCACGCGCTCGATGTCGGCCGAGAGCGAGCGATCCTCGCGCAGCCGCTCCGACAACGTGCGGACGTGCGCGCGAGCGGCGGCCACCCCGCGGCCGGGCTCGAGCGGCGCCAGGAACTCGACCGCCTGCGCGCCGGCGAGCAGCTCGATCGCGAGCGAGCGCTCGGCGTTCGCGAGCACCTGCAGCGCCTTGAGGCCGGCGGCGTTCCCCATCGAGACGTGATCCTCCTGCCCGGCGCTCGTCGGGATCGAGTCGACGCTCGCCGGATGCGCGAGGACCTTGTTCTCGGAGACGAGCGCGGCCGAGACGTACTGGAGGATCATCATCCCCGAGTTGATCCCGCCCTCGCGGGTGAGGAACGCCGGCAGCCCGTCGGACAGGCTCGGGTTGACCATCCGCTCGACGCGCCGCTCGGAGATGTTCGCGAGCTCGGCGACGGCGATCGCGAGGCAGTCGAGCGCGAACGCGACCGGCTGGCCGTGGAAGTTGCCGTTCGAGACGATCTCGCGCTCCTCGAGCAGGACGAGCGGGTTGTCGGTCGCCGCGTTGATCTCGATCGCGACCGTGCGCTCGACGTAGTCGAGCAGGTCGCGGCTCGCGCCGTGCACCTGCGCCGCGCAGCGCAGCGAGTACGCGTCCTGCACCTTGTCGCACCAGCGGTGCGACTCGAGGATCGCCGAGCCCGTCGAGCAGCCGGCGCACGTTCGCGGCCGACGCGACCTGGCCCGCGTGCGGGCGGGCGGCGTGAATCGCCGGATGGAAGCTCGTCAGCGATCCCTGCAGCGCCTCGAGCGACATCGCGCAGCGCGATGTCGGCCGTCCGCGCGAGCCGCAGCGCCCGCGTCAGCCCGAGCGACGCCATCGCGGCCATGAACTGCGTCCCGTTGATCAGCGAGAGCCCCTCCTTCGCCTGCAGCCGCACCGGCGTCGAGGCCCGCGGCCGCGAGCGCCTCCGCGCCGGGCATCCGCGACGCCGCCGACGAGCGCCTCACCCTCGCCCACGAGCGGCAAGCGCGAGATGAGCGAGCGGCGCGAGGTCGCCGCTCGCGCCGACCGAGCCGCGCGCGGGCACGTAGGGGACGATCCCGGCGTTGAGCACGGCGAGGAGCAGCTCGACCGTCTCGACCCGCGCGCCGGAGTAGCCCTTCGCGATCGCGTTCGCGCGCAGCACCATCGCGGCGCGCACGACCTCGTCGGGATACGGCTCGCCGACGCCGCAGGCGTGGCTGCGCAGCAGCCGCAGCTGCAGCTCCTCGGCCTGGTCGTCGGGGATCGACTCCGAGACGAAGCGCCCGAAGCCGGTGTTGACGCCGTAGGTGTGCTCGCCGCGCAGCTCGTCGAGCAGCGCCCGCGAGCGGCGTCATCCGCTCGACCGCGCTCGGCGCGAGCGCGACCGCTCGACCGCCGACCGCGACGTCACAGACGTCGTCGACCGTGAGGTCGTCGCCGGTCAGCAGAGCGCGTCGGCCACGGATCGCGAGTCTAGAGGGAAGGGCTACGCGAGCGCGATTCTGCGCTCGAGCACGCGGTCGTCGGGCAGCGCCGTCGAGCCCGAGCAGCGGCGGGCTCGGCGGCCGCGCGCTCCGGCAGGAGGCCGACGAGCTCGCTCGGCCCGACCTCCACCCCGCGCGCGGCGGCGAGCCTCCCGCACGCGGGCGACGACGTCCGCGAGCGGCGCCGCTCGACGTCGATCACGTTGATCGACACCTGCACCCGGCCGCTCGCCGGCAGCAGCAGCCCGAGCGCCTGCACGCCCGGCATGCCGCCGCTCGACGCGCGAATCGCCGCGGCGATCGCCTGCGCGTCGGTCGAGACGCGCCCGTCGCAGCTCGACGTTGAACGCGATCAGCAGCGGCCGGGCGCCGATCAGCACGGCGCCCGCGCGCGGGTCGAGTCGCGACGGGCCGAACGCCGGCCGCAGCTCGCCGCTGTCGATCCGCGCGCTGCAGCTCCGCCGGCCCGCCGCGGCGGAAGAACGCGGGCCGCACGGCCGTCCGCGCTCTCGCCGTAGAGGAACACCGGCAGCCCGAGCTCGTCGCCGACGCGCTCGCCCGAGCTCGAGCGCGACGCCGCGCGCGCGAGCGCCATCTGCCCCGGCCGCGAGCGGCACGATCGGCACGACGTCGGCCGCGCCGACGCGCGGATGGATGCCGTCGTGCTCGCGCAGGTCGATCAGCTCCGCCGCGCGCGCGATCCCGGCGAGGAGCGCCTCGACGAGATCGCCCTCGCTCGGCGACGAGCGTGAAGACCGAGCGGTGGTGCTCGGCGATCGGAGTGGACGTCGAGCACCCTGCCCGCGCTCGCCGAACGCACGCCGCGATCGCCTCGATCACGGCCGGATCGCGACCCTCGGAGACGTTCGGCACGGATTCGAGCAGGGCCACGGATCTACTCTACGGTGCCGCGGTGACCGCCTCGATCCGGCACCGCCACAGCCGAGCCGACGTGACGCTACTCGCCTCGATCACCGCCCTCCAGCGCGACCTCGCGCGCTGCCGGCGCTGCGCGCGACGCCGGCTTCCCGATCGAGTCGTGCGCCCGTCGTCCACGGGGCGCCCGGCCGGCGCGCGTACCTCTACGGCCAGGCGCCCGGGCATCGTCGAGGGCGAGGAAGGTGCGCCGTGGCGCGGCCGCGCCGGCCGCACGCTGCGACGCTGGCTCGAGCTCGACGAGGAGACGTTCTACGCCACCTTCTACTGCGCCTCCGTGACGCGCTGCTACCCGGGCCGCACGCCCGGAGGCCGCGGCGATCGCACGCCGACGCCCGCCGAGCGGCGCCTCTGCGCGCCGTGGCGCGAGGAGGAGCTGCGCCTGCTGCGCCCCGCGCTCGTGCTCACGGTCGGCGGCCTCGCCGCCCGCGCGATCGTCGGCGCGAGGACGCTGACCGAGTGCGTCGGCAAGAGCTACCTCGTCGACGACGCCGATCGTGATCCCGCTGCCCGCACCCGTCGGGCGCGAGCGCGTGGCTCAACGACGCCGCCAACCGGCGCCCGCCTCGGCAAGGCGCTCACGCACGCGCGCCGCGAGCTCGCGCGGCTCGACGATCCGGCTGACACGGCTCGACCGCAGCCGTGTGCGAGGATGCGCGCGATGGACCGACGACCGACGAGCCGACGCAGGACGCCGCTCGACCCCGAGATCGAGCACCGCATCGAGGGCCCGGTCTCGCCCGAGGCCGTCCGCGAGACGCGCCTCACCCCGGCCGAGGCGATCGCCGGGATGCGCATCCGCCTCCCCGAGCGCGGCAACCGCAAGCTGCGCCGCGTCCTCGACCGCGCCAACAACGACCCGCAGCTGAAGGCGTGGTGGCACGTCTCGAACGTCAACGCCGTCGCGCGGATGCAGATCAACGACCACTCCTGGGTGCACATCCAGATCGTCGTCAACATCGCGCTCAAGCTCCTGCGCCAGCTCACGAAGCACGGCGTCGAGCCGTCGGCCGTGCGCGACTACGGGCTCACGAACGAGGACGCCGAGGTGATCGTCGTCCTCTCGGCGCTGATGCACTGCGTCGGGATGTCGGTGCACCGGCGCGGCCACGAGGACTTCAGCCTCTTCCTCTCCGAGCCGAAGATGCGCGAGCTGCTGGACGGGATCTACGACGAGCCCGAGCGCACGGTCGATCATCTCCGAGGTGCTGCAGGCGATCACGAGCCACCGCTCCGACGGCGAGCCGCTCGCGCTCGAGGCCGGGCATCCTCCGCGTCGCCGACGCGCTCGACATGGCGAAGGGCCGCTCGCGGATCCCGTTCGAGGCCGGCTCGGTCTCGATGCACTCGCTCTCGGCCGCCGCGATCGAGGAGGTCACGATCGAGGACGGCGACGAGAAGCCGGTCAAGATCGGGATCCTGATGAACAACTCCTCCGGCCTCTTCCAGGTGGACGGCCTCCTGAAGGCGAAGCTGCGCGGCTCGGGCCTCGAGCCGTACGTCGAGGTGATCGCGCACATCGACACCGAGAACGAGAAGCGCCTCGTCTCGGTCTACCGGCTCGACGCCTGAGCGCCGCCGCGCCGAATCCGGCCGCGGAGCGAGGTTGCTACCATCCCGGCCGATCCCTGCGGGATCGTCTAATGGTAGGACGCCGGATTCTGGTTCCGGAAGTTGGGGTTCGAGTCCCTGTCCCGCAGCTCGCAGCGCCTCGCCCCCGAAGGGGGCTTTTTTGTTGTTCGAGCCGGCAACGCTTGTAACAGCGAATCCAAGGATTTTGTAAGGATCTGCGCCCTGCGCTTGTGCACTGTTCGCTACGGTGCTCCGCAGCGAGAGACACGAGCGGCCCGCTTTCCGCGCGGCGCCGTGAGCCCTGTCCCCGAGATGGAGGTCAGATCCTGAGAGCCCTAGCGATGGGTGCGTGCGCCCTGATTCTGTTGGTCCTACCGGCGACGGCCCAGTCGCAGTCCGACGCAGACCTCGGCGCGCAGTTGACGCGCCACCTGAGCACCATGAAGAAGGACCAGCAGGTGCTTCGCTTCCTGCAGAGCCACCAGTGGCTGTTCAGCGACCCGCGCTTCTGCGGCTCCGGCGAAGCGCCAGCTGCGGCTCCACACGCTGAGCCTCGCCCGGACGCAGAAGAAGGCGGCCGCCGCGAAGCGCGCGCTCGCGCTGCGGCCAGGCACCGCGCGCAGGTGCGCCGGCTCGCCGCCGTCCAGGCCGCCACCCCGCAGAACGTGATCTGCCGCGTCTTCGGCGACCACTGCCAGGAGGCGCTCGCCGTCTCGCGCTGCGAGTCCGGCTTGCGCACCGATGCCCAGAACGGCCAGTACCTCGGCCTGTTCCAGATGGGCTCGAGCGAACGGCGCATCTTCGGCCACGGCCCGTCCGGCGATCGAGCAGGCCGTCGCCGCCCACCGGTACTTCGTCGCGTCGGGCAGCGACTGGGGCCCGTGGTCCTGCAAGCCCTGGTAGGGCTGGCGCTCCTCGACGTTTCGTCGTGCAAAGTGCGGAACCCGGCCGCGCGGCCGGGTTCCCACGACGCGCGCGGCGTGGTAGAGGTGTCCCCCTGTGACATGGCTACGGCGAAAGAGCGATCGCCTGAGGCCCCTCGACGAGGCGGCCGCCTACGCACGCTGCCACGGCGACCGTGACGAGTCCGTCCGCGATCGTGAAGCTCCCGCCCCGCCGCGCCCGCTACGACACGCTGCTCGCGACGGGCGAGGACATCCGCCGCGGCCTCGAGGCGCGGATCGACGGCCGCGACGCCGACACGACGCCGGTCGTCGCCCCGTAGCGCCGTGCGCCGCTCCCGGCAAGCCCTCCGCCCCGGTTCGGTACACTCCCTCGCCGCACGGCCCATTCGTCTAGTGGCCTAGGACACCGCCCTCTCACGGCGGCGGCACGGGTTCGAATCCCGTATGGGCCTTCAAGACCCGCATAGACAAGCGGGAACGGCTTCAAACCGAGGGTCACGAGAGTCACATTGACCGTCGCAGCGCGAATGGTGCCCCGCCGGTGCCCCGCAGAAATCGGCTATACGAAACGGTCGTTTAGGATACGAACTACTTGCAGCGGGCCGCTCTCGCCCGCCGCACCACCCTCCCCCCTCGTTGTCAAACCGGAGCTGGGGCCAGCTCGCGGGGCGTCAACGCCAGCCGAGTTCGGGGGCGACGTGCGTCAGGATGCTTTCGATGACGTGCGCGTTGTACTCGACTCCAAGCTGGTTCGGCACCGTCAGCAGGAGCGTGTCCGCGGCTGCGATCGCCTCGTCCTGGGCAAGCTGCGAGATGAGCTTGTCGGGCTCTGCCGCGTAGGTGCGGCCGAAGACGGCCCGCGTGTTCGCTTCGATGAAACCGATCTGGTCGCCGCTGTTGTCCCCGCGGCCGAAGTACGCGCGATCCATGTCGCTCACGAGGGCGAAGATGCTCCGGCTGACCGACACGCGTGGCTCGCGCTCGTGCCCGGCCTCTCGCCACGCCTCGCGGAATGCTCCGATGTGCCGCGCCTGGATGACGTGGAAGGGGTCGCCGCTCGCATCGTCGAAGACGAGTGTCGAGCTCATCAGGTTCATGCCCGCCTCTGCCGCCCACGTCGCGGTTGCCGCCGACGCGGCGCCCCACCAGATCCGCTCGCGCAGTCCTGGCGAATGGGGCTCGAGGCGCAGCAGGCCCGGTGGGTTCGGGAACATCGGCCGCGGGTTCGGCTCGGCGAAGCCCTCTCCGTCGAGGAGATCGAGGAAGACCTCGGTATGGCGCCGTGCCATGTCGGCGTCGGTCTCGCCTTCGGCCGGCTGGTAGCCGAAATGACGCCAGCCGTCGATGACCTGCTCGGGTGATCCACGACTGATGCCGAGCTGCAGCCGGCCGTCGGCGAGGAGGTCTGCGGCTCCCGCGTCCTCGGCCATGTACATAGGGTTCTCGTAGCGCATGTCGATCACCGCGGTACCGATCTCGATCCTCGAGGTTCGGGCGCCGACAGCGGCCAGCAGCGGGAACGGAGAGCCCAACTGGCTGGCGAAGTGGTGGACGCGGTAGTACGCACCGTCCGCGCCGACCTCTTCCGCGGCAACCGCCAGCTCAAGCGACTGGATCAGCGCATCCGATGCCGACCGCACCTGCGAGGACGGGGACTCCGACCAGTGCCCAAACGACAGAAAGCCGATCCTCTTCACATCATCAACCCGGCCCGCCGCGACATCATCTGCCGACGCTACACGCAAAATCGTCGACCGGATGCGCCGACCAAGCAGCGTCACCCCGAGGTTGGATCGATAAATCGGTGCCAACCCCCACTCCGTCATCGGTTGCGGATGTTCAGGCGCTCAGCTGGACCGAGCTGAACCTGATTGTTCGCGACGGAGCTCGCATCCGCAGGAGACCGCGTCCGATGAAAAAACAGCCCGGCGGCGCCGAGCAGCCCGACGGTGCGCAAGTTCGTCCCGCCGGCGACCCGGCGAAGCAGCCGCCAGCGAGCGGCCAAGCGACAAGACCACGCCGAGCACGAGGTCAAGCGACGCATCGAGGTGCGGCTTGGTCGGAAGCGAGATCGCGCGTCCGAACATCACGAGCGCGACGACGAACACGAGCGCGGTGAGAACCACCCCCCGCCGCATAGAGGAATCCTGCCCTACCACCGCCGGGCGTGGAAGAGAAGCACGGTCTGCTCCGACAACATGACGGGGCTGATTGCTCCAGCCAGCCCGAGTGGAATGACGACCGCGAGTGCTGCGAGCACTGGAGGGACTATATCCCGGGGGATGCGCCGAGAGGGCCTCACTTCGATGGGGGCCTTTCTTTGCCCGGAAGGCAACTCGTCTTTTGTTCGCCGCAAGCCACGCTGGCGACCCGGCGAAGCAGTCGTCAGCGACACAAGAACTGACATAGTCGGCCGATGCGGTCGATCTACCTGGGCTTCCTGATCGCCGGACTTGCGCTCGGCGGCTGCGGCGGCTCCGGCAGCCAACAGACCTGGTATGAGGAGTGCGCCGCCAAGGGAGGAAAGGTCTACCTCAGCAAAGGCCACGCTGTCTGTTCGGACGGCTCGAAGATCATCCACATCTCGACGCCAGAACCCGGCGATTGAGCGGCCACTGTTGCGGCTCTTGTCAAGGGGTCGGCGCTGCGAGAGAATGCACCACTATGAGATTCGTCCTCATCATTCTCGGGATGATCCTCGTAGTGGCCGCGGTCGCCGGCGGTCTGGCCATACACAGCCTGCTGTGGCTGCTACTGATCGCGGCCCTGGTGGTGTTCGCGATCGCAGTGTTCACAGGTCGAATCGACGACGCATAGGGCTCTCCGGAATGGCGATGGAGATCGAAGTGCAGCGCCTGGAGATCGAGGATGTCGTGTTGTGCGACCTCCCCGAGCAGGGAGGCGAGGTGAAGGCAAAGGTGGTACGACCGATCGATCGAGCTGGAACGACCGTCCGAGTTTCGCTGCGAGTGGAAGGGCAGAAGGACTTCGTCAAGGAGTGGCCTCTTGGCGAGATGATCACGGTCGTGGGCGGTCCGTGATCCAACTCCACCCGACCTTCGCGTAAACCCGATTTTGCCGAAAGCCACGCGGTGGTCTGACGGCCCCTATGTCAGAAAGCGACCCTCCGGGGATCGTGGCGAATGCTCGTCCTGGCTGGGCTGAGCGAGGTGGGTCGGCGGGTCAGGTGCCACTTCGCAGCGCCGCTTCGATGCGTTCCAGCCGCTCAATCACCTCACGTAACTGCTGCTTTACCGTCGCACCGTCATGAGCCTCCTCGCGGCGTGAGCGCATAACGAACGTGCCCGTGATGGAGGCCGTGATCACGGTCACGAAACCGATCCCGAGGAGCATGACGAGGGAAGCGATGAGCCGACCCGCGACGGTCGTCGGGACGACATCGCCGTAGCCGACCGTCGTCACCGTCTGGACGGAGAACCAGAGGCCCCGCCCGATTGACGGGAAGTTGTCTGGATCCGCCACCCGCATCAGGATCCCCGCCAAGATCGTGATCGAGGTAGACGCCGTGGCGATCACGACAGCCGCCTGCCGTGGCGTCTGAGCCCGAGCTATCGCACGGTCGAGCCATCGTTCGAGCGGCGCACCGCCAGCCATGGGCGTTGAGTGTCCGTTGTACCTCGGGAGGCTGACGGTGTTCGATGTGCCCTATCCTGGGCACGATCCTGGCGAGGTTCACCGCGTAGGTGGCTTGCGTGCCGTCCGACACGTCGACTCGTGACGCACGCCACCGCTCCGCCGCCCGCACCTCGTCGCGATGGCGCAGTCGATCAGTAAGTGCCGACGGTACGGAAACGACGATGGCAACCATCGCATGCGCTCGAGCCAAACCCGATCCTTGACAACTTCATATCCGCCGCGGTCGGCATCTGTTCTCGTCACACCACGAACGGCAACCGGCAGTCCCGTGGCCACGCGCCCTTCTCAAGCTCGCTAGTCCCGCCGCGGCGCTACCAGCCGCCGATCTGCGGAATTTGGCGCCTGCCTCCGGATCGAGTATCCGCTGGCTTCAAGATCCTGAATCAAGGCCGGCGGCGGTCTCCCTAAACGCTTGAGCAAGGTCGATTCTGCAGCGCATCAGGCCCCGAATGGCTCCAGGATTGCATCGCGGCCGCGATGTTCGGGCGTACAGGTGATCGGCTGAATCTCCTGTACGTTTGCGCAGACCGCGAGCGCCGTGAGCCTAGGCGGGCGCGCCGGCGGTGTCTGGCGGGTGTTTCGGGTGTTCGCCTTCGTCTTCGTCTCGGGGGCCGAGCGAGCGTGGTTGGGTAGGCGTCGTACCCAGACGAGTGTGAGGAGCGCGAAGAGGGCGAGGAATCCGAGCGCGGCCCGTAGTGCCTTGAGCTGTGAGTCGGAGTAGACGGCGACGATCTCGGTCGTCTGGCGTGGCGGCAGTCCGGCGTCCTTCGCTGCCTGTTCGACCGTGGCGGTTGAGACGAAGTTGGCGTTCTTCTCGGAGGCCGCGACCACCTGTTGCTTGACCGAGTCGGTCAGGTTCGGGCTCGCTTTCACTTCGTTCGAGAAGTTCGTGGCCAGGGAGGCGATCAGGATCGAGCCGACGAGCGCGACGCCGAGGGAGGCGCCGAGGTTGAGCGAGGTGCCCTGGAGCCCGCCGGCTTCGCCGCCGCGGGAGGGATCGACCGACGACATGATCACGTTGCCGACCTGTGAGGCGAGCAGCCCGAGGCCTGCTCCGAGCAGCGCCAGGCCGATCCCGAAGCCCCAGCTGTTGAGCTCGGGTCCGATGAAGTGGAGCAGGAGGGCTTCGCCGACGAGCATCGCGGCGACGCCGCGCTGGACGATCCGTTTCGGTGAGTACCGTCCTGTGATCGCGGAGCCTGCGATTGCGAAGGCGAACATCGCGACCGACATCGGCAGGATCGTCTTGCCGGTCTTGAGGGCGTCGAAGCCGAGCACCGTCTGCAGGTAGAGCGGGATCACGAAGAAGGTGCCCTGGATGATGAACGCCTGGCACCACTGCACGACCAGCCCGGCCCGCATCCTCGGGATCTGCGGCAACGCCAGATCGAGCAGCGGCTCCTGGCCGCGCTCCTTGACCCGTTCCTCCTGCCGCACGAAGAGCCACAGCAGGACGGAGCCGATCGCGATCAGCCACAAGGTCGGCGACAGCCCGAGCGGAGACACCGGGGCTGCGGCCTTCGCTGTCACCCAGCCCCACTGGCTCGACTTCAGGACGCCGAACACGGCGGCGCCCAGTCCGGCGGCCGACAGCACCGCGCCGCCGAGGTCGAGCTTGCTCTTGCGGCCGACCGTCGCCGGAAGCACCTTCAGGAACAGCATCAAGATCAACATCACGACCGTCTCGCCGGCGAACACGTAGCGCCAGGAGAGATTCGCCGTCACCCAGCCGCCGATAATCGGCCCCGCCGCCATCGAGGCGCCGCTGACACCGCCGAGGATGCCGTAGGCCATCGCGCGCTGCCTGCCCTGATAGGTCGCGGCCGTCAACGCGGCGATCGCGGGGATCACGAGCACCGCGCCGAGACCCTCGACCAGCGACCAGCCGATCAGGAGCACGCCCAGGTTCGGCGACAGCGCCGTCGTCAACGACCCCGCCCCGTACACGAGCCCGCCGATCCAGAACGCCCGCTTCGCGCCCCAGCGGTCGCCGATCTTGCCGCCGATCAGCATGAACGCGGCCATCACCAACGTGTACATCGTGATCGCGGTCTGCAGACCGACCACCGTCGTGTTCAGGTCCGCGACGACCTGCGTGATCGACACGTTCATCACCGTCGTGTCCAGCACCATCACGAACTGGGCCGTCGCCAGAATCGCGGCCACACCCCAACCGACCTTCACCGCCGCGGGTGCCGACGCGCCGCCAGGGTCAACCGTGGCGTCGCTCGCAGCTGATGATGCGATCGGGTCAGGCACTCGCGTCCCTCGCCGACCGGAGCTTGGCTCCGGCCCCTGCTTTGCCGGCTGCGACCTGCGCCCGGTAGGTCTTTGTGACCTCTCCGAGCACGATCTGGATCGTGGCTGCGACCGGAACGGCGATCAGCGCTCCGACGACGCCGAGCAGGGCGCCGAAGAGAGCGACCGAGATGATGATGAAGAACGCCGACAGCTTGACGGCCTTGCCCTGGATCGTCGGGGTGAGGACGCTGTTCTCGACCTGCTGGTAGATCAGCACGACCGCGAGCATGATCAGGCCCGCCGTCAGGCCCTCCTCGGCGAACAGGGTGATCGAGAGGATGAAGCCGGCGATCGTGGCGCCGATGTTCGGGATCATGTCGAGGAACCCGGCGATCAGCCCCAGCGCGACCGCGTAGCTCGAGCCGAGCAGGTAGGCGGTCGTGCCCTGGACGGTGCCCGCGATCGTGGCGATGATCACGACCCCGATCGCCCAGCGCGAGACCATCGTCGTGACGCGATCCCAGAGCGGCAGCCACACCTCCTCTTGCCCCTTCGGCAGCACGCTCGCGAGCGCCGCTTTCAGCTCCGCGACCTCGCAGAGGAAGAAGAGGCAGATGAACGTGATCAGGAAGCCGTCGAGAGCCAGCGAGGCGATCGAGCCGGCGAACCCGACGAGCGCTCCGAGCGCGTCGGGAACCGAGTTCGAGACGCTTTGCGCCCCGGAGCTGGCGTTGTCGGCGGCGCCCGTGTTCTTGAGGAAGCCGAGCTCGCTCGAGCTCTTGAGCTGGTCGACCGTCTGTGGCAGGTCCTTGAGGAAGGACTGCATCCCTTCCAGGATCGGCTTCAGGAGCACGAGCCCGAGCAGCGTCAGCACGACGAGGGCGCCGATCACGGTCACCGTCGCGGCCATCCCGCGTCCCAGTCGCGTCCTTCGCTCCACGAGCCTGACGGGGCCTTCGAAGACGAGGCCGAGGAAGATCCCCACCACAACCACGACGAAGGTTTCGCGGATCGAGACGACGGCCCACGTCAGCAAGAAGAGCGCGACCGCCAGGAGCAGCGTCTTGAACGAGATCACGATCTGCTGGGGTCGGCCTACCATCGTGCCTCCGATCGTCGTAAGCCCGGCCGGCCGCGACCTGGTCGGGCGCCCTCGCTGGTTGGGAAGCAAGCACCCGTGTTCATACTGCGACAGGCTCGTTGGGTTTGATGGTCTGCGTTGGGACGAGTCGGTGCGGGACGTCCGGTAGGTCGGTGTAGGCGGTCTGGCCGAGGTCGGCGAGCCAGCGTACGAACTGGAGGTGGACGTTCTCGGCGCCGACGATCTGCTGCGCGGGCTGAGCCCAGTCCGAGGGGCTGATGATGAAGGGGTGGTTCTGGGTGCCGCCCATGCCGCCGTGTGAGCCGCAGAGCTCCTCGAACGCGGCGACCTCGTCCACAGCTGTCCAGTAGGTGCTGTTGACCATGATGTCCTGGCAGTGGGGAAAGGTGTCGGTGCGCTTCACGTGCAGGGCGGCGTTGGGTCCGAACGGGGCGAGTGGGTCGTCTCCCTCGATGCGCTTCTCGTCCAGGTAGTTCGTCCCGCTGCGCCCGAGCACGACGGCACCCTGCTTTTCGGAGCGGACGAGAATGAAACCGATGCCGGGGTGGGTGCGGAGCGTCTCGACGAGGTCGGGGTAGCGATCGTTGAGTTGCTCGAGCGTGGCCCGCCCTTCGATCTGTGGGAACGAGATCAGGCCGAGGCAGCCCGACGCCATCACGGTCACCTCGGGCGGCCCCTCGGCGCCTTTCTTCTCCCGGCGCCTGTGCTTGCGGCCCGACTCGTCCCGGGCGCCGCCGAGGTCGACGGTGCCATCCTTCGCGGTCGAGCTTCTGGTGACGAGGCGAGTGACGGAGCCCGTCACGCCGGACGAGGACGCACCTTCCGTGGCGGCAGCGTTCAGGTACCCCCAGCCCTCGTCGACGCCTCCCGGCACGAGCACCTCGTCGGCACCGCACTTCTCGGTCACGAGGTCGGCTAGCGAGAGCCCGTAGCGTTGCTTGAACGTCGCTCCTTGCGACTGGCCGTGATCGGCGAGGACGACGAGGCGGTAGGGCCGGGGTGCGTCCTCGGCCGCCCTGGCGAGGCGCGCGAAGGCCTTGTCGATCTTCGCAAGCTCCCTCAGCGTCTCCGGCCGTTCGATCCCGGAGTGATGGGCGACCTCGTCGTAGCCGAGAAACATCGTGTAGATCGCCGGCCGGCCGCTGTAGAGATCCTGGATCGTGGATGCCACCTCCAGCTCGCGCTGGAGCACGTTCGTGTAGGCGCGAAGCGAGCGGGTACGGGAACCAGCCACGGTGCACCCGCGGCTCGATCTCGAGCCGTCGCTGCTGCGTCTGCTGCCAGATCTCCGCCACGATCTCCTTGATCACGAGGATGAAGGTGCGGGTGACGTCGTAGGGATTGGCGAAAAAGGCGAAGTAGTCCTCGCCGACGCGGCCCTCGCGCTTCTCGCGCACGGTGCTCATCGTGATCATCGAGTGAGGTGCATCACCCGAGACGAGGTTCGCCCTGCTGGCCCCGTCGGCGTACAGGAGGCCCTTGCCGTTCGAGTGCCGCTTCTCGATCTCCCTCGCGTTCTTGGGGCTGTTCGAGACGAACGCTTCCTGCCGGTCCTTCTCCCACCAGCGGAAACCCGGCATATCCCAGTTCGACCCCTGCAAGATCCCTGACTGCATCGCTCCGGTCTGTGACGACCAGTCGCACTCCCACTCGATCATCGAGTGGGAGCCGTTGCGTAGCCAGGCGGCCATCGTCGGCGCGCTTCCGTCCCGCATCGCCCGCACGAGCACGTCGTGCGCGAGCCCATCGATCTCCAGAAACAAGACGCCCGGAATGCTGCTCGGCGCCGCCGTTTCCTTCGACTTTCGCGCGTGTCGCTTGATCACTTCGCGGTAGTAGAGGTCGTCGTCGTCGATCCCGAGGAACAGCGTCACCGTGTTGTTGATCAGCGTCAGGCCGAGCGCGACGACGACCGCCGTCCACAACCCGCTTATCTGCACGGAGCCGGCGAGGATGTCCGAGGCCAGCCAGACAAAGACGCCGTTCAGGAGAAGCACCCCGAATCCGAGCGTGATCACGGTCAACGGCAGCGCTACCCGGATCAGCAGCGGCCAGACGAGCGCATTCAGCAACCCGAGCACCGCCGCCAGAGCAAGCCCGCTCCCCCAACTCTCGATCGAGAAACCCTGCAGAATCCAGGCGAGCAGCATCAACGCCGCCGTGTTGATCATCCATACGACGATGACGCGGCCGACCCTCAAAGACCGATGCCTCATCACGCACCCCTGCCCGCAGCCGTTGCCTCGGGTTCGTCGTGTTTCGGTTTGTGCACCTTCTCCTTCGCACCGCTGTAGGACGTCGAGACGAGAGCCTTGCCGCCCGTCCAGCCGAAGATGAGGAGGACGAGCACGAGCGCGTAGACGACGTTGGTGGCGGAGGTCACGAGCTGCTGGCTCAGCGAATAGGCGGTCGCTGTTGCGCCGTCGGTGTAGTCGCGCAACGCGGCCGCGTTGGCTGCCTGGGTGACACCGACGGCTCCTGGGGTGACCGAGGTCACGTTCGCGGCCGAGCTCGAGCCGATCACGTGCACGACCGAGCCGAACGTGACCGGGATCGAATACGCGGCCAGGAAGACCACGATCACGCCGAGCTTCGCGGCGTAGCTGAGAACCTGCCACGTGAGGACCCGGGTGACGTACGCCTTCGGATCGGTGAGGATCTTGCCGCCCTGTTCCGCCTTCTCCCAGAGACCCTTCAGCTTGTGCCAGAACATCCGCCCGAGCAAGAAGATCAGGAACGCACCGCCGACGATGATCAGCAGCGCGAGCAGCGCGTGGTGGCGGAACCAGCCGAGCTCGACGTCGAAGGCCGCTCCCGCCTGGAGGAACAACAGGCCGTAGACGACCGCGCCGACGACGGTGAAGAAGATCTTGTTGACGACGTAGGCGGCGAAGATCCCCGCGAAGCTGGAGCCGGGGATGATCGCGACGAACATCAGCAGCGTCACGAAGGTGCCGATGTTGGCCGGCAGGAAGCTGTTCATCCCGACACCGACGGCATAGGCGGTCACGATCGGCCACAGCGTCACGCCGGCGTCCGGGTAGGCGTAGCGGAGGATTCCGTAGTAGGCGACCCCGTTGAACGTCGTCTGGGCTACCTGCAACAGCACCCCGGCGATCAGATAGCCGACCGGGACAGCTTTGAGCTGATCCCAGAGATGGGTGAGCCAGCCGCGGACGTCGACGCCCAGGAGGTTCAAGGCGAGCAGAAGAAGCGCCACGCCCGCGGTCCAGCAGGCGACCTTGATCAGGCGTCGCTTCCGCGACGGGTCGCGGAGCGGGCTGACGGCATCGACTGCCGTACCGGCTGCGACCGTTGCGCTCACGAGCCGGCTGCGCCCGTCAGGGAGTTACAGCTGCTCGAGCTCTCGAACGCGCTCTTCAGCTCGCCCTTCGCGTCGAGTCCCTGGAGGTCGGTGAACGTCGTCTTGACCTCTGTTCCCATCGTCGCGAGGGTCACCGTCGCCGATGAGACGGCAGCGATCACGCCGCTGATGCCGGAGGCGTTCTTGAGCGAGGTTTCGATCGTGGTCACGTTCTGCTCGAGGCTCGTCGAGAGCTGGTCGAGGGAGTCCTTCGCCTGTTGTCCGGCCTGGGTGTCGGGCTTGCCCAGCCCTTTCAGGTCGGACGAGAGCGTCTGCGTCGCCGACTTCGTATCGTCGGCGGCCGTCTGGAGCCCGCTCTTTGTCGGGTCGCTCTTCAGGGAGCCGGCGGCTGACTTGATCGCGTCCTGCCAGGTCGTGAGCGACGTGCAGACACCGCTCGCCCACGTCTCCGTCGCTGACGCGCTGGTCGTTGTGGTCGTCGAGCTGCCGCCGCTCGAGCCGCAGCCCGCCGCGAGGAGCGCCAGCGAAACCGTGACAGCGATCAGAGTGAGTGTGCGAGTGGATGTCATCGTCATGTCCCTTGTTGGGCGGCGGGAGGGCCGGCGTCTGTGCCGGCCCTCCTTACCGGCGAGTTAGGAGTTCACAGCCTTCGTGACCTCGTCGGACGAGTCGGCGAGAGCTTTCTGGAGCTCGTCGTAGTCGTCCTTGTCGATTGCCTTGTTGATCCGCTTGTCCGAGTTGACGAGGGCAGCCTCGACCCTGTCCGCGTAGGTGTCGTCGACGACCGCGACGACCGCAGACGATCCCGGCGGCAGGTACTCCTCCATCTCGACGCCCAGCTGCTTCTCCTCGTGCTTCTTGCTGAGCTTGCCGACCACGGCGCCGATCCCGGCTCCGACCGCGGTCGCGGCAAGCAGCGGCGGCGCGAACAGGCCGACCACGAGCCCGGCGGTGCCGCCGAGAACCGCGCCGCCGGCGACGTGGGCACCGCTGTCGTGCTCGGCCACGTCGACCTTGCCGCTGGCGTCGCGGTTCAGGACGACGGCCCCGACGACCTGATAGTCACCGGCGTCCTCGCCCGCCTTGAGCGCCTTGAAGTCGTCGGCTGCGGCCCCGGACACCGAGTAGCTACCGACCACAAGAACGAGATTGTCATCTGCCATCATCGCCTCCTTACTCTGGGAACGTGAGAAACGCTGTCTTGGGTTGAGCGGTGCATTGCTGTTGTCTCGTGCGTGCTGCGCCGGCCGGGAATGAGCGCGCGGGAAGCACCTCCCACGCGCCCTTCCGGACCACTGCTACGAGGAGGTCTCTTCGTCGAGCTCGGCCTCGTACTCGGCGATCTCGATCGCGATCCCGAGCGCCTTCATCATCTTTCCCGATGCCGAAACGACACGTGCGGTGCCGACGATCGGCGCGACCGCGGTCAGGACGCCCTGGATCTCGTCCGCTCCGAAGCCCAGCTCGCTCGCGACGCCGAGGTTGAGCAGATACGACGCGGCCGAAGCATCGACCGCGACGAGCGCTGCGAGGCGCACCAGCATCAGCGTCTCGGAGTCGAGATTCGACGCCTCGAGTGAGTCCGCCGTCATGCTCGCCAGCAGATCGAGAACGGGCCTCTCAACGATTTCTTCTGCCATCAGATTCTCCCTTCAGGAGGTTGGTAGGGCCACGGCGGGACGCCGCAGCCCGGGTCGTGCTGGTGTTACATCCCGCGCCGATCGCGGCGTCGCTCGCGCCGGCGCACGCCGCAGACCGAGACGGGCGACAGCGGCCGCCCGAACGGGTCGATGAACAGCGTCACCGGCCCCGTCTGGGCCGGGACGTCTCCCTCGAGCACATCGATCGAGTAGGTGAGATCGCCGTCGCCGCTGAGGCTCGGTGCCGTCAGCACGACGACCGCGTCGGTGGGAACATCGGCGCCGCTTTCGAGGAACGAGAGCACCGCGTTCGGTGGGTCGGTCTCGAAGCTGTTGTCGCCGACGCCCCAGAGGTCGACGAAATCGGTCGTCGCCATGTGCCCGACAACCCGCTGGGGCCGGTCGGAGAAGTAGAGCGTCGAGGGCGTGATCCCCCGCAACGTGAGCGTGCCGTCTTCACTGCTGACGCCCTGTGCGGTTTGCACGAACATCGACTCCTCGGCTCTCGAGCTGTTCGGCCAATGCTTCGCTCATCGTCGTGCCTCCTTGTTCAGGGCTCGGGTTCTGCCGATCGGTTCACTCCGGCTGCCGGGCAGGAGGTCGGCACTCTCAGCCGACTGGACCGCCTCGGCGCGGTTCGTGGCCCCGAGCTTCCGGTAGATGTGCTGGATGTGGGTCTTCACGGTCGGCCGGCCGATGCCGAGGCGATCGCCGATCGCGGCGAGTGTCAAATGGGTCGGGAGCAGAGCGAGGACGGCCGACTCGGTCGGCGTCAGATGAACCGCCGTCCCTGCCGGTGCCTTGCGCGGCGCTCTCTGCTGGCTGACCATGCGCCCGACACTACGACTCGAGCGGCCGATCTACATCGACCACATAGGCTGATATTCGCACCCGGCGACGGTTCAACAGGGCCGGTTCGGCTGCTACACATCGTCGCTGTCCGAGTCCCCTGCAAGAAGGCGTAGAATGGCTGCGGTCGAAAGGCTCCTGTTGCTTCGCCACGCCCGTGCTGGCACGAAGATCCCTGATCCGGTACAGGACTTCGACCGCGGTCTCGACACTGACGGCGAGGCCATAGCCGCCCGCCTCCCCGCCGCCGTGGTGCACCATCTCGTCCCGAGCGAGATCCTCTCGAGCCCCTACCGGCGCTGTGTCGACACGGTGCGCCCACTCGCGAAGACGCTCGGACTGACGATCGTCGAAGACGCTCGGCTCGCAGGTCGCTGCTCAGGGCCTGAGCTGCGGGACATCCTGCAGCAGCTGCCCGCGAACGCCGTTGTCTGCACCCACGGCGAAATCATCGAGAAAGTCTTCGACGATCCCGTCAGCTGTGCGAAGGGCGCCTTCTGGATCATCGAGCGGCGGACTGGCAGCCAGCTCGTCCCCGCGCTCTACGTCGACGCGCCGACGGGCGCCTGAGATGTCCGGGCCGTCCGAGCTCTCGCGGAATCGCCCTTCTGTTCGCAGGAATATCTGACGATGAGGCGCAGAACCGCGCCGCCATTCGCGGACCGCCCGCCGCTCATGGTCGTGCTTGCCAATCCGGCAGGGCGAGGTCGAGCAAAGGTTCTGGCCGCGCTCCTCGATGCGTTGCTTCTGGCGCACGAACACCCACAGCAGGACAGTGTCGATTGCGATCAGCCACAGGGTCGTTTCGTTCGCGGGCCGAGGGTGTTGTGACCGGGGTGAGAGGCAGGTAGGTGGCCTCTCACCCCCGTCAGCTACGAGTCGACAGCCTTCGCGGCCGGCTTCACGGCAATGCTCGCGCAGGAACTCGACCTAGAGGCCGAATTCGGCGGCGACCCGGCCGAGGTCGACTGCGTTCTTGAGCGCGGCGTAGTCGCGCTCGTTCTGGTCGGCGTAGGTTTCCGCGAAGCGGGCTAAGGCGCGATCGAAGGTCTCGCTCTGGCCGAGGTAGCTGGCGATCGCGATGCCGTCGCCTGCCCGCGCGTGCGCGCGTGCGAGCTCCGTCCCGCAGACGCGCGCGTAAGCGACCAGCGTGCGTGGCTCCATCACGTCGACGAGGGCCGACATCTTCCCGTCCCAGAGCTGCCGCACGTAGAAGTCGCGCTTGACGCCGTCAGGGGCGTCGACCTTGATCCAGCCGAGCATGATGTCGCTCGCCGCCTGCGTGAGCCGCTGGCCCTCGACGACGCGTTGGCCGCTGTTGGCGAACTCGCTGCGGCCGAGGAACGGCTCCAGCACGGAGGGCTGCGCCTCCTTGAACTGGAGGAACAACGGGTCCTCGTCGTCGCGGCCGAGCATGAGGCAGATCCAGGCGCGGGTGCCGACGCTGCCGACGCCGACGACCTTGCGGGCCGCGTGGACGTAGCGGAAGCGCTCGAGCAGCTTGCGCCGGTCACCGGCAAGGGTGCGCCGGTAGGAGCGGATCACGAGCCGCAGGAACTCCTCGATCTGGTCGGCCTCCATACCGGCGTGGACATCCTCGATCGGCGTGATCAGCGGCGGGTCGCCGACGATCCGGAGCTGGCCGTCGACGACCCCGGTCAGCTTCCCGAACGCTTTCATGCTGTCCTTCGTGCGGCCCTTCGCGACGTTCGCGTCCCCGCGCTCGAGCGCCTTCGCGTCCTTCGCCTTTGCGAGCCGGCGCAGCTCTGCGAGAAGCTCGTCCACTTCGAGGCGCGAGTACCAGATATCGAGGTTCCTCATCGCAGAGTACGCTGCGATGCCCTCCCGGTAGGCGCGTCCGACCATCAGGTTGACCGCTTCCCGCTGCTTCGCGTCGAAGCCACGATCGCGCCCCGCGACCGCGAAGCTCGCGACGAGCCGCTTCACGTCCCATTCAAACGGTCCCGGCAGGGTCTCGTCGAAGTCGTTGATGCTGAACACGATCTGCCGGTCCGGAGCCGCGAAACCGCCGAAGTTCGACAGGTGGGCATCGCCGCAGAGCTGCGTGTACAGGCCCGTTCTCGGCCCGCTCGCGAGATCGGACGCCATCAGGTAAGCGGCGCCCCGGTAGAAGGTGAACGGCGACACCAGCATCCGCCCGTAGCGGATCGGCACGAGCTCCGGCACGCGCGTCTGGGCCTGCTCCTCCAGCAGCTCCACCGGGTCGGGACGGTGCAGCGCCGGCTCCCAGTCGCCGTGCGAGGCACGCGTGACCTCCGCCCGGGCCGCCTTCCCCCGCGCCGCACGCTCCGCAACCGAGAAGTGCTCCACCACCCGAGGAGCACCCTGATGCCCGACCGACGACCCCGCGCCGCCGTCACCGGTGCTGGCGTCCGTTGCGCCACTCTCTGTCGCGTTCGGGATCCTGCTCGTCCCCGGTCATGCCACTGCCGTCATCGCTGTCCGGTCGCTCACCATGTACGCGACGATCAGCGCGGCCGGGAAGAAGACGAGGCTGAACAGGAAGTAGCCGAAGAAGCTGTGCCCCTTCCGGGCAGCGACCCGTGCCGGCCAAAACGCAATCGCGATCCAGACGACGATCGCAATCGTTGTCCAGAGCCAAAAACCACTCGCAGCGAGAAACACGTCAGACCTCCTTGATCGGTGACAGCACCAGCGGCGCTACGGCTGCATCCAATGCTGGCGGGCTATGTGCCCGACGTTACGCCTGGAGCGGTCGATCTACATCGACCAAATAGGCTGATATTCTCACCGGACGACAGTTCAATGAGCGCAGACGTCGCCGGATTGCTCGCCGGTGAGAGGCGATGACTATGGCCGTAACTGACGACTCGCATCCAACTAACGAGTCGGTGCCCCATCGGCCGTGCCCGGGCCGCAATAGACGGCGCGTAGGGTCCCGTTCGTCTCAGAATCGGCCCGGCCCGCGGCGTGCGGGCAGCGGCATCGCTAGTTCTTCCCCTCCTCGCGAGCATCAGCGACTGCTGGAAGCGCCGACGGTCATGGTGCCGCCTGTCCGTGCCGATGCGTTCCCGCGACTCCGTCTCGCTGCGCTCGGGGAGGCTGCGCAGCGCAGCCGGCGTCGTGCTGGTTTCCGCTCCGGCCGGGTACGGCAAGTCGACACTCGTCGCGCAGTGGAGCGCATCTCGATCCGCGTCCGGGCGGCTGGGTGCAGCTCGCGCGCGGTGACAACGATCCGGTCGTGCTGCTCGCCCGCATCGTGGCTGCTCTCGAGCGAACCGGCCCTCTCCGCGGTGACCTTCTCGAGGAGCTGTCACGACGGACGCCGAGGATCGTCGAGGCCGCGCTGCCTCTCTTGGCTGCAGACCTCAGCGAGCGCGACCCGTTCTTGCTCGTGCTCGACGACGTCAGATCTGATCACGGCCAGGAGGAGCCGCTCGATCCTCGCGTTCCTCGCCGAACAGGTGCCGGCCGGCTCCCAGCTGGTGCTGGTCACGCGCGGCGATCCGGGGATGCGGCGCGGCCGCCTCCGTGCAGGCGGCGATCTGACCGAGATCGGGACGACGCTGCTCGCCCTCGACAGCGAGGAGACGCGAGCCGTTGCCGCCCTCGGCGGTCTCGAGCTCTCCGAGGAGGAGGCCGAGGCTCTGCGCGAGCGAACGGAGGGATGGGCGGCAGGGGTCGCGCTGGCAGCACTCTCATCCCGCGACCGCGACGACGGAGCCGCCGACGTCGCCGCTCTGGTCGGCACGCAGCCCCAGATCGCGGACTACCTCCTCGACGAGGTCCTGGGACGCCAGCCGGAGGATCTGCGGACGTTCCTGCTCGCCACCTCGATCCTGCGACGGATGACGCCGGCCCTCTGCAACGCCGTGCTCGGCAGAGAGGATGCCGCCGATTCGCTCGAGACCCTGGCACGCTCGAACGCGTTCGTCGTCCCGCTCGACGATCGCGGCGAGTGGTACCGCTACCACCACCTCTTCCGCGACCTCCTTCGAGCCGAGCTCGAGCGTCGCCATCCCGAGCTGCTCCCCGTCTACCTGAAGCGGGCAGCAGACTGGTGCGAGGAGCACGGAAGCCCCGAGGAGGCGTTCGCCTACGCGCACGAGAGCGGCGATCTCGACCAGGCCGGAAGGATCGCGCTCGAGCACTGGGACGAGCTCACCGGCAGCGGGCGGATCGAGACGCTGCGGCTCTGGCTCAACCGCTGCACCGACCAGGAGCTCGAATCCGACGCCCAACTATCGATCGCGGCAGCCTGGGCGGCCGCGCTGCTCGGCGATCCGGTCCGGGCAAGGCGGTTCATCGCCGCAGCCGAGCGCAAGCCGCTCGACGTCCCATCCGCCGACGGGGCATCGTCGCTCCGGTCCGCGCTCGCGATTGTCCGCTGTGTCGTCGCCCCCGACGGAATCCACGGGATGCTGCGCGACGCCGAGTACGTCTACGCCGCCGAGAAGCGCGAGAGCAGCCGCTGGCTCCTCAGCGCCTGCCGCGCCCTCGGCACAGCGAACGTTCTCCTGGGCCGACCGCAGGAAGCACTCGACGCGTTCGGCGAGGCACTCGCCCTCTGTGGCAACCGGCCCGAGCTCGCACACATCCGGCTCTACTGCCTCAGCTACATGGCCTTCGCGGCCGCAGAGACCGGCGATCGGCGGCACGCCCAGAGATGGGCGAGCGAAGCGCTCAGGCTTGTTCAGGAAGCGCGTCTCGACGAGATCGCCCAGAGCGCGATCGCCCACGCCGCAGGAGCGCTGGCACACCAGCAACACGGCGACAACTCAGAGGCCGCCCGGCAGCTCGAACACGTCCGGCGGCTCCGCCCGCTGCTGCACGGGGTCACGTGGCTCGAAGCAGACCTGGGGCTGCGCTGCGCCGAGATCAGCCTCGATCTCGGCGATCTCGCCGGCGCCCTCGAGTTCAAGCTCGCCGCGAATGACGCGCTCCAGGGCTACCCCGACGCCGGAACGCTCCCCGCCAGGCTCCAGGGCCTCAGAGAGCGGATCAGCCGAGGGAAGCACTTCGAGCTCACCCCAGCCGAACTACGGCTCATCTCCTTCCTGCCGACCCATCTCTCCCTCCAGGAGATCGCCGACCGGGTCCACGTCTCACGTCCAACCGTCAAGACCCAGGTTGCGTCGATCTACGACAAGCTCGGCGTCAAGACCCGATCCGAGGCCGTCGAGATCATCGACCAGTACAACCTCGGAGCGAACGACGGTCGGCCCTCAAGCTCAGATCCGACTACCGGCTGAGCTCACCTCCTCCCATGCGACGAGCGGCGGTGGTTCGGCCAATGTGGCCGATGCCGAGCCGGACCGTCTCCGGCGTAGCGTGAGGCAGTCGACCTGTCAGCCTGAGGAATAGGAGCCGCCGTGCCAGAGGGTCTGTCTGCAACCGAGGTCGGCAAAGAGGTCGGCGAGTACAACAAGCACGCGCACCTTCATCGGCGCGGGCGATCGGCGCGACCGGCTGATTTCGGTCACGGGAGCCGTGCTGCTCTCGGTCGTCACGATCGTGGCGGCCTGGTCGGGCTACTCGGCCGCGAAGTGGGGCACCGAATCGTCGCTCAAGCTCGCGAAGGCCTCCGCCACCCGGACAAAGGCGAACCGCGCCTTCCAGGAGTCCCTGACCTTCCGCACCGCTGATGGAATCCTGTTCAACACCTGGTTCGCGGCGTACCTGACCCACAACCCGAACGGGATGCGCCTCGCCGAGAAGCGCTTCCGACCCGAATACCGGGCCGCGTTCGACGCCTGGCTCGCGACCCACCCCTTCACGAACCCAAACGCCCCGGCAGGCCCTCAGCTGATGCCGCAGTACATCCCGACCGGACAGGCGCTATCACGTTCGCTCGACGCGCGCGCCGACGCCTTCTACGCGAAAGGTCAGAAGGCAGCAGAAACGGCCGACGAGTACGTGCGAGTAACCGTCATCCTTGCGAGCGTCTTGTTCCTGGTCGGGCTCAGCACCCAGTTCCCACCGGTCGGCGTCCGCCTCGGCATGATCGGCGTCGGCGCCGCACTCCTCATCTTCGCCGGCGTCCTGATCCTCTCGCTCCCAGGACCTCCCTGAACCGGCATCAGGGCGTGCTCTCGCGACCCGCAGGTGGTGGAGGTTCAACCTCTGATTGCGGCGATGCTGACGGCGATGACGAGAGAGAGCGCCGCGAGTGCCCCCACAGATCTCGGGATGTCAAGGTGAAGCGGGCACCCGCCCGCCATCACGGTTGAGGCGATGAGCGCCAACGGCACCGCGACAGAAAGCACCACGAGGACGCCGCGCACGACGGTGATGGCCTTGTTGCCGCCGGCTTTGCGGTCGGTCGAGGCGATCGCGAGGACGTTGTCTGCGCCCTCCTCGCCGTATCTCGTGAGGACGGGTTGGCCGAAGCGGCGTGCGTCGCTCTCGCAGGTCCAGGACATGGCGATCATGAAAGTGATCGGGATCACCCAGGTCAGCACCCAGATCCCTCCCGCCACGATGAACCGCACGGCACGCAAGACCTTCTGCCCGGAGTGTTGGCGGCGGGAGTTCGGTGGTACGGGTGCGAGGGCCTGAGGGCTGCCCCCGCACCTAGAACGGCGGTACTCCTACGCGGCGATCAGACCTCCGAGAGGCTGTCGTGCCATCGGGCGGTCAGCGCGAAGAGAACGATGATGTTCAACGTCAACGTCGTCAGCAACCAGAGGGTGTCATTCGTGTTCCCGAGGAAGCCGAGTTGGCCGAAGATGTTGACGGTGACGAGCAGGATCGCTACCCACCGCGCCCAGCCTGCTCCACCGAGCAGACCAAGACCGACACACGCGAGGATGATCCCCCAGAACAACATGATCCAGCCCCACCGGGTGACGTTGACGACCAGGAAGCCTCCCTGGGTGGGGACGTAGTAGTTGTCCCGAAGGAGCGCGATCAACCCTTCGAAGAAGGTGAGGCCGCCGAGGATCACCGTGACAATGCCAGCGAACCCGATCCATCCAGCCATGCTGCGCGAGTTCATTCCTGCCTCCCGTGAGTAGATGTCCGTTGGTCAAGGCGCGAGTTCGGCGGGAGGCTACAGCATCCTTGTTGTCAGGCGCGACGAGTCCCTGGGCGAGAAGTGGCGCCCCAGATCGGACTTGCGCCCCGCGCCTCGTCGGACTAGAAAGCGTGGCGCGGTACGTTCTCACGATCCGCTGCCCCAAGAAATCGCTTCTTGTTCAGATCTCTGGCAACGGTAAAGGCCCGCAATCGGCTTGATTACGGGCCTCGTGAACATCGGGGCGCCGAGATTCGAACTCGGGACCTCTAGTCCCCCAGACTAGCGCGCTAACCAGGCTGCGCCACGCCCCGCGATTCGCGCACTCTAGCCGCAGGCAGCGGTAGCGGCGCGACGTGGGAGACCCGCTGCGGCGAGCCCCCACGCGCATCTTGCTACGCGGCTGACGCCGCGCTCGCCTTGGGAGCCGCGCCCTTCAGGAACAGGACCACCGAGACGACGAGCACCCAGAGCATCCAGACGAACGCCGTGACGAAGAAGATCGTCGCGACCGCAGCAAGGGCAATGACGATGCTGACCCAGCCGATCCACTTCGGCACGACGCCGGAGCGGATGAACGCGATCGCCGTCGCAAGGATCGTGATGCCGAGCGCTCCTCCCCCGGTCGCATGCAGGACGTAGCCCGCATCGTCTGCAGCGTGGATGAGCTCGGGGTACACCGTGTGTTGATAGGTGTCGTCGCTCATCGTCCGCACGGCGGTATCGAGAGCGATCCCCGCCAGACCGAGCGCCACGTAGATGCCGCCGCCGAGCGTGGTCAGTGTCAGGAGGACGCCGTCGTCGAACCGGCTCACTGTCTGCCGTAGCGAGGCGATGAAGAAGAGGAAGCAGAGGAGCCCCAGGCTGGCGAACATCCAGCCGAGGTTGATCGTGTTCCGGTTGCCGGAGTCACCGAAGTACGAGACGAAGTCTGCCGGCGGATCGTTGCCCTGCGGCGTTCCATGGAACATGAGGTAGAGCCCAACGACAAACAGAACTACGAAGGCGACCCCGCCGAGGGCCGACCACTCGGCGAGGCCTCGCCGTCTCGCGTGCTCGTCTGATGCCACGGTACTCCCTTCGAAGCGGTGGACACGGATGCGAGACCTTCCCCCGCACCGGGTGTCGTGTCAAGCACCTCTTCCTCGGAGCGTGGCGCGCAGCCTCAGCCGAGGCGCTTGTACAGGCGGTCGACGAGATCGGGCATCTGCTCGAGCTTGTCGGTGATGACGCGGATGCGGTACTCGCGGAAGTGCTCCGGCTTGACCCCGAACGCGGCCGCCAGGCGCGCCAGCACGTCATTCGACGGCACCGGGCGGTTGCCGTGGACGATGTGGTTCAGGTAGCCGGCCGAGAGGTCGGTCTTGTCCGCGAGGGCCCGGTAGGTGAGGCCCGTCTCGGCCATCAGCCGCTCCATCGTCTCGCCGAGCCCGTCATCTGAATACGCACGCCGTTTAGCCACTAGAGCTCCTCTGTCCAGGTAAGAACGGTTTCACGCGGGATGCGGTCGTCGGCACCGGTTGCCCGGACGCGCACGTCGACCGCCCCGTCGTCCAATGTCTTCTTGCCGACCGTCACCCTGATCGGCACGCCGAGCAGATCAGCATCGGCGAACTTCTCGCCCGGGCGTTGCGCCCGGTCGTCCAGCAACACCGCGAGACCACCACTCGCGAGCCCTTCCGCCACCTCGAGCGCCTGCTCCAGCACCTCCGGCACGGAGCCGTGGAGCGAGAGCACGTGGGCGTCGTACGGCGCGATCGAGCGCGGCCAGACGATCCCGTGCTCGTCGTTGCTCTGCTCGACTGCCGCCGCCATGATCCGGCCGGGACCGATCCCGTAGCTGCCCATCAGGATGACCTGCTCCTCCCCGTTCTCGTCGAGGAAGGTCGCGCCGAGCGGCGCCGAGTAGCGCGTCCCGAGCTTGAAGATATGGCCCACCTCGATCGCGGTCTGGAAGCCGAGCCGACCGCCGCACGTTGGGCACGCATCGCCCTCGACCGGCTGGCGGATGTCGGCGAAGCGGGCCGTGAAGTCGCGGCCGTGCTCGACGCCTCGCAGGTGCCAGCCCGTGCGGTTCGCGCCCGCCACGAACTGGCCCTCGCGCAGCGCCTCGTCGGCGACGATCTCGCCCTTGAACCCGATCGGCCCGAGCGAGCCGGGATCGGCGCCGAAAGCGGCTCGGATCTCGTCCTCCGTCGCCGGCCGGAAGCGCGCTGCCAAGAGCGGCCGCCAGCTTCGCTTCCTCGAGCCGGTCGTCTCCGCGGATGAGGCCGAGGACGACGGTGCCGTCGTCCTTCGTCACCGGCATCGCCTTCGACGTCGCCGCCGGGTCGATCCCGAGGAATCCGGCCAGGGCGTCGATTGTCGTGATCCCGGGGGTTGCCACCTCGACGGGCCTGTCGAGCCGCTCGGGGAAGGTTGGCGCCGTCGGCACGCCGCGCGCGATTTCGAGATCGGCAGCGTAGTCGCCGTTCGCACAGGTGACGAGCGTGTTCTCGCCCGAGCCGGACGGCGCCAGATAGTCGATCGAGGCGCTGCCACCCATCATCCCCGACTCTGCCTGCACGGCGTAGTACTCGAGCCCGCAGCGGTCGAAGATCCGCTCGTACGCGCCTGCCTGCTTCTGGAAGCTGACCTCGAGGCCGGCCTCGTCGCGGTCGAACGAGTAGGCGTCCTTCATCACGAACTCGCGTACGCGCAGGAGGCCTCCGCGCGGCCTCGGCTCGTCGCGTCCCTTCGTCTGGAAGTGGTACAGCATCTTCGGCAGGTCGCGGTAGGAGCCGAGCTCGGCGAAGTGGAACGTGACCGTCTCCTCGTGCGTCATCGCGAGCACGAACGGGCGTCCCGGCGCGGTCGGTGAGCTTGAAGAGCTCCGGGATGGTGTCGCGGCCGGTCTTCTGCCAGAGCTCCGCCGGCGCCATGACCGGCATCGACATCTCCTGGCAGCCGATCGCGTCCATCTCCTCGCGAACGATCCCGACGACGTTCTCGTGCACGCGCCAGCCCGCGGGCAGGAACGTCCAGAGCCCGGCGCTGAGCTGGCGGATCATCCCCGCCCGCACGAGGAGCTTGTGGGAGATCGCCTCGGCGTCGGCCGGGTCGTCGCGGAGAGTCGGAAGGAACAGCTCGGATTGGCGCCTGACCATGCGGCTGACAGCGTAGTCGAGGGAGACAACCGGCTGCGCGCTTGATGCGCCGTGTTGGCCGTTGCGGCTACGCGCCGGGCGTGGGCCGTGATGTGGTTGGCATCGACGGCCTCGATCGGCGTCAGTCGAGCGGGATCAGCGAGGCCTCGGCCATTGCGAGCGCGGCGGGCTTCGCCATCTTCAGCCGCTTGGGCCGTTGCATGCCGCCGGCGATCCAGCGGTCGATCTCGCGGAAGAGCTCGTCGATCAAGCTCTCGGAGGAGACCTTCTTCAGCACGCGTCCGTGGGCGTAGAGGAAGCCGACGTCGCGGCCGCCGGCGATGCCGAAGTCGGCGTCGCCCGCCTCCCCCGGGCCGTTCACGGCGCAGCCCATGACCGCGACCTCGAACGCCTCCGGATACGCCTTCAGGCGCTCCTCGACGACGACCGCAAGGCTCTCGACACCGACGTTGTCGCGGCCGCACGAGGGGCACGCGATCATCACGGGCCCTCGTTCCCGCAGGCCGAGCGCCTTCAGGATCTCCCACGCCACCTCTACCTCGCGCACGGGATCGGCGGTCAGCGAGACGCGGAACGTGTCGCCGATGCCGTCAGCGAGGAGCGAGCCGATCCCGACGGCGCTCTTGATCGCCCCGGCGAACGGCGTGCCCGCCTCGGTGACACCGAGATGCAGCGGATACGGAACCTTCGCAGCGAGCATCCGGTAGGCGCGGATCATCGTCGGTACATGGGTCGCCTTGACCGAGATCTTGAAGTCGCGATAGTCGAGCCGCTCCAGCAGCTCTACCTCCTCGAGCGCCGCAGCGACGAGCGCCTCGGCCTGATCCTGCTGTGCCAGCTCGCGGAGATGCTCCGGCAGCGACCCGGAGTTGGCACCGATCCGCATCGAGACACCCGCCTTCTTCGCAGCGCGGACGACGAGCTCGACCTTCTCGGCGCCGCCGATATTGCCCGGGTTGATCCGCACGGCAGCCACACCGGCATCGATCGCCCGCAGCGCCAGTGAGGCGTTGAAGTGGATATCTGCGATCACCGGGATCGGCGAGAGGCGAACGATCCGTGCGAGTGCGTCGGCATCCTCGATCTTCGGAACGGCGCAGCGCACGACCTCGCAGCCGGCCGAGACGAGCGCGGCGATCTGCGCTGTCGTCGCTTCGACGTCGTGCGTCTTCGTCAGCGTCATCGACTGGACGACGACGGGAGCGCCGCCCCCGATCGTGACACCCCCGACGCGGATCTGCGCAAGGCTTCCCATCACGGTGATTGTACGGAGAGGCCCTGTGCAACCCTACGAGAGTCGGCCGATGTCGTTCGTCAGGCCGATCACGAACAGCAGCACGACGAGGCCGATCCCCACGATCGACACCCGCTCGTAGATCTCGCGGCGTACCGCACGGCCACGAGCACCTTCGATGACCGCGAACACGATGTGGCCACCGTCGAGAGGCAGGAGCGGCAGCAGGTTGAGCAGCGCAATCGAGAGCGAGATCAACCCGAGCACCCAGAGGAAGCTGTTGGTGCCCTGCTTCGCCGCGTCGGACGAGCCCTGCACGATCCCCACGGGGCTCGAGATGTCCTTCCGCCCCTTGCCCGTGACGAGGTGCCCGAGCGACGCAACGATGTCGCGGGAGACTCGGCCGGTCAGGCGGATGGATTCTCGTGCCGCGGCCGGCGGTGGCAAGCCCTCGCCCTGAAGCATGATCCCGAGGCGATAGACGCCCCCGTCTCTCCGGGCTGCGACGGGCCCGAGTGAGACCGGCGAGCCGTCGCGAAGCACCACAACGGTCAAAGGCTTTCCATTGGAGGCCGAGATCGTGGACGGGATCCGCTTGGGAGTCATCGGAAGCTCCGTTGATCGTCACGATCGTGTCTCCGCGCCGAAGCCCGATTGCGGCAGCGGGGGATCCGGCCCGGACGCTTTCGACAGTCGTCGTCGGCTTGCCGCCCGACGTCATGTAGAGCCCGGTGAAGATCGCGATCGCAAAGAGGATGTTTGCGGCCGGGCCGGCGAAGATCACGAGCACGCGCTTCCACGTGCGGGCGCGCCAGTAGGCGTCCGGCCCGAGCGCGTCGCCGATGTCGGTGACGCCCTTCTCGACGCCGCGGGTGGCCTGGTCGGAAAGCGTGTGCGGCGGCGGCGAGCTCCGCGAACGTGGCGAGCGAAGCGCGCGCCGTATCGTGGTCGCCGACGCCGAGCGACCGCCGCAGGCTGTCCGCCGAGCTCGCGAGCTCGGGCGCCTCCTCGACCGCGTGGCCGAACGTGTGATCGACGTCGGCGGGCGCCGGCCGGTGCATACCGGGAATCTTCACGAACCCACCGAGCGGGATCATCCCGATGCCGTACTCGATCCCGTTTCGCGTGTGCTTGAAAGCGGCCGGCGGAAACCCGATGTAGAACTTGCGCGGCTTCATCCGGAGTGCCAGCGAGGCGAGGAAGTGCCCGAGCTCGTGGACGAAGACGAGGAAGCCGAGACCGACGATCGAGATGAAGATCGTCATGCCGGAACGAGCCTCCGCTGAGCGATGCGCCGCGCGTCCGCGTCGGCCTCGACGAGGTCGTCGAGGTCGCGGGCCGGCGCCCCTGCGACCTGGTCGAGGGTCGTCGGTCACGGTGTCGGCGATCTCGTGGGAAACGGATTCGCCCGTCGAGGAACGCGGCGACAGCCACCTCGTTGGCTGCGTTGTAGGCACAGGGATAGGTGCCGCCGCGCTCGCCGGCAGCCCGTGCGAGCGGCAGCAGCGGGAACGTCTCGCCGTCGGGCGCCTCGAACGCGAGCTCGAGCCCGGATGCGAGATCGAGCGGCTCGGCCGCGACGGCTGTCGCGCTCCGGGTACGTGAGCGCAAACGAGATCGGAACGCGCATGTCCGGCGTGCCGAGATGCGCAAGGAGTGCTCCGTCACGGAAGCGAACGAGCGAGTGCACGATCGAGGTGGGATGCACGACGACCTCGATCTTGTCGTACGGGATGCCGAAGAGCCAGTGCGCCTCGATCAGCTCGAGGCCCTTGTTGGCGAGCGTCGCAGAGTCCACGCTTATCTTTCGTCCCATCGACCAGGTCGGATGGGTGAGCGCGTCGCTGATGGTGACGTCGTCGAGCTCGGCGCGCGAGCGGCCCCTGAAAGGGCCGCCCGAAGCGGTCAGCACGAGCGCTTGCGACCGTCTCTGGGGCGCGCCCTTCGAGGCACTGGAACACGGCGGAGTGCTCGCTGTCGACGGGCAGCAGCAGGCCACCGCCGCGGCGATGCGCTGCCACCGCGAGCTCACCGGCGGCGACGAGGCTCTCCTTGTTCGCGAGCGCGAGCGCGACGCCGTGCTCGAGGGCCCACAGCGTTGCCTCGACGCCTGCGAAGCCGACGATCGCGTTCAGCACGATGTCGGGCTCGGCGGCGTCGAGAAGAGTCCTGCGCCGAGCCGCCGACCTGCGCGTGCTCGACGCCGTGCGCGGCCGCCAGTGTCTCCGAGCGGCTGCGAACCCGACATCAACGCGCACAGTTCGAGGTCAGGGCTCGCCTCCACGATCTCGATCGCCTGCCGGCCGATCGAGCCGCTGGCGCCGAGCAGAGCAACGCGCTTCACGTGAGCGCCAGGACGACGTAGAACGCGGCGGGACCGGCCCAGAGCAGCGAGTCGACCCGGTCGAGAACGCCGCCGTGGCCGGCGAGCACGCGCCCGGAATCCTTCGCCCCGAGATCGCGCTTGAGCGCCGACTCGAACAGGTCGCCGAGCGTCGACGCGGCGGCGACGGCGGCGCCGAGCGCGAGCGCCTCGACGTTTGTCAGAAAGCCCTGGTCGTAGAGCGCGAAGAACGCAACCGCCATCGCCGCAAGCGTGCCGCCGACGAACCCTTCCCACGATTTCCGGGCTGAGATGCGCGGTGCCATCTTGTGGCGGCCGAGGGCGCGCCCGACGAAATACGCGGCCGTGTCGTCGGCGAAGACGGCGATCAACACCGTGAACACGGCGAGTCGGCCGTGCTCCGGAATGGCCCGCAGGAGGATGAACGAGGCGAGCCCACCGCCGACCCAGACGACGCCGAGCAGCGTCACCGAGATCGCGGCCGTCGCCGACGGCCGTGCGTCCGAGAAGCCGAACACGACGAACGCGGCGAGAACCGTCGCGAAGATCCCGCCGACCACCCAGGCGATCTCCCCCGACTCGGCCCCGAGCAAGCGTCAGCAGCAAGGCCCACGTAGCCGCCGAGCACGATCGGGCGCAGGCTGCGGCCCATCACGTAGAGCTCGTGGAGAGCGATCACGCCGCCCACCAGCGCGGCCGCGAACAGCCACCAGCCGCCGAGCCAGACGATGCCGAGCACGAGCGGCAGCAGGATCAGCGCCACCGCGATGCGTGACCAGAAGGAGCTCACCTGCCGCCGAACCGCCGGTCGCGGGACGCGTAGATCGCCAGCGCCGCGCGCAGATCGTCGGCGCCGAAGTCGGGCCACAGCGTCTCGGTGAAGACGAACTCGGCGTACGCGGTCTCCCAGAGCAGGAAGTTCGAGATCCGGAACTCGCCGGATGTGCGGATCAGCAGGTCGATCTCGGGCAGCTCCGGCGCGTTGAGCCGCGCTGCGAGCGCGTCCTCGTCGATCTCCCCCGCTCCGAGGCCGTCCTCGATGCAGCGGCGGGCTGCCTCGACGAGCTCGGCCCGGCCGCCGTAGTCGAATGCAATCCAGAGAGCAGAGCGTGTCGCGGTGCGACGTCGACTCCTCCAGCGCCTCCATTCGCTCCACCAGGTCGGGCGGCACGCGGTCGCGGCGGCCGAAGAAGCGTGTTCTGACGCCTTGCTTTGCGAGATCGGGCAACTCACGGTCGATCGTCTCGCCGAGGATCTCCATCAGGCTCGAGACCTCCTCGGGCGGCCGTGACCAGTTCTCCGTCGAGAAGGCGTAGACGGCGAGCGTCGTGACGCCGAGATCGATCGCCGCCTCGACGGTGCGCCGCAGCGCGCGTGTCCCCTCGCGATGGCCGGCCGCGACCGGCACGCCGTGCCCGGCCGCCCAGCGGCCGTTCCCGTCCATGATGATCGCGACCGTGCGGGCCGGCCGGGCGGTGCCGAGATCTCGATGTCTGCTGCCGTGCTCACGCGAGGAAGGGAGGTGCCCTACACCTCCATGATCTCGGCTTCCTTGTGCTTGAGCAGGTCGTCGAGCTTCTTGACGTGATCGTCGGTGAGCTTCTGGACGTGCGTCTCTGCGCGGCGCTCCTCGTCGTCGCCGACGTCGCCGTTCTTGACGAGCTCCTCGAGATGCTTCATCACGTCGCGGCGGACGTTGCGGATCGCGACCTTGCCGTCCTCTGCGTAGCGGCGCACGACCTTGACGAGCTCCTTGCGCCGCTCCTCCGTGAGCGACGGAATCGGCAGCCGGATCAGCTTGCCGTCGTTCGACGGCGTCAGGCCGAGATCGGACTCCTGGATCGCCTTCTCGATCGCCTTGATCTGCGACGCGTCGTACGGCTGGATCGAGAGCAGACGCGCTTCGGGTGCGGAGATCGTGGCCATGTTGGACAGCGGCGTCGGCGTGCCGTAGTAGTCGATCGTGATCCGGTCGAGCAACGCCGCCGAGGCCCGTCCGGTGCGGACGCTGTTGAACTCGGTGCGGGTCGACTCGATCGACTTGTCCATCCGCAGCTCGCAGTCGGTGAGAAACTCCTCGATTGCTGCCACCTCAGGCCTCCTTCGGCGTCGCCACGATCGTGCCGATCCGCTCCCCGGCCGCCACGCGGACGATGTTTCCCTCCGCCAGCTCGAAGACGTGGATCGGCACCTGGTTGTCCATGCACAGGGAGAGCGCGGTCGTGTCCATCACCCGCAGACCGCGCTCGATCGCCTCGAGGTGCGTGAGCTCCGGGCAGGAAGCGGGCGTTCGGATCGGTGCGCGGATCGCCGTCGTAGACGCCCTGGACGCCGTTCTTCGCCATCAGGATCGCCTCGGCTCCGATCTCGAGCGCGCGGAGGGCTGCTGCGGTGTCGGTCGTGAAGAACGGGTTGCCCGTGCCGGCGGCGAAGATCACGACGCGGTCCTTCTCGAGGTGGCGCATCGCGCGGCGGCGGATGTACGGCTCGGCGACCTCCGAGACGGCGATCGCCGACTGGACGCGCGTCTGGGCGCCGAGCTTCTCGAACGCATCCTGGAGCGCGAGCGCGTTGAGCAGCGTCGCGAGCATGCCGGCGTAGTCGGCGGTGGCGCGATCCATGCCGTCGGCCGCCGCGGCCATGCCGCGGTAGAAGTTGCCGCCTCCGACGACGATCGCGAGCTCGGTGCCGCCGCGGCGAACCTCGACGACCTCGCGGGCGATCGCGGAGACGGTCTTCGGATCGACGCCGTAGTCGCGGTCGCCCATGAGGCTCTCACCCGAGAGCTTCAGCAGCACCCGCCGAAACGGCGAGGGAGCGCCGGCCGGCGCCTGCCTCACCGCGTCGTGGGCCTCGGTACTCACGATCCGGCGACCGAGACCCGCGTGAAGCCCTTCAGCGTCGCGCCGGCATCTGCGAGCGCCGCGCCGACCGACGTCGACTGGTCGTGGATCCACGCCTGGTCGACGAGAACGCCGCCGGGTGATGCCGCGAAGAAGCGCTTGCCGAGCATGCCGTCAACGATCTTCTCACGCGCGGCCTCCGGTTTCGAGAGCACCTCGTCCGAGTTGAGGTACACCTGCCGCTCGGCCTCGATCGTCTCGGCAGGGATGTCGTCGCGCGTCGCCCAGGTCGGGAGCGGCGAACGAGATGTGCATCGCGAGCTGTCGCGCGAGCGCCTCGTCGCCACCGTCGAGATCGACGAGAACGCCGATCTTGTTGGCCGGCGGATGGACGTAGGCGGCGATCGTGTCGCCACCGTCGTAACGCTCCGCACCGACGACGACGATGTTCTCGCCGAGCTTGCCCATCAGCGCCAGGCGCTCCTCGTCGAACCCGTCGGCCGCGCCGGCGCCACTCTCGTGGACCGCCTGCAGGACGCGCCGCGCGAACGCACTGGAACTCGTCGTTCTTCGAGACGGGCTCGGTCTCGCAACCGACGCCGACGATCGTGCCGGCGCTGCCGTCCACGATCGCACCCGACGATACCCTCGGTCGTGGCGCGATCGGCCCGCTTTCCCGCCTGCGCCATGCCCTTCTCGCGCAGCTGGATGCGGGCGGCGTCGAGATCGCCGCCCGTCTCCTGCAGTGCACGCTTGCAGTCCATCATGCCCGCGCCGGTGAGCTCACGGAGCTCCTTGACGAGGCCTGCGCTGATCTCGGTCACGCTGTCTCCTCTCAGTGAGCGACGAGGCGCGGGAGCGCCTTCGCCTGCTCGATCCAGTCGGTCACCTCGGCTGCGCTCGGCACCTGGCGAACGAGGTTTCGCGCCTCGTTCGTCTCGGTGAGCGCGGTGACGAGGTTGTCCACATTGCGTTGTGCGAGCTCGGGCACCGAATCGACCCCGGCCGCCTCGAGCAGCTCGGCGGAGTCGGGGCTGACGCCGTCGACGCGAAGCAGGTCGGCGTGGTTGACCCAGCGGAGCACGCGAACGGCGTCGATACCGGTCTGCTCGACGAGCGCCGCCCGGCCCTCGGATGTCGCGCCCTGCTCGAGCAGCGCCTCGATCGACGCGACGCCGGCGCCACGCAGCTTCTCGGCGTACGCGGGGCCGATGCCCTCGATCTCGACGATGTCGCCGGTCCGCGCCGCTGCCGGCTCCTCGACGGGAGCCTCGCTCGGCTCCGGCCTCCTCGCCTCGGCGGCGGCCTCCGCTGCGGCCTTGGCGGCTGCAGCCTCGGCTGCGGCTGCCTTGGCGGCAAAGTCCTTCTCCGAGACCTTGCTCTGACCGGCGGCGATGCCGTCGGCGAGTGCGCGGACGATCAGCGAGCAGGAGCGAATTGCGTCGTCGTTCCCGGGAATCACGAACTGTGCCTCGTCGGGATCGCAGTTCGTGTCGACGATCGCGATCACCGGCAGGTGCAGGCGCTGGGCCTCACGGACGGCGAGCGCCTCCTTCTTCAGGTCGACGATGAAGATCGCGTCGGGCTGGCGCTTCATGTCGGCGACGCCACCGAGGTTGGCCTCGAGCTTCTCGAGCTCGGCCTCCATCGTGATGCGCTCCTTCGCCGGCAGCAGGGCGAGCTGCCCGTCGTTCTTCAGGCGGCGCAGGTCGTGGAGGTACGAGATCCGGTCGGAGATGGTGCGCCAGTTCGTCAGCAGCCCGCCGAGCCAGCGGTTCGAGACGAACGGCATGCCGACGCGCGTCGCCTCGGTGCGGACGGCATCCTGGGCCTGCTTCTTCGTGCCGACGAACAGGATCGTGCCGCCGCGCTCGGCGATGTTGCGGGCGAAGTCGTATGCCTCCTCGACGAGCTGCTGCGTCTGCTGGAGGTCGATGATGTAGATGCCGCCGCGCTCGGTGAAGATGAAACGCTTCATCTTCGGATTCCAGCGACGCGTCTGGTGGCCGAAGTGAACTCCAGCCTCCAGTAGCTCCTTCATGGAGACGACTGCCAACGGGACCAGCCCCTTTCAGTGTGGTTTCGGATGTCGTGCTCCGGCGGGCCGTGACGGAACCGGGCTCGGATCGCCGAGCCGCGGCACCACCGCCCTGACGCTGATCGCCGGGTTGATGGAACGTGGACCGCGAATGGTACCGGACGCCCGGCTGCGCGTCAGGCCGCGTGCGAGGTCGAGTGCGTGCTGCGAGATCGCCGGGCAGCTCGGAGGCGACGTCGATCTCCTCGCCGCGTCAGCGGGTGCGTGAACGCGAGCCGGCGCGCGTGGAGGAACTGCCGCTCGAGACCGAGGTCGCCGGCGACCCCGTAGACCGGATCGCCGCTCACCGGCAGCCCGATCGCCTCGAGGTGGACGCGGATCTGGTGCGTGCGCCCGGTCTCGAGCCGCACGTCGAGGAGCGCGTGGTCGCGCATCGTCTCGCGCACGTCGAACCACGTCACTGCCTCACGCGGCGTCGGCGTGTCGAGCGAGTGGCGGGTGCGGTCGCGCCGGTCGCGGCCGATCGGAGCCTCGATCCGCCCCGACGCCGACTCGGGCGTCCCGCGCACGAGCGCGGCATACGTGCGCTCGACCTCGCGCGTGCGGATCATCTCCTGCAGCAGCGTGAACGCCTCGGCCGAGCGCGCGACGACGAGCAGCCCCGACGTGTCGCGGTCGAGTCGGTGGACGATTCCCGGACGGTCGTCGTCCTCGCCCCCCTCGGCGCCGTGCTCGAGCAGGCCCTGCACCAGCGTTCCCGTCCGCGTCGAGCCGGCCGGGTGGACGACGAGCCCTGCGGGCTTGTCGACGACGAGCAGGTGCTCGTCCTCCCAGACGATCGGGATCGTCGAGCGACTCCGGCTCGAGGGCGACGGCACCGGGGATCTCGGCCGAGATCTCCTCCCCACCTTCGAGGCGGAAGCTCTTGGCCCGCCGCTCGCCGTCGACGAGCACCGCGCCAGCAGCGATCAGCCGCTCGACGAGCGCCCGCGACTCGAGCTCGGGCCGCTCGGCGAGCACGCGATCGAGCCGCGCTCCCGCCTGCGCCGTCAGGAACGCGAAAGAGGAGCTGTGCCAACGCGCGCGCTCGTCCGGTCGGCCGCCACGAACGAGGCGAAGAGCAGCCCGACGCCGACGACGATGAAGGTGTCGGCGAGGTTGAACGCCGGCCAGTAGGCGAAGTCGAGGAAGTCGGTGACGTGCCCGAGTCGCACGCGGTCGATCAGGTTCGCGATGCTGCCGCCGATCACGAGCCCGAGCGCGACGGGCAGCAGCGGATGTCGTCGTGCCGTGCGGCCGAAGAACACGAGCATCGCCGCGACCGCGCCACCGCGTCAGCAGGATCACGGCCGTCGTCGAATCGGCGAAGAGGCCGAAGGCGATGCCGGAGTTCTGCACGTGATGGATGCTGAACGGGCCCGATCGTCACGACGGCGTCGCCGATCGAGAGGCGCGCCGAGACGATCGCCTTCGTCAGCTGGTCGGCCGCGACTGCGGTGCCGGCGATGATCGCCAGCGCGAGCCACTGCGCGAGACCGGCGCCGAGCCGGCGCTCGGCGCCGAGATCGGCTGCAGCGCGTTCGTCGACGAGCCGACGCGTACGTCGATCCGCCGCGGCGGATCGGTGCCTGCGGGAACGCTCAACCCTGTTCCTGGCGCCGCTTGTCGTCGAGGCAGAGGACGGCGTACGGAACGGCGTCGAGTCGCTCCTCCGGGATCACGGCGCCGCAGACCGCGCACGTCCCGTACGTCCCGTCCTCGATCCGCCAGAGGGCCTCGTCGATCTCCACGATCACGTTGTCCGCGTTCTCGCCGAGCGACTGGTCGACCTCGCGGTCGACGAGATCGGTCGCGTGATCTGCGAGGTGCTGATCGCCGGCGGCCGAGTTGATCTCGCCTTCGCCCAGCGTCGTCCGCCGTCAGATCGGCGGCGGCGCGGAGAATTCGCTCGCGCAGCCTGAGGAGCTCGGCACGCGCGATGCGCAAGGTCGATGGTCATGGTGCTCCTTTCTGGGCGGCGGTGAGACGCGCTCTCGGCCTCCTCGAGGCTGAGGCCGACGAGCTCGACGACCTTGTCGCGGGAGGAGGCGCCGCTGACGATCCGGACGTCGGGTCGCTTCAGGTGCGAGCGAGGCGGCGAGCAGCTCGACGACCGAAGCGTTCGCACGGCCCCGTCTCGGGAGCCGCGGCGACACGCAGCTTCCAGGCGTCACCGTGGCGGCCGACGACGGCCGAGCGGCCGGCACCGGGTGAGACGCGGAGATGAAGGCGAGTCGTGCGGGGCTGCATCACCCCAAGGATAGTCGCGCCTACCCGGCGAGCTTCCGGACATCTTGTGTTTCCTCGGTGCGGCGGCAGCGAAACGAGCGGGCTCGTGGCTGCACCGGCCAGTCCGGACGTCGTCGGGCCGCCGTCGGCGTCTGCTGCGACCTCGTCCTCGACCGGGGTCTCGTCGACGACCGCGAGCGCCGACCGGAGCACGCGCCTGCACGCGCCGCACGTCGCCCATCAGCTGCTCCTTCTCGGTGATCGCGTCGCGGAGCACCTTCCGCGCCTCGGCATTGGCCTCGGTCACGATCACGTCGGCCTCGCGCCGGGCGCTCTCCTTCAGATCCTGCGACGCACGCTCGGCCGAGACGAGCGTCGAGCGCAGCAGCCCCTCGAGCTCGACGTGGCGCATCACCTCGGTCTCGAGCTCCTCGACCCGTTCGACGAGCTGCGAGCGCTCGCGCCAGACGGCCTCGAAGCTGTCGGCGATGTCATCCATCAGCCGGTGGACGGCGGCTTTGCGATACCCGAACAGGCCGCGCTTGAGCTGGATGTGCCGGATCTCTACAGGTGTGAGTGGCATGACGACTCCCTTCCTTCTCGGCTAGAGAAAGCGCCCGATCAGCCCGACAAGAACCGTGCGGGCGACGACGAGCGTGAAGACGGCGACGATCGGCGACAGGTCGAGCGGGCCGATCGACGGCAGCAGTCGGCGAAAGATGCGGATGTAGGGCTCGCAGACGTCGTCGAGGAACCGCTGCACCCGGTGGAGCGAGTACGGCATCCGGATCCACGACGTGAGGACGTACGCGAGGATCAGGAGGATGTAGACGTTGAAGAACACCGAGACGAACTGCTGCACGGACGAAGCCGTGTCGGCGAGCACGTTGAAAAAGGCGTCGGCAAAGCCCACAGGCGGGCTTTCGCGACCCGCCGACCGATCCCTGCCGGGCGACGCTTCCGGCAGAGCCGCGCCGAGGGCGACGCATGCGCATCGCCCCTACGACACCGGACCGGATCACCCCAAAAGGGAGGGTTCCCCGGGGAACCGTAGGTTCCCAACTTCAGGATCACCGCGAAGCGGTGCAGCAAGCACATGGCGTGAGGGAAGGCGCGATATCGTCCCTCATCGCGGCTTCCCTCACGCCTGGTTGAAGAAGCCGCCCTTGTCGAGCATGCGCGCGCGCTCCTCGGCCGAGACCTCGACGTTGCGCGGCGTGAGCAGGAAGACCTTGTCGGCGACGCGCTGCATGCTCCCGTTCAGCGCATAGGTGAGACCGCTCGCGAAGTCGATCAGCCGCTTCGAGAGCTCGTTGTCGGCGCTCTGGAGGTTGAGGATCACCGGCACCGAGTCCTTGAACTTGTCGGCGATCTGCTGGGCGTCGTTGAAGCTGCGCGGCAGGACGAGGTGGACGCTCGCCTTGCCCGTGTCGGCCGACCGCAGCCGGGTCGGGCGGGACGACTTCGACGACGAGGCACGCGACCGGAGTCGCCTCGACGCTCGCGCTCTCGTCCGTCCAGCCGTCGGGCTCGCGACGCCGCGGCAGCCGTCGCACGTTCTGCTTGCTCGACCGCGACCGGTACTCGCGCTCGAGCTCCTCCTGCGTCTCGAGGCCGTCCTCGTCCCACTCCTCGTCCTCGGCGATGCCGAAGTAGACGAGCGTTCTGTTCCAGACGTCCGAGAAACCCATGCCGCGCGAGATGCTAGTCGACGGCCGGAGGACGAGTCAGCGACGCGAACAGCGTGCTGCCGACCCGGATCAGCGTCGCGCCCTCCTCGACGGCGACCCGCCAGTCCTGCGAGGTGCCCATCGAGAGCTCGTCGAGGCCGTAGGCGCGGCCGAGCGCGGCGAGCCGCCGGAAGATCGGCCTGCTCGCCTCCGGATCGTCGGCGAACGGTGGCATCGTCATCAGGCCGCGGATCAAGGGGTAGCGCTCGAGGTACGTCTCGATCTCCTGCTCGCCCACCCCACTCTTCGACGCCTCGCCGGCGAGGTTCACCTCGAGGAGCGACGGAATCGTCAGCCGGCGAGCGGTCGAGTCGGTGTCGACGGCGTGGACGAGCTCGCAGAGCGTCGTTGACGACGCGCGCCTTGTTCGACTGGAGCGCGCCGATGAAGTGCCAGCGGAAGCGGTCGCCGTAGAGCGCGTGCTTGCGCTGCATGTCCTGAACGCGATTCTCGCCGACGATCTCGATCCCGGCGTCGGCCAGGAGGCCCATGTCCTCGGCGGACGACGTACTTCGTCGCGGCGACGACGGTGACGCCGCTCCCAGCCTCCGCCGCGGATCGCCTCGTACGCCTCGCGGATGGCGTCGACGTTCACGCGGGAAGCTCCCGGGCGGCGCGCTCGAGCAGCCAGTCGCGGTCGTTGCGCGCCGGGTCGTCGACGACATCGTCGAGGAGCACCTGGAGGACGCGGCCGAGCTCGGGCCCTTCGCGGAACCCGAGCTCGCTTGAGATCGTCGCCCGTCACCGCGAGATCGCCGATCCGGTGCGGTTGCGACCGTTCACGTCTCGACCAGCAGCGCGCAGGCTCGCGATCGCCTCGAGCTCCTGCTGCGGAACCCTCTTGGCGCCGAGGTCAGCGGCCTTGAGGCCGATCAGGTCGAACGCGAGCTCGTCGCCGTGGGCCGCGAGAAAGCGGCGGGCGAAGAGGCCATCGATCGGCGCCGTCGAGCGCGAACGCGTGAGCGGCGACGACGTGGACGACGTGGTGCCGGACGCGCGTCGGATAGCGGAGCCGCTTCAGGACGCGATCGGCGATCCGGGCTCCGATCGCGGAGTGGCTTCCACCCTCGGCGGCGGCCTCGGCTTGCCGAGGTCGTGGAACAGGGCAGCGAGCCGCACGGCGAGCGAGGCGCCGGCGTCGGCCGCGTTCTGGACGACGGCGAAGACGTGCTCGTCGAGCGGAAGAGGCTGCCGCTCCGACCCGAGCGCGTAGCCGATCGCGGGAGCGAACTCGGGCAGCAGCCGGATGAGGACGCCGGTGTCGCGAGCGAGGAGCAGCGCCCGCTGCGGCTCGCGGCCGAGCAGCAGCTTCGAGAGCTCGCCCATGCCGTCCGCCTTGATTCCGCCTCCGATCCGCTCGGCCGAGACGTGCGCGAGCCCGGGCGCCCCGGCCTCCATCTGCGCGAGCGTCTCGGGTGCGAGGTCGAAGCCGAGCTGGGAGACGAATCGCAGCGCCCGCACGAGCCGCAGCGGGTCATCCTCGAAGCTCGTCGGCCCGACCGTCCGCAGCACGCGCTGCGCGAGGTCGGCCCGGCCGCCGAAGGGGTCGACGAGGTCGCCGCCGTCGAGCCGGATCGCCATCGCGTTGATCGTGAAGTCCCTGCGGGCCATGTCCTCTTCGAGCCCGATCGTGGCGTCGCTGACAATCGCGAAGTCGCGATGGCCCGGCCCGGTCGAGCGCTCGGCCCGCGGCGGTGTCAGCTCGATCCCGGCCGGGGCGAGCGCCCGGATCGAACGGTCGCGCGGATAGAGGCGCACGCCGACGAGCTGGCCGTGCACCTCCATGTCCTCGACCTTGCCGTGCGGCTCGAGCAGCGCACGCAGCCCGGCCTGGTCGACGCCGGGCACGAGAAAGTCCTCGTCGGAGTGCGGCAGCCCGAGGAGCTCGTCACGGACAGCGCCGCCGACGACGTAGGCGTCGATCCCGAGCGAGCGGACGTAGGTGCGGATCGCGGTAGGCACGGGGGATTCTGCCCGATCGGCGGTCGAGGCTGCGCCTCGCCCCAGGTGTGGCGACTGCCTCGATCTCGACGAGTGCACCCGACGGCAGCTTTGCGACCTGGAACGTCGAGCGGGCGGGCGGGCGGTCGCCGACGTGCCGGGCGTACACCTCGTTCATCGCCGCGAAGTCGCCGAGATCCTGAAGGAAGACGCTCGTCTTGACGAGATTGGCGAGCGAGCTGCCCGCCTCCTCGAGGATCGCCGCCAGGTTCGCGAGCGCCTGCTCGGTCTGCGTGGCGATGTCGCCCTCGACGGCCGTGTCGCCCGGCCTGAGACCGAGCTGCCCGGCCACGAACACGAGCTCGCCGACGCGGATCGCCTGGCTGTACGGCGCACCCTGGAACGGGGCGGGCGCGTTCTCGGTGCGGATCACGGTCTTCTCCACGGTCTCTCCTATCGACGAGATGCGTCGGCGAGTGCGACGCCGAGCGCCTTGAAGATGGCGTCGAGCACGTGATCGGTGCTCTCGCCCTCGATCAGCCGGACGTGAATCGTGAGGGCTGCAGCCTCGGCGAGCGCAGCGAAGAAGCGGGCCGCGAGATCGGTGCCGAGCCCGCCGGCGCCGGTGAGATCGGCGTTCGACGCGACGAGCGCCCGCCCCGACGCCTCGATCACGACCATCGCCAGCGCCTCCGCAGACGGCATCGTGCCGGCTCCGTGCGCAGCCGTCCGCCGAGCAGGGGAGCGACGGCGCGACCGAAGGCGGCGCCGGCCGCGTCGACCTCGGCGACCGGCTCGTCGGGCTCGATCTCGAGCGTGAGGTCGAACCGGCCCGCGGCTGCGAGCTCGGTGAGCAGGTGGTCGAGCACCGGTACGCCCGTCGCGACGCGTGCCTCGCCGGTTCCCGGTGTCAGCCGGGCGCCGCTCACAGCTCGCCGCGCTCGATGTCGGCGCCGAGCGCGCGCAGGCGCTCGTCGATCCGCTCGTAGCCGCGGTCGATCTGCCGGATGTTGCCGATGCTGGAGCGGCCGTCGGCGCAGAGTGCCGCGATCACCATCGCCATGCCGGCGCGGATGTCCGGGCTCTCGAGCCGCTGGCCGACGAGTCGGCGCAGGGCCGGTGACGACGGCGCGGTGCGGGTCGCAGAGGATGATCCGTGCTCCCATCGAGACGAGCTTGTCGACGAAGAACAGACGGCTCTCGAACATCTTCTCGAACACGAGCACGGTGCCGGTCGCCTGCGTCGCGGCGACGACCGCGATCGAGGTGAGGTCGGCCGGGAACGCAGGCCAGATGCCGCTCTCGATCTTGGGGATCTGGCCGCCGAGGTCGTCCACGACCTCGAGCTTCTGGCCGGGCGGCACGCGCAGGGTCGTCTCCCCCACCTCGAGCTCGATCCCGAGCTTGCGGAAGGCCGGCACGATCGAGATCAGGTCGTCCGGCTCGACGTCCTCGATCGTCAGGTCGCCGCCGGTCACTGCGGCGAGCGCCGCGAAGCTCGCGACCTCGATGTGCTCGGGCCCGATCCGGTAGCTGCCGCCGCCGAGCCGGTCGACTCCCTGGATCCGCAGCACGTTCGAGCCGATCCCGCTCGATCTGGGCGCCGAGCGTGACGAGGAAGCGGCAGAGATCCTGGATGTGCGGCTCGCAGGCGGCGTGGCCGACGATCGTCTCGCCCTCGGCGAGCACGGCGGCCATGATCGCGTTCTCGGTCGCCATCACCGAGGCCTCGTCGAGGTAGAGGCGCGCGCCGACGAGGCGCTTCGCACGCAGGTCGTAGGCGCCGTTCAACTCCAGCTCGACGCCGAGCTCGGCGAACGCGTGGATGTGGGTGTCGAGGCGCCGCCGGCCGATCACGTCGCCACCGGGAGGCGGCACGACGGCGCGGCCGAATCGCGCGAGCGAGCGGGCCCGCGAGCAGGAACGAGGCGCGAATCTCGCGGCACAGGTCGGGGTCGAGCTCGGTCTTCGAGACGCCGGAGCTGTCGACGCGCACCTCGTTCGGTCCTGTCCAGGCCGCATCGGCGCCGAGGTCGACGAGCAGCTCGACCATCACCTCGACGTCGCGGATACGCGGCAGGTTCGAGAGCTCGACCGGCTCGGAGGCGAGCACGGTCGCGGCGAGGATCGGCAAGGCGCCGTTCTTGTTCCCGGACGCGCGGATCGTGCCGGAGAGCGGGCGACCACCCTGGATGACGAACGACTGCATGAGGCGGGCGCTATCGTACCCGTGCCGTGGACGTGACCCGTGACAACGCCTGGGCGACGCTGACCCGGTACACGACGAGCGAGTCGCTGCTGCGTCACGCGCTTGCCGTCGAGGCCTCGACGCGCTCGTACGCCCGCCGCTTCGGTGAGGACGAGGAGCTGTGGGGCGTGACCGCCCTCCTCCACGACTTCGACTACGAGATCCATCCGACGCTCGACAAGCATCCGCAGAACGGCGCCCCGATCCTGCGCGAGGAGGGCTATCCGGAAGTGGTGATCGAGGCCGTTCTCTCGCACGCCGAGCACCTCGCGATGCCGCGCGACACGCTCCTCAAGCGCACGCTCTTCGCATGCGACGAGCTCTCCGGATTCGTCCATGCCTGCGGGCTCGTGCGGCCGACCGGGCTCGAAGGTCTCGAGCCGAAGTCGGTGCGCAAGAAGCTGAAGCAGCCGTCGTTCGCGGCCGGCGTGCACCGCGACGAGGTGTACGCGGGTGCTGAGCTTCTCGGGGTCGAGCTCGACGAGCACATCGCGAACGTCGTCGCTGCTCTGCAGCCGATCGCTGCCGAGCTCGGCCTGCCAACCGTCGGAGTAGCCGGCTCAGGCCCTCCAGGCCGACGGCCACAGTCGGCGGCAGGCCTTCGCGGTAGCTCGGAGCGTCCTCGAACACCTCACTGCCGGACACCCAGAGGTGACCGGCCACTCTCGAGTCCGGCCGTGTCACTCAGCGTCGCCACCGCGAACGACACCGTGTCGCGGAGCGCGGCGTCCCAGAACATCAGTCGTCCCGCAGTTGCGGCAGCGGCCTCGGCTGGCGCCGTTTTGTGAGACAGGCTGCCTTCTTCCAGACGAGGGCGCTGCCGGCGTCTACCTCGAGATCGGCTCGCTTCACGGCCGACGCGGCCCACGGCCCCCCTGTCGCGTCGTCGGCAAGCGCCGCAGTGGCACACGAGCACGTCTCGCACGGGGCCGTCGATCGTGTAGCGCACCGCGCCGCACGGACAGGCTCCCTCGCGCCTCACTCGGGCAGCGCGGCCAGGAGCCGTTCGAGGTCGCCGTCCGACGTCCACCAGCCGCAGGAAACCCTGATCAGGCCCGTCTTCGGGATCTCGCGCACGTGGACGTCCGCGCTCGTAGAGCCGCTCGACGAGCTCGGCCGGGTCGCCCGGAGCGCGGAACGCCACGAGCGTCGAGCGCTCGTCCGGAATCACGACCTCCGTGCGCGCGGCGAGCAGCGTTCGGCAGCGCTCTGCGACGGCGGCTGCGTGCTCGAATGCCCACTCGGGACGCGTCTCCAGCGCCGCGAGGAGGCCGGCGAGCGACGAGGCGGGCCACCAGTTCGGCTCGAAGCGCGCTGCCCCGGGGCGGGGCTCGAAGGACCCGTCCGGCTCGTAGGCCGCCTGGGCGAAGTAGCTCGGCGCCGCGACGCGCAGCCGCTCCGGGTCGGCGACGACGAGCGCTCCCGTCGAGTCGGGCCCGCAGAGCCACTTCTGGCCGGAGATCGTGAGGAAGTCGAGCCCGGCGGCAGCGACGGGAATCGCCCCAACCGACTGGGCACCGTCGACGAGCACGGGTATCCCCGTCGCCTCGCGCAGCTCCCGCACCGGCAGCACGTGCCCTGTCGTCCAGAGCACCTGCGAGAGCGCGAGCAATCGCGTCCGTGAGGTCACAGCTGCCCGGATCGCCTCTGGATCGGGATCGACGACGACGACCGTGGCAGGCGACGCCCCGAGCGCGCCGAGGAGCCCGAAGTGCTCGTCGGTGGTCGTGACGATCTCGTCGCCGGGCTCCAGATCGAGGCCCGCGAGCACGATGTTGCAGCCGTCCGTCGTGCTCGCAGTCAGCGCCACCTGGAGCGGGTCGGCGCCGACGAGCGCTCCGAGATGCGCCCGCACGGCGTCGCGCAAGCTCCATCGTCCGCAGGAAGTACGGCATTCCGCTGCGGCCCTGGTTGAGGTCCCCGTCGAGCTCTTCCCGGACGGCGGCGACGGTCGCCTCTGCCAGAGGCCCGAACGTGCCGGCGTTGAGGTACGCGATCCGCTCGAGGACTGGGAACTGCGCCCGCGCCCGCTCGAAGTCCGGAGGCGGTGAGGCCGCTGACCGTTCGGTCGGCATTGGCGCATTGTGCACGCAGCGTGAGCCGGCGCTCGCCAAGCCTCTACGCTTGCCGGCATGCGCATCGTTCTCGCCGACCCGCCCGCGTACACGCCACAGTACGACCACGCGCTCGCCGCGGCGCTTGCCCGGCAAGGGGTCGACGTGCGGCTACTGACGTCGCGGTTCCGGTACGGGCCGGTTCCGGCGGCGGATGGCTACGGGGTCGACGACAGCCTCTACCGCGTCTCGACCGGGATCGGGTCGCGGGCCGGGCGCCTCGCCGCGAAGGCGATCGAGCATCCGTTCGCGCTCGCCCGGATGGGACTTGCAAGCTGCGACCTCGTCCACCTGCAGTGGCTCGCGGCGCCCGAGGCCGATACGTGGCTGCTGCACACGCGCAAGCCGCTCGTCTTCACGGCGCACGACCTCTTGCCCCGCCGCACAGCCCACCTCACCCGCACCTGGCAGCGTCTGTTCCGGCGCTTCGACCGCGATCGTCGCCCACAGCGAGAGCGGGCGGCGCACGCTGGCTGCGTTCGGGGTGCCCGAGCCCAAGCTGCGCGTGATCCCTCACCCCGCGACCCGGAGCGACCCGGTTCGTGAGGACGACGGGCACACGGTGCTCGCGCTCGGCGTGATCCGTGCCTACAAGGGCCTCCCCGACGCGGTCGAAGCGGTGCTTGGTCTTCCCGGCGCGCGGCTACTCGTAGCCGGAGACGCCCGCATCCCGCTCGACGCCATGCGCGCCGAGGCCGGGGCACGGGTCGAATGGCGGCTCGGCTATCTCGACGAGGCCGAAAGCGGACGGGCGCTCGGATCGGCGACCGTGGCCGTCTTTCCCTACAAGGCCGAGCTCGACCAGTCGGGCGCTCTCCTGCAGTCGCTCGGTGCGGGTGTGCCGGCGGTCGTGTACGACGTCGGTGGGCTCGGAGAGATCGTCGCAGCCTTCGGTGCCGGCCGTGTCGTCGTGCCGGGGGACGTCGCCGGGCTGAGGGCTGCACTGCGCGAGTTGCTGGACGATCCCGACGCCCTCGCGGAGGCGCGCCTGGGTGCAGAACGCGCCCGCGCTGCTCTCACGTGGGAGCGGGCCGCGGCCGAGCACGTCGCGCTGTATCAGGAGCTCGCGTGAGGTTCCGCCGGCGCGGGCGGTTCGCCGATCTCGTCGACCGACAGCTCGACCTCTTCGCACTCGACGACGCGGATCTCCTCCGCGAGGCTGCCGAGGCAGAGGCCCTGTGGAACGCGTCAGGTGCGGATACCGCCGAGGAGTCGTACGGCGACTACCAGCTCGTTGTCGACGCGATCGGCGACCGGCTCCTCGACATCCGCGAGAGCTACTCTGGCTCCCTCGACGAGGAGGCCTCCGCCGAGTACGCCGCCGAGTTCACGCGGGTCGCGAAGCGGAGATTTCACCGCTACGCGACCCTGCTGGAAGATCTCGACTAGCCGAGCAGCCGTTCGACTTCGTCGAGCACCGCCGCCGCGATCACGGGTTTGGGTGCCTTCGGCACGAGACGATCTCCATCGGCGCCGATCAGCGTGACCTCGTTCTCCAGGCTGTCGAAACCGATCGAGCTGTCCCCGACGTCGTTGAAGACGACGAGATCGACGTGTTTGTCGCCGAGCATTCCGCGCTTGCGCTCGAGCCCTGCGGCGCCATGCTCGGCGCCGAACGCGACGAGTACCTGGCCTGCGCGCCGGGCCTGGCCGAGCGCGTGGACGATGTCGACAGTCGGCGTCAGCTCGATCGGCCACGCCTCGCCGTCCTTCGGTCGCTTTCCGGCGATCGACTCCGCGGAGCGGTAGTCGGCAACCGCGGCCGCCATCACGATCACGTCGGCATCGGAACGCGCGAGCGCTTCACGTTCCAGGTCGGCCGCGGTCGGCGTCTGCACGACCTCGATCCCGCAGGGAGCCGGCACGGCAAGATTCGCCGCGAGCAATGTGACGTGTGCTCCGCGCCGGTGGGCTTCGTCGGCGAGGGCAACGCCCATCCGTCCCGAAGAGCGGTTGCCAATGAACCGCACCGAGTCGATCGGCTCGCGTGTACCCCCTGCCGAGACGACAACGCGCCTGCCCTCGAGCGATCCTGGAGAACGTAGGAGCGCGACGGCGCGGGCAACGATCTCGGCGGGCTCGGACATCCGACCGACGCCGACGTCGCCCTCGGCGAGCTCCCCGCTCGCTGGTCCGACGATCTCGACGCCTCGTACGCGCAGGAGATCGAGGTTCGCGCGGGTCGCAGGATGCTCCCACATCCTCGTGTTCATAGCCGGCGCTACGAGCAGCGGCCCGTCGTGGGCGAGGACGGCCTCGGTGAGAACGTCGTCAGCGAGCCCATGCGCGAGGCGCGCCATCGTGTGAGCGGTCAGCGGCGCGACGATGATCAGGTCGGCGCGCTCGAGGTGCGGGTACGGATCGGCAGGCGGTGCCGTGCGGGCGAGGGCGTAGAACGTCTCCGCGCTGACGAACCGCTCAGCTCCCCTCGTCGGCAGGGGCAGCACCTCGTGGCCGGCACCGACGAGCAGGCGGATGACTTCGCACGCCTTGTACGCCGCAATGCCGCCGGTGATTCCGAGGATGATTCGCGCCACGGGCGTAGTGTGCCGGTTCTGCGGGGATGAACGAGAGCGGCGCGGGGTGTTACTTGGGGTACGCGTAGGCGAGCTTCGCCTGCGCGACCTCTTCCATCGCCATCGTCAGATAGTTCTTCGACCGGGACTCGATCAGCGGCGGCGGTGCCTCGTCAAAGCCGATTCCCTCACCGAGCTGGTGGTGGTAGCTGTTGATCTGGCGGGCCCGCTTGGCGGTCACGATCACAAGCGCGTAGCGCGAGTCGACGTGGTCGAGCAGGTCATCAATGCGAGGTTCGATCATGAGTCGGCCATGGTAGCTGCGAACTCGAGCTCCTGCTCGACGAGGGCACACAACGAGCCGGTTGCCCGTGCGAGATCGTCGTTTCGCACCATGTAGCGGAACCGATGGGCCTGCTCGAGCTGGTTGCGGGCGAGCTCGATTCGATTCCCGATCTCGCCGGTCGACTCGGTGGCGCGCTCGCGCAGCCGTCGCTCGAGCTCCTCGACAGGCGCCGCGATGAACAACGTCACGCTGCCGGGCACATCCGCCTGAACACGAAGGGCGCCGTCGAGCTCGAGCTCCAGCACGCACACACGCCCATCGTCGGCGACGCGCTGCATCTCGGAGCGCAACGTCCCGTACTGCTTGCCGGAGACGTACTTGACGTGCTCGAGGAAGGCGCCTGCCTCGATCTGGGCGACGAAGTCGTCTTCACCGAGGAAGTGGTACTCGACGCCGTCGGTCTCACCGGGTCGCTGCTGGCGCGTCGTCGCCGAGATCGCGACCTCGAGCGAAGGAACGCGCTCGACGAGTGCCTTGATCAACGTCCCCTTGCCGGCGCCGGATGGGCCGGTGATGACGAACACAGGAGCGTGGCGCACGCGGGCCGCGAAGCCTTTAGCGGTTGAACAGCGACACGAGCTCCGCGCGTTGCCGCTCGGAGAGGCCGCCAACCGTCTTCGACTGGCTGATCCGGCACTGGTTCAGAAGCCGCGCAGCCTTGACGCGACCGAACTTCGGCACCGCCATCAGCATGTCGAACACCTTGGCCGTCGAGACGTACTCCGGCGGGTCGAGCAGGACGCCCTCGATCTGGACGGTGCCGTCTTTGAGATCCTTCTTCAGCTGTGCGCGCCTGACACGAATGTCGTTGGCACGCTTGAGGGCTTCCATCCTCTGGTCGAGCGACCGAGCGGGTGCCTGTGCCTGAATCTTCGACGCGACCATGAGCGGACGAGTCTAGCAATCCGGCGGTCTTGGTCAAGCGGTACTGATTATGCCCGTTTACAGGGCTTTTGTAGCGCTAACTGTTGGCAACCCCCCGCAAGCTCTCCGGATCGAGATATCCGCGTGACGAGGCTTCGTCGGCGAGCTCCTGTCTGATCCGGCTCGGTGCTGTCGGATCGGAAAACAGAATGGTGCCCAGGGCGACAACGCTGGCACCGGCTGCAACGAGCTCGAGCGCGTCGAGTCCGGACTGCACCCCACCCATGCCTACGATCGGAACATCGACCGCACGGGCGCATGCAGAGACGCACGCGAGCGCGACGGGCTTGAGCGCGGGACCGGAGTAGCCACCGGTGCCACGGGCGAGCCTTGGTCGCAGCGTCAGCGGATCGAGGGCCATGCCGCGGATCGTGTTGACGAGCGACAGCCCGTCCGCTCCCGCTGCGACGACTGCCTTTGCCGACTCGGCGATGTCCCACGTTGCGGGTGAAAGCTTCGCGTAGAGCGGCTTCGACGTGTCGCGAGCGGCATCCGGCGACGATCTGGGCAGATGACTCGGGAGCCTCCTCGACGTTCGGGCACGAGAGGTTGAGCTCGATCACCTCGACATCCACGCGCCCGTCCAGCCGCTCGCAGATCCCGGCGTAGTCGGCGGTCGAGAAGCCGCCGACGGAGACCCAAACGCGCAGCCTTTGAGCAAATAGGGCGGGTAGGACATCGGCCAGCAAGCCGTCGATGCCCGGGCCCTGGAGGCCGATCGAATTGAGCATTCCCGCGGGCGTCTCCGCGATTCTGACGGGTGGGTTGCCTTCGCGTGGCTCGGGCGTGATCGTCTTGGTGACGAACACGTCGAGCTCGGCAGCAACCTCGGGCGCCGTGAGCGCATCGAGACAGCCACTCGCGTTGACGAGGTCGACCGTCACGCCGTCTGAAGGACCGGGCCCACTATGCAGAGCCGTTGGAGACGGCCGTCGATCTCGATCACGCACCCGTAGCAGGCTCCGTAGCCGCAGGCCATCGGCGCCTCCCATGCGAGTTGCGCGTTCGGAGCGAGACGGCGAACGGCCTCGAGCATCGGCTCCGGCCCGCACGCGAGCACGTCGCCGGCGTCCGCTGGTAGGAGCTCGGTCACGAACGTCGGCTCCAGTACGACCTCCGCTCCCGGCACGAGCGCAGCCGCCTCAGCGTGATGTGCAGATCGGAAGCCGAGGATGGCCGGCACGCCGCCCAGCACCTGTAAGACGTAGGGAAACGGCGCTACGCCGATGCCGCCGCCGACGAGCAGCGGGCGCGGCACCGAGAGGTCGAAGCCGTTGCCGAGCGGGCCGAGGACGTGCAGCGTCTCGCCGGGGGCAAGGTTGCAGAGCGTCCGCGTACCCGGTCCGATCGGGTCGATCAGGAAGCTGAGCTCGCCTGCGGTCGCGAGGCACAGCGACATCGGGCGTGGCAACACGTGGCCCGGCGGATGGAGCATGAAGAACTGCCCGGGAAGCCCGGGATCGATCGGTCCGGCAGCCACGCGAAGCAACGTGTAGGGCCCGACCGGCTCCGCCCCCGTGACGCGGAGTGCAGCACCGTTCACGCGTCGATTCCGATCCGTTCCTGCAAGCGAGAGTGCAGTCTCGGCACGCGCGTTGGCAATCGCATTGACACCTGCGGCCGCCCCCGCGATCGTGGTGATGCAGGGCACGCGGGCGCTCAGTGCCGCCTCGCGGATCCGGTAGCCGTCGGCGCGGGCGCCCGAGCCCTGAGGCGTGTTGACGATCAGGTCGCAGCGGCCGTCCTGAATCAGGTCGACGACGGTCTGCTCCTCGCTCTCTGCATCGGCGACCTTCGCGACGTCGCCCACTTCGAGCCCTGCCGCGCGCAGCGTCTTGGCGGTTCCCGCGGTCGCCTGGAGCTCGAAGCCGAGGCCGGCGAGCGCGGCCGCGATCGACACGACACTCGGCTTGTCGGCGTCGTTCACCGAGATGAAGGCGGTTCCCGAGGAAGGAAGCGGCCTGCCCGCGGCGCGCTCTGCCTTTGCGAGCGCGGTCGGTAGGTCGGAGGCGCTCGCCATGACCTCGCCCGTCGAGCGCATCTCCGGCCCGAGCACGGGATCGGCGCCGGGGAAGCGCGCGAACGGGAGCACGGCCGCCTTGACACTGACCTGATGAGGTCTCGGGGTCGGTAGCGCCAGGTCGCGCAGCTTCTGCCCGGAGGCCAGCTTGCACGCGGCCTCGACGAGGTTGATTCCGATCGCCTTGGAGGCGAAGGGAACGGTGCGGGAAGCTCGCGGATTGGCCTCGAGGACGTAGACGGTCGAGTCGGCGATCGCGAGCTGGACGTTCAGCAGCCCGACCACCCCGAGCGCCGGGGCGAGGCGCTTGACGACGTGCTCGACCTCCAGTGCGTTCGCGAGAGTGAGCGACTGGGCCGGCAGCACGCAGGATGAGTCACCCGAGTGAACTCCGGCTTCCTCGACGTGCTGCATCACCGCTGCGATGAACACGTCCTCCCCGTCGCACAGCGCGTCGACGTCGATCTCGACGGCGTTCTCGACGAAGCGGTCGACCAGCACCGAGCCGGAGACGGCGCTCATGGCCTCGCGCAGCTGCTCATCGTCGTAACAGACGCGCATGGCACGGCCTCCGAGCACGTACGAGGGCCGCACGAGCACCGGGTAGCCGATCTCGGCGGCCGCGGCGAGCGCCTCGTCCGCCCCGGCGACGGTTGCCCAGGGCGGACAGCGGATCCCGAGCTCGTCGGCGAGCGCGCCGAACTGCTCCCTGTCCTCGGCGAGGTCGATCGCCGCGAGCGGTGTGCCCATGATCTTGTACCCCGCCGCCTCGATGTGCCGGGCGAGCCGAAGCGGTGTCTGGCCACCGAACTGCGTCACCACTCCCTCGGGCTGCTCGCGGTCGAGAACGGCGAGCACCTCCTCCGGCGAGAGCGGCTCGAAGTAGAGCCGGTCCGAGGTGTCGTAGTCGGTCGACACCGTCTCCGGGTTGCAGTTGACCATCACGGACTCGTAGCCGAGCGCCCGGAACGTCTGCACCGCGTGGACGCAGCAGTAGTCGAACTCGATCCCCTGGCCGATCCGGTTCGGGCCCGAGCCGATGATCACGACGCGCGGCTTCGTCACGGGCGGCAGTGCCTCGTCCTCCTCGCCCCACGTCGAGTAGTAGTAGTTCGAGCCGGCCTCGACCTCGCCGGCGCAGGAATCGACGCGTCGATACGACGGCTTGATGCCCTTCGCGTATCGCACGCGACGCACGTCGTCGCCGCTCGTGCCCCACGCCGCGCCGATCGAGTCGTCGCCCCACCCTGCCCGCTTCGCGCGCAGGATGTCGAGCGAGGCGAGCTCGCGACGGGCATGGGCGAGTTGCTCCCTGAACCAGGGATGGACGCCATCCGGGATGTCGTCGAACGTGGCCCAGGGGGTCGCCGAGCCCGGATCGAGCTCGCGTGAGCCGAACGCCTTCAGGAACGCCTCCGTGAACGTGCGTCCGATGCCCATTGCCTCGCCGACCGACTTCATCTGTGTGCCGAGCGTCGCGTCCGCGCCGGGGAACTTCTCGAACGCGAACCGGGGGAACTTGACGACGACGTAGTCGAGCGTCGGCTCGAAGCTCGCAGGCGTCGTCTTCGTGAGGTCGTTCGGGATCTCGTCGAGCGTGTACCCGACCGCGAGCTTGGCGGCGACCTTGGCGATCGGGTAGCCGGTCGCCTTCGAGGCGAGCGCCGACGAGCGCGAGACGCGGGGGTTCATCTCGATCACCCTGATCTCGCCCGTCTCGCGGCTGCGGGCGAACTGGATGTTCGAGCCACCCGTCTCGACGCCGACCGCGCGGATGATTGCGACGGAGGCGTCGCGCAGCTCCTGGTACGCCTCGTCGGAGAGCGTCATCTGCGGTGCGACCGTGACCGAGTCGCCGGTGTGCACGCCCATCGGGTCGAGGTTCTCGATCGAGCAGACGATGACGACGTTGTCGTTGAGATCGCGAATCACCTCGAGCTCGAACTCGTCCCAGCCGCGAACCGACTCCTCGACCAGCACCTGCGTGATCGGGCTCTCGCGCAGACCCCGCGCGACGATCGCGCGCAACTCGTGCTTCGGTCTCGGCGAAACCACCACCGTGACCGCCGAGAGTGAACGCCGGCCGCACGACTGCGGGCGCTGCGATCTCCCCGAGCTGGTCGATCGAGGTGACGATCTGGGAGTGCGGCGTGCGGAGCCCACAGCTCTGCACGGCGTCACGGAAGAGCTCTCGGTCCTCAGCCCGCCGGATCACGTCGACGCGCGCGCCGATCAGCTCGACGCCGAGCTCGTCCAGAACACCCGAGTCTCTGACAGCTCGATCGCGAGGTTGAGCGCCGTCTGCCCGCCGAGGGTCGGCAGGAGCGCGTCGGGCCGCTCGCGGCGGAGCACGTCCGTCACTCCGGCGACATCGAGCGGCTCGATGTAGGTGCGGTCGGCGAAGCCGGGGTCGGTCATGATCGTGGCCGGGTTCGAATTGACCACGATCGTGCGGAATCCGTCCTCGCGCAACACTTTGAGTGCCTGGCAGCCGGAGTAGTCGAACTCGCAGGCCTGGCCGATCACGATCGGCCCTGACCCGATCAGGCAGATCGACGAGATGTCGGTGCGACGTGGCATCAGGCGGGCTGGAGCTCCTCGACCCAGCTCTCGAGGATCGGCCAGGCGTCGTGTGTGCCCGGTCCTGCCTCGGGATGGAACTGCACCGAGCGCGCGTTCAGGTCGGGGTAGTCGAAGCCCTCGACGGTGCCGTCGTACAGAGAGACGTAGGTCGCCTCGCGGTCGTCGCTCGCTGCAACGGCGAATCCGTGGTTCTGGCTCGTCACGAGCACCCGGCCAGTGGCGCGCTCGAGCACCGGATGGTTGGCGCCGCGATGACCGAACGGAAGCTTGTAGGTCGTGTGCCCGGTGGCGAGGCCGAGGAGCTGGTGGCCGAGGCAGATGCCGAGCACGCTCGTGCGGCCGAGCAGACCGCGGATCGCCTCGACCTCCGCGACGAGAGGCTCGGGATCGCCCGGGCCGTTCGACAGCAGCACGCCGTCGAACTGCGCGAGATCGTCGGGGTCGGCGTCGTGCGGGAACACCGTCACCGCAGCTCCGGCGTCGCGCAGGCGACGCATGATCGACGTCTTGGCGCCGTAGTCGACGACCGCCACCCGTACGCGCCCGTCCTCGTTGAAGACGGCCGGCTCGACCGACGAGACAGCGGAGACGAGCGCCTGCCCTTCCATCACCGGCTGCTCCCTGATCAGGTCGACAGCGGCGGCCGAGTCCAGTTCCGACGCGTCGGCGACGACTGCGGCGCGCATCGCACCCGCCGTCCCGGATGCGCAAGACGAGCCTGCGCGTGTCGATCTCCTCGAGCGCGACGATCCCGTGAGAGCGACAGCCAGCTCGCCCAGGCGGCGCCGCCGCAGCGTCGCATCAGCACCGCCTTGACCCACGGTTGCGGCGACTCGAGCCGTGCGTCGTCGACGCCGTAGTTGCCGATCATCGGTGCCGTGAACGCGACGAGCTGGCCGGCGAAGCTCGGGTCGGTGACGGTCTCCTGGTAGCCGGTCATCGCGGTCGTGAACACGGCCTCGCCGAAAGCGACTCCGGCGCGGCGACCGAGCGGCCCGGGAGGATCGTGCCGTCCTCGAGAGCGAGGTACCCGGTGCTCATGCGGCGTACACCACCCGGCCGTCGGCCACGGTCTTGACGACGGCGCCGCGCAGTGTCTGGCCGAGCAGCCACGAGTTCGTCGACTTCGAGCGGAAGCCGCTCTCGGTCACCTGCCAGGTCGCGTCGAGATCGAGGAGGACGAGGTTCGCGCGCTCGCCGACTGCGATCCGCGGCACGGGCAGCCCGAAGATGCGAGCGGGCCCGGTCGACATCCGCTCCAGCACGAGACCGAGGTCGAGCTCGCCGGGCTCGACGAGGAAGGTGTAGAGCGCCGCGAACGCCGTCTCGAGGCCGGTGACGCCGAACGGCGCCTCCTCGAACGGGGCGTCCTTCTCGTGGCGCGCGTGTGGTGCATGGTCGGTCGCGATGCATGCGATCGTGCCGTCTCGCAGGCCCTCGACGAGCGCCAGGCGGTCGTCCTCCGCGCGCAGCGGCGGGTTCATCTTGTAGTTGGTGTCGAGAGTGCGCACGGCGTCGTCTGTGAGGCAGAGATGGTGTGGCGAGACCTCCGCGCTGACGGCGATTCCGCGCGCCTGCGCGGCCCGTACCGCAGCGACGGACTCCCGCGCCGAGAGATGCATGATATGCAAACTCCGTTGCTCGTATGCAGCCAGGGTGCAGTCGCGCTCGATCATCACCGACTCCGCCACCGACGGCCAGCCGGCGAGCCCGAGCTCGGCCGAGACCGGGCCCTCGTTCATCTGACCGTCGCGCGAGAGGGTCGGCTCCTCCTCGTGGAGGGCGAGCAGCCGACCCGTGACGCCGCTGTACTGGAGTGCCCGCTGCATGAGCCCGGCCGAGACGACCGGGTGACCATCGTCGGTGAACGCGGCAGCGCCGAGCCGCGCGAGCTCGGCCATCTCGGTCAACTCCTCGCCGCGCAGGCCCTGCGAGATCGACGCCATGAAACCCGGTCGGGATCGAGGCCTCCTCGCGTGCCTGCTCGATCAGCGCGCCGAGAACCGCGGCCGAATCGACGACGGGATCGGTGTTCGGCATCGCGAGGATCGCGCAGTAGCCGCCGGCGGCGGCCGCCGCGGTACCGGACGCGATCGTCTCCTCGTCCTCGCGGCCGGGGACACGGAGATGGACGTGCGGATCGACGAAGGCCGGTGCGAGCACGAGGCCTCGCGGCGACCTCTCCCGCGGGCTCGACCGCCGTGATCACGCCCGTCCTCGACCGTGACGTCGAAGGCGCCGTCGACGCCCTCGCGCCGGGTCGATCACGCGCGCGCCCTGCGATCGTGAGGCTGTCCCCTTGCCGTCCGGCCAGAAGAGGGTCATGCGACCTCCAGAGCCGGCCGCGCTTCGGCGCGGCCGCCCGTGAGCAGGTCGTAGAGCACGGCCATGCGGACGACGAGCCCCGATCGCACCTGCTCGGTGATCAACGAGACGTCGGAGTCGGCGACGCGCGGGTCGATCTCGACGCCGCGATTCATCGGGCCGGGGTGCATCACGAGCTGGCCGGGTCGCAGCCGCGGCGGTCGTGATCCCCCACTCTGCCGCGTACTCGCGCAGCGAGGGGATGTAGGCGGCGCCTGCGCGCATCCGTTCGTGCTGCATCCGGAGGACGTAGACGACGTCTGCCGACTCGATCCCGCTCGATCTCCGAGGTGACCTCGCACCCCAGCTGCTCGATTCCGCGTGGGACGAGCGTCGGTGGGGCAGACGAGCGTCGTTCGCGCGCCGACGAGCGCGAGCGCCTCGATCAGCGACCGCGCCACGCGCGAGTGGAGGACGTCACCGACGATTGCGACGTGGAGCCCGTCGAGCCGCCCGAGCGCCTCGCGCATCGTGTAGAGGTCGAGCAGCGCTTGCGTCGGGTGCTGGTGCTTGCCGTCGCCCGCGTTGACGACATGTGCGCCCGTCACCTCGGCGACGCGCTGCGGCGCGCCGATGTGCGGATGCCGGATCACGATCACGTCCGGGTCGTAGGCGGCGAGCGTCTGGGCCGTGTCCCTGCAGCGACTCGCCCTTGTCGACGGACGAGCCCGAGGATCGCAGCGTCATCGTGTCGGCGGAGAGCCGCTTCGCCGCGAGATCGAAGCTCGAGAGGGTGCGCGTCGAGGATTCGTAGAAGAGGTTGATGACGAGACGGCCGCGGAGCGCCGGCAACTTCTTGACCTCACGGTCGAGCGAGCGCGCGATCGTGGTCGCGGTGGTGAGGAGCCGCTCGACGTCGTCCCGGTCGATGTCGGAGATCGAGAGCAGGTGCCGGCGCGACGTGACAGGAGGCTCGGCCAAGGAGGCGTCAGTCATCGGCGCTCCCCGCCGAGCAGGACGACCCGGTCACCGTCGTCCGTCTCGCCGAGCTCGACCATGACGCGCTCGTCGAGCGCCGTCGGGACGTTCTTGCCGACGTAGTCGGGGCGGATCGGAAGCTCGCGGTGCCCTCGATCGACGAGCACCGCAAGCTGCACCCGCGCGGGTCGGCCGTACTCGAGCAGGGCGTCGATCGCGGCCCGGATCGTGCGGCCGGTGAAGAGGACGTCGTCGACGAGCACGACGGTCTTCCCTTCGAGCGGGAAGTCGAGCTCGGTGCCGCTTGCACGATCGGCTGCGGGTGAAGCGGTGCGCCGCCGCCGCGCACGAGCACGTCGTCGCGGTGGAAGGTGATGTCCACTGCGCCGATGTCGACCGTCACGCCCGAGCGGTCTGCGACGAGCGCTCGCAGGCGGTTCGCGATCGGGACGCCCCGCGTGTGGATGCCGACGAGAGCGAGGTCGTCGAGGTCGTCGTTGCGCTCGATCAGCTCGTGCGCCATGCGGGAGAGCGTCCGCTCCAGTGCCGCGGCGTCGAGCAATATGGTCGGTGCCTCGCGGCCCGGGAGGTGCGTCGTCAACGTGCTCCTTTCCGGTCTCTCTGGGCCGGTTTAAAGGGACGATGACGATACTAGCCGACGCGCCCGACGACGATCAGCTGGTCGAGCCGTGGTCACGATCGTTCGGGCAGCTCGCGTTCGGCCCGCGCTGTTCCCTCCGCGACCTCGTCCGGCGGCAGCAGGTCGAACGTGGAGATGTGGCGGCCGCGGACGCGGGCGAGTGCCTCGTCACGGCCGATCGTCACCTCCGTCACGATTCGTCGCATCTCGACCTGTGGCGAAGCCGGCTTCCGCGAGCTCCTCTTCGAGCCGCTCCGGGGTCGGAAAGCGAGACTCGTCGATCTCGCGGATCGAGGGGAAGAACCCGTTCAACCAGTACGTCACGAAGTGGTCCGGATGGAACGTGGCGATCGCGACCCGACCGTCCTGCGCGAACACCCGGCGCGCCTCGGCCAGGGCCCGCGGCCGGTCGACGAGGTGGACGACGAGTGACATCGTGACCCGGTCGAACCAGCCGTCACGGAACGGAAGCGCGCTCGGCCGAGCCCTGCCGGACGCCGACTCCCGCGGGAACCGTCTCGCGCGCGACGGCCACCATCTCGTCGCTCGCGTCGAGCGCCCACACCTTCGCGCGTGCCTCTTCTGCAAGCGCCGCCGCGAGTCGGCCGGTGCCGCAGCCGACATCGAGAACACGACGACCGCGGAGGTCGCCGAGCTCGACCAGCGCCGCAAATCGCTCCCTCCACGCCGCGTCAGGCGGGCGCAGCGTGTCGTAGATCCGGGCGCGCGCGTCGAAATCCGGCGAGCCGATCGTGCTCACGATTCGGGCGTTGCGGGGGTGCGTCGTCGCCGGGCACCTCGCGGAACCAGTACCGGATCGCCTCGCTCGACAAACGGGATCTCGATCGTGTCGAAGTCGCGCGGCACGACCGTATTGGGAAACAGCTGACACGCCTCGTCGGCCGCCTCGCCGCCGAAGTACCTGCTCGAGATGTGGGTCAGGGCCAGCAGCCGGACGCCGGCCTCCTGGGCGACGAGCGCGGCTTCTCCCGCGGTCGAGTGCCCGGTCTCGCGGGCGCGCTGGCGCTCGTCGGCGCAGAAGGTTGCCTCGTGGACGAGGAGGTCGACGCCGGCGACAGCGTCGACGACGGACGCCGCGGGAGCCGTATCGCCGGTGAGCGCGACCGACCGGCCGGGGCGCGCCGGCCCGAGCACCTGGTCGGGGAGCACCGTCTCACCGGTCGGAGTCGCGATGCTCTCCCCCCGTTGCAGCGCCCCACGCTCCCGGCCCGCGGGCACTCCGAGCGCGTCTGCGAGATCGACGTCGAAGCGCCCCGGCCGAGCCGACTCCGCGAGCACGTACCCAAGCGCTTGAGGGCCGTGATCGACGGCGAAGGTGCGGATCTCGTAGTCGCCTCGGCCAATGACCTCGTCCGGTGCGAGCTCGACCGTCTCGAGCGGGTACGTCAGGTTCCCGAACACGCGCCGGAGGCTGCCGAGGAGGTCGCGAAGGCCGGCGGGCCCGTGCAAGGTGAGAGGGACCTCACGCCCGCGCAGGGCGAACGTCTTCAACATCCCGGGCAGGCCGAGGTAGTGGTCGGCATGAAAGTGGGTCAGGAAGACGTCCTCCAGGTCGACGAGACCGACGTCCGACCGCAGGAGCTGCCGCTGGGTGCCCTCACCGCAGTCGATCAGGAGCCGATCGCCCCCGCGACGGATCAGCGTCGCCGAGGTGGCGCGCTGCGCTGTGGGAGCCGAACCCGACGTCCCGAGGAACACGACGTCCAGATCCACGGGGCAGGAGTCTACCGGGCGGGTCGGGAGCGGCTAGGGAAGCCGAAGCAGCTGGCCGGGCCCGATCGTCGTGCCGGCCAGATGGTTCCGCTCACGGAGGTTCCAGACCGCCTCCCGCGGGTCGCCGCCGTAGGACTCGACGGCGATCGACCACAGCGTGTCTCCGGGCTGAACGCGGTACATGCGCTCAGGCCCGCCGGCTCCGGAGTCGCGCACGAAGAGCGCCCACGCGATCACCGCGACGAGCGAGATGAGGATGACTCGAGCGAACATCTGTTCGCCATGATGCACGAACACGTGTTCTGTGTCAAGTCGCCGTTCAGAGAACGATGCGCGAGAACGTGCTCGTCCGCGACGCGCTCGACTCCGCGACGAGACGGGTCGCCACCGTGACCGGCGCGAAGCGGCGAGGTGCGCCTGAACGTGAAGCGCGGCGGGACGGAACGGAAGCCCGCTGCCGGCGCTGCACCCGGGCGACGAGCCTGTGCGCTTCGCCATCGCGGTCGCCGCGGCGGCCGGAGCTGAGCCGGCCCGGCAGGAGACAGGCAGACGGCGCTCGCACCTTCGCCGGCTGTGACGTCGAAGCTGATCTGACGCCGGCGCGCAACGACGCTCCACGACGAGACGGCGGCGCCGACGACGCTCCTCGCCGGCGACCACGGCACCACCGCACGCGAGCAGCCGGCGGCCGTCTCAGCGATCGCGGCGCGGACGGACTCGGCCGACGGCGCGCGGTGTCCCGTCGACATGGTGCAGCGCCGCCTGGAAGCCGGTGTCGCGCGGGCTGTCGTCGTAGAAGCCGAAGAAGTTCACCTCGGCGATCTGTGGGTCACAGGCTGCGGCTCGCACGAGCTCCGCATAGATCGCGGCCTGGCGTCGCATCGTTCGTGACCGTGACATTCTCGACACCTGTGTAGCCCGGCAGCGCGGCGGTATCGACCTGCCAGCCGACCTCGTCGAGGTAGAGCCGGAGGCCGTTGACGGGAGTGGTTTGCGCCGTGCCCTGGAAGGCGTCCCAGAGGCCCTGCTTGATCCGGTCGAGGTTCGCGAAACCGGCGTTCGGCCACGGGTAGCCGCGACCGAGCGGGTCGGTCGCCTGATTCGGATACGGGTGAAAGCTGAAGCCGTCCATCAGCGGCAGCGTGCGGCCGCTCGTGCGGTACCACTTGCCGAGGGCCGCGAGAAACCTCACCGGTGAAGTCGAGATGTTGTTCGGCGCGGAGGGGCGGTCGTTGCCGCGCGGAGAGAGGCCGACGCCGACCACCTGGATCGTCGGGTCGACCGCCTTGAGCGCGTCGTAGCCGGCGGCGAGAAACGCACCGGCGGTGGCGGCCGAGGCGTTCAGCCCGGCGCCGTTGAACTGCGGCCGCATGAATGCCGGCTGGTTCGGCTCGTTCATGACGACGAACTGCTTCACGCTCGGGAAGCTCTGGGCGACGAGCGTCAGCCAGGCGGCGAAGGCCGCCGGTGTCGCGAGCCCGCTCTCCAGCTCGCGCGGCGGGTACGGATAGACGGCGAGCGTCACCTTGATACCCGCGTGCTGCGCGATCGGGATCGCCTTGTCGAGAAAGCTCTTGTCCTGGATCGCCGTCGGGTTGCTCGGCTGGTATCGCGTCGTCATCACGTTCTGCTTCAGCCCGAGCGCGACCATCCTGGTGAAGTAGGCGGTACTCGCCGTCACCCGCGTACTTGCCGGTGTCGTCGTTCGCGCCGATATCGGCAGCCTGGGCGCTCGCCGACGATCAGGAGCGCAGTCGCGCAGACGGCCGCTGTCAGAACTGCTTCGCACGAATCTCCTCGTCTGCCGCAGCTCTGCGAAGCGGCCGCGGATGGTAGCTGCGGGCTAGTTGGCTGCGAGCAGTGCGTCGAGCAGCCGCGCGGAACCGAAACGCACGGGGTCGTCGGCGACGAGCCCGGTCTCGGCTTCCGCCGCGGCGATCGCAGCCCGGGCCGCAGCGTCGTCGAGATGCCGCGTGTTGAGCGCGATGCAGCCGACCACGGCGCGCCGCCGAGGCAGCGAGATCTGCTCGTGCAGTTCACGAGCTCGGCCAGCGGCAGCAAGGGGTGACCGGGGTAGCCTTCGATCTCGGTCGAGCCGGCGAGATGGCAGAGCACGAATGCGTGCGGTGCCGCCCCGTGGATCAGACCCATGGTGACACCGGAGTAGGCCGGGTGCGAGATCGCCCCCTGGCCTTCGACGAAGAGCAGCTCTCCGCCGCGTTCGTCTCCCTCGACGACGAGCCGCTCGGCGGCGCCAGCGATGAAGTCGGCGACGACGGAGTCGACGGCGAGAGCCCCAGCCGGCGATCGCGATGCCCGTCTGCCCGGTGGGAACGAAGCACGAAGCGATTCCGCGCGACCGCGCCTCGCGGTCGAGCTCGAGCGACACGGTCATCTTCCCGATCGCGCAGTCGGAGCCGACCGTGAGGACGATCGTGCCCGGCACTTCGAGGTTTGCACCGCTCGGGACGTCGAGCTCGGCCGGCGGCCGCCGAAGGTCGGTCAGGGTGACGTCCGAAGCTGCGGGCGAGCTCGACCAGCTCCTCGTCGTCTGCCGAGGAACTCGTGCAGCCCGTTCTCGATCGCGATCCCGTTGCGGATGCAGTCGCGCAGCACCTTCCGCCAGGCCGGCGGAAACCGCCCGCCCTGGGTCGCGACTCCGACGAGCGCGGTCGCCGGCTCGAACGGCAGCGCCGGCGGCGACGTCGGCCACGATCGGGACTCCCTGCTCCGTCTCGCCGGCGCGGGTCGAATCGAGAATCGCGACCACGTCCTCGCCGCGGTAGCGCAACACGCCGTACATCGTCTTGCCGTAGTGGTGGTCGCCCGAGTACCCCTCGGCCAGGATCAGGAGCCGTCTACCCGACACCGAGACCCGGCTCCTCCGAGGGCACCTGCACGCCGTCGGCGAACGCGGACGCCGGGGCACGGGTCGGCGGCCAGCAGCAGGTTTCCGTCCAGGTCGACGTGGTCGCAGAGCGGCGCGACGACGCAACCCGCGGCGATTCCGAGACCCGATTCGACCATGCAGCCGAGCATGACACCGAGGCCGAGAGCGCGTGCCGCGTGCGTCATCCGAATCGCCTCGCGGATGCCGCCCGACTTCGCGAGCTTGATGTTGATGCCGTGAGCGATCGCGGCGCAGCGGGCGACGTCGGCGAGCGTGTGGCAGTCCTCGTCGACGTAGATCGGGATCGGCGAACGTGCCCGCAACTCCTCGCCACCCGAGTCGCCGGCCGGGAGTGGCTGCTCGACGTAGGCGACGCCGAGCTCCGCGAGCTGGGGAATCGCGTCGAGCGCCTCGTCGAGCGACCACCACTCGTTGACGTCGACCTGCAGCGGCAGATCCGTCCGCGAGCGAACAGCGCGGACCCGATCGACGTCCAAGCCGTCGCCGCCGCCGAGCTTCAGCTTCAGCCGCTGAAAGCGGTCGCCGACGCGCTCGGTGCGTCGAGCCATCTCGTCCGGGTCGCCGAGCCAGATCGTCCACGACGTCGGCGGGCCGACTGCGAGGTAGGCCGAGCAATCGCCACACCGGCACACCGAGCAGCTTCCCCTGGAGATCGTGGAGCGCCGCATCGAGAGCTGCCTTCGCGGCGTACTCACCCGGGACCTCGCCTAGCCGGGCGACCAACCGCCTCGAGTGCGAACGGATCGTCGCCGACGAGCGTTGCATGCTCGTCGACGAAGGCGAGCAGCCGACTCCGGCGTCTCGTCGTAGCGGTCGATCGGTGCCGCCTCACCCCGGCCGGCGTGGGCACCGTGACGCAGCTCGACCTGCACGACATCGTGCCAGTCGTGCTGCGTCCCTTGCGATCACGAAGGTCTCCGCCAGGTGAAGTCGGATGATGCGGGCCTCGACGAGCACGACGGCAGCTTACGGGTGTCCCTGGGACGAGTGAGCGAGCCGCGGCGCCGGCGGGCCGATACGTGGCGTGTGGGGTACGCCGCCGCCCGACCACGGCCTGCCTGCTCCGGCCGCCCGGCACGGAAGCGGGAGACTTCGACGTGAGCGCGGCGCCCGTGACTGACAACGCCGCCCGCCGGACGATAGGAGACATCCTCCTCGCACACGGCTTCGTCTCGGAGCAGGCCCTCGCCGATGCGACCGCCGAGCAGGAGCGGACCGCCCAGCCACTTGGTCAGATCCTCGTCCGGCAAGGTGTGATCAGCCGGCTCGACCTTGCGAGTGCACTGGCAGAACAGTGGTCCGACCCGACCGCTTCGATCACACCTCTCCCTCCCACGACACCGGGCGAGAGCCTGACGCTGCAACCGGCCGACGACGTCCGGGAGGTGGCACCACACCGAGACGCCGCCGACGATCTGGCCTGGTCGGAGGAGGCGCACCGCGAGATCGAAGCGATCGGCGACCGCGTCGCGGCGCTGGCCGAGCGGTTCGAGGTCGCCCAGGCGACGACCCAAGGGCTAGAGACCGAACTAGCGAATCTGGCGGAGCTCGCGGCCCGTCCCGCCGCTCCCGTGGTGCCGGATCCGCTGCTCCTGGAGCGGGTCGACGCAGTCAGCGCCGCAGTGGACGCATTGGCCGAGCGACCCGTGACGGACGAGACGGCTCGAGGTCGGGTCGAGGAGATCGCAGCGAGGCTCGAGACACTCGTTGACGGGGCCGCATTCGACGATCTGCGCGATGCGCTCGACGAGCTCGAGCGCCGCCCCGTCAGCGACCCCGAGCTCGGGGTACGGCTGGAACGGGTCGAGGCTCTGTCGGCCGACAGAGCCGCGCGGGCCGAGCTGGAAGCCCAGGAGGCGGCGCTCGGCGAGCTCCGGGCCGCGCTGGCCGAGCTCGAGGCGCGTCCGGTCGGAAACCCCGAGGTGGACGCAAGGCTGGCCCAGATCGAGGCCTTCGTGGCGGAGCGCCTCACATCCGTCGTCGAGACCACCGAACTGGACGCCCTTGCAACCCGGGTCGAGGAGATAGCCCACACCATGGCGGCGGCGCCGACCGAGGTCATCGTCGAGCGCGCTGACGACGGCGTCCTGACGGAGAAGCTGGAGGAGCTCGAATCGCGTCTCGGCTCGAGTGCGGCCACGATCGACGAGCTTCGGGCCTCGCTCAACGAGCTCGACGAGCAACGCGTACGGAACGAGGGCACTGCCGGTCGGCTGGAGACGCTCGCGGCGGCGGTCGACGAGCTCCTCAACCGACCCGACACAGAAGCTCGGTTCGCGGAGCGCCTCGAGGAGTTGGAGCGTGGGTTCGAGACGGTGTCTGCGGCCTCGGCGGTCGCCGATCTCCGCGTCATCGTCGAAGGGCTCGTCGATAGCGGAGCGACCGGCGGCACCGCAGTCGCCGAGCTCGCGAGGCGGATCGACGAGCTGGAGCATGCTCCAGCACCCGAGACACCGGGATGGGCCGACGAGGCAAGCGGGCTTCGCGACCGGATCGACGCCCTGGCCGTGACAGTGGGCGACACCTCCGGCCGCGTGGTGCGCGAGCCCTCCGTTCTCAGGCGAGCCGGACGAGGACACCGAGCTCGAGCTCGAACGCCTGCGCATGGCGATCGAGCGCATGAGCATGCACCTCGGAGAGCAGGAGCGGGCCCTCGCGGAAGTGATGCGCTCGCGCGACGTGGCGGGCCGGCTCGAGGCACTGGAAGCGAGGATCGACGATGTCGAGGAAGCGTCGTCAACCGGGTCGTCCGGTGGTGCAGCGAACGGTGCCGCTCCCGGTGCGGGCGGCAAGGAGGCCCGCGCACTGGCCCGTCGTCTCGATGCCGCGGAGGCACAGTTCGAGGAAGAGCGCGAGCGCATGTTCACGAAGATGGAACGGATCGCCTCCGCGATCGCCTGGCGGCTCCAACGCCTCGAGGCGATCCCTCAGGAGACGCTCGACGACGAGTAGCTGCACGCCGCTCTGTACGCACCACCTACTGACCCACATGCGCCCGGAAGGATTCGAACCTTCGACCTCGCGCTCCGGAGGCGCGCGCTCTATCCCCTGAGCTACGGGCGCTCGGCCGCGCATTGTAGTCGGCATCCGGGATCGACCCGTGGGCCTGCTGCTCTGGCCCATTTCGCTGCCCTGTTTGCAGGCCTGACGGCTACAATCGCGAACATGACCTACGGGATGGACGACCCCCTAAGTACCTATGCCGAGCCTGCCTCGCATCGCACGCCGGACCCGTGGCCGCAGTCAAGCGGAGGTCGTTGCACGCCCGTCGGCGATCCGGGAGCTCAGCGCTAGCGGCCTGACCTGGGTCAACGTCGTCGGCCCCGACGTCGAGGTGGCCACCATGCTCGCCGAGCGGTTCGGCTGGCACCCACTCGACGTCGAGGACATCGTCTCGAAGCGCCAGCGACCGAAGGTCGACGAGTACGAGGACGACGGCTACCTCTTCATCGTTCTCCACTTCCCCGTCTACGACACGGCGATCCAACGGCTGAACGCGGCCGAGCTCGACGTCTTCATCGGGCCCGACTACCTCGTCACGATCCCGAACCGAGAGCTCCTTCCCGTCACACGCCTCTTCGCACGCTGCGAGAGCGACGAGGGGCTCCGGGAGCAGCTGTTCGCCAAGGGAACGGGCCGCCTGCTCTACGAGGTGCTCGACGATCTCTTCGACTACTGCTTCCCGATTCTGGACAAGATCGGGCACAAGCTCGACTCGATCGAGGACGAGATGTTCGAAGGGCACGCCGAGGACGTCGTGCGCGACATCTCGAACGTGAAACAGGAGATCATCTCGTATCGCAAAGTGATCAAGCCCGGCCGCTCGACCCTGCGGGCGCTCGAGCGCCGCGTCGACCGGTTCCTGCCGGAGGAGCTCGACCTCTACTTCGACGACATCGTCGACGCCGCCGAGCGGATTTGGGACCAGCTCGACAACTACAAGGAAGTCGTCGACGGCCTCGAATCGACGAACGAATCCGTGATCTCGCACCGGCAGAACGACGTGCTCCGCGTGCTGACGATCTTCAGCGTGATCATGCTGCCGCTGACCCTGATCTCCGGCATCTTTGGCATGAACGTGCACTTCCCGGGCTTCGGCACCGACGTCGGCTTCTGGCTCGTGATCCTGATGATGCTGGCAGTGATCGTGGGGATGTTCGGGTTCTTCCGCCTCAAGCGCTGGCTGTAGCCTCCCTTCCAGAGAGGGATGGCAATCCCACCCTATGGGTGAGCCCATCTCGTGCCGATAGGTGTCTCGTTCGGTTGAGACCCTGCTGTCCTGGAGGACGAGAGATGACTGCGGCACAGTTCGAAGAGCTCGAGGCACCCGAGGTCGAGGCGGTTCTCCGCTGGCGCTTCGAGGAGTTCATCGAGGTCGGTTTCGACGTCGGCAGCGCGATGATCCTCGCGAGCCACGTCGAGGTCGATCTGCACGAGGTCACGCGCCTCCTCGAGCGGGGTTGCCCGCACGAGACGGCAATGCAAATCGTGATCTGAATCCTGCTGTTTCACTCGATCGAGGGATGAATCTCCCCTCCGACGGGTGATGTCCCCCTCCCCGCTCTGCGGGAACACTCCGACCCTGAACGCGAGGGTCACAAAGGGGGAACGGTGATGACGACAGCGGAGTTCGAAACGCTCGAAGTGATCGAAGCGGAAGAGCTGCTTCGGGCCCGGTTCGAGAGCCTCACCTGGCACGGCTGCCCGCCTGGCACGGCACTCGTGATCGCGAGCCATCTCGAGATCGACCTGCTCGACGCGATCATGTTGATCCAGCGAGGCTGTCCGGCACATCTGGTGGCACCCATCCTCGACTGAGCACCACCCTGCTTGCTTCCACCTGCGGCTACCGAAGGAGACATTGTGAGTGCGGCACACGTCCAAACGCTCGAGCCGGCTTCGACCGACGAGATTCTTCGCGCCCGGTTCGAGGCGCTCGCTGAATGGGGAATCCCGCTCATCGACGCGCGCGCGATCGCGCAGACGGCCACCGTGGACGTCGTCGAGGCGCTCGACCTGCTGCGCCGCGGCTGCCCGGCCGACCTCGTGATCCCGATCCTGGGGTAGGAAGCCAAGCGGGCCGCGGGTCTAGACTCGCGGCCATGCGCCCAGCCGTGCTCCTGGTTCTGGCGCTCTGTGGGGCTGGATGCGGCGGTGCCGGGTCGGCGGCACCGCCGGCGGCGACTGTCCCGTTCAGGGGCGAGTCGGCAACGGTGGCGTACGTGAACGACGGAGACACGCTGCGCACGACCGAAGGACAGAGGGTGCGGCTGGTCCAGATCGATGCGCCGGAGTTGCGCGGCGACTGCTTCGGCAAGGCAGCTCTCGTTGCCCTGCGACGACTTGCCCCGGAAGGGACGCAGATCACGCTTGTCCGCGATCCGGTGCTCGATGCCGTCGACAGATACGGCCGTGTGCTCCGTTACGTGGTCGTGGCAGGCACGAACGTCAATCTCGCGCTCGTCCGCGAAGGCGCTGCGGCGCCGTACTTCTTCCGGGGAGCACGCGGCCGGTACGCACGCGAGCTGTTGGCTGCTGCAGATTCGGCCCGTGCCGCACGTCGCGGCTTCTGGGGTGCGTGTCCCGCCGCGGAGCTGAATCCGCAAATCGGTTCGCTCACCGGCCGGGGTTGACGCCTACTCCTCATAGAATGCGGCGATGACCCGCTTCTGGCATCCCGTCTCCGACATGCACGCCGTCAGCTCCTCCGGCGAGCTGATTCTCGAGCGCGGCGAGGGCTGTCGCCTCTGGGACGACAATGGCAACCGCTACCTCGACTCGACCGGCGGGCTCTGGTACGCGAACGTCGGCTACGGGCGCGACGAGATCGCAGACGTTGCCGCCGCCCAGATGCGGAAGCTGCACGCGTACTCGCACTACGGTGATGTCTCGAGTCGGCCGACGACCGACCTAGCGGAGCGCATCTCGGCGATCGCGCCGATGCCGGATGCAGCCGTCTTCTTCACGAGTGGCGGCGGCGAGTCGATCGAGACCGTCGTCAAGCTCGTGCGCCGCTACTGGAGCCTGCTCGACCAGCCCGACCGCACCGTGATCATCTCGCGTGAGCGCGCCTACCACGGGCTCGCCGGCTACGGCACGAGCATCGTCGGCACCGAGGCGTTCAAGGTCGGCGTCGGCCCGCTCGCGGGCGACACGGCCAGGGTTGCGTGGGATTCCGCCGAGGCGCTCGAGGCCACGATTCTCGAGCTCGGGCCCGGAGCGCGTGGCCGCGTTCTTCTGCGAGCCGATCATCGGCGCGGGAGGCGTGCTGTTGCCACCGGAGGGATACCTGCAGGCCGCACACGAGATCTGTCGCACCTATCGGGGTGCTGTTCGTCGCCGACGAGGTGATCTGCGGGTACGGGCGCACGGGCGACTGGTTCGCCTGCAGCCGCGTCGGGATCGAGCCCGACGCGGTCACCTTCGCCAAGGGCATCACCTCCGGTTACGTGCCACTCGGTGGCGTGATAGTCGGCCGGACGATCCAGGAGCCGTTCTGGAGCAAGCCCGCGGCAGGCGTGTGGCGGCACGGCTACACGTACTCGGGTCACGCAACCGCCGCCGCTGCGGCGCACGCGAACCTCGACATCATCGAGCGCGAAGGGCTCGTCGCGCGTGGGCTCGAGCTGGAATCAGAGATTCCGGCTGCGCTCGCCCCGCTCTCCGGACACGACCTCGTCTCCGAGATCCGCGCCGGCTTCGGCGCCGTCGCCGCGATCCAGATCGACGAGGCCCTCCTGGCCGACGACCCCGGCCTGACCGATCGCGTCACACTCCGTGCTCGCAGTCACGGGGTTCTGACCCGGACGCTCACCGGCGGCGGCCTGCAGATCTCGCCACCGCTGATCGTCACGCGGGCAGAGCTCGACGAGATCGCCGCAGGCCTGCGTGGCGCGCTCGACGACGTCGTCCGCTGCGCTGTAGTGATCCGGGAGCTCGCGGAGAATCCGAACGTCCACCAGGTCCACTCGGGAGGTCGCGAGCTCCTGATCGATCCTGCGGGGCGCTTCGCCGTCTACCTGCGGACCGGGACCGGCGTGCACGACGCGACCGTGCAGCGGGTACGTCTCGAGCCGGGCACACTCGCTCCTGCGGTGGAGGAGATCCGCGCGCTCCTTCCGCGGCCGCGGCAAGCAGGGAGCCGAATGGGAGCTCGGCGAGTCGTGTACGCCGCCGGACATCGTCCAGCGCCTTGCCGCGCTCGGAATCGTCCCGGACGAGGACGAGCCGGTGGCCGTCGGGATGGTTCTCGCGGCAGGAGACGAGATGCCCGAGCCGCCGGGCACGTCTGCGCGATGTGTGGCCTCGGTCGAGGAGCTCGTGATGGCGCGGTGCATCCAGCACGAGGCGTTCGGTGGCAGCGCGGACGAGGTCGACCTCGAGCAGGCGGAGGAGGACTTCGCGGGAGAAGGCACGTCCGGCTCGACCTTCCTGGCCTTCGTCGACGGCGCACCGGTCGCCGCCGGCTATGCATCGTTCACCCCGCTCGGCCTGCTGCTGTTCGGCGGTGCCACGCTGCCGTCGGCGCGTGGCCGCGGGCGCCTACCGTGCGCTCGTGGCGGCGCGGGCCCGTGAGGCCGCCGAACGCGGCACGCCGCTTCTCGTCACCCATGCGGGCAAGATGTCGCGCCCGATCCTCGAGCGGCTCGGGTTCATCCCGGTGGCTCGGATCGACCGCCTGCTCGACGTGCTCTAGCCGCGCTCCGAGCGGCGCGAGCGCGACCCACGCCTTTGGGCCGGTCGTCTGGAAGTCGTAGAGGCTCCACCCGGTGACGCTGCCGCTCGTCGGTCACTGCATCGACGAACGCCTTCAGCTCGTCGGCATTCATCCGATTGGCGACGCCACCGGCCGCGTGAACCGGAATGTCCGGGCCGACTGCAGCACGCAGCAGCCGCAGCGACCGCGCCACGTACCCGTAGGTCGCGTCGTAGCCGTGGAAGCCGCCGCCCGTGTAGGTCATCGGGATCCACGCATCGACGAGCGTCGTCAGCTCCTGCCAGGGGAAGCCGGGCCACCAGGTCGGATGGCGCTCGAAGCCGCGTGAGGGGTAGGTGATGGCTGCGATCGGCGTCTCCCCCGCTTCGGTGCGCAGCGTCCGGCTCAGCGCCAGCAGTCGCGTCGTGCGGAGTGATGCGTTCTTCAACCCCAACGCCTCGATGTCGAGCGCGACCCCGTCGAACGTGGCGCCGAGCGGCGTGCGGAACGACGAGCATGGCGCGGGTGCGGCGGAGGTCGACGGCCGGCTTGACGAAGCCGGGCAGATACCAGCCGACGACGTGGATGCCCCGCGCCTGCAACGCGTCGACGAGCTGCCCGAGCGGAACCGGCCTGACGACGTCGGCGGGGTTGCGGTCGTTCGTCGTTTCGACGTACACCGTGCCGACGCCTCGCGCTGCGATGCGGGCGGCGGTCGCGTCCGGATTGCGGAAGAGAGGCCCGTCGTAAATGTCGATCCAGGTTCCGAGCCCGGCGAACACGCTTGGATCGGCACGCACCGAGGCCTGCGCCTGCACGGGCACGAGCACGAGCGCAGATGCGACAGCAGCGAGTGCAAGGCGGCGCACACGGGCGAGTGTACGTGATCACGTGTGAGGGATCCATGAACTGCGTCACGGTGAACACCTGCGCGACGATCTACAGTTGCGCCGTGCTCTCTCGCACGAGCCGGTCGGGTCTCCTCGGGCTTGCGGTCGCGATCGCGCTCGCCGACTCGTCGGTCGTCACTCTGGCCCTGCCGGAGATGATCCGCCATTTCGACGTCGGAATCACCGAGGTCGCCTGGGTCCTGATCTCGTACAACCTGGTGCTCGCCGCCGCCGCGGTTCCCGCCGCGCACGCCGTCCGGCGACGCCCTCGACTCCCTCTGCCTCGCCGGGCTCGTGGTCTTCTCCGCCGCCTCGCTCGCCTGCGGCCTTGCGCACGTCTTCTGGCTCGTTCTGGCGGGACGCTGCGTGCAGGCGGTCGGAGCAGCCTTCGTCATCGCCGCTGCTCTGCTTCTCCTCGACGGTATTCGAGGGCTCGGAGAGCCGCGCGGTGCACGTCTGGGTGCGCGCCGGCATCCTCGGCGCCGCGCTCGGCCCTGCGATCGGCGGCATCCTGACCCAACTTGCAGGGTGGGAAGCGATCTTCCTCGTGCAGGCGCCCGTCGCGCTGGTACCGATTCTCGCCCTCTGGCGCCTCGAGACGCCGGGCGTCGTCGCCGCTCCCATCACGCGCCCCCGCTGGGCTCCGAATCTCGCGCTTCTGCTCGGGTCGGCGGCGCTGAGCGCCGCCCTCTTCCTGCTCGTGATCCTGCTCGTGAACGGATGGGCGCTCGATCCCGCCGTTGCGGGACTCGTTGTCACCCTCATGCCCGTCGCTGCGGTTGTCGTCGGCCGCTTTGCGACACGTATCGCACCCGGCCGGATCGTGCGCGCCTCCGCCGGCTTCGTGCTCATCGCGGGTGGCCTTGCCGGGCTTGGGCTTGCTCCCGCATACAGGGTGGGCATGGACGGTCGTCCCGCAACTGCTCGTCGGGGCGGGGCTCGGCCTCACCGTGACGTCGTTGACAGAGGAGGCGCTTGCGGGTCACGGGCATCAGGTGATCCATGGAGGCTGGACGATCGCCTCGCGTCACGCAGGCATCGTCGTCGGCCTGCTCGATCCTGACGCCCGTGTTCACACACGAGCTGGCACAGAACAAGACCGAGGCCAAGAGAGCGGGCGCCGCGATCGTGATCGACAGCTCGATCGAGCCGCTGCACAAGCTGTCCGTCGCCAGGGAGGTCCTGCGCGAGGTCGATGCGGCCGACGGCCGCCTTCCCGACGTCCGCCCTGCCTTCGCCTCTGACCAGGCGCGGCCGGACTCGGCCGAGCTGACCCGCGTCGGGGCCTCGCTGCAGGGCAGGCTCGAGCGTGCCGTCACCAGTGCCTTCAGCCTGCCCTTCCTGATCGCAGCCCTCTTTGCCCTCGCCGCCCTGGCAGTGGTATCGGTGACGAAGGAGATCGCCCCGTGAGCCGCTCGGCGGCCGTCATCGCAGGCGCGGTCGCGGTGTCGGTTGCGCTCGTCGTCACCTACGCCGCGCTCGGCGGCGGGCGGTCGACTCAGACCCCGATCACGGATCCCTGCGCCAAGCGGATCTCACAACCCACGCACGGCGTACAGGAGGCGATCGAGCACATCGTGCTCGAGACCGCCGACGGCGCCGCCTGCCAGCTTGGCGTGACCCGCGAAGAGCTGCTCCTCGCGCTCGGAAGCGGAGACGATCTCGACCATTTCGCAGCGCGACACCACGTCACGCGCGAGAAGGCGGAGCAGGCGATCCGGGAGGGGCTCGTCCGGGCGATTGACGACGCTCAGCAACGGGGCGCGATCGGAGGGACGACGGCCGGGCTGCTCCACACGATCGCCGAGCAGCTGCCGGTCGAGATGATGCTTTCCGTGCTCGAGAAGGCCGCGGGTGCGCTGTCGTGATGAGCGAGGCCACGCCACGGGCCGCGGGTCGCGGGCACGGATAGCGCTAGAATCATCGGCTCGCGGGCGTAGCTCAGTTGGTAGAGCGTCGGCTTCCCAAGCCGTAGGTCGAGGGTTCGAGTCCCTTCGCCCGCTTCCTCGACGTGCGGTCGTCAGCTCGCCTCGTCGAAGGCGTTGGCCTTGCGGCGGTCGAGCAGGTAGATGACACCGAAGATGAGCGCGATCGTGGCCAGCATCGCCGCGAACGCTCCGACCGCCCACCAGATCAGGCCGAGTACCAGGAAGCCGGCCAGCCCAACGAGCGCACCGAGGAGAAGAAGACCGGCGAGCTTGGCGTACGAGCGACCACCGTACTGGTGGACCCAGCCCGCAACGGCAACGACCCAGACGATGAGCGCAATGATGAGGAGAATCCGCATTCGCCGTCAGCCTACTCCGAGCGCGTACGGTATGGGCATGCAGACGATTGCAACCGCACCGTTCGGCAGCACGGGGCATGAGTCGACGCGCGTCATCTTCGGAGCTGCCGCTCTCGGGCACCTGAATGAGCGCGAAGCAGCCGAGACGCTCGAGCTCGTGCTCGAGCGTGGGCTCAACCACATCGACACCGCCGCAGGCTACGGAGCCTCCGAGGACAGGCTGAGACCCTGGCTGCGCAAACACCGCTCCTCCGTCTTCCTCGCCACCAAGACAGGCGAACGCACGGCTGCGGGGGCTCGCGAGTCGCTGCAGCGCTCGCTCGAGCGGATGAATGTCGACTACGTCGACCTGATCCAGCTCCACAACCTCGTCCATCCGGGCGAATGGGAGACTGCCCTGGGAGCGGGCGGCGCGCTCGAAGCGCTCGTCGAGGCACGGGACGAGGGTCTTGCGCGCTTCATCGGTATCACGGGCCACGGACTGACGGCGCCGTTCATGCACGCGCGGGCGCTAGAGCGGTTCCCCTTCGATTCGGTGCTCGCGCCCTACAACGCGGTCGCCATGCAGACACCGGAGTACGCGGCCGACTTCGAAGCCCTGGCGGCGCTCAGCGCCGAGCGCGGCGCTGCGCTACAGACGATCAAGGCGATCACGGCCGGGCCGTGGGGCTCCCGAGCGCAGACAGCCGCAACGTGGTACGAGCCGCTCAGCGACCCGGCCGACATCGCGCTCGCCGTCCACTGGGTACTCGGCCGCGAGGCCGCCTTCCTCAACTCGGTCGGCGATCGAGCGCTGCTGCCCCTGCTGCTCGACGCTGCTGCCTCATTCGAACACCGGCCAGACGACGCCGCAATGGCCGAGTTGATAGCGCGACGGCAGATGACGCAGCTGTTCGTCAGCTGAGAAAACACCCCTTGCACGTCGGGCGCTTGGCTATTGTGAAGCCGTGATCCGGCTGATTGCCGCACCTGCCTTTCTCGCCGCTGTGGCCGCTGCCGTCACGTTGGCGCCGGCTGCGCCGGCCGCCAACGTCACGGTGATCAGGCTGATCTCGATCACGACGTACGAAAAGCACGTCGACGTCCCGCCGAAGGCGGACAGCGCCGGCGACCGCGACTACTCCGCGAGCAAGCTGATCAACGCGAAAGCGCAGTTCGGGAAACCGAAGGGCGCGGTCGTAGGCTCCGACCGGAGCGTGATGATGCTCGAGAGCCCGACGAGTGCGCTCCTCAAGACGGCGGCAAGCCTGCCGGGCGGCACGATCCTGTTCGGTGGCAGGTTGATGGCGGCAGGAAACGGGGCGGTCAAGATCCCCGTCGTACGCGGCACGGGTGTCTACGCCGGGGCTAAGGGCACCTTGACCGTGCTCAGGCCGACCGGCCCGAAGACCGTCGTCAACATCTACCGCCTCACGTACCCGCTGACCGCGTAGGTCTCGGCGGTACGCGAGCCCGCATCCGCGTGCAGCCGGGCAGCTAGCCGTCGAGCTCGAGCGGGATCCGCGCCGAGCCCTCGCCGAGCTTGATCAGATCGTGCTCGGCGATCCAGCGACCGGCCACTGCGTGACCACCCGAGCGGCGGACGGCTTCGCGAATCGGCATCGCCCAGCGATGCTCCACGAGCGCGATCAGTGCGCCCTTGCCCGGCTGAATCGCGTCGGCCACGCGCCATTTGTCCTCGTCGTCGAAGACGTGGCCGTCGGCGAGCTCCCGCATACCCCATACGGCACCGAGCTCCATGCCCTCTTCCCCAGCGGCGCCGAGGCCGATCAGCGCGCCCACGGCAGCGCCGAACGCGAGTGCTTCGTCGGGCTCGAGATCGCTGCGCTGAATCGCCTCGATCACGCCCTCGTCGGTCTTGCGGACGGCGAGCAGATCGACGAGGCGGATGATGTCACCGTCGCGGAGTCGCTCGAGCTCGGCGCGAATCTCGCCGTCGAACTCGGGGTCGTCGAAGGCGATGATGAAGATTTCGACTGGGCCAACCGTCATGACGGAGAACCTACAGGCTTGCCATCTTGCCCGCCGGGTGGGAGGCGCTGATCCTCCGCACCGTGCCCGACCGCGACCGCATCACGATCGACTCCGTCTCGACTCCGTCCGCGCTCGCGCGAACGCCGCGCAGGAGCGAGCCGCCCGTGACCCCGGTCGCGGCCACGAACACGTCGTCACCGGCGACGAGATCGTCCGCCGACAGGACGCGATCGAGATCGAAGCCAGCCGTCGAGCAGCGCCTGCCGTTCGTCGTCGTTGCGCGGCCACAGCCGGCCCTGAATCGCGCCCCCCAGGCACTTGATCGCGGCCGCCGAGATAACGCCCTCGGGCGTGCCGCCGATCCCCATCAGCATGTCGATGCCGGTCGACGGCCTACTTGCTGCGATCGATTGCGCCACGTCGCCGTCGCGGATGAGGTTCACGCGCGCTCCCGATGCCCGGAGCTCGGCGACCAGTGCCTCGTGGCGCTCACGCTCGAGGACGACCACCGTCAGATCGCTCACTTTCATGCGCTTTGCGGCTGCGACGGCCCGCACGTTCTCCGTCGGCGACGCATTGAGATCGATCGCGTCGGCCGCCTCGGGGCCGACAGCGATCTTCTCCATGTAGAGGGCTGCTCCTGGAGAGAACATCGACCCGCGCTCGCAGACGGCGATCACCGAGATGGCGCCCGGAATCCCGAGCGCCGTCAGTCGCGTCCCCTCGAGCGGATCGACTGCGACGTCGACCTCGGGGCCGAACCCGGCGCCGACGCGCTCGTTGTTGAAGAGCATCGGCGCCTCGTCCTTCTCGCCCTCGCCGATCACGACGACGCCCTGCATGCCGACGGTGTTGATCATGCGGCGCATCAGGTCGACGGCCGCCCCGTCTGCGGCGTTCTTGTCGCCCCGGCCGATCCAGCGGGCGGCGCCCATCGCAGCCGCCTCCGTCACTCGGACGAGCTCGAGCGCGAGGTTCCGGTCGGGGGCCGCGGTGCTCACATCCGCTCCGGCGCCTCGACCCCCACGAGGTCGAGGCAACGGGCGACGACGGTCTTCGTGGCGGCGCAGAGGCCGAGTCTGAACGCCTCCTCGCGCGAGCCGAGCACCTTGTGATGGTGGTAGAAGCGATGGAAGTCGTCGGCCAGGCGAATCGCGTAGTTCGGGATCGCATGGGGCGCACGCCGTTGCGTCGCCTCGGCGGCAACACCGGGGAACTCGGCCAGGCGCTTCACGAGGTCGCGCTCCTCGGCCGCCAACGGTGCGGTCGTCGTCGCTGTCCGGCTCTGAGCCACGACGCCGGCCGGCGCGTTGCGGAGGATGCCGGCGATCCGGGCGTGGGCGTACTGGACGTAGAAGACAGGGTTCTTGGCGGTCTTCTCGGCCGCGAGCTCGACGTCGATCTCGATCGTCTGGTCGTGCCCGCGCGAGACGAGGTACCAGCGGGCGGCATCGACGCCGATCTCGTCCACGAAGTCGTCCAGGAACACGACATCGCCGCGCCGCTTCGACATCTTCGTCGCCTCGTTGCCCTTCGTCAGGTGCACGAGCTGGTAGATAAGCACTTCGAGCGAGTCGCGTGGGTGACCGAGCATCTCCGCCAAGCGCCTGAAGCCTGGCGACGTAGCCGTGGTGGTCGGCTCCGAGCACGTAGACGAGCCGGTCGAAGCCCTTGGCGTACTTGCGGCGGACGTAGGCGGCGTCGGCCGCGAAATACGTCGGCGCTCCGTCGGAGCGGACGAGCACGCGGTCCTTCTCGTCGCCGTGGGCCGAGGTGCGGGCCCATAGAGCCCCTTCTTCCTCGAAGGTGTCGAGCAGCGCGATCGCCTCGGGAATCTCGGTCTCGACGACGCTCTGGCGCTCGAAGGAGTCGAAGTGGATGCGGAAGCGGTCGAGCGCGCCCTCGATCGACCCGATCATGCGCGCAACCGGGTCGCCAGGCACCCGTGCGAGCTCTGCGATGTAGTCGCCGTGGTAGCCGTCCTCCGGCGGTTCGTTCCCCTGCCGTACGGCCTCGACCGAGGCGCGGAAGCTCTCCATCTGGCCGCCAGCGTCGTTGTAGTAGTACTCGCACTCGACCGTGTGGCCCGCGAAGGCGAGCAGCCGGGCCACGCAATCGCCGTAGGCGCCGTTCCTCGCCGAGGCGACCGTGACAGGGCCGGTCGGATTCGCGGAGACCATCTCCACCTGCACGCGCTCGGCCGGTGCGGCCGAGTTCCCGCCGAAGGCGTCGCCGGCGGTGAGGGCGTCCCCGAGAGTGGCCCGGAACCAGTCGTCGGAGAGGAAGAGATTGAGGAATCCAGGACCGGCGACCTCTGCGCGCTCGACCTCGGGGAGCGCCTCGACTCGCTCGCGGAGCTCATCGGCAACGTCGCGCGGCGGCCGCTTCAGCTCGCCCGCCAGGCGAAGAGCGACGTTCGTGGCGTAGTCGCCGTGGGCCGGGTCGGACGGTCGCTCGAGTGCTACCGGGACGCCCGCCACAGCGGCCACGGCATCCGCCAGCTGCTGCACAGGATCCGCCATGCAGTCAGCGTATCGACGCTGCGCGGGGCGCTACTCGGTGATCGTGCAGACCGCGCCCGCGGCGGACGTGGCCACACCGACCCCGTCGCGCACCAGTGCAGCCTGGACTTCCTCGCGCGCCTTGTAGATCCGCCACTTGACGGTGGCGAGCGTGATCTCGAGCGAGTCGGCGATCTCGGCGTAGGAAAGCCCCACCACGTCGCGCAGCAACAGCGCCATCTTCAGATCCGGGTTGAGCGCCTCGACCGAGCGCCACAACGCGCTGATCGTCTCGGCTCGCTCGAGCGGAGCGTCGAGAACCTCGAGGGGCGCGATCTCGTCGATCGTGGCGACACAGCGCGGGCGCCGTTCGAGCGTGCGCAGCTCGTCGAGCACCCGGTTCTTCGTCACCTGGAACAGCCATGTCGTGAACTGCGACCTGAGCGAGAACCCGGGCAAGCCCTGGTGGACGCGGATGAACACTTCCTGCGTCAGATCCTCGGCCAGCGCACGGTCACCGACGAGGCGCAGCACGTAGTTGTAGATCGGCCGCTCGTAGGCGTGAACGATGATCGAGAACGCTCGCTCGTCGCCGTGTTGGGCTTTCCGGAGGATCCCGAGATCAGGCTGTTCGAGCGCCAATGCGGGGCGAGCATAGCGCCGTTCTCAGCATTTCAACCAACATTTAACGACTTGCTGAAATGTCACCGATTCCTGCCGCCCGACTAGGCAACAAGATTTACTCCTGTCATCGCGTCCGGGACGGGGACGCCGAGGAGCTCGAGCACCGTCGGAGCGAGATCCGCAAGAGTGCCGCTGTCCCGTAGAGGGACTCCCGGGGCAGTGAGAACGAGAGGCACCAGGTTCGTCGTGTGCGCGGTGTGAGGGCTGAGGCCGTCAGCTTCGAGCATCTGCTCGGCATTGCCGTGGTCGGCCGTCACGAGACAGACGCCACCGAGCGCAAGCGTTGCCTCGACGACCCGGCCGAGCGCGACGTCGGCCGTCTCGACGGCGCGAACGACGGCAGGGATGACGCCCGTGTGCCCGACCATGTCCGGGTTGGCGAAGTTGACGACGCAGAAGCCGTAGTCGTCCGGCAGCCGCTTCACGACCTCGTCGGCCACGCCTGCAGCAGACATCTCCGGCTTCAGGTCGTAACTCGCGACATCGCGAGGCGAGGGCACGAGCACGCGCGTCTCACCCTCCCACTCCGCTTCCTCGCCGCCGTTGAAGAAGTACGTGACGTGCGCGTATTTCTCGGTCTCCGCGGCGTGCAGCTGGCGAATGCCCGTCTCACTGAGCGTCTCGGCAAGAGTGTCGTCCACGTGTTGCTCGGGGAAGGCGACCGGGGTCTCGATGTCCTCGGCGTAACGGGTCATCGTGGTCAGGTCGACGCCGTGCTGGAGAAGTGCCCGCGAGAGCTGACGGCCGCGATCGGGCCGGAAGTTGAAGAAGATCGCGGCATCCTTCGTGGGATCGAGACGGGGGCGGCCTTCGAGGACGATCGGCTCGATGAACTCGTCGGTCGTGCCGCGCTCGTAGCTCGCCACCACTGCGGTCACCGGGTCGTCCGCGTGCTCGCCGACTCCGTCGAGGATTGCGTCGACCGCCCGTTCGATCCGCTCGGCGCGGTTGTCACGGTCCATCGCGTAGTAACGGCCGACGACCGTGGCGATGCGCTCGGCCGGCAGCAGTGCGAGGTCGGCCGCGGCCGCACGAGGTGAGACGTCGCGGCCGTCGGTGAAGGCATGGATCCACGTGCGCTCTGCCATCCCCTCACGCCGGGCGAGCTCGAGCAGCGCCAGCAGGTGCTCGATGTGCGAGTGCACGCCTCCGTGCGAAACGAGGCCAAGCAGGTGCACGTCTCCCCCGCGCTCCTTGGCGCGCGCGAACGCGGCGCAGAGGGCGGAGTTGACGAAGATCGAGCCGTCCCGCACGGCGACGTTGACGCGCATCAGATCCTGGAACAGCACGCGTCCCGAGCCGATCGTGAGATGACCGACCTCGGAGTTCCCCATCTGGCCGTCCGGCAGGCCGACAGCCTCGCCGGACGCGGCCAGCGTCGTGTGCGGGTACGTGGCCCAGAGCTCGTCGAAGACGGGCGTGTCGGCTAACTCGACCGCGTTCCCCGGGCCGGCCGGGGCGAGCCCGAACCCGTCGAGGATGACGAGGGTTACGAGAGGGAAGCGGCGATCTGACACAGGCTCGAGAAGGATGCGGCGGCGAGTGAGGCGCCTCCGACGAGCGCGCCGTCGATATCCGGTTGAGTGAGGAGCTCGGCAGCGTTCTCGGGCTTGACGGAGCCGCCGTAGAGCACTCGGGTGTCGTGCAGCGACTTGATCAGCGCGTGCGCGTCCTGCGCCATCTCGGGGGTCGCCGTCTTGCCGGTTCCGATCGCCCAGACAGGCTCGTAGGCGATCACGAGCTGCTCGTGCCGCGGCAGAACGGCGACTTGCCGGCGCAGCACCGCCTCGGTCTCGTTGGCCTCGCGCTCGGCCTCGGTCTCCCCCACGCATGCGATTACACCGAGCCCGGCAGCGAGGGCCGCCTCCGCCCGAAGCCGAACCGTCTCGTCGGTCTCGCCGAAGTAGAGCCGCCGCTCGGAATGGCCGACAAGCGCTCCCTGGACCCCGAGCTCGACGAGCATGGTGGCCGAGATCTCGCCGGTGAATGCCCCATCAGCGGCCCAGTGGACGTTCTGCGCGTAGATCGGCCACTCTTCACCGACGGCTGCCTCGAGCGAGACGAACGGCGGGCACAGCACCACGTCGACACCGTCCGGCGCCTCGAAGCCGTCGAAGAACGCGAACGTCTCCGTCGGGCCCTTGAACATCTTCCAGTTGCCGGCGATCAGCTTGCTCATCTCATGCCTCCGGGATCGCGGCGACGCCGGGGAGATCCCGGCCTTCGAGCAGCTCCAGCGACGCACCGCCGCCGGTCGAAACCCATGAGACGCGATCGGCGAGCCCGAGCTCCTGAATCGCGCGCACCGAGTCTCCACCGCCGACGACGGAGTACGCGTCTGCGTCGGCCACGGCTTCTGCGACGGCGCGTGTGCCGTCTGCGAACCTGTCCCATTCGAACACGCCCATCGGCCCGTTCCAGAAGATCGTCCTCGCCTCGCGCACGATCGCTGCGAACGCCTCAGCGGTCGCGGGCCCGATGTCGAGCCCGAGCCAGCCGTCGGGCACTGCCGTCACGGCTGCCACCTGAGCCTCTGCGTCCTCCTGAAAGCCGCTTGCCGCAACGACATCCACCGGCAGCTCGACCGGAAACGAGAGCGGGTTGTGCTCCCTGACCTGCTCGGCCATCTTGCCGCCGATCAGGACACGGTCGGCGCGGCCGCCGAGGTTCTCGAGCACGGCCAGCTTGTCGTCGACCTTCGCCCCGCCCGCCACCAGCACGAACGGGTGCTCGACCTCGCCGAGCAACCGGCCGAGGTGCTCGAGCTCGGCGAGCAAGAGCAGGCCGGCGTACGACGGGAGCAGATGGGCGACGGCCTCGGTCGACGAGTGGGCGCGATGTGCCGAGCCAAAGGCGTCGTTGACGAAGACGTCCATGCCCTCTGCCAGCTCGCGTGCGAATCCGTCGTCGTTCTTCGTTTCACCTGGGTTGAAGCGCGTGTTCTCGAGCAGCCGAATCCGGCTGTCGGGCAACAGCTCCCGCAGTCGGTCGGCGACCGGCGCGATCGACAGCCGCTCGCGGTCTTCCTCCGTCTTCGGCCGGCCGAGATGCGAGCAGACGACGATCTCACCGGCCCCGTGATCGAGCAGCCACTGCAGCGTCGGCAGCGCGGCGCGAATCCTCGTGTCGTCGGCGACCTCACCTCCCTCGAGCGGGACGTTGAGGTCGGCTCTGACGAGGACGCGCTTGCCGCTGACGTCGGCAGATTCGACGGAGCGCGGCGACCTCACGCGACGAGCTTCGGAACCAGGTCGACCAGTCGGCAGCTGTAGCCCCACTCGTTGTCGTACCAGCCGAACAGCTTCACGTTCCGCCCGTGCACCATCGTCAGCTTCGCGTCGTAGATGCACGAGTAGGCCGAGCCCTGGATGTCGGTGGAGACGATCGGATCGGGCTGATACTGCAGGATCCCGGCCAGCGGGCCCGCGGCAGCAGCGCGATACGCCGCATCGACTTCCTCGAGCGTGACCTCACGCCCGAGCGTGACGACGAGATCCGTCAACGAGCCTGTCGGTACAGGAGCACGGACGGCAACGCCGTCGAGCTTGCCCTTGAGCTGCGGCAGCACGAGCCCGATCGCCTTGGCGGCCCCCGTCGAGGTGGGAATCAGGTTGACCGCGGCGGCACGGGCGCGACGCAGATCCTTGTGCGGCATGTCGAGGATGTTCTGGTCGTTCGTGTAGGCGTGGATCGTGGTCATGAAGCCGGACTCGATCTCCGCGAGATCGTCGATCACCTTGGCAAGCGGCGCGATGCAGTTCGTCGTGCACGACGCGTTCGACACGATGTGGTGCTGTGCCTTGTCGTAGCCCGCGTCGTTGACACCCAGGACGACCGTGAAGTCGGGATCGGTTGCGGGAGCGGAGATGACCACCTTGCTCGCGCCGGCGTCGAGGTGCTTCTGTGCGCCCTCACGCGACGTGAAGAAGCCCGTCGACTCGAGGACGACGTCGACGCCCAGATCGCCCCACGGCAATGCAGCCGGGTCGCGCTCGGAGAGCATCTGCATCGTCTCGCCACCCGCGTTGATGACGCCGTCACCGAGCGAGACATCACCCGCGAACGGGCCGAGCACCGAGTCGTACTTGAGGAGGTGCGCCATCGTCGCGGCATTCCCGAGATCGTTTACGGCCACGATCTCGATATCGGCGCCGAGGGCCTGCTGTGCCCGGAAGAAGTTCCGTCCAATACGCCCAAATCCGTTGATTCCAACTCGAACCGCCATCATTCCTCACTCTCATCGAAAGGTGTTCTGCGATCGAGTCTAGCCCGATGACTCCGGTCCCCTCCCGACCAACCGACTGTGCGATGAGGGTTGAGGAATGGCGCCGTGGTCCTCATACTCGTCCTCGGTGGGCACGCGCTCCCGGGCGGCGAATCCAGACCCCGTTCGTCGTTTGGTATCGGAGCGCGCATGTTGGGGGAGGGGATCGTCCTCGGAGCCCCTCTCCCTTCCACCGCAGATGAGGAATCCCGAGCGGGGATTCCTCATCGCGACGATCCCTGAAGCGGGGAACCTACGGTTCCCGGTGAACACCTCCCCTGCAGGGGAGGGCGCGCTACGCCTCAGAAAGCTCGACGACCTTTGCGAGACGCCGTTGCATTGCGGCCTTGGTCGCGGGCGGACTGGCGCGGTCGGCGAGCTCGCGAAGTGAGAGAGTCGGATTGTGCAGCCGGAGAAGCGCGGCTACGCGCAGGCGCTCCGGGAGGACCTCCAGCTGGCCTGATGCGCGGAGGCGCCGTACGGCCTCGAGCTGCCGCTGGGCTGCGTGCGCCGTCCGTACGAGATTCGCCTGGTCGGCATTGGTCAGCCTGTTGGCCTCAGCACGCATCTCGGCCACGACGCTTCGCTCCTCGAGCCCGAGCACGGCGTCGACGGCTCCGGCAGCAAGCAGGTAGCCCTCGATCTCCTCCCACCCCTTGGCGTAGGCACGCGCGTGCGTGGCGCGCTCGCCGACTTTGAGCCGAACCTCTTCGGCAGAGCCGACACTGCGGAGAAACGACGCCCCCCCTGCAGTCGGCGTTCGAACCTCGAGATGCGGTGACCGGAGTCCGATCAACGAGCCACCCCCGAGGAAGGCTCCGCGGAGATAGGCACCACGGCAGCAGGGGCGGGCGACGACGCGGCCCGGCGGACGGTCGAGTGGCCTATGAGCGTCGTCGAGCACCCCCGCTTGCGCCAGCGTCGCGAGCGCGCTCTCGGATCCCTCGACGTGCAGCTGGTAACGGGTCGCGCGATCGAACGATCGTGAGGTGTACGTGCGGATCTCGGCGGGCACGCGCAACTCTGCGAGCAGCGAGAAGGCCCGACGCGCTGCCGCGGAGGAGACGAGGTCTAGGTGGAAGGCGACCGCGCCGCGGCCGCGCAGGTGCACGGTTCCGGCTGTGTGGAACAGGGCCGAGATCTCTGCCAGGCGATCGCACCGGCGCAGGGGCGCGATTGCAGCGAGCTCTGCCCTGACATCGTCGGCGAGCGAACCGGAGCTCACAGCGCGACGCCTTCGAGGGCGAGTAGTCGGCGCTTCAACTCGGGACCGGCTGAGCCGTAGCCACCGATGCCGTTCGCCGCGACGACGCGGTGGCAGGGAATGATCAGCGAGAAGCGGTTCTCGGCGCAGAACGAGCCGGCCGCGCGCGCGGCCCGTGGACGGCCGGCTAGCGCTGCGAGCTCGCCGTACGAGACCACCTCCCCCCAAGGAATCTCGCGTGCCGCCGCCGCAAGCCGTCGTTGGAGCGGTGTCGTCCATTCGAGATCGATCGGAATCCCGTCATAGTCGGTCGGCGTCCCGGACAGATGTGCCACGAATCGCCGGCACAGATCTGGCACGAAGTCGGCACAGACACGTGACACCTCTCCCGGTAGCGTTTGTGCTGGGAGCCTCGCTCCCCCATGGGGGGAAAGGGAAGGGGTGCTGGAGAGCGCTGGTCCAGCCCCGCCGACGCCGCCTGCGGCTCCCGCCACTGCGGCTGCAACGGGTGCTTCGCCGCCGCGCAGGAGCGCGGAAGCGAGCTCGTGGTGGACGACTGTGCCCTCGCTCACCCAGATCTCGCCGACACCAAAGCCGGGAGCGTCATAGAGGTGCCGCGTCAGGCGCACGCAGACGACAATACAATCGCTGCCATGAGCGCTCCCGGCATCTTCTGCCCGCCGACCGCGGTGAACGAGCCGGTCAAGAGCTACACGCCGGGCTCGCCCGAGCGGGCCGAGTTGCAGGCCCGTCTCGGCGCAGATGGCGGCCGAGCGTGTCCACATCCCGCTCGTGATCGGCGGCGAGCGCGTCGAGACGGGCACGACCTACGAGGCCGTCATGCCGCACCGTCGCACGCACGTTCTCGCGGACGTGGAACTGGGCGGAGCTGCCGAGGTTGACCGCGCCATAGCGGCGGCGCGAGCCGCACACCCCGAGTGGTCGCAGACGCCGTGGCATGAGCGTGTGGCGGTGTTCCTGCGGGCCGCCGAGCTGGTCTCGGGCCCGTGGCGTTCGACGATCAACGCGGCGACGATGCTCAACCAGTCCAAGACTGCGTACCAGGCAGAGATCGACGCGGCCTGCGAGACGATCGACTTCCTCCGCTACAACGCCGAGTACCTCGTCCGGATCTACGAGGAGCAGCCGGCCTCGTCGGCCGGCGTGTGGAACCGGATGGAGTACCGCGCGCTCGAGGGCTTCGTGCTCGCAGTCAGCCCGTTCAACTTCACCGCGATCGGCGCCAACCTGACCACGTCGCCGGCGCTCATGGGCAACACGGTCGTCTGGAAGCCGGCCTCGACGCAGGCCCTTTCGGCCTGGATCACGATGCGGATCCTCGAGGAAGCCGGACTGCCGCCGGGAGTGATCAACCTGGTGTTCGGTCCCGGCGCCGAGATGGGCGCGGCGGCGCTCGCGAGCCCCGAGCTCGCAGGCGTCCACTTCACCGGCTCGACGGGCGTGTTCCAGTCGATCTGGCGCACGATCGGCAACGACATCGGCCGCTACCGCAACTACCCTCGGATCGTCGGCGAGACCGGAGGCAAGGACTTCATCCTCGCGCACCCCTCCGCAGACCCCACCGAGGTGGCGACGGCGATCGTGCGCGGGTCGTTCGAGTACCAGGGCCAGAAGTGCTCGGCGTCGTCACGGCTCTACATCCCGTCGAACCTCTGGGGCGACGTTCGCGAGACGCTCGAGCGCGAGGTCGGGAGCATCGCGATGGGCGACGTCAGTGACTTCACCAACTTCATGGGAGCCGTGATCGACGAGTCGTCGTTCCTCACTCAACGTGACGCGATCGCCGAGGCGCAGACGGCAGGAGCGGAGATCGTCGTCGGCGGCGGCACGGACGACACCGATGGCTGGTTCGTCGAGCCGACCGTGATCAGGACGGACGACCCGGAGTTCCGCCTGCTTCGCGACGAGCTGTTCGGCCCCGTCGTCACCGCCTACGTCTACGACGAGGCGAAGTGGGCCGACACCTTGGACCTCGTCGACTCGACAGGAACGTATGCCCTCACCGGTGCGGTGTTCTCGAACGACCGCTACGCCATCGCGGAGGCGCAGGCGACACTGCGCTACGCGGCTGGGAACTTCTACGTCAACGACAAGCCGACCGGAGCCGTCGTGGGCCAGCAGCCCTTCGGCGGTGCGCGCGCGTCCGGCACGAACGACAAGGCGGGCTCGATGTGGAACCTGATCCGCTGGGTCAGCCCTCGTACGATCAAGGAAACGCTGGTTCCGGCGAGGGACTACCGGTACCCGTTCCTCGCGCCCGACGAATGAGGTAGAGGCTGATGAGCAGCGTCCTCGATGCCATCGCGGCGTTCTGGGACTACCTTGCTGCCGTCAAGCCAGGCCCTCTTGCGATTGCGATCGGCTGCCACCTCGCGAAGGTGATGTGCACGAGCCGCGCCTGGCGCAACGTGCTCGCTGCCGCCTACCCGGAGGAGCGAGTGCGCTGGCGCTCGATCTACGCGGCCTACGCCGCCGGCGTCGGCGTCAACGCGATCTTCCCGGCACGGGCGGGAGACGTCGTCAGGCTGACGATGGCGCATCGCGCGATTCGAGGGTCGACATACACGACACTGGTCAGCTCGAGCCTCGTGCTTGCGATCGTCGACACGATCTGTGCGGTCGTGCTCTTCGCGTGGGCGCTGACGCAGGGTGTCCTCCCCAGCGTTGGCGCACTGCCGTCACTTCCGAGCTTCGACTTCGCCTGGCTCTTCGAGCACGACCGTGTCGGAGAGGCCGTGCTCCTCATCGCCGTGGCGGCGACTATCGCCCTCGCGGTCTGGATCCGCTCCAACGTGCAGGAGCTCGGGCGCCGGGTCGGCCAGGCATTCGCAGTCGTTCGCACCCCTGGGCGCTGGTTCCGCACTGTCGTCGCCTGGCAGCTCGCCGACTGGGCACTGCGACTGGCGACGATCTGGTTCATGCTCGACGCATTCGGGATCGACCAGTCTCTGCGGAACGTGCTGCTCGTTCAGGTGACCCAGAGCCTCGCCACCCTCGTGCCGGTGAGCCCCGGCGGAGTCGGCACCGAGCAGGCGTTCCTCCTCTACACGTTGCGCGGACAGGCGCCTCGCACCGCACTGCTCGCGTTCAGCGTCGGGATGAAGCTGACGCTGACCGTCGTCAACGTCCTGATCGGCTTCACCGCGATCCTGGTTACGCTGCGCACATTGCGCATTCGGCAGCTACCCGACCCGGCCGCCGAAACCGAGACGCCGTGAGCGGACACCGTTCAGGCGCGACCGCCCGTGCGGTGAAGTTGTGCGTAGACATCGCGCGCTGTCTTCGCAGGCAGGCCGGGCACCGCTTCGAGCTCCTCCTGGGAGGCCGCCAGCACCACTTCCACCGAGCCGAAGTGCTGCAGCAGCGCACGGCGCCGGGATGGGCCGACGCCCTCGATCGTGTCGAAGATGGACGAAAACGCACGCGAGTCGCGCTGCTTGCGGTGGAGCCCAACTGCGAAGCGGTGCGCCTCATCCCGGATCCGCTGCAGGAGTTGCAGCCCCGGGTCGTGGCGCTCGAGCAGGATCGGTCGCGCCCTGCCGGGCACGAACACTTCTTCCTCGCGTTTCGCCAACGCGATCACCGCCACGCGCGGGAGGTCTGACGTAGCGCGAATCGCCTCCAGCGCCGCGGCAAGCTGACCCTTGCCGCCGTCGATCACGACGAGATTCGGGAGCGCCGAGAAGCTCTCGTCGTGCCGGCCCCGATCGGCTCGGTCACGCAGCCGGGCGAATCGGCGTGCGATCACCTGACCCATCGACGCGAAGTCGTCCTGCCCGTCCAGCCCGCGAACCGTGAACGACCGATAGTGAGCCTTCTTCGGCATTGCGTCCACGAACACGGTCATCGAGGCGACAATGTCGCGGCCCTGCAGGTTGGAGATGTCGAAGCACTCGACCCTCACCGGAAGGCTTTCGAGGTTGAGGGATTCGCGGAGGCTCTCGAGCGCCTCGATCCGCCGCAGCCGCTTCTGCTCGGCCGCCGTCGCCTCGTGCGCGAGTGCGAGCCCGGCATTCTCGTCGGCCAGCTCGGCGAGGCGCTTCTTCTCACCGCGCACCGGTGCCCGCACCTCCACGGCGGCGCCGCGGATCTCCGACAGGAAGCCCGCGAGAGCAGCGGTATCGGGCAGATCGGCGGGGACGATCACGAGCGGTGGCACGCTCGGCGCCGCCGTGTAGTACTCGAGGCAGAAACCCTCGAGGATGGTGGCGCGATCCTGGTCTTCGACATTCTCGAGATGAAAGGCGTAACGGTCGATCAGCCGGCCGTCGCGGAGCGGGAAGAGCTGCACGGCGGCGCGGTCACCTGCCACCGACAACCCGATCACGTCGACCGTCCCGCCGGCACGCCGATCCGCGCCCTGACGCTCTGCCAGGCTCTCGATTGCGAAGAGCCGGTTGCGATATCGGGTCGCATCCTCGAACCGCTCCTCGGCGGCTGCCTCGCGCATCCGTTGCGTCAGCGAGCGGACGATCGACCGCGTGTCGCCGGAGAGGAAGTCGATCACGCCGTTGATCTGCGTGCGGTACCCGTCCTTCGTGATCGCCTGGATGCAGGGCGCTGTACACCGTTCTATGTGGAAGTCGAGGCACGGTGTGCCCGAGTGCCGACCGGGCTTCGGCCCTTCACAGGGCCGGAACTGGAAGACGCGATTGAGCACGTCGAGTGTCTCGCGCACCTTCTTGGCGTTGGCGTACGGCCCGAAGTAGACCGTGCCGCGGCGGTGGCGCTCGCGCGTGAACATCACCCGCGGGTAGTCGTCCGCAACGGTGACGGCGATGTATGGGAACGACTTGTCGTCGCGTAACCGCACGTTGAACGGCGGCCTGTGCCGCTTGACCAGGTTCTGCTCCAGGTGCAGGGCCTCCGCCTCGGTCGAGGTGACGATGATCTCGATACGGCGGATCCGCTCCACCATGCGGCCGATCCCCGGCCGTCCGTCGCCTCCGGAGAAGTAGCTCCCCACCCGCGCCCTCAGCGTCTTCGCCTTGCCGACGTAGAGGACGTCGTCGGCCTCGTCGCGAAAGAGGTAGACACCCGGGCTGCGCGGGAGTGTCGTGAGTTGCTCGCGTACCGAATCGACCACTGCATCTAGCGTATCCACCACATGTTCCGTCGCCTGCTCCCCTTGCCCATCGTCGCTGCCGCTGCGCTCGCCGTGGGCGCGCTCGCGCCCACGGCGACTGCCGGCGGGCCGGCGATCACCCTCGGTGCAGCCGAGGACGCCGTGCGCTCACCCGATCTCGTCTCCGCAAAGGAGAAGATGGCGCTCTTCCGGCTCGCCGGGTTCACCGCGGTGCGCGTGACGTCGCAGTGGCTCCCAGGTGAGGTCGCGCCACCGGAGACAGAGCTTCAGATCCTCCGCAACGTCACCGCGGCAGCCCAACTCTCAGGCGTCACCGTGTACCTCTCGGTCTACCCACCCGGGTCGCGAACGACACCGCTGACGCCCGAGGCGCGCGAGGAGTTCGCCGGCTACTTGACGGTGCTGGCGCAGCAACTCCCCACGCTTGGCAACGTGATCGTGGGGAACGAGCCGAACCTCAACCGCTTCTGGCTGCCGCAGTTCAATGCCGACGGGACCGATGCCGCCGCCCCCGCCTATCTGGCCCTCCTCGCGCGCTCCTACGATGCACTCAAGGCCGTCAACCCCGCGATCAGGGTCTGGGGCGGCGCTCTCGCCCCCCGCGGCGTCGACCGGCCGAACACCGGCAGGGACACCCATTCGCCGGTCGCGTTCCTGAAGGACATGGGTACGGCGTATCGGGCGAGCGGGCGAACCGCGCCGGTCATGGACGGGCTCGCGTTCCATCCGTACGCCACCACGTCCGGCCAGTCGCCGGACACACCCCATCCGAAGGCGACGACGATCGGGCTCGCCGACTACGACCGCCTGATCCAGACCTTGACCACGGCGTTCGACGGAACTCCCCAGGCCGGGTCGACGCTGCCGATCCTCTACGACGAATTCGGTGTCGAGTCGCGCATACCGGCAGGGAAGGCGAAGCTCTACACGGGAGCGGAGCCTGCGACCACGAGCCCCGTCGACGAGATCACGCAGGGCCAGTACTACGGCAGCGCCTTGCAGCTCGCCTTCTGTCAGCCGAATGTGGCCGGGATCCTGCTGTTCCACTCCCAGGACGAGCCGGCGCTCGCCAGCTGGCAGTCGGGCGTCTACTACGCGGACGGCACGCCGAAGTCGAGCCTCTACAGCGTCCGGGACGCGCTCGCACGTGTCCGTGGCGGCTCGATCGCCCATTGCGAAGGGCTCGCGCTTGACGTCTCCCTGGGCAAGGTGCACTTCCCTACCCAGTCCGAGCTGACCCACGGATCCCGCACCGTACGGTTCACCTGCTCGCTCGATTGCGGCTGGGATCTGCGGGTAGCGGGCGCGACCACGGGCGCAGTCCGCTCGCGTGTGACCGGATTCGGGCGTGCCGGCAGCCCGCTGGTTGGATCCCTGAAAGGGAGGCGCCTCGGCTCCGGTCCGTTCAAGCTCACGCTCACCGTCAGCAGCCCGGTCAACCCTGGCGTACCGCAGACGCGCGAGAGCGCGATTCTCAGCCCCCGCTGACCCTCTCCGCGTACGATGAGGGCATGAGCGACGCGAAACCGGGCTACGAGCGCATCGAGAGTGTCCAGGTGGGACAGTACGTCTCCTACCGCTTCTTCAAGGTCGACCCTGCCTGGCGGCGCCTCCCACTCGAAGAGCGCGAAGCCGCAAAGGACGCCTTCGCGGACGTCGTCGAGGACTGGACGGGCCGGATGGAAGGCCTGCGCGCCTACAACGTCTCGGGGATCCGTCCCGAGGCGGACTTCTTCCTCTGGCAGATCACCGAGCGCTACGACGACCTGCTCGAGCTCGGCGCCGCACTCAACGGGACGCCGCTCGCCGGCTGGTTGACGACTCCGTACTCGTACCTCGCGACGACGAAGCCGTCCGTCTACACCGACAAGAAGCGCGTGCGGCAGGGCAAAGTGATCCCACGCGAGGCGCCGTATCTCGTTGTCTACCCCTTCGTCAAGAAGCGGCCGTGGTACTTCCTCACCTTCGAGGAGCGGGCCGATGCGATGCGACAGCATGCCGAGGTGGGAGGCGCCTTCGTGACGGTCACGAACCACACGACCTACTCCTTCGGGATCGACGACCAGGAGTTCATGCCGGCGTTCGAGTGCGAGGAGCCCGCCGACTTCATGCACCTGATGATGACGCTGCGCGAGACCGAGGCGTCACGCTGGACGGAGCGCGATACGCCTATCTTCGTCGGCGCCCGCGCGCCGATCCGCTCAGTGCTCGCCGCACTCGACGGCGCGGCAGTTCACGCTCAGACGTAGCGGTGCTCCGCCCGCCAGATGCTGACGATCGCCCAGGCGCAGCAGCCGAGCACGAGAAAGAACGCCATCACGTCAGCGCCTGACGGTGACAACCCAACCGCCGCGCCGACGTCGACGACTGCAAGTCCGACGGCGGCGTAGAACACGCGTCTCGACCGGTCCGACCACGCCTCGAGATCGCTGCGCCGTTCGCGCCAGACGAGGAACAGGAAGAACGCGATCGCGAGGAAGAACCCGATCCTGATCAGCCCGCCGGTGACGGCCAGAACGGGCTCGAGCGAAAACGCGACCACGACCAGCGCGATGAGGGCCACGATCGCGAGGCCTCGCGCGGTGCGGTTCTCGAAGAAGCGTTTCACGACCCCGTCATCGTGCCACGCACGCCGAGGGCCGCCGCGACGAGTGCCGATACTGCGAACCAGAGCAGCCGCCGGCGTGGATCCGCCGGGGCGTAGAACCACGGCGACAGGACGACTCCGAGAGCGACGCCGCCGTAGACGTAGTGCAGCGAGTCGACCGCGCGATACCCTCCCGAGAGCAGCAGGAGCCCGAACGCGGCCTGTGCAACTACGAGTGTCTGCGGCAATGCCAGCAAGTGGATCGTCCCGCCGCTGACGACTGCTCCGCGGCGGTAGGCCACGAGGCCGACGACACCCGCTACCACGCAGCCGGTGATGACAGCGTAGGCGAGGTAGCGGTGTGCTTCGACCACGCCACGAGCCTACCCGGGCAACTAGGCTGCGGTGAAGAAACCCCACGAGGAGGCCTGATGATCGCCGAGGGAATGCCCGCTCCTGACTTTTCGCTCGCAAGCGACACCGGCGAGACGATCTCGCTCGCATCCCTTCGCGGCAAGCCGGTGGTCCTCTACTTCTATCCCAAGGACGACACGCCGGGCTGTACGACGCAGGCGTGTGGCATCCGCGATTCGTGGGGCGAGTTCGAGCGCTCCGGCGCCGTCGTTCTCGGCGTCAGCCCGGACAGCGAGGCGTCGCATGTCAAGTTCAAGGAGAAGTTCGACCTGCCGTTCAAGCTTCTCGCCGACCCTGACCACACGACCGCCGAGGCCTACGACGTCTGGGTCGCGAAGTCGATGTACGGGAAGAAGTTCATGGGTGTCGAGCGCTCGACGTTCGTGATCGATGCCGAGGGAACGATCGCCAGGGTGATGCGGAAGGTGGACCCCGAGTCGCACACCGACGACGTCCTGGCAGCGCTCGCAGGCACCGGGGAGTAGCGGCACACCAGGGCGACGCATGCGCATCGCCCCTACGAGACCGAACCGAATCCCCTCAAAAGGGAGGGTTCCCCGGGGAACCGTAGGTTCCCAGCTTCAGGATCACGCGAAGCGTGCAGGAAGCAAATGCATATGGGAAGGCCGCGATAAGCTCTCCCATCGCGGTCTTCCCATATGCGGATGAGAGGACTTGAACCTCCACGCCCCGAAAGGCACACGGACCTGAACCGTGCGCGTCTACCAATTCCGCCACATCCGCGCGCCGGGATTCTAGCCGCCGCCACCGGTGTAGGCATGCTGCACAACCGCCGCACCGAAGCGGCGTCACACCAGTCATGACCCGCGCTTTCCGACTCCTCTGTGCCGCCGGCCTCTGCTGCCTGGGCATCGCCGGCGCGCGAGCCGACGCCGGGACGGCTCCCACGGCGACGAGCGAGGTCGTCGTGACGCTCGCCTCACCGCCGTTGGCGGGTCGCCCGGGACCCGCGGTGCGCACGGCGGTGGAGCGCGAGCAGCGACGCTTCGCCTCCTCGTTGCACCGAGCCATCCCGAGCGCACGGATCCGCTGGCGCTATCGCATCGTGCTCAACGGCGCCGCCGTCTTCCTCCCGCGTGCCGCGATTCCGCAACTGAGGGCGCTGCCCGGTGTGAGATCGGTCGACGCGTCCGTTCTCTACCGCCTCTCGCCGGTCGCGGCCGGTCGCACCTCGAGACCCGTGACAGCGTGGCAGACTGGCCTGCCAAACCGGGGTGACGGCATGAAGATCGCGATCATCGACGACGGCCTCGATCAGCGGCACCCGTACTTCTCTCCTGCCGGGTATACGATGCCGCCTGGCTTTCCGAAGGGTCAAAAGGCCTACACGACCGCCAAGGTGATCGTCGCGCGCGCGTTCGCTCCGGCCGGAACGGCTTGGCCGAACGCCTTCAAGCCCTTCGACCCGCTCGATTCCGAGCATGCAACCCACGTCGCGGGGATCGCGGCCGGCAACGCCGACACGGCCACCGGCACGGGCGTCAGGGCCTCCGGAGTTGCCCCGCGCGCCTATCTCGGGAACTACAAGGCGCTCGCCGTCCCCACTGACGGTGTCGGCCTCGACGGGAACGCAGCGGAGATCGTCGCGGCGATCGAGGCCGCTGTCTCCGACGGCATGGACGTGATCAACCTGTCGATCGGCGAGCCGGAGGTCGAGCCTTCCCGTGACATCGTCGCGCTCGCACTCGACGCGGCCGCCGAGGCGGGAGTCGTCCCCGTCGTCGCCGCGGGGAACGACTTCGAGGACTTCGGCCAGGGCTCGCTCACCTCGCCCGGCACGTCGGATCGCGCGATCACGGTGGCGGCAGTTACCACCCCGGGGAATGGAGACCGCGGTACCCTTGCCACCTTCAGCTCCTCTGGCCCGACTCCCCTCTCGCTGCGGCTGAAGCCCGACATCAGCGCGCCTGGTGTGTCGATCCTCTCGTCGATCCCGGTGGGTGACTGGGAGCCGATGTCGGGGACATCGATGGCGACCCCCCAGATCTCAGGGGCGGCGGCACTCCTGCTCGAGCGGCACCCGTCGTGGTCGGTGGCCGAACTGAAAGCGGCCCTGATCGGCTCGGGAACCACGGTTCTGGTCGACGGCAAGCCGGCCCCGCCGACCCGTGGCGGCGGCGGTCTCGCGAACCCTGCCCGGGCGGACACGCCGCTCGTCCTCGCCTCGCCCGCGTCCGTCTCGTTCGGCTTCCTTCATCCCGACACCACGATCGCGCTCCCGGTGGAGCTGACGGATGCGGGCGGCGGGGCCGGTGACTGGGCCGTCTCGGTCGAGTCGATCGTGGCCCCGGCCGGAGCCCGACTCGTCGTCGAGCCGACGGTCACCGTCCCTGGCGCGATCGACCTGACGGCCATCGTCGGCCCCGGTGCCGCTGAGGGCGATGTCTCGGGCTTCGTCCGGCTGACCCGCGGGACGGATGCACGCCGGATCCCGTTCTGGTTCCGCGTCACCCGGCCCGCACTCGCAACGTCCACGGCGGCCGTGTTGCGGGTACCCGGGTCGCACGTCGGCGATACGCGAGGGTTGCCCGCCCGCGTCTCTCGCTACCGCTACCCCTCGGTGCCGGTGGGCGGCGCCGTGACAGCCGTCCTCCGAGGGCCCGAGCAGCCGTTTCGAGTCACGTTGACCAAGCCGGCGGCCAACTTCGGGGTCGTGATCGTTCACCGCAACAAGGGCGTGCTCGTCGAGCCACGCGTTGTTGCCGACGGAGACGAGAATCGCCTCACCGGTTACCCGGCCCTGCCTCTCAACCTCAACCCGTACCTGGCCCAGTTCGAGGAGCCGGTACTCGCCGCAGGGGCCATCCGTCCGCTCGCCGGAACCTACGACGTCGTCTTCGACAGTCCCTCGCCTGCCGATGCGGGGAGCTATTCGTTCCGGTTCTGGATCAACGACACACGCCCGCCGAGCGTCGCCCTCCTACGGCCGCACGTGACGCGAGGCATGCCGCTCACAATTCGTGCGCGCGACGCAGGAGCCGGTGTCGATCCGGCGACCGTGAAGGTGACGATCGACGGCGATCAGCAGTCCGCCACTCTGGGACCGGGCACAGAGACATCACGGCTCTTTGCGATCCCCACCAAGCATCTCCGGTCTGGCTCGCACCGGCTCCGCTTCCAGATCTCCGACTACCAGGAGTCACGCAACATGGAGAATGTCCCGCCGATCCTGCCCAACACCCGTGTCTTGACCACGACGATCGTGGTCGAGTAGCGGTTCAGCGGGGAGTCTCGCGCTCCTCGATCGTCGGCAGCGCCTCGAGATCGGCCTGCACGCTGCGCACGAACTCGTCGTCCTCGGTGGACACGACCCGCAGCTTGCCCTTGCGCTTCTCGCGCTGACGCAGGCGCCGCGCATCCGCGCCGGCGAGACGCTCAAACCTGGGCCACTCCGCGGCGACGACGACTCCGACGCCGATCGCAAGCAGCACGATCCACGGCCAACTCACAGCTCGATTGTACTCCGCAGCCCGTTCCTAGACCGTGCCGACGAGCTTGATCACGAGAGCCACGTAGCGCTTCGTATCGTCGAAGAGGCCACGATCGCGGACAGCCTGCGCGCCCTGGTAGTACCCGGCAAGCGCGAGCCGGCGGTTCCCATTGAACTCGTCGAGGAGCCAGCGGAGGTAGCGCACACCGGCGCGGATGTTGCCGTCGTAGGTGCGTTGCGTCGTCGTGCCGAGGAGGAATTGATCGACCCACTGCCAGGTAGCCGGGAGCAGCTGCATCACACCGATCGCTCCGACACCGGAGACGACTCCCTCCTGGAACCCTGATTCCATCCAGGCGGTGGCACGCGCAAGGCCCGGGTCGACGCCGTACGTCTCCGACCAGTGGTCGATCGACGCGCGCACCTCGTCGGGCGAGGCTGGGTCTCCGGCGAGGCCTGGTTGGCCGGAGGCGGCCGCGTCGACACCGGCCGGCAGCGTCAGCGTCTGGCCGGGCACGATCACGGCCGACAACGTCAAGCCGTTGGCCTTCGCGACCAACAAGGGGCTGATGCCGTATCGCTGTGCGATCGAGAAGAAGCTCTCACCTGCCTGAACGACATGCGTCGCGCGCGTGGGAGGCGTGAACGCGCCCGAGCCACCGGTGCTCTGTCCACCGAGGGCGCGATAGGTGAGGTTCCCGGCGATTCCGTCGGCGGGCAGTCCGCGGCTCCGCTGGAGGAGGGCGAGCGCCTTCGCCGTTTCCGGGGTGAACCGCCCGTCGACCGCCGTCGGGCTGAGACCGAACGGGATCAGCCTGAACTCGAGCGACGACACGTCCCACCCGACCGCTCCCACTCCGAGCTCGCGCTGGCCGAGTAGCGGCCGACCGAGCGGTCCGAGGTGCGAGCGGGTTACCGGACCGAGCCGGCTGCTCCGAGGCAGGCCGAAACGAAGCTGGAAGCTCGACAGCCCGGCACGGGTCAGCGGCCCGTCGACCCCGTCCACCGCTGCCGGGTACTGGCCGTGTGCCCGCAATGCCACCTGGAGCGCAGCAATGCTCGCGCTCCCCGCGGCCGCCGCAGGCCCGGGAAGCATGAGCGCAGAGGCAACCACAGCCGCAGTGCCGAGCAAGCGTCGCATACGTCTTGTGTCGGCAACAGCGGCACCGCTCTGTAGCCGCTTAACGCAAGGCTTACAGCTCGTGCGGTGGCGGGGAAACTCCCCGGGTTGGACTCGAACCAACAACCCTTCGGTTAACAGGACGCAGGAGCGGTATCGGCCCGCGCCCAGGGCACCATTTCAAGCCGCTCAGGTCACGCGACATGCTCTCATGTCACGCGAGTTGGGTACCAAATCCGGTACCAAGTTAGGAAGTTCTCATCGTTTCCTTACAGGGCTCAAGCCAACTGACTTCGCATCCTGCACGTCTCAGTGCTCAGGATGGGCCGGGCCGCCGAGGGGAAAGGCCTACCCCGGCTCATCCTACTCACCGCCGGGTTCTGCGCACGGATGCTTATACGTCCGATGCTGTCAGATACGAGTCGCTTATTCGTGTAATCACTAAACCGGCGTCGAAGCTCTACACCGTTCGGGAGGCCTCCGAGCTTCTCTGCGTCCACCAGCTGACGATCTACCGGGCTGTTCAGGACGGCCGGTTGCGGGCGGTGCGGTTGGGAGGCGGCCACGGCCCCCTCCGCGTTTCAGCCGCTGCAATCCTCGACTACGCGAAGCCGGCGCGACCGGCGCGGCTCTCCGCCGACCTCACGGAGGACCCCGACTCATGAGCAAGTAGCCCGACAGTGTTCACCTGATGGCATCGGCGCGCGATGGATAGTGCGATGCGAAGCTCCCCGGGTTGGACTCGAACCAACAACCCTTCGGTTAACAGCCGAATGCTCTGCCAATTGAGCTACCGGGGAAGGAAGCGGCCGAAAGTGTAGCCGGGACACGGGCTGCTGTCCCGGGGACGAGCCTAGACTTGCGCGATGGTGGACACGCCTGCTGCTCTCGACACGCCTTCGAGGCTCACTCGGCTCGTGCGGTGGCCGGCGAAGCTCCTTCGCACGCTCCTGCGCGTCATTCCCCAGGCGGTCGACGGCTTCTTCGCTGATAGATGCGGTCAGCACGCCGCTGGAATCGCGTACCGAGTCCTGTTCTCGCTCGTGCCGTTGGCGATCGTCCTCGTTGCCATCTTCGGCCTGGTCCTCCAGGACGACGCCGTCCGCAACGACGCGATCAACCGCATTGTCGACGCGCTGCGGCTTTCGGACACGGGCGGGGCGAATGTCAGCCGCGAGATCGAGAAGCTCGCATCTCCGGCGACCGGTCTGGGGCTGCTCAGCTTGCTCGTCTTCGGGTGGGCAGCGACGGGGATGATGGCGTCGTTGCGCGCGGGGCTCGAGGTCGCGATGCGGGTCGAGCGCGGTCGTCCCGCCGTCCGCGGCAAGGTCGTGGACGTGCTGCTGGTCGTCGGCACTGCGGCCCTCGTCGTCGCCCTCGTTCTCGTGACCCTCGCAACGCAGGTCGTGCTCACATGGATCCAGCGCCCGCTCGACTGGCTCGGCATCAACGGTGGCGTGATCCAGGACGGGATCGTCAGCGGCGTGCCATTCCTGCTGACCGTGGGAGTCGTCCTGCTGCTCTATCGATTCGTCCCTGCGCGGCGCCTCCGGCTCGCCGACGCAGTTGCCGGCGCGATCGTCACCGCAGTCCTGCTGTTCGCGATCTCGCGGCTGCTCGGCTTCACGCTGCAACGGACCCGCAGCCTCGGCAACATCTATGGCTCGCTCACGGCGGTGCTCGTCTTCCTCTACTCGGTCTACCTCTACGCATCCGCGCTGCTACTCGGGGCCGAAGTCGCAGCCGCCTGGTCGCGGCCGTCGGAACCGACCGACGAATCGCTCCCCACGCAGGTCAAGCGGGTCGTGGTCGGGTTGTTCGTGCATCAGGATCCGCCCCCCGGCACTCCGGCGCGGCCCCGCGTGCCCACAGATCCCCCGGCCCTCTAGGCGAGCTCGGTCAGCGCCTGTCGCACCTTCGCGAGGTGCGCCTGAAGCTCGGTCACGCGCGCGAGGTCGGTCTCGCCCAGGAGGTCCCGGCGCAACTTGCTCTCCCGGAGCCGCAGCAGCATCTCGGTCCCCGTCCGCTTCGTGATCCCCTCGCTCGACGCGGTCGCATCGAGCTCCGCCAGCAGCGGCACGAGATCGCCCTCCGGCTGCTTGTCGGCAACGAGCGCAGCACGCATCCGGCGGTGCGCGTCGACCTCGAAATGCTCCTCCCCGAGCTCGGCCAGAGCGTCACGGAGGTCGGGGAAGGCGACGACCGCGGCGAGCGCTTCCCGTTCGAGCCGCACGCCCGCGTCGAGGAGCTTCTGCGGCCTCGTAGGCTCCGCGCCGGCGGCGGTGCCACGTGCCGGGGCGATACCCGCGAGCGTCTCCCGCGGCAGATCGAGGCGATCGGCGACGAGCCGGAGTGCCTCCTGGCGCTCCGGTGAGTCCTCCGCCCTCGCGAGGATCTCGCGAGACCGGACGAACCCTTCCTGCCGGTCTGTGGCCCGCTCGAGCTCGAGCCGCACGCGGTAGAGGAGGTAGCTCTCGGCCTGCCCGAGTCGCTGTTCGAACCCATCGGGAGCATCGGCTGGATCCTGACCCAGCGGCAGCACGACGACCTTGATCTCGAACCCCTCGGCCTGCGCCCGTTCCATCCCGCGCAACGTCGCGTCCTCGCCGGCCGCATCGGCGTCGAAGCAGAGATAGAGGCGCTTCGTGAGCCGGGAGAGCTCGCGAAGGTGCTGCTCGGTGAGTGCAGTCCCCATCGAGGCGACCACCGGCTCGAACCCGGCCTGCCGGAGCGCGATCACATCGGTGTTGCCCTCGACCACGACGGCCCGGTCCTGCTTCGCGATCGCCGGCCGCGCCAGGTGGAGCCCGTAGAGGACGCTGCTCTTCTTGAACAGCTCGCTCTCGGGCGAGTTGACGTACTTGCCCTTGAGCGGATCGTCGTCGTGGAGCTTCCGCGCCTGGAAGCCGATCACCCGTCCCCGCGCGTCGGCGAGGGGGAACATCAGGCGCGGCGGGAAGTAGTCGCTGCCGCGCTGGTTCGTCAGCCCTGCCGACCGCAACTCCTCTGCGGTGAACCCCTTCTCACGCGCCTTGCGTGCCAGCCCGGCGCCCGGTGAGAGCCCTAGCCGGAACTCTCTCGAGACCTCCTCACGCAGCCCTCGGCTCTCGAGGTAGGCGCGCACGGGCTCCCCCTCCGCGCCCTCCCAGAGATGGCGCTCGAAGAACGCGGCCGCCTGGTCGAGCACGGCGAACAGCCGCTCGCGCCGGCGTCGCGACTCGTCTGCCTCCGGTGATGCCTCCTCGTACTCGAGTGGAACCCGAAAACGCTCCGCGAGCCACTCGATCGCACCGACGAAATCCAGACCCTCCGTCTCGCGCACGAACGTGACGACATCGCCGCCCTTGCCACAGCCGAAGCAGTAGTAGACGTTCAGATCCGAGTTGACGGAGAAGCTCGGCGAGCGCTCGTCGTGGAACGGGCACCGCCCCATGAAGCGGGTTCCCGAGCTCTTGCGCAGAGATGTGCGCAGCGAGACGACATCGACGATATTCGCGGCTGCGACGACATCGCGCACGCTCTGATCCTTGATGCGGGCCACTAGAGAGCTGCAGCGTACGCGAGGGCGAAACGGTCGGTCATGCCCGAGATGTAGTCGGTGATCCGCCCGGAGATCTCGCCGTCGCCGTCGGGCAGCAGCTCCGGCTGGGCGACGAGTCGAGCAAAGATCGCCTGTACGACCGCGTCGGCTCGGCGGTGCTCGGGCCCGACCTGTGACCCGAGGTACACGCGCTCGAACATGAACGAGCGCAGCGACAGCATCGCTTCGCCGATCTCGGGTGTCTGGCGGATCTCGTCGGCGTGCTCCGACGCGTCGATCAGGTCGTGAACGAGCCTGTCGATGCGCTCCGAACCGGTGGCGCCGAGCAACTCGATCTCGTCGTGCGGCAGATCGCCGTCGGAGAGGATTCCGTAGCGAATCGCGTCGTCGATGTCGTGGTTGATATAGGCAACGCGGTCGACCACGCGGACGATCTTGCCCTCGAGCGTCTCCGGCTCCTGCGCGCCGGTGTGGGTGAGAATGCCGTCACAGACCTCGTGCGTGAGGTTGAGCCGGTGGGCAATCCGCCACGACTGCTCGTTGTGGCGGAAGTGGATTCCGAACGCCGCGTGGAGCGCAGCATCGAGGGCCTGTTCGCCCGCGTGACCGAAGGGCGTATGCCCCGTGTCGTGGCCGAGGCCGATCGCCTCGACGAGATCCTCGTTGAGGCGCAGCGCACGCGCAACGACGCGCGAGATGGCCGTCGTCTCGAGGGTGTGCGTCATCCGGGTGCGGTAGTGATCGCCCTCGGGGTCGATGAACACCTGGGTCTTGCCCTTGAGCCTTCGAAAGGGCTTCGAATGCACGAGGCGGTCGCGGTCACGCTGGAACGGCGTGCGCACGCTGCACGACTCCTCTGGCGTCTCCCGGCCACGCGTCTCGTACGAACGGACAGCACCCGGAGAAAGCCAGGTCTCCTCGCGCGCACGCACGAGATTCTCGAACGCGGTCACGTCGATCGTGACTGGCCGCCGTCGACGACGACACATGTGCCGACGACCCACGAGGCGCGAGGCGAAACAAGAAAGGTCACTGTGTCGGCGATCTCGTCGACGGTTCCGAGCCGGCCCCACGGGAGCTCGCGCTCGATGAAGGCCGCCATCCCGTCCGGGTCGTCGCGCAGCCGCCGGTCCCAGCTGCCGCCCGGGAACAACGTCGAGCCGGGCGCGACGCTGAGCACGCGGATCCCGTCCGAGGCCAGGTCGGTCGCCATTGCCTTGGCGAGGCTGATCTCGGCCGCTTTCGCGATGTTGTAGCTCGGGCCGCCGCCGCCTTCTCTCCCCCAGATCGACGCGATCATGGCGATCACGCCGCCGCCACGTTCCCGCAGGAAGGGCATCGCCGCCCGGGAGACGTTCAGTGCCGGAAAGAGGTTGCGGTCGAGCGCTGTCTGGACGTCGTCCGCGTCCGCGTCGGTGAAAGAGCGGGCGCCGGAGCCCCCGACGTTGTTGACGACGATGTCGACGCCACCGAACCGGGCGACCGCCACGTCGACGACTGCGGCTGCGCCGGCGGCGGAGGTGACGTCGGCCACGACGGCGACGGCGCTGCCCGGCACAGGCGCGGCCGCCACGGCGGCGTCCAGATCGTTCGCTCCCCTGGCACACATGACCACCTGCGCCCCCTCGGCCGCAAGCGCCATTGCGATCCCACGCCCGATCCCGCGACTTGCTCCAGTGACGATCGAGACTTTGCCGGTGAGCCCGAGATCCATGTTCCGATCCTACGTGGATCGGCATCCGGCTACGGTTGCCCGGTGACCACGCTCTTGCTCGTCCGCCATGGCGAGACCGACTGGAATCTGGAGCACCGCGTGCAGGGGCATACGGATCGGCCGCTGAATGCGACCGGTCTCGAGCAGGCGCTCACGCTCGCGAGCCAACTGGCAGCGGAGCAGCTGGTGGCCGTGTACGCGAGCGACCTCGCGCGCGCCCGAGAAACAGCTGCGATCGTCGCGCACAGGCACGGGCTCGATGTCACGGTCGACGCCGACCTGCGCGAGAAGCATTTCGGCAGCTGGGAAGGCCTGACGGAGGTGGAGATCGCGCAGCGGTTTCCCGACGCCGTTCGCGGTCAGTGGGGCGACGGCGAAACGACGGCGGCAATCGCCGCCCGAGCAGTGGCCGCGGTCGAGCGCATCCGGGCGACACACCCGGCCGGCACGGTGCTCGTCGTCTCACACGGTGGCACGATGCGCGCGATCCTCGACCACCTGGCTCTCGAGCATGGGCCGATCGGCAACTGCGCGGTCTTTCGCGTGTCCTACTAGCTCGACGGCACGGTGGTCATGTCAAGCCGATCGAGCCGCCGCAGCCAGCGAGCAACGCGCGGTAAACTCGGTCGCCTGTGGAGGACTACACCAACAAGTACAAGGGCGAGCAGGTCGAGCTCGCGCTCTTCGGCGGCGAGTATCAGGAGGGCGTGCTCACGGCCTACTGCTCGATCGAGGACGTGCCGCACGTCGAGTTGAACGGCCACATCCTCGTGCCGCTGCAGAACGTGGCGTCGCTGCACTGCTCGACGCGTTGCGATGCGCCGGAGCCGGACTGGCCGCCACGCGGGCTCGAGAGCGACGGCGACGAGCGCGACGACGAGGGGTAGTGCGCCGCCGCATCACGGCGAACCTCCTCAAGGCCTTCGTCCTCGTGGTCGGTCTTGCAGCGCTGGCAGCCGGGTTCGGCTGGCTGATCGGCAGCGGACGTACTGCATCGCTCTTCGCGTTCTGCGCACTTCTGGCGGCGATTGCCGTCTACTGGATCGGTGACCGCGCGCTGCTCGGCATGCTCGGTGCGCGACCATTCGCACTCGCCGAGGATCCGCTGCTCCGGTCGGCAACCGACCGCATTGCGGCTCAACTCGGTGTCGCGGCGCCAAGGCTCTACCTGATCGACGACGGTTTCCCGCGCGCCTTCGTCGTCGGGCGCGGGCCGGGCAGCTCCACTCTCGCTGTCTCCGCAGGGCTGCTCCGGTCTGCGCGTCGCGAGGAGCTCGAGGCGATCATCGCCCACGAACTGGCGCACGTCCGCAGCCTCGACGTGCTCACACAGACCTTCGCCGTGCTCATCGCGACGACGCTGATGGAGACGAGCCGAGTCGGTGGGTTTCTCTCCCGGGCGCTGTTGTTCGTGCTCGCACCGATCGGCGCCGCGTTCACGCACGTCCTGCTGTCGCCGAAGCGCGAGTACGCCGCCGATCGCGACGCTGCAGCGGTCTGCGATCCTCACGATGTGGCCGAGGCGCTGATCCGGCTCGATCGCGCTGCAGAGCTCGTGTCGTTCGCCGCCTCGCCGGCGACGGAACCGCTCTACTCGATCGACCCGTTCGAACCTGACCAGGTGTCGCGGATGTTCCGCACGCATCCCCCGCTCGACGGAGCGGGTCAGGCGGCTGCGCGCCCTCGCGAGCGGCGGCGAGACCACGGCAGGGCCGTAGAACGCAAACGAGGCAGGAGGAACACGCCGCATCGTGTCCCTCCTGCCTCTGCGAAAGTAATTCGGCGGCGTCCTACTCTCCCAGGGGCTCTCGCCCCAAGTACCATTGGCGCCGGCGGGCTTAACTTCTCTGTTCGGAATGGGAAGAGGTGTACCCCCGCTGCTATGACCGCCGAAAGTGTCAAAGGTGGGACGCGACCGCCCTGACGCCATGCTCGTGGAGACACAGTGGCGCGGGCGGTACGAGCGTCGCTCGTACCTTCAAAACTCCATAGCGACTCAGACATGTTCAAAATCAAGACCTCGGGCAATTAGTACGGGTCAGCTGAACACATTGCTGTGCTTACACCGCCCGCCTATCAACGTGGTGGTCTTCCACGGCCCTTACTCACTCGAAGTGATGGGGAGCCTCATCTTGAGGTGGGCTTCCCGCTTAGATGCTTTCAGCGGTTATCCCGTCCAGACGTAGCTAATCAGCAGTGCCGTTGGCACGACAACTGATACACCAGAGGTCTGTTCATCTCGGTCCTCTCGTACTAGAGACGACTCCTCTCAAGCTCCCAGCGCCCATGGCGGATAGGGACCGAACTGTCTCACGACGTTCTGAACCCAGCTCGCGTACCGCTTTAATGGGCGAACAGCCCAACCCTTGGGACCTGCTTCAGCCCCAGGATGCGACGAGCCGACATCGAGGTGCCAAACCCTCCCGTCGATGTGGACTCTTGGGGAGGATAAGCCTGTTATCCCCGGCGTACCTTTTATCCGTTGAGCGACGGCGATTCCACTCTCTACCGCCGGATCACTATGGCCGACTTTCGTCCCTGCTCGACTTGTCAGTCTCGCAGTCAAGCTCCCTTATGCCATTACGCTCTACGCACGATTTCCAACCGTGCTGAGGGAACCTTTGCGCGCCTCCGTTACATTTTAGGAGGCGACCGCCCCAGTCAAACTACCCACCTCACGCTGTTCCCGACCCGGATCACGGCATCGGGTTAGAAGCCCAGAATCCATAGGGTGGTATCCCAAGGTTGACTCCACGAGAGGCTGACGCCCCTGCTTCAAAGTCTCCCACCTATCCTGGACAACAAACACCAAACTTCAACGCAAAGCTATAGTAAAGGTGCACGGGGTCTTTCCGTCCAGCCACGGGTACTCGGCATCTTCACCGAGACTACAATTTCACCGGATCCCTCGTTGAGACAGCGCCCAAGTCGTTACGCCATTCGTGCAGGTCGGAACTTACCCGACAAGGAATTTCGCTACCTTAGGACGGTTATAGTTACCGCCGCCGTTTACTGGGGCTTGGATTCAAAGCTTCGCCCGAAGGCTAACCTCTCCTCGTGACCTTCCAGCACCGGGCAGGCGTCAGCCCCTATACGTCGTCTTACGACTTCGCAGAGACCTGTGTTTTTGGTAAACAGTCGCTTGGGCCGTTTCACTGCGGCCCCCTCGAGCTCGATTCCGCGAGGGAATGTCACTCTACTGGGGCGCCCCTTCTCCCGAAGTTACGGGGCCATTTTGCCGAGTTCCTTAACGAGGGTTCTTCCGATCGCCTTGGTATTCTCTACCTGCCTACCTGTGTCGGTTTTGGTACGGGCACGCGCAACCTCCCTAGACGCTTTTCTAGGAGGCATGGCTTCAAGGACTTCGTCCATGCGGACTCGGCATCCCGTCTCAGGCTTGATGGGTGACGGATTTCCCTATCACCCGCCCTACGCGGTTACCCCAGGACGACCATCGCCTGGGTTCCCCTAGCCTACCCCGTCCCGCCATTGGTGGTAACGGTCGCTACGTGGTACAGGAATATCAACCTGTTGTCCATCGCCTACGCCTTGCGGCCTCGGCTTAGGTCCCGACTAACCCTGAGTAGATTAGCTTTACTCAGGAACCCTTAGGCATTCGGCGGAGGAGTTTCTCACTCCTCTTTCGTTACTCATGCCAGCATTCTCACTTCCCACCGCTCCACGGCTGGCTTCCGCCGCCGCTTCACCGCAATGGGAACGCTCCCCTACCACTCCGTGTAAACACGAAGTCCGTGGCTTCGGCTCCATGCTTGAGCCCCGTTACATTGTCCGCGCCCGACCACTTGACCAGTGAGCTGTTACGCACTCTTTTAATGGTGGCTGCTTCTAAGCCAACATCCTGGTTGTCTCTGCAATCGGACATCGTTTCCCACTTAGCATGGAATTAGGGGCCTTAGCCGACGGTCTGGGCTGTTTCCCTTTCGAGCACGAAGCTTATCCCCCGCACTCTGACTGCCACACTCTGGATTTCCGGCATTCGGAGTTTGCCTGATTTCAGTAAGCTGGTAGGCCCCCTAGACCAAACAGTGCTCTACAACCGGAAATGAACATGTGACGCTATACCTAAATATATTTCGGGGAGAACCAGATATCTCTGAGTTTGATTAGCCTTTCACTCCGACCCACAGGTCATCACCGCCGTTTTCAACCGACGTGTGTTCGGTCCTCCACGGGGTCTTACCCCCGCTTCAACCTGCCCATGGGTAGATCACTCAGTTTCGGGTCTACCTCCAACGACTAAAGCGCCCTATTAAGACTCGCTTTCGCTACGGCTCCGTTTCCTTAACCTTGCCGTTGAAGAGTAACTCGCTGGCTCATTATGCAAAAGGCACGCCGTCACAGGACAAAGCCTGCTCCGACCGCTTGTAAGCACACGGTTTCAGGTGCTATTTCACTCCCCTTCCGGGGTACTTTTCACCTTTCCCTCACGGTACTAGTTCACTATCGGTCGCCAAGGAGTACTTAGCCTTGCGGGGTGGTCCCCGCGGGTTCCGACCGGGTTTCCCGTGCCCGGCCGTACTCAGGTACCTGTCAAGGAAGGCTGCGCAATTTCGCGTACGGGGCTGTTACCCGCTGTGGCCCGGCTTTCCATCCGGTTCCGCTATCACGCAACTTTGTAACTTCCCGACCCGCCGGCAGGCGGATCAAGCCAGGCCCTACAACCCCCGAACGACAACGACTGCCGTCTATCACATCGCCCGGGTTTGGGCTCTTCCCTTTTCGCTCGCCACTACTCAGGGAGTCGAGGTTTCTTTCCTTTCCTCTGGGTACTTAGATGTTTCAGTTCCCCAGCTTGCCTCCTCGTGCCCTATGTATTCAGGCACGGGTACGCGCGCATTACCACGCGTGAGTTTCCTCATTCGGAAATCCCCGGATCAAAGGTTGGTCAGCACCTCCCCGAGGCTTATCGCAGCCGCCCACGTCCTTCATCGGCTCTTGGCGCCAAGGCATCCACCGTGTGCTCTTATTCTCTTGATCGAAAAGAACATGTGTTGATGTCGCTATGGAGTTTTCAAGGTGCGCGCGAGCTCGAAGAGCCCACCTGCTGAGATCACCGCTGTGGCCGAACGATCCAGCCCCACCGATCTCTCAAAACTCAACAGCGTACTGGCCGATGACCGTCACCGAAGTGGCGTGATCAGCGTAGGCGACGAGGTCGACATTCATCTAGGCGAGCTGTGACATCGGACGACCCACCGGCAAGCCGGCGACCCATCAACGAGCACAGCGCCTATCGGAGCAAGCTCCGACTCCCTAGAAAGGAGGTGATCCAGCCGCAGCTTCCGCTACGGCTACCTTGTTACGACTTCACCCCAATCATCGACCCTACCTTCGACGGCTGCCTCCCCGAGGGGTTAGCCCACCGGCTTCGGGTATTGCCAACTTTCGTGGTGTGACGGGCGGTGTGTACAAGGCCCGGGAACGTATTCACCGCGACGTTGCTGATTCGCGATTACTAGCAACTCCGCCTTCATGGAGGCGAGTTTCAGCCTCCAATCCGAACCGGGACCGGCTTTTTGGGATTCGCTCACTCTCGCGAGTTTGCAGCCCTTTGTACCGGCCAATGTAGCACGTGTGTAGCCCAAGACATAAGGGGCATGATGACTTGACGTCATCCCCACCTTCCTCCGATTTGTCACCGGCAGTCTCCTATGAGTCCCCGACATTACTCGCTGGCAACATAGGACAGGGGTTGCGCTCGTTGCGGGACTTAACCCAACATCTCACGACACGAGCTGACGACAGCCATGCACCACCTGTGCATTTGCTCCGAAGAGGGAACGTGTTTCCACGTTTTTCAAATGCATGTCAAGCCTTGGTAAGGTTCTTCGCGTTGCGTCGAATTAAACCACATGCTCCGCTGCTTGTGCGGGCCCCCGTCAATTCCTTTGAGTTTTAGCCTTGCGGCCGTACTCCCCAGGCGGGGTGCTTAATGCGTTAGCTTCGGCACGGAGGGAGTCGACACCCCCCACACCTAGCACCCATCGTTTACGGCGTGGACTACCAGGGTATCTAATCCTGTTCGCTCCCCACGCTTTCGCGTCTCAGCGTCAGTACCGTCCCAGAGAGCCGCCTTCGCCACGGGTGTTCTTCCTGATATCTGCGCATTTCACCGCTACACCAGGAATTCCACTCTCCTCTTCCGGACTCTAGCCAGGGGGTTTGGGTCGACGTCTGAAGGTTGAGCCTCCAGTTTTCACAACCCACCTACCTGGCCGCCTACACGCTCTTTACGCCCAATAAATCCGGACAACGCTTGCCCCCTACGTATTACCGCGGCTGCTGGCACGTAGTTAGCCGGGGCTTCTTCTGGCGGTACCGTCACCCTCTGGGCTATTAACCCGAGTGGCTTCGTCCCACCTGAAAGAGGTTTACAACCCTAAGGCCTTCTTCCCCCACGCGGCGTCGCTGCGTCAGGCTTTCGCCCATTGCGCAAGATTCCCCACTGCTGCCTCCCGTAGGAGTCTGGGCCGTGTCTCAGTCCCAGTGTGGCTGATCGTCCTCTCAGACCAGCTATGGATCGTCGCCTTGGTGGGCCATTACCCCGCCAACAAGCTAATCCACCGCGGGCTCATCCTCGATCGGAGGCCGAAGCTACCTTTTCTTTCGCGCCCGAAGGCTCGAAAGGCTATCCGGTATTAATCCGAGTTTCCCCGGGCTATCCCAGAATCGAGGGCAGATTACCCACGTGTTACTCACCCGTTCGCCGCTGTCCCCAGGACCGAAGTCCTGGTTCTCGCTCGACTTGCATGTGTTAAGCGCGCCGCCAGCGTTCGTCCTGAGCCAGGATCAAACTCTCCGTGAAGAACTTGTCGCCGGCCGCATGCCTCGAAGAGGCATCGCCGACAAACTGTTGTCTTCCCTAGAGCTTGAGCTCAAATGTCTATCCGCACGTCACGCACCTGCCCGAAGGCGAGTGCACGTTCGTACGGCATCGACGGGAAAACCGTCTCGTCCGCGAACGGACGGACGGTGTAACCCCTCGGTCGCGCCGAAACGCGGACGAGAGGCCTCGTCGTTTTACGCACGCTGTTGAGTTTTCAAAGATCGATGCCGGTCGAGTCGGGCAACAAAAAGACCTCCGACTCGCGCCAGAGGCCCACGGATGATTCGGTACAGGTCGTATCCGATTCGTTCGAGGGCCGCTCCGGTGTCGAGTGACAGGGCGTTTCTGCTGCCTCCCTCGCGGGCGGCCTGTCGATAGTAGCAGGATCTGGCGGAGCCGTGTGTCAACGGCTCCGCGGGCGTGACGCCTCAGGCCGCCAGGTACCGCACGAAGCGGCGCTTGCCGGCCTGCACGATCGCGCCGGCGAGTTCGGCCCGGGCGACGTCGAGCTCCGTCACAGGAGCTCCGTTCACCTTCACCCCGCCCTGGCCGATCATCCGCCGCGCCTCGCTCGTCGAGAGCCCGAAGGCCTCGGCGAGCAGCGCCGGCAGGTGGATCGGGTCGCCGTACGGGCAGCACCGCCTCGGGAACGTCCTCCGGCGCTCCTCCCTCGCGCACGACGCGCGTGAAATGCGCCTCTGCCGCCCGCGCCGCCTCGGCTCCGTGCGAGCGCGTGACGATGAAGCGGGCGAGCGCGAGCTTGGCCTCCATCGGCTCGCCGGCCGGAACCGTCGCCTCGACGACGAGCCGGTACCAGTCCTCGAGCATCGTGTCCGGGATCCGCATCGTGCGGCCGAACTGCTCCTCGGGAGCCGCGGTGAGCGGGATGTTGTTCCCCACCGACGAGCTCATCTTCGCTCCGTCCCACGAGAGCAGGAGCGGCGTCGTCAGGACGACCTGCGGCTCGAGACCGTAGGCCTCCATCACCGTGCGCCCGGCGAGCAGGTTGTAGAGCTGATCGGTGCCGCCGAGCTCGACGTCCGCTTCGACGGCGACCGAGTCGTAGGCCTGCATCAGCGGGTAGAGCAGCTCGGAGACGGAGACGGGGTGCCCGGCCGCGACGCGCTTGGCGAAGTCGTCGCGCTCGAGTAGCTGAGCGACGGTGAGCGTGCGCGTCAGCCGGACGACGTCGGCGAAGGTCAGCTTCGAGAGCCACTCGCCGTTGAAGCGCACCTCGGTGCGGTCGGCGTCGAGGATCTGCAGCGCCTGGTCGACGTAGGTCTTGGCGTTGGCGTCGATCTCCTCGTCGGAGAGGATCGGCCGCTCGGCGGAGCGTCCCGAGGGGTCGCCGATCCGGGTCGTGTAGTCGCCGACGATCAGAACCCCGATGTGGCCCGCGTCCTGGAACGCGCGCATCCGCTGCAGCGGAATCGCGCGACCGACGTGGATGTCGGGCGAGGTGACGTCGATTCCGAGCTTGACGCGCAACGGCCGGCCGAGCTTGAGCTTCGCCTCGAGCCCGCCCTCGGGGAGCAGGTCGACGTGGTTGCGGGCGAGAGCTGCGATGCCGTTGCCGGATGCCGTCATCGTGGCGCGGCCGAGACGTGCTCGCGGCCCGAGCTCCGCGACACTGCGACACCCGGTCAGGTGGAGGGTGACCGCAAGCTCGTCGCGGAGAAGCCCGAGGACGGTGCGCGCCCCATCCTCCCCGCCGGCCGCGAGGCCCCAGAGGGGCAGGCGCCCTGCGAGCACTGCGCGTGCACCGAGCGCGAGCGCGGTCGCGACGTCCGTTCCTCTCCTGATGCCGCTGTCGAGACAGCACCTCGAGGCGATCGCCGACGGCATCGACGATCGCGGGCAAGGCCTCGATCGTCGGCATCGCGCCGTCGAGCTGCCGGCCGCCGTGGTTCGAGACGACGATTCCCGCAGCGCCGTGCTCGGCGGCCAGCACCGCGTCCTCGGGGTCGAGAACGCCCTTGACGACGACGGGCACCGGAACCGACGATGCGAGCCGCTCCAGGTATGCCCAGTCGAGCGCCGGATCGACGACGGCCGAGGCCCTCGCCCGACGCGCCGCGCTCGCGGGCATAGCGAACGGCGGGCAGCGACTCCTCGGGAAACGTCCACCCGATCCGGCGCTCCCGGTCGCGTGACCCGAGCACGGGCAGGTCGACCGTCAGCAAGACGGCCGAGAATCCGGCCTCGAGCGCCTGGGCGATCAGCTCGTCCGTGACGCCGTGGTCGCGGAAGACGTAGACCTGGAGGAATCGAACCCCGTCCGGAGCCGCCGCTGCGACATCGGCCGGGCTCGTCGTCGCGAATGTCGAGAGGCACATCCCGGCGCCCGCGGCGTGCGCGGCGCGCGCCATGCCGACTTCGCCGTCCGGATGTGCCATCGCCTGGTACGCGACGGGAGCGACGATCACGGGAAATCCGAGTGCGTGGCCGAGCACGGTCGTCTCGGTCGTCACCGCGTCGATCCCGCAGAGCACGCGCTGGCGCAACCGGCTCGCGAGCGAAGGCCTCGACGTTGCCTCTCGAGCGTTCGCTCGTCGCCGGCACCACCGCGGAAGTACTCGGCCCAGTCCGGGTCGAGGCAGGCGGCGGCAAGCGACTCGACGTCGGTCAGCGTCAGTGACGGCTGCATGAGACGAGCCTACAGCGGGACAGGCTGGTGACAAACCGACACAAAGTCGTTCCGGTTCGATGCGTACACTCGTTCGGGTGGACGATCTGCGCCCTCGACTCCAGGAGCTCTTCGGGTTTCCCGACTTCCGGCCCGGACAGGAAGAGGTCGTCCGCGCTGCTGTTGCAGGGACGCGACACGCTCGCTCTGATGCCGACAGGCTCGGGCAAGTCGCTCACCTACCAGCTGGCAGCGGTGCTCCGGCCGGAGCCCACGCTCGTCCTCTCGCCGCTGATTGCGCTGATGAAGGATCAGGTCGACAAGCTGCCCACGGAGATTGCTTCGACGGCGACGTTCGTCAACTCGTCGCTCGACCAGTCGGTGACGAAGAGCCGCCTCGACGATGTTGCCGCCGGGCGCACACGCCTGCTCTACGCGGCGCCCGAGCGACTCCGGAATGGGGCGTTCGTCGAGACGCTCCGCTCGATCGGCGTCGGTCTCGTCGTGATCGACGAGGTCCACTGCGTAAGCATGTGGGGGCACGATTTCAGGCCCGACTACCTCTTCATCCGGCGCGCACTCGATGCGCTCGGCAGTCCCGTCGTGCTCGGGATGACCGCGACGGCGACACCGGCGGCTGCCGCCGAGATCGCGTCGGCACTCGGCCGTGACCTTGCCGTTGTGCGAACGAGCGTCGTACGGCCGAATCTCCGTTACGACATCGAGGAGGTCAGCGGCAACGAGGATCGCCTGCGGATCCTCGTCGAACGGCTGCGTGCCGTGCGCGACGGGAGTGCGATCGTCTACGCGCGCTCGCGTGATTCCTGCGAGCGCGTTGCGCGAACGCTGCGCGGGCACGGCCTCCGGATGGACCACTACCACGCGGGCCTCGAGCCGGATGAGCGCTCGCGCGTGCAGGACGACTTTGTGGCGGGCCGCATCCGGGGGGTCGTCGCGACAACCGCGTTCGGCATGGGTATCGACAAGGCCGATGTTCGGCTCGTCTGCCTCTTCAACTACCCGGACTCGCTCGAGAGCTACGTGCAGATGGTCGGGCGGGCCGGCAGGGACGGCAAGCCGAGCGAGACGCTGCTGCTCGCGAGCCCTTCCGACGCAACCGCGGTGCGGCGGTTCGCCATGGGAGATATCCCCGGCTCGGAAGACCTACGAAACGTGTACCGGGCCGTGCGCGATGGCGGCGGCACCGTCGATCCCTCGACGATCCCGGCCGGTGACCACGATCCGCGCGTGCTCGTCGGCATGCTCGAGCAGGCAGGGCTCGCACGTCGTGGCTACGACGCAGGCCGGTCGATGCGGGTCGAGCTGACGCCGCTCGAGGCCGGAGCAGGCGCGGTCGTCGACGATCTCCTCGCTCGCTATGCGAACCAGGCCGAGGCCCGGGTCGAGCGGATCGTGCTGTTCGCGGAGAGCAGGCGCTGCCGGCATGCGCAGGTTGCCGAGCACTTCGGCGAGACGTTCGACGGGTCGTGTGGTGCCTGCGACGTCTGCGATCCTCCTCGCGAGCGCAGCGCCCGTTCGACCGTGGCGGTGCTCCCCGCCGATGTATCCAGGGCGATCGTTCAGGCCGTCGAACGGTTGACGTGGCCGCTCGGACGCCGGTCACTCGTCGCGATGCTGCGGGGATCGGTGTCGGCGCCGCCCTCGGCCCGTGCATCGCTCTCGTTCGGCATTCTCGAGGCGGCTTCGGAGGCCGAAGTGAAGCGGTGGTTGAAGGCGCTGGAAGCGGCCGGAGCGCTAGTGGAAGTGGAGACAGATGACGGCTACCGCGTGCTCCGCGCCGCCGGCGGAGTCGCTCTCCCGTCGCTCGGGGCCACCACGACCGGGCCAGTGGACAACTCGGTCGTCGAACGCCTCCGCACCTGGCGCCTGGAACGCTCGCGCGAGGACGGAGTGCCCGCCTACGTCGTCCTCCACGACGCAACGCTGCGAGACCTCGCCGCAGCGCTGCCGGCCAGCCTCCACGAGCTTGCCGCGGTGAAGGGGTTCGGCCCGACGAAGATCGAGCGCTACGGCGACGACATTCTCGCCGTCGTCGCGCAGTAGCCTTTTTTGGCCCTGTGGCCGGTAGAATTGACGTCTTGCGGCTTCGTCGAAGCACGAAGGCCCCGCGGCAACGGGGTCGGATTCGTAAGCTGCGCCTCCTCGCCGTGCTCACCGTGTTGGTGTTGCTCGCGGGGGCGGCGTTCTCATTCGGTCTGGTTCGCGCGGTCGCGAGCGAGATCCCTCAACTCGACCCCGCGACCCACCATCCACAGGTCGACGGCGTCATCTACGCGTCCAACGGCCGTTCCGTGCTCACCGTGCTCCGCGGAGACGAGAGCCGCGTGCTGCTCAGCGACATCACCGACGTCTCGCCGATCATGCGGCAGGCGATCGTCTCTGTCGAGGACCGTCGCTTCTACGAGCACAACGGCGTCGATGCACGCGGCATCGTGCGCGCCCTCTGGCAGGACATCCGCTCGCAGGGGGTCGTCGAGGGCGGTTCCACGATCACGCAGCAGTTCGTCAAGAACGCGTACGTCCGCAACCAGCGCACGCTCGCGCGGAAGGTGCGCGAGGCAGCACTGGCGTGGCAACTCGAGCAGGTCTGGCCGAAGGACAGGATCCTGCTCGCCTACCTCAACACGATCTACTTCGGGAACGGCGCGTACGGGATCCAACAGGCGGCCCGCACGTACTTCGACACGCGTGCGAAGCGTCTCACGCTTGCGCAGTCGGCCCTGCTCGCGGGCCTGCCCGCCGACCCTTCGCTGTACGACCCGACCCAGCATCCGCGCGCCGCGAGGGAGCGGCGACGGTACGTGCTCCAGACGATGTTCGACCAGGGGAAGATCACCGCCGGCCAGCTCCGCACGGCATCGCGTGCCCCGTTGCCGAAAGCGGCCGACGTGCGACTTCCCGGGACGCAGGGGCCGGGTCAGTACTTCGCCAACTACGTCAAGGATCAGCTGATCGCCCAGTACGGGGCAGGCCGGGTATTCGGCGGTGGCCTCAAGGTGACGAGCACGATCGACCTGGGGCTGCAGGAGACGGCGCACAAGGCGATCGAAAGCGTGCTCAGGACGCCCGGTGGACCGTCGGCCGCGCTCGTCGCGATCGACCCGCGAACGGGCGCCGTGCGGGCGATGGTCGGTGGCTCGAACTTCCGCAAGAGCCAGTTCAACCTCGCCACGCAGGCGGAGCGGCAGCCGGGCTCGTCGTTCAAGCCGATCGTGCTCGCGTCTGCTCTGCGGGAGGGCATCTCTCCGGTCACGACCTTCGAGTCGAAACCGGTCGACATCGACGCCGGTGACCGGATCTGGCACGTCACGAACTACGAAGGCGCCTACCTGGGCCGAGTCGACCTGGCAAACGCGATGGTCGCGTCGGACAACTCGGTCTATGCCCAGTTGACGCAGCTCGTCGGCCCGAAGGAGATCGTCAAGACGGCGCACGTGCTCGGCATCCGCAGCCAGCTCGACCCGTACTTCTCGATCGGCCTCGGTGCCGTCGCTGTCAATCCGCTCGACATGACCCGCGCCTACGCCACGTTTGCGAACAGAGGCGTGCGCGTCGACGGCTCTCTGACCGGTGACCGGCCACGGGTGATCGAGAAGGTCGAGTTCGCGCGCACAGGAGCCGTCACGGAGAATCGTCCCGTTGGCAAGCCGACGATGACGACCGCGCAAGCCGACCTCCTCACCTCCATCCTGCAGCGGGTCGTCACCGCGGGCACCGGCAAGCGCGCCGCGCTCGCCGACCGGCCCGCGGCGGGCAAGACCGGTACGACGGACAACTACGGCGACGCCTGGTTCGTCGGCTACACCCCGCAACTCGCGGTTGCGGTCTGGGTTGGGTATCCGGATCGGTTGAAGCCGATGCTGACCGAGTTCGGTGGGAAGGCGGTTGCAGGCGGCACGCTTCCCGCGTTGATCTGGCATGCCTTCATGACGGCCGCCGACAAGCAGCTCAAGGTCACGCCCGAATCGTTCCCCAGCACGCCGTACCTGCCGGCGCAGGCAAAGCGCATCGTCTGGCGCGGCGGCTCGTACAAGCTCGACAACGGCCTCTGCCCCGGCACGCGAGTCGTGGCGTACTTCGCGAGCAGCGGGCCTCAGGCTCAGGCGAAGTGCTACGCGAACGAAGTGACAGTTCCCCTCGTGATCGGCAAGACCGTCGACGCCGCAAACAGCGCGCTCGCGCTGAAGCCGCTTCGTAGTGAGTTGATCGGCGTTCCGGCGAAACCTGGAAAGCATCCGGGATTCGTCGTCAAGCAGGAGCCGCGGCGTGGCTTCCTCTCGGCGGACGGCTCGGTGCGGTTGTACGTGACGCGGCCCGATCCTCGCTACGGGCTGCTCCCGAACCTCGTCGGCTCGAGCGAGGCTGCAGCACGGGCACGCCTCCGGTCGATGAAAGCGCTCACCGCGATCACCTATGGCAAGGGCACGGCCGGGTCGGTGCTGGAGCAGAAGCCCGAGCCAGGCGTCGCTGCCGGCCGCGGGCTCAAGGTGACGCTGGTCGTGGGCCGCGGGACGCCCACGCTGTCCCCTTGATCAGGTAGCGCCACGGTAGGTCGGCGGCCCTGGTGATCCCGACCCGCGGCGTCGTGACGATGTCGAACGCCGCTGTCGGTGGCTCGAGCCGGAAGGGTGTACGCGCGACATGGAGGCCGTCCTCGGCTCCGCTGATCCCGAGCGCCTGTGTCAGCTTGCCGGGGCCAGAGCAGAGCGAGCGCTCGTCGGGCACGCGGCGACGCGATTCCATCTCGTCGAGACGGTGCGTCGGCTCGAGCGCGCGCAGCAACACTGCCGCGCCTGTGCCCTCGGGCTCACAGGCGATGTTCACGCACCAGTGGATGCCGTAAGTTCGGTACACGTACACGGTTCCGGGCGGAGCGAACATCGCGCCGTTGGACCGGGTGCGACCTCGGAAGGAATGGCTCGCCGGGTCGTCGGCCGCGTAGGCCTCGACCTCGACGATGCGGCCGCCTGCTTCGTCCTTGAGGAAGGTCCATCCGAGCAGGCCCCGAGCGACCTCGTGGAGGCCACCGCCGAGCAGCTCCTCGAGGGTCACGCCCCGTCGGGGAAGAGCTGTGGATAGTCCGGCTTGCGCTTGCGCGGCCGGGCTGTCCCGGAGGTGGGCTGCTCGGCGCCCATCTCCTCGATGATCGTCTCCTGGGTGCGCGAGGCGACCATTGCCTCAGCCATGCCCTCGACCCAGACGAGGGTGCGGCGCCCGTTGCCGCGATCCTCGCCTACGATCGGCTCGAGCGCGAAGATCCTGTCGGCGCGCACGTACTTGCCAAACCCGAGAAAGACCATGCGGGGCGGCTGCGGCATCGTCAGGACAGTATGGACCAGCTAGCTAGGCTCGGAGAAGTGTCGCGCGTCTACCTCTCCCCTCCGCATCCGTCGGGCCGCGAGCTCGAGCTCGTCGGGGACGCCATCGAGTCGAACTGGCTGGCGCCACTCGGCCCGCACGTGGATGCGTTCGAGAATGAGGTTGCCGCCGTCGCCGGCGTCCCTCACGCGCTTGCGCTCTCGAGCGGGACGGCCGCGCTTCACCTTGCCCTCGTCGTGCTCGGAATCGGTGCAGGCGACGAGGTCGTCTGCTCATCCCTCACCTTCGCCGCCAGCGCCAACGCGATCCGCTACACAGGCGCGACGCCCGTCTTCGTCGACTGCGATGCGGCTACCTGGACGATGGATCCGTCGCTTCTCGACGAGGCGCTGACCGATCGTCGGCGTCGGGGTGCCCGGGTTCGGGCGGTTCTCGCGGTCGACCTCTACGGCCAGTGCTGCGACTACGCCGCGTTGCGGGCAGTGTGCGATCGCCACGATGTGCTGCTGCTCCAGGACGCCGCCGAATCTCTCGGTGCGACGTACCGAGGCGCGCCCGCCGGCGGACAGGGTGTCCTCGCGGCCTTGTCGTTCAACGGCAACAAGATCATCACGACCAGTGGTGGAGGCATGCTCGTCTCCGCCGACCCGGACCTGATCGCTCACGCGCGCAAGCTCTCGACGCAAGCGCGGGAGATTGCGCCGCACTACGAGCACACGGAGCTCGGCTTCAACTATCGCCTCAGCAACGTGCTCGCCGCGCTGGGCCGCGCACAACTCGCCGTGCTGCCTGAGCGCGTTGCGGCACGACAGCGGGTGAATGCGCGCTACCGCGAGCTGCTCGCCGACGAGCCCGGGATCACCTTCATGCCCGATGCCGGTTACGGCACGAGTAACCACTGGCTCACGTGCATCCTCGTCGAGCCTGCCGCCTTCGGCGCCGACCGCGAGTCGATCCGCCTCGCGCTCGAGGAGCTCGACATCGAATCGCGGCCGGTCTGGAAGCCGATGCACCTCCAGCCCGTGTTTGAGACCGACCCTGCCTACGGTGGCGACGTCTCGGCGAGGCTGTTCGAGCTCGGATTGTGCTTGCCGAGTGGTTCGGCGCTCTCCGACGACGATCAGGACCGTGTTGTCGCAGGGCTGCGGTCAGCCGCGCGACGCGCTTAGCGAAACCCGGGAGACAGGCTGAAGCCTGTCACCGAGCTACGCGTTGGCGAGCTTTTCCGGGACGCTCGTCTCGACGTAGTCGAGCCAGTGCGACCACCGATCGCTGCGGCCGTTGACCGCGTCGAGGTAGTGCGCCTGGATCTCCTGCGTGACCGGCCCGACGCCGAGCTGCTGGTCGTCGACGGCGCGCACCGGAGTCACCTCGGCGGCCGTCCCCGTCATGAAGAACTCGTCGGCCAGGTAAAGGTCGGTGCGGATCAGTGGTGTCTCCTCGACGACGTAGCCGAGATCCTGCGCGATCGTGATCACGGCCTCGCGGGTCAAGCCGGGCAGGATCGAGGTGGAAAGCGGCGGCGTGCGGATGACGCCGTTCTTGACCACGAAGATGTTCTCGCCAGGGCCGTCGGCGACGAACCCGTCGTCGGTGAGCAGGATCCCCTCGTCGTAGCCGCCGCGCCGCGCCTCGGTCGTCGCGAGCATCGAGTTGATGTAGACGCCGCTCGCCTTCGAGACGTGCGGGATCGTGTTCGGGCCGACGCGCTTCCACGACGAGATGCACGTCGTGATCCCTTTCGCCAGCGCGTCCTCGCCGAGGTATGCGCCCCACGGCCACGCCATGATCACGGTCTCGACAGGGTTCCCCTGCGTCGCGACACCGAGCTGGCCGTACCCGTAGAAGGCGATCGGGCGGATGTAACAGGCTGGCAGGCCGTTCGCGCGGACGAGATCGTGCGTTGCCTCACGGAGCTCTTCCACCGAGAACGGGATGTCCATATACAACAGCCGCGCAGAATCGTGCAGCCGCTGCATGTGGTCGGCGAGCCGGAAGACGGCCGGGCCCTTGGGTGTCTCGTAGCACCGCACACCCTCGAACACGCCCGTCCCGTAGTGGAGCCCGTGGACACCGACGTGCACCTTCGCGTCGGCCCAGTCGACGAGCTCGCCGTTCATCCAGATCTTCTCGGTTTCCTCCATCACGGCTCCTCTGCGGTCGCGGTCTCCCTGATTATGCGGATTCCTCCACCAGGTCCGCAGGTTCGCCGTTCGTCAGGCGCAGCAACTCCGGTGGCGAAAGCATCGCCATGTGGCTGCTTGTTCCGGCACCGACCCACACGACCGGGCTGACGAGGATCGTCCGTTCGACGAAGACGCGGGTGCCGAGAGTCGGCGGGAACGGCGCCACCGAGCCGGGGTCGAAGCCCGTTGCGGCGACCACCTCGCGCGCGTACGCGACGCGCGCGCTGCCTTCTCCGACAGCCGCTGCAACCTTGACCGGGTCGGCCCTGCGGTCGCCCGGGAGGAGAGCGAGCACGGGAGTGTTGCCGCAGATGAACACGAGTGACTTGACGACTTGCTCGAGAGGGCAGCCGATCGCCTCGGCAGCCTCCCGGGCGCTGGAGGTGCTGACGGCGAACTCCTCCAGCCGGGCCTCGGCACCGGTAGCGCGGAGGAAGACGGCGATGCGCTCGACGGGCTCGGGCCAGGACATGATCCGGCCGCGTCAGACGGGAACGCGCCGTTGGGCCTGGGCAATCGCCACGTCGACCCGCTCGATCCACGGCGTCGCTCCAAGCTGCTCGAAGATCTCGCGCGCTTCGGCGAGGCCCTTCTCCTCGCCCTGTTCGAGCAGCGTGGCGGCGAGCCAGAACGGGATCCCGAGCTCGCGGAAGCCGGCCGCTGCCGCCTTGTAGCCAACGCCGTCCTCGGAGAGGCGAGCGCGGAAGCGCTCCGCGTGGGCGTCGAGATACGGCGGCCGCGAGCCGGCGGGAATGGTTTCGATGGACGTGAGGAGCTCTTCGATCTTCGCCGACTCCTCCAGTCCAAACGCCGCCTCGATTGCTTCGACGATGCCTAGCTTGCTGGACTGCGCAGCCATGCCGAAACTGGTGCGGCCCGCCTCGACCGCCGCCCGGCCGTCTGCGAGAGCCTCACTCAAAGCTCCTTCGGCCCGGCGCAATGCAGCGCGACAAGCAAGGTAGCCCGACAGCTCCTGCATGTCGGTCGAGCTCTCGAGCCGAGCGAACAGGGATAGCGTCTCCCGGGCCTCGTCCAGCTCTCCTCGCCCGATTCGGATCTCGACGCCGGACTGGAGCATGCTCAACAGCAATCCGCCGGCGTCGATTTGATCCGGGGAAAACCCCTCTACCACCTCCTGCGCCTCGTCCCAGCGACCGAGCATGACCTGGGGATACGTCAGCTCTGCGAGAACGCTCCACTCACCGGGCCGGTCGCCGCGCTTGCGGGTCAGGGCGAGAGCCTTATCGAGGTACCCGATCGCCTCCGCGTACTCATCGCGCTGGAAGCACTTGTCGGACAGCCAGAAGAAGCAGGTGGTCGCTTCGTCGAGCACGTCGTGAGCCAGGGCGATCTCGAGAGCGTGCTTCAGAAGTGCGGATGACTCCTCGCCGTGTCCCCGGCTGTTGGCGACCCCGGCCTTCGCTCGCAGCGCCAGCGCGAGGGCGCTCGGGTACGCGTGTGTCTCGGCGATATCCAGCGCTAGCTCCGCCCGCTCAGCCGCGCGCTCGAGGTCGCCGCTGTACCAGTATCCGAAGGATAGGCGAGCGGCCAAGAGTGCCAGGTCCTCGTCGGGCTCGTCCGCTGAGATGACCTCGAATGCGCTCTCCATCCGGGCCATCGACTCATCCCTGCGCCCGGTGAAGGAGTCAATCCGCGCCAGCCTGAAGACAACGCGGGCGGCAGCGTGTGTATCGCCGAGACCCTCGTAGAGCTCGATCGCGAGATCGAGGAGCTGCCGCGCCGAGTCCGGGTCACCGGCTCTTGCTGCCATGTCGCCGGCGCGGTCGAGCAAGGATGCCCGTTCCGACGCGATCGACGGCGAGCTCTGCCGCCTGTTCGAAGTAGCGGCGAGCTTCGGCGGCGGCGCCGAGCGATGCCGCGCGCTCGCCGGCCCGTGCGAGCATTGCGTTCGCCTTCTGCCTGAGCTCGTCCCGCGTCGTTCGCGTCAGGTGCCGCCTCGAGGGCTGCGATGTAGTGCGAAGCGATCACCTCGACCACCTCGTCCTCGTCGGCGGCAAACGCCTGCCTCAGGTACTCGGCTGCAGCCAGGTGCTTCACTCGGCGCTCGCGCTTCGCCAGCGTCTCGTAGGCGACGTACCGCACGAGGTCCTGAAGGAAGCCGTACTGACCGTGCTCGGGTGAGCGAGGGTCAGCCTGAACGCCGAGTACCTCCTTGCGGACGAGCGATCCGAGCAACGGCTCGAGACCGTCTTCGGGGATCCCCGAGAGCACGGCAAGGCTCTCCAGCGTGAACGTCTTTCCGAGCACGGCGCCGTCCTGGAGCAAATGGCGCTCTTCGACGGGAAGGCCGTCCAGACGCGCGGCGATCAGCGCGTGCAGTGTCTCCGGCACCTCGAGCGTCTCGATCGCGCCCGTCGGCCTGTAGACCGAGCCGTCGAGCACGAGCAACCCTCGGTCGAGCAGCATCCGCACGGTCTCGACCGCGTAGAGGGGAACTCCCTCTGCCCGCGCCAGGATCTGGTCTCGGATGTCCTCCGGCAATCCAGGCACGAGCCCCGCCAGAAGCTCCTCCATCGCCGAGGACGACAGCGGCTCCAGGTAGAGCGAGCTGAAGTTGCGGTGTCCCGCGCCCCAGGTCGGGCGGCGTTCGATCAGCTCCGGGCGGGACATGGTGATCACGTAGAGCGGCGAGTTGCGCGACCAGTCGAGCAGGTACTCGACGAAATCGAGCAGGCTCGCGTCGGCCCACTGCATATCCTCGAAGGCGAGCACGGTCGGATACACGTCTGCCAGCCGCTCGAAGAAGAGGCGCCAGGCAGAGAACAAATCCTGCTTCTCCCGTGCCTCGTGCTCTGCCAGGCCGAGGAGCTGGGCCACGCGCGGCTCGACGAAACGCCGTTCCTCCGGGTCGGAGATGTGCTCCTCGATCGTGGCCCGCAGCTTCTCGAGTGCCGAAGCCGGTTCCTCGTCCTCTGTGATCCGGCAGCGCATCCGCACCATGTCGGCGAGTGCCCAGTAGGTGACACCTTCGCCGTAAGCGAGGCAGCGGCCTCGATGCCAGTACGTGAGCTGCGGGAGGCCGTCGAAGTACTTGTAGAACTCCCAGGCGAGACGCGACTTGCCGATACCCGCGATCCCCGTCACCGAGACGAGATTCGCCTTGCGCTCCTCGGCCGAGTCGTGAAAGAGATCCTTGATCTGGCGGAGCTCTCGCTCTCGGCCGACAAACGGCGCCTCGAGCCCGGTCGACTTGAGCGCGCCGCGCGCCCCCGAGACAATCCGAAGCGCCTTCCAGAGTGGCACGAGCCCTTCCTTGCCCTTTAGCTCGTGCGCGCCGGCGTCCTCGTAGACCACCGTCTCCTCGGTGATGCGACGCGTCGACTCACCGACCAGAACCGTGCCTGGTTGGGCAGCCGACTGAACCCGTGACGCAGTGTTGACGAGATCGCCGGCAACCATGCCCTGGCCCTCCGCCCCGAGCGTGACCGCCGCTTCTCCCGTCAGCACTCCCGCCCGGGCGTGCAACTCCGGGGCACCCACTTCGTCCCCGAGTGCAGAAACGGCCGCGACGAGATCGAGCGCGGCGCGCACGGCACGCTCGGCATCGTCCTCGGTCGCGGTCGGTGTTCCCCACACCGCCATGACTGCGTCGCCGATGAACTTCTCCACCACACCCCCGTAAAGACCGATCAGGCGGCTACACGTGTCGAAGTAGCGGGAGAGCAACTCGCGCGTCTCTTCCGGATCACGGCCCGCCGAGAGAGCGGTGAAGCCGACGAGATCCGCAAACAGCACGGATACGACACGCCGCTCGGCAGTCGGTTCGGAAGCGACGGCAGGTGAAACAGCGGCGTCGAGCGGGGCGCCGCACTCGTCACAGAACTTCGCGCCCGCAGCGACCGGATGGCCGTTAGGGCAGACGCGTGCGAGCGCCGTGCCACAACCGTTGCAGAATCGCGCCTCTGCCCGATTGTCGGTTGCGCAGTTGGGGCAAAGCATCGTGCGACGAGCCTACCCCGCGAGGCGCTCCGCACTCAATACACGAACGGAATCAGCCGTCGGCGAACACAGACGCAATACGCGGCGTAGCCGGGGTACACAGCCCCGAGCAACCGCTCCTCGACGCGAACCTTGCCGGCCCAGACACCTGCGAGTGCGGCCGTCAGCGCCAACGAGGGGATACTCGTGTGGAGCGCGTACCCCACGAACAGCACGAGGCCGCCGGTGTAGACAGGGTGCCGCACGACCGCGAACGGCCCGGTCGTCACGAGCCCCGCCTCGACCGGCTTCGGGAACGGGGTGAAGGAACGGCCGAGCGTGCGGCTCGCCCAGACCGCGAAGACGGCGCCGCAGATAGCGAGCACGACGCCGATCGTCGAGAGGACGTGTTGCCACGCCTCGGGCCAGTGCGGCGGTGCGAACCCGGCGGCCAACACGGCGCCCATCGCCACGAACTGAGCGACAACCCAACCGGTGCCCCGGCCCTTCATCTACCCAAGGGTAATAAACATGGCGTCGCCGAAGCCGACGTTGTGCATCTCCTCGACGAGTGCCACTGACGGCGACTCGTCGACGGAGAGTGCCATCAGCGCGCGCGTTCCGTCGCGTGTCCGCGACACGGCCATGTTCGCGATGTTGGAGCCGTTCTCGCCGAACATCGTGCCGACCTTGCCGATCACGCCGGGCACGTCGTCGTAGCGGAAGAACACCATCTCGGGCGCGAGCTCGATGTCGATCCCGAAGCCGAGCGCACTCGCGAGGAACAGCCGTGGCTCGGGCCCGATCGTCGTCCCCGAGACCTCGACCTCGGTGCCGCCCTCGGGGGTCACGCGCACCTCGACGACGTTCATGTAGTCGCGCGAGCCGCGCAGACGCTCCTCGGACACGGTCACACCGCGCTCGGCCGCGAGCATCGGGGCGTTGACGTAGTTGACCACCTGATCGACGCGGCCCTGGAAGACGCCATTCAACGCAGCTACGGTGAGCAGCCGCGTGTCGTAGTCGGAGAGCGGGCCGTGGGCTGCGACCACGACGCGGCGCGGCCGCCCACCGGCAAGCTCCGCCGCAAGCCGCCCGAGTTGCGCGGCGAGCGGAATGAACGGGCCCAGCACCTCGAGGTCGGCCTTGTCGACGACGGGGATGTTGACCGCGTTCGAGACGAGCCCCCCTTCGAGCGCCGCCACCACCTGCTCGGCGATGATCACGCCTGCGCGATCCTGCGCCTCGTCGGTCGAAGCTGCGAGGTGCGGCGTCACGACCACCGCGTCGAGCCCGAGCAACGGGCCGTCGTACGGCTCCGCGGAAAAGACGTCGAGCGCGGCGCCGGCGAGCTTACCCGACGTGATCGCCTCGGCGAGCGCCTCCTCGTCGATCAACGCGCCCCGAGCAGCGTTGACGATGCGCGCTCCGTCCTTCATCTTCGCGATCGCCTCACGATTGATCATCCCGCGCGTCTCGTCATTCAGGGGGGAGTGCAGCGTGAGGAAGTCGGCGGCGGCGAGCACGACGTCGACACCGGTCGCCTGCTCCGCGCCGATCTCGCGGAAGCGCTCCTCGGCGACGAACGGATCGTAGGCGACGACGCGCATGCCGAGACCGACTGCACGGCGAGCAACCTGCTGGCCGATCCGGCCGAAGCCGAGCACACCGAGTGTCTTTCCCTCGAGCTCGACTCCACCCCACTTCGAGCGCTCCCAGCGGCCCTGCTTGAGTGCCGCGTGCGCCTGCGGGATGTTGCGTGCGAGGGCAACCATCAGGCCGACGGTCTGCTCAGCCGCTGAGACGACGGTCGACTCCGGCGCGTTCGCGACCACGATACCGCGGCGCGTCGCAGCCTCGACGTCGACATTGTCGACTCCGACGCCGGCCCGCCCGATCATCTTCAGGTTCGTGGCCCGATCGATCAGGTCGGCCGTGAGCTTCGTCGCCGAGCGAATCACGACCGCGTCGTAGCGGTCGATGATCTCCTCGAGCGGCGTCGTCTGGTCGACGTCGACCTCGAACCGCGAGCGGAGCAACTCGACGCCGGCGTCGGCGATCTCCTCCCGCACCAGGACGCGCATGGTCAGCCGGCCGCCTCGTAGGCAGCGAGCGCTGCGGCACCTGCGGCGCCGCGCTCCACCGTCGCACCCATCTCGGTGAGCTGGAGCTCGATCGCACCAAGTGCGGTCGTGATGTCGAAGATGTCCACGTAGCCGATGTGCCCGATGCGGAAGAGACGGTCGATCACGTGGCCGTGACCGCCCGCGACGGTGATCCCGTAGCGGTCGCGCAGTGCGAGCCGCAGCGCAATCGCGTCGACTCCGGCAGGGGTGAGGATTCCAGTCAGGACGGCGGCACTGTCGTCGTCGGGCGAGTACAGCTCGAGGCCCATTGCCTTCGCACCCGCACGGCAGGCGCGGCCGATCGCGACGTGGCGCGCGAAGACGTTCTCGAGCCCCTCGGCGAGGATCAGCTCGAGAGCGGTGTTGAGCGCCACGACCGTGGACGTGGCGGGAGTGAACAGCGTGCTGTCCTTCTCCTGGGCGTCGCGGGCGCGGGCCCAATCCCAGTAGAACCGGGGCAGCGTCGCGTCTGCGACCTTCGCCCACGCGCGCTCCGAGACGGAGGCGAAGCCGAGGCCGGGCGGCGTCATCAGCGCCTTCTGCGAGCCAGTGACGACGACGTCGACACCCCACGCATCCGTCTCGAGCGGCACAGCGCCGAGACTCGAAATCGCATCGACGACCGAGATCGCACCGGCCTCGTTGCACGCGGCGACGAGCGGCTGGAGATCGGAAACGACGCCGGTCGAGGTTTCGGAGTGGACGAGCAGCACGACCCCGGCGCCGCTCTCGGCCAGCTCGCGCGAGATGTCCTCGGCCCGAGGAGTCTCGCCCCAGGCATACGTCAACTCGACGACGCCGCAGCCGAACGCTGCTGCCATCTTCTGCCAGCGGGTGCCGAAGTTCCCGTGGGAGACGGCGAGCACCTTCTCTCCCGGTGAGAGGAGATTGACGATCGCCGACTCGAAGGCGCCGGTGCCAGACGCGGTGAAGACGAGCACCTCGTTGTCGGTGCGAAAGATCTCCTTGAGCTGCGCGCGCGTCTGCGCGAACACGGCCTTGAAGTCGGGCGAGCGGTGGTGAATCACCGGCTCGGCCTGCGCCGCGAGCACCTCCGGCGGCACGGGCGTCGGGCCTGGTGTCAGGAGATAGCGCTTCTGCGGCATCGCTACGAGGGTAGCTATGCGAAATGAAGCGGCACGCCGGTACCCGTCCTCGCGGGCCATGAGCGAGCCTCTACGCTCTCCGTTCATGGAAGCGCTCCTCGCCTTCGTCGCTGCGCTCGTCTCGCTCCGCCTCAGCGCCGATCTCATGCGGCGGTATCGCGTGCGCCGTGCCCCGGAGCTGCTCGCGTGGGCGGCAGCGCTCGGGGCGTTTGCGGCCGGCTCCGGTGCGCTCGCCTGGGGCGCGGCGGCGGGTTGGAGCGACCCGGCCTTCCGCGTCTACTACCTCTTTGGCGGGCTCCTCGCAGCCGCTCTGCTCGGCGCGGGCTCGTTGCTCCTCGTGGGTATGCGGTGGGTCGCGCCGCTGACGCTCGTCTACGTCGGGCTCGCGGTCGGAGTCGCACTCGCGATGCCCTTGACTGCTCAGGTCAGTGGGACATCGATTCCCGAGGCACAGGCGTATCTCGACCTCTTCCCGGCCCGTGTGCTCGCGATCGCCGCGAACTCGGTCGGAACGCTCGCGGCTGTGACGGTCGCGCTCATGGGGCTGCGACGACGCCCACTCGGGAACGGGCTTATCCTCGCCGGCCTGATCGTCGCGGCCCTCGGCAGCGCCCTTGCGGGCCTTGGCGAAGCGGGAACGGCGCTGTTCTCGACGGCTGCAGCCCTGCTCCTGTACGGCGGCTTCGTTCTGCCTAGTCCCTCATCGGCGCGTCGCCGCGATGCCCGGCCCGGCCCCGTCGACGCCGCTCCTTGAGCCAGACGACACCGAGTACGCCCCCCACGAGCAGTCCAATCGAGAGCTCCGCGATCAGCCCAGGCGTGCCACCGTGCGCAAGCACGTTCACGGCCGCGACAGCAGCCAGAGGCCGCCCACCGTGTAGACGATCATCAGCGCCAGCATTGCGTACTGACTGCGAAGAGCGTCCTCGCGTCGCCGGAAGATCGCCACGGCCCGGTCGTGCGCGACGATCAGGCCGGCAACATGGCCGAGCACGAGTGCAAAGGCCTGCACGTACCAGATCGTGTTGGGCGTCAGGATGCCGATGTTCGGGTGGAAATGAGCCGTCCCGAGCAGATTCCAGCCTCGGCCGAACGGATCCGAGAGGAGCGGGATCACGTACTGGCCCTGGATCACGAACAACGAGAAGTAGTGCGCGACCGCGTAGACGAGAGCGATCGGGACGAGTGAGAGGATGAACTCGGGGCCGAGCCGGCGCGGGGCGTGCACCATCGAGCGAGCAATCGCGCAGGCCGCGAGGAACGCCCCGAGCACGATCGCGATCGCCGTCACGAGCCCGGCCAGGTTGAGGGAGGTGCCGAGAAGCTCCGCCGTGCCCGGGCGATTGAGCACGTATGGCGTTTCGACCCTCGCGAGCAGGTCCTGCCACTTCGTCGTGCGGCCGAAGCCGTCGAAACCGACCGAACCGAGGGCAACCGCGACGAACAGGATCGATCCCGCCACGGGCTCCGCTCCGCCGAGCCCGGTCAGCGGCAGCCGCAGGCGGACCGTCCCCTCGCGCGCGTACAACGCTGCGATCCTGGCGAGGTAGGCGAACAGGATCGCGAACCCCTCGCCCCGGGCCGTCCACGTCTCGCGCCCGAATGCGAGCATCCCGAAGAGCGCCACGTAGGTGTACAGAGCGATCGCAAAGGCAAGCGCGTGCGGGTTGGACGGGTTCGAGTAGGTGAGCTCGAGTGCGGCGAACGCGAACAGCGCTACCGCGCCGGGGTAGCGGCCGATGCGCTCCGGGTAGGCGGTGAGCGGTCGTGCCTCGCGACCGCTCGTCTCCCACACCCAGACGAAGCAGTCCGCGATCGCCCGCCACGGGCTGAGCGCCCGCCACACGTTCCCGAACAGGACTGAGAGCAGCGGCAGCCCGAGCCAGAAGATGACGTAGACCCAGGTCGGCGCCAGGTTCGCGAAGGGGTCGGAGGTGCCAAACAGCGCGGCGGCGAAGACGACACAGAAGAGAACGACCGAGACGATCTGGACCGCGATCCGCAGCGGCCCGAGCACGAAGCGGCTGAACCCCTCGCCCAGCCCGCGGCCGTCCGAGCGGCGCGCGAACTGCGGTTCCTTCCACAGCGCACCGAGCGCCACGAACGAGAGCAGCAGCACAACGGCTCCGCCCCAGTAGAAGATCCACACGGGGACCGGGAGGTCTTGAACCCCCCCGATCCCGTGGGCCAGAACGTGCGGCAGAAGCGCGCTCACGGCGTGACGGTCAACTGAGCAAGCAAGGCATCCATCGGATGCAGCGCGAGCTCGAACCGGCCGGGAACCTTGGCGACGAACTGGATCACCGTCGGCTTGCCCACCTTGACCGGCTTCTCGATGTTGTAGCCGTGCAGGTGAACGGCCTCACCGGCGTTCGTCTTGACGACGATCCGGACGGTCTGGCCCTTCTTGACCGTCGGGCGCTTGATCCCGCCGACCGGCCGCGCGTTGACGACGGTGATCGAGATCACGACGGGCTTGGCGGCGACGGTCGTCGACCCGCAGGCCGTGGGAACCACGATCGCTGCGAGGGCGATCGCCAAGATCAGTGCTTTGCGCATGAATCCTCCTGAGAGAGTCTTGCCGCGGTCACATCGGGTGCCGCGGTGGGGACGGAGTCAGGAGCAGAAGGGAGGGCCGCGGCCCGGATGCGTCGCGGCAACTGCGGCGGAGAGCGGCCGGGCCACCGACGCCGTGACGGCAACGGCGTAGTCCGCGATGCGAGGCGTGCGGCTTTGCGGAACGGCGATGCCCTCGGCGATGAGGCGGACGACGATCCAGACGACGACAGCGAGCGGAAGCTGCAACGCGATTCCGAGCCACAGCACCGGGCTCGCGAGCAGGAACGGGACGTGGCCCGTGTGGATCAGCCGCTCGAGGTGCTCCTGCGCGACGAACGCTACGACACCGATGGACGCAAGAGGCACCGGCGAGCGTCGGCGCGCCCGAGCATCGCCCGCGAGCCCGACGAGTGCGACGGTGGCCAGAATCAGAACGACCTGCGGCGCATGCTCGAGGTACCCGTGCAGGTTGTCGGCAGGAAGGCCGGTGATGCGATATGCGATCGCGTGGCCGATGAGGACGCTGGTCGCGGCGAACGGCAGCGTCACGAGCCAGGTCAGCGTCCGGCGCATTTGCGGAATGATGCCTATGCGAGAGACGTCACGCCTCTAGCAGCTGCGCGCGAACGAGCTCACTGACGACGCGCGGATTGGCCGCGCCGCCGGTTTCCTTCATCACCTGGCCCACGAAGAACCCGAGCAATCCTTCCTTGCCGTCCCGGAACGCCGCCACCTGGCCGGGGTTGGCCGCCAGGATCGCCTCGATCACGGGCCCGAGCTCCGAAGCGTCGCTGACGGCCTCCTGTTCGAGATAGCCGGCGGCCGAGAACCCTGCCTCGCCGGCCTTCGCGATCGCCTCGTCGAACGCCTGGCGCGGGATGCGATCACGTGCTTCGACGAGCTTCGCCAGCTCGGCCGCGTCGACCGCATCCGGATCGACGCCGGCGCCGACGAGATTGTTCGCGATCACGTTCGCGGCTGCGAGCCCGTCGGCACCCGCAGCGACGGTGGCCTCGTAGAGCCGGTCGAGCCCTCCGGTGACGAGCACGAGCGCACGCTCCAGGTCGAGCTCCTCGCCGAGCCGTGCGACCCGCGCCGCGGGCGGCTCCGCAAGCTCCGCCCGCAGCCGCTCCACCATCTCGGCGGGCGGCTCCACCGGCACGAGGTCCGGCTCGGGGAAGTAGCGGTAGTCGTCTGCCTCTTCCTTCGTCCGCCGCGCGGTCAGGGTGCCGGAGGCGGCGTCGAAGTCGAACGTCTCCTGAGCCAACTCGCCGCCTTCCTCCCACACCGCAATCTGCCGCGCGGCCTCCGCCTCGATGCCACGCGCGATGTGGTTGAACGAATTGAGGTTCTTGATCTCGCACCGCGTGCGCAGCTCGTCCGAGCCGGCCGGGCGCACGGAGACGTTGGCGTCGACGCGCAGTGTCCCCTTCTCCATCTCCGCGTCCGAGATCCCGAGCTCGACGATCGTCTGCCGGAGGAGCAGCAGGAAGCGCTTCGCCTCCTCCGCGGAGCGGATGTCGGGGGCGGTGACGATCTCGACGAGCGGCGTGCCACCGCGGTTGTAGTCCACGAGCGAGTACTCGGCGCCACCGATCCGGCCGCTCGCTCCGCCGATGTGCACTGTCTTCGCGGCATCCTCCTCGAGGTGCGCGCGCACGATCCCGACCGAGAGCTCACCCTCCGGCATTGGCACTAGCATGTTGCCTTCTATGCAAGATGGTAGATCGTACTGCGAAATTTGATATCCCTTCGGCAGATCGGGGTAGAAGTAGTTCTTGCGCGCGAAGACGGCCCGCGGCGCGATCTCGCAGCCGAGCGCGAGTCCGAGCTTCACCGTCCACTCGATCGCGGTCCTGTTGATGACCGGCAGCGCACCCGGGAACCCGAGGCAAACGGGGCAGGTCTGGGTGTTCTCACGCCCACCGAACCCGGCCGTGCAGCGGCAGAACATCTTCGTGCGCGTCTTCAGCTGCGCGTGGATCTCGAGCCCGACGACGGTTTCCCAGGTCATCGGTAGCGCTCCGGCGTCGTATCGAAGCCGATCGCCCGCTCCAGCGCGTGGCCGGTCCGGAACAGCGCGTTTTCGCCGAACTGGCGGCCGATCAGCTGGAGGCCAACCGGCAGTCCCGCCGAGAGGCCGGACGGGATGTTCAGCCCCGGCAGCCCTGCGAGGCACGACGGAATCGTCATCACGTCGCACGCGTACATCGCGAGCGGGTCGGAGGCCTTGTCGCCGACCGGGAACGCCACGGTCGGCGAGGTCGGCGTGGCGATCACGTCGAACCGCTCGAGCGCTGCGCGGTGCTCGCGGATCAGCAGCGTGCGGACGCGCTGCGCCTGGCCGTAGTAGGCGTCGTAGTAGCCGGCCGAGAGCGCGTAGGTACCGAGCATGATGCGGCGCTTCGGCTCGTCGCCGAAACCCGCGTCGCGGGTCTGCTCGACCATCTCCCGGTACGTGGGAGCATCGACGCGAGGGCCGTAGCGCACGCCGTCATACCGGGCGAGATTCGAAGACGCCTCCGCAGGAGCGATCAGGTAGTAGCAGGGCATCCCGTAGTCGAACGAGAGCGGCAGGTCACATTCGCCGACCTCCGCCCCGAGCTCACGCGCCGTCTCGATCGCCGCCTCGAACGAGGCGCGCACGCCCGGCTCGACGCCGGCGAGGTCCCAGATCTGCTTTGGAAGCCCGATGCGCGTACCGGCGAGTGACTCCGTGGTGGGAAGCTCGACCGGCTCGGACAAAGCCACCGTGGTCGAGTCGTTCTCGTCGGGCCCGGCGACGATCGAGTACAGGAGCGCGACGTCGCGGACCGTCTTCGCGACTGGGCCGATCTGGTCGAGGCTCGACGCGAACGCGACGACTCCGTAACGCGAGACGGTGCCGTAGGTCGGGCGCAGGCCGACGTTGCCGCACAGCGCCGACGGCTGCTTGATCGAGCCGCCTGTGTCCGACCCGAGGCCCCACGGCGCGAGCCCGGCCGAGACGGCGGCGGCAGTCCCGCCGCCCGACCCTCCCGGGACACGGGTCGGATCCCAGGGATTGCGCGACGGGCCGTAGGCCGAGTTCTCGGTCGACGATCCCATCGCGAACTCGTCGGTGTTCGTCTTGCCGATCACCGGCATCCCGGCCGCCTTGCAGCGCGCGGCAACCGTGGCGTCGAACACCGGCACGTAACCGGCGAGGATCTTCGAGCCCGCCGTCGTCTCGACGCCCTTGGTCGAGATCACGTCCTTGAGGGCGATCGGCACCCCCGTTCCCTCGCCGTCCTCGACGAGTCGGAGGTAGGCGTGCAGTTCGCCGTCGCGCTCACCCGCCGCCGCAACGTAGGCAGCGTGGAGCTCGGCAGACGAGACCTCGCGACGCTCGATCAGGCCGAGCGCGTCCTCGGCGGTGAGACGAAGCGTGTCGATCACGCGGAAACGTCCGGTCCGGCCGTCGGCGGCACGCGGAACAGGTCGCCCTCGCGAGCGGGCGCGTTCGCGAGCACGTCGTCGAGCGAGAGCGACGCCCGCGGCACGTCGTCCGCCCACACGTTGACGAGGTCGAGCGGATGCGAGGTTGGCGGCACGTCGGCGAGATCGAGCTCCGACACCTTCGAGACCGCCTCGAGAATGGCGCCGAGCTCGCTCGTCAGACGATCGACCTCATCAGCGCCGAGCTCGAGGCGCGCCAGCCGCGCGACGTGCAACACCGTCTCTCTGTCGATCGCCATTGTGCTCCTATCGTGTCACGAACGACGACGGGCCCCTCCCGGGGCCCGTCGCACGAAGCTCGAATCCGGAAAGCCTAAGCAGCCGCCGTGACGTTCGCCGCCTGAGCACCCTTGGGGCCCTGGACGACCTCGAACTCCACCTTTTGTCCCTCAGTGAGGGACTTGTAGCCGTCCATAGTGATCGCCGAGAAGTGGACGAACACGTCCTCTCCGCCTTCGCGCTCGATGAACCCGAAGCCCTTCTCGTTTGAAAACCACTTGACGGTGCCAATTTCCGACAACGAACGTCCTCCTGAAACGTGTACAGCCCCACGATGAAGCCGTACGACTTACGAAGCGGCGAGAACGGTACCGTCAGGCTCCTGGGAATGCAAGCAGCCCGCGGCGGTAGCGCGCCGCCTTGAGCGTGCTCTGCAGCAGCATCGCGATCGTCATCGGCCCGGTGCCGCCCGGCATCGGCGTCAGGAAGCCGGCGACCTCTGCCACGGACGCGTCGATGTCGCCGCGAATCCCGTCGTCCGTACGGGTCAGGCCGACGTCGAGGCACGCGGCGCCGGGCTTGACCATTTCGGGCGTGACGATTCCAGGCCGGCCGACTGCGGCAACGACGATGTCGGCACGGCGGACGTGGGCAGCGAGATCGGCCGTGCGCGAATGGCAGACGGTGACGGTGGCGTTCGCGTGCATGAGGAGCATCGCCATCGGACGACCGACGATCTCGCTGCGGCCGATCACGACGGCCTCCATCCCGGACGGATCGATGCCGTATTCGCGCAGCAGCTCCATGCAACCGGACGGCGTCGCCGGCACGTGGATCGGCGTGCCGAGATAGAGGTTGCCGGCGTTGACCGGGTGGAACCCGTCCACGTCCTTGGCCGGCGAAACGGCATAGGTGACCTTCGTTTCATTCATGTTCGGAGGCAGCGGCAGCTGAACGAGGATCCCGTCGACCTCGGGGTCGCCGTTCGAGTCTCTCGATCAACGCGAGCACCTCTTCCTCGGAGGTCTCGGCCGGGAGGCGAACGTCGCGCGCGTCGATGCCAGCGTCGGTGGCCGCCTTGTGCTTTGCAGCGATGTAGACGTGTGAAGCAGGGTCGTCTCCGACGAGCACTGTCGCAAGCCCGACGTGCCCGATCTCGGCCACCTCGACCGCGACGGCTTCCCGCACCTTCGCGGCGAGCTCCTTCCCATCCATGCGCACGGCCGTCATCGCGGCGACCCTAGCTGAACGGGATGCAGCCCCGAGCGAGTGAAACCCCTCATCAAAGGGCCTCCAGGTGCCGATATCGGGGCGCAGAAACCCGATTCACGCCCCCGCCCGAATCGAGCTCACCCATGACCCTGATCAAGATTGCCCTGGTCGGCGCCGCGATCATCGCGGTGATGTTCGTCGGGCGAGATCAGAGATGGTTCGAGCGGAGTGGGTTCGTCGGAACCTGTGTCGTCGCGCAGGGACCCCAGGCGCAGCCGACCGACACGTGGTACTCCTGCAAGCAGGGACTGCTGAACGGCTTCCCGAACCTCCCGGTCGACACGTGCACGGTCTCGGGCACGGTCGCGCAACGGGAGATCTGGGTTTGCACGATGCCGCTCGCCGTCACTTCCGGCCTAGCGCAACCCCCGTGAGCGTCTCGCGGACGATCCGTTCGGCGACGAGCGCCGTGATGTCGGCCGAGCCGACCGCCGTCGGGATCACCTCGACGACGTCCATCCCGGCGATCGCGAGGCGCGAGGCGAGCTCGCGGCACGCCCACAGCAGATCGGCGCTCGTCATGCCTCCCGGCTCCGGGGTGCCGGTCCCGGGCGCGAAGGCCGGGTCGAGCACGTCGACGTCGACGGTGAGGAAGACGGGCGCGTCGCCGACGATCGCGACCGTCTCCTCGACGACCGCCCTGATCCCGCGGTCGCGAACGTCGTGCATGAAGAAGCTCGTGATCCCGCGCTCCGCCTGCCAGGCGAACTCCTGCTCGCCCGGCCAGTAGCCGCGCAGGCCGATCTGCACGTAGCGTGACGCGTCGACATGGCCGTCGCGGACGAGCCGGTACATCGGCGTTCCGTGCGAGACCTCGACGCCGAAGACCTCCTCGCCCGTGTCCGTGTGGGTGTCGAAATGGACGAGCGCGACCGGGCCATGCACGTTCGCGACTGCCTTCACATCGGGCTCGGTGATCGAGTGGTCGCCACCGAGGACGATCGGAATCGCGCCCGCCGCGACGACCTGGCCGACGACTCGCTCGATCGCCGCGTGACTGCCGATCGGATCCGACGGCACGACCGGCGCGTCGCCGAAGTCGACGACGCGAAGCTCCTCCATCGCGTCGATCTTGGCCTCGAGGTGCGGCCCCGGCGGGCAACTCGCGGCGCGGATCGCCCGTGGCCCGAACCTCGTTCCGGGCCGGTCGGAGGTGAGGTCGTCCATCGGCGCGCCGACGATCGCGACGTCAACGCCCTCGAGCTCCGCCGGATCCTCCGTGTACGGGAGGGCCGAGAAGGTCAGCAGGCCTGCGTAGTCCGGCTTGTCGGGGAGGCCCAGCCTCCCGCCAGCGCTCGAGCGGATCGATCACGCCAGGATCCTACGTCCCTTCTCTACCCTGGCTGGGTGGAACGAGCTCTCGCGAGCGGGCATGCAGACTGCGGCCCGGGTCGGCGGGCTGGTGCTCGTCGTGCTCTGGCTGTTCTCGACCCGATTGCAGGACGCGATTCCGTTCTGGCTCCCGTTCGCGATCCTCGCCGCGACCGAGATCGAGTTCGTCGTGCGCGGCGAGCGCGAGCGGCGCGCCGGGGCCGACCTGGAGCCGGCGACGAACCGCCTCCCAGGGGCAGACGACGCCGACCTCGGCTGGGTCGAGACGGTCGACGAGGACGGTGAGCCGGTCCTGATTCCTGCCGCTCCGCGCGCGCCGCGTCGCTCCCGGATGCCCCTTCTGCTCGTGCTCGCCGTCGGCCTCGGTCTCTTCGCCTACGCGTACCGCGTCGATCGGAACGCCGAGCTGGCCGGCGCTCTCGGCCTCGGCGCGGGCGCAGGCCGAGCACCGGTTCACCGCCGAGGCGGCGCGGATCGCGGGCCACCCTGTCGTCGTCCGCTGCGACGACAGCTATTCGTTCACCGGCGTCGGCTCAGACGCGGCGGGCGTGGCGTTCATCCCCCGCGTCGCTTGCCTACCTCGAGCCGAGCGTCTGCCGTTCGCTGTACCGGATCGCGTTCGAGCACCGCCTCGGTGCCCGTGACGACGCGGCGTTTGCGATCACGGTGCTCGCGCACGAGTCGACGCACCTGCGCGGCGTCGCGAACGAGGCAACCACGGAGTGCTTCGCGGTTCAGGAGGGCGTTGGCCTCGGAGAACGGCTCGGGCTCGCCGTCGAGCACGGCACACGACCTGATGCGTTCGCAGCTCGCCGCTGACCTGTCCGATGCGAGCGTCGCAGCGGGTCGACTACCGGCTGCCGCCCGGCTGCCGCGACGGTGGCTCGCTCGACCTGCACCCGGGCGCGCCGGGCTTCCCCTAGCGCGTCGCCGGGACGACGGCGATACTGCTCGCGCGCGTGATCCCGGCGGGAAGCATCCAGACGAGCAGCAGGAGCGCGCGCATCCTGTGAGCCTCCGCGCGCGCGCTTCTCAGATTGCTCGGGTCTTCGGCCTCGTCTTTCGCAATCCCGAGTTGCGGCGCGAGGAGATCGCGTTCTTCCTCTTCAACGGGGCCGAGTGGGCTGTCTGGATCGCGATGCTGGTGTACGCATACGATCGCGGTGGCGCCACGCTGTCCGGCCTGGTAGCGCTGATTCAGCTCGTCCCCGCGGCTCTTTTCGCGCCGTTTGCATCGGTGCTGCCCGACCGGTACCGCCCCGCCCTCGTCCTCACTCTCGGCTACGTCGCCCAGGCGCTCGGTATGGGTGCGACGGCCGCCGTTCTGCTGCTCTCCGGGCCGGCGTGGCTCGCGTACGTGTGCGCCGCCGGTGCTGCCACCGCAGTCACCGTCACCCGCCCGACGCTGGCGACGCTCACCCCCGCGCTCGCCCGCGCACCCGAAGAGCTGACGGCGACAAACGTCGTCTCCGGATGGATCGAGAGCCTCAGCGTTCTGATCGCTCCTGCGCTCGCCGGTGTGATGCTCGCCGTGACCGGGCCCGGATGGGTGTTCCTCCTGATGGCGATTCTCGTCCTCGTGGCGGCGATCCTCGTCATGCCCGTTCGTGGGCCCCCGGCGGCGCTGCAGGCTGACGGAGCGAGCGCGACAGAGGAGTTGCTCGCGGGCTTCCACGTGTTACGGCGAGAACCGGCCGCACGACTGCTCGTGGGCCTTCTGGGCTCGCAGTACGTGGCCCTCGGCATGCTCGACGTCCTTTACGTCGTCCTCGCCCTGGGGACGCTCGGGATGGGCCAGGGTGGTGCGGGCTATCTGAATGCAGCCTTCGGTGCGGGGGGCGCCCTCGGGATCGCCGTCACGGCCTCTCTCGTCGGGCGGGCCCGCCTGATGCCGGCGATTGTGACCTCGCTCGCCATCTGGCTCGTTGCCTTCTGCGTGATGACGGTGTGGTCACAGACCGCCGGGGCGCTCCTCCTGCTCGCGGTAGCGGGCGCGGCGCGCAGCCTGTTCGACGTAGCCGGGCGGACGCTGCTGCAGCGCACGGCTCCGGCGGACGTGCTCGCTCGCGTGTTCGGAATCCTCGAGGCGCTGATCATGGTCGGAACCGCCGTCGGAGCACTGCTCGCGCCCGTTCTCGTCGGAGTCGGCGGGGCAACCCTGGCGATAGCGGGAGTCGGCGGGATGCTGCCTCTGCTCGCGCTGCTCGGAGGCAGAAGACTGTTTGCGCTCGACGCCTCGGCTCACGTCCCCGTGGTCGAGATCGGCCTGCTCCGGTCGTTGCGCCTGTTTTCCGCGCTACCGCCGCCGCAGATCGAGGGCCTGGCACGGAGCCTCGAGCCGTTGTCCTTCGCTCCGGGCGACGTCGTCATCACGCAGGGAGGCGAAGGCGACCGCTACTTCGCGATTGCCCAGGGCGAGTTCGCGATCACGATCGACGGCGTGCAGGTGAACACGCTCGGTCGAGCCGAGGGGTTCGGAGAGGTCGCGCTGCTACGCGATGTGCCGCGCAACGCGACGGTTACCGCTCTGACGGGGGCGAAGGTGTACGCGCTCGACAAGGAGCCGTTCCTGGAGGTGCTGACGGGCCATGTTGGAGCCACTCTCGCCGCTCACGAGATCGCCGCAGAGCGGTCGCCCTGAGCGATGAAGCCGGCTAGCGGGCGCTGATGTAGTCGGTCAGATACTGGATCTGGAAGCTCTGGCGCTTCGTCGTGAACTTGACGAGGTCGCCGATCGAGACCATCCCGACGAGAGCGCCGTCTGCGACAACGGGCGCGTGGCGAATGCGGCGGTCGGTCATCAGCGCCATCGTCTCGTCGATCCCCGTCCCGGGCGTGACGCAGATCACGGGCGCCGACATCACCTCGACAACGGCCGTGTCACGCGACCTGCGCCCCTCGACCGCGATTCGGCGCAGATAGTCGCGCTCGGTGAAGATGCCGACGATCTCCTCGCCGTCGGTGACGAGCAGTGCGCCGACGTTCGCCTCCACCATCGCCTTGACGGCGTCGAAGACCGTCGCCTCGGCGTCGATCTCGATCACGGAGCCGCCCTTCTCGTTCAGGATCGCTGCAACCGTGTCCATCGCGAGATTGTGCGTCTTGGCACATTCCTCTGTCAAGAGCCGAGGAACCTGGCGCTCCGACGGCCTCAACTACGATGCGCCGGTCTGGCGACGTGGCCGAGTGGTTAGGCAGAGGCCTGCAAAGCCTCGTACACCGGTTCGAATCCGGTCGTCGCCTTGCTAGATCGTTGACTGAAGAGTCGCGCCGGCCGCGAGAATGTCCCAGTCGGATCCACTCGGGCCGATCAGCGAAACCCCCACCGGCAGGCCCGTGCGTCGGCCGATGCCCGACGGCAGCGTCACGGCGGGGAATCCAGTCCAGTTCCAGTAGTAGGTGAGCAGGAGCTCGGCTTCGTCCGTGAAGGCCACGTCGTAGCCCGGGCCGCGGAGAGGCGCGGTGATCGGCACGGTCGGTTCGATCACGGCGTCGAGGCGGTGCTTCGCGAACCACTCGCGCCAGACCGCGGTGTCCTCGACCCGCCTCTCCTGGATCGCGACGTACTCCTCCGCCGGCATCGCGCGCTGCTCGGCGTGCTCGAGGAAGCCGCGGATCGACGGGCGGTAGAGCTCACGCCTGTCGTCGAAGCGACGGTGGTAGGCGAGCATCTCGGTGCAGACGACGTCGAGGTACGCGAGGCCGGGATCGAGGTCGGCGTCGGGCGGCGGAACGTCGACGAGCTCGACACCAAGGGCTCGACAGGCAGCGAGCGCGGCGTCGAAGCCGTCGCCGACGTCTGCCTCGAGCTCGACGAGGCCGAGCCGGGGCGAGACGGCGACACGCCGCAGCGGTGCGCGCTCAGCCGGCGGCGCCACACCGGCCATGCCGGCGAGGAGCGGCTCGCAGTCCGCGACGCTCCGCGCCATCGGCCCGGCATGATCGAACGTCGGGCCGAGAGGAACGATCCCGCGGATCGACGTGAGCCCCCGGGTCGGCTTGATCGCCGCGATGCCGCAGAGCGCCGATGGAATGCGCACCGACCCGGCGGTATCCGTGCCGGTCGCGGCAGGCGTCATCCGGGCGACGAGAGCCGCCGCCGAGCCGCCGCTCGAGCCACCGACCGAGCGGTCGAGCGCCAGCGGGTTGCCGACCTGGTCGGTCGTCCCGCCCGCTGCGAACTCATGCGTGTGGAGGTGACCAAGCAGCACCATCCCGGCTGCCTCGAGCCGCTCCCACACGTCGCAGGAGCGCTCGGGAACGAGATCGAGGAGACGGCTGGAAGCCGTGACCGGCTTGCCCGCAACGGCGTACATGTCCTTGAGCCCGATCGGAATGCCGCAGAGCGGAGGCGCTTCCCCCGCTGCCAGCCGAGCATCGGCACGATCGGCACTCGCAAGCGCGTCTTCCTCGTACACGCGCACCCAGGCGTTGATCGACTCCGGATCGCCGTCGAAGCTGTGCGTGCCGTCACGCTCGCGGATGCGCATGAGGCACGCCTCGACGAGCTCTCGCGACGACAGCTCTCTCCGTGAGAGGAGCGCGATCGCCTCGACGACACCGAGATCCGCGGGATTGCTCATACCTGCCGTATACACCACCACGCTGGGCTCCGTCAGAGACCCCCACTACACTCCTGCGCTCGTGAGCGACACGACATCATCCACCCGTCCGCCCGCAGCCGCACCGACGGCCGCGCCCGAGCCCTGCTGGCGCTGCGGAACGGCGATGGAGTGGCGACACGCGACGCTCCAGTGCCCCCGCTGCCACTTCAAGATCGGCTGCTGCGAGGGAACGACCGCGGACTGTTCTCCGCAGGATCGCTAGACCGCTGACTCCCGCGAGCGCAATGGCGGAGAGCACCGCCGCCTGACCAGGGATGCCCTCCGCCGTTCGCGCCTTCGGGTTCGCCGCTGTTTACCCGGTGATGACGAACTTGTCGTTGGATTTGTTCGAGTCAGGCCCGCCGAGGGCCTGTGTCACCTTCACGTACCCCTGGGCGCCCGTGTAGATGCCCGTGCCACCGACGATCGGGAGCGAGAACGTGGTGCCGGTGCCGATGACGCCAATTGCTGTGATCTTGCCGCCGGGGAACGCCGCGACGGCGGTGCAGATCGTCTTTGCGGAGGGCGTGTTCGGGTCGGTAACCCACATGCAGGACGCGTTGAGGGTTCCGGCATGAGCGCCGCGCTTGGTGCCGCGCCACTTGTAGAAGTCGCTTCCGATCACGAACCCCTGACCGGTCTTCGGCGGCGTGTTTCCGGTCTCGTCGAAGCCCGCGGCTCCGACAAACGAGGTACTGACCTCGAGGAGGTTGAACGTCTGAGGCTTGACCGCCGATCCCGCCGTGGAGGCGGCCACCAGCGCGGCCGCCACTACCAGGCCAAACAGAGCACTTCTCATACTCGTACCTCATCTCCCTTTGTTGTTCGTGTTTTCGAGAACTCTCGAGTCGTGGTGGGGCGTCGCCGCAGCTGTAGGCCGCACGTCACTGCGATCATCAACGTCCAGAGGAACCAGCCGAAGATGCCGAGGAGCCATACCTGGGAGAGCGGTTTCCAGGCGGCTGTGATGCCTGTCGTTCCGGCAGCACCGGCCGTTGCGAAGACGAGCCCGAGCCAGGCCAGCCAGCGCGGGAAGAGGTGGGTGCGAAGCGCAGCGATCGAGGTTGCCGCCATGACGGTGGCGATCGCGGTCATCCCGAGGTCGGCGAAGAGATGTGTGAAGTTCGAGAGGCCGTACCAGCCGCGCAGGGTGTCGTCGCTGACCGACGCCAGTGGGTAGCCGTCGAGTGACTGCACGAGTGTCGTGGAGTTGCCGGCGACGACGAGCCAGTGCCAGAGCGCGACGAGCACTCCGGCACCGACGACGAGGTCGGCTAGCGGCGAGCCAGGCAAGCGGTCTCGTATCAGGCGAGCGAGCGACACTGTGAAGACGAGCACGATCGGGATCGCGAGGGCGGCGGCCGTTGCCACGATCCGCATGCCCGAGTCGTGCGTTGTCAGGAACGCTCGTATCTGGTCGGCGTTCGCCGTCTCGACGGGCGGCCCGTCAACCTGCGGGACGAACGCGCCGAGGGCGTAGAGCGCGCCGCTGATCGCGACGGCTGCGGTCGCACCACGAGTACGCCCTTCGGCCGTGTCGTTGCCGAGGTCGGTCACGAGCCACTCCTCTCCTCAGTGATTCCCTCGAACGTAGAGCCATCAGCTGCGGCGCACATCGGCCGCAGGGTGGAAATTGCTCTTAGCCCTGGGGCTGATGCGGTGAATGCGACGGGGCGATACGTTGCCCGATGATGCGAAGGCTGCCCGTGCCAGCGGTGGACATGCTGCTCGCGTTGCTGTGCCTCACGCTTGGCTGGGCAGAGCTTCTGGTCTGGGATGAGTGGTCGACGGAATCGCGGTGGTTGCAGGCTGCCGGGGTGACACTCATCTGTGCCTCCCTCGCCCTCAGGCGCCGGTCTCCGCTCGCGATGGTTGCAATCGCCGCCGGTGGGAGCCTGCTGATGATTGCCGGGGAGGTGCCGCCCCAGATCCTCGCCGTCGGCCTTGCGGCGATGGTGATCTCCTATTCGGTCGCAGCGGGTCTCGATGGCCGTCGGCTGATCGTCGCCGTGACGTTGTTCGTCGTGACATGGCTGACCCGCGACATCGTCGACCCGAATCTGAACGGCTTCGACATCGTGATCGACGGTCTCGTCTTCGCGATGCCGTTCATCGTCGGTCGTGTCGTACGCCGGCGGGAGCACCAGGTACGGCTCGTGTCGCAGGTAGCCGAGGATCGCACGCACGACGCCGTCCGTCACGAGCGCGCGCGGATCGCGCGTGACCTTCACGACGTCATCGCCCACGGCATGAGCGTGGTTGTCGTCCAGGCCGATGCCGCGCGGCACGGCCTGGCAGCCGAAGACGTCGAGACGCGCGCAGCGCTCGTCGAGATCGAACGTGCAGGACGCGAGTCGCTTCGTGAGATGCGCCGTCTTCTCGGCCTCCTGCGCGACGGAGACGAGGATGCCAGTGCCCTCGCTCCGCAGCCTGGAATGGCTGATGTGAGCACCCTCGTACAGTCGGTACGGCAGGCCGGACTGCCGGTCGATCTCCGCGTCGTGGGAGTAGCTCGTCCGCTTTCCCCCGGCATCGATGTCGCCGCCTACCGGATCGTTCAAGAGGCTCTCACCAACGCGCTCCGCCATGCCGGGCCGGCACGCGCGACGGTCGAGATCGGATACGACGACCGGGCCGTAGCCCTGAGAATCGCGGACACGGGCAGAGGACATGGGGCTTCTCCCGGGAGTGGCGGCAACGGGCTTGTCGGAATGCGCGAGCGTGCGAGCCTCTACGGCGGATCGTTCGCGGCAGGGCGCGAGCCAGGCGGCTTCGTGGTCGTCGCATCGCTGCCGTTCGAGGCACCGCGGTGAGCGCGGCAATCCGCGTGATCCTCGCCGACGACCAGCCGCTCGTACGCGAGGGGTTTCGACGGGTTGTCTCCCAAGCCGACGGAATCGAGGTCGTCGCCGAGGTCGCCGACGGTGTTCAGGCAGTCGCTGCGGCACGACAGCTCAAACCCGACGTCATCGTGATGGACATTCGGATGCCGCTGATGGACGGGGTGGCCGCAACGGAGAAGATCCTCGCAGCCGACAACCATGTCCGTGTGCTCATGCTGACGACCTTCGACCTGGACGAGTACGTCTTCCAGGCGCTCCGCGCCGGAGCCTCCGGCTTCCTCCTGAAAGACACTCCCCTCGACGACCTCGTCGTTGCGATCCGACTCGTCGCACGCGGAGAGGGCCTTCTGGCGCCGTCCGTCACGCGACGAGTGATTGAGGAGTTCGCGCGGCGGCCGGGACCCGCGAGCAGTGGTCCCGCAGGGCCGCTCCCTGAGCTCACCCAGCGCGAGCGAGAGGTACTCCGTGAGGTCGCTCGCGGGCTGAGTAACGCCGAGATCGCAAGAGAGCTGTTCGTCAGCGAGGCAACGACCAAGTCACACATTCGCTCGATGCTGCTCAAACTCGGACTGCGGGACCGTACCCAACTCGTCATTGCCGCCTACGAATCCGGCTTCGTCTGGAACACCCCGCACTGAAACCGACGGCCAAACCGCGGCACAGTTCCCTGGCTCTCCTCGCCGTACCGCAGGATCGTTAGCCTCACCGTGTGACCGATCTCCCCCAGCCCGAGCCGGCCCGGCCCCGTTGCAATCCGAACCGTGCGCGCCGACGAATGGCGCACCTGGCGTGAGATCCGCCTGCGGATGCTGCGCGACGACGCAGCCTTCTTCTCCACGCGCTACGAGGACATGGTGCGCGAGCCCGACACGACGTGGCGCAACTGGGTCGCCGAGGCGGCTGCCGGCGACGAGAAGACGCTGTTCGTCGCCGAGGAGGAGCGGCCGCTGGCTCGGCCTCGTCGGCGCGTTTGTGCGAGTCAACCCGCAAGAGGTACAGCTGATCTCGATGTGGGTCGATCCGGATGCACGCGGACGGGGAGTCGCACGCGACCTGATCCGGTCCGTGGCGGACTGGGCGGACGCCCGCGGCGCTGCGCGCGTCGTCCTGTTCGTGCAGGAGGCCAACACGCCGGCGCAGCGTCTCTACAAGCAGGCCGGATTCACGCCCACGGGCGACCGCGCGCCTGCTGCCGGTGGACGAAGCGCGTTCAAGCTCGTGCTCGCTGCGCCCCGGTTCCGTGATTTGCTGGCGACGTCATGAGCCAGGGTCGTCCCCCTTCGACCTCACCGGCCGTGCCGCGGTCGTCACCGGCGCGTCGCGCGGAATCGGTCAAGCGATCGCGTTCGCGCTTGCGACGCGCGGGCGCCGACGTCGTCGGGATCTCGCTCGACGACGGCGCCGAGACGGCCGCCGGCGATCTCGGAGCGAGGGCGCCCGGTCGGTCCAGCTCGTCGGCGACACGAGCTCCGTCGACGACGTCGGAGCGCGCGGCCGCGACGGCGATCGACACCTTCGGACGACTCGACATCTGGGTCAACAACGCCGCGCGCCTGCTCGTGAAGCCGTTCCTCGAGACGACCGAGCAGGACTGGGACGACATTCTCGCGCCCAACCTCCTCGGCTACGTCTACGGCTGCCGCGCCGCGGCCCGTCGCATGGTCGCGAGTCGGCCAGGGCGGCCGGATCGTCAACATCAGCTCGGCCGCCGATATCCAGCCGCTCGCCGACCTCTCTGCCTACATCACGGCCAAGGGCGGCATCGTCGGCCTCACGAAAGCGCTCGCCGTCGAGCTCGCGCCGCACGGGATCACGGTCAATGCGCTCGCCCCCGGGGCGACCGACACACCGCTGAACAAGATCGCGTATACCGACGAGGTGCGCGCAACCTACGAGAACCGGATCCCGCTCGGCCACATCGCCGATCCCGCCGAGATCGCCGACGCGGCCGTCTTCCTCGCCTCGGACGCATCACGCTATGTGACGGGGCACGAGCTGCTCGTCGACGGCGGCCTCACGCTCAACGGCTCGGTCGGGCACGCACGAACATGATCTCGGCCGACAAGCTCTCACACGCGGATCAGATCGCGACGGCGGTCGAGTCCATCGTCAGCACGGGCGACTCGGCCGGTTCCCGAGCGATCGACCTGCGTGTCTGGGACGGGATCGACGTGCGCCTGCTCCCTGACCGCGGGCTCGATATCGGCGCCGCCTGGTTCCGGGGCACGCCGCTTGCCTGGATCTCGGAGAACGGCGAGCAGGGCGCGGTAGCGGCCGACGGTCTCGTCGACAATCTCGCCTGGGGCGCCGCCTGGGGCGGTGGCCTCGATGACGACCTGCGGGCTCTCGAACGTCGGCGTCGCCGTCGGAGGGAATCGGCCTGCACGGGACGTACACGGCTCGCCGTGCCGACGACGTCCAGCTCGAGCGATCGGCTTCGGAGCTCACCGTGACCGCCGTCATCGTCGATCCGCCGTTCACGGTCGCGCGCCGGATCTCGACCGCCCTCGGCCAGGGTCTCGTCCGACTCGACGACCGCACCGTCAACGAATCGGAGTGGACCGCGGCGGCGCCGCTCCTCTACCACGTCAATCTCGGCGCGCCGGTCTGGGACGACGACGCGTACCTCGAGACCGACGCGCTCGAGGTCATGCCGCGCGACGAGATCGCCGCCTCCGGCATCGCGACGTGGGACGAGCCTCCGCCTGCGCTCGAAGGATGAGCCCGAGCGCGTCTTCGAGCATGTCGGCGCCACCTGGGCGCGGCTGACGAACCCTCGACTCGGAGTCGAGGTGACCGTGCGATCGTCGCTGCCCCGCCTCTGGCAGTGGCTCGCGCCCGCGACCGGCCGCTACGCGCTCGCGCTCGAGCCCGCGAACTGCTCCGTCCTCGGTCGCGAGCACGACATCGCCATCGGCCGGATGCCGTTTCTCGACCCGGGCGAGGTGCGGGAATCGTGGCTCACGATCGAGGCCCGAAGTATCTGATGACCGACCTCTGGAGAATGGAGCCGAAGCCGTGAAGCTGGGACTGCTGACTGCGGCGCTGCCGCGACTGTCGCTCGACCAGGTGGCCGCGTGGTCGGCCGAGAACGGGTTCGAGATGCTCGAGGTCGCCTGCTGGCCCTCGGCCGGAGCCGAGCGGCGCCGCTACGCAGGCGTCTCTCACATCGACGTCGACGAACCTCGACGTCGACAGGGTGCAGGCGACGCTCGCGCAAGCACGACCTCGAGATCTCCTCGCTCGCGTACTACCCGAACAACCTCCACCCCGACCCGACGCGACCGCAAGGCGGCGAACGACCACCTGAAGAAGGTGATCGACGCGGCCGCGAAGCTCGGCGTCGCCGACCGTCGGCACGTTCGTCGGCCGCGACCCGGCGAAGACCGTCGCCGACAACTTCAAGGACTTCCGCAGGGTCTGGCCGCCGCCTCGTCGCCCACGCCGAGCGAGCGCGGCGTCAACATCGCGATCGAGAACTGCCCGATGCTGTTCTCGAACGACGAGTGGCCCGGCGGCACGAACCTCGCGTCGACGCCCGCGATCTGGGACGAGATGTTCTCGATCATCCCGTCGACGCGGTTCGGGCTCAACCTCGACCCCTCGCACCTCGTCTGGCAGATGATCGACATCGAGCGCGTCGTGCGCGACTACGGCTCCCGCATCCTCCACGTGCACGCGAAGGACATGGAGATCGACCGCGACGGCCTCTACCGCAACGGCGTCCTTCTCGGCCGGCATGGGCTGGCAGGTGCCGCGCCTGCCCGGCCTCGGCGAGATTCGCTGGGACCGCTTCATCGCCGCGCTCTACCGCGTCGGCTACGACGGCGTCGTCTCCGTCGAGCACGAGGACCGCGACTTCGAGAGGACCGAGGCGCTCGTCAAGCGCGGCTTCCTGATCAGCCGCGACGTGCTGCGGCCGTACCTGCACTGACGGAAGCGCTCAGTGCTTGTGGCGGGCCTGGGCGCGGCGGTTCTGCTCCTGCGGAGCCGGCCGCAGCATGAAGTAGAGGATCGAACCGATCAGCGGCAGCAACAGGATCCCGAGCAGCCAGAGGAGCTTCGCACCGATCCCGAGATCGTGGCGGCCGACCAGGCTGATGATCGCGTAGACCCAGAGGATCAACACGGGGATGAGGAAGACGATCAGCAGCACCCACTGGGCACCGGTGAATGCGAGCACGGACGCAGAGGCTGTCATGCGGCGAGCCTATCTCAAACACGCTCTAGGATTGCCTATCTCGCTCCTCACTGCTGACTTCGCTGTTTCCCCTTTGTCCGCGTGACGGCATTGATTGCCGCCGGCCTCGCCGGCATCGTCGCGGGTGGCCTGTTGAGTGCCACCCGGCGCCACCTCGCAGCCGGGCTGCGGCTGCAGGCGGCCGGGGCGCTTGCCCTGGGCATCGCGGGACTGTGGGTGCTCGAGAGCGGCGACGACTGGGGGGACGCATTCACGAGCTCGTTCACCGCGCATGCCGGCATCGACGGGCTCACCGGGATCTTCCTCTTCACAGTGGCGCTGGTCGCGTGCCCGGCGCTCGTCTTCGCGTCGTCCTACCTGCCCTCGACTGTCGCGGGGCGGATCACCGGCTCCCTCAGCTCAGCGTTCCTCCTCTCGCTGATCGGCGTCCTGTGTGCACGTGACGCGCTCTCGTTCCTGTTCTTCTGGGAGCTGATGACACTCGTTCCCGCTGCGATCATCCTCACGGGCCACACGACCGACGCCGCCCGACACACCGTCTTCACCTACGTCGCGATCACGCACCTCGGAGGTGCCGGAACGTGGATCGCGCTGCTCCTGCTCGCCCACGAGGGGGCGATCGGCGACCCGACCGCTCTCAGCGAAGGCTCGGGAATCCAGGCTGTGATCGCTGTCGCCGCGATTGTCGGCTTCGGGACGAAGGCCGGCCTGATGCCGATGCACGCGTGGCTACCTCGGGCGCACCCGATCGCACCGTCGTTCATCTCGGCGCTGATGAGCGGCGTCATGGTCGCCGTCGCCGCCTACGGACTGATCCGGGTGCTCGTCGACTGGCTGGGCACGCCGCCGACGTGGGTCGGGGCGACGGTGCTCGTGCTCGGCGGCCTCTCCGCGCTCGGCGGCATCACCTACGCCCTCTTCCAGCGCGACCTGAAACGGTTGCTCGCCTACTCGACGGTCGAGCACCTCGGCATCGTCGCTCTCGGGATCGGTGCCTGCCTGCTGCTTCGCAGGCACGGCGCCGACCAGTGGGCGAGCTTCGCGCTCGGTGCGGCTCTGCTGCACACGGTCAACCACGCGGCGTTCAAGGCGCTCCTCTTCCTCGGGGCGGGCGCCTTCGAGCGGGCAACCGGGGCGCTCGAGCTCGACCGCCTCGGTGGGTTGCTCCGGCGGATGCCCTGGACCGGCGGCGCGTTCCTCGTCGGCGCCCTCGCGATCGCCGGCATGCCGCTGCTGAACGGGTTCGCCTCGGAATGGCTGACCCTGCAGGCATTGGTCCACGTCCCGGCGTCGGCAGGTGTGTGGGACGGGACGATCGGGGCGCTCGGGCTGGCCGCTCTCGCCGGGACGATGGCCCTCGCGGTGCTGTGCTTCGTGAAGGTGATCGGGCTCGTCTTGCTCGGCCCGCCGCGGCGAACCGCGTGCGCCGCGGCGACTGATCCGGCGGCTTCGGCGCGATGGGCGCTCGTCGCACTGGCGGCGGCCTGCGTCGCACTCGGCGCGGTGCCCGGACTTCTGTTCTCTCACCTCGCAGCCCTCGCACCGTGGGCCAGCCCGGACGAGCTCCCGACCAGCGCCGGGCTCCACCTCCCCGGCACCGGGAATCTGCCGACCCTCGGGATCCTCGTCGTCGTGACCGGCCTGACCGGCCTGCTATGGCTCGCGCGCGGCAGACGCAGCGCCGCACCGAGCCCCACCTGGGCGAGCGGCCAGCCGGTCGAGCCGTCGCTCCTCTGGACGAGCGCCGGGTTTACCAAGCCGCTTCGACTCGTCCTCGAGGCCGTGTTGCGGCCCGAACGCGACGTCGAGACAACCACGAGTGGTGGTGTCGTGCAGACAGTGTCCTACGCCGGCCACGTCCCCCACCTGATCGACGTCTACATCTACCGTCCGGTCACCGATGGCGCTCTGCTCGCCGCGTCCTTCGCGCGGCGGCTGCAGAGCGGCCGGCTCGGAACCTACGTCGCCTACCTGATCGGCCTCGTGCTCGTGCTGCTTCTCGCCGTGCGGATCGGGGCGATCGGATGAGCTCACAGTCGGCCGTTGCAGGGGTGGTTCAGGTCATCGGCGGCGTCGCTCTCTCGCCGCTTCTGATCGGGCTCACGCAGCAGGCCAAGGCGCGTCTGCAGGGACGGCGGGGCCCTGGGCCACTCCAGCCGTATCGGGAGCTACGGCGGCTCTGGCGCAAGAGCCGCGTCGACGTCGAAGGGACGACGGCTGTGTACCGGCTCGCGCCCGTCCTCGTCGCGGCAGCCATGGGCGCCGCGATCCTGCTCGTCCCCGCGGCAGCCGCTGCTCCACGCCTCGGTGTCGGTCACGACGCGCTCGCACTTGCCGGGCTGCTTGCGCTCGCCCGCCTTGCCGTCTGCGCGGCGGCGTGGGACACCTCCAACGGCTTTGCCCTCCAGGGAGCAAGCCGAGACCTCACCCTGTCGGTGTTCGTCGAGGCGGCCCTCGTGCTCTCACTCGCCGTGGCGGCGCTCGTGTCGGGCACGACCGATCTCCGCGGCGTCGTCGCAGGCACGGCGGGCGGTCACCCGTGGACGACTCCCGCACTCGCGCTCGGCGCGGTGGCCTTCGTGCTCGTCGTCATCGCCGAAACGGGCCGGCAGCCCGTCGACAACCCTGACACGCACCTCGAGCTGACGATGATCCACGAAGGACCGGTGCTCGAGTTCGCAGGCCGCGACCAGGCGCTTCTGCAATGGGCGCTCGCTGCTCGACACTGGATCGTGCTCGTTCTCGCGACGGAGATCTTCCTGCCGCATCCCCGGAACATCTGGTGGCAGCTCGCCCTCCTGCCCGCCGTTCTCACCATTCTCTGCCTCGCGCTCGCCCTCACCGAGACGCTCGTGGCGAAGATGCGGATCCTGCTCGTACCACGCCTGATCGGTGTTGGGGCGGCCGTGGCGTTGCTCGGCATCGTCACCTGGCTGGTGGAAGCCCAATGAGCGGCATCGCCTGGACCATCGTCGCGCTCGGCATGGGCGTCGTCATCGTCCGGCGGCGGTCGATAGCCGTCGCGCTCGTAACGACGCAGGCGTTCCTGCTCGCAGCTGCGGCGCTCTGGCAGGGCACCTCCATCAATGCCGGCGTCGCAGCCGCAGCGCTCGTGCTGCGCGGGGTCGTGCTCGCGGCGCTGCTGCTCTTCCTCGTGCGCCGTACCCGGGAGACACGGCCCGTTCGGGCAGGTGTGGCGCCACTTGCGCGTGCTGCTGCCGCAGTTGTCCTGGGACTGACGTTGATCTGGCTGATGCCGACGATGGGGCTCAACTCCCACGCGGCAGAGCAGGCGACGCTCTCGCTCGTCGCGATCGGCCTCGTCACCGCCGCCACGCGCAGGGCGACGCTGTTCCAGGTGCTCGGCCTCGTGCTCGTCGAGAACGGCCTCGCCCTCGCGGCGCTGGCGCTGCCCGGCGAGAGCTCACTCACGATCGAGATCGGCGTCGCCGTCGACCTGCTCCTGATCGCGCTCGTCGCCGGCGTCTTCCACGAGCGGATCTTCGCCGAGTTCGGAGCAGGCGACTCGACCGCCCTGAGGAGTCTCCGTGAGTCATAGGGACTGGCTCGCCGTCGCCGTGCTCGTGCTGCCGCTCGTGGCCGTGCTTGCGTGCGCAATCGCTCCCCGGGTGCTCCTCACGCGTATCGCAGTCGCGTCCGCGCTCCTCACGGCATTCGCAGCGTTGGCGCTCGCCGTGGCAGCGCTCGCCGAGCCCGGGCACCGCGACCTCGGCCGCTGGATCGTCATCGATCCGGCCGGTGGTCTGATCGTCGGCGTGATCGGCATCGTCGGGCTCGCGAGCGCCGTCGTCTCACCGCAGTTCCGCTCCGGCGCGGCACGGGTCGCTGTTCCAGGCCGACGCGCCGAGCGCATCTACTGGGTCACGCTCTTTGCGTTCTGGACCGTCCTGCTCGCGGTTCCGTTGGCGGGCAACCTCGGCGCGCCTGGCTTGCGATCGAAGCGACCACGGCCGCGTCGGCGCTGCTCGTCGGCTTCAGCGGCCGCGCCGCGCGCGCTCGAGGCGGGCTGGAAGTACCTGATCCTCACGTCTCTCGGACTCGGCATCGCCCTCCTCGGGATCCTCGTGCTCGAGGCCGCAGCCGGAGAGGGCGGCCTCGAGACGCTGACGTGGCGCTCGCTCCCGCACGCCCACCTCGACCCGGACGTCACGGTCGTCGCCTACGTGCTGCTGCTCGCCGGGTTGGCGGCGAAGATCGGCTGGGCGCCCGTGCACAACTGGCTGCCCGACGCACACTCCGAGGCGCCCGCCCCGTCTCCGCGCTGCTCTCGGCCGCGCTCCTGCCGGCGGTCCTGCTCGTCGCATGGCGCTCGCAGCAGGCGCTCGCCCCGACGATCGGCGAGCTCACGACCCGTGACGTGCTCGTCGGTTTCGGGCTCGTCTCGCTCGCCGTGGCGGTGCCGTTCCTGTGGCGCTCGCAGGCGTGGAAGCGGCTGCTGGCCTACTCGAGCCTCGAGCACATGGGCGTGATCGCGCTCGGCATCGGGTTCGGCGGCACGCTCGCGCTCGCCGGCGTCGCGATCCACATCGTCGGGCACGCGATTGCGAAGGCACTCGGCTTCTACGCGGCCACGCCGCTCCTCGGCCATGACCCGCGTGCCAGCGGCCACGCGGTCGGCGGGATCGGGAAGACGCAGCCGGCGCTCGGCGCCTCTCTCGGGATCTCGCTCGGCGCACTCGCCGGCCTTCCGCCCTCGCCGCTCTTCGTCAGCGAGGTGCTGATCGTGGCCGGAGGCTTCCAGGTTGGGCGCCCCTGGGCTGCGGGCGCGGCCGCGATCCTGCTCGCGCTCGGGTTCCTCGGCCTCGCCCACGCCCTCATCGAGACGACAATCGGCAAGCCGCGACGTCGCGACCGTGACGCGGCACCGGGCTTGAGGCGGTTACGACGCTGGCGGCGGTGGCCACTGCGTTACTGCTTGCCCTTACCGCCGCTGCTCTCTGGCTGCCGGACTCCGCGATCGTCGACGGCCTGCTGAGAGGGCTCGGTTGAGCGAGACACTCCTCCACCGGCGAGGCGTATCGCGAAGCCGTCGCCGGCGCGCTCGCGGACGGCTGGCGCTTCGCGAGCCTCCATGCGACCGCCGGCGACAGGGCCCCGTCGTGCGCACACTGCTCAGCTCGCCGGACGGCGATCTTCGCATCGAGAGCGTCGACGTCTCCGAAGGCTCGGTACCGACGATCGTCGACATCGTTCCCGCTGCGGGATGGGACGAGCGAGAGGCCCATGATCTGTACGGCGTCGGGTTCGACGGCCACGAGCCGCTCCGCCCGCTCGTCGACCACGATGCGGGTCTCGCCCGCTTCACGACGCCGGTGCGCGGCGCCGACCCGTACCAGGTCGCCGTCGGCCCGATCCACGCCGGCGTGATCGAGTCGGGTCACTTCCGATTCCACGTCGTCGGCGACCTGATCCTGCACGTCGACGCCCGGCTGTTCTACAAGCACCGCGGCCTCGAGCGGCGTGGCCGAGGGGCTTCGCTCTCGCAGACGGCGCTTCCCGTTGTCGCGCGAGCCTGCGCCGGCTGCTGGGTGACGAACGCGGTCGCCTACGCACAGGCGTGCGAAGAGATCCTCGGACTCACGCCAACTCCGGAGCTTGCACGCGTCCGCACGATCCTGCTCGAGCTCGAGCGGGTCTGGAACACGCTCAACGACATCGGCGCCATCTGCGCCGGTGTCGGGCTCGCTGCGGGCAACAACCGCTTTCGCGGCCCTGACCGACGAGGCGAGGCGCCTGAATGCGCGGCTCACGGGGCATCGATTCCTGTTCGGGTCGGTCGCGGTCGGCGGTAGCGACGCTCGAACTCGACGCACCTCTGGAGGCCACCGCCGCGGCGCGAGAGACGCTCGCACGTATCCGCCGTGACTCGTCACGTGCGTGGCGCGAGCTCCTCTTCAACGGGTCGTTCATGGACCGGATGCCCGACATCGGCGTCGTCGAACGAGGAGGAAGCGCTTTCGCTAGGAGTCGTCGGCCCGGCGGCGCGAGCCGCCGGCGTCCCCGAGGATGTGCGCACCGTGAGCCCACGACTCGCCTACGACGGTTTCGAGGTTGCCGCATTGCGGCGACAGGCCGGCGACGTGCAGGCTCGCCTCGAACAACGTGCGCTCGAGCTGCTGCCGTGCCTTGACATCCTCGACCGCCTGCTCGCCGAGCCCGTGCGCCCGTCGGCCGCGACAACGAGCGGCACGGGCACAGCGCTCGGCGTCGGACGGGTGGAGAGCCCACGCGGCGCGACATCGTGCATCGTGGAGCGCAACGGCGACCGCGTCGGCCGCGTGCGGCTTCGCACCGGCTCCTATGCGAACTGGCCTGCCGTCGCCCAGGCGGCCGCGACGAACCTCCTGCCCGACTTCCCACTCATCAACAAGAGCTTCGAGCTCTGCTACGCCTGCGCGGACCGCTGATGCTGACCCTACTGCGCGATCTCAGGAATGTCCGCCGGACGCTCGGCCTGAGGCCTGCCGACCGCCCAGGCTCGCTTGCCGTGCGCCACGTCGATTGCGGGTCGTGCAACGGCTGCGAGCACGAGCTCACCCTTGCGTCGGGCCCGACGGTCGACATGGCCCGATACGGCCTCGGCATCGTCGCGTCGCCGCGTCATGCCGACGTCTTGCTCGTTACGGGTCCTGTCACGACGCGGATGCACGCGGCGCTGCTCGTCGCGTACAACGCAATGCCGGAACCGCGCCGGGTCGTTGCCCTCGGAGACTGCACGGTCGGCCAAGGGCTGATCGCCGGCGAGACGGAGATCGTCGGACGCGTCGAGGACGTGTTGCCGGTCGATCTCCGAATTCCTGGGTGCCCGCCTACGCCGACAGTAGATCGCGGCTGCTCTGATCGAGCTGATCGACCGTGGCTGACCCGCGCGGGCGCCGACGCCGGACTCGCCGCTGGTTCGTCTTCTACACCAGCGCTCCTCCTCGTGGTCGTCGCGATCAGCGTCGCCGACCACCAGTGGTCGGTCGCGGGAACGGCCCTCGCGATCGCAATCCTTTTTGCCCTCTTCACGCGGAGGCTCTGGCGGAGGCGCTGAGGACGGCTCGGATCGTCGCCCTCGAGTGGCCGGAAAGAAACGTGTCCCAAAGAGCGGGTTCGACGCCCGTTTCGATTGGAAACGCGGGACCGGGCTGGACTAGGGTGCGAGCATGGCGAGGTTGGACGAGGAGCGGCTCGAGATCCTGCGAGGTTGGGGTGCCGGGCTCGCCTCCGACGACCGCGAGGAGCTGCGAGCCGCCGGCAAGGCGATCACGGTCCTGATCGAGGAGATCGACCGGCTCGAGATCGATCTCTGGAATGCGCGGGTCGAACAGCGCCTGACGGCGCGTGAGCCGGAACCGAGCGAGGGGATCAACGAGACATTGCTCCGCCGTCTCGCAACCTGAGTCGTAGCAGCGAGTACCGGACAACGGTCCGCCGGATCGACGAGCTCAGTCCGGCGGCAGTTCCTCGACGGGCGGCTGGATCCCCGGATCGAAGACCACCTCGCGCTCGTGAGGAACGATTCGCCCCGCCCTGATCTCCTCTGCGAAGTGGCACGCCACGGTGTGATCGTCGATCGCTCCGCAGCTCCGGCTCCTCGTCGCGACAGCGCGTCTCCTGGACGAAGGGGCAGCGCGTGTGGAACCGGCAGCCGCTCGGAGGATTGGCAGGGCTCGGAAGATCACCCTGCACCCGGATCGGCCGTCGCGTGCTCTCGACGACCGGATCCGGGATCGGGATCGCTGACAGGAGCGTGATCGTGTACGGGTGCAACGGGTTGTCGTAGAGGCCGTCGGCCGGTGCGACCTCGACGATCTTTCCGAGGTACATGACGACGATCCGGTCGGAGATGTGCCGGACGACGGCGAGATCGTGCGCGATGAAGAGGTAGGTGAGATCGAACTCAGCCTGCAGCTCCTCGAGCAGGTTGACGATCTGCGCCTGGATCGACACATCGAGCGCCGAGACCGGCTCGTCGCAGACGAGAAACTGGGGATTCAGCGCACAGCGCGCGCGCGAGGCCGATGCGCTGGCGCTGTCCGCCGGAGAACTCGTGCGGATAGCGATTCGATGGCGTCGCCGGGAAGCCCGACCACGCCGAGGAGCTCCTGCACCCGCCGTCCGACCTCCGCGCCACTCGCCACGCCGTGGGTGCGGAGCGGCTCACCGACGATGCGCCCGACCGAATGCCGGGGGTTCAAGGAAGCGTACGGGTCCTGGAAAACCATCTGCATCTGCCGCCGAACAGGTCGAAGCCCGCTTTCCGACAGTGTCGTGATGTCGGTCCCGTCGAACGTGATCCGGCCCGACGTCGGTTCGTACAGCCGCAGGATCGCGCGCCCGAGGGTCGACTTCCCGCACCCGGACTCTCCGACGAGTCCGAGCGTTTCGCCCCGACGGATCGTCCAGTGAGACACCGTCGACTGCCTTGACATCGCCGACGTGACGATCGATCAGCACCCCGCTCGTGATCGGAAACCAGACTCTGACATCGTCCACCTCGACCAGCGCGTCACCACCCAAGCCGGTCATGCGGACGTCCTCAGGCGAGTCCGGTGCCATTCGTCTGCTGCCGGCGGATTGAAGCAGGCAGCATCGTGGTCGCTCTCCATCGCGCCGAGTACGGGTACCTCGGCGATGCACTGCTCGGTGCGATAGCGACAGCGAGACGCAAAGGAGCACGACGAGGGCGGGCTGAGCATGTCGCGCGGCTGACCTGGAATCGGCTGCAGCGCCTGCAACCGGCCGACGTCGAGGCGAGGCACGCTCTGGAGCAGCCCGAGCGTGTACGGGTGGCGCGGACGGGCGAAGACGGGGTCGGCGTCACCGGTCTCCACGAATGCGCCTGCATACATGACGTTGACCCGTTCACACACGCCCGCGACAACACCGAGATCGTGCGTGATCATGATCAGCGCTGCGCCCTGATCGCGGACGAGTGTCTTCAGGAGGTCGAGGATCTGGGCCTGGATCGTGACGTCGAGCGCGGTTGTCGGCTCGTCGGCGATCAGAAGCTTTGGCTCGCAGGCGAGCGCCATGGCAATCATTGCCCGCTGGCGCATCCCACCTGAGAACTGGTGCGGATAGTCCTTGAGCCGCGACTTCGCGCTCGGGATGCCGACCTGGTCGAGGAGCTCGGCGACGCGGGCGTCCGCGGCCTTTCGATCCATGTCGAAGTGGCGGTCGAGCACCTCGCGAATCTGCTTCCCGATCGTAAGAACGGGGTTCAGGCTCGTCATCGGGTCCTGGAAGATCATCGCGATTTCCTTGCCGCGGATCTGACGGAGCTCACGGTCCGGCAGCTCGAAGAGGTTTCGGCCCTCGAACCGCGCGGTTCCTCCGGCTACCCGGCCCGCGCGCGGCAAGATGCCGAGGATCGCAAGGGATGTCACGCTCTTGCCGCAGCCCGACTCGCCCACGATGCCGAGCGTCTCGCCTGCCGCGATCTCGAACGAGATGCCGTTGACGGCATAGATCGTGCCGCGATCGGTCCAGAACTCCACCCGAAGGTCCTCGACTGCGAGAAGCGGCTCGGAGCTCTCAGACACGGCCGCGGAGCTTCGGGTCGAGTGCCTCGCGCAGGCCGTCTCCGATCAGGTTGAACCCGAGCACGATGATCACGATCGCGAGACCCGGATACAACGCGAGGAACGGTGCCGTGGAGACGTACAGGTTCGCGTTCGTGAGCATCGTCCCCCACTCCGGCGTGGCGGGATCCTGAGGGCCGAGTCCGAGAAAACCGAGCCCGGCCACGTCGATGATCGCCGTCGCCATCGCCAGCGTGCCGGCCACGATCACCGGCGAGATCGAGTTCGGAATGATGTGCCCGGTCAGGATCTTTCGGCGCCGGACGCCGACCGAGCGAGCAGCGAGCGCGTAGTCACTGTCACGCTGCCCGAGGATCGTCCCGCGGAACAGGCGCGCAAAGATCGGGACGTTCGCTATACCCACGGCGATCATCACGGGAACGAGGCCGGGGCCCATCAGGGAGACGATGCCGAGCGCGAGAAGGAAGCCGGGGATGGCGAGCATGATGTCCATTCCCCGCATGGCGACAGAATCGGTGATACCTCCGAAGCCGCCAGCCAGAGCCCCTAGCAGCATGCCAAGCGAGAGACCGACGGCGACCGCGACGATCCCGATCACAAGCGAGTATCGCGCGCCGTACATCACGCGAGAGAGCTCGTCGCGGCCGAGTTCATCGACGCCCATGGGGTGGGCCCATGAAGGGCCCGGGCAGCAGCCGTGGGTGAGGAGCGACAGGTTTTGCTCGGTGGGCGAGTAGGGAGCGATCAGAGGCGCGAAGATCGCGGTCAGGACGAAGAGGGCGACGAACGCCGCACCGATGATGGCGACCGGGTTGCGGCGCAGGCGCCGCCACACTTCGCGCCACAGCCCGCTCGGCAGGTGCTCGTGGAGGACCTCGACTTCCTGGACTTCGGCGATCGACATCAGCTCACCCGGATCTGCGGATTGATCAGCCCGTAGCTGATGTCGACGATCAGGTTGACGATCACGAACACGAACGCGAGGAACAGGATCCCGCCCTGAAGAGCGGGATAGTCGTGGTTGAAGATCGCCTCCTTCAGCCACGATCCCATGCCCGGGATCGCGAACACCGTCTCGGTGAGCACCGCCCCGCCGAGCAGGATCCCGACCTGGAGCCCGATGATCGTCGTCACGGGGAGGAGCGCGTTCCGCAGGACGTGGCGGCGGTCGATCGTCCCGGGCGCAAGTCCCTTCGCTTTCGCCGTACGCACGTAGTCCTCGTTCTGCACATCGATCGTGGAGGCCCGCGTGACGCGGGCGATGATCGCGAGTGGAATCGAACCGAGGGCGATCGCCGGCAGGATGAGGTGCTTGGACGCGTCCCAGGCGGCGTTCCAGTTTCCGGTGATGATCCCGTCGAGCACATAGAAGCCCGTCGGGTGCTCGGCATTTATGAGCACGTCCTGGCGACCGATGCTCGGTAGCCACCCGAGGCGGACCGAGAAGATGTATTTGAGGATGATCGCCAGGAAGAAGACCGGAATCGAGATCCCGATCAGGGAAAAGAACAGGCTCGAATGGTCGAAGAGTTGCCCGTAGCGCTTGGCGGCGAAGAACCCGAGCGGGAGCCCGAACACGAGTGCGAACGTCATCGCGGCGAGCGCGAGCTCGACAGTGGCGGGAAACCTCTCCTTGATCTCGGTCGTCACCGGTCGCCGGCTCGCGACGCTTACCCCGAGGTCACCGTGGAGGGTGGTCTTCAGGTATGCCCAGTACTGCGTCGTGATCGGCCGGTCGAGTCCGTACTGGTGGTTGAACCGGGTCACGGCTGCTGGTGTCGCCCTTTCCCCGAGCAGCGCCTGCGCGGTGCTTCCCGGTAGGGCTCGCACCCACACGAACAGCAGGATCGAGAGGCCGAGCAGGATCGGCACGAGGAGCAGCAACCGGCGGACGACGAAGCGTGCCACGTTCGTCGTCCGCCGGTTACCGGTTCTTAGCCGATCGAGACCGGAGCGAAGAGCTCGATCTCGACGGGGCTTGGAACATAGCCCTTGACGGTCTTCTTGAATCCGAGCGCCGGGCTAGCGTTTGCGTACGGCACCATCGGCAGGAACTTCATCACCTGGATGCTTGCGGCCTGGTACAGCAGGGTCCGCTTGTCGAGGTTCGGTTCCGCGTCCGCGGCCTTGAGCGCCGCGAACAGCGATGGGTTGTTGAACCCGAACAGCTGGCCCTCGGCGCCGAAGTGCACGTTGAGGAAGTTCGCCGGGTCGCCGAAGTCCCCCGTCCAGCCGAGCAGGTAGAGCGCCGCCTGACCGGACTGTGCGCCCGCCAGGTAGCCGCTACGCCACGGGGCCGGGTGCGGGGTGATCTTGAAGCCGGACTTCTCGAGGCTGGCCGCGAACGCCTGGAAGATGCGCGGCGGATCCGGCATATACCCACGCGGCCGGTCGGTCGGATACCAGAACTCCAGCGGCACGGGAAGCGTGAGCCCCGCGGACTGGAGCAGCGCCTTGGCCTTGGCCGGATCGTACGAGTAATCCGGCACGCCCTTCTTGGCGTACCCCTCGACGAGCGGCGGCAGGAACTGGTTCGCCACGTGGCCACGGCCACCGTAGAACGCACCGACCACCGACTTCTTGTCCAGCCCGTAGGCCACCGCCTCCCGCACCTTGAGATTGTTCAGCGGCGCGATCTTCTGGTTCATGCCGACATAGCCGATGTTGAATGCGGGCCGGCTCAGCACCTTCAGACTCGAGCTGCTCGCAACCGAAGGAACGTCCTGCGGCGCGAGCAGGTTTGCACCGTCGAGCTCACCCGACTCGAGAGCCTGGAGACGCGCGGTCGAGTCGGTGATCGGGCGGAAGATCAACGTCTTGAGCTTCGCCTTCGTACCCCAGTAGCTGTCGTTTCGCACCATGACGAGCTTGTCGCCGATCCGCCATGACGAGAACTTGAACGGGCCAGTGCCAACGGGGTTCGACGTCCCGAAGGTTCCGGTCGGCCGGAAGGAGCCGTCGCTGCCGACGGTGCCCGCATCCGCCTTGTACTTGACGAGCGCCGTCGGGCTCGCGATCGCGAACGACGGGAGCGCCAGAGCGGCGAGGAACGAGGACGACGGGCGGTTGAGGACGATTCTCGCCGTCGACTTGTTCACGACCTTGCACCCGTGGTACAGGCTCTTGTCGGGGCCTGGGTTCCCGGTCGCAGGCTTCGCATAGCCGCCGAACACGGTGACCCAGTAGTAGTTCGTGGACTCACCCTGCAAGTACCCCGGCAGGTTGTAGTTGCGGTTGAAGTTGAAGCAGACAGACTTGGCGTCGAAGGCCGTTCCGTCGGTGAACTTCACCCCTTGGCGGAGGTTGAACGTCCAGGCGAGGCCGTTCTTCGAGGTCGACCAGCTCGTTGCGAGCAGAGGAACGACCTTCGTCGTGCCGGCCTTGAGTCCGACGAGCCCTTCGAACATCTGAGCGACGGCACGCCCTGAGGGGCCGTCGGAGACGAGGGCTCCATCCAGCAACACTGGATCGCCCTCCGTGCCGAACACGAACGTATCGCTTGATGCATGCGTTCGGTGCGCTGCAGCGAACGCGGCAGTCGTGGCGATCAGCGCCACAACGGCGAGCGCGAACGCCAGTCGTAGTGTCTTACCCATTGTGCTCCTCTCGAGAGTCCTCTACCCCAACGAAGGGCGACGGCTGAAGAGTATGACCGAACGCAGCTCGAAAAGTTGGAAACGGTCGGCTCGATATTGGAGGAGCCATCACGCGCTGCGTGGGAGGCCGCCTCGGCGGCCTCCCACGCAGCGCGTTGAGCTAGGCGGTGACCTCGTTGTGGACGGGGAAGCTCGTCTCCTGCGGTGGAGCCTCGAAGCCCCCGTCGATTCCCGCTGCCATCTTGGGCCAGAGCTCCTCGTCGCGGAACCGCTCCCAACTCGCCTCCGAGTCGAAGATCGCGACGATGGTCCAGCCGCCCGCCGACGGGCCGGCCGCGTGGTAGATCTGTCCCGGAGGAAGGCTGCCGTCGCTCGGATGCACCGCCCCGATCGACGCCTCGTACTGATCCTCGGTTCCTCCTGCGAAGTGATGCACAAGCCCGTATGCCATGTCGTTGATCCTCTCGCGGTGTCGGTGTTAGCGCCTGATCATGTTGTGAATCTCGTAGATCTCGGGCGGCGCGGTCATCACGATGCCGGCCTCCTCGAGAATCGGCATCAGGTCGGCGCCGAACGCCTCGAACTGCGCCATCGAGTCCCAGATCTCGCTGACACGAAGATCGCCGTCCGTGCCGAAGCAGATGTGGTAGTCGAGGCCGTCCGGGGGAAGCAGGCCCGCGGCGTCGAGTGCCGCAATCGTGTCGTCGTACTTCGCAGCTGTGAGTCCAGACGGGTGGAAGCGGACAACGAGTGCCATGGTGAAGGCTCCTTGTTTTCGGGGTCGATTGGAAGCTATGCGAAACGCGCCGCCACAACAAGCCGCGCGCGATCGTCGATACTCCCGCCATGGCCTACGACGATGCTCTAGCCGATCGCGTCCGCGACGTCCTGGCGCACGAGCTGGGATTGACCGAGCGGAAGATGTTCGGCGGGCTCGCCTTCATGCTCGACGGTCACATGTGCTGCGGTGTCGTCGGGAGCGACTTGATGCTTCGACTCGGGCCGGATGGCGCCGACGATGCACTCGAGCGCCCGCACGTGCGCCCGATGGATTTCACCGGCCGCCCGATGGCGAGCATGGTGTTCGTCGAGCCGGCGGGTCTCGAGGGCACCTCGCTCCGCGGCTGGGTCGAGGCAGCGACGGCGTTCGTGCACACACTCCCGCCGAAGGGCTGAGAAGCAGCGGTTGAGGGGTGGAGACCGAGGAGTTGAGAGTTGGATCGCGCGACCGGGAAAGGCCTCATGGGGTGGTAGAGATGCGTTCTCTGACCGTCCTCTGAGGGGAGGCGCAGCGCATGCCCTGGCACTACTTCGTTGTTCTGGCCGTGATCTTGCTGGCCGTGATGTGGGTGTACCGCTTCGGGGCCGGGAGCCCGGCTGACGCCGAGTCGGACGCCGAGAATCCGGATCCTGCCGCGTAGCTACGAGCACACGGGCGGTGTGTAGGCGGTCTCGCGGCCGAGGCGTCGATCAGATCGGTTGCCGACAACAGGCGTGGATCCGCAGTTGCACGCGTATTTCCGGGCCTTTCCAAGCGGATGAAGGGACTCGAACCCTCGACCTTCTGCATGGCAAGCAGACGCTCTACCAACTGAGCTACATCCGCGCGAGGCCGGAGTATAGCGGCGGCCTGCCGCCGCCCCGCCGCCCGGCCCCGTGCCGGGAATGCCGCTGCGAGCCGTGCGCCGTACCCCGATGCGCCGCGCGCCGCGAACCGTGGCGTAATCAAGGTGAGAGCGTGCCAGAGCACAGGAGGTGCTCGCATGACCGCCACCGAGTCCCCGACCCGAATCCGGTGACCGCTCGCACCTCGACCTCACGCCGCGCGAGTTCGAGCGCCGGCTCGCCGCGCACGGGCACACACCGGACGAGATCCATCACCTCTGGCACGAGCTCGCGAGCGACTGGAGGCGGACGTTCCGGCAGCGCACGCGCCTGCTCGGCCTCGGCCCGCTCATCGCCGTCTACCTCGGGCTCCTCCTCGTCGTCGCGGCGTCCGTCTCGCTGCTCGCCATCTACTGGCACGGCCTTGGCGCCTGGGGCGTGCTCGCAGTCGCCGCTCGTCTACCTCGGCGGATACCTGGTCGCGAGCGAGATCCTTCGCCGTCGCGAGCTCACCCAACCCGCCGACGTGCTCGAAGCGGCCGCCGTCGCCTGGGTCGGCGCTCGTCACCTACGCCGTTCAGGAGCTCGCTCGGCTTGTGGCCCGACGGCGCACAGCGACCTAGCAGCCGCATCCACTCCGGCCTGACGGCGATCGCCGTCGTCGGCCTCGTCGCGGCGTTCCTGCTGCTCGCGATTCGCGACGACCCGCTGCTGCTCGTGCCGATCGCCGCCGCCACCGCGCTGCTCGCCGCTCGATCTGGCCGAGCTCGTGTTCGGAGCGAGACGCTCGACGATCTCAGTGCCCGCCAGGCGGTCGCATTCGTGCTACCGCTCGGGCTCGCCTGGATCACGGCAGGGCTCTGGCTCGACGTCACGCAGGCGCCGGACTTCGCGACCTGGGCGCACTGGGCCGGGCTCGTTCCTCACGAGCTGTCGCGATCGTCGTGATGGTCCCGAAGACAGTGCCCGGCTTCGCCGTGATCGGCGCATGCTCGGCGCGCTCGCCCTGTTCTTCTCGGCCTTCGTCCGGCACTGGAGCTTCACCGTGGTCGGCGCCCTCGGCGTCCTCATGGCCACCATGTCCGCGATCAGCCTGCTCGGAGGGATCGCGCCGCTCGTGATCGCTGTCGTCGGGATCGCGCTGATCTTCGTCGGACTGCGCTGGTCGACGTGGCGAGAGTCGATCCGCCAGCGCGGTGCTTGCGCGGATGCCGGCCTTCGCGCGCGCCTTCGTCGACGCGTCTCGCCCCGTAGAGTCGCGGTCGCGCTGCCAGACGATCGGCCTTCGGCCACCGCCTCTGCAGCGGCGTCGCGCGCCGCCACCGAGCGATTGACGGCGTTGACGATCGCGCGCAGCGACGCCGTCAGGATCGAGCCGTGGACGCCGACGCCCCAGAACGCCTCCTCGCCGACGTCCGCCTCGACGTAGGCGGCCGCCTTCGCGTCGACGCTCGCGGCCATCGCGTGCTCGTGGTAGTCGCGGATCGAGATCGTGACGCCGAACGCCTTCGCGAACGCGTCGACGAGCGCCGCGAGCGGCCCGTTTCCCTCGCCCTCGATCACGCGCTCCTCGCCGTCGACCCGCACCCGCGCCGCGATCTGATCCGAGTCCTCCTCGCTCGAATGCGTGTACGCGACGAGCTCGTACGGCTGCACGTGGTCGAGGTAGTGCGCGCTGAACGCCTCCATCAGCTCGGCGCCGGTCAGCTCGCCGCCGCGCGCGTCCGTGATCTGCTGCACGCGCCGCGCGAAGTCGACCTGGAGCCCGCGCGGCAGCTCGAGGTTGTGGTCGACGGCCATCAGGTAGGCGACGCCGCCCTTGCCCGACTGCGAGTTGACGCGGATGATCGCCTCGTAGCTGCGCCCGACGTCCTTCGGGTCGATCGACAGGTACGGCACGTCCCACACCTCCGAGCCCGACCGCTCCTGCGCGTCCATCCCCTTCTTGATCGCGTCCTGGTGGGAGCCCGAGAACGCCGTGTAGACGAGCTCGCCGGCGTACGGATGCCGCGGGTGAACCGGCAGCTCGTTGCACTCCTCGACGATCGGCCCGCGCCTCGTCGATCTGCGAGAGGTCGAGCTTCGGGTCGACGCCCTGCGTGAGCAGGTTGAGCGCGATCGTGACGATGTCGACGTTGCCGGTGCGCTCGCCGTTGCCGAACAGCGTCCCCTCGACGCGCTCGGCGCCGGCCATCAGGCCCAGCTCGGCCGTCGCGACGGCGGTGCCGCGGTCGTTGTGCGGATGCACGGAGAGGATCGAGGCGTCGCGGTACGCGAAGTGGCGCCCGAACCATTCCATCCGGTCGGCGTAGACGTTCGGCGGGAACTGCTCCACGGTCGTCGGCAGGTTGACGATCATCTTCGCCGCCGGCGTCGGCCCCCACTCGGCCGCCACGCGCTCGCAGATCTCGACGGCGTAGTCGAGCTCGGTGTGATGGAAGCTCTCCGGCGAGTACTGGAACACGATCTCCGTCGACGTCTCTCCGGCGAGCTGCTTGCAGAGCGCCGCCCCGCGCACCGCGAGGCCGGTGATCCCGTCGCGTGTCCATCCGGAAGACGACCCGCCGCTGCGTCACGGACGTCGAGTTGTAGAGGTGCACGATCGCGCGCCGGGCGCCGTCGATCGCCTCGTAGGTGCGCTCGATCAGCTCCGGGCCGCGCCTGCGTCAGCACCGCGATCGTCACGTCGGCGGGGATCAGGTCCTGCTCGACGAGCGTGCGGACGAAGTCGAAGTCGGTCTTCGAGGCCGACGGGAAGCCGACCTCGATCTCCTTCAGGCCGAGCGAGAGCAGCAGGTCGAAGAAGCGCCGCTTGCGTCCGGCGTCCATCGGGTTGACGAGCGCCTGGTTGCCGTCGCGGAGGTCGGTCGAGCACCAGATCGGCGCGCGGTCGAGGACGACATCCGGCCAGGTGCGGTCGGGCAGCGTGACGGTCTCGTACGGGCGGTACTTCTGAAACGGCATCGACATCGGGCTCAGCTCCTCGTGAGGGCGGACTGCTCCCGCTGGTGTGCGGGTGCACGGCTACGGGTATGTCGTCACTCGCATTCCCCTAGCGGGGAAGGAGGAGGGCAAGCAGGAGCAGGCCGGCAGTCGAAGCGATGTGCGCGAGCCCGTCATTGCGACGTCACGATAGCCGAGGGCGCGCCTGGACGGCAATCAGAGGCGGCGTCGAGCGCGTCGTTGACGAGCTGGTCGGCGAGCTTGTTGTGCTCGCGGCGCACGGCGCTGTAGCGTGACCGTGCCCACCGCGCGGGCGAGCCGTGCAGCCTCGATCGAGAGCTCCCGCAGAGCCGCGTTCTTGATCTTGTACTCGCCGCGCATCTGCTTCACCATCAGCTCGGAGTCGGAGACGACCTCGACCTCCGTGACTCCGAGCTCGGCCGCGCGCCGCAGGCCGTTCAGGAGCGCCGTGTACTCGGCGACGTTGTTCGTCTGCACGCCGATCGCGTCGCCGCGCGCGTCGAGCACGGTGCCGTCGTCGGTCTGGAGCACGAACGCGGCCGCGGCGGGGCCGGGATTGCCGCGCGCGCCGCCGTCGGTGAAGAGCCGGGCCCGCATCGGCGAGCTACGAGCTCGCAGGGACGTCGAAGACGATGCCCTGGGCGAGCGGCAGCTCACTCGTGTAGTTGACCGTCGCGGTCTGGCGGCGCATGTAGGCCTTCCAGGCGTCGGAGCCCGACTCGCGGCCTCCCCCGGTCTCCTTCTCGCCGCCGAACGCGCCGCCGATCTCGGCGCCGCTCGGGCCGATGTTGACGTTCGCGATCCCGCAGTCGGAGCCGGAGGCGGCGAGGAAGCGCTCGGCCTCGCGCAGGTCGGTCGTGAAGATGGACGACGCGAGACCCTGCGGGAACGGCGTTCTGGAGCGCGATCGCCTCGTCCGGCTCGGAGTAGGTGAGCACGTAGAGGAGGGGCGCGAACGTCTCCTGCTCCACGACCGCGGTCTGCGCGGGCATCCGGACGAGAGTCGGGCTCGCGTACCACGCGTCCGGGAACTCGTCGGCCAGCACCCGCTCGCCGCCGGCAACGATCTCGCCGCCGTCCACGCGCGCCTCGGCGAGTGCGAGCCTCCAGTCGCTCGAACGACTCGCCGCTGACGAGCGGGCCGACGAGCGTGCCCGGCTCGCGCGGATCGCCGATCGGCACGCTGCGGTAGGCAGCCGCGAGCCGCCCGACGACCTCGTCGGCGATCGACTCGTGCACGATCAGCCGCCGCAGGCTCGTGCAGCGCTGGCCGGCTGTGCCGACGGCGGAGAAGAGAACACCGCGCACGACGAGGTCGAGGTCGGCGCTCGGCGCAACGATCGCGGCGTTGTTGCCGCCGAGCTCGAGCAGCGAGCGCCCGAGGCGGCGGCAACGCGCGGTGCAAGCTCCTTGCCCATCGCGGTCGATCCTGTGGCCGAGACGAGCGGAACGCGCGTGTCGTCCGCGAGCTGCACCGCGCGGTCGGCACCTCCGATCACGAGCTCGCCGAGGCCGTCCGGCACGCCGCCGAATCGCTCCGCCGCCCGCTCGAAGAGCGACATGCAGGCGAGTGCGGTCAGCGGCGTCCGCTCCGACGGCTTCCAGATCACGGGGTCGCCGCAGACGAGCGCGAGCGCCGCGTTCCAGCTCCACACTGCAACCGGGAAGTTGAACGCGCTGATCACCGCGACAGGCCCGAGCGGATGCCACGTCTCCGTGAGCCGGTGCCCCGGGCGCTCGGAGGCGATCGAGCGGCCGTAGAGCTGGCGCGAGAGCCCGACCGCGAAGTCGCAGATGTCGATCATCTCCTGCACCTCGCCGAGGCCTTCCTGCGCGATCTTGCCGACCTCGAGCGTCACGAGCGCGCCGAGCGCCTCCTTCTCGCGACGGAGCTCCTCGCCGAGAAGCCGTACGAGCTCGCCCCGCTGCGGACCCGGCAGATCGCGCCACGCCGGAAAGGCCCCGGTCGCCCGCGCTACGGCGGCGTCCGTCGCGGCCGCGTCGGTGCGGGCAACACGCGCGATCTCCTCGCCGGTGATCGGCGTGCGAACGACGAGGTCGCCGCCCTCGACCTTGGCGCGCTCGACGCCGAGCCGGTCGAGCAGCGCCGTTGCAGAGCCGGCAGCGTCCATCCGGCTCAGATGCGTTCGATGCTCGGGATCACGCGGCCGTCCTCGGTCACCGTCGCGTTCCAGTCCTGGAAGCTCGCGTCGAGGTCGGCGATGTCCTGCCCACGTTCGGCGATGCGCACCGGCTGGGCCGACTCCGGCGAGACGCGGTACTGGTACCAGGAGATATCCCAGGCGAACGTCAGCACCATCTCCGCGTTCACACCGGAGAGCGGCGTGATCGAGACCTGCGGCTCGCCGAGCGCCTTCGCGACGCCCGCGATCGTGCGGCGGAACTGCGTCGCGTTGAACAGCTCGGCGGCCTCGACGAGCGCCATCTCGTCGTCCCCGAGGCGGCGCAGGATCGGCTCGCTGACCACCGGCTCGATCTCGTCCTCGTGCGTCCCGAGAAGCGACTGCCACAGCGATCGCTGCCGGCGGCGGCGCGACGGCTGATGCAGCATCGGCGAGATGGTGACGCCCTCCTTGACCCAGCCGTGATCGAGCGCGACGTCCGAGCACAGCGGGCAGACGTCGACGAATTGGCTGCCGTCGGGCGAAAAGCGCAGCGCGTGCTCGCCCTGGAGCAGCGTTCGCTCGCAGACGACGCAGGTACGCGTGGCTCCGGTCTTGATCACTCGCATGGGCCGATCACTATAGCCCTCTGCAGGGACTTCCTAGCGGCGATGTCAGGCGTGGACGAGATCCCGGCCTTCTGCGTCTCCTCGATCACCTTCTGGGCGACGTGCGCCGGCACCTCCTCGTAGCGCAGGAAGTGCATCGAATACTCGCCGCGGCCGCCCGTCATCGAGGTCAGCGACTGCGCGTAGGTGAGTAGCTCGGCCATCGGCACCTCGGCTCTGATCGTCGTCATCCCGGCCGCCGGCTCCATGCCGTGGAGCCGGCCGCGCCGCGAGTTGAGATCGCCGTTGACCGACCCGACCGCCTCGTCGGGCACCGTCACGTCGAGCTCCATGATCGGCTCGAGCAACACCGGTGAGGCCCTCGCGTACGCGTCCTTCCACGCCATCGAGCCCGCCACCTTGAAGGCCATCTCCGACGAATCGACGTTGTGGTAGGAGCCGTCCACGAGACGCACGCGCACGCCCTGCACCGGAGCGCCCGCGAGCTCGCCGTGCGCCATCGCCTCCTGGACGCCCTTGTCGACCGCGGGCCGGTAGCTCTGCGGGATCACGCCGCCGACGATCTGGTCGACGAACTCGTAGCCGACGCCACCGTCGATCGGCTCGATCACGATGTGGCAGTCGCCGAACTGGCCGCGGCCGCCCGTCTGCTTCCTGTAGCGCCCGTGGGCGCGAGCCTCGGACCGAATCGTCTCGAGGTACGGCACCCGCGGCGGGTGCAGCTCGATGTCGACGCGCGAAGCGCCGCTTCGCGCGCTCGAGCGCAACCTCGACGTGCATCTGGCTCATCCCGGAGAGGATCTCCTCGCCGGTCTGCTGGTCGCGACGGAGGCGTAGCGTCGGATCCTCCTCGGCGAGCCGGCGGATCGCGGTCGCGACCTTCTCCTCCTCACCTTTCGACTTCGGGGTGATCGCGAAGCTCATCACCGGCTCCGGGAACGCAATCTCGGGCAGCTCGGCGCCGATCTCACGGTCGGTCAGCAGGTCTCCCGTGCGGACGTCCTTGAGCTTGGCGACGGCGCCGATATCGCCCTCGCCGAACTCCTTCACGCCGGTGTGATCCTTGCCCTGGAGCTGCAGCAGCGTCCCCATGCGCTCCTTGGCGTGACCGCGCGCGTCGACGAGCGTCGAGTCGGCGTTGACGGAGCCGCGGAGGACGCGGAAGAGGTTGATCCGCCCGGCGAACGGGTCGGCGAGCGTCTTGAAGACGAACGCCGCCGTGTCGGCGCCCTCGATCTCGATCGGCGCCCCCTTCTTGGACGGCGAGGGCACGCCTTCGACGATCAGGTCGAGCAGGGCGTGCGTGCCGAGGTTCTTCGTCGCGACGCCGCACGCGACCGGGAAACACCTCGCCGCGCGTGATCGCGAGCTTGAGCGCCGACGCGACGGCGTGCGGGTCGAGCTCCTCGCCGCCGAGGTACTGCTCCATCAGCGCCTCGTCGGTCTGGACGACCTCGTCGAGCAGCTTCTCGCGGTACTCCTGCGCGAGCTCCGCGCATCTCGTCCGGAATCGGGATCTGGTCGGCTTCCTTGCCGCCCACCGGCGTCGTGTAGGCGCACATGTGCAGGACGTCGACGATCCCGCTCAGCTTGTGCTCCGACCCGATCGGCAGGTGCACGGCGACACACCGCGACGAGAACTGCTCCTGGATCTGCGCGAGCGTGCGGAAGAAGTCGGCCCGCTCGCGGTCGAGCATGTTGACGAAGAGGACCCGTGCGAGACCGAGGTCGTCGGCGAGATGCTTGACGCGCGCCGTGCCCGACCTCGAGACCCATCACCGCGTTGACGACGACGAGCGCGCCCTCGACGACGCGCAGCGCACAGCGCGCCTCGCCCTGGAAGCTCGGGTCGCCCGGGACGTCGAGGAGGTTGATCTTGCGCCCCTGCCAGCTCGTATGCGTGAGCGTCAGCGCGATCGACATCTTCCGCTTCTGCTCGTCCTCGTCCCAGTCGCCGACGGTGGTACCGAGCGTCGATCGAGCCAAGCCGCCCGATCTCGTCGGTCTGGTACAGCAGCGCCTCGACAAGCGACGTCTTGCCGGTGCCACGATGGCCGACGACGGCGACGTTGCGGATCTTTCCGGGCTCGAGTGCGGCCATTGGCGTCCGTTCCTCCTCGGGATGTCTGGTGCGACCGAGTCTAAAGCTCCGACGCGCCATGCCGAAGCGCTACAGCTCGGCGTCGTTGCAACCGATACAGACTCGCATGCGACGTCGCACGAATCGGCTTCGCGCGGACCCGCGAAGCCTCAGGCACGGCGTGCCGCGCCTCGTCCAGCGGTTTGCCGCCACGATGGCCGTCTCGTTCGTGATCGTGGTCGTCGCCGTCGTCGTCTTCGTGCGCCATTCGGCCACGCAGCAGGCAGAGCAGGCAGGCGGTCGTCGCACGCCGTCTTCGTCTCCCAGAGCATCCTGCACGACATGCTCGTTCCCGGCGACTTCGCGAAGCCGGTGGCAGGGAAGCGGCTGACCGAGCTCGACCGGCTCTTCGAGCGAGAAGATCCTCGTCGGCGACGCGCTGCGCGCCAAGCTGTACGCGCCGGACGGCACCGTCGTCTACGCGACCGACCACTCGCGAGATCGGGACGCCGCGGAATCAGCGAGGAGATCGACGGCGCGATGGAGGGCCGTCCAGCCACCGAGGTCGGCTCGCTGAACAGCGAAGGCGGCGCCGGGCCCGAACCAGAAGGCACTCTCGGCGTACGTGCCCGTGCGAGTTGGCGAGCGCGGACACGCCGGCCGGCGTGTTCGAGATGTACCAGTCCTACGCGCCGATCGCCGCCGCAGCCGGGTCCGAGTACCGCCCGGTCGCAGCCGTCCTCGGGCTCGGGCTGATCGCGCTCTTCGCTTCGCTCCTCCCTGCCCTGCGCCGCGTGACGCGGCGCCTCGACCGGCACGTTCGCGAGATCCATCACCAGGCCCTCCACGACAGCCTCACCGGGCTGCCGAACCGCGACCTCTTCCACGATCGCCTCGAGCACTCGATCGCGCGTCGCGCGCCGCGAGGCGGGCACGCTGGCGGTGCTCCTGATCGACCTCGACCGCTTCAAGGAGATCAACGACACGCTCGGTCACCAGAGCGGCGACCACCTGCTCGAGCACGTCGGCAGCGGCGCTCTCCGCAGTCCGTGCGCGAGGCCGACACCGTCGCGCGCCTCGGCGGTGACGAGTTCGCCGTCGTCGCGCCGCGACACCGACGCCGAGGGGCGCTTTCGAGCTCGCCGACAAGCTGCGCGACGCGCTCGCACGTCCGAGCACCGTGATGGGGATCGACCTCGAGATCGACGCCAGCGTCGGCATCTCGGTCTTCCCCGAGCACGGCGCCGACGCCGACACGCTGCTCCGTCGGGCCGACGTCGCGCTCTACCTCTCGAAGGAAGCGCACGGCCCGTGCGTGTACACGCGAGGAGCAGGACCACTACTCGCCGGAGCGCCTCGCGCTCGTCTCCGATCTCCGCCGCGCCGTCGTCGTCGAACAACGAGCTCGTCGTCCACTTCCAGCCGCAGGCCGACCTGCGCACCGGCCACATCGTGCGCGCCGAGGCGCTCGTGCGCTGGCAGCATCCGACACGCGGGCTGCTCACCCCGGATGTCTTCCTCCCGCTCGCCGAGCACACCGGCCTGATGCGGCCGCTGACGCGGATCGTGCTCGAGGCGTCGGTGCGCCAGTGCCGGGCCTGGCGAGATGCCGGGCTCGACGTGGCCGTCGCGGTCAACGTGAGCGGGCGCGACCTCCTCGACGTGAACCTTCCGGACGAGGTCGCAGAGACGCTCGAGCGGCTCGGTGTTCCCGCCGACCGGCTCGAGCTCGAGATCACCGAGGACACCATCCTCACCGATCCCGCAGCGGGCCCGCTCCGTGCTGATGCGCCTGAGCGATCTCGGTGTCAGCCTCGCGATCGACGACTTCGGCGCCGGGTACTCGTCGCTCGGGTACCTGAAGCGCCTGCCCGTCGACGTGCTCAAGATCGACCGCAGCTTCGTGATGAGCATGTCGACCGACGAGAACGACGCCGTGATCGTCCGCTCCACGATCGACCTCGGCCACAACCTCGGTCTCCGCGTCGTCGCCGAAGGCGTCGAGGACGAGACTGCGATGCGGACGCTCGAGGAGCTCGACTGCGACATCGCGCAGGGCTACTTCCTCGGCCGGCCCACGCCGGCGGCCGAGCTGCTCGACGCTCCTCGCAGCTCCGCACGACGGCTCGAGCGGTCGACCGGTGGCGCCCGCGCTGCGGCGCGCTAGATCTCTGCGGTCTCGCGCATTCCGCCGGACAGACGGGCCTTCAGCCGCAGCACCGCTTTGGTGTGAAGCTGCGAGACGCGCGACTCGGTGACGCCGAGCACCTCGCCGATCTCGCGCAGTGTCAGCTCCTCGTAGTAGTAGAGCGTGACGACGAGCTTCTCGCGCTCCGGCAGCCGCGCGATCGCCTCGCCGAGCGCCTCGCGCATCTCGCTCTGCTCGAGCGAGAACTCGGGATCCGGCGCCTCCTCGTCCTCGATCGTGTCGATCAAGGCGATCTGATCGCCGCTGCCCGACGGTGACCACAGCTCGTCGAGCGCAGCCATCGAAGAGCGCGAGATCTCCGAGAGGCTGTTCTCGAGCTCCTCGATCGTGATCCCCACCTTCGCGGCGATCTCCTCGTCCGTCGGCGCCCGGTGGAGGCGGCGTTCGAGCTCGGCGATCGCGCGCTCGATCTCCCGCGCGCGCGTGCGCACCGAGCGTGGAACCCAGTCGAGCGAGCGAAGCTCGTCGATGATCGCGCCCTTGATGCGACTGATCGCGTACGTCTCGAACTTGATCGCTCGGTCGGGATCGAACCGTTCGATCGCGCCGATCAGGCCGAGCAACCCGTACGAGACGAGATCCTGCTCGTCGACGTGCGCCGGCAGGGTTGCCCCGAGGCGGCCGGCGACGAACTTGACGAGCGGCGCGTACGTCAGGATCAGCCGATCGCGTAAGCGCTTGGTCACGGGTCTTGCAGTATTCCTGCCAGAGCGCGTGCGTATCGCTTCCAGGAGTCACGGACACGTGGACAGAATACGCCGTGCGGCCCTGAAACCTTCTTTGAGGCGTGTCTGCCGCCTCAGGGCCAGACCTTGCGCGCGAGATCCCCCATCCAGACGGCGAGCCCCGCTGCCGCAAGCCCGATTACGATCGCCCGGCCGCCCGAAACGATCGCGTAGACGCGAGCCAGACCAACGAGCGCTGCGGCGATCATGCCGAACAGAAGTGAGAGCGCGCGACGTTGCACGAAGCGAGGCTACACTCGTTCCTGCAACCCAGGGGCGTGGCTCAATTGGTAGAGCACCGGTCTCCAAAACCGGGGGTTGCAGGTTCGAGTCCTGCCGCCCCTGCTGGGTTCCTCCTGCATCGCGAGACTTCCGTGCCTCAACTGGCGACGGAGCCTCCGGTTCCTAGCCGGACCTTCTACGGCTGACGTGCCCCGAGCGACCGAGCATCCTTCTCTCCCCTCGTCCTAGACCTAACCAAACTCGCTCCCGTCCCTTCCGCCGATGGAGTAGCGTGAGGCTCCTCAACCTCTACGGACGCAAGAGCCGATGATGGCTCGCGGAAGCTATGGCGGCTTCGGCGTCGGCGGCATTCTCGTGCTCGTTGGCGCCGCAATCGCGCTCGTGTGGAGTTGGTGGCCCGGCGTCATCGTCGCCCTGATTGGGCTCGTCGCGTTTGGCGGCTTCGCGAAAGGACGCTGGTACTAGCCCGCTCAGGTCGAGACCTGCCGCCCCTGCTGGACGGAAGCCCCGCTCAGGCGGGGTCTTCTGTTGTCTCGACGTCGCTTGCCCGTCGCCCTATTCCGGGTCGGCCTCCAGCGAGGTGACGCCGAACGGGCGGTACTCGACGAGGGACGGGTGGATCTCGGAAGTGAACCCGCGCTCCCATTTGATGACGAGATTCCCGTCCTGCCGGAAGTCCTCGACGACACCTACGTCGCCTGACACGAGGCGCGAGCTCGGTGGGCCGTCGCTCGTGAGCTGGATCATCGTTCCGATCCCGACTCCGGCCTGAAGGCGTGCAACGAGTTGGCGTGCGCCGGCAGCGTCCATCGCTGCAAGTCTGCCACGCCGTGCGGAGGGCGACAGTGGACGGGACCGATCGGATGCGGCACGTCTGTGGTCATACCTGCGAACGCGAGGAGGCTCGAATGGCATACAAGGCGCTCGACGCAGACGACATCAAGCTCACCTGGGGGACGTTCCGGATGGTTCGGCACGAGCTCGGTGGCAGCGGATTTGGCCTCAACCAGATCGACTATCCGGCCGGCAAGGCGGGGCCCGAGCACGACGAGACGCGAATCGGGGCAGGAGGAGGTCTACTACTGCCTCTCCGGCTCCGGTGCGATAACCGTCGACGGCGAAGCAGTCGAGATGCACCCTGGCCGCTACATCCTCGTCTCGCCCGATGCGAAGAGACACCTCGAGGCGGGTCCCGACGGCGTGTCGATCATCTGTGTCGGAGGGGTTCCCGGGGGCGTGTACGAGCCCTGGGTACCGCCCGAGGACTAGACCGTCAGGCCGCAGCGGCGCGGGTTGCCGCTTCGCTCACCAGCAGGTCAACCGTGGCCCGTAGTTGCGCGAGCAGGTCTCCGTCGGGCTCCGCGAGTCGCTCGTGGACGTTCCCGAGCGACAGCTCGGCCGACACCACACGAGCGCCCATCAGACCGAGCACCCGGCGCAACTCGGTGTGGGCCCAGACGCCGCCGAATGCGCTCGGGCTCCCGCCGATCACGGCTACCGGCTTGCCGCGGAACGCCGCGGTGCCGCGCGGCCTGGAGCCCCAGTCGAGTGCATTCTTGAGCGCGCCTGGGATCGAGCCGTTGTACTCCGGAGTGGCGATCAGGACGGCATCGGCTTCGGCGACCGCGGCCCGGAATGCGGCGACGGCGAGCGAAGGCGCCGCCTCGGCGTCCTCGTCGAATGCCGGCAGGTCGCGGAGCCCGTCCCAGACGGCGAGCTCGACGCCGTCCGGGAGGTTCTCGGCTGCAAGATCCAGCAGCTGCCGGTTGTACGAGCCGGCGCGCAGGCTGCCGGAGATGCCGACGATCCGCATCAGGCGGCCTGGACGAGCTCGAGCTCGGCGTAGAGCTTGACGTCGTTGCCCAGCGCGAAGCCTCCGGTCGGGAGCGGCGCGTTCCAGTCGAGGCCGAACGCCGTGCGGTCGACGACCGTCTCGAGCTCCAGGCCGAGTCGGAGACTTCCGTCATACGCGTGCGCCACCGGGCCGTTGATCCGGCCGGTGATCGAAACCGGGCGCGTGACGCCCTTCAGCGACAGCTCACCCTGGACGTCGATCTCGCCGTCGTCCAACCGGATGTCTTTCGAGCTGAACGTAATCGCCGGGTAGCGCTCCGCATCGAAGAACTCGGGCGACAGCAGGTGATCCTCCAGGTTCTGGTCGGCGACGTCGACCGACGTGACGTCGACACTCCCCTGGAGTCCGTCGTCGTCGAGCGTGACGTCGAAGGCGCCGAAGCCTCCTCGGAAGTTCGCTACGACCATGTGCTTGACCGAGAACGTGACACTCGAGTGGACGGGATCCACCTGCCAGGTTCCGGTCGGAAGCTCGGTGCGGGATTCGAGAATGGTGTTCACTTCGTGCTCCTTTCGCGCTATTATTTGATGACTCAACTACCTTAGCGGAGAAGTCCTTGTCTAGTCAAGTATTGAGCGAACAAGTTTCTGCACAGACCGTCTTTGCGCGGCTGCTGCACGCGCACGGCTCGTTGATGCGCGACATCGGAGCCCGGCTTGCCGCCGAGCACGGATTGAGCGCGAACGACTTCGAGACGCTGCTCCATCTCTCGAAGGCCGAGGGCGGCGAGATGCGGCGGATCGACCTGGCCGAGCGCCTCCGGCTGACGCCGTCGGGTGTGACTCGCCTGCTCAACGGACTGGAGGAGTCCGGCCTGACCGATCGCGGCGGCTGCCCGACCGATGCACGCGTCACCTACGCAACGATCACCGACAAGGGGCGTGAGACCCTCGCCCGCGCCGCCTGTACCCACGCGGCGATGTGCAACGAGGTGATCGGTGCCAACCTCTCCCCCGCCGAGCTCAATTCGCTGGGAGAGCTGCTGGCGAGACTGCCGGGCGTCGACGACATCGACGAGCAGGGCGTGCGCGGGCGGTTCGTAAGCGGCTCGTTACAGGATCGCGGTCTCCGGGAAGACGGCGCCGCCCGCAAAACGTTCGAGCCGATACGGCGTCAGGTCGAAGTCCGAGCCGCCGTCCGAGCAGCTCGTCGGCCACGATACGGCCGACCGCCGGAGCCTGCATGAAGCCGTGGCCCGAGAAGCCGCACGCCGCGTACACGCCCGGCGCGACCGGGCCGATGATCGGGTGGGCGTCGGGCGTCATGTCGTAGAGGCCTGCCCAGGAGCGGGCGATCGACACAGCGGCGGCCGGCGGAAACCGATGGGCGAGGCGGCGCGCGCATCTCGGCGACCAGTCCGTCGTCGACGGCCTCGGGCCACGTCCCAGCGAAGCGAGCGGCTCCGGCATGCCCAGGAGAAGCGCGCTCCCCACGCCGACGGAAGTGGAAGCCGGACTCGAGCTCGACCGTCAGCGGCAGGTCCGGGCGCAAGGCCCGGGAATCGGCGCCGTCTCGGCCAGCTGGCGGACGAGAGGACGGATCGGGAGCTCGACGCCGAGCTTCGCCCCGAGGCCGGGCCGACGCCGCTCCGGTGGCGAGCACGAGCACGTCGGCGTCGAGCTCGAGCGCGTCGGTGTGCTCGCGCACGTCGACCCCGAGTGCCGCGGCGCGACGGCCAGCTCCCGCGTGACCCCGGCCGGATCGGCGGTTCCGTCCTCGGCGCAGAAGACGGCACCGAGCACGTCGTCGACTCGTAGCCCTGCGAACGCGCGACGCGTCGACCCGCTCGACGGGAACGCCGAGAGCGGCCTGCGCTTCGCGACGTTCCTCCAGTTCCGCGAGGCCGGCTTCCGAGGTGGCGAGAAACAGATAGCCGACCGGCTCGAACAGATCACGGCCGAGGCCGGCGAAGAACGCTGCGCTCTCTCGCGCCAGCAGCACCTCTGGCTCGGAGGAGAACTGCTGACGGACACCGCCAAGCGCCTTCCCGCTCGCCCCCGAGGCGATCGTGTCGAGCTCCGCCAGAACGACGTCCGTCCGCACCGCGCAACGCCGAGGTGATACGCGATCGAGGCGCCGACGACGCCTCCGCCGGCTACAACGAAGCGAGCCACGTGGCGAGCTCGTGCGACTCTGCCGCGGTGAGATCGCGGAGAGGCGCACGCACGTCGGGCCGGATCGGCAACTCCCTGCGCGGCGAGGATCCGCTTGATCACGGCCGGCCGCGGGAACCGGTCGACGACCGCGCGAGTGCCCCGACCGCCGCAGCGCCCTCGGCGGTCGGCTCACGGACGACCGCCGCGACCTCCTCCGGGAATGCCGACGCGAGCGCAGAGACAGCGCCCACGGCGCCGCCTTCGATGCCGCGATGGATCAGCGCTCTCGGGGCCGACGAACACGTCGAGCCCGACCGAGAGGTACGGCTCGAACGCCTCCCAGGGCGTGTCGCTCACCTTCATCCCGGCGAGGTTCGGCGCCTCTTCGCGGAGGCGGCGCACCACGTCGAGCGAGACGGCGTAGCCGCTCGTCTTGGCGAACTCGTAGACGTAGAACGGGAGCGGCGCGCAGGCGCGCGCGGCCGCGAGGAAGTGGGCCAGCTGCGCACTGCTCGTCGAGCGGGAAATAGGGCGGCCCGATCACGGCGACCGCCGTGGCGCCGGCCTCCGCTGCAGCCGCGGCCGAGAGCAACCGTGTCCGCCGTCGTCTGCGCGCCGCACTGCGCCGCGATGTCGAGCCGCCCGGCCGCCGCCTCGACGAACAGCTCGACGCCCCGCAGCCGCTCCGCGACCGAGAAGAGGACGCCCTCGCCGTTCGTGCCGAACGCGAGAATCCCGTCGAGGCCGCCCATGACGAACCGCTCGACGAGCGGGCCGAACGCGTCCTCGTCGAGGCCCGTCCCTCCGGGCAGGAGCGGCGTCACGGACGCGGCGAGCGTCCCGTGGAGGACGGCGGTGCTAGGCGTAGCGGACGCCGTCGCCTTCCACCGCGCGGAGCAGCCGCCCGACGGCGACGTTGACGAGCCACATCACGATCACGGCTCCGACGTACGTCCAGAAGCCGTCGATCGTGAAGTTCGGCACGACCCATTCCGTGAACGCGAGGATGGCGACGTTGACGAAGAAGTACGCGAGCCCGAACGTGAGGATGATCAGGGGGATCGCGATGAACGTCAGCAGCGGCTTGAGGAAGACGTTCGCGAGACTGAACACCGCACCCGCGAGGAGGAGCGGCCCCCACCGCTCGATCGCGAACCCGGAGAACGCCCAGTCGGCGACGATCAGCGCCAGAGTACGTTGACGCCCCAGACGACGAGAAGGCGGACCGCGAGGTACACGGCGTGCAACTCTACTTCGTCTAGAAGAGCTTCTGCAGCTTGAGCGCGACTCCCATGTCGCCGTCGATCTTGAGCTTGCCCATCGCGTACGCCATCGCGGGATTCGCCTTGCCGCTCGACGATCTTCAGCAGCGTGTCCTCGCTCGCGGAGATCGTGCAATCGGCGTCGTGCTTGCCGTCCGCGACCGACACGACGCCGTCGCTGACCGTCACGGTCCAGGCACCGACCCCCTTGACGTCGAACGCGTAGGTGTTGTTCAAGCCGGCGATCTTGGCCGGGTCGACCTTCGTGGGAAGCGTGTCGAAGAACTCCTGCGCGGTCATGGGATCACCCTACTTCGAACGAGCGGTCGAGGTGCGCGCCGGCGGGAACAGCGGCGATGCGTGGCCGGCTTCGGCGCGGGCAGGAAGAAGCAGAGCCCGACACCGAGCGAGCGGTGCGAATGCGCTACAGATGAGGGCTGTCTTCAGATCGACGGCGTCGGCGACGCCTCCGAGGGCAACGGCAGCCACCCCGCCGAGACCCATCGCGAGGCCGATCGAGAGCCCCGACGCCAGCCCGACGTGCCGCGGGAGGTACATCTGGCTCAGGACCATGGTGAGGCCGAAGGTGCCGACGACACAGATGCCGACCACCATCAGCGCCGCCGCGCCGACGACCCCGCCGACGAGGACGAAGACGAGGATCATCGGCGTCAGGATCGCCTGGGCGACGAGCAGCGTGCGGCGGAGTCCGAACCGGTCCGCGATCGGGCCGAGCAGGAGCGTGCCCACGGCTCCCGCGAGGAGCATCAGCGACAGCAAGCGGTTGCCGTCGGCGGTCGAGTTGCCGAGCGACACGACCCACAGCGGCACGAAGGTGAGCAGCCCGAACCAGGCGACGCTGCGGAGGCCGATGACCCCGCCGAGGATGACCATCGCGCGGACGTTGTCGTTCCCTCGGGCAGCGCCTCGTGCCGCACGCCGGCTCGGGTCGCTGGCGTGAGAGGTAGGGCAGCGCCCCGAGCACGAGGAGCGAGCAGAGCACGACGGGGATCGAGGCCAGCAGCCCGCCCTTCCCGAGGCCGAGCCAGAGCACGAGCGGCGTGACGATGATCGGGCCGAGCGCGTAGCCGGTGTTGCCGCCGATGTTGAAGAGCGACATGCCGGAGGCGCGCTTGCGGCCGCTCGCGAAGATCGCAGACTTCGCCCCTTCGGGGTGGAAGGCCGCGATTCCGATACCCGAGCAGAAGACGAGCGCGAGCAGGAGGCCGTAGCTCGGGGCGACCGCGGCGAGGCCGATCCCGACTCCGGCGAGTGCGATCCCCGACGGCAGCAGCCAGAGAGCGCCGTGCCGGTCCGACCAGAGCCCGAAGAGCGGCTGCATCAGAGACGACGAGGTGAGCACCGCCAGCATCAGGACCGCCGTGAGCGTGTAGTTGAGATCGAACTTCACGGCGAAGAACGGCAGCAGCGCCGGCACGCTCCCGGAGGCGAAGTCGGTGGCGAGGTGCCCGCCCGACAGCGCCGTCATCCCCTTGCGGTCGATCGACTCGCGCATCCGGTCAGTGTAGGCATCGGCCTGGTGGCAACCCGGCGGTACGATCGCACCACGTGGGTCCTGACGTCATCCCGCGCCCGGCCCATGGTGAAGCGGGCGGTCGCGATCGCCGTGGTTGCCCTGATCTTCCCGGGCGCCGCCGCCGCGCACGTGATCGTCTCGCCGCCGTTCGTCGACGACGGGGTTCAGACCCGCATCGCGTTCAAGACGCCGAACGAACGGCCTCCCCACGCCACCGTGTCGCTCCGCGCTCACAGCGCCGCCGGGCGTCGAGATCGTCTCCGCCTCCGCTCCCGCCGGCTGGCGGTCGTCGGTCACCGGCTCCACCGCGACGTGGTCCGGCGGCCGCCTCGCGGGCCGCGAGACGACCTCGTTCCCCCTCGATGTGCTCGCGCGCGTCCGGGCCGGCACGTACGCCTTCACGGCGACTCAGACCTACGACGACGGAGCCACCGTCCACTGGAAGATCGACCTCAGCGTGCTCCCGGCTGCCGGGGCAGCGGCGCCGAAGCAGGATCCCTGGGGCGCGATTGCCGCGGCCCTCGTCGGCGTCGTCGTGATCGGCGGCAGCCTCGTCGGCGTGCGCATGCTGCGTCGGAGGTCAACGCTTCAAGATTCATAGCGGGACCGGTTGCTACGGTCGCCGCGTGATCTTCCACCAGTTCCTGAACGACGATCTGGGCTGCGCGTGTTACCTCGTCGGTGACGAAGAGGCCGGCATCGCAGTGGTGATCGATCCGCCGTACGCGATCGAGCCGGTTGTCGCGCGAGGCAGCGCGCCGCAACGTGCGGATCGTGCGCACGATCGAGACGCACACCCACGCCGACCATCTCTCGGGCCACGGCCGGCTCGCTCTCGAGCACGACATCCCCGTCTCGATCCACGAGGCCGCGGGCGTCGACTATCCCAACGACCCGCTCCACGACGGAGACGAGATCGAGGTCGGCTCCGTCGTGATCCGGGTGATCCACACGCCCGGCCACCGGCCCGAGCATTGTGCGCTCGCCGTGATCGACCGCTCGCGCGGCGAGGAACCGTGGGCGTGCTGACAGGCGACTCGCTGTTCGTCGGTGACGCGGCCCGGCCCGATCTCGCGGTCGGCGCCCAGGAGGGCGCCGAAGGGCTGTTCCACTCGCTCCACCGGCTGATGGAGCTACCCGACGGCGTCGAGGTGTTTCCCGGCCACGTCGCAGGATCGCTCTGCGGCCGGATCGATGAGCGCGAAGCCGTCGACCACGATCGGGTTCGAACGCGCCTTCAACCCCGTGATCGGGCTCGTCGATCTCGACGCGTTCGTGGCGGAGTCCGCCTCGATCAGCTCGCCCGAAGCCGCCGAACCTGACGCGGATCGTCGAGCTCAACCAGGGCCCGTTCCTGGGAGCGCCGCGCGCGGTCGAGGAGCTCGCCGCCGCGCCCGACGGCTCTCAGCTGCTCGACGTGCGCCCGGTCGCCGCGCATCTCGCCGGCCATCTGCCCGGGTCGCTCAACGTGCCCGTCTCGGGGTCGAGCTTCACCACGAAGGCCGGGTTCATCCTCGAAGGCGATCGCGGCATCACCGTGGTCGCAACGGACGACGGCGAGGCGATGCGAGCGGTCGAAGGACTGCGCTCGGCCGCATTCCTCGAGATCGACGGGTACCTGCTGAGCGCCGGCGACGAGCGGACGGAGCCCGTCACCGTCGCCGAGCTCGAGTCGCTGCTCACGGCGGGGGCAGAGGTGCTCGACGTGCGCGAGAAGGACGAGCGCGACACGGGCTACATCCCCGGCAGCCGAAACGTGCCCTACCGGCTGCTCGCGACGTGCTGCCCCGACCTCCCGCCGACCGGCCCGTCGTCACGATCTGCGAGAGCGGAGCCCGCGCTGCAATCGCCGCGAGCATCCTCCGGGGCCGCGGTTACGACGCGCGGCCCGTGGTCGACGGCGGCATCATCGACTGGCGCGCCCGCGGCGGTGACAACGGTCGAGTTCCGGCGCTGCGGCAGCCTTTCTGTCCGCAGATCCAGGATCCCCGAGCGGGGAGCCTGGATCGCTACGACCCTGAAGCCGGGCAACCGTACGGTTCCAACTTCAGGATCACGCGAAGCGTGCAGCAAGCAAATGCGTGAGGGAAGCCGCGATACGCTGCTCTATCGCGGCTTCCCTCACGTCAGGCGCCGCACGTTGAAGCCCTCGCCGGTCAAGGCAGCGATGAGCGGCCTGCGAGTGCTCCTCGCCGCGTGTCTCGAGCGTGATCTCTGCCTCGGTCTCGAGGACGCCGATGTTCCTGCCTTCGCGATGGTGGGTGATCGAGAGCACATTCGCGCGCTGCGCGGCGACCGCGTCGACGATGCCCGCCAGTTGGCCCGGCCGGTCGGAGATCATGATCGCCACGACGAGGTAGCGGCCGGACGCCGTGAGCCCGAAGCGGGTCACGGAGACGAGCGTCGTCGCGTCGATGTTCCCGCCGGCGAGCACGGCGCAGACCGGGCCGTCGCCGGGCACGAGGCCCTGGAGCAGCGCGGCCACCGGCGCTGCTCCGGCGCCCTCGACAACCAGCTTCGAGCGTTCGAGCAGCAGCACGAGCGCCTGCGAGATCGCTTCGTCGTCGACAACGACGACCTCGTCGAGCAGATCGCGAAGGATCGCGGATGTGAGCTCAGCCGGAACCTTGACGGCGATCCCGTCGGCGATCGTCGGCCCGATCGGGCGCCCGCCCTGCAAACGGCGCACACGCCGCTGCCTGAACGCCGACGAGCGACAGCTCCGGTCGCAGCTCGCGCAGCCCGATCGCGATTCCCGACGCCAGCCCGCCACCGCCGACGGGAATCACCACCGTGCCCGCGCCCGGCGGAAGCTGGTCTGCCAACTCGAGCCCGATCGTGCCCTGGCCGGCGATCACGCGGGGATCGTCGAACGCGTGGACGAACGTCGCTCCCGTGGTCTCGACGTGCCTCCGGGCCGCCGCGACCGCCTCGTCGAACCCCTCTCCCGCGAGCGTGACGGTGGCTCCGTAGCCACGCGTCGCTTCGACCTTTGCCATCGGCGCACCCTCCGGCACGAAGATCGTCGCGGCGATCCCCGCCTCGCGAGCCGCCCACGCCACCGCCTGGCCGTGGTTGCCGGCGCTCGCGGTCACGACTCCCGCTTCGCGTTCCGTGGCGGTGAGTTGCGCAATCGTGTTGTAGGCGCCGCGGATCTTGAACGAGCCCGTGAGCTGGAGATTCTCCGCCTTCAGCGAGACCGTGCGAGCCGCTGAGCCTGCTCAGCGTGCCGGACGAGAACACCGGAGTGACTCTCGCGACGCCGGCCAGACGCTCCTTCGCCGCGACGATGTCAGCGAGGGTCGGTCTCGTCACGTGCCTCCTCTCGCAGGACGGCAGCCGAGAATCGTCTCGACCGCCGCCAGCGGGTCGAGCTCACGTCGCTGGACTGACGCGACCACATCGGCGAGCCCGGGATCCTCCGCGACGGCCGCCTCGATCCGCGCGCGGGCCCGCGCGGTCGCCGCAGCGATCACCTCGCCCGCGAGATTCCGGCGGCGCCGTCGCTCGAGCTCGCCGGAGGCGGCAAGCTGCGTCACGCCGCTCCACGAGCACCTTCCAGAGCGCGTCGATTCCCTTCTCGAGCAGCGCCTCGGTGAGGACGATCGCCGGCCGGTGCGCCGCGTCGGGATCGAGCGAGACCACACGCGCGGATGTCGCTCACCATCGCCTTTGCCCCCGGCTGATCCATCTTGTTCACCGCGATCACGTCCGGAATCTCCATGATCCCCGCCTTCAGCGCCTGCACGGAATCGCCCGAGCCCGGCATCAGGACGAGCAAGACCTCGTCGGCGATCCCCATCACCTCCACCTCGCTCTGCCCGGTTCCGACCGTCTCGAGGAAGACGACATCGCGACCGGACGCGTCGAGCAGCAGCAGCGACTGAAGCGTCGCCTCGGCCAGGCCGCCGAGGTGCCCGCGGGTTCCCATCGAGCGGATGAACACGCCGGGATCGAGGAAGTGGTCGACGAGCCTGATCCTGTCGCCGAGCAGCGCCCCCTGCGTGAACGGGCTCGACGGATCGACCGAGATCACGCCGACCGACAGGCCGAGCTCACGCACGTGTCGCACGAGCGCGCCGATCAGGGACGACTTCCCGCTGCCGGGCGGCCCGGTGATGCCGATCGCGAACGCATCGCCCGTCGAGGAGTAGAGCTCGGAGACGACCGCAGCGCCGTCCGGATCGCCGTTCTCGACGAGCGAGATCGCACGTGCGAGAGCCCGCCGATCACCCTCGCGCACGCCTGCGACGAGCTGTTCGCGTGTCCAGAGACGGCGCGCCATCGGGGCCACTCTACGGCACGGACATGTCCCATTTGGACAGCAGACGCCGGGTGGTCCAGGTTGTAGGCTCAGTCCGGATGTTGGGGCAGCTCACCGCGCAATTCGCGATCGTGCAGATGCCCGAGCACCGCTCCTATCGCAAGCTTCTGCTCGCCCGCGCGATCTCGGCCCTCGGCACGTGGACCGCGTTCTTCGCAGTCAGGATCGCGATCTACAACCAGACCAACTCTGCCTGGTGGATCAGCATCCTCCTCTTCTGCGAGCTCGTCCCGGGCGTGATTCTCGGGATTGCGATCGGGCCGCTGATCGACCGCTGGTCTCGGAAGCGGATGATGGTCTTCTCCGACCTCGGCGGCGCCGTCGTGTTCGCCGTCGCTCCCCTTCGTCCACTCCCCGGCCGGCATCTGCGCGCTCTCGGCCGTGGCGGGCTTCTCGGCCGCGTTCTTCCGCCCGAGCTGCTACTCGGCCGTTCCCAACCTCGTGCGCGAGGACTCGCTCGTCGCCGCGAACGCCCTGCTGCAGGGAGTCGAGAACCTCGCCACCCTGCTCGGGCCCGTCTTCGCCGGCATCGGCGTGCTGCTCCTCGGCTCGAGCACCGTCTACCGGATCAACGCAGTCAGCTTCGTCGTCTCGGCCCTGCTCATCGTCCGCATCGGCGCACGGCTCCAGTCGATCGCGCATTCCGGCCCGGATCGGCCGTGCGCACTGGCGCGAGGTGCGCTCGGGGCTGTCGCTCGTCCGGCGCGACCGCCACCTGTCGGCGATCTTCCTGATCTGGAGCTGGGCGACCCTTGCCTACGCCGGCGTCAACGTGGCGGAGATCGTGCTGACGACCGACGCCTACGGCGTCGGCAGCGTCGGCTTCGGCATCTTCGTCGCCTTCTTCGCAGCGGGCATCGTGGTCGGCAACGTCGTCGCGATGCCGTTCGTGAAGCGGCTGACCGTCTACGGCGGCTACCGCGCCTCGTTCCTCGTCACCGCGGCAGGAGCGGCGCTCTGCGCCGTCAGCCCGGGCCTCGCGCTCGGCTGCGTCGGGGCCGTCATCTTCGGGATCGGCAACGGCATCGGCCTCGTCTGCAACATGACCCTGATCCAGCAGGTCGTCGGCGACGACCGGCGGGGACAGATCTTCGCGGTGCTCGGCAGCCTCGTCCAGATGTTCACGCTGGTCGGGACGCTGGTCGCCGGGCCGGTCACCGTCGCCGTCGGCCCACGGTGGATGTGGGGAATCAGCGCCGGGCTCCTCGTGCTCGGCTACGTCAACGCGGTCGTGCTGGCTCGCCGTGCGCAGCGCGAAGGATCGCCGACTTCCCGATCCCGGTCGTGCTGCCGCAGATCGATGCGGGCGGCGAGACACCCGGCAGCGCCTTCGAGCGGATCGCGACGCTTCTGGACGAGATCGAGCGAACCTCGCGTGAGACCGCCGAGCGCACGGCGCTCAGCCGGCGTCGTAGCCGAGGTTCGGACGAAGCCAACGCTCCGCCTCCGCGACCTTGAAACCCTTGCGCGCCGCGTAGTCCTCCACCTGATCGCGACCGATGCGGCCGACGGCGAAGTAGCGGGCCCGCGGGTGGCCGAGATAGATCCCGCTGACGGCCGCGGCAGGCGTCATCGCGTAGCTCTCGGTCAGCTCGATCCCGACACTGCCGGCGTCGAGCAACTGCGAAAAGCGTGCGCTTCTCGGAGTGATCGGGGCAGGCTGGATACCCGAACGCCGGTCGGATGCCGCGGAAGCGCTCGCCGATCAGCTCGGCCGTGAGGAGATCCTCGTCCGGCGCGTACCAGTCGCGCCGGGCACGGCCGTGGAGCCACTCGGCGAATGCCTCGGCGAGCCGGTCGGCAACCGCCTTGACCAGGATCGACCGGTAGACGTCGTGCTCGGAGTCGAACGCACGCCGCGAGCTCGTCCGCCCCATGGACGGCAACCGCGAAGGCACCGATGTGGTCGATGAGCCCGGTCTCCGCCGGGGCGACGAAGTCGGCGAGCGACGGCGTCGGCCGGGAGTCGCCGGGGTCGGCCTGGCGACGCAGCATCGGGAATCGCACGCCGTTCTCGAGCACGATGTCGTCGCCCTCGGCGGCAGCGCGCCAGAACCCGTGCACGCCCTCGGGCCGCAGGCCGGCCGCGGCGCCGTCGAGCAGGACGTTCGCCGCCTCGTAGAGATCGCGCGCCGCCGCTCCCTTCTCCGGGTCGTCGAGGATGGCGGGAAACTTGCCCTTCAGCTCCCAGGCATGGAAGAAGAACGTCCAGTCGATCAGCGGCCGCAGTTCCTCGACGGAGGGAGCCACCGTGCGAAGCCCCGTCCACGACGGCGCCACCACGTCGTCGGCGTCCCAGACGATCCGGCGTGCGATTCTCGCGCGCGACGCGCAGCGGCAGCAGCGGCTTGCGCTCACGCTCCTCGTGGAGCGCTCGCAGCCGGGCCTGCTCGGACCGGTTCTCGGCAGTCGAGTACCTGCCGCCGCTCCACGTCGAGCAGATCACCCACCACGCCGACGACTCGCGACGCGTCGAGCACGTGCACCGTCGGTGCCGAGTACGCGGGCGCGACCCGTACGGCCGTGTGCTGGCGTGACGTCGTCGCACCGCCGACGAGGAGCGGCAGCTGGAGGCCGCGCCGCTCCATCTCCTTCGCGACGGTGACCATCTCGTCGAGCGACGGCGTGATCAGGCCCGAGAGCCCGACCACGTCGCACTCCCGCTCGGTCGCGGTGTCGAGAATCGTGTCGGCGGACACCATCACGCCGAGGTCGATCACGTCGTAGCCGTTGCAACCGAGCACGACGCCGACGATGTTCTTGCCGATGTCGTGCACGTCGCCGCGGACGGTTGCGAGCACGACCCGGCCGGCATGCGAGGCGCCTGCCTCCTCCTGCTCCATGAACGGCTCGAGGTACGCGACAGCCCGCTTCATCGCGCGGGCGCTCTTGACGACCTGCGGCAGGAACATGCGGCCGTCGCCGAAGCGGTCACCCACGATCTTCATTCCGTCCATCAGCGGTCCTTCGATCACGTCGAGCGGCCGGGACGCCGCCGCGCGCGCCTCCTCCACGTCGTCCTCGATGAAGTCGACGATGCCGTGGATCAGGGCGTAGGCAAGACGCTCCTCGACGGAGACCTCGCGCCAGGAGAGGTCGAGCTCGCGCTGCGTTCCCTCACCTTTGACCGAGTCGGCGAGGGTGACGAGGCGCTCCGTCGCGTCGGCACGTCGCACGAGGAGCACGTCCTCGACCGCCTCGAGCAGGTCGGCCGGGATGTCCTCGTAGACAGCGAGCTGGCCCGCGTTGACGATCCCCATGTCGAGCCCGGCGTGGATCGCGTGGTAGAGGAACGACGAGTGCATCGCCTCGCGCACCCGCGCGTTCCCCCGGAAGGCGAACGACAGGTTCGAGATGCCACCGGACGTGAGCGCTCCCGGACAGCGCTCCTTCAGCCCCGGCAGCGACTCGATGAAGTAGCGGGCGAAATAGTCGTGCTCCTCGATGCCTGTCGCCACCGCGAGCACGTTCGGGTCGAGGACGATGTCCGACGGGCGCAAAACCGACGTCCTCGACGAGCAGGTCGTACGCCCGCCCGAGAATCTCGATCTTGCGTTCCGGGCCCTCGGCCTGTCCCTGCTCGTCGAATGCCATCACGACGACCGCGGCTCCGAAGCGCCTGGCCTCACGGGCCTTGGCGAGGAACTCCTCCTCGCCCTCCTTCAGCGAGATCGAGTTGACGACTCCCTTGCCCTGAATGCAGCGCAGTCCGGCCTGGATCACGGACCACCGCGACGAGTCGATCATGATCGGGATCCGCGCCACTTCCGGTTCGGTCGCGATCAGGTTCAGGAACGTCGTCATCGCGCGCTCGCCGTCGAGCAGGTCGGCGTCCATGTTGACGTCGAGCAGGTTCGCGCCACCCCGCACCTGCTCCAGCGCGACGTCGACCGCCTGCTGCCAGTCACCGCTCTCGACGAGCCCGCGGAAGCGGGCCGAGCCGGTGACGTTCGTGCGCTCGCCGACGATGACGAACGCGGTGTCGTCGGTGACGGTGAACGGCTCGAGCCCGCTGAACCGGGAGCGCTGGATCGCGAGCGGGCAACACCCGCGGCGCGACGCCCTCCACCTTGTTTGCAATCTGTCTAATATGCTCTGGTGTCGTGCCGCAGCAGCCGCCGACGGCGTTGACGAGGCCGTCACGAGCGAAGCCCGCGAGCAGGTCGCTCGTCTGCTCTGCCGTCTCGTCGTAGCCACCGAACGCGTTCGGCAGGCCCGCGTTCGGGTAACAGATCACGGGTACCGGTGCGATCCGCGCCAGCTCAGCGAGGAAGGGGCGCATCTCGGTGGCGCCGAGCGAGCAGTTCATCCCGACCGCGATCGGGTTCGGCGTGCTCGACCGCGACCCAGAATGCCTCCACCGTCTGCCCCGCGAGTGTGCGGCCGGAGCGGTCGACGATCGTGAACGCGATCGCGATCGGCAACTCGGGCGCAACGTCTCTGCGCCGCCACGATGGCTGCCTTCGCGTTCAGCGTGTCGAAGATCGTCTCGAGCAGGAGCAGATCGACGCCGCCCTCCGCGAGTGCCGCGATCTGCTCGGCGTACGAGGCGCAGACCTCGTCGAAGGTGCGAGCCCGGTAGGCCGGATCGTCGACCCGTCGGCGAGAGCGACAGCGTCACGTTGAGCGGACCGACCGAGCCGGCGACGAAGCGCGGCCTCCCGTCGGCGCGCGGCCGCGTCGCAGGCGGCCCTCGCGATCCGCGCCGCCTCGAGGTTGATCTCACGGATGTGTCCCTCGAGGCCGTAGTCGGCCTGGCCGATCGAGGTCGAGGTGAACGTGTTCGTGGTCGTGATGTCGGCGCCGGCGGCGAAATACGCGTCGTGGATCTCGCGCAGGAGCTCCGGCCGTGTCAGCGCGAGAACGTCCGGATCGCCGGCCACATCGCGAGGGTGATCCGCAAACCGCTCGCCCCGGTAGTCCTCGGGTGCGAGCCCTGCACCCTGGATCATCGTCCCCCACGCGCCGTCGAGGATCACGATCCGCTCGGCAAAGAGCTGCCCAAGCTGCTCGCGGGCGGTCATCGTTCGCAGGGTAGACGCCGACGCTCAGGCGGGGTTGTGACCGGACACGGCCAGCTGGTTCTCGGCGTGGCGGATGCGCTGCTCGAGCTGCCAGCGGTCGCCTGTGCCGGTGCCCGCGTCGAGCTTCTCGAGCTCGGCCGTCGCGGCCGCGATCTGCTCGCGAGCGCGGTCGTCGTCGATCTCCTTCACGTTCACCGCGTCGTCGACGAGCGCGAGCGCCCTGTTGCTCTCGACCTTGAAGAAGCCGGGCCCGGTCGCGAACTCGAGCACCTCGCCGACGACGTGGACGCGCGTCGAACCGGCCTTGAGGGTCGCGACGAGCGGCGCATGGCGCGCGAGCACGCCGATCTCGCCGGCCTGGCCGGGCACGATCAGCATCTCTGCCTCGCCTTCGTACACCGGGCCGTCCGGCGTGACGACCGCGACGCTGAACGGTGGGCGAGCGTCGGCCATCTACGTCGCTACGCCGCGACCTGCTCGAGCTGGCGCGCCTTCTCGACGGCCTCCTCGATCGGCCCGACCATGTAGAACGCCGCCTCCGGCAGATCGTCGTGCATGCCCGCGATGATCTCCTTGAAGCCCTTGATCGTGTCCTCGAGCTTGACGTACTTGCCGGGCGTACCGGTGAACTGCTCGGCCACGAAGTTCGGCTGCGAGAGGAACCGCTCGATCTTGCGGGCGCGCGAGACGACGAGCTTGTCCTCGTCGGTGAGCTCGTCCATGCCGAGAATCGCGATGATGTCCTGGAGGTCCTTGTAGCGCTGCAGGACCTGCTGGACCGCCGTCGCCGTCTCGTAGTGCTCGTCGGAGACGACTCCCGGCGCGAGCGCGCGCGAGGATCGAGTCGAGTGGGTCGACGGCCGGGTAGATCCCCTTCTCCACGATCGCCCGCGACAGCACCGTGGTGGCATCGAGGTGCGCGAAGGTGGCGGCCGGAGCCGGGTCGGTGAGGTCGTCGGCCGGCACGTAGACGGCCTGCACGGACGTGACCGAGCCCGTCCGCGTCGAGGTGATGCGCTCCTGGAGCTGCCCCATCTCGGTTGCCAGGGTCGGCTGGTAGCCGACGGCGCTCGGCATCCGGCCGAGGAGCGCCGAGACCTCCGAGCCCGCCTGCACGAAGCGGAAGATGTTGTCGATGAAGAGCAGCACGTCCTGGCCCTGCTCGCGGAAGTACTCGGCCATCGTCAGGCCGGAGAGCGCGACGCGGAGACGGGCTCCGGGTGGCTCGTTCATCTGGCCGTAGACGAGTGCGACCTTGTCGAGGACGCCCGACTCCTCCATCTCGAGGTAGAGGTCGTTGCCCTCGCGTGTGCGCTCGCCGACGCCCGCGAACACGGAGACGCCGCTGTGGGCGTTCGCGACGTTGTGGATCAACTCCATGATCGTGACCGTCTTGCCCACCCCGGCGCCGCCGAAGAGGCCGACCTTGCCGCCCTTGATGTAAGGCGCAATCAGATCGATCACCTTGATGCCCGTCTCGAAGATCTCGACGGACGGCTTCAGCTCGCGGAACGCGGGTGGCTCACGGTGGATCGACCAGCGCTCGACATCCTGCGACGGCCGGCTTGTCGTCGACCGGCTCGCCGATCACGTTCCAGATCCGGCCGAGCGTCGAGTCGCCGACGGGAACCGAGATCGGCGCGCCGGTATCGACGACGTCGGCTCCGCGCGCAAGCCCGTCGGTCGAATCCATCGCGACCGCGCGAACACGGTCGTCGCCGAGATGCTGCTGCACTTCGGCGACCAGGATGGAGGTGGCACCGTCGGGGCGGGTGATCTCGATTTCGACGGCGTGAAGGATCTGCGGCAAGCGGTCGGCGAAGACCGCGTCGATCACGACGCCTTTGATCTCGATGATCTGACCCACGTTGACGGTCGGCTCGGCCATGTGTCTCCTAGAGAGGCTTCGTTAGCGGGTTAGGACGCGGCTCGGAGCCGCCGCAAGAGCGCTTGTATCGTACCCGACCTCTCCGCCGTGGGCGGCAGGGCGAGCGCAACTCTGCCTCCTCAGCGCGTTCGCCACCCGGGCGACGTGATCGAGGCCTCAGCAGTGCGCGGAGACGATGTTCGGAAGCAGCGCTAGCCGGCGTTGAAGCCGGGTCTCCGGTCGGTGACCAGATTCGACTCGGTTGTGTGCTGGGCGTTCCGATAGTCGCGCAACTCCTGCAGGAACCTGCTGTCGACGTTGCTGTCGACGACGTCGCGTCGACCACGATCACCGGGCGGGCGCGTCGGTACCGGATGGCCCCCGTTGTGTTCCCGACGACCGCGACGGTCGCGGCCGCGAAGGTCGCTGCGACGCTCGCGGCGGCTGTCAGAAGGAGAATCGCGGTATGCGCCGACGCGTCGGCCTGCGGAACTGCGCACGAAGCTGAAGATCGAGCTGAGGCTGCTCGAGCGGTTGTACGCGAAGTGTCTCGGTCGTTTCCGCGACATCCGTTGCGAACTCGCAGCAGGCGGCACAGCGCTGCGATATGCGCGTCGAGCAGACGCTGCTCGAACTCGGACAGCACCCCGTCGGGCGCCAGAGCGGCCAGATAACGAGCCTTTCGGCATGAAGAGCGCAGACATCCATCTGCTTACTAAGACGATAGCTATTCCGTTCGGTTAGCGAACGAATTGGTCACGTAACGGATCGCCCCTGGGTCGAACGCGGCTCCGACGAGAACGAGCACGACGCCGCAGATCATCAAGAGCGCCGCCACAGCGCGCGTTTCCCAGGCCGGCACAGGCTCGAGAAGAGCGCCGGGCTGTGGTGTCGCCCGGAACATCTGGCGCGATCCGAGCACGAAGCCGAGCAGCCCTGCGAGCGATCCGACGAGGTAACACCCGAGTGCCGCCGAACGAGCCACACCGGATCCGGTGACGAGCCCGGCCAGGACGGCGACAACCGCCGCTGCCGCGATGAGCACACCAACGAGAATCAGGAGCCGACGCGCAGCAGACCAAATCACGCTTCGGTCAGTGCTGCGCTACCCGACCGCCGGATCTCGTCCCCGGTCATCGGCCAGCGCTCGAGCGGATAGTGGCACGCTGCGCTGTGCGTCCCACCGAAGCTGCGCAAGAGCGGCTCTTCGACATCGCAGGTGCCCTCGTGGAAGCGAGGACAACGTGGGTGGAAGCGACAGCCGCTCGGCGGGTTCACCGGGCTCGGTACGTCGCCCTCGAGCACGATCGCTTTCCGCTTGCGCCCGAGCGCCGGGTTCGGAATCGGCACCGCCGACAGGAGGGCGCCGGTGTACGGGTGGCGCGGACGGCTGTAGAGATCCTTGTCCGTGGCCAGCTCGACGACCTTGCCGAGGTACATCACGAGCACGCGGTCAGAGATGTGACGGACGACGTTGAGGTCGTGGGCGATGAAGATGTAGGTGAGGCCGAACTCCTGCTGCAGATCCTTCAACAGGTTGAGGATCTGTGCCTGCACGGAGACGTCGAGCGCCGACACCGGCTCGTCGCACACGATCAGCTTGGGGTTGACGGCGAGCGCCCGGGCGATGCCGATGCGTTGCCGCTGGCCGCCCGAGAACTCGTGGGGAAAGCGGTTGTAGTGCTCCGGGTTGAGGCCGACGACCTCGAGCAGGCTCTGGGCCCGGCGCTTCCGCTCGGCGGGAGTGCCGATGTTGTTGACTTCGAGCGGCTCGGCGATCGTGAAGCCGACGCGCTTGCGCGCGTTCAGTGACGCAAACGGGTCCTGGAACACCATCATCATCTCGCGGCGCAGCGGGCGCATCTCCTTTCGCGAGAGGTTCGTGATGTCTCGGCCCTCGAAGACGAATCGAGCCGCCGGTCGGGTTGAGCAGGCGCATCACGCAGCGCGCCAGGGTCGACTTGCCGCAGCCCGACTCACCCACGATCCCGAGCGTCTCGCCCCGCTTGACGTCGAAGCTGACGCCGTCGACCGCCTTCACCGAGGCGACCTCCTTCTGGAAGATCACCCCCCGCGTGATCGGGAAGTGCATCTTCAGGTCGTCGACCTGCAGGAACTCGTCGTTCATGCTCACGACGTCGCCTCCACGGCGGAGCGGACGATCTTGGCCGACTCCCGGTCCTTCACGCTCACGTCGAGGTGGCAGGCCTCGAAATGCTTCGGCGATCCGGCGACCGGCGACGAGGACCGTCTCTTTCGTGCGACAGATGTCCATGACGTACGGGCACCGCGGGTGGAAGCGACAGCCTCTGCGGCGGGTTGAGCAGCGACGGCGGCTGACCGGAGATCTGGACGAGGCGTTCGACCTGGGTGTCGAGCCGGGGCAACGAGCCGAGCAGACCCCAGGTGTACGGGTGCTGGGGGTGCGTGAAGATCTCGTCCACGTTTCCTGATTCGGCAACACGGCCGGCGTACATGACGACGACGTCGCCGTCGAGCTCGGCGACGACGCCGAGGTCGTGCGTCACGATGATGATCGCCATTCCGAACTCGTCCTGGAGGCGCCGCATCAGATCGAGGATCTGCGCTTGCGTCGTCACGTCGAGCGCCGTCGTGGGCTCGTCGGCGATCAGGAGGTCCGGCTCGTTGATCAGCGCCATCGCGATCATCACGCGCTGGCGCATCCCGCCGGAGAACTGATGCGGATAGTCGTCGATCCGCTGGGTTGCGTGCGGAATCCGCACCGCGTTCATCACCTCGAGCGCCCGCGCCCTCGCCTCCTTGCGCGAGACGTTGTTGTGCACGGTCACCGCCTCTTCCAGCTGCCACCCGATCGACTTGACCGGGTTGAGAGACGTCATCGGGTCCTGGAAGATCATCGAGATCCTCGCGCCGCGCAGTTCGCGCAGCTCCGACTGGGACGCCTCGAGGAGGTTCTTGCCGTCGAAGCGCGCAACCCCTTCCGACGTCGCAGAGCGCGGATCGTTCAACCCCATCACCGTCAGGCAGCTGACGCTCTTCCCGGAGCCGGACTCGCCGACGATCCCAAGCGTCTTGCCGCGGTCGACGGAGAACGTGACGCCGTCGACGGCCTGGACGATGCCGTCGTCGGTGCGGAAGCTCGTCCGCAGATTCTCGACCTCGAGGAGAGCCATCAGCTGAGTCGAATCCGCGGGTCGATGGCGGCGTACATGATGTCGACGATCAGCGTAAAGAGGATCACGACGATCGTTGAGAAGACGACAATCCCGACGATCACGGGCAAGTCGTTGCGCTCGTTCGCGAGAATGAGCGAACGTCCGAGGCCGTTGAGGCTGAAGATCGACTCCGTGAAGATGGCGCCGCCGAGTGCAACCGCGATGTCCATGCCGAGGATCGTCACGACAGGCAGCATGCTGTTGCGAAGGATGTGCGAGCGCATCACCTGGTTCGAGGGAGCACCCTTGGCCCGCGCGGTCCGCACGTAGTCCTCGTTCATCGTCTCCATGACGTTGGCGCGGATCAGCCGTACGTAGAGCGCCGCGAAGAGGAGGGCGAACGTCGCCCAGGGAAGGATCATGTGGTAAGCCCATTGCGCGGGTCCACCGCACGTGGCGCCGGCACTCGGGTTGAAGAAGTCGCAGTAGCCGGTGATCGGCGTCCAGCCGAGCTTGTAGCCGAAGATGTACGCCAGGATGAGTCCGATCCAGACGGGGTGGGCGGAGATTCCGATGAGGACGAAGACCATCGCGCCCCGGTCGAGGAGCGAACGCGGCTTGAGTGCAGAGAGGACGCCGATCGGGATCGAAATGAGCAGCCAGAAGACGGCGCCGCCGAACACGAGCGCCATCGTGATCGGCGCTGACTCCTTGATGACGTCGGTGACGTCCTGCTGATTGACGAACGAGCGGCCGAGCGAGCCGTGGAAGACGAGATTCTTCAGCCAGAGGGCGTACTGCTCCGGAACGGGCTTGTCCAGATTCAGGTACTTCGCAACCTGCTTCACCTGCTCGGGATTCGCGAGCTTCCCTGCCGCGAGCTTCGCCGGGTCCGCCGGAACGACGAAAAAGATGACGTACGTCAGGAAGGTGACGACGAAGAAGAGGAACGCCGCCCAGAGAAGGCGCCTTGCCATGAATCTCCACATGCCGCTCTATGCTCTCACTCTGTCGTCGCCTCGCCGGTCGTTTGGCCTTTCACCACAAAGAGCAAACAAGTGTGGGGGCCGGAAGACCGGCCCCCACACCATAGTGCTTGGTGTCCTGCTGTTTCGCCTCGTCTAGTTGATCGAAAGTGCGTTCAACGCGACGTAGGTGTTCGCCTGGTTGTACGTGAAGTTCTTCACGCGAGCCGAGATCAGGAACCGGTTGTTCGCGTTGATGAGCGGTGCCCACGGAGCCTCTTGCTTCATCATCTGGAGGTCGAGGTTCCCGAACGCCTTCAGCCGCGCGTCGCCGCTGAGTGCGGCGGCCGCGTCCATCAGCTTGTTGAACTTCGGGTTGTTCGTGAACGACGCGTTGTTGCTCGAGCCCGAATCAGGGATCTTCCGACCGTCGAGCAGCACGTTGATGAAGTTCGACGGATCAGCGTAGTCGGCCTGCCAGCCGAGGCGGATCATGTCGTAGTTGCCGTTCACCTTGTCGCCCGAGCGGGAGAAGAGCTGCGAGCTCGGCACGATCTCGGTCTTCGCCTTGAGCCCGATCTGCTCCAGGTTGTAACGCATGATCTGGCCGCGGTTGATGTCCGTGGCGCTGTTTCGGTGCAGGATCCTGATCGTCGGCACGCTAGAGGTGTCACCGGCGGTCTTCTTCGCCTTGGCGGTGTTCGCACCGGCATAGGCGTAGAGGCTGTTGTCCTGGATGAAGCCGGGCATCGCCGGCGGCAGGATCTGATCGGTACGACGGCCGGCGTACTTGCCGGAGACCCGGACCTGGGCCGGCCGGTCGATCGCCCAGTTGATCGCCTGGCGCAGCTTCACGTTCGCAAGCGGCGTCCCCGGGAGCGAGTTGAGCGCCCAGTAGGTCGTGACACTGCCCGGGAGAACGAAGAACCGGCTCTTGTTGACGCCGAACTCGTCGCCGAGCCCTGCCGCGGATGAACCCGGCACGCCCGTCTGGCCGATGTAGTCGGCCTGACCGGCCTTGACCTGGAGCAGGCCCTGGTTCTCGTCGACGTTCACCTGGAAGTTGATGCGATCCGGGTTCGCCGGCCTGGTGCCCTTGTAGAACTTGTTGCGCTCGAGCACGACGTTGCGACCCACGTCGCGCGAGGCCATGTAGTACGGACCTGCGCCGACAGCCGAGTTCACGTCCTGCTCGGAGTACGGCGTCGAGGGATCCGTGGCAGTGAACCACGACATCGCGAGGCCGGGGATCAGCGACGGAAACGGCATGGTCAGCTTGATGATCAGCTTGTCGCCACTGACGCTGAGACCTGCGATCTTGTCGGCCTTGCCGTCGTAGAACGCCTGGGCACCGACGACGGCGCCGAAGTTCGAGATGCCACCGAAACGTGCGGACGCTCCGTCACCCATCTTCGGGCTCAAGAGGCGCTCGAACGCACGGACGAACCACTGTGGCGTCACGACCTTGCCGTTCGACGCCTTGTGGCCCTTGCGCACGGTGAAGGTATACGTCTTGCCGTCCTTCGAGATGAGCGGCATGGCGGCGGCTGCCTCGGGATACACCGTCTTCGCGGCGACGCCGTTCTTCTCCGTGTACTGCATCAGGTTGTAGCTCGTCGGCCAGATCATCTCGCCGCAGCCGGTGTCGTAGCACTTCTGAGGATCGACATACTCGAAGTCGCTGCTGTTGTGGTTCACGATGAGCGTGCCGCCCTTGGCACCCTTGGCCGACTTCGCCGAGGTGCCGGCAAACGCCGACGCCGTGAGGAGCGAGGCTCCGGCGACGGCGAGCAACGCCGTAAATATCAGCTTGTTACGCATCGAACTCCTTCCGCATTTCCATCAGGCTGGCCTGCAACGTGTGTGCCATTCCTGTCTTTGGGTGTACTCCCGGGGTTTCCTCCCGGGAACCGGTCATTTTCTCCCGTACTCAGACGCCAACCTGACCCGCTTGTTAGCCCGACGACGTCAGCTTCATGATGTCTTTCGTGGATCGAACGCATCCCGCATGCCGTCACCGAGGATGTTGAACGCCAGTGTTGCAAGCAGGATCGAGAGGCCCGGCCAGATCATCAGCCACGGCTGGGCGAGGTAGTACTCGGGGGCTCGCGCCAACAGGTTGCCCCAGCTTGCCGTTGGCTCCTGGATTCCCAGCCCGAGGAACGAGAGGCCTGCCTCGCCGATGATGTTGCTCGCGACGATCAGCGTCGAGTACACGATGATCGGCCCGACGAGGTGCGGCAGGAGGTGCGAACGCACGATCCGCCAGTCCGAGGCCCCGATCATCTGGGCCGCCTCGACGAACTCTTTTTCGCGCAGCGAGAACGTCTGCCCTCGGACGATGCGCGCCGGGTAGAACCACCCGAAGAGCGAGAAGATAAGCACGAGCGTGAACACTCCCGGCGCCAGAAATCCGAACGTGATCCCGTTGAGCTGCTCACCGAGCGTTGCGGAGATGGCGATGATGAAGAGGAGGACGGGAAACGCCATCACCATCTCCGTCATGCGCGAGACGATCGTGTCCGTCGTCCCGCGGAAGTATCCGGCGAGCGCGCCGAGGAGGACGCCGAGCCCGACGGAGAAGAATGTCGCAAAGACGGCGACCTCGAGCGATGTCCTCGCGCCGTAGATGAGGCGCAGGAACAGATCACGCCCGATCGTGCTGTCGGCACCGAGGATGAAGAGCGTCTTTCCACCTTCCGGCTTCTGCACCCACGTCCATGGCCCGACGGGCAGGAACGAGTTCGGGTCGACGGCATTGAAGAACTGGTCGTTCGGGCCGTGCCCGAGGAGCTTCGCCGCGATCGGGGCGCCGATGAACGCAACGAAGAACAGGAGGATGATGAACACGCCTCCCGCCAGCGCAAGCTTGTCGCGCTTGAGGCGGAGCCAGATCTGCTCCCAGTAACCGCGGGCCTTGACGAGCTGGGCGTCAGGCTCTCCGTCAGGCTCGATGCGGAAATCCGGATCGACCGCCATCTCCGCTTGGGTCGCGTCGAAGGTGCTCATCGGCGCAGAAGAGTAGCGGTAGGAACAGCGTCAGGGTTCGGGGCCAAACCGGAGCACATCGTGCCGTGTCCTAGCTGACGGCCTGCACCGGAATCGGCGCATAGGGGACGATGCTACTGACGAGCCATCGCCCACCGTGCTTCTCGAGCGTCATGTCGTACCGGAGGGGCTCGACGGTCTTGTTCCCGACCGGCGGCAGCACGAGGACCTGCAAGAGCACCTTGCCCGGCTGGGCCAGGGAGACCTTGAACCCTGTGCTCGCCAGGCTTCGCACCGGGAACGGCGCCACCGGCATCAGGCCCGAGAGCCACTGCTTGCGGGTGACCGTGCTCTTCAGGTCGGCAGTCGCGAGGTTCCATGAGATCAAGAGATTCTCGCGGCGGAGCGCCGACATCACGAACGCTGCTGCAGCCTTTCGGGCCGCCGGTACGAGCTTGCCGCCGGACTTGCCGAGCACGGGCGGCACCGCGGCGTCCTTCTGGGCCAGTTGCTCCTTCGACGCCGGCGTGGGCGCGACCATGACCCGGCTGGCCCGCACCTGGTAGAACACGACGAGCCCGACCACGAAAAAGACTGCTGCAGCGACCATTCCGACGCGCAGACGAACCTCGGCACGCCGCTGCGCGCTGCTCATCCCGGTCGCCGAGGCCATGCTCGTACTGTAGACGCCGCCTGCGGACGGAAAGTTTGCGGCGGCGTTAGCAGAAGCGTGCGAACTGTTAGGCGAGCGCTTCGGCGCCGGCCACGACCTCGAGAATCTCCTGCGTGATCTCGGCCTGGCGAGCCCGGTTCATCTGCAGCGTGACCCGGTCGATCAGCTCGCCGGCATTCTTGGAGGCGTTCCGCATCGCAGTCATCTGCGCGCCCTGGAACGACGCTGCCGATTCGAGCAGCGCCCGGTAGATCTGCGTCTCCAGGTAGACCGGCAGCAGGCGGGCGAGGATCTCCTCCGGCTCGGGCTCGAAGATGAAATCGCCGCGCATGCCGTCGCTTTGGCTCTCGGCGTCGCCGCTCTCGAGCACCTCGGGTGAGATCGGGAGGATGTCGCGATCGGTGACGGTCTGCGTCAGCGGCGAGACGAACCGGTTGTAGACGAGGACGACACGATCGACCTCCTCGCTCGGTGTAGAGCTCGAGCGACGCGATGGGCGATCGCCTGCGCGTCGCCGTATGACGGCCCGTCGGCGAAACCGACGAACGCATCGCTCGCGTCGCGGCCACGGAACGTCAGCGTGGAACGTCCCTTCTTGCCGACTGCGATCCAGCGCACCTCCTTGCCCTCGGCCTACGAGGGCCTGCTCGAGCGCGAACGCGCGGCGCAGCACCTGGCCGTTGAACGCACCGGCGAGGCCTCGATCGCCGGTCAGCGGCACGAGCAGCACCGTCTCGATGCTGTCCCGCTGCTGCAGGAGCGGGAGGCTCCTGCACCGAGCCGGCCGCGCGACCGACACCCGCGATCAGTCGCTCATCGTGTCGGCGTACGGGCGCATCGCCTCGATCCGCGACTGGGCTCGCCGCAGCTTGGCCGCGGCGACGAGCTCGAGCGCGCGCGTGATCTTGCGCGTGTTGGTGACGGAGCGAATCCGCCGCTTCAGATCCTGGACAGAGGCCATAACTAACCGGCGAGCCCCTTCTCCTCCGCGACGCTGAAGCTCTCGGCGAACCTCTTCAGCGCTTCGTCGAGCAGCGTCACCGTCTCCGGGCCGAGGTCGTTCGTCTCGCGGATCGCGTCGTAGACGCCGCCACTCGGAGCGGAGCGTCTCGCGCAGCTCCTCCTGGAAGCGCGACACCTGGCCGACCGGCACCTCGTCGAGGTAGCCGTTGTTGCCCGCATAGATCGCGACCACCTGCTCCTCGAACGGCCACGGCTGGTACTGCGGCTGGTTCAGCGTCGCGACCATCCGCTCGCCCCGGCCGAGCGCCTGCTGCGTTGCCGGGTCGAGCTCCGAGCCGAACTGCGCGAACGCCTCGAGCTCGCGGAACTGGGCCAGGTCGAGCCGCAGGCGACCGGCGACCTTCTTCATCGCCTTCGTCTGCGCGTTGCCGCCGACGCGGGAAACCGAGATGCCGACGTTGATCGCAGGCCGCACACCCGAGAAGAAGAGATCCGACTCGAGGAAGATCTGACCGTCCGTGATCGAGATCACGTTGGTCGGGATGTACGCCGACACGTCGCCGGCCTGCGTCTCGATGATCGGCAGCGCCGTCAGCGAGCCACCGCCGAGCTTGTCGCTGAGACGGCACGACCGCTCGAGCAGGCGCGAGTGGAGGTAGAAGACGTCACCCGGGAACGCCTCACGGCCCGGTGGGCGCCGCAGCAGCAGCGAGAGCTGGCGATAGGAGTCGGCGTGCTTGGAGAGGTCGTCGTAGATGACGAGCGCATGCTTGCCGTTGTAGAGGAAGTACTCGCCCATCGCGGCGCCTGCGAACGGCGCCATCCACTTGATCGGAGCGGCCTCCTGCGCAGGCGCCGAGATGATGATCGTGTACTCCATCGCGCCCTCGTCGCGCAGCTTCTCGTACACCTGTGCCACGGTCGACGCCTTCTGGCCGACGGCGACGTAGATGCAGATCACGTCGCTGCCCTTCTGATTGATGATCGTGTCGATGCCGACGGCTGTCTTGCCGGTGCCGCGGTCGCCGATGATCAGCTCGCGCTGGCCACGACCGATCGGGATCATCGCGTCGATCGACTTGAGCCCGGTCTGGAGCGGCTGGGTCACGGGCTGGCGCTGAATCACGCCGGGTGCCTTGAACTCGAGCGGCCGCGTCTCCGCGGCCTCGATCGGGCCCTGACCGTCGAGTGGGTTGCCGAGCGGATCGACGACCCGTCCCAGCATTCCCTCACCGACCGGCACGCTCATCACCGCGCCGGTGCGGCGCACCGGCTGGCCCTCCTTGACCTGCTGCCACTCACCGAAGAGCGCCACGCCGACGTTGTCCTCTTCGAGGTTGAAGGCGATGCCGACGACGCCGTGCTCGAACTCGAGCCGCTCGAGCGAGACGCAGTTCTCGAGGCCGTGGACGCGCGCAATGCCGTCACCGACCTGCAGCACCGTGCCGACCTCGGACAGGTCCGTCTCGACGTCGTACTGCTCGATCCGGGACTTGAGGATCGAGGTGATCTCTTCTGGCCGTAGCTTCACAGTTACTCCTTGGTTACCGGGTGACGAGCTGGGCTGGCGGAGACGTTGTAGGCGGCCGCGCACGCTGGCGTCGACGCGCAGCGAGCCTGCCTGCAGGATCATGCCGCCGACCAGCTCGGGATCGACGTTGCGGGTTGCCTCGACCGTGCGGCCGGAGGACTTCTCGATCTGCGCCACGATCGAGGCGGCCTCGTCGTCGGACAGCTCGAATGCGGTCGTCAGCTCGACCGCCACGCGCCCCTGTGCGCGGTCGACGAGCGTCTGGAACTCGTCGCGGATGCCGGGAATCTGTGCTGCACGGCCCTTCGCCGCGAGCAGGCGGAGGAAGTTGTGCACGAGCTCGTCGGCGCCGTCGGAGAGCTCACCGAGCACGCTCGCCTTGGTTGCCGGCCTCGACCTGCGGGTTCGCGAGAAACGCGGCCAGCTCGGGCGAGCCGACAACCGCGTCGGCGAAGTCACCGAGGTCGCGGTGCACCGCCTCGACCCGGCCCTGTTCCTCCGCTGCGCGGAAGAGGGCACGCGCGTATAGGCGCTCGGCGACGGCCATGCGGCCTAGCTTCTCCCCCGCTCGAGCGCCGAGAAGTCGAGCCCCTCGATCGCCTCGTCGATCAGGCGGCGCTGGTCGTCCGCGTCGAGCACCTTGCCGACGACGCGCTGCGTCGCCTCGAGGGTGAGATCGGCCACTTCACCGCGGATCTGGTCGATCGCCCGCGCCGTCTCGGCGTCGATCTGCTTGCGCGTCTCCTCGAGCCGGCGCTGCCGCTCGACCTCGGACTCGTCCTTCACCCGCTGCACCTGCGCATCGGCGACCTTGCGCGCCTCCGCCAGGATATGAGCCGACTCGGAGCGAGCCTGGGCGAGGATGGCACGGTTCTGCTCCAGCAGGTCGCGCGCCTCGTCGCGGGCGTTGTCGGCCTCTTCGACCGCCTCGCGAATCCGGTCGCGACGGCGTCGATCGTCTTCTGGATCGGCTTGAACGCGACCTTCTTGAGCACGAAGAACGTGACTCCGAACGCGACCAGCGTCCAGATCATCAGGCCGGGGACGACCTCGATGAGCCCGCTCGATGCAAGAACGCCGTTCATCTCAGACGAGGACGTAGGCGAGCAGACCGCCGATCAGGCCGTAGAACACGACCGCCTCGGTGAGAGCGAAGCCGAGCCACTGGATGCCCTGGAGCTCGCCCTTCAGCTCGGGCTGGCGGGCGACCGCCTGGATCATCGAGCCGAAGATGTTGCCGATCCCGACGCCGGCGCCGAGGGCGCCGAGGCCGATCCCGAGCGCGAGCGCGATCGCCTTGCCGGCGTCGGCGACGTTGCCGGTGGTTGCCGCGAGGAGAGAGAACGAGGACAGCATTGGGGTGATTCCTCCTTAGTGCTCCGGCTCGATGGCCGAGCCGATGTAGATGGCAGACAGGGCAGCGAAGATGTAGGCCTGGATCGAGACCACGATCACGACCTCGAAGAGATAGAACGCGATCGCCGCCGGCACCGCGACCACGGCAACGGCGAGGTTTCCGAGCACGAAGATGAGCCCGATGAACGTCAGGATCAGCATGTGGCCCGCGAGCATGTTGGCGTAAAGACGGACGGAGAGGCTGATCAGCCGCATGAACTGACCGAGGATCTCGAGCGGGACGATCAGCGGGTAGAGCGCCTTCGGGACATCGGGGATCCAGCTCTGGAGGTACTTCATGACGCCGTTCGCCCGGATCCCCTCGATGTGCGTGAACATCCACGTCATGAACGCGAGCGCGAGCGTGACCGACAGCGTCGAGGTGGCGGCGAAGATCGCGAGCGTCGGGACATGCACGCCGGCGATCTCGACCTTCTCGTCGGACAGCGGCAGCGGGATGAAGCCGAGCATGTTGACGACCCAGATGAAGATCATCAGGCTCGCGCAGTACGGGAACCAGGTGCGCATCGCCTTCGCCGGCAACCCCTGCTCGGCGACCTGGACCTGCGCGATCTCGTAGATGATCTCGCCGAGCGCCTGCTTGCGGTCGGGATCCTTGCCGGTCTTGACCCGCATCAGGAAGATGCCGAGCAGGCACGACAGCAGGGCGCCGAGCAAAAGATAGGCGACCGCCTTCGTGATCGAGAGGTTGAGCGGCCCGATGTGGATCGGGATCCACTCGTGCAGGGTCCACTCCTCGGACGGGTCGAACTTCTTCGTCGTCGTCGTCGTCGTCGGCGGCGAATGCCATCGCCGGCAGCGCCAGCGCGAGCCCGAAACCGAGTGCGAGCAGCCGTTTCACGACTTCACGTCCGTGCCGAAGAAGGCGACCAGCGAGATCGCGAGCTCGAGCGTGTAGGCGAGCGCGTACAGCACCGCGGCGGCGAGGCCGACGCGCGAGTCGGCGACGGTGATCGCCACCAGTGGGATGCCCACGATGAATGCTCTGAAGCCCATGCCGATACCCCTCACGCCTGCCGCGGCGAGGTTACCCGGATCGAGCGGAAGACGCGTAAGCAGGTACGCGAGTGCCTGGGCGCCGGCCCACAGCACTGCTGCGAGCGCCCACCCCTTCAGCGGCCAGCCCGCGATCGCGAAGACCGGCAAGCGCGAACAGGATCAGGCCACTGCCCGCGAGCATGGGCGCGAGCCGCCCCGGCACCGGGCGAGGCTGTCGTGAAGAGATCGGCGGTCACGCGCGCGAGGAGTAGACCTTGTAGACCACCAGCACGGAGAGCGGGATGCCGAGGACGGCGCCGATCAGCAGGCCGATACCGCCCGAACCGAGCGCCCAGCCGACGAGCGCCCCGATTGCCATCGAAGCGGCCATCGTCCCGAGGAGGAGCCCGGAAGCGGTCGCAAGCGAATGCGGATCGGATGTCGTCGACGCGACCATTGCTCGGGGAGAGCATATCAGGCAGCTTGTGACAGTCGATCGGCCCTTGTTGAGCCAAAATAGCCGATCTTCGTGCCGATCTTCGGCCTCAGGCGGAGCGACGCTCGCGACGGTCACGCTCGGCAACCCGGCGACGCACGCGGGGATTCCCGAGCTTGACGATCTCGAGCAGGTAGACGATGTAGACCGAGAAGAGGAGCGCCGCCAGAGCGATCGCGACGACCGCCACCGTCTCCCGCGGATGCCAGACCCCGCCCTCGCGGAACGGGATGAAGCGCGTTGCGAGCGCGGCCGCGCCGAGCGATCGCCGTCCACGCCCACATCGTCAACGCCGCCCGCCGCTGGCTGAAGCCGATGTTGAGGAACCGGTGATGGAGGTGTGACCGGTCGGCAGTCGAGATCGGCTGCCCGTACTTCAGCCGCTTCAGCACGACGAACGACGTGTCGATGATCGGCACCGCCAGCACGAGCAGCGGCAGGAACAGCACCACCGTCGACGCCGTCTTCAGCAGGCCGGCGACCGAGATCGAGGCGAGCGTGAACCCGAGCACGAGTGCACCGGAGTCACCCATGAAGATCCGGGCCGGGAAGAAGTTGTGCCGCAGGAAGCCGACGCAGGCACCGGCGACGATCGCCGAGAGCACCGCCGCGTCGACCTTGCCGAGCGACAGCGAGATCACGGCGAACGTGACACCCGAGATGGCGCAGACGCCGGCCGCGAGCCCGTCCATCCCGTCGAGGAAGTTGACCATGTTCATCACGGCAACGATCCAGACGATCGTCAGCGGCACCCCGATCCAGGCCGGCACGTCGACGGCGCCGAGAAACGGCAGCGTGAAGTGATCGATCCAGACGCCGAACGCCGTCGGGATCGCGGCCGCGAGCACCTGGCCGGCGAGCTTCGTCAGGGGAGCGAGGCCGCGGAAGTCGTCGACCGCGCCGACCACGCAGGCGACGGCGGCGCCGAGCAGGATGCCCCGCATCTCGCCAGAGAGGTCGAGGAACGCCAGGGACGGAACCAGGATTCCGAGGAAGATCGCGAGACCGCCGAGCCGCGGGATCGGACGCCGGTTGATGCGACGCTCGTCCGGGTTGTCGACGACGCCGAGCAGCCGTGCCATCCCGCCGACGGCCGGCGTCAGCAAGACGACGATCAGGAGGGCGACCGCCGCGCCGTACAGGACCTCCGGGTTGGCCCGAAGCTCGTCCACGCCCGTCTACTTCGTGCCGTAGAGCCTGTCGCCTGCGTCCCCGAGACCCGGGACGATGTAGCCCTTCTCGTTCAGCCCGCGGTCGATCGAGGCGACGACGATCGAGACATCAGGATGCTCGCGGTGGATCCGGGCGATCCCTTCCGGCGCGGCGATGATCGCGATCACCCTGATCGAGTCGGCACCGGCCGCCTTCACCGTCTCGCACCGCCGCCGCCGTCGAGTTGCCGGTCGCGAGCATCGGGTCGAGCAGCAAGCACGTCGCGCTCGGCGATGTCGCCCGGCAGCTTCACGTAGTACTCGACCGGCTCGAGCGTCTCCTCGTCGCGATAGAGCCCGATGAAGCCGACGCGCGCGCCCGGGATCAGCGAGAGGACTCCGTCGAGCATCCCGACACCGGCACGGAGGATCGGGCACACGGCGACCTTCTTGCCGGAGATCCGATGCGCTCCCATCCGCTCGAGCGGCGTCTCGATCTCGACCCGCTCGTCGGCGAGCGTCTTCGTGGCCTCGTACGTCAGGAGCAACGTCAGCTCGTTGACGAGCTGACGGAACATCTGGGTTGTCGTCGTGACGTCGCGGAGCAGGCCGAGCTTGTGCCGGACGAGGGGGTGATCGACCTCGATGACCTCGGAGGTCACTCGTACCTCGTGTAGCCGCGGAAGCCAGGGTAGAGCGGGCGCGCGGCGCAGAGCTCGGCGCTACGCGCTGCGAGGGCCGGGACGTCGGCGTCGTCGCCGAGGGCGCCGACGATGATGCTGGCCGACCTCGCGGAAGTCGTCCTCGTCGAAACCGCGCATCGTCGCGGCCGGGGTCCCGAGCCGCACGCCGGAGGCGACCGTCGGCGGGCGCTCGTCGAACGGCACCGTGTTGCGGTTCGTCGTCAGCTTGACGGCGTGTAACCGCTCCTCGGCATCCTTGCCCGTCCACTCGGTGCGGCGCAGGTCGAGCTGCAGCAGGTGCGTGTCGGTGCCGCCGGTCAGCACGTCGAGCCCGCCGTCCATGATCTCGGCAGCGAGCGCGTCGGCATTCGCCCTCACCTGGGTCTGGTAGTCGCGGAACGGCTTCAGAGGCGGCGATCTTGAAGCAGGTCGCCTTCGCGGCGATCGTGTGCTCGAGCGGCCCGCCCTGGAGCCCGGGGAAGACGGCGCGGTCGATCGCAGACGCATGCTCCTCGCGACAGAGGACGAAGCCCGCGCGCGGCCCGGCGAGTGTCTTGTGCGTCGTCGAGGTGACGACGTCGCAGTCGTCCATCGGATTCGGGTGCAGCCCCGCAGCGACGAGCCCTGCGAAGTGGGCCATGTCGCACCAGAGCAGTGCTCCGACCTCGTCGGCGATCTTGCGGAACTCCCACGTCTCGACGGTGCGCGGGTACGCGGAGCCGCCGCAGAGGATCACCTTCGGACGGTGCTCCTTGGCGAGCGCGAGCACCTCGTCGTAGTCGACGAGGCTCGTCTCGCGCGAGACGCCGTAGTGGACGATCGTGTAGAGCCGGCCGGAGAAGTTGACCTTGAGACCGTGCGTGAGATGGCCGCCGTGGTCGAGGCGCAGCGAGAGGATCGTGTCGCCCGGCTGCATCAGCCCGTGGTACACCGCCATGTTCGCCTGCGCGCCCGCGTGCGGCTGCACGTTTGCGTGCTCGGCGCGAAACAACGCCTTGGCCCGCTCGATTGCGAGCTGCTCGATCTCGTCGACGACCTCGCAGCCGCCGTAGTACCGCTTGCCGGGATACCCCTCGGCGTACTTGTTCGTCGGCACCGAGCCGACCGCCTCGAGCACCGACGGCCACGTGAAGTTCTCCGAGGCGATCAGCTCGATCTGGTCGCGCTGGCGGTCGAGCTCCTCCGCGAGTAGACCGCGCGATCGTCCGGATCGATCTCTGCGAGGCCCGCGGCCCGAAGCCGGTCGAGCGTGTTCTCGGCTAGGGCCATGGGGCGATGCTAACCGCAGGCCGGTCGCTCGCGGCACATGCCGAGAGCTGACCGCCGCCGTCCTCTACCGGGATGTGAAGCGGCGACGCTCGATCGAGACGAGGACGGTCGAATTGCTTGTCTGCGATCGCGAGGTCGTTGCCGAGGCCCGCCCTCGACGATGTCGCGACGGCCCTCCCTCGCCTGCAGCGTGTCGTTCCCGGGCCCGCCGCGAAGGATGTCCTTGCCCGGGCCGCCGTTGAGGATGTCGGCGCCGGGGCCTCCGTAGATCACGTCGGCGCCTCCTCTACCGAGGATGGTGTCGTTCCCGCCGAGCCCGCAGATCACGTCCCTCCCGCTGGTTCCCCGCAGGACATCGGCGCCCTGTGTCCCGACGATCGTGCAGCGGACGGGTCGACCCGATGGGTCGAGAGGACGCGGCGGGGTCGCGAACGAGGCGTCCGAGCCGACGCTCGTTCCCGCCTCGCTCCGCGCGACAAGGCGGTAGTGCCAGCGGCTGCCGGACGAAAGCCCTGTGAGCTGGGTCGCCGACACGCAGGTCGGCCGTGCCGGTGACGCGCTGCTCGACCGTCCGGAACCCGTAGCCGCTGGTGCGTCCGTACTCGAACCACCACGTCGTTGCGAGGCTGTGCGGGTTGACGGTGCCGTTCACCCGCACCGACGACAGCGACAACGTGGCGAGCGTGATCGGCCCTGTAGCGACAGACGGCGCGTCCGATCGTCGCGAAGGTGCGCGTCCGCACCCCGGGTCGTGCCGAGCGAGTTCGAAGCGACGAGCCGGAAGTGATAGGTCACTCCCGGCGTCAGGTTCGAGACGGACGCGGCGACGGCGAGGGTCGCCGTCCCCGAGCCCGCGCTCCCCGACGAGGTCTTCGATCCGTACGACGTGCTCGTGCCGTACTCGACGTACCACGAAGTCGAGCGCCCGTTGGGGTTCACGGTCCCGCCGACCGTCGCCGAGGTCGGGCCGACGGCGGTCGCCTGACCGGTGAGCCACCGCGGGTGCGTCCTGCGTCGTGAAGGCCTGGTCGGCGCCCGTGACAGTGCCGGCGTCGCTCGATGCGACGAGCCGGAAGTGGTAGGTGGTGCCGGGCTTGAGCCCGCTCACGGCCTTCGAGACGCTGGTCGGGCTCGACCCGGAGCCGGCGCTCGAGGAAGATGTCTTCGTCCCGTACGAGGTCGTCGGGCCGTATTCGAAGAGATACGTCGTCGCGCGGCTGTTCGGGTCGACCTTGCCGTTCAGCTTCGCGCTCGTCGACCCGAGCGAGCTCGCGGCAGACGTCGTCGCTGCGGGAGCCTCGGCGGTGACGAACGTCGCGTCGGCGCCGTGCACCGTTCCCGCCGAGCTCGTCGCGACGAGCCGGAAGTGGTACGTCTTGCCGGTCGTCAGCCCGCTCACCTGTGCCGAGACCGCCTTCGCCGCGGTGCCCGACGCCGGCGTCGGTCAGCGGCGGTCTTCGTGCCGTACGACGTCGAGGTGCCGTACTCGAGGTACCACGTGGTCGGCTCGCCGTTCGGGTTCACCGTGCCGTTGAGCGTCGCGCCCGTCGGGCCGACCGCGGTCGCCGGCGAGGTGACGGCCACGGGCGGCGCGGCGGTCGTGAAGATGCCGTCGTCTCCGTTCGTCGTCGCCGAGGAGTTCTTGGCGACCAGCCGGTAGTGGTAGGTCGTCGCCGGCGAGAGGCCGCTCAGCGCTCTTCGAGACGGAGACGTTCGCCGAGCCCGAGCCGGCTGCGGTCGTCGAAGTCTTGGATCCGTACGACGTCGAGGTGCCGTACTCGAACCACCAGTCTGTCGCAGCGCCGGCCGGGTTGACCGTGCCGTTCAGCGTGGCCGAGGTTCCGCCGGCCGCGCTCACCGTGCCGGTGATCGCGGTCGGAGCCGCGGCCGAGGCTGCCGAGCACGAAGGTCGCAGCGGCCATCGCAGAACAATGACCAGGACAGCCGTGTGGCGGAGGAAGGGCACGCTTCGAACCTATTCCTCCTCCGTAAGCAGCCGGTCGTCGAGAACGTAAGAATTGTGTGTGCGCGGCGGCGATGCGTGCGAGCCGCCGTCGCGGATCGCCCGCTCCCAGCGCGAAGAATCGACCGGCTCGGCGCCGGTCAGGTCGATCACGGTCGACGGCGATGCCGGGTAGCTCACCGCCGTCGAGCACGACGGCGACCCCGGCGACGGATCGCCGCGGGGACTCGTCGAGGCGACGCGGATCGGCGCCACCGGCCAGGTTCGCGCTCGTCGCGGCGACCGCCCCGAGTCGCTGCCACGACGATCTCGGCAGGGCCTCGCCGAGAACCGGCACGCGCACGCCGATCGTATCCGGACGGATCGCCGAGAGCCAGCCGAAGTCGCCGGGCGGGATTGGGCACGACGAGCGTGAACGGGCCTGGGAGCAGTGCCCGCGCGATCGCAACCGATCCGACCGTCGAGCTCGGGGATGCAGCTCGAGCGAGCGCCTCGACGCTCGCGAGCGAGAACGGCCGTCGGCTGGATCTCGCTCCTCCCCTTGAGCCGGTAGAGGTCGGCTGCCGCCTGCTCGTCGGTCGCGGCGCAGACGAGGCCGTACACCGTGTCGGTCGGCAGCACGGCGAGCCCGCCCGGCTCGGATCGCACCGAACGAGATCCGTCGATCTCGCTCACGGTCGCGTGCCTTCGACGACGCGGTCGATCCCGCGCAGATCCGGAGTCACGCGCACCTCGATGAACCCGACCTCCTCCAGCAGCGCCGCCGTCGCAGCCGCCTGGCCGAAGCCGATCTCGAGCGCCAGTCCTCCTCCAGCAGCGAGCACGTCGACCGCGCCGCGCACCACCGCCTCGACGGCGCCGATCGAGCTGAGCGCCTCGTGCGGCTCCCAGTCGCGAACCTCCGGCTGCAGTGTCGGCAGGTCGGCGGCGTCGACGTACGGGGGATTCGAGACGACCAGATCCCACGGGCCGCTCGGGAGGCCCTGGAAGAGGTCGTGGCGGATGAGGTCCACCGCGAGACCCGTTCGCGCCACGTTCTCGGCCGCGAGATCGAGAGCGTCGGTCGAGTTGTCGATGCCGGTGACGACAGCGCCCGGATACTCGTCGGCGATCGCGAGGGCGATGGCGCCCGAGCCCGTGCCGACGTCGAGCACGCGAGGCCGGTCGCGCCCGGCGAGGAGCGCCAGAGGCCCGCTCGACGAGAATCTCCGTCTCGGGCCGCGGGATCAAGGCCCGTCGATCGACTGTGAGGGTCAAGCTGCCGGAACCCCCATTCGCCGAGCACGTACTGCAACGGCTCGCGCGCTCGCGCGTCGCGCGACGAGCGCTGCGTGCGGTGTCGAGCTCAGCCGCAGTGAGCGGCCGGTCGAGCGCCATGTACAGCTCGATCCGCTCGACGCCGAGCGCCTTTGCGAGCAGCCGCTCGGCATCGAGCCGCGGCGTCTCCGATCCCCTTGCGGCGAGGTGCTCGGTCGAGAGTCGAAGCACCTCGGCCAATCGTGGTGGAGCCAGGCTGAAGCCCGGCACCACCGGAACCTGAGATGGAGCCAGGCTGAAGCCCGGCACCATCGCTGTTCATACGCCGGCGGCCTCGAGCGAGAGCCGCCTGTCCTCTGCCTGGATCGCCTCGGTGAACTCGTCGAGGTCGCCGTTCAGGATCTGGTCGAGCCGGTGCGCCGTCAGCTTGATCCGATGATCGGTGAGCCGGTTCTCGGGGAAGTTGTAGGTGCGGATCTTCTCGGCGCGCTCACCCGATCCGATCTGCGAGTTCCGCGCAGCCGACAGCGCGGCCTGGCGCTTCTCGCGCTCGAGTTCGTACAGCCGAGCGCGCAGCACGCGCATCGCCTTCTGCCGGTTCTGGAGCTGCGACTTCTCGTCCTGCATCGCGACGACGACGCCCGTCGGCATGTGCGTGATCCGGACGGCCGAGTCGGTCGTGTTGACGCTCTGCCCGCCCGGGCCGGTCGAGCGGTAGACGTCGATCTTGAGATCGATCTCGGCGATCTCGACCTCGACCTCCTCGACCTCGGGCATCACCGCGACGGTCGCAGTCGAGGTGTGAATGCGGCCCTGCGACTCCGTCTCGGGCACACGCTGGACGCGGTGCGTGCCGCCCTCGTACTTGAACACCGAGAACGCGCCGTCGCCCTTGACGGCGAAGACGACCTCCTTGAAACCGCCGGTCTCGCTCTCGTTGGCCGAGAGGATCTCCGTCTTGAAGCCGCGTCGCTCCGCGTAGCGAGTCAGCATCCGGAACACGTCGCCGGCCCAGAGTGCGGCCTCGTCGCCCCCCACTCCCTGCCGCACCTCGACGATCACGTCCTTGGCGTCGGCGGGATCGCGTTCGACGAGCGCCAGCTTGAGCTCCTCCTCGAGCCGGGCCACCTCGCTCTCGAGATCGGCGGCCATCGAGGCGAGCTCGGGATCGTTCCTCGCGTCGGCGAGATCGGCCTGCGCGCCCTGCCAGGCGACCGCGAGCTTGTGCGGCGTCTCGAGCTCCTTCAGCCGGCGGCCCACCTCGGCCGCCTCACGATGATCGTTGTAGACCGCCGGATCGGACAGCCGGGCCTGCAGCTCGGCGTACGAGCGCTCCAGCTCCGCAACGAGGGGCTCGATCCCGGCCATTCCTCAGACGAGCGTGGCGTCGAGCGTGATCTCGGGCACCGCGGCGAGTGCCTTCGAGACCGGGCAGCCCGCCTTTGCCGCCTCGGCGGCCGCGACGAAGGTGGCGGCGTCGATTCCCGGCACGGTGCCCCGAACTGCGAGCGCGATCGCAGTGATCCCCTCGCCGGGTACGAACGTCACGGTGGCGGACGTGTCGAGCTGTCGGCGGGTGTGCCCGCCTTGCGCGAGACCGTGCCGAGAGCGCCATCGAGAAGCACGCCGAATGCGCCGCAGCGATCAACTCTTCGGGGCTGGTCTTGCCGTTCGGCTCCTCGGCCCGCGAGGCCCAGCTGACAGGGAGCTCACCGAAGGCGCCGCTCCCGGCCTCATGGATCGTTCCCGCGCCCTCGAGCAGCGATCCGTGCCAGGTCGTGCTCATCGTCCGTTGCGTTGCCATCGTCCTCACCTCTCCTCTGTCGGTCGTACCGTCGCCGGTCACGCCATCACCTCGACGCGCGACTCGGCGCGCAGCTCGTCGGCGCTCTCGGACTGCTCGACCCGCATGACCTCCTGGAGGGCGCGGATCGAGACCTCGATCTGGTCGAGCGACGGCTCGCGTGTCGTCAGCCGCTGCAGCCAGAGGCCGGGCGCGAGCAACGTCATCAGAACGCGGTTTCCCTGGTGCTTGCCGGCGTAGCGGATCAGCTCGTAGGCGAGGCCGGCGATCACGGGCAGCAGCAGGATCCTGCTGATGATGAGCCAGTACCAGACGGGCCTGCCGACGAACGCGAAGACGAAGATGCCGATCACCATGACCCAGAGCAAAAAGGCCGTTCCGCAACGCGGATGGATCAAACTGAACTTCTGCACCTGCTCGGGCGTCAGCTCGGAGCCGCCCTCGAGCGCGTTGATCGCCTTGTGCTCGGCCCCGTGGTACTGGAAGACGCGCTTCAGATCCGGCAGCAGCCCGATCAGCACGATGTAGAGGATGAAGATGCTCACCCGGATCAGCCCCTCGACCAGCACGAACGAGTACGTGCCGTCGATCGGCAGCAGGCTCGTGATGATCGCCGGACCGACCTTGAACAGCATCAGCGCAAAGCCGATCGCGATCACGAACGAGAAGATGATCTGCCCGCGCGAGATCTCCGTCACGACTTCGGGCGCCTCGCCGTCGGCCCCCTCCTCGCCCTCCTGTTGCATGGCGTAGTTGGCCGAGATCGCGAGCGCACGGAATCCGATCGCGAGCGACTCACCGAGGGCGACGACGCCGCGAACAACTGGCAGCCGCCAGACGCGGTGGCGCTGCATAGGCGAGCTGACCGACTTCGTCACCTCGACGACCTCGCCGGCCGGCGTGCGAACGGCGACGGACCACACCGATGGCCCGCGCATCATCACTCCTTCGAGCACGGCCTGGCCGCCGTACGAGATCCCCACGCGCCCCTACGCCTACTAGCCGCGGCGCGGACCGCCGGACTTCTCGAGCCGGCGCTGGAACCGCTCGACCCGACCGCCCGTGTCCATCAACTTCTGCTTACCCGTGTAGAACGGGTGGCAGTTGGAGCAGATCTCGACGTGCAGCTCCGGCTTCGTGGAACGCGTCATGAACTCGTTCCCGCAGGAGCACGAAACGTGCGCAAGGACGTACTCGGGATGGATCTCGGTCTTCATCGCCCGGCCAGGATAGCAGAGGCCACATCAGGGCTGACGTTGCCTCCGGAGACGACGGAGACCACATTCTCTCCTTCGATCCTGCCGCTCAGCACGGCCGCGACAGACGCAGCGGCACCCGGTTCGGCGGCGAGCTTGGCCCGGCTGTAGAGGAACCTGAAGGCCTCGCGAATCTCTTCGTCGGGGACGAGCACGACCTCGACGTCGAGCCGCGTGCAGAGCTGGATCGGCAACCTGCCGGTGAACGGCGCCGTCAGTGCGTCGGCGATCGTCACCGGGGTCAACGGGACGGGCTCGCCTGCAGCGACCCCGAGAGCGAGCGCGTTCGAGCCTTCCGGCTCGACCGCGACGACGCGCACGCCGGCAGGCACGCACGCGGCAGCGATGCCCGAGACGAGGCCGCCCCCGCCGCAGGCGACGACGATCGTCTCGACTCCGGGGACGTCTTCCAGGATCTCGAGCCCGACGGTTCCTGCGCCGGCGATTACGACCGGGTCGTCGAACGGGTGCACGAACACACGGCCCGTCTGCCGCTGTAGCTCATGGAGCCGCGTGAACGCCTCCCCCGGTCCGGCTGCTTCCAGATCGAGGGAGGCGCCGTAGCCGAGGGTCGCTTCGATCTTCGCGGTGCTCGCCCCCTCCCACATCACGACGAGCGCATCGGCGTCCTCGGTTGCAGCAGCCCACGCAAGCGCCTGCGCGTGATTTCCGGCCGAGACGCCGATCACGCCGAGCCGGCGTTCCGCCTCGGTCAGCGAGCGCAGCTTGTTCAGCGCTCCGCGGGCCTTGAACGAGCCGGTGCGCTGGAAGAGCTCGGCCTTCAGGTACTGCCCTGGCCCGAGGCTGCGGCAACTGAACGTCGGCGTTCGATGGACCGAGCCGCGGATCGTGTCGGCAGCGCGGTGGATATCGGCCGGCGTGATCGGCACATCGAGCACCGGGCCACTCTATTGCGACGACCGCTACGCGCGGGACAATGCGCGCGTGGACGACGAGCGCGATCGCCTTCCCATACGCCTCGTCGTCTCCGACGACCTCCGACGCTCTCGCGTCACGGTGCTGTTCCGCCTCCTGCTCGCGATCCCGCATCTCTTCCTCGTCTCGTTGTACGGCGTCGCTGCGGGCGCGGTCGCGGTCGTCGTCTGGCTCGCGCTCGCTGATCGAAGGCAAGGCACCGCGGACGCTGCAGTCGTTCGTCGTCTCCTACCTCCGCTACCTCGTCCACGTGAGCGCGTACGTGCACCTCGCGGCGGGACCGTTTCCGCCGTTCGGTGGCGGCGAAGAGCTATCCCATAGACCTCGAGATCGATCCGGCTCCGTCGTCAGAGGCGGCTCGGCGTCCTCGCTCGCCTCATCCTCGTCCTCCCGGCCGCTCGTCCTCACGGTGTTCCTCGGCGGTGGAGTCGGGACGTACGACTATTCGTGGCTCAGCTGGGTTGTCCTCAGCATGAGCGTCTCTCTCGGCGGCAGCGTTTCTTGCCTGGTTCGCCTCCCTCGTCCTCGGGCGCACGCCTCGCGGGCTGCGCGACCTCAGTCGTCTACTGCATCGGGTACACGGCCCAGGTCGTCGGGTACTTCCTGCTCGTCACCGACCGCTATCCGACGACCGACCCGGCTCTGATCCTGCCGCGACGCCGAGTTGCCTGCGCATCCGGTGCGGCTGGAGCTGCGCGATCGGCGCGAGCGCTCGCGACTGATCGTCCTCTTCCGCATCCTGCTCGTGAGCCCGCACCTGATCTGGCTCCTCGGCTGGAGCGCGCTCGCGCTCCTCGCCGTCGTCGTAGCCTGGCCGGTGGCCCTCGCGATCGGCCGCGTACCCTCGCTGCTGCACCGGTTCATCGCCGCCTGGGTGCGTTACTCGACCCATGTGTGCGCGTTTCTGTTCGTGATCGGCGGGCCCTTCCCCGGCTTCGTCGGTGCTGCTGGGAGCTACCCGGTGGACATCGCTATCGACCCGCCGCAGCGGCAACGACGCCTCGTGACCCTGTTTCGCCTCGTGCTCGTCCTACCCGGCACTCGTCCTCGGGCGGTGCGCTCGTGGCCGTGGTCTGGGTGATCGGGATCCTCGGCTGGTGGGCCGCGCTGGTCACCGGGCGGATGCCGGAGGGACTGCGGAACCTCGGGGCCGTCAGCCTGCGCTACACGGCTCAGGTCAACGCGTACCTGTTCCTGCTCACCGATCGCTACCCGTTCTCCTCGCCGGCCGTCCGTGACCGGCCGCGGCACGTGCAACTCGAGCTCCCCTTCGACCAACCAGTCGTGGGAAGCGAGCCGGTGTGAGCCGCTTCGTGCGGCTGCTTCGCGGTAGTCGTCGCCGTCGTGGCCTGGCTGTGGGCTGCGTCGCTCCTGCTTCACACCGCGGTTCCGTCCGGCCTCCATCTGCCGCACATCGACGCCGACGCCGTCTTCGGCCGCAAGCTCGTCCACGAAGCAGCGCACGTCGAGCGGTTCTTCCTCGTCACCTGGGTGCTCGGCCAGGTCGTCCTGCTCGGGACGCTCTGGATCTACGCTCACCGTGGTGTCCGGTACGTGAAGGAGTCGGCCGCAGGGCCGATCGGCACCGGAATGCTGCTCGGGATGATGGGGCTCGCCATCGTCTGGATCGTCCAGCTTCCCTTCGGGCTGGCCGATCTCTGGTGGGCACGACGCCATGACCTGACCGAGATCGGATACTTCGACTGGACGTTCGGCCACTACTTCGAGCTGGGCGGGACGTTCGTCGCGATCTGCGTCGCGCTGCTGATCGTGATGTTCCTCGCCCGCCGCCTCGGTGAGAAGTGGTGGATTCCCGGTGCGGCCGTCTTCGTCGCCGTCGGTGCGGGCTTTGCCTTCGCCCAGCCGTACCTGCTCACCAATACGACACCTCTGACCGACCCGGGCCTGAAGAAGACGGCGATCGCCTACCAGCGTGCACAGGGGATCTCCGGCGTTCGCCTCGAGGTCGAGGACGTCAGCGGCACCACGAGTCAGGCGAACGCCTATGCGATCGGATTCGGCCGCTCCCGAAGGCTCGTGCTCTGGAGCACGATGGTGGACGGCACGTTCAGCGACCGCCAGGTGCACGTCGTCCTCGCGCACGAGATCGGCCACCACTCGAGCCACCACATCCCGAAAGGGCTCGCGTGGTTTGGGTTGTTCGCGCTCCCGGCAGCCTGGGTGCTGATGCGCGCCACGCGCAAGCGCGGGGGGATGGGAACGCCCGAAGCCGTCCCGCTCGCGCTCCTCGTCGTCGCCGTGATCCAGCTGGCCCTGCTGCCGGCTCAGTCCTGGATCAGCCGCCGCATGGAGGCCGAGGCCGACTGGAAGGCGCTCCAGACGACGCTCGATCCGGTCGCGGCCCGCGGCCTGTTCGTCGGCTTCGGCAAGACGTCACTTGCGAACCCGAGCCCGCCGGCCTGGGCGCACATCTTCCTCGACGACCACCCCACCCTCGCCCAGCGCGTCGCGATGGTGGAGGCGTGGAAGCGCCGCAACGCCGGTCGGTAGAGGACGCGAGTGGTGCACGAGGGCGACGCATGCGCGTCGCCCCTACAACACCGAACCGCGGCTTTCCTCGTAGGGGCGACGCGCATGCGTCGCCCTCGTGTACCGCAAACATCCCGCCCGAGCGCTACGTGACGTGTACTCGGGCCCCGATCCGCCCTCGGGCGGCGTCAACCTGCCGCCGCGCGCGGTGATCGCGCCGCACTGGACGCAGTTCGACGGCGTCAGCTGCACCGTCACCGTGTCGGAGCCGTCGGCCTCACCCACCTCGTACACGTGAGCGGGGCACATCCAGGCCCACATCTCGGCCACGTCGCGCGGCACCTGCCGTTCGATGCGAATGTGACCCGGCTGGTCGTCCCTCGTGCGGTTGCCGGACGCGAACACCGACGAGAGCTTGTCGAAAGTGAGCACCCCGTCAGCCGCGGGGTAGCGCGCGGCGCGACCGCTGCGCAGGAGCGGTGCCTCGGCGTTCGGCTCGTTGTGGCGCTCCTTCGGAGGCAGCTTCCCTTTCGTCACCGTCATCGTGCTTGCGAGCGCACCGCCGACGTAGAACCCCTTGTCGAATGCCTGGCGCATGTTGCGCACCTCGCGCAGTCCCTTCCCGAGGTAGCCGTTGCGCACCTCGTCGTCATAGGCATCGAAAACGCCGATCCGGCCCGGGTGCTCACCGCCCTGGAGTGAGCGGAAGGCGGCCTCGGCCGCGAGCCTGCCCGACTCGATCGCGTAGTGCACGCCCTTGAGGCGGGCGAGGTCGACGAGACCGGCGCTCTCGCCCGCGAGCAACAGCCCGGGCGCACCGAGGCTCCGCGGCATCGCGTGCCAGCCACCACTCGTGATCGTCTTCGCGCCCCACGCGACCCGCTCTCCGCCCTCGAGCAGCTTGCGGATGAACGGATGCGTCTTGAGCTCCTGCAGCAGATCGTGGGCCGACAGCTCGACGTCGCGGTAGTCGAGGCCGACCACGAACCCGAGCGAGACCATGTCGTCGCCCATCGGATAGAGCCATGAGCCACCGAACTCGCGGTACTTCGCCGACTTGCGCAGCGGCCAGCCGAGGGTGTGGACGATCTTGCGCAGCGGCCTTCTCGACCCGCCAGACCTCCTTCACGCCGAGCTCCCAGATCTGGGGCTCACGGCCGTGGAGCGCGAAGTGGTCGAGCGCGGCGCCCGTGAGATGCCCGGCCGAGCCTTCTGCGAGCACCGTCACCTTCGCGACGATGTCGGAGCCGGGCTCGAAGTTGCCGAGCTGGCTCTCCGTCTCGCCCGCGCCCCTTGTCGCCGCTGCGGATGCCGACGACGCGCCCGTGGTCGACGAGCAGACGGTCGGCTGCCGTCTCCGGCAAGACGAACGTGCCACCGGCCTCTGCCTGCTCGGCGAGGTACCGGCACATCTGCGAGATCGACACGATCCAGTTGCCGTGGTTGCGCAACGTCGGCGGCGGCGGGATCCGCAGCGCCCGCCCGGAGTGAGGAGGTAGACGCCCTCGCCCGGCACCGTGCCGTAGGTCGGCAGTGCGGCAAGCTGCTCCGGGCGGCCCTGGAAGAGGCGCCGCACCGCCCGCGGGTTCATCACCGCACCCGAGAGGAGGTGCGAGCCCGGCTGCTTGCCCTTGTCGACGAGCGCCACGGGCACCTCGCCCAGGCGCTCGGCCGTCGCAGGGTCGCTCCTCGAGGAGCTGGCCGAGACGGATCGCACACGCAAGGCCCGCCGGCCCGCCGCCGACGATCAGGATCCCGACCTCGATGCGATCGTCGAGTGCGTCGGTCGGAGCCGCGATCACCTCGGCGCTCGAGAACGGCGGCGGGAAATCGGAGGCGCGGATGGTGCTACTAGCCCTTGCGGGCCCGCACGAGCTCGGCGAGCTTCGGGGCGACCTGATGCAGATCGCCGACGATGCCGAAGTCGGCGAGGTCGAAGATCGGGGCGTTCGGATCCTTGTTGATCGCGACGATCGTGCCCGAGCTCTGCATGCCGACCTTGTGCTGGATCGCGCCCGAGATCCCGAGTGCGATGTAGAGCTTCGGCGCCACCGACTTGCCGGTCTGCCCGACCTGCGTCGCGTACGGATACCAGCCGGCATCGACGACGGCCCGGGTGGCGGCGACGGCGCCGCCGAGCGCGGCCGCGAGCTCCTCGGCGAGCCGGAATCCATCCGCCGAGCCGAGACCTCGACCACCTGCCACGATCACCTCGGCGTCCTCGATCGACGGGCCACTCGCCTGCTCGTGCGCCTGCTCGACCATCCGGGCCAGCGTCGAGAAGTCCTGCAGCGTGACCGAGACGACCTCGTGCACGACCGCGACGCCTCCGGTCTCGACGGGCTCGAAGGCACCCGAGCGCACGAGCGCGATCCGCGGTGTTCCCGTCCACCCCACCTCGACGAGCACCGTGTCGCCGAGGGCGGGACGCGTCGCGACCAGCCGGCCGTCGCTCCACGCGAAGTCGGTCACGTCCCAGTTGAGCCCCGCTTCGAGACGGGCGGCCAGCCCCGCCGCGATGTCCGCCGAGAGGACGGAGGCCGCGAAGAGGATGGTCTCCGCGCCCGACGTGGCAACAACCGCCTCGAGCGCATCCACCCGCGGTTGCGGCAGCGGCGCCGCAAACGCGGGATCGTCGACGACGTAGACCTTCGAGGCGCCGAACCGGCCCGCGCCGGCAGCGACATCGGCCACTCCGCTCGCCGACCACGACCCCGGCAACGTCGCCGCCGAGAGCGAGCGCCTTCGCGAGCACCCCGAGGGAGCCCTTCTGGATCTCGCCGTCGTGATGCTCGAGGAAGACGAGCGTGCTCACAGGAGCTTCCTGTCCGACGAGCCAATCGACGAGCTGCGCGGCCGCGGAGCCGTCGTCCTCGATCTTCACCGTGTCGCCCTTCGCAGATGGCGGCGCGAGGGAGACGACCGATGTCCTCGACCCGGCGACGCCCGCCCTGTCCGCCACGACTCCGATGTCGGCCAACGACAGAGTCTCGGTCGGCTTTGACTTCGCGCCCATGATCCCCTTCAACGACGGGTAGCGCGGCTCGTTGATCGCATCCGAGACGGCAACGACCGCCGGCAACGGGGCGGCGATCACGTCGTAGCCGAACTCGGTCTGGCGCTTGCCCGTGAGCGAACTGCCGTCGGTTTCGAGGTGGGCGACCTGGGAGACGAGTGGACGACGCAGCCGGTCGGCGACCGCTGCCCAGAGAACGGCTCCGTCGGAGTCGGACGACTGCTGCCCGAAGAGGACGAGATCGGCCTCCTCGCGCTCGAGGGCGCAAGCCAGCACGTAGCTCGTCGCGACCAGATCGGAGCCCGCAGCGGCATCGTCGGTGACGAGCACGGCCCGGTCAGCACCCATCGCGAGTGCCTTGCGGAGCGAATCGACCGCCTTCGCGGGCCCGAGCGAGACCACCACGACCTCGCCTCCGTGCGCCTCTTTGAGTCTGAGAGCCTCCTCCACCGCGTTCACGTCGGTTGCGTTGAGGGCACCCTCGCCCGACCGGTCGAGCCGGTGCGACGTGGCGTCGATCCGCCTCACAGAGGTCGCATCGGGAACCTGCTTGACGCAAACGGCGATCTTCACAACACGAGCCTAGAGGAACCGTCTGGTAGGGTCGCGCGCTTCGAGCGCGAACCGGACCATGGCGACCTCCGAGTCGCCCACCCAGGATGAGAGATCACCGGCCGACAGCCCGAGGGGCGCTTCTCGTCTCCCTGATCGCCGCACTGACGGTCGGCGTCGCGACGGCGCAGGCGCTCGACGGCGATCCGACGCACGAGCCACCCACGGGCCCCGCACCGATCATCTTCCCGGTCGTCGGTGCAGCCGCCTACACCGACGACTGGGGTTCCCCCCGCGCCCAGGGTCGGCATGCCGGCAACGACATCATGACCACCTGGCGCTCGCCGGCGGTGGCGGCCGAAGACGGGACGATCAAGTTCTGGACCACTTCGGCGCGCGCAGGTTGCATGCTCTACCTCTACGGCACGAGCGGCACGACGTACCTCTACATCCACCTCAACAACGACCTCACCGCGAAGCACGACAACCGCGGCACGTGCGTGCGCGGCGTCGCATACGCGGACGGGCTCAAGAACGGGGCGCACGTCAAGGCGGGACAGCAGATCGGCTACAACGGCGATTCCGGCGATGCCGAGGGCAACTACCACCTCCACTTCGAAGTGCACCCGAACGACGGTGTCGACGTCGATCCGTTCCCGTTTCTGAACGCGGCGACCCGGCTGCTCTTCGCCCCACCGCCAAAGCCGCTTCGGCTGGTGACCCTGGGATTGAAGGGGGTGCCCGTGTCTGCCGGGGGCGGCGTGCTCGAGCTTTCCGTCACGGGCGTGCGTGTCTGGCCGGGCGGGAAGTGGGCCGGGATTCCAGCCCGCTCGATCGAGCTCACGGTGCCGGACGACGCGCTTCTCGACCAATCCGTCGCCGCCCAGATCGCCTCGCCGACCCGGCGGACGCTGAGCAGTCAGGCGGCGAGCCCGATCATCGTCTTCACGCGGCCGGCCAAGGCGACGCCCGAGACGATGAGCGGAGCACCCGGAGCGCTCACCGTCGACCACATGCGCCCGGCGTGAGCTACGGCTCGGCCACCGCCGAGCGGAGAAACTCGACGATCTCAGCCGTCGGCGCGCCCGGCGTGAAGATTGCAGCTACACCGCCTGCCTTCAACACCTCCGCGTCGTCAGCGGGAATCGTGCCACCGAGCACGACGATCACGTCGTCCGCCTCGTTCAGCACGGAGGCCGTCGATGATCCTCGGCACGAGCGTCATGTGGGCGCCGGACAGGATCGAGAGCCCGACCGCGTCCGCGTCCTCCTGGATCGCCGTCTCGACGATCTGCTCCGGCGTCTGATGGAGGCCGGTGTAGATCACCTCCATTCCCGCGTCGCGCAACGCCCGCGCGATGATCTTCGCCCCGCGATCGTGCCCATCGAGGCCGGGCTTTGCGATTACCACGCGTATCTTCCGCTCCACATGGGCAGTATAGGGCGGTGAAAATCACCGTCCTCGGCTCGTCGCCCGCCTGGCCGAACCCGGGTGGGGCGCACTCCGGCTACCTCTTCGAGCACGCCTCCGGCCGGCTGCTCGTCGACTGCGGGCCCGGAGTCCTGGCCCGCCTGCGCGAGCGGGAGAAATGGCCACAGGTCGATGCGATCGCGATCACCCACTTCCATCTCGACCACTGGGGCGACCTCGTCCCGTGGGTCTGGGGCGCGATGTATCAGGCCGGTGGCATGGCGATCAGCACCCGCCCGGAGCTCTGGGTGCACGTCGGAGGTCGCGTCGTGCTGGAGCAATTCGGCGAGCGGTTCGGCTTCAGCGACATGTTCGACCGGGTATTCACCGTGCGTGAGTACCCGCCCGATCGGCCTTTCACAGCCGCCGGGTTCGAGATCAGCCCTTTGCGGCTGCAGCACTACACGCTCGAGACCTACGGGTTCAGGGTCGCGGCGGCTGACCTGACGATTGCCTACTCCGGCGACACGGGCCCGAACGACCGGCTCGTCGAGCTTGCCCGCGACACCGACCTCTTCATCTGCGAGGCGACTCTCAACCACGGCTCCGACGATGGCGACCTACGTGGTCATCTCAGCGCAGACGAGGCACTCGCGGCGGCGGCGGCGGCGGGGACGAAGCGAGTTCTGCTCACCCATCGGCCCGGCCGAGCTTGCGCTTCCGGCCGGGATCGAACGGGCCCATGACGGCCTCGAGCTCGAGCTCGAGGCCTCCTCTCGCTCGACGACGACCCTCTAGCCCATCCGGGTGAACCGAACGAGGGACTGACCGAAAGGGCATGCCCTTTCCGGGTAGCCCGATCGCCGGAACGAGGGATGGCCGCGTGCGTACCTGGGCGCCGATGTCCCTAGCATGCGGTACCCCTTCGCCTGCACCCTTCTGGCGCTCGTCGCGGCGATTGCTGCCCTCGCGGGCGCGGGCTGCGGAACCGCTCAGGCGAACGCTCAGGCGTGCGGCGACGGTGCGAACGGCACCCCGGGGTACGCGTACGCGGGGCACCAGGCAACGCGGGTGTCTCACGGCGTCCGCGCCACGATCACTCCGACCGCACCGGCCAACGTCGTGCTCCGGTCACGTAGCCGGTTGGATCGGCGTCGGCGGCCCGGGACAGGGCGCAAACGGCCAGTCGCTGTGGCTCCAGGTCGGAGTCGCGTCGATGCCCAATTCGCCCACGATGGTGTACACGGAGATCACCCGTGGCGGCCAGGAGCCGGTGTTCGTGCCTCTGCTCCAGGGCGTCAACGTCGGCGACAGTCATAGGGTGGCCGTGCTGGAGATGGCGGGCAAGCCGAACTGGTGGAGGGTCTGGCTCGACGGCAAGGCCGTCACCGAGCCGCTGCTGCTCGAGAACTCGTCGAACAGATGGCAGCCGATCGCCACCGCGGAATCGTGGAACGGCGGCCAGCCCGTCTGCAACTCATTCGCCTTCCGGTTCGACGGCGTCGGTGTCGCGACGGCAACCGGCGGAACCTGGCGTCCGTTTGCGCCCGGCGCGAGGTTCCAGGATCGCGGGTTCGCGGTCAAGCGACTCAGCGTCCCGCCAGAGACGCAGCGCACACTCGCCGGCGTCGCCCCGGCGCCGTACGCATTCGAAGCGTCGAGCCTGTAGCGCGGTCTACGCCGGAAGGACGCGGATCGGCGTCCCGACCGGGATGTGATCCCGGAGGAAGTCTGCCGTGCTGTTCGGGATCCGGATGCAGCCGTGCGAGACGGCCTTCCCGAACACCGACGGGTCGTTCCAGCCGTGGAGCCCGACCACTCCGCCACCCGGCCAGTCCGTCAGCTTCGAGTACGCGCTCGTCTCGAAGGCGTAGGCACCGAGGAATGGCTCGCTGACGGGTCGGAAGCGGTGGGTGACGAAGAACAGCCCCGTCGGCGTCTCCATCCCGGGTGCGCCGACGGCGACCTTGCTGCTGTAGATCAGCTGATCGCCCTTCCAGAGCTGGAGCATCTTCGAGTCGCGGAACACGACAACCTGCCACGGCATGCTGTGGATCGCTACCTGACCGGCGTGCACCCAGCCGGTGCGGCCGTTCGGGCGCCCGGGAACCGTGATCTTGTACCAGGCGATCCGCTTGCCCTTCTTGCCCGTCTTCTTGCCGACCGCCAGCACGTATCGAAGCGTGTAGTCCTCCGGCCTGAAATCGCTGAGCCTCGTGATCACCGCGGCTCCCACGCGGGGGGCGCTGTAAACGGGCAGGCTCGCCACCTTGATCGTGCCTGCACCGACAACCGACCGAGGCGGAGACTGGCTGACGGCGAGAGCCATAGTCGGAAACGCAAGCGCGGCGGCGCACACGGCGAGGAACCTGACCATCGGGGCAGAGTACCACCCCCCTCGGCGCCCTCCTTCCTTCCTGGCGACGGGAGGGGTCTTGCGCGCGACGGCAAGACCGTCAGGCCGGAGATAGGACATAGCCTGAGCGTAGTGCCCCTTCCGGGGGTAGCCAATGCCTCGTCCGAGGGGTTCGTCTCACCCTCGACGAGAATCGCAACAGCCGCGATGCTTGCGCCGGCGACCCATTGCAAGCCGAAAGAGCGACGAGGGGACCGCAAGGCCCCCTCGTCGTCGCTCTTCCCCCCAACCCCCACTCCACCAAGCTGAGCCCTCGCCGGTGTGCCGCACGCACCGGCGAGGTGCTTGATGCCCTTACCGTATCCCTCTGGGAGGGGAGCGCTATCCTCCGATCGAGGGATTTTCGCCCCGCGGTCGAGGAGATGACCACGTCAAGAGCGGCCCTTGCCCGATTCCCGGTAGAGCCGAGCCTCTGCGACGAGAGCTTCGAACAGGCGCTTGTCGTCGTCTTCCATCTCGGGGTGCCAGAGGACGCCGAGCGCGAATTGCTTGGACGGATCCTCGATTCCCTCGAGTGAGCCGTCTTCGGCGAACGCGCTCTCGACGAGCCCCTCTCCCACGCGCCCTGCTCCTTGGTGGTGGCTCGAGTGCACGGACCCGTGGCGCGACCCGAGAATCGCGGCGAGGCGAGTTCCCTCCTTGACCTCCACCGGGTGCCGGGAGAACACGCCGATCGTCTCACGATGCCCGTCGTGCCTGACCTCCTCCGGAAGGTGTTGCACGAGGTCGCCGCCGCGCAACACGTTCAGCAACTGGAAGCCGCGGCAGACAGCGAGCGTCGGTAGGTCGCGGTCGAGCGCTGCCTCGAGGAGGCGCAACTCACCGGCGTCACGGTGCGGTTGGGCTGGGTCGGTCGCCGGGTGCCGCTCGGCGCCGTAGTGGACAGGGTCGATGTCGATGCCGCCCGAGAAGACGATGCCGTCGAGGACGTCGAGCGTCTCGTCGACGCCGTGCTCGCTCGGCGGCACGACGAGAGCGCGGCCGCCGGCCCGCTCGACCGAGTCGACGTAGTCGATCGGCACGAGAACTGCAGGAAGCTCCCATGCCCCCCAACGCGCGGGTTGCGCGTACGAGGTGATGCCGATGATCGGGCGGCGGTCGGAGGGCACGGCATCACGCTACCGCACGTCGGAAGGGCGGCCCCGCATTCGGGGCCGCCCTTGGTGCCCTGGGTCGAACGGTCTAGGCGAGGAAGCGGATCTTGAGGGTGCTCGTCTTGCCGGTCGTGCCGGTGGCTGTGAGCACCAACTGGTAGATGCCGCCGCGGTGGAGCTGGAGGCCACGCAACACCGCCTTGAGGCTGAACGTGCGAGCCAGGGCGACCGTTGTCCTGGCTGCCGCAGCCTTCCGCTTCAGCGTCGTGGTTGCGAGCTTGCTACCGGGCTGCAGTGTCAACTGCTTTCCGGTGAGCGAGTCGCGAACGACGAGGCGGACGATGGCCTGCTTGTCGACCGCCACCAGCGTCGCGACACTGGCCAGCAAGCCCGACCGTGCCGCCACCAGCGTCTTCGCGGTCGCAGGCCGACTGTGTGTCAGCTTCGGCGCGGCGACGCCCGACGGCGGCGGAGGCGGCGGCGGAGGCGCCTGCGGTGCGGTGACGGTGACCGACGCCGTGTTGTTGCTCATGTCCGGATCGAACTCCGGCGCCTTCACCGACGCCGTGTTCACGAGCGTCCCCGTCGTCGTCACACGCACCGCGATGTCGATCGTCGCCACGAGCTGGCCGGCGAGGAAGTCCATATCGCAGGTGATCGTCGTCGTGCCGGTGCAACCCGGGCCACGGTTCACCTTCGTCGACAGCAGCGAGACCCCGGCAGGCAACGTGTCCGTCACGACAGCCCTCGTCACACCCGACGTCGACGCGAAGTTCTTCACCCGCACCTCGATCCGGTACACGATCGTGTTGCCCGCCACCGCCGTCGCGACGCTCGCGGTCTTCGTCAACGCCAGATCCGGCGGCGCGCCGCTGCTGCCGCCACCACCGCCGCCGCCGCCGCCGCCACCGCCACCGCCGGTAACCGTGAGTGTTGCCGTACCGGTCTTGCCGGCGACGGTGCCCGTGACGGTGTGGGCCCGCGATTGTCGCGGTGCAGCTGCGCGTGCAGCTGCCGTCAGGGCTGATCGTGAACGTGTCGCCGCGGTGACGTCGCCGAGCGAGTTGTTGTACGGTCGAGCCCCTGCGCGTGTAGCTCTGCGAGCCACCAGGGCTGATCGATGCCGTTGCCGGCGTCAGCGCCAGGTGGTCAGCGGCCCGGGTGACCGTCAGTGCTGCCGTGGCGGTTTGCCCGTGTAGCTCCGTGACGGTGGTGACGGTGGCGTGCCGGCAGCCGTCGCTGACTGTTGCCAACGCGCTGTCGAAGCGTCGCGTGTGCCGTGGCCTCAAGCGCGGAGGCGTCGACGCCTGCCGTGTAGCTGGCCAACAGTCACCGTCGTCGTCGCCGGGCTGATCACGATGTGGGCCCAGCAGGCCCCGGTGTACTCGAAGGCGCCGCGGTCGGCATATGGCGGCGATCCTGCGCCGGTGTCCGGGATGCAGGCGTCGTACCGCGGGTTCCCACTGAAGTCTGAGCTCGGCTGGCCGAGCGCGCCCGAGTTGGCAGAGTCGATCGCCGGGGAGCCGAGCGGTGAGGTTGAAATCGCCCGTACCGGCGCTGACCCACTTCGGGTCGCCGACGAGACCGTGTGTCTCCTGGCCGCTCGCCAGCCTGGAAAGCAGACCACTGGGCCGTCGTGTAGGTCACCGAGTTCCAGTTCAGCAAGCACTGTCCCGGACGGACAGGTAGACGAGGTCGTAGTCCATCGTCGTTCCGGCGATCGAGCTAGCCTCGACGCGGATGTTGCCGCTCGTGTGCGGGGATGCCGAGGCCGTTGTCGACGCTGATGTTGTTCGCGATCGTCGCCGGCGCCGTCGAGGTCTGCCTCGACGTTGATCCCGGCCGGTAGTTGCTGGTACACGGTGTTCGCGACGATCTGCATGCCGGTCGACGCGGAGTTGTCGATGCCGTGGTCGCCGTTGTTGTAGGAGACGTTGTTGGCCGCAACGTTGTTGTTCGAGCCCGCATAGAAGGCGATCCCGCTGTCCTCGTTGTCGTGGCTGATGTTGGACGCGACCGTGTTGCCCGGTGACCCGTAGAGCTCGAATGCCCGCCGCGGCTCGCTGCCAGACCTGGCGCGTTGTCGTGAACGGTGTTCCCGATGACCTGGTTGCCCGTGCTGCCCGGGTAGAGGTAGATGCCGTGGTTGGTGTTGTGATCGGCTTCGTTGTTGGAGACGACCGAGTCTGTCGAGTTCTGGAGCCGGATGCCGACCGCGGTCCGGCCCAGCGGCACTCGCGGCCGGCGGTCGTGACGTGATTGCTGTCGATCGTGATCTGGTCCGAGCCGAGGACCGAGATCCCGTCCCCTGCGGTGCCGGTGACAGTGTTGCCCTGGATCGTGACGTGATTCGAATTGATGACCGAGATCCCCTCGCCCAGGAACCCGGTGACAGGATCTTTGATCGTGGCGGTGACGGTGAACCCGCTGATCGTGAGATAGCTCTGCCCGTTCACGGCGAACCCACGGGTTCCGCCTGTGACGGTTACGCCGTGGACGCAGCAACGAGCGCCTCCGGGTTCCGCCGACGTTCCAGACGCAGTCACCGGTGACGGCCTCCGCGTAGGATCCCGCAGCGACATGGACGGTCACTCCCGGCCCCAGATGACTTGCGCCGGCGCCGATCGTGCAGAAAGGAAGCGCAGAGCGTCCCAGCGCCGGCGTCGTCTGCAGGCAATTCCATTGTTCACGTACAAGTCCGAAAGTGGCCGCGTACCCGGTCGCGGGCAGCAGCAGGAAGATCGCCACGGCGCTCAAGGCGAGCAGGGCGAGAGCGGTCGCGCGGCCACGGCCGCGACGCACGCCCGAGGGCCTGCAGGGCGTTGCAAAGGTCAGCTGGGACGAGCGCAGTTCCATCATTGCTCCATTCATCTCGAAGATCCGATTGGGAGCCCGGGGAACGGCTCGGGAGTCAAGCGGCTGCCATGGTAGCCGACGACGAGCAGCGCAAAGTGGACGAAACGAGCGCGCGAAAGGCCGCAGGCGGCCCGAGCCACCCCGACCATGCGGTGGCGGCCGTGTTCGCCGCTATCCCCTCCGGTCGAGGCCGAAACCCCAACCGCAGCCCATGCTCCACCCACGCCGTCTCCCCCCACGTCGCGTACGAACTCCCCTCGACCCCTTAGCCTTCTCATCGTCCACGGAAAAGGCCGTCCGTCAACCCCCGGGTGCGGCGACGGTGCGTTATTGGCCCTTCGGGGGCGCTACCCGCGCTCGTAGTACCGCTTGCGCTCCCAGTCGGTCACGAACGCGTCGTAGAGCCGCTGCTCGGTGTGCGCGTAGTTGAGGTAGTGGTCGATCACCTGGTCGCCGAAAGCACCGCGCGCCATCGTGCCTGCTTCGAGCGCGGCGACCGCCTCGCGCATCGTCGAGGGGAAGCGGTCGGCGTCGGATTCGTACGCGTTCCCCTCCAGCCCCGGCGGCAGCACGAGCTCGTTCTCGATCCCGTGCAGCCCGGCCGCGATCACGGCCGCGAACGCGAGGTACGGATTCGCGTCTCCACCGGGGATGCGCGTCTCGGCTCGGCGCGCCGACCCGTGCCCGACGACGCGGAAGCCGCAGGTGCGGTTGTCGTTGCCCCAGGCGAGCGTCGTCGGCGCCCAGGTGCCGGCAGCGAAGCGCTTGTACGAGTTGATCGTCGGGGCGAGGAAGACGGCGAGCTCCTTGAAGCACGCGATCTGCCCCGCGAGCCAGCGCGAGAACAGCGTCTCGTCGGTCGCGAAGCACGGCGACCCGTCGCGCCAGAGCGACGAATGGATGTGACACGAGTTGCCGATCCAGTCCTGAAACGGCTTGGCCATGAACGTGATCGAGCAGCCGTTGAGGAAGGCGATCTCCTTGGCGCCGTTCTTGTAGATGACGTGGTTGTCGGCCATCGTCAGCGCATCGGAGAAGCGGAAGTTGATCTCCTGCTGGCCCGGCCAGGCCTCGCCCTTCGACGTCTCGACCCGCATGCCCGCCGCCTGCATCCCGTTCCTGATCTGGCGGAGGAACGCCTCGTCGTAGGTCGTGGCGAGGATGTGGTAGTCGAGGACGTACGGCACCGACGGGGTCAGGCCCGAATAGTCCTTCGCGTGCGCCTCCTCGAACGTTTCGCGCAGGAGATAGAACTCGAGCTCGCTGCCCATCATCGGCGTGAACCCGAGCGCGGCGGCCCGCTCCATCTGCGCCTTCAGCACCTGCCGCGGCGAGGGCGCCACCGGCGAGCCGTCGTGCCAGTGCACGTCACCGAGGACGAGCGCGGTCGCCTCGAGCCACGGGATCCGGCGCAGCGTCGCCATGTCCGGGCGGACGTCGAAATCGCCGTACCCCTGCTCCCAGCTCGCGAGCGCGTAGCCCGGCACCGGGTCCATCTCCATCTCGAGCGCGAGCAGGTAGTTACAGCCCTCCACCCCATGTCCGGCGTCCATCTCCTCGACGAAGAACTCGGCGTGCAGGCGCTTGCCCATCAGCCGGCCCTGCATGTCGGTGAAGGCGACGACAACGGTGTCGATGGCGCCGCTCTCGACGTCTGCGCGCAGCTTCTCGAAAGCTCAGCATGCGCGGCACTCTAGTCCGTCCGGCGACAGGAGGACACTGGCCGTCATCACGACGCTCACCCCGACTATCGGCGGCATGGCTTGACAATGCCCTTGCCGGTGAGGGTGAATACGTCACCGGCTCGACCGCTCGGGAGGCGGCGGCCGGCCCGGTCATCAACGAGGGAGACGGCATGAGTGAGATTCCCGCACCTGCTGCACCTGGTGCGATCCACACCTCGGAGGACGAGCAGGCGCTGCACAAGCTCGGTTACGCACAGGAGCTGCTCCGCGCGATGGGCGTGTTCCAGAACTTCGCGATCAGCTTCACGATCATCTCGATCCTGGCGGGGTGTCTCACCTCGTACTACATCGCGTTCCAGTGGGGCGGGCCTGTCGCCGTCACCTGGGGCTGGCTGATAGTTGGTCTCTTCACGACACTCGTGGCGCTCTCGATGGCCGAGATCGCCTCGACCTACCCGACCGCAGGCGGTCTCTACTACTGGTCGTCGAAGCTCGGGAACGCCGGCTGGGGCTGGTTCACCGGCTGGTTCAACCTGATCGGGCTGATCGGCATCGTCGCGGCCGTTGCATACGGCCTCGCGATCTTCGCGACGTCCCTGCTCAACCTGCTCTGGGACTACCCGAACGACATTCACCACATCTTCTACGTGTTCGCGGTCGTGATGCTCGCGGGCACACTGTTGAACGTCTTCGACGTGCGGATCACGTCGACGATCAACGGCATCTCTGCGTGGTGGCACGTTGTCGGTGTCGTGATCATCGTCGCGGCGCTCATTGTCGTCCCTGACAGCCATCAGTCGGTCAGCTACGTCTTCACGACGACGATCAACAACTCCGGCTTCTCCGGGCACGGGTGGAGCAGCATCACCTTCTGGATGGTGTTCGCGATCGGCTTGACGATGTCGCAGTACACGCTGACGGGCTACGACGCCTCCGCCCACATGGCCGAGGAGACGCACAAGGCGTCTCGCTCCGCGGCTGTCGGGATGATCACGGCGGTCATCCTCTCGGTGATCACCGGCTTCATCCTCCTGCTGGCCCTGACGTTCGCGATCCCGGATGCGACGAAGGTGCAGGAGCAGTTCACGTACATCGTGACGTACATCTGGCAGGACTCGATGAGCACCAAGTGGAGCGAGTTCCTGCTGTTCATCGTCGTCGTGGCGCAGTTCTTCTGCCTGACCGCATGCCTCACGTCCGGTTCGCGGATGCTGTTCGCGTTCTCGCGCGACCGCGCCGTCCCCGGACATCAGATGTGGCGCAAGGTGTCGCGCCACCGCGTCCCCGTCTGGTCGGTCTGCGCAGTCGGTGCCCTCGGCTTCCTGCTGATGGTGCCGACCTGGTGGAACAACCTCGCCGGGTACTACGTGGGCACGTCCGTCGGGACGACCGGGCTCTACATCGCGTTCATCCTCCCGGTGATCCTCCGCTGGAAGAAGGGCTCGTCGTTCGAGCGCGGCGCGTGGAGCCTCGGCAACCACTACAAGTGGATCAACCCGATTGCGATCGTCTGGGTCGTCTTCATCTCGATCGTGTTCATGCTCCCGACCGGCCCGGGTGGCATCCCGGGCAACGCCGCGTGGGACTGGAACCTCGTCAACTACGCCCCGCTCACGATCGGCGGCGCGTTCCTGCTCTTCGGCGGCTGGTGGGTCGTGTCGGCGAAGAACTGGTTCAAGGGCCCGGTGCGGATGGGCACCGAAGAAGAGCTCGAGCAGCTCGAGGCCAAGCAGGAGGGAGAGTTTCTGCTCCCGGCCGATACGCAGTACGAGAGCTAGCTCTCCGTTCCAACCGTTCGTTGCGAGGGGCGCCGCAAGGCGCCCCTCGTGCGTTCAGCACGCGGCCTGCGGATCGCAAACCGCGGCCCGTCGCCCTGGCGTGCTGCACGGAGCTTCGTGACGAGCCGCGCCGAGGGCGACGCATGCGCATCGCCCCTACGAGAACAGCCGCGGTTCGGAGTCGTAGGGGCGCCCCGCAGGCGTCGCCCGCATGTGCCGCCACGAGAACAGCCGCGGCTCGGAGTCGTAGGGGCGACCCGCAGGCGTCGCCCGCATGTGCCGCCACGAGAACAGCCGCGGTTCGGAGTCGTAGGGGCGACGCGCAGGCGTCGCCCTGGTGCGCGGCCTGGCCCTTGAAGACGAAGAAGAAGGGAGGTCTCCGGGAACCGCAGGTTCCAGCTTCAGGCTGCCCGGAGCTTCGTGACGAGCCGAGGGCGACGCATGCGCATCGCCCCTACGAGACGAACCGGATCTCCCTCCAAGGGAGGTCTCCGGGAACCGTAGGTTCCACCTTCAGGATCACCGCGAAGCGGTGCAGCAAGCGATGGCCTGGGTGGGGTGAGAGAAGCCGAGATACCGTCCCTCAATCGAGGTTTCTCTCACCCCACCCAGGCCCCACCGTTCTGGTCGATCGCCTGGCCCGTGACGCCGCGAGCATCGGGTGAGAGCAGCCAAGCGACGGTTCCGGCGATGTCGTCCGGCTGCGACATCCGCCCGAGCGGCACGGCGCGCATCGCCTTGCGGTAGGCGTCCTCGCGCGTGCCGCCGTCCGCCGTGGCGATTTCGTCGAGGCCATCCCAGGCCATGTCGGTGTCGACCCAGCCGGGGCAGATCGCGTTCACCTGGACATTGTCGCCCGCGACCTCGGCTGCAAACGAGCGTACGAGCCCGAGCAGCCCGGCCTTCGAGGCGCTGTAGCCCGTATAGCCCGGCACCGCGATCCGCGCCAGGATCGACGAGATGACGACCAGGTGCCGCGCCTCAGGGCCGGGCGCGATGTGATCGAGCGCCGCGCGACAGCAGTAGTAGGTGCCGTTGAGATTCGTGGCCACGAGCTCGTCGAAGCGGTCGGCCTCGCCCTCGCGGCCGTTGCCACCACCGAGCCCACTGCAGGCGACGAGCGCCTCGACCGGGCCGAGCCGTTTCGCGGCCTGCGCGAACGCCTTCTCGACCGAGCCGCGGTCGCGGATGTCACACGCCGCGACGTGCGTCGGCTGCTCGAGCAGCGCCGCTGTCGCCTCCAGGCGCTCGGCGTCGCGCGCGAGCAGTGTCAGCGACGCTCCGTCACGGGCAAGGCGCCGTGCGATCGCCCGGCCGATTCCCGTCCCTCCTCCTGTGACGACGATGTGCTTTGCAGGCATGGCTTCTCCAGACGGTCGCAATTTGCGGGAAAGTCGTGTGCGGGGGACCTTGATCGCCATCCCTGCCGCAGCATAGATTCCCTCTGCGCCGAGCACGGGGTGCCGGAGGACGAAGCCTCGCCGGGAGGCAGTACGCGGAAGCGGAGAGTCAGCCGGCGTCGTGGACGAAAGCGACCCCGGCTCGGCGAATGCAGCGGCTGCGATTCTTTCTAGAACACCCCGGACGAATCGCAACTTTTCTCTGCGACCATTGAAAAAAGCGCAATTTGCGACAACTCCGATGCAATCGCACTTGACGCACGATCTTCCACCCTCTAGCGTAGTGATTGCACCGAGGTAGGAGCACCTGAGGTTGATGGTCTCCTGATCGGCACCCGCTTCGGCGGAGGTCAGTCAGGAAGCCGGACGAAGGCGCCACCGCCCCGGTGCATTTTTGCGTGGAACGACGAGCCGATCGAGCTCGCGGTCGATAATCTCGCCGGAATCCCAGTCGAAATCACGGTCAAAACACCAGAGGCCGGAAATTGCGACAATTTCCCTAACGCACCACTTGACGGAGTGCTTGCCGCCCCCTAGATTCCCGTGTGCATCGAGTACGGAGCACCGGAGGTTGATGGCTCCCCGGTCGGCACTCGCTTCGGCGGAGGTCAGTCGGGAGGTCGGACGAAGGCGCAACCGGCTCGATGCATTTTCTTTGGTCCGACCCGACACAGCGCGTCAGCGACGATGACGCAGCCGGTCGAGCCATGATGGCTGCGGCCCATCATGGGCTGCCACGGCTGGACCCAACCGGCGCGTCTCGCGGTCGCGGCACACTACTCACCGCCTCCTCCACGGGCTCCCGGCGCGCACGCATCCTGCTGAAGTCGCCGAGCAGCGCGGCGCGCATCTCGTCCTTGTGACTCTGCTCCTTCACGCGGGTCATCGTTCCCCACGCCCGGCGCGTCTCCTCTCAGCTACGCAGTCCGCAGGCAGCGCGTGGTGCGAACGCCAGGTGATCGCCGCGATCCCTCCGAAGACGAGCGTCGGCACCACCGTCAGGAACCGGTAGATCAGCACCGCCGCGACAACCTCTGCGTTCGGCCCTCCGAATGCGACGAGCGCCGTCGTCAACCCCAGCTCGATAACCCCGAATCCGCCCGGAGTGATCGGGATCTCACCGATCAGCCGGGCGAGCGACCACGCGGCGAATGCTTCGACCAGGCTCACTTCCGCAGCAGAGACACCGACCGCACGGAGGCTGAGGACGAGGATCAGGAAGACCGTCAGGCTGCCGGCCAGGGTCGCGAGCGTCAAGACGTGCCAACGGCGCGCAAGAAGCTCGACCGCGCCGATGCGGAAGCGCGCGAAGTCCTCACCGCCCCAGCGAACCGGGCCGCGCCGGATCCGGGCGAGGCCCCACGAGGCGGCTCGCGCCACGGCATCGCCCACGCCACGAGCCAGGGGGTCGGAGACGAGCACGAGCAGCAGCAGGGCAATAGCGACGCCAAGCAATCCAACTCCGACGAACGCGACTGTCGCCAGAAGCGCCGTATCGCCGCCTTCCTGCTTCAACATGAACAGGGCCAACACAGGAAACGCGAGGTTCGCGAACTGGTTCCAGACACCGGTCAACATGATCGCGCGGGCTATCTCCGCCGTCTTGAACCCGGCGCCGCGGAGCATCGCCCACGACCCGGCCATTCCGACTGCGGTGCCGGCGGGAACTACGAGCGACAGTGCGGTCGACGCTTGCGTCATCTCGAGTGCCCGACGGAATCCGAGCCCGGGCAACACGATCATCCACGGCGGCGCGAAGGTGGCGAGATTGAGCGCCACCGCTCCGATCAGCGCGAGCGCCCACTGCCACGTGAGCGTCGTCGCTGCATCCCACACCTCGCCGTAGTTCGCGATCTTCGGCAGGACGAAGGCGAAGGTCACGATCACGATCACGGCGCCGGCGGCCATGAACGCGTACCGCCGCCAGCCTGTCCGTTTGCGCCCCTGGATCTCCGGGGCGCCGTCGGGATTCAGGACGCTGCTCACGGCTGCACGCTATCCGCGCGCCGGTCACGCTGCGAGGCCGCTGGTACCCTCGGCCCGTGCGACGGATCTTTGCCGTGATCGTGGTCGCAGCAGCCGTTGTCGGGGCCGCAACCGCTCGCGGCGGCTCGGCTCAGGCACCGCTCGAGCGCGTCACCGTCATCTCCGACTCGATCGCCTCGTCGATCGCCTACAACACACCGGCGCGGACGATCCTCGCGAACGGCATCGACCTCGATCTGCAGCTCGCTCAGTGCCGTCGCCTCGTCGGCGAGAGCTGCCCCCATAAGGACGTACGACCTCCCACTCTCGTCGACCTCGTCCCCACGATCGAGCTCGGGACGACAGCGATCGTGATCGTGGGCTACAACGACTACGAGGACACCTTCGCTGCGTCAGTCGAAGCCGCTCTCCAGGCACTCGACAAGGGCGGTGCGAAGCGGATCCTCTGGCTCACGATGCGCGCCGAACGGCAGTCGTACCTGCACATGAACGACATCATCCGCGAGGCCGCAACACGCCATCCGGAGGTGACGGTGCGTCGACTGGAACGCCTACTCGCGGAGCCACCCCGACTGGTTCCAGGCAGATGGGCTCCATCTCCTTCCCACAGGCACGCAGGCTCTCGCCACCTTCCTTCATCTGACACTCGACAAGCTCGGGCTCGTGGCGTCGCCGCCAAGGAGCGCGCTCACCATCGTGACGAAGTCGCTGCCGGCCGCCCGGATCGGCCACCCGTATGCGATTCGCCTGGCAGCATCAGGCGGCGCGCCGCCGATCAGATGGGTGCGAACTGCGGGAACGATTCCGGCCGGCCTGCACCTCGGAAGCGACGGGTCGCTGACCGGAAACCCCCGAGCCGCCGGCCGGCGGCTCGTGACGCTGCTTGCCTCCGACGCGACGGGCCTTCTGGCCAAGCACCGGTTCACCATCGCGGTCCTACCGCGCTGACATTCATCTAGCATTCCCGCGATGCCCGTCGGCCTCAGCATTCTCTTCTTCCTGCCGTTCATCATCCTCGGCGTCCTGCTGCTCGTGATGGGAGTGCTGTTCCTGCTCGCGCGCATCCAGAACGGTCGCTTCCTGCGCCCGGTCGTGACGCAGCTTTCGAAGATCCCGTTCATGAAGCGCTGGTTCCAGAAGATGTCCATCTCGGCCTACGAGCGGTCGAATCCGGAGCTCGCCGGCGCGATCAGGAAGATGCAGACCTTCGGCGACATCAAGACGCCGGAGCAGGCGCAGCGCGCGCTCGCGGTGATGACGCCCGCCGAGCGAAAGGCCTACATGGATCTCGTCGGCGAGCAGGGGCAGATGCCCGAGCCGATCAACCGCGACCAGCGCCGTCGCGTGGAACGCGGCGCTCAGGGGATGATCGTGCAGCAGCGGCCGGGCTCGAGCGGCCGCAAGGGCAAGAAGCGCTAGACGAGGTCAGCGGTACCGCCGACGGCCGCCGTCCCCTCGACTGCGGTCGCTGCGTTGTGGATGCGGCCCCCGTTGCCGAGGGCCGCGCTCCCACCGCCTCTAGATCGCGACGACGTTCGTCGCCTCCGGGCCCTTCGAGCCCTCGCGGGCCTCGAACTCGACCTTGGCATTCTCGGCGAGGGTCTTGAACCCGTCGCCGGCGATGTTGCTGTGGTGGACGAAGAGGTCCTTGCCTCCTTCGTCGGGCGCGATGAAGCCGTAGCCCTTCGCGTCGTTGAACCACTTCACGGTTCCTGTTGCCATGAATCAGAACACCTCCTCTCACCCTTCGTCGAACGGGTGAGGGAAGCGTCGTGCCTCCGGGACCGCGCTCTGATTTCGCCGCGAAAGCGTAGCTATTTGCGCGGGTCGCTGCGCGTCCTCGGCCGGGCCGGTCGTATGATCGAGAGCCCGCCGGCCGAAGGAGCTGCGGCAGCGTGCAACCCCGGATGGACCAGAGCTGGCTCGAGGCAGTCGGCGACGAGCTCGAGACGCCTGCGATGCAGGAGCTGCGCGCGTTCCTCGCCGCCGAGGTCGCCTCCGGACGCGGGTTCTTCCCGCCCGGCCCGCTCGTCTTCAACGCGCTTGCGCTGACACCGCTCGAAGCGGTCCGCGTCGTGATCCTGGGTCAGGATCCGTACCACGGACCGGGTCAGGCGATGGGGCTCTCGTTCTCGGTTCCCGCAGGCGTGGCGCAGCCGCCGTCGCTTCGCAACATCTTCACCGAGCTCGAAACGCGACCTCGGCCTCCCGCACCCGCGACCGGTGACCTCACGCCCTGGGCGAAACGCGGAGTGCTGCTGCTCAACAGCGTGCTGACAGTGGCGCCGCGCTCCCCTGCCTCACATGCGGGAAGAGGTTGGGAGGCGTTCACCGACCGGGTGATCGCGGAGCTGTCGGCGCGGCGCGAGGGAATCGTGTTCCTGCTCTGGGGCCGCTACGCTCAGCAGAAGGGCGCGATCGTCGACACGACGCGCCACCACGTGCTCACGGCCGCGCATCCTTCGCCCTACTCGGCGAGCAACGGCTTCTTCGGCTGCCGTCACTTCTCCCGAGCGAACGCGCTGCTCGAGGCGGCGGACATTCCTCCGGTCGACTGGAGGCTCGCGAGCCTGATCAGACCCAGGGAAGGCGCTGCCGTCGAAGAGCGGCCGGGCGATCTGACTTCTCCCAGCCGCTCACGAACTGCTCGATAGCCGTCGCCGAGAACCGGCGGCGCGCACGAGGGAATGCGCGTCGGAGGCGACGAGCGCGACGAGCCCCTCGTCCAGCAGCGACCAGGCCGTGCGCTCGGCGATCTCGCCATGCCCGCCGACGAGCGACGGCGCGTTGAGGCAGAGAAGCCACCCACGCTCGACGAACGGGCGCACCGCGCCGGGATCGGCGGCAACGGCGCGACAGCGCTCCGGGTGGGCGAGGACGGGAACGAGCCCTGCCTCTTCCGCCACGACGGCTGCGGCCTCGACCACGCCGAGCGCGTCGTCGATCTCGAGCCAGAAGCCCGGGAACTCGATCAGCACCGCCCTCGTTCCCTCGAGGACGAAGTCGGACTGAACGCTCGCGCCGACCTCGCTCGGGAACACCTCCCAGCCGCGACGGAGGTCGAGCCCCCAGGCGGCAGCCTCGGGCCGCATCTCGGCGAACGCTGCGTCGAACCGAGCCACGCGCTCGGGCGTGCTGCGGGTACGTGTCCCAGGGCGCGTGCGCGTGCGGCGTCGCGAACAGGATCTCGGTGCCGGCCTCGACCGCCAGGCGGCACAGCGCGAGACCGTCTTCGACCGACTTCGCACCGTCGTCGCCGGACGGGACGACATGCGAGTGGACGTCGACGAACCCCGGCATCCATCGAGCGTACCGTGGCTACGATAGCGCTCGTTCCGTGAAGCTTCTCGCCCCCACTCTCATTCGCGGCCGTCCTGCTGCTGCTGCCACTGACGCCGACCGCAACGGGGCACGGAAGCGCAACACCCACCGTCACGGTCTCGGCGCGCGAGTTCTCGTTCGTGCTCAGCCGCCTGCGCGTGCCGCACGGAGGGCCGGTTCGCTTCGTCGTCCGCAACGACGGTGATCTGCCGCACAACTTCAAGATCGGCGGCAAGGCCACCCGCGTCCTCAACCGCGGCCAGAAGCCAGACGCTGATCGTGAAGCTCGGTGCCGGCCGCTTCCAGTTCCTCTGCACGGTCCCCGGTCACGCGAAGCTCGGCATGAAGGGAACGTTCTCGGTCGCCCGGACCGTGGTCAAGCCCGGCCCGAAGCAGCCGGGCCCGATCGAACTCGCAGAGCCTTGCCACTGACCGACATCGGCACCTTCACCCAGCCGGTGATGCTGACGAGCCCTCCCGGGCTTCCCGAACGAGATCTTCGTGCTCGAGAAGCCCGGCATCATCATCCGTCTCGTCAACGGGGTAGCGCAGAAGCAGCCGTTCCTCGACTTCTCGGACGCGCGTCGACGACGGCTTCGAAACCGGCGCGCTCGGGCTCGCTTTCGCGCCCGACTACGTGTCGAGCGGGCGCTTCTACGTCTACTACACGAACCACACGAAGAACGTGGTCGACCTCGTCGAGTACCGAGGCAGCGCCAGCCAATCGCGAGATCGCCGATCCCGGGACGCGCCCGTCTCGTGCTCGAGGTCGTCAAGCCGTGGGAGAACCACAACGCCGGCATGCTCCAGTTCGGCCCCGACGGCTACCTCTACGTCGCGATCGGCGACGGCGACTCCGCCGACGGAACCGGCACCGGCAACCGTCCCGGCGCGTTCGCGCAGACGATCGAACGACCTGATGGGCAACATCCTCCGGATCGACCCGCTGCACGGGCGACCCGTACTCCGTTCCGAGCTCGAACCCGTTCGTGGGCCAGGCGGGAGCGCGCCCCGAGATCTTCGCGTACGGCCTCCGCAATCCGTGGCGCACCTGGATCGACCCGGAGCTCGGCATGTTCATCGGCGATGTCGGCTTCGGCGCGCAGGAGGAGATCGACCTGATTCCGGCCTCGAACATGCTGCACGGCGGTGAGAACTTCGGCTGGCCGTGCTTCGAGGGAACCGAGCTTCAGGACAAGACGGTGACATGCGCCAACCCCGTCGCTCCGCTCTACGCCTACCACCACGCCAAGGACGCCTGCTCGGTGATCGGCGGCGTCGTCGTGCGCGATCCCGCCCTCAAGTCGCTCGAGGGCACGCTACCTCTACTCGGACTACTGCGGCGGTCAGATCGAGCAGCTCACGCTCGACAAGAGCCGGGAAGGCCGTGGTCACGGACACCGGGCTCCGGGTTCCGTTACCGAGCTCCTTCGGCGTCGACGGGCACAACAAGACGTACGTGCTGTCGCTGAACGGCCACATCTACCGGATCGAGCCGAAGGGGTAGCAACACGCCGGCGCCCGGTCTGCGCCCGGAAGATTGGCTAGCCTCGCTGCGATGGCCTGGCGAACCACCCGCCCGCGCGCGAAAGCCGACATCGCAGTCGGAGTACTCGGCAGCGCAGGTGCGGTCGCCCTCGTCACCGCAGCAGTCGGGCTGCTCGACGGCTGGATCCCCGTGCTCAGCCTCGGGGCGTTGTACGTCTTTGCCGTCCTGCTCGCCGCGGTCATGTGGGGCCTTGCGTTCGCCCTGCCGGTCGCGGTCGCGAGCATGCTGGCCTTCAACTGGTTCTTCCTGCCACCGACGCACACGTTCCATCTCAACGACGAGCGAGAACTGGCTTGTGCTCATGCTCTACCTCGTCGTCGCGGTCGTCACGAGCGAGCTGGCGGCCCGAGCGCGACGGCGCGCCCGCGAGGCCGAGCAACGCGAGCGCGAGGCTGCCCTGCTCGCCGAGGTCGCGGCGTCGCTCCTCAGCGGCAGAGTCGGTGACCGACGAGCTGGACGGCATTGCGACCCGAGCGGCGGCCGTGCTCGGCGACGCCGCACGCGTGGATCACGCTCGGGCGGAGAGGCCGCCAGACCTGACGGATGCGGTCGCCTACCCGCTCGAGGCGGGCGGGCGGACGCTCGGTGTCATCTCGATGCCCACCCCGGAGCCCGTCGACGAGAGAGTCGCGCGGCGGTTCCTTCCGGCACTTTCGTCCCTGCTCGCCGTGGCGCTCGACCGGCAACAGCTCGAGCAGGAGGCGCTGGAGGCCGAGACCCTGCGTCGCAGCGACGCCGTCAAGACGACGGTACTTCGCGCCGTCTCGCACGATCTGCGCTCGCCGCTGACGGCGATCGCGGCCGCCGCGAGCGGGCTCCAGAACCCGCACGCTCGATCTCGAGCGCCGATGACCGCACGGAGCTCGTCGACACGATCCTGGCGGAGTCGACGCGGCTCGAGCGACTGGTGAGCGACCTCCTCGACATGTCGCGCCTGCAGGCGGGAGCGGCGACGCCCGTGCGCGAGCTCTGGTCGGTCGACGAGCTCGTCGGTGCCGCACTGGACGAGCTGCACGACGCCGAAACCACCGTGAGTGTCCCGCCCGACCTGCCTCCGGTCGAGGTCGACGCCGGGCAGACACGCAGGATCCTCGTGAACCTGCTCGAGAACGCGCACAGGCATGCGGCCAGCGCGGCGGGCGTCCAGCGTCGTTGCGGCGCTCGAGTCGGCACGCGACGCCGTCGTGATCAGCGTTCACGACGACGGACCGGGAATCGAGCCCGCCGACGCCGAGTCGGTGTTCGAGCCGTTCTGGCGCGGTGCGACGGGCGGCGGCCGGAGTGGGCTCGGCCTGGCGATCGCGCGCGGGTTCGCCCTCGCGAACGGCGGCACGCTCCGGGTCGGAGCCGACCGCACGCCGGTGCGACGTTGGTGCTCACATTCCCGGCCGGCTCACCTCGAGCCGGCGGAAGTCGCCCTGTGAGCGGCGGCCTCGTCCTCGTCGTCGACGACGAGCCGCAGATTCTCCGCGCTCTGCAGACGAACCTCCGCGGTGCCGGCTACGAGGTGATCACCGCGGCGACCGGCGAGGACGCGCTCGCCGAGGCGGCGATGCGTTCGCCGGACGCGATCATCCTCGACCTCGTCCTCCCCGGACAAGAGCGGCACCGACGTCTGTCGCGAGCTACGTGCCTGGAGCGACGTACCCGTGATCGTCCTCTCGGCCGTCGGGGACGAGCAGGCCAAGGTCGCCGCTCTCGACGCCGGTGCCGACGACTACGTCACGAAGCCGTTCGGGATCGACGAGCTCCTGGCGCGGCTGCGGGCAGCGCTGCGCCGCAAGGGCCAGCCGCCGGAGCCGGTCGTCGTCATCGGCGACCTCCGCGTCGATCTCGAGAAGCGCGCCGTGACCGTGCGCGGCGAGGCCGTTCAGCTGACGCCGCACGAGTACGCGATGCTGTCACTCCTCGCGCGCAACGTCGGAAAGCTCCTGACCCACCGCGCGATCCTGCGCGAAGTGTGGGGCCCGCAGTACGGCTCCGAGTCGCACTATCTCCACGTCTACGTCTCGCAGCTGCGGCGGAAGATCGAGCCCGATCCGACCCGACCGCGCTATCTGCTCACCGAATCGGGCGCCGGCTACCGCCTCGTCGAGCCATCCTGAGCAAATCCCTGAGGTCGTACGCGGCAAGGCTTGAGCCTTCCCTGACGCAGGCGGCCCTACCCTCGATGGTGATGGCACGACATGCCATCACTCCTCGGGCCTGGACAGCCGATCGAGTTGCCGCGTGCCGGCCGCTCGGCCGCGCCCTTCGTCGTGTTGGCGCTTCTCGCCGCCCTGCTCCTCCTCGTTCCGGAGATCCCTCGACGCGGCCGCTGCCGCCGCCGCGCTCGCGTTCGCCTCGCCGCCGCACTGCGCGCGACCCAGCAGCACCGAGCGCTCGCCCGGCTCCGCGTCCTCGGTCGATCGGCTCCTCCTGCGCAACGAGCCAACACCACTGTCGCCCATTCTCTCCTGGCGCGCGGGCGAGCTGTGCTCCGCCGACGCGCGCGACAATCTGGCGAAGTCGCTCCGACGGATCGAGCACTCGGCCGAAGCGTCCCACCTGCCCGGGGTCGCACCGTTCAACCGCGTCGCGATTCGCGCGTGCCACGACGAGATCGACGCGCTCGTCGACGTCCTGACGGGCACCGAGCCGGTGAGCGCGCGAGGCATGCTCCTCGATCCGCAGCCTGCTCGACGATCCGGCCGGCCCGCTCTACGACCGAGAGCGCGCGCCCGAGCTCGAAGGCGAGCTTCGCCGCGCCCTCGCCGTCCTCGACGTCCGTGCCGGTCGCTCGACGCGCGTGACCGAGCCACCGCTGACGACGAGGCTGCACGCGCCGCCTCCGGCGGCGGGAGGCATCCGCGTCGTCAAGCGCGCGCTCGTCGGTACGCCGATGCCGTCGCACGCGATGGAGGAGACGCTGCTCCGCAAGACGCTGGCGCTGCCGATCTTCGCCTCGGACGCGCTCTCGTCGGTCGCGTACGCAACCGAGGCAGCGCTGATCGTCCTGATCGGCACGTCGCTTGCGAGTGCGTACCTGATCGTTCCCGTTTCCGGCGCAGTCTCGCTCCTGCTCGCGATCGTCGTGCTCTCGTACCGGCAGACGGTCCGCGCGTACTCCACGAGCGGCGGCTCGTACATCGTGTCGCGCGAGAACCTCGGCACGATCCCGAGTCTCGTCGCAGCCGCCGCGCTGCTCACCGACTACGTCCTCACCGTCGCCGTCTCCGTCGCGGCGGGCGTGCTCGCGATCGTCTCGGCCGTGCCGTCGTTGCAGCACCTGACCCTCGAGCTGTCGATCGCCGCGGTGATCGCTGATCACGCTCGTCAACCTCCGCGGAGTGCGCGAGTCCGGTGTCGCATTCGCGCTTCCCGACCTACGCCTTCATCCTCGCGTTCATCGCGCTCATCGTGACCGGCGTGACACGCTGCACGATCGGAACCTGCCCGACTGCGGTCGTCCCGGACCAGCTCCCGGTCGGGCGCCGGCGCGATCACGCTCTTCGCCTTGCTGCGAGCGTTCGCGTCGGGGTCGAGCGCCCTCACGGGCGTCGAAGCGATCTCGAACGGCGTCAGCGCGTTCCGGCATCCACAGGCGAAGAACGCCGCGCGCACGCTCGGGATCCTCGGCAGTCGTCGCGATCACCCTCTTCATGGGCGTCTCCTGGCTCGCCGTACCAGATGCACGCGCTCCCGTCGGGAAGCGTCTCCGTCGTCTCGCAGGTCGCGCGAGCGACGTTCCCGAGCGGCTCGACGTTCGGCTTCATGTTCTGGGTCGTCCAGGTGACGACGTTCGCGATCCTCGTCCTCGCCGCGAACACCTCGTTCCAGGGCTTCCCACGACTCGCCGCGCATGCTCGCGCGCGACCGCTTCTTCCCGCGCCAGTTCGGGAACCTCGGCGACCGGCTCGTCTTCTCGAACGGCATCATCGTGCTCTCCGGCCTGGCCGTGTTCCTGCTCTGGATCTACGACGCCAACGTCGAATCGCTCATCCACCTCTACGTGATCGGCGTCTTCACCGCGTTCACGCTGTCGCAGGCCGGCATGGTGCGGCTACTGGAACCGCGTCGCGCGGCCGCGGGTGGAAGAGAAGCGCCGCCATCAACGCCGTCGGGCGCGACGGCGACCGGAGTCGTGATGGTGATCGTGATCCTGACGAAGTTCACCCAGGGCGCGTGGCTCGTGATCGTCGCGATCCCGCTGCTCGTCCTCGCCTTCCTCGGGATCCACCGCCACTACCGCCGCACCGGGCGCCGCCTTCGCGCCGGCGCCGCAGCGGTGACGGCGTCGACGCTGCCCACGTCGACCACCGTGATCGCCGTCGATGCGATCGACGACGCCACGGAGCGTGCCGTCTGGTACGCGCGCGAGATCGCCGGCAGCCGGTTCCGTGCCGTGCACGTTCCGGGACGCGGCACCGACCGCGCGATCCACCCGCGGTGGCTGCAGTGGATCGGGCTCGGCAACGGCCCTCGGCTCGAGCTCATCCCCTCGCAGGAGGGCCGGGTCGAGTCGCTGCTCGAGTTCGTCTGGAGCGTCCCACGACACGAAGCCGACTTCGTCAACATCGTCGTCCCCGAGTCGTTCCGCACGCCCTCACTCCTCGAGGCGCTCCGCAAGAGCACGCCGTTCCAGCTCAAGCTGCGCCTGCTCAAGGAGCCCGGGGTCGTGATCACCGACGTTCCCGTCGTCGACGGCGAGCCCGCGGTCGGCGAGCGGGCGGTCGGCCGCGTGCTCGTCTCGGGCGTCCACGGCGCCTCGCTGCGCGCGATCGCCTACGCGGAGACGCTCGAGCTCGACGACGTCCGCGCCGTCTTCTTCGCCTTCGACGGCGACGAAGCCCGCGACATCCAGCGCGACTGGGAACGCTACGACGTTCGACTCCCGCTCGACATCGTCGAGGCGCCGTTCCGCGACCTCGGCGACCCGCTGCTCGCGTACCTCCGCGACCTGACCGAGGACGGCTCGATCGCCGTCGTGGTCATGCCGGAGCTCGTCGTCCACGGCTGGCGACGCCTCCTCCACAACCAGCGCGCGCTCTACCTGAAGCGGCTGCTGCTGTTCGAACCGCGCGTGATCCTCTCGAGCGTGCCGTACCGCCTCGGCTGACCGCCGTGGCGATCGCCTCGCTACTGCTCGGCGACGACGAGCCGCCGGGCGACCTCGTTCAGCAGCGCGCGCGTCAGCCCTGGCTCGGAGTCGAGAAGCGCTGACGAACTCGTCGCGGGGAATGGCAAGGCAGCGGACGAGCCCCTTCGCCCGTACGCGGGCGACTCTGGTCGCTCCTGGCACGAGCAACGCGAGCTCGCCGAAGAAGTCGCCCGGTCCGAGATCGTAGGTTCCCGAGCGCAGCTCGACGACCGCCTCTCCTTCGAGGATGACGAACATGCCGGAGCCATGGTCGCCGGCAATCGCGAGCACCTGGCCCGGTTCGGTCTCGAACTCGCTCGACGACGCGCGCACGCGCTCCAGCCCGGCCGCGCTCACGCCCGAGAAGAGCGGTGCATCCTCCAGCGCAATACCGGCCACGTCAGTCTTCTACCACACGATCGAAACCTGGGCCCGCGCTGCGGGCAAGCCTGGGTGGCCGAGGGGCTAGCGCTCACCGCGGCTAGCGCCAGTCGCCGAGTCCGGCGTCCCACGATCAGGAGCCGCTCGCCCTGCTCGCTCGCGATTCTTCCCTTCTCGGCTCGCTTCTCCCGTCTGGAAGGCCGTCAGCCGGTGACGTATCCGTCCCACTCGACGCTGTACGGCTGGACAGCTCCGTAGCCGTACGCGACCGAAGCCCAGCTGCCTCCACCCTTCCAACCCTCGTAGATCCCCGTGGCGGTCCTGATCTTCCACGTCCCGTGCTCGGCGGCTGGTCCCACGGAGTGTCCGGAAGAAGTGAGCTTGGTGTTCAGGTCAATGTGTGTCCCGGTGATCGCGAGCTCGATCGTCCCGGTCTTGCTGGTCAAGTGGTCTGTGGCCGCCAACGGAATCTGCGCTTGGCCGTTCACGTACTTCGTCTGACCAGGGACGGCGTAAATGACCGTCGTGCCCCCGGGGCCGAATGGCGTCCCCTTGAGGTCGATGGTGAACTTTCCGCGCACCGAGCCCTGGGTACCTGATTGCACTCGATTGTCCGTCCCGGACTCGTGGATCTTGATCTGCGACTTCGACGTCGTCGTTCCGCTTGACACGCCGCCGACCGCAACCGCGATCAGGCTCAGTACGAGAAGCAGGACGAACCTGACGAGACGGACAGAGCCCATCGGCACGAGCCTCATACGAACTCCCTTCTCGCTCAGTCCTCCAACGGACGAAGCGAAGCCGGTGCAGCCACCGTGACCAGGGGGATATTGCCACAAATGTCACGAAAGATCAACGAGCCGCCTGCCGCAAGCGCGGCGAAGTCTCGGCCACGGCTTCATGGGACACTGAGACGGCCCTCCGCCGTCTCCACGGCGAGGGCATCCCGGCGATTCCTGACCTCCCCCGCGGGAGCGCACGACCTATCTACGTACTGACCGGCGCCTCTGTGGTGCGGTCGTCTCTCTTTCAACCGCCAACGTTTGGGTACAGGAGGGTTACACCGGTGGTGTTCTGGACCGCACACGGTGGCTGGGGAACGGCTTCTTAGCCGCTTCCCTCGGCGAAGGTGCGCAAGGCCTTCTTTCCGGACGTGACCACCGGATCGCCGTGGGCCAGCAGCAGAAGATCGAAGTCGAGGTCGAGCAAACGCCGGTAGGCGTGGCGCAGGCCCACCTTCGTCTCCTCCGGGTCGTCCATCAACTCGTCGGGGACGAAGCCGAGCTCGGCGTTGCCGGGCATGCGCACGACGCCGTCCGCACAGGCCAGCGCACGGTGCGCCGGGACGTAGAGCGCCGTCTCGTCAGGACAGATCACGCCCACCTCGAATGCGATCACACCGCCGGGCAACTCGTCACCGAACTCGAACGCCTCGACCGGCCCACGACCGTCGAGCTCGTGCAGCCCGCTACGGACGCAATGCACCTCGCAGCCGAACGCGTCACGCAGCCGCCACGTATCACGGTCATGGTGGCGGTTGGTGAGCAGCACATGCTCCGGCGCCCCATGCAGCTCGAACCACGACAGCCCCTCCGCCGGCACCAACGGATCGATCAGGACGCGCTCAACGGCCAGGTAGTACGAGCTGACATCCATCTGGATCAGCTCGTGGCGTACCGTCCAATGCCACAGGCCAGGCGCGATCTCCCGCACAACGCCAGCCTACCCGCGACGACCGAACGCCCGCCACCGGCACTCCGGGCAGCACGAACGCCGACACGGGCTGCGCCCTCGGCCCTCCAGTAGGGGTGAGGCGGACGGGTCGCCCACCTCACCCGCGCTGGTTGGTAGCTCGTCCCCTATGGAGCCGGGGGTTGATAGTGGCCGATGGAATCCGCCTTGCTGGCGGCCACCGTTGCGCGCCACACCTCGACGTCCCACGTTCCTTGGTACGGAGGGCCGTCAGCCTGGCTCGCCAGGCACTGCAGGTCCACGGTGCTCATCGTCGCGTACGAAGTGAACGACACGCTGTCACGCCTTCGTGCCTCGATCGTCCAGACGAAGTTCGAGCCGTTTCCGGCATTGCAGTTGAGCCCGACCGCAACGTCGGTGTGGTTGGCGACGTCGAGGCTGGTCGTGACGACCGTCGACGGCTCGTTCGGTGGCACCGCCCAGGCCTCGGGGACGTCGAGGCTAAGAGGATCTTGAGGAACTGATCCTTGGGCAACAAGAGCCCCGGAGGCCCGTCCGGACGGTCATCGAGAAGCCTGTCCATGTAGACGGTTCCCCCTGCTCCCGGGCTCCCCGCCTCACCCGGTGCGCCCGGTTGCCCGGGCTCGCCCGGAGGGCCGGACACGCTCCATCGGAGCAACGTCTCGTTCTTCTTGCACGTGTTCGCCGACGGGTTGATGACACGAAGCTCGCCATTGGGCTTTTGGTAGCAGGCAGCGCAGATCCACGCCGCCAGGTCGCGGGAGGCAGCCAACGCAACGAGAGGCCGCTCTCGGGGTGCTGTGCCTCGGTCTGGATGGCGCCCTGCGCGGCTCCGGAGCCCGCGCGGCCGCCTTCGGAACCTCTCAACACCCAGGCCGATACCGTCTACGGGCGCGCGGTCACCGCGGCTTCGATTCCCTCGAGCCGCTCGTTTATCTTCCGGAGCTCGTCCTCCCAGGCTGGGGCGCTGTCCGAAGTCTCGGTGCCCGCAGTCATCTCACCACGTGACCGGGCAATGAACGAGCTCGTTATCGACGCAGTGATCACGGTCACGAACCCGATCCCGAGCAGCATCACGATGGCCCCCAAAACCCGACCGGCGACCGTCACCGGGACGACGTCGCCGTAGCCGACGGTCGTGACCGTCTGAACCGCCCACCAGAGCCCGGATCCGAGAGTCGGAAAGTTGTGGCGATCGATGGCCGTCATCAACAACCCCGCAATCAGAGTTATCGATGTCGTGACGCTTGCAATGAGAATCGCAGCGCCCCTCGGCCTACTGGCGCGGGCGACTCTGGCGTCGAGCCAACTCTCGGTTTCCGCCTCTCGCGCCATGGTCGTGAGTTCGCGCCCCCCACGACCTGTCCTGCAGAATGGGATCGGCTGGGTGCCAGAGATGCCTAACACCCCCTGCAAATAGGAGGTTTATGGAGGCGGCGGGATTCGAACCCGCGCAAGATTTCAAACGAGCGTCGTCCTACGCTCTGCGGTCGACGGCCTCGCGCCCGTGTGGCAGCTCGCCACCGATGCCGCGCCGACCCGCCAGCGGCCGGAGCCGGGCTTTGCCCGGCGGGAGGCCAACCGCGGCCATGCCATGCCGCTCGGCCTGGGCTGCCGCATAACCGAATCCTGCCGGGGTGGGCGGACCGGGTGGAGCCCTCCCGCCGTCAGGCGGTGGGCTCGCCCGGCCGACCGGAGGCTGGATCAGTGAAAACCTCTGCGAATCGACCATTTATGGAGGCGGCGGGTTCGATATGGGCGAAGATCCCCGAGACCGCCCGCACCAGCCCGACACTTGCGATCCGAATGCGACCACCCGGAAAAGGCGGCGCTCGCCCAGATCACGGCCGCGGGTCGTTCGGCGGCTCCGCCGCGGGGACTGGCCAAGATCGTGGGCAGCGCGAGGAGTAGACTCGTGTCGCCCCGCCACGTAACCCACGCGGAAAGGAATCACATGCCAAGAGTCGTCGTCACCCACGCTGTCGAGGACGTGCAGCGCTGGCTGAACGGTAAGGCCGCTCGCGCCGCAGCCATCGAGGCCGGGTCCGGAAGCAACGTGACCGACTACGTCGCCCAGGACGGGAGCAACAACATCGCCGTCACTGCCGATGTCAGCGATCTCGCCGCCATGGGGGCGATGTTGGCCTCCCCATCTCCCGAGGACGCAGCACTGATGCAGGAGCACGGGGTCGTTCCTCCCTTTACGGCCTACATCGAGGCGTAGTCTCAGGCTCGTCTCCCGAGGTGAGAACCACAGCCGAACGTCAGCGCCCCGGCGGCAGCAGCGACGGCGCCGGGGCGGAGGTGGAGGCGGTGAGAGCGGAGTCGTTCAACTCGCGGCTCGCCCGGCTCGCAAGCGTCGCGGTTGAAGCCGCCGGCGGGCAGGTCGACCTAGCGTCGATGAACGAGTTCGACGTTCCGTCGTACGACGGTGATGAGGAAACGGAGCAAGGCTTTCCGGCCGGCGCGGAAAGGTTCCGAGACCGCCTCCTTGCCAGCGACGCGTTCGTGATTTGCTCGCCCGAATACAACGCCTCTATGCCGGGTCTTCTCAAGAACGCGGTCGACTGGGTTTCGCGGTTCCGTCCGCAGCCGTTCCACGAACGCCACGGGCTCCTCCTGTCCGCTTCGCCGTCGATGGTCGGCGGCAACCGCGGGCTCTGGGCACTCCGCGTCCCGTTTGAGCACCTCGGCGCCCGGGTCTACCCGGAGATGTTCTCCGTCGCGCAGGCCCACCAGGCGTTCGGTGACGACGGCCGCCTTGCGAGTGACACCTTGCAGGAACGGTTCGAGACAATGATTTCCGGCTTCCTCGACCTCGTGGAGGCCGCCAAGCACTACCCCTGCGTCAAGCGCGCGTGGATCGAGTTCCCCGGCCAGAAACCCGACCCCGCAACAGACAGAGCCGACTGACGGGCAGGTTTCGGGTCAGGCGACATTCCCGGACTGTGAGTGTGCGGGTGCCTCGTCTGGGGCTGTTGCCAGCCTGGTGCCGTGCTCTTCGTTTGTGACTCCATTTTCGAATGACCCGCTGTTGCGGTGTCTTTCCAGTGATGTGTCCGGGCGGCTCACCCGCAGACGGATCCATCCACCCACGGCCGCTTACATCGAACGCCGCTTCAGCGAAGGCAAAATCCGCCACGGCTGCGGCGGCCTGGGTTGCGGACGCGGGGGGCAATCAGGGCGCGGTCGTCGCGCTGGACGCGGCGAGCGAGGTCGTGTTCCAGCTTGTGTTCGGGCCGATCGGTGTTTCTGTGCTCGCAGGCTCGATCGCGATGACCTCTCTCGGCTGTTTCCGCGCTGGCTCGGCTGGGTCGGCGTGCTCGGCGGCGCACTGCTCCTCGTCGGCGGCATCATCGGCGTGGGTGGACTCGGGGCGCGGGGTACCTTCCACGACATGGCCGGCGCCCTTATGGCCGGTGTCCCGATTGTCTGGGTCTGGATGATCGGGACGTCGTTCGTTCTGTTCCGCGCCACACCCAAGCGCACCTGATCGCGCTCGATCAGAGACATTCCGCTCGAGTGACATTCGTGAACACTGGCTCAGGACAGAGAGGGCAAGGCTGATCCAGCGCCTGCGCCCGCTCCATCGCGAGTGCCGACCGATTCTCGCCCATCAGAGGGACAAGGCAAACCGAGATCGTTCGAGCCCTTGTCCGGCGGCGCAGCCCTAGCGCGACGGGGTGTGGTTGACGGACAATGGGTCTGTGCGATCGGTGGGCTGGGTGTGGCGTGCTGTGTCCGGGCGCGGGCCTGCGACTTTCGCCTTTGCCTGCGTCCTGACGGGTCTGGCGGTGATTGTGTTCGCGTTGGTGGGCGCGTCGAGGCCGGCACCTACACGCTCAGCGTCAAAGACATGTCCAGGCAAGACGGCTTCCATCTCTCAGGGCCAGGAGTCAACCTTTCCACGACATCCCGCTTCAAGGGAACAAAACATTGGACCGTCGTGCTGAAACCAGGCACCTACCGCTACCGCTCCGACCGCCCCACCTCAAAGCTCAAAGGAACGATCGTGGCGCTCGCCACCAACTAACGGAAGGCTGCCCCCCATTCGATGTTCCTCAGTGTTCTCAGGACGCATGGCACGATTGCTCCTCCGGAGAATCGCTCTAGCTGTTCCCGTGAGTCCCCGCGCGACGGGTCCGCCGATATAGACCCGCGCCAGCGATTCGAGGCCCCGGAGGGCCCCGAATCTCTGGAGTGGAGGCGGCGGGAATCGAACCCGCGTCCGCGGACGCACCGGACAGAGTGTCTACGAGCGTAGTCCGCCTTGGATCTCGCCCGACGGCTGGTGGCAGACAACCCACCGGCGGGCCAGTCAATCCTGAAGTGTCGCGCTCCGGGCGATTGACTCTCCCTCGGCGCCGAGCCCGATGGTTAGCGCCCCACCCGAGCCTCGGGCCCAGCCCTGGGGGGCGTCTCCTAGCTAGTCAGTGACTAGGCGGAGATTGCGAGCTGATTTGGCTTCGCATTTGTGTTGTTTCCCGGTGGATTAACGAGGCCGACCGGGGACCTCGACTCGCGACTCAGCCGGAGAACCGACCACGTCGAAACCAGGTCGCCCCCGTATGTCATTTGATCCACCGCATCGTAGCCGCGCATCGCCGCGAGCGATAGTCGCCGAGCGCGATCGGACTGGTCGACGCGGGAGAGGCATGCGCCTCTCCCCTACGAGAAGAACCGTCGCTGTCGTAGGGGCGACGCGCACGCGTCGCCCGCTCGCGATGTCAGCGGCGCTCCTTCAGAGCGCGCTCGATCTGGCGCTTGGCGTCACGGTCGGCGATCGTGCGGCGCTTGTCGCCCTTGTCCTTGCCGCGACCGAGTGCGACCTCAAGCTTCACCTTGCCGTCCTTGAAGTAGAGCTTCGTCGGGACGAGCGTCAGGCCCTTCTCGCGCACCTTCGCGTAGAGCACGTCGATCTCGCTTCGCTTCAGGAGGAGCTTGCGGTCGCGGTCGGGCACGTGGTTGGCCACGTTTCCCTGCACGTACTCGGCAATCGATGCACCCACGAGCCACATCTCACCGCCGCGCACGTCCGCGTACGCCTGGCCGAGCTGGACGTGTCCGGCCCGCAGCGACTTCACCTCTGTCCCTGTCAGGACGATGCCCGCCTCGACGCGCTCGAGCAACTCGTAGTCGTGCCGGGAACGGCGGTTCTCGGCGATCAGCTTGATTCCGGTGGGATTGGCCACGCGACGATTGTAGGCGCGACCGCGACACAGCCCAGGCGCAGATGGCACCGCGCGGGCGAGGCGTGCGCCTCGTCCCTACCGCCGGCCGAAGCAACGGTCGCAGAGCGGGAACCACGGCGCACACGTCTGGCCGCACTTGCGGCAGCGGCCGAGCGTCGGGTCGTTCACCTCGACCCGCAGCCTCGCCACGACGTGCGCAGCCGCTGCTTCCTCGAGGGCGGCGGCGCGCTCGATCGTGACTCCGCCGACGTCCGGATACTGGAGCGCAAACCAGCGTAAGATGCTTGCGGTTCGTCCAGCTTGCTCTGCCTCCTCGAGTGCCGAATCGCGCAGCCGGGCCGGATCGAGGAGGAACGTGAGCAGCGACCGCTGCGCCGTGTCGCCCGCGACGGCGAGCGCAAGCGTCGCGAGCAACTCCGCATTGTCCTCGTCCACGGGAGCGTTGATCAGCTTCCAGGTGTCCTCGAGCGAGAGCTTGCGGCTCCGCTCTGCGAGCCGCCGTTGGATCGCCGCGAGCCGGCCTCTGATCGGGCTCAGCGACTCGACGGCGAGCCAGCCCTCGTATGCCCAGGCGCGAGTCGCAACGCGGAACCAGGCAGCGAGAGCCGCATCGAGCCGCTTGGGATCCTCGACACCGAGGTCGGAGAGTCGCGGCCGGATGCGCGCCTCGTCGACGATGCGGTAGCCGAGATGGCCCGATGGGAGAACGACGTGCGGTTGAAGCGCTTCCGCGACGATCTCCGGGTTGGCGTTCGCCCAGGCGACCCCCGTCAGGATCCCGACGTGTCCGCGTTCGACAAGCCCGAACCGGCCGGCACGACCTGCAATCTGCGCCAGCTCCCACGGCAACAGATCGCGCCGCGACTCGCCGTCGAACTTCGTCGTCTCGGCGAAGAGGAGCGTCTCGCACGGGAGGTTGACGCCGTGGCCGAGCACGTCGGTTGCGACCGTGACGTCGGAGGCACCGCTGAGGAACCGATCGATCTCCTCCCGGCGCGAGCTGAGCGGCATGGCGCCGTAGAGAACGGAGACTCTCGTCGGGTGAAGGCGGTTGATCTCGCCCGCGAGCGCGAGCACCGCCTTGCGACTGAAGGCGACGACCACCGTTCCAGGAGTGAGGCCGCGTAGCGACCGCTCGCCGACGAACTCGAGCGGCAGCATTCGCTCGAAGACCTTTACCTCCACGTCGGGGAAGGCGCGCAGCACGAGCGGCTCCGCATCGAGCGCGCCGAGGAGAAGGATGTGGCGGTAGTCGCCGGCCAGCAGAAGCCGCGTCCACGCCGAGCCACGTTCGGGGTCGTCGGCCCACTGCACCTCGTCCAGCACGAGCACCTCACCGGAGCTCGGCGCCATCTCGACCGTGCAGCAGATGATCGGCGCCTCGTCGTTGATGCGCTCCTCGCCGGTGACGAGGCCGACGGCGTCCTCACCGAGCTCGGCCGCGAGGCGGCGATATGCCTCCTGGGCAAGCATTCGCAACGGGCCGGCGTACACTCCACGCCCTCGCTTTTTGAGCACCTCGAGCGCGTGGTACGTCTTGCCGGAGTTGGTCGGGCCGAGATGGGCGACGACCGACTCGGGCTCGACGCGACGCTGCGGAAGGGAGATCTCGATCGTGCTCTCGGCGCGCTTCACCGCCGCGTCGGTACCCGCCCTGCTAGCACGCTGGTGGCGCTCGGACCGGCTCGGGCGCTTCGCCCGGCCGCGGCCCTGTCTCCGTCTGCCAGGCATGAAACGAGGGTAGCGGCGAAGCTCCGAGCGCTCGCAGCCCACGAGGGCGACGCATGCGCATCGCCCTACGACACGTAGCCGCCCGGTACTCCTACACCTTCAGAAACCGGTGCAGCGTGAGGCCGGAACCGAGGGCTCCGACGCCGAGCCCGACGCCCATCAAGATGAGGGCGGTGATACCGAAGGAGAGGGCCTGCACGTCGTTCGTCGTGTCGATGTGCCCGAGAATCGCGGGCAACGCGATCACCTTGCCGAGCAAGAGCAGCACCACGGCAGCGGCCGACCCGAGCAGGCCCTGCAGCAGGCCTTCGAGCATGAACGGCCCGCGCACGAACCAGTTCGAGGCGCCCACGAGCTTCATCACCTCGATCTCGCGCCGACGGGAGAAGATCGAGAGCCGAATCGTGTTCGCGATCAGGATCACCGAGGCGATCAGCAAGACGATCACCATCACGAGGAAGACGATCCAGATCCACTTCCCGACCTGGATAATGCGCTTGGAGGTCTGCTGGCCGTCCTTCACCCGCTCGACCCCGGCGAAGTGCTGGCCGCGGAGATCTGCTGCTACCGCACGCACGTCCTCCGCGTTGTGCGGGGTGACGTCGAACGACGCAGGCAGGGGATTCGAGGGAAGATTCGCGGTCAGCCGCGGGTACTTCTTCTCCATCCGCTTCAGCGCCTCGGTCTTCGAGACGAACATGTACGACTTGATCCTCTGGTCGACCGCGAGATGCTGGCCGACGACGTTGACCTGCTTCGGCGTGACGCTGTCGGCGAAGTAGATCTCGATCCCGATCTGCGACTTGACGTGGTCCGACCAGGAGACGACCCAGCTGCCGAGCGCGATCGAGAGCCCGAGCAGGAACATGCCGATCAGGACGGTCATCGTCGCCGCGACCGAGGTCGAGAGGTTGGCGCCGATCGAGCGGAGAGCCTCCGAGAGGACGAGCTTGAAACGCGTCATTCGGTCTCATACCCCCCGCGCCGCTCGTCGCGCATCAGCTTGCCGTGGTCGAGCGCGATTACGCGCTTTCGCATCTTGTCGACCATCTCGCGATCGTGGGTGACCATCAGAATCGTCGTGCCTGCGGTGTTGATGCGGTGGAGGAGCTGCATGATCCCGACGGACGTGTCGGGATCGAGGTTCCCAGTGGGCTCGTCGCAGATCAGGAGCGGTGGATGGTTGACGACGGCGCGCGCGATCGAGACGCGCTGCTGCTCACCGCCCGAGAGCTCCTCGGGCTTGGAGCTCATCTTGTGGGCGAGGCCGACGAGGTTCAGCACCTCGGGCACCTTGCGCCGCACCGACGCGGTCGTCTCGCCCTGCACGCGCAAGGCATAGGCGACGTTTTCGGACGCGGTGCGGTTCGGCAGCAGCTTGAAGTCCTGGAAGACGCAGCCGACGTTCCGACGCAGCAGCGGCACCTTCGAGTGCTTGAGCCGCCCGAGGTCGCGGCCGCCGACGAGGATGCGCCCGGACGTCGGTTCCATCTCCTTGAGCAGGAGCCGGATGATCGTCGACTTGCCCGAGCCCGACGCGCCGACGACGAAGACGAACTCGCCCTTCTCGATCACGAACGAGACGCCGTCGAGCGCCGTCACGTCCGGCTCGTAGACCTTGCGGACGTTCTCCAGCACGATCATCGAGGCGCCGCTCACGCCGGAGGCGCCGTCCGCGTAGGCGGGCGAGGGTTCGGCAGGGGCCGTCGGGGGGGCTGTCAGCTGAGAATCTTGTTCCATCACCGGATCGAGAGAAGCGGGCCTAAACGGCCGCTCCGGGTCGGATTGTCGGCCCAGTGTAGCGGACATGATTTAGACGACCGTCCCGGCAGCCTTCGCCAGCAGGTAGGCGCGGACGAAGCCGTCGAGCGCACCGTCGAGGACGCCCTGGGCGTTCCCGGCCTCGAAATCGGTGCGGTGGTCTTTCACCATCTGGTACGGATGGAGCACGTAGGAGCGGATTTGACTTCCGAACCCGATGTCCTGCGTCGCGCCCCGTTCCCGCGCGATTTCCGCCTCTCGCTCCTCCTCCTGCAGCTTCTGCGAGGCGCGACTTGAGGATGCGCATCGCCGTCGCCTTGTTCGAAGTCTGGGAGCGCTCGTTCTGACACTGCACGACGATTCCGGAGGGCAAGTGCGTGATCCGCACGGCAGAGTCCGTCTTGTTCACGTGCTGGCCACCGGCACCGCTTGCGCGGTAGGTGTCGATACGGAGGTCGCCCTCGTCGATCTCGACGTCGCCGTCGTCCGGCAGCAACGGCGCCACGACGACCTGCGCAAACGCCGTGTGGCGGCGGTGCGCCGAGTCGAACGGCGACTGGCGCACGAGCCGGTGGACACCCCGCTCCGCCTTGTAGGTGCCGTAGGCGTTCTCGCCCTTCACGGTCATCGTGGCCGACTTGAGGCCGGCCTCCTCGCCGGGGCTCGCCTCCACGAGCTCGGTCACGTAGCCGCGGTCGGATGACCAGCGCAGGTACATCCGCAACATCATCTCGGCCCAGTCCTGCGCGTCGGTGCCGCCGGTACCGGCGTTGATCGAGACGACTGCGTCGCCGCCGTCGTAGGTGCCGTTGAAGAGCGCGTCTTCCTGGAGCCGGGCGAGCTCGGCTGCGACCGGGATGAGCTGCGCGCGCAGCTCATCCTCCAGAGACGGGTCGAGCTCGAAGAGCTCGCGTGCCTCCTCGACCTCGCCGTTCAGGCGGTGGTAGCGATCGAGTCGCGCAGTCGCGCGGGCGTGCTCGGTGGAGATGCGGGCGGCCTGTTGCTGGTCGTCCCAGAATCCGGGAGCGCCCATGGCGGCTTCGAGCTCTTGCTGGCGGGCCGTTAGCTGGTCGGGGTCAAAGGTACTCACGAACCCAGCCAAGCTGGGCTCCGAGCTCCTCGAGCAACTGCGCGAGAGGCTGATTCTCTGCGTCGGCCATGCGGTGATCCTAGCTGCGGTCGGGAACGCGAAACCCTGGAGACAGGCTGAAGCCTGTCACCGACTCAGCACGTCTCGTGCGATCAGGCAGCAGCCGAGCCAGGCGAGGCCGACGGCGAAGCCCGCTGCGACGTCGCTCACGAAATGGACGTTGAGGAGGATGCGGCTTGCACCGATCGCGAACGCTACGACCGCGGCGGCCGCGAGCCACCCCGCCGCGCGCAGCGCGACCGTGCCCGCTCCGCGGCAAGCACTCCGAGCGCCCCGTAGAGCACGACAGCGGTTGCGGCGTGCCCGCTCGGGAACGAGTACGAGTGAGGCAAGGGGATCGCGCTGCCGAGATCGGGCCGCGCCCGCTCGTAGATCGCCTTCAGCGCCGCGACGAGCGCTGTGATCCCGAGCACCGCGAGCGCGACGAAGCTGCGCATCGGTCCGGCGTGAAGCGCGCCACAGGACGATCACCGCGGCACCGGCGACGACCACCGTGCCGACGGCGCCGCCGAGCCACGTGAAGAGACGCGCGACCCATTCCACCCCGCCGGGAACGTTGTCCGCCACCCAGCGCGAGACGTTGTCGTCGAACGAGACGACCTGGCCGCCGTGACGAACGCGTGGGCAAGCAGTGTGAAGACGACGAGCCCGACGACGACGAGCGTCGCCTCGACGGCGAGACGAGCCCTGAGCCGGAAATGCTCTGGCCCCACGCCCCGTGGCAGCGCTTGAACTTCTTGCCCGACCCGCACCAGCAGGGATCGTTCCGGCCGACATCGCGCGCGTCGTTCTTCACGACCTGATGCTGCAGCCGGAGGCGCCGCCACAGCCGTCGCCCCACCGGCGAGCCCACCCGCGGCCGCGATCGCATCCGCGCCCGACGCAGTCTCGTGCTCGTAGGAGAGCGCCTGCGGCGCCTCGGCGTGCTGGAGCGCCTGCTGCGCCTCGTCCTGCTGCACCTCGACGTGGAAGAGCGTCAGCACGACCTCCTCGCGGATGATGCGGCTCAGATCCTCGAACATGATGTGGCCCTCGGCCCGGTACTCGACCAGAGGATCCTTCTGCGCCATCGCGCGCAGGTGCACGCCTTCGCGCAGGTAGTCCATCGACTCGAGGTGCTCGCGCCATCTCAGGTCGACGACCTGGAGGATCACGAACCGCTCGATCTCGCGCATCAACTCCGGGCCGAAGGCGGCCTCGCGATCGTTGTACGCGTCGAGCGCGTCCTCGGTGAACTCCTGGATCAGCGCCTCGCGGGACTGGTCGACCTCCTCGCGCAACTCCTCGACCGTGATGTCGCTGCCGTAGAGCGCGGTCATCTGCGCGACGAGCCCGTCGAGATCCCAGTCCCGGGCGCTCGGCCTCGGTGAGGTTGACGACGTTCTGGCGCACGACCTCCTCGATCCACTCGCGAATCTCGTCGGAGGTGTCGTCTCCGTTCAGGATGCTGCGGCGCTGCTCGTAGATGACCATGCGCTGCGTGTTCATCACGTCGTCGTACTTGAGGACGTTCTTGCGGGAGACGAAGTTCTGCTCCTCGACCTTCTTCTGGGCGCCCTCGATCTGCCGCGAGAGGATCGACGCCTCCATCGGCTGGTCGTCCGGGATCTTGAAGCGCTCCATGATCCCGTGGATCCGGTCGCCGGCGAACAGCCGCACGAGGTCGTCCTGCGCCGAGAGGTAGAACCGCGTCTCGCCGGGATCGCCCTGACGGCCCGAGCGGCCGCGGAGCTGGTTGTCGATGCGCCGTGACTCGTGGCGCTCGGTGCCGAGCACGTAGAGCCCGCCGAGCCCGCGCACCTCGTCGTCGATCTTGATGTCGACGCCGCGGCCTGCCATGTTCGTCGCGATCGTGACCGAGCCCTTCTGACCGGCGTCGATGATGATCTCGCTCTCGCGCTCGTGCTCCTTGGCGTTGAGGACGTTGTGCGGGACCCCGCGCCGGGTCAGCATCTCGGAGAGGTACTCGGACGTCTCGACCGCGATCGTGCCGACGAGCACCGGCTGGCCGATCTCGTGGCGCTCGACGAGGTCTTCGAGCACGGCGTTCCACTTCGCGTCCTTGGTCTTGAAGATGAAGTCGTTCTCGTCCAGCCGGATCACGTCGACGTTCGTCGGGATCTCGACGACGTGGAGGTTGTAGATCTCGACGAACTCCTTCTCCTCCGTCTTCGCCGTGCCGGTCATGCCGCCGAGCTTCTCGTAGAGCCGGAAGTAGTTCTGGAGCGTGATCGTCGCGAGCGTGACGTTCTCCTCCAGGATCGGTACGCCCTCCTTCGCCTCGATCGCCTGATGCAGGCCCTCGCTCCAGCGACGACCCTCCATGATGCGGCCGGTGTACTCGTCGACGATCTTCACCTCGCCGTCCTCGATCACGTAGTCGACGTCGCGCTTGTACAGCGACTCGGCCTTGAGCGCCTGGCTGAGGTGGTTGACGAGCTGCACGTGCCGTGGGTCGTAGAGGTTCTCGACCCGAAGCGCGCGCTCGACAGCATCGAGGGCGGACTGCGCGGGCGACACCGTCTTGTGCTTCTCGTCGTAGAGGTAGTCGGCTCCCGAAAGCTCGGTCTCGTCCTCGCCCTTCGCCGTCTTGTGAGTCGCGGGCACGCCGTGGAGATCGCGCACGATCCGGGCGAAGTCGTAGTAGGTGGTCGCTGCCGTCTCGGGCTCACCGGAGATGATCAGCGGCGTTCGGGCCTCGTCGATCAGGATCGAGTCGACCTCGTCCACGATCGCGAAGGCATGGCTGCGCTGGACGATGTTGTCGAGCGACACGGACATGTTGTCGCGGAGGTAGTCGAACCCGAACTCCGAGTTGGTGCCGTAGGTGATGTCGGCGTCGTAGGCGGCCTTGCGGAGGTCGAACGGCATCATGTTCTGGATGAAGCCGACCGTCATCCCGAGCCGCTCGAAGACGCCGCGGTTCCACTCGGCGTCGCGCTTGGCGAGGTAGTCGTTGACCGTGACGAGATGGACACCGGTCGCCGGGAGCGCATTCAGGATAGAGCGCCGGTCGAGGCGACGAATGTCTTGCCTTCACCGGTCTTCATCTCGGCGATGTCGCCCTCGTGGAGGACGATCCCGCCCATCATCTGGACGTCGAACATCCGCTGCTGCGATTCGCGCCAGCGGGCCTCGCGAACGGCTGCGAACGCCTCGAACAGCAACTCGTCGAGCGACTCGCCGTTCTCCAGTCGCTCGCGGAACTCGACCGTCTTGGCGCGGAGCGCCTCGTCCGAGAGCGTCTGGAACGTCGGGCTCGAGCGTCGCGATGTACTCGGCCTGCTGCTTGAGCCGCTTGACGCGCCGCCCCTCGCCGACGCGAAGGACCTTCTCGAACCTGCCACCGAATTCTGTTGAGGACATCTAGGGAAAGAGGGTACCGGGAGGGCCGCGCGCCTTGATTGATTCTTCACGAAGCTGACGTACCCTGCGGCACATGACGCGCTTCCGCTCACCGCTCCGCATCACCTTGCTCGTCGGCGCCGCCGTCGCTCTCGTCGCCGCGGGCAGCGCGCTCGCCCTCCAGAAGCCGGGCCGGACGATCGTCCGCAACGGCCAGGTCCGGCTCGTCGCGCTCAACCAGGCGTCGTTCGCCTACATGGTCAACCGCTCGAAGAAGGACTGCGACCACGTCGAGCTGTGGAACACCGCTACGAAGGGAATCTGGCGCTTCGGCAAGCCCGGCCCCTGCACGAACCTCGGCAGCACCGGCACCGGGATCTCTGCGCTCGGAGTCAGCGGCAACCGGGCGCTGTGGGTGCGCTACACCGGCGGCAACCTTCGTGACTGGCTGCTGATGACGGCCACGACGACACAGAAGACACCGAAGCAACTGCGGTTCGTCGAACAGGACGTCGACCTGCCGACCCCGTTCGTGATCGGTGATTCGACGGCGAGCATGGGCATTCCGTACGCAGCCGGCAACGAGGTCGTTCTCCTCGGCACGAACGGCGTCGCCGTCTTCAAGCACACCGAGCCGGCGAAGATCGTCGCCGTCACGAGTGGCAAGGGGCCCGGCGGCGCGGTCGTCGCGGCGCTGCGCGAGACGGGCGAGGTCGTGCTGCTGAAGGCCGACGGCTCCGTCGCGTGGACGGTCGTGTACCCGCCCGGCGCGGTGAAGGCGATCGCGCTCGGGCCTGTCGGCCTGATCGTGCAGCGCGTGGGAGACGTGCAGGTGAGAAAGCCGTCGCTCGCAGCGACGGTCACCTTGCCGGCGGGCGCGCTGATGACCGACTTCGCCGAGGGCCGAATCCTCTTCACGCTCAACGGCGACGTCCACGCGTTCAAGATCGCGAACGGCGCGCGACACACTTCTGTTGCAGGGCGGCCTGGTTCCCGTAGTCGCGACGTCAGACACGTACGGTCTCGGCTGGGGCCGCGGTAGAACGATCAACTTCGCCTGCGGCGGCTGCGTCAGCTACACGCCCTAGAGTCCGTCTAATGTAAGCCGTCCGCCGCGAGTAATCGTGGGTGGCTACCGTGCAGGGCTCCTACCCGCCGCGGAGGAGGAGGGAGCGTGACGAAGCGCAGCGCGTTCGTCGTTGTTGCCAACCGGCTTCCGGTTGACGAGGAGCTCACACCCTCGGGCCGGAGCTGGCGTTCCAGCCCGGGCGGCCTGGTGACCGCCCTGCGGCCGGTGGTGGCGGCACACCGCGGTGCCTGGGTCGGGTGGGCCGGTGGGGACGGTCCGGCTGCGGAGCCGTTCGAGCTCGACGGGATCCGCCTTCATCCGGTTGCGCTCAGCGCCGGCGACATCGAGCGCTTCTATGAAGGCCAGTCGAACGCGACGATCTGGCCGCTGTACCACGATGCCGTCGAGACGCCCGTCTACAGCAGGGAGTGGCGCGACGCGTACCGCCTCGTGAACGAGCGGTTCGCGAACGCCGCAGCAGAGGTCGCGGCAGAGGGCGCCACGGTCTGGGTGCACGACTATCAGCTCCAGCTGGTGCCGGCGATGCTGCGCGCCCGCCGACCCGACCTGCGGATCGGCTTCTTCCTGCACATTCCGCTGCCGCCGATCGAACTGTTCATGCAGATGCCGTTGCGCGCGGAGATCCTGCGAGGCCTGCTCGGCGCCGACATCGTGGGCTTCCAGGAAAAGCTGGCAGCACAGAACTTCGTTCGCCTTGCCCGCCACCTCCTCGGAATCCCCTATCGAGGCAGCATCCTCGAGGTTGACGGACGCACCGTCAAAGCAGGCGCCTTCCCAATCGCGATCGACACGAAGGAGATGGAGTCGATGGCCGCCACCCCTGCCGTTCAGGAGCGCGCCAGACAGATCCGGACCGAAGCTCGGAAACCCGAAGACGCTGATCCTCGGCGTCGACCGGCTCGACTACACCAAGGGAATCGAGCTTCGCCTGGCGGCATTCCGCGAGTTGCTCGAGGACGGGTCGTTGCAGGTTCCCGAGACGACGATGATCCAGGTCGCCACGCCGAGCCGTGAGCGCGTCGAGCACTACGAGACGCTCCGCAGCAGAGTCGAACGGGAAGTCGGGCGGATCAACGGTGACTTCGGGCGGGTCGGAGGACCGGCCGTGCACTACCTCCACCAGTCGTACAGCAGGAGCGAGCTCGCCGCCCTGTACTGCGCGGCGGACGTGATGATGGTGACACCTCTGCGGGACGGGATGAACCTCGTCTCCAAGGAATATGTGGCTGCACGCATCGACCTTGGCGGCGCACTCGTGCTGAGCGAGTTCGCCGGGGCAGCGAGCGAGCTTCGGCATGCCTTTCTCTGCAACCCGTACGATCCGGACGGCGTCAAGAACGCCCTCATGCGCGCGATTCACGTCGAGAAGCCGGAAGGGCGGCGGCGTATGCGCATCATGCAGCGGTACCTCCGCACCCACGATGTCGAGCACTGGGCCCGCTCGTTCCTGGCGGAGCTGACCCCTACCGAACCCCCTGTATGAGCAAAGCCGAGCGACAGCCCGTCCTCGACGGAGTGCTGAGTGCAGAGTTGCGAGCGGCGCTCGGCCGCGTCGCGCGTGTGCCGCAGCTCCTCGTCGGGTGCGACTACGACGGCACCCTCGCACCGCTCGTCGACGACCCGACCATGGCGGCGCCGATTCCCGAGGCGGTCGCCGCCGTCCGTGCCCTGGCCGCGCTGCCTCAGACGACCGTGGCGGTCGTCTCCGGCCGGTCGTTGCGCGATCTGGCGACCCTCTCGCGTCTTCCCAGTGAAGTCCACCTCGTCGGCAGCCACGGCTCGGAGTTCGATCTCGGCTTCATCCAGAGGCTCGCACCGGAGCTCGTCGAGATGTACGACCGGCTGCGCGCGGAGCTCGAAAAGATCCTGCAGGATCATCCGGGCGTCAGGCTGGAGACCAAGCCTGCAAGCATCGCCGTGCACGTGCGTGGGGTCGACGAGGCCATCGGCGAACGGGCGTTGGAGGCTGTCCGCTGTGGCCCGGCGACCTGGCCGGGTATCCACGTGACGCAGGGGAAGAACATCGTCGAGCTGTCGTTGATCCCCACCGACAAGGGCGAGGCGATCGGAGCGTTGCGCGTGCAGGCGTCCGCAAGCGCCGTGCTCTACATCGGTGACGACATCACCGATGAGAACGCCTTCGCCCAACTCCACGGACCCGACCTCGGCATCAAGGTCGGCCCCGGCACCACCCTGGCCACGCAGCGGGTCGACGAGCCGATCGACGCGGTTCGCGTGCTCGGGTTCCTGCTGGAGACCCGTCGGAACTGGCTCTACGGAGAGCACGCCGTCCCGATCGAGCGGCACTCGATGCTCTCCAACGGCTCCACCGTGGCGCTGCTGTCACCGGATGGGAAGGTGACCTGGCTCTGCCACCCCCGACCGGACTCGGCCGCGATCTTCGCGGACATCCTCGGCGGGTCCCGCGCCGGCTACTTCTCCGTTTCTCCGCTGCGATCCGGCGTCCCGCTCGGGCAGCGCTATCGCCCGGGAACGATGACCGTGGAGACCCGCTGGTCGGGGATAACCGCGACCGACTGGCTCGAGGGCGAGATCCCCGGTAGTGCCGACCACGGTGCGGACGGGTCGCGCTCGAGCGACGCGTCGTCGACATTGGTTCGGGTGCTGACCGGCACCGGCGTCGTGCGTCTGGAGTTCGCCCCGCGCCCCGAGTTCGGTCAGGTGTCGATCAAGCTCGAGCCGCGCGGCGCCGGGCTGTTCGTGCTCGGCTGCAACGAGCCGGTGCTGCTCCGGGCGCCCGGGGTCGACTGGGACGTCTTCGACGACGGCGGTCACGACACGGCCCGCGCCGTGGTCGATCTTGCCGCTAACGACGGGCAGGTCGTGATCGAGCTGCGACTCGGCTCCCAGGGCGACGCCCGCCATCCTCTCTCGCTCGACGCTCGCCAGGCGGATGCCGAGCGGCCGTGGGCGGACTGGGCCGCAGGCCTGCAACTGCCGGCCACCGCGCCCGAGGAGGTGTTGCGGAGTGCCCTCACGCTTCGCGGGCTCTGTCATGCGCCGACCGGCTCCATCCTCGCGGCAGCCACGACATCGCTCCCCGAGGAGCTCGGGGGCGTCCGCAACTGGGACTACCGGTACTGCTGGCTGCGCGATGCGGCGATGTCCGCCCGGGCTCTCGTCGATCTCGGCTCGCTGGCGGAAGCGGAAGCGCTTCTTCAATGGGTGGATGCGCGCGTCGACCGAACCGACGGGCATCCCGAACGGCTGCATCCGCTCTACACCGTCGACGGGATGGAGCTCGGGCCTGAAGCGGTGATCGAAACGCTGCCCGGTTACGCCGGGTCGAGGCCGGTACGGATCGGCAACGCCGCCAACCGGCAGATCCAGCTCGACGTCTTCGGCCCGATCACCGATCTGCTCGCCGCCGTCGTCGAGGCCCGAGGCACGGTTCGCAACAAGGACTGGCGGGTCGTGGAAGCCATGGTCCGCGCTGTCGACCGGCGCTGGCACGAGCCTGACCACGGCATCTGGGAAGCTCGGCTGCCACCCAGGCATCACGTCTACTCCAAGGTCATGTGCTGGCTGACGGTCGACCGTGCGCTGAAGGTGCAGGAGCTGAGGGGCGAAACCGAGCGGCGCGACTGGATCGAGCTGCGCGAGAAGATCCGTGACGACGTGCTCGAGCACGGCTGGAATGCCTCTGTCGGCGCCTATTCCGTTGCCTACGGAGACGACGAGATCGATGCTTCCTCCCTCTGGATCGGCCTTTCCGGACTCGTACCGAACGACGATCCTCGGTTCCTGGCAACGGTGCTCAAGGTCGAGGCAGAGCTGCGCAGCGGCCCGGTCGTCTACCGCTACCGGTGGGACGACGGGCTTCCGGGCTCCGAGGGGGGTTTTCACATCTGCACCGCGTGGCTGATCGAGGCGTACGTCCGCACGGGACGGCGTGGAGACGCGGAAGAGTTGTTCCGCCAGATGGTCGAGACGGCAGGTCCGACGGGACTGCTCTCCGAGCAATACGACCCCTTCGCGGAACGCGGTCTCGGAAACCATCCGCAGGCCTACAGCCACCTCGGTCTGATCCGGTCCGCCACCATGCTCGACCGGACGATGCCCTACTAGGAGCGAACGGCCGGTTCGGCGGAGGGCCTACTCCGCAGCGTCAACCCCAGGCGCGACGCTCGGCGTCTCGGGCAGGACCGACGGCTCCTGATGCTGCCCGCGGCGTCGGACCTCGACCGTCCGCTTGTCGCGCTGGCGCTCGACCTGGCGCCCGAGCTTGTCGAGCAGGCGGTCGATCGCGGCCTCGTAGGTCTTGGCGGACTCGCGCGCGACGAGATTCGCGCCCTTCGTGTGCACGACTGCCTCAACGGCGTGGTCGTCGACGATCGACGGGTTGTGCTCGCGGGAGAAGGTGATTTCCACGAGGGTCAGATCGTGGAGACGCCGGTCGAGCTTGGCGAGCTTCTCCTCCGCGTACTGCCGTACGTCGTCGCCGACGGTGTCGTGGCGGACGGTGAACTGCACTCGCATGACACCCCGACTCTAGCGGACGGCCCTGGCAAGACAGACGACCTCGACGTGCTCTGCGCCTGCTCGGCGGAGTGAGGTCGCGCAGGCCGTCGCCGTCGATCCGGTCGTATAGACGTCGTCCACGAGGCACACGCGCCGCGGCACGTCACCGCGCGCCGAGAAGACCCCTGCCACGTTCCCGCGGCGCTCGGCACGCGGCAAGTCGCGCTGGCGTTTCGCACCCGCCCGTCGCTGCAGCAGATCTCGAACCGGAATCGACCACGCCTCGGAGAGATGCGCTGCCAGCGCCGCCGCCGACGCGTGGCCCCGGGAGAGCCCTCGATTCCGATCGCCGGGAACGAACGCGAGCACGTCGACTCCCGGCCTGGGCACGGTCGTGGCGACGAGCTCGGCCGCGACAGCTGCGAGATCACGCCGCCCTCGCTCCTTCCACGCGGACACGAACGCCCGCGCGCCGCCCTCGTAGACGAGCGCAGCGCGCGCGTGGGCGAACGCGAGCCTCCGCCCACTGCACTCGGCGCAGCGACGAACAGGCCACGGGCCGGGCGCACCGCAGCGCTCGCAGCATGGCGGCACGCACCGGACGAGCCGGGCGAGACATGGCACACACACCGAGTCGCCGACGCGCCCGCAGACGCCGCATCGCCGAGGGAGCACGAGGTCGAGAAACTGCACCGAACCGACGCTAGCCAGCACCCTGTGCCGAAACCGTGCCGCCTTCGTGCCGTCTTTGTGCCGGTTCTACGGAGTGGCGAGCGACGTCGCAAGCATCTCGCGCAGCAACGGCTGCACCGCCGCCAGATCGTCGGCCTCCTTGACGGGCAGGAAGCGTCCACGAGCGCCCTGCCGTGGGACGACGAGGAATGTCGTCGGGACGTGCGCCGAGAGCTCGTGGTACACGCGCTCGAACTGCACAACTGCCTGGCCGTCGACCTGCTTCTCCGCCACGAGCCACGTGAGCTCGACCGGCTCGGCGAGCGCGTCCACCGTGATCAGCGAGCTGTTGGTGTTGAAGACGTGGATCTGGCTCTGGTCGAACTCGGGCGGGAAGCGCATCGCTTCGACCAGCTGAAGCCGGCCGTCGACACGAGCCGGGGCCCCGCCGGTGTCGCCACCCTTCTCGACGACCTCAACCGTGAACGGCGTGCCCGCGAGAACGTGCATGCCGATGACAACCGGGTCGAGGCGGGCACCGAGGTTGTCGAGGTTCGAGACGAAGAGAGACCTGGCGCCGCGACGCACCAGCTCGGCGAGGGTGCCGGACGTCCGAAGCGCCGTCAGCAGGTCTCCGTGGCCGGGCCCGTACAGCGACGCCTTGCCGGCGGCATCGAGGAACAGGCTGCCGTCGGGCCTCAACCGCGGCGCAGCCGTCTGGCAGAAGATGAGCGGCTTCCCCAGTCCACGGTCGGCAACATGTGCTCGCACGGCCGCGTCGGTCGCGAAGCTCGTCATCACGGCCGTCTGGATCTCGGCGCCGAGCGCGTCGACCAGCCGGCGTGACTCGGCGAACCGCACCTCGAGGAAGCTACGCCCGTCGATCGCCTCCGCCACCGCCTTGACGCTGCCCCCGAAACGAGTTGCCATGCCCCCGGCGAGCTCGACCACCGCGATCGACCCCTCTCGCAGGGCAGCCACGCCAACCTCGAATGCCTCGTCGAACCCGGGCTCGCCCGGCGCCGGCAACCGCGTCAGATCGGACGCAAGCGGGGGCTCGATCGTGCCCTGGACGATGCTGCGCGCCACCGTTCGCGTGCCGTCCACCAGGCCCACGCGGAGCTGCTCGAAGATCGCGGCATCGAAGTTGCTGCGCTCGAGGATGGCGCGTGTCTCCGGGTCGACCTCGTTCAGGATCATCGCGAACCGGCCGGCTGGGGAAGCGAGTCGACGTAGGGAGCCCGATGGACACCGCGCTCCGTCACGATCGCGGCGATCAGGGCTGCCGGTGTGACGTCGAAGGCGGGATTCGAGGCCGCAAACCGCGTCGTCACCTCGGCCCCGTCACGCTCCTCGATCGGGATTGCCGCTCCGGTCGCCGAGCTCGGATCGATCGTCGACGTCGGCGCGACGATCACGAACGGGATGTCGTGGTGATGTGCGAGCACCGCGAGACCATAGGTGCCGATCTTGTTCGCCGTGTCGCCGTTCGCCGCGATGCGGTCGGCGCCGGTGATCACGATGTCCACCGCGCCAGCCGCCATGCGCGAGCCAGCTGCCCCGTCGACGATCACCGTGTGCGGGATGGCAAGCGACTCGAGCTCGAACGCCGTCAGGCGCGCACCCTGCAGCAACGGACGTGTCTCGTCGACCCAGACGTGCTCCACTCCCCCGCGTTCCGACGCGGCTCGGATTGCGCCGACGGCCGAGCCGTAGCCTCCCGTCGCGAGGCCTCCTGCGTTGCAATGGGTCAGGATCCTGGCCCCCGCCGGCACGATTCCGGCCGCATGGGCGCTCATTGCCTTGCAGCGATCGACCTCGTCGACGATGAATCTGCCGTGCCCGCTCCGGTGTCGGATCGGGGCGCATCTCCTCGAGCGCCCAGCGCAGATTGACTGCCGTCGGGCGTGAGGCGGCGAGCACGGCGAAGGCCTCGTCGAGGTCCGCGCCCTGCGAGGCGGCGTAGGGCCATGCCGTACGCGGCAGCGACACCGAGCAACGGCGCGCCGCGTACCGCGAGCGTGCGGATCGCATCAGCGAGCTCCGTCGCGTCGTGGCAGCGGAGCTCGACCATCCGCTCTGGAAGCTGTCGCTGGTCGAGGACGACGACGGCATCGTCCTCGAGCCTGATGATGCGTTCCGGTTCGAGAACGCCGCTCAACGCTCTAGCGGTCGCGCTCGGGACGGCCGTAGCGATCGTCGATCCGGACGACGTCGTCGAGGTGCGGCGTCGATACCTCGAGGATCGTCGTGTCCTCGATCGCGGTCACTCGGTGCACCGTGCCCGGCCGGTAGCGCAACGCATCGCCGGCCACGATCTCGTAGGCCGTCAACTCCTCGCCGACCTGGCCGAGCTCGAGCGAGGCGCGACCGGACTGCACGAGCCACGCCTCGTCCTTCTGCTCGTGGTACTGGAGACTGAGCGCCTGGCCGGCGCGGACGAAGAGCACCTTGCCGACGTACTGGTCGGCTTCGGCCCAGATCAGCTCGTAGCCCCAGGGCTTGTCGACGTGGCGCGGTGCAGTCGAGTACGGCGTGTTCACGAAAGCCAGTCCGGTTGGGCGGTCACGTGGTCATCTGCACGACGCAGCTCCTTGGGTGTGTTGACGGTGAGCCAGAGACCGGCATGACGGAAGGCGCGCAGCGAGCCTTCGGCCGCCAGTTCGGGGAAGAGCGTGGTCTCGTGGTCTCCCTTCTCGGGAAAGCGCCCGAGCGCCTGTTCGGAGAGCACATAGATGCCGCAGTTGACCCAGTAAGGGACGCGGGAGACCTCGTGGAAGCCGGTGACGACGTCGTTCTCGGTGAGATCGACCTGGCCGAACTGCGACGGCGGCTGCGCCACCGTGACCGTGGCCGCGGCGCCGGTCGATCTGTGACGCTCGAGCAACCCGGTGAAGTCGACGTCGAGGAGCTCGTCGCCGTTCATCGCCAGCACGTCGCCTGTTTCGTTGCGGAAGGAGGCCGCGAATCGGATCGCACCGCCCCGGCCGAGCCTCTCCGGCTCGCCGGCGCACACGATCTCGACCCCCATATCGCCGAGGCCCTGCTCGAACTCCACCTCCTGCCCGGCCATGCAGCTGACGATCACGCGCGTCACCCCCGCGCTGCGCAGTCGCCCGACCTGCCACGCGAGCAAGGGCCGGCCGCCGACCGGGACAAGCGACTTCGGGCGGCCCTCCGCCGCATCTCCCAGCCGCTCGGCCTTGCCGCCCGCGAGAACGATCGCCTCCATCACGCGTGCGCGTCGGGCGCTGCGCGGCCGATGCCCTCGTACGCGAACCCGGCGGCACGCATGTGCCCGGGATCGAGGAAGTTGCGCCCGTCGATCAGGACGCGTGTGCGCATCGTCCCGGCGACCGCGGCCCAGTCGACCTCGGCGAGCTGCGGCCACTCTGTCACGACGACAACGGCATCCGCTCCGTCCGCAGCTGCCTCGGGGCTCGCGGCGATCTCGACTCCGTGCAGGTCGGTGCCGTCCACGACAGGATCCCACGCGGACACATCGGCACCCTCCGCCAGCAGCCGGCCGGCGAGGATGAGGCTCGGCGCCTCTCGCATGTCGTCGGTGTTCGGCTTGAACGCGAGCCCGAGCAGCGCGACCTTCTTGTCGCGCAGCGAACCGAGATGGTTGTGGAGCTTGCCGATCACGCGGCGCTTCTGGAGCTCGTTGACCTCGATCACCGCGTTCAGGAGCTGGAAGTGGTAGCCCGAGTTGGCCGCGAGCTGCTTCAGCGCGAGCGAGTCCTTCGGGAAGCAGCTGCCGCCGAAGCCGATCCCGGCGCGGAGGAAGCTCGGGCCGATGCGACGGTCGAAGCCGATGCCCTCGGCGACCCGCACCACGTCGGCACCCGTCGCCTCGCACACGTTCGCGATCTCGTTGATGAAGGAGATCCGCGTCATCAGAGCCGCGTTGGCGGCGAGCTTGATCATCTCGGCCGAGGCGACGTCGCAGCGAACGATCGGGCCGTCGATACCCGCGTGCAAGCGCGACCACCGCATCGCCGTCCGCCTCCCGGAAGGCCCCGACGACGATCCGGTCCGGATGGAGAAAGTCGGCGACCGCGGTTCCCTCGGCTGTGAACTCCGGGTTCGAGGCGTAGCCGACCCGCTCGAGCCCGCGCTCGTCGAGTCGGTGACGCACCTTCGAGCCCGTCCCGACCGGCACGGTGCTCTTCATCACGACGACGCAGTTCTGCGCCACCGCCGGCAGCTCGTCGATCACCGTCCAGACGGCAGAGAGATCGGCGTCGCCCGAGTAGGTCGGCGGCGTGCCGACCGCGACGTAGACGAACTCGGCGCCCGCGATCGCCTCCCCGACATCGGTCGTGAACGTGAGCCGCTCGCGTGTTCCGCGCCACGAGCTCGGCGAGACCGGGCTCGTAGATCGGGATCTGCCCGCGTCTGCAGCGACGCGATCCGCTCCGGCAGCACGTCGCGGACGACGACCGAGTGGCCGAGCTCGGCGAGGCAGGCGCCGGTGACGAGACCGACGTAGCCGGCCCCGAACACCGCGACACGTGAAGGAGAGGCGCTCACGACGCGCTGAGCGTACCGGCCGTCAGCGACCCGGGCCGCGCTCCACTACGCCTTGACCTTCGCGATCGGCCGCAGCCCCTTGGCGATCGCGAGCATCGTCTCGTTCGAGAGCCGGTCGAGCAGCGTGTTGACGACCCAGTAGCTCGCCCCTCGCCGTCTGCAGCGCGACCATGTGGAGGTGCGGGCCGTCGTAGAAGAGCTCGAAGCGGCGACCGCCGATGTTGCGCACGAAGTTGCGGCTGCCGAGCACCGGCGCGTCGGCCCAGTTCGACTCCTGCACGCCCCAGTAGTCGTTCGAGCCCATCTTGTAGGTGAGCCGCACGGTCTTGTGCTTGTGCTTCTCGTCGAAGCGTGTAGAGCCGCACCGGCCGCTCGCGATCGATCCACGACGACCGCTCGAGCACGGTCGGCACCATCAGAGGGAAGTCGACCTTCGACTGGCGCTCGCGCAGCAGGTCGAGTGCGGCCGAGGCTGCCGGGGGTGACGTTCGCCGGCTCGCGCTTCGGCGTCTGGTCGACGGGCGCCGAGGCGAGCGTGCCGTGGAACGTCTGTCCCACGACTGCGGTCAGCATGGCGTCGTTCGCGAGCGCGCGGATAGCCGGCGTCGCCTTCTGGAGATCGGCCGAGCCGAAGAGGTTCGCGACCTTGCGGCCGGCCTCCTTGGCCCCTCGCTGCCTCGGATCGAAGTAGACGACGGTGCGGAAGTACGTGAAGTTCGGTGCGTTCGCGGGAATCCCGTTCGGCGGCGTCAGGATCGGGTAGCCGCGCTGACCGAGCAGGTAGCTCGCGTTCGACGCGGAGCCCGTGACGCCGTTGCCGTTCAGCACCGTGACGGTCGTGTTCCGAGGCAGCGGTGCCTTCGTCTTCACCTTCTCCCCGAGCGCCACGGCTGTCGCGTTCTGCGGTGAGTTCACGTCCGGATTGGCCCATTGCCGGACCGCCGACGAAATGTTCGTGCCGAGGTCGTCAGGTCGGAGAAGCCCTCGAGCCCGTCGATGCGCGACTGGAAGACGTGGCCGGGCGGCAGCGAGTAGGCGAGAACCGCGTACGAGAGAACCGTCTTGGCGCTGACGTTCTGGCCACCACCCTGCGCCACCTCGATGTTGCTCGTCAGCACCTTGATCAGCTTGGGGAGCTTCCTGAGCGAGAAGTTCGAGCGGATCTGATCCTTGAGCGCACGAACGAAGAGCTGCTGGCGAGCATTGCGGTAGAGGTCGCTGTCCGTGTGGCGGAAGCGGACGAAGTCGAGCGCCTGAGAGCCGCCGAGCCGCTGGTACCCGGGCTGCAAGTTGATCGTGGCGTATCCGCTCGGGCCACCGTGCGTATTGAGATAGCGACGATCGACGTCCATCCACATGCCGCCGAGCTTGTCGACCAACTGCGTGAAGCCCCGGAAGTTGACGGTGATCAGGTAGTTGACCGGGCACGCCCGTCAGCTTGTGCACCGTCTCGAGCGTCCCCTGAGCGCCGCAGTAGGCGTAGGCGGCGTTGATCTTCGTGGTGAACGTCGCCTTGCCCGGACAGACGATCTCGGTGCGGAGATCACGCGGGAACGAGAGCAGCGAGATCGTCTGCGTCCTCGGGTTCGCACGGACGAGCATCAGCGTGTCGGAACGCGACGGTGTGCCCTTCGACTCGTCGGCCCGGTGGTCGTAGCCGATCACGAGCGCGGTTGCCGGCTCACCGGCGACCGGGAGGTCGAGCCGCTTCGCCGCCGCCTTCACATCGAGGCTCTTCGGCGCCACGGCGGCGACCGACTCGTGGAGATAGAGGTACGCGCCGCCGGCGACGCCGACGATGCAGACGACGAATGACCGTCGCCGTCCAGCCGAGAATGGTCAGAGCGAGCCGGCCACGGCTCCGCTTCGGCGGCTCCGGCTGGCGGTAGATCGTGACCGGGCCGGCCGGGCCGGGCGGCAACTGCATCTTGCCGTTGCCGTTGCCGGAATGACCACGGCCTACGCCTCTCTTGAGTGTCGTCCGCATATGGAAACGGGCGCCGCGCGCCCGTCAGGCCAGGATAGCGGAGGCCTCGGCGGGATCAGACGTGGCTTACAGCGTCCTAACCGCGCACTGAACGTGCACTTGCGGAGGGCCACGTCGAGCAAGGCGAGGTCGGCGGCCGAGCCCGCGCTGATCCGGAGTGACGTCGGTGCTCCGAACGGTGTTCCGGCCTGCACCGAAACACCCCTGTCCAGCAACTCCGCAGCTGCCTCGCCTGCATCCGATCCCGACGTCGACGAGAACGAAGTTCGCCGCGCTGCCCGCGAGCGGCTCGAGCCCGTGAGATTGGAGCAGCGACGTGAGGGCCGCGACCGCATCCTGGTTCTCCAGGCGCCTTCGCTCGACCTCGTCCGAGTCGCCGAGACTTGCGAGCGCAGCGACCTGGGACAGCGTCCCGACGTCGTAGCCGCGCTGAACCTTCCGCATCGCCGAGATCACTGCCGTGGGGCCGACGCCGTAGCCGACGCGGAGCCCCGCCAGGCCATAGAGCTTCGAGAACGTCCGCAGGGCCAGCACGTCGTTGCCCGCGCGCACGAGATCGTCGATCGTGTCGAGCCGGCCGACGGGGTCGAGATAGTCGAAGTAGGCCTCGTCGATCACGGGAAGCACGTGGTCGGGCAATCCACAGACGAACGCGATCAGGTCGTCACGCGGGATCAACCGGCCGGTCGGGTTGTTCGGAGTGGCAAGGAAGAGCAGCTTGGTCCTGGGGGTGACTGCTTCGCTCAGCGCAGCGAGATCGACCGATCCCTCCACGAGCGGAACGGGAACCACCGTGGCATCGCGCTTGAGCGAGTCGCGAACGAAGCTCGGGAAGGACGGCCAGGCGACAACGACCTCGTCCCCCGCCTCGAGCACGGCCTGGCAGACGTAGCCGATCACGGCATCGGCTCCGGATGCCACGAGCACCTGCTCGGCCGCGACCTCGTGCCTCTCGGCGAGCGTGGCGACGAGCTCGAAGGAACCTCGGCCCGGATACCGATTGAGCCCCGGCAGCGCCTCTGCCATCGCCGCCAGCGCGGCGGGAAACGGGCCGTTCGTCCCTTCGTTGAGCCCGAGCGACGCGGCTCCGGGCGCGGGCAGCGGGATCGGATCGCTCGGGAGAAGTTGCTCCAGCGAGGCTCGGACGAACCGGGCTCCGTCGCTCACGTCGCGACGGGCTCTGGCAGGTCGGGCTCCGGCGTGGGCTCGTGCTCGCTCGGCGGCTCCACGGGGTCACCGGGTTGCCAGTCACCCCAGTCGTCGCCTCCGTCCTGCTGGCGCCACCACCAGTAGGCGGCGGCGCCTCCGGCCAGGCCGAGCAGGAACAGCCAGCGCAGCGGATGGCGCTTGCGGGGGCGGCGGACGAACGACAATCCCTCGCCTGCGACGAACCCTGCCACCGCTGCAGTGCCACGCTTGCGAATCAGGCGTCTCAGGTACCACCAGCCGAGCGACATCACGAGTGCATTGCGGCGTGAGCTCATCAGCGCCTCCTTCGGTGGGAGATGGATTGCGCGGCCGAGGGCGACGAGCCCTGCTTCCTTGATCGCCTCTGCCAGAGTCGGATGCGGAGCGATCCCGTCGGCGATCGTCTCGACGGTGCTCTCGGCGTCGAGCCCGACGACGCCGACCTCGATCAGATCGGTCGCATGCGGGCCGACGATGACGAGACCGAGCAGCTCTCCGTAGGTCGTCTCGTGGATCGACTTCACCCAGCCCGACGTCGTGCCCGACATCACCGCGCGCGCGTTCGCGACCCAGGGGCACATCCCGACGGCAACCGTGTCGCCGTAGCGTTCGCGGGCCTGCGCCTCGGTCAGCCCGACCCCTGCGATCTCGGGATCGGTGTAGATCGGGCGCGGCACGGCCGGATTGCCGAGCGCAGAGTCGTGGCCCATCGCGTTCTCGGCCGCGATCTCGCCCTCGCGGAAGGCAGTGTGCGCGAGCTGCCAGCGACCGGCCACGTCGCCCGCCGCGAAGATCGTCGGGATCGCGGTGCGCATGTGGTCGTCGGTGGCGATGCCGGTGCGCGGGTCGGTCGGCACCCCGATCTCGTCGAGCCCGAGGCCCTGCACGAGCGGTGCGCGCCCGACCGCGACGAGCATCAGGTCGGCCTCGACCGACTGGCCGTCGCCGTAGTGGACGATCAGCTGCGTCTCCCGTATCCTCGACGCCGGTGCACTGCGCCTCGAGGTGCACGGCGATACCGCGACGCTTGAAGGCCTTCCGGAGCTCCTTCGCCGCGTCGGCGTCTTCCTGCGGAATCAGCGTCGGCAGCATCTCGACGATCGTCACCTCACTGCCGAAGTGCGCGAAGATCGACGCGAACTCGCAGCCGATGATGCCGCCGCCGAGCACGACGAGCCGGCGCGGCACCTCCGTCTGGGAGAGAAGCCCCGTCGAGTCGACGCAACGCGGCGAATCGAGCCCCGGAATCGGCGGTCGCAGCGGATAGGAGCCCGTGGCCACGATCGCGCTCTTGAACGTCACGTCCTCGGAGCCCTCGACCGCGATCGTGGTGGGGCTCGTGAACCGTCCGCTGCCGCGCAGCCACTCGACGCCGTTCGCCTTGAAGAGGCCGGCGATCCCACCGGTCATCTGCGAGACGACGCCGTCCTTCCAGGCTGCCGCCTGGCCGAAGTCGAGCTGCGGCTCCGACACGCCGACGCCGAGCTTCGCGAACGTCTCGCGTGCGTCGTGGAGCGCGTGTGCCGTCTGCACCCATGCCTTCGTCGGGATGCACCCGACACGCAGGCACGTGCCGCCGAGCGCAGGCTCCTGCTCGATGCAGACGACCTTGCCACCGAGCTGCGCGGCGCGGATCGCTGCCGTGTAGCCGGCCGGGCCACCCCCGAGGACGGCGACGTCAAACTCCATTCTCGATTCAACCTTTCGTCGAGAGCGTGTTCCGCGATCGTACTCACGCGAGCGCGGCGCGTAGCGTCAACGAGTCGTCCGTCTCATCGACCCGGCCGAACCCGAACTGCTCGTAGAGCGCGATCGCGCCCTCGTTGTCGCGATCGACGCTCAGGCTGAGAGCGCCGTAGCCGTCGGCTCGGGCCTGCTCGAGGAGCGACGTCGAGCAGGGCGCTGCCGACTCCCTTGCCGCGCGCATTCGGGACGACGGCAACGGCGAGCTCCGGCGTCTGCTCGTCGACGAACCCGTAGCCCGGCGCCGTTTCCGGGAAGAGCCGAAACCAGGCCGCCCCGACCGGAAACCCGTCGCAGAAGCGCGATCACGGCCGTGTCGCCGGGCCGCCCCCACGCCTTCACGTACAGCTGCACCGGCCCAGGGCCGGCGTCCGGCTGGCGCTCCTTCCAGTAGTAGGCGTGGTGGAGCATGTCGCGCAGGAAGCGAACGTCCTGCGCTCCGCCTCTGCGAACGACGAGCATCGAGCCTCGTCGCTAGAGCGCGAGCGCGGGCTGCTCGACGAGCGCCACGAGAGTGCGCAGGAAGTCGGCGCCGTCGGCACCGTCGATCGCGCGATGGTCGCACGTGAGCGTCACCTGCATCAGCGGCGCCACGTCGACCTCGCCGTCGACCACGACCGGGGTCTGCTTCACGGCACCGACCGCGAGAATCGCGACCTGCGGCGGGTTGAGCACGGCGACGAACTGCTCGACGCCGAACATGCCGAGGTTCGAGATCGTGAAGGTGCCGCCCTCCATGTCCTGCAGCGTCAGCTTGCCCGCGCGGGCACGAGCCGACGAGATCGGCGCGGGCGCGGGCGATCTCCTGCACGCTGCGGCGGTCGGCGTCGCGGATGACGGGCACGACGAGCCCGTTCGGAGCCGCGACCGCCATGCCGACATGCGCGCCGGGGTGGCGGTGGATCTCCTCACCCGTGAAGGTCGCGTTGACGGCGCGGTGCCGCACGAGTGCGACGCCGACGACCCGCGTGAGGAGGTCGTTGACGGTCGGCTTGACATCGCCTTCGGCCAGGCGCTCGACGAGCTGCTCGCGCAGATGGAGCGCCTCGGTCATGTCGATCGAGACGCCGAGCTGGAACACCGGCGCAGTCCACGCCTCGGTCAGGCGCCGCGCGATCGTCTTGCGGATCGAGGTCATCGCGATCACCTCGACCTCGCGCCGAGCCGGCCGGAAGCGGAGCCGCCGTCGGCGGCGTCGTCGTGCCGACGGGGGCCTTCTCGACGTCGTCGGCCACGATGCGGCCGTCCGGCCCTGTGCCCACGAGTGCAGCGAGATCGACCCCGCGCTCGCGTGCGATTCGCCGTGCAAGCGGTGACGCCTTGACGCGGCCACCCGCCGGGACAACCGTGGCGCCGTTCCCGGTCGCTAGCCGCGGGCTCAGGCTCGGGCGCGCTCGGCGCGGGCGCCCGCGTCGGCTCGGCCTTGGCGGGCGCCGCGGGACGGGCCGCGACCGAAACGTCGTCGCCGTCCTTCCCGATCACGGCGATCGTCGAGCCGACTTCGACCTCGCCTTCCGCGACGACGATCTTCAGCAGCACGCCGTCGAAGTCCGACTCGACCTCCTGCGTCACCTTGTCCGTGTCGAGCTCGTAGAGCGGCTCGCTCTTCGTGACGGCATCGCCCTCGGCCTTCAGCCAGCGCACGATCGTGCCGGACTCCATCCCCTGCCCGAGGCGGGGGAGCTTGACCTCGGTCGCCACTACGCCTCCTCGGGGGGCGTGATCACGAGCGGATGTGCTTCGGCCGTCAGCATCGCCGTCATTATGCTGACGCGCGATGACGCTCGTCGATCAATGGCGCACGATCGAGACCGACCTGCCCGCCGACTGGGAGGACGTCCGGCTCACGCTGACGACGGAGCAGCCGGGCGATCTCGCACGCGCCGCCCAGGTGCTCGGCCCGATCACCGTCGGCAAGGTCGGCTCGACACTCGTCTTCACGGTGCGCCGCGCCGGCGGTCACCAGAGCCCCGAGGCGGCGACGCGGCTGTTCGAGCGTCTCGATCGCGAGCGGACCTGGTGCCGGCTCGAACAGTCCCAGGTGCAGGTCCGCGGCTGCGCCATCGGTCCACGGACGCACGGGTCGCCGACGTCGCTCGTCGACGGCTGGGACGCCGCGCTCGCGCCGCTGCCGAGCGACTGGACCGATCTCCTCTGCGAGCTCGAGCTCGAGTCGAGCGACTACCTCGACCGGGCCGCGCTCCTCTGCGCGCCGCTCAACCCGACACGCGACGCCTCGCGGCTCGCCTTCACCTTCCGCTGCTCGGGCCGCTCGGGCTACGGCGTCTCGCGGTCGATGGCCCGCCGCTGCTTCGAGCGCCTCGACGAGGCAGAGATCGTCGGCGCGACCCGCGTGCTCCGCGTCGTCTCCGACACGAACAACGTCGACACCCAGGGGCCTGTGTGGCTCGTGGGCGGCAAGACCCTCTAGCCTCTCCGAGGCTCAGGAGACGACGACGCGCCCGCCGCGGAACGCGGGCTTGGCCGATGCTCGAGTAGACGAGCGTGCCCGCGCGTGAGCGTCACCTTCCAGGTCGCAGTGCCGACGAAGCCGACGCCGCTCTTGCGGTTGACACCGGCCCCGATCAGCCGCATCCCTCGCAACGTCGAGCGGTCACGCACCGTGATCACGGCCGGCCCTGCGCTCAACGCCTTCACCCGGGCGCCGGCGGCGGTCGTCAGGCTGAGTCCCGTTCGTCGTGGCACGCAGAACCAGGTGGCATAGGTGCGGGGGATGCCGCCGGAGGAGTCTTCGTCGGAGGCGGCTCGGTCACTGTTCCCACCGTGAAGGTGCCCTTCATCGAGGTCGGGTGCGCGTCGCAGAGGAACGTGTACTTCCCGTTCGACGAGCGACACCGAGAACGTCTTCGCCCCGACGCCCTCGATGTCGGTCGCCGACATCGACGCCGCCCGGGCCCTGCAGGTGGAAGCTGTGCACTGCCGACTTGTCGTCGACCGTGAGCGCGAACGTTCCGGGCTCGAGATGGGTGACGGGAGCACCGGACGCGTCGGTCAGCGCCGATCGTGAACTCCGGCCCGACCGTGCCTTGGAGCTGACCGCCGTCGGCACCCGCAAGGCCGGTGAGCACGAGCGCGAGGGCAGCTGACGACGGTCAGCAGGCGAGCCCAGGACATCAGCTCGTTCCTACGGCCGATCGAGCAGATCGGTTTGGTCAGCCACGGAGCTCGGCGCCGAACTGCGCCACGAGCGCAGCGACGACCCGCTCCCGCACGAGAGCCGCGTCGTCGTCCGAGAGCGTCCGGTCGGGCGCCTGCAGCGAAAGATGGATCGCAACCGACTTGCGCCCTTCGCCCGCCTGCTCGCCGCGATAGACGTCGAACACGTGCGCCTCGCGCAGTTCGGGTGCACCGGCCTCGAGCGCGGCATCGACGAGCGCAGCGGCCTCGACCTCCTCCGCGACGACGACGGCGAGATCCTGGCGCAGCGGCGGGAACGTGATCACGTCCTCGTAGAGGATCCGCTCCGGGATCGGGCGCTGTCAGCTCGATCGAGATCGAGCTCGAAGATGCCCCACTCTCCTTCGAGCAGAGCGGGATGGAGCTCGCCGAGCCAGCCGGCCGGTGTCGCCGCGGCCTTGCCGGGATGGAGGAAGGGCAGCGTCGTCCGCTCCGGTCGCAGCTCGAGATGCAATGCCTCGTAGACGACTTCTACCGCACCCCGCGCAGCCTCGAAGCCTCCCGCCACGATGCCACCGACGCGCCACCGCTCCTCCGGCAGCCCGTCCCCGGCCGGGAGATAGACGCGGGCAACCTCGAACAACGCGATGCCGCTGTTGCCGGCATCGACGTTCTCGCCCGCCGCCGCGACCAGCCCGTCGACGAGCGTCGTACGGAGGATCGCCTGGTCGCCGCTCATCGGGTCGGGCAACCGAATCGCCTCGGGATCGGGATCGGAAGCGACGAGACTCCACGTGTACGCCTCACTGAACCCGGCCCCGACGAGCACATCCTCGACAACGCGTCGCAACCGCTGCGCTCGCGTCAGATGACCGGCAACCGACCGTCGCAGCGGCATCGTGTGGGGCACACGGTCGAGCACGACGCGTGCGACCTCCTCCACGACGTCGATCTCGCGCGTCACGTCGCGCGCACGCCAGGTGGGAACCGTGACATCCCACTCGTCGCTCACCTCGAAGCCGAGCCGCCCGAGAATCTGCACGTTGCTCCGCCGGGGGAATCTCGAGACCGATCACCTTGTCGGTGCGTTCGGGCCGCAACCGGATCGACGGGCCGCTCGGGCAGGCCCGTGTGCACGTCGGCGCTGCCGACCAGCTCGCCGCCCGCGAGGTCGACGATCAGCCTGCTCGCGAGGACGGCCGCCGGCTCGGCGAGGTGCGGGTCGACGCCCTTTTCCCAGCGGTTCGACCCGTCGGTGCGAAGGCGAGACGCTCAGAGGAATCCGCAGAATCCCGATCGGCTCGAAGTTGGCCGCCTCGAGCAGGATCTCGGTCGTCTCCGCGGTCACCTCACTGTCGGCGCCACCCATGATCGCCGCCAGCGCAACCGGCTTCTCGCCGTCAGTGATCAGAAGGTCGCGCTCGTCGACGCGACGCAGCGTCCCATCGAGCGTCCGCACCTCCTCGCCTCCACGCGCGTGGCGAACGGCGATGCGCCCGCCGGCGAGCCTGGACGCGGTCGAACGCGTGCAGCGGACTGCCGTAGACGTGCATGACGTAGTTCGTGATGTCGACGACGTTCGAGATCGAGCGCATCCCCGCCGCGTGGAGCCTGGCACGGAGCCACATCGGCGACGGGCCGACGGTCACGTTCGCGTGCACCCGGCCGATGTAGCGCGGGCAGGCGACCGGGCTCTCGACGGTCACCTCGACGAGCTGTGGATGGACGATTCGTCGGATCCTCGACCTCGATCGGCTTCAGCTCGCCGTCGAACAGCGTTGCGACCTCGCGGGCAAGCCCGACCATCGAGAGCAGGTCGACGCGGTTCATCGTCGGCGTCACGTCGAGCACCTGCTCGCGAACGGGCAGCACGTCGGCGAGCGGTGTTCCCGGCTCGATCCCGTCGGGAAGCAGCATGATCCCGGCGTGGTCGGAGCCGAGCCCGATCTCGTCCTCGGCGAGGATCATCCCGCGGGAGACCTCGCCGCGGAGCGGCCGCTCGTCGAGCGGGCCGGGGAAGCCCGGCAGCAGTCACGCCTGGCAGGCCGACCGCGACGGTGGCGCCGACGCCGAAGTTCCAGGCGCCGCAGACGATCTGGCGCGGCTCTCCCTCCCCCACGTCCACCTGGCAGAGCTGGAGCTTGTCGGCATTCGGGTGCTTGTCGGCCGCCACGACTCTGCCGACGCGCAGGAACGAGAGGTTGTCGCCGCTCGTCCGCGACACCGAGCTCGATCACGCGATCGACCTCGAGCGACGAGACGGCGAGCCGGCGCGCAATCTCGTGCGCGGTCGCGTCGACGCTCACGTACTCGCGCAGCCAGGAAAGCGGAGCGCGCATCAGAACTGCCTCGAGAAGCGGAGGTCGTTGCGCCAGAGCTCGCGCAGGTCGGGAAACTCGTGCCGCAGCATCGCGATCCGCTCGAGCCCGAGACCGAAGGCGAAGCCGCTGTAGCGCTCCGGGTCGTAACCGACGAACTCGAACAGCGTCGGATCGACCATGCCCGCGCCGCCGACTTCGATCCAGCCGGAGTGACGGCAGATCGGGCAGCCGTTGCCGTCGCAGACATGGCACGAGACGTACGCCTCGATCGACGGCTCGGTGAACGGGAAGTGGTGGGTGCGGAACTCGGTGCGGCGCTCCTCGCCGAAGAGCTTGCGCAGGAGGAAGTCGAGCGTGCCGGTGAGGTCGGCCAGCGTGATGCCCTCGTCGACTGCCAGACCCTCGACCTGGTGGAAGATCGGCGAGTGCGTCGCGTCGGGCGTATCGCGACGGTAGGTGCGCCCGAGCGAGACGATGTAGACGGGCGGCTGCTGTGCCTCCATCGTGCGAATCTGGGACGGCGACGTCTCCGTCCGCAAAACCGTGTCGTCGTCGACGAACAGGGTGGCGAGCGGCGACCGCGCCGGATGCCCGTCTGGGAAGTTGAGCGCGTCGAAGTTGTAGCGCGTCGTCTCGACCTCTCGACCGTCGACGACGCTGTAGCCGAGCCCGAGGAAGACGTCCTCGACCTCGCGGCGGATCTGCGTGATCAGGTGGAGCCTTCCGCGCGAATACCCGCCGGCCGGCAGCGTCACGTCAACCCGCTCGGTCGTCAGCCGGGCGTCGAGCTCGGCCCGGGCGAGCTCGGCCTCGCGCGCATCGATCGCCTCCTCGAGCCGCTCGCGCACCGCATTGAGCCTCATCCCGGTCTCGCGGTCACGCACCTCGCGCAACGCCTGCTTGATCGCGCTCTTGCGGCCCAGGTACTCGACCCGGACGCCTTCGATCTGCTCGGTGGAGGCGGCAGCCGCAGCGGCGGTGAGCCCCTCGCGCTCGAGTGCGTCGGCGTCCATCAGGCGTCGAGCGTACCAACGGCCCGCCCCTACACTCCTCACCGTGGCGCTGTACGACGCAATCGCCGAGATCTACGACCCCTGGAGCGCCTCGGTCGTGGAGGACGTCGCGTTCTACGTCGAGGAGGCGATGCGCTGTGACGGGCCTGTCGTCGAGCTCGCGGTCGGCTCCGGGAGGATCGCGGTTCCGATCGCCCGCGCCGGACGACGCGGTGATCGGGGTCGACCTCTCGCCCGGCATGCTGGCCGTCGCGCGGCGCGCTGGCGAAGGAACAGGGCGTCGAATCACTCGTCGACCTTCGAGTCGGCGACCTGCGCGAACCGCCCGTCGACGAACGGGTGCCCGCTCGTGATCTGCCCGTTCCGCTCGCTCCTCCACATGGAGGACGAGGACGAGAAGCTTCGCGCGCTACGAGCCGCGCACACGCTGCTCGAGCCCGGCGGCCACCTCGTCTTCGACGTGTTCGCACCGAGCCCGGAGGACATCGCGGCGACAGACGGTGCTCTGGCTGGAGCGCGAGCCGGAGATCTTCGAGCGCGCCGACTGGGACGAGGACACTCGAACGTTGCGGCTCTCGGTGCGGTCGGGCGACGCTGCCGCGTCGATGGACCTGCACTGGCTGTCGGCGATCGAGTGGCGCCGTCTGATCGACGAAGCCGGTTTCGAGGTCGCAGCGCTCTACGGCTGGTTCGACCGGCGGCCGTTCGAGGGCGGCGAAGACATGATCTGGGTCTGTCGTCGCCGAGACGCGACTACCCGCGGAACCTCAGCGTGAGCGTGCCCGTTTGGCCGTCTGCGGCCGTCGCAACGAGCTTGGCGACGTAGCTCTTCCGCCTCGAGAGCGCGCGCCGGTCAACAACGACAGCCACCCCGAAACGACCCGCCACAACCAGGGCGGTCGCTGCGCGGGCTCTTGTCTTGAGCGCGCGCCGTCCGACGCGCGTGCCCGGCAGGAGCGTCAGCGATGTCGTCCCCTTCGACGGTCCCACTGTCAGCCGGACGGACGCGGCGCGACTGAGCACGAGACCGAGGCCGATCGTCGCCGCGGTACCGTGGTAGACCGGCTTCACCTGGCCGACTCCCACGCGTGCAAGTCTCGGCGCGGGGGACACGACAACAGGCGTCGAACTCGAGGGTGAGGCCACTGTGGTCGTCGCGGAGGCCGTGTTGTTCACCATGTTCGCATCGGCCTGGCTTGCCGTCAGCGCGATCGTCGCGACCAGCGATCCGGCATCCCTGACCCGAGCCGCTACGTGAATGTGTGCGACCAGCGGCCCATTCAGAAAGTCGAGATTGCACGTGAGCACGGTTGTGCCGGTGCAGGGCTGGCCGCGATCCGAGGAAACGCCGGCGAATTCGACCCCGGCAGGCAGGGTGATCGTGGCGACCACGTTGGAGGCGCCGCCACCGCCAATGTTCTCCGCGGTCATCTGATACGAGAACCCGCTGCCGATCACCGCTGTCGCGGGAGCCACGATGCTCGCCACCAGGTCAACGGGGCCGCCTCCCGCGCCGCCACCACCGCCTCCGCCGCCTCCGCCTCCGGAGGCGGCGGAGGGGCGGTCACGGTGAGGGCTGCGACCAACGACGCTGTCTGCCCGTCTGGATTGGTGATCGTAAGGTCGTGTGACGTCCCCGCCGTCGCACCGACCGTGGAGACGTTGACGACCGCGTGCGTTGCGTCCGTGAACGTGACGCTGTTGACCGTGACCCCGCTGCCGCTGAAGGAAGCGGCGATGCGGCACGCTCCCGAGCCCGGATCCCAGAACCCGGAGCCGCCCGTCGACGTGCCGGTCACAGCGACATCGACGGAGGGTTGCTCGACGGAAACGGCGGCCGGCGCCAGGGTCGCCGGCGTCGCGGGGCCGGGCGCCGCAATCTTCGCAATCCTGACTCCCCACGCGTTCGTGGATGGCACGTACTCCTGGATCGTCCAGAACGTCTGGCCGTCGCAAGGGTCAACGGTCGTCATCGAATAGTCGCCCCAGCGGTCGGGTGTGGATCCGCGGCTGTAGTTGGAGGCAGAGGTGATGAAGTCCGCCGGTGTGGAAAACGCGCTTCCGCCCGAGAGCATCGAGGAAACGGCGCCACTTGGCGGCGCAACCGCGGACGCGCTCGACATCCCGATCACAGCGTGTCCCTGACCCGAGACGGCAATCGAGGGCATCCAGTACGACTTCTGGTTGCTGCCCGCGGCGTCGAAGATCGTGCCCTGGCGGCTGAGAGCGGGTGTGCCGGTGAGGCCGGTGAGCTCGTACCAGCGGACGCCCGTCCTCGTCGGCGAGCTCGTCGCCGCTCCTGCACTGTCGAGCCCGATTGCCTGGGTCACATACAGCTTCCCGTTCCGAATCGAAGCCGCACTGAGCCGGTCGTCGGTGGCGTCGAGCGAGTTCGTCCCCATCGCGGTGATCCTCCCCACGCCGGCGGCACTCCCAGGGTAGGCCGTTGGGCTCACCGTGATTGCGAGGTCGCCGGAGAGAGTCGGGGTGCCGCCCGGATCGCTGACGCGGCGCACGTCGAGCCGACCGAACGCGCCGTAGTCAGCACCGACGAAGTATCCCTCGGTTGCGGCCGGATCGGGGTTCGTCGCCCCCTGCGCCACGGCGATGTTGTTGCTGCCGGGTGCCGCCACGTTCGCGATCAGGTCGCGGAACGGCGTCACGACGATCGGGCCGCTGCCGAGCACCGAAGCCTTCCTGACCACGAACACGGACGTGTTCACGAAGACGCCGGGGGGAGTGAAAATCTGTGCCCCGAAATAGACCGCGTTGGCGTCGACCCCGAGGGTCGGGAAGTCCGCGAAGTCACCAGTATCATGACCGTCGGCGCTGATCGTGTCGTGCTCGAACTGGAAGAACCGAAAGCTGCTCGAGTCAGTGATTGTGTCACCGCTGCTCACGGCGAGGAGCAGCCGGTTCGGGAGCAGGTCGTTCGAGGGGAGAGAGCGCGGGACTTCGATAGCCGAGACAAACCAGCGGCCGGACGTAGCGTCGAAAACGACGCGGGGATCGGACGTCGCCACCGATCTGGACGGAGTTGAGGCTGTTAGGACGGAAGAAAAGAAGGCCGTGAGCGTGGCATCGAGTTCCCCTGGGACTGCGACACCGCTCTTTGGGTAAACCCTAATCCGGCCGTTCAGTGCCACGAGCACCTGCGTCGGCCCAACTGCCGCATCCGTATCGGGCGGGACGTAGAGGGAGTCCGCCAGTGTCGGGCCGGCGAAGCTCGACGCCACGGCCAGGAGCGGCGAAGGCACGAGCGAACCGGCGGCTGCGGGCGAGCCGGCGAGCAAGGAGCCCGAGCGGCCCTCGCGGGGCACGCGCCGCGGCGGTACGAGGAAGGTTGCTCCCGTTCCGCTGCCGACCGCCTCCCGCGAGACCGCTTCGATGTCGGCAACGGTTCGCTCGATCCCAGGAGCGCCGGTCGACGGCGTACCGACACAGCCAATAGCGCAGGTTTCGGCGCGCACAGCTGCAGCAGTAACACCGGCGGTGGCGAGCGCAGCCGCGACAACCACCACACCCTTCACGAGACCCCTGCTGCGCACAAACCCTTCCTCTCGCCGTCGGGTAGACCGTCTCGGGCCCGTCGACGCCGGCGCCCGCGAGGGACTAGAGTAGCCGGTATGTCCTGGGCGCTGATCGTCATTCTCGTCGCCGTCGTCCTGCTCGCGATCTACCTGATCGCGCTGTACAACGGCCTCGTCCGCAAGCGCAATCGGGTCGACAACTCGTGGGCGCAGATCGAGGTGCAGCTGAAGCGACGTCGCGACCTGATCCCGAACCTCGTCGAGACGGTCAAGGGGTATGCCGCACACGAGCGCGGTACGTTCGAGGCCGTCACCCAGGCACGCGCAGCCGCCGCAGGCGCCCAGGGCCCGGCCCAGACCGCCGCCGCGGAAGGCTTCCTCACCCAGGCGCTCGGCAAGCTGTTCGCGGTCGCCGAGGCATATCCCGAGCTGAAGGCGAACGTCAACTTCCTCGATCTCCAGGCCCAGCTGAAGGACACCGAGGACAAGGTCGCAGTCTCGCGCCAGGTCTACAACGACACGGTGCTGACGTTCAACAACTCGATTCAGGTGTTTCCGGCCGTCATGATCGCGGGCGCATTCGGATTCGCGAAGCGCGAGTTCTTCGAGGTCGAAGATGCGGCTGATCGCGACGTACCGACCGTCAGCTTCCAGCCGGACGCACCGGCCACCCCGGCAGCACCGGCAGCCCACACGGCCGGCGATGCGACCACTCCGCCGAGCTGCCTAGAGCTCTCCTCGTCGCGGCGCTTGCGGCCCTCGCCGTCGCGGGTGGCGCGCAGGCCAAGTCGTTCTCGCTCCCGCACGCCGACGTCTTCGTGCAGGTCGCGCGCGACGGCAGCCTAGACGTCGACGAGCGCATCACCTATGCGTTCAGCGGCCCGTTCAGCGGCGGCTACCGCGAGATCCCACTGCGCAGCGGCGAATCGATCGACGCGATCCGCGTCACCGAGAACGGCCACGCCTATCGCACGGGCGGTTGTACCGAGCTCGGCTGCGCCGACGCTCCGGGCACATTCGGTGCAGCGCGCGTCGGCAACTCGGTGCGCATCGTCTGGCACTACCAGGCGAACAGCGAGCTCCGCACGTTCCAGGTGCACTACCGGCTCAAGGGACTAGCCGTGGCCTACGACGACGTCGTCGACGTCAACCTCCAGGTCTGGGGCTCCGAGTGGAAAGAGCCGCTCGGGCGGCTGACGGCAACCGAGACAGCGCCCGCCCCGATCATGCGCGCCTGGGGCCATCCCGTCTACGTCCGCGGCGACGTCCAGCTCACCACCGACAACGTCCTCCTGCGCGCGTTGAACGTTCCCGCCGGCCAGTACGTCGAGCTCCGCACGGTGATCCCACGCTCCGCGTTCACGTCGACCACCGGCATGCGCGTTGCCTCGGGCAAGGGCCTCGGCAAGATCGTGGCGCAGGAGACGGCCGATGCAGCGAGCTTCGACAAGGACAAGCAGCGGATCGACCACGCGAAGCAACATCCGTGGCGCTACCTCCTCACGATCTTCCTGCTCGGCACGGTCCCGGCGTTCCTCGTCGTGGGCATCGTGTTCTGGTTCTACGGCCGAGAGCTGAAGACGGGCTACGACCGCGAGTACGAGCAGGAACCACCGACCGAGACCGAACCGGCACTCGTGCCGACGCTGCTGCGCCAGGGCGGTGAGGCCGGCTCGTTCGAGTTCACGGCGACGCTCTTCGACCTGATCCGTCGCGGCGTCTACACCTCGAAGCAAGTGACGACGGATCGCGCCACCTGGGGCGGGCTGCGCACGGAGAGCGTCTCCGACCTCGAGCTCGCCGCCGGCAAGCGCGATCAGCTGACGGCCTGGGAGAGCGCCGTCGCCGATGTCGTCGACGGCATCATCGCGACCGGCCCGGAGCGCCTCTCCAACTTCCGTGCGCGGATCGAATCCGACCGGACGACGATGAGCAAGCACTTCACCTCCTTCAAGGCGAACGTCGGCAACGAGATCGGCAACCGGAAGTGGTTCATCTCACGCGGCGCCGTCCCGCTCGCGCTCGCCTGGATCCTGTTCGCCGCACTCGGCGCGATTCTCTTCTTCACCGCCATCAAGGGCTGGCGCTCGGTCTACCCACGGTGGAGCGACGTCGTCCTGCTTGGCCTCGGGGTGGCGGCGTTCATCGACGCAGCGATCGTGCTCGGAGCGCTGACGCAGCGGAAGCTCTGGCGCCGCCGCTCACGCGACGGCGAGGTCGAGGCCGAGCGCTGGGAGGCGTTCCGGCGCTACCTCACCGACTTCCCGCGCCTGCAGGAGGCGCCGCCCGCCACGCTCGCGCTGTGGGAGCGGCTGCTCGTCTACGGGATCGCGTTCGGCATCGCCGAGCGGGTGCTGCAGGCGGCCCACATGGCCATGCCAGAGGCGCTCGCGACGTCGTCGTCGATCTTCTGGATCACGAACGGCAGTGCGGCTCGGGCTCGGGCGCATCGTCGATGGGTATCGGCGATCTCGCGTCCGGGTTCGGCTCTGCTCTCGCGCCGCCGTCGTCGGGCTCGGGCGGCTTCGGCGGCGGCTTCTCGGGTGGAGGCGGGGGCGGCGGAGGCGGCGGAGGCGGCGGGGCCTGGTAGGGACGTGGCTCGAGAAGACGCCTTGCGGCGCCGGTACCCCGTCGGCACTCAGGAGTCGCGGCGCGAGAGCTCGTAGAGCGCGATCGCGCCGGCCGCAGCCACGTTGAGCGACTCTGCGTCGCCCGGCATGGCGATCGAAGCGACCTCGTCGCATGCGGCCAGGAGCTCGTCGGGAAGCCCCGCCCGCTCGGCACCGAGCACGATCGTCACCGGCGTCGTGAGGTCGATCTCGCCGAGTGACACTGCGCCCGCCGTGTCGAGCGCTATCTGACGGCCCGGGCGGCTGTCCCAGGCAACGAGCGGCACCCGGAAGATCGCACCGGCGCTCGCGCGCAACGCCTTCTGCGAGAGCGGGTCGGCGCAGCCTTCTGACAGAGCGACGCAGGCACCGAACGCGTCGGCAGAGCGAATCAACGTGCCGACGTTGCCAGGATCCGACAGCTGCCAGAGCGCGAGGCATGTCTCCCGCGAGCTGCCCGGAAGGTCGGAGCTGCGAAAAACGCCGATCGCGCGCGGCGGATGCGGAAGCGTCGACACACCGGCGAGCAGCTCGACCTCCACGTTCTCGCCCGCCACGAGCAGCTCGACGGGCTCGATTCCCGCCGCGAGTGCAGCGTCACAGAGATCCTCGCCCTCGCAGGCGAAGAGCCCCGTCTCCTCGCGCTCCTTCTTCCGTTGCAGAGCGCGCACGAGCTTGAGCTTCGGGTTGTCCTTCGAGCTGATCATTCGCCGCGAGCCGTTCGGACTTCAGGCGGAACACCGTCCACCTGAAGTCCGTCCGGGGTCAGGCTGCCTCTGCCGACGACTCGAGCGCGGCCTTGGCCTGCTCGGCGACCGCGGCGAATGCCTGCGGGTCGGTGACCGCGATGTCTGCGAGCGACTTGCGGTCGAGCTCGATCCCGGCCTTGTGCACACCGGAGATGAACTGGTTGTACGAGAGGCCGTGCTGCCTCGCAGCAGCGTTGATCCGCACGATCCAGAGCTGCCGGAACGTGCGCTTCTTGACCTTGCGGTCGCGATAGGCGTAGACGAGCGAGTGCTCGACCTGCTCCTTCGCGTACTGTGTAGTGCGAGTTCTTGAGACCCCAGTAGCCCTTCGCCTGCTCCAGGACCTTACGCCGCTTCTTGCGCGCGGCAACGGATCGCTTTACCCGTGGCATCGGTTACCTCAGTCCCAGGAGCCGCTTGACTGCCGGCACGTTGGCGTCGCGACAGGCTGGTCCTTGCGGAAGCCGCGCTTACGCTTCGAGCTCTTGTGCTCCAGGTTGTGGCTCTTCATCGCGTGGCGGCGGATCAACTTGCCCGTTCCGCTCACCTTGAAGCGCTTCTTCGCTCCGCTTCCCGTCTTCACTTTCGGCATCTGGTCTTCACTCCTGCGTTTTTCGTCGGCCCGAGAACCATGATCATGTTGCGACCGTCAATCAGAGGCGGCTGTTCGATCTGCCCGATCTCCTTGACGTCCTCCGAGAGCCGCATCAGGAGGTCGCGCCCACGCTCGGGGTGCAGGTTTTCCCTGCCCCGGAACATGATCGTGACCTTGACCTTCGCCCGCGTATGGAGAAAGCGGACGACATGGCCCTTCTTGGTCTCGTAGTCGTGGATTCCGATTTTCGGTCTGAGCTTGATCTCCTTGACGTTGATCTGCGACTGGTGCTTCCGCGCGACCTTCGCCTTCTGTTCCTGCTCGTAGCGGTACTTGCCGTAGTCCATCACCCGCGCGACGGGCGGATCGGCCTGCGCTGCCACCTCGACGAGATCGAGATTGCGGCTGTAGGCGTACTCGCGCGCCTCGTCGGTCGACTTGATCCCGATCTGCTCTCCGTCCTCACCCACGAGCCTCACGTTCGGCACGCGGATCTGGTCGTTGATCCGTTCCGTCTGGACGACGGGCCGGGTTCTGTCCTCGGGACGACGCCGGGGTCTCAAAGGCCTCTCACCAAGCTGTGTCTCTTCTCAAAACTGTGTTGATCTCCCTCTAGAACGTCAAAAACCGCTGGCAAGCAGCGGCACCGTTTCCCTCGTCGTTCGACTCGGTTGAACCCGCGCAGCCCATGGCTCCGGAGGTGAGGGTAACGGCCCCTACTTTGCAGACGCAGAGCGTAGCAGGGAGAAGCGTCGCCCGCGGGGACGGCGCTTGCGGCGGACAGAGGGAGAGGCATGCGCCTCTCCCCTACGAGAAGAACCACCGTTCGGAGTCGTAGGGGCGACGCGCATGCGTCGCCCTCGGGCCGACGCTCAGACCCCAGGGTCGCGAGCCGATTCGAGCTCGGCAACCAGCTCCACCAACGACTTCGTCGACTGGCCTTCGCCGCGGGTTCGCACGGCGAGCGCCGCCTCCGACTCGCGCTCTCCGAAGACGACCACGACAGGGATCTTCTCGATCTCGCTGTCGCGAATTCGCTTGCCGAGCGTTTCGTCGCGCTGGTCGAGATCGACGCGGTAGCCGGCTTCTCGCAGCTGACCCGCGATCGCCTGCGCACCGGCGCGGTGGCCCTCGCCCACCGGCAGCAACCGCACCTGCACGGGCGCAAGCCAGAGCGGGAACGCCCCGCCGTAGTGCTCGATCAGGATCCCGATGAAGCGCTCGAACGAGCCGTACAACGCCCGATGGATCACGATCGGCGTGTGCTCGCGGTTGTCGGCGCCCATGTAGGTGAGGCCGAAGCGCATCGGCATCTGGGCGTCGTACTGGATCGTCCCCGTCTGCCACGAGCGGCCGAGCGAGTCGTCGAGGAAGAGATCGATCTTGGGGCCGTAGAACGCGCCGCCGCCGGCATCGACCGTGTACGCCATCTCGTGACGCTCGAGCGCGCCGCGCAGCGCCTCCTCCGATCGGTCCCACTGGGCGTCGCCGCCGAGCTTGTCCTCGGGCCGGGTCGAAAGTGTCGCCCTCGGCTCCATCCCGAAGAGCCCGTAGAGGTAGCGGACGTAGTCGATCGCAGCGTCGATCTCGGCCGGCACCTGTTCCTCGGTGCAGAAGATGTGGGCGTCGTCCTGGGTGACGAAGCGGACGCGCGTGAGCCCGTGCAGGGCGCCGGCGAGCTCGTTGCGGTGCAGCGGCGCAGCCTCCGAGTACCTGACCGGCAGGTCGCGGTAGCTTCGCAGCTGCGAGCCGAACAGCAGCATGTGGCCCGGGCAGTTCATCGGCTTGATCCCGTAGGTCTGCTCGTCGTCGACCGGGATCAGGAACATGTTCTCGCGGAACTTCTCCCAGTGGCCCGAGGTCTCCCACAGCGCCTTGTCGTAGATCAGCGGTGTCTTCACCTCGCTGTAGCCGCGCTTCGCGTTCTCGGTGCGGCGGACCGACTCGAGCTCGTTGTAGATCGTCATCCCCTTCGGATGCCAGAACGGCGAGCCCGGTGAGTGCTCGTCGAAGTGGAAGAGATCGAGCTGCGGCCCAAGCTTTCGATGGTCGCGTGCGCGAGCCAGCTCGAGCTGCTCGAGGTGTGCATCGAGGTCCTTCTGGCTGAAGAAGGCCGTCCCGTAGATGCGCGTCAGCTGCGCGTTCTTCTCGTCGCCGCGCCAGTACGCACCGGCGAGCGAGGTGAGCTTGAATGCCTTGATCGGCGCCGAGGTCTGCAGGTGCGGGCCGCGGCAGAGATCGGTGAAGTCGCCCTGCGTGTAGAGCGAGATCGCGCCCTCGGCGGTGTCGACGAGCTCGACCTTGTACTGCTCGCCCTCGGCCGCGAACCGCTCACGCGCCTCGTCGGCAGTGATCTCCTCGCGCTCCCAGGTGCGCCCTCGGCGAGCTCGCGCTGCACCTCGGCCTCGATCGCCTCGAGGTCGGCGTCGTTGATCGGAGTCGGAAAGTCGAAGTCGTAGTAGAAGCCGTTCTCGACCGGCGGCCCGATCGCGACCTTGACGCCCGGGTGGAGTCGGCGCACGGCCTCGGCGAGCAGATGGGCCGCGGAATGCCGGAGCACGGCGAGCGCGTCGGGATCCTGCGTGTCGCGCGTCGTCAGGATCTGCAGCTTCGCCCCGTCGGCGAGCGGCAGCCGCAGATCCTGCGGCACGCCGTCCGCCTTGACGAGCACGGCCTGCTCGGCGAGCTTCGGCCCGATCGCGCGCGCCGCGTCGAGCCCGCTCGCCCCGTCGGGCAGCTCGAGCTCGGTCGCGTCGGGGAGGATCACCTTCATCGTCGCCGCAGGATAGTCGGTCGCCGGCGGACCCCTGAAGGACGCGCGTGGTTCACTCGTCCAAGCGATACGCCGTCGACCCGACGCGCTGCCGACGACTCATCCATGCCGTTGCCCGCGTACACGGGACCGTTTGGCCCCGAGCAGGCCGAACGACTGCTGTGGCGCGCCGGCTTCGGACCGCGGCCCGGCGAAGAGAGCAGCCCTCGCCGCCAAGGGGCTCGACGGTGCCGTCGCCTCGCTGCTCCAGACCGGGCCCGACCGGCTCGTCGGAGCGCCGCCCTCGATCGACGGCCACCGCCTCTTCCCGCTCGACAAGTTCGGCCACGACCACCTCTGGTGGCTCGACCGGATGGTGCGCACGAGTCGTCCTCTGACCGAGCGGATGACGCTCGTCTGGCACGACTGGTTCGCGACCTCGAACCAGACCGTCGGCTCGCAGCGGCTGATGATCCGCCAGAACAACATGTTCCGCCGCTCAGGGCTCGGCTCGTTTCCCGGTCTCGCAATGCGCGTGACCGAGAACCCCGCGATGCTCCTCTACCTCAACGGGCTCGAGAGCGAGAAGGGCGCGCCGAACGAGAACTACGCGCGCGAGTTGATGGAGCTCTTCACGCTCGGCCACGGCTCCGGCTACACCGAGCGTGACGTCCGCGAGCAGGCCCGCGCTCTCACCGGTTTCACCGCGACCTACAAGAACGGCTACGGCTGGGTCAAGTTCCGCTTCGACCGCAACCGCCACGACGACGCGATGAAGGTCGTCTTCGACAAGCCCGGCCCGTACGGCTGGAAGCAGGCAGTTCAGCTGACGATCGACCATCCGGCACACAGGACGTACTTCACCCGCAAGCTGTGGGGCTACTTCATCCCCGAGTTGGCAGACGACGAGACGCAGGCGGCGCTCGAGGAGCTGTACGTCGCAGTCCGGCCATTCGACGAAGGCGGTGCTGAACGCGATTCTCAAGCACCCGCGCCTCTACGAGGGGCCGCGGATGGTGAAGCCGCCCGCCGTCTACCTCGCCGGGATGCTGCGCAGGCTCGGCGACCGGATCTCGACCGAGGACTGGGTCTGGCTCTCGATTCAGGCCGGCCAGCTGCTCTTCTATCCGCCGAACGTCTCGGGCTGGAACGACGATCGCTGGCTCGATACGTCCACGTTCCACGCTCGCTGGGACATCGCGCAGCGTGTCCTGCAGAAGCACGCCTACAACCCCGATCACACGAAGCGTGGCGAGGTTCCATCCGAGCCCGACAAGCTGGTCGACCACGCAGCCTCGTTCTGGGGCGTCCGGATCTCGGATGCGACGCGGCGCTCGCTCCTGACCTATGCCCAGAAGGCGATGGGTGCCGCCATCGCCGACGACGACCGACAGAGGAAGTTCCCGCCGATGACGCTGAACGCACTTCGCCACCTCGTCGCCGCCTCACCGGAGATGCAGACCGCGTGAACTGCTGCGACGAGTTCTCCCGCTCGACGATCCTGCGCCGGGCCGTCGCCGAGGCCGGCAGCGGACTTGCCGGCGATCGAGCCGGGCATGCCCGCCCCGGCCGGCACCGGTCTCGACCGCCGCAAGTTCCTCTCCCGCACGGTCGGCGCGGCGCTCACCGTGTACGGCGCCTGCAGCACTCGGCCCGAGGCTGCTCGACGAGGGGATAGCGCGCGCAGCTGCCACCGGTGGCGCAGGCAGCACGTGCTCGTCTCGGTCTTTGCGCCCGGCGGCTGGGACGCCCTGTCGCTGCTCTACCCGACCGGCGACCCTCGCTATCGCAAGCTGCGTACGTCGCTCGCGTTCAAGCCCGGCGACGGACCGGTGTTCCGCTCCGACTCTCGACTCCACTGGCACCCGTCGCTGGCGCCGCTCGCCAAGCTTCACGCACGCAGGCGCCTGACCGTGTTCCCGGCCATCGGCTATTCGCATCCCGATCAGTCGCACTTCACCTCGCGCCACTTCTGGGAGGTCGGCGCACTCGACCCGCAGGTGGGCACCGGCTGGCTCGGCCGGCTGCTCGACGTGATCGGAGACGACCAGAACGCGATGCAGGGGCTGTCGCTCGACGGAGCCCTCCTCCCTTCCCTCGCGACCGCGCGCGTGCCGGTGGCGACGCTCTCGAGCCCGGCCGACTACGGGTTCGACTCGCACAACGTCTGGGACGTGCCGGGTGAGCTGCTCAACGACGCGATCGGCTCGCTCGGCACGCTGGCTCGCCGACCCGGATCCGATCCTGGCGCAGGCGAGCCGCACGATCGCACAGTCGGACGACCTGCGCCGTCAGCTCGGCCGCTTCGTCGGCAAGGACGGCCAGGTGCACGTCAACCCGAAGGCCGCGTACCCGGACACCGATTTCGGCCGCCGCCTCTCCGGCCTCGCGGCGTTGCTGGACGCGAACTTCCCGATCCGGACCGCTGCACTGACCGGGCCGGGCTCCTACGACACCCACGCCGACCAGCAGGGGCCCCTCCAGGACGGCGCCAAGCAACTCGCCGATGGGCTCGTGGCCTTCCAGACCGACCTCGAGCGGCGCGGCCTCGCGGGGCGCGTGCTCACGCTCGTGTGGAGCGAGTTCGGACGACGGGCCCAACAGAACGACTCGAACGGCACCGACCATGGCGCAGCGGGCGTCGCCTTCCTGATGGGAACCAGGGTGCGCCAGCGCATGGTCGGTGAGTTCCCCGGGTTGAGCAAGGGGCTCGACAGGGACGGCAACCTCCGCGCCACGTCCGACTTCCGCAGCGTCTACTCCTCGCTCACCGAGCAGTGGTTCGATGTCGACGCAGCCCGAATCATCCCCGACGCGGCGAAGATGCCGAGATTGAAGCTCGTCGCATGAGACGCTTGACGCTCCTCCTGGCCGTGATCGGGGCGGCGATCGCCGCCCTCCCGGCAAGCGCCGGAACCAACGAGCTGTCGTTCGCGCAGGTGGTCGAGAAGGAGTTCACGCTGACGCTCTCCCGGCCGAGCGTTCGCGCGGGGCAGGTCAGCCTCGAGCTCGTCAACTTCGGGATGGACGCCCACAACCTCGTGATCAAGTCGACGAAGGCCGGTTCCAAGCCGATCACCTTCAAGCAGATCGACCCCAATGGGCGCACCGAGCGAACGCTTCGCCTGAAGCCCGGCCGCTACTCGCTCTGGTGCTCGTCTCGCCGACCACAGGGCACGGGGCATGCACACCACGCTCCTCGTCCGGGCGTAGCGGAGCTGGATGGGACCGTCAGATCGGGTTGCTAGAACCTGCTGATGACTGCGGTACCCCGCTATACAGGCCATTTTGGGCAATCCGAGGCGGAGCGTCTCCTCTGGCGGGCGGGGTTCGGGCCTCGCCGGGGACAGGCGGCAAGCCTCGCCGGTCTCGGGCTCGACGGTGCCGTTCACTGGCTCACGCACCCACAGGCTGAGCGGTGGACAGGCCCACCTCCCCATGACGACAAGGGCCGCCCACTCGCCCCCGCCGACGCGTACGGGCACGACCACCTCTGGTGGCTCGACCGGATGGTGCGCACGCGGCGCCCTCTCGTCGAGCGGATGACGCTCGTCTGGCACGACTGGTTCGCGACTTCGAATTCGGGCGTCGGCTCCCAGAAGCTGATGCTCGCGCAGAATCGCCTGCTGCGCCGCTATGCGCTCGGCAACTTCGACCATCTGCTCCACTCGATCACCGCCAATCCCGCGATGCTGATCTGGCTCTCGGGCACGGACAACCGCAAGGATGCGCCCAACGAGAACTACGGCCGCGAGATGATGGAGCTGTTCACGCTCGGCGAAGGGAACGGCTACACCGAGCACGACGTCCGCGAGCAGGCCCGCGCCTTGACCGGCTGGACGAGCACCTGGAAGCAGGGCAAGGGCCAGACCGACTTCCGCTTCGACGTCAAGCGCCACGACACCGGCTCGAAGACGATCTTCGGCAAGCAGGGGACGTTCTCGTGGCGCGACTCGGCCTCGTTGTGCATCCACCACCGCAAGCACGCCCCGTTCTTCGTGCAGAAGCTCTGGAGCTACTTCATCCCCGTGCCACCCGACGCCCAGACGCAGTCGGCACTCGAGGACGTCTACCGCGCCGGGTTCGAGGTGCGGCCGGTGCTCGAGGCGATTCTGCGCCATCCCGCCCTGTACGACGGTCCGCGCATGGTAAAGCCGCCGGTCGTCTACATCGCGGGGCTGCTGCGGGGCCTGAACCGCGGCATCGACACCTCGGCCTGGGTGTGGCTGTCCGAGGGAGCCGGGCAGCGGCTCTTCAACCCGCCGAACGTGGCGGGTTGGGACGATTCCCGCTGGCTCGACACGAACTCGTTCCGCGGCCGCTGGGGGATCGCGGACGCCGCCCTCGAGAAGGTGTCGCTCGGCGATCGTCGCGGCAAGAAGGGCCCGAAGGTGCCGAACGATCCCGAGGCGATCGTCAAGGGTGCACTCGCGGTGCTCGGCAACCCGACAATCCGCCCCGAGACACGCAGTGAGCTCCTTGCCTTCGCCCGAGGAGCGCTACGGAACGCGTCCGGCTGGAAGGCCGACGCCTATCCCCCGCTCGTCGCGAACGCGGTGCGTCAGCTCCTTGCCGTCTCCCCCGACCTCCAGACCTGCTGATGGGCTGCTGCGACGAGCATTCGAGAGCGGGCGTGATTCGTCGCGGGCTCGCGCAGGCGGGCCGTGGCCTGCCAACGATCGATCCGGGGATGCCGGTGCCCGCGGGAACAGGTCTCGACCGGCGCACCTTCATCTCCCGCGGTGCAGGGCTGGCGCTCGCCGTGTACGGCGGCGCAGCGCTCGGCCCTCGCCTGTTCGACGAGGGCATCGCTGCCGCACGCGCTGCGGCTGTGCCAGGGCAGAAGGTGCTGGTCTCGATCTTCCTCGACGGAGGCGCAGACGCTCTCTCGCTGCTCGCTCCCACGGGCGATCCGCTCTACGCCCAGCTGCGGCCGAAGCTCGCCCTTCCGGCCGGCGGAACAGTGTTCACCGAGGACTCGACTCTCAGCTGGCATCCGTCGCTCGCGCCACTCGCATTGCTCCACGGAGAGGGCAAGGTCAACGTGATCCCCGGGATCGGCTACGACCACCCGAACCAATCGCACTTCACCTCGCGCCATTTCTGGGAGGTCGGGGCAGCCGACGAACGGCTGACGACTGGCTGGCTCGGCCGCTATCTCGACCGCGTCGGCCGACCCGACAACCCACTGCAAGGGCTGTCGCTCGACTGGAACCTGCAGCCTTCCCTCGCCACGTCGAAGATGCCAGTCGCGGCTGTCGACGCTCCCGACCGCTACGACTTCTCGGCCCGTGGCGTGTGGGGAGAGGTCGCAGACCGAATGGTCGGCACGATCGGGCAACTCGGAGCCATCCCGACGCACGGCGACCCCGGCCTCGCAGCAGCCAGCGAGGCTGCGAGCCAGTCCGCCCGGCTCTACGAGCAGCTGACGCCGTTTCGGCCGAAGAACGATCGCAAGGGCATCGTCAGTCCGGTCGCCTATCCGCCGGGCGACGATGCCTTCCCCCGCCGCCTCGCAGGGCTCGCCGCGATGCTCGCGGCAGGGCTGCCCCTGCGGGTCGTGGCGCTGTCTGCTCCAGGTGGCTACGACACGCACGACAACCAGGCGAAGGAGCTGGCCGACGGGTTGAAGCTGACCGCCGATTCGTTGCTCGCGTTCCAGCGCGACCTCGAGACCCGTGGACTCGCCGACCGGGTGCTGGTTCACGTCTGGTCGGAGTTCGGCCGTCGCGCGAAGGAGAACGGCTCGGGCGGAACCGACCACGGCGCTGCCGGAACGGGCTTCCTGATCGGCTCACGCGTTGCCGGGAAGATGATCGGCGAGTTCCCGGGTCTCGGGAAGCTGGACGACGACGGCAACCTGCGGGCGACTGCCGACTTCCGTGGGCTCTACGGTGCGATCCTCGAGGACTGGCTCGGAACCGACGCGGCCGCGATCATCCCGGGCGCAGGGAAGTTCCAGCGGCCGACGATTCTCCGGTGAGGATCGTGGCAGCCGGTCGCGATCGGATTGCGATCGCAATCGCATCGCACCGGTCGCGGGGCGGCGCCGGTGCCGGCACGAGTCCAGGTGTCGGCCGACGAGTTCAGCCTCGCTCTCTCCCGCGCATCGATCCATTCTGGTCCCGCGATCGTCGAGCTCGTCAACTACGGCGAGGACGACCACGACCTTGCGCTGCGGCGAATTGGCGGCACGCGCACCTACCGGCTCGGCATCGTCCATCCCGGCAAGACCGCCGAGCTCGATGCGAGGCTGCTCGCGGGCCGCTTCACGCTCTGGTGCACGCTCGCCGGCCATCGCACCCGCGGAATGCGCGCGACCCTGGTCGTCAGGCCCTAGCTTCTAGTTGCGGCCGCCGCCGCCGAAGAGCGACAGCATCAGCATGAACACGTTGAAGATGTCGAGAAAGATCGACGCTGCAAGGAGCGGGGCCTGTTCGATCTGCCCTGCGCGTCGGAGCCGCTGGAAGTCGTACATCGTGAAGCCGGAGAAGATCACGAGCCCGATCACGCCGTAGATGATGTGTCCGCCGGGGATCGTGACGAACAGCATCACGAGACCGAAGACGATCAGCGCGAGCAGCGCGAAGAACGAGATCCGCGCGATCGTGCTGAGATCGCGGCGCGTCGCATAGCCGAACGCACCGAACCCACCGATGAAGAGCGCTGTTGCGCCCGCGGCCTGCCAGAGCGCCGACGGATTGACGGAGGAGTAGTACGCCAGGATCGGGCCTGCGCTGACACCGATCAGCGCGCCCATCCCGAAGAGGAGCCCGATCGCGAGCTGCTCGGAGCGCTTGATGGCGGCGTTCATCGCGACGATGCAGACGATTGCACCGATGATCGCGAGCATGGCGACGCCACGGCTGAGGTCGCGACCGAGGTAGGCGCCGAGTGCAGCGACTCCGGCGGTGAGCGCGACGAGGCCCATCGTCTGGCCGAAGACGGCGCGGGAGCGGTCGCGACTGACCGCAACCGGCTGCTGGGTGACCTGCTCGAGGCTGCTCATGCGGGAATCGTACACGGTCGATACGGCGTCGCGAGAGGCGCGGCTGGTTTGCAGTCCCGACAGCAGAGAGACGCTGGTGGCGGTCTCCCTGGAAGTGGGGTCATGTTGGCCGCTCGTACGACCGACAACTCTCTCAGCACCCGCCGCCATCAGCCTCACTGCCTGGGAGGATCAACCGTGCGTAGAGCCCTGCCGTTCCTCGTTGCACTCGTCGCCCTACTCGTCGTACCGATGGCGCAGGCGGGCCCTGGACTCGTGGTCGGTGTCAACGACGACACGCCGAAGTGGAAGGCAGATCCCGTTCTCTCGGCGGCGGCCGCAGACCTCGGGGTCGGCGCCTATCGACTGACGATGGGTTGGAACGGCTCGCAGACGTCGCTCTCGGGCGTCTGACCGTGCCATGCTCGACCGAGCGACTCACAACATTCACGGGCAGCGGGTGCTGCTGAGCGTCTTCGGTCGCCCGGATGACGCGCCCCATTCGGATGCAGCTCGCTCCGCGTACTGCGCGTACATCGGCGCCATCCTTGCGTCCTATCCCACGATTCGCACCGTCGGCATCTGGAACGAAGTGAACAAGGCGTCGTTCTGGCGACCGCAGTACGCGGGATCGACGAGCGTCGCGCCGGCGGACTACGTCAAGCTGCTTGCGACGTGCTCGAGCCTCCGCTCGACGTTCCCCGACGTCGTGCTCGTCTCGTCGCTCTCCCCTCGCGGAAACGACAACCCGAACGCCGCCTCCAACGTCTCGCACTCACCTTTGAAGTTCATCGCCGGGATGGGCGCCGCCGTTCGCGGCCTCGCGCTCCAGGGCCGCATCTTCGACCACTTCGGGCAGAACGTGTACGGGTCGTCGTCGTCCGAGCGCCCGTTCCGCTCCCACCCGAACAACACCGACATCACACAAGGGGACTACGCCAAGCTGATGGCGGCACTCGACAGCGCCTTCGGCGGAACCTCCCAGCCCGTACCGGGCACGCAGGGCGTCACCATCTGGTACCTCGAGACAGGCTTCCAGACGGCGATCCCGAACGAGAAGCGCTCGCTCTACTCAGGAGCCGAGAACGACGCGCACCCGCTCGCCGCAACGATGCCGGGCGCCGACCCGGGCATCTCCGATGCCGCCTCGCCCGGATGGGATCAGGCGACGCAACTCGGGAACGCGATTCGCCTCGCCTCCTGCCAGCCCGCCGTCGGCGCGTTCTTCAACTTCGAACTGGCCGACGAGCCGAACCTCGCCGGATGGCAATCGGGAGTCCTCTGGGCCGACGGCACCCCAAAGCCGTCGTACGCGGCGGTGAAGGCCGCGATCGCACAGGTCAAGGCGGGAACCGTCAACTGCGCTGCGCTCAACTCGCTCGTCAAGTCGAAGCCGGCAAGGCGAAGGACGCCGAAAACATCCACTCGCGACCGACGATCTCGGCTCCGCGTGTGGAAGGACGGGTCTGCCGTCAGGTGATCTTCAGACATGACGCGGGTATCGTCGCCAGCGTCTTGCCGACGCACAGCCGGCCATTGCCCGACGGCCGTACCTTCGCCCAGATGGTCTTCGTCCCGACCACGCAGCGAAACACCGAATAGCGCCCGGCCGCCGAGACGCCGACTCCAGAGCATCGCGCGCCAGTCGCGAACATCACTCTGGCCGGGGCCCATTGCCAGGGCTTCGGAGTAGCCGCGTCTGCGGCACCCACGGTCACAACTGATGCTGCCAGAGCCACGGCTGCAACCGTCGCGCGACAACGTCGGGACTTCCTCACGACGGCCACCATCCTCCAGGCTAGAAGAACCTTCTGACGCCCTGTCCGAGACTCTACTCGCCCGGCTTCAGGGGCTCTCGTGAAGCAGAGCCCCGCCAGGGATTCTGCTTCTGCGGGCCAACATGGGCGCTACTGCGCTCGAACCGAGAGACTCTCGGAGAACCACCGCACGTCCCGCAGCTTTCTAGAGACCTTTCCAACGCTCACGAGTGCGAGCGCCTCCGTCGCCAGCACTCCGCGCTGAACGAGAACGCTTGCGGTCAAGCGCTGTCAACTGATCGAGCCGTTGAACTGTTGAAGGGCGTCGAGGAGGCCGGGTTGGCTGCTGAGGTTGTTGCCGGCCCAGGTCCAGGCGAACGTCATGTAGCCGGACTCGCGCGAGGCAGCCCACTGGGACAGCATGTGGGTCAGCTCGGCGTTCGTGGGCCAGCGCCAGGTCGAGTCGCTGAACGCCTGCGCGACCCCCCAGTAGGAGAGCCCCGCCTGGTCAGCGGCGTTGATGATCGAGTCGATCCAGGCGTAGTTGCAGGGCTTGTGCTGGTAGCAGGGATAGGGATCGAGCGCGACATAGTCGGCTGCGCCCTTCCACAACGGCATCTGGTCGAGGCTCGCCTGCCCCGAGTTCGAGTCGGCCAGGAGCACCGTCGGCTTGCCCGGATCGAGCAGGTGAATCAGGCCCGACCTCGCCTTGTGCTGGGCCGGTGCGTTCGGGCAGGCGTGGGGATCGGGCTCGTCGGAAAAGAAATAGCCCGCCACCTTCGCGTCACCAGGCTCCGCCGTCAACTCGCTCCGTAGCGCAGCATCGGAAACCTCCCACGAACAACTCGTGTTGTCGTAATCCCCCACCCACACAAGACCCCTCGTTCCCGCCGGCAACAAATCAGCCAACGCCTGCGACGTAACATCAAGCACATTGAAACCATTGGCGGCGACCGTGGCGGGGTCGGAGCCCGAGTTGGTCATGTACCGGTAGGCAAGACGTGCAGCAGGCGTGACCGTGAAGCTGCCGACGCCGGTCGCGCTGCCGCCAGGGCCGTTGACCGTGATCGGTCCTGTGCCGGCGCCGCTGGGCACGGTTGCGCTGATCCTTGTGGATGAGTTCACGGAGAAGGAGGCGCTGGAGCCGTTGAAGGCGACCGCGGTCGCGCCGGCAAAGCCGGTGCCCGTGATCGTCACCGAGGTACCGACACTGCCGCTGCTCGGACTGAAGCTACCGATCGTCGGCGCCGAGCCCGTGACGGTGAAGCCGCTCCTGGTCGCTGTGCCGGACGGGGTGGTGACCGTAATCGGCCCTGTGCGGGCGCCGCTGGGCACGATGGCTTTGATCCGGGTAGAGCGGCTGATGGTGAACGAGGTGCTGGTGCCGTTGAAGGCGACCGCGGTCGCGCCGGTAAAGCCGGTGCCCGTGATCGTCACCGAGGTGCCGACACTGCCGCTGCTCGGACTGAAGCCACTGATCGTCGGCGCCGCCGCCCCTGCCGCGGATGCGGCGCCGAACACGCCGAGCACCGTCGCGACAACGGCGACCGCAAGCACGGCCAGCGCGACACCAGCGGTCGGCGGGCGCGATCGCGAGTGCGCCGACGTTCCAGCCGACCCTCTGGCGCCCCTTGCCTCGCTGCGAACCCGTCCCCTGATGACCCACATCCCGGATTGTCGGCCCGCCATCCATGACCCGGCCCGGTGAGCGAGTCTACTTCACGAACACGAAGAGAGCCAGTGTCCGTGCCTTCGTGTTTTTCGGTCAAGTCCCTCGTGTTCCCGGTGTTGCGGTGATGGGCGCTATTGGGCTCGAACCAGTGATCCCCCGGCTTGTCGGGGCTTCCGAGCATATTGTCGTGGATTCTGCGACTCTGGTCGTCGCTGCCAACACCTTCAGACCGAACCCAGCGCTGGCTGCTGCTCGACGATGACGGCCGCGCAGGTCCGGTGTGGCGACTCTTAGGCATAGGTCGCCGCCCCCGGGCTAGTCTGCCGTGAGCGACGTGAAGCCTTGCCCCCGAACCGTGTGTTCGCTCTCGTTCTCCCAGAAAGGCTCTATGACGTGAGCAGACGGACGCTCACGCTCGGCCTTGTTTGCCTCGCTGGACTCGGTGTGGTTCTTGGTGTGGCGTTAGCGATGCATGTCGGGAAGGGGAGCTGCGCTTCGGGGCGAGACACCCCATGCTCGGCGGTAGCGGCTCTAGTCCCGGCGGGTGACTCCAACGGCGCAACGACGGCGAAAGCGACGGACGGCAGTACGACGACCTCGCACTATGCGACAAACGTCCGCGGCAACGTCGGCCTGGCCGCCGCACTGGGCTTCAACCTGCTCGACGTCGGCGGCAAGACGACACATCCCGCCCGAGTTCGCGCCGCCATCGCCGCACTCCCGCCCGGTGCCAAAGCGCTCGTGTGGGTCGGCAACCTCGACAATTCGCCGGTCAGCAGCAGTTGCCCACCACCCGGCTTCACGAACCGCCAGTTTGCCGCCCAGGTCAAAGCGCTCGCGCACAACCCGCGCGTATTCGGCTACTACATCGCAGACGAGCCACATCCGAGCAATTGCCCCAGCGCGGCGAACGACATCAAGGCTCGCGCCGACTACATACATCTGCACGCCCCAGGACAGTACGCGTTCATCGTCGTCCTCGACGGTGAAGCGATGTGTGGCAACGATCTCGGGTGTGAATACCGGGCGCTGCAGCCCGCACTCACCAATGTCGACTACTTCGGTCTCGACCCCTATCCCTGCCACTACGACAGCGCTGGCAACAAGATTCCGTGCGACGTCGGCATGATCACAGCTCGCGTCAACGCTGCTGAGAGCAACGGGATCCCCGTTGACACGATTGTCCCGGTCTTCCAGGTGTTCGGGCAGCAAGGCCGCACAGGCGGCGCGTCCCAGTACTACAGGCTTCCCAGCGCCAGGGAGCTCACGGCGATGCTCGCCACCTGGGTGAGCCAAGTGCCACACCCCACCTTCGACTACTCCTACACGTTCGGAATCCAGTGCACGGCGCTGACCTGCCCAGCCCCGCAAGCACTCGCCAGCGAGCCGTCACTCCAGGTTGTCATGAGCACGCACAACGCGGGAAGCTGACTGCCGCGCCGGCTGGTCTGAATCCCGGTTTCCGATTCGCCCCTGCGTGTGGCACATCCTTCGAGGTCGTGCGTGCTTGCCGGGCTATTCGCGGTCGAACTGATCGGCGGTGAGGCTGTCGTGCAACTGCCACAGCGACGGTGGCGACGTGGCGAGAACCATGATCACCGCATCCTTCTCGGCCGGGGTGAGCCAGTCGATCGCATAGTTGAAATCGAGCCCATATTCGATCGAAGACGCTGCGATGGCGTCGTCGGCGCGACCGACTTCGCGTAGACGAGCGACTATCCATCTGCCGTCGCTGTTCGAGATTTCGACACCCTCGATCTCTCCCACACGTCTCAACCTACGAGCCACTTGGCGACAGCAATCGGGGATTTCCCTGATCATCGTCGCCTGCACCCAGCGCCTGCGCTCCCCGCTAACCGGCTCATCAGCGCCTACCTTCACCCACGCACGCTGCCCACAGCCACCCGCAGCGCGGCCGCGCCTCCGCTGACAACCGCTACCCGGAACTACCGAACTCCCGCTGCCAGCACTCGGGGCAGAACACGAGCGGCCCAGTCCTTGGAAACGAGATGGAAACCGCTCCCCGCAACTCAGCCCAGCTGGGCGCAAGCCCTCTGCCGGACGATCGGCCTGTTTGCGACGGATCGCAATCGTAGGCGACCAGCGGAAGGACGAGTTCGACTTCACACGTATACGCGCCCGCATATGCCCAAGACACCGAACAGACCCTGCCGGGGCGGCGGAGACCGGTCGCGAGGCCGCCTACCTTCAGCCGGCTTCCAAGCTCCGACTGCCAGCACTCCGGACTGCGACGGGATGGGATGAGACCAGGCGGGCCCCGCTTACGCAGGGCCCGCCATCGCGAACGAGCTAGAGGTCAGGGCTACTTGCCCGTGCCCTCACCACGCTTGGAGCCTCCGTTGCCATGCCCTCCGTTGCCATGCCCTCCGTTGCCATGCCCTCCGTTGCCACTCTGCTCGCCATGGCTGTCGCCCTCACTGCTGCCGTTATGGCCGTGGTCGCCCTGATGGCCGTGGTGTCCGTGGTGGCCGTGGTGGCCGTGGGTTCCGTGGCCGTCGTTGGTGACGTAGCTGACGCAGTCGCCCTGGTTCTTGAACGACGGGTTGTTGAAGGTCTTCCAGCCGTCGTTCTTGCACTGGTCTTTGGTCGTCGGGGGACCGACGAGTGTGGAGGATGCGAGGGAAACGCCGTCGATCAGGAAGCCCTTGCCGAGACTGTCGCTGGCCGTCCCCTTTGCGCGGAATAGCAGCTTCGAAACGGGCGAGAGCACGTTACCGCTCGGGGTCTGCTCCGGGTCGTACCGGTAGTAGTCCTCCCACGTCGTGCCCGTGGCCTTCAGCACGCCGTCGATGAAGATCGTGACGACGTCGTTGGCGGGGCCGGGCTTGAAGTCGATCGAGAACTTGATCGCGTGCGAGTGGGCCCGGTCGATCGTCGCGATGTCAGTCTCGTTGAACGTCGCGACCGTTCCGAAGCGGACCCGTATCGGTCACGTCGTCGAAGAACACGTGTACGCCGTCCGCCTGGTCCTCGAAGCGCAGATAGCTCATCCGGGCGCCGCTGCCATTGTCCGGGCTGACGGCGATGCTGAGACCCGACTGCTGGGCGGCCTGCGTCGTTCCGATGTTGAAGCTCGCCTCGAAGTGCGTCTGCGCCGGCGCTTCTCCGGCTGGATTGGCGAGACCGGACGAGAACGTCTGATCGCCGAAGCTTCCCGAGACGACGGCGTTCGAGATGCGCAACGCCTGAGCTCCGAACCCGTACCCGAATGCGGCCGGGAACGACGAGACGGTCGCGACCGCTGCGTCGTAGGGGCCCGTCTTCGTCCAGCCGTCCTGGCCGTTGATGTCGCCGAGGGTGAAGGTCGGCGACTCGAACGTGGTCGGCCCGATCGAATCGGCGCCGGCTGATGCGACAAGCATGGCCGACACGGCCAACACCGCCACCACAACGCCCCACCTGCGTGAAATCGTCATGAGATCTGCCCTTTCTGGTGAACCGCAACGAGCCTCGTGGGTCCGTCTTGTTGGGTTCCGGTCTTGGTCGCTCGAACGTGCTCGAGAACAGGGACGAGTTCCCTGCCACAACTCACTCCCCTTCGAAGCGACACTGATACTGCAACCACCTATCGGCCAAGCCGCAACAAGACACACCCCCAATCGAGGAAAGCCAGGATCCGACACCCTCAGAGCGAGACCGCGAGGCAAGAGGCAGCGAACGCTCTCGCGAACGTCGAACTCTTCAATCGCTTTCCACAGAGAGTTGGCGGTTCGGTGGCGAATCGAGAGACTCTCCGATGTCCACCCCGAGTCCCGCAGCTTTCCATGCGCCTCTTCAAATCTGTGCGGGCCCCACATCCCCGGGGCATCGACCACCCCCGCGAAAACATTCTTCGGGTGCGTTGCGCACACACGCGCTTCTTTCCGACCCCCCTCACGCGCTGAATACGCGCACACGTGCGGAAGAAAGCGGGCGAGGCCGCGCAGGAGCGGCAGCCGACGCTGTCGTGACCGCCACCTTTCCATCCGCTTTCGATCCCGAGAGAGAAGGCCCCTTCCAGGGCCTCGCTCGACTCGTGGATATGGCGTGTTTCCTGGTGTTGCGGTGATGGGCGCTACTGGGCTCGAACCAGTGACCCCCAGCTTGTCGAGTCAGGCTGGGCGTTCGTCGGAATGAGACGCGGAAGGACAAACGGCTTCGCACAGGCGAGCCGAAGCGTCCCGCTCGTCCATGATTCGCCTCGTTCCGACAGAGGTTGCTGACACACCGCTGACACGCTCGACAAACTCCTCGTCGACTGACTTGCGCCGCAGCCGGTGAGAAATCGCCGCCCCACGATCATCGGCATCCCTAGAAGCCGCCGTCCCAGGTACCCTCGCCACGCTCGCTGGGGCACGTGTGAGGAGGGCACCTGTTGTCAACGCCGAGATTGTTTGTCTCATATAGCTGGACGAGTGTTCAGCACGAAACCTGTGTTCTCCAGCTTGCGACAGAACTTCGCGAGTCGGGCGTTGACGCTGTTCTGGACAAATGAGACCTCAAGGAAGGTCACGACGCCGACGCCTTCAGGGAGAGCATGGTCACCGACCCGGTGATCACGAAAGTGATCCTGATCTGCGACGAGGCGGACGGCCGAAGTGGTGGTGTCGGCACAGAGGCTCAGATCATCTCTGGCGAGATCTACGAGAAGACGACTCAGGACAAGTTCGTCGCGGTAGTCGCAGGCACGGACAGCGCCACGCACGTCGCGACCGACGCCACGACGAGCGCCGCACGCACTCAGACTCCCGTCGTGCGCGGTGTGCGCCGTCCGGCGGCTAGTGGCTCGTCAGTTCGTGCCGTGCGCAAAGAGGTACAGCCCCGACATGAACACGACCCAGACCGCGTACGCGACTGCGTAGCGCGCGAGGAGCGGCTGACGATACGTCCAGGCGGCCAGGCGTCTCGCGCCCGGCGTCGCGTAGCGCGGCTGGGCAGCGAGGCTGTAGCCGTAGAGCAACGCCAGGATGAGCATGTCAAGCCCCGCTACCGCCTTCATGCGGGAATTGTCTCACGCTTACCACCGCCGAGGGAAGGGGGCCCAAACGGCCCAGCACTCTGGCCACAGCTTCAAACTGCCGACACCCGCGCAGATTGCAGACTTCAAGACCAAGATTGCAGCCTTCAAGACGTGCATGGCAGGGAAGGGGTTCGCTCGCGACAAGCTCGGCTCCGGGTCGCGCCCCGACTTCCGTGACCCGTCGGTGCGCGCCGGCTTCCGAGAGTGGCGCTACTGGGCTCGAACCAGTGACCCCCAGCTTGTCGAGACGCGGCAGCGTTCGCTCCTGTTCGCTCACGTTCGCTCAAACGGCTGTTTTGAGCCGTTTTGGCTCGGGCTGTTCGCGGCGAGCGAAGGCACCCGAACGCAAGCGGTAGCCACGGGTAGCCACGGGAGGAATCACCGGTGGTCACTAGCTACCGGTGATATCAACCGGGCTGGAGAACTACTCGCCAAGACGATCACCCGGGGAGGAGGTCCCAAGAGAGTAAAGTCGCCTACGACGACCTTACTCGACCTCAACGTGACCAAGGGCGAGTCGTCGCGCTGGCAGAGGCTCGCCAGCATCCCGAAGAGGATCGGTAGCCGACGACGACCGATCTCTGCCACCAACGCTGGCCGACCTCGGCGAGGGTGGGGGCGTCACTCGGTAACGGATGGCGACCGAGTGAACGGGTAGATCTCCCAAGAATGGGTCTCCATTGACGACCCATTCCACGCTGGCCGACCTCGCCCTTGGTCACGTCGGCGGCAAAGAACCGGTCGCGGACGACGACCGGTTATCGGAGCGCCGCAAAGAGCGAATCAAAGTCGTCGCCAACTACCTTGATCGACCTCGGCGCCTGCAGGTCTGTCCGCGCTCCTGGTCCCGCAGCCCTCAGGCTCATCGAGCCTTCATCGGCCGCAGCGAGCACGGCGCTCAGGGCACGAGAGAGGCGGCTCGTCACCGCCCCTTGGCCACGGGCGTCCCGGGTCGATGGCCGGGAGGCCCAGGGTTGCCTTGCACGGTGCCGATAGGCAGCGGATACTGCAGCCGTGGACGTTCTCGTGGGCCTCTTCTTCCTCGTGATGATTGTCGGCCTCTACTTTCTGCCGACGCTTCTCGCGAAGGAGCGCGAAGTCCCTAACTTCGGCTCAATCGCTGCCGTCAACGTGTTCTTGGGTTGGACGCTGGTCGGATGGGTCGTCGCCCTAGCGATGGCCCTTCGGACAGTCCCTCGGTCAACGCCGACGGGCGGCGACCTGATCACCGGGCAGAACGCTACGGCTGCGGTCGCATCTGTCCGAGGGTCGATGAAGCGGTGCCCGGACTGTGCCGAACTTGTGCAACTGGACGCCCGTATCTGCCGCTACTGCCACTTCAACTTCGACACAGGCATCGGAGCCGATGGGCAGGCAAGAACCATTGAAGCCCCTATCGTCGAGGAGGCTACTCAGCCACCGCGACCGTTAGCCATGGCGCAGGCGTGGTCACAGCTTGAGGCTGGACAGACGAAGATCGCACTCGACCAGGCGTTCGTGGCCCTTCAGAACGCCGACCCCGCAGTTCTCGCCGATCTTGCCGCGTTCGCTTCAACCGTGATGGAACGAGACCCACGAGGGAACAACCGCATGCGGGCGGGAGTCCTCACCCAACGGGTTGACCAAGAGCAGGCGAAGACCCAGGGCGGCAGCAGTGCATGGACCTGGTGGAGCCGCTGACGGGAGTTGGTCGACGTGAGTGGTCACCGTCACCGACCCGTTCGGGTGGCGGGGCTGTCGCCGCGGCGGATCCAACAGGTCGTCCTCTTGCCTGGTCATGCCTCCAGTCGTGTGTGTGCCCTGTGAGACCTCGGTTCGAGATCCAGCCGGGCCTGCTGTAGTCCTTCGATCAGCGCGTCGATCTTCTCGACTCTCTTCTTCGCCGTCGCAGGCTTGATGTGCTTGAACTCGAACCCGCGCTCTGCCCACGCGGACAGGTAGCGGCCAAGAGGTTTGACTGCGTCCTCCCAGTGGTCGCCGCGGCCGAAGTAGATGTTCGTCTTCGGCGTCGGAACCGGTGCCGCACCGACCGACTCGCGTTTCCGTTCCCTGTGGGCGGCGACCCGGCAGCGGCTGCCTTGGGCAGTAGCGGGCGTCGGCGCGGCTGCTGATGAACGGCTCGCCGCACCACTCGCAGAGGCGTTCGCGGAGCGGCAGCTTCTTCGTCATCGCCGATCACGACCCGAAGCCGTTGGCGACGAGCTTGACGGCCAGCGTCTCGCGCGTCGTGTCGGCCAGACCCGCATAGCACTCGGCCGTCACCCGGCTGCTGGAGTGGCGCGCGAAGGCGGACACCTCGGGCAGCGTCAGGTTGGCGCCGAAGGCGCAGGCGACGAACGTGTCGCGCAGGTCGTGGACGGAGACGGCGCCGAGACCGACGTTGGCCGCGGCGTTCGCGACGGCCCGGTGAAGGTTCCGCTGCGACTGAGGCTTGCCCGTCCGTGTCGTGAAGACCAGCTGCTCGGGTCGGACGAGCGCGAAGCTGCGGGCGGCTTGGCGGGCACGGTGGCTACGAAGCTCGGCCACGAGCGCGGGCACGAGCGGCAGCACCGCCGCCGAGGCTGCCGTCTTCAGCGGGACCCGCTCGCCGTCGCGGCTCAGCTGCTTCTCGATCGCGATCGTGCCTGCGCTGAGGTCGACGTCGGCCCAGGTCAGGCCGAGAGCCTCGGAGGCGCGCAGCCCGGCGTAGACGCAGCAGGCGGCGGCTGTCTTGAACTCGGTCTTGCCCAGGTCGGTCAGGAGCGCCTGCACTTGAGCCTGGTCGAGCCAGCGCGGCTCGGAGGCGCGCTTGGCGGATGGGAGGTCGCCGCGGACGAGGTCGCGCCGCACGTTGCGGGCGACGAGGCCCTCGCGGATCCCGAACTGGAGGACGGCGCTGACGACATTGATCGTCTGCACGATCGAGGAGCCGCCGAGGCTGCCGTCGGCCACGAGCTTGTCGATCAGACGCCGGAGGTCGCGGGCGGTCAGTTCGTTCGCGGGGACGCTGCCGATGACCGGGAAGACGTGCTTGCGGAGCCGCTGCTCGTTCAGGTCGATCGTGCGGGCAGCGAGGTCGCGGCGGGCGCGGTGGTGGGCGACGTAGTCGTTGGCGAGGTAGCGGAAGCTGACGCCGGTGGCGGAGCGGTGCTGCTCGCCTCGGGCGTGGTCGACGCGGAGGGCGCGAAGCTCCTGGATCGCGTCGGAGGTGGTGCTGGCGCTGAGGGCGCGGCGGACGGGGCTGCCGTTCGCCTTCCAGTAGGCCTCGTAGACGACGCGGCCGTCGGCGGTCGTGCGCTGGCAGAGGCCGGGCACGCGCTTGCCCTGGAAGTGGGCGGGCTGGCGTGAGGCGGAGCCGGTGAGCGTGGGGGCGGCGGTGGCTGGCATGAGGTTCCTTCCGTTGGGTGTACCTGGAGTGTAACGGTTGTGGTAACGGATATGGGGTTAGGTTTGGCAGCCTCGGGCGGAGCTTGCGTCGATCTCTATCCTCCGGCCGCGGCGACGGCCGACGAGGGTGCCGCGGTTGACCCGCATCCGGACAGCGTCCGCCGAGACCCCGAGCAGCCGCGCCGCCTGCCCCGTCGAGATCCACCTGACCTCCGTCTGGGCGACGTGCTCGGCCAGCTTCCGGTCAGCGATCGCTTCGGCCCGGGCGTCGATCAGCCGCTCCAGTTCGTCGAGCATCAGGGGACCGAAGATCTGCTCCAGCGTTCTCACGAGAGGTCACCGGCCTCGCGCGCGCGTACACACCTACGGATCCACGACCCTGGACGTGGGAGCCGTCTAAGAGGGGGCCACAGTCGTGAGTTCGGTGTGCCGCAATCCCTCTGTTTTAGTCCACAGTCGTATAGAGAGAGTATGTACGCGCGCGCGCGCGACAGAGTCGTAACCCCTTCACGACTCTGGGGGTTGTGGTCACGGGGCTGGTCATGACGCCCCCCACTCGTCGTCGAGCTTGCGGTAGACGACCCAGCGAAGGACTGCCCCGAACTCGTCCTTGACCTGCTTCGACTTCACGAGTCCCTCGCTGCCGAGCTTGAGCCGCACGTCTCGCACTGTCCGTGGGGAGAGGCCCGTCACGCTCGCAACGTGGGCGTCGAGTTCGTCCGACTCGTGCTCCTGCCCGTCGTCCAGGATCGCGAGGATCAGACGGCGGGCGTCGGCCGACTTCGAGTTCCTTCCCGCCATGACCTCTTCGACGGTCTCGCTTGACTCGCCCAGCGCCCGGGCTACCGTGATCTCTCCGGTGACCCCCTCGACCTTGACTCCTTCGATTCGGAACAGCTGGGCTTTGCCGTTGCGCGACCGGTTCCCCGCGATCACCTGGATGTGACGGAGGTCTTCGTCGCCCTTGTCTTTGGCGATGTAGACGACGGCCCGGGGGACGTCGACCCAGGCGGTCGACCCGAGGATGGTTGACAGCAGCGCCCTGTCCTTTTCCTTGCCCGGGTGGCGGACGCCGATGACCAGGCAGTCGAGGTCGTCGGCGAGCCTGTTCAACTGACCAATCGCGTGCCTGACCTCGGCCTCGCTGTTCGAGTTGCTGTTCCCGATGTGGCTCGCCACGGGGTCGATCACGATCAGATCCACGCCCTTGTTGGCGGTTGCTAGGTCTTTGATCCGCTCGATGTCATCTGGCAGCTGGACGTGCTCGGTGATGCTCCTGACGAGGGGGATGCTGCCCCGGCCGCGATCAGCCGGGGCTTTAGGTCGATCCCCAGAGAGTCCTCCGAGGAAGAGACGAACAACACTCGGCCACCCGTCTGCGTCACCCGAGCCGCCAGCCCGGCCAAGTAGGTTCCTTTGCCGCTTCCTTTCTGCCCTGCCAGCAACTCGAACGCTGGCTTCTGCCACACAGGCTTCTCCAGCCAGGTGATCGTAGCGGACCCTGACCTCGTCCATGTTCACCGACTTGAGCGGCCCCTTCTTGATCGGGGTGACGGCGGCGAGCTTCGGCTTCTCGGTGTCCCGCGTCCGGCCCGATCTCTTCTTCTGCTTCTCCCGCTCGCCAGTGATCCCGATCAACTCCGCCTTGAGGAGGGCATGAAACTCCTTCTCCTCGGGGGAGGCGTCTTTGCGAAGTGGTCGAACGGGGGAGCCTGAGTTGACGGCCGCAAAGAACTGGCGACGGTACTCCTCGCGGTCGAAGGCGTTCACCGCCTCCACCCCCTCGCCGCTGCCTGACCCCCACCTGCGCGGCATGCTCGGCCATGACGGCCTCGAACTCAGCCCGCGCCCACGCCTCGTGCTCGGGCGTCCCCGGCTCAGGCTCCGGGCCGGTCAGGTGCGCCGGCGGATGCTCCAGATACCAGGCGAACAGCCACGGGTCGTTGGCCTCCAACCAGGCCAGGTGCTCGGGCGACCCGATCTTCATGTCCGCGCTCATGCACGCACCCCGGGTTGCGGCGCCCAGTCCGGGTAGTCAGGGAGCGACAGCGCCCCGCGAGTAGCGGCGGGGGCGGTTCAGGTTCGGGTCCGTCGCGACTGCTCTTGACGCTTCCGCGGCGGCGCGGCCTCCTGCGCGGAGCACGGCCATGAGCCGGAGCCGTGTGGGGCGCGCCCATCGAACGCCCACGGTCGAGAGCGCGTTGAGCGCGGAACCACCGTGGGCCTCGACGAGGTCGGCGACCCGGTAGGTCATCGTCCGCACGGTGGTGACGCCGCCCCTGCTGACATACACGCGAGCGTGGCGGTCACGATCAAGCTCAGACTGGGGGGGCACGTGGCAGGCATCTTCCGTTTTCGTATGTGTAAACGGGATTCTACAGCATCGACAACTCCCGGCAAGAACGACGAAGGCCGGACATCAGCCCGGCCCCGCCCTCACACACAACCCCGACCGGCCTGCCACAGTCAGTCGGCGTCCACCACCGAGCTTAACACTTGGCAAGCACTTGCACGAACATATAACTCGCCGGAACCCGCGGGGGTGTCCGCGTGTGCGGATGTCGAATGCGTCGCGCCCCCTCCCCCCTAGCCGCCGATCGACTTCTCGACCGCCGCGAACGAGACTGAGACGAGCACGCACTGGCGCGCTGCACGGTGTCCCCGTCGCGCAAGACGGAAGCCCTGAACTCCCGCCAGAGAGACGGGTCGAGTCCGGACGGTGAAAGTGTTCCTTGGAACGTACTCCGTAGTAGTCCTGTCGTCACTCAAGCAGCCGTGCTTCCTGTGCTCTGGGTCGAGCCTCGGTCTTGCTCTGGGGGCACCCGCTGACCCAATCATGTCCTATCGGCAAAGATTCGACACGGGCACCCTGTCGGGGATACGGTGATCACAG
>CAWHHW010000001.1:0-277402 GCA_963829285.1 uncultured Thermoleophilia bacterium | reverse complement strand
TGGCACACCGGACGGCCGCGCGTATGAGGACACAGAATCGTCTCCCCAGTCGGAGCCGTCGGTCAGGTCGCCAAGCGTCAGCAATCCTGATCCGCCACCCCCCTCCCCCGTCGTGGGAGTCCCATGCCGTCCGTGCAAACCCGCGCGTCTAAGCGTCCGTGCCCAAAAAAGAGAGGCATCCGTCCCCTCCCAGTTCCGGCTCTCACCCACTTGGCGGCAACGCCGTGGTCACGCGCCGCTTCCGCGCCTACAGGTTCTAGTGCACCAACTCCGTTGCGAGTTCTTCCGTTGGTCGACACGTGCCCCCGTCGAACGGGTCGATGATCCTCGGCCCAAGCTCAGCAAGTTGTGGGTCGATGTACCGCTCGATCTTGTCGAGCTGCCTATTCCAATCGGAGTGTGACCGTGCGGCCGAGGAGCCGCCCGGGCTGAGAAGAAGTCAACGGGAAGGCCCGGGAAGGAGGTCGTTTGAGGAGAACAGCGTTGTCGGCGGAGTCGCCTGGGTTGGGGCGGGTCGCCGGCGTCGAGGTTGCGGAGCGTGACGGTGACCTGATCCAGCCTGTTTCTACTGGATTGCGTCCGACAAACTGTTTTAGTCGATGGAACGGTCTTGGATACCGCGCTGAGGGGATAGAAGAGACAGGGGCTCCTCGTTTCCGCAAGTGGGACAGATCGGCTTCAGAGAAGCGCGACTCACCTCGGGGGGTGCTGAGCGGGCGGCCTCGGGGCGGGCGACCCGATGCACTGGGTCGCCGAGTATGCCTGGCGGTCAGGTCTCCGGCATCCGCTCCCGCTCCGCCATCACGCGCCCGAGCTCGGCGCGGGAACGGATGCCGAGCTTGCGGTAGACACGCGCGAGATTCGCCTCCACCGTCTTCGGGCTGACGAAGATCCGCTCCGCGATCGCGCGGTTCGTCAGCCCGCCCGCGGCCAGCGACGCGATCTGGAGCTCGGTCGGCGTCAGGTCGCCCGCGGCCTGGCGCACGGGCACGCGCGCCAGCTCGGCGCGGGCGCGCTCGACCCAGTGCGCCGCCCCGGAGCGCTCGAAGCCCGCCAGCGCCTCCTGGAAGGCGGCGCGCGCCTTCCTTCGCTCCTTCCGCCTTCGTAGGAGCTGACCGAGGACGAGGTGTGTGCGGGCGAGCTCGAGCGGCATCTCCAGTCGCCCCTGGTTCGAGAGCGCCTCCTCGAACGCGTTGAGCGCTCCGTCCAGGTCTCCCTGTGCCGAGCGCAACAGCCCGCGCGAGCGGGCCGCAACCGCGCAGATCCAAGGCCGCGGCAGACGCTGCGCTCGCTCCTCGAGGCGCTCGACGAGCCGGGCGCCGCGGTCGAGGTCTCCGAGCGCGATCACCGCCTCGGCGTGGTCGGCGTGGAATCGCTCGGCCGCGGGCTCGCGGACGTGGAGGCGCGCGTCGATCTCGTCCGCGAGCGAGAGCTGGCGGTCGGCCTCCTCGAGGTAGGAGGCGGCGAACGCGACGATCCCGAGCAGGTCTCTGGCCATCCGCTCGAGCGTGGCGTCGGGCTGAGCCTCGAGCCGCCGGAGCATCTCTTCCCCGGCGGCTCGCGCCTCATCCAGCTGGCCCCCGCGCGCACACACCTGTCCGTGAGCCCAGAGCGCGACCTGCAGCCAGGTCTCCTGCTCCGTCTGCTCTGCGAGCTCCCGTGCCTCGTCGGCGAGCCGCCGCGCCCGGTCGATCCTCCCCGTGAGAGCCTCGATCACCGACAGGTGGGCGAGCGCGGCGCAGCTGTGGGCCTCGTCTCCGCGCTCGCGGAAGACGCGCAGCAGGTCGTCGAACCGGGAGCGAGCCCTGTCGAAGTCGTCGAAGTCGCGGGCCCAGTACGCCGGAACCGCGCTCACCTCCCAGGTCGCAGCCTCGCGCTGCAGGCGGATGCCGTGCTCAATCGCCTCGTGGTCGGCGACGCCGTTGGCGTAGAGCCGCCAGCGCGCCTCGTTGTGGAGCGCGAACGAGTAGAGCACCGGATCCTCGCGCTCGTCGATGAGTGCGAGCGCGGCCGCGGCATGCTCCAACCCGAGGTCGCAGTCCTCCGACATCAGCGAGACGCGAGAGTGGATGCGGGCCTGGATCGACGGCAGCTCGGCGTCCTCGAGCGCGAGCGAGAGGAGTTCCAGCCCGTCCTGCCAGTCACCCTGCGTCCAGACGACACTGCCCAGGTCGAGCAGCACGTTCGTCCTCAGCTCCCCGGGTGGCAGCGACCGGGACAGCGGCTCGAGTTCCCGCCGCGCGCCCGACGGGTCGCCAGCGAAGTAGAGTCGCTCGGCGAGCTCGTAGCGTCGACGCGCGACCGCCGCCTCGTCCTCCGGCGGCGTCATCCGCAAGGCGAGCTCCTTCAGTTCGGCCGCCGCCTCCGCGGCTCCGCGCGCCGCAACAGACTCGGTCGCCCGGTCGAGCGCCTCGGCCGTCGGCTCGTCCGGTCCGGCCGCCGCCAGCGCCAGGTGCCGCGCACGCTCCTCGGGGTCGGCGAGGCGCTCGGCGAGCTGCGCGTGCACGCGCCGCCTGCGGCCCGCGGCGCCGGACTCGTAGACGGCGGACGCGAGCAAGGGGTGACCGAAGCGCACGACGCCGTCACCGCCGACGGACACGATTCCCTGCTCCTCCGCCGGCCCGAGCGCGTCCACGTCGACGAGCGCCGTCGTCGGGCGGGCCAGGCTGGCAGCGACGAGAAGTGCCTCGCCCGTCGTGCGGGGCAGCCGACCGAGCCGGGCTCTCGCCAGCGTCCGCGCCTCCTTCGGCACGGGTAGCGGGTCGCCCGCACGCGGGACGCCGGTCCGTTCCAGCTCGCGGGCGATCTCGAGCGCGTGGAAAGGGTTGCCGGCGCTCGCGGCGACGATGCGGACGAGCACCGGTCGCGGGAACGCGCGCCCGAGCGCCGACTTCAGGATCGCGTGCAGCGCGGCCACGCCGAGCCCGTCGAGCTCGATCTCCGTCCGGCGCGCCGCCGGAACCGCGAGCTCGAACGTGTCCGGCCGATCCTCGGCGGTGCGCACGGCGACGAGCACGCCGACCGGGCGATCCTCGAGCCGCCGGACGGCGAAGCGCAGGGCCGCGGACGTCGCGGCGTCAAGCCACTGCGCGTCGTCGACCGCGACGAGCACGGGCCCGGCGGCCGCGAGCTCGGTCAGGAGCGAGAGCAGCGCAGCGGCGACGACCTGCCCGTCGAGCCCGGTCTCTCCCGCCTCCTCCCGGAGCAACGCGACGTCGAACGCACGCCGCTGCAGGGAGGGCAGCGCGTCGAAGGCGCCGCCGTCCACGTCCGTGAGCAGGTCGGCGAGCGCCGCGTACGACAGCCTCGCCTCCGCGCCGGCCGGTCGGGCGGTGAGCCGTGTCCGTCCCTCGGCTCGCCGCAGCCCCTCGGCCCACAGCGATGTCTTGCCGATCCCGGCCGGCCCGACGATCGCAAGCGCCTGCAGCCCGGTCGCGGCGGCCTCGAAGAAGGCATCGAGACGTCGCAGCTCCTCCTGACGACCGACCGGGCCTTCGGCAGCCACCTCCAGAGGGTGCCACAGGTTCCGGGATCTCGCAGGCCGCCGGTCGCTGCATAGGGAATCACCTCTTTCGGTGCCGCGTGCCTCGGCCTAGCCTCGTGACATGACGGCTGAGCACCCGAGCGAGTTCGTAGCCGAATGTTTCTGGGCAGGCGTGAGCGAGGCCGATCTCCATGCGCTCGACGAGCGCGTGGCAGGCGTCGTCGCCGACCTCGTCGGTGCCGGCGAGCAGGTTCGCTACCTCGGCTCGCTGCTCATGCGCGCAGACGAGGTCGTGCTCTGCGTGTTCGAGGGGCCCGAGCGAACGGTCCGCACGGCGGCGGAGCGCGCGCAGGTCCCATTCGAGCGGATCCTCGAGGCTGCCCGGTCGCCCTGGCCCGCCGTCGGTCCCCCGACTACCTGAGGAGGTTCGTTCCATGCATCGCCCACACCGGATGTTCCCCCTGGCCGTCGCGATCGTCGCGGCCGTGGCAGGCGTCCTCGCCGGCGTGTCGGCCGGCTCCCCCTCGGCCCGGACGGCGTGGCAGCGGATCAGCGGCCCGACCGGCGCGGGCGCGCAGCTCGGGCTCGCCCGCACCGCCGACGGCGTGCTCCACGTGATCTCGAACCGCGGCAGCACGAACACGACGATCTCCGAGACCCGGTTCTCCGCGGCGGGGAGGCCGGTCGGCACGTCGACGGTCGCGACCGGCTGGAACGGCAACGGCGGCCTCGCCCTGCTGACGATGCCGGGCGGGACGCTGCAGCTGTTCGCGGCAGGCACGGGGGGCATCCGCACCTTCACGGCGCCTGCGGCGGGCCACAACTGGAGCCCCCAGAGCGCAGCCTGGGGCGGAGCAGTCGCCGAGGCCTCCGGCGTGATCGGCGCAACGCTGACCAAGGACGGCCAGCCGGTCACGGCCTGGCGCGGCACCGCCGCCGAAGGCGACCCGCCGGCTTCGATCCCGCAGAGCGGCTACGAGGGCGGCATGGCGGAGTCGTTCGTCGCGACGGACGCGGGTAGCGGCGCAGTCGTGCTGGCCGGCCAGACGAACGCCGGTCAGGGCGGCGTCTACGTCCAGCAGATCCTTCCCGGCACGGGCGCCCGTCTCCTGCTGACGCCGCTCGCGAAGGACTGGAGCGACGCGCTCAGCGGCCGGATCGGTGCGCCGGGTGTCTACGTCGCCTACGCCGACGGCAAGGCCATGCACCTGGCCCGCTACGACGGCAAGTCGAGGACGCTCGCCACCGGCCCGTACTTCAGCGCTGCCGTGTGTGCAGGCCCGCAGGGCCGGCTCTGGATCGCGTGGGGCGACGTGACGGATGGTCTCTTCGTGACGCGCACGAACCGCGCTGCAGGCGCGCTCGAGCCCGTGCAGAAGTTGAGGGTGCCGTCGAGCGCAGGCCTCACCTACGTGCAGTGCGAGGGGTCGGCTGGCGCGCTGGACCTGTTCGCGAACGACGGCAGCGGGTTCTGGCACACGCACGTCCTCGCCCGCTTCGCGGTCCACGCGGCGGTGCGGCGCACGAAGAGCGGCGCCACAGTGACCGTGTCGGTGCGCGACGCCGGCGACCCCGTCGCGGGTGCCACTGTCGTTGTCGGAACCCGGCACCTGAAGACGGGCGCGAACGGAAGCGCGACTCTCGTGCTTCAGCCGGGCTCGTACTCCGCGAACGCGTCCGCAGCCAGCTACGCGCCGGCCTCGACCACCTTCCACGTCTAGGAGGACCGATGGCAACGAAGACAATCGTCGCCTCGATCGTCGCCGTCTCGACGCTGGCCGTCGCGGGGATCGCCTACGCGACCATCCCCGACGGAAGCGGGGTGATCCACGGCTGCTACGCGAAGGCCTCCAGCAACACGGTCCCGCCCGGCTCGCTGCGGGTGATCGACACCGGCGTCGGCCAGTCCTGCGGACTCAACGAGGTGGCGCTGACCTGGAACCAGCAGGGAGTCAAGGGCGCGACCGGCCCACAGGGAGCCCAGGGCCCGGCCGGTCCGCAGGGTCCCGCCGGCTCCCAGGGTCAGCAAGGGCCAGCGGGATCGACAGGCCCGTCTGGAACGAGTCACGGCTACGGCCATGCGACCGGGGGCATCGCCCTCGACGCGGCCGGGTACAACCAGGTCGACTCCATCTCGATCCTCCCGGCCGGCCGGTACATGGTCTGGGTGGCCGGGAAGATCGGCGACAACGGCGGCGACTCGCACGTGTCCTGCCAGCTCGCGGTAGGCGGAGGAAGCTCCTTCGCCGAGACCGGCACGTTCCCGACGCACGGCTCGAGCTACGACGCGCCGTTCTCGATCGCCGGCGACACCGTCGTCGGCGCGCAGGGGTCGATCGAGGTCGACTGCCACTCCGACGACTACCAGTCCAAGAACTCGTTCGCCTACACCGATCTCGAGGCGATCAGGGTCGACGCCTTCAACTGAGGGAGAGAACAATGCGCAAGAGCATCCTCGTCGCCCTCGTCGCCGCCCTGGCCGGGCTGACCGCCTCGGCAGCGCGCGCCGGCGCGACGTTCACGGTGACCAACACCAACGACTCAGGGCCTGGGAGCCTGCGTCAGGCGATCCTCGACGCGAACGCGAGCCCGGGCAAGGACACGATCGCCTTCGCCCTTCCTGGGCCGGGTCTGATCTTCCCGGCCACCGAGCTACCCGTCGTCACCGACCCGGTCGTGATCGACGGCACGACGCAGTCGGGCTACACTGGCACACCGCTGGTCGTGCTGTTTGGTGGGTTGGACCCGAGCGCCGGCTCGCTGGCTTACGGCCTCGACATCCAGGCCGGGCAGAGCACGGTGAGCGCACTCGCGATCGGCGGCTTCGGGGTAGGGATCAAGATCGAGCGGGCGTCGAACGACACCGTCGTCCGGAGCACGATCGGAACCAATCCGTCGGGGACGAACGCGCTTCCCAACATCGAGGGCATCGAGATCCTCGGTGGTTCGAAGAACACCATAGGGGGCAGTTCACTCGGCGCCGGCAACGTGATCTCCGGCAATTCGGACGACGGGGTGCTGATCCAGAACGACTCGGCTTCGGGCTCGACCACATCCACGGGCAACGCGATTCAGGGCAACTCGATCGGGACGAACGGCGACGGAACTGCCGCGCTCGGTAATGGCCGAAACGGGGTCGAGCTCGATGGGGTTTCCAAAAACCTCGTGGGTGGATCGCTCCTGCTCGGCGCCGGCAACGTCATCTCGGGCCAAAACTCCCTGCTCGGCGAAGGCGTCGACATCGAAGGCGGCGGCGACAATCAGATCAGCTCAAACCTGATCGGGACGAGCGCCGACGGAATGAGCGCGATCCCGAACGCGGACGGCATTCTCATCAGGCGTTCGTCCGGCAACCTCATCGGCCGGGCGACAGGCCCGCACTCGATCCGCGGCGGCGGAAACGTGATCTCCGGAAATCTGTTTCAGGGCATCAACGACCTCGTCGACTCGGGCGATCAGATCACAGGAAACGTGATCGGACGCACGGCCGACAACGCTGCACCGCTCGGGAACCAGTACGGGCTCTACATCGCGGACGACGCGACCGGGACGATCGGTACCGAGCGGGACCCAAACGTGATCGCGGACAACACCCTGGACGGCATCGTGGTCGTGAACACGAGTTACGGCGTCCAAATCTCTGCGAACTCAATCTTCGACAACGGCCTCGTGACCGTCACCAACGGTCCCGAGCCGATCGGCATCGACCTCAACGGCGACGGCGTCACGCTCAACGACCCCGGCGACTCGGACACCGGCCCAAACGGGCTGCAGAACTTCCCCGTGATCACGTCCGTCACGCACCAGGGCGGGCAGCTCGTGATCGGCGGGACGCTGAACAGCCGCCCGTTCGGCACCTATCGGCTCGAGTTCTTCGCCAATACGTCCTGCGACCCGTCCGGATACGGCCAGGGCGAGAGCTACCTCGGGTCCAAGACGGTGGTCGCTGACGCGTTCGGGAACGTCACGTTCTCCGCGAAGCTCCACCTCGCACCTTCTGCGGCGACGCCGATTGTCACCTCCACGGCGACCGATGCGTCCGGAAACACGTCGGAGTTCTCGGCCTGCGCGACGGGCGGATGAGGGGAGAGGACGCGATGACGAAGACAAGACTGGTCCTCGTGCTGGGGGTCGTAGCGGCGGCGTTCGGGGTCGCGGGGGTCGTGCGGGCCAGCATCCCGGACGCCGCCGGCCCCTAACTGAGGAGCATGGAGGGTCGTGCGCCGCTGTGAGGGCTTGTGTGCCCAGCCCGGCCCCTTGCCCGCCCACGCTGGAGCGCAGGCGACACGTGGCCGCCGTGGGCGCGACAAGCCCTGCGTCGCGAGCAGACGGGCATGCGACGTCGTGCGCCGATCCCGGCCGCTTCGCCGTCGGCAGTTGCCACTTTGGTTGCCACCCCGCCTCCGTTCGGCCTCCGGCCTCGACCCGGCTACGGTCGAAGGCGCCGTCTTGCAGGGACTTTCTGAATGCGCCTGGGAGGATTCGAACCTCCGACCCACGGCTTAGAAGCCCGCTCGAGGTCTCCGGTGGAGTGGCGTGCCTTGGCGTGCAGCCGCCAGGGAAGCGGAACCAGCTCACGGGAGTCGACTGTTCTTGGAGCGCCTTGGCGTGCCTTAAGTTGCCACCTCGTTGCCACCCCCTGTCGTTACTGCTGCTGGCGAATGACGGCAGTGGAGGGTTCGAGTCCGCTCGGGTCCATCCGTTGTAAGAAACACAACGACGCCCCTGCAAAGGAGCGTCTTTTCAGGTCCGATCGCTCGGTGAGGAAATGCGTCTCGTACGAACCCTCCGTGCGTGGGCGTCGGAGTTAGGGTCCTGCAGCCGAGACGGGTCGGGCATGCGGCGATCTCCTTCGCGACGGCGAGATCTCATGCGATGTGCAGTGCGGCTGAGGTGAGGGGGCCGGTCAGGACAAGATCACACGTGTGAACCGCAATGGGGTTGTCTGCGTGCCTCCGTCATGGGCTTACGCTCGTCTGGACACGCAATCCATCTGAGAGGTGTCGAATGAGCGAGATGACTGTGACGTCCGCGGCCGTTGCGACTGAGGACGTCGATGCGCTTGGCCCGGTCGATTGGATCGTGGTCGAGTTTCCCGGCGCCAGGTTCGACGGCTCGGTGATTCCGATTCTGGTGGATCTGGAGCAGCGCGGCATCATTCGGGTGCTCGATCTGGTCGTGCTGAAGAAGGACTCCGACGGCATGCTCGAGTTCTTCGAGCTGTCCGATCTCGAGGCAAGCGAGATTGGCGGCTTGCGCGACGACGAGCGGCAGCTGGCGATGCTGTTGAGCGAGGACGACCTCGTCAACATCGCGGCGGCCGTCGAGCCCGGAAGCGCTGCCGCAGTCCTGGTCTGGGAGAACCGCTGGGCGGCGCCGTTCGGGGCTGCTGTGCGCAAGGTCGGCGGCCAGCTCGTGGCCAGCGGCCGGATCCCGGTGCAGGCACTGCTTGCCGCGATCGAGGCCGACACGGACGAGGAAGGAGCCTGAGATGCCGCTTGCCCGTAGGCGAATCGGCGGCCCCGGCGTCGTCGGGCCAGCACCGGTCGCACGCGCCGCCGGCGCGGTCGCGACTGTGGCCGTTGTGTCCCACGGCGTTGACCGTCGCGGTGATCGCCGCGACGACCGCCGCGACCGACGCTAGTCCGAAGCACACGGGGGAGCAGCTTGCAGGGGCTCCCCCGTTTTGGCGCAGGCTCAGGACACCGCGCTAGACACCGACCTCCGGCTTTACCCTCCCTGCGGCGGCGGCCTTCTTCAGCGTCTGGTAGTCGCGGTCGTTCTGGTCGGCGTACAGCTCGGCGAACACCGCCAGCGAGCGGTCGAACGTGTCGCCGCTGCCGAGGTAGCTGGCGATCGCGACGCCGTCGCCCGAACGCGCGTGGGCGCGGGCGAGCTCGGTGGCACAGAGCCTGGCGTAGGTCGCCAGCAGGTCGGGTTCCATCACCTCGACCTGCGCGGATCCCTTCGCGTCCCACAGCTGCCGCACGTAGAAGTCGCGCTTGACCTTGTCGAGCGGGTTCTCGGCCCGGATCCAGCCGAGCATGATGTCGCTTGCGGCCTGCGTCAGCCGCTGGCCCTCGACGACTCGCTGGCCGTGGTTGGCGAACTCGCTCTTGCCGAGGAACGGCTCTAGCACGGACGCCTCGGCCTCCTTGAACTGCAGGAACAGTGGGTCGTTGCCGTCGCGGCCGAGCAGCAGCATGATGAAGGCGCGGGTGCCGACGCTGCCGACGCCGACGACCTTCCGTGCCGCGTGCGCGTAGCGGAAACGCTCCAGCAGCTTGCGGCGATCGCCGGCAAGGGTGCGGCGGTAGGAGCGGATCACGCCTCGGAGGAACTCGTCCAGCTGATCTGCCACCTCCGGCCCAGCGATCTCCTCGATCGGCACGATCACAGGCGGGTCGGCAACGATCCGCGGCTCGCCATCGACGATCTCGGTCAGCTTCCCGAACGCTTTCAGGCTGTCCTTCGACATCGTCTTCGCCTTGTTCGCCTCGTAGCGCTTCGCCTGCTTCGTGCTCGCCTGCTTGAGCCACTGCTCCTCGATCAGGGCCATGTCGATCCGGCCGTACCAGATCGCCAGGTTCCCCATCGCCGAGAACTTCCGGATCGACTCCCGGTAGGCCCGCCCCACCGTCCGGTTGATCGTCTCCCGCGTGGCCGCGTCGAAGCCGCGGTCTCGGCCCGCCACGGCAAAGCTCGCCACCAGCCGCTTCACATCCCATTCGAACGGCCCCGGCAGTGTCTCGTCGAAGTCGTTGATGCTGAACACGAGCTTGCGGTCGGGGGCCGCGAAGGCCCCGAAGTTCGACAGGTGCGCGTCCCCGCACAGCTGGGCGTGCAGCCCTGTCCGCGGCTGTCCGGCCAGGTCGGCTGCCATCAGGTACGCGGCTCCCCGGTAGAACGTGAACGGCGACACGAGCATCCGGCCGTAACGAATCGGCACGAGCTCCGGCACCCGTGTCGTCGCCTGCTCCTCGAGCAGGTCGACCGGGTCACGCCGGAAGGACGTCGGCTCCCACACCGCGTGCACGCTGCGAGGCACCTCCGCCCGTGCCGCCTTCCCTCGCGCCGCCCGCTCCGCGACGCTGAAATGCTCGACCTTCGGAGCCGGTTGCGCCACGGCAACCGCGCCTTCTTCGTCGATGGTTCTCATCTTCAATCCCTCCCTGCGTCGGGAACGGCGTCACCGCACGTCCGGTCGGACTTTCGGCCCGCTGCGGAGCGAGGCGACACGATCGACGCTACGCCGCCAGCGACCCCCGGATGACAGCCGCGGCGAGTTTCACATGTGTGACCGGGAACGAGCAGATCCGGTCAATGCGCGTGCGAGGCTACTTGTGCGTCGGGCGTACGACGCGCTCGACGGTCACCTGGCCGGAGGATTGCCTTTCACCCGTGTGACCACGAAAGACGGCGGTTTCGGTCGGGCCTGCTGCAAGATGTGGATCCACGATGCGTGATCAGGCCGACAGCGGGAGGGAAAGGCGAGGCGTTCGCGCCGCAGCGGCATTCCCGCCGCTCGCCGAGGCGAAGCTCGCTGCCCCGACCCTGCGACGGGCGGCGGTCGACCGGCCCCGCGTTCGGCGCCTGCTCGACGAGGACGACACGGCGCTCGTGCTCGTGGCTGCGCCGGCCGGGTACGGCAAGACGACCGCCGTGCGCGCCTGGTGCGCGAGCCGCGACGCGGCACTCGCGTGGGTCACGCTCGATGCCGGCGACAACGACCCGCTCAGGTTCTGGCGCTACATCGCGACGGCGGCCGACCGGGTCCGGCCCGGAATCGGACGCACCGCCCTGCAGCGGCTCGACGCTCCCGGGCTCGCGATCGCGGACGCCGCCGACGAGCTGATGAACGGGATCGGCGCCTTCGGGCGGCCGTTCCTGCTCGTGCTGGACGATCTCCACACGGTCACGAGCGCCGACTGCCTGTCCTCGCTCGACGACGCGCTGCTCCACCTGCCGGCGAGCGCGCGGGTCGTTCTCCTGAGCCGCGTCGACCCGCCGCTTAACCTCGGCCGGCTGCGCGCCGGAGGCGAGCTCGTCGAGCTGCGGGCGAGCGATCTCGCGTTCACGGCCGCCGAGGCACGGGAGCTGCTCGTGACCAGGGGGCACGTAGATCTCGACGACGCCGAGATCGAACTGCTCGTGGAGCGAACCGAGGGGTGGCCCGCCGCGCTCGTCCTCGCCGGGCTCTGGCTCCGGACGCTCGAGGACCCGGGAGCCGCCGTGCGCGCCTTCGGAGGCGAGCATCGCTTCGTGGCCGAGTACCTCAGCACCGAGGTGCTCGCCTCCCTCGACGACGAGCGCAGGTCGCTCCTGTACGGGGCCTCCGTGCTCGAGGAGTTCACGGCGGAGCTGAGCGACCACGCCCTCGAGCGGAGCGACTCGAACGAGCTGCTGGACGAGCTCGAGCACGCGAACCTGTTCGTCCTGCGGCTGGAGCGCGGCGGTTGGTTCCGGATCCACTCGCTCATGGCCGAGTACGCGAAGGCAGCCCTGGTGACGCTCGATCCCGAGGCGGTGCCTCGCATCCATCGACGTGCCGCCTCCTGGCTGGAGGAACACGGGATGCCGCTCGAGGCGGCCGCCCATGCCTCCGCTGCCGGCGACCACGAGACCGTCGCCCGCGTGCTCACCGAGTACCACTTGCTGCTCCTCAAGGGCGGGGCCGGCCGCACGTTCCTGCGATGGGCCCGCGAAGTGCCCGACGAGCAACTCGCCCGCCATCCCGAGCTCGCCGTTGCGGCCGCGATGGCCAGCGTCCTCGTCGACGGGAACGCCGCCGAGCAGCGCCGCTTCGTCCGGGCCGCCGCCGGCGCGATCGACACGTACGTCGAGGGCTGGGCGCTCGTCGCGAGCGCCCTCACGCTCGAGAACGGTGTTGCCGCCGCGATTCGAGACTCCGGGCGCGCGATCGATCTCGCAAGCGGGGACGCGGACGAGTTCCTGTCCGGCGCCCTCGCAGCGCATGCGCGTGCGCTCTTCTTCGCCGGGAACATCGAGCAGGCGTCGGCGTTCGCCTCGCGCTGCCTCGAGCTTGCCGGTGCCGAGCGGCGCCCGCCGAGCATGATCCACGTCCGCGCGACGCTCGCGCTGATCGGGCTCGAGCGCGGACGCCTGACAGCATCCCGCGCCCAGGCCGAGCGTTCGAAGGCGACGGCCGACCGGATCGGGGCGATCGGGAGCTGGCTCGGCGCGAACGCGTCGGCGGCACTCGGCGCCGTGCACGCTGCCGAAGGGAGCTTGGCCGAGGCCGAGCACGAGCTCGCCACAGCCGCGGAATTCCTCGCCGCAGACGCCGCCAACGTCCACCACGCGTGGCTCCTGCTCCTGCTGACCCGGACGCGCATTCTCCGCGGCCGGCTGCACGAGGCCGAGACGACGTTCGTGGCGGCACGGCAGGTGCTCGAGGATCTCCCGGACGCCGGCTTCCTGCCGACACTCGCCGCCGAGGTCGAGCGTGAGCTCGCGGATGCGGGCGAGCGCGCAGCCAGCGGAGCGCTGCTCGATGCGCCCAGCCCTGCGGAGATGTCCGTCCTTCAGCTCCTGACAACCGACCTGTCGGTGCGCGAGATCGGCCTCCAGCTGTTTCTGTCGCCGAACACGATCCGGACACACATGCGTGTCCTGTATCGAAAGCTCGCCGTCCACACGCGCAAGGACGCCGTCGCTCGCGCGACCGAGGTCGGCCTCCTCGAGGAATCGGATTCACACGTGTGAGCGGGGCTACCCTGCCGGTCCGGGAGCGCGGGGAGGCGCATGCTTGGTGCTATGGGAAGCCGGACATATCGGCTCACGGTCGAAGGAGAGCTCAGCGACCGCATGAGCTCGAGCTTCGACGGAATGGCCCTGAGAAGGGTCGCGGGCAACACCGCACTGACGGGTGACGTTCGTGACCAGAGTGAGCTGCAGGGGCTCCTCCAGCGCGTCTCCGCCCTCGGGCTCACCCTGCTCGAGGTGACCACGATCGACTCGAGCGCGCCGGCCCCGACACGACGCGCGTCCTGAGCGGCCGACACTCACACATGTGATTTCCGCCCGCCGGCGCCTCCGGAGCCGAGGAACGGCCTAGCCTCGGCGGTAGAGACCTGCTCGCGCCGAATCTGTGACGCGCGGCTAGGGCCACGATGACGAGGAGGCGCACGATGACGGCGATTGCAGAGGAGCGAGTGTTTCACACCGCTCCGCTCAACTGGGACGAGGTGTGGTTCACGAACTGCCCGATGGTGTCGGCGAACAACGTCGACCAGGAGCTCGGCTGGTGCCGGGAGGAGTTCAAGAAGCTCGGCGTCGAGTACTCCTTCTTCCGCCATTCACCGGAGAACGACTACTACCCGCACTACATCCACAACCTCGACAACCTGTTCCGCTTCGGCGGCCTCTACCCGCCGATCCATGTGCACGCTGACATCCGGCGGACGGTGCTGCTGGGCGCGACGTGGGTGTACGAGGGTGGCTGCATGGCTGTCCGCGCCCGCGACGACGTGTTCCGGATGGAGGACCTGAAGGGCAAGAAGGTCGGGATCTCGAAGAGCCTGAACACGATCAAGAACGACTGGTGGCGGATCACCGAGCAGATGGGCATCGAGTCGATGCTGAAGCTGCACGGGATGACGATGGACGACATCGAGCTGGTCGAGTTCCCCTATCCGGACGACTGGTACGACAAGCCGGAGATGCTGCAGGTGACGATGAACAACCCGTCCGAGCTGTGGCTGAAGCGCGACCACAAGCACGACCTCGCGTTCCGGCCGCTCGAGATGGCGCTGCTCGGCGGCAAGGTCGACGCGATCTACACCCTCAGCAAGCAGTTCCAGCACTCGCAGGAGGCCACGGGCCAGATCAAGGTGATCGAGGACCTGTCCCGCTATCCGGACTGGACGATCCAGGTGGCCAACACGCCGGCCGTGATCACCTGCACGCAGGAGATGGCCGACGAGCATCCCGAGCTGGTGATGGCCTACATGAAGGCGATGATCAAGGTCGGCCGCTGGGCGAACGAGCACAAGCACGCGGCCGCCTACATCCTCAACCGGCAGACGTTCTACAAGGATGCCGAGGACACCTACAAGGGCATCAAGGACGTCGACATGGTGCCGAGCCTGAGCGCCCAGAACATGCAGTGCATCGAGATCGGCAAGGACTTCATGTTCAGCCACGGCTACATCGAGCACGACTTCGACGTGGCCGAGTGGGCCCGCCCCGAGTTCCTCGAGCAGGCCGCGGTCGAGGTGCTGAAGGAGGAGTGGCAGCGCAGAAGCTGGGACAAGCTCCCCGCGGGCGGCGACCTCGAAGCAGAAGGCATCCGGTTCGGGTAGCGAGGTGCACCCCGGCGCGGTGCGGCACGGACGTCCCCGTGTCGCACCGCCACATTTCACGGCAGTCGATCTGAAGGAGACACGACCATGACAACCGAGATCCCGGAAACCAACAAGACGAGCCTGGGGCTCTACGTGACCCCGCAGGAGGCCTACGCGATGTCGCAGGCCGACCCCGAGAGCGTGCACATCCTCGACGTTCGCACCTTCGAGGAGTACCTCTTCGGCGGCCACGTCGAGACGGCGAAGAACATCCCCCTCGTCTTCCCGAAGTTCGACCCCGAAGGGCCGACGATGCCCGGCCGCCCACCCGGCTGCTCCGGCGAGGCGAACCCCGACTTCGTCGCCCAGGCGAAAGAGGCATTCGGGACAGACACCACGATCCTCGTCATGTGCGCCACCGGCGGCCGCGGCGCGATGGCCGTCAACGCGCTCGCCCAGGCCGGCTTCACGAACGTCTACAACATCGTCAACGGCTTCGAGGGCGACCGGGTCGACGACCCCGGCAGCTTCTACCACGGCAAGCACATGCGCAACGGCTGGAAGAACGCCGGCCTCCCCTGGGGCTACGACTTCCACCCCGACCTCATGTGGACCGCCCCACACGAGCACGAGCTCGCGCACGCCTGAAGACAGCCGGTCCGAACACAGGGCGGCCAGGCCCACCCGCGAAATGCGTCCGTCACCGCTGCCCCGGTGACGGACACCCCCGCAGGAGCGAAAGGACAGCCATGACGAAGACAGCCGCAGGGATGGTCTCCGAGGCCGCGGCCCAGGTCGAGAGCGTCGCACCGAAGGACGCGTTCGAGCAGGTTGCCGCCGGCAAGGCGGTGCTGCTCGACGTGCGCGAGCCGGTCGAGTGGGAGCAGCACATCGGAGGAGCGGTGCAGGTGCCGCGAGGGCTGCTCGAGTTCGCCGCCGACCCGACCAGCCCCCGCCACAAGGCCGAGCTCGACCCCGGCGGCCGCGTGATCGTCTACTGCAGATCCGGAGCGCGCGCCGCGCTCGCCGCGCTGACGTTGAAGACGATGGGGTTCGATGACGTCGCGAACCTCGAAGGCGGTATTGCCGGCTGGAAGGAAGCCGGCCTGCCCGTCGACGAGCATCACGCCGACACGTAGCACGCGACCGGCGGCGCTGGCCGCGTACCACTCGAGGATCTCGGCTGAGCCGAGATTTCGGTAGGCGGCGCGGAGCCGTTCAAGACGCGGGCGCTGCGATGAAGAGCCTGCGACTGATCGTGACCCGGGCGCCGTCCCAGCGGTCAGGTGACGCTGGTGCCTCGAGAAGCCCCCGAAGCGCCGCCAGGTCGTCCTCGTCGGCGAAGGCCGCCAGATCGGTCAGGCTCTTTTGCAGGACGTCGGCGACGAACTGGTGCATGATCGGATCGCGGGGCACCTCGACGTTGCACTCCAGGGGGCGATCGACGACGACGTCCAGTCCGGCCTCGGCGAGCATCGAGGGGTAGGCCTCGGCCTTCATGGCTCCCGGCAGGCGAGGGCGCATGTGCTCGAACCAGCGGTGGTGAGCCTCTGCAAGGCGGTCCCAGATGCCAGGACGCCCGAGTTCGTCCGTACACCGAGCGGAAAGTGGCTCCGCCCGTTCGAGGACGCAGAGCAGTCCGAGCGGCGCGATCAGTGAGCGAAGCGCCCGAAGCGTCGCGACCTCGTCGTGTGCATGGTGGATCGACATTGCCGCCCATACGAGGTCGCAGTGTCCGAGCGATTGGAGGTCTCCGTCGAGGTCGAGCAGCCGGGTTTCGACGCGGTCGGCGTGCTGGAGGCCGGCGGCGCGGGCTGCGGCCTGCTCCACCATGGCAGGGGAGTTGTCGACGGCCACGACCGTCGCGCCGGGGAACGTCCTGACGAGCGCCCCGGTGCCGACGCCTGGGCCGCAGCCGAGATCGACGACGCGGCGGACCTCGGACCCGGCATCGTCAAAGAGGCGCGCCGCGACCGCGAGCGCTTCCTCCGTCAAGCCGGACGACAACTCGCCTTCGTGTCGGAGCGCCATGTGCTGGTGCTCGTGCATCAGGAAACCGTACGCCACCATGAACCCCGCACCGCATGATCGACCACGGCGGCCAGGTCTTCTTCGTTTCCTGCGAAGAAGACCTGGCCCGTCCTCCCGGCTACGACGGGTCGTTCAGCGAGGGCGGCGGGCCGAGAATCTCGGCGCCGTAGGCTGCGAACAGTCGGGCCATCTCCGGCATCGGCGGCATGACTGTGTCGGTGGGCGGCTCGGCTGTCGTGACGGGGACGCCAAGAGAGACGAAGAGCTGTTCGGAGCCCGAGGGGCTGATCGTCACGAGCATCCGGGCACGCTCGGAGCGGACGAGGTAGGCGTGGGGCACGCCGCGGGGGCCAAAACAGTAGTCGCCGGGCTCGAGGTCGATCCGCTCGTCGCCGACGAACATGGTGACCTGGCCCTCGAGGATGTAGAACGTCTCGTCCTCGTTGTGATGGACGTGGAGGGGCGGGCCACTCCCGCGCGGATCGTCGACCTCGAACTGCGAGAACGCGTTGCTGGTCTCGTCGGGGCCCGCCTTGACGGTGATTCGGCCGGTCTTCCACCAGACGTCGGCAAGACCCTCGCCGGAGGCGAGGCGGTACGGCTTGTTTGTCGTTTCCGTGGACATGGCGCTCCTTCGGGTTGGGGAATCAGGTTCCCCGTGACGGTAGGCGCGTTGACGGCCTGCGTCTCCTAGGAGTTCGCTACGTCATTCTTAGTTTGCACTTACTCGCCTGGAGGAGGCTCGTGAGCGGCGCGCATCGGCCCCGTTGTCGGCACCTCCACGAGTGTCAGCGGCGCCGAGACACCGAGTGAGAGCCGGCCGCGGTCGACCCGGTCGAGCGTGATTCCGCACTCGAGCGCCGCGAGGCGCTTACGGAGGACGAGCAGCCGCGCCTCGAGATTGTTGTTGCCGGCAGGCAGCCCGAGGCCTTCGTCGAGCCGCAACTCCCGGTTGGTGAACGACGTGCGCCCGTCCGCTGCGTGCTCGCGCAGCAGCTTCCACAGAATCCGGCCGGGCACGCCCTTGACCACGTACAGGTCAGCGACGAAGACACTGTCGTCGGCCTGGTAGTAGGCGACCGCGAGCGGCTCCCCCTGAGGCGTCGTCGCCGATGCAGATTCATCTGCGTCGCCCTCGCCGCGATCCGCCTCCAGTACCGCGAGCGCGGCTGCGAGCTGCCCACCGATCACCCTCAGCAGCCGCTCCTTCCCCGGACCGAAGGCGCCCTGCTGCTCACTCTCGAGGTAGAGCACCCCTGTCAGCTCGCCGTGGGCAAGCAGGGGAACGGCTGCGGCGCTCTGCACGCGCGCGAGACCCGGCAGCTCGATCTCGGCCGCGGAAGGTTCCGCGCCACTCCGTCTGATGCTGTCCTGCACGGCCGCGTTCATCGCACGGCTCCGCGCGAGGTTTGGGATACAGACAACTCTGCGACGGGCCGCCGCAACTCCGACCAGCCCGACTCCGACTGGCACCTCGGCTCCCACGCCGGAAGGTATGTAGCCGTTGCTCGAGACCGCGAACAGCCGGTCGCCGCGCTCGTCCGCGGTGAGGAGGATCGAGTAGGCGAAGCCGAACAGATCATCGAGCGCATCCAGCCCGACGCGTGCCGCATCCGCGTAGTCGACACAGAGCGCGAGCCGGCGCATGAGCTCGTCGAGCAGCGGGAGCGCATCCCGTTCGGCGCCAGGCTCCTGCGTCGGCTCGGCGGTCTCGCCGAACGGGGCGCAGCGAAGGACGCGGTGGATGTCGACGCCTCGCAGTCGGAAGACATCGCTCATGCCCATCTGCGAGGCGACCGCGGCCAGATTCGCCTCGACCTCCTCGAAGATCGGCCCCTCGCTCTCCGTGTGGAGGTAGCGCAGGTCGAGCGCGAACTGGTCGCCGCTTCCGGGATCGACCACGATCACCTGCGCTTGCGGGTTCGCGTCCAGGTTGGCGCGGGTCTTGTTGAAGAACTGTCGCGTCAGCGCCACCCGCTCGTCATCGACGTAGCGGACTATCGACAGGATCGTCGCGTTCGGGACACCGTCCGCCGAGCAGGTCACGAGCCAGGACGGGAGCACGCCTTGCAGGCACGGGCCGATCGACTCGAGCGGAACCGAGAGCTCGCTCACAGCCGGCGACCTGCTGTCGGGCCCGGGGTCTGGTCGAACACCTCGTCGATCGAGAACTCGATCGCAACCAGGCCCGGGCGCACGAACATGCGCTCGGACAGCTCTGCCGGAGCGCCGATCCGCCCGGCCTCCGCGACAAACGACCGGAAATGCCGCTCCACCCGCTCCAGATCAGCCGTTTCCGGCTCACCCACCGCCCCGGCGACGCCTTTCACCTGAATCGCTCGCGCGATCGTCGGCGGACTGAACCCGACCGCGACCGCCCCGTTCTGCTCCAGATTCGCGCGCATGCGCGAGCCCACCGGCGCCGTCACGCACATCCTCAACGAGCGGCCGTCCGCTGACACCTGTGGCCCCCACCCGCGGGAGAACTCAGGCCTCAGGTCATCGTCCCGCGTGGCGACCCCGACTGCAACCCCGCCGTGGATGAACTCGACCAGAGCCGGATCGAGCACGGGCTCCGACTCCGACCGATCCACAATCAGCCGACGACGTAGTCGTTCTGCATCGCCCAGAGCGCGGCGGCGGCCCGGGTCGAGACGCCGATCTTCGTGTAAATGTGCTGGATGTGGTGGTCGGCGGTCTTGGGGGAGATGACGAGGCGGTCGGCGATCTGGCGGGTCGTGAGGCCACGCGCGGCGAGCTCGAGCACGTCGACCTCCCGGCGCGAGAGTCCGCCCCGGTTCTGGGGTCGCTTCCGCACGCGGGCTTCGGGCTCGCCGTGGCCCGCGGCGACGAGCACGGCGCGTGTTGCGCTCGGCTCGAGCACACCGTCCGCTTCGAGGCGACGCAGCTCGGCAGCCGCCTCGTCGTCGGGAAATCGCGGCCGATCTGCGCGCTCGGCGGTCAGGCCGACGTAGATCTCGGTGGCCGCCAGCACGCACGCTCCGCGATCGCCGGTATTCGAGCGGAGCCGCCGGTGGTAACCCGACCCGTTGCACTTCTCGTGATGAGCCGAGGCGGCCGGCGTCACAGTGGCGAAGGCGGGCGAGCGGCGGAGCATCTGCTCGGTGAGCATCGGGTGAAGCTCGACGCGGTCGAACTCTGTCCGCGTGAGCGAGCCGGGCTTGTCCCAGATCGAGTTCGGCACCGCACTCGTGCCGAAGTCGTGCACGAGTGCCGCCCGGCGCAGTGAGTTCGTGTCCTCTTCGGAAAACCCGAGGACTCGGGCGGCGTCCGCCGCGAGCTGAGCGCACCGGCGGCTGTGCCCGCCCCAGTACGACGACTTGAGATCGATGAAGTCAGCCGCCACCTCGAGCGCGCGGTCGAGCGCCTCGCCCTCCAGCACGCGCCGTGGCTCGGGCTCGAGCCCGAGGACGGCGTCCCACGGCTCGGCCCCCCGGAGCCGCTCGAACCAGGCGGCGCCGTGCTCGAGGAAGAGGTCGGCCAGCACCGGGTCGTAGGTCTCGTCCCGGCGGTCGCGGGCCGCGGCGACAGCTCGCTCGGGGGAGAAGAGACGGCCGATCGCCTCCATGTCATGGCTCAGGTGGACGATTCGCATCGGCAGTGGAATCGCGTCGCCGCTGACGTGCCGTGGGAATCCCTTGCCGTTCCAGCGCTCGAACGTGCACGCGAGCGCCTCGCGGACGCTCGGCCCGAAGTCGAGCCTGACGACGAGCATGTCGGCCACTTCGCAGCCCGACGCGAAGTTGTTCACTGCCCACTCGTGGGCATGCTCCTGAATCATCTTGACGACCGCCTCGCGCTCGTCCTCGGGGCGCCACGCCGTTGCGTACTCGACGACGTCGCGCATCACCTCGGCGGGGTTGCCGGCGTCGTGGACGAGCGTCTGGGCCCGGATCGCGATCTCGTCGCCGAAGAGGGTGGCGACCTCGTGCGCATGACCGGTGCAGCCGATGTAGCGCAGGAGCGAGACCCAGTAGGCGTCCGTCCGCACGTCGTCGTCGAACTCCGCTTCCTCGCACAGCCAGCTCGCGAGGAGGCAGGAGCGCAGCTGCGATTCGAGCGGCTGGCCGAAGGCGTTGTCCTGCGCGAGCGCCAGCGTGGCGACGAGCTCGGCAAGGCGGAGTTGTGGAGAAAAGATAGGGCGTACTCCCGATGTATCGGCGCGAGCGATGGGGGAGCATTCTCTCACACGAGAAGCGCCCCATCGAGCGATTGCTCGGCCCGGGAGCGCGTCAGAGACGGAGGGATCATGTCGAGTGCAAGCACCATCAAGGTGGGAGTGATCGCGGACCAGACCGGCCCGCTCTCTTTCGTCGGCAGCGCCAATGCAAACGTCGCCCGCATGGTGATCGGCGACATCAACGCCAAGGGTGGTCTTCTGGGACGCCAGCTCGAGCTCTGTCTCGAGGACAGCGCGACCGACGACGCCGTCGCGGCCGAGAAGGCCGAGAAGCTCGTGCGGGAGGACGGAGTCGACGTCATCCTCGGCGGCATCTACAGCTCCACCCGCCAGGCAATCAAGCGCCCGGCCGTCGTGGAAGGCAAGACGCTCTACATCTACCCCGAGCAGTACGAGGGCCAGGAGTCCGACCCGCTCATCTTCTGCACCGGCCCCGGGCCTGCCCAGCAGGTCGATCCGCTGATCCCGTGGCTGATGGAGAGAACCGGAGCAAGGAGGTTCTACCTCCCCTCGGCCGACTACATCTGGCCGCACGTCTTGAACGAGCGCGTCACGGAGGCCGTCGTCGCAAACGGCGGGGAGATCGTCGGCGAGGAGTACTACCCGCTCGACCACACGGACTATGCGGCGACCGTCGAGCGCATCACGGCAAGCGGTGCAGACGTCGTCTTCAACACGATCGTGCCGCCCGGGGTGACGCCGTTCTTCGAGGAGCTGTACGACTCCGGCTTCGTCAGCCGCGGCGGGCAGCTCGTCTGCACGTACATGGACGAGAACTTCCTCAACCTGATGCCGGCTGCCCACTGCGAGGGTCTCTACAGCTGCCTCGACTATTACCAGGCCGTCGAGGATCCGTTCAGCCAGAAGCTCCTCGCGCAGTACGACGCGCTCTACCCCGGCGAGGCGAAGTTCACGGGCGGCAGCGCGTGCTCCGGCCTCTATCGCGGGTTGCGGCTCTGGGCCGCCGCCGTCAGCGAGGTCGGGTCGCTCGACCAGGCTGACGTGATAGCAGCTCTCGATCGGGCAGAGATCGCCGAGGGCCCCGGTGGGCCGGCGGCAATGGCTCCCGGACAGCACCATTTGTGCCTCCAGATGTACATCGCGCAGGCCCGAGCCGGCCGGTTCGAGATCGTCGAGAGCCTCGGCGCAATCGATCCGCAGGAGCGCCAGGTCGAAGCACCGGCTCTCGTCGGCTGAACCAGCTGACCCGCGAGTCCTCCAACAACGACGCACCACGAAGGGAGAAACGACATGCTCCTCGCAACAACGCAGGTCGAGGATCTCGACCGGTTCATGGATATCTTCTCGACGCAGGGCGCCGAGAAGCGCAAGCAGCACGGATCGAAGGGCGCGACCGTCTTCCGCGATCCCTCCGAGCCGGATCGGTTGTGGGCCATCTTCGACTGGGACGAACAGGGCTGGCTGAGCTTCGTCTCGGATCCGGAGGTGCCGCCGATCATGCAGCAGGCCGGACACAAGTCGAAGCCGGTGGCTGCGGAGCTCGTCGGCCGCTGCGACGCCTGACCTGAACGACGCACCTGGGGCGGCACCACGGGACCGTGGCGCCGCCCCAAAGGCGCGCGCGACGGCGGCGCATCGCTTCAGGACGGAGGGAGGAAGTGTCGATATCGTCGCGGCAGGCGTCGATCCACCGTCGCCGCCTCTCCACGTGACCGAGCCCCTGCACCTGATCTCGTCCATGGCCACTCGGCTCGTGTTGGCCGAGTTGGCGGCGGTGTTCGAGCGGACGCGAGGGCGCGAGCTGCGCGTCGTGTCGATCGGCGGTGTCGATGCTGCTCGGCGTGTGCGGGACGGCGAGCGGTTCGATGGTGTTGTGCTCGCCGCTGCCGTCATCGATTCCCTGATCGCCGAGGGCAAGGCGCTCGCCGGCAGCCGGGTCGACCTCATGCACTCCGGCGTCTCCATCGCCGTGCCCGAGGGCGCGCCGCGGCCGGACGTCGGAGACGAGGACGCCGTGCGTCAGGCCGTGCTGGCTGCGCCGAGCATCGGATACTCGACCGGGCCAAGCGGGGTGCACCTCATCGGGCTATTCGAACACTGGGGCATTGCCGACGCGATCAGATCGCGATTGGTGCAGGCACCGTCGGGCGTGCCGGTCGCTCGCCTTTTGGCAGAAGGTCGGGTAACGCTCGGATTCCAGCAGCTCAGCGAATTGCTGCACGTGCCAGGCATCACCGTCGTCGGCCCGCTGCCACCGTCGATCCAGATCACGACGACCTTCTCCGGCGCCGTGGCAGCGACCTGCGCCGAGTCCGACGCGGCGCTTGCAGTGCTCCAATTCATGGGCTCCGAGGCCTGCGCCGACGCAAAGCGACGACATGGCATGGAGCCGGCCTAGCCAAAACGCCTGGCGGCCTCCGAGAGCGAGAGCCGCGTGGTCGCTGCCGGCGCGCCTGGGCGCGCCGGCAGCGAATCCGACCGAACCTAGCCTTCGGCGCGCGCGTCGCCCGCGATCCGCCAGCCGCCGGCGTAGTCGCGCCGGACGACCTCGGAGTACGGGACGGGGCTGATCACGACTCGCACTTCCTTCTGCCGGTGCGGTTGCACCGTCAGCTTGCGGGAGCCGCCGTCCGGCTCGCCCCACACGACCCGCAGCTCGCTGCCGATCTCGACGTCCGCATCGACCGTCGCGAGCGAAAGCGCGCGCTTCTCGTTGGCGCTGTAGCCGGTGAAGAGCGAGACCCCGACGACGTTGCCGGCGTCGTCGATCACCGAGTCGAAGTTCGACGAGCCGTAGTTCGCGTTCGGCAGGTCGAAGACCTGGTACCCCTCGCCCTCGGGGGCGAACACCGAAGCGAAGATGTCCGCCATGTCCTCGTCGTCCCAGGCAAGGGTCACCTTCTTGCGCTGCGACTCCGGGTCGATCTGCTCGAGCGCCTCACGGCCGAGGAAGTCGTGGTCGAACTTGACGAAGTTCCCGTAGCCGAGCTCGAACGGGTTGAGGTAGTAGTCCTCGATGTCGTCGGAGACGAAGCTGCCGGCGAGGGCGTTGACCGCCTCGTAGCTGTCTGCGCCCAGCCACTCCCGGTAGGCGCGGAGCTCCTCACCGCTGTAGATCGCTGGAAGTGGCGAGGGGATCCAGCCCGACTCGAGCGTGTTCGAGGAGTAGGCCCGCGAGCCCACCGGCTCGAGCCCGAACTCCTTGCCCGCCTCGAGGATCGCGGCCCGCGTCTCCTCGTAGGTCTCGTACGGCCCCCAGATCTCGAGGCCGGGCGCTCCGGCCATGCCGTGACGCAGCGTCCGCACCGTATGGCCCGCGAGGTTCATCTCGTCCATGCGGAAGAACTTCACGTCGGCGAGCGGGCCGCCGTTCAGCTTCTCGAGCACCGGCCACGCGTTCGGCCCCTGCACCTGGAAGCGCCACACGTTCCGCGTCACGGCCTTCCCGTACGGGCGCATGGGGGAGCGGTCGTCCTTCTCCACCTCGACGTCATAGCCACCGGTCGTCGCCTGGTACTCGAGCCAGTTGGCGGCCGGCGCGCGCCCGACGAAGACGAGATCGTTCTGCGCCAGGTGGAAGAGGATCCCGTCGCCGACCACGTTGCCGGCCGGTGTCGTCGGCACGTACTGCTTCGCCATGTTGACCGGGAAGTTCTCGACGCTGTTGATGGCGGTGTCCGAGATGAGCTTGAGCGCATCCGGCCCTTTGAAGAACAGGTTCACCATGTGGTGCGTCTGGTCGTAGAGCACGGCCGTCTCGCGCCAGGCGCGCTGCTCGCGACGCCAGTTCGTGAACTCGGCGGGGACGACCGGGTAGATGTAGGCCCCGATCTGGGAGTTGCGGAGGAGATCGACAGGATTGGTCTTGTCGATGATCTCCTGCAGGTTCTTCGGCATCTCTCTCCTCCTGAACTGTGCTGGTCTGGGTTCGCGTTGAATCGCAAGTCGGCCGCCGCGGCGCCGTCGGCGCCTGGCCTCGGAGAGTGTCGCACGACCGCCGCATCCGGTGTGCAGGGATCGGCGCTTTGTGCAGCGAGCGTCAAGTCGGAGGCCAGGGGGTGGAGCCCCCGAGCCGGGACGACCGGTCTGCGGAAGCGCGCCCAGCACAGCCGGGAGCCGCCCGTCAGCCCGTCCGGCTGCGCCCCGCCCCGGCCTCGTCCTCGAACGAGACCGGGGCGCAGCGCGAGATCAGTGAGCCGCGGCCTCGGCGTCCGGGACGGCCATCACGTGCGTCTCGGTGAACTCGAGCAGCCCTTCCGTCCCGAGCTCGCGTCCGATGCCGCTCTGGTTGAAGCCGCCGAACGGCGCCCGCTCGTCCACCGCCCTCGCGTTGTGGTTGTTGAAGAAGGTGACGCCGGTTCGCAGCTGCCGCCCGACCCGCATCGCGTGCTCGGGATCGGTCGACCAGACGGACGAGCAGAGGCCCGACCACGTGTCGTTCGCCATCGCGATCGCCTCGGCTTCGTCGTCGTAGGGGATCACGGGAAGCGCCGGGCCGAACTGCTCCTCGGTGACGATGCGCAGATCATGATCCGGGTCGAGCACGAGTGCCGGTCGCATGAAGTTGCCGTCCTCGGGATCGCACGTGTACTCCCCGAACTCGCGCACCTCGGCACCGGCGTCGCGCGCCTCGCCGCAGAGCTCGACGACGAAGTCCCGCTGCCGCTGCGTGTGGAGCGGGCCCATCGTCACGTTCGGCTCGCGCCCGCCGCCGATCACGGTCTGCGCGAGAACGGCCTCGAGGCCCGAGACGACCTCGTCGAAGCGTGTGCGCGGCACGTACAGGCGCTTGAGCGCCATGCACACCTGACCCGTCGTCATGTACGTCGCCGCGGCGATCCGCCCGATCTCGGCCTCGTCGAAGGCCGCATCGTCGAGCACGATGGCGGGATCGTTGCCGCCGAGCTCGAGCGTCACGCGCGTGAGGTTGGCGGCTGCCATCTGCATGATCGCTCGCCCGCCGCCCACGCTGCCGGTGAAGCAGACGTGCTTCACGCGCGGGTCGCCGACGACGACCGGGCCGACGATCGCATCGGTTCCGGTGACGACGTTGAGAACGCCCGGCGGGAGCGCAAGCGCGATGTGGCGCAGCGTCCGCACGATTGACATCGGGGTCGTCGGTGGCGGCTTGACGACGATGGTGTTGCCGGCCATGAGCGCGTAGGGAAGGCTTGCGCCGAGGATCGCGAGCGGCCAGTTGAACGGGAAGATGATCGTGACGACGCCCACCGGCAGGTGCGCGATCGTCGTCGTGAACGGCGGCCCTGCGAGCGTCTCTTCGTGGTCGACGCTCGCCGCGACGGCCGCGGCCTGATGGAACCGGCCGACGAGGACGAGCGGGTCGATCGTGGCCTCCATCAGGATCTTGCCGTTCTCGCGCGAGAGCAACTCGGCGCGCTCGGCCGCATCGCTCTCGAGCCCCGCGAGCGAGGCGAGGCAGAGCTGCACCCGCTCCGCCGTCGGCAGTGCCGCCCATGCGGGCCAGGCCTCGTGCGCGGAACGGACGGCGTCGAGTGCGTCGGCGGTGGATGCTGCGGCGGCATGGCCGATCACCTCGCCGTTCGACGGGTCGTACACGGGGAAGGAATCGGCAGCCTGCCGCTCCTCGCCCGCAATCAGCAACGGTGTGGACGTGATGCTCAGAGCCATCGCAGGACCTCCATCTCGATCATTGACTCTCCAAGTCTAGGCACCGGTCGCTACCTCCCGTTTCCGTCTGCGCGAAGCTCCCGGAACCGCTTCGGCCAGATGCTCTGCTTGCCCGGCGAGAGGATCCCGTTCGGGTCGAGAGCGTCCTTGATCGTCTCGTTGAACCGCCGGTACGCATGGTCGTTGAAGCCGTACTGGTCGGCGGCCACATCCATGAAGTCGAGGTGGGCGCGGTACTCGCCGTACCCGAGCTTGCCGGCTTCCTCGACGAGACGTCTGGCGACGTCGTAGGCGGCGGCCACCTGCTCCTTGTTCTTCGTGTCGAAGATGATCATCGTCACGTGCGTGAGCGAGCGGCTCGTCAACGGGATGATCGCGGCGATGTAATCCAGGCCTGCCGCCTCGATCATCCCGCGCATCAGGTCGCGCACCTTGATCGCATCCTCTCCCGTCAGCGGCGCAATGGGCGAGAAGCCGATGTGCCCGCCCTCCTCGCCGCCGTACCAGGCGGTCATCGCGTTGAGGTCGAGATTGGGGACGCCGGCCTGGACGCGCTCGCTCGGGTTCTCGATCGACGCGAACTGGTCGGGGGTGTACGTCTGCCCCCACAGGTCGCAACCGGGAATTGCCTCCTCGAACGCCCTGCGGATCTTCTCGTAGCGGTGAGCGACGACGGCCTCGTCGCCGTAGAGCGCGAAGCGCATCATCCACCGTCCGGCGTCCAGCCCGCGCGCCATCTCGTCGATCTTCTCGTCGGGTATCGCGCCCTCGCCCGTGTACCACTGGTCGCGCCGCGAGAAGATCGCGCCGAGGAGGATCGTGCTCATGATCTGCGGGACCATGTGGATCGTCCCGTCGAGCATGAGCTTTCTCAGCGTGTCCACGACCGGCGCGAGGTCGTCGTCGTCCCAGACCCGCAGCCACAGCGGCATGTACACCTCGGGCTTCGGCATCAGCCAGACGCCCATCTTCGTCACGATCCCGAAGTTGCTCTGCATGAACAGCTGATCGGGCGTCGGCCCGAGGCCACGCTTGTAGCAGTGCCACGCCTTGTTGCCCTCCATGGCGCCCATGCCCGTGCGCATGACGTCGCCGGTGGCGAGCACGATCTCCATCCCGCATTGCATGTGGAAGTCGAGCCCGTACGGCAGGTAGGTGGCGCCGTGCTCGAGCGTGTTGCCGACGACGCTGCCCCAGCCGAGATCTGCAATCGACAGCATCAGCGACGCGCCCTGCGCCTCGATCGCCTCGTAGAGGTCGAACCAGCGCACACCGGGCTCGACGACCGCGTAACCCAGTTCCTCGTTGATCTCGAGGATGCGGTTCATGTTGCGTAGCGACACGATCACCGAGCCGCTCACGCGTGGTGCGGGGCCCCCGTACCCGTTGTTGCGGCCCTGGCCGTGCGTCCAGAGTGGCACGCCGGTCTCGTTCGCGATCCGCATCACCTGCTGGATCTCCTCGACCGTGGTCGGCATCACGACCGCCGAAGCGGTGTACGTGTCCGAGGTGGCGTGCTGGAAGGGATCGCGGAACCCCCTCAGCTCCTCCTCTCCCGTCAGGACCTTGCCGGCTCCGAGGGCGGACGTGAGGGCGTCGATCGCGTGCGTGAGGTCGCTCTCGGAGACACCCGGTGGCAGAGGCGTCGTCGAGGTGTCGTTCGTGGAGGTCATGGCGTCACCGCCTTCAGGTAGAAGCGCGTCTCGCGCGGATGGCGAATCATCCCACACCCCGCGTTGCGATCAGTCTGCAACGCCCAGTCCCCAGCCGCCGTCGATCACTATCTCTTGCCCCGTGATGTACTCCGAGGCCGGCGAGGCGAGAAACAGCGCCAGCGCCTTGATGTCGTCCGGCTGGCCGACACGGTGCATGGGGATGTCCTTCGAGATCGCCGCCTGGAGCTCGGGGTTGTGGGCGTGCCCGCCGCCGATGTTGGTGACGAAGAACCCGGGCGCGATCGCGTTGGCGGTGATGCCGTAGGCAGCCAACTCGAGGGCAATCGCGTGCACCAGGTGCCTGGCGCCGGCCTTCGCCGCGATGTAGGCCGAGCCGATCGGAGGCTCGACCTTGGTCGCTGCGAGCGACGTCGTCACGATGATCCGCCCGAACTTGCGGGGGCGCATGTGGCGGGCGGCGGCGCGGGCCGTTGCGAAGACCCCGTTGAGGTTGATGTCGATGACCCGGTTCCAGCGCTCGTCGGTGTAGTGCTCGAGCGCTCCTTCCGGTATTCGGGGCCGCTCGCCGCCGGCCCAGCCGCCGAGGAAGCCGACGCCCGAGTCGACGCCCGCGTTGGCGAAGGCGACGTCGAGGCGGCCATAGGTGTCCGCCGCCTCGTCGATCGCGCGGTCGAGGGCGGCGTGATCGGTCACGTCGGCGATCGAACCGCGGACGTCGAGCCCCTCTGCCTGAAGGCGTGACGCCTGCGCGGCGACCGCGTCGGCGTCGAGATCGATCAGCGTCACGCGTGCGCCGTGGGCCGCGAGCACCTCTCCGTAGGCGAGCCCGAGCCCGCTGGCGCCACCGGTGACGATGACACCGAACCCGGCCACGTCGAACTGCGACGAAACGTTCACGTACACCCCCTGTGGTCTCGTTGGCGGGCCGACACTATCGCGCCGCGGGGGCGAGAGGCTCAGCCGCGGCCGACGAACGGCATCTTCGTCGCCATCACGGTCATGAACTGCACGTTCGCGTCGAGCGGCAGCGTCGCCATGTAGACCACGGCTCGCGCGACATCGGCGACATCGATCGTCGGCTCCGCTGCGATGGTGCCGTCGGCCTGAGGGACTCCGGTGGCCATCCGCGCGGCCAGGTCGGTGGCGGCGTTGCCGATGTCGATCTGCCCGCAGGCGATGTCGTACGCGCGGCCGTCGAGGGAGGTCGACTTGGTGAGGCCGCTGATCGCGTGCTTCGTCGCCGTGTACGGGGTCGAGCTCGGACGCGGTACCATCGCCGAGATCGAGCCGTTGTTGATGATCCTGCCGCCTCGCGGCGACTGGCGCTTCATCAGCCGGAACGCCTCCTGCGTGCAGAGGAAGGCGCCGGTCAGGTTCGTCTCGACGACGGCGTTCCACTCCTCGAGCGTGATCTCCTCGAGTGCCGACGCCAGGAGCGCCGATCCCGGCGTTGTTGAACAGCAGGTCGAGCCGCCCGAACCTCGTGTCGACTTCGGCGAACAGGGCCGCGATCGACGCACGGATCGCGGACGTCGCAGGCGACCGCTGCCGCGCCGCCGCCCGCCTCCGCCGCTGCAGCCTCGATCAGCTCGACGGCGCCGGCCGGCGAGAACGACCGTGAAGCCTGCCTCCGCGAGCGCGATCGCCGACGCGCGGCCGATCCCGCTCCCGGCGCCCGTGACGAGTGCAACCCGGCTCACGGGAGTCGCCCGCCGAGCTCGTCGTCGATGTAGACCCGGATGATCTCCTCGAAGCTCGACTCGGCCTCGAAGCCGAGTGCCACGGCCCGCCGCGTGTCGAAATGGCGCGGCCAGTTCGCGATCATCGCTGGAGGCTCTCGTCGGGCTCGCGTCGGATGAGCTGCACGATCTCATCGCCGGCGACCGCGCGCAAGGCCTCGATCTGCTCGCCGACGGTCACCGACACGCCGGGCATCGTGAGACAGCGCCGGGTGCCGAGCGCGTCGGTCCCGATGTCGGCGGCGTGGAGGAGGAACCCGACCGCCGCCCGCGGTGACGCGTGCCAGTGGCGGACGTCGTCGGTGACGGGCAGCACCGCTTCCCGCCCGTTCAGCGGCTCACGGATGATGTTCGAGAAGAACCCCGAGGCGGCGAGGTTCGGGGCACCCGGGCGCACACAGACCGTCGGCAACCGGATCCCGACGCCGTCGAGAAATCCGCGCCGCGTGTAGTCGGAGAGGAGTAGCTCACAGATCGCCTTTTGCGTCCCGTAGCTCGTCAGCGGGGCGGTGACGAACTCGTCGCCGATCGTGTCCGGGAACGGCGCGCCGAACACGGCGATCGACGAGGCGAAGACGACACGGGGGCAGTACCCGTCGATCGCCCGGATCGCCTCGAGCAGCTGGCGGGTTCCGTCGAGGTTGACGCGATAGCCCTTCTCGAAATCCGACTCAGCCTCGCCTGAAACAACAGCTGCGAGGTGGAAGATCACGTCCGGGACGGCTCGCGACGAGATACTCGGCAACGCCTGGCTCGGCCAGATCACCGAGCGTCGTCTCGACGTCGAAGGGAGCGGCAAGCGGCAGCGGCTCGACGACGTCGACGAGCGTGACGCGAGCTAGCGATCTCCCGCCGAGCGCTCCTTCGTGCGCAAGCCGCTCCCCGAGCTTCCGCCCGAGCATGCCCGCGGCGCCGGTGACGAGAATGTGCACGCAGCGGACACTAGATCAGCGCCACTAGTATTCGGTTCGCCTTCACAGCAATGCGTTCGGCAGACGGCATTGCCACCTGTCGCAAAGGAGTGTTTCCGCAGATGACGACGACCGGCCGCAGCGAGTTTCTCTTCACCTCCGAGTCCGTGACGGAGGGTCATCCCGACAAGATGGCCGACCAGATTTCCGACGCCGTCCTCGACGCGGTGCTGGCCGAGGATCCGTTTGGCCGCGTTGCGTGCGAGACGTTCCTGACGACGGGTCTGGTCGTCGTCGGCGGCGAGATCACGACCTCCGCAACCATCGACATCCCGGCAATCGTGCGCGCAAAGATCGTCGAGATCGGCTACACGCATTCCGAGTACGGGTTCGACGCTCATACGTGCGGCGTGACCGTTGCCGTCGATCGGCAGTCGCCCGATATCGCGCAGGGCGTCGACAGCGCCGCGGACGAGGCGGACGGCGACCCACTCGACCGGATCGGCGCCGGCGACCAGGGGATGATGTTCGGGTACGCGTGCACCGAGACGGACGAGTTGATGCCCCTGCCGATCATGCTCGCGCACAAGCTCGCGCGGCGGCTGGCCCAGGTTCGGAAGGAAGAAGGGCTCGACTACCTGCGGCCCGACGGGAAGTCGCAGGTGAGCGTGCGCTACGAGGTCGACGAGGATGGGGCGCAGCGCCCGGTCGAGATCGAGCGGGTGCTGATCTCGACCCAGCATGCAGAAGGAGTCGATGCACAGTCACGGATCAAGCCCGACCTGATCGAGCACATTCTCCAGCCGATTCTCCCCGGTCACCTGTACGACGAGGGGCGTCTCGCGCACCATGACTTCGTCCACGTCAACCCGACCGGGAGGTTCGTGGTCGGCGGGCCGATGGGAGACGCCGGCCTGACGGGACGCAAGATCATCGTGGACACCTACGGTGGTGCTGCGCGGCACGGGGGCGGCGCATTCTCGGGCAAGGATCCGACAAAGGTCGACCGATCCGCCGCCTACGCCGCGCGCTACGTGGCGAAGAACGTCGTTGCGGCGGGCCTCGCCGATCGGTGTGAGCTCCAGGTCGCGTATGCGATCGGCGTCGCGCGCCCGTTCTCGATGCACGTTCAGTGTTTCGGCACCGAGCGCGTGCCGGTCGCCATGATCGACGCTCTGATCCGGGAGCACTTCGACCTCCGGCCGGGCGCGATCATCCGGGATCTCGATCTCCGCCGCCCGATCTACGCGAAGACGGCGGCCTACGGTCACTTCGGCCGCGAGGACCACGACTTCACGTGGGAGCGAACCGACAAGGCAGACACGCTGCGGGCCGCCGCAGGCCTTCCGTCGCTCACCGCGGTCGAGGCCTGATCTGCCACACTGGCAGTGACACTGGCAGAGGGAGAGACGAGATGACGCAGACCGCGATTCGCGACGAGGTGAAGGACTTCAGAGTTGCCGATCTCACGCTTGCGGGCTACGGCCGCAGGGAGATCGAGCTTGCCGAGCACGAGATGCCCGGACTGATGGCGCTGCGGCGCGAGTTCGGTGCGCAGCAGCCGCTGCAGGGCGCGCGCATCACCGGATCGCTGCACATGACGATCCAGACGGCGGTCCTGATCGAGACCCTCGTGGCGCTCGGAGCTGACGTGCGCTGGGCCTCCTGCAACATCTTCTCGACGCAGGATCATGCGGCAGCGGCGATCGCGGTCGGTCCCGACGGCACCGTCGACGCCCCGGCCGGTGTGCCGGTGTTCGCCTGGAAGGGCGAGACGCTCGAGGAGTACTGGTGGTGCACCGAGCGCGCGCTGGACTGGCCCGACGGCGGCCCCAACATGATCCTCGACGACGGCGGCGACGCGACGATGCTCGTGCACAAGGGCGCCGAGTACGAGCGCACCGGCTCCGTCCCCGATCCGGCGCAGGCCGAGTCCGACGAGATGCGCGTGTTCCTCGAGCTCCTGCAACGCTCCGTCGCGGACGACTCCGGCCGCTGGACACAGATCGCCGCCGAGATCAAGGGCGTCACCGAGGAGACGACCACTGGAGTGCACCGCCTCTACCAGATGGCCGAGGCCGGCACGTTGCTGTTCCCTGCGATCAACGTCAACGATGCAGTGACGAAGAGCAAGTTCGACAACCTCTACGGCTGTCGCCACTCGCTCGTGGACGGCATCAACCGGGCGGTCGACCTGATGCTCGCCGGCAAGGTGGCCGTCGTTTGCGGCTACGGCGACGTCGGCAAGGGCTCGGCCGAGTCGCTCCGGGCGCAAGGCGCCCGCGTCGTGATCACCGAGATCGACCCGATCTGCGCCCTGCAGGCGCTGATGGAGGGCTACGACGTGAAGACGCTCGACGACGTGATCGAGGGTGCGGACGTCGTGATCACGGCGACGGGCAACAAGGACATCGTCACGATCGACCAGATGCGGCGTATGAAGCACAACGCCGTGCTCGGCAACATCGGCCACTTCGACAACGAGATCGACATCGCCGGGCTGACGGCATTCCCCGGTGTCGAGCGCGTCACGATCAAGCCGCAAGTCGACCGCTGGATCTTCCCCGACGGCAAGGCGATCATCATCCTGTCCGAGGGGCGGCTCCTCAACCTGGGCAACGCGACCGGGCACCCCAGCTTCGTCATGAGCGCGTCGTTCACGAATCAGACGATCGCCCAGATCGAGCTCTTTACCCGCACCGACCAGTACCCCGTCGGCGTTCACGTGCTCCCGAAGCACCTGGACGAGAAGGTGGCCCGGCTCCATCTGGATGCTCTCGGCGCCCGGCTGACGCAGCTTCGCCCTGACCAGGCCAGCTACATCGACGTCCCGGTCGAAGGGCCGTACAAGCCCGATCACTACCGGTACTAGAGGAGGGCGAATGCCCAGGAAGATCGTCGACACGATCCTGCCGACCACGATGGTCGGTTCGTACCCGAGGCCTCACTGGTTTGGCCAGCAGTTGTTGGGCCGAGACGTTCGGGTGGCGTTCAAAGAGGTGCGGCACGAAGAGGCCTATCACGACGCCACGCACGCGGTGATCTCAGATCAGGAGGAAGCGGGGCTCGACATCGTCACCGACGGCCAGATGTCGTACGACGACTACGTCGGTGGGATCGGTTCGTTCTGCTGGTACATGTACGAGCGAATCCCCGGGTTCGATCCGGCCCGTGAGGAGCATCCGTCGGTTACGAGCGAGACTGACCGCAATCGCGTGACGGAGCTGCTGACGGACTGGGGTGGAGTGATCAACAGCGGCGAGGTCAAGCGTGGCCCGATCCGGCTCGCCGACCTGTACCGGATCGCCAAGAAGTACACGGACAAGCCGATCAAGGCCTCGGTAGGAGCTGGGCCCGTCAACCTTGCGTGGCACGTGTATTTCCAGCACTACAAGGATCCTCAGGAGTTGTGTTACGCGTTGGCGCCGATCTTCAACGCCGAGATGAAGGACCTCGTCGCGGCGGGGGCCGAGTACTTGCAACTCGAAGACCTCGGTGCCTGGCTGCCGCTGTTCACGGGCGACGAGAAGGACTACGAGTGGATCGCGGACGTGATCGGGAAGTGCTGCGAGGGGGTCGAGGCCAAGATCGGCTGGCATTTCTGTTTCGGGAATGCGTGGGGCAACGACATCCTCAGCGCGAACTTCCCGCAGGGCTACCAGACAGTGTTGCCCCACTTCTTCGAGACACCCGGAATCGACGAGTTCGTGCTCGACTACGCGAACCGCGAGATGGCCGGCGTCGAGTTCCTGGCGAACCTCCCCGACCACAAGGACGTTCAGGTCGGGGTTCTCGACATCCGTACGATGATGGTCGAGACGCCGGAGCAGGTGGCGGACCGGATCCGCAAGGTGATCGCGGTGGTCTCGCCCGAGCGCGTCACCCTCTCGACCGACTGCGGCATGAAATCGCTCCCCCGCGTGATCGCGAAGATGAAGTTGAAGGCGCTGGTCGATGGCGCCGCGATCGTCCGGGAGGAGATCGCCTAGATGAGTGGCTCCGCGGGCTAGATTCCGCAGCTGTAAGCCGAGCTGGTGCCTGCATCGGCGGCACCGCTCGCGAGCGAGATGGTTGTGACCGGTGCGCCTCGCCGATATTCGCGAGGCGAGCAGCCGTATGCCGCATGGAAAAGGCGGCTGAAGTGCGGTGCGCTCGGGAGGCCCCAGCGGCTCGCGATCTCCAGGATCGTGCACTCGGACGAGGCCGGGTCTACGAGATCTCTGCGGCAGTGCTCGAGCCGGGTCGTGCGGATCCATTCGCACACGCTGAGCCCCTCTGCCTCGAAGAGCTTGTGCAGGTAGCGAATCGAGATGAAGGACGCGCGCGCGATGTCGTCAGGGCCGAGGTTCCGGTCGCCGAGGTGCGCCTCGATGAACGCCTTTGCATGGAGCACGAGCTCCGTCTGGGAGCGAAGCCGCTTGGGCTCGACCGAGCCGACGCGATCCGTGTAGAGGCCAAGAGCGAGATCGATGACGCGATCTGCCACGTTCGCGTCGTCGCGCAAGATGGTGCCGTCGTTCAGCCCTTCCACGACCCCGCGGAAGAACGGCACTGCCAGCCGTGGCAGCCCTGTGCCGCCGGGAATCCTGACAGCGGTCTGGTCACAGATCCTCTCGGCCTGCGCGCCGAGCATCGCTTTCGGGATGCTGAACACGAGCACCTCGAAGGCGTGGTCGGATCGGAGGGTCGCAGGGCACGAGGTCTCGTAGCTCATGATGTCTCCCGGCGCGGTCACGGTCGCTCGATCCTGCTGCGCGACCTGGATGCAGCCCTGGAGCTGGACCGACAGGTGGAGACGCTCCGGATCGCCTGCCGCAATCGCGCTCTGGGTGCGGCTCATCGTGTTCTTCGCCCCGGCGATCCGGAAGACTCCGATCGACGCCAGCTCGCTGCGCCACATCCGAGCCCAGAACCTGTCATCCGCCTCGGTGCGAATCTGCAGCGGGTGGTACGCGTTGCACGAGGCGTCCGACCAGAACTCCACCCGGTCCCTTTCGGGGACGACGGCAGTATCGATCAGGAGTGACACTGGCGGAAAGCATACGAAAGCCTCGCCCGAATGTCGAGATGGGGGCTGCCCAGACCCCTCGGATACCGGGATCCGGATGTCGAGCTACGTCGTCCTAGCGGTGCGTTGCCTGCACGACGGCTATGTCCGTGATCGGCGTTTTGGTTGGGTGGAAGGGTCGCTCGCCTCCTTCAGGAGTCCCACAACTCGCGCGTTGCCAGCCTTGCTCCCTCGACGAGCGCCTCGAGCTTTGCCCACTGGATGGACGGATGGACGCGCTGGATGAAAGCGCCCTGGGCGAAGCCGCAGTCCGTGCCGCCGATCACGTTGTCGCGGCCGACGATTCTCGCGAGTCGCGTGATCCGGTCGGCAACGAGCTGCGGATGCTCGACAACCGTGGTGTGGTGGGTGACCACTCCTGGGATCAGGACCTTCCCGTCGGGCAGCTTGACGTCCTCCCAGACGCGCCACTCGTGCTCGTGACGCGGGTTGGCCTGCTCGATCGAATACGCGCCTGCGTTCACCTTGAGCACGAGGTCGACGACATCCTCGAGCGGTGGGTCGAACACGTGCGGCCCGTGCCAGCTGCCGAAGCAGACGTGGTAGCGGACGCATTCCTCCGGAATCCCGCGCAGGGCGTGGTTGAGGGCCTCGATGCGCACCTCGGCCCAGCGCCGGTAGTCCTCGAAAGAGCCGCCAAGCGACATGATCGAGTCGCACTCGTGGACGAGCACGGCATCGTCGACCTGGAGCAGGAAACCGGCATCGACGATTCCCTTGTACTCCTCGTGAAGCGCATCGGCGACGGCGAAGACGAACTCTTCTTCTGTCCCGTAGTACTCGTTCTGAAGCCAGTAGACGCTCGCGGGGGCGACGACGGGCATGAACGCGCCTTCCACCTGCTTGCTTACGAGTGCACTCTTCAGGTTTGCGATGTCTCGCTGGAGTGCCTCGGCGTCGTAGGTGATCGGCCCCGTGCAGAACCAGGTCTTGGCCTCGGCCCTGACGTCTCCCTCGGGATCAGGCGTTGCGGCCTCCGCTCCGCCGCCGGCGAGGCGAACCTGGTTGACGGTCTCCTTCGCGAGCGCAGCGTCGTGTTCGGCGTAGAACTCGGGAAATGCGAGCCGATCCCGGCTCGGCGGCAGGATGTTCCCTCCTTCGACCGGCACCATTCGCGGCTCGAGCCCCGTGATTCGCTCGTAGAGGTACGTGATCCAGGTGGCCTTGCCCATCTCGCCGTCGTCGACGAAATCGATCCCGATCTCCGCCTGTCGTCGAACGATCTCAGCCACTGCATCCCGAAGGACCTCACCGTGCGCCTCGGCGTCATAGCCGTCCCCGTGCTCCATCGCGACGAGGAACGACAGCAACTCGGGCGGCCGAACGAGGCTTCCGGCGTGCGTGGTCATGATCCGATCCATCTACCTCGCCCTTTCGTCGAGCGGTGGAGTCCGGGGTGCGCGTGGCGTGGCTTCGGCTGCCTCAGAATCGTACGAGGGACGGCGTGCCGGCGATTCGGCTGCAGCGCACAGTGTGCGCCGACGCGCAACTTATCGTCTCAATCATGCGTCTGATGGTAAGCGTGGGGCTTTCATCCGGCCGTAGAGTCGGCCCTCTCGTTCCGAAACTCGGAGCAATCGGTGGTTGTTCGAACAAGGATTCATCGATGTCCGTTCGTGGTTCCGTGTCCTAGCTAGAACTGTAAGGAGGCGAGAAGGAGGATGAAGATGCGCATGACTTTCTTGCGATCTGCCTCGGGGCGGCTCGCGATCGTCGGAGCCGGCCTTGTGGTTGTGCTCGCAGCGGCGGTTCCGATGGCGCTCGGCCACAGCAACGCCGCACGCTCGGGCCAGACCACAGGCGCGGTGACGAACTACCTCACCTACGTTCATGGGAAGTCCGGCAAGGCGAACCCGAAGCTGTCGAAGGTCTACATCGGCTGGGTGAACCAGCAGGGTGGCCAGGTAGTGATCGGTGGCCTTGCAACTGCCGGCGCGGCGTTGGCAGTGGACTACGTCAATCAGCACCTCGGCGGCGTTGGCGGCCATCCCGTCCAGCTCGTGCCGTGCTTCATCAAGTCCAACGAGGAGGAAGGCACGACCTGCGGTCAGAAGTTCGTCAACGACAAGCGAATCAGCGTGGTCGCTGAGGGCGCAGTCGCGACGGGCGCGCAGTCGATGCACGCGACGATCGGCTCGACGAAGCCGATTGTCACGGGCGTGGCCATCACCCCGGTCAACGGAGCCTCGAAGACCGGCGTCGTCCTCTTCGGCGACGGCCCGCACATCCTGCTGCCGTTCGGCAGGTACGCGAAGGACGTTCTCCACGCGAAGACGGCCGCAGTCGTCTATCCGAACGCTCCGGGCATCGCAGAGTCGGGACAGGTGATCGCGAAGGGCCTGAAGGACAACGGCATCGCCACCAAGCAGGTCGGCTATACGCAGGGTCAGTCCGACCTGACCGCACCGTTGATCGCAGCCGGAGCAACGACGGCTGACTTCATCGCCCCGTACGGCTCGGCGTCCGACTGCGCGAACCAGGCGAAGGCGATGCAGCAGCTGGGCATCACCGACTCGAAGAAGATCGTGACGGCGCCGCTCTGCCTCAACAAGGTGGTCATCGCCGCTCTCGGCGATTGGGCGAAGTGGACCTACGCGATCGCATCGTCGCTCTACGGCGATCCGACCGACGCAGGCATGCCTGCCTACCAGGCAGTCATCAAGACGTACAACGCGCAGGCGAACGCTCCGGATCCGTGGCACATCGTCGCGTTCTCCGAGCTCCTGACGACCGTCCGGTTCCTCAACGAGGCCAACTCTTCCGGCGGAATCACGCCGGCCAGGGTTCTCGCGAAGGCGAAGGCGTTCAAGGGCCCACTCGCGCTTGGTCCGCCGAAGCTCGTGTGCGGCAAGTACAAGGATGCACCGGCGATCTGCAACGACAGCATCCAGGCGTTCACGTACAAGGGCAAGTTCGCGTTCACCAGGGCGTCCGACTGGATCTCGCCCTAGGGCGGATTCACGTACGACGACTCTTCGTTCCGACGGGGCCGGTCAAGCCGGCCCCGTCGGATGAACCACACGAGGCGACGTGAACGAGATTCTTCTCTTCATCCTGCTCGGGCTCGGGACCGGGGCGACGATTGCGGCGATCGCGGTCGGGATCGTCGTCACCTACCGGGGCTCGGGCTTCATCAACCTGGCGGCAGGCGCAATCGCGATGCTGGCGGGCTTCTCGTTCTGGGCGCTCAACACGGGCGAGCTCGGCTTCACGCTGTCCACCCCGCTGGCGATCGCGATCTCCTATCTGTTCGTGATCGCCGTCAGCGTCCTGATCGAGCTCGCGGTCTTCCGGCCGCTCCGTTCCGCTGCGCCACTGGCGAAGCTCGTCGCCTCGCTCGGCGTTCTCCTCACGGCGCAGGCGGTGATGCTGCTCGCGTTCGGCACGACCCAGCATCCACAGCCGACGATCATCCCTGTGCGTGTGATCCTCATGCTCGGGGCGGCGGTGCCCTTGTCCGCCTTCGTGCTCAGCGGCATCGTCGTCGCGCTCACGCTCATGCTGTGGGCGCTCTATCGCTGGACCCGCTTCGGTCTTGCGACCCGGGCAGCGTCGGAGAACGATGTCGCCGCCCGCCTCGCCGGTCTCTCGCCGAACGAGCTGTCGCTCGCCAACACACTGCTCGCCAACATGCTGCTCGGCACGCTCGGGATCCTTGCCGGCTCCGTGGCGTCGCTCGACACGACCACGCTCCCGTTTCTCGTGGTGCCCGCGCTCGCCGCCGCCCTCTTCGCCAGGCTGACCTCGTTCTGGATCGCGTGCGCCTGCGGGCTCGGCATCGGCATGCTCGAGTCACTGACCGAGTACGCGTCGACGAAGACGTGGTTCCCGAGCACCGACGGATTGGCGCTGCCGGGCGTCAAGGAGCTGCTCGTCTTCGTCCTCATCGTGGCGGCGATGTTCCTGCGCGGCGCGTCGCTGCCTTCGCGCGGCGAGCTCGTCGAACAGCGCCTCCCTGACGTCCCTCGGCCGAAGCACTCGGTCAAGATCGCTATCCCGTCGAGCGTCATCTGCGCAGTCGCGCTCGTCGTGCTGCCGTACGACTTCCGCCAGGCGCTGACGAACTCGTTGATCGGAATCGTGATGGCCCTCTCCCTGGTGGTCATCACCGGCTTCGTCGGTCAGATCTCTGTCGTCCAGCTCGCGCTCGCCGGCGTTGCCGGCTTCACCGTGTCGCACCTCGCAGTCGACGCGGGGATCGGCTTCCCGCTGGCGCCGGTCCTGGGCGTCGCCGCTGCCGTCGCGCTCGGTCTCGTGACCGCGGTGTCGGCGCTTCGCGTGCGGGGGGTGGGCCTCGCCGTCGTCACGATCGCCGCGGCGGTGGCCGTCTTCAATTTCGGCTTCATCAACCCCACCTGGGGCGGAGGCGCAATCGGCTCGCCGGTGCCGTCGCCGCACCTCTTCGGCATCAACCTCGGACCGACCGCGTCGTACCGCGGCCTCGACGGCAACCTTCCGAGCCCTGTGTTCGGGTGGGTTGCGCTCACTGCCGTTCTCGTTCTCGGTCTCCTCGTCGTGTCGGTGCGCCGCGGCATCCTGGGGCGGCGCATGCTTGCGGTGCGCTCGAACGAGCGAGCCGCGGCCGGGGCGGCAATCAACGTCCGCAACGTCAAGCTCGCGGCGTTCGGCATCAGCGCGCTGATCGCCGGCGTCGCCGGATCGCTGTACGCGTACAACTTCGGATCGGTGAGTGCCGACCGCTTCAGCGTGCCGCTGGCCCTCAGCCTGATCGCGTTCGCCTACACGGGCGGCATCACGCTCGTCTCGGGCGCCGTCTTCGCAGGCCTCGTCGCCGCACAGGGGCTCTTCCCGTACACGCTGGACAAGTTCTTCGGCCTGTCCGGAAACTGGTTCCTCCTCTTCGGCGGTCTCATCCTCATCTTCACGCTGATCCGGAACCCCGAGGGCGTGGCGGGCTCCTTCTACCGGACGGGTCAGGCGCGGGCGGAGAAGAAAGCGGAGCCCGCTGAGCCGGAACCTGCGAGCGCGGCATGAGCGCTGTCCTCGCGACGACCGGCCTTTCGGTCCGCTTCGGGGGCGTACGGGCCGTCGACGACGTCGCCGTCGCCGTCGAGGAGGGTCAGCTGGTCGGGCTGATCGGACCGAACGGCGCCGGCAAGACGACGTTCATCGATGCGATCACCGGGTTCGTCCGCTCCACAGGTCGGGTCGAGCTCGACGGCAAAGATCTCACGGGGCTGCCGCCGCACGCGCGGGCGCAGCGTGGGCTCGCCCGAACCTGGCAGAGCACGGAACTGTTCGACGACCTCACCGTGTGGGAGAACCTCGCCGTGGCCGCCCAGCGCCCGTCGTTCCTGGCTCTCGCCGCCGAGCTGGTGGGGAAGCGCGTCGGCCAGAGCGCCGCAACGGAGCGCGCGCTCGAGCTCCTCGACCTCGGCCCGCTCGCCGAGTCGACGCCAGAGGAGCTGACTCAGGGGCAGCGGAAGCTCGTCGGTGTGGCCCGGGCGATCGCAATGGAGCCGCGGCTCCTCTGCCTGGACGAGCCTGCAGCGGGCCTCGACACGAACGAGAGCGGGGATCTGGGCCGGCGACTCCGAGGGCTCGCCGACGCGGGCACGACGACGCTGCTGATCGACCACGACATGGGGCTCGTGATGACGATCTGCGACCAGATCATCGTGCTGGAGTTCGGCCAGGTGATCGCGGCCGGGCCTCCGGACGAGGTGCGACGCGACCCTCGCGTTGTGGCCGCATACCTGGGGGGCGCCGAGGTGCCGGAGGCCGGGACGGCATGAGCGCGCCGGTCCTCGAGCTCGCCGGCCTGGCGGCCGGATATGACAGCGCTGCGGTGATCCGCGACATCAACCTCGACGTCGCGCCGGGCGAGGTCGTTGCCTTGCTCGGTGCGAACGGTGCGGGCAAGACGACGACGCTCCGCGCCGTCTCCGGTCTCGTGCACCCGATGGAAGGCGTGATCCGCTTCCAGGGGCAGGATCTGCAGCGTGTGAGCCCGAGTGCGCGCGCGAAGCTCGGCATCGCACACGTCCCGGAGAACCGCGGCCTCTTCTTCGGTCTCACCGTCGCCGAGCACTTCCGACTCGGCTACCGCGGCGAGCGCCTCGACGCGGACGTGGCGTACCGGTACTTCCCAGCGCTGAACGAGCTTCGCGACCGGCGCTGCGGCCTCCTCTCCGGTGGTGAGCAGCAGATGCTCGCCGTCGGGCGAGCGCTCGCCCGCCACCCCGAGCTTCTACTGCTGGACGAGCTGAGCCTCGGACTGGCGCCGGTCATCGTCGAGGGGCTCCTGCCGGTCGTGCGCGAGTACGCAGACGAAAGCGGCTGCGGCGTCGTCCTCGTCGAGCAGCACATCGCGCTGGCGCTGACGATCGCCGACCGGGGCCACGTCCTTGCGCACGGCGAGACCGTCCTGCAGGGCCAGGCCGATCACCTGCGCACGAACCACGATCTTCTGATCTCGAGCTACTTCGGCGAGCACGTGCCCGTCGACACTCCTGACGCACCTGCCGACCCGGTCGGTTGAGGCGTTCCTGAATCCAGACGCAACGCCATGAAGGGAGATTTGTCATGAGCAATCGGAGTCTCGAAGAGCTGCTCGGGTCGAGCGGAAACGTCGCCGATCTCCTGCGGAACTCGCAAACGGGGCCGAACGTCTACCCCGGCGTGCCGCCCGAGTTCACAAACTGGCGGGACGAGCAGAGCGCGTGGCAGAACACGTGCGTCCTCTTTAACCAGTCGTACCACATGGCCGATCTCGCAGTTTCAGGCCCGGACGCGCTGCGCCTTCTTTCGGATCTCGCAGTGAACAGCTTTGCCGGCTTCGAGCCCGGGAAGGCCAAGCACTTCGTTCCCTGTACCCCCGCCGGGCACGTGATCGGCGACGTGATCCTGTTCGCGCTCGGCGACGACCGCTACAACCTCGTGGGTCGCGCGCCGGCGTTGAACTGGATCACCTTCCACGCCGAGACAGGCGACTACGACATCGAGCTCGAGCTCGACCAGCGAACCGCGCTGCGTACCGACGGGCGCCGCAAGTCCTACCGCTTCCAGGTGCAGGGACCGAACGCAATGCAGGTCGTGGCGAAGGCCCTCGGTCATGAGCCGCCGGAGCTGAAGTTCTTCAACATGACGACGTTGAGCATCGCGGGGAAGACCGTCGAGGCGCTGCGTCACGGCATGGCGGGACAGCCCGGTTGGGAGCTCTACGGCCCCTGGGACGACCGGGAGGCGGTGCACGAGGCGCTCGTGAGCGCCGGAGAGGACTTCGGACTGCGGCTCGTCGGCGGCCGTGCGTACTCGTCGAACACGCTGGAGTCGGGGTGGATTCCGTCGCCGTTGCCCGCGATCTACTCGGGCGACGACCTGAAGTCCTACCGGGAGTGGCTCCCCGCGACCGGATACGAGGGGAGAGCGTCGATCGGCGGCAGCTTCGCCTCGGACGCGATCGAGGACTACTACTTCACGCCCTGGGATCTGGGCTACGGGAGCTACGTGAAGTTCGATCACGACTTCATCGGGCGGGACTCGCTGGAGCAGATGGCAGCCGGCGAGCATCGCCGCAAGGTCACGCTGGCGCTCGAGAACGAGGATGTGATCCAGACGATCGGGTCGATGTTCCAGAAGTCCGGCCGGTCGAAGTTCGTAGACTGGCCCTCAGCGGTGTACTCGATGCATCCGTTCGACCGGGTCACGGTCGACGGTGAGACGGTCGGGGTCTCGACCTGGGTTGGCTACAGCTCCAACGAGGGGAAGATGCTGACGCTGGCTGTGCTCGACGCCGAGCATGCGGAGCCGGGAACCGAGGTCACCTTCGTCTGGGGCGAGGAGGGTGGCGGGACGACCAAGCCGACGGTCGAGCCTCACCTCCAGACGGAGATCCGCGCGATCGTGAGCCCGGTGCCGTACGTCGAGACGGTGCGGCGCGAGTACGCACCGGCGAGCTGGCGCTCCGAGCACGCCTAGAGGCTCAGTCGTCGCGACCGAACCAGCGGCCGCGACGACTGGAGCCGAACAGCTCCTTCTGCGCACGGAGATCGGCGGACGGTGCGTGGAAGACGCCGGTGGGCGACGGGCTCGAGAAGAAATCGACGTCGACGCGGCCGATCCGGCCCGCCCCGAACTCGATGTAGCACGACCCAGCTCCGGTGTGGGTCACAGGCTCGCCGCCTTGTCGAACGGCGGCGACCAGGCTCGCAGCGACGGTCTTCGCAGCGCCCTCGGCAAAGACACCCGCCTTCGGCGTGCCCTGGTTCGCGACATCGCCGACCGCATAGACACCAGGAAACCGTGTCTCGAGCGTGGCTGGGTCTACCGGCACCCAGCCGTCGTCGGCGAGGCCGCTCTCGATCACGACGTCGGGGGCACGGTGCTTGGGGACGCCCAGGAAGAGGTCGTAGCCCCACTCGCTGCCGTCGTCGAGCGTGGCTGTGCCGCGTCCCGCATCGACGGCCGCCACACGGTGGCCAGGGACGAAACGGATCTCCCGCTCGGCGAACGCGGCAAGGAGTGCCTCGGACGTCTCGGGTGAGGGTGGGACGGGAATCCTGAACGGCATCACCACGTCGATCTCGCACTTCTCACGGATTCCTCGCGCGTTGAGGTAGTCGTGGAGCAGGAGTGCCGCCTCGCTCGGTGCAGGCGGGCACTTGAACGGCGCTCCGCACACGCCGATCAGCGCGCGGCCGCCGGAGAAGGTGGGAAGGATCTCGCGCATTCGCTCGGCGCCCGCGACGGAGTAGAACTCGGTTGCGCCGGCAAGACCCGGTGTGGCGTCGAAGTCGTAGTCGGCACCGAGTGCGACGACGAGGTAGTCGGCCTCGTAGCTGCCGCGATCGGTCTGGACGCGCTTCGACCCGGGATCGATCGCGGTGACCGTCTCCTGGAGGAATCGGACGCCCGGCTTGACGAACTCGCTGTACGGGAGCTTCACGGCCTCTGGCGTCGCGTGGCCGAACAGCACATCCAGCTTCGAATAGCCGAACACGAACGAGTCGTTCTTGTCGATCAGCGTCACGTCGGCGTCGTCGCCGAATGTCTCCGAGAGGATGGTTGTCAGCTCGAGGCCGCCGAAACCTGCGCCGAGCACGAGGACGCGCGTCTTCATCCCGCCGAGTATCTCAGAGCGAGCGTCGGCCGAGGACCGCCGAGGCGATTGCCCCCGGCCCCGGCAGGAACGCATCTTCGAGCGGCGGGCTGTACGGGATAGGAGAGTTTGGCGTCGCGATTCGCCATGCGTCGTCGAGGTCGCCGAGTGAGTGCTCGGTGACGAGCGCCAGCACCTCGCCGGCCCAGCCGCCGGTCAGTGGCCCTTCCTCGACGACCGCGATCCGGTTCGTCTTCTCGACCGAGCGGGCGATGGTCTCGATGTCGATGGGCCTGATCGTGCGCAGGTCGACCACCTCGGCGGAGATGCCTTGGGCGGCGAGCAGGTCCGCCGCGGCCAGAGAATCGTGGACACCTTTCATCGCGCTCACGAGCGTCACGTCGCTGCCCTCGCGGACGACCTTGGCGCGGCCGAGCTCGTAGTCGTCCCCATCGGCGACAGGGCCCTTGAGCGAGTAGAGCCGCTTGTGCTCGAAGAAGATGACCGGGTTGTCGTCGCGGATTGCCGCCTTGAGCAGACCTTTTGCGTCGGCGGGAGTGGAGGGGGCAACGATCTTGAGGCCCGTGATCCCGGTCAGCCACGAGATAGGCATCTGCGAGTGGATCGCGCCGAAGCGGGCGCCGGCACCGACGACCGAGCGAATCACGAGGGGAACGCTGTAGCGCTCCCCCGTCAGGAACCAGTACTTCGTCGCCTGGTTGATCAAGCTGTCCATCGAGAGCGCGAGGAAGTCGCCGAACATGATCTCGAGGACCGGTCGTAGCCCTGTGACGGCAGCGCCGTAGGCCGCCCCCGTCATCGCAAGCTCGGAGATCGGGGTGTCGAAGACGCGGGTCGGACCGTGGGTCTCGTAGAGACCGCGCGTGGCGGCAAACACGCCTCCCGCGATCGCGACGTCTTCGCCGAAGAGGATCACCCGCTCGTCGCGTGCAAGCTCCTCGTCGAGCGCCGCGCAGATTGCGTCCCGGAACTCGACCTCGTTCGTGGCTGCGGGGGCCGTCTGCGCTGCGGGTGCGGGCGAAGCGGCGCGCGGCGTCGGTGCAGCGCCGCCCTCGACCCGCATACGTGCGATCAGCTCACCCAAGGCAACGGTGCCACCCTCGGCGACGACGATCTCCTCGAGCAACCCGGCGATCTCTGCCTCGTAGACGACCGTCGCCTTGTCGGTCTCGACCTCGACGAGCGGCTCGCCCTTCGCGACCGGCTCGCCGGGGCGCTTCAGCCAGGTGATCACGGTCGCCTCCTCCATCGCGTCGGAGAGCTTCGGCATCGCGATGTCGACGAGAGCTGCGGTCGCCATCAGCCTGCCTCCACCGGCACGGGAAGGTGGGCTGTCGAGGCCCACTGAACGCCAGTCTCGTCGTGGTCCTGCTCGTGGTGGTGTCGGCCGACCACGACCCAGATCGCGGTCACGACCACGTCTCCTTCGTTGTGCAGGCGGTGCGGGATCGTCGATTCGAACGAGATCGAGTCGCCCGGGCCGAGAACGTGATCCTCGAAGCCGACCGTGATTGCGAGTCGTCCCGTGATCACGATCCCGAACTCGCGGCCGCTGTGGCGGACGAGCTTGCCTTTCGGGCTCGACGCGCCGCCGACTTCGTAGATCGCGTAGAGAAAATCGACGTCGCGGTCGTTCCAGGTCGTCAGCCGCTCCCAACTGACGCCGGACTCCAGCTCGATCACGCGGCGCGCGTCTGCGCGCTGGACGCGATTCTGGCCGGTCACGGGCGTTTCGGACGGGCTGGAGACCGTTTGCTGGGCCGCCGCTTTGGCGCCCGACGCTCCGAGATCGGCTGCTGCGAACACATCGTCGAACGAGATCCCGAGCTCGTTGACGATCGCGTACAGGGTCCCGACGGATGGCTGGATCTTGCCCGTCTCGATCTGCGAGACGAGGCTCGGCGACACGTGGAGCCGGCGGGCGAGCTCGCGCAGGCTCAGGCCGACCCGCTTGCGCTCACTGCGTAGGTGGGCACCAAGTGGAGAGGCCATCCCGGCGCGACCGTTGCCGCGCTGCTTCGTCGGCGCGACGGTGGCAGCTCGCGTCGTGTCGGTCATTTGAACTCCGCGTACACGCGAGGCTCCGGGAACGGTGCCGCGAGGGCAGAGGTCTCGATCCGCTCGAGCTCGTCCTGCACGTCGTCGGCGATCGCCTGCAGCCCATCGTCGCCCAGCACTGCCTGCAGCTGGCCGGCGGCGACGGTGAGTGGATCGCGCTCGCGCCAGCGGTCGAGCTCGCCCGCAGGGCGGTACGCGCCCGGGTCGCTGCGCGAATGCCCGACGAACCGGTACGTCAGCGCTTCGACGAACTCGGGCCCGTTGCCTGACCGAACGCGCTCGGTGACCGCGAGCGCCGTCTCGCGGACGGCCGTTACGTCCATCCCGTCTACCTGTCGTGCGGGGACTCCGAGGGACTCGGCGCGGGCCACGATCGAGCCGCCCGTGACCGCCTCCATCGGCGTGTACTCGCCGTAGCCGTTGTTCTCGCAGACGAACACCACCGGCAGATCCAGCACCTTGGCGAAGTTGAGGCACTCGAAGAAGTACGCCTGGTTCGTGGCTCCGTCACCGAAGTAGGCGACTGCGAGTGCGTCACTTCCCTTGAGGGCAAGAGCCGACGCCGGTCGCGGTCGCGATGCTGCCGCCGACGATTCCGTAGCTGCCGACCAATCCGTGATCGGGGTCGACGATGTTCATGGAGCCGGAACGGCCACCGTTGATCCCCGTCGCGCGGCCGAGCATCTCGGCGAGAAGAGCCTCCGAGGAGGCGCCCATCGCAAGTGCATGTCCGTGCCCTCGGTACGTGCAGGCGACGCGATCGCCGTCGCGCAACGCACTCGCGAAGCCAACCGCGATGGCCTCCTGGCCCGAGTACAGGTGTGTCGTCCCGTAGACCTCTCCGCGCAGGAACAGCGTCTGGATCAGCTCTTCGAAGCCCCGGATCAGCAGCATCCGGCGGTAGAGATCTACTGCCTCTTCCGCTCGTGCGCCGCCGTTGGTCGCGCTCGACTCCGTCACGTGCCGATGTGTGCGGCCGCGAACTCGGGGATCGGAGCGTCGGGATCGCGAACGACTCGGCCGCCGATCATGTCGACACCCCGCACATAGGTCGTGCCCGTGACGAGCAGCTCGTCGGCGGGGAACCGCGTCAGCACCCGCGGGCCGGTGGGCGTGACCTCGACCTCCTCCTCGATCCGTGCCGCCGAGCGGCCGTCGGTCGCCGGGCAGTACGTCTCGAGCGCAAAGACCATTCCCACCTCGAGCTCGACCGGTGAGTCGAACGAGTGGAGGCGCGAGATCATCGGCGACTCGTAGAGCCCGACCCCGAGGCCATGGCCGAACTGGAGACCGAAGGCGGCTCGCTCGTCGCTCATCTTCAGGTCCTGCGCCGTCGGCCAGACGGACGCGATCTGGTCGGTCGTGGCGCCGGGTCGCACGAGATCGATTGCGGCATCGAGCCACTCTCGGCACTGCTTGTAGGCGTCGATCTGCGCCGGCGTCGCATAGCTGACGTTGAACGTGCGGTAATAGCACGTTCGGTAGCCCATGAACGAGTGGATGATGTCGAAGAAGCACTGGTCGCCCGGCCGCAGCAGGCGATCGGCGAACGTGTGGGGGTGGGGTATGCAGCGGTCGCCCGAGATCGCGTTGATCGCTTCGACGTGCTCGGAGCCGAGGTCGAACAGCACCTTCATCGCTGCCGCTACGACCTCGTTCTCCTTGATCCCGGGCCGAAGGAGACGATAGATCTCCTCGTACGCCGCGTCGACGATTGCGGCTGCGTGGTCGAGCAGCGCGATCTCGGCTTCTGTCTTGAGCTTGCGCGCCTCGAGCATGATCGGCTGCGAGTCTGCGACCTCGACGCCCTGGCGCTGGAGCGCGAGAAGCGTCGTGATATCCGGCACGTCCATGCCGACAGGATCGTTCTCGAGCCCGCGCTCGCGGAGCTCGCCGTAGATCATTGCGGCGAGCGCGTCGGGGATGCCCGTCTCGTTCGGCATCGCGCCGCGCATCGGTGGCACCCAGGCACGCCAGCTCGACTCGGGCAGCCAGGGGCAGTAGAGCTGGTGGTGCTTCGCGGCGGAGCCGAAGTCCCACAGGATCGGGTCGTCGTCACGGAAGATCAGCGCGAAGCGGATGTTCTTGTCGCGCTCCCACGTGCCGATCGCCGTGCTCGTCGTGTAGCGCAGGTTGTTCGGGTCGAACAGCAGAAGGCAGCCGAGGTCGGAATCCCGCAGCGCGGCTTTGGCGCGTTCGAGCCTGTCGGAACGGAGACGATTGAAGTCGATTCGCTGTTCCCAGTCGACCGCCATGGTGGCGCCGCGTGACGCAATGCTCATCGTCTTTCCCTCCGGGCCATGCCGGGTTGCCAGATCCGGCTGTTCAGTGATTCTGCACAGGATCGGCGGACGCGTCAACCGTGACGTGCGGGCTACCAGTCGGTCGGACGGTAGTCCTTGAGGAACTTGCCCCAGATGTGATCGCCAGTGTTCGTGCCGTCGATGATCGGATCGACGATGCGCGCCGCTCCGTCGACGATGTCGAGCGGGGGCCGGAACCGGTGCTCGGCCGTCTTCTGCTCTGCGATGTGAAGCGGATCCTCGTCGGTCACCCAGCCGGTGTCGACGCTGTTCATATGGATCCCGTCGCCGTGGTAGTCGGTCGCGGAGGTGCGGGTCATCATGTTCAGTGCCGCCTTCGCCATATTCGTGTGCGGATGGCGGGTCGTCTTGAAGCGCCGGTAGAACTGCCCTTCGACGGCCGACACGTTGACGATGTGCTTGTCGCGCCCGGCAGTGCGCAGCATCAGTGGCTTGAGTCGCGCATTGAGGACGAACGGCGCCACGGCGTTCACGAGCTGTGTCTCGAGCAGCTCGACGGTCGACACCTCGGCGAGCAGGAAGCGCCACGAGTTGCGGTCGCGGAGATCGACCTGCTGGAGATCCTGGTCGAGGCGTCCTTCGGGGAAGAGATGGCCCTGGTCGGACGTCTCCTCCGGCAGCAGGCGCACCTGTGAGAGCTCGGCCGCCGAGGTCGGGCCGAGGAGTGCGAGATCGGTTGCCTCGCCTTCGAGCATGTCGTAGCGGCGCAGGCCTTCGTACCCGCCGAGCAGCCGCTCCGCCTCGGCGGGCAACGACCCCTCCGACGCACGCTCTGCCTCGAGCATGTGGCGGTAGAACTCCGGTGGACGGCGGACGGTCTGACACGCGTTGTTGACGATGTAGTCGAGGCGGTCGTGGGTCTCGTCGAGGTGATGGCAGAACGCCTCGACGCTCGGCGTGTGGCGCAGGTCGAGGCCGTAGACCTCGAGGCGGTCGCTCCACTGATCGAAGTCCTGCTCCTGCGCGTAGCGCGCCGCGGAGTCGCGCGGGAATCGCGTCGTCACGATCGACGTGCGCACCGGCGCGAAGCAGCTTGATCCCGGCCTGGTATCCGATCTTCACTCGCCCTCCCGTGAGCACGGCCACCCGGCCCTCGAGATCGGCGGTCTCCGACCGCTTCGCGAAGTTGAAGGCGCCGCAGGGCGGGCAAAGCTGGTCGTAGAACGGGTGAAGCTCGCGGTAGGGCTGCTTGCAGACGTAGCAGTGCTGCTCCTCCACCGTCTCGCGCGCGGCGTCGCTCGCGCCGTCCGGCTCGACGTTCTTCGGTGGATAGACGTTCGGCGTCGTGAATACCGGCCGTTCGCGGAGCACGCGGATGCCCGTGTCGGCGAGGAGCGACTCGTCGGCGCCGATCTTCGCCGCGCGCGCCAGCTTGCGCTGCTCCTTCGTGTAGCGGCGTCGTTGGACGGCGTCCGGATTGAAGACGTTGGCTGACGCCGCAAGGAGGCGGGCCCGGTCCTCGATCGAGAGCAGGCCGAGCAGGCCGCGGTCGGACGCGACCGATTCGAGCAGTTCGGTCGCGGCGCGGAGTTGGGCGGCGACGTCGTCTTGCTTGCCCTTCGACATCGCTCGGCAGGGTAGCCCAGGTGACCGCTGAGACCTTGGGCGGAGGCCGCTAATGTGGTCGGTGACGATGGCGACGAACGCCCCCGATACCGACCCTGTCGAGACCCAGGAGTGGCTCGAATCAGTCGACGCCGTCGTCGAGAGCGACGGGCGCGAGCGGATGTCGTTCCTGCTCGACCAGGCGATCGATCACGCCCAGGAGTACGGCGTCAAGGTCTCGGCCGGGCTCAGCACGCCGTACGTGAACACGATTCCCGTCGACGAGGAGCCGCCGCTCCCGGGTGACCCGGAGCTCGAGCGCCTCGCGACTGCGCTCGTGCGCTGGAATGCGATCGCGATCGTGCTCCAGGCGAACGCGACCTCGTCGGAGCTCGGGGGCCACATCGCGAGCTACCAGTCGGCCGAGACGCTGTACGAGGTCGGCTTCAACCACTTCTGGCGCGCGCGCACCGCCGAGCACGCGGGCGACCTCGTCTACATGCAGGGGCACTCGTCGCCCGGGATCTACGCCCGCGCCTTCCTCGAGGGACGGCTCAGCGAGGATCAGCTCCATCGGTTCCGGCAGGAGGTTGGTGGCGGTGGCCTCTCGTCGTACCCGCATCCGTGGCTGATGCCCGAGTTCTGGCAGTTCCCGACCGTCTCGATGGGCCTCGGCCCACTGATGGCGATCTACCAGGCCCGGTTCATGAAGTACCTCGCCGCGCGCGGTGTGCTCGACCAGCCCGACCGCAAGGTGTGGGCGTTCATGGGCGACGGCGAGATGGACGAGCCGGAGTCGATGGGCGCGATCTCGCTCGCCGGTCGCGAGCGGCTCGACAACCTCGTCTTCGTGATCAACTGCAACCTGCAGCGGCTCGACGGCCCGGTGCGGGGCAACGGCAAGATCATCCAGGAGCTCGAGACGAACTTCCGTGGCGCCGGCTGGAACGTGATCAAGGTGATCTGGGGCTCCGGGTGGGACCCACTCCTCGAAGCCGATACCAGCGGCTGGCTCCACTACCGCATGGAGGAGGCGGTCGACGGCGAGTACCAGACATTCAAGGCGAAGGACGGCGCCTTTGTCCGCGAGCACTTCTTCGGCAAGTACCCCGAGACGCGCGCGATGGTGGAGGACTGGACGGACGACGAGATCTGGCACCTGCGTCGCGGCGGCCACGACCCGCAGAAGGTGTACGCGGCCTACGCGGCTGCGATGACCGCCTCCGGCAAGCCGACCGTGATCCTTGCGAAGACGATCAAGGGCTACGGGATGGGCGAAGCCGGCGAGGGCCGTAACATCACGCATCAGCAGAAGTCGATGAACGACGAGGCGCGGCTCGCGATCCGTGACCGGCTCGGGCCTGCAGCTCACCGACGAGGAGGCAACCGGCGCCTTCTTCCACCGCCCGAGCGAGGACAGCCCGGAGCTGCGCTACCTGCTCGAGCGGCGCGCTGCGCTCGGCGGCAGCCTGCCCGCCCGCCACACGAACGTCGATCCGCTCCCGGTGCCGGCGCCGTTCGAGAGCGTTCTGCAGGGGAGCGGCGAGCGCGAGAACTCGACCACGATGGCCTTCGTCCGCATCCTCAACGCGCTCGTCCGCGACGAGTCACTCGGTCAGCGCATCGTCCCGATCGTGCCCGACGAGTCGCGCACCTTCGGAATGGAGGGGATGTTCCGCCAGCTCGGGATCTTCTCGCAGGTCGGCCAGCTGTACGAGCCGGAGGACGCGGAGGACCTGATGTTCTACCGCGAGGACGAGCACGGCCAGATCCTCCAGGAGGGCATCAACGAGGCCGGCGCATTCTCGTCGTGGATCGCGGCTGCCACCTCCTACGCGAACCATGGCGTCACGATGGTTCCCTTCTACATCTTCTACTCGATGTTCGGCTTCCAGCGGGTCGGCGACCTCGCGTGGGCGGCCGGTGACAGTCGCGCGCGCGGTTTCCTGATCGGCGCGACGGCCGGGCGCACGACGCTCAACGGCGAAGGGCTCCAGCACGAAGACGGGCACTCGCACGTTCTCGCCTCGGTCGTGCCCAACTGCCGCGCCTACGACCCGACCTACGGCTACGAGCTCGCCGTGATCGTGCGCGACGGGCTGCGGCGGATGTGCGAGGAGCAGGAGGACATCTTCTACTACCTCACCGTGATGAACGAGAACTACGTGCAGCCGGCGCTCCCCGAAGGAGCCGAGGAGGGAATCCTCCGCGGCATCTACCTCCTGCGCGAGGGTCAGGGGAAGCGCAAGGGCCCGCGCGTGCAGCTGCTCGGCTCCGGTGCGATTCTGCGCGAGGTGATCGCCGCGGCCGACCTGCTCGAGGCCGACTTCGAGGTCGCGGCCGACGTCTGGAGCGTGACGAGCTTCACCGAGCTCCGGCGCGACGGGCTCGAAATCGAGCGCTGGAATCGCCTCCATCCGACGGGCGAGCAGAAGCGCTCCTTCGTGGAGGAGGCGTTCGATGGCCGCAGCGGGCCGTTCGTCGCCGCCACCGACTACATGCGCACCTTCGCCGACCAGATTCGCCCGTTCGTACCGGGGCGGTACGCAGTGCTCGGCACCGACGGCTTCGGGCGCAGCGACTACCGGGTGAAGTTGCGGCAGTTCTTCGAAGTCGATCGCCATCACGTTGCGGTGGCGGCGCTGAAGGCGCTTGCCGACGATGGCGTCGTTGCACCGACCGTCGTGCAGGATGCGATCCGGCGGTACGGCATCGACACCGATGTCGACCCACCCTGGAAGCGCTGACCTCCCGCACGGGCCACAGGGGCGTCGGGTTCGTGCCAAAAGCGTGCCAATCGCTCCACAGCACCGCTTGAAATAGCGCTTTTCGTGCGCCCTGTCCTGAAGGGACACTGGGCGCGACGCAGCGACTGCGGTACCTCTGTCGGTCTTCCCATCCAACGCAAGGAGGACCGACGTGAACCGAAACCTGATCGCGCTCGCCGCGCTCGCGGCGGCCGCTGTCGCGGGTACAGCGGCGATGGCGACCGCAGCCGGCGATGCAGCGGGGACGATCGACGCCTGTCGCAGTCTGCGGCACGGCCTCGTACGGATCGTCTTCGACGCGAACGGCTGCAAGCGCAACGAGGCGCATCTCTCATGGGGCGCGCAGGGCACGACGGGTCCGGCTGGCCCGGCGGGACCTGCCGGCCCTGCCGGACCGGCCGGACCGAAGGGCGACACAGGGCCTGCCGGCCCTGCCGGCGCGAAAGGAGAGCCAGGTGGTGGGCTCGCCTCCGTCGAGGGGCTCACCGGTACTGCGTGCACGACTTTCGACGGTGCTGTGGGCCATGTCGAGGTGAGCGCCTCGGCGACCGACCTGATCATGCTCAGCTGTGAGACCGGCGACGCGCCGCCTCCGCCGCCGCCTCCGCCACCTCCGCCTCCCGGGAGCGCACATCTCGTGATCAACGAGGTCGACTATGACCAGGTCGGCGCCGACACGGGCGGGTTCGTGGAGGTTGCGAACACTGGCACCGATGCCGCGACGCTCGACGGGGTCGCTCTCGTCCTCGTCAATGGCAGCGACGGCACCGAGTACGGTCGCAAGGCTCTCACGGGCAGCCTCGCGGCGGGAGCGAAGCTCGTCGTCAGCGTCGATCCCCAGAACGGCGCCCCCGATGGGCTCGCGCTGGTCGATACGACTGCAGAGGTGCTCCTCGATGCGCTCAGCTACGAGGGTGCGATTCCCTCGGCCTCGATCGGCACCAAGACCTACGACCTCGTCGAGGGCACCGTGCTGCCGGTCGACGTCGCCGACTCGAACACGGTCGACGGGACGCTCATACGCATCCCCGACGGCTCGGACACCGACGACGCCGCCACTGACTGGGTGTTCACGACGACGCCGACGCCCGGCGCCGCGAATGTCAAGACGCCGTAGGCGCGATAGCCGTAGGGGGCGGGCTCGACCCGCCCCCAGGGCCCACTTCATTCTGAAATGGGCTCTATGGCTTCTTGCCCTTCAGGCGCACGGCTTCACGGTATTCCTTGCCCATCGCTTTCCAGCGCTTGCGCGCCTCTGCCGCGGCGCGCTTGTCGAGCTTCCGGTCGAGATGATCGAGCTCACCCTGAAGCTTGAGGTAGCTGTCCCACCGCTCCGCGGAGAGCGTTCCGTCATCGACTGCGGCTCGAACCGCGCAACCGGGCTCGCGGTCGTGGGCGCAGTCGGAGAAGCGGCAGCGCGCGAACAGCTGCGTCACGTCCTCGAACGCTTCGTCGATCCCGTCGTCGGCGACCCAGAGTTGGAGCTCTCGGATCCCCGGCGTGTCGATCACGAGCCCCCCGGTCGGGAGCTGCACCAGCTCTCGGTGGCTCGTCGTGTGACGGCCCTTCCCGTCGTCGCGGATCTCCTGCGTCGCGAGCAGTTCCTCGCCAGCGAGGGTATTGACGAGCGTCGACTTACCCACGCCTGACGAGCCGAGCAGCACCGCGGTCGCGCCTGCGCGAAGCAGTTCTCGCACCTCGTCGAGACCTGCGCCGGTCCGGCTCGAGATCGCATGCACCGGAACGCCGCCCGCGATGGTCTCGACCTCGGCCACCGCGGCTACCGGATCGGGATGGAGATCGGCCTTGGTCAGGATGATCACCGGGCGCGCGCCACTTTCCCAGGCGAGGATCAGGTAGCGCTCGAGCCGCCGCAGGCTGAGATCCTCGTTCAGCGACGTGACGAGGAATGCAATGTCGACGTTGGCCGCGAGTACCTGCTCCTCGGTCGCCTGCCACGCGGTCTTGCGCGAGAATTTCGTGTGGCGCGGCAGTACCGCCGTGATCGTGCCCGACCCGTCCTCGGAGCCGCGCGCGACGACGACCCAGTCGCCGACTACGGGCAGATCCGCGGTCGTCACCGCCTCGTGGACGAGGCGGCGCGGAACCTCACAACGAAGCTCACCCAGTTCGGTGAGCACGTCGTAGGCGCCTCTGTGCTGGATCGAAACGCGGCCGGCAACGACGTCGCCTGCGGCGAACGGCTCGTACAAGGTGCGCAGCCGGTCGTTCCAGCCGAGCAATTCGAGTTCGGTCAAACGGCAACTCCCGTTGGTCGTCTGGTACATGAAAGCGGCGCCCGGCGACGCGCGCCAGTCACACGCTGTCGGCGAGCACAGCTTCGGCTGCCAATCGACCCGAAACCAACGCACCATTGAGTGACGGATACTCGCGATGATCTCCGCATGCGTAGAGGCCGGCGGCGAGCCGTACGGGCTGCGCGATCGAGCCGCCGGCGGGATAGGCAGGCAGCGCCCGGGGGATCCGGTACGAGCGCAGATGACGCCAGTCGGCCACCGCTGAACCGAACCAGCCTCGAAGCTGCCGGTCGACCGCAGCGAGATCGGGCTCGCCCGCACCGAGAATCGTCAGCGAGACGAGCGCGCGCCCCGGGGGTGCGTAGCCTGCTGCGACCTCGCTCGGCACGCAGAGGTTGTTGATCGGCCCGCCTTCGCCGTTGACGACGAGCCACGAGCCGGGAATCGGTGGCGCCGGAGCGTCGAAGTAGACGCAGGTGACGCCGTTCCAGCCATGTGCCGGCTCGTCGATCAACCCCGCCGTTGCCACGACGACGGCGTCGGCGCGGAACGGCTCCCCGGACTCGAGCGAAACGGCGTGGGGGCCGACCGTTGCGACCGCAGCCCGCGTGCGCACGTCGAGACCCTCTGCCAGTTGGGCGGGGATCGAGCCCATGCCGGCGGCGGGAAGCGCCGCCGCGCCGCCGCTGAACGATCCGAGCACGAACTCGAGGAACAGGCTGGACGTCGTTAGCTGCTTCTCGAGGAAGACGCCGCGGAGAAACGGCGCGAACACGTTCTCCACGGTCGAGCGCGCGAGACGCCCGCCCGCCGAAGCGCCTCCGCCGTGGTCGTCTCCTCGCCCGATCCGCGCAGCAGCCGCACCACGGCCGCGCCGTCGCGCACGCCCAGACACACCGCCCGCGAGTGTCCGCAGGCCTCGAATCGGTGACCGACGCGGGTCGGCTACACGGCGGAAACGTCCCTCCGCCCGAACGATCAGGCCACGCTCGAAGAGGCCAAGGCCGAGCCGGTCGTAGTCGAGCACTGCCCTGGCTTCGTGATAGGCGAGAGGCAGCACCTGGAAGCCGTGGTCGAGCAGGAAGCCGTCGACGAGCGTCGGTTCTGACCCGCCCGCCGATCGCGTCGGCGCGCTCCAGCACGAGCGGAGCTCTCCCGGCGGCGACCAGCCTGCGTGCACACGCGAGCCCGGCCACTCCGGCCCCGACGACGACGATGTCGTGTTTCTCGCTCACGTCCGCGAGCGTATCGCGCGCGAGTGGCAGCCCGGCAGGCTGCGCACCGAAACGTGACAAGATCGAGCCATGGACGTCGACTCGATCGTCGCGAGCATCTGGCCCGGCGAGGAGGCGCGCGTCGAGGTGCTCGGCGGCGGGATCACGAACCACAACTTCAAGGTGACCGTTCGCAGCCGGCGCCTACGTGCTGCGGATCGCCGGGCGCGACACGTCGCTGCTCGGAATCGACCGCGCCGTGGAGCACGAGGCCTCACTCGCCGCAGCTGCCGTCGGAGTCGGCCCGGAGGTCGTTCAGTTCGGCAGATCGGACGGCTACCTCGTGACGCGATTCATCGAGGGATCGATCGTCCCGATCGAGCGGATGCGCGAGGCCGGGTCGGTCGATCGCGTCGCCAAGGCGCTCCGCGCGGTTCATCGCGGGCCGTCGCTCGGGGCGCGGTTCATCTCGTTCCGCGTCGTCGACGAGTACCGCACGACGGCATTCGCTCACGGGGCGGACATGCCCGCGAGCTACGCCTGGGCCCGGCAGGTAGCACGGCAGGTCGAACGTGCCCGCGGAGCCTTCCCTGAGCGGCCCTGCCACAACGATCTTCTCAACGCCAACTTCATCGACGACGGCGAGCGGATCCGAATCGTCGACTGGGAGTACGCCGGCATGGGCGACGTGCTCTTCGATCTCGCGAACTTCTCGATCAACCACGGGTTCGACGAGGACGAGCGGCGCGGACTGCTCGCTGCCTACTTCGGGACTGTTCGGGCCGGCGGACGAGCAGGCGCTCGAGCTGATGCGGTTCATGTCCGACTTTCGCGAGGCAATGTGGGGCGTCGTCCAGGGAGCCGTCTCGGAGATCGACTTCGACTTTGCGACCTACGCGGAAGAGCACTTCGAGCGGATGCAGGCGACCGCGGCCAGCGATGCGTTCGTGCGCGCGCTGGAGGCCTGATCAGCCGATCCAGGCCTGACCGTCCCAGTACGCTCGCAGCTTTCCGCGTCGGCCGAGCTCGACGTGGATCTCCTCCGGTTCCGCCAGACCGGGAGTTGCCCAGACCGAGATGCCGTGTTCCTCGTGGACGCGGCGAAACGCCTTGTCGGGTGGCCGGGTCGCTGCCTCGAGAACGTACGAGCGGCCGGCGCAGCAGCGGTATCCGCGTGGCCAGACGTAGAGATCGCCGCCCTGTTCAGCGACATGTTCGAGCGTTCGCTGTCCGGCGACGAGCCGCACCGGATCACCGTAGCACCGCAACGGTCTAGACGATTCGATCCGATCCGCCTAGGCTGACGGCATGGGGGAGGCGTTCGAACTCGTGCTCGACCGCGGAGCAGGCCCGCTCCACGTCGCGATTGCAGAGCAGCTGGCCGCGTCGATCGCCTCGGGAGAGTTCGCTGCCGGCACGCGCCTGCCGCCCGAGCGGCACCTGGCGTCGATGCTCGGGGTCAGCAGGATGACCGTTCGCCAGGCGCTCGGGGCGCTCGAGCGTGACGGGCCTCGTGCGGCGTGTCGTCGGCCGCGCTGGAGGCACGTTCGTCGCGGAGCCGAGGGTCGAGAGCCGTTCTGCCGGCACCGCCGGGCTCTCCGCCGAATTGCGACGTCAGGGCCTTGCCGGAGCAGCCGAGCTGATCTCGGCCGAGATCGAGCCGGCAGGGCGGCGGACCGCTTCAGCGCTCGACCTCGTGCGAGGCGACAAGATCGTCGTCATCGTGAGGCTGCGCCTCGCGGGCGGCAAGCCGTTCGCCGTCGAGCGGACGTCGTTGCCGGCCCGGCTCTTCCCCGATATCGAGGACATGGACCTGAGCGGCTCGCTCTACGACGTCATGGGCGAGCGCTTCGGGCTCCGGCCGGTTCGCGCCGTCGAGCGCCTCGAGACGGCTGAGGCGCGCCCCTCCGACGCTCGGACGCTGGGCGTCAGGCGTGGTGCGCCGGTCCTCCTCGTCGAGCGCGTCGGCCACGCGGCCGACGGCACCGCCGTGGAGTTCGCGCGCGACCGCTTCCGCGGCGACCGCACGCGGATCGTCTTCGAATCCTCCGAGGTGGAGGAGTGAGATCGAGCGCGCGCGCCGTCGTGATCGGCGGCGGCGTCGGTGGCTGTTCGATCCTGTACTGGCTCGCACGGCTCGGCTGGGACGACGTCGTCCTCGTCGAGCGTGCCGACCTGACGAGTGGGTCGACCTTCCACTCTGCAGGCCTCGTCGGGCAGCTCCGCAGCTCGCTTGCTCTGACGCGGATGATGATGAACTCGGTCGACCTCTACCGCTCACTCGAGGCCGAGGTCGGTCTCGAGACCGGCTGGCGTGAGGTCGGTTCGCTGCGTCTCGCCTCCACGCCCGAGCGGCTGGAGGAGATCACGCGCCAGGCCGGCTGGGCCAAGACCTTCGGGCTTCCGCTCGAGCTGATCTCGGCCGACGAGGCCCAAGGTGCTCTTCCCGCCGATGGCAACCGGCGGCGTTCTCGGTGCGGCGTACCTCCCGAGTGACGGGTACATCGACCCGAGCCAGTTGACGTTCGCGCTCGCCGAGGGAGCTCGGCGGCGAGGCGCAGAGGTCAACACGAGAACGCGCGTCACCGGAATCACGGTCGAGCACGGCGAGGTGACCGCCGTCGAGACCGACCAGGGCGTCGTCGAGACGGGCATCGTGATCGACGCGGGCGGCATGTACGCGCGCGAGATCGGCGCCCTCGCCGGCGTCAACGTCCCGATCATCCCGATGGCTCACGAGTACCTCGTCCTCGAGCCGTCGGGGCTGCCGCTCGACATGCCGACGATGCGCGATCCGTCGTTGCTCGTCTACTTCCGGCCCGAGTCGGGCGGGCTGATCATGGGCGGCTACGAGCGGAACTGCTCTCCGTGGTCGCTCGACGGCATTCCAGAGGACTTCAACGGCAAGCTGCTCGAGGAGGACTGGCCGCGCTTCGAGGAGTTGATGGAGAACGCCATCGTCCGCGTGCCGACGCTCGAGGGCATGGGCGTCGTCAAGTTGATCAACGGCCCCGAGGCGTTCACGCCGGACGGCGAGTTCATCCTCGGCCCGTCGGAGGTTCGTGGCTTCTGGGTCGCCGCGGGCTTCTGTGCGCACGGCCTCGCCGGAGCCGGCGGCATGGGGCAACTCGTGGCGGAGTGGGTGATCGACGGAACGCCGTCGCTCGACGTCTGGCACATGGACTCGCGCCGTTTCGGAGCCGCCTACCGCTCACGCGAGTACACGCTCGCGCGCACGGCAGAGGTCTACGAGACCTACTACGACGTGCGCTACCCGGGGCACGAGCGGTCAGCCGGCCGGCCGCTCCGGGTCTCGCCTGCCTACGAGCGGCTCGTCGGGCTCGGAGCCGCATTCGGCGAGAAGTCGGGTTGGGAGCGCGCGAACTGGTTCGAGCCAAACGCTGCCCGCGGGGACGAATCCCTGCGTCCACGGGGCTGGGCGGGCAAGCTCTGGTCGGCGGCCGTCGGTGTCGAGCATCGCGCCTGCCGCGAGGCGGTGGCACTCTTCGACGAGTCGTCGTTCGCGAAGATCGACGTTGCCGGGCCTGGCGCGGCGGCGTTCCTCGAGTCGATGTGCGCGAACCGGGTTGCGCGCGACGTCGGCGGCGTCACCTACACGCAGATGCTGAACGCCCGCGGCGGGATCGAGTGCGACTTCACGGTGACGAGGCTTGCCGAAGATCGATTCCGCATCGTCACCGGCACCGCGTTCGGGCAACACGATCTCGCCTGGATCCGCCAGCACGCGCCTCGCGACGGCACGGCGCACGTGGCCGACATGACCTCTGCGCTCGCCTGCTTCGGCGTGTGGGGCCCGAACGCCCGCGCGTTGCTGCAACCGTTGACGACGACCGACCTGTCGAACGAGGCATTCGGCTACATGCGGGCGCAGGAGCTCTCGATCGGGGCCGTACCGTGCCTCGCGGTGAGGGTGACGTACGTCGGCGAGCTCGGCTGGGAGCTGTACTGCCCGGCAGAGTTCGGAGGTCGCCTCTGGGACACGATCTGGGCCGCAGGCGGGGAGCACGGGCTCGTCGCTGCGGGCTACAAGGCGATCGACTCGCTGCGACTCGAGAAGGGCTACCGGGTCTGGGGGGCGGACATCACCCCGGAGGAGTCGCCGCTCGCGGCCGGGCTCGGCTTCGCCGTGAAGCTCGACAAGGGCGAGTTCCTCGGGGCGCGATGCTCTCCTCGCGGAGCCCGAGCCGGATCGTGTACTCCGTTGCCTGACGCTCGACGACCCCCGTGCCGTCGCGCTCGGCTCCGAGCCGGTGCGGGTCGGTGAACGGCTCGTCGGCCGGGTGACGAGTGGCGGCTACGGGTACACGGTCGAGCGCTCGATCGCCTACGCGTACCTTCCGGCCGCCGATGCGGCACGTGGGGACGCGCGTCGCCGTCGAGATCTTCGGGGACTGGGTCGAGGGAGAGGTCGTGGCCGAGCCGTTGTTCGACCCGGCCGGCGAGCGCATCAGGGCGTAGAGGCGACACGCGACTTTCCGGACAGGCTCGCGCTGAGGGCGACGCATGCGCATCGCCCTTGCGCCATCAACCGGGGCCTCACACCGGTGGCCGTAGCGCTGCAAACGGATCGGTGATCTCGAGCGCCTGCTCCGAGAACGAGAACTCCTCGGCCGGCCTTCCTCCTGCTCGGCCGGGATCGCGGCGGCCGCCGGTACTGGTCAGAGCCCCGCGACGGAGCAGCACCCGCTTCAGGTTCGTGGCCGATACGTCGTACCCGAGCGCGGCGGTATAGACCGCACGGAGCTCGTTCAGGGTGAAGGTCGCCGGCGCCAGAGCGAAGCCGATGTTGGAGTACGAGAGCTTGCCGCGGAGGCGTTCACGGGCCGAGTGGATGATCGCCCCGTGGTCGAACGCCGTCGTCGGCAGGTCGTCGACCGGGTGCCAGAGCGTGTCGCCCGGAACCGAGGGATCGACCCCGAGGGGCACGAGTCCGAGGTAGGCGGTCGCGATCTCCCATTCGCCGGGATTCCGTCCCGGGTCGCCGTAGGTCGCGACCTGCTCCAGGTGGGCGACCTCGTTCAGGTCGACCTTCGTCGCCAGGTGCCTGCGGATCGAGACCTCGAAGGTCTCGTCAGGGGAGAGCACTCCCCCGGGGAGTGCCCACGCGCCGGCGAAGGGCTCGAGGGCCCGCTGCCAGAGCAGCGCCTGGAGCACACCGTCGCGCACCTGGAGGACTGCCGCGAGAGTGACCTGTGTTGGTCTGGTAAACTCGGCTCCAGGTTTACGACTCATAGGCAAAAACTAGCGGAAGGCTCGGGAAATGACAAAGCGGACGACCCGGTCGATGGTCGTGGCGGGAATCGCGGCAGGGGTTGCGGCCCTGGCCGCCGGCTGCGGTGGCAGCTCGAGCACCACGACCAGCACCGCGACGGATACCACGGCCTCGAGCGCGCTCAAGGTCGGCCTGATCACCGACCTCGGACAGCTCAACGACAACGGCTTCAACGAGCTCGCCTACAACGGGCTCAAGCGGGCCGAGAAGGAGCTCGGGGTCAGCGGTCGTGTGGTCGAGTCGAAGTCAGCCGCGGACTACGTTCCGAACATGACCACGCTCGCGCGCCAGGGCTACGACCTGATCATCGGCGTCGGGTTTGCCCAGGGCGAGGCGATCGCGACCGCCGCGAAGCAGTTCCCGAAGACGAAGTTCGCCATCGTCGACGTCGACCAGTCGTCGCTGAAGGGCAAGCCGGCGAACGTCCAGGGGCTCCTGTTCCGTGAGGAGCAGGTCGGCTATCTCGCGGGCTACCTGGCGGCGCTCGAGGCCAAGCGCGCCGGTGCGATGAAGATCAGCGCCGTCGGCGGCGACAAGGAGCCGCCCGTCGACCGCTTCATCGCGGGCTACCAGGCCGGGGCAACGGCTGCAGTGCCGGGGACGACGGTGAAGTGGGGGTACTCCCAGTCCTGGGACGACCAGGCGAAGTGCAAGGAGCTCGCACTGAACCAGATCGCCGCCGGCTCCAAGGTCGTCTTCCAGGTAGCGGGAGGCTGCGGTCTCGGCGCGCTGCTTGCTGCCAAGGAGCGGTCGGTGTGGGGCGTAGGGGTCGATGCGGATCAGTCCGCGCTCGGGCCGCACGTGTTGACGAGCGCGCGCAAGGGTGTCGATGCCGCGGTGTTCCTGACGGCGAAGGCGGTGCAGGACGGGACGTTCGTCGGCGGCGGCAACACGATCTTCGGTCTCGACCAGAACGGCGTCGGTCTCGGGAAGATCAGCCCGAACGCCAACCCGGCGGACGTCGCGGCAACGATGAAGATCGAGAAGCGGGTCGCGGACGGCACGATCTCGAACATCCCGACCACGCTCGGGTAGCTCGCGGGGACAGCGGCAGGCTCTGCGCGCTACGGCGCCAGCTCGAGCTGGCCGTGCGGCGCGCCGAGATCGGCCAGCTTGTCGAGGTAGGGCCGCGCCGGGAACGCCTCGGGACCGAGGACGCCGGAGCCGGTCCACGCAGCCCGCGGCGAGGAGCTCCAGCGCAACGACGGGATTGAGCGCCGTCTGCCAGACGACCGCCTGTGAGCCGTACTCCCGCATCGACCACTCGTTGTCGACGACGTGGTAGAGGTAGCTCTTGCGCGGCAGCGCCGTCCTTCCCGAGCCCGGTGACGAGCGTGCCGGCGCACGTCTTGCCCGTCATGCGCTCACCGAGCGTGGCCGGATCGGGCAGCGCAGCGGCGACGACATCGCGCGGCGCCACCTCGACGCCCTTGACCCGAATCTTCTCCTTCGAGTCGAGCCCCAGCCGGTGCAGCGTCTTCAGCACCGTCGATGAACTCGTCGCCGAGCCCGTACTTGAAGGTGACGCGCTTGCAGTCGATCCAGCGCGGCACGAGCAGCACCTCCTCGTGCTCGACGTTCACGCACTCGACCGGCCCGATTCCCTCCGGAAAGTCGAAGACCTCGGGCTCGGAGAACGGCGCAGTCGTAAACCAGCCGCGGTCTCTTCTCCCAGATCACGGGCGGATTGAGACATTCCTCGATCGTCGTCCAGATCGAGAAGGTGGGGGCGAAGTCGAAGCCCTCGACGACGAGGTTCGCACCGTCGCGGATCCCGACTTCGTCGATCTCCGAAAACAGCTCGTCGGCGGCGTGGCGCGCGAAGACGTCGGCCGCTCCGGGCTCGATCCCGATTCCGACGAGCGCCAGCTGGCCCTTGCCGGCCCAGGCGGCGGCCCGCTCGAACTGGTAGTCGCCCAGCTTGACACCGCTCTGCTCGAACGGGCTCGTGGGGTGCGGCTGTGACAATGTCATCGCCATGTCGAGGTAGGTGACGCCCGCCTCGAAGCACGCATCGAAGAGAGGCACGTTGAAGAGCGGATCGACCGCGTTGAGGACGTGGTCGGCGTTCGTGGCGCGGATCAGATCGACGACCGCCTGCTGCGAGGAAGCGTCGATCCTGTGTGCGCTGAAGCGATCGTCGTCGAGGGACGAGACGACGGCCTCGGAACGAGCGATGTCGTAATCGGCGAGGGAGCAATGCTCGAAGAACGAGCGGCGCTGGACGATGCGGGCAAAGGCGCCACCGACGCCGCCCGTCCCGACGACGAGGATCCTCATGGCTGGGTTGTATCACCCTGATCGTGCGGTCAGGACATGAGCTAGGTTCCTGACCATCACTTCCGGAGAGGAGACATGAGCATGGCCACACACAAGATGTTCATCAACGGCGAGTTCGTCGAGTCGGCCTCGGGTGAGACCATGGAGGTTCTCAACCCCGCGACGGGTGAGGTGATCGGCGAGGTCCCGCGCGGCACGGCGGACGACGTCGAGCGCGCGGTTGACGCAGCGAAGGCGGCGTGGGATGGGTGGCGGCGCAAGACGCCGAAGGACCGGATGGAGCTCCTGCTCAAGCTCGCCGACGTGATCGAAGAGAACGCCGAGGAGCTCGCGCGGCTCGAGTCGCTCAACGTAGGCAAGCCGTGGTGGGTCGCCGTCGACGAGCCCGGGATCATGGCAGACAACCTCCGGTTCTTCGCCGGGGCCGCCCGCAACCTGGAGGGCAAGGCCGCGGCGGAGTACGTCGAGGGCTACACGTCGATGACCCGGCGCGAGCCGCTCGGGATCGTCGCGGGCATCTGCCCCTGGAACTACCCGCTCTTCATGGCGGTGTGGAAGATGGGTCCTGCGCTCGCGGCCGGGAACGTGCAGATCATCAAGCCGGCGGAGCAGACGCCGCTGACGATGCTCCGCTTCGTCGAGCTGGCGCAGGAGGTGTTGCCGCCCGGCGTGTTGCAGGTCGTGACGGGGGACGGGATGCCGGTCGGCGATGCGCTCGTGCGTCACCCGGCGATTGCGCTCGTCTCGCTCACCGGTGATACCGCGACCGGCAAGCTGATTGCGAAGAACGCTGCAGACACGGTCAAGCACGTGCACCTCGAGCTCGGCGGCAAGGCGCCGATGATCGTGCTCGACGACGCCGATCCGGCGACGGTCGCCGAGGCGATCAAGATCGGCGGCTTCTTCAACTCGGGTCAGGACTGCACGGCTTCGTCCCGGATTCTCGTCTCGAGCCGCATCTACGACGACGTGCTGGCCGAGACGCTGAAGGCCGTCGAGTCGCTGACGGTCGGCGACCCGGGCACCGACGACGAGATCGGGATGGGCCCCGTCATCTCGGCCGATCAGCAGGAGCGCGTGCTGGGCTTCATCGACCGGGCCGTTGCGGCCAAGGCGACGCTCGTCACGGGCGGCGGCACCGTCGGCGACCGCGGCTTCTTCGTCAAGCCGTCGATCGTCGCTGACGTGGCGCAGGACGCCGAGATCGTCCAGAACGAGGTCTTCGGCCCGGTCGTCACCGTGCAGTCGTTCTCCTCGGACGAGGACGCGGTGCGGATGGCGAACGACTCGCGTTACGGCCTTGCGTCGTCCGTGTTCTCGGAGAACGTCGGGCGGGCGCTGAAGGTTGCGGCAGAGCTCGACTTCGGCTGTGTCTGGATCAACGAGCACCTGTTCCCGCTGACGCCGGAGATGCCGCACGGTGGCTTCAAGGAATCCGGCTACGGCAAGGACATGTCGATGTACTCGATGGAGGAGTACACGCGGGTGAAGCACGTCTGTGTGAAGCTCGGCTAGAGGCGAGCTTCACACAGACGTTGGTGGTGTAGGGGCGATGCGCATGCGTCGCCCTGGTGTGGCGCGCGGTGCAAGGACGACCCGTGGCCGGAAGGCTAATTACGCCCCGCGATTCGTGCACTCCTAGCGCACTTATTGACGAGATGCGTCGATCTTGATAAGAAACACCTCGCATTGCGCACCGATCGCGGCACCGTCCGAAGCACGCCCGCTGTTCCTCCCCGCGGGGCTGTGCGGCGCGCGCGCAAGATCGACGCCGTCGACAAGGGGATCATCGAAGCGCTCCAGCGCAACGGCCGCGAGTCGCTCCGGCGGATCGCAGCCGAGCTCGGTGTCTCCGAGGCGACGATCCGCGCCCGCTATGCACGGCTGCGCGACGACAACATCCTCCAGGTGACCGCCGTCACGAACCCGCTCGGGCTCGGATTCGAAGCGCACGCGCTGGTCGGCATCCGCACGGCAGGGCCACCTGAGCGTGTTGCGGACGAGCTCTCCCGCTGGGACGAGGCCGACTACGTGGTCGTCACAGCCGGCCGGTTCGACGTGCTCGTCGAGCTGCTCGGCGTCGACCGCCGCGCGTTGCTCGATCTCACGAACCGGATTCGAGCGTTTCCCGACGTGATCACCACCGAGAGTTTCCTGTACCTCGAACTCTGGAAGCAGCTCTACGACTGGGGAGCTCGTGTGCACGAGCCGACCGAGAAGGAGACGGCATGACCGCATGCAGCGCCGGCGCAGCCAGGAGGACGAGATGACGACAGCCGAGTTGGAGCACGGCTCCGAGCCCACTGGACAAGGGTCTCAAGACCGGAGCCCTCGGCTTCGTCTCCTCCGTCGTAATCGGCGTCGCCTCGACGGCCCCCGGCTACAGCCTCGCCGCCTCGCTCGGCGTCGTCGCCGCAGCGGTCGCGTTCCAGACGCCGGCCGCCCTGCTGGTCGCGTTCGTGCCGATGTTCCTGATCGCGGGCTCGTACTACTCGATGAATCGCGTCGACCCGGACTGCGGGACGACGTTCACCTGGGTCACGAAGGGGATGGGCCCGATTCCCGGGTGGATCTCCGGCTGGGCGCTCCTGCTCGCCGACATCCTCGTGATGGCAAGCCTCTCTCAGATCGCCGGTCAGTACACGTTCCTGCTCTTCGGGAAAGACGACCTGGCCAGCAGCACATTCTGGGTCACCGTCGTCGGCGTGATCTGGATCGTCGTAATGACGTGGATCTGCTACATCGGGATCGAGCTCTCGGCCAAGACGCAGTGGTTCCTGCTCGGAGCCGAGATCGTCACACTCGCGCTGTTCGCTGCGTTCGCTCTGTTCAAGGTCTATAACGGCGACTTCCCCGACTCGGTGGATCCGAGCCTGAGCTGGCTCAATCCGTTTGCCGTCTCGTCCTCGGCGCTGACCGCAGGCATGCTGGCCGCGATCTTCATCTACTGGGGCTGGGACACGGCCGTGGCCGTCAACGAGGAGACGGAAGACGCTTCGCGGACTCCGGGCATCGCCGCCGTTGTCAGCACTCTGATGCTCCTTGGCATCTACATCGTCGTCGGCTACGCCGCTATCGCCGTGCACGGGCCGGCGTTTCTCGCCAAGAACTCGGACGAGATTCTCGGCCCGCTCGGGCACGACGTGATGCCATCCGGGCTCGACAAGCTCCTGATCATTGCGGTTCTGACTTCGGCATCCGCGTCGACCCAGACGACGATCCTGCCGGGGACGCGTGCAGCGCTCTCGATGGCCTCGCACGGCGCCGCCCCGAAGATCTTCGCAGCGATCAACCCGCGCCGGCTCACGCCGGGGTTTGCCACGATCGTATTCGGCGTGATCTCGATCGTGTATTACGTGATCCTGACCATGGTGAGCGAGAACATCCTCGCGGACTCGATCACCGCGACGGGCCTGATGATCACGTTCTACCTCGGCATCACCGGCGTCGCGTGTGTCGTCTACTTCCGCAAGGCGCTCTTCAACAACCTGCGCACGTTCCTGCTCGCCGGGCTTGGCCCGGCACTCGGCGCCATCATGATGGGTTACATCTTCGTCAGATCGGCGAAGGATCAGTTCGACGCCGCCAATTCCTACTCGGGCAAGCCCCTGCTCGGCATGGGGGCGCCGTTCACGATCTCGTTGCTCGGGCTGCTCCTCGGGGTCGTCTTGATGGGGCTCCAGTGGTACGCGAATCCGACGTTCTTCCATCGCAAGCTCGAGTCGGCCGAGAAGGAGATGACGCTATGAGCCCCACCCTGGTTCTCGGCTACGACGAGTCGCCCTCGGCGAACGGGGCGCTCGCCGTAGCGCTTCGTGTCGCGCCTGCCGTCGGGGCGAAGGTCGTCGTCGTCTTCGGCTCCCACGTCAATCCGCTCGGAGGGCTCCAGGACGGAAGCATCCGCGAGGCGCTGGACAAGGTCGGCAAGCATGCGGTCGGCCGTGCGGTTGCCGACCTCGAGGCGGCCGGCGTCGAGGTGGAATCGCGCATCGCTGCGGGGAGGCCGGCCGACGCGCTGATCGACGTCGCGCGGGAGGTGGGCGCGGACGCGATCATCGTCGGCACGGTGGGCGAGAACCCGATCACGGGGGCATTCCTCGGCTCGGTGGTTCTACGGCTCGTACAGCGCTCGCCGATCCCCGTCCTCGTGGTGCCGGTGACGGACAGCTGAGAACCTGCCAGTCAGCTAGCGCCAGAACGCTACGGTTATGCCCATTGTGGGCAGGCCGCGGCCTGGGCAGAGTCCAGCGGGTATCGACGAGGAGGCGCACGTGGAGAACGAAACCGGGTCGGCCGCAGCGGTCGTCGTCGCACGCGACGTGACGCGACGCTACGGCGAGGGCGACACTGCGGTGGACGCGCTGCGTGGTGTCTCCGTCGAGATCGTCGCGCGTCAGCTAACCGCTGTCATGGGCCCGTCGGGCTCGGGCAAGTCCACGCTGATGCACATCCTCGCCGGCCTCGACAAGCCGACTTCGGGGGAGGTGCTGATCGAGGGCACCGAGATCACGACCCTCGGTGACAATGACCTCACGAAGCTGCGCCGCGAGCACATCGGCTTCGTCTTCCAGTTCTTCAACCTGCTGCCGATGCTCTCCGCCCGTGAGAACATGGTCTTGCCGCTGACGATCGCCGGCGAGAAGGTCGATGACGCATGGTTCGACGAGCTCGTCGACCAGGTCGGGCTGAAGGACCGCCTCACGCACCGTCCTGCCGAGCTCTCTGGCGGGCAGCAACAGCGCGTTGCGATCGCCCGCGCGCTCGTCTCCCGCCCGACAGTCGTGTTTGCAGACGAACCGACGGGCAACCTCGACTCGTCCACGAGCGGTGAGATCCTCGAGCTCGTGCGGCATTCGGTCGACGAGTACGGGCAGACGACCGTGATGGTCACCCACGACGCGCATGCGGCAGCGATGGCCGACCGGATCCTGCTGCTCGCCGACGGGCTGATCGTCCGCGAGATGCCGCGCTCGGACGCCCACGAGATCCTGATGGCGATCGAGGAGTTGAACGCCCGATGATGCGATTTGCGCTGCGCGGGCTCCTCGCCCGCAAGCTGCGCACGGTTCTCACGGCGCTCGCGATCATCCTCGGCGTCGCCATGGTGACCGGCACGTTCGTGCTCACTGACTCGATCACGAGCGCGTTCAACACGATCTTCTCGTCGACCTACAAGAACACCGACGCGGTCATCACCGGCAAGCCGGCCTTCGGACTGAGCGGCCAGAACGGCTCGACCGACCCCTCTTTCGACGAATCCCTACTTCCGAAGGTGAAGGCGCTGGCAGGCGTCGAGGCTGCTCTGGGAGGGGTTCAGGGAGACGCGCACCTGATCGGCAAGGACGGCAAGGCGATCGTCTACGGTGGCGCGCCCAACATCGGGTTCAGCGTCGATCCAACCCAACCGCGGTTCAACTCGCTGACCCTCGCCGAGGGCTCCTGGCCGCGAGCGGGTGAAGTCATCGTGGACAAGTCGACCGCCGGCAAGGAGCATCTCGAGGTCGGTCAGACAATAGGCGTCCAGTCGCGAGGGGCCGTCGAGCGCTTCCGGATCTCCGGGATCGCCAAGTACGGTGCCGTGTCGTCGATCGGCGGAGCAACGCTCGCCGGCTTCGACCTGCAGACCGCGCAGGGGCTCTTCGACAAGGTGGGGAAGCTCGACCAGATCCGGGTCGCCAAGAAGGCGGGCGTGTCACAGGCGCAGCTCCTCGTCGAGGTGCGCTCGATCCTGCCACGTGGGGTCCAGGTGCGCACGGGTGACGCACAGGCGACGAAGGATGCCGCGGACGTCAACACGTTCCTCTCGTTCCTACAGAAGTTCCTCCTCGCTTTCGGCGGTGTCGCGCTGTTCGTGGGGGCGTTCGTGATCGCTAACTCGCTCTCGATCACGATTGCGCAGCGCACGCGCGAATTCGCGACCTTACGGACGCTCGGCGCCTCGCGGAGGCAGGTGCGCCGCACCGTGCTCTTCGAGTCGCTCATCATCGGTGTGTTCGCCTCGGTAACCGGGATCCTGGTCGGACTTGCGCTCGCCAAGGGGCTTTTCTGGCTCTTCAGCTCGTTCGGTCTCAACCTGCCCGACCAACGGGCTCCCGGTTCAGACGAGGACGATCGTCGTTTCGCTCGTGGTCGGGATTCTCGTCACGCGTCCTGGCGAGCCTGCGACCGGCGTTTCGCGCGACCCGCGTGCCCCCGATCGCCGCTGTGCGTGAAGGCGCCGTCCTGCCGCAGGGACGGTTCGCGCGCTTCCGGCCCGTCGGCGCAGTGCTCGTCGTCCGGATCGGGTTCGCCGCCCTTCTCGCCGGCCTGCTCCTGGCGCACGGGACGGCTGCCGTCCTCTTGTTGATGCTCGTCGGCGCGCTCCTGATCTTCGTCGGCGTCGCGCTCTTTGCCTCGCAGCTCGTCGGGCCGTTTGCGTCCGTCCTCGGCTGGCCTGCCCGGCGCTTGGGAGGCGTCGCCGGCGGGTTGGCACAGGACAACGCGCGCCGCAACCCACAGCGGACTGCCTCGACTGCCGCGGCGTTGATGATCGGTCTGGCGCTCGTCACGCTCGTCGCGATGTTGGCGGCCGGGATCATCAAGCCGTTCACGGATGCGGTCGACCAGGTCTTCACGGCCGATTATGCAATTACGGCGCAGAACAACTTCGACCCGATCCCGCCGAGTGCCGCGATCGCCGCCGCCACTGCCCCCGGGGTCGAAGCGATCGCGAGTGTGCGCGCCGGCGACGGCTACGTCGTCCGGTCACCGGGTCACGGCAGCAGTGTGCAAGTGACCGGCGTCGGGCCGCAGATCAGCGAGGTGATCTCGCTCGACTGGGTGGCCGGTACGCCGACGACGATCGACAACCTCGGAGACAACGGCGCGGTCGTCAGCAAGGCATATGCGAAGGATCACCACCTTCAGCTGGGGTCGCCGATCGTCCTCCTCAGCCCGTCCGGCGGTGTGCTCCCCCAGGTTTTGAAGGGGATCTTCGACCCGCCGACCGGTGGATCCCCGTTCGGCGAGGTGACGATCTCGAGCTGCTGCTTTCGACGCGCACTGGCAGCAACCGCAGAACCTCTTCACGTTCGTCAAGATGCAGGGCGGCGTCACGCCTGCGAACACGGCGGCGCTGGACGAGGCTTTGAAGCCGTTCCCGAACGCCAAGGCGCAAACCCAGCAGCAGTTCAAGGACAACCAGATCAACGGGTTCAAGCAGGTCCTCAACATCCTCTACGTGCTGCTCGCTCTCTCCGTCGTCGTCAGCGTGTTCGGCATCGTCAACACGCTCGTGCTGACCGTGTACGAGCGGACGCGCGAGATCGGGATGCTGCGCGCGATCGGGATGACGAGGCGTCAGACGCGGAGGATGATCCGCCACGAGAGCATCATCACGGCGCTGATCGGGGCAGTGCTCGGCATCGTGCTCGGCATCGTGCTGGGCGGGCTCTCTGGCCGTGCGAGTCGACGGAGATCGTGTTCTGTCATCCCCTGGCAGCAGCTCGTGATCTTCACGATCGTGGCGATCATTGTCGGCATTCTCGCGGCCATCTTCCCCGCGAGGCGGGCCGCCAGGCTCGACCCGCTCAAGGCGCTGCAGTACGAGTAAGGCGACCCGGCTGTTGTCGTAGGGGAGAGGCGCATGCCTCTCCCTCGGGCGGGACCTGCGCCCGGGATCAGACGAGCAGAACGTCCATTGGCATCACCGATCTAGCCGCGACTGCGTCGCGCGACGCCGTCGCGTTCTGCAGCTGCTGCGACCGCCGCTGCAACCACGAGGGAAACCTCGCGATTGAACACGCTCGGAACGACGTACTCCGGCCCCAGCTCGTCGGCCGTGATCACCGAGGCGATCGCGTGGCCCGCTGCGACCTTCATCCCCTCGGTGATCGTGCTCGCGCGCACGTCGAGCGCGCCCCGGAACACGCCCGGGAACGCCAGCACGTTGTTGATCTGGTTCGGGTAGTCCGAGCGGCCTGTCGCGACGACCGCGACCTTCCCCGGGGGCAGGTCCTCCGGCGCGATCTCCGGTGTCGGGTTCGCCATCGCGAACACGATCGCATCGTCTGCCATTCGCTCGATCCCTGCGCGTGACACTGCGCCCGGCATCGAGAGACCGAGGTACACGTCGGCGCCCTCGAGGATCATCGTCCGCATCTCCCTGAGCCGCTCCGGATTCGTTCGCTCCGCGTAGGCCTGCTTGATCGTGTTCAGGCCGTCGCGCCCGTTCGTAGATCGCGCCCTGTCTGATCGCAGCCGATCACGGTGCGGACGCCCGCGTTGAGCAGGATGTCGGTGACTGCGACGCCGGCCGCGCCGACACCGGTCGTGACGACCGTGATCTCGTCGATTCGCTTGTCGACGACCCGAAGCGCGTTCAGCAGCGCTGCGAGCACGACGATCGCGGTGCCGTGCTGGTCGTCGTGGAAGACGGGGATGTCGAGCTCGGCTCGCAGACGGCTCTCGATCTCGAAGCAGCGCGGTGCCGAGATGTCCTCGAGATTGATGCCGCCGAAGCCAGGGGCGATCGCGCGCACGGCCGCGACGATCTCGTCGGTGTCCTTCGTGGCGAGGCAGATCGGCCAGGCGTCGACGCCGCCGAACTCCTTGAACAGCAGCGCCTTCCCCTCCATCACCGGCATCGCGGCCTCGGGGCCGATGTCGCCGAGGCCGAGCACGGCGGTGCCGTCGGAGACGACCGCGACGGTGTTCTGCTTGATCGTCAGGTTCCAGGCCGAGTCGCGATCGCCGGCGATCGCCTGGCAGATCCGCGCCACGCCCGGCGTGTAGGCCATCGAGAGGTCGTCGCGCGTCTTGACGGGAACCTTCGACCGCATCTCGATCTTGCCGCCCAGGTGCATGAGGAAGGTGCGGTCGGAAACGCGCTCGACCTCGACACCCTCGGTCTCGCGGACGCGCTCGACGATGCGCGCGAGATGGTCTGCGTCGGACGCTTCCACGGTGACGTCGCGCACCTTGAAGCCCTTCTCGATCCGGGCCAGGTCGATCGCCCCGAGCGAGCCGCCGGCATCGCCGATCGCCTGAGCGAGGCGCGCGAACGATCCGGGCGCGTCGGAGATGCGGACGCGAATGGTGGCGCTGAACGACGCAGACAGATGGCTCATGTTCGGATCACTCCTTCCGCGGCAAGCGCCGCGATCTCGTCGGTCTGGTAGCCGGCCTCGAGGAGGACTGCCGCCGTATGTTCGCCGACGGCAGGTGGGGCGGACCGGTGCACACGCCCGCTCGCCGTCGAACGACAGCGGCAGGGCAGTGACCGTGAGGCCGGGGATCGATGGATGGTCGAGCTGTTGCAGGATGCCGAGCGCCTCCGTCTGGGGGGCCTGCGCGACCTCGGCGACATCGGCGACCGGAGCTGCTGGAACGCCGGCCGCGGTGAGGCGCGCGTGCCAGTGTGCGGTGTCATGCTCGCACAGCGCTGCTTCGAGGAGCGCGCAGAGCTCGTCGCGGTTGCGCACGCGGTCGGGATTCGTGGTGAAGCGAACGTCGGTGACCAGCTCCTCGAGCCCGACGACGGTGCAGATCGAGGCGAACAGCCGGTCGTTGCCGCCGGCGATCATCAGCTCGCCGTCACCCGTCGGGAACACCTGGTACGGGGCGAGCATCGGGAACTGCGTCCCGTGACCGTGCGGCACCGTGCCGTCGGCGAGATACCCGGTCAGGTGGTAGCCGATGTAGCCGAGCGCGGTCTCGTAGAGCGAGACGTCGACCACCGACCCCTCTCCCGTTCGGTCGCGCTCGAGCAGCGCCGCCAGAATCCCGAGCGCCGCCCATGTGCCGGTTCCCTGATCGACCACGGACGTCCCCACGCGCACTCCCGGCCGGCCCGGCTCGCCTGTGATCGAGATCAACCCGCCCGCCGCCTGCATCAGCGCGTCGTAGCCCGGCTCGTGGCTGAGCGGCCCGACGTGGCCGTACGCGCCCACCGAGCAGTAGACGAGTCGTGGGTTGCGGGCTCGTAGCGCATCCGGCCCGAGCCCGAGCTCTTCGGCAAGCCCTGGGCGCAGGCTCTGGAGGAAGACGTCTGTGTCGTCGGCGAGCCGAAGCAGCGCTTCGCGGCCGCGCGGGTCGCGCAGCGAGAGCGCGAGCGACCGCTTGCCCGCGTTGGCGGAGAGGAACATCGTGCTCTCGCCCTCCCAGAAGGGCGGCCCCCAGGCGCGGCCGTCGTCGCCCGTGTCGGGGCGCTCCACCTTGATCACGTCGGCGCCGAGCGCGGCGAGAATCTGGGCGCAGTAGGGGCCCGCGATCGACGTCGTCACGTCGAGCACACGGACTCCGGCGAGTGGCGTCATAGCCATCCACCCGCATCATCGCCGTTCGTGTCTCTGCGAGGATGCAGTCGTGTTTCAGCAGATGGTCGACTGGATCTCCGGGTCCAACTGGAGCTACGCTGGCCATCTTCGGCGTCGCGGTGATCGACGCGTTCTTTCCGATCGTCCCGAGCGAGACGATGGTGATCGTGGCTGGCACGCTCGCGGGCACCGGCGACCTCGTTCTCCCCCTGGTGATCCTCGCCGCTGCGGCGGGCGCCTTCGTCGGTGACAACATCTCCTACGGGATCGGCCGGTGGGTCGGAGAGCGCTCGGTGAAGCGGCTCTTTCGGAGCAAGAAAGCCCACAGCGGCTTCGACTGGGCCGAGCAGCAACTCGAGCACCGAGGCAGCTACATCATCGTCGTCGCACGGTTCATCCCGTTCGGGCGCACTGCGATCACGTTCACGGCCGGCTACACACGCGGGCTTCCGTGGCATCGATTCGTTCGCTACGACGCCGTCGCCGCGGTGATCTGGGCAACCTACGCGACGATGCTCGGGTACCTCGGCGGCAAGCAGTTCAAGGAGCAACCGTGGAAGGGTGTGGTGCTCGGGCTTGGCATCGCCTTCACCATCACGTTCTCGATCGAGTGGATCAGGAAGCGGCGGGCGAAGAGCGTCGAGAGCACGTGAACCGCCTCGGCGCCGAAACGAGCCCGTACCTGCTGCAGCACGCCGACAACCCGGTCGACTGGTATCCGTGGGGGCGCCGAGGCGCTCGGGCGGGCGCGGGAGGAGGACCGGCCGATCCTGCTCTCGGTCGGCTACAGCGCCTGTCACTGGTGTCACGTGATGGCGCACGAGTCGTTCGAGAGCGCGGCGACTGCGGCGCTGATGAACGAGCACTTCGTCAACGTCAAGGTCGACCGTGAGGAGCGCCCCGACGTCGACGCGCTCTACATGGACGCGACCGTCTCGCTGACCGGCCAGGGCGGCTGGCCGATGACGGTCTTCCTGACGCCGGCGGGCGAGCCGTTCTACGCGGGCACGTACTTCCCGCCCGAACCGCGCCACGGCCTGCCGTCGTTCTCCCAGCTACTGACGGCGGTAGCCGAGGCCTGGCGGACGCAGCGGGACGACATCGCCGCGCAGGCGCAGCGGCTCGTCGAGGAGGTCGGCAACTCGACGCGGCTCGAGCCGTCGTCCGAGCCGCTCACGGCTGCGCTGCTGGACGATGCGGAGCGGGGGATCGCACGCACCTTCGAGCACAACTACGGGGGCTTCGGCCGGGCGCCCAAGTTCCCGCCCGCCTCGACGCTCGAGTTCCTGCTGCGCCGCGACTCGCCCGAGACGCTCGCGATGGTCACGAAGACGCTCGACGGGATGGCTGCGGGCGGCATGTACGACCTCGTCGGCGGCGGCTTCCACCGCTATTCGGTCGACGCCGGCTGGCTCGTGCCCGCACTTCGAGAAGATGCTGTACGACAACGCGCTGCTCGCTTCGACGTACCTGCACGCGTGGGTCGTGACGGGCGAGCCGCGGTATCGCGCCGTGGTCGAAGAGACGCTCGACTACGTCGTGCGCGAGTTGCAGCTCGAGGGCGGAGGTCTCGCCTCGGCGCAGGACGCTGACACGAACGGCGTCGAGGGGCTGACCTTCACCTGGACCGAGGACGAGGGTGTGCCGGCCGACCTGCTCGAGCCGTTCGAGCACGGCCGCTCGATCATCCGCGGTGAGCTTTCTCCCGAGTTGCGCGCACGGCTGTTCGAGGCGCGCTCGTCGAGGCCACAGCCGGGGCTCGACGACAAGGTGCTCGCATCGTGGAACGGGCTCGCGCTGGCGGCACTCGCGGAAGGAGCGCGCAGGCTCGAGCGCGGTGATTGGCTCGCGGCAGCACGGGGCGTGGGGGAGTTCCTGCTTGGGCCGCTTGTCGCGCGAGGACGGCCGTTTGTCTCGGTCGTGGCGCGAGGGCAAGGTGAGCGGCGAGGGATTTCTCGACGACTATGCGAATGCGGCGCACGGGCTCCTCGAGCTCCATGTGGCGACCGGCGAGATTCGCTGGCTGCAGGAGGCGCGGCGGCTCGCCCTGCTCGCGATTGAGCTGTTCGGCGACCCCCAGCAGGGTGGCTTCTTCCTCGCGCCGACCGGCGGGGAGGAACTGGTCGCGCGCACGAAGGGCCTCGACGACAACCCGATCCCGTCCGGCAACTCGATGCTCGCGCACGTGCTGCTTCGGCTCGGGCGGATCTGGGGAGACGACGAGCTCGAACGCCAGGCTGTCTCGGTGCTGCGCCTCGCTGAGCCGATGCTCCGCCGAGCACCCGGAGCGTTCGGGTGGACGCTGTGCGCGCTCGACCTCTGGCTCGCACCACCGCGCGAGATCGCGATCGTCGGGCCGATCGACAGTCCCGTCGCCCGCGCCGCGCTCGCCCCCTTCGCGCCGCGTTCGGTCGTCGCGGTCGGCCCCGCGGAGGGAGTGCCGCTGCTCGACGGGAAGGAGCTCGTGGACGCGAGGCCCGCCGTCTACGTCTGCGAGCGTTTCGCGTGCCGGGCGCCGGTGACTGAGCCTTCGGAGCTCCTGGATCACTAGGCTCAGTCGTATGACAACCATCGATCTGACCGGTGCCGAAGAGGTTGCGTGGGACCTCTCCGACCTCTACGCCTCCGGCGACGACCCGCGCATCGAAGGTGATTTCGCTGAAGCGGAAGCGGCTGCCGTCGCTTTCCGCGAGCGCTACTACGGCAACGTTGCGACCCTCACGGCGGTAGAGCTGGCCGCTGCGATCGAGGAGCGCGAGCGCATCGAGTCGACCGCGACGCGCGCCCTCTACTTCGCCCACCTGCGGTTCTCCACCGACATGTCCGACCCGGTGCGCGGCGCGCTCGTCGCGAAGCTCGGCGAGAAGGGCGCCGGCCTCGAGACGCAGCTCCTCTTCTTCGGGCTCGAATGGGCCGCGATCGAGGACGAGCCGGCCGCGCTGCTCCTCGCCGACCCCGCGCTCGACCACTGGCGCCACTGGCTCTCGAGCCAGCGCGCCTTCCGGCCCTACCTGCTGACCGAGCCGGAGGAGAAGATCATCACCGAGAAGGCCGTCTCCGGCGTTTCCGCCTGGTCACGGCTCTACGAAGAGGTGCTCGGCGCGATGCGCGTCGATCTCGACGGAGAGCCCGAGCCCGTCGCGCTCGAGACGGCGATGGCGAAGCTCTACTCGTCCGACCGCGACGTGCGCCGCACGGCCGCCGAGGCAGTCACCGCCGCCCTCGAGCCCGGCCTGCGCACCCGCACCTCGATCTTCAACACGATCCTCGTCGACAAGTGGATCGACGACCGGCTGCGCGGCTATCCCACCTGGATCTCGTCGCGCAACCTCTCGAACGAGACGACCGACGACGCGGTGCAGGCGCTGATCGACGCTGCCACCTCGCGCTACGACGTGCCGCAGCGCTACTACCGGCTGAAGGCGAAGCTGCTCGGGCTCGACCGCCTCGAGGTGTACGACCGCTTCGCGCCCGTCGCCGAGGACGCCTCGAAGACGTCATGGGACGACGCGCGCCGGATCGTCACCGAGGCGTACTCCGACTTCTCGAGCGAAGCGGGCGCGGCAGTCGCGCGGTTCTTCGAGGACGGCTGGATCGACGCACCGGTGCGGCCCGACAAGCGCCACGGCGCCTTCTGCGCGACGAACGTGCCCGGCGTCCACCCGTACGTGTTCATGAACTTCACGGGCGAGCGCCGCTCGATCCTCACGCTCGCGCACGAGCTCGGTCACGCGCTGCACGGGACGATGGCCCAGCCGCTCGGGCTCTTCAACGCGTCAACGCCGCTGACCACCGCCGAGACGGCGTCGGTCTTCGGCGAGGCGCTCACGTTCAAGCGGCTCGTCGCAGCGGAGCACAATCCCGCGCAAGCGGCTCGACCTGCTCACCGGGCAACTCGAGGATGCGATCGCGACGACGTTCCGCCAGGTCGCCATGAACCGCTTCGAGAACCTCGTCCACACCGAGCGGCGTGAGCAGGGCGAGCTCTCGGCCGACCGGATCGGTGAGCTCTGGATCGATTGCCAGACGGCGCTGTTCGGAGACTCGGTCGGCGTCGGTGGCTACGACACCTGGTGGAGCTACATCCCCCATTTCATGAGCACGCCGGGGTATGTGTACGCCTACGCCTACGGGTACCTCTTCGCGCTCGCCATCTTCCGGTCGTACGAACGGGAGGGAGACGCGATCGTGGCGCCGTACCTCGATCTCCTGCGCGCGGGTGGCTCACGCTCGCCGGAGGAGCTCGCACGGATGGTCGGGCTCGATCTCACCGACCCGTCGATCTGGGCGAGCGGGATCGACGCGCTCTCGGAGAGCCTCGACGAGGCGGAGCGGCTCGCTGAGGAGATCGGGCTGGGGTAGAGGCTCGAGGCGGGTCAGTCGCCGCTGAAGCGGGGCTCGCGCTTCTCGATGAACGCGTTCACGCCCTCGCGGCCGTCCTCGCTGAGGAGGCAGCGGCGGAATGCCTCTGCCTCGCGGCGCAGCCCTTCCTCGAGCGAGAGGTCGCGGGTCGTGCGGGCCAGCTCCCTGAGCACTGCGACCGCGTGCGGTGAGCGGGCAGGCGAAGTCCGGCAGCCACGAGGGTTGCCGTCGCGAGCAGCTCGTCACGCGGAACGACCTGCTCGACGAGACCCCAGGCGTAGGCGGTAGTCGGCGTCGATCGAGTCGCCGCCGAGAGTTGAGGAGCGCCGCCCGGCCCGGACCGACGAGACGTGGCAGCCGCTGGGTGCCGCCGCCGCCAGGGATCGAGGCCGAGCTTCACCTCCGGCTGCCCGAACTGCGCGTCGTCGGCGCAGATCCGGACGTCGCAGCACAGCGCGAGCTCGAGGCCACCGCCGAGGCAGTAGCCCTTGATCGCGGCGACGAACGGCGTGCGCGCTGCGTCCATTCGGTGTCCGAGGGATTGCAGTCGGCGGACGGAGCCGGTCTCGGCAGCGTCCGCCTCGCGCTGTGCCGGGAACTCCTTGATGTCGGCGCCTGCCACGAACGCGCGGTCGCCGCCGCCGGCAAGGACGATCGCGCGCGTGGCGTCGTCGCCGTCGAGTCGCTCGATCTCTGCCTGAAGCTCCTCGAGGAGTGCGGCGGAGAGCGCGTTCAGCGGTGGATTGTCGATCGTGACGATCGCAACCGCGCCCTTCGTGCTCGGTGCTGACGAACGACGCCATTCCCTACCTCCCGTCGCCGTCGAGCAGATGAGCGGCGACCTCGGAGCGAAGCTGTGCCGTGGACGACTCCCACGACTGGATCCCGAGCGCCCGCTTGTAGAGCCGGTGCAGCACATGTTCCCAGGTGAAGCCGATCCCGCCGTGCGCCTGGATCGACCGTTCGCACGCCGTGACAGCGGCGCCGGCGCAGTGGGACTTTGCGGCGGCTGCCGCGATCGCCGCGCGAGGATCGCCCTCGGCCACGCACCAGGCGGCGAAGTACGCGAGCGAGCGGCCGAGCTCGAGCTCGACGAACGTCGCGGCCAGCGGATGCGAGATCGCCTGATAGGTGCCGATCGGCTTGCCGAACTGGTGGCGCTCCTTCGCGTACGCAACGGCAAGCTCGAGTGCACGCGCGCCGACGCCACATGCCTCGAGCGAGAGCGCAGTGAGCGAGCGGGCGCGAAGCGTCGGCAGAAGGTCGGAGCTCGCGAGCCGCCGGCCGGCCGTTCCTCCCGACACGACACCGAGCGGCCGTCGTGTCGTCGTTCGTGAGCAGCACCTCCCGCTCGGCGCCCTCGAGCTCCCAGATCGAGTCGCCGCCGACGTAGGCGACCCGCGTGGCGGTATCGAGGTCGGCGACGAGAGGGCCGGTCGCGAGTGTCCAGCTCGCCTCCCCGCGCGCGACCTCGGCCTGGAGGTCGGCCGGGAGCGCAGGCAGACGTGACGGCGACGGTCGAGTAGTACGGCGCGTGGGTCAACGCGCGCCCCATCTCCTCGAAGAGCACCGCCTCCTCGAGAAAGCCGAGGCCCGCGCCGCCGTCTGCTCTCCGCGCACCGACACCCCTGTCCAGCCGAACTCCGCGAGGTCGGCCCACGTCAGGCTCCGGGTGCACCGCGAGATAGGCCCTCGCCTGCGTGCGGAGCTCCTCCTGCTCGGGCGTGAACGAGAAGTCCATCAGCGTGACCTCGGCAGGCCGAGCACGCGCTCGGCGATGATGTTCCGCAGGATCTCGGTCGTGCCCGGCCTCGATCGTGTTGCCGCGACTTCGGAGCTGGAGGTGCTGCCAGTAGCCGCCGTAGGGTGCGTTCTCCGCGAGGAGCTGCGCGTCGGAGCCGAGCAGCTCGAGCGCGATCTTCGTCACCCGCTGGTTCGCCTCCGACCACTGCAGCTTGACGATCGACGCCTCGGGGCCGGGCGACGCCGGTCGTCGCGAGGGTCGCAGAGCGACCGGTAGGCCGTGTGGCGCAGTGCTTGCAGCTCGATCCATTCGCGGGCGATCGCGTCGCGCTGGAGTGGCGTGGCGCCGCGATCGCGGGCGAGCTCGATCAGCCTCTGCACCGTCACGCTGAGCTCGGCGGTGAGCGCGAAGCCGAGCGTGCCGCGCTCGTGCAGGAGAGTCGTCATCGCGACCTGCCAGCCGCCGCCGACCTCGCCGACCACGTTCTCGACGGGCACCTCGACCTCGGTGAAGAAGATCTCGTTGAACTCCGCGTCACCGGTCAGCTGGCGGAGCGGCCGCACCTCGACGCCGGGCGACGTCATGTCGACGATCAGGTAGGTGAGGCCGGCGTGACCTGTCGAGGTCGGATCGCTGCGGGTGACGAGGATGCACCAGTCGGCGATGTGGGCGGCCGACGCCCACGTCTTCTGCCCGTCGACGACGAAGTGCGAGCCGTCGAGGCGTCGCGGCCGTTCTCACGGCGGCGAGATCCGAGCCGGCGTCGGGCTCGGAGAATCCCTGGCACCAGATCTCCTCGGCCGCGAGGATCGGTTGGAGATGAGCGCGCCTTCTGTGCCTCGGTGCCGAGCGCGATGATCGTCGGTCCGGCCATGCCGAGGCCGACAGCGTTGAGATGGGACGGGCCCTCGACCCGCGCGAGCTCCTCGAGGAAGATCGCCTGGTAGCTGTGCCCCCTGCCGGCGCCACCGTACTCCTTCGGCCAGGTGAGCCCGGCGTAGCCCGCCTCGAAGAGCGCGCGGCTCCAGTCGCGGAGAGCCTCGCTCGACGGGCCGTGATGCACCGCCACCGACCCCGCGGAGCTCGGCCGGAAGGTTCGCCTCGAGCCAGTCCCGCAGCTCGCCGCGGAACTGCTCCTCGGCCGGGGTGTCGCGGAGATCCATGGGTCGATCGTAGAGGCTTGAAGTGGACGGGGCGGTAGGCTCGGCGGCTCAGTGGCGAGCTTGTTGTCGGTCGGGGAGATCACCGTGCGGTTCGGGGGCGTCGTCGCCCTCGACGGTGTCTCGTTCGACGTCGAGGCGGGGCACATCTCGGGGCTGATCGGGCCGAACGGTGCCGGCAAGACGACGGCCTTCGACGTGATCACGCGCCTCGCGACCCCTGAGAGCGGCCGGCTCGAGCTCGACGGCAAGTCGCTCCTGCGGACGCCGGCCCACCGGGTCGTCGAGCGAGGCATCGCCCGAACCTTCCAGAACATCAACCTGTTCCCGACGATGTCCGTGCTCGAGAACGTCCTCGTCGGCGCGCACACACGCGGCCGGGGCGTAGGGGAGCCGGAAGCGCGCTTCGTCTCGACTACGTCGGACTCGGCCGCTATGCGAACGAGATTGCCTCCGACGCTCCCCTTCGTCACGCAGAAGCGCGTCGAGATCGCGCGCGCCCTCGCTGCCAGGCCGCGATTGCTCCTGCTCGACGAGCCGGCGGGCGGTCTCGACCACGGCGAGGTGGAGGAACTCGGCGAGCTCGTCGTGCGGGCTCGTGACGACCACGAGCTGACGGTGCTGCTCGTCGAGCATCACATGGGGCTCGTGATGGGGATCTCCGATCAGTCAACGTCCTCGACTTCGGGCGCACGATCGCCGACGGAACCCCGGCCGAGGTGCGCGCCGATCCCGCCGTGATCGAGGCATATCTCGGTCCCACCGAAGACGAGTCGTGAGCGCGCTGCTCGCACTGCGCGACGTGGAGGCGCGCTACGGCCCGGTTCAGGCGCTCCGCGGTGTGTCACTCGAGGTGCCCGAGGGGTCCGTCGTCGCACTCCTCGGCGCGAACGGGGCCGGCAAGACGACGACGCTTCGCGCCGTGTCCGGCGCTCGTCGAGCGGAGCGGCGAGATCCTGTTTGCGGGGATGCCGTTGCGCGGCGGGCCAGAGCAGAAGGCAAGAGCCGGCATCGCGCACGTGCCCGAGGGACGGGGCACGTTCACGGAGCTCTCCGTGAACGAGAACCTGCGGCTCGGTGCCTACACCCGCCGTGACCGTTCCGTGCAGGCGGATCTCGAGCGGATGGGAGACTACTTCCCCTGGATTCGCGAACGGGGAGACCAGCGTGCGGGCACGCTCTCGGGCGGTGAGCAGCAGATGCTCGCGCTGGCGCGGGCCCTGATGGGCCGCCCGCGGCTGCTGCTGCTCGACGAGCCTTCGCTCGGCCTGGCGCCGCTCGTCGTGGCGGAGATCTTCCGGATCGTGCGCGAGCTCAACGCCGAGGAAGGGCTCACGGTGCTCGTCGTCGAGCAGGACGCGCGGATCGCCCTCGAGGCGTCCTCGTTCGCGTACGTGCTCGAGGTGGGCAGGGTCGCGATCTCAGGGCCGAGTGCCGAGCTGCGCCAGGACGACTCCATGCGACGGAGCTACCTCGGTTACTGATGGCGGCCTTCCTCCAGCAGGTCGTCTCGGGCCTCGCCTCCGGCGGCGTCTACGCCTCGCTCGCGCTCGCGATCGTGCTGATCCACCGCACCACCGGGGTGATCAACTTCGCGCAGGGCGAGATGGCGACGTTCTCCGCCTACATCGCCTGGACACTGACGACGAACCACGGTTTCTCGTACTGGCCTGCCTTCGCTGTCACGCTGCTCGTGTCGTTCGCCGGCGGTTTCGGGATCCACCAGGCCGTGATCCGTCCCGTCGAACGCGGGTCGCAGCTTCGTGTCGTGATCATCACGATCGGTCTCGTCCTGCTCCTGAACGGGTTGATGACGTGGATCTGGACCGGGCAGGTGCAGTCGGTCTCGAGCCCGTTCCCGTCCAGCACGATCGACGTCGGCGGCGTCGTGATCTCCGCGCAGGACATCGGCACGATCGCCGTCTCGCTCGGGAGCGTGGCCGTGCTGTGGGCGTTCTTCCGGTTCACGAAGACCGGGCTCGCGCTGCGCGCCGTCGCGTCCAACCCCGACGAAGCGCGACTCGTCGGGTGTCAGGGTGTCCTGGATGCTCGGGCTCGGATGGGGCCTGGCTGCCGTGCTCGGTGCGATCGCCGGCATGCTGACGGCGCCGAGCGTCGTCCTCGACCCCGAACATGATGCAGGCGATCCTGATCTACGCCTTCGCTGCGGCGGTACTCGGCGGAATCGACTCGCCGGCCGGCGCCGTCGTCGGCGGCCTCGTCCTCGGTGTCGGGCTCAACCTGCTCGGGACCTACGTCGGTTTCGTCGGCGCGGAGCTTCGCCTCCCGGTGGCGCTGTCTGATCATCGTCGTCGTGCTGCTCGTACGTCCGGCCGGCCTCTTCGGGAAGGCGCGGCGATGAGTCGCGCAACGCGTCGGGCGCTGCTGCTGTTCGCCGCGCTCGCGGTCGCGGTGTTCGCGCTCCCGGCCTTCGTGACCGACTTCCGCGCCCAGGAGCTCGCCTACGTCGGCGTCTACGTCGTGGCGCTGACCGGCCTGAACGTTCTGACCGGGTACACGGGCCAGATCTCGCTCGGCCACGGTGCCTTCATGGCGATCGGCGGCTACACGACGGCGATCCTGATGACCGATCACGGCGTCAGGGACATCGCCACGATCCCGCTGGCGATTGTCGTCGCGGGGGTCGCCGGAGTGCTCTTCGGGCTACCGGCCGCCCGGCTTTCGGGCCTCTACCTCGCGCTCGCGACGTTCGCGATCGCGGTCGCGACCCCCGCAGCGATCATCAAGTTCGACGGCTTCACCGGAGGCGACTCGGGTCTCGTCCTGTTCGGACGCCAGGAGCTGACCGCGTCGCCTGCTCCCGTCCATCTCTTCGGGCTCGAGCTCGGTTTCGACAACTGGATCTACTACCTCGCCTGGACGCTGGCGCTGATCGGGTACGTGGCTGCGTGGCTGATCCTGCGTGGGAGAACAGGCCGCGCGTTCCGGGCGGTGAGGGACAGCGAGACGGCCGCGCTGTCATCCGGCGTCGACCTGACGCGGACGAAGGTGCTGGCGTTCGGTATCAGCGCTGCCTACGCCGGTGGCGCCGGCGCGCTCTTTGCGATCGCGACGACATCCGTCAGCCCCGACGCGTTCCCCGTGGGGCTCTCGATCTTCCTGCTCGTCGGCGATCGTCGTCTCCGGGCTCGGCTCGTTGACGGGGCTGATCGCCGGCGCCGTATTCATCCAGTTCCTGCCGCAGTGGTCGCAGAACGTCTCGAAATCGCCGGGTGCGCCTGCCGTCGTGTACGCCGTCGTCCTGATCCTGGTCGTCCTCGGGCTGCCGCGCGGCGTGTCGGGCCTCGTCGATTCCGTTCTCACGCTTGCCCGCCGAACGAGGGACCGTTCGTAGTGCTGAACACTCGAAGGCTAGGATGGTGAACTTCTCTGCCATTGCCGTCGATCTCGCTTCGAGGAGTCCCTCGCCCATGAACCGCAAGCTGACGCTCACGTGTCCTCGCGCTCGTCGTGACGCTCGCGCTCGGCGCTACGGCTGCGCTCGCCGGAACGGCCCGCGGCACCTCTGACCCGGGCATCACGGCGGACTCGATCCTGCTCGGTGGAACAGCGCCGCTGACCGGGCTCGCGTCCCAGTACGCATCGATCGCGCGCGGCGCGCAGGCCTACTTCAAGTACGTGAACGCGAAGGGCGGCGTCAACGGCCGCACGATCACGTACACGTACCGCGACGACGCCTACAGTCCGCCGCAGAGCGTTGTCGTGACCCGGCAGCTCGTCGAGCAAGACAAGGTCTTCGCAGTCTTCAACTCGATCGGCACGACGCACAACCTTCTCGTACGGCCGTACCTGAACGACGCGATGGTTCCCCAGTTGTTCGTCGGCTCCGGCGCGACGACGTGGGGGCGCGACTACGCGGAGTTCCCGTACACGATCGGGTTTCAGCCGAGCTATCAGGCAGAGGGTTGGGTGTACGGGAAGTACCTCGCCCGCACTGCGCCTGGCGCGAAGATCGCGGTTCTCTTTCAGGGCGACGACTACGGCACCGACCTGCTGGGAGGGCTCAAGCGGGGTCTCCAGCGATCGAGTGCGAAGGTGATCGCGGCGCAGCCGTACAGCTCGAAATCCCCCGATATCTCGTCGCAGATGGCGACGCTGAAGGCGTCCGGAGCCGACACGCTGGCGATCTTCGCGATCCCGACCTTCGCGATTCAGGCGTACAAGGAGGCGGCGAAGCTCGGCTGGAAGCCGAAGCGGGTGATCGACAACTACGTCGGCGCCTACACGACGACGATGCAGGCCGCAGCAGCAGACGGCGGCAGTAGCCTCGTCGACGGGACGATCTCGATCGCGTACCTCAAGGATCCGACCGATCCGCAGTGGAAGAACGACGCGGCGATCAAGCTCTACCGCAAGATCCTGAGCACGTACGACTCGTCCGCCGATCTCAACGATCCGCTCTACATCTACGGGATGGCAGTTGCGTGGACGACCGTCGATGCGCTGACCAAGGCCGGCAAGGATCTGTCGCGCGCGTCGCTCGAGAAGGTGCTCGACACCTTCAACTCGAGCAACAACCCGTTCCTGCTCCCCGGGATCGCCGATCAAGACGGCCGGGCAGGCGGATCACTACCCGGTCGAGCAGATGGTGTTGCGGCGGTGGCACAACGGGGCCTGGCACCTGTTCGGCGGGCTCTGGGGCTACCGCGCGTCGTAGAGCGACGGCCTGCCTCTATATGCTGATCGGCGTCGGCGCGAGGAGACCGCCCGGCGACAACCCGTTCCGCGCCTATGGCACACCTCGTCTCCGAGATCCTCACCACGCCCCTCGACGAACTCATGGCCGAGGCTCGATCGCTGCGCCGCGGGCGACTCGTCACGTACTCGCCGAAGGTCTTCATCCCGCTGACCACGTTGTGCCGCGACGTGTGCGGCTACTGCACGTTTGCGCGGCCGCCGAGGCGCGGACGAACGGGCGTACCTGCCGGTCGACGAGGTGCTCTCGATCGCGCACGCGGGTGCGGCTGCCGGCTGTACGGAGGCGTTGTTCACGCTCGGCGACAAGCCCGAGCTTCGCTATCGGGTGGCGCGTGACGAGCTGGCTGAGCTCGGCTTCGCGACAACGATCGACTACCTCGCCCACTGTGCCGCCCGCGTCCTCCACGAGACCGGGCTACTGCCCCACCTCAACCCGGGCGTGATGAGCCGCAGCGAGCTGGAGCTGCTCCGCCCGGTGTCGGCTTCGATGGGAATCATGATCGAGTCGGTCTCCGACCGGTTGGCGCAGAAGGGCGGGCCGCACTGGGCGTCTCCCGACAAGGCGCCGGCCGCGCGGCTCGAGACGATCCGCCTCGCCGGCGAGCTCGCGATCCCGTTCACGAGTGGGATCCTGATCGGGATCGGCGAGACGCGTGCGGAGCGCCTCGAGGCGCTGCTCGCGCTGAAAAAGCTGGGCGACGAGCACGGCCACCTGGGCGAGGTGATCGTGCAGAACTTTCGTGCCAAGCCGGGAACGCGCATGGCAGGACATCCCGACGCGCCGTTCGAAGAGCAGCTCTGGAGCGTGGCCGCGGCACGGATCGTGCTGGGCGCCGACTGGCACGTGCAGGCGCCGCCGAACCTCGCCTACGACGACTTTCCGCTGCTCCTCGACGCCGGAATCGACGACTGGGGAGGCGTCTCGCCCGTCACCGTCGACCACGTCAACCCCGAGGCGCCCTGGCCCGAGATCGAGCGCCTGCGCGAGGCGACCGCGTCGCGCGGGCTTGCGCTCGCGCCGCGCCTGCCGCTGTACCCCGAGCACGTCGCCGACCTCGAGCGCTGGGTCGACCCGGCCGTTCGGCCTGCCGTGCGGCGCTCGGCGGACGCACTCGGCCTCGCCCGCGAGGATCGCTGGGCGCCGGGTGAGCCGGTCGACGTTCCGTTCATCGTCCGACGCGACGCGATCCCGCTCGAGTTGAGCGGCGAACGAGCTCGGTCAGGAGGAGATCGTGCGGCTGTTCTCGGCCCGTGGCGGCGAGCGCGAGCGCGTTCTCGCAGCCGCCGACCGGCTGCGGCGCGAGGTCTGCGGCGACGAGGTGACCTACGTCGTCACGCGCAACATCCAGTACACGAACGTCTGTTACTTCAAGTGCGGCTTCTGCGCCTTCTCGAAGGGCAAGCTCGCCGAGAACCTGCGCGGCCCCGCGTTCCTCGTGCCGATGGACGAGATCGTGCGGCGGTCGGTCGAGGCCTGGGAGCGCGGCGCGACCGAGGTCTGCCTGCAGGGTGGAATCCACCCGTCCTTCACCGGCGACTACTACGCCGAGGTCGTCTCCTCGATTCGCGCGGCGCTGCCGGCCTTGCATATCCACGCCTTCTCGGCACTCGAGGTCTGGCAGGGAGCGGCGACGCTCGGAGTCTCGCTCGACGACTACCTGGCTCGGCTCCGCGATCTCGGGCTCGGCTCGTTGCCGGGCACTGCGGCCGAGATCCTCGACGACGAGGTGCGCGCGATCATCTGCCCCGACAAGGTCTCGACCGACCAGTGGCTCGACGTGCACGACGCGGCGCACCGCGTCGGGTTGCGCTCGAACGTGACGATGATGATGGGGCACGTCGAGCGGCCGGTGCACTGGGCGAATCACCTCCTGCGCGCCCGCGAGCAGCAGTCGCAGAGCGGTGGGTTCACCGAGTTCGTGCCGCTGCCGTTCGTGCCCATGGAGGCGCCGATGTTCCTGCAAGGGCCAGGCGCGCCGCGGGCCGACGTTCGGCGAGGTGCTGCTCGTGCACGCTGTCGCAAGGCTCGTGCTGCATCCGCTGATCCCGAACATCCAGGTCTCGTGGGTCAAGCTCGGGCCCGGACGGCGTGCGGCAGGCGCTCGCCGCCGGCGTCAACGATCTCGGCGGGACGCTGATGAACGAGTCGATCTCGCGGGCGGCGGGGTCGGAGTGGGGGCAGGAGCTTCCACCCGAGCAGATGGAGGCGCTGATCCGCTCGGCCGGCCGGGTGCCTCGCCAGCGCACGACGACGTACGGGACGCCGCCGGAGTCGCAGGTACGCCGTTCGTTCGGCGCGCGAGCCGCTCGCCGAGCCGCTCAACCCGCCCGTGCGCGAGGCCGGGCTCGATGCGTCCGGCGCGTCTCGTGCGACCCGGGTTTCGGCGGGCCGCCGGTGGAGATCCAGCCGGCTCGGTAGTTCTCCCGCCCGAATCGGGCTCGACCACGGATGTTCGATGCCGGCACCTCTCCTACGGTGGGCGGCGTGAGGAAGATGGCTGATCAGGGGCGGCATTGCGGCTGCGGCGCTCTTCGTCCTGATCCAGTTCGTGCCGTACGGGCGCAACCACACGAACCCGCCTGTGACGCAGTCGATCAAGTGGAACAGCCCCGCGCACCGAGCAGCTTGCCGCGGGAGCGTGTCTCGACTGCCACTCGAACCTGACCAACTGGAAGTGGTACAGCAACATCGCTCCGTTCTCGTGGCTGATCTACAAGGACGTCGTCGACGGCCGTGCGAACCTCAACTTCTCCGAGTGGAACAAGCCGCAGGCGGATGCGTCCGACATCGTCGATGTCGTGCAGAACGGCTCGATGCCGCCGCTCCAGTACAAGCCGCTCCACGCCGGCGCGCGCCTCTCGAGCGCCGAGCGCGACGAGCTCGTGCGAGGGCTTCGGGCGACGCTTGACGCAGGATCCGCCGATTCCGGGTGGCGGCGGAGGCTAGAGCTTAGCTCGGCGAGCCGCTAACGCCTCGGGGAGCGTGAAGCGCCCCGCGAGCAGCGCGCTGCCGGCGACTGCCGCCTCGCATCCGAGCTCGCGGACGGCGAGCAGGTCGTCGATCGACGAGATGCCTCCGGCAGCGATCACGGGCAGTCCGGACTGCAGAGACCTCCGCGAGCAGCTCGACGTCAGGGCCCGGCGAGCGAGCCGTCCCGGGCAGTGCTCGTGACGAGAAGCCGGCTCACCGGGCGCTCTGGCGCAATCGGCGGCGAGTGTTGCTGCGGTCGTGCCCGACGTGCGTGTCCAGCCGTCGACTGCGACCTCTCCGTCGCGCACGTCGATCGCAACGACGAGCTGTTCGCCGAACCGTGCTCACCGCCTCCGTCGAGGAACGCCGGCGAGAGCGCTGCCGTGCCCACCATCACGCGGTCGGCGCCCGCCGCGAGCGCCGAGGCGACGGCGTCGGTTCGTGCGATAGCCACCGCCGACCTGGAGCGGGAGGCCTCCCGCGGTGGCGACACGCTCGACGAGGCCGAGCGTCGGCGCTGCCGCTGAACGCGCCGTCGAGATCGACGAGATGGAGGCGGCGTGCTCCCTCGTCCCGGAACCGGCGGGCCAGCTCGACAGGATCGCCACCCTCGATCGTCACCGCCTCGCGTCGCCCTGCGAGAGGCGCACAACGCGACCGTCGAGCACGTCGATGGCCGGAATTACTTCGAAGTCTTGTGTTAACACGTTATCATGCTATCATGTTTGGATATGGCTCGCACACTTGCAACCACGCGTCGCTCCGCGCTTCCCCGGTTGCGGAATCGGTCGAGCCCTTGACGCCGTTACCGGCATCGACGAGCTCGCCGCTGCGATCCGCACGCTGCGCACCACCGACGAGGTGACGCGCTTCCTCCGTGACCTCTGCACGCGCGCCGAGCTCGAGGCCCTCGTGCACAGGTGGCAGACGGCACGGCTGCTCGACGAGGGCGTGCCGTACCTCGAGATCGCCGAGCGCGTGCCGACCTCGACCGCGACGGTGACGCGCGTGGCGCAATGGGTGAAACACGGAACCGGCGGCTATCGCATAGCACTCGCGAGGGCGAAGCGGCGATGAGCGCCTTCACGCGGGCCGGCGAGAACGGCCGTCTCACCCTGGCCGTTCCGGCCAAGGGCCGAATGGCCGAGCCGACGCTACGACTCTGCGCCGAGGCAGGCCTCTCGTTCGAGACCACCGAGCGCTCGCTCGTCGTCCCGTGCGCGAACGCTCCGGTCGATCTGCTGCTCGTTAGGCCGAGCGATATCCCCGAGTACGTTCAGGACGGCGTCGTGCACCTCGGCGTCACCGGTGCGAACCTCGTCGTCGAGGCGAAGGCCGACGTCGTCACGCTGGCCGAGCTCGGGTTTCGCGCGCTGCACGCTCCAGGCAGCGGTGCCGAACGATGCGCCGCAGACCGCGATCGACGATCTCGGCGGCCTGCGTATCGCGACCGCCTACCCGGTCTCGACCGCGATGTTGCTCTCCGAACGTGGGATCGACGTAGAGCTCGTGCCGGTGTCCGGCTCGGTCGAGGCGACTCCGCGACTCGGGCTCGCCGACGCGATCGTCGATCTCGTCTCGACAGGCTCGACCGCCAGCGCGAACGGGCTGCGCCTGATCGGGACGCTGCTCTCCTCGCAGGCCGTGCTGATCGGCGGCCGCGTTGCGGTCGAGGAGCAGCACGACCTCGTCGAGCGGCTCGAGCTCATGCTCTCCGGCGTCGTTGCGGCCCGGCGGCGGCGGTACGTGATGATGAACGCGACGACCGACATGCTGCCGGCGATCAGGGCCGTCCTCCCGAGCATGGGCGCGCCGACGGTGCTCGCTCTCGCCGAGGAAGGAGACATCGCGGTGCACGCGGCCGTCGACGCGAGATGACGTGTGGTCGCTGCTTCCCGGCCCTGCGCGATGCCGGCGCAACGTCGATCCTCGTTCTTCCGATCGAACGGCTCGTGCCGTGAGAGGGGCGGGGCTCGACGACGCGATAGCGCGTTGCGGCACCGATCGTCGCCGACGTGCGAGACCGCGGCGATGCGGCGCTGCTCGAGTGGACAGAGCGGTTCGACGGACCACGTCCAGAGGGGTTCCGTGTCTCGTGCCGAGCAGATTGCCGCGTCGGTCGTCGAGGACGATGTCCTCGAGGCGCTCCGGTCGATGATCCGCGCCGTGCGAGCCTTCAACGAGGCCCAGCGGCCCGCCGACACGGTCGTCGAGGCCGCTCCGGGGATCGTCTCGGAGCGCCGCTGGCTCCCGCTCGACTCGGTCGGGATCTGCGTGCCGAGTGGTCGCTTTCCGTTGCCGTCGTCGCTCGTGATGGCGGCCGTTCCGGCACTCGTCGCCGGTGTGCGGCGGATTGCGGTTGTGACGCCGCGGCCGGTCGACGCCACGCTGGTCGTCGCGCGCGAGCTCGGCCTCGACGAGGTGTACGCGATCGGTGGGGCCCAGGCGGTTGCTGCGCTCGCCTACGGGACGGCGTCGGTTCCCTCTGTCGATCGCATCGTCGGGCCGGGAAACGCGTACGTCACCGCGGCCAAGCTGCTCGTCTCGAGTCGCGTCGGGATCGACCTGCCCGCCGGCCCGAGCGAGGTGATCGTGATCGCCGACGACGAGCGCAGATGCAGCCGCGTGCGCCGCGGATCTGCTCGCCCAGGCCGAGCACGGGCCCGGACAGCGAGGCGCTGCTGCTCAGTACCGATCCGGCGCTGTCCGACGCCGTCGCTAGTCTTGTTGCTCAATATGACAACATCACGATTGAGACTGTTTCTTCGCTTCCTGAGGCGCTGGCGCGCTCCGAGGCCTTTGCGCCCGAGCACCTCGAGTTGCACGTCCGCGATCCCGAAGCGCTGCTCGAGGGCGTCCGCAATGCCGGCTCGGTGTTCATCGGCGGCTCGGCCGTCATCGGCGACTACGCCGCGGGTGCCACGCACGTTCTGCCGACGGGCGGTCTCGCGCGCTCCTCCGGTGGTCTCGGCCTCGAGATGTTCATGAAGCCGCTGCAGGTCGTTCGGGCGACGGCAGCGGGCGCGGCCGCAGCAGCGCGCGTGATTGGGCCGATCGCGCGGGTCGAAGGGCTGCCGTTCCACGCCGCCGCAGGCGAGCGCGTCCTGGGGCTGTCGTGAGCGGGGAGAGTCCTGCCGGTGCCGCTGATGCCGCCGGAGCTGTCGCGGCCGGCGCGGACGTAACCGCCCAGGGCGGAGGACCGAACGCGGTCCCGCTTCCGGACGCATTCGCCCCCTATGCCTGGGCGGCGACCGTGGCCGAGGTGGCGGCGCGCCACGGGCTCGACCCCGTCCAGGTGCTGAAGTTCGACCAGAACACACCGGCATTGCCAGGTGTGGCTCAGATTCCGCTCGCAGAGAGCTTCGCGACGCTCAACCAGTACCCCGACGGCCGCTACCGCGAGCTGCGCGAGGCGGCGGCCGGCTACGTCAACGCCGAATCCGGCGGCAATGTCGATTGGGAGCAGATCGTGATCGGCGCGGGTGCGGACGATCTGATCCTGCTCTGCGCCCGCACGTACCTCGAGCACGGTCGCACCGCGCTCGTCGCACCGCCGACCTACGCGCTCTACCGCGTCGCCACGTTGCTCAACGGCGCCGAGCCCGTTGCCGACGCGGAGGGTGCGAGCGTGCTCTGGAGCTGCAATCCGAACAATCCGACGGGGGTTGTCACGCCGGCCGCAGAGCTCGTCGAGCTCGCGCGCCGCTATCCGAGCGCAGCGGTGGTCGTCGACGAGGCCTACGTCGAGTACGGCGGCGAGTCCGTCATCCCGTGGCTCGACGAGTGCCCGAACCTGATCGTCCTGCGCACGATGTCGAAGGCGTTCGGCTATGCCGCGCTCAGGGTCGGTTACGCGGTCGCTGCGCCCGCGACGGCGGCGGTGCTCGAGGCTCGCCGAGCTCCTGCCCCGGTCTCGGCCCCGTCAGCCCGCATCGCTGCCGCGGCGCTGCGCGACCCACGCCACGACGTGCCGACCGAGATCGTAGAACGAGAGCGCATTCGCGAAGCACTCGTCGCAGCGGGATTCGACGCTCCACCTGCGGCGGGCAACTTCGTCTGGATCCAGTCCGAGGCCGACCTCGGCGCACAACTCGAAGCGCAGGGCATCATCGTGCGGCGGTTCCCTCAGGGAATCCGGGTCACGTTGCGGCGTCCGGCCGAAAACGACATCTTCCTGCGAGCGCTGGGAGCCGAGCCGGGCCCGCTCCCCGGCCGCGAGGCCACCCTGATCAGGACCAGTACCGAGACTGCGCTGCGGATCACGATCGCGCTCGACGGGAGCGGCCGTTCGCGCATCGTGACGAGGATCGGTTTCCTCGATCATCTCCTCACGCTCCTGGCGTTCCATGCCGGCTTCGATCTCGAGTGCATCGCCGGAGGCGATCTCGACGTGGACGAGCACCACACCGTCGAGGACGTTCTCGCCGCGTTCGGGAGCGCGCTCCAGCAAGCGCTCGGCACCCGCGAAGGCGTTACCCGCTACGGCTCCGCTGTCGTGCCGATGGACGAGGCGCGGGCGACCGCGGCCGTCGACCTCGTCCGCCGCGCTCATGCAGAGATCTCGCTCGCTTTCACGGGCGACCGTGTCGGTGGGCTCGCGCTCTCGCTGCTGCCGCACGCGCTCGAGCGGTTCACGATGGAGGCCGGTTGCACGATCCACGTCGAATCGACCGGTGCGGACGACCACCACATTGCCGAGGCCGCCTTCAAGGCTCTCGGTCAGGCGTTGCGGCAGGCGGTCGCGCCGGGCGACGGCGGCATCCGCTCTACCAAGGGCATTGCGTGAAGGTCGTGCTCGCCGACTACGGTGCCGGCAACCTCCGTTCGGTCACCTCGGCCCTTCTTCGCGCGGGTGCGGAACCGTCGATCTCGGTCGACACCGCTGCCGTCCTCGACGCGCCGCTCGTCAGTCATCGCCGGCGTCGGGCACGTCGAGAGCGCGGCGCGCGGGCTCGCGTCGACCGGCCTCGACGATGCGATCCGCGAGCGCGTCGCAGCAGGTCGCCCCGTGCTCGGAATCTGCGTCGGCATGCAGTTGTTGTTCGGCGAGAGCGACGAGGGAGGCAGCGGGCTCGGGCTCCTCGTCGGGCCGGTGCGCCGGGTTCGCGCGCGGCGCGTCCCTCACATGGGCTGGAACACCCTCTCTCTGACACAGCCGTCGACGCTCCTCCACGACCTCGACGGGGAGGACGTCTACTTCGCTCACGGCTACGCCGTCGAGCCCGTTGACGACGACGTGGTCAGTGCAGTCGCCGATCACGACGGCCGTATCGTCGCCGCCGTCGAGCACGGCGCCGTTGCAGGTGTCCAGTTCCACCCGGAGCGCAGCGCGCGCGCCGGTGCCCGCCTTCTCGAGAACGCGATGGCATGGTCAAGAAGCGTGTGATCCCCTGCCTCGACGTCGCCGGAGGCCGCGTCGTCAAGGGCGTCAACTTCGTCAACCTGCGCGAGATGGGGGAGCCGATCGAGCTCGCTACGCGCTACTCGGAGCTCGGAGCCGACGAACTCGTCTTCCTCGACATCACAGCGACACTCGAGGGGCGCGGTCCGATCCTCGAGCTGATCGAGCGCGCTGCCGCCGAGTTGACGATCCCGTTCACGGTCGGTGGCGGTATCACGGGCCTCGACGATGCACGCTCGCTGCTCCGGGCCGGTGCCGACAAAGTCGCCGTCAATCGCGCGGCCTTCGACGACCCGTCAATCCTCACCGCACTCGCTGACGAGTTCGGCTCGCAGGCCGTCGTGTGCGCCATCGACGCGCGTGCCGGAGAGGTCACCACCCACGCCGGCACGACTGCGCGCGGGAGAGACGCGGTCGATTGGGCACGTGAGGCTGTCGACCGCGGAGCCGGCGAGTTGCTCGTCACCTCGATCGACGCCGACGGCACCCGGGCCGGCTACGACCTACCGCTCACGCGCGCTGTGGCCGACGCCGTCGAGGTCCCGGTGATCGCGTCAGGCGGAGCAGGAGATGCGACCCACCTGGCCGAGGCGTTCGGCGTGGGAGCCGAGGCGGCGATCATCGCCTCCATCGTCCACGAGCGTCCCGAACGGCTGCCCGAGTTGAAGGCCGAGCTGAGGGAGGCGGGATGGAACGTCCGGATTTGATGCCGGCGATCGTGCAGGACGCTTCGAGCGGACGTGTCCTCATGCTCGCCTGGATGGATGAGGAGGCGCTGCGACGCACGCGCGAGAGCGGCGAAGCATGGTTCTGGAGTCGTTCCCGCGAGGAGTACTGGCACAAGGGCGCGACGTCGGGCAACACGATGGCAGTCGTCGAGGTGCGCGACGACTGCGACGGCGACGCGATCCTGCTCCGGGTCGACCCTGCCGGCCCTGCGTGTCATACCGGTGCCGAGTCGTGCTTCGCGCCGTGGCTGTGGCGTGTTGTCGCCGAGCGCGCAGCGACGAGACCCGAGGGCTCCTACGTCGTCAGCCTCCTCGACCAGGGCACGGCAGCCGTCGCGCAGAAGGTTGGCGAGGAAGGTGTCGAGGCCGCACTCGCCGCCGTCGCCGACTCCGACGAGCGCCTGATCGAGGAGCTCGCCGACCTCTGGTTCCACAGCTACGTGCTGCTCGCCGCCCGCGGTCTCGATCCCGAACGGGTCGAGGAGGAGCTCCGCCGCCGCCACGCGCCCGCCACCCAGGACGCGGGCTGATACGGTCGACGCGATGAGCTACACGATCTTCCACGCTGCCGATCTCGACTGGAAGCCGCGCCGCGAGGGCGATCCGCGCCTCGTCGCCGAGCTGTCCGGCTCGATGACGTCGTCTCGTGCGAACCTCTTCCGCTATCCGCCGGGCGCGGTCGGCCGTCGCCATATCGACCCGGTCCAGGAAGAGGTGTTCGTCGTCATCGAGGGCACGCTCACCGTGCATATGGGTGAAGGCGACGACCCGGAGCGGCACGAGCTCACGAAGGGCAGCGTCCTCGTCGTGCAGCCCGGAACTGCGCTTCAGCTCTCGAACCTGACCGATGCCGAGCTGGCGCTGTTCATCGTCGGAGCGCCGCCGGAGCAAGCACAGGCGACGTTCTTGCCGACCGTGAGCTAGTCCCCTCAGGCCTCTAGGCCCAGCAAGTCGTCCACGCTCTCACGCCGGCGGATCAGGCGCACAGCGCCGTCCGCCACGAGAACAGCTGCCGGTCGCGTGACGCCGTTGTAGTTCGACGCCATCGCGAGGGTGTACGCGCCCGTCGCAGGAACAGCGAGCAGATCGCCGCGACGTGGCTCCGGCAGGGCGACATCGTCGATCAGCACGTCGCCGGACTCGCAATGCATCCCGGCGATGCTGACGCGCTCCGTCGCCGGTTCGTCGGCGCGCCCTGCCGAGAGCGCCGTGTAGACGGCGTCGTACAGCTGAGGTCTCGGGTTGTCCGACATGCCGCCGTCGATTGCGACCCACGTTCTGCCTGGGAGACGCTTGACGGCGCCGGCTCGATAGAGCGTCACGCCGGCCGGCCCGACGAGCGAGCGGCCCGGTTCGAGCCACACCTCGGGTAGGACGATGCCTGCCTCCGAGAACGCCAACCGCGCTGTCTCCGCGGCGGATGCGGCCAGCACACTCGCGTCGACTACCTGCTCGTCGAGATTGTGCGCGATTCCGAACCCGCCGCCGAGGTCGGCGACCTTCGGTGTCCAGCCGAGCGAGTCACGGCACGAAGCGGCGAACGACGCGAGCCGCACGATCGTCTCGGCCTGGGCGTCGAAGTCTGCGAGCTGCGACCCGACGTGCACGTGCAGGCCGAGAACCTCGAGCCCGAGCGCGAGCGCGTCCTCGACCAACGTGCGCGCCTGTGCAGGAGGGAGCCCGAACTTCGAACCGTGGTGGCCAGTCCGAATCGCCTCGTGTGTGTCCGCGTCGACGCCCAGAGTGACCCGCACGAGCACGCGACGCACTTCTGCCGCCGACGCCAGCTCAGCCTCGTCGGGTGCGTCGAGGACGACGGCCGCGCCCTCGGTCGCCGCGGCGCGCAGCAGCGCCTCGTCCTTGTTGTTGCCGTGCACGACGAGCTCGTCGCCGCTGAATCCTGCGGCGCGCGCAAACGCTAGCTCCCCGACCGAGGCAACATCCGCCCCAATTCCCTCCTCGCGCAGAAGCCGCAGCACTGCCACGTTCGCGAAGGCCTTCGTCCCGAACGCGACGTGACCGGCGCCCACGGCCTTCCTCAGCGAACGTGCGCGTGCCCGAAGCGTTGCCTCGCAGTAGACGACGAGGGGAGTACCGAACTCCTCGGCGAGCGCGGTGACGCCGACTCCGCCGACCGCGAGTTGCCCGTCGGTGATGGCGGCGGAGTCCGGAAACAGGCGGAGCGCGCTGGCTCCGGACTCCGCGCCCATCGAGCTAGGCGGCCGTGGCGGCCGCGGCGTAGCCCTCACGCATGTGCTCGAGCGAAAGCGGCTCGTAGTCCGAGGCATGCCCGGCCTGGCCGAAATCGCGCATGCGGCCCGCGATCAGCTCCTGCATCGCGGTGCGCGCGGGCGTGAGGTAGTCGCGCGGATCGAACTTCTCAGGCGACTCGGCGAAGACCTTGCGAATCGCGCCCGTCACGGCAAGCCGCGAGTCCGTATCGACGTTGATCTTGCGCACGCCGTGCCGGATCCCGACCTGGATTTCCTTCACGGGCACACCCCAGGCGGGCTTGAGCGTTCCGCCGTAGCGGTTGATCTGATCGACGAGCTCGTGAGGCACGCTCGACGAGCCGTGCATGACGAGGTGCGTCTCGGGCAGCCGTCGGTGAATCTCTTCGATCAGGTCCATCTTCAGGACTTCGCCATCGGGCTCCTGCGCGAACTTGTAGGCGCCGTGTGAGGTGCCGATCGCAACGGCGAGCGCATCGAGCCCTGTCTCGTGGACGAACTCGACAGCCTCGTCCGGATCGGTCAGGTGCACCTCGCCGGAGCCATGTCCGTCCTCTATCCCGCCGAGCGTTCCGATCTCGCCTTCGACGGTGACGCCTCGTGCGTGCGCGTACTCGACGACCTCCTTGGTCACCGCGACGTTGTATTCGAACGACGACGGCGTCTTGCCGTCGGCCTCGAGCGAGCCGTCCATCATCACGCTCGTGAATCCGAGGTCGATCGCAGAGATGCACGTCGCCGGCTCGTTTCCGTGATCGAGGTGGAGCGCGACCGGAATCTCCGGGTACAGCTCGACCGCAGCCTGCATCAAGTGCCAGAGAAAGAGGTCGTTCGTGTACTTCCGCGCACCGCGCGACGCCTGGATGATCACCGGCGAGGACGTCTCACGCGCAGCCTCCATGATTGCCTGGATCTGCTCCATGTTGTTGACGTTGAAAGCCCCGACGCCGTAGCCGCCGGCGGCGGCTTCGTCGAGGAGTTGGCGCATCGAAACGAGCGGCATTTTGGGTTCTCCCTGTGAACGTGATTGGCGTACACCCAGGGTACTCACCGCAACGGCCTCGGGCATCCGGGAACAGACGGATCTGTGGCGACGGCGCTGATACGATCAGGGCGATGGTTCTGCTGCTTACGTGACGACAGGGAGAGTGCGGCGGCCGCCGTGGCGATCTCCTCTGAGCCTCTCTCGCGAGAGGCTTTTTTGTACCCCGGAACGAAGTAGAGGCTTGATGGAGCGTTACGACCCACAGATGATCGAGGCCAAGTGGCAGCAGGTCTGGGCCGACGAGCAGTCGTTTCACGTCCCGAATCCCGAGCCGGGCGACCTGACCGCCGATCGCAGCAAGTCGTACGTGGTCGAGATGCTGCCCTACCCGTCGGGCGATCTCCACATGGGGCACACGCTCAACTACACGATCGGCGACGTCGTCACCCACCTGCGCCGCCGCAAGGGCATGCAGGTGCTGCGGCCGATGGGGTACGACGCGTTCGGTCTGCCCGCCGAGAACGCCGCGATCCAGCGAGGGTGGGCACCCGCGCACCGTCACCGAGCGCAACATCGCGTCGATCCGCGACCAGATGCACCGCATGGGATGGGCGATCGACTGGGGCCGCGAGATCTCGACCCACGACCCGGCCTACTACCGCTGGACGCAGTGGCTGTTCCTGCGCTTCTACGAGCGCGGCCTCGCCTATCGCAAGGAGGCGCCCGTCAAGTGGTGCCCGAACGACCAGACCGTGCTCGCGAACGAGCAGGTCGTCGACGGTCGCTGCGAGCGCTGCGGTGCCGAGGTCGAGGCGAAGAACCTGACGCAGTGGTTCTTCCGGATCACGGACTACGCCGACGAGCTGCTCGACGAGATGGAGCTGCTCGAGCAGTGGCCCGAGCGCGTTCTCGCGATGCAGCGCAACTGGATCGGGCGCTCGCACGGTGCCCGCGTCGTGTTCAGTGTCGACGGGAGCGGGGAGGAGCTGCCCGTCTTCACGACCCGTCCGGACACGCTCTTCGGGGCCACGTTCTTCGTGCTCGCGCCCGAGAACCCGCTGCGTCGCGCAGCTCGTCGCCGGCTCGGAGCACGAGGCCGAGGTGCTCGACTACGTGCGCCGCACGGCTGCGCGCTCCGAGGTCGAGCGCGAGGAGAAGGAGAAGGACGGCGTCTTCACTGGGCGGCTACGCGGTCAATCCGGTCAACGACGAGCGGATCCCGATCTGGGTGGCCGACTATGTCCTGATGGGCTACGGCACCGGTGCGATCATGGCCGTGCCCGCGCACGACGAGCGCGATCACGCGTTTGCCGAGCGCTACGGGATCGAGATCCGGCCGGTTGTGGTGCCCGAGGGCGGCGAGCTCGAGGAGGGCGGCGCCTACTCGGCCCACTCCGCAAACGAGGTGCTCGTCAACTCCGGCGGGTTCGACGGCCTGCCGAGCCCCGAGGCGACAGGAGCGGATCGTCGCCTGGCTCGCCGGTCGCGGGCTCGGCGAGGAGACGATCGGCTACCGGCTGCGCGACTGGCTCTTCTCCCGCCAGCGGTACTGGGGCTGCCCGATCCCGATCGTCCACTGCCCCGCCTGCGGCGAGGTCGGCGTTCCCGACGACCAGCTCCCGGTCGTCCTGCCCGACATCACCGAGGTCGCACCGAAGGGACGCTCACCCCTCGCCGCCGCCGAGGACTGGGTCAGCACGACATGCCCAAGCTGCGGCGGGCCGGCGACTGCGAGAGACCGACACGATGGACACGTTCGTCGATTCCTCGTGGTACTTCATCCGCTACACCGACCCGGCCGACACCGAGCTCCCCTTCGACCGGGACATCGCCGACTACTGGCTGCCCGTCAACCAGTACATCGGCGGCATCGAGCACGCGGTGCTGCACCTCCTCTACGCGCGCTTCTTCACCAAGGTGATGAACGAGCTCGGTCTGTGCTCGTTCCGCGAGCCGTTCGCGCGGCTGTTCAACCAGGGGATGATCACGGCGGGCGGCGCCAAGATGTCCAAGTCGAAGGGCAACGTGGTCAACCCGCTCGAGTACGCGGACAGGTACGGCGCGGACACGGTACGGCTGTACACGCTCTTCATGGGCCCGGCCGACGAGGACATGGACTGGCAGGACACCGGCCTGGAGGGAATCTGGCGCTTCCTCAACCGCCTCTGGCGGATCGCGCACGAGCAGGCGAGCGTTGCCGTGGGCGATCCGGGCGACGGGGAGCTCGCGCGCAAGGCGCACCGCACGATCGCGAAGGTGACCGACGACATCGACCGCAGGTTCTCGTTCCACACGCCGATCGCGGCGGTGATGGAGCTCGTCAACGAGATTCAGCGGCACCCGGACGACCCGGCCGCTCGCTTCGCGACAGAAACGGCGGTGTCTCTGATCCAGCCGTACGCGCCGCATGTGGCCGAGGAGATGTGGGGTGTGCTCGGTGAGGGACGGCTGTGGGAGCAGCCCTGGCCCGACGCCGATCCGGCGCTCCTCGTCGACGACGAGGTCGAGATCGTCGTGCAGGTGAACGGCAAGGTGCGTGACCGCTTGCGCGTCGCGGTGGCGACGAGCGAGGACGAGTTGCTCGCGCTGGCACTCGCGTCGGAGCGCGTGCAGGCACACGTCGAGGGCAAGGAGCTCCGAAAGACGGTCGTCGTTCCGGGCAAGCTCGTCTCGCTCGTCGTCTAGAGCCTGGCGTCGCCGAGCGGAGTAGCCGCGCTACACGCGGTGACAGGCTTCAGCCTGTCACCAGAGTTCGAATCGAGTCGTGCCTGCGTGATGGCCGAGTGCGCGCCCAACCTGTGGAGCGATTGGCACAGAGTCGGCACGAACGCACTGGCAGTAGTTGCCAAGATAGACGACATGATGTTCGAGAAGCTGCCGCGACGCCAGACGGCGATTCTCCTCGTCGCCTGCATCGTCGTGCTCGCCCTCGTCGGAAAGCGCCTCGCAGCTGCGGGAACGGCGAAGGCACCTGCGGCGCAGGCCGTCTCGCTCCGCGCAGGGCCGTCGGTTGGCGGCGGTGCCGGATCCGGCGCGGGCGCTCCAAGGCTTGTCGTCTACGTCGTCGGAGCTGTACGTCGCGCGGGTCTCGTGCGGCTATCCGAAGGCGCCCGCGTAGCCGATGCCCTCGAGCACGCGGGCGGCCCCACCCGTCGCGCCGACCTCACGCTCGTCAATCTCGCCGCACCGGTCGCCGACGGGCAGCAGATCATCGTTCCAACTCGCGTACCTGCCGCCGCCGGGGCGGGTGCCGCCGTCGGCGCTCCCGCCAAGGTGAGTCTCGCAAGCGCAACCATCGAGCAACTGGACGCTCTGCCCGGGATCGGGCCGGTAACGGCTCAGAAGATCGTCGACTGGCGCCAGGCGCACGGGCCGCTGCGGTCGGCCGACGACCTCGACGCGATCCCCGGTATCGGCCCGGCGAGAGTGGAGCAACTCCGCGATCTGGTTACCCCGTGAGCAGGCTTCGCGAATCGCTGGAGCGAGGCTGGCCGGCGGCGGCCCTCGCAGCGCTGGGAGCCGGGCTTTCGGCTTCGAACTGGATCGCGCTGTCCTGGCCCGCAGGAGTGGTTGCTGCGATCGCGGCCGGAGCTGCATCGCTTCGGCTCGAGTCGCACGTGCGGCTCGCGCTCGCGTGTACGGCGCTCGTCGGCGCGGGCCTCTGGTGGGGTGGTCTCCGTCTGCACGAGCTCGACCAGAGCTTTCTCGCCTCGCGACTCGACCAGCCTGCAAGCGCCCGGGTAGTCGTCACCGGCCCTGCGAGCCAATCGCCATTCTCGGTGCGAGTCGCGGGCGAGGTTCGCCGCTTCGGCGGTATTGCCCTGCGGGAGCGCGTCCTGCTCGAGCTTCCGGCTGGGCGTGCGCCGCCCGAAGGGGCCGTGCTCGAGCTCCGAGCGCGCCCGGTCGCCCCGCGTGGGCCCGAGACCGGCTTCGACGAGCGAGGGTGGCTCGAGCGACGGGGAATCCACGTGGTTCTCCACGCGAGCGGGCCGTGGCGCGATCGTCGGCCGGCGGGGCGGGATCGGAGGCGTGGGCGACCGGCTGCGCACGGAAATGGAACGTGCCCTGTCCCTCGGGACGTCGGGTGAACGCCGCTCGCTCGTCGTCGGCGTTGTCCTCGGAGCCGATCAGGGAATCGACCCTGACGCTCCGTCAGGCGTTCAAGGCCTCGGGCCTCTTCCACTTGCTCGCAGTCTCGGGTCAGAACATCGTCTTCATAGGCTTCGGGGTCCTCGGCCTCGCGTATGTGGCCGGGCTGGGCCGGAAAGTAGGCCACACCCTCGCGATCGCGGCGATCCTTGCCTACGCGCTTGCGGTCGGCTGGCAGCCCTCGGTCGTGCGGGCCGCGGTCGCCGGCTGCCTCGCCTCGCTCGCGTGGCTGCTCGTCACGCCCGAGTGAACGGTGGCACACGATGGCGCTCGGGGCGGTTGTGCTCCTCGCCTGGACGCCGAGGTCGCTGCTCGAGCCGGGGTTCCAGCTCTCGTTCGCCGCCGTCGCCGCGATCTTCCTCACGATGCCGCACCTCGAGCGGGTCTCAGAGAGCTATCCGCGTGCCCGCGCGCCTCGTCGAGGTGGTCGGGATCTCCGCGGCCTGCGGGATCGTGACGGCTCCGATCCTCTGGCTGCAGTTCGGCCAGATTCCACGTCTGGACAGTGCCGGCGAACGCGCTCGCCGAGCCTGCCATGCCGGTGCTGCTCGGCTGCGGGCTCGCGGCGGCCGTGCTCGCTCCGGTGATCCCGCCCGCCGCTGTCGCGCTCTCGTGGCTCGCCGGCGCCGCGGCAGCGTGGATCGCGTTTACTGCTCGCCTGATCTCGGGCTTGCCCTACGCGCAGACCTCGTCGCGCGCCTTCGCGCTCGTCGTGATGGGGGCTGCCCTCGCCGCTGCGGCTCTCCGTGCACTCCCGGGCTACCGCCGCCGCGCTGCGTTCGTCACCGCGCTCGCGCTCGTACCGGTCGCCGCGCTCGGCTGGTGGGCGCTGCACCCGCCACCCAGGTGGTCTCCACCGACCGGTCTTCGCGTCTCCTTCCTCGACGTGGGTCAGGGAGACGGAATCCTGCTCGAGACTCCACAGGGCGCAATGCTCGTCGACACCGGCCCGCCCGAGGCCCGCGTCGACCGGCAACTGCGCCACCTCGGTCTGCGCACCCTCGCCGCGATCGTGATCACCCACCAACATCGCGATCACGTCGGCGGTGCGCCGGCCGTGCTGCGCACGTGGCCGTGGGCGAGGTGCATCGATCCCATGCAGCATGGGCGTCGGCTTCGACGAGCGGGCGATGCGCCGAACCGCCCGCGAGCGCAGCGTCCCACTCGTGCCCGCCCGCCTCGGGCACACCTACACGCTCGGACGACTCCGCCTTCGGGTGCTATGGCCCGATCACGCCGGCGCACCCGACGAGGATCCGCACCTCCACGGCACCGTCATGCTCGCGAGCTACGGGTCGATCGACATCCTGCTGACCGGCGACTCCGAGTCGCCCGTCCAGCGGTTGCTGCCGCTGCGGCAGGTCGAGGTGCTCAAGGTCGCCCATCACGGCTCCTCCGATCCGGGTCTCGCCGGACGAGCTCACGGTTCTGCGTCCTCGAGTCGCCGTGATCTCGGTCGGTGCCCACAACGACTACGGCCACCCTCGCGCCGACACGCTCGCCGCACTTCACGCCCGAGCGCGGCCTCGCGGTCTACCGCACGGACGAGCGCGGCCGGATCGTGCTCGAATCGGACGGCCGCTCGCTGACCGTCCGTACGGAGCATTGAGTACGGTAGGCCGATGAGCGAACGACCGTCGCTGAAGCCCGCCTACCTGATCTCGGGTAGCGATCGTCCCAAGGTCGAGACGGCCGTCCAGCGGCTCCGCGCCCGGTTCGTGCCCGAAGCGGTCGAGATCGTCTCCGCCCTCGAGCTGCACCGGCGCCGACGTCGTCAACCTCTGCAACTCGGGCAGCCTCTTCGGCGACGCGCGGCTCGTCGTCGTCACCGAGATCGACGGCGATCAAGAAGGACACGAACCGGCCCCCGACCGGTGGCTGGAAGGCGGCTGAGATCGAGGCGATCGCCGCGCTATCTCGCTGCGCCGGCACCCGACACCGTGCTCGCGCTTGTCGGTCTCGAGGTGAAGAAGGACGCAGCCGTCGCGAAGCTGTGCGCGAAAGCCGGTGACGTGCTGCTGTACGAGGTCGCCAAGCGAGGCCGCGTCACCTGGGTCGCCGAGCGTTTTCGGCAGGCGGGCGTGAAGGCCGAGCCCGCCGCCTGCGCGCTGCTGATCGAGTACGTCGGCGAGAGCGATCTCCACGGGCTCGCCAACGAGATCGACAAGATCGCAACCTGGGCCCACGGCGAGCCGGTCGGGGTCGCGGAGATCGAGCAGCTCGTGACGCCCCTCGCGGACGTGCCCCCGTTCGTGCTCACCGATGCCTGGGCCGAGCGCCATTCCGGCCAGCTGCTCGAGGTGTCGGAGACGATCTTCGACCGCTCCGACAAGCCGCGGCGCGACGAGGCACCGCGACTCGCGGCAACGCTCGGCGCGCACCTCACCCGCATGCGCCAACTGAAGCGCCTCGCCGACGAGGGCATGGCGGCTCGTGAGGCTGCCCTGGCGCTCAAGATGCACCCCTTCTACGGCGAGAAGGTCTACCGCCAGGCCGAAGGCTTCTCGGACGAGGAGCTCGCGAGCGCGACCGTCAGGTTCGCCGAGCTCGATCTCGCGCTCAAGGGCGGCAGCAGGCTCGCCGCCGACGTCGAGCTCCAGCGGGCGCTCGTCGACGTGAGTGCCGAGCCGGGTCGCGCGTAAGCGCTACGCGGCGGGTACTGCGACGAGGCGTGCGGCCTGGGCCTTCTTGCGCCCGGCGGTGTTCTTGTGGATGGCGCCGTTCGACGCCGCCTTGTCGATCAGGCGCACGAGCGCGAGGTGCTCGGTCGCGATCGCGTCGGCGTCGCCCGCGGCCACCGCTGAATCGAGCCGCTTCGTCAGCGTCTTGATCGTCGACCGGTAGCGCAGGTTCTCGTCCCGCTGACGCGAGGCGATCAGAACGCGCTTCTTCTGCTGCTGAATGTTCGGCATCTGTCCTCGAGCGTAGGAATGCCCGCAGCTTGCGGGCGCAGTCGATGGTAGCAGAGCACCGAATCGGCCCGAACGCTGCCGCGAGCCAGCCGCGGCTCCTGCGAAGGTGGGGAGCGTGTCCGCGCCGAACTCGACCGGCATGAACGATGCCGCCGCCGCCAGGCCGTCACCGGGAGCTCGCCCGCTCGACGCTGATCTTCTCGGTCGCAACGGGCCTCTCGCGTGTGCTCGGCCTCGTGCGCGAGATGGTCGCGGCCTACTACTTCGGCATCAACGGCAAGATCAACGCGTTCACGGTCGCATTCCAGATCCCGAACCTGATTCGTGCGCTCCTCGCCGACGCCGCTCTCTCGGGGGCGTTCGTTCCGGTCTTCAGCGAGCTGCTCGAGAAGGGCGACCGCAAGCGCGCCTGGCGCGTCGCCTCGACGATCTTCTGGCTCGTCCTCCTCGTGCTCGGCGGCCTCACGGCGCTGCTCATCCTGATCGCGCCGCTCCTGATCAAGCCGTTCGGCGAGCCCGGCGGCGACTTCGACCTTGCCGTCGGCCTCTCGCGCGTCCTCTTCCCGATCGTCGTGCTGCTCGGGCTCAGCGGCGTCATCGTCGGGATCCTCAACACGTACGACCACTTCACCGTCCCGGCGCTGACACCGGTGTTCTGGAACCTCGCGATCATCGCCGGGCTCGTGCTCGGCGTTCCGCGTGTCGACGGCGAGAGCGCGGCGCTCTACGTCTACGCGGGCGCCATTCTCATCGGCACGGTGATCCAGCTCCTGCTACCGGTGCCGTGGCTGCGCGGGCTCGACGGCCGCCTCACGCTCGTCCTCGACTGGCGCGATCCGGCCGTGCGCCGGTTCTTCGTCTTGATGCTGCCGGTCACGATCACGCTAGGGCTGATCAACATCAACGCCGTCATCGACACGCTGTTCGCCTCGCGCCTGATCGATCCGAATCTCGCACCTGCAGCCATCAACGCGGCCTTCCGGCTCTACATGCTGCCCCAGGGGATGTTCTCGGTCGCGGTCGCGACCGTGCTCTTTCCCGCGCTCGCGCGTCTTGCCGCGCGCAACGACCTCGACGGCTTCCGCGCCACGATCAGCACCGGCCTGCGCCAGATCGGCTTCCTCCTGATCCCCGCCTCGATCGTCTCCGCCGTCCTCGCGGAGCCGATCGTCCGCCTGGTCTACGAGCGCGGCGCGTTCACCGAGGCCGACGTCACCGTTGTCGCCGGTTGTCTCGCAGCATTCTCGCTCGGGCTCGTCTTCAACGGCTGGATGCTGATGCTGACCCGCGGCTTCTACGGCCTGCAGTCAAACTGGCTGCCGACCCTGATCGGCGTCGGCACGCTCGTCCTCAACGCTGTCCTCGACATGGGGCTGTATCGCGTCGGAGTGTGGGGGATTCCGCTCGCGACGTCGATCGTCAACATCGTCGGGGCCGCCTTCCTCGTCTTCTTCCTGCGGCGCCGCGTGGGCGGGATCGACCTTGCACGCGTGGGTGACGCGATCGTGAGGGTGACGGTCGCGGCCGTGGCGCTGGGCATGGTCGCGTTCGGCGCCTGGTACGCCCTCGACAGTGCCCTCGGCCGATCGACCGCCGCTCAGATCGTGTCGCTCGGCGTCGCGCTCACCCTCGGCTTCGTCACGTATCTTGCTGCCTGTCGGCTGCTCCGCGTACGCGAGCTCAACGTCCTGCGCGAGACGGTATCCCGACGCGCCGCCGGTGACAGGCTTTAGCCTGTCACCAGGGTTCCGTACGTCGCACATGCTCCTTGGGGGTGATCACCCTTTACCTTTCGCCCGATGATCGCGCCCGGCTCACTCGCCGACGCGCCGCGAGTGGCGGCACTTTATGTCGCGTGCTTCGATGACCGCCTCGTCACCGCTGCCGGACTTCGGTATCGGATGGCAGCGAGCCGCCCTGAGGACAGAATGCGCCATTGGCGCGCGGACGTCGACGGCGAGCTTGTCGGCTGGGCGCACGGCGGCCTCGACTGGTTCTCGTCGGCTCACACAGCCGCCTTCGCAGCCATCGCCGTCCATCCGTCGCATCGCCGCAAGGGGATCGGCTCGGCCCTATGGGACGCGATGTCGGCCCACCTCGAGCAGATCGGGGCGCTCCGGATCGTTGCGCACGGCTCAGGAGACGACGATTCGATGGCCTTCGCGGCCGCAAGCGGCTTCACGCTGGCTGCGACGGCGACGAGCTCTGCCACCGATCCGCGAACGATCGCCTCGCCGGGAGTGCCGCGTCCGGGCATCGAACTGCGGCCGGCGAGTGCATTCTCCGACGACCCCGAGCCGATCTACGCGGCCGACAGGGACTGGAGCGTCGACGAGCCGGGACCGGTCGACTTCTCCGGCATGACGTACGAGGCGTGGCGCCGCCACATCTGGGAATGCCCGGATCTCGACCGCGAGGTGAGCATGGTCGCGGTCGCCGGCGAAGTCGTCGCCGGGTCGACGTTCATCTTCACCGACCGCGCCACAGGCCGAGCCGAGAACGGCGGCACGGGTGTGATCCGTGCGTTCCGCGGCCAGGGCCTCGGGCTCCTGCTCAAGCAGCACTCCCTCACGCGGGCGGCGGCCGTCGGGATCACCAGGGTCGTCACCCAGAACGACGAGACCAACGCCCCGATGCTGGCGATCAACGCAAGGCTCGGCTACGAGCCGTTCGGCGTTGAGCATTCGTGGGTGCTGGAGCGCTGAGTCGGTCAACGGCTGCACGACTCGCGACGACGCTTTGCCCGCCCCTGACCTCGGGGAAGCCTCGGGGCCAACCCCGCCACAGGATCAGGGCGCGGGCACCTCGGTTACTGCCCGGGCGAGAGCGCACGGAGCAAACGGCGTTGCAAGTGCGCGGAGTTCTGAGGGAGTTGACAGAGTCTGCTCGTGGGTTGACAATCTTTCCGGGGTCGTCCGCGGAAGTAGGGAGGTTGACGTGTCCTGGAATCTCAAGGGCAGCTACTTCGAGACGTGTTCTTGCGATCTCATGTGTCCGTGCAATCTGTCGTTCGACCACGGTGCGACGTACGACTACTGTCGTGCCACGCTCGTCTTCCACGTTCGCGAAGGTGAGATCGAGGGGACGGACGTCCGCGGCAGGAAGGTCTGCGTGATCGTGGACACGCCGAAGGTCATGACCGAAGGCAATTGGCGGCTCGGCATGTTCGTTGACGAGGACACGAGCGACGAGCAGATGGAGAAGCTGACCGCCGTCTTCGGCGGGCAAAAGGGTGGGCCGATGGCTGGGCTGGCCCCTCTCGTCGGTGAGGTGCTCGGCGTCGAACGGGCGCCGTTCGAGATGGTGGAGGATGGAGTCAGCCACAGCGTCCGGATCGGAGATGCGATCGACTTCGAGGTCGAGGACATCGTCCCCTTCGGCGTCGAGACTGGGCAGCCGGTGCGTTTCGACGGGATGTTCCACCCGGTCGCGTCCAATTTGACGATGGCGGAAGCGAAGCGGTCAAACATCAACGCCTTCGGCATCACGTACGAAGGGAAGTCGGGCCTGTCGACCCCCGAGTTCTCGTGGGCCGCCTGAGGGTGTGATCACCTCCGCAGAGGAACGCTCGCCTGGCGGTGCTGGTCTTGCGCCTGCTTTCGCTGCGGCGCGCGCCCGGCTCGGGCTCATCGCTCTGCTCTTTGCTCTCGCTGCGGTGGGCTGGTGGTGGACGGTTGACGAGATGCGAGGGATGGACGGGGGGCCCTGGACAGGTCTAGGGACCCTCGCCTGGTTCGTCGGCGTATGGGTCGTGATGATGGCGGCGATGATGTTTCCCTCGGTAGCGCCAACGGTTGCGCTCTACTCGCACATGACGAAGACCCGGTCTCCGATTGCGCCGCTTCTCTTCACCACCGGCTATCTCATCGCCTGGACGACCATCGGAGTCCTTGCCTTCGCGATCGCGTCCGCTGTCGGACACGTCTCGGGTGACGTGCTCGCATGGGATCGAGCCGGTCGCTGGGTCGCAGGGGCGACCCTGATCGTTGCCGCCGTGTACGAGATGACGCCGTTGAAAAACGTCTGCCTTGGCAAGTGCCGCAGTCCCCTCGGGTTCTTGCTTGGCTCGTGGCGCAGCGGACACTCGGGCGCGCTCCAGATGGGTGCGAGGCACGGAGCTTGGTGCATTGGCTGCTGCTGGGCTCTGATGGCATCACTCTTCGCGCTCGGGATCATGAGCGTCGTCTGGATGGCGGTCGTCGCCGGGTTCATCGCTTTCGAGAAGCTGGTCCCGTCCCGTCGTGCCGCGACGTACGCAACGGCGGGCGTCCTGTTCGTGCTCGGAGTGCTCATGCTTGCCGCTCCGGACGCCGTCCCTGCGCTCACGGTCCCCCGGAACGACCCGATGTCCGAGATGACTCAGATGAGCCCCTCGCCATAAGCAGCAGCGCATCGCGCCGTGGTTGTGAGGCCCGAGCGGCCCGCGCGCACATTCAGCGTCTCGGCAGAAGAGCTGAAATCCAGGCAAAACCGCATGACAGCTAGCATCCGGGCCTGATTCCCATGGACCAGAGCAGGATCCGCAACTTCTCGATCATCGCCCATATCGACCACGGGAAATCGACCCTGGCCGATCGGATTCTGCAGCTCACGGACACCGTGGCCGACCGCGACATGCGCGAGCAGCTGCTCGATTCGATGGATCTCGAGCGCGAGCGCGGGATCACGATCAAGGCCCAGGCCGTGCGCGTTGCCTGGAAGGGCTACCAGCTCAACCTGATCGACACGCCGGGCCACGTCGACTTCACCTACGAGGTCTCGCGCTCGCTGCAGGCGTGCGAGGGGGCGGTGCTCGTCGTCGATGCCGCGCAGGGGATCGAGGCGCAAACGCTCGCAAATGCGTACCTCGCGATCGAGAACGAGCTCGAGATCGTCCCCGTCGTCAACAAGATCGACCTTCCCTCTGCCGACCCGGACGGAGCTGCGCTCGAGGTGACGCAGCTTCTCGGCGGCGACGCGGCGGATGTCGTGCGGATCTCCGCCAAGACCGGGATCAACGTCGATCAGGTGCTCGACGGGATCGTCGCGAGGATCGCCGCGCCCACGGGCGATGCCGCCGCGCCGCCGCGCGCGCTCATCTTCGACTCCTCCTACGACCAGTACCGCGGCGTGATCGCGTTCATCCGGGTCGTCGACGGCCGCTTCGAGACCGGCTCGGCTCTGCGCGCGATGGCGCTCGGCACCCGCTTCGACGCGGAGGAATTGGGGTTCATGTCGCCCTCGCGCGTACCCGTGAAGACGCTCGAGGCCGGCGAGGTGGGCTACGTGATCACAGGGCTCAAGGACGTCTCGGCGCTTCGTGTCGGCGACACGCTGACGACGAGCAAGGGCGCGACCGCAGACGAGCCGCTGCCGGGCTACAAGGACGTCAAGCCGATGGTGTTCGCCGGCCTCTTCCCGAGCGACTCCGACGACTACCCCGAGCTGCGCGACGCGCTCGAGCGGCTGAAGCTCAATGACGCTGCGCTCTTCTACGAGCCGGAGACCTCGCAGGCACTCGGGTTCGGCTTCCGCTGCGGGTTCCTCGGGCTGCTGCACATGGAGATCGTGCGCGAGCGGCTGGAGCGCGAGTTCGATCTCGACCTGATCGTCACCGCACCGAATGTCGCCTACCGGGTGCTCGAGCGCAACGGTGACTGGCGCGAGGTACACAACCCGTCCGAGATGCCGGCCGAACTGGAGGAGGTCGAGGAACCGTACATTCGCGCCTCGATCATCGTCCCCAAGGAGTACGTCGGCACCGTGATGGAGCTGAACAACGAGCGCCGCGGCCGCTTCGACCACCTCGAGTACCTCTCGCCCGAGCGCGTCCACCTCACCTATGAGCTCCCGCTCGCCGAGATCGTGCTCGACTACTACGACAACCTCAAGTCGCGAACGCGCGGGTATGCGAGCTTCGACTACGACCTCTCCGGATTCCAGAGCGGCAAGCTCGTGCGCGTGGATGTGCTCGTGGGCGGCGAGCCGGTGGATGCGCTGTCGCTGATCATTCATCGCGAGTTCGCCTACGACCGGGGGCGGTTGCTAGTAGAGAAGCTGCGCGAGGAGATCCCGAGGCAGATGTTCGACGTGCCGATTCAGGCGGCGATCGGGTCGCGTGTGATCGCCCGAGAGACGGTCAAGGCGCGGCGCAAGGACGTGCTCGCGAAGTGCTACGGCGGCGACATCTCGCGCAAGCGCAAGCTGCTCGAGAAGCAGAAGAAGGGCAAGAAGCGGATGAAGCAGGTCGGCGGGGTGGAGGTGCCGCAGGAGGCATTCCTCGCTGTGCTCAACCTCGACGGGGACAAGAAGAAGTAGCGCTGTGGCGGGCGGGGCCGGTGTGACCGACGTCCGCCACCTGTACGTCCACCTGCCCTTCTGCTCGCATCGGTGCGGGTACTGCGACTTCGTCACGGTGGTGGGGCGAGGCGAGCAGCACGGTGCGTATGTGGATGCGATGCGGCGCGAGCTGGAGCGTGAGCAGGGCGTGTTGGCGTCTCCTGTCGAGACGGTATTCGTTGGTGGAGGGACGCCGACGTTCACGGAGCCCGAGGCGCTGCGTCGGTTGCTTGCCGCCGTACCGGACGCCGAGGAAGTCACGGTGGAGGCGAATCCGGAGACCATGACGCCTGCGTCTGGCTGCTTCCCTGCGCGACGGCGGTGTCACGCGTGTCTCGCTCGGCGCCCAGACGTTCGCACCCCGCTTGCTCGCTGTGCTCGAGCGCGTTGCCGGTCCAGACGACGTCCGACGCGCTGTTCATACTCTTCGTGATGCCTCTTTCGACAACATTTCGCTCGATCTCATCTACGGGATCCCGGGCCAGGAGCCCTCCGATCTCGACCATGATCTCGCGGAGGCTCTGGCACTAGCGCCGGAGCACCTCTCCCTGTACGAGCTCGAGGCGAAACCGGGCACGCGGTTCACCCACGCCTACGGAGACGAGCTCGAGCGCCAGTCGGAGGCGATGGAGGGGTACTTCGAGCGTGTCGTCGAGACGCTGACTGCGGCCGACTACCGCTGGTACGAGACGGCGAACTTCTGTCTCAGCGGCGAGCAGGCTGACGGTCGGGAGGATCGATCCGGCGGGAGAGACCTCCGCGCACACCACAACCTGGGCTACTGGCAGGGGCACGACTACCTCGGTGTCGGGATCGGGGCCGTGTCGACGCTCGGTGGGCTACGGCGCCGGAACGGCGCCTCGATCGGGCGCTACGTCGCCGCGCTCGGCGGCCGGCGATGCGCCACCGCGCGAGCTCGAGCTGCTCGACGGCCCGACGAAGGCGCAGGAGCGGGTCATGCTCGGCCTCAGGCTCGACGAGCCGCTGTCGCTCGACGGGCTCGAGACCGCGATCGACGCGGCCGCGCTCGAGCGGATGGTGCAGGGCGGGCTCGCTGTCGTCGGGACCGGGCCGGGAGGCGAGCGAACGCTCGCGCTCACGACGCGCGGCCGATTCCTCGGCGGCGGCGTGACGGCCGAGCTGCTTGCCTGATCCCTTGCCTGAGCAGTCGTGCCGCACCGCGGCGACCGTGAAGTGCGGTGGGCAGAATCCGTCCGTCTGCCTTGAGTTCGGGCACGAGGGAGCCCGCGTCAGGGGTATTGCGTGCGATTGAGGTTCCACGCGAGCGGATCCTCGATCCCGCGGCCAAGCCACGGTACGATCCGTCGATGGAACAGCTCTCCTCCCGCAGGCGTGAGATCCTGCGGCGGGTGGTCGAGGAGCACGTCGCGACCGGCCAGCCCGTCGGTTCGAAATCGCTCGTCGAACAGGAGGGCATGGGCGTGTCCTCGTCCACCGTGCGGAGTGAGCTCGCGGAGCTCGAAGCGCTTGGCCTGCTGACGCATCCCCACACCTCGGCCGGGCGCGTACCGACGGAGAACGGCTATCGCGTCTATGCCGAGCAGCTCGTCGACGCGATCGACGGGCGGCCGGAGCGGATGACGCTCGACGTCGCCACGGTCAGGAGCGAGCTCGAGTCGGCGCTCCGTTCGACCACCGAGACGCTCTCCCAGGCGACCCGCCTGCTTGCGCTCGTTTCCGCGCCTACGCTCGACGCCGCCTCGGTGAGGCACGTCGACGTGCTCCAGCTCCAGCCGCGCGCCGTGATCGTGGTCGTGATCACGTCGACCGGCGGCGTCACGAAGAAGGTGCTCGAACTGGAGCAACCCGTCGATCCCGGCCTCGTCGACTGGGCCCGCACGTACCTCGAGGAACAGATCGTCGGGTTACGCCTCGGGTCGACCACGTTGCGGCGTCGACTCGAAGATCCCGCGCTGCCGTTTCGCGAGCGCACATTCCTCACCCGGCTCCGGACAGCGTTCGTCGATGCGGTCGCCGCCGACGGACCACAGCTGTACGTCGGCGGTGCAGCCAGCCTGCTCGGTGATGCTCGCGGCGCCGAGCTCGAGGCCTGCCAGCACCTGCTCGACGTCCTCGAGCGACGGGCCGCCGTTCTCGAGCTCCTCTCGGACGCCCTCGACCCGCGCCGCACCGTCGTTCGCGTCGGTCCCGAGGTCGATGGCGGACAACTGCGCGATGTCTCGTACGTCGGTGCGACCTACGGGATCACGAGCCGCTCGCTCGGTTCCGTCGCGCTGCTCGGGCCGCTGAGAATGGACTACGACAAGGCGATCCGGGCCGTCCGCGCCGCAGCGTTCGAGCTCTCGCGTCTCGCCGAGGACGTCTACGAAGACGAGTAGTGCGCGGGGTCGCTGCCGGTACCCTCGACGTTCTGATGGCGACGGCTGAACGCGACTACTACGAGATACTCGGCGTCGAGCGAAGTGCCGCCGACGGCGAGATCAAGCGTGCCTTCCGCAAGCTCGCCCGCGAGCTGCATCCCGACGTCTCCGACGCGCCAGACGCCCACGAGCGCTTTCGCGAGGCGGCGGAGGCGTACGAGGTGCTCTCCGACCCCGATCGGCGCGCGACGTATGACCGTTACGGCCGCGAAGGCCTCCGTGGGGGCGGCTTCACACCCGGCGATTTCGACCTCGGCAACCTCTCCGACATCTTCGGCGCGTTCTTCGGCGAATCGATCTTCGGCCAGGCAGCGGCCCGCCCGGGAGGCCCCACCCGCGGCGGCGATGTCGTGGCCGGCACGACGATCACCCTCAAAGACGCATTCACGGGAATCAGCGTCAATGTCCCCGTTCGGGCCGCGCACACGTGCGACACGTGTGGCGGCAACGGCGCAGCACACGGAACGATGCCCGTCACCTGCGACACGTGCGGCGGCGCCGGCCGCGTCCAGCAGGTCTCCCAGAGCGTCTTCGGCCAGTTCGTCCGCCAGGGCGCCTGCCCGCGCTGCGAAGGGGCCGGTCGTATCGTCGAGTCGCCGTGCGCGGATTGCGACGGCCTCGGCCGCACGCTGCGCGACCGAACGCTCGACATCGACGTTCCTGCCGGGATCGACGACGGCCAGCGCATCCGAGTCCGGGGCCAGGGCCACGAGGGCTCGCTCGGCGGCCCGGCCGGCGACCTCTTCGTCCAGGTTCGCGTGCAGTCGCAGGAAGGCATCGAGCGCGACGGCGACGACCTCCACACTGCCGTCGAGCTGACGATGACGCAGGCGGCCCTCGGGACGTCGCTGTCGGTGCCGGGCCCGGACGGCGAGATCGAGGTCGAGATTCCAGCCGGCACTCAGCCCGGCGACATCCGGATTCTGCGGGGGCAGGGCATGCCCTCGGTGGAGCGGAAGGCGCCCCGGCAACTTCCACGTCCACGTGCGGGTCCACGTGCCACGTCGGCTCGACGAGGATCAGCGCACGCTCGTGGAGCAACTCGGCGAGGCACTCGGAGAGGAGCCCTACCGAGACGACGAGGGCGACGGCGGCATCTTCGGCCGCATCAAGAACGCGTTTCGCTGAGCGATGACGGATCGCTTCGTCCGCGTCGCGGTTCGTGTCCCCCTGGCCCAGGCGGAGGAGGCACGCGCCGTTGCGCTCGACCTCGTGCCGGGTGGCTTCGAGGAGTCAGAGGACAACGACACCTTCACGCTCGCGCTGTACGTCGACGAGAGCTCGGTCGGGTCGATCCGGCACGTCTTTCGGACGTAACCGTCGCTCCCGTCGAGCCCGGGTGGGAGAACGCATGGCGCGCATTCCACCGGCCGGTCCGAGCCGGCGGCCTCTGGATCGGGCCGCCTTGGGAGCAGCCGGATCCCGGCGAGCCTGCCGTCGTCATCGACCCCGGCCGCGCGTTCGGAACAGGAGCACATCCGACGACACGGCTCTGCGTAGAGCTTCTGGCGCGGGCGGAACGAGGCTCGCTCCTCGACGTCGGCTGCGGCTCCGGCGTGCTCGCGATCGCGGCAGCTCGCCTTGGGTTCGACCCGATCCGCGCCGTCGACAACGATCCCATCGCCGTCGAGACGACGATTGCGAACGCCGTCCGCCAACGGCGTCACGCTCGAGGCGACCCTCCTCGACGGCGAGCAGGACGAGCTGCCCGCCGGCGGATCTCGTCGTCGCGAACGTCCTCCTCGCTCCGGTCGAGAGGATCCTCGCGCGCCTCGATGTCGGCGCGGCGATCACCTCGGGCTACCTCGTAGACCGACCACCCACGCGCCGGCTTGGCGTCCGAGCCGAACGCGTGGAGCTCGACGGCTGGGCCGCGGACCTCTTCGTCCGCCCCTGAGCGAGTCCCGGTTCAGCCGGCCGAGGCGATGATCGTCGGCGAGCCTGCTCCGGCATCGAGAAGAACGGGCTATGACTCGCTGTCAGACGTCGCCACGTCGTCCACGCCGACGTTCGCCACCATCTGCTCCTGGATCGCCATCGACAGAGCCCGATCTTCGGTGCAGTGGACGTACGTGCGCGGGATCGATCCCCAGCGCTCAGCCGTGACCTGCAACGGCGTTCCGAAGGGTGCTGTCGGCTCGGGAACGAGACGCGCACAGCCCAGGCCGCATCCTCGTCCGAGCAGTCGCTGAAGAAGATGTCGCGCACCGCCTCGGGTCGAAGCGCCGCTGCCGTGTGGTCGTCGTTGAACACGATGTTCGGGTGCACGACATCGTCCGGGTCGTTCTCGACGATGCCGAGCAGCGTCTCGCCGTCGCCGACGAGAAAGGCGGTCACGATAGACGAGGCGCACGACGCGATCGGGGCACCGCTCGGCTGCCTGTGAGATCACGAGGCCGCCCATCGAGTGGCCCGCCACGACTGCGGGCTCGTCGAAGCTCCGAGAGCGCGGAGCAGACCCGAGCCGCCAACAGGTCGAGCGTGACCTCTCCCGGCGGCGTCGTGTCGGCTCCATGGGCGGGCAGGTCGATCGCGACGACACGGCGCCCGGACGCTTCGAGTTGCGGCACGACCTTGTCCCAGCACCAGGCGCCGTGCCAGGCGCCGTGCACGAGCAGGATCGGTGGGCTCATGGACGGGAACCTACACGGGCCGAACCGTTTACGCTCTCAGCCCCATGGCCACCTTCACCACTCGCTTCCTCGGTTGCAAGGTGTCGTTCGCCGACGAGCAGGCGATCCGGGAGCGGCTGCTCGCAGACGGGCACACGGAATCGAGCACGGCGGCCGACGTTGCCGTGATCAACACGTGTTGCGTCACGAACGAAGCCGTCTCGAAGTCGCGGCAGGCCGCCGCGCAAGCAGCCAGGAGCCACAGACACGTCTATGTGACCGGGTGCGCCGCCAATCTCCCGACACGGGCATTCGCCGGATCTGCCGGACAACGTCCACGTCGTCGCACGCCGCAGCGAGGAGATCGCCGAGACGATCGCCGGCGATGTCGGCGCGATCGGGTGTGTTCAGGCGAGACCATCGCCTCGATCGCGTCCGGGCGTTCGTCAAGATTCAGGACGGCTGCTCGTTCTCGTGTGCCTTCTGCGTGATCCCGCTCGTGCGTGGCGGTACGCGCAGCCGCTCGGCCGAGGCCGTGCTCACGGAGATCGGAAGGCGCGTTGCTCAGGGCCACCGGGAAGTCGTGCTCACCGGCGTCAACCTCGGCTGCTTCCGCGATCGCGCTGCAGGGCTGACCCTGACGGGGTTGATACGGGCGGCGGGGGAGATCGACGGTCTCGAGCGCCTGCGGCTCTCCTCGATCGAGGTGAACCACGTCACGCCTGACCTCATCGCGGCGCTGCGCGAGACGCCGATCGTCTCGCGCCACCTTCACGTTCCTCTGCAGTCCGGGGACGACCAGCGTGCTCCGCGCGATGGGGCGCCGCTACACGATCGGGCAGTACCGCGCGCGGATCGAGCCGCTCGACGACTTCAACCTCACCACCGACGTGATCGTCGGCTTCCCGAGCGAGGACGAGCACGCGTTCGCGAACACGCTCAGCGCCGTCGTCGGAGATCGGCATCACCAAGATGCACGTCTTTCCGTACTCGCCGCGTCCGGGCACGACGCACCGCAACGGACGACCCGGTCGCGCCGGAGGTCAAGAAGGAGCGGGGAGCGCGTCTGCGGGCGCGCGTCCGAGACGGCTTGCCGGGCGCGCTGGGCAAGCCGCGTCGGCAGCGACGACGTCGTCCTCGTCGACCGCCCGGGCCGTCGGCTACGCCGACGACTACACGCCGTGGCTCGTCGATGCGCCGGTCGGCGCCATGGTGCGGGCACGAGCCGTTGGCGTCTCGGATGAAGGGGTGATCGCGGTTGCCACATCCTGACTGTCTCTTCTGCCGCCTCGTCGCGAGTGGCGACCACGTGCACTCGGCCGACGGGTTCGTCGCGATCCGCGACATCGCACCCGCCGCGGAGACGCACTCTGCTCGTGCTGCCCGAACGTCACGTCGACACGTTCCGCGAGATCGACGCGTTCCCCGACGAAGAAGCAGGGCAGAATGCTCCGGTTCGTCGCCGCCGTCGCCGCAGCCGAGGGGCTCGAGGACTACCGCGTGATCGTCAACGTCGGCCCCGGCGCCGGCCAGACGGTGTTCCACCTTCACTGGCACATCGTGGCCGGAAAGGCGCTACCCGGGTTCCACTGAGTGCCAATACCGGGCAGACTGTCACCGTGCAGCTGATTTCCACCATCGAGGGCGAGCTCAAGCAGGCGCGACTCGCGCGCGAGGACGACCGCCGCGACGCGCTGACACTGATCCTCGCGAGCCTCCGCTCGGCCGAGAAGGAGCTGCAGCGCCCGCTCTCGGAGGACGAGGAGCTGCAGGTGCTGCAACGCGAGCGGAAGAAGCGGGTCGAGGCGTTCGAGGCCTTCGAGGCCGCAGGCCGCGAGGAGCAGGCCGACAAGGAAGATTTCGAGCTCGAGGTGCTCGAGGAGTTCATGCCGGAGCCGCTCTCGGAGGACGAGCTCGACGAGATCGTGGACGACGTGATCGCCGAAGTCGGTGCCACGTCGCTGCGCGACATCGGCCGCGTGATGGCGGACGTGATGCCGCGCATCTCGGGCAAGGCCGACGGCTCGGCCGTCAGCCAGATCGTCCGCGAGAAGCTCGCCTAGAGAATCGGGCGTCGTGGTTCCCGAGGCGTCGGTCGAGAGCACCCCGGAGGGCGTCGTTCCCGCCTCCGCAGGCTGGTTCGTCGTCAACGCGCGGGAGGCCCGCTGGTTCGAGGGCGATTTCGGCGCCTACACGCGGTTCGAGGGGCCGGACGCTCGTTTCCCTGCCGTCGGCGTCAACATCGGCGTCCTCGCCCCAGGTCAGCCGGCCTGCATGTATCACCGAGAGGACGAGCAGGAGAACTTCCTCGTCCTCTCAGGCGAGTGCATTCTCCTTGTCGAGGGAGAAGAGCGTCGACTCGGCGCCTGGGACTTCGTCCATTGTCCGGCCTGGACGGAGCACGTGTTCGTCGGAGCAGGTAACGGCCCTTGCGCGATTCTCGCCATCGGCTCGCGGACCGGGGGCGGCGTCGTGTATCCGGTCTCCGCTCTCGCGCTGCGCCACGGCGCCGGAGTCGATGTGGCGACGTCCGAGCCGCAGGAGGCCTACGCCGACGCGGCAGAGGATCTACCGACGCCGTACCGTGCAGGTTGGTTGCGTCCCTGACGAGCCCGGGCTCGTCTATTCGTCGAGCGGCAGGCTCATGCCCGTCTCGCCGTAGGAGCCCTCGAAGTCGTCCTCGGTGCCCCACGTCCTCCAGCGGCCGGGGGCGAAGCGGAGCGTGACGTCGTCATTCGAGCTGATCCTGCCTCCGACGTCAGGATGCGCGAGCCCGGCTGCAGTGAGGTACTTCACCGAGATCTGCGCGTTCGCCTGGCGCGCTTCCGCGCCGCTGAGGATCTCGATCGTTCCGGTCGCGGCGGCTCCGCGGAGCTCGGCCTTGCCCCGCGTGTCGATCATCAGGGAGGCGTTCGGCCGCTGAGCCGCATTCCGCGCCTTACGCGACGTGCCGGACGTCCCGATCAGGATCGCGCCGTCGCGGTGGAGGTACCAGACGGCCGTGAGGTAGATCGTTCCGTCGGGGTCCCACGTGGCCAGCGTCGCGATATAACGGCCGGAGAGGAGCTGCTCGAGGCGGTTGTCGGTCATGCTGGCTTCTGGCGGCGGGCCATGCCTATGCGTCCAGCACCCAGAAGTTCTCGCCCTGCTCGGCCTCGAGCTTCGCGAGCCCCTCGAGATGAATCTCGCGAACGCGCGCCGGCGTGATCGCCTCGGAGGGATCGACCTCCTCGATCTGCAGGCTCGTCTTGTCCTCGTAGAGATGCTCGCCGGCCAATCGAGCCTGGCTGTCGTACGGCCAGATGAAGGCCTGGCGGCTGAACACGTGGTAGAGCTTGTCCGCGCTCGGGATGTCGTAGCCGATCGCCTGCAGGTCGGACCCCATCGCGAGCTGGTGGAAGGTGATCTCGTCGCAGACACCCCAGTCGGCGACCGAGAGCCGGTCGTCAGAGTGCCAGAGCACCGCCTCGGTAACGGCGCGATAGAACGCGAGCACGCCCTCCTTGCCTTCGATCACCGCCGGGTTCGCGCCCCAGGTGACGCGATAGACCGGGTTGTCGACCATCATGTCGGGCGCGACGATCCGGTCGAACTGCCCGGAGCCCTCGAGGTGCACGTGGCGCCAGAAGTTGAGCAGGATCGCCCGGTGGAGCGGCTTCGTCGTCTGCTCCAGGAGAGCCGCCGTGGGGATCATGCAGTCGTACACCATCTGCTCGAAACGGTTCATCTCGGCTCCTTCCGCTCGGGTCGCATGGGTCGATTCCGACGCGAGCGCATCGTAGTGGTCAGCGGGCCCGGGGGAGGGCGCCGTACCCCGCGCCACCTACACTGAGCGGCATGCAAGACGTGATCGTCGTCCCGAACGACGTTGCTGCCGAGCTCGCCGGTGTGACCGACGGCGTGCTCGACTCGCTGCGCGAGCGGCTCGGCTGCTCGATCTCGCTGCGCGGCAACACGCTCACGCTCGACGGCGAGGTCGTGCGCGTGGCCGAGGCGCGTGCGGTCGTCGACGAGCTCGTCGAGCTGGTCGAAGGAGGCCACGCGATCGGGCCCGACACGGTCGGCGCCGTCGCCGCCGCGCTCGACCAGGCGGCAGACATTCGCGACATCTTCGAGGACGTCGTCTGGCGCCATCGCGGCAAGAAGATCGCGCCCAAGACCGTCACCCAGAAGCGCTACGTCGACGCGATCCGGGCCAGCACGGTCACGTTCGGAATCGGCCCGGCCGGAACGGGCAAGACGTACCTCGCAATCGCCCTCGCAGTTGCGGCGCTGAGCGAGAAGCAGGTCGGCCGTCTCATCCTCACGCGACCGGCCGTCGAGGCGGGCGAGCGGCTCGGCTTCCTGCCCGGGCGACATGCTGGCGAAGGTCGATCCCTACATGCGCCCGCTCTTCGACGCCCTCTACGACACGATGGATCCCGACCGGCTGACCGCCTATCATGGAGCGCGGCACGATCGAGGTGGCGCCGCTCGCCTTCATGCGCGGCCGCACGCTGAACGACTCGTTCATCATCCTCGACGAGGCGCAGAACACGACGCCCGAGCAGATGCAGATGTTCCTGACGCGGCTCGGCTTCGGCTCGAAGATGGTCGTCACGGGCGACATCACCCAGATCGACCTCCCGCGCGAGCAGGCATCCGGCCTGATCCAGGTGCGCGACATCCTGCGTGAGGTCGACGGGATCGGCGTCGTCGAGTTCGGGCACGAGGACGTCGTGCGGCACAAGCTCGTGCAGCGCATCGTCGAGGCGTACAAGCGGCACGCCGAAGAGACCGGCACCGCCCGCAAGAAGTGATCGAGGTCGAGGTCGAGAACCGCAGCGGCCTCGAGGTCGACGCCGACGGTGCGGCCGCCCTCGCGCGACATGCGCTCACCCACGAAGGGGTCGCGGCAGCCGAGCTCGGAATCGCGTTCGTCTCGCCCGACGAGATCCGCGCGCTGAAGGCAGAGCACCTCGGGATCGACGAAGCGACCGACGTGCTGTCGTTTCCGATCGACGGCCTCGACGAGCTGCCCGACGGCGTGCCGCGGGCACTCGGCGACGTGGTCATCTGCCCCCAGGTCGTCGACACGGAATGGCGGTGGCCGTTGGTGCACGGCATCCTTCACCTGCTCGGGTACGACCACGGCGACGCGATGGAACAGCGCGAGCGCGAGATTCTGAAGGAGGCGTCGTGAGCCCGGTGCCCGCCCAACGCCCGACCTCGATCCTCGAGAGCTTCAACGTCGCCTTCGAGGGCATCATCCACGTGCTCCGCACCGAGCGGAACATGCGGATCCACTTCCTCGTCGCGGTCGCCGTCCTCCTCGTGGCGCTTTCGGTCGACGTGTCGAAGTTCGAGCTGATCGTCTTGCTGATGTCGATCGCATTCGTGCTGATCGCAGAGATGATCAACAGCGCCGTCGAAGCGGCAGTCGACATCGCCACGACCTCTTTCGACCCGATGGCGAAGCTCGCGAAGGACGTTGCCGCCGGCGCCGTTTTGATCGCCGCCGTCAACGCCGTCGCCGTCGGTTACCTCGTCTTCTCCGACAAGGTGGCGGGGCGGTCGAACGTGATCCTCGATCGCCTCTCGAAGACGCCCTCTGAGCTGACGGTCGTTGCACTCGTCCTGATCGTCGTGCTGGTGATCTCGCTGAAGGCGCTCTCGAAGACCGGAACGCCGTTGCGAGGTGGCTGGCCATCCGGGCACGCGGCCGTCGCGTTCGGCGGCTGGATGGCCGTCACGCTGACACTCGACGGGTCGGATCACCGCTTCCTGGTCTCCTCGCTCGCCTTCATCATGGCCTTGCTCGTCGCCCAGACGCGGGTCGAGGCCGGCGTGCATTCCACGCTCGAGGTCATCACCGGCGCTACGCTCGGCGCCACGGTGACGCTCGCCATCTTCCAGGTGTTCTCGGCATGACCGACGAGGAACTGCTCGCACGCGCCGACGCGATCGCGTCGCGTGCCTATGCGCCCTATTCGGGTTTCAACGTTGGCTGCGCCGTGCTCACCCGCGACGGAACCGTCGTCGAGGGCGTCAACGTCGAGAACGCCGCCTACCCACTAGGCGTCTGCGCGGAGCGGACGACGTTCGCCCGCGCTGTCGTCGAGGGATACCACCCGGGCGACTTCACCGTGGCGGCGATCACGGCGTCGCCGTGCGGCGGCTGCAGGCAGTGGCTCGCCGAGATGCAGGTCGAGCGCGTCGTCTTCCGGAACGGCGGCCGGATTGTCCGGATGACCGTCGACGATCTCCTACCGGAGCAATTTGACGCGGGCGAGCTGGGATGACGGGCTCCGAACCTGCCGCGCGTTGTAGGGGCGAGGCGCATGCCTCGCCCGTTCCGTTGGTAAGCGACCTCCTGTGAGATCGGGCTTCGTCTCCGTCGCCGGCAGGCCGAACGTCGGCAAGTCGACGCTCGTCAACGCGCTCTGCGGCGACAAGGTCGCGATCACGTCGAACGTCCCGAACACGACGCGCCGCCGCATCTTCGGGGTCGCGAACGGCCCCGACTGGCAGCTGGTGCTGGCCGATCTGCCCGGCTTCCAGCGGCCGATGGACGCGCTGACCGAGCGCATGCAGAGCACGGTCGACTCGTCGTTCGAGGAGATCGATCTCGTCCTGCTCGTGCTCTCGGCACGCGACCGGATCGGTGCCGGCGACCGCTACGTCGCCCGGCGCGTGTTCGGCCTCGGGATCCCGGTGATCATCGCGCTGAACAAGATCGACCGGCTCACCCACGGCCACGTCGCGACGCAGATGAAGTCGGCGGCGACGCTCGGCGACTTCCACGCATTACACCCCGTCAGTGCCGTGACGAAGGACGGAGTGGGGGCCTTGCGCGACGACCTCGTCCATTTGCTTCCGGAAGGGCCGCTCTACTTCCCGCTCGACCAGTCCACCGACATGACGACGGAGAACCGCGTCGCCGAGGTGATCCGCGAGAAGGCGCTCCACCTGACGCGCGACGAGGTGCCGCACGCGATCACTGTCGTCGTCGAGGAGATCGGCGAACGCACGGTGCAGGCGGTGCTGCTCGTCGAGACGGAGTCGCAGAAGGGGATCCTGGTCGGCAAGAAGGGCGCGATGGTGCGCGAGATCGGCACCCGCGCCCGCCCCGAAGTGGAGCGCCTCGTCGGGCACCCCGTCTTCCTCGAGCTCGTCGTAAAGGTGCGCTCGAAATGGCGCCGCGACCCGAAGATGGTCGAGCGGCTCGGGATGTAGCGACGGCCCACCGCGTGGCGTCGTGACGGCTGGTGAGTACTAGTCTCGTTCGAGCACTACGACCGGGATCTCGCGGTCTGTTCTCTCCTGGTAGGTGTCGTAGTCGGGCCACTGCTGTGTAGCGACCTTCCAGAGCCGCTCGCGTTCGTCGCCGGTTGCAGTTCGGGCCGTCGCCGGGAAGACCGCGCCCTTCACCTGTAGCTCGACGTTCGGGTCCTTGGCGAGGTTCCGATACCAGCCGGGATGCTCAGGCGCACCACCTTTGGATGCAACGATCACGAACCGATCGCCGTCTTCCTCGTAGATCAGAGGCGCGGTGCGCTGCTCGCCGGAGTTCCGCCCCGTGGTCGTGAGCAGGAGGATCTTCGATCCGCGCCGCCAGATATGGCCGACCTCTCCGTCGGTCTCGCGGTAGCGCTTGACGTGCTCCTCACCGAAGAGGCTGTCCGCTTCGCTCATCTTCAGGTACGTCCTTCCACGAACGAGAGGTTGCTGGCCCGAGTCCTCGCTTCAGCGGATGCCGGAGAAGACCTCGTCCAGGTACTTGATCCGGATCGACGTGATGTCGACGCCGGCGTTCGCGATCTCTGCCGGCAGGTCGGGGTTGTTCATCGTTGCCTCGGCGGCCTCGCGCGATGGAAACGTCTCTTCGACGACGACCAGGTTCGGATCGTCCTGCCCGCGCCAGATCCGCCACGTCAGGCACGCGCTGCCGATCGGCCCTGCGTGGACGCGGTCGTATTCCGACCTCCAGGTGTCGTAGTCGGCTACGCGATGGGAGATGAGCACGGTCGTCATTTCTGTCGTCCCTCCTCGGGCTGTTGTCGCGGCCATCCTACGCCGCGGCTGACGTGCCTTGACGGCTGTCGATCCGCGTGTGCAGAATCGGCCCGTGGCCAAGCGCGAGCTCTCTGCTGCGAGCCTTGAGGGAATCCTCGTCCTCGTCGTCGTGCTGCTGCTGGTCGCGGCCGTCTCGATCGGCGTCTTCGTCGGCCGCGAAACCAAGTCGTCGGGCTCCACAGCAGCAGCCGGAGCAACCGGCGCCGTGCAGCAAGTGGATCCCGCTATCGCGGCCGGCGCGCACACCTTCACCGCGTTCGCGTGCGCCCAGTGCCACGGCCTCAACGGAGCCGGCGGTGTCTCACCCGACGTTCCGGCGCTGACCGGCGTAGCGAAGACGCTGAGCGCCGCTCAGTTGCGGACGATCATCAACAAGGGGCTCGGCGAGTCTTCGAACCCCAAGAAGCCGTTCATGCCGGTCTGGGGCCCGTTGATGTCGGCGCATCAGGTGAACGACCTCGTCGCGTACATCCGGGCCGGTCTTCCCGACGTACCGGGAGCGACGCCCGCGCCGCTGCCACAGGGCCAGGGCCAGGCGGTGGCGGGAGCGGCGCTCTACGTGCAATACGGCTGCATCAACTGCCACGGCCCGAATGGCCTCGGCGGTGTTCCCAACCCGGCTGCACCGGACAAGACGATTCCCCCGCTCTCGGGTGCCGACTTCCGCGGCGAGTTCAACACCGACGCGAAGATCATCGACTTCATCAACACCGGCAGCGTGCTGGGCGGGCCGGCGCTCGTGGCCATGCCGCACTGGGGCGGAATCATCTCGGACGCAAACCTCGCGGCCCTGGCGGCGTACATCAAGACGCTGAAGTAACGCGGTTGATCCTTCCTGACGGCGCTCGCGAGTTGATCGAGTCCGGTGCGTTGGCGCATCTCGTCACCATCGGTCGCGACGGGGCGCCGCAGGTCACCTGCATCTGGGTCGGGATCGACGGCGACCAGCTGGTCTCGGGCCACCTCTTCGAGCAACAGAAGCTGCGCAACGTCCGTCGCGATCCGCGTGTCGTGCTCTCGTTCGAAGGCACCGAGATCCGTCCGCCCGGTCTGAAGGAGTACCTCGTCGTTCACGGGACGGCGGAGCTCGAAGAGGGCGGTGCACCCGAGCTCCTGCAGCGGTTGGCGCACGTCTACCTCGGGCCCGATGTGACATTCCCTCCCATGGCTGACCCGCCGGCCGGTCACACGATGCGGGTCACGGTGGATCGCATCGGCGGCGTCGGGCCCTGGGCGAACTAACTCGCCCCAGTTCGAATCCTTGCCCTGGATGGCGCGATAGAGTCACGCCGACCCTTAACAGGAGGAGGATGAGATGCCCGACTACGTCCGCGTGGTCACGTTCGAGGCCGACGACGCAGCCATCGACGCGTTGGTAGCCGAGATCAACTCAAACGACGGGCCGCCCGAGCAGATCCCCGCCAAGCGAATTATCGTTCTGGCCGACCGGGCCGCCGGGAAGCTTCTCGTTAGCGTCCGCTTTGGCTCCGAGGAGGATCTTCGGAAGGGGGGTGCGGCGCTCGAGGCGATGAGCCCGCCCGCCGACGGGACCATCAGGCGGGTCTCGGTCGATCAATACGAAGTCGTGCTCGAGCGCGAGGCGTAGGCCTACGCCTGCTTCCGGAGCAGGACGAGGTCCTGCTCCGGATTTCCGAGCGCGCCACGCGGGACGATCTCGACGATCTCGAAGCCCGCGCTGAGTGGCCCGTGCACGAACGAGGCGGGGTGGAAGGTCGTGCAGAGGTTCGACCCTTCCACCTCGCTCCAGCGGACGATGCACTCTCCGGAGCGGAAGCGCCCGGCCTCCTCCGGCGTGAGCCGTGCCACGTAGGCGTCACCGTGGATCGTGACGAGGAGATAGCCGCCGGGACGGAGCACGCGGCGCAATTCCTCGAGCCAGCGCAGTTGCACGTCGACTGTCAGGTGCGTGAAGACCGAGAGCGCGTAGACGAGGTCGAAGCTCTCGCTCTCGAACAGGAGCGGTGGCTCGAGGCCGTTCACCTCGAAGCCGGCAAACGGCAGATTGGTGCGGCTCCAGTCGATCGCTTCGCTGCTCAGGTCGGTGCCCGTGACGTGTCCCGGCAGCCCCTGCCAGCGGCGCACGACCCGGCCACAGCCGCAGCCGAAGTCGAGAATCGAGCCGATCTCGTCGATCGGGCTGCCGGCTCGAACGAGCGCAGCACGGATCGACTCCTCGGCGAGCCTGCCTCCGTGCAGGAACCACTCGCCGTCCTTCGTGCCCGCGACGCGCACGCGGAGCGCCGGCGGGGGGACGGGGAGGCCGTCGTCTGCTGCAACGTCGTCCGTTCCGAGCGAACGGATGCGCTCCCACGCCTGATACGTGGGCCGGAGCAGCCCCGTACGAGCGAGCGTGCGGAGGGCGGCGTCCTTCACGACCTGTGTTCTACACTCTGGGCGTGGCCCAGGCGCCCGCTCTCCCGCGCGGCTTCGAGCTCCCACTCGGCCTCCGCCTGTCGCGCATCGGCCTCGTCGACGCGGTTGCGCTCGAGGCGCGCGTCGGCGAGCTCGCGAAGCGCTCGATCAAGAAGGAGTCGAAGCTCGCCGCGCTCGACCTTGCGATCCGGATGATGGATCTGACGACGCTCGAGGGTGCCGACACGCCCGGCAAGGTGGCGGCGCTCTGTGCGAAGGCGATGCGTCCCGATCCTGCTGATCCGTCCATTCCCTCGGTCGCGGCCGTGTGCGTGTATCCGAACCTCGTCGCCGTCGCGAAGCGCCGCCTGCAGGGGTCGGGGGTGAGAGTCGCATCGGTCGCGACCGCCTTCCCGTCAGGCCAGTCGCCGCTCGACGTCAAGCTCGCCGACGTGCGCGAGGCGGTCGCGCTCGGCGCCGACGAGATCGACATGGTGATCGACCGCGGCGCATTTCTCTCGGGCCGTTACGCGAAGGTCGTGGACGAGATCGTCCAGGTCAAGGAGGCCTGCGGCGAACGCGCACCTGAAGGTGATCCTCGAGACAGGCGAGCTCGGCACCTACGACAACGTGCGCCGCGCCTCGCTGCTTGCGATCTCGGCCGGCGCCGACTTCATCAAGACCTCGACCGGCAAGGTCAGCCCCGCGGCGACGCTTCCCGTGACGCTGTGCATGCTCGAGGTGATCCGCGACGTGCACGACGAAACCGGGCGCGTGATCGGAATGAAGCCGGCCGGTGGCATACGCACGGCGAAGCAGGCGATCCAGTACCTGTGCGTGCTGAACGAGACGCTCGGGCGCGCAATGGTTGACGCCAGAGCTCTTCCGTTTCGGTGCTTCGTCGCTCCTCAACGACGTGCTGATGCAGATTCGCAAGCAGCGCACCGGGGCCTATCAGTCCGGCGACTACTTCACGATCGACTGATGGCCGCTAGGACTCCCGCCACGCGTGCCGTCCCCTCCCCGCTCGAGTGGGAGTACGCACCTGCCCCCGAGGCTCGCGAGATCGTCTCGCTCGAGGATCGCTACGGCCTCTACATCGGCGGGGAGCAGGTCTCGCCGCGCTCGCGGAAGTGGTTCGCGACGACCTCGCCTTCGACCGAGGAGCATCTCGCGGAGGTTGCGCTCGCGGGTGCGCGCGACGTCGACCTCGCAGTCCAGGCCGCGCGCGGAGCGTTCGAGGACGGCTGGTCGACGCTGCGGCCGGCCGAGCGCGCCAAGTACCTGTTCCGGATCGCCCGCCTGATCCAGGAACGGTCGCGCGAGCTCGCGGTCGCCGAATCGCTCGACGGCGGCAAGCCGATCAAGGAGTCGCGCGACGTCGATATCCCGCTTGCGGCCGCGCATTTTTTCTACTACGCGGGCTGGGCCGACAAGCTCGAGTACGCCTTCCCGAACCGCAGGCCGCGCCCGCTCGGCGTCGCGGGTCAGATCATCCCGTGGAACTTCCCGCTGCTGATGCTCGCCTGGAAGATCGCGCCCGCGCTCGCCTGTGGCAACACGGTCGTCCTCAAGCCGGCCGAGACGACGCCGCTGACGGCGCTCATCTTCACGGACATCTGCCGGCAGGCCGAACTGCCGCCCGGCGTCGTCAACATCGTCACGGGCGACGGCTCGACGGGCGCCCATCTCGTCAAGCATCCCGGCCTCGACAAGGTGGCATTCACCGGTTCGACCGAGGTCGGCAAGGCGATTCGCCGCGAGCTCGCCGGTACGGGTGTGAAGCTGACGCTCGAGCTCGGCGGCAAGGCGGCAAACATCGTCTTCGACGACTGCGCCATCGACCAGGCCGTCGAGGGGATCGTCAACGGGATCTACTTCAACCAGGGTCACGTGTGTTGCGCCGGCTCACGGCTGCTCGTGCAGGAGTCGATCTACGAGCCACTCGTCGCCAAGCTGAAGCGGCGCCTGCGCACGATCCGCGTCGGTGATCCGCTCGACAAGAACACCGACCTCGGCGCGATCAACTCGCGCATGCAGCTCGAGAAGATCCGCGAGCTGGTCGCGAGCGGGGAGGAGGAGGGTGCGGAGATGTACCAGCCGCCGTGCCGCCTGCCCGAGAAGGGCTACTGGTTCGCGCCCACCGTCTTCACCAATGTCGCGCAGAGCTCGCGGATCGCGCAGGAGGAGATCTTCGGCCCGGTGCTCTCGGTGCTCACCTTCCGCACCCCTGCCGAGGCTGTCGAGAAAGCGAACAACACGCCGTACGGTCTCTCGGCCGGCGTCTGGACGGAGAAGGGCTCGCGCATCCTCTGGATGGCCGAGCGCCTACGCGCCGGCGTCGTGTGGGCCAACACGTTCAACCGTTTCGACCCGGCCTCGCCGTTCGGCGGCTACAAGGAATCGGGCTTCGGCCGCGAGGGCGGCCTGCACGGCCTCGAGCCGTACTTGAGGTTCGACCGATGAGCCGGATTGCCGTCCGTAAGACGTACAAGCTCTACATCGGCGGCAAGTTCCCGCGCTCAGAATCGGGCCGCACCTACGAGGCAGAGGGCCAGAATGTCGCGCGGGCCTCGCGCAAGGATGCGCGCGACGCCGTCACGGCAGCTCGAGCGGCGTTCCCGAAGTGGGCAGGTGCGACGCCGTACAACCGCGGGCAGGTTCTCTATCGCCTCGCCGAGATGATGGAGACGCGAGCTGCCGACCTCGCCCGCGCCTGCTCGGGACGGCGCGAGGTCGAGCGTGCGATCGATCGTGTCGTCTGGTACGCCGGTTGGGCCGACAAGCTGCCTCAGGTGCTCGGCGGCGCGAACCCGATCGCCGGCCCGTACTTCAACTTCACCGTGCCCGAGCCGACCGGTGTCGTCGCGATTCTCGCGCCCGAGTCGCCGGCGCTCGACGGGCTTGTCTCGAGGATCGCACCGGTGATCGTCAGCGGGAACACCGCGGTGGCCGTTGCCTCGGAGACGGCGCCGTTGGCGGCGCTCGAGCTGGCCGAGGCGATCGCGACCTCCGATCTCCCGGGCGGAGTCGTCAACCTCCTGACCGGCTACCGCGACGAGCTCGCGCCGATCCTGGCGGCCCACATGGACGTGAACGCGATCGATCTCACCGGCGCCGGCAACGGAGCAGCCGAGCTCGAGGTGCTCGCCGCCGACAACGTGAAGCGCGTCGTCCGGGCCGGCAGCGAGCAGAGCCTCTGGGAGATCTCGGCCTTCCTCGAGCTGAAGACCGTCTGGCATCCGGTGGGCACGTGAGGATTCCGCGACGAACCAGCGTGTCGCAGAATCCTCACGTGCCCACCGGATGCATCTTTTTGCACGCTTCGCGTGATCCTGAAGTTGGAACCTACGGTTCCCGGAGACGTCCCTTGTCGGGGGTTCGGTTGTTGTCGTAGGGGAGAGGCGCATGCCTCTCCCGCGGGCTCCTGCGGAGTCTCGGTTGTTCCGTTACGAGGACGCAAGCGATGCCGCGGCTCGGCCTTTTCTCCTCTGGGCGATGACGCCCAACGCACCGACGAGGGCAACGACCGAGAACGCGCCGAACGAGGTCTGGCTGATCCAGTCGAACGCCGTGTTGCGCGGGTACATCGGGATAAATACGAGCTCGATGGCCGCGAGCACCGCGATCACTACGGCTCCGCCGATGCTGCCGCGCCGCAGCCAGACGACGCCGCCCAGGAACGCGAAACCGAACACCAGAGCAGCAATCGTGCCGGATGGGAAGTCCATCGTCGGTGAGAGCACCAGCTCGCCGAGGCCGCAGAGCAGCCCGCCGGCGATTGCGAGTTTCGTCCAGCCCGTCCGTTCGGGTGTCATAGGGAGGTCTCCTTCGGTCGTTGTCTCAACGCTCCGGACGGTACGGTCGCGCCCCGGCCGCGGCATCGGGCGGACGGTGGAACTGCGCCTCAGACCGTGGTCTGATTGGGCAACTCCCTACGCCAGACCAGCGGTCGATGCGCGCCGGCCTGCGCGGGAGTACCGTGGCGCCCATGAAGGTGTCGTTGCCGCGTATCGAGCCTGTCCGGCTCGACCGGGCCCTGGCGGTCGGTCTGTTCGCGCTGGCGCAGATCGAGCTGTGGGTCGCCGGCTCGATCCCCGGAGCATGGTGGCTCGGCCTGGCAGCCACGGCTACCGGCACGCTCCCGGTCGCGGTCAGAAGGGCGCGTCCCCTGCTTGCCGTGAGCCTCGTCACCGGGACGATCGTTACGCTCAACCTTGCGTCCGGCCCACCGAGTTCGGTGGCGTTCATGGCGGCCTGGATCTGCACGTTGTACGGGCTGGCCGTGTGGGCAGACCGGAACAGCCTCGTGATCGGATGTGCCTTCCTCCTCGCCGGGATCGCCGCCGCCTCGATCGAGGAAGGCGCCGGCATCCTCGGAATCCTCATCTTCGCCGGTATCCCACTCTTCGCAGTGGTGGTCACGCGTCGCGTCGTTCGCGAGCGAGACGCCCGGGCGGACGCGCTCGTCGCCCGCGCTGATGTCCTGGAACGCGAACAGGAACTGCGGATCCGGGAGGCCGCGGAGCTCGAACGAGCCACCGTTGCCCGCGAGCTTCACGACGTCGTCGCGCACAAGGTGAGCGTGATGGTTGTGCAGGCGGGTGCAGAGCGGAGCATTCTCGACCCGGCGGCTACCTCGACGGAGGAGACACTACGCACGATCGAGGCGACCGGCAGGGAGGCTCTCGTCGAGCTCCGGCGGCTTCTCGGAGTCCTTCGCAGCGGCGAGTCGCAGTCACTCGTGCCACAGCCCACGCTCGCCGATGTCGACGCACTCGTCGCCCAGGTGCGCGACACGGGGCTCGACGTCGAGCTGAGCATCGAGGGCGAGCCGCGTCGCCTCGCGCCTGGAGTCGAGCTGTCCGCCTTCAGGATCATCCAGGAGTCGCTGACCAACGTGCTCAAGCATGCGGGCGGGGCGCGTGCGTTTGTCGCTCTTCGCTTCGACACCGACGAGCTCGAGATCGAAGTGCGCGACGAGGGTGGCTCGGCCGGAGCTCCCGGTCCGGGAACGGGCCACGGCCTTCTCGGCATCCGCGAGCGCGCGGCACTCCTCGGCGGTCGCGTCGATGCCGGTCCGACGCGCGACGGCTACGCAGTCCGGGCCTGGTTGCCCGCCGGGACATGACGTTTAGAGCGCCTAACACAATGAAGCACGGGCTGTCCGGCCGCGCTGGGCGGCACGCTACTTCGTCCTCAGTCGCCCCGATAGCGCTGCTATCGGGGCTCCCTGCGTCCTCGCATCGCACTCGCCCATCACGCCCAGCCAGCGCGTGGTCATCGTGTTAGGCGCTCTGCGCCTCCTCGTCGTCGACGACCAGTCCCTCGTCCGCGCGGGGTTTCGCAAGCTGCTCGAGGGTGTTGACGACTTCGAGGTCGTCGCCGAGGCGGCTGACGGAGTGGAGGCCATCGAATTGGCTCGCCTCTGGCATCCCGACGTTGTCCTCATGGACGTCCGCATGCCGGTGCTCGACGGGATCGAGGCGACGCGACGGATTCTCGCCGAGCCCGGCTGCACTTCGCGGGTGCTCGTGCTGACGACCTTCGGCCTCGACGAGGTGGTCTTCGACGCGTTGCGGGCCGGCGCGAGCGGGTTCATGCTGAAAGACGCACCGCCGGAGGATCTCGTCGCGGCCGTCAGGGTCGTCGCGGCCGGCGATGCGCTCCTCGTCCCGGCGGTGACGCGCTCGGTCGTGGAGGAGTTTGCCCGCCTGTCGCCGCAGGCCGTCGACGCCCCGGCGGGGCTCGACCGTCTCACCCCGCGCGAGCGCGAGATTCTCGAGCTGATTGCACAGGGCCGCTCAAACGGCGAGATTCGCGCCGAGCTCGTGCTCAGCGACGCAACCGTGAAGACGCACGTGACGCACATCCTCGCCAAGCTCGGCCTCCGCGACCGCGTCCAGGTCGTGATCTATGCCTACGAAGCCGGCCTCGTCACTCCCGCCGCCCGGCGCTGACGGGCGTGGCGCTCTAAGATCGCCGGCAATCCACGAGGGAGGCAACCATGCCCGTCGCGTTCATCCAGGAGTTCCCGCTCGACGAGGGCGGCGACCGCAGCACTGCCAACTACGACGAGGTCTCGAGGCGTCTCAACCCGATGGCCGACCCGCCTGCCGGGCTGATCCTCCACACCGCGGGTTTCGACGAAGAGGCCGGCGTCTTCCGCATCTTCAACGTCTGGGAGACCGAGGAAGCCGGGCGGCGGTTCGAGGCCGAGCGGGTGATGCCGATCGTCATGGACCTCGCCGGGTCGGGCGGCGACGGCAGCAATGCCGCTGCGCGAGCACTACTACGCGCTCCACGCGGCTATGAGCTGAGCGCAGCAGCATCGACGGCGGCACTGCTCTCGCGCAGCCGTTCCTCATGCGGGCCCTCGAGCAGCAGCCACGGGGTGCCGCTGGCCCGCGCGCGCTCGAGGATAGCGCTCGTGCATCCAGTGCCGCTGGTCGTCGAACTCACGGATCCCGTCGTGTCGCCACGGCACGTCGAGCCCGCAGACGAGGAACAGGTCGTAGGGCCGTCCGACGAGATCGTCGAACGTCGTGCGTCGGCTCGCCGAGGTACACCTCGTGGAACAGCGCCGTCGTGAACGCGTCCGTGTCGCAGAAGATGACGCTCCGCGTCGATGCCGCGAGACAGTCCTCGTACCAGCACTGGATCCGGGCGATGTGCGTGAACTCGCTCGCTCGTCCACGGGGCGTCGTGGTCGGGGCGCGAGCTCGGTGTACGGCGCGGCCGTACTCGGGGTTCCACGCCGTCGCGTACGCTCTCGGCAAGCGCGCGGGCCAGCGTCGTCTTCCCGGTCGATTCGGCGCCGAGCAGGCAGACGCGTTTGACGGGCTCGGCCACGGCGGGCAGACTAGTCCCTCGCGCTCGACAGGCGATCCGAGTAGCATCACGCTCGGTGACGGGCGCACGGAGGTTGAGCCAGGCGATCGCAGAAGGCGACGGAATCTCCGTGCTCGTCGAGGTCGGCGACGGCGCCGGCGCGAAGAACGGCGCAGGAACAGGGCGCCGAGGGCCTCGTCGTCCGCCGGCGCGGCGACGGTGCTGCGCGACGTGCACCGATCTGCCGCTGCTCGCCTTCGGGCTCGGACGCGAGGCCGGCGATGTCGACGCGCTCGTCGTCGATGTGGCCGAGCACGGCGACGACGTCGGCGACGCCGTCGACGTCGGCGCACGCGCGCGGTCTCGAGTGTGTGCTCCTCGTGCGCGACGAGGACGAGCTCGAAGCGGTGCTCGAGCTCGTCGACCCGGAGATCCTGCTGCTCTCCGCCGAGGAGGCAGACGACGGCCAGGACCATCTCGAGCGGCTGCTCGAGCTGCTTCCCGACATTCCGGCCGGCAAGCTTGCGATCGCCGAGCTGCTCGGTGCGAGCCGTCAAGACGTGCTCGAGCTCGAGCGCGCCGGTGTCGATGCGGTGATCGTCTCCGGCAGCGACATCGGGTCGCTCGTGGGTGACACGCTTCCGGACGTCTGAGTCGCCGCAGGACTCGCCCTCGCGGCGATTCTCGTGCTCGCTGCGGTGCTCCGTCTCGTCGGCATTCGCTACGGACTGCCGCTTGCCGTCCTCAATCCCGACGAGTCGAGCATCGTCCCGCGCGCCTGGCAGATCGGGAACGGCCACCTCGACCCCGGGTGGTACGACTATCCGTCGCTCCTGATGGGTCTGCTCGCCCCCGTGCAGGCCTTCTTCGGTGCTCCGTCCTACCTTGCTGCCCGTTTCGTCGCTGTCGTGATCGGCCTCGGCGGCGTCGGCGCGACCTGGTGGCTCGGGCGGCGCGCCTACGGGACGGGCGCCGCGATCGTCGGAGCTGCCGCTGTGGCCGTCGCGACGACCCACGTCGCGTACTCGCGCATGGCCGTCACCGACGTCCTGCTGACGCTCGCCGTCACGTGTGTGCTCGCGCTCGCGGTCGAGGGCCGGCTCGAGTGGGCCGGGCTCGCGGTCGGCCTTGCGGCATCCGCGAAGTACCCCGGGGCGCTCGCCGTCGTACCGGTCGTCGTCGCCGGCTGGGGACGGTGGCGGGCGCTCGGCCGTGCCGCGGGCCTTGCGGTCGCCGGGTTCGCGCTGACCAGCCCTTTCGTGCTGATTCACGCGGGCTCCGCGTGGAACGACATCTCGCGGGTGCAGCGCCTCGCCCGCGCGGGCTGGCTCGGGTTCGAGAACGACTCGATCACGCCGTCGCCTATCTCGACCGCCTCTGGGAGGCGGTCGGGCCGCTGCTCGTCGTCGCGGCTGTCGGCGTCGTCGCCGCCGCTCGTGCGCCGCAGCCGCACCGATCTGATCCTGCTCTCGTTCGTGGCGGTCTACTGGCTGTCGCTGATGCCGGAACAGGCCCACTTCGACCGCTACGTCCTGCCGCTCGTGCCGGTGCTCGCCGTTCTCGCCGGGAGCCGTGAGGGCGCTCGTCCCGGTCGCGCTCGTCGCGCTCGTGATTCCCCTTGCGTGGTCCGTCGGCGACGCGCGTGAGTTGACCCGCATCGACACGCGGCTCCGCGCCGATGCGTGGATCTCCACGAACGTGCCGCGCGGCGACGCGATCGCGGTCGATCCCTCGACCCTGCCGCTTCGAGGTCGAAACGTCGTGCGGCTCGAGCTGCCGGGCCCGGGGCGGCCGTTCGACCCTCGACGCAACGTCGCGAGGCTACGGGAGAAGGGTGTGCGCTGGGTGGTCGTCTCGGGTGCGGTCACCGGTCGCGTGCGCGCTGCAGCGTCGCACTACCCGCGCGAGGTCGCGTTCTACGATGCGCTCGATCGGCAGGCCACCCGCGTCTACGAGGTCTCGAGCGCCACGAATGGCCTCGCGGGCCCGTGGGTTCGCGTCTACCGGTTGTAGGCGAGCCGCTCGAGCACGATCGCGACGCCGTCCTCGTCGTTCGACGGCGTCACCTCGTCGGCAACGGCGAGCACCGACGGGTGCGCGTTTGCAACAGCCACACCGTGGCCGGCCCAGGCGACCATCGCGGCGTCGGTGAGGTGGTCGCCGAACGTGACGACCGTCGCCGCTGTCGATGCCCCGGTCGGCTGCAAGAGCCGCGACGCGTGCTCCTTGCCGACGCCCGCGCCGCGATCTCGACGAACGAGTCGCCTGCGAGCGTCGCTGTCGCATCGTCGCCTGCGAGTGAGCGGGCAACAGCCAACGATCGCCTCGAGGTCGGTGTCCGGGCACCGGGCGAGGAGCTTCGTCATCGGGAGGTCCACGAGAGAGGGTCGCACGGCTGGGTAGGCCTCTGTCGGGGCGTCGGCCACCAGCCCTCGACGCGAAGCGCCTCGTAGGCCGGCTCGCTGCCGAAGCGCAGCTCGTACTCCCAGCCGAAGACGACGCCGGGAACTCGCTCGCGCAGCCCGACGACGAGCCGGTGGGCGGTCTCGCCGCCGAGAGCGGTGTGTGCTCGAGCGATCCGATCCGTGTCGAGGTCGTAGACGATCGCGCCGTTGGAGCAGATCGCGATCCCGGTGAGTCCCGCCTCGGCGGCGATCAGGATCGGACGCTGCGTGGTGACCGCGCCGTCGCAAGCACGATCTCGATGCCTGCGTCGCGCGCGGCGGCCAGCGCCTCGCGGGACCGCTCGGAAACCGTGTGATCCGAGCGGAGGAGCGTGCCGTCGAGATCGATCGCGGCGAGCCGCGGCGCGGCTCATCCGAAGAAGGCGCGCGCGACCTCGTACCACTCGGGCGGAACGGTCTTCAGCTCTGCGGTGCCCTCGTCGAGCGAGACGTCGACGATGGCGTCGCCGTGGAGCGCCGCCATGCGGCCGAAGTTGCCGGCGTGAACGAGGTCTGCGGCCTTGAGCCCGAAGCGCGTCGCGAGCACGCGGTCGCGTGGCGTCGGCGTGCCTCCCCGCTGCACGTGACCGAGCACCGTGACGCGCGCCTCGAAGCCGGTGCGCTCCTCGATCTCTCGCACGAGCGCGTCGCCGACTCCGCCGAGCACGACGTGGCCGAACTGATCGGTCGTGCGCGCCTCGCCGGCGACGAGCTTGCTCTCACCGGAGGCGTAGGTCAGCTCGTATCCCTCGCTGACGACGACGATCGAGAAATCCTTGCCGCTCTCGTGGCGCTTCATCAGCTGGGCGCAGCAGTCCTCGACCGTGATCGGGTGCTCCGGGATCAGCACCGCGTCGGCTCCACCTGCGATCCCGCTCATCACGGCGATCCAGCCGGTGTGGCGGCCCATCACCTCGACGACCATGACGCGGTTGTGCGACTCGGCGGTCGTGTGCAAGCGGTCGATCGCCTCGGTCGCGATCGTCACTGCCGTGTCGAAGCCGAAGGTGTAGTCGGTGCCGGAGAGGTCGTTGTCGATCGTCTTCGGCACGCCGACGACGGGGAAGTCGTGCTCCGTGTAGAGCCGCGCTGCAACGCCGAGCGTGTCCTCGCCGCCGATCGCGACGAGCGCGTCCAGGCCCTCGCCCTCGAAGTTGCTCAACGCCGACTCGACGCCGCCCTCGACCTTGTACGGGTTCGTCCGGCTGGTGCCGATGATCGTGCCGCCGCGGGGAAGAATTCCCGAGACGTCGTGCCGCCCGAGGGGTACGAAGATTCCGTCGACGAGCCCGCGCCAGCCTTCGCGCACGGCCACCATCTCGTGCCCGTTGTCGAACGATCGCCGGGCCACGGCCCGGATCACCGCGTTCAAGCCGGGGCAGTCGCCGCCGCCGGTGAGAATCCCTATCCGCACGTGGTCTTCCTCCTCGAAGGTTTGTTCGCCGTCAATACTAATGGGCAGGGCGGATCGCTGGTTGTCAGCACCTACAATGGTTCGCCTCAATGGAAAGGGAGACGCTGAAGATGACAAGAGGACGCATTGCAGCGGGTGCCGTGCTGGTGCTCGCAGTGGGGCTCGTTGCCGCCGGCTGCGGGAGCAGCGGCGGTGGATCGAAGGATCTGCTCGCATCGATCAAAGACAAGGGAACCCTGACGGTTTCGACGGACCCGGCATATCCGCCGCAGTCGTCGCTGAACAAGAAGACCGGCACGTACGAGGGCTTCGACATCGACGTCGCGACGGAGATCGCCAAGCGCCTCGGCGTCAAGATCGCCTGGCAGGCTCCTTCCTGGGAGACGATCATCGCCGGCCACTGGAACGGGCGCTGGGACGTCTCGGTCGGCTCGATGACGATCACCCCGGCGCGCGCCAAGGTGCTCTACTTCACGCCGCCGTACTACTACACGCCCGCCGCGATCGCTGTGCACAAGGACAACACGACGATCACGGACGCAAGCGGGCTCGACGGCAAGAAGATCGGCGTCTGCGGAGGGTGCACGTACGACCTGTACCTCCAGAACAAGCTCGTGATTGCTCAGGATCAGACCGGCAAGCCGGTGAAGATCCCGTCTGTCGTGACCAATCCGACGATCGTCACGAGCGACACCGATTCGACGTCGCTGCAGGCTCTCTCACTCGGCGACGGGCGACGCCTCGACGCCGTCATCTCGGCCCAGCCGACGATCCAGGCCGCGATCGACGCCAAGGAGCCGCTGAAGATCGTGGGCAAGCCGCTCTACTACGAGCCGCTCTCCGTGGCGATCGACAGGAGCTCGCAGCTCGATCCGAAGAGCCTCGTCGCCAAGCTCTCGGCGATCGTCGACGAGATGCACAAGGACGGGACGCTGTCGAAGCTCTCTCAGAAGTGGTACGGCTCCGACCTGACCGTCGCGCAGGGATAGGGCCACAGGTGGACGTCTCGTGACAACGGAGACGGGTGGCGAGGGGAGCGTTCCCTCGCCGCCCGACCGTTCCTGGCGCGGCCGTCGCGAAGCGTTCGAGCTCAGATCGGCACGCGTTCCCTTCAGGCTCAAGCTCGCTCCTCGTCTGGGCCGTCATCCTCGGCGTGTTCGCCGCCCTCTTCGCGGCAGCCGGGTTCGACACCGCCTGGATGCGGGAGAACGCCAGCTTCATCGCCAAGGGCATCACCTGGACGATCCTGATCGCGATCCTCTCGATCATGCTCGCGTCCGTCCTCGCCCTTCTCGGCGCGCTCGGACGGCTCTCGCGCAACGCGATCGCTGTCGGTGTGACGAGCTTCTACACATCGTTCTTCCGCGGTACCCCGCTGATCGTGCAGCTCTTCCTGATCTACCTGGCGCTCCCCCAGATCGGCCTCGCGTTCGGCGACTTCTGGGCCAATCTTCTGACGCTGAACGTGCTCACCGCGGGAGTGATCGCCCTCGGGCTGAACTACGGCGCCTACATGACCGAGATCTTCCGCGCCGGCATCCAGTCGGTCGGGCACGGCCAAGCGGAGGCGGCCGATGCCCTCGGCATGACGTACGCCCAGAAGATGCGCCGCGTGGTCCTGCCACAGGCATTCCGCGTCATCATCCCACCCGCCGGGAACGAGTTCATCGCGATGATGAAGGACACCGCGCTCGTGAGCTTCCTCGGGACGACGGTTGCGCAGATGGAGATCTTCCGGCGCGCCCAGCTCGTCGGCCGCGCCGACTTCCGCAACCTCGAGGCGCTGATGGTCGCCGCCGCCCTCTACTGGGGGCTGACGACGATCTTCCAGTTCTTCCAGGTCCGGCTCGAGCGGAAGCTGAGCCGGGGACACATCCGCGGGACGTCCGGCGTCGCGTTCGCCGGCGAGCAGGCGCCACGAGCGGAGCGGACGTGAGCGACCCGATCCTTCGCGTCACCGGCCTCCGGAAGTCGTTCGGCGCGCACGAGGTGCTGAAGTCGATCGACCTCGAGGTCGAGCTCGGCGAGGTCGTGGTGATCTTCGGACGCTCTGGCTCGGGGAAGAGCACCCTGCTCCGCTGCATCAACTTCCTCGAGGAGCCGTCGGCAGGCACGATCGAGCTGGACGGGATCCGGCTCGAAGGGGGAGGGCACCGGACGAAGGAGAAGCGAGACCGCATCCGTCAGCTGCGTGTCCGCACAGGCACCGTCTTCCAGGACTTCAACCTCTTTCCGCACCGGACGGCGCTGCAGAACGTCTGCGAAGGGCCGCGCACGGTTCTGCGCCGGTCAGAGCAGGACGCGACCAGGGCGGGGCTCGAATTGCTGGAGATGGTGGGGCTCCGGGACAAGGCGTCCCAGTACCCGATCGAGCTCTCGGGAGGCCAGAAGCAGCGCGTCGCCATTGCTCGAGCCCTCGCAATGAATCCGAAGGTGATGCTCTTCGACGAGCCGACCTCGGCCCTCGACCCCGAGCTGATCGGTGAAGTCCTCGCCGTGATGCGCCAACTGGCGACGGAGTTCGGCATTACGATGCTCGTGGTCACGCACGAGATGGGGTTCGCACGGGAGGTCGCATCACGGATGGTGTTCGTCCACGAGGGGTCGATCATCGAGCAGGGGACAGCCGCTTCAGTTCTGAACGATCCCCAGCGAGCCGAGACGCGCACGTTTCTCGAGGCGGTACTGTGACCGTTTGCGCCCGAGCACTGCACGAGCCGAAGTGGCGGAACTGGTAGACGCACCGGACTCAAAATCCGGCGCCCGAAAGGGTGTGGGGGTTCGATTCCCCCCTTCGGCATCGCGAACACGATCTCCCGATCTCCCGAGGTCACCGGGCCGCCGGCGGTCGACATCTGCGGTGTGCGCTCTGGTGATGGTGGGGCTCTCGCTCGTGGCCGCTGGGTGTGGGGGAACGACACCGTCCGCCTGCGGGCCGGTCGAATACGGCGGAGCGGGGAGCCCTGAGCTGATCGTCGCATCGGATCTCCCGCTGCACGGGGAGCTGGGACGGCGGGCGAGCCGTGTCAACGACGCGATTCGCGCACAGCTACGGGCGCTGGGGTATCGGGCCGGGGGCCACAGGGTCGCGTTCCAGGCCTGCGACGACTCGACGGTGGCCACCGGGCGCACCGACGGCGGCCGGTGCCGGAGCAACGCAGATACGCTCGCCGACCCCAAGCAGGCCGTGATCGGGGTGATTGGGCCGCTCGCCTCGGCCTGTGCTGCAGTCATGATCCCGATTCTCAACCAGGCAGCGAACGGCGCCATCCCACTCATCTCGCCGTCGAACACCTACAGCTGCCTGACCCGCCCTGGGCCGGGATGTGATCTGACGGAGCCGGACAGGTACTACCCCTCCGGGAGGCGCAACTACCTCAGGGTGGCCGTGGCCGACGTCGTTCAAGGAGCCGCGCTGGCGCAGTTCGCTCGCGCCAGGGGATTCCGGAAGGTGTTCGTCCTGCACGACGGCGAGGGGTATGGCGTCGGCATCGCGTCGAGCTTTCGCGACGCCGCGAAAGCGCTCGGTCTCGATGTGGTCGGCTTTGCGAGTTGGGACCCGAAGGCATCGAGCTACGCGCCACTGCTCCGTCGGGTCGGCTCGAGTGGAGCCGACGCGATCGTCCTGGGCGCGCTCGCCGATCAGAACGTGGGCCGGGTGATCCTCGACAAAGTCGCTGCACTCGGGCCCAACGACGGCCGTGTTGCCCTGCTCGCGGCAGACGGGCTGACGCCGCAGCAGGCGGAGAATGCGGCCGGGAGGGCCGCCGACGGGATGTATGTGTCCGCGGCCGGCACCGCCCGTCTCGGTGTCGGCCGGGGAGCCGATCCGGTCGTGACGGCGGGCGCGCAGGCGGCGAAAATCCTGCTCGCTGCGATCGCGAAATCCGACGGGACCCGAGCTGACGTCACGAAGAAGCTGTTCGCAACCAAGGTGCGAGGGAGCGCTCTCGGAACCTTCGGATTCGACGCCAACGGTGACCCGACACGGACCTCCGGCCCGATCGGCCGGGTCACCATCGTCAAGGCTGGTCGACCATCCGTGGTCGCGGCAACCGTCGAGCCCGGCCGGGTAACTGCGCGCGCGGTGGCCGGCTGAGCGCTTGGGGCGGGAGCGAGCGCTACCCTTCCTCGCCGATGCGGATAGCACTCCTCACTGTCGTTGCGGCGTTTGTGCTGATCGCTGCCGGTTGCGGCTCGGCCGACACGACATCGACGACGGCGACGACGGCGACAGCCGCGGTCGCAGTCAATGACGCGAAGGGCTGCCCCGCCGCGTGGCGGCCCGGTTGGCAGGCGCTCGCCGACGAGGTCAAGGCGCCTGTCTTCTGCCCTGCGTGGATGCCCGATCCCCTGAACGGAAAGATCGGCGGTACCTGGTTCAACGGACGCTACGTCAATCCCGACCGCTCGTACCTCGTCAGCTGGGCGTGGTTCGAGACCGGGGCCGCGGGCGTGCAGGAGGTCCACGTGAACTTTCGCGGCTATCCGGGGAAGGGAACGATCCCGGTCTGCGAGGACACACTCACCGTGAACGGCAAGACCGTGCACCCGAAGCTCCCCTGCTTCAGTGACGCGAACGGAAGCAAGACGATCGGTCGCACGAAGGTCACCGTCTACACCGCCAACCAGGGTGTCGACCAGTGGCATGTGCTGTACGCGTGGCATCACCGTGGATCGCTCTACACCGTGAGCGAGCACGTTGTGGCGCCGTACACGAAGGCGCAGGTCGTCTCCAATCTCGACCGGATCGTTCGCGGGCTGACGATGCTCCCGCCTGCGTCGTAGCCGTGGCGCTGACGCGACGGCATCTCCTCGGCGCCGCCGCAGCGGGAGGTCTCGCGGCCGCGGGCGTCTACGAGCTCGTCGACCGGTTGACGCAGGCGCCGGCGCGCACGGCCGCGGTCTCGCTCCATCCGGAACAGCACCTTCTCGACGGAGTACGGGTGATTCGGGACAACAACGTCGAGGTGCTCGTGCCGCCGTTGCATCACCAGGTCGTCACGGCGAAGCTGCTCGTTGGCGAGAGTCCGACTGGGCTCCGGGACGCGCGCGCCCAGCTCGAGGCAGCATTGCGCAAGCTCGAGCGCAGCTTCGAGCCGAGCCCGGCCGGGCTGGGCATCACGGTCGCCTGGGGCTTGCCGTACTTCCACCGGTATGTGCCGGGCCAGGCCGAGGCCCACATTCCGCTCGACCTCAGGGCGACGACGACGCGGGGCCGGCCGGTGCGCGTGCTCGAGGACGCGATCCGGTTCCCGAGCGACCTCGAGTCCACGATCCTGGAGGCGAACGACGTTGCCGTCCTCCTGCGCAGCGACGTGCTCGCCCACCTTGCCGCGGGGTCGAAGGCGATCTTCGACGACCTCGACGGGATGTTCGACGTCACGAGTATCCGCAGGGGCTTCGCGGGCGGCGGCTTCGACGGCGGCGTCGGACTGCCGAAGCAGATGGCGACCGCAGCGGGCATCGAGGGCGCCGACTTCATCCCCGACGGGGCGGAGCTGTTTCTCGGCTTCACCTCGACGCAGAAAGCCGCCCTCGGGCCGCCCCGGATAGCCAACCTCGAGACGCTCGGCTACGCCGGCCTCGAACGATCCCGCTACTTCGCCCAGGGCACGCACATGCAGCTCTCGCACCTCTTCGAGGACATCGCTGCCTGGTACCAGACGATGGACTTCCGTCGCCGAGTCGACACGACCTTCCATCCAGGCCTCCACGTGCGCCCGCAGACACAGACGGTGCCGCAGGGCCCGGATGACGTGCAAACAGCCGCGGAGGTCGAGCGGGACTACGCGCGCCACCGCCAGATCGGCCATTCCGGCTCGTTGCAGACTGCCTCCCGCCTCGATCGTGACGTCGTCGGTTCCGACGGCGTCCGATACCCGAAAGGAACAGCGATCCCGCAGCGGGCAGACTTCAACACGCTCGACAACCCCTTCCACTGGACGTCCGACGCCCAGCGTGACGGGCTATCGGACCAGCCTTCAGCCGGTCTCCATTTCGTCATCTTCAACCCCACTGGAGACGATTTCCGCAGGACGCGGATGGCGATGGACGGTGTGCTCCCGGACGGCACGAAGCTCCCGTTCGAGCCCCGCTCGCTCGGCCAGGGGTTCAATCAGATCCTCGCGACGACGCATCGTCAGAACTTCCTCGTGCCACCCCGCAGGCACCGCTCGTTTCCGCTCAGCGAACTCGGCTGAGTCTGCCGCTGCGTCGGCTAGTCTCTCGCGGGTCGCGTCCGCGGCTTGCATTACGTGGGGCAACGGGCGCATACTTCCGCCTCAACCGAGGGCAATGGATGATTGAAAGAGAGGGAGTATGAGAAAGAGATTCGCGTGGGGCACGTTGGCGCTCGTCGTCGCAGCGTCGGCAACGATGCTCGTGGTGTCGGGTGTGGCTTCGGGCAAGACGAGCGGGGCAACGACCCTGCCGTCGTCGTCGTGTGGGCCGCTGTTCTACAAGGGCTCGGGCAAGCCGCAGTACATCGTCGCCTCCGACCTTCCGCTGCAGGGTGCAGGGCGGGCGCAGAACCTCGCGATGGGCCAGGCGATCCGCTTCGTGCTCGAGAAGCAGTACAACTTCAAGGTCGGCAAGTTCACCGTCGGTTACCAGGAGTGTGACGACTCGACCGCTGCGAAGGGCGCCTGGGATCCCGCCAAGTGCTCGGCCAACGGACGCGCGTACGCCAGCGACAAGTCGGTCATCGGCGTGCTCGGTACCTTCAACTCCGGCTGCTCGAAGCTGATCGTGCCGATCCTCAACCGGGCCCCGGGTGGCGCGGTGGGAATGATCAGCTCGGCGAACACGAACGTCGGCTTGACCCACTTCGCTTCGTGGAACGATCCCGGTGAGCCGGGGATCTACTACCCGACCGGCGTGCGGAACTACGTCCGCGTTGCCGCATCGGACGACTTCCAGGGACCGGCCGCGGCCGATCTGCTCGTCAACCTGACGAAGGTCAAGAGCGTCTTCGTCATCCACGACAACCAGTCGTTCGGCAAGGGTGTCGCGAACGCATTCCAGCTCCGCGCGAAGAAGATCGGCATCAAGGTGCTCGGGTTCGTGCCATGGGATCCGAATGCGACTGACTACACCGCCCTTGGTCAGCAGATCAAGGACTCCGGTGCCGAGGCTGTCTATCTCGGCGGCATCGTCTGCAACAACGGTGTCAAGGTGCTGAAGGACATCCGCTCGGTCGTCGGTCCGAAGGTCGTCTTCATCGGTCCGGACGGTTGGACGCCGTACTCGGCGACGCTCGGCGCAGGCTCTGCGGCGCAGGGCATGTACGTCAGCTATGCAGGCCTGCCGCTGCAGAAGCTCGGCGTGACCGGGAGGAAGTTCATGCTCGGGCTTCGCCTCTACGCGAAGATCAAGGGCCAGATCCCGCCGTACGCGGTCTACCAGGGTCAGAGTGCCCAGATCATGTTCGGCGCCATCGCGCGCTCGGACGGATCGAGGGCGTCGGTCGTCAAGGAGCTGTTCAAGACGAACGTCGTGAACGGCATCATGGGCAACATTCGCTTCGACAAGAACGGTGACACGATCCCGCTCAAGGCGATCAGCTTCGACAAGATCACCGGTGACACCGGGAAGTACGCCTACGCCGTTATCACCAAGGTCGCGGGCTAGTCGAACCGCTCGAGCACGCAATCGGTGCTTCGGGCGTGGCAGTGAGTGCAGGGGGAAGGGCCTTCGGGCCCTTCCCCCATCTCTTCAGGAGGACGTGAGGTGGCCGAGACGCAGCTCGAGACGAGATGGAAGCGGCGGCCCAAGCTTCCGTCGGTGTTCGTCAACGTGGCTGGGCTCACCCTCATCGGGATCCTCGTCACGTGGCTTGCGATCAATGCCTACAAGGACTGGACGACGTTCGTCCAGCTCAGCCTCACCGGGCTGACACGTGGAGCCTTGTACGCGCTCGTGGCTCTTGGCTACACCCTCGTGTACGGCATCCTCGAGCTGATCAACTTCGCGCACGGCGACGTCTTCATGATCGGCGGGATGATCGCCGCGTCGTTCGCTCTCGGCGTCTTCAATCTCGGGCCGAACCCTTCGCTCGGAATTCTGATCATCGCGATCCTGGTGGCCCTGGTCGCCGCGATGGCCGGCTGTGGGCTGCTCAATGCGGGCATCGAGCGCGTTGCCTACAGACCACTGAGACGCGCCCCACGTCTGGTGCCGCTGATCACGGCAATTGGGGTCTCGTTCATCCTCGAGGATTTCGGCCTGATCTGGAAAGGCTCCCAGCCAGTCTCGCTCCCGCCCGAGACGCTCCCCCACGGGACGATCTTCACCCTCGGGACGTGCCCGAAATGCGTGACGTACAACTGGGACAGGCTATTCGTGCTCATCGTCACGGTGCCCGTCCTGCTCGGGCTCGTCTGGCTCGTGCGCTACACGCGACAGGGTAAGGCGATGCGGGCGACGGCGCAGGACAAGGACGCGGCGGCGCTGATGGGGATCGACGTCAACCGCACGATCTCGTTCACCTTCATGATCGCCGGAGCGCTCGCCGGCACGGCCGGTGTGATCTTCGCCTTCTACTCGACCACGATCCGCTTCGACACTGGCTTCACGCTCGGTCTGATCGCCTTCACTGCAGCGGTGCTCGGCGGCATCGGCAACCTGCCCGGCGCCGTGCTCGGCGCCCTGCTGATCGGGTTCATCCAGGACTTCAACGAGGGCCTCTCCTGGCACGCTCCCGGCTCGGCCTGGACGCAGTCGATCGTGTTCGGGATCCTGATCCTGATCCTCGTCTTCAGACCCCAGGGCCTGCTCGGTGAGCAGACTCCAGAGGGCGGCTGATGGCCCGCCTGCACATCAGAGAGCACGTGCAGGGAGGGTTCTGGCGCGGTCTCGAGGCGGTTGGTGTGCACGACGCACGGGCTCGTTGGCGGCAGCGGTCGCCGTTCGTCCAGCGTGCAGTACCGCCGCTCGTCATCGCCACGGTCCTGATCCTCGTCGTCTGGGCGCTCGGGATCCCGCCGCATCCGGGGTTCGTGACGCTACTCGCGATCACGTACGTCCTCTACCTGCTGCCCCTGCGGATTCGTCGCTTCGCGTTGCCCGTGACGGCTCTCGTGCTCGCGCTCATCTATCCGCTCCTGTGGGCGAACGAGCAGAGCGGGCAGAACACCCTGTTCGAGATTCCGATCTTCAAGACCTTCCCGAGCATGGACACCATGGTCGTGATGGCGATCTTCGCGATGATGGCCGTCGGGCTCAACATCGTCGTCGGATATGCAGGGCTCCTCGATCTCGGCTACGTCGCGTTCTACGCGCTCGGCGCGTACACAGCAGCATGGTTTGCCTCGCCGCACGGAACCGAGTTCGGTCTCGACTTCTCCTTCGGCGCCGTCGGGGTTCCGCCAGGCATCGGCGGCATGCACATCTCGATCTGGCTCGTCGTGCTCATAGCGGCGGCCATCGCTGCGGCCGGCGGCGTCGTCATCGGGTTACCGACGCTCCGGCTCAGGGGCGACTATCTCGCGATCGTCACCCTCGGCTTCGGAGAGATCGTCGGCCAGGTGGCCCGGAACGGCGATAAGTCAGGCTTCGGCTTCAACCTCACGAACGGACCGCCGGGCATCAACCCGATCGATCCGCCCGGCTTCGGTACCTGGCTCGCTACCAACACCCGGCTTCCGGCCAACTTCATCGTGGAGGCGGGCAAGTACGTGAACTTCGTCAGCCTCTTCTACTGGTCCGCGATCGCGCTGCTCCTGATCACGGTCTTCTGCAGCATCCGCCTGCGCGATTCGCGACTCGGCCGCGCCTGGATCGCGATTCGCGAGGACGAGATCGCTGCGGCCGCGATGGGCATCCCGCTGATGCGGACGAAGACATGGTCGTACGCCTCGGGAGCGTTCTTCGGCGGTATCGCCGGCGCCTTCTTCGCGTCGTTCAAGCAGGGCGTCTTTCCCGACGACTTCGGCTTCCAGATCTCCATCTTCATCCTCTGCATGGTGATCCTCGGCGGCATGGGCAACGTGTGGGGTGTCATCGCCGGAGCGTGCCTCCTGACATACCTCAACCAGGAAGGGCTCGCGAACGTGGCCGGGTGGTGGAACGAGAAGGACTTCGGCATCTCCCAATGCGATGCCGTCGCCGCCGACCCCTCGAGGCCGTTCAGCCACGGGTGTCTCAATGCGCCGCTCCTCTCGACGGGGATCTACGGCGTCATCATCGTGCTCGTGATGCTGTTCCGGCCCGGAGGGTTGATCCCGGAACGACGGCGCAAGCTCGAGTTCGAGACCGGCGTGCACGACGAGCCGCTGATGGATGTCCGACACGCCCCCGAGGAGTAGACGATGGCCGACCTTCTTCTCGAGACCCAGGCCCTGCGGAAAGAGTTCGGCGGCCTCGTCGCTGTTCGCGACGTGGACTTCTCGATCCCGCGTGGCTCGATCATCAGCCTGATCGGCCCGAACGGCGCCGGCAAGACGACGTTCTTCAACATGATCACCGGTGTGTACAAGCCGACCTCGGGCGCCATCATCTTCGACGGTGAGGACATCGCGGGCAAGCCGCCGCACGCAGCGACCGAGCGCGGGATCGGCCGCACGTTTCAGAACATTCGCCTCTTCGAGCAGATGACGGCGATGGAGAACGTGCTCGTGGGCATGCACTGCCGTCTCAAAGGCGGCATTCTCGCGAGCATCTTCCGCACGCCCGGCGTCAGGCGCGAGGAAGCCGGCGCCCGTGATCGTGCCCGCGAGTTGCTCGCCTACTGCAATCTCTCGGGAACCGAGGACGAGTACGCGCGCAATCTCTCCTACGGCGACCAGCGGCGCCTCGAGGTGGCGCGCGCGCTTGCGACCGGCCCGAAGCTTCTGCTCCTCGACGAGCCGACCGCCGGGATGAACCCGCAGGAGACGGCCGAGTTCACCGCGTTCGTTGCCAAAGTCAGAACCGAGGAGGGACTGACCGTGCTCTTGATCGAGCACGACATGAAGGTCGTGATGGGCGTTTCGGATGCCGTCACCGTGCTCGAGTTCGGGGAGAAGATCGCGGAAGGGAACCCGAAGGACGTCCAGTCCGACCCGAAGGTGATCGAGGCGTACCTCGGCTCCGGTGCAGTCGGATGAGTGTCGGGCAACCTGTCCTCGAGCTGGAGGGCATCCAGACGTTCTACGGCTCGATCCAGGCCCTCAAGGGCATCTCGCTGCGCGTCGACGAGGGCGAGATCGTGACCTTGATCGGTGCGAACGGCGCCGGCAAGTCGACGGCGCTACGGACGATCAGCGGCTTGATCAAGCCGAAGTTCGGGAAGATCTCGTTCGAGGGCAAGGACGTCACGGGTGTGCCGGCGCACGAGATCGTCGGTCTCGGGATCGCCCAGTCGCCCGAGGGCCGTCGCCTCTTCCCGCGCATGTCGGTGACCGAGAACCTCGAGATGGGGGCCTTCCAGCGTCGCGACCATGCGGCTATTCGCGAGGACATGGAACGCGTCTTCGAGCTCTTTCCCCGACTGCACGAGCGTCGCGCCCAGAACGCGGGCACGATGTCGGGCGGCGAGCAGCAGATGTGTGCGATCGGGCGTGCCCTGATGGCGCGGCCGAAGCTGCTCATGCTCGACGAGCCGTCGATGGGCCTCGCACCCATCTTCGTGGAGAAGATCTTCGAGATCGTGCGTGAGATCAACGCGCAGGGAACGCCGGTGTTGCTCGTCGAGCAGAACGCGCTGATGGCGCTCGACACGGCACACCGCGCGTACGTGCTCGAGACGGGGCGCATCTCGCTCGAGGGGCCGGCAGCCGAGCTGAAGACGAACCCGAGCGTCCAGAAGGCGTATCTTGGCATCGACTGACCATGGAGCGGGCGGGCGGGCCTAGACGATCGCGCGGAAGAGCCGCAAGAACGTGGGCCGGTAACCGGCTCGCAGCCAGGCCCGCGATGAGAGCAGGTTGGTCATTCTCCAGTCGGTGACGATGATCTCACAGCCCTGAGACCGGGCCCAGGCGAGCACGGCCCGGCCGAGCGCCTGGCCGATGCCGGCGCCGCGCGCATCGGGAGCGACGGCCGCGAACGCGAGCAATGCGGCGCCCTCCGGCCGCGCGAGACCACTGTGCCCGCTCGAGCGCTCGACGGGGCAACCGAGGGCCGACCCCACGACGCGGCCGTCGATCTCGGCCACGAACGTCCCGCTTGCCTCGTCGGCCAGTGTTTCGACCCAGTCGGCCCGCGCTTCTTCTCGTGTCGGCACGTCGACGCCGGTTGCGAAGCACGGCGACAGCCGCTGGTGGAGAGGGAGGAGAGGGTCGAGCACAGCCAGCGGCTCGATGTCGCGGACCGTCGCGGGGCGCACGACGATTCCAGCGGGCGGCGTCGCCGCGACTCCAGCGGGCACCTCCCGGAGCGCGTGGATGTGCTGATGACCGAAGCCGAGCCTGAACCAGGCGTCGACCGCGGCCGGATCGGTGGCGGGTACGACCGCGTAGTGGGAGGTGCGGCCTTCCTCGACCCAGCGGGTGGCTGCGAAACCGTAGAGATCGCGGATCGCCTCGGGCTCGGTTGACGCGTGCCCGGCCGGCTCAACCCAGACGTTCGGCCCCCAGATCGGGCTCGGGCGAGAAGTGCCGAGCACGTAGCCCACGGCCTCCGCGCCGCGGGTCGCGACCGAACCGGAGCCGTCCGCATCGAGGAGCTCCTCGATCGCGACACGTGCCACCGCCGGCTGCTCGTATGCGGCCGGCAGGCTCGGCTCGACCGTGCGCTGGGCGGCATGGCGTCGCGAGAGCAGGTGGGCCGCCTCGTCGAGGAAGCCGGTATCGAACGAATGCAGCTCCAGGCGCGGCATCGGCCAACGGTACCCCGTCCTGCATAGACTCGCCGCATGGCCCCGAAGACGATCACGGGCGCGGAGCTCGAGCTCGACGACGGCCCTGCGCGCGGTGCCGAGCTGTTCCTCGTCGACGGCAACAACCTCGCCTACCGAGCCTTCTTCGCGCTGCCGGAGGAGCTCGCCACGAGCGACGGGTTGCCGACGAACGCGCTGCTCGGGTTCGGAAACATGCTCTTCAAGCTGCTCGCCGACTACCAGCCGCGGGGCGTCGCCGTCGCCTGGGACACTCGGCCCGTGCATCGCGCGGCCGTCGCCGAGGCGGTCGACGTCGTCTACAAGGAGGGCCGCAAGCCGATGCCGGATCTGCTCCGCGAGCAGTTCCCCCATTTCCGGCCGATCGTCGAGGCGTTCGGGTACCGGAACCTCGAGTTCGAGGGGTGGGAGGCAGACGACGTGATCGCCACGATCGCGACCCTGGCCGACGACGCTGGCGTCAAGACCTGCGTTGTCTCGACCGATCGCGATGCGTTCCAGCTCTGCTCCGACAACGTGACGCTGATGATGACGCCGCGCGGCGTCTCGGACGTGAACGTCTACACCCCGGAACGCGTCGAGCTTCGCTACGGCGTGCGGCCGGATCAGGTGCCTGACTTCATCGGGCTCAAGGGCGACACGTCCGACAACATCCCGGGTATCCCCGGCATCGGGGACAAGACGGCGGGGCAGCTGATCGCCCAGTACGGCTCGCTGGAAGAGGTGATCGCGCATGCCGACGAGCTGTCGCCCGCACGCGGCAAGGCCGTGCGCGAGCACGCCGAGCAGGCGCGGGCGTCGAAGCTCCTCGCGACGATGCGCCGGGATCTGCCGCTCGACGTCGATCCGGCCGCGCTCGTCTCGGAAGCGCCCGATCGCTCTCAGCTGAAGGAGATGTTCCGCCGCTTCGAGTTCAGGGGATTGCTCAACCGCGTCGACGAGCTCGACGCTGCGGTGCCGGCGCAGGAGCGGCCGAAGCTCGAAGGCCAGGCGGTCGCCTGGGCCGAAGCACCCCTCACCGCGATGCGCGGCCGCGTCGGTGTGGCGGTCGAGGACGGCCGGATCGCCGTCGCGGCAGACGACGGCACGGTCGTCGCCGACTGGGATCCCGGCCAGGCAGCGCTCCTCGTGGGCGCCGAGCTCGTCGCCCACGACGTCAAGGCGTTACGGCTGCCGTTCAGCGCGGCCGACGACACGATGATCGCCGCCTACCTGATCGAGCCCGGCCGCTCGGCGTACCTGATCGACGACCTCGCGGCCGAATACGGCATCGAGCCAGAGCCGGAGCCGCCTGCGGAGGAGACGACCGCCTTGCTCGTTCGTCATGCGGAGATGACCCGGCGGCTGGCCGCGCCGATGCGCGAACGGCTGGTCGAGCGCGGCTCGCTCGAGCTCTACGAGCACATCGAGCTCCCGCTCACCGCCGTCCTCGCGGCGATGGAGGACGCTGGTGTCAAGATCGACACCTACCGGATGGGCGAGATCACGGCGCGCCTGCGCGACCGGGTCGAGGAGCTCGAGGCGCTCGCGACCGACCTCGCGGGCGAGGAGTTCATGCTCGGCTCGACCCAGCAGGTGGCGCGGATCCTGTTCGAGAAGCTCGGGCTCGAGCCGGGGCGGAAGGGCAAGACGGGGTATTCGACCGACAGCCGTGTGCTGCGAGGGCTGCGCGACGAGCACGCGATCGTCCCGGTTGTCGAGGAATGGCGCGAATACTCGAAGTTGCTGAACACCTACCTGCTGCCGCTGCCGTCGCTGATCTCGGAAGCCGACGGCCGCCTCCACACCACCTTCAACCAGGCTGTCGCGGCAACCGGGCGGCTCTCGACGACGAACCCGAATCTGCAGTCGATCCCCATCCGCACCGACCTCGGCCGCCAGATCCGCTCGGCCTTCATCGCCGAGGAGGGGCACAGGCTCGTCTCTGCCGACTACAGCCAGGTCGAGCTGCGCATCCTCGCGCATGTCTCGGGCGAGCCGGTGCTGCGCGAGGCGTTCGAGCGCGGGGAGGACATCCACACGCGCACCGCCGCGGAGGTACTCGGCAAGGACCCTGCCACGCTGACGCGCAGTGAGCGCGACGTCGCGAAGATGGTCAACTTCGGGATCATCTACGGCATCTCGTCGTTCGGTCTCGCGGAGAACCTCGAGATCCCGCGGGACGAGGCTCAGGCCTACATCGACACGTATCTGGCCCGGTTCCCGCGCGTGCAGGAGTTCATCGCGCGCACGATCGCCCAGGCGGCTGCGGACGGCTATGTGACGACGCTCCTCGGGCGCCGCCGGCCGATTCCCGAGCTTCGCGCGTCGAATCGCCAGACCCGCTCGCTCGGCGAGCGCCTCGCCGTGAACACCGTCATGCAGGGCACTGCGGCCGATGTGATCAAGGTGGCGATGATCCGCGCCCACGATCGCCTGCGCGCCGAGGGGCGCAGTGCCCGCCTCGTGCTGCAGGTGCACGACGAGTTGCTGCTCGAGGTGCCCGACGCCGAGGTGAGCGTGGTCAAGGAGCTCGTGCGCGCCGAGATGGTAGGCGCCTACCCTCTCGATCCTCCGCTTGCGGTCGACGTCGGTGCCGCCGACAACTGGGCCGACGCCTGACGCACTGTTTTACGGTGCTTCGCGGAGCCGTTTGGTCGCTATACTCCCCGGCTCGCCCATGGCCAACCAACCTACTGAGAGCACCCCTATGTCCACACTTGAGATTCCCGTCCTCGAAGACGGCGTCTGGATCACCGGCCCCGACGGGGAGCTGATTCCGGACTACGACGCAACCTTCCCCACCATCAACGAGGGCGAGGTCGTGCACGGCACCGTCGTGCGCGTCGACAAGGACGAGGTGCTCGTCGACATCGGCTACAAGTCCGAGGGTGTGATCCCGGTCTCCGAGCTGTCGATCAGGCGCTCGGTCAACCCGGCCGACGAGGTCTCCGTGGGCGAGGAGATCGACGCGCTCGTGATGACGAAGGAGGACGCCGAAGGGCGCCTGATCCTGTCGAAGAAGCGCGCCCGTTTCGAGCTCGCCTGGAAGGCGATCGAGGCGGCAGCAGAGAGTGGCGAGGCTGTCAACGGCCGCGTGATCGAGGTCGTCAAGGGCGGCCTCATCCTCGACCTCGGCGTCCGCGGCTTCCTGCCGGCGTCGCTCGTCGACATTCGCCGCGTCCAGGATCTCGACGAGTTCATGTCCAAGGAGCTTCGCTGCAAGGTGATCGAGCTCAACCGCTCGCGCAACAACGTCGTGCTCTCCCGTCGCGCCGTCCTCGAGGACGAGCGCAAGGAGATGCGCCAGGGCATCCTCGACCGGCTCAACCCGGGCGACGTCGTCGACGGCCAGATCTCCAACATCGTCGACTTCGGCGCCTTCGTCGACCTCGACGGGATGGACGGCCTGATTCACATTTCCGAGCTCTCGTGGAGCCACGTCAACCATCCGTCCGAGGTGCTCGAGATCGGCCAGACCGTCAAGGTCAAGGTGCTCGACATCGACCGCGAGCGCCAGCGGATCTCGCTCGGCCTCAAGCAGACGCAGTCGGACCCGTGGCAGCAGGTGCTCGAGCACTACCACGAAGAGGACGTCGTCGAGGGCCGGGTCACGAAGGTCGTCACGTTCGGCGCCTTCGTCGAGATCCTGCCGGGCGTCGAGGGCCTCGTTCACATTTCCGAGCTCGCGCAGCATCACGTCGAGAACCCGCGCGAGGTCGTCTCGCAGGGCGATCCGGTCAACGTGCTGATCCTCGAGATCGACGGCGACCGGCGCCGGCTGTCCCTGTCGCTGAAGCGGGTCGAGGAGGGCGCCGAGCCGCTCCCCCGCGCCGACGGTGGCGAGTCCGTCCACCTGACGCCGAACCTGCAGCTGTCGGAGGACGCGTTCCCGGCCTCGGCCGACGAGCTCGCCGAAGCAGCGCTCGCGTTCGACGATGACGCGATCGAGCTGGCCGAGGAGGCCGTCGTCGCGGAGGAGGTTGCGATCGAGCTGGCCGAAGAGGCCGTCGTCGCGGAAGAAGTCGCGGTCGAGCTGATCGAGGAGGCCGTTGTCGCCGATGCGGTTGCCGAGGAGCTCGCCGAGGCAGCACTGGAAGCCGACGCGGCGGGCGACGAAGAGGCTGCGGTCGAGCTGGCCGAGGAAGCTCTTGCGGCAGAAGAGATCGCGGTCGAGCTGGCGGAGGAGGCGGTTGTCGCGGCAGAGGTCGCGGAGGAGCTCGCCGACGAAGCCGTTGTCGCCGACGCGGTTGCGGTCGAGCTGGCAGAGGAGGCCGTGCTCGAAGAGGCGGTCGCCGAAGAGCTCGCCGAAGAAGCGGTCGCAGCCGCCTCCGACGACAAGCCGACCACCTAGTTCCTTGTCGCACCCGGTCGCGGTCGCGATCACGGGTGGGATCGGCGCGGGGAAGAGCACCGCGCTCGCAGCCTTCCGCGCACACGGCGCCGCCACGGTGTCGAGCGACGAGATCGTCCACCACCTGCTGCGCGCCGACCTCGATGTTCGGGAGGCGCTCGTCGGCCGCTTCGGCGACGAGATCCTCGATCAGGATGGTATTCCCGACCGGGCGAGCATCGCGGCGATCGTGTTCGAGGACGCCGAGGCGCTTGCGTTCCTCGAGGCGCTCCTGCACCCGCTCGTCTCCCGCGAGTACCTCCAGTGGCGCGAGCAACTCGGTGCGCTCGACGACCCGCCGCAGGTGTGCGTCACCGAGGTGCCGTTGCTGTTCGAATCGGACGCAGAGACACGCTTCGACCGCATCGTCGTGATCACCGCGCCGCGCCTGCTGCGTGAGCAGCGCCGCCACGCGCCGCTCGACAGCCGAGAGGCGCGGCTGCTGGACGACCGCGAGAAGATCGCCAAAGCCGATTTCCACTACGTCAACACGGGCACCGAAGAAGACCTCGACGCGTGGGTCGCAGGCGTCATGGCGGAGTTGACGACCGACAGCCCGTGAGGCGCCTCGTCATCGGTCTCGCGGCGGTCGCGGTGCTCGGCGCCGTCGCCATCGTGCTCACCCGGCACCAGCCCGACTTCGTGCTGCGTTTCCGCTACCCGCTCCGCTACGACCAGATCGTCCGGGCGCATGCGAAGAACTACGACATCGACCCCACGTTGCTCGCCGCGGTCATCTACACGGAGAGCAAGTTCAACGCGAACGCGAGGTCGGGCGCGGGTGCGATCGGCCTGATGCAACTCCTGCCGGACACGGCGCGCGGGATCGCCGTGCGAACAGGCGGCAACGCCTTCGTCGTGGACGACCTGCTGCGTGCCGGAGCTGAACATCCGCTACGGCGCCTGGTACCTACGGCATCTCCTCGACCGCTACGGCGACGAGCGCACGGCGCTCGCCGCCTACCACGCGGGCCAGGGCAACGTCGATCGCTGGCGCGCACAGGGCGTCGGGATCCAGTTCCCCGCAACGCGCAGTTACGTCGCCAAAGTCGAGCGCGTGAAGGAGATCTACGGGCGCGTCTACGCCAACGAGCTCGGTCTCTAGGACGAGGTGGGCGCCGGCCCTGGCTCGAGCATGTGTTGCCAGAGGTTGTCCAGCATCCGGCGCATCGGCCAGAACGTGACCGAGCCGCCGAAGTCGAGCACTCCGGCAGCGAAGACGCGTGCGCCGGCGGCGGTCTCGTAGTACGTCATCTCGGCGCTCAGGTTGGGACCGAACAGGCTCGGGATCACGGCGATGACCTTGGTTCCGGGGGGTGAGTCGGGAGTTGTGGCGTCGATCTCGATCCCGTAGCCACCCACGACCTCCCCGAGCGTCGATCCGTTGGCCAGGCCCGTTCCCTCGAACAGCCACGGCGCGCTCTCGGCCGCGACGACGTAGTACGGGCCTTGCCGTGTGCCGTCGTCGTTCGCCTGGTACTGGACACCGCACAGCTTCGCCTCGGGCCGGCCGTCGTTGCGCCAGAGCTTGATCCGTCGTCATCGTCGAGCCGTCCTTGTCGACCCGCCAGAAGAAGTTGTTCGCGGAGAGGAAGATCAGCCTGCCGCCCAGGTCGCGATAGCGCTCGACGACGTCGTAGGCGTGCCCGGTCATGTACTCGCTGTGCCCTGGGAAGACGACGAGGTCGTAGAGCGCACGGAGGTCGTCGCCGGACGCGAACGCCTCGAGATCGTCGTCCGAGACGATGTCGGGCGTCTTCCCCGTCCGTTGCAGCCACTTGAGGTAGCCGAGGTCGTAGCGCTTGTAGCGGGGTGGCACACCGCGGTCGCGGTAGGGGCGAGTGAGATCGACGGGCGGCGTGCCTCCCGCGTACCACGTGTCGCCCCAGCCGTCTCCGTCGGCGTCGTAGAAGTTGTAGGCCTGCCAGGTGTTGGTCGGCAGGACGACGAGTTGCCGATGCGTGCCGAGCGTGGGCGGCTTGCAGCACGAAGGGTGCGAACCCGACTCGTCCGTCGTCTGTCGTCAGCCGGGCCGTGTACAGGCCGGTGGGCCAGCCGCCGGTCTGAACGGTGATCGTGACCGGCGCGGAGCGCTTGCCGGTCCAGTCGAGCTGCACGGGGTCGCCCACGGGCACGCCCTTCATCTCGTCGTTCCGAACGGTGCCCTCTGCCTCTGCGCCGCAGTGGAGGAACTGCGAGCGTCAGCGCGGCGGCGTCGGACAGGATGCGGAACTCCATCGGCTCGCCTGGGACGTATGACCGTTTGCAGGAACGTCGCTTCCACTCCCAGGACGCGCACGACCGGTGCCTGCTGCCGCGCGACCGAGGCGGGCCGCCGGGCGCCGAGCACCGTCGGATGACTCCCGCCGCCGTCGATCGTGAGGCGCATCACGTAGGAGCCGACGGGCGTGTCGATAGTCGGGTGTCCAGGTCAGCTCGTGGCGGCCTGCGTTCAGCGCGGTGCTCGTCTTCCAGATCACGGTATCGCTGCGGAGCGCGGTGCGAATCGCCTCGAGGGTCACCGTTGCCCGGCGGTTGAGGCCGAAGCCGATCGCTGCGGTGTCGCGTCCCGGCACGCCGGGGGAGACGGTGGCGAAGAGATCACGGTCGCCGGCGTAGCGGCGGCCCGTGTTGGTGGCGGAGAGCGAGAGCGTGGTGGGAGTACGCCGGCGACGCCCGAGCGCGGCACCCGGCGCGAGAGCGAATGCGACAAGCGCACCTGATGCCGAGCGCAGGAAGCGAGAGCGTCTGATCCCGTAGGGCACACGCGAACGCTAGCCGAGGTGCATGAGCGAACTGTTGTGACTCTGCGCCAGCGTGATGTTCGTCACGCCGGCGCCGCCGATCAGGGTGTTCGCTGCGCGATCTGTGGTGGCTGGGGGAGCTCGTCGCGCTTGCCGAAGGGCGCCTGCGGAGCACCGGGAGGGTGCTGTCCGCGGACGAGCGAGCTCGCTACGCCAACTGAGAGCGAACAGGCGTTCGTACCTCTACGCTAGGGTTGAACGGTGCCGGATCTCCGCGTCACCGCCGCCTACTCGCCCGACCGGCGACCAGCCGCGCGCGATCGCCGAGCTGACGGCGTCGCTCGAGGCCGGCAACCGCTTCCAGACGCTGCTCGGCGCTACGGGCACGGGCAAGACGGCGACGATGGCCTGGCTGATCGAGAAGCTGCAGCGGCCGGCGCTCGTGATCGCCCACAACAAGACGCTCGCGGCGCAGCTCTGCAACGAGTTCCGGGAGTTCTTCCCGGACAACGCGGTCGAGTACTTCGTCTCCTACTACGACTACTACCAGCCCGAGGCGTACGTCCCGCAGGCCGACCTCTACATCGAGAAGGACTCGTCGCGCAACGACGACATCGACCGGCTGCGCCACGCTGCCACCTCGATCCTGCTCAGCCGGCGCGACACCGTGATCGTCGCGTCGGTCTCGTGCATCTACGGGCTCGGCTCGCCGGAGGAGTACGGCGAGCGCATCGTCACCGTGAACGTGGGGGAGGAGCACGACCGCGACGAGCTGCTGCGCCGGCTGATCGACACGCAGTACGTCCGCAACGACACGCTCCTCGGACGCGGCCGTTTCCGGGTCAAGGGAGACGTCGTCGAGGTGCAGCCCGCCTCGGCCGAGACCGCGTACCGGATCTCGCTGTTCGGCGACGAGGTCGAGCAGATCACGCACTTCGATCCGCTCACGGGCGAGGTCTACGCCAAGCTCGACACGCTGACGCTGTTCCCGGCCACGCAGTACGTCACGTCGAAGCCGACGATCGAGGCGGCGATGGACGGCCTTCGCGACGAGCTCGAGGCGCAGATCGCCAAGTTCGAGGCCGAAGGGCAAGCTGCTCGAGGCGCACCGGATCCGGCAGCGCACCGAGTACGACATGGAGATGATGAAGGAGCTCGGCTTCTGCAACGGGATCGAGAACTACTCGCGCGTGCTCGAGGGCCGCCCGCCGGGGTCGCCGCCGCACACGCTGCTCGACTACTTCCCGTCCGACTTCCTCTGCTTCATCGACGAGTCGCACCAGTCGGTGCCGCAGATCGGCGGCATGTACGAGGGTGACCGCTCACGCAAGCAGACGCTCGTCGACTTCGGCTTCCGGCTGCCGTCGGCGCTCGACAACCGGCCGCTGCGGTTCGACGAGTTCCTGCAGCGCGTCGGGCAGACGGTGTTCGTCTCGGCGACCCCCGGCGCGTACGAGCTGCGCAACTCGGCGGTCGTCGGCGAGCAGCTGATTCGGCCCACCGGGATCGTCGATCCCGAGGTCGAGCTGCGCGCGACGAAGAACCAGATCGACGACCTGCTCGGCGAGATCCGCCGCCGCTCAGACGTCGACGAGCGCGTACTCGTGACGACGCTGACGAAGAAGATGTCCGAGGACCTGACCGACTACCTGCTCGAAGCGGGCGTGAAGGCGCGCTATCTCCACTCCGAGATCGACACGCTGGAGCGGATCCAGATCATCCGGGAGCTGCGGCTCGGCGAGTACGACGTGCTCGTCGGCGTGAACCTGCTGCGCGAGGGGCTCGACCTTCCCGGAGGTGTCGCTCGTTGCCGTGCTCGACGCGGACAAGGAGGGATTCCTGCGCGGCAAGACGGCGCTCGTGCAGACGATCGGCCGTGCCGCCCGCAACGTCAACGGCCGCGTGCTGCTGTACGGCGACAAGGTGACCGAGGCGATCCAGTTCGCGGTCGACGAGACGAACCGCCGCCGCGCGACGCAGCTCGCCTACAACGAGGAGCACGGGATCACGCCGCGAGAACATCAGCAAGGGCGTTTCCGACATCGCCGAGTTCCTCTCGCTCGATTCGCCCACGGTGCCGGGTCGCCGCCGACGCGGCAAGGCGAAGATCGAGGGCCTCGATCAGGCGGAGATGGAGAAGCTCGCGATCACGCTCGAGGAGGAGATGTTCGCGGCGGCCGAGGAGCTCCGCTTCGAGTATGCGGCGAAGCTCCGCGACGAGATCAAGGAACTGCGGCGGGAACTCGGAGCGCTCGGCGAGGCCTCGCCCGCGTAGTTGCGGCGTTGAGTAGCGGGCCTCGTGCTATCCCGAGCGAGTGGCCAAAGGTTGTGTAGAATTCAAAAATACGTATAATACTTAGAATGGAGCACAGGATCTCGGCCACCGATCTGGCTCGTCGCGCAGGTGAGGTGCTTGGTCGGGTTCGCTATCGCGGGGACTCGTTCGTCGTCGATCGCAACGGTGAGTCCGTTGCCCGGATCACGCCGGTTGCCACGAGCGGGTCGGGGACGGTTCGCGAGCTTGTCGAGACGTGGCGCTCGGCCGGTCGTCCCGATTCCTCCTTCGCAGATGATCTCGAGGTCGTAGGTTCGCTCGATTCTCCGCCTGAGCTGCCGTGGGCCTCGTAGCCGACACTAGCGCGATCGTCGCGATCGAGCGTGGCGGTGACCTTGCGGCGGCGCTGCGTGAGCTCGGGGACGAGTCGGTCGTGCTGCCGGCAATCGTCTACGCCGAGTTGCTCGCGGGCGCGGCACTGACGCGGAGCCCGGGTCGGGCATCGGAGCGTCGGGCGAAGATCGCAACCGTCGCGGCGACCTTCGCCCTGGTCGAGTTCGGGAGGCGCACGGCGGAGAGGTGGGCCGAGGTCGTCGGTGCACTGCGCACGAGCGGTCATCCGATCCCTTCGAACGACGCCCAGGTCGCCGCGACAGCGCTCGAACTCGGCTTCGGAGTGCTCGTGGGGCCGTCTGGCGAGGCACACTTTCGTCGCGTCCGAGGCCTGACGGTTCGCGTTCTCTCCGGCTGAACCGGAAGCACCGTAGCGGCTCGACCTTCGGAACGGGTGGCATGGCGGCCGGCTGTCGCCGACGGGTTGGGAGAGGTGCGCGTGGGCAAGGTGGGTGAGGTCCGAAGGCCCACCCACCGATGTCGTCACTTCACCCGCTGGAACCCGTGCTCTAGAGTGCGGTCATCAGTCGTCCGTTTCCTCGGACATGGCGAGGATGTCGTCGCGCGATAGCTTGCCGACGAGCTCCGGGTGATCTTGCTGGACGTGCATCTCGACGGCGGCGACGATCGCGTCGTCGTCGGCGCTGCGGACGACCTTGCCGCACTCACAGTTGACCAGGCGTGACATCGTGTCTCCTTCTCGGGTTGACAAGTGGACTATGGACGACGAAACGAGAGCTCAGCTCTGCGGAAACCTTGTCGAGCGCGTGCGGGGGCGCCGCCTAGAAGGGGAGCTCCCGGGCAGGCAGGGGCGGCTGGCTTTCGCGTTCCTCGTGGTCAACCGGCTGCGCTCCGTCTCCCGCGATTAGCTGGCTGACGCGCTCTGGCCGGTTGAGCCGCCGCCCCTCGCCGCGACGTCACACAACGCGATCGTCTCCAAGCTGCGGCGTGTCATCGGAACCGACGCGTTGCAAGGCCGGGGAGAGCTGCGCCTGATCCTTCCAGCCGGTGCATTCGTCGATGGTCGAGGCTGCGAAGGAGGCGATCCACCGCGCCGAGGCCGGCGTCGCACGCTCGGACTGGACTGCGGCCTTCCCGGCGAAGACGCAGCATGGGTCGAGGAGCAGCGCGGACGACTGGGAGACATCGAGTTGCGGGCGCTCGAGTGCATCGCGGAGTCCAGCCTCGGGCTCGGGCCTGCGGAGCTCGACTCGGCTCTCCGTTCGGGGAACGACCTCGTCAGGCTGGCGCCTCATCGCGAGAGCGGCCATCGCCTCCTGATGCGCGCGCTGTCGGCGCAGGGGAACGGCGCGGAGGCGTTGCGCGTTTACGACGACCTCCGTCGGCGGCTCCGCGACGAGCTCGGCGTCGCCCCGGGTGCGACGACGCAAGATGTCTATCGCACCTTGCTCGGGTGAGCTGTCTGGGCGGGCTGTAGCCCGATCGCGGGCCTGCTCGGAGCGAGGCTTGACCGCCGGGCGCGGGTTCGACATACTCTCTGTATGTCAAAGATGATTACTCTACGTATGCCGGACGACCGCGTCGCTCACATCGATGCGCTCGTTGCCGAAGGGTCGCATGCGAGCCGAGCGAGCTTCATCATCGCCGCGATCGACCGCCTCGTGGCGGAACTCGAGGAGCTCGAGATCGATCGGTCGATCGTCGAGGGGTACACGCGGATTCCACCGACGGCCGAGGAGGACGCCTGGGCGAGAGCCTCGGCGCTCGACTCGATCCGCGAGGAGCCCTGGTGAGACGTGGCGAGGTCTGGTGGGTCGAGCGCCCCGAGGTGGGTCGGCGCCCGCACCTGGTCTTGAGCCGCGATGCTGCGATTCCCGTGCTGACGTCGGTGCTCGCGGTGCCGGCGACGCGGACAATCCGCGGCATCTTGTCGGAGGTCGAGATAGGCCCCGAGGACGGGATGCCGGATCAGTGTGCCTTGACGCTCGACAACGTTCGCGCGGTCTCCAAGGGCTACTTCGTGGAACGGATCTGTACGCTCGGTCCTGATCGGATGGCGAGCATCTGTCGCGCGCTCGCTCTCGCAACGGGCTGTCGCTGACGGAAGGAGATACACATGTGCCGGAACATCAAGCAACTCCACAACTTCGACCCACCGGCGACCGACGACGAGGTGCACTCGGCGGCGCTCCAGTACGTGCGCAAGATCAGCGGTACGACGAAGCCGTCGAAGGCGAACGAGGCGGCGTTCGAGAGGGCCGTCCACGAGATCGCGCACATCTCGCGCCACCTGCTCGACGACCTCGTGACAGTTGCACCGCCCCGTGACCGGGAGGTAGAGGCGGCTCGCGCCAGAGCTCGGGCCGCTCAGCGATTCGGCCCTACGGCCGCCTGATCAAGCCGAAGACAGCGTCCCGTACTTGCCGTGCAGGTATCGCAGATACGGCTCCGCATCGAGCGGCGCCGCCCGCAACTCGCTCCAGCGTCTCCTTCGGGGTCAGCTTGCGGCCGAGGCTGTAGAGGTTCTCGCGCAGCCAGGCTCCGAGCGCCGAGAAGTCACCCTGCTCGAACTGCGCGTCGAGGCCGGGTAGCGCGGCCTGCGCCGCCTCCCAGATCTGGACGCTCATCACGTTCCCGAGCTGGTAGGTCGGGAAGTAGCCGAACATCCCGCACGACCAGTGAACGTCCTGGAGGACTCCGAGGCGATCTTCGGGGACCGGGAGGCCGAGGTACTCCTCGAACCGCGTGTTCCAGGCCTCGGGTAGATCGGCCGTCGAGAGCCGTCCCCGCGATCAGCTCCTGCTCGAGCTCGAAGCGGAGGATGATGTGCATGCCGTAGGTCACCTCGTCGGCATCGACGCGGATGAACGACGGCCGGACGCGGTTGATCGACGCGCTGGAACTGCTCGATCGTCAGGCCCGCGGTCGCCTCGGGGAACGTCGCCGCGAGCTGTGGGTGGAACCAGCGCCAGAACGGCAGCGAGCGGCCGACGACGTTCTCCCAGAGCCGGCTCTGGCTCTCGTGCAGGCCGGCGAGCAGCCGGACGCGAGCGGGGTGCGCTCGAGGGTGGGGCTGACGCCGCGCTCGTACAACCCGTGGCCGATCTCGTGCATGGAGCTGAAGAGCGACTCGAGGTCGTTCTCGTCGTAGCGGGTCGTGACGCGGATATCGGTCGTCGCGAACCACGAGCAGAACGGATGAACCGTCGTGTCGAGCCGGAACGACTCGGGCTCGAAGCCGAAGGCGGTGATCGCCGCGAGACCGAGCTCGGCGCTGCTCGGCTTCGGGGAACGGCCCGCCGCCGATTCCCGTTCCTGCATCGCCTCGCTGCTGCCGCGATCAGCGGGATCAGCTCTTCCTTGAGTCGGGCGAAGACCTGCATGCACCTCGGCCGTCGTCGTCCCAGGCTCGAAGTCGTCGAGGAGGATGTCGTAGGTGTCGGCGGCGGGCTCGAAGCACGAGATGTACTGCTGCTTGAGCTCGAGCTGCCGGTCGAGCCACGGGCCGGAACGCGGCGTAGTCGTTGGCCGCACGCGCAGCGACCCAGGCCTCCATGCCCTCCGACGCTGCCTTGGTCAGCTCGGCGGCGAGATCGGCGGGTACCCGTCGCGCCTTCTCCCAGTCGCGACGCGTGACGCGGATCAGGCTCGCGTCGTCGGAGTCGTGCGGGAGCGACAGCTCGAGCTCGCGTAGGTCGTCCAGCGAGCTCGCCGACCCGGTCGTCGATGAATCGCTCGTGTGAGACGCGCTCGAGCGTCGCCAGCCGCTCGGCGCGGACCGCTGCGCCGGCGGGCGGCATCATCACCATCTGGTCCCAGTCGAGCAGCGCATGCGGCCGAACGAAGATCGGAGACCTCTCCCAGCCGGCGTCGCAGTTCCTCGAGTCGTTCCTCCACGTTGCTCCTCTCGGATCGCGCGTCTATCGACGCGGAGCACGGTACACAGCGGTGGGAACGAACGTCGTCGCCTTGCCAGATCCGTGTCTCGATCGCGATCTCGGTCGCGGTCCAGCGGATCACGTGCAGGCCGTTCGCCTCGCCGAGCCGGTGTGGCCTCGGCCGGCCGAAGCCCGGTGCCGTTGTCAGCACGAGCGAGCCTGCCTCGGTGGCGCCGGCGTCGAAGGAGTGCCGTTCGACCGCGCTGCTCTGGTGGATGTGGCCGCCGAGGACGAGCTCGGCGCCTGCGGCGGTGAGGGATCGCAGCACTGCGTCGCGGTGCTTGAGCGGGAACTTGCGCGAGGCGCGCCAGGGAGCGCTCGCGAGGTGGTGATGGCAGACGACGACGCGGAGTGCGTCCGGCGGCGCCGTCGGAGAGCGTCGTCGCTGACTGCTTCGAGACGCGCTGCATCGAGACGCCCGCCCTGGTGGCGCCAGGGCCGGGCCGAGTTGAGCCCGCAGACGACGGCGCTCGCGGTGCGCAACACGGGATCGGTCGTCCCGAAGACGGCCGCGAACACGTCCCAGGGCCGTGTCACCCGCGCGGGCAGCGTGTAGGGAAGGTCGTGATTGCCGGGAACGGCGAGCGTCGGAGCCGGCAGCCGGTCGAGAAGCTCCTTCGCCTGCTCGAGCTCGGCCGGCCGGCCGCGATTGGCGAGATCGCCGCTCGCGACCACGAACTCCGGCGAGAGCTCGTGACAAAGTGTCACGAGCGCATCGTCGAGTGCGGGCTCGTCGCGGGTGCCCCGGTGGAGGTCGGAGATATGGATCGCGCACGCGGTCACAGCCGAACGAGGCTATACACTCGAAGCATGTCGGAACAGTCTCCCGGAGATCTTCGACGACCTCTACCTCGGCCTCCAGGCCGGGGGTGCCATGCGCAAGCAGCGGCGCGGGGAGGAGTTGACCGACGCCGAAGCAGCGGCACTCGGCCACTGGCAGCGGCTGTCGGTCTGGCGCAAGGGGATCGCCGTCGGCGCCTTCGCGATCGGCACGTTCGGGCTCGGCTTCACCCTCGGCGGGCTCGTCTTCGGCCGTCGCCGCGCCTGACGCTGACACCACCGACCGGCCGCGTCCGCGGCCTCGCGCCGCTGCGCGCACCCGGCTCTACGGGTCTGTGCTCACGCCTATCCCCTCCGGCCGGGCACCGCAGCGCCACGTCGGAGGCGTCAGCGTCGTGCTCGATACGAACACTTGTTCGATCGAGCCGGCCGCGGTAAGCTGGACGACATGCCCGTCGAAGAGCTCGTCGTCCACGGCGCCCGCGAGCACAACCTCAAGGACGTCACCGTCCGGCTGCCGCGCAACGCCTCATCTGCGTCACCGGTCTCTCGGGCTCGGGCAAGTCGTCGCTCGCCTTCGACACGATCTACGCGGAAGGGCAGCGCCGCTACGTCGAGTCGCTCTCCGCCTACGCGCGGCAGTTCCTGCAGATGATGGAGAAGCCCGACGTCGACTCGATCGACGGGCTCTCGCCGGCGATCTCGATCGACCAGAAGACGACCTCGCGCAACCCTCGCTCGACCGTCGGCACGGTGACCGAGATCTACGACTACCTGCGGCTGCTCTACGCGCGGGTGGGACGGCCGCACTGCCCGGTCTGTGGGCGGCCGATCGCCGGGCAGAGCCTCGATCAGATCGTCGAGCAGATCCTCGCGCTTCCCGAGGGCGCACGGTTCACCGTCAACGCACCGATCGTGCGCGACCGCAAGGGCGAGTTCCGCGACGTGCTCGAAGAGCTGCGTCGCGACGGCTTCACGCGCGTCAAGGTCGACGGCGAGCAGCGGCTGCTCGAAGAGGAGATCGTCCTCGACAAGAAGTTCAAGCACACGATCGAGGTCGTTGTCGACCGGCTCGTGCTCAAGCCCGATCTCCGCCAGCGGCTGACGCAGTCGGTCGAGACCGCGACCTCGCTCGCCGAAGGGCTCGTCGGCGTCGATGTCGTCGACGGCGAAAGCCACCTCTTCTCCGAGAACTTCGCCTGCCCCGAGCACGGCGTCTCGCTGCCCGAGCTCGAGCCGCGGATCTTCTCCTTCAACGCCCCGCACGGCGCCTGCCCGCGCTGCACCGGTCTCGGCTCGCAGCTCGAGATCGACCCGGACATGCTCGTACCGGACACGTCCGTCTCGGTCGCGGACGGCGCGCTCGTGCCGTGGTCGGTCGGCAGCTCGAGCTTCTACGAGGGCGTGATCCAGGCGATCGCCGACCGCTACGAGATCGACACGGATCTCCCCTGGCGCGACCTGACCGAGGAGCAGCAGGGCTGGTTCCTCTACGGCACGAACGGCGATCGGATCCTCGTCCAGTACAAGAACCGGATGGGCCGCAAGCGCCAGTACGCGATGGCGTTCGAGGGGATCGTCCGCAACCTCGAGCGCCGCTACAAGGAGACCGACTCGGCCCAGCAGCGCGAGCGGATCGAGGAGTACATGAGCTTCCGGCCGTGCCCCGACTGCGACGGTGCGCGCCTCAAGCCCGCAGTCCTCGCGGTCACGGTGGGCGGCCGCTCGATCAACGCGTTCACGAAGCTCTCGGTCGCGGGTGCGCTGCGGTTCCTCGACGAGCTCGAGCTCACGCCGACGGAGGAGCTGATCGGCCACCGGATCGTGAAGGAGATCCGCGAGCGCCTCACGTTCCTCTCCGACGTCGGCGTCGGCTATCTCCAGCTCGATCGTGCTGCGAAGACGCTTTCGGGCGGCGAGGCGCAGCGGCTGCGGCTCGCGACGCAGATCGGCTCGCAGCTCGTCGGCGTCCTCTACATCCTCGACGAGCCGTCGATCGGCCTCCACCAGCGCGACAACGACCGCCTGATCGCGACGTTGCAGCGGCTGAAGGCGCTCGGCAACACCGTGCTCGTCGTCGAGCACGACGAGCAGATGATGCGTGTCGCCGACTGGGTCGTCGACATGGGGCCGGGCGCCGGCGAGCACGGCGGTCACGTCGTCGCGGAGGGCACGGCGAAGGACGTGATGCGCACGAAGGGCTCGGTCACGGGCGACTTCCTCTCCGGGCGGCGCACGATCGCTGTGCCGCCGCGGCGCGAGGACGATCGCGGTGTCTTCACCGTCCGCGGCGCCGCGCAGCACAACCTGAAGGCGATCGACGTCGAGTTCCCGGTCGGCGAAGTTCGTCTGCGTCACCGGGCGTCTCCGGCTCCGGCAAGTCGACCCTCGTGAACGAGATCGTCTACAAGGCGCTCGCGAACCGTCTCAACAAGGTGCGCGTCAAGCCCGGCGAGCACGTCGACGTGGAGGGCATCGACGTCTTCGACAAGGTGATCGACATCGACCAGACGCCGATCGGCCGTACGCCGCGCTCGAACCCCGCCACCTACACCGACCTCTTCACGCACGTGCGCGAGCTCTACTCGCTCACGCCGGAGGCGAAGGTGCGCGGCTACAAGCCGGGCCGCTTCTCGTTCAACGTGCGCGGCGGCCGCTGCGAGGCGTGCAAGGGAGACGGCCAGATCAAGATCGAGATGCACTTCCTGCCCGACGTCTACGTGCCGTGCGAGACGTGTCACGGGCGCCGCTACAACAAGGAGACGCTCGAGGTCAGGTTCAAGGGCAAGTCGATCTCGGACGTGCTCGAGATGTCGGTCGAGGAGGCGCTCTCCTTCTTCGCCAAGATCCCGAAGATCCACCGCCGGCTCCAGACGCTGCACGACGTGGGGCTCGACTACATCCGCCTCGGTCAGCCGGCGACGACGCTCTCGGGCGGTGAGGCACAGCGCGTCAAGCTCGCCTCCGAGCTGTCGAAGGTCGCGACCGGGCGGACGCTGTACATCCTCGACGAGCCCACGACGGGCCTCCACTTCGCCGACATCGAGAAGCTGCTCGAGGTGCTGCAACGCCTCGTCGACACCGGCAACACGGTGCTCGTGATCGAGCACAACCTCGACGTGATCAAGCAGGCCGACTGGGTCGTCGATCTCGGTCCCGAGGGTGGGGAAGAGGGCGGCGAGCTGATCGCCGCCGGCACGCCGGAGGAGATCGCCGCGGTCGACGGGTCGTACACGGGCCAGTTCCTGCGTGGGGTGCTCGCACCGCCGCGAGGCGGCCGTCGCGGCCGCGTAGGGTGAGCACGAGACCTCCGAAGCCGGGCGTGATCGCAGACACCGATGCGCTCGCCGGCTCCGACGCGGCGCAGGCGAGAGTGCGGCACTGGTGGCGTCTCGTGCCGCGGCTGCTGACGCACCCGGTCGAGGTCTTCGTGGCGCTTCGCGAGGACGACGAGACCGATGTGGAGGCGCGCTCCGAGCCGATTCTCGCGATCGTGCTCGTGGCGGGGATGGCCGGGATCCTCCTGACCCCTGCCTGGGCCACGCTGCTCGACGACCAGTCGCTCGACTGGCTGACCGTGGCCGTCGTCACCTTCATCGGCGGGATCTTCTACGGAGCCGCCGGCTACTTCCTGCTCGGCCTCGTCGTCTGGCTCGGGGCGCGTGGCGTCGGGGTCGAGACACGCGCGCGGGCAGCGCGGCAGCTCGTCGGGTTCTCCGCCTTGCCGTTCGCGCTCTCGATCCTGGTCACCGTCCCGGCGATCGTGCTCGGCTTCGGGATCGGATTGGTTCAGGACGGGTGGCTCCGACGCCGGCGCCGGGCACGTGGCCGTCGTCTCGGTCGGGCTCGCGCTCGCGCTCTGGTCGGTCGGGCCTGCTGGCGATCGGACTGCGGACGACGTTCGCGCTGCCCTGGCGCGGGGTGATCGGGGCGCTGGCGCTCGCCGCCGTGATCGTGGCGGCGTTCGCGGTCGTGCCGTCCGTGCTCTGAGGGCGCCCGGCGGGACGACGCGTGCGCGTCGTCCCTACGAGACCCGGGCGCTTCCCAGCTCGGCCTCGAACGCAGCCAGCTCGTCGTCCGGCATCCCGTAGGTGTGCACCTCCTCCGGGAAGCGGCGCTCGCGGACATCACCGACGTACGCCTCGACCGCCCGCTGGATCTCCGTCGCGAGCTGTGCGTACTGCTTGACGAACCGCGGCGCGTGGCCGTCGTAGAGGCCGAGCAGGTCGTGCCAGACGAGCACCTGGCCGTCGACGCCGGCTCCGGCACCGATCCCGATCGTCGGGATCGCGAGCAGCTCGGTGATCTCTCGCCGCCACCGGCGAGGGCACTGCTTCGAGCACGATCGCGAAGCATCCCGCCGCCTCGAGAGCGAGCGCGTCGCGCACGAGCTGTGCCGCCTTCGCCGCCGTGCGTCCCTGCGCCTTGAAGCCGCCGAGCGCGGTCGCCGATTGCGGTGTCAGGCCGATGTGGCCCATCACCGGCACGCCGGCGCCGACGATCGCGCGGACGCGCGAGAGCATCGTCCCTGCGCCCTCGATCTTGACCGCGTCGGCGCCGGCGTCCTTGACGAAGCGAATCGCGTTCGTGACCGCGAGCTCGTCCGAGACCTGGAAGGAGCCGAACGGCATGTCGGCGACGACGAGCGGCCGACTGGCGCCGCGTGTCACCGCGCGCGTCAGGACGAGCATCTCCTCCATCGTCGCCGGCACCGTCGAGTCGTGGCCGAGCACGGTCATCGCGGCGGAATCGCCAACGAGGATCACGTCGGCTCCCGCCGCGTCGGCGAGCCGACCGGACGGCGCGTCGTAGGCGGTGATCATCGCAATCGGCGAGCCGCTGCTCTTCATCGAGACGAGATCGGTGATCGGCAGCCTGCCGGGTGCAGGCGCGCCGTGGCCGGGAGTGCGCGGGCGGGTGCTCATGGGGCCTCCTCCGAGGGGAACGTTGTCGATCAGGCGCGTCGAGCCGACGCGCACGGCGGCGGCGAGGACGGGTGGGTCGAAGGGGGCGATCTCGACGTAGTCGACGTCGAGCCCGGCGAGCAGCGCGCGCGCGCGCTCCGGGTCGCGGGTCGCGAGAGCCTGGGGGAGGGCGAGGGCGCGCGCGCGCTCGTCGGCGGAGAGAAGCTCGTTGCGGGAAGAGAGCGCGAGGCCGTCGTCGTCGCGCACGGTCGGCAGCGCGCGCAGCTCGAGCTCGAGGGCCAGGTCGGCGATCAGCCGGCGCAGCACCGCGACCTGCTGCGCGTCCTTCTGGCCGAAATAGGCGATGTCCGGGCGGACGATCAGGAAGAGCTTGAGGCACACGGTCGCGACGCCGCGGAAGTGCCCCGGCCGGTGCGGCGCCTTCGAGCACGGCTCCGAGCTCCGTCACGTCGACCCAGGTCTGGAAGCCCGGCGGGTACATCTCCTCGACGGCGGGTGCGAACACGATGTCGACGCCGGCCTCGGCCGCAGCGGCGAGGTCGCGCTCCTCGTCGCCCGGATAGCCGTTCAGGTCGGCCGGCTCGCCGAACTGGGCCGGATTGACGAACAGGCTCATCACGACGGTCGCGCACTCCGCGCGAGCGGCTGCGAGGAGCGAGATGTGCCCGGCGTGCAGCGCCCCCATCGTCGGGACGAGCCCGATTCGGCCGTCGCGATGCGGCTCGAGGGCGGCGCGAACGTCGGCGATCGTGCGGCAGACGTTCATGCGACGGCCACCGTTGCGTCTGCGAGGACGCGGTAGAGGGTCTCGAGCTCGGGGCAGGCAGCGCGGATCGCCTCGAGATGACGCTCGACCGTCTCCCAGTCGCCGCGCTGGATCGGCCCGGTCAGCTCGAAGTCGTTCTCGATCGTCCGCAGCATCAGCGGGTCGAGCGCCTCGGGCGGTGCTCCTGCCGCCTCGAGCAGCGACCCGGCCGCGTGTCGGAGCGTGACGAGGTAGTTGGACGCGATCGCAGCGCCCGCGTGGTAGGTGGCTCGATCCTCCTCGCGCAGCGCGAAGGGCCGGAGCCCGAGGGTCTCGGCGAGCCAGGTTGCGACCTCGCGCGCGTCGTCCGTTTCGGCCGTGACCGCTGCCCAGGCGCCGTCGAGCTGCTCCGGCCCGCGCCGCAGCGTGAACGTCTGCAGGGGATGGACTCCGAAGCGCCGCGTGTGCGGGGCCAGCGCTGCGAGCGGCGTTGCGCCGCTGACGTGCGCGACCCACGGCCCGGGCGCGATTCCCGGCGGCGACCTCGGCGATCGCGCGGTCGGGGACGCAGAGGAGCACCAGGTCGGGGCGGTGCGCGGTCGCGCGTCAGCCCGCGCTCGTCGAGGCGCGCCGAAACCGCCGAAGCCAACGCGGCCGTTCGCCGATCACATGGACGTTCTCGATCATCGTCTGCCTGCTCCAGTTCCGAGTGGATACCGGGCCTGGCAGAACGATAGCTAGACCAGGCGGGCTCGGAGCGCCTCGCGGACGGCAGGCCACTCGTCGTCGACGATGCTGTACCAGGCCGAATCGCGGTTCTCGCCGTCGCGCACGAGCATGTGCTTGCGATGGATTCCCTCGAACTGGGCCGGGAGGGCGGCAAGCGCAGGGTTCGCGCGCTCGTTCGTGGGCGTCCGTCTTGAACTCGACCCGCCTGCAGCCGAGCACCTCGAACGCGTACTCGAGCTGGAGGAGCTTCGCCTCGGTGTTCGCTCCGGTGCCCCAGGCCGACGGCGCGAGCCACGTCCAGCCGATCTCGAGGCTGCGGTGCTCGGGTCGCAGCGCCAGGTAGCGCGTCGAGCCGACCGCCGTGCCGGTCGAGACGAGCACGGTCGCGAACGCGATCTCGAGCCCGTCGTCGGTCCGGGAGAGCGCCGTCATCGAACCACTCGCGCCACTGCTCCGCGTCTGCGGTTGGACGATCGGTAGCCAGCGCCAGACACGCGGGTCGCGCGATGCTTCCCAGAGGTCGCCGAGATGCCGCTCCGCGAGCGGTTCCAGCCGTACGATCCCGCCCTCGAGCGTCGCTGCCTGCCATCGCTCCATGCGCGTCGGACAGTACACTCGGGGCATGCCGATCTACGAGTACGCGTGCATGGAGTGCGAGGATCATTTCGACGAGCTCGTTCGCAGCGACGACCAGGTCATCACGTGCCCGTCGTGCAGCGCCACCGACGTGCTGAAGCAGCTCTCTGCCTTCGCCGTTCACGGCGCCTCCGTGAAGCCGTCGTTCGGCGGCGGTAGCGCGGGCGGTGGCTGCTGCGGCGGCTCCTGCGGCTGCGGCTGAGCTCGAACCGCCCATCCGCCCCCGGGCCTAGACTGACCAGCCGATGGATGCTGCTCTTGCTGCCTATGCGGCCGAGACGGCGGGCTGTGTCCGCTGCCCGCTCGCGGAGACGCGCACGCAGGTCGTGTTCGGCTCGGGCAACCCCGACGCCGAGCTGATGCTCGTCGGTGAGGCTCCCGGCTTCCATGAAGATCAGGCAGGTGCGTCCCTTCGCAGGGCAGGCGGGCGAGCTGATCGAGCGGTTGCTTGCCGGAATCGGGCTCGAACCCGGCGACGTGTACCTCGCCAACGTGCTCAAGTGCCGGCCGCCGCAGAACCGCGATCCACGAGAGGAGGAGATCGCCGCGTGCGAGCCACATCTCTTCCGTCAGATCGAGCTCGTCAGGCCCCGGATCGTCGCCACGCTGGGCAACTTCGCCACGAGGCTCCTCTCCGGCCGCCCGCTCGGGATCACGCGGATCCACGGCCAGGAGCTCGAGATCACGCTCGGTGGCACGCCGGTGCTGCTGTATCCGCTCTACCACCCCGCCGCTGCCCTCTACACGCCGTCGATGCTGAGCGCGCTCGAGGACGACTTCGCGCGGCTCCCGGGTCTCCTCGGACGGGAGCAGTCGGGGTGGGCGCCGATGCGCGCGCGCACGGAGACCGTTCCCATCGCCGACGTTGCGATGACCGTGGATGCAGTGCAACTCGGCCTGTTCTGAAATCGTGATCGAGCGCGCCACGGTGTCGGCTTCAGAGACGGAGGCGTTCGGGGCGCTCCTCGCCGGCCTGCTCGAGCCGGGAGACGTCGTCCTCGTTCGTGGCGAGCTCGGCGCCGGCAAGACAACCCTCGTACGGGGAGCCTGCCGTTCACTCGGCATCGACGAGCCGGTGACGAGCCCCACGTTCACGATCGGGCACCTCTATCGGGGAACGATGACCGTCGCTCATCTCGACCTCTACCGGTTCGTCGGGCTCAGCCCGGCAGAGTGGGGGGATCTCGAGCCGTACTTCGACGGCACGCTCGCCTTCGTCGAGTGGCCCGACGCCGGGATCGCTGCACTGCCCCGGGCGCGGGTCGCGCTCACGCTCGAGCACGTCGCTCCCGACGAACGCCGCATCACGATCGACAGCGCCGACGAAACGCTGCTAGAAGATCTCGGGCGTGCTGATCCTGGCGTTCGACACCGCAACTGACCTCGCCACGAGTGCGCTCGTGGCGGACGGCGAGATCCTCGGCGAACGGACGACGCGGGCACAGTCGCTGCTCGCCGACGTGGACGCGCTCCTCTCTGCTGCCGCGGCTGTGCCTTCCGAGATCGACGCGATCGTGGTCGGGACAGGACCCGGCAGCTTTACCGGGACTCGAATCGGGCTCGCCGTCGCACGAGGGCTGGCGCTCGCGCTCGACGTGCCGGTGGCCGGCGTCTCTACGCTCGACGCGCTCGCTTCTGCGTCCGACCAGGCCTTCCCCGTCATCGACGCTCGACGTGGGGAGATCTTCGTGCCCGGGCCACTCGCACTCGACCCGGCAGATGTGATCGTCCCGACGGGGAGCTGGTGTGTCGGCAACGGCGCTCGGCGCTATCGAGACGTCCTCGAGGCGAACGGAGCTTTCGTGCCTCCCGACGACTCCGAGCTTCATCTGCCGCGCGCCTCGCTCCACGCCGCGCTGGCGACCTCGTTCGGTCCGGCCGACGCAGTGGAGCCGGTCTACGTCCGCGAACCGGATGCCGCCCCATGGCCGAGTTGAGCTTCTCGCTGCGGCGGCTCGAGCTTGCCGACCTGGATGCAATCGAGCTCATCGAGCGGGCGTCGTACCCGACCCCATGGTCGCGCTCGATGTTCGCGAGCGAGCTGGCGAAGCAGAGCTCGCTCTCGATCGCGGCTGTGACGCCCGCGGAACAGCTCGTCGGGTATCTCGTCCTCTCGCGATACGTGGACGCTTGGCACGTGATGAACGTTGCCGTCGACCCCGAGTACCGCCGGTTCGGGATCGCCTCCGCGATGCTCGACCACCTGTTCGAGTTGACGCGCGGCGATGCCGAGCGCGGGTACACACTCGAGGTGCGCGTCTCGAATACTCCGGCGATCCGGCTCTACGAGAGCTTCGGCTTCGCATCCCGTGGCGTCCGACGCGGTTACTATACTGACAACAGAGAAGATGCGTTGATCATGTGGCGCGACGCGGACGGGCCTGTCACAGCGCCAGGGCGATCGGAGGAGCAGCAGTGATTCTGGGAATCGAGACATCGTGTGACGAGACCGCGGCGGCGATCGTGACCGAGGACGGGCACGTTCTCTCGTCGATCGTCTCCTCGCAGGCCGACCTACATGCGCGCTACGGCGGTGTGGTGCCAGAGATCGCGTCGCGCCGTCACCTCGAGCTTGTGAGCCCGGTCATCCAGGAGGCGCTCAGGGAGGCTGGAGTTGGGCTCGAAGGGGTCAACCGCATCGGGGTGACCTGTGGGCCTGGCCTGATCGGCGCACTGCTCGTCGGGCTCTCGGCTGCGAAGGCGATCGCGTGGTCGCGTGGCATTCCGCTCGTGCCCGTCGACCACCTCCGGGGCCACGTGGCGTCGCTCTACCTCGGCCCGGAGCCGGTTCAGCCACCGTTCGTCTGCTTGCTTGCAAGCGGCGGTCACACGATGCTGCTGGCCGTTCGCGCTCACGACTCGTTCGAACGGCTCGGCACGACGCTCGACGATGCCGCTGGCGAGGCGTTCGACAAGGGTGCCCGCCTGCTCGGGCTCCCGTACCCCGGCGGTGCCGAGATCGACGCGCTCGCCCGGCACGGCGACCCTGAGGCGTTTCGGTTTCCGGTGGCACGGGTCCCGGGGCTCGACTTCTCCTTCTCGGGCGTCAAGACCTCGCTGCTCTACACGGTCCGTGACCTCGGTGCTGCCGGGCTTGCAGAGCGCCGCGCCGACCTGGCGGCCTCCTATCAGCGAGCGATCGTTCGCGCATTGACCGGGCGCCTCTGGCAGGCCGCCGAGCAGGAGGGCGCCGACACCCTCGCCGTCGTCGGAGGCGTGGCTGCGAACAGCGAGCTCCGCGCCGCCCTGCTCGATGCAGCCCTGGCGCCGCTCTCGTTCTGTGCCGACAACGCCGCGATGATCGCCTCAGCCGCCCGGTTCGGCACTCCGCTCCCTCGGGCCGACCTCTTCCACCTGGATGCGTATGCGTCGGCAGCCTGAGCACGTGTCGTTCCTTCGCCGGCTGAGCGTCGGCGCCGCAGCGGTCGTCCTGGCGGCGCTGCTGCTCGTCGCAGGAACGGGCTCCGCGGCCGACGAGCCGGCTTCGGGAGCCGCCGGCTGGGAGAGCCTCCTCGGCGACCGGCCGTCGCCACAGCTCGGTGGGCGCTGGATCGTCGTTCTCAAGGCGCGGTCGCTCGCGACGCGAGTCGCCGCCGCCGGTGGGCTTGCGACGGAGGAGCAGGAGCGCGCCTGGACTGCCACCGCCCGCCGCGATCAGCGGACGGTTCTCGCGCGGCTCGCGTTTCACGGGGCTCCGATCGAGCCCGAGCACGCCTTCTACCGGGTCTTCAACGGGTTCGCCGCGTCTCTCGATGCCCGTGCGCTCGCGATCGTGGCGCGCGATCCGGGAGTACAGGGCGTGTTCCCCGTCCGCGCAGCGATCCCGGCGTCGATCGATCCGCGCCACCTCGACGATCTCGTCGGTGCCGCCGGCGGGCGCCGGGTCGACGTCGGCATTCCCGGTTTCTCGGGTGCAGGCGTGACAGTTGCGCTCCTCGATACGGGGGTCGACATCATTCATCCGTACATCCGTGGAGCACTTCTGCCGGGTCTCGACGTGCTCGACCCCGGTGGGAACGCAAGTGCCCGCCAGAACCCGACCGCTCCCGAACGGCCCGAGCGCCACGGCACCGAGATGGCCGGGCTCGTCGTCGGCTCGAACGGCCCGGCTGGGCTCGCCGGTGTCGCCCCGGGAGCCTCCTTGCTCCCGATTCGGGTCGCGGGCTGGCAGCCCGATACCTCGGGTGGCGTTTCGGTGTACGGCAGGACAGACCAGCTTCTCGCCGGAATCGAGCTGGCGGTCGATCCGAACGAGGACGGTGACGCGCACGACGCGGTGCGGGTGGCGCTCGTCGGCATCGTGGAGCCGTTTGCAGCGTTCACCGACGGGCCGCTTGCCGCAGCCGCGGCTGGAGCTGCCGCGCTCGACTCGCTCGTCGTGGCAGCGGCCGGGAACGATGGGCCGGCCGGGCCTGCCTACGGCAGCGTCGGCGGCCCAGGCGGGGCACCTGCGGCCCTCACCGCCGGGGCGATCGATACGAGGAGTCGCACGCCGACAGGCCACGTCCTGCTCCTCACCGGGCTCCGGGTGCTCGTTTCGGGCCTTCAGCCGCTCGGCGGTGTCGTTACTTCCTCGATCTCGGTGTCCGCCCCGGTGGTGGCTCTCGCGCATGCAGGGCCGGTGATCGTCGGTGGCGCGGGCGGACTGAGCCGCCTCTTCGACAGCAACGGCTTCAGTCGCGTCGGAGGCGCTGCAGCGCTTCTGCCGCGCGGGACGTCGTCACCGGAGGCTGTGCGCGAAGTCGTGGAAGCGGGTGCGCGAGCTGTCCTCGTCGACGGTCCGCTGCCGGCGGGATCACTCGGCACTGACGGGCCGGTCGACGTACCGATCCTCGGCCTCGTGGCGGCTGATGCGCAGGCGGTGCGAGCGGCGATCCGGCGCTCTGTTCCGGTCACGCTCGCTGTTGGTGCAGCGGCATTCGACAAGAGCGCCGTGATCGGGAGTGCCGCGCCGTTCTCGTCGGAAGGGCTCGCCTTCGACGGCGGTCTCAAGCCCGATGTGGCAGCAGCCGGAATAGGCCTCGCGACGTCCGATCCCGGCCGAAACGACGACGGGACTGCGCGGTATGGCACGATCAGCGGCTCGAGCGCGGCCGCCGCTCTCGCCGCCGGGGCGGCTGTCCTCCTCGCCGAGGCCCGCCCGGATCTCGACGCTGCCGGCCTCAAGCAGTCGCTCGTCGGATCGTCCCGGCGCTCGAGTGGCTCTGCCACAGGCCTCGTCGACCCGTCCGGTGCGGCCGCCGCGGAGCTCGTCGCCGACCCACCGTCCGTCGGCCTCGGCGTCGCAAGCGCCGAGAACGTGACACTCGTCCGGCCCGTGACGTTGCGGAACGTCAGCACGCGCCCGCTCGAAGTGACGATCGAGCCGGGTGTTGCAGACCAGGCCGATATTGCGGTCGGCGTCGCTCCCAGCACCGCGAGGATTCGCCCGGGCGGCACTCTGAAGGTCACGCTCTCGGCCACGATGCCGCTGTTGCCGCGCGCGCCGGCTGCACTCGGCGGCGCGATCCGGGTCAAGATCCGCAGCGGCGCCACGCTGCAGATTCCGTGGACGATCGCTGTTCCGCTCGCATCCGCAACCTTGATTCGGAGCGCCGTGCTCTCGGACCAGGCGTTCGTGCCCTCGGATGTCGAGCCAGCCGTGCTGACGGTGATCGCGGGCCGTGTCGACGGCAGCCCCGACCGGCCACAACTCCTTCCCCTCGCTGCGCTGAGCATTGACCTCTACCGCAGCGATCGTCGGCTCGGTCGCCTCGCGCTCGTTCGCGACGTGCTCCCGGGGAGGTACTCGTTCGGGATTACGGGGCGGGGAATGACCGGCCGGCGCCTCCCGCTGGGAGACTACGAGCTCCACATCACTGCCGTCCCGGTCGGCGGTGGCGACCCCGACACGGCGACGGTGCCGTTCACGGTCCGCTGAGCAACCATCGAGGTCCGCGATATAGTCGTCGCGTCGTGAGCGATGGTGTCCACGCATGAGTGCTGCCGCCCCTGCATCCACGCATCTACGCGAGAACCCGTTCGAGCTCGCCCAGGCGCAGCTGCGCCGCGTCGGCGAGACATTCGCCGTCGACCCGAACCTGATCCGGGTTCTCAGCTCCTGCAAGAAGAGCGTTGAAGTCTCGATCCCGGTGCAGATGGACGACGGGTCGGTACACGTGTTTCAGGGTTACCGGGTCGTCCACAACATGACCCGTGGCCCTGCCAAGGGCGGCATTCGCTATCACCCGGCCGTCACGCAGGACGAGGTCAAGGCGCTCGCGATGTGGATGACGTGGAAGTGCGCGCTGATGGGGCTCCCGTTCGGCGGCGCCAAGGGTGGCGTTGTCTGCGACCCGAAGCTGCTCTCCCTCGGTGAGAAGGAGCGCCTGACCCGCCGGTACACGAGCGAGATCATCAACGAGATCGGCCCGGAGAAGGACATCCCGGCCCCCGACGTCGGCACCGATGCGCAGGTGATGGCCTGGATCTTCGACACCTACTCGATGAACGTCGGCCACTCGGTGCTCGGTGTGGTCACCGGCAAGCCGCTCTCGATCGGTGGTTCGGTCGGTCGCGACGGCGCCACCGCGCGCGGATCGCTGTACTGCATCAGGACGGCGCTCCAGAAGCAGGGCTCGCGGCTCCACGACACGAGAGTCGCAATCCAGGGGTTCGGGAACGTCGGCTCCAATCTCGCCGGACTGCTGGCCGAGGAAGGCGTGCGCGTGATCGCGGTTTCCGATTCCCGTGGCGGAATCCACAATCCTTACGGCCTCGACGTAGCAGCCGTGACCGCGTACAAGCGTGAGCACGGAGTCCTCGAGGGCTTTCCGGGCGCAGACGCGATCACGAACGAGGAGCTCATCGAGATCGACTGCGACGTGCTGGCTCCGTGCGCGCTGGAGCAGACGATCACGGCGGACAATGCCTCGCGTGTACGGGCCAAGATGATCTGTGAGGGCGCCAACGGGCCGACGACGCCAGCCGCCGACGAGATTCTCGAAGACCGCGACATTCTGGTTCTGCCCGATGTGCTTGCAAATGCCGGCGGGGTGGTGGTCTCCTACTTCGAGTGGGTCCAGGGCCTGCAGGAGTACTTCTGGAAGGAGTACGAGGTCAACGCCAAGCTGAACGACATCGTCGTCCGTGCCTTCGAGGAGACCTGGTCGGCCCGTGAACGGTTCGGAACGAGCATGCGGATGGCGGCCTACGGGCTTGCGGTGCAGCGCGTGGCCGAGGCGGAGACGATCCGCGGCCTCTATCCGTGACCGAGCCCCGGGTCACCCTTTATCACGCAGAGAACTGTCACCTCTGCGAGCGCGCGATCGAGGTTGTGAGCGAGGCGCGTGCGACGCGGCCGTTCGAACTCGAGCTCGTCGACATCGGCGGGGTTTCAGCACTCGAATCTGCATACCGCGAGCTCCTGCCCGTGATCGAGATCGACGGCGTGCGCGCCTTCACCTACTTCGTCACCGTCGAGGGCCTGCTCGACCGCCTCGCCCGCTGACGCAGCGACGGTTCCCCGGCGCGCTCACAGACGTGGGCAGGCAGTATGTGACGAATTGTCACAAGGACGCCTGTTCGGCGAAGGAGTGAGCGTGGCGGAAAGACTGACAGTGGGTGTTGCGGCGCGACTCAGCCGGTATCTGCAGGTCCTGACGCAGGCGAAGAAGATGGGCAAGGACAGGATCTCCTCGCAGGAGATATCGGAGTACACGAACATCAACGCCACCCAGATCCGTCGCGATCTCTCCGGCTTCGGCCGTTTCGGCAAGCGCGGCGTCGGGTACAACATCGACTCGCTGCTCGGTGAGATTCGCAGGATCCTGCGAACACAGGGGCAGCACAACATCGCGCTCGTCGGCGCCGGGCGCCTGGGTGGTGCCATCGCGACGTCGCCGATCTTCGCCGAGCATGGGATCACGATCGCCGCTGTGTTCGACAGCGATCCGTCGAAGGTCGGTCGTGTGATCGGCGGAGTCTCGGTCAGCCCGCTCGAGGATCTCGATGAGCTTGCTCGCGAGCGCAACATCATCGTCGGCGTTCTCGCCGTTCCAGCCGATGCCGCTCAGGGGGTGGCGGACGCGCTCGTGGCCGCCGGCGTCAAGATCATCTTCAACTACTCGCAGGCGCTGCTGACGACGCCCGCCGACGTCCAGGTGCACACGTCGAACCCGGCCGTCGAGTTGCTCTACGGACTGTACTTCCACCTGACGTAGCGACAGCTGTCGATGGCTGTCGGGCAGGATGCAGCCATGCGCATCCTGCTCTGGCACGGGTACCTCCTCGGCGGCACCGGGTCGAACGTCTACACCCGGATGCTTGCGCGCGAGTGGAGCAGAGCAGGGCACGACGTCACCGTCCTCTCCCAGGAGCCGGATCCCGGGCGCTACGACCTCGGTGAGGCGACAGCGGTACGACCCGATGTCGGTGGTTTGCTCCCGGTCTTCGTGCTCGACCACTACGACGGCTACGACGTGCGCCTGGTGCAGGACTGCGCTCGCCCGGAGCTCGACGCATGGGTCGAGGCGAACGCGGCGGCGATCCGGGAGCTTCTGCCGGCCGACATGGTGTTCGCGAACCACGTGCTGCTGGGTGGCCCGGTCGGCGCCGCAACGGGCGCACCGTTCGCGGTCAAGGCGCACGGCTCGGAGCTCGAGTACACGATGCGGGGCAACGCCGAGCTGTCGGCGTGGGGAGCCGAGGCGCTGTCGGCGGCACGAGCAACGTTCGTAGGCTCGGAGCACATCCGCGAGGTTCTCGCCGACGTCTGCGGACCGGTCGGCTCGGTGATCGAAGTGCCGCCGGGCGTCGACGTCGACGCGTGGGTGCCGAAGCCCCGTGATGAAGCCCTCGCAAGCCTGATCGACGAAGCTTGTCGCGATGCACCCAACCCCGGTAATGCGGCCGAGCGGGTTCCTGACGACGGCAATGCCGAACGGTTTGCAACCTTCCTCGAGACTGACAGGCCGGTTGTCGTCTACTTCGGCAAGCTGATCGAGCAGAAGGGCGTGCACGTCCTGATCGATGCCCTCGCGGCAATCGAGGCCAGGCTCGTCGTCGTCGGCTTCGGCCCGGAGCGCGCCGCGCTCGAAGCGCGCACCGCCGATCGCGGCGTCGAGGCGCTCTTCACGGGCCCGCTCGGGCACCGTCACCTGAGACACCTGCTCGCGCTCGCGGACGCCTGCGTGGTGCCGTCGATCTTTCCCGAGGCGTTCGGGATGGTCGCCGTCGAAGCCGCATCGGCGAGTTGCCCTCCGCTCGTTGCGCGGCATTCCGGGTTGGCCGAAGTCGCGGCGGGCCTCGAGGAGGACTATCCGCCGCGGCTTCGTCACCTCACCTCGTTCGAGAGCGGCAGCGTGGACGACCTCGCTCGGAAGCTGGATGAGCTCCTCAGCTTGCCGACCGCGGATCGTGCTGCTGTGCGTGCCGCGGCGCGCGCGGCAGTCCTGGAACACTGGAGCTGGGCGGGCGTTTCGCGCAGGCTACTCGAGCCGTTCGCCTGAGCTCCCGTTCGACTACGATTTCCCGCTCCATGGGCGACGAACAGCGGGTTCCCACAGATCAACTCCTGCGTGAGGCGCGCGAGCGCTTCGACTCGGGCACCGATTTCACGGTCGCCGTGGAGGAGGAGTTCGCGCTGCTCGACCCGGGCTCGTTCGACCTTGTCAACCGATTCGAGGAAGTGCAGGCTGCTGCGGCCGGGACCGAGGCCGAGAACCACCTCGCGGGTGAGCTGATCGCATCCGAGGTGGAGATCAAGACCGGTCGCGTCGAGACCTTTGCCGACGTGCCGGGGATCATCGCGGAGCGCCGCGCGCAGCTGGCAGCGCTCGTCGAGCCGCTCGGCCTCACGCTCGGCGCAACGGGCTCACACCCGTGGGCGAACTGGAAGGACCAGCGGATCATCGACACGCCGCACTACCGGCGCAACGACCAGCTACTCCGCTACGTCGTCTGGCGGAACAACACCTTCGGCTTCCATGTTCACGTCGGCATCAGGGGAGCCGACCGCGCGATCCAGGTGACGTCCGCGCTCCGCAACTGGCTGCCCGAACTGCTCGCCCTCTCGGCGAGCTCGCCGTTCGCCGAAGGCGTCGAGACGGGCCTCCATTCGGCACGCACGCAGATCTTCACGCGCTTCTTCCCCCGTTGCGGCGTCCCGGACGCGTTCGATTCGTGGGTCGACTACGAGCGCTACGTCCGGTTCCTCTACGACACACGATCGATCAACGAGCACACCCAGCTGTGGTGGAGCGTCAGGCCGCATCTCGCGTTCCCGACCGTCGAGATCCGGATCGCCGACGGCCAGCCCGATCTCGCCGAGTCCCGGTCGCTCGCAGCGCTTTCCGTCGCTCTGACGGCGCGCATCGCCCGAGCCCTCGACGAGGGCGAGCCGATCGTGCAGCAACCACACCGGCTGATCGAGGAGAACATGTGGCGGGCGATCCGCTACGGCCTCTCGGGTGAGCTGATCGACCTCCAGCGCGGGGACGTCCTGTCTGCGCGGGCCCGGCTCGAGCGCCTGATCGAGTGGGTTCTGCCGGTCGCGACCGAGATCGGCGCTGCCGAATGGTTGAGCATTCCCGAGCAGAACGCGGCTGAGCGCCAGATTGCGCGGTTCGCGCAGGGCGACGACCTGGCTGCGATCTACGGCGATCTCGTCGTGCGCCCGTCGCGCGTGGCCTGAGAACCCGGCTGAAGTCGCTGGTTCGGCGGGCAAGGTCGGTGCTTCTGCTACATAATCTTGCGCGCCGATCTCGTTTCGGCGCTTTCTTTGTGTCGTGCCTCCGGAGGGTTGATGGACTTCTTCAATGATCATGCTGTGGCGTTTGCGCTCGTATGCGCGGGCGCGGCAGTGCTGTTCGGGCTCTACCTCACCTACTGGCTCCTCAAGCAGCCGGCTGGGAACGAGCGCATGCGTGAGATCTCGGGCGCCGTGCAGGAGGGTGCTGCCGCATATCTGCGCAAGCAGTACAAGACGATCGCTCTCGTGGCGATTGCACCGATTCTGCTGATCGGGTTCTACGACCAGCTCGGCTGGGGAACCGCGTTCGGCTTCGTGATCGGCGCCGTCCTCTCGGCGGCAGCCGGCTTCATCGGGATGAACGTCGCCGTGCGGTCGAACGCGCGTACCGCGGAGGCCGCTCGCGAGGGTGTCGCTCCCGCGTTCAAGGTTGCGTTCCGGGCCGGCTCGGTCACGGGCCTCCTCGTCGTCGGGCTCGGGCTGCTCGGGGTGGCCGGGTACTACTGGTTCCTCACGGGCGCGCTCGGCAACAGCCCTGAGTCGGCCGTCGACGACCTGATCGGGCTCGCGTTCGGTGGCTCGTTGATCTCGGTGTTCGCCCGCCTCGGCGGCGGCATCTTCACGAAGGCGGCTGATGTCGGCGCCGACCTCGTGGGCAAGATCGAAGCCGGGATTCCCGAAGACGATCCGCGCAACCCGGCCGTGATCGCCGACAACGTCGGTGACAACGTCGGTGACTGTGCCGGCATGGCGGCCGACCTGTTCGAGACGTATGCGGTCACGGCGGTCGCCGTGATGCTGCTCGGCACCGCCTATCCGACGGGCGACCTGTGGCTCTATCCGCTCGCGCTCGGCGGCATGTCGATCCTCGCGTCGATCATCGGCACGTTCTTCGCACACGTCGGCAAGGGGCCGAATGCGATCATCAACGCGCTCTACAAGAGCGTTCTCGTCGCGACGGTGCTGTCGGCGATCGGGTTCATCCCGGTCACGAAGGCATTCGACAGTGGCCGGTTCTCGTTCTGGCAGCTGTACGGCTCGGCACTCGTCGGCCTCGCGATCACGTTCCTGCTCGTCGCGATCACCGAGTACTACACTGGCAGCCGCTGGAGCCCGGTCAAGAAGATCGCCGAGGCATCGACCACCGGCCACGCGACGAACATCATTGCCGGCCTCGCCACCGGCCTGGAAGCGACCGCTCTACCGGTGATCGTGATCGCCGGTGGCGTGATCGCCGCCTACGAGATCGCCGGTGGCAACATCTACGGGATCGGCGTCGCCGTGATGGCGCAGCTCTCCATGGCCGGCCTGATCGTGGCGCTCGACGCCTTCGGGCCCGTCACCGACAATGCCGGCGGCATCGCCGAGATGGCGGACATGCCGGAGTCGGTCAGAGGGATCACCGATCAGCTGGACGCGGTCGGCAACACGACGAAGGCCGTCACGAAGGGCTACGCAATCGGCTCGGCCGGCCTCGCTGCGCTGATCCTGTTCGACGAGTACACGCGCGGTCTCGTCAACCACGGCATCGACACGGTGTTCTCACTCGACAACCCGTACGTGATCGCAGGCCTCTTCATCGGCGGCATGATGCCGTTCCTGTTTGCGGCCTTCGCGATGACTGCCGTGGGCCGCGTCGGCGGAGAGGTCGTCGAGGAAGTCCGCCGCCAGTTCCGGGAGGATCCGGGCATCATGGAGGGCACCTCACGGCCTGACTACTCGCAGGCGGTCGGCATCGTCACGAGCTCGGCGATCAAAGGGATGATGCTTCCCGCGGCGATCCCGATCGTGATCCCGATCGTCGTCGGCATCATCAGCGCCAAGATGCTCGGCGGCCTGCTGATCGGCACCATCGTCACCGGCCTCTTCCTCGCGATCTCGATGACGTCCGGCGGCGGCGCCTGGGACAACGCGAAGAAGCTGATCGAGGACGGTGCCCACGGCGGCAAGGGCTCGGATGCGCACGCCGCCTCGATCACGGGCGACACGGTCGGCGATCCGTACAAGGACACGGCCGGGCCCGCGATCAACCCCATGATCAAGATCGCGAACATCGTCGCGATCCTGATCATTCCGCTGCTCGCGTCGATTCACGGATAGGTATCGGGTTGGGGGAGGGGCGCCCGCCTCTCCCCCTACACTCGTCCAGTGCCCAGTCGCCGGAGACGTGAGGTCGAGCTCGAGCGGGTGCTCGGGACTCCGGCGCTCTTCGCGACGGCCTACGGCAACGTCGGCTCGTCGATCTACTACGCACTCGGCCTCACGGCGATCTATGCCCTCGGGCTGACGCCGCTCGTCTTCCTCGTTGCCGGAATCGTGTTTGCGATGACGGCGGCCACCTACGCCGAGGGCACCGTCCTCTACCCGGAGGCCGGCGGCTCGTCGAGCTTCGCGCGGCACGCGTTCAACGAGCTCGTCAGCTTCGGTGCCGCGTGGGCGCAGATGCTCGTGTACGTCGTCACCGTGGCCACGTCGGCCTTCTTCGTGCCGCACTACCTCTCGATCTTCTGGGAGCCGCTGAAGACGAACCCGTGGGACATCGTCGGCGGGGCGGTCGTGATCCTGATTCTCGTGACGCTCAACATCGTCGGCGTCCAGGAGGCGGCGAAGCTGTCGATCGTGCTCGCGGTGCTCGACTTCGCGACGCAGGTGCTGCTCGTCCTGCTCGGGTTCTTCCTCGTCTTCAGCCCGACGATCCTCGTCGACAACATCCACTGGGGCGTCGCGCCGACGTGGTCGAACCTCGCGCTCGCGGTGCCGGTGGCGATGCTCGCCTACACGGGCGTCGAAACCGTCTCCAACCTCGCCGAGGAGGCCCGCGAACCGGCTCGGAGTGTGCCGAACGCCTACAAGCTCGTGGCCGGCGCGGTGTTCGCGATCTACCTGACGCTACCGCTGATCGCGCTCTCTGCGTTGCCCGTGCAGATGATCAACGGGCACCTGACGACACTGCTCGCACTGCCGCCGGAGCAGGGAGGCTATGCCAACGATCCGATCCTCGGCCTCGTGCAGAACCTCGGCGTCTCGGGATCGCTCCTGCGGGTGCTGGAGATCTACGTCGGCGTGCTGGCAGCGACGATTCTCTTCATCGCGACGAACGCGGGCGTGATCGGCGCCTCCCGGGTCACGTATTCGATGGCGAGCTACCGGCAGATTCCAGAAATCTTCCGCCGGCTCCATCCGACGTTCAAGACGCCTGTGCTCTCGCTCGTCATCTTCGCCGGCATCGCTCCGATCCTGATCATCCTGCCCGGTAACGTGAACTTCGTCGGCACGCTGTACTCGTTCGGCGCCACGCTCTCCTTCACGATCGCTCACTTCTCGCTCATCCGCCTGCGGGTGAAGCAGAGAGGCTCCGCCGAGACGTTCTACCGCGCTCGCCCGAACGTGTTCCTCGGCGGGATCGAGTGGCCGATCTTCGCGATCATCGGCGGGATCGCGACCGGGCTTTCCTTCCTCGTCATCGTCATGCAGAACCCGACGACGCGATGGGTCGGGCTCGGCTGGATCGCCTCCGGGATGGTGTTCTACGTCGTCTACCGAAGCCGCTTCGTGAAGGAGTCGCTCGTTCACACGGTCAAAGCGCCACCGGCCTTCGGCCCGGCGCTCGCGCTCGAGTACCGCCGGTTGCTCGTTCCGGTCGTGGCGGGACAGCCCTCGGACGACGCACTCGACGTCGCCTGCAGCCTTGCTGCCGAGCGCGGCGCGAGGATCGTGGCGCTGAACGTGCTCGAGGTGCCGCTCGGCCGGCCGCTCGACGACGATCTCGACGAGCTCGAGGACGCCGCGAACGACGAGCTCGACGAGGCGATCGCAATAGGCGACTCATATGGCATTCGGGTGCTCGACCGTCTCGTGCGCGCACGGAGCGCGGGACCCGCGATCGTCGAGGAGGCCGAGCGGCGTGGCACCGAGATCATCGTGATCGGGACGCCGCGCAAGCTCCTGACGCGGTCGCAGCGGGCTGTCTTCGGCCGTACCGTGGACTACGTGCTCCGTCACGCTCCGTGTCGGGTGATGGTGACGGCATCGCGCGACGAGGTGCCGGCGTGATCTGGTACCGGCGCGCCATCCTCGTGTTCTCGGGATGCTTCGTCCTGATCGGCGCGGCGCTGCTCGTCGCCACAGCGGTGCACGGCGGCGGCCTCGTCGGCTTCGTGCTGGGCGCCCTGTTCGTCGCGCTCGGCGTCGGCCGGATTCAGCTGGAGCGTAAGCGTGGCTCGTAAGGTCCGAGGCTTCGAGCGCGTCCTCGACGCGCCCGCGCTGTTCGCGGTCGCCTACGACGAGATCGGCTCGTCGATCTACTTCGCGCTCGGGATCGTGGCGGCACAGGCGCTCGGGTTCACGCCGATCGTCCTGCTGGCGACGGGGCTGCTGTTCCTCGTCGTCTCGCTGTCCTATGCCGAGGGCACCGCCGCGATCCCCGAGACCGGGGGAGCCGCCACGTTCACGCGGCGCGCGTTCAACGATCTCGCGGGCTTCGCCACCGGCTGGGTGCTGTTCCTCGACTTCCTGATCGTGATCGCGTTGTCGACGTTGTTCCTCCCGCACTACCTCGCCGCGTCACTCTCGGCTCCGTCGCTGACCCGCAGCCCCTGGGACGTGCTGATCGCGGTCGGCGTGATCGTGGTGATCGTCAGCTCGAGGCTCGTCCGCCACAGCCGGATCCACACCGCGGCCCTGACGCTTGCATTGCTGGACATCTCGGTGCAGCTGCTCGTCGTCGTGCTCGGGTTCGCCGTCTTTTTCTCTCCCCACGTGCTGACAAGCGGCTTCAGCTTCGCCCCCGGACAGAACTGGCACGACCTCGCGTTTGCGCTGCCCCTGGCGATGCTCGCCTACACCGGACTCGAGACAGTCGCGAACCTGGCCGAGGAGACGCGCGAGCCGGGCAAGGTGCTGCCGCGGTCGCTGTTCTCCTCGATCGGTCTCGTCGTGATCATGACGGTGCTGATCGCGATCGTCGGGTTGACCGCGTTTCCGGCCACCGACGGGTCGACCGACCTCGCCGATGAGTGGCTGCAGGCGCCGATCGTCGGGATCGTGACCGCGTTCAACGGGCATTTGCCAGCTGGTCTCGTCGACATTCTCCGCGTCGTCGTCGGCCTCTCGGGAGCGTTGATCCTGTTCACGGCCGCGACGACGGCGATCACCGGCTGTACGCGACTCGGGCGCTCGATGGCCGAGCACGGGATGCTCCCACGCGAGGTCGGTCGTCTCGAGCGGCGCTCGCTCGTCTCGCGTGAGGCGATTCTCGCAACCGGCTTCGTGGCGATCGCGATCGTCGTCGGGACCGGCATCTTCGCGGAGGACGACCCCGCCTTCCTCGCGAGCGCGTACTCGTTCGGCGTCCTCTTCGCATTCACGGCGGCACAGCTCGCGGTGATCCGGCTTCGTAGTACCGAGCCCGATCTCGAGCGCCCGTTCAGGGCGAAGCCGGAGGTGCGGATTCGCGGTGTGCTCGTGCCGGTGCCCGCGCTGATCGGTGCGCCGCTCACCTTCGTCGTCTGGGTGCTGGCGCTGATCACGCATCCGGGTGCCCGGTACGCCGGGCCGGCCTGGCTTCTGATCGGGCTCGTGGTCTTCGTCGTCGTGAGGCGCCGCCGTGAGGTGGGGATGCTCGAGGAGATCGCTCCGGTGGCCACGCTTCCTCCCGGAGCTGCCTATCGCAAGGTGCTCGTCCCGATGAAGCTCGGCGACATCGGCGAGGAGATGGTCGCAACTGCGGTCGCGCTCGCGAAGGAGAGGGGGGCGAGCATCGAGGCGGTGTTCGTCGTGCGCGTGCCCCGTGCCTTCCCTCTCGAGGGCACCCTGCCGGACGACGTTCGCCGGCGGGCGGAGGAGTCGCTGGCCGAGGCGCAGGCGCTCGGCGAGGAGAACGGCGTCGAGGTCGTGACCCACACCATTCTGGCCCGTTCGATCGGTCATGCCATCGTCGAGGAGGCTCGCGAGCACGGCGCGGACCTGATCGTGCTCGGGTCGTCGCCCCGCTGGCGGCGCCAGTCGCGGTTCTTCTCGCCCACGGTCGACCACGTGTTGCGCCACGCGCCCTGCGAGGTGCTGGTCGTCGCCTTCCCCGACGGAACGTTCGAGTAGCGGTACCCTTGACGCCGTGAAGGCCGTGATCATCGGTTGTGGGAGAGTCGGCTCCTCCGTCGCGCTCCAGTTGGCCCGCGAGGAGTGGGATGTGACCTGCATCGACGAGGACGAGAACGCACTTGCGCGGCTCGGCCCCTGGAAGGGCGGTTTCGTGGTGGGGCACGGGATGGACCGTGGCATCCTCGAGGAGGGCGGAGCGGCCGAGGCCCACGCTGCGGTGGTCGCGACGGACGGCGACAACTCGAACATCGTGATCGGCCAGATTCTCCAGCGCCGCTACGGCATTCAGTGTGTCGTCGTGAGGGTGCTCGACCCGGCCCGCGCTGAGTTCTACGACAAACTGGGCCTCCGAACCGTGTGCCCGACTCAGACGGCGATCTCGACCCTCGTTCAAGCGGTGCGTGCGTGTGAGGTCAGCGTCGCGCCGCAGGCGGCGAGCTGATGTACGTCGTCATTGCCGGTGGAGGCAAGGTCGGGGCGAATATCGCGAGGTCGCTGATTGCGATGGAGCACGAGGTGACCATCATCGAACAGCGCCGTGACCGGGTCGCGCAACTCGAAGAGGAGTTCGGCCACGCCGCGATGCTCGGTGACGGAACCGAGATCGCCGTGCTCGAGCGGGCAGGGATCGCGCGGCCACCCGACCTTCTGCTCGCGGTCACCGGCGATGACGAGGACAACCTCGTGATCTCGCAGTTGGCCCGTGAGGGCTACGGCGTCGACAAGATCATCGCTCGGGTGAACGATCCTCGGAACCAGGAGACCTTCGACCTGCTCGGAATCTCGCTCACCGTCTGCGCGACATCGGGCCTGCTCGGCCTCGTCGAGCACGAGGTGCCGGAGCATGGCCTGGTACGGCTGCTCGAGTTGCGGCGGGAAGGGCTCGAGGTGGTCGAGGTACAGGTCGTGGCCGATTCTCCGGCCGCCGGCAAGCGCGTCTCTGCTCTTTCGCTGCCGGAGGGCTCACGTCTCGTCTCGGTGATGCGCAACGGTACTGCCGAGATCGCCGTGGGCGAGACGGTGATCCATCCCGGTGACCAGGTTGTCGCGATCCTCAAGCCCGGCGTCGAAGATCAGCTCAGGCTCGTTCTCGTCGGCTAGATGCGCGCCGTCGCCGCCGCGCTCGTAGCCGCTCTCGTGGCAGCCGCGGGCGCCGCTGCAGAGGGGAGTCACCAGGCTGCGCCGCGGTTCGTCCAGGTCGTCGCGGGCCTGCAGGCGCCGGTTCACGTCACGGCCGCGCCGGGCGTGCCGGGGGTGTTGTACGTCGTCGAGCAAGGCGGTCTCGTCCGCGTCGTCAAGCGAGGCGTGATCCAGCCGAAGCCATTCCTCGACGTGATGGGCCTCGTCAAGTCGGGCGGTGAGCAGGGGTTGCTGGGGCTCGCGTTCGCTCCTGACTATGCGACGAGCCGGGAGTTCGTGGTCGACTACACCGACAGCGCCGGCAACACCCGTGTCGTTCGCTACAGCTCCGACGGAACGGCGGCGCTGCCGACGAGCGCGAAGGAGTTGCTCTTCGTCCAGCAGCCCTACCCGAACCACAACGGCGGCATGGTGGCGTACGGCAAGGACGGTCTCGTCTATGTCGGCATGGGCGACGGCGGCTCGGGCGGCGATCCGCAGAACCGCGCCCAGAATCCCGCTTCGCTCCTCGGCAAGATCCTTCGGCTCGATCCGGCGCACCCCGGCGCGAAGCCGGTCACCGTCGCGCTCGGAGTGCGTAACCCGTGGCGTTTCTCGTTCGATCGCGCGAACGGCGACCTCTGGATCGGCGATGTAGGCCAGGGAGCGATCGAGGAGGTCGATCACGTCGCCTGGCCGTGGCAAGGCGTCCTCAACTTCGGGTGGAACGTCTACGAGGGTCGCGCGCCGTTCTCGAACAACCAGCTCGGTCCGGGCCGCCTCGTCCAGCCGGTAGCGCAATACAGCCATCAGCACGGCTGCTCGATCACCGGCGGCTATGTGTATCGCGGCACGGGCATCCCGGCTCTGACGGGCCGTTACTTCTACGGCGACTACTGCAGCGGCACGATCTGGTCGTTGAGGCTCGTGCGCGGGGTTGCGCGTCAGATTCGTCAGGAGCGATTCACGGTGCCCAGCCTGACCTCGTTTGGCGAGGACGGCAGCGGAGGGCTCTACGCCGTCTCCGGGAACGGCGTGCTCTACCGGCTCAGCGCCTGATCTGCTGACGCCACGAGCTCGGCCCGCGATCGCACGACGACCGCGTCGGCTCCGAGGTCGGCCATGAGCCGCTCGAGTGCACCGGCTCCCGATTCGAGGGCGGTGAGCCGCCGGGCGACACCGAGTTGCGCCGCGGCGAGCCTGGCGAGCTCGACGGGCGCGTCGGTGAAGGCGCCGACGGGACGGCCGCTCGTTGTCAGCTGCCGCATCGCAGCGCTCGCCTCGGCGTTCGGCCGGAGGTAGACGGGTGCCCGTTCGGCGGAGAACTTCTCGAGCAGAGCGCGCCAGTTGCCGGCGCCTGCCGCGTCGAGCTCGGCTGCGGCGGCCCCGCGATCGGTGGACAACGCTTCGGGATCGATCGCCAGCACCGCTGCCGCCCCGGCCAGCCAGTCGTCCCAGAGCGGCCGCGTGTCCCCGAGCGCGGCATCGAGGTCGATCAGGATCGCAACGGTCATCTGCTCCACCGCGACCGGTGCCACGCGATCACTCCGATCGTGACGCCGACCGTGTCGATCGCGACGTCGTACCACGCGCCGTGACGGCCGCGGACGAAGTGCTGGTGGAGCTCGTCGCTGACCGCGTACAGCGCGCCGATCAGGATCGCGAGCCACGGCCTGCCGAGTGCGCGCAGGAGGAGGGCGCCGAGAATCGCGTACTCGGTCAAATGCGCGATCTTCCGCAGGATGAGATCCCAGGTACCGAGTCCCGTCGAGAGGCTCGGGATCGAGGAGAGCGCATAGATCAGCACCGCCCAGAGGACGACGGGGCCCCATCTCTTCAACGCGGCTACCGACACCATCGGATGATAGGCTCCGCCGTCCAAAGGGAGTGCGGTGAGGGAATCCGGTGCAAGTCCGGGACGGTCCCGCCGCTGTGAGGGGAGTTGCTCGCCCACCGAGATGCCACTGGCGCACCGGGAGACCGGCAGCCGGGAAGGCGGTGGGAGAGGGAGCCCCGAGTCAGAAGACCTGCCGCCCTCCTCCATACCGAACCCCTCGTGGAAGGAGGATTCGTGGCACGACGTCTGCCCGTTCTCGTGACCGTTCTCGGTCTCGCTCTCGCATGCGCAGCTACGGCCCTCGGCGCCACCGTCACGGTGCGCGTCGAAGGAAAGACCCAGTCGATCTTCGGATCGGCTCCCGTCAAGCTGGATGCTCCCAACGCGCTCGTCGCACTCGACGTCGCGAGCGCGCTCGGTGAGTTCTACACCCATGTGACGCAGGCGTCGTTCGGGCGGTACGTGAGCCAGATCGGCCGCTACCCCGGCGCCGGCTCGTCGGGCTGGGTGTTCAAGGTCAACGGCGCTTCGCCGCCGGTCGGAGCCGACCAGGTGACGCTGAAAGACGGAGACGAGGTGCTGTGGTACTTCGCCACGTTCTCGGCCACCGGCGGCCCGAAGACCCTGTCGCTCAAGGCGACGACGGCGAACTGCTACGTGACGGCGTCCTCCGACGACGCAGGGAAGGCAACCCCCGCTGCCGGGGCGCAGGTCTACGTCGACGGCCGGCGCTTCAACGCCGGCGCGAACGGGCGCGTCTGCGTCGGCCGCCACGCCGGGACGGTTCGCGCGTTTGCCGTCGGAGCTGTGCGGTCGAACGCCGTGAGGTGAGACTACGGCACGTCAGCCCGCTCCTCCTCCTCGCGCTCGCTCTTGCGGGCTGCGGCGGGGAGGGGCCGACAGCCGCCGACGGCGCCGCTCGCCTCTGGGTGACCCGCGACCGCGGTCGAGCTGTCCTCGTCGACACGACGGTGCCGGCAGGGCAGTCCCTGCTGCGGGCGCTGCGGTCGAAGGCGAAGCTGACGACGCGGTACGGCGGGGGCTTCGTCCAGTCGATCGACGGCGTCGAAGGAAGCGCTCGACGGCACAAGGACTGGTTCTGGTTCGTCAACGGCCTCACCGGTGACCGTTCCGCAGCGTCGTACCGGTTGCGCAACGGCGATGTTGCTTGGTGGGACTACCGCGACTGGTCGGGTGATGCGCAGGTGCTCGAGGTGGTGCCCGGTGCGTTCCCCGAGCCGTTCCTCCACGGGTACGACGGCGACGTCAAGCCGGCAGCGGTGCGGTACGCGCCGGGACTTCGCGCCGGCGCCGGGCGGATCGCTCACGCGCTCGGGACCCGAGATGTGGCTCGGTCGGGCGTGCCTGTGGCCGCGAACACCAACCTCTTCGAGCTCGAAGCGGGGTCATCACACTTGAGCGCCGCGCTGCGAACTCCTGGAACAGGCCCTCACGGCGCGGTGCGGTTCACGTACGCCGGATCGGTGGACGCACTGCTGACGGGCCACTTCGACAGGGGCTTCTCGAGCCCATGAGCCCCGGCCCTGCCACGGCATTGCTGGCGGCTGTCGCCACGGCCGCGTTCCTGACGGACCGCATCTGGGCTCTTGGCGTCATGGCCGGCGTCTTGCTCGTGGTCTGCCTGCGGGCGCCCGTTCAGCGCCGCTGGCTGTACATCAGTGGTGCACTGCTCGGGGCTCTCGGCGTGATCGTGATCTCGCCGCTGACATGGTCGTCCGGGGGTGGCACGCTGCTCTGGGAAGGCCCGACGTTGCCTGTGATCGGCCCGATCGACATCTCGACCGACGAGATCCAGATCGCGCTCGTGAACGGGCTCCGCCTCGCTGTCGTGGGCCTTGCGTTCAGCGCCTACACACTTCTCGTCGACCACGACCGGCTCGTTTCGGCTGCGGGCTTCGCACGGCGCTCCGCCCTCGCGGTGGCCCTTGCAACGCGTCTCGTCCCGAGTCTCGAGCGGGACGCGGCAGGGCTTGCCGAGTCGGTGCGCGGCCGTGGAGTCGAGTTGCACGGTGCGCGCGGCTACGCGACGCTGCTCTCGCCCCTCGTGGCAGGCTCGCTCGAACGTGCGACCGGGTTGGCAGAGGCGATGGAGGCGCGCGGCTACGGACGCGCGGGCGCAACGAAGGCGCCGCGCCCTGGCTGGACCAGGCTCGACCGGGCGGCGCTCGTCGGTGCCGTCGCGTTCGTTGTGATCGCGGCGCTATGGCTCTAGCGACTGTCAAAGACCTTTCGTTCGCCTACCCGGGTAGCGCGCCTGCCGTGCGCGACGTCTCGCTCGAGCTCCACGCGGGCGAGGTTGTGGCGCTCCTCGGCCCGTCGGGAAGCGGCAAATCGACCCTCCTCCGCGCGCTCGCAGGGCTCGTGCCTCACTTTCACGGTGGGCGCTTCTCTGGCCGCGTCGAGATCGCAGGCCTCGACACGCGGGCGCATGGCCCGGCCGCGCTCGTCGGTGCCGTGGCCTCCGTCTTCCAGGATCCCGAGGACCAGATCGTGATGACGCGCGTCGAGAACGAGATCGCCTTCGGCCTCGAGAACGTCGGCGTGCCGCCAGAGCAGATCTGGCCGCGGGTCGAGCTGGCGCTGACGGAGGTGGGAGCTCCGCACCTCATGGGGCGACGCACGGTCGAGCTCTCGGGCGGCGAGCTCCAGCGCGTCTGCCTCGCCTCGGCGCTCGCACTTCGGCCCAAGTTGCTGCTCCTCGACGAGCCGACCTCGCAGCTCGACGCGGGTGGCGCCGACGCATTTCTCGCCGCGGTCGAGGAGGCCCGGTGCGCTGTCGTCATCTCCGAACAACGCGTCGACCGGGCGCTCGCGATTGCAGATCGGGTGCTGATGATGGAGGAGGGCCGCATCGTTCTCGATGCTCCCGTCGCGGAAGCAAGGGACTGGCTCGCGGTGGAGCGGCCGCGCTACGCGGGTGGGCTCACCGGCTTTGATCCGATCCAGCGCCCGTCAAGCGCTGCGCCCGCCGTCCGCCTGCTCGGCGTCCGGTACGCCTACGGTGACGGGCCGGAGGTGCTGGGCGGTCGCTCGCTGATCGTGCGGCGCGGCGAGATCGTCGCGCTCGAAGGGAGCAACGGCAGTGGCAAGTCGACGCTCGCCAAGCTCGCTGCCGGGCTCCTGCAGCCGACCCACGGCACAGTCGAGCGCCAGGGTCGAGCAACCTACCTTTCGCAGGATCCCGGCCGCTACCTCGTCTGCGAGACGGCGCTGGCGGAGGTTGCGCTCGGGGTGGCAGACGACGAGGCGCGCGCCGCCGTCGCTCTCGAGCGGTTCGGGCTCGGCTTCGCCGGGAAGCGTCATCCTCGCGACCTCTCCAGTGGCGAGCGCGAGCGCCTCGGGATCGCGGCCGTCTCGGTCTCCGAGCCCGATCTGCTCGTGCTCGACGAGCCGACGCGCGGGATCGACCCCGACCGCAAAGCGGCCCTCGCAGAGTGGCTGCTCGAGCAGGCCGACGCGGGCCGAGGCGTTCTCGTCGCAACGCACGACCCTCTGCTCCCGGCGCACCGTCGCGTGCGTCTCGACGCCCCGGTGGAGGAGGTGCCCGTTGCGGTCTAGGCTGGCGCTCGCAGCGTTCGTCTCCCTCGGGATCGCGGGCGTCGTCTGGGCCGTCTTCGACCCCGTGCACGGAGGCCTGGCGACGCTACTCGCCGCATTCGCACTCGTCGCGGGAGGTTTTGCCTGGCTCGAGCAGGGCGGCGACACGGCGCGCGACCTCACCCTTGTTGCAACGCTCGGTGGCATCGCCGCAGCGGGACGTGTTCTCTTCGCGCCGATCCCGAACGTGCAGCCGGTGACGGTGATCGTGGCCGCCGCAGGAGTTGCGCTCGGCCCACGCCGCGGCTTCGCCGTCGGGGCGCTCGCTGCGATCGCGTCCAACATGTTCCTCGGGCAGGGCCCGCACACGCCGTGGCAGATGCTTGCCTGGGGTGGTTGCGGCGTCCTCGCCGGCGTCTTCGGCTTCGCACTACGGCGACGGTGGCCGTTTGCACTGTTCTGCGCCGTTCTCGGGCTCGTGTTCGGCACCGTGATGGATCTCTGGCTCTGGTTCGCGTTCTATCCCCACACCTTGGCCGCCCTCGCCACGGTTCTTGCCGGGGGATTCGCGTTCAACGTCGCCCACGCCGTCGGGAACCTCGTTCTTGCGCTCGTCGCCGGGCCGGAGTTACGGCGTGTCCTTGCCCGGCACGGGCGTAACGCCCACACGGAGGTCGTGTGGGCGTGAGGTGGCTCGGCTTTGCGGTCGCTGCGGTTGTCCTCGCGAGCTCGGCGTCTGCAACGACCGGGCCGGTCGCCGGCTCGGTGGCCTTCCTGGCGAGTCGCCAGAGCACAAACGGCGGCTTTGCGGAGCAGGGCCGCTCACCGGATGGGCCTCTGACGGCCTGGGCGGCGCTCGGCCTTGCCGCGGCCGGCGGCGCTCCTGCGACTCGGGCGCAGGCGCTTGCGTTTCTCCGCGCTGACATGGCGGGGGTCTCGACAGACACCGATCTTGCGCTCCGCGTGATGGCGCTCGCTGCCCTCGGAGACCCCGTCGACGAGACGCTGCGTGCTCGCCTGCGCCGACACCGGCCTGACGTGCTCGTCAACGCCACGATCTGGGTCGTGCTCGCTCTACGGGCCGTTCAGGAGCAGCCGCCACCGCAGCTCATCCAGGCGCTTCTCACGTCACAGGCACGTGGCGGGGGGTTCTCGTGGTCGCGCGGCGGGCAGCCGGACTCGAACGACACCGCCGCGGCGATCGAGGCGCTGCGCGCGGCCGGGGCCGCCGGCGCCTCCGTCGACCGCGCCGTGACGGCGTTGCGTGGGTTCCAGAATCGCGACGGCGGGTTTGCGCTGACGAAGGGGCGCGAATCAGACGCGCAGTCGACCGCCTGGGCGATCCAGGCGTTCCTCAGCGCCGGCGAGAGGCCGGGCACGTCAGCGTTCAGGTACCTCTCGCACCTGCGTCGGTCAGACGGCAGCTACCGCTACTCCGTGAAGTACGGGACGACTCCTGTCTGGGTGACTGCACAGGTGCTGCCCGCACTCGCGGGGCACCCGTTTCCTCTGACCTGACTACGATGAGGCCACTGTCGTCGAGCGAGGGGTTTCCGATCAAGCTGCGCGCCGTGACCGTCGCACTCCTCGCCGCGATCGCGTTTCCAGCGGTTGCCGGCGCCGGCAACATCGTCTTCCAGGAGACGTTGCCGAAGGTCAGCTCGACCCAGGTCTCGGTCACGGTTCGAAAGGCGGCCGCATTCCGGATTCTGATGCGTACCTCAACGCAGGGTCGGACGAAGCTCTTCCTCATCGGCAGGCACGCTCCGAAAGGCGGGCCGCTGATCGACACGGCCACGTACGCCTGTGACGGCACCGCCGGCTCGTTCTACTGCAAGGGCAGCTACGAGGCGTTGCCGCCGGGCACGTACACGTTCCGCGTCGTGTTCAACGGAACGACGCCGCAACCGGCTGACCTGGTGCTGACCGTGCGCTGGTAGGTGCCGGGCGGAGGCTCGCTAGCATCGAGGCGTGCCTGTCGCGCCTTCCGAAGATCTCCTTGTCGGCCTCAATCCGGCACAGCTCGAAGCCGTTCTCCACGTCGAAGGCCCGCTCCTCGTCGTCGCCGGCGCCGGCTCCGGCAAGACGCGGGTGCTGACAAGCCGCGTCGCGCAGCTGATTCGCGCACACGGGGTGAAGCCCAACGAGATCCTCGCGATCACGTTCACGAACAAGGCTGCGGGGGAGATGCGCGAGCGGCTCGAGCGGATGCTCGGTCGCCAGGCTCGCGCGGCCTGGATCCTCACCTTTCACGCAGCCTGCGGACGCATGCTGCGACGCGAGGCGGAACGGCTCGGCTACCGCTCGACATTCACGATCTACGACCAGGCAGACCAGGTCCGCGTTGTGAAGGCGTGCCTCGAGGATCTCGGCGTCGATCCCAAGCGGTTCACGCCGCGAGGCATCCACAGCCAGATCTCGAATGCGAAGAACCAGCTGATCGGCCCCGACGAGTACATGAGCCGCGTCGCCTCGTTCTACGACCAGACCGTGGCCGAGGTCTACGGGCGCTACCAGCAGCGGCTGATCAGCTCGAACGCGGTGGACTTCGACGACATGTTGATGCTCACAGTCGAGGCGCTGGAGCGGTTCCCCGATGCCCTCGCCCACTGGCAGCACACGTTTCGCTACGTCCTCGTGGACGAGTACCAGGACACGAATCACGCGCAGTACAGGCTGCTGCAATTACTTGCCGGCGAGCACCAGAACGTGTTTGCCGTCGGAGATCCCGATCAGTCCGTGTACGGCTTCCGCGGCGCGGACATTCGTAACATCCTCGACTTCGAGCGTGACTTCCCCGGCGCTCGGTCGATCGCGCTCGAGCAGAACTATCGCTCGACGAACTCGATCCTGGAGGCAGCGAACGCGGTGATCGAGAACAACCGCGATCGCAAACCGAAGCGACTGTTCTCCGAGCTCGGGACCGGTGATCCGGTGCAGGTCGTCGAGGTCGAGGACGAGCACACGGAGGCGCGCTTCGTCGCCGCCGAGATCGCGCGGATGGTGGAGGAAGGCTGGTCGGCGGCGGAGATCGCCGTCTTCTACCGGACGAATGCACAGAGCCGTGTGCTCGAGGACGTGCTCGTCCGGCAGCAGATCCCGTACCAGGTGATCGGCGGCCCGCGCTTCTACGAGCGCGCCGAGATCAAGGACACGATCGCGTACCTCTCGGTGCTCGACAATCCGTCCGACGCCGTCTCGCTGCTGCGCATCGCCAACCGTCCCCGCCGTGGGATCGGCGACACGTCGCTGCAGAGGCTCGTGACACACGCCGACGCGCTCGGCGTGACCCTGTTCGAGGCGATGTCCGATCCCGAGGCAGCCGGACTCGGCACGGCCGGGATCAAGGCGGTGCGCGGCTTCCACACGTTGATGCAGTCGCTGCAGTCCTCGGCGCAGGAGCTCGAGGTCGACGAGCTCGTCGAAGCGGTGCTCACACGCAGTGGCACCATCGAGGCGCTGGAGGCGGAGCGCACGATCGAAGCGCGCGGACGGATCGAGAACCTGGAGGAGCTCGTCGGCGTCGCGCGCGAGTTCAAGGCCGAGCGCGAGGAGCCGACCCTGTCGGCGTTCCTGCAGGAGATCTCCCTCGTCTCCGACCAGGACGGGCTGGCGGAGGACGGCGCACTCGTCACGCTTATGACGATCCACAACGCAAAGGGCCTCGAGTTCCGCGGTGTCTTCCTGATCGGAATGGAGGACGGCATCTTCCCGCACTCGCGCTCGATCGAAGACAACGAGATCGAGGAAGAGCGCAGGCTCGCATACGTCGGCATGACGCGCGCGATGGAGAAGCTGACGCTCACCCATGCGATGGCCCGTTCGCTCTACGGCCGCCGCGAGTACAACCTGCCCTCGCGCTTCATCGACGAGCTTCCGCCCGCCGTCGAGCGAGAGCGGCTACAGCCGTCGTCGTGGACGGGGTACGGCTCGGCTCGACAGTCACCGTCCTCGACGCGCGAAACCATGGCGATCCCCTCGCTGCAGACAGGCGATTCCGTCCGGCATGGATCGCTCGGCGAAGGCGTGGTGACCCGGATCGAGTCGGGTGGCCTCGTCACCGTCCGCTTCGCAAAGGATGCGAGCGAGCGGAAGCTGATGCTCGAGTACGCGCCGCTCGAGAAGATCGGCTGATGGCGATTCGAGTCCGCGCCACCCGTTCGGCGGAGGAGTTCTCGAGCGCGACGGCGGCGATCGAGCACTACTTCGGCGCGACCTGGACGAGCGAGGACGCCGAGCAGCTGCGTCGCCTCCTGCCTCTGGATCGGATGTATGCGGCCTTCGACGGCGCCGCGATCGTCGGCGGCGCCGGGGTCTATCCGCTCGAGCTCACCGTCCCGGGCGGCGCGCTGACCTGCGCCGGGGTCACGATGGTCGCCGTTCTCCCAACGCACCGTCGCCGCGGGATTCTCGCCCGTCTGATGCGCGCGCAACTCGCCGACCTCCGCGGGCGCGGTGAGCCGATCGCCGCGCTGTGGGCGTCGGAGGAGACGATCTACGGCCGCTACGGCTACGGGCTCGCCTCCCAGGACACGATGATCCGAGCCTCGCGTGCCGACGCCGCGCTGCGTTCCGAGCTGCCGGGCCGCACAGGTACGACGCGGCTCGTCGACCACGACGAAGCCCTGCGTGTCTTTCCACGGATCTACGACCGCGTGCGACGGCAGTCGACGGGTCATATCTCGCGCAGCGCTGCATGGTGGGAGGTGCGGCTGCTCGACGACCGGCCGCAGCGGCGCTTCGGTGCCGGCGAGCTCAACCGGGTGCTGCTCGAGCTCGATGGTCGTCCCGCCGGGTACGCGCTCTACCGCATCAAGCCAGACTTCGGCGGGGCGACGACCATGACCCACGTGAAGGTGCGCGAGGCGATCGGCGCTTCACCAGAGGCAACCCGTGAGCTCTGGCGCTTTCTCCTCTCGATCGACCTGATGGACGAGATCCACTGCGATCTTCTCGCTGTCGACCATCCGCTCTTCCTGCTCGTGCAGCGGCCGAATCGACTCGGCTGGAAGGTTGTCGACGGGCTCTGGCTCCGTCTCGTCGATGTGGGAGCTGCGCTCTCGTCTCGGTCGTTCGCGAGCGATGGTCGGGTCACGTTCGACGTCGTCGCGGACCCGGTTCTGCCGGATAACCTGGGAGTCTGGACGGTCGAGGATGGCCTCGCGCGCCGCTCGCGCCGCCGCGCCGACGTGCGGCTCGACGTGCAGGCGCTCGCCTCTGCCTACCTCGGCGGGTTCACATTCGCGGAGCTTGCCCGCGCGGGCCGTGTTGAGGAGGTTTCGCGCGGCGGTCTCGCGCGCGCCGATGCCCTCTTCCGAGTCGATGCAAGACCGTGGTGCCCTGAGATCTTCTAGAGGCTCTTGCGCGCCAGGATCTGCGTCAGCACGGTGCCGAGCGTCAGCTCCGCCTCGCGGCCGTCTGCCCTGGAGCGCCAGGCGACGAAGCCGTCGGGCCGGATCAGCGAGGCACCCTCCGGGCCGGTGCCGTACAGCTCCCCGAAGCGCGCCTGGTGGTCGTCGAGGCTGCCGCCGGCACCGCCGACGCGGTAGGGGGCGATCTCGACACCGAGTTGTGTGGCGACGGCCTCTGCCGCGTCGCACCACGGCTGGCCCTCGCTCCCGGCGAGTAGCACGAAGGTGCGGCCCATCAGGTCGAGCAGCGACACGGGTGCATCGTTCACGTGTACGACGAGATGGGGAGCGCGGGTGCCGGGTCGCGCCGAGGGAGCTGCGGGATCCTCTGCCGGTGAATCGTCGCCGTCGGTCTCCGAGAGCACCGCATCGGAGCGGTAGCGGTAGCCGAGCTCCACCGTCGCCTCGGGGACGACCGGCATCAGATTCTCCTTGCCGAGCTCGGGATCGAGCCGAAGGACGTAGCGCGTGTAGGCCTGTTCGACGGTGAACTCGGCGACCGCGCGGCGCTCTTTGTCGTAGCTCGCGAGGAGGCCGGGGCCTGCGGTTCCGTCCAGCACGAGAGCGAGCTTCCACGCCAGGTTGTGCCCGTCCTGGATGCCCGTGTTACCGCCAAAGCCGCCCGTCGGAGGCATGTTGTGGGCGGCGTCGCCGGCGATGAAGACGCGACCTTCGTGAAGCCGCTCTGCCCATTCGGCGCACGAGTTCCAGCGCTGGACGTTCTCGATCTCGACCGCGATCTCGGGATCGCCGAGCGCCTCGCGGACGAACTCGACACAGCGCTCGTCGGAGGTGTCTGTCCAGAGGTCGGTCGTCCGTTCGCCGTCGTCGGTGATCGCCGTGTTGACCACGAGAAAGCCGGTGTCGCCTGCCTTCGAGAAGCGGAAGAAGCCCACGAGGCGCGGCCCGAAGACGTAGATGACGCTCAGGTTGCGGTCGCCGATCAGGGGGCGCACGTCGGCCCGGAAGTAGATGGTGATGCTGTTGGAGAAGGTGCCATGGCCTTCGAGCGGGATCCCAAGTTGTCGCCGAATCTGGCTGTGGCTGCCGTCGGCTGCGATCAGGTACTGGGCTCTCACCGCCCGCTCGACGCCGTCGTCACGCCGCTTCAAGACCGCGGTGACGCCGTCGGCGTCGGCGTCGAACGAGACGAGCTCGGTGTTGTACTCGAGACGCGCGCCGAGCTCCTGCGCCCGGGGAGTCAAGATCGGCTCGAGCGCTATCTGCGTGATGAAGAGGCGCGACGACGGGCTCAGGTCTTCGACACCCTCGTTGATGTTGCGGAAGTACCAGTCGATCTCACGGCCACCGAGCGACTCGACCGACATCACGGCGCCGTTCTGGACGAACTCGCGCCCCGAGGCCTCGATGATCGCCTCCTCGATCCCGGCGCTCCGGTACAGCTCGATCGAGCGCTGGTTGACGAGGGCCGCGCGCGGGTGGATCGCCGTTCCGGGATGGCGTTCGACGACGAGGGACTTCACGCCGTGCATGCCGAGAAACACAGCGGTAGACAGGCCCACGAGGCTGCCACCGGCGATCAGGACAGGGACGTCTTCCGTTTCCATCGCGCAGTCCTCTCCTTCGAGGTTCTCTAGCCGAGCCCGACGTAGTTCTCGGCCAACGTCGTCGCGGCCGCATGGGAGCTTGTCACATATCGAAGTTGCGACTCCTGCATCCGGACGTCAAACGGGTCGTCGCCGTCGAGGCGGTGCATCATCATGGTCATCCACCAGGAGAAGTGCTCGGCGCGCCAGACGCGGCCGAGGCAGTCGGCCGAGTAGCTGTCGATCAGCGTCTCGCTGCCGCTTGTATACCACTCGATCAGCGCTTCGCCGAGGAGGCGCACGTCGTTGACGGCGAGATTGAGGCCCTTTGCGCCGGTGGGAGGGACGATGTGAGCGGCGTCACCGGCGAGGAAGAGGCGGCCGTGACGCAGCGGCTCACTGACAAAGCTCCGCATCGGCGTGATCCCCTTCTCCAGGATGGGGCCCTCCGCGAGAGTCCAGCCCGGCAGCTCGAGCCTGAAGTGGAGCTCCTCCCAGATGCGCTCGTCCGACCACTCGGCGATGTCCTCGTCCGGCCCGCACTGGAGGTAGAGGCGGCTGATCTCGGGTGAGCGCATCGTCAGCAACGCAAAACCGCGCTCATGGTGCGCGTAGACGAGCTCGTCATTCGACGGGGCGACCGCAGCGAGGATGCCGAGCCAGCCAAACGGGTACTCGCGCGAGAATGTCCGTGAAACGCCTGCCGGGATGCTCGGACGGCTGACCCCGTGGAACCCGTCGCACCCGGCGATGACGTCGCACTCGAGAAGGTGCTCCTCGCCCTCGAGCGTGAAACGCACCGCAGGTCGGTCCGAGTTGATCTCGTCGAGCCGAACCTCGTCAACCTCGAAGTGAAGTGGCTGCCCCGTACCGAGTCGCGCGACGATCAGGTCCTTGACGATCTCCGTCTGGCCGTAGATCGTGACCGACTTCCCGCCCGCGAGCTCGCTGAGCGGGATCCGGTGCCGTTCACCCGCGAACTGGAGCGCGACCCCGTGGTGGACGAGCCCCTCTGTCTGCAGCCGGGCTCCGACGCCCGCGTCGGTAAGGAGGTCGACGGTTCCCTGCTCCAGCAGGCCGGCCCGGATTCGCTGCTCGACGTAGTCGCGGCTGCGGTTCTCGATGACCACGGACTCGATGCCGGCGACGTGCAGCAGCTGCGCCAGCGTCAACCCGGCAGGGCCGGCGCCGACGATCGCCACCTGCGTCCGCGCGGTCACGGTCATGCCGGTGTCGCGCCGATGGCCGTCATGCGATGTCTTCCTCCGCGAGCACGTCCTGCGCGATCCCGAAGGCCGTGTTTGCGGCCGGCACGCCACAGTAGATGGCGCTCTGGAGGATCACCTCGCCGATCTCGTCGGGCGTGAGCCCGTTGCGCAGGGCCGCGCGAACGTGCATCGCGAGCTCGTGCTGGTGGCCAAGGGCGATCAGGGCCGTCAACGTCATGCAGCTGCGGGTGCGGCGGTCGAGCCCTGGACGCGACCAGATCTCGCCCCAGGCATACCGCGTGATCAGATCCTGGAAATCCTCGGTGAACGCTGTCGTGCGAGCGACGGCCCTGTCCACGTGCGCGTCCCCGAGCACCTCGCGCCGAACCTCCATTCCGCGTGCGTGCGTGTCGTCGCTCATCGGGCCTCCAGGTGATCGAGGAGAGCTGCCGTGAACGCCTCCGGCTGCTCGACGTTGGCGATGTGGGCTGCGTCTTCGATGACAGTGTGTATCGCACCAGGGATCGAAGCGGCGAGCGCGTCACTCGCGGCCGGTGGCGAAACGGGGTCGTCGGCGCCGCTGATCACGAGGGTGGGTGCCTCGATCTCGCCGAGTCGGTCCCTGAGGTCCGCCTCGGCGAGGGCGTCGCAACAGGCTGCGTACCCCTCGGCCGGCGTCGATACGAGCATGGCACGGTACCGGGCGACGACGTCGGGGTCGGTCTGTTCGAGCAAGGGCCGGAACCAGCGCTCCAGCGCGGCGTCGGCGATCGCGCCTGTGCCCTCGGCGCGCACGAGTGCGCCACGATCGACCCAATTCTGCCGCGGCAGGAACGCGGCTGCCGTGCAACAGAGAACGAGGCGCTCGATCCTCGAGGGCGCGTTGATCCCGAGCCAGATTCCCTCGAGCCCTCCGAGCGAGATCCCGCAGAACGAGACGCGCTCGAGCGAGAGGGTGTCGAGGAGCCCGAGAATGTCGTTCCCGAGGTCGTCGATCGTCGCCGTGCCCTCGACGACGGGAGAGCGGCCATGGCCGCGCCGGTCGAAGCGGACGACCTGGAAGTGCGCTGCCAGCGCCTCGACCTGCGGTTCCCACATCTCGAGCGTCGTCCCGAGTGAGGCCGAAAGGACGATCGTCGGTGCTCCGCCCAGGCCGTCGACGACGTAGTGGAGGCTCACGTCGCCTCGGCCTCGAACCGCGCGAGAGCACGATCGACAAGGGCACCGGCGGAGCCGAGGTACGTTGCCGGCTCCAGTGCCGCCTCGATCTCGGCCTCGGTCAGCCCTGTCTCGAGGGCAGAGACCTCGGTGGCAAGCGATCGCCCGGAGCCGGCGGCTCGTAGCGAGGCGTCGCGTACGAGGGCACGCGCCGCGCTCCGCCCGAGGCGCTCGGTGAGAAGAAGCGCGAGCCGTTCGGTGGCGATCAGGCCGCCGGTGAGCGTGAGGTTGGCGTGCATCTGGGCTTCGTCCAGTTCCAGCCCCTCGAGGGAGCCGGCAATTGCGGCCGCCGCGCCACCGGTGGCCGCGAGCACGCCCGACAGCGATTCCCACTCCGCCTGCCAGGCGCCCGCGGCGCGTTCGTGCTCCTGCGCGAGCGCTCCCGTGAGCACGGAGGCGTGGCCGCGCGCAAGCTGCGCACACGCGCGTGCCGTGGTGGCCCCGACCGCGTTGCGCTTGTGCGGCATGGCCGAGGAACCGCCACCCTCACCACCCTCGCGCACCTCGGCGATCTCGGTTTGGGCAAGGAGCAGCACGTCGAGGCCGACCTTGGCGCACACGCCGGCGGCGATGTCGAGGGCGGCGCCGATCTCAGCGATCCGCACGCGATTCGTGTGCCAGGGAACCGTCGGCTCCGCGAGCCCGAGCTCGAGCGCGTACCGCTGCGCGATCTCGAGCCCCTGCTCGCCGAGCGCTGCGAGTGTGCCGGCCGCGCCGCCGAGCTGTGCCGCGAGGCCGCCGTGGCGAAGCTGTGCGAGGCGGGCGCGGGCATCGAGCACGGCGACGAGCCAGCCGGAGGCCTTGAGCCCGAACGTGGTCGGCACCGCCTGTTGCAACAGCGTGCGGCCGGCCATAGGCGTATCCCGGTGGGCGCGCGCCAGCACCGCGCACCCGCCGGCGACCCGCGTGAGATCGGCGAGCACGAGATCGAGCGCGTGCCGGGAAACGAGCATCGCGGCCGTGTCCATGATGTCCTGGCTCGTCGCGCCGAGGTGCACCCAGCGGGCTGTGTCCTCTCCGACCCGCGCGACGAGTGCCCGCACGAGCGGTTCGGCCGGATTGCCGACCTGCCGCCCCTCGTGCAGCAGCTGCTCCCAGTCGTAGCCGTCGACCGAGCACGCCGCCGTGATCGCCGCGGCCTCGGCATCGGGAATCACCCCGGCGCCCGCTCCCGCGACGACCAGTGCGGCCTCGGCCTCCAGCATCGCCGCGAGCCACGCGCGTCCCGAGACCGCTTCCCGGAGGGCGTCCGGGACGAAGAGGGACGCGAACGGGCTCACACCGCGAAGAAGGTCGTGTGGCCCGGCCCCTGCAGCCGGATGTCGAAGCGCAACCCTCCGTCAGCGGCGACGGCGACGAGTGTCGAGCGTGACTCCTCGTCGAGGCCGCAGAGAACGGGGTCGGTCGCGTTCGCCTCGCTCTCGTCGGGGAAGTACATCCTGGTGACAGCGTGCTTGAGAAGCCCTCGCGCGAAGACCGAGATCTCGAGATGCGGCGCCTGAAAACCTCCCTCGGGCCACGGGACGCGTCCCGGCTTGACGGTCACGAACTCGAACAGGCCTGCGTTCACCGTGCCGCTGCGCCCGAACCCGAGGAAGCCGTCTTCGAGCTGCAGATCGGCTCGGTCGTCTGCAGCGTGCGCGTAGCGGCCGGCCGCGTTCGCCTGCCAGGTCTCGACCATGCCGTCGACCACGGGCTCGCCTGCCCCGTCGAGCAGCGTGCCGCGAATGCGAATCGCCCGCGGGTCGGCCGGATCGACAAGCTCCGGGCCGATCAGCTGGTGCATCGCGATCGCAAGGTACGGGCCGACCGTCTGTGCGGGAGTGATGGGAAGTCGCTCAGTCATCGTGTGGCTCCTCGAGCGGTGTCGCTTCGCGGCCGCCGAGAACGATGTCATACGTGTAGCCGAGTGCCCAGTCGGATTCGGTCAGGTCGATGTCGAACTTGCTGACCATCCGGTCGCGCGCCTTCGCATCGCGAACCGAGTTGTAGATCGGATCGAACTCGAAGAGCGGGTCTCCGGGGAAGTACATCTGCGTCACGAGCCGCTCGGTGAGTGCCCGCCCGAAGAGAGAGAAGTGAATGTGATTGGGACGCCACGCGTTCGGGTGGTTCCCCCACGGATACGAGCCGGGCTTGATCGTCACGAACCGGTAGTGGCCGTCGTCGTCGGTGAGACAGCGCCCGGCCCCTGTGAAGTTCGGGTCGAGCGGAGCGTCGTGGTCGTCGACGACATGGTTGTAGCGTCCGGCGGCATTTGCCTGCCAGATCTCGATCAGCTGGCCGCGGAGCGGCTTCCCGTCGGATCCGAGCACGCGGCCGCTGACGATGATCCTCTCTCCGAGCGGCTCGCCGGCGTGCTGTCGAGTGAGGTCGTGATCGAGCGGGCCGACCGCAGATTCGCCGTACGCAGGCCCGGTCAGCTCCGAGAGCGTCGCCGGGATGATCACGAGCGGTTCCTTGGGAGCGCGCAGCCGCGTCCCGACGTAGTCATGGTGGTCGTAGGGCGGGTCGGCACCTTGGCGCTCGGTGTCGATCACCTCCGGCCACGGGCGGTGCTCAACCGGCATGGGGTTCCTCCAGGCTGTTGACGAAGGGAGCGGTCGTTACGGCGGTCACGTCGTCGAGCGTGGCGCCGTCCAGCAGTTCCGTGAGATGAAGCTCACCCTCGCGGCAGCGGAACACGGAGAGCTCAGTGATGATCACGTCGACGGCCCCGCTTGCCGTCAACGGGTAGGTGCACCTGTCGACGACCTTGGGCCGCCCAGACGACGTGGCAGTCATGGTGACGATGACGCGCCGGGCTCCGACGACCAGGTCCATGGCGCCGCCGACGCCGAGCACGTCCTTGCCCGGAACGGCCCAGTTCGCGATGTCCCCGGCGGCGCTGACCTCGAGAGCACCAAGCACTGCGACATCGACGTGGCCGCCACGAATCATTGCGAAGCTCGAGGCGCTGTCGAAGTAGGCAGCGCCGGGAAGGGCAGTGATCGGCTGCTTGGCCGCGTCGATCATGTCCGGGTCGAGATCGTCCGCGCCCGGCCGGGGGCCGACGCCGAGGAGGCCGTTCTCGGTGTGCAGCACGACCTTCGTGTCGGGGCCGAGAAAGCCCGGGATCAGGTTCGGGATCCCGATTCCTAGGTTGACGATCTCGCCGGGCCTCAGTTCCTGCGCCGCACGCTGCGCGATGCGATGCCTGGCGTCGTCGCCGTTCATGCCTTCTCCACGAGGTAGTCGACGTAGAGATGCGGCGTCACGACCGCCTCCGGCTCGAGCTCACCGACGGCGACGATCTCGCCTGCTTCCGCAATCGTCACGGTCGCGGCGGTCGCCATCAGCGGATTGAAGTTCCGGGCGGTGCGCCGGTACCAGAGGTTTCCGAGCGTGTCGGCGCGCGCTGCGTAGACGAGTGCAACGTCGGCGCGGATCGGCTCTTCCAGCACATGGGGGACACCACCGATCAACCGCTCCTCCTTGCCCTCCGCCAGTAGCGTCCCGGCGCCGACCGGGGTGTAGAAGCCCCCGATGCCGGCGCCGGCCGCCCGAATTGCCTCTGCGAACGTTCCCTGCGGCACCAACGTCGCCTCGATCTCGCCGGCATTGACGGCTGCAACCGCCTCGGGGTTGGACGTGAAGTACGACGAGATTCCCCGCCTGATCCGACCCTGACGCAGCAGCTTCCCGAGCCCGCGGCCCGGCTCGCCGATGTTGTTCGAGACGATGGTCAGATCGGTCGCGTCGGACTCGTCGACGAGCGCGTCGATCAGCGTCAGCGGCGCCCCGACCAGGCCGAAGCCGCCCACCATGACGGTGTCGCCGGACCTGATCCGGGCAACCGCTTCCGCCGCCGTGCTCACCGCGCTCGTCGTCACATCGATCTCCGATTCGGGTCTAGAACGGGAAGTGCCTCGCGCCGGCCTGCACCGTCACCCAGCGCAGCTCCGTGAACTCCTCGACGGCGGCTCGGCCACCGAATCGGCCCCAGCCGGAGTCCTTGACGCCGCCGAACGGCATCTGCGGCTCATCGGCGACGGTCTGGTCGTTGACGTGGACGATGCCCGACTGGATCCGCGCCGCGAGGTCGAAACCGCGCTGGTTGTCACCCGTGATGATCCCGGCCGAAAGCCCGTAGCCGGTTGCGTTCGCGCGCTCCACCGCCTGATCGGCGTCGTCCACGACCTCGATCGACGCGACCGGCCCGAAGGTCTCCTCACGCGAGAACGGCGCGTCGGCCGGCGCGTCCATCACGAGCGTCGGCCGATAGCAAGGCCCGACGGTCTCGCCGCCGGTCAGCACCCTCGCCCCCCGGTCGACAGCATCCTGCACGCGCGCCGCCACCGTCGACAGCGCCTGCTGGTTGATCAGCGGTCCGATGATCGTGTCGGGCTCCTTCGGATCGCCGACCTTCAGGCCCGCCGTCTTGGCCACGAGCTTCTCCGTGAACTCGTCGGCGATGGAACGCTCGACGATGATGCGCCGAGTCGACATGCAGATCTGGCCCTGGTGCAGGAAGGCGCCGAAGGCTGCTGCATCGACCGCGTACTGGAGATCGGCATCGCCGAGGACGATCAGAGGCGCCGAGCCGCCGAGCTCGAGCACGACCCGCTTCAGGTGCCGGCCGCATGCCTCTGCGAGACGGCGGCCCGTGGGCGTCGAGCCGGTGAAGTTGAGCCGCCGAACGGATGGATTCTCGACGAGCTCGTCACCGATCCCTACCGCCTCGCCGGGTGCGTGGGTGACGATGTTGAGCACTCCGGGCGGGAGCCCCGCCTCGGCGAACACCTCGCCCCACAGCGTGCCGCCTGTGACCGGCGACCACTCGGAGGGCTTCAGGACGACGGTGTTGCCGAGTGCCAGCGGCATCGTGATCGAGCGCAGCGAGAGGATCAGCGCTGCGTTCCACGGTGCGATCGCCGCAACGACGCCGACCGGCTGTCGCAGCCCCATCGAGATCACGCCCGGGAGGTCCGACGGAATCACGTCGCCGGTCGGCGCGTAGACCGATCCGGCCGCCTGGCGCAGGAGCCCCGGCGTGAAGAACATCTGGAACATCCCGAAGCCGAACGTGGCGCCGGTCTCGCGGGCGAGCAGGTCTACGACCTCGTCGCGACGGCTCTCGAGGATGTCGGCCGCCCGCAGGAAGATTCCCTGACGGACGATGGGCGGCGTCGCAGCCCAGGCCGGAAACGCTTCGCTCGCGGCCGCGATCGCCGCCTTGGCGTCCTCGCGCGTGCCCGCGGCCGCGCGTACGACGGGCTGACCGCTGAACGGCTCGTTGACGTCGAAGGTGGCGCCGCTGCGCGCGGCGACCCATTCGCCGCCGACGAAGTTCTGGGATTCGCGAAGTGCAGTCGCTGTTTCTGCCTGCGTCATGGTCGTGCTCCTTTCGAAAGACGGGGAACGTTCACGGATCGAAGGTCTCGTCGGGGGCGATCACGATTTCGAGTAGCAGCGGCTCGTCGCGGCCGGCGAGGCCGGGGAGCACGTCGTCGAGCGTTGCCAGAAGCTCCTCGTAGCCGCTGATCCGCCGCGCGGGGCAGCCGAAGCCCTGCGCGATCGCGGTGATGTCGACGTCGAAGCTCGGCCAAGGGCCGGCGCCGCCGTGCATTTCGACGAGCCGGTCCATCACCGCGTAGCCGCCGTTCTTGAAGACGATGAAGAGCGCTCCGGCGCGGTAATGGGCGGCGCTCCACAGTGACTGGATGGCGTACAGCGACGACCCGTCGCCGACCATCGCGACGACAGGCCGGTCCGGCTGCGCGAGGCGCATGCCGATCGCGGCCGGCAGCGTGAACCCGAGCCCGCCCATCGCGGGGCTGAGGAACCCGAGCGACTCGCGTATGACGATCCGCGTCAGCAACTCGGGCCGGCTGGACGGTGACTCCTCGATCACGACGGCGTCGCGCGGGATGCGTGCGGCGATCGCGGCGATGACGTGCCCCGCCCTGAGTGGCTCGCCTGCGGCGGGCGGCTCGGGCGAGGAGGGGCGGACGAACAGCACCGTCTCGGAGCCGTTGCGGGCGGTCACGATTCCGGCGAGTGCGGCGCAGGCAGCGGCGGGCGGCGCGAGGATCGCAAGCTCGACGGGGCTCCGGTGAGCCTCCGCCGGATCCTGGGTGATCATCGCGACGCGTGTCCCTTCCTCGACGAGCGGGCCTTGCTGGTAGGGGTACTGACGGAAGACCGGGGCGCCGACCGCGAGCACGAAGTCGTACGGTGCGAGCACCTCTCGCAGCCGCGTGCGGGCAGCCGGGAGATGGCCGGCGAAGAGCGGGTGATCCTGCGGAAACCCGGCCCTGGCGCTGAAGGGCTCCTGCCAGACCGGGCACGAAAGCCGTTCGGCCAGCTGGACGAGCGCAGTCCACGTGTCGGGGTCGTCGGCTCCCGCTCCGACCACGAGCACCGGGCTCTCCGCACGGTCCACCATCTCTGCCAGTTCGGCGACGGCACCGCTGTCTGCCGTCATCGCCCGCACGACCCGGGAGGGAGCGGCCACCTCGTGCTCCTCTCCCGCGACGGCGTCCCAGTCGTCCATGGGCACGATCACGAGCGCGGGCCCTTGGCCGGTGGCGGCCTCGTGGTAGGCCCGCGAGATCGCGCCCGGCACGTCTTGGGGACGGACGGGCTGATTGACCCATACCGGGTACTCGCCCGCGAGGCCGTGCAGCTTGCCGGCAAGGAACGGCTCCTGAGCCAGATGCCTGCGATCCTGCTGCCCGACGAGGACGACGAGCGGTGCCCTGTTGACCCGCGCGGTCGCAAGGGCGCCGATCGCGTTGCCCAGCCCGGCGGTCGTGTGCAGGATCGCGAGTGCCGGCTCGCCCCGCGCGATCGCAAAGCCGGTCGCCATCCCGACGACCGACCCTTCGTGCAGGCCGAGCACGAAGTGCAGGTCGCCGGGCAGATCGGCGAGGAGCGAGATCTCGGTCGAGCCGGGGTTGGCGAAGAGCGACGTCAGCCCATGTCGGCGCAAGACGTCGAACGTCGCGTCACGAACGGTCCGGCCGGTCATGGCCCGCCGATCCCCGGATGAGATCGAGTCGTCACCGGTCGAGCGCACCGCCGTCGAGCCAGGCTGCACCGCTGCGGTACAGCGCCTCTACCTCGGGACCGTGAAGGCCCGGCATGTCCCGCTTGACCTCGTAGCCGATTCCGGTCTGGAGGTAGGCGAGGTGCCGGTAGCCGACGGGGAACGTCAGCAGCAGGTCGCGGTCGAGCGCGAGCGTCGCGGACGGGTCGACCGGGTCGATCCGGTCCTTCTCGTAGATCGGCTGGCGCAGCACGAATCCCCACCGGCCTGCGCGTTGTTCGAGAAAGTCGTAGAACCGTCCCGTGCAGACCACGTCCACTTCGACGCCCTCGACGACGGCTCGCTGCGAGATCGTCATCTTCGTCTGTGAGATCGCACGGTGCCCGGAGACCTCGATCGACTGACCGCCGAGGAAGTGCAGGATGTTGACGCCGCGCTCCCACCCTGCCTTGCTCATCGCGATGAACTCGTCGGCGGTGCCCTGGGTCCAGGTGGCCATCATCCGGCCGTCGTCGAACCAGACGGTGCGAAACCGCTCCCAGTCGCCGGCGTCGCGCCAGACCGCCCAGTTCTCGACGAGGTCCCTGATCGCCAGGCGGTCCAGCGCTGTCGCTTCGGATGCTTCTAGAACGGGAACGGCTCCGCCTTCTCCCTCGACGTCACCCATTGCCACTCGGTCCAGAGGTCGATCTGGCCGACGCCGCCGAAGTGCGAGCCGTTGCCCGAGCACTTGAACCCGCCGAACGGGGCTGCCGGCTCCTCGTTGACCGTCTGGTCGTTGATGTGAACCATCCCCGCGTCGAGCTGGTCGGCGACGGCGGCGGCGCGCTCCTGACTCCCCGACTGGACGGCGGCCGAGAGCCCGTAGTCGGTGGAGTTGGCGAGCTCGATTGCCTCCTCGTCGGTCTTGAAGGTGGTGACTGCGGCGACGGGGCCGAAGATCTCCTCCGTGAAGGCCGCCATCTCGGGCGTCACGTCGCGGAGCACGGTCGGCGGGAAGAACAGCCCGTCGCGCATTCCGCCCACGACTGCCGTCGCACCTGCCGCGACCGTCTCGTCGACGATCCGCTGCACCTTCGCGATCTGCTTCTCGTTGATCAGTGGCCCGAGCGCGACCTGGCCGCTCGCCGGATCGCCGACCGGGAGATGGCTTGCCCGTTCCGAAAGCGCGGCGATGTACTCGTCGGCGATCGACTCGTGCACGAGGTGCCGGCTGACCGAAAGGCAGATCTGGCCCGAGTGCAGGAACGAGCCCCATGCGCCTGCCGACGACGCGGCCACGATGTCGGCGTCCTCGAGCACGATCAGCGGGCTGTTGCCGCCGAGCTCGAGCACGACGCGCTTGAGCCCGCGGCCTGCAGCTTCGCCGACCTTGCGACCGGTCGCGGTGGAGCCCGTGAACGAGATCATCCGCACGCGCGGATCCTCGACGAGCGCCTGCCCGACCTCGGGCCCGCCGCAGAGGACGTGCAGGACGCCGGCGGGCAACCCTGCCTCTTCGAAGATCCGGGCGATGAGGACGCTGCCCGTGATGGGGGTGTTGAGGTCGCCCTTGAGCACGACGGCATTGCCGAGCACGAGTGCCGGCCCGAGCGAGCGCATCGCGAGCACGAGCGGGAAGTTCCATGGCGTGATCACGCCGACGACGCCGAGCGGCATACGGCGTGCGGTCGATGTTCGGCCCGGAATTGCCGACTCGAGCACCTGCTCGAGATCAGCGTCGCTTATCGAGGCGGCCATTTCGAACTGGCCGATCGAGGCGCCGACCTCGACGTCGCCCTTCGGCGGGATCGAGCCGCTCTCGCGCGCCATCCAGCCGACGATCTCGTCACGGTGGCGGTCGAGTATCTCGCCGGCCCGCCGCACGATCGCGATCCGTTCGCTCAGCGGCGTCGCGGCCCATGTCGGCTGGGCCTTGGCAGCCGACTTCGTTGCGGCGGCTACCGACGCGGCGTTCGCGACCCCCGCCACGCCGAGGACCTCGCCCGTCGCCGGCTCGATCGTCTCGACCGTTTCCGGCGCGTCGATCCAGCCGTCGCTGTAGATCTTCCCCGTCCAATCATCCTCGTTGAGAAGATTCTCAACGGCCTGTTCTGTGGCGCTCATCTGACGTTCTCCTCTGTTCTAGGTAGTTGCAAGACTGCGGCCGCCGATCAGGTCAGAGGCCTTCTCGCCGATCATGATTGCTGTGGCGTTCGTGTTTGCGCGGGTGATCGTGGGCATCACGGAGGCGTCGGCGACCCGGAGGCCTTCGACGCCGTAGATGCGCAGCTCCGGGTCGACGACCGACCCGATCGCGCACGTCGAGGTGGGGTGGTACACGGTGAACCCGACCTTGCGGGCGAACGCGAGAATCTGCTCGTCGGAATCTCCTGCCGGAACGGAATAGGGCCTGGGGCTGTGCTTCTGCAGTGGCTCCTGTTCCGCGATCCCGAGCGCCAGTCGGACGCCGGCGATCACTGACTCGCAATCCTCCTCGGTCGTGAGGAAGTTGCTCAGCACGCGCGGCTTCGAGTCGGCGAGTGGCGTGCGCAGCATGACGCGGCCACGACCCGTCGGGTTGACCACGGTCGCGCCGAAGACGAGGCCGTGGCCGTGCGGTGCGGTGAGCCCCTCGTCGTAGTACATCGAGGCCGCCAGGTGGATCTCCATGTCGGGCCCCTCGAGACCGGGCCGCGTGCGGAAGAAAGAGCCCGCTTCCGGGATGTTCGAGGTCAGCGGCCCTTGGCCCTTCTCGAACGACGCAAAGCTCTCGGGCGTGAAGGCGTCGAAGAGCGACGGACCGTCCGTCTCGTAGTTGAGCGTGACCATCGCGTGATCCTGCAGGTTGTGACCGACGGGCAGGCTCTCGCGGACGTCGATCCCGAAGAGGGAAAGTTCCTCGGCCGGCCCGATCCCGGACTGCATCAGGAGGACGGGTGACTGGTACGCCCCCGCCGACAGGATCACTTCGCGCTCGGCCCGGATCACCTCGACCTTGTTGTCGCGGGCGACCTCGATCCCGACCGCGCGCGAGCCTTCGAACACGATCCGTAGGGCCATCGCGTCGGTGACCAGTTCCAGGTTCGGGCGACCGAGTGCGGGGTGGAGGAATGCCGCCGCGGTCGAGCACCGCAGGCCGTCTCTCTGTGTCAGCTGGAAGCGGCCAATTCCCTCCTGCGTGGCGCCGTTGAAGTCGAGGTTGTGCTCGTGCCCTGCGGCGACGCCGGCCTCGATCATGGCGTCCACGGCCGGGGACATGGAGCGGCTGTCCGAGACGGCGAGTGGCCCACCGACGCCGTGGAAGTCGTCTGCGCCCCGCTCGTTGTCCTCGGAGCGCTTGAAGTAGGGCAGCACCTCGTCGTAGCTCCAGCCCGTGGCGCCACCCGCTGCCCAGCCGTCGAAATCGGCGCGGTTGCCTCGTGTGTAGATCATCGCGTTGATCGAGCCGCACCCGCCCACGACCTTTCCGCGCGGCAGGAACAGTCGCCGGCCGTTGAGACCCGGCTCCGGTTCGCCGAGCAGGTCCCAGTCGACGCTCGACTTGAACAGCATCGGGAAGGCGATTGGCATCGCGATCTCCGGTCGGCTGTCGTCGCCTCCGGCCTCGAGCAGTGCCACCTTGACATCGGGGTCTTCGCTGAGCCGCGCGGCGAGCACGCAGCCCGCCGATCCAGCACCGACGATCACGTAGTCGTACAACGCGCCTCCTTCGTTGTCAGGCAACCTGATAGTACGCCACTGCGGAGAGCCAGATCAAACATCACGCGCACACCGCTCGAACGGCCGTGACGATCTCGTCGGTGCCCGGCACATAGGCGTCCTCGAGCACCGGGCTGAGCGGGATCGGAGCGAACGGAGCACCGACCCGGGCGATCGAGGCATCGAGGTAGTCGAAGGCCGCTGCCTGCACCTGCGCCACGATCTCGGCGCCGAAGCCGCCGTGCTCGACGGCCTCGTGGGCGACGACGAGCCGGCCGGTCCGCTCGACCGATGCGACGATCGCGTAGAGATCGAGCGGGACGAGCGTTCGCGGGTCGATCACCTCGGCCTCGATCCCGTCGTTCGCCAGCAACTCCGCAGCCGCCAGCGCATCGTCCACGAGCCGAGAGAGGGCGACGATCGTCACGTCGCCGCCGTCACGGAGCGTGACCGCCTCGCCGATCGGCACCGGCGCGACCGGTTCGGCGACCTGTCCCTTGCGGAAGTAGAGCGTCTTGTTCTCGATGAAGACGACGGGGTTCGGGTCGGCGATGGCGCTCAGCAACAACCCGGCAACGTCGGCCGGGCGGCTCGGCATCACGACTTTGAGACCCGGTACATGTGTGAGCCAGCTCTCGAGGCTCTGCGAATGCTGCGCCGCTCCGCGATAGCCGGCGCCTCCCTGGGTGCGGAGGACCATCGGCACCGTCAGCTGGCCACCGGACATGAAATGCGCCTTGGCGGCCCCGTTGGCGAGTTGGTCGAGCGCCAGAGTGATGAAGTCGATGAACATGATCTCGAGCACCGGCCGCATCCCCGACTGCGCCGCGCCGATCGCGACGCCGGTGATTGCGGCCTCGGAGATCGGCGTGTTGATCACGCGCGCGGTACCGAACTCCTCGGCAAGGCCGGCGGTCGCGGTGTAGGGCCCGCCCTCGGCGACGTCTTCGCCGAGCACGAACACGCGCTCGTCCGCGCGCATCGCTTCGGCCAGGGTCGAGGTGATCGCGTTGATGTAGGTCGTCTCAGCCACGGGCGTAGACCATCTCGTCGATCAGGCCGAGCGGTGGGAACGGGCTGTCGCGTCCGAACTCGACGGCCCGCTCGACCGCCTCCAGCGCGTCCGCTTCGATTGTCGCAAGCTCTTCGTCGGTGAACCATCCCTGTTCTAAACCGTGTCTCTGGAGCCGCAGGATCGGGTCCCTGGCCTGCCATTCTGCATCTGCGATCGCCTCGCGGTACTTGGCCGCATCGCCCTCGTAGTGCCCGCCGAGGCGCACCGTCAGGCACTCGAGCAGGAACGGGCCGCCGCCGGCGCGGGCAGCGGCGAGATAGCGCCCGAACACCTCCCGCACCTCGAGCAGGTCGTTTCCGTCCACCGTGGCACGCTCGACCTCGTAGGGCGCGACGACGTCACTGACGCGTTCGACGACCGTGTGTGCGGAGCGTGGCGTGAACTCCGCAAAGCCGTTGTTCTCGCACACCATGATCAGAGGCAGCTTCCAGAGCGTGGCGAGGTTGACCGTCTCGTTGAAGTGCCCGGCCTGCACGGCTCCGTCACCGAAGAACACGACTGCGACCGCGTCGGTCCCGCGCAACCGCGCCGCGAGAGCACTCCCGAGCGCAATCGGGATCGTGCCGCCGACGACGCCGGTTGCACCCATGAAGCCGTGCTCGACGTCGACGAGATGCATCGAGCCGCCGAGTCCACGACAGAGGCCGCCGTCGCGGCCCATCAGCTCCGCCATCGTCTGCTCGAGCGGCGCGCCCTTCGCGATCGCGTGGCCGTGGCCGCGGTGTCCTGAATACACGGCGTCGTCATCGCGAAGCTGTGAGCACACGCCGACCGCCACGCCTTCCTGCCCCGTGCTCAGATGGATGAGGCCGTGAACCTCACCGTCACGCGTGAGCCGCCCGACCCGTTCTTCGAACAGCCGGATCCGCCACATCGTGGCGAGCAGGTTGCGTGCCTGCTCGCCATGAAGCGGCGGAGCTTCCACCTACGCCGACACCGGTGCCGCGCCGACCAGCTGCTTCACGGCGACGACGACCTTGTCGTCGCTCGGCATCACCCATGCTTCGAGCGGCTCGCTGTAGGGAACGGTCGCGTCGAGTGCGGTGACCTGGACGATCGGTGCCTTCAGCGACGAGAACCCGTGCTCTGCCACTTCACCGGCAATCACGGTCGCGGCGGACGCGTGCCTGGTTGCCTGGTCGACGAGCACCAGGTGACCGGTCTTCGCAACCGATTCCAGGATCGTCGGCATGTCGAGCGGCGCGAGCGTGCGAGGATCGATCACCTCGGCCTGGATTCCCTCTGCCGCCAGCTGCTCGGCGGCGCCGAGCGCGCGATCCACCGTCCAGCCCGTTCCGACGATCGTCACGTCGCTCCCCTCTCGCCTGATGCACGCCTCGCCGAACGGGACGAGGTACTCGCCGTCCGGCACCTCGCCGTGCTCGAGCGTGAGGAGATAGTTGTGCAGGTAGACAACCGGGTTGTCGTCGCGAATCGCGGTCGCCATCAGGCCCTTGGCGTCGGCCGCAGTCGAGGGTGCGACGACCTTGAGACCCGGAACGCCCATGAACAGCGCGCTGATCGTGCCCGTGTGCTGACCCGACCAGCCCGCGGTGAATCCGTAGCCGGCTTTGAGCACGAGCGGCACCCTCACCTGGCCGCCGGTCATGGCCCGGAAGCGATTGGCCTCGTTGACGACCTGATCCATCGCAACCAGCATGAACTCGGCCATGTAGAGCTCGACCACAGGCCGGTAGCCGGCGAGTGCAGCGCCGATCGCCATCCCGATCTCGGCCGTCTCGGAGATCGGCGTGACCCGGACGCGATCCTTGCCGAAGGCGTCGACGTACGGCTCGTTCTCGGTCGTGGCCATGTTCTGGCCGAAGTAGAGGACGGTGTCGTCCCGCTCCATTTCGAGCATGATCGCCTCGTTGATGGCGGCGATGTAGGGCAGTTCGTGTGCCATGTCCGTCGCCTCCTTTAGGCGTAGTTGTAGGCGAGGGCCGATTCGACGGCTGGGAACGGGCTCGCGAGGCCGAAGTCCACCGCCGCCTGCATCTCGTCGCGGACGGCGTCGATCAGCCTTTCCGCGTCCTCGGAGGTCAGGGTGTCGTCGGCGACGAGCCGGCCCCGGAAGGCGGGGACGGGATCGCCCTTCTTTGCGGCCTCGTACTCCTCCGGGTTGCCGAACTTCGCGACCGCCTCGTGCTCGGGGAAGTGGAGCGGCACGCCGGGCGGGGCGATGATGTTGCCGTGCGCCGAGAGGCGGTACATCTGCGACTCGACGAGTGTCGGGCCGTCGCCGGACCGGGCCCTCGCAACGGCTGCGCGGACCGTCTCGTAGACCTCGACCGGGTCGCGGCCGTCGATCGTGATGCCGGGCATGCTGTACGCCTTCGCCTTGACGGAGAGGTCCTCGCCGTTCGCGCGATTCGCATCTTCTTGCTCCGTGCGCGTGTGGACGTTGTAGCCGTTGTTCTCCATCACGAACACGATCGGAAGCTTCCACAGCGAGGCGATGTTCATCGTCTCGGCGAACACGCCCTGCTTCGAGGCGCCGTCACCGAAGAAGCAGAGGACGACCTGGCCCTGCTTGCGAATCTGCGCCGCCCACGCCGCACCAGCCGCATGCGGGATCCCGGCCCCGACGATCCCGGACGTGCCGAGGAAGCCGTTGGAGACATCGGTCAGGTGCATCGAGCCGCCGATCCCCTTGCAGAGCCCGTCCTCGCGTCCGTAGATCTCGGCCATCATCGCGTTGACGTCGGTGCCGCGCACGATCGGGTAGCCGTGGCAGCGGTACGTCGCGAAGAACTGGTCGTCGGGCCCGAGCGTCGCGATCGAGCCGACGATCGACGCCTCGGCCCCGTCCGCGAGGTGTGTGTGACCACGGATCACACCCGGGTGATCCAGGAACGTGCGCTTGACGCGCTCCTCGAACTCCCGGATCCGGAGCATCTGGTGGTAGATCCAGACGAGTCCGTCGCGGTCGAGATCCTTGCCTGCGGGTGTGCTCACCTCGAGCTCCCTTCTATGCGAATTGTGAGGCGGTTGCGTCATATGACCGCCGGAAGATGACGTCGATCGGGTTGTTGCGAAGCTCCTCGGACAGCGTCTCCACGCCCCAGGGCCCTTCGTAGCCGTGCTCCTGACAGACGCGGATGTAGCCCTTGATGTCGAACTCGCCCTCGCCGGGGAGGTTGCGGTGGTTGATCACCTCGTCGATCGGGTCGTCCATGTCGGCGATCTGTCCGTCGGAGAGCTCGATCCAGCTCAGGTACTCGAGCGGGATTCGGCGGAGGTCATCCGGCGCGATTCCGAGCTTCGACATGTGCCACGTGTCGATCGCGATGCCACCGTTCGGTCGAGCAGCGCCACCGACCACTTGCAACACGGCGTCGAGCGTGTGCACGTTGGTGTCGGGCGGCATCAGCTCGTACACGATCTTCGCGTCGGTGCGCTCCGCGGCGATGTCGCAGAGCTCGCCGAACCGTTCGCTGAGCTGCGAGAGCGAAGCGGGAGTGCCGGGGATGTTCCCGACCTTGACGTGGTGCGCGTCGAGCGCGGCTGCGGCCTCGAGCAGCAGGTCGCGGCTCCGGTCCGATGCCTTCCGACGATCGTCGCCCGGGTCGAGGAACCAGTCCATCAGGAATTCGAGCTCGAGTCTCGTGAGCCCGTTGTCTTCCATCGCGAGCTTCATGTCGGCGAGCGTCTCGCTCTCGAGCACGTGCTCCAGGTCGGCGTGCCAGATACCGAGGCCGGCGAAGCCGACCTTCCGCGCCTCGGCGCAGCGATCGGCCCAGCTGAAGTAGCTCCACTCGCGTCCGAAGTGCACGACGACGGGCCCGGAGACCGTCCAGTAGAGGCCGACCAGCTCAGGCTCGGTGCTTATCGCAACTCCTCGAGGTTCGGGGCACTCACGGCGGCGCGTCACTCCTCATGTCAGCGAGACAATCATGTACCCGGCGCGCTGCCTCTGGCAAGGCCCGCTACAGCGACCGTCGCCAACCCGGACGTTCTCGACCGGGGCGGCGATTCGAGGCGGACTCTCTCAGGCACCTGACCGTTTGTCAAGACACTGTTCCAATTGGTGAAACAGTGCACTAGGATCGGCCCATGTCGCCGTCGGAGCGCAGCACCGGTACGTCGCAATCGCTCGAGCGCGGGCTTGCGATTCTCGCGTCCTTCAATGCCGACCGCACGCAGATCGGGGTCAGCGAGCTCTCGCGTGACCTCAACCTCAGCCGCAGCACCGCGCATCGCTACCTTGCGACGCTCGCCCGGCTCGACTATCTGCTCCAGGACCCTGAGTCCAAGCGGTACCGGCTCGGCCCCAAGGTGCTCGACCTCGGCTTCTCGGCGATCAACGCCATGGACCTGCGAGAGATCTCTGCGCCGTACCTGCGTGAGCTCAGCGACGAGACGCAGCACACGGTCAACCTCGCCATCCTCGTCGGCACCGACGTGGTCTACATCGAGCGCTGCCGGAAGGCGCGGGCGGGGCAGCTCGAGATCGATCTCAACCTCGATGTCGGCGCCCGTCTGCCCGCCTACTGCACGGCGATGGGCAAGGCGATCCTCGCCTTCGTCGCGGAGCCACGACGTGAGGAGATCATCGCGGGGATCGACTTCGCGCCGCGCGGGCCCAATACGCTCACCGACCCCGATGCGTTTCGGGCCGAACTGGCGCGGATCCGCGTCTCGGGCCTCGCGGTCAACGACGAGGAGCTCGCGTACGGGCTACGGTCGATCGCGGCTCCGATCCACTCTCACTCGGGCGAGGTGGTAGCGGCGCTCAACCTGGCGGTTCATCGTACGATGGTCAGCATGGAAGCGCTCGTCGACCGCTACGGGCCCGCTGTCTCGCGGGCCGCCCGCAACATTTCGCTCGGCATGGGCTGCCGGGTGGGGGAGATGGCATGAGCGAGACGCCACCCGTTCTCCGGATGCCGCCCGCAGACGTGCGCGAGACGACCGAAATAGGCCGTTTCCTCGCGTGGCTCGAGCGTGAGCGAGGGCTCGTGTTCGAGGACTACGCAGCGCTGCACTACTGGTCGGTCACCGATCTGGCCGGGTTCTGGGGCGCTATCTGGGACTTCTTCGAGGTGAAGGCGCACGCGCCCTACACGACGGTGCTCGCCTCCGATGCGATGCCCGGTGCCGTCTGGTTCCCCGGTGCCCTCCTCAACTTCGCCGAGCACATGGTCGGGAACGACGAGGACGTGGATCGCGTGGCAGTCGTCGCCCACGGTCAGACGCGCGATCCCATGGAACTCACCTTCGGCGAGTTGCGCGAGCAGGTGGCGCGCGCCCGGGCCGGACTTCTTCGGCTTGGCGTCCAGCCCGGCGACCGCGTTGCCGTCTACATGCCGAACATCCCGGAGACACTCGTCGCGTTCGTCGCGTGCGCGAGCATCGGCGCCGTCTTCGTCAGCTGCGCGCCGGAGCTCGGCGCGCGCAGCGTGATCGACCGTCTGGGGCAGTTGGAGCCGAAGGTGCTGTTTACAGTCGGCGGGTACGGCTTCCGCGACCGCTCGATCGACCGTCGTGAGGAGCTGGCGACGATCCTCGCCGCGCTTCCCTCCGTACGGCACGTCGTCCACGTCCCGTACGGCGAGTACGTCGTCGAGGACGCGCTGCCGTGGAGCGAGCTCCTCTCCGAGCCCGGTCCGCTCGAGTTCCTGCCCGTGCCGTTCGACCACCCGCTGTTCGTGTTGTTCTCGTCGGGCACGACCGGCCGGCCGAAGGCGATCGTGCACGGCCACGGCGGCATCCTGCTCGAATACTTCAAGGCGCACGCGCTCAGCTGGGACCTCAAGCCCGGCGGCCGCCTACTCTGGTACAGCACGACCTCCTGGATGATGTGGAACGCGCTCGTCGCAGCCCTCGTCGTGCGCTCGTCGATTGTGATGCTCGACGGCGATCCGGCCTGGCCCGACCCCGGTTGGCAGTGGCGGCTCGCGGAGGAGACGAAGCCGTCCTTCATGGGGGCGAGCCCCGTCTTCCTGATGGGATGCCGCAAGGCGGGCCTCGAGCCGGGGCGCGATTACGATCTCAGCTCGATTCGTGCCTTCGGCACGGCCGGTTCGCCGTTCCCCATCGAGGGCTATCGCTACGTCTACGAGCAGCTCGGGCCCGATGTGCTGCTCGTCAACGGCAGCGGCGGCACCGACGTGTGCAGCGGCATGGTCGGTGCCTCGCCGCTCCTCCCCGTCTGGGAGGGCGAGATCTCGGGTGCGATGCTCGGAGTCGCCGTCGAGGCGTGGGATCCAGATGGCAATCGTGTCATCGGTGAGCTCGGCGAGCTGGTGATAACGCGTCCGATGCCCTCGATGCCGGTGCGGCTCTGGGGAGACACCGACGGGTCGCTCTACCGCAGTTCCTACTACGAGATGTTCCCCGGCGTCTGGCGCCAGGGCGACTGGATCGAGTTCACCGAGCGCGGCAGCTGCATGGTCACGGGCCGCTCCGACGCGACGCTCAACCGCGCGGGTGTCAGGCTCGGCACGGGCGAGTTCTACGGTGTCGTGGAGGAGCTTCCGGAGGTGACGGACAGCCTTGTCGTCCACCTCGAGGACAACGAGGGCGGGGCGGGTGAGTTGATCCTGTTCGTCGTGCTCGCCGACGGCGTCGTCCTCGATGACGACCTGCGCGCGCGGATCGGTCGAGACCTGCGCATGCAGCTGTCACCGCGCCACATTCCCGACTCGATTCGCGCCGTGCCGGCGATTCCACGGACGCTGACGGGGAAGAAGCTCGAGGCACCGGTCAAGCGGCTGTTGCGCGGCGACTCGGTCGACCAGGTCGCGAGCCGCGACTCGCTGCTCGACCCGACGGCGCTCGACCTGTTCGCCGCAATCGCCGTCGAATCCAGGGGCGCCAATGGCGCCGGCTGAGCGCCTCTCGCTGGACGATGTCGTCGCGATCGACGTCCATGCGCACGTCGAAATGTCGGAGGCCGGTGGCGATGCCCTCCCGGACGACCTGCGCGACGCGGCGATCGAGCACTTCCGCGGCGAGTCGGCCAGGCCGACGGCAAGGGAGGTTGCCGAGTACTACCGCGAGCGGAAGCTGATGGCCGTCGTCTTCACCGTCGACGCAGAGTCGTTCACGGGGCAGACGCGGATTCCGAACGACGAGATCGCGCGGGTCGCCAACGAGAATTCGGATGTGCTGATCCCGTTCGCGAGCATCGACCCCCACAAGGGGCGCCGCGGCGTCGACGAGGCCAAACGTCTGATTGCCGACCACGGCGTGCGCGGCTTCAAGTTCCATCCCAACGTGCAGGCCTTCTTCCCGGACGACCGCCTCGCGTACCCGCTCTACGAGGTGATCGAGGAGGCCGGGCTGCCGGTGCTCTTCCACACGGGCCACTCCGGCGTCGGCTCTGGCCTGCCGGGCGGCGGTGGCATACGGCTCAAGTACTCCAACCCCATGCACGTGGACGACGTTGCGGCCGACTTCCCGACCCTCAAGATCGTGCTCGCGCATCCGTCGTTCCCCTGGCAGGACGAGGCGATCTCGATCGCGCTGCACAAGCCGCAGGTCTCGATCGACCTCTCCGGGTGGTCGCCGAAGTACTTCCCGCCGATCCTCGTCCACCACGCGAACACGCTGTTGAAGAACCAGGTGCTGTTCGGCAGCGACTACCCGTTCATCACTCCCGACCGCTGGCTCGCCGACTTCGAGAAGCTCGACATCAGGTCGGAGGTGCGGCCTCTGATCCTGAAGGAGAACGCGATGCGGCTACTCGGGCTGAACAAGGAGGAAGCGTGAGCAAGCGTCCTGTCGTCGTCTACGGCGCGAGCGGCTTCTCGGCGCGCCTGATCATCGAGTTCCTGCGCGAGTACAACGTCCCGTTCGTCGCTGCGGGCCGTGACAAGAAGAAGATCAAGGACGTGCTGGCGCGTGTGCCAGGGATCGCGACGGCCGACTACGAGATCGTCCAGGTCGAGCACGAGGTCGATGCGCTCGCCTCGCTCCTCGACGGCGCGAGGGTCGTCTGCAACACCGTCGGCCCGTGCATCTACCACGCTCCGACGGTCGCCGAGGCGGCGTTGAAGGCAGGTTGCCACTACATCGATACCGGCGGCGAGACGCCCTGGGTGAAGCTCGCACACGAGGAGTGGGGAGCGAAGTTCGCCGACGCCGGGTTGCTGCTCGCGCCGGCGACTGCGTACATGTCGGCGGTCGCGGAAGCCTGCGCGCGGATCGCGATCGAGCGCGCACCGGGGATCGACTCGCTCGAGATCCTCTCGATGTTCAACGGCTTCCCCACCTACGGCTCGACCCAGACGATCTTCGGCCAGCTCCAGTGGGAGTCGCTCTACCTGGAGCAGAACGAGTACAAGGAATGGCCGCCCGTGACGACGCTCGAGGTGACGATCCCGAGCTCGATCACGACCCAGCTGGCGCTGCCGTGGGGCGGCTTCCCACACCCGGTCTGGTTCAAGGACCACCCGCAGATCGCGAACGTGAAGGCCTTCGGAGGCCTGCTCAACCGCACGATCATGGAGGGCATCGTCGCCGGCCAGCGCGAGTACCAGGAGAAGATCAGGCCGCTGCCGCCCGAGGAGCAGAAGCCGATCCTCGCCGGGATCGCCGACTCGATGCAGCCGGGCGTACCGCCGCGTGAGAACCGGCGCGAGCAGCGGACCGTCGACGTCGTGATCGGGCGCGGTTCGCTCGAGACGGTGAAGGTGTCGGCGCACGGCCAGGGCGCATATCTGCAAACGGGCCTGATCCAGGCGTTCGCCGCGCACCACCTCGTGCACGCGGAGCCGCGCAAGGTCGGCTTCGCCTCACCGGGGGAGGCGTTCGGGCATCGCGAGATCCTCGCGGCGCTCGAGGCGTACGGGTTCGTGCGGGTCGAGGTCGGCTAGAGGCCGACTCGTCACAACGTTCCTCCTGTCGGCGGAACGGGACGAATCAGCCCGAATGCTCGACCGCCCACGCCCTCGCCACCGCCTCTGCGATCTCACGAAGCCGTAGTAGAGAACCTAGGCGCGGAGCTGCTCGAGCCACGCGAGCGCGGCCGATGCGACGCGTGGCTCGACGCCGAGCTCCTCGAGGTACGCGGCTGCGGCCTGCATCTCGTCGACTCGACGACCGGCGTGTTGGTGTGATCCGGTGAGCAGCCGCTCGAGAAGTGGCTCCCCGAGGACAGCGGCCAGGTCGGCGTGGAGGCGATCCTCTACACCGGCTGCGCGCGCTGCCTCGAGCGTTTCGATCGCGGCCGCCGCGATGCCTTTCATGAAGACGCTGCGCAGGAGCTTCAGGCCGGCCGCGTCGCCCGGGCTCGGGCCGACCACTTCGACCGGCATTCCGAGTGGCCGGAACAGCTCGGCGAAGCGCTCGGCGCCGTCGCCCGATGCGAGGGCCCGTGTCGCGAGACCTGTGCTCGGGACGACTCCCACCAGGGCGACGTCTGCGAACCGCACCGGCAGTGCCGCCGCAAGATCGCGCTTCAGCTGCGGCGAGGTCGTGTTGAGATCGGCGTAGAGGCTGTTCGCACCGAGCGGCGTCCGCCACGTCACGCGCGACGCCCAGCGCAACCGCTGCCACATTGAGGCTGAGGACGACGTCGGCACCGCGGACTGCCTCACGGGCGCTGGCGGCATTGGCGATCCCCTCCGGGCGCTCCACCGGATCCCAGCCGCGCACCGTGCACCCTGCCGCGACGAGATCGGCCGCGATTCTGCCACCTGCCTCGCCGAGGCCGAGGACGGCAACCTCCAACGTCAGCCTTCGATCTGCTCTCGAAGCCCGTTGAGGTCGTACGAGAGCTCGCCCGCGGCGTAGCGCACGCGCATCGCCAATTCCTTCTCGGCCCGTTCCCGAGCGAGCGGCAGCACCTCGTCGATGCGCTCACTCGCAAGCGCCATCGCGCCGTCGCAATCCATCACCACGAGGTCACCCGGCCTGATCTCAGCACCCCCGATCACGACTGGCACGTCCAACTCGCCGATCTCGCCTTTGGTCGCACCCTGCGCTCGTACGAAGCGTGTCCAGATCGGCAAGCCGATCGCGGCCAGCTCGTCGAGATCGCGTACAGCGCTGTCGACGAGGATTCCTGCCACGCCCTGCGTCTGGGCCTGGGTGGCGAGCAGCTCACCGATCAGCGCGACCGGAGCCGACTCGACGCTCGTGAGCACGAGAATGTCGCCGGGCTTGGCGTGAGCGACGGCTGCGTGCACCATCGAGTTGTCGCCGGCCGCGCACAGCGCGATTCGCGCCGGCCCCGCAACCCGAGAGCCCGGCACGACCTGGATCAGGGGCAGGTCGATCACGCCGATGCGTCCGGCAGCCTCGTGGACAGTTGCGACGCCGAGCTCGGCGAGAGCTGCGTAGTCGGTCACAGCGCGTCGACGACGATGGGGATCTCGCGCTCGAAGGCCTCGGCGTAGCGGATGTCGCTGCGACCGGAGATCCGGCGGGCGTGATTGGCCCGGTGACCCGCGCGCTCGGAGTAGTACTGCTTCAGGTACCCCTGCGCGCCCATCGCCTCCATCGCCGCCACCTTCTTCTCCCACACGGCCGTGATGTCGAGGAACGTCGTCGGCACGAAGTTGCAGAGCTCGGGCTGGTGCGGCTCGAACAGCAAGAGCTCGGGTGGGGTAACCGTCGTGAACGCGCTCGCCACACCGGCGCCGCTCGCAAGCTGGCGCGCCTGCACGGTCGCGTCATAGGCGACGGCGTGGTCGGGATTGAACGGATCCTTCGAGGCGTGCGTGAGGATGACCTGGGGCTCGAGCTCGCAGATCAGGACGGTGAGCCGCTCGACCGCAGCTGCGTCCATCACCAGGGGGTAGTCGCCGAGATCGAAGCTACGGAAGCCGGCGCCGAGGGCTGCGGCAGCTGTCTCCGCCTCGCCGTGGCGGATCTCCTTCACCCGCTCCACGGTTTGCCCGGGCTCCTTCCACAGCTCGCCCGACTCGCCCCGCTCGCCGTAGGAAAGTGACACCACCTCCGCGGTGCCGCCCGCTCCTACCATCGTCGCGATCGCCCCTGCGGCACGCCAGACGAAGTCGGCGGAGTGGGCGCTGACGACGAGCAGCCGCCTAGACACCGGCGAGCTTTCGAGTGTTGACGACCGCCATCATCGTGACCTCGTCCTCGGAGAACCCGGCCGGACGAGCTCTCGCGCCGGGGCGCTCGGCTCAGTGGCTTGCGTTGGCAAGGAGCACGTCCTCCTCGGGTACCGAGGGCGTCCCCTTGATGTGGAACGAGGCGATCGTCTTCATTCCCCACGCCTGGCCCTTCGCGCGCTCCGCCTGCGTCCAGACCACCGGCTCGTGGGCTGGGTTGAGAATCAGGTGGCCTCCGGAGCAGATCTCGACCCGGTTGCCGCCCGGCTCCCACGTGTAGAGGAAGAACGTCTGCTGGATCGCGTGCTTGTGCGGCCCCGACTCCATCACGACCCCGTGCTCGAGGAAGATGTCGGCCGCGCGCAGCACGTCCTCCCGCTGTTCGACGAAGAAGGCGATGTGGTGGAGCCTGCCGTGCGTGCGCGTCTGGTCGAGCGTGTAGACGACCTCGTACGACTTCTGGTTGGACGTCAACCAGACGCCGGCCTCGGTGCCGTCGTCGAGCATGATCTCCTCCGTCAGCCGCAGGCCGAGATGCTGCTCGGCGAAGACGCGGTTCTCGGCAGGGTTGACGGCGAGGAAGTTGACGTGGTCGAGGTGGTGCACGCAGACCCCCCGGCCCGTGAAGCGCTGAGGCTGGTTCTTCAGGGCGGGCCGGAGCTCGGGCGGCGGCACGTAGCGCTCGGACTCGTAGTAGAGCTCCAGCCGATGGCCGTCGGGGTCGAGGAAGCTGAACGCCGGGCCGTGACCGACGTCGCCGTCGAGCCATTCACCCTGCACCCCGGCTGTCTCGAGCGCGGCAACCCGGCGACCGAGGGCCTCGGGGCTCTGCGCCCGGTAGGCAATGTGGCCCACCCCCGGCTGCGCGGCTGCCGTCAGCTTCACCGACGACCGCTCGTAGTCGCCGAACGCACGCAGGTACACCGAGTCGCCGGATTCTCCGGCGACCTCCATCCCGAGGATCTCCCGGAAGTAGTGGAGGCTCTCGTCCGGCTTCGGAGTCAGCAACTCCAGATGAGAGAAATGCGCGAGGTCGTGGATGGGCTCGGTCACGAGAGGTACCCGTGGGAGTCGTCGTGGAGGTGGCTTGCCATGCGGTCGGCGAGCGCCATGATAGTCAGGGACGGGATTGACCGAGAGCGTCCTCGGAACGAGTGAGCCGTCGCCCACGTACAGGCGCTTGACGTCCCACGACTGCCCGTCGGCGTCGACCACCGAGCGCGCAGGATCGCTACCCATGCGACACCGATCCCTGGACGTGGCTGCTGATCAACCCGGTCCACTTGACGCTCGTGGCACCGGCGGCCCTGAGCACGTCGCGAGAGAAGTCGAGCGCTGCGTCGGTGCGCGCGAGCTCGACGTCGGTGAAGGCGGCGGCGAACGATTCCGCGCCGTTCTCGTCCAGCGTGACGCTGCCGTGGTTGTCGTCGTTGGCCATGGCGAGCACGCCGATCCAGTTGCGATAGCTCCTGAGCGTCTCGACGAGCGCGTTGCCCCAGAGTGGCCCGTTCTCGTCCTCGACGGTGGTCGCGAAACCGATCGGATCCATCATCGTGGTCGCCTCGATCACGAACCCGCCGTCCTCGTCGTGTTGGTGTGCCATCGCGTGGGCACTGATCGGATACACCATGTGCGCGTCCTGCGGTTCGTCGAAGAGGCCGAAGACGAGTCGCACCGGGTGGAAGCCGAGGGTGCGGCCGATCAACCGGCTGCTCGGGCTGTCCGGCACGTCCGAGCGCACGAGCAGCTGTGGTGTGTTGAGCGCTCCGGCGGCAACGACGACCGCGCCTGCGTCGACGCGCGTGAGCACGCCGTCGGGGCCGACGTACTCGACGCCCTTCGCCTCGCCGTCCTCGATCACGACTCGCTCGACGCGAGCATCGGCCCGGAGCTCGAGCCGCCCGGCCGCCCACGCATCGTGGATGTACGTGTTCAGCGTCGACTTGCCGGCGTTCGTGGGGCAGCCCTGCAGGCACGAGCCGCAGCTCATGCAGTTGCTGTCGGTGTAGGACATGACGGGCTCGAGCGGGTTGCCGAGCGCTGCGAAGGCCGGCGCCAGGGTGTGCACGCTCTTGCGCCAGTCGCTGCGCTCGCGGACGCCGAGGCGTTTCTCGACCCGATCGAAGTGTGGGTCGAGGTCGGAGGCGCCGAATGGTGCCCCGCCGGAGCCGACCAGCCCGCTTGCCTCGTGCCACTTGGCGTAGTCGTTCGCATGTGCTCGCAACGCGACCTTTGTATTGACCGTCGTCGTCCCGCCGACACAGCGTCCGCCGAGCATCGGGATCATGCCTCCGGCACCGCCGTCGATGGGGGCCAAGCGGACAGGCCACCAGAGATCGTTCGATGCCTTCGCCTCCCAGCGCGTGAAGTCGGCGGCGGTCTTGTGAGGGCCGATCTCGAGCAGGAGCACGCTGCGGCCACGATCAGCGAGCTCGCCGGCGATCACGCCGCCGCCCGCGCCAGAGCCCACGACGACGACGTCGAAGCGCTCGCTCATCCTGACCGCTCCGCCGAGCCTACGCTGCCGATCCCCAGGTACGACCAGTCTTTCGCCAGCCGTGTGGCGAGAGGAGTATTGAAATCGATCTCGGCCCAGGCGCCCTCGGCGTCGACGCCCGGCGCGACGAAGTCGCTGTAGAAGGCCTCGATCGCCAGCGCCCGCACCCAGAAGAAGTCGGGCGTGCGGCGGGGGATCCGGCAGCGCGTCGGCCACCGCGGCAAATGCGGCCAACGCTGCGCCACGCGTGCCCTCGTCCATCCGGGCGAGTTGTGCATCGACGTAGACGACGGGGTGCACACGGGCAGAGCCGGGAACGATCGCTTCGCACACGCGCTCTACCGCCGGCGCCGTGTCGCCGTCGAGCACCTTCAATTCGCCCATGTGGCGATGATATGTCAGGCAGACTGATATACGCAATGCAGGTGACTGCTCGATGAAGCCCCTCCGCGACCTGTTCGCCGAACCCGACGCGTTCGTCGTTGCGGCCGAGGTCGTCACGAGCCGCGGTCTGATCACGGCCGACAACAGCCGCAAGGTGATGGAGATCGCCCACGGGCTCGCTGCCGACCCGCGCATCGACGTGCTCTCGATCACGGACAACCCGGGCGGCAACGCAATGCTCGCGCCCGACACGCTCGGCACCGATCTGATCTCGCGCGGGCAGGAGGTGATCATCCACCTCTCCTGCAAGGACTGGAACCGCAACGCGCTCGAGAGCAGGGGCTGGAAGTTCGGTTCGGAGGGGTTCGACAACATCCTCGCCCTCTCCGGCGACTACCCCGTGACCGGACACAAGGGACTTGCCGCGCCGGTGTTCGACATCGACTCGGTCGGGCTGCTCAGCCTCTTCTCCGAGATGAACGAAGGGCTGCCGGATGCGCGCCGTCCGGGTGTGCGGCTCGGTGCGACGGATTTCTTCCTCGGCTGCGTGGTCACGAATCACAAGCGGCGCGAGCGCGAGGTGATGCCGCAGTACTTCAAGCTGCGCAAGAAGGTCGAGGCCGGGGCACGGTTCGTGATCAACCAGATCGGGTGGAACACGCGCAAGGACGACGAGCTGTTGCGCTGGATCCGGCGCGACAACCTCCCGGTCTCGGTCCTCGCGAACGTCTATCTCCTCTCGCCTCCTGCGGCTCGCGCCTTCAATCGGGGCGCGATCCCGGGTGTCGTCGTCACCGACGAGCTGCTCGCCCTTGTCGAGCATCACGGTGCAAGCAAGGACAAGGGGCGGTCGTTCTTCATCGACCTGGCGGCGAAACATGTCGCTATCGCTCGCGGCCTCGGTTACAACGGCGTCTATCTCGGAGGTCACATGCCGGCCGCCACGTTCGGCGAGATCATCGACCTGGCCGCGTCGTACTCGGCCGTCGACTGGATCGCCCTTGCCCCGGAGATCCACTTCCCGACCGAGGACGAGTTCTACTTCTTCGAGCAGAACCCCGACACGAAGCTCTCGTCGGACGAGGTGAACGCCGAGTACCTCGAGTCGAAGCGCCGGCGCAAGACGGAATTGCGTGTACCGCTCAACTACCGCTTCAGCAGGCGCCTCCATGTGGCCGCGTTCGAGCCCGACGCGCCGCTCTTCCCGGCGGGGCGCGCCTTCTACCGGACCGTCGAGAAGGCATCGACGGCCAAGAAGGCCGCCCACCTCCTCGAGCAGGCCGTCAAGGTGCCGATGTTCGGCTGCCGCGACTGCGGCGACTGCTCGCTGCCCGAGATCGCGTACGTGTGCCCGGAGTCGCAGTGCGCGAAGAACCAGCGCAACGGCCCGTGCGGCGGCACGCGCGAGGGGCTGTGCGAGGTCTACGACTCCGAGTGCATCTGGTCGCAGGCCTACGAGCGCCTGAAGGCGTACGGCGAGGAGGAGTCGATGCTCGACGGCCCGGTCGTCGTCAAGGACAACAACCTCGCCCGCACGAGCGCGTGGGCGAACACCTTCCTCGGTCGCGACCACCAGGCTCGAGAGGAATAGGAGGAGTCGGAATGAGCCTCCGCTTCCCTTCGTATCAGGCTACCTGATATAAAACAGGATCCAATCCCACGAGAAGGGGTGACCATGTCGTACGCGGACCGCTGGACGACCGTCCGAGTCGAGATCGACGAGGGAATTGCCTGGGTCGAGCTGAACCGGCCGGAGAAGCGCAACGCGATGAGCCCGACGCTGAACGCGGAGATGGTCGAGGTCCTCGCTGGCGCTGGACGCCGACGAGGACTGCGGTGTTCTCGTGCTGACCGGCGTGGGCGACTCCTTCTCGGCCGGCATGGACCTGAAGGAGTACTTCCGCGAGATCGACGGTGGGCCCGACCACGTCCAGCGGAGGGTGCGTCGCGACGCCGCGATCTGGCAGTGGCGATTGTTGCGCACGTACGCGAAGCCGACGATCGCGATGGTCAACGGCTGGTGCTTCGGTGGCGCGTTTACGCCACTCGTCGCGTGCGACCTCGCGATCGCGGCCGACGAAGCCACCTTTGCGCTCTCCGAGATCAACTGGGGGATTCCGCCCGGGAGTGTCGTCAGCAAGGCGCTCTTCACCACTGTCGGCGCCCGCACCGGGCCTGTTCTACGTGATGACCGGCCGGACGTTCGACGGGAAACAGGCCGCCGCGATGGGGCTCGTCAACGCGAGCGTTCCGCTGGCCGCAGCTGCGCGGCGAGGTCGAGTCGTCTCGGCCGTGAGTTGCTCGCAGAAGAACCCGGTCGTCGCTTCGTGCCGCGAAGATCGGCTACAAGCATTGCGAGACGATGAGCTGGGACGAGGCCGAGGACTACCTCTACGCGAAGATCGAGCAGTCACAGTTCCTCGACCCTGAGCGAGGTCGTGAGCACGGCCTCGAGCAGTTCCTGGACGAGAAGCGGATCAAGCCAGGCCTGCAGACCTACCAACGCTAGTCCTGGAATGGAGCCGCGTGTCAGCTATCTGATCGGGCGCCTCGACCGCATGTTGCGGCGGCGCCTCAGCGTTGCGATCGAGCCGCACGGCCTGACGCTTCCCGCCTACACCGCGCTCTCGATCGTGAGCGCGCACGACGGTCTCTCGAACGCGCAGCTCGCGCGACGTTCGCTGATCACGCCGCAGTCGATGAGTGAGGTCCTGGCGTTGCTCGTCGAGCGAGGCTACGTGCGGCGAGAGCCGTCTCCCGGGCTCGGTCGCGTCATTCGCACCGAGCTGACGCCGGCTGGCGATGCGGGCGCTGCAGCGGTGCGACGAGGCGGTCGACCTGGTCGAGAAGCGGATGCTTGCCGAACTGGACGGCGTCGATGCGACGTCGCTGAAGGACGCACTCGTCCGCTGCGGCCGCGCGCTCGACTAGACGGCTTGACGCGGCGCCCGCGGGCCGTTGCCTGCGTGCAGCGTGGCGGAGCGGAGGCTCGACGAGATCACGCTCGTCGTCTCGAGGAGCGCCGGTCGCAACCGCTCGTGGAACTCGTCGATCGAGACCCGGGACGAGGCGGCCGACACGTTGAGGGCTGCGATCGTGCGGCCCGAATGGCCGGTGATAGGAGCAGCGATCGAGCGTAGGCCGATCTCGAGCTCCTCGTCCACGAACGACCAGCCCTGCGCCCGAACGTTCTGCGAGCTCGGCCCGGAGCTCCGTTGCATCGGTGATCGTCTGGTCGGTGTATCGCTCGCGAGGCTCGTTCTCGAGATAGCTCCCGAGCTCGTCGGCGGGGAGGTCGGCGAGCAGGACGTGCCCCATCGACGTCGCGTGGGCCGGGAAGCCGTGAGCCGACGCTCAAGGAGATGGCCATGATCCGGCGTGTCGGCACGCGCGCGACGTAGACGACCTCCGGCAGGTCGAGCGTCGCCGCCGAGCACGACTCCTCGGTCTTCTCGACGAGCTGCTCCATGAACGGTTGCGCGATCTCCCAGAGGTTGAGCGAGGAGAGGTAGGCCCAGCCAAGCGTCAGCACGCGAGGCGTGAGGGAGAAGAGACGCTCGTCGGAGCGCACGTACCCGAGCTTCTCGAGCGTCAGCAGGATTCGCCGCGCAGTCGCTCTCGTAATCCCGGTGAGGCGCGCCACCTCGCTCAACGTCAGCGACGGCCGCTCACTGGAGAAGATCTGGATCACGGCGATGCCGCGCTCGAGAGACTGGAGCGACTGGTCTCGACCGGTGATACCGACACTCACGGCACCGCACTCTATAGCGAAACAGATGTGTGCAGAGCGAACACGGACGCAGGGAAGCGATTGCATGCCTCCCACGGTGACTCCCTGCCCGCTGCCCTATTGTTCGGATCGAGGTGCCGTAGCCGCGACAAGGAGGCGACGTGAAAGCTGCACTGATGCGCGAGTACCACCAGCCGCTCGAGTTCGTCGATCGGCCCGTGCCCGAGCCGTCGCATCCGACGGACGTTCTCGTCCGCATCGGCGGCGCGGGGGTCTGCGCCACCGACCTCCACGCGATCGAGGGGTTGATGGAGCCGGCCGGGGTCACCCTGCCGCTCGTGCTTGGCCACGAGAACGCAGGCTGGGTCGAGGAGGTTGGGCCGGGTGTGACGGCGGTCGCCAAGGGCGACGCGGTGCTCGTGTATCCGCCCTGGAGCTGCGGGCTTTGCGTGCCGTGCCGGCGCGGGAACGACATGCATTGCGACCGCCACGAGTTCACGGGCCTCACCGTTGACGGAGGGTTCGCGGAGTACGTCCGCGTCAAGGAGCGCTCGCTGCTCAGGCTGCCGGCGGGCATGGAGCCGGCCGACATCGCGCCGCACGCCGACGCGGGTCTGACCGCGTACCACGCCGTCCGTCGGCTCGCGCATCTCTCCGCTCCCGGAACGAACGCGGTGGTGATCGGGGTCGGGGGTGTCGGACACATCGCGTTGCAGCTGATCAGAGAGCTCGGCTCGAGTGCGACGATTGCGGTCGACACCGACGAGAGGCACCGCCGGCTCGCCACCGAGTTGGGTGCCGACGAGGTGCTCGAAGGGAAAGGTGCCGTCGACGGTGTGCGTGAGCTTGACCGGTGGTCGTGGTGCCGACCTCATCTTCGACTTCGTCGGTACCGACCAGACGCACGCCGACTCGATGGCGATGCTCGCCCGTGGCGGCACCTATTCGGTCGTCGGCTTCGGCGGCATGGTCGCGGTTCCGTCGGTGGCGCTCGTGGCGGGAGAGCAAGCGGTCGCCGGCAACCTCGTCGGGACGTGGATCGACCTTTGGGAGATCCTGCAGCTCCAAGCGGCCGGCCGGATTATCCTCAAATCGGAGACGCACCCTCTCGATTCCATCAATGACGTGCTCGACAAGCTCCGCGAGGGAGAGGTCGTGGGGCGCGCCGTACTGGTTCCCGGCTAACCCATGGGAAGGACGGTCGACGTGACACTCCGCCCGAAGACACCCAAGGATCTGTTGTTGGCGCCCGTCGCAGCCCAGATCGACCTCAATCTCCAGGAACTGCGGGACACCGCGCCAGGCGAGATCGCCAACACCCTCGGGCTCGTCCTCAACGTCGACCGGACGGAAGCCGGCCGCACCCAGCGCGCAGCTCGGATTCTCGAGTTCGGCGTTCGCTCGGTCGAGCTCCATGACTGGGAGACGGAGATCACGACCGACGCGGCACGGCTGCGTCTGAGTGGAGGCTCGGTCTCGCTCGACCTCGGTCTGAGCGCCTCCATCACCGAGTACATCGAAAACGGCCCCGGGATTTAGCGTGGTGCGAAGAACCGCTCGGCGTTCGTCGTCGTCATCTCGTCGATCTGGTCCTGCGTGACGCCGGCCTCGAGCAGGGCGGGAAGGATCTTCGTCCAGATGTGGAGGTAGTTCGGGCTTCTCGTCCGCGAAGTTCGGATCGCCGGTCATGAAGTCGTAGAAGCAGCCGCCGTCGTGCCCCAGGTGGACGCGATCGCCGTAGCCCTCGGCGAGCAGGGCGACGAGCGTCTCGATCCGCCGCTCGTCCGGGTTGAAGAACGGGATGTTGAAGCGGTCGAACCCGAGGGCGGTGCCGCTGTCTCCGAGCGTGCGGATGTACTCGAGGTCGTTGCTGTCGCCTGCGTGGGCGATCACGATCCGATGCGGATCGACGCCGAACCCTGTCAGCGCGTCGAGGGCGAGCAGGCCGGTCTTCGCAGCCGCGTTCGTGTGCACCATCACGGGCGCTCCCGTCTCGACGGCGGCGAGCGCCACGGCCTCGAGGATCCGCGGGATGTCGCCGGTCAGCCCGTGATGCTCGACGCAGCACTTGAGGAAGGCCGCTTTGACCCCGGTGTCGTCGATGCCCACGCGGATCTCACGGATGAAGAACTCCGCGATCGCTTCGGCGCTGCGGTAGCCGAAGAAGTTCGGCAACTCGAGGAACGCGTACAGACCGGTCGCGACGATGATGTTGAGGTCGACCTCGGCGTTGATCCGCTGGATGCGGGGGACGTAGCGGCCGAGGCCCGGCGCTGTCGCATCGACGAACGTCTCGATCCCCGCAGCCCGGACGGCACGCAGCTTCTCGATCGCGTCCGCCACGCGCAGCTCCTCGTCCCAGTAGCTCGGCCCCCAGACGTGGCCGTAGTTGAGGAGCGCCTCGGGCTGGAGCACGAAGATGTGCTCGTGCATCAGGGTCGGGCCGAGGGTGCCTATGGCGACCGGGCCCCGGACCGTCTCCACAGTGCTCATCCGATGTGCACCACGGCTTTCATCACGTCGGCTGGGTGCTCGATCGCGAACTCGATTGCGGCAGGAGCCTCTTCGAGCGCGAACTCGTGCGAGATCAACGGCTCGACGGATGTGCGCCGGCGTGCGACGAGCTCGACCGCCTCGGCGAAGTCGGCGGCATTGCAGCAGCTCACACCGAGCAGGTCGAGCTCGCGAAACGGCAGCGCGCTGATACGCAGGGGAACCTCGTGGGTCGAGAGCCCGACGACGAGCACACGGCCCGCCTGTGCGACGACGTCGAGTGACTGCTGCATCGGCTCCTTGGCCCCGGTGGCTTCGACGACGACTTCTGGCAGCCCTCCGTCGCACCATTCGCGCGCGCGGGCGACGAGATCGTCGCCCTGCTCGACGAGCGCGCTGTCAGCGCCGGTGGCTTGCCCGAGCTCGAGGCGCGCGGCGAGGCGATCGACGACGAGGACAGCCGCTCCGCGATCGAGCGCGGCGATCGCAACCGCCTGGCCGATCGGCCCGGCGCCGAGCACGAGGACGCGATCGGAGGCGGTGATCCGGCCGCGCTCGACCGTGCGGACGGCGATCGACATCGGCTCGACGAAGGCGGTCACCTTCGGGTCGAGGTCGGAGACGGGGAAGGCCTGAGTGGCCGGAACCGACAGCCGCTCTTGGAGCGCACCGTCCTGGTGGACACCGATCAGGCTGATGCGCTCGCAGGCGTTCTCCCGTCCCATCCGACAGGCATGACAGCTCCCGCACGCGATCAACGGCCAGACGGCGACGCGCCCTCCTGTTGTCAGTCCAGGCGGGCAGTCGTCTCCGATTTCCTCGACGATGGCCGAGATCTCGTGCCCCTGGACGCGCGGATAGAGCTCCGCGTCGCTGACCGAACCGATGTTGCCGTGGAAGTAGTGGAAGTCGGAGCCGCAGAGCCCGACCGTCTCGGGCCGGATCACGACGCAGCCGGGCGCCGCCGGCCCAGGCTCGGGCAGGTCGACGACGGCCATGGTCGATCGGGCCTGCGTCACTGCACCACGCACGTCGGCGCTCCTCTCGGTCGTCCGCGGTCTGCGTTCGCGCATGACCCTACGCGGTTTGGGGGTTGTGGTTCAACACGTGGGGTCGGCGATCTTGACAGTGCGGCGTCAAATCATCAGTCTCGCAGGGTGTCCCCAGAATCAGGCGACCTGATTTGACACCGATCCACGGGCGGCAGTACGGTTCGCCCAACGTACCGCTGTTCGCTTTGCGCACAGCTGGTGTCATTCATGAGGTTCCATCAAGATTGGCCCGCGTCCGTCTACATGACCGCACAGTCACCGACTCGAACTGAGGATCAGGAGAGGAGCCAGCCTGAGACGACAGCCCTGTCACAGACCCACGCGAGCGGCCGGTGCCGCATTCGACGCCGGTTCGCGAGACGGGGAGCTTGACCGAAGGATGCCACGTCATTCCAAGGAGGAACAATGAGTTCGAAAGGTTCGAAGGTAGGCATCGCCCTCGCTTCGTGCGCCCTCGCAGGGCTCGTGGCGGCGTCGATTGCGCTCGGTGCGCACAAGGCACAGGCCGTAGGCCCGGTCGGTTCCGGCACCGCGTCGGCGACCAAGAGCATCTGCGGCATGGGCACCGGCAAGAAGGCGACCGGCTCGCCGATCAAGCTCGGCGGCATGGACATGGTCATCCCGGGCGTCGACTTCTCGACGATCCCCAAGGTTGTCGACGCGTACATGAAGTGCGTCAACGACAACGGCGGCATCAACGGCCATCCGGTTCAGTACGAGATGTTCACCGAGCAGCTCAACCCGGCGCAGCAGCGGGCGTTCGCCAAGAAGATGATCGAGACCGACAAGGTCATCGGCATCGTCGGCAACACGAGCTTCACGGAGTGCGGCAACAACTGGCGGTACTACAAGCAGAAGGGCTACACCGTGATCGGTGCCGGCGTGCAGGCGGAGTGCTTCGGCACGCCGACCTTCGTCGAGACCAACATGGGCCCGCGCTACTCGAACATCGGCGCAGCTCAGGCTCTCGTCAGGGCGGGCGCAAAGTCACTAGTCGTCGCCTCGCCTGACACGATCTCGGCGTATGCCGACGGTGGTGTGGTCAGGGTTGCGAAGGCGGCCGGGATCCCGTACAAGGTCTTCCCGACCGCGCTCCCGATTGCCGATGCGAGCTCGACGGTCACCAAGCTGGTCCAGGCAGCAGGCCCGGGCGGCGGCGTGATTCTCGACTTCACACCCGGCTCGGCACCTCCGCTGATGAAGGCGGCGATTGCCCAGGGCTACGTCAATACCGTGAAGTGGGGCTCCTCGACGCCGATCGCGGACACTTTCATGGCGAAGTCGTTCCCGGAGTTCGACGGCAAGATGTTCATCAACTCCGAGTTCAGCCTGCTCGATCCTTCGGTTGGGCCGGACACCCGGTTGATGATCGAGATCCTGAAGAAGTACCTGCCGGACACGAGCCCGCAGGCGTTCGCGCAGATGGGCTTCATGGACGGGAAGTTCGCCGCGACGGCGCTCATGAACGTCAAGAGTGCGTACACGGCGAAGTCGTACAACGGAGCAGTGCGCGCACTCAAGAACGTCAAGACCGACATGCTCTGCAAGCCGTGGTACGTCGGCAACGCACTGCCGTTCCATATCCCGAACAACACCGACATCACCGTCGACTACAAGAACGGTCAGGTCGTCGGGAAGGAGCCGTGCTTCGACATCGCGCCCGTCGATGTGCAGCTCGTGCAGACTCGGGCCTGGGAGAAGAAGTACAACCTCAACACCGGCAAGTAGCAACAGGGTAGAATCGGAACTCAGTGTGAACCAGCACGACGACAAGACAGCGGTGTCGATGACGAGCCTGATCGGGTTCACGGTATTCGGCGTGGATTGGGTCTTTCTCAAGCCGTTCATCGTGCTCGGCCTGGCCCTCGGAGGCGTGTATGCGCTCTCGGGGGTCGGGCTCGTCGTGCTCTACCGCGCCACCGGGGTGCTGAACATCGCGTTCGGTGCCGTCGGTGCCGCGGGCGCCCTGATCGCCTACTACCTGATCCAGCACACGGGGACGCCCGCACTGGCTGGCCTTCCTGGTCTGCATTGCGTTCGGCGGCGTCGTCAATCTTCTGTACGGGGTGATGTTCGGTCCGGCGTTCGCGGCGCGAGATCCGCTCGTCAAGATGATGGGAACGCTCGGGGTGTGGCTTGATCCTGATCGGGATCATGGGCTGGCGCGCGCCGTCCGGCGGCGACTTCGCCCGCTTCCTGACCCTGCCGACGTCGGCATCACCGCTACCATGTCTTCGGCGCGACCGTGAGCCTGACGCAGGTGATCGCGATCGTGCTCGCCGTCGCGCTCACGGCCGGCACGACGGCCTTCCTCCGCTATACGAGCCTCGGCACGGCGATGCGGGCCCTCGCCAACGACCGGGAGATCACCGCGATGCTCGGGGTGCCGGTACGGCGGGTCGAGGCTGCCGCGTGGCTCGGCTCCGGGATCGTCTGCGGCACCGCCGGCCTGCTGTTGCCCGACCTGCTCGGGCAGCTCGACTATTCCGCGATGACGATCCTGATCATCTCGTTCCTCGCCGCGGCGCTCGTCGGCCGGCTCCGAGTCGCTCTGGCTGACGCTCGCCGGAGGACTCGCGATCGGGGTCGTGCAGGGCATCCTGACACCCTATGACGTCGATCTCGCGCGCTACCGGTCGGCGACGCCATTCGTCTTTGCGATCCTGGCGTTGCTGTGGATGTCGCGCCACCGCGTCATCTCGATGTCACGGACGGCCCAGTAACAGACCTTGAGCGTAGCGCCGGCACCAGAAGGAGACAGAGCTGCGGCCGACTCGCGGGACGGTTCCAGCTCGAGCCGCGGCACTGCGATGCGAGGCGCGAGCATCGCCGCGTTCCTCCTGATCGTCCTCTTCGTCCTGCCCGTAGTGTTCGGCTCCGCCTGGATCACGATGTTCACGAGCGTCGCCATCTACGCCGATCGTCGCGGCCGGCCTCGGCATCCTCTACGGGCGCGTCGGGATGATCTCGCTCGGGCAGATCGCCCTGCTCGGGATCGGCACGTGGACGGCGACACGACTGGACTACGCGACGGGGATGCCGTTCCCGCTGCTCTTCTCGTGACGGGGGCGATCACGTGCGTGGTCGGTGTGCTGATCGGATTGCCGGCTCTCCGGCTCTCGGGCCTCTTCCTCGCCCTGATCACGCTGATGGCCGCGGGCGCCGTGACCGTCGTGCTGACGATGATCGACTTCCCGAACGGCGGCGGTGGCTTCACCGGGCACACCGCGTTCGTCGATCTTTCGGGCCTCCAGCCCGGTCGAGCCGGCCCGGAATGGCGGTGGCGGACACCGCCTACTTCCGCTACGTCGTCGTCATCGCGCGCCCTGATGTTCATGCTCGGCCTCGTGCACATCGCGAGCAAGCCGGGCCGTGCCTGGGCTGCGATTCGCGAGAGCGAACCGGCGGCGCTCGCGGCCGGCGTGAACATCACGCTCTACAAGATGTGGGCGTTCGCACTCGCCTCGTTCATGACGGGCGTCGCCGGCTGTCTGCTCGCCGCGCAGATCGGGAACCCGAAGGCCTTCGGGTTCCAGGTCCAGGAGTCGATCATCCTCTTCGCCACCGTGATGATCGGCGGCGTCTTCAGCCTCTGGGGCGCGGTTGTGGCGGGCGTCTTCTACCAGTTCGTCCCCTACCTCCTCCAGACGCAGTGGGGGCTCGACCCGAACCTCCTCTACGTCATCTTCGGTGTCGGCATGCTGCAGGTGCTGCTCACCGCGCCGGGAGGGATCTCGCAGCAGTTCCCGAGGGACATGGCGAATCTGGGACGGCTGATCGCCGCAGGCGGTCGCAAGGTCATCGGGCGCGGGGGGCAGGCGAATGATCGAAGTCGAGGGCCTGACGGTCCGCTTCGCGGGCGTGACGCCGATCGACGACATGAGCGTCGTCTTTCCGGGCGGCACGTGCGGCCTGATCGGCCCGAACGGCGCCGGCAAGACGACGTTCTTCAATGTCCTGAGCGGTTTCGTCAAGCCGGCCGCCGGGTCGATTGCGGCGTTCGGCGAGAGCCTGCTCTCGATGGCCGACTACAAGCGGGCGCGATGGGGGCTCCGGCGGACGTTCCAGACGGAGATGGCGATCGAGAAGCTGTCGATCTACGACAACGTGGCGATGATCCACGAGCACTCCGGTGCCAAGCGCGCGTCCCGGAGAGCCGACGTTCTCGGCGCGATCGACTTCGTCGGGCTGGAGGCGTCGCCGAAGGCTAGGGTCGGCGGGCTCGGCGCCCGGGAGCGGCGCCTCGTCGAGATTGCCCGCGCCGTCGTGGGGAGCCCGCGCGTGGTGCTGCTCGACGAGCCCGCGGCGGGGCTTCCGGACGAAGAGACAATGCAGCTCGGACGAGGTGATCCAGAGGATTCCCGAGCAGTTCGGGGCGCTCGTCATTCTCGTCGATCACGACATGAGCCTGGTTTCGGCCTGTTGCGAGACGACGGCAGTGCTCGACTTCGGAAAGCTGATCGCTTCCGGGCCGACGGCGGATGTGCTTCGCAACGAGCACGTGATTCGGGCCTACCTGGGCACGGAGGAAGTGCTGTGAGCGAGCGGGAGACCGCGGTCACCCTCCGCTTCGAGGAGTTGTCGGTTGCGCGCGGAGGGCGTCCCGTCGTCCGCGAGGTCTCCATCGAGATTCCGCCTGCCGAGGTAACGATCCTGCTCGGCGCGAACGGCGCCGGCAAGTCGACGCTCGTGCTCGCGGTGGCGGGCATCCTGCGCTCGACCGGCGGTCGGGTGATGCTCGGGGAACGCGACCTGACGCGCCTCCGTCCCGAGCAGGTGCGCGCCGCCGGGGTGGCGGTCGTCCCCGAGGGGCGGCGGCTGCTGCCCGATCTCACGGTCGAGGACAACCTCCGCGTTGCGACCTATTCGCTCAGCCGCGAGCACGCAAAGAGCGGGATCGCCTACGCGCTCGAGCTCTTCCCCGAGCTCGAGAAGCGTTGGCGAGTGACGGCGCGACTGCTCTCCGGAGGAGAGCAGCAGATGGTCGTGCTCGCCCAGGCCCTCGTCTCGCGGCCGCGGGCGCTCCTCGTCGACGAGCTCTCGCTCGGGCTCGCGCCGGTCGTCGTCAAGCGTCTCGTACCGACGCTCCAGGCTGTTGCCGAGAGTGGGGTCGGCGTGCTTGCTGATCGAGCAGTTCGCACACGTGGCGCTCGATCTCGGCCAGAGCGCCTACGTGATCGAAGGAGGGCGGATCAGCTACGCGGGCACTGCCCAGAAGCTGAAGGACGATCCCGAACTGCTTCGCTCCGCCTATCTCCTCGCGGGGCAGGCCGGCGGCGACACCCCGTCGCCGACGGCCGAGAGCCACCTGCCGGCTGACGGCAGGCCGTCCACCGGATCCTCTATGAATTCCCGCATGAACACCTCCAAGCCAGCACCCAAGCTCTTCGGCGGTTTCGGCGTCGACACCCTCGCAGCCGGGCTCGTGCTGCTCGTCGGCACGATCGTCTTCCTCTCGTACGCGCCGTACACCTTCCAGATCTACCTCGCCGTGCACGTGATCGCCGCCGTGATCTGGGTCGGGGGGGACGTCACGCTGACCACGCTCGGCATCGTCTTCGAGCGCCGCCAGCGAGGGCGAGACGCTCGCGGCGCTCGGACGGATGGGGGCGTGGATCGGCACGCGCGTCTACACGCCGACGCTGTTCGTCGTGATCGCGTTCGGCGTTGCCCTGATGCACGAGGAGCACCTCGACTGGGGTCAGTTCTGGGTCATCTTCGGGCTCGTCGGCTGGGCGATCGCCACCGTCCTCGGGATCGGGTTCGTCGGTCCCGAGCTCGGGCGCATCGACGAGGCAGCGAGGACGCACGGCCCGGAGCCTCGGAGGAGGTCGCTCAGCGCGTCAAGCGGCTCTTCATGATCTTCCGCTTCGACACGGCGCTGCTCGTCCTGATCGTGCTCGACATGGCGAGCCAAGCCGTTTAGCTAGCGACGAAGCTCGCCGACGGCGGCGACCGCGTCCGCGCGACTCGTCGAAGAGCAGGTGGCCGACGCCCGGCAAGATGATGTCTGTGTGTCGGGGATCTTTGCCGCCCAGACCGGGGCCTGCTCCGCGGGAATGAGCCTGTCGGCGTCGCCCCAGAGCAGGAGCGTCGGCATCGTCAGCCGGTGCAGCCACTTCTCCAGCTTTGGGGTCGTCGGCGCGCTTCCCGCTGACCCGGGCGAACGACTCTGCCTCGCGGCCGCGCTCGGCGAGGAACTCGGGCGTGGGGGGCAGGAGGTCGTCGAACACGGACATGTCCGCCGTCAGGTAGCCCAGCACCTCCTCCGGCGGGAATGTCGAAGAAGTTGACGGTCGGATGAGTCCGGAATGCGCAGCCCGAACGGGGCCACGAGCACGAGCCGACGGACGCGGTGAGGCTGCTCGATCGCCAGGTTGGAGGCGATCAGCCCTCCGAACGAATGGCCGACGAGAGCCATCGTCGTCGAGGCCGAGCGCGTCGAAGAGATCGAGGTAGTGGAGAACGTAGTCCTGCGCGCTGTCGATGCTCGAGTCGTCGGCCGAGGCGCCGAAGCCCGGATGGTGCGGGACGATCAGCCGGCGCGAGTCGGCGAGCGGCAGGAGTGCATCGAAGCCGGTTGCGGTGCCGCCGCCGTGGATGTAGACGAGCGGATCGCCCTTCGCCGGCGCTGAACACGGCCGTGTCGATGCCGTTGATCTCGTAGTGGTCTTCCGGTACGCGGCCATGACGGCTCGAAACCTACAGAGCTCGATTCGAGGCAGCGCTCGGCGTGGTCACGTCGAGGGTCGAGGCGATCTAGCGCTTGCGGCCGTGCACGCTGACGTCGTCGGGATTGATCAGGTCGGGCACCGTCCAGCCGTCGAGGTCGTACTCGGCCATGCAGTCCTCGGCGAAGCCCTTCATCCGGTCGACCGTGCCGTCGCCCTGTGCCATCCAGTAGCACTCGAGCTTCGTCAGCTCGTGGCTGCCCGAGTACGAGCGCTCGTAGAGCTCGTGGCGGCCGCCGAACTCGCTCCCGATCGCATCCCAGAGCAGGTTGATCAGCTTGATCTTGTCGAGCGCCGAGTAGCCGTTCGAGCCGCGGTAGAACTGGTCGAGCAGCGGCCGCACCTCGGGCTGCTGCCAGTCGCGTGAGCTGGACGGCCGCACGATCAGGGCGCCGCCGGTCTGGTTCTCGATGATCGCCTTGATCGCCGGGTACGCCTGGTTGGAGAGGATCCGGTAGGCGGACGCGGCCTCGATGTTCGGCAGCACCGAGCCTCCGGCCGACGGCACCGGGTTGTGGCACATCGAGTCGGTCAGGGCCCAGAACGTGTTGCGCCAGGCGATGATCTCGCCGATCGAGGCCTGGATCCCGCGGAACTCCGCCGTCCCCGTCGCCTCGACCGTCTTGATGAAGAGGCCGGCGAGGAAGTCGAGCTTGACCGCGAGGCGCGTGCAGCCCTGCAGCAGCGCCCGCCAGATGAACCCGGTCAGGTGGTAGGTGCTCGCGATCTCGATGTTCCCGTTGATCAGGAAGTTCTCCCAGGGGATCAGCGCATCGTCGAACACGAGCACGGCGTCGTTCTCGTCGAAGCGGCTCGAGAGCGGATAGTCGAAGGGGCTGCCGATCGTGGAGGCCATGAACTCGTACGACGGGCCGGCAGAGCAGCTTGATCCCCGGCGCGTTCATCGGCGCGAAGAACGACAGCGCGTACTCCGGCTTCTTGATCGGCGTCGAGCCGTGGTAGGAGACGAAGTTGTAGTTCGAGAACGCCGAGCCGGTGGCGACCATCTTCGCCCCACGGACGACCACGCCCTCGTCCGTCTCCTTGACGGCGTGGATGAAGATGTCCTCGACCTCGTGGATCTCGCGGTGGCGATCGACCGGCGGGTTGACGAGCGTGTGGTTCATGAACAGGACCTTCTCCTGCGCCTCCTTGTACCAACGGCGGGCGTTGTCCTGAAACGGGGCGTAGTAGTCGGCGTTCGGCCCGTAGGTGGCGAGGAACGCGGCCTTGTAGTCGGGGCTCCGGCCCATCCAGCCGTACGCCATCCGCTGCCACGCGGCGATCGCATCGCGGCCGGCGACGAGGTCGGCTGCGGACATCGGCGCCTTGAAGAACGGATGCGTGTAGCCGCCGTTGCCCGTGTCCGTTTCGGTGGTGAGCACGTCCTTGTAGGCCGGATCGTGCAGGGCGTCGTAGAGCCGCGCGACGCTGCGAACGCCGTTGCGGAAGGCGGGATGCGTCGTCACGTCGTCGACGCGCTCGCCGTAGATCCAGATCTCGCGCCCGTCCCGCAGGCTCTCGAGGTACTCCGCCGAGTTCATTGGGCGGGCAGCCGGATCGATCTGCCCTGCGTCTCCTGCACCTGCCGCCATCACGACCTCCAGACCGTGGTTTTCGACGCTCTCGCGGCATTGTCACCCGCCAGAGCGCGAATTGCACGTCGGCCCGGAGCTAGTAGAGTCGAACGAGATGGCGACGGAAACCCAGACCTTCGAGCTCGGCGGCGAGCTCAGCGCCGACGGCTGCTTCGTGCGCCAGGAGAGCGTGTTCAGGCGCTGGGTCACCGCCGACGGCAGCTCGGAGTTCCCGGCTGCCGCGGGCCGCTACCACCTGTACGCCTGCCTCTGCTGCCCGTGGTCGCAGCGCGCCGTGATCGGCCGTGTCCTGAAGGGGCTCGAGGATGCGATCGACCTCTCCTACGTCGACCCGTACCGCGACGCGCGTGGCTGGGCGTTCAGCGGCGGCGAGTTCGTCGATCACGCGAACAGCTTCTCGTTCCTGAGCGAGGCATACGAGGCGACCGACCCGGAGTTTCGCGATCGCCTCACGCTTCCGGTCCTCTGGGACACGGAGCAGGGCACGATCGTCAGCAACGAGTCCGGCGACATCCTGCGGATGCTGAACGGCGCCTTCGACGCGTTCGCGACGCGCGACGTCGATCTCTATCCGGTGGCGCTGCGGGCCGAGATCGACGCCCTCAACACGCTCATCTACGACAACGTCAACAACGGCGTCTACAAGGCCGGCTTCAGCCAGCAACCAGGCGGCGTACGAGGAGGCGTGCCTGAACGTCTTCCGTGTCCTCGACCAGCTCGAGGAGCGGCTCGCGAGAGACGCGGTACCTCCTCGGAGACACGCCGACCGAGGCCGACTGGCGTCTCTTCCCGACGTGCGTCCGCTTCGACTCCGTCTACTACCAGCACTTCAAGTGCAACATCCGTCGCCTCGTCGACTACCCGAACCTGTGGGCGTACACCCGCGACCTCTACCAGCTGCCGGGCATCGCCGAGACGGTCGACATGGCGCAGATCAAGAGGCACTACTTCACGACGCACGACATGATCAACCCGAGCCGGCTGATCCCGGTCGGCCCGGAGATCGACTTCCTCGCGCCGCACGGGCGCGGGTGACCGATTGAGCCTCGTTCCGAGGGACGTGGAACCGGTCACGCCTCGGCTCGAGTTGCTCGATCTCCGTCGGACCGACCCCGCTCGGGGAGCGGCGAATCGTCCCGATTTCCGGCGGGCGCGTCGAGGGCAAACGACTGCTGGGTGACATCCTCCGGCCGATGCATCCCCGGCCATGCTGCTGGCTGCTCCATCTTGCTTCGAACTTCAGCGTATTGCTCGCATCCTGCTCCGGCTTGGACACTCCGAACACTTTCTTCGCGCGAATCCCATAGCGCTCCATGCCTTCCACATTCCTCTTCTTGCCTCGACGCCGCAGTTCGCGAATCGCGCGCTCGACCGTCCAATCCGTCTTAAAATGTTTTGTCTGAATCAAGGAGGATCGTCACCGGCCCTTCATTCACCAACTCCACGGACATCATCGCCTGGAAGATTCCCGTTCCGACTGTAATTCCCAGTCCGCGCATCGCCGTGCAGAACTCTTCATACAAACTCTTGGCCTGCTCGGGCGGAGCCGCCGACAGAAAACTCGGCCGTCTCTGTCCACGTGCGTCCCCGTACAACGTAAACTGCGACACCACCAGCGCCGCACCTTTCACGTCTACGAGCGAACGGTTCATCTTCCCGTGTTCATCTTCGAAGATTCTCAGGTTCGCCACCTTCTCCGCCATCGTCGCGGACGTCGCTGAGGTATCTTCCTTCCCCACTCCCAGCAGCACCATCAACCCCGCGCCTATCTCTCCAGTTACCTGTCCATCCACCGTAACTTTCGCCCGGCTCACTCTTTGTGCCACTACTCTCATGCATTTTCCTTGTAGATGCGGAGCCCTAGCCCAGCCGGTTTCTATTAAATTCAGTGGCCGATCATTAGGTCGGCCCGGGAAAGACATCTAAACTATTTCTGCTTCTTCCTCGGCAGCAACTCCGGCAACTGTGCCACGTTATATCCGAACACCGCCAACACTTCTGCTCCCTGGGTCAACTCATCCCATTTCACTCGATCCAAAGTGTCCGCCTGTGAATGATGCGTTTTCTCATAATCTGCATTGTCCTGTACGCACCAGAATCCCGGCACGCCTGCATCGTCAAATGGCACATGGTCCGATCCGCCCTCGCTACGCAACGACGGCTCCATGATGCCCGCCAATTCTGCCAGCGGATACACCACGCGATCTACAGTCTCTCGCGCGTTGTAATTTCCCATCAACCCCACAGTCAGCACTTTTCCCGTCCCAGTGTCATGCACCAGTACGCCTGAAATCTTCGCCAGCTCATCGCGATGCTTCTTCACATATTCCTTCGAGCCATTCAGCCCCTGCTCTTCTCCGGTGAACAGCACGAACCGTATCGTTCGCTTTGGCTTCAATCCACTCTTCTGCAGAGCCCGCGCCGCCTCCAGCACCGCCATCGACCCCGTTCCATTGTCGGTGGCGCCCGTTCCCAAATCCCACGAATCCAGGTGGGCTCCGAGGATCACCACTTCATCGGGCTTCTCCGTTCCCGCAATTTCTGCCACCGTGTTGTACACCGTCACTGGCGCACCGGTCAGCGTCCCTTGCAGATTCACTTCAACCTGTGGAGGCGTTCCTCCATCCACCATCCGCCACAATTGCAGATAATCTTCCCGCGCAGCAAATGCCGTAGGAATTCCTGAAGAAGCATAATCAAGAGAGAATGTACTCATGTTCAGCAGCCCGTACATCTTCTCCGAGCCCACAATCAGTGCCGCTGCCTTCTCTTCATTCATCATCCGCATTGCTTCCATGCGCATCTTCCGCGCCGCCGACCAGTCAATCGGCCTTTTATCCGACGGCACCATCAGCGGAATCGTCCCCTCGCCCCAAGGCGTCAGCATCGGATTCATTGGCGGTTCCAGGTCCTTTGGCCGGCCCAACAAGACGATTTTCCCTTCCAGCTTACCTTTATATTTCTCCAAGTCTTCGGGCTTCTCCGCATCGATCCCGATCACGTCGCCCTTCACGGTCCCATTCGTAGGTGCAGACCATCCCGCCGTCGCCAGCGTCAATTCATGCACCGAAGGCCACACCACTCTTCCTGTCGCTGGCCCGCGTTTCCATCCATTTGCAATCGTCCACGATTCCAGGTGCACATTCGTCAAACCCAGCGCCTTGAATTGCTCTTCCGTCCAATGACTGGCCTGATCCAGTTGCGGTGAACCCGTCAGCCTCGGCCCGATCTGCGTCGTCAGATACGTCAGATCGTTTTTTATCTGCTCTTGGTCAGCCTTCACCAATTCCACAAGTTTCTTGTCCGCTTCGACAGCCGGATCTTTTGCCGGCTCCGGCTTTGCTGCTCCGCCCGTCGCCACAGCAACTGGTGCAGTGGCAACCGGAGCCAAAGGCCGCCGCGCCAGCATATTCGGCAATTGCGCTGTGTTGTAAGCCCACGCCGCCAGCACTTGCGCCCCTTGCAACAAATCATCCTTCCAGGCTTTATCAAACGTGTCGGACTGGCTGTGATGCGTCTTCGGGTATTCTGCCAAATCCTGCGCGCACCAGAATCCCGGTACGCCCGCCTCGTCAAACGACAAACTGTCGGTCCCGTACTCCCGCTCCATCGTCGTTTCCATCAATTTTAGTTCGCCGAGCGGCGCGATCACCTGGTCTACGGTCTCTCGATCTTGATAATTGTCATGCAGCCCGATTGCCAGCACTTTTCCCGTTCCGCTGTCATGGACCAGCGCTCCGGAAATCTTATCGAGTTCTTTTTGGTGCGCCTTCACATATTCTTTTGACCCGATCAGGCCTTGTTCTTCCCCCGTGAACAGCACGAACCGTATCGTCCGCTTCGCTTTCAAATTCAATTTCGCCAGTGTTCGCGCCGCCTCCAGCACCACCATCGACCCCGTTCCGTTATCTGTCGTTCCCGTCCCCAGGTCCCACGAATCGAGGTGCGCTCCCAGAATCACAAACTCATCCGGCTTTTCTGAGCCCGGCAAGTCCGCCACCGTGTTGTAAACGGTCACCGGTTTGTCGCTCACCGAATTCTTGATCTCGATCTCAACCTGCACCGGCCCCTTTTTCACTAGCCTGTAAAGCAACCGGTATCCCTCGCCCGTCACAAACGCCGTGGGGATCGTCCCCAACGTGAAAGGCTCGATGGTTCCGTCGGTCATGTTCAGCAAGGCATGTGGCTTACCCGAATCGCGCAAGATCGCCACCGCACCTTGCTCCACAAGAAATTTCCGCGTCGCTTTCACCGTCTCCAGGTACTTTTCATAGGGATCAGGAAGCGCAGGTTGGCCTACCGGGGGAGGTGGCTCTTCCATGGGGTGATAGATTTCCGCATTCTGATCGATCAAGCGAGGTGGCGAAAGCGGTCGTGGCTCTTGCGCGATCACGATCGCGCCTTTCAGTTTTCCCGCGAACTTCCCGAAATCTTCTGGTTTCTTCGCATCGAAGTACACCACCGGACCCTTGACCGTTCCCTTGGTATTTGGTGACCATGCTGCAGACGCAATCGTCAACGGATGCTCCGTCGGCGCAGTCACTCGCGCTTTCGCAGTCCCACGGATCCACGCGTGGGCAATCGTATACGGTTCCAAATGTACATTCGTCAGACCGTACTTCGTGAACATCTCCACGGTCCAGTCGTTCGCCTGCTTCAACAGCGGCGATCCTGTCAGCCGCGGCCCGATCCGGTCCGACAAATACTCTAGATTCGCCATCAACTCGCTGTGCTCCCGAATCTCCGCCAATATCTTCGCATCCGCCGCCGCAACCGAATTCCCTTCGTCCCCCGCCGCCCGCGCAGTCCACACCCGCGTCAGCACCACCGTCAACAGCATCACCAACACAACCAGTGCTTTTACGCACCAGTTTCATTCCGCACTCCCCTCTAATCTTCGCTTCCGAATCTCTGTGGCACAGTCACTCCTCGCTGCGCTCCTGGGTTAGCTCTTGTACAGATCACCTTCTTAGGCGGTCCGCCAACTCACGTTTTACCCAATCAAAAGGCGTTTACCTCTTCCTGTTCTGTTTTTTCATCACTCCGCTCTTCCATCCCCGCGGCGCCTTTTGACATTCCGGACAATAATAACTGCTTCTTCCCGCCACAATCCCCCGCCGTATCTCCGTTTTGCACCGGAAGCACCGCTTTCCTTCTCTTCCGTAGACTCTGTGGTGTCGCTGATATTCTCCCGGCTGTCCTTCCGGGTCAAGAAAGTCCGCAATCGACGATCCCCGCATCACAATTGCGTTTCGCAAAATCTCCTGCAGTGATTTATACAGAAGTTTCATCTGCTTCTCGTCCAGATTCGCTCCCAGCTTTGCTGGATGAATCTTTGCCTTCCACAAACTCTCATCCGCATAAATGTTTCCTACTCCGCGCAGCACCGATTGATTCAGCAGCAGAGCCTTGATCCTTGCGCGTCGCCCACTGATCCTCCTCACAAACTCGGCCAACCCCGCTTCCAGCGGATCGCTCCCAAATCGGAGTAGCTCTTTCCGCAGTACCTCCCCTGCCAGGTACGCCATCCGTCCAAACCGCCGCGGGTCCACGTAACGCAACTCCCTACCATCGTCCAGCAACATCACTACATGCGTGTGCTTCACGGCTAGTTCGCTTACCGCCTTCGGCATCAGCATCCCCGTCATTCCCAGATGCACCAGCAGCGCCGTCTCGCCCTCGACTTCTGTTCCCTCCCCCCTTAGGCGGAGCAACAGAAATTTCCCGTACCTCTCCACCGCGCGAATCACCCGCCCTGGCAACTCGCGCTCCACCTCTTCCGGATTGTCGATAAAATCTGTTTTCCCAAGTGTTACGCTGACGATCCGTCTTCCTGCAATCGTCCCCTGCAGGCCCCGCGCCACCGTCTCAACTTCAGGAAGTTCCGGCATCCCTCTCCATTTCAACCAACTCACTCTCGCATTTTCAATCTGTTCCCGCGCGGAGCCGGCTCACGTTGCCCCGCTGTCTTTTGCGCATGTAAGCGCAAGAGTTTAGCCCGGCCTTTGTGGTGGCCTATATTTAGATCGGCTTCACGCATTCCCTATGTAACGCGCACGCGTGACCGCTCAGCCACCGAGGCGTCAACCCGCCCCAAACAAGTGGGCACCATAAACTAGTGCCGCTACTTTCATTTGACTCCACCCAAACTGTCATCCTGAGCGAGCTCACCCAATTCTTCCCCTCCGCCCCGCTTTTCAGGCGCGTCGGCTGGTGCAGTCGAAGGATCGTTGCCTGATTGCCGCTCCATCGTTTGCGATGAGAGCCGCAACTGATTCTCGTTCACATACGACACTGAGCTACTTCTTATGATAATTCGGATACGGAGGATGGTCCGGCAGCACTACTGGATTTTTCTTCAAGGCCTCCAGCGTCACTTGCACCGCCTTCTCCAATTGCGCGTCATGTCCCGCGGCCACCGATGCCGGATCGTTCTCCACTTCAATGTCCGGCGCGATTCCGTGATTCTCCACTTCCCACTCGCCCTTCAATCCATAAATCGCCACGCGCGGAGCGGTCACACCTCCGCCATCCATCAATGGTGGGTACCCGTAAATCCCCACCAGTCCGCCCCACGTTCGGGTTCCCACCAGTGGCCCCACGCCGTCCTGCTTGAACATCCACGGTAGCGCGTCTCCGCCCGATCCCGACATCTCATTGATGATCATCGTCTTCGGTCCGTAAATCTGCGCCATCGGCGAACAGAACTTCTCTCCCTCACGCGTGACGTCGCAGTTCCGAAGGGGCCGCTTCAACTGATCGATGATGTAGTCCGCGATCTCTCCACCATGGTTGTACCGCTCGTCGATCACCGCGCCCAGCTTCTCCGTTTGCGCATAGTAGAAACGGTTGAAGTTGGTCCAACCTCCCACCGCAGTGTCCGGCACATGTACATACGCCAGTTTGCCGCCGCTCAACTCGTCAACCTTCCGCCGGTTGTCCTCTTCCCACGCGCGGTTCCTCAGCGGAAACTCGCTGTCCACCGGCATCACGTTTACCTCACGCGCATCTTTCCCGTCCGCGTTCGGCCCCACCTTAATCTTGATCTGCTTCCCCGCCGTATTTTCAAAATAACTGTACACTTCCATCGGCGGCTTCACCTCGCTTCCATTCACTTCCAGCAGATAATCGCCCACCTTTACGTCCACGCCCGGCTGTGTCAGCGGAGCGCGCAAATCCGGATTCCAGTTTTCTCCGTTATAGATTCGCGCGAACCGGTAGCGCCCGTTTTCCACCTTGTAGTCCGCTCCCAGCAATCCGCCCTTCACCTGTTTCGGCTTCGGCACATCGCCTCCGACGATAAACATGTGCCCGATCGTGATCTCTCCCAGCATCTCCGTAAACAAATAATTCAAGTCTTCGCGTCCGCCCAGTTTCGACAGATAACACGCTGTACTGTTTTTCTGCCGCGGGAATATTCAGTCCGTGATGATTCGGGTCGTACAGAAAATCACGCTCGATCCGCCACACTTCGCGGTACATCTGGTTCCACTCCGCGCGGGGATCCACATACACTTCCATTTCCCCCAGGTTGAGCACCCCATCGCCCGGCTTCGGTGCCGCAGCCGTCGCTGCGATGATCCATGGCGATGTCGGCGCCGGTCCCTGCTTGAACAACGCTTTCTCTCCATTTGCCGACAGCACAAAGGCGCTCAATCCACCCGTGTACGGCTCTGTCTTCCGCGTGCTCAAATCAAACTTGCTCACCGTCGCCAGCGGCGGTTCCGTAAAGCGCGGTACATCCACGATCTCCTGCAGGAAAAGAATCCCCGCCTTCCCGGTGCTCAACCCCACATAATTCGCCGCGCGAATCGGCATCGCCACAATCCGCTGCCCAATGCCTTCCAGATCAATCGTGACGACCGGTACCTCTTCCTTCTTGTCGCCTTCTTTCTTGTCCGCATCTTTCTTATCTGCTTCCTTCTTGTCCCCCTCTTTACTTTTATCCTTGTCCGCTACCTTTTCCTTGGACTTGTCCCCGTCCTTGGCCTTCTCATCCGCCGCCACCTTCTCTTCGTCGCTCTGCGGCTCCACCGGATTTGGATCGCCTTTCTTCAATACCACCCCATAGATGTTCCGCGTCAACGGGTGCTGGAAACTGGACAGATCCAGCCACGCCTTCGTCAATCCCACATCCGTGCTCGACGCGAAATAAAGTGTCTTTCCATCCCTATCGAACACCGGAAACCGCGAATCCGCCGTCCCATCCGTGATCTGTGATTCCTTTCCGCTCTCCACCGAATATACGTACACCGCGTGCTGGTGGCTCTCCAGCATCTTCGAGTACGTCAGCCACTTGCTGTCCGGCGACCACGTCGGATTCATCGCGCTCGACGGATCATCAAACCGTTCCGTCGCCACTTTGATTGGCGTTCCCTTCTCCACATCCAGGTACCAGATATTCAGGCGCTTATCCTGGTACGCAATTTTCTTGCTGTCCGGTGACCATAACGGGCTGTAGAAAAAGGATGGTGGATTCCCCAGATTAATCTTCTTCACCGTGCCCAATCCCGATTGATCCACAATGTGCAGCGCATACTCGCCGCTCTCATCCGAAAAATACGCGATCCACTTTCCATCGGGAGACCACGACGGATCGCGATCTTCCACGCTCGGTGTCCGCGTCAAATTCCTTATCCCGCCCTTCTCTGCCGGTACCGTCACAATCTCTCCGTGTGCTTCAAATACCGCCCGCGCTCCGGTTGGAGAGATCCCCGCATTCTGAATTTGCTCCGCTACCTTCTCGTAATGCGGCCGCGTCTCCGGCAAATCTCCAGACACCGTCACATGCACTTGCTTCGATTTCCCGTTCGCCGGGTCGTATACAAAAAGTCCGCCGAACTGTTCGTACACCAATGCATCCGGCCCTGCCGACACCGTCTTGAAATCCAGACCTTTGTTCTCGACTTCCTGCTTCACGCTCTTCGTTTTCGGATCGTACGAAAACAGGGTCACCGCTCCGTTCCGGTCTGACAAGAAGTACACCTTGTCCTTGAACCACACCGGGCTCGAATCATTCGAGTTCTCTCGCGGCACTTTCACCAATTCCAGATCCTTCAATCGCACGATGTAAATCGGCGTGGTCTGCCCGCCGCGATATCGCTTCCACGCCTGTTGCCACTTCAGATTTGGCACATACGCTACATACGCCCCGTCCGGCGAGTACTGCCCGTCAAACGCGCGCCACATCGGCAACGCTTCGGCAACTCCACCTTCCACCGGCACGGTGTAAAACTTCGTCGTGTCCGCAAACGCGTCGCGATCCGACACGAACAGCACTTTCTTTCCATCTGGCGTCCAGCCCAGCGCGCCGTCTTGCCCCGGGTGCCACGTCAACCGCTTCGGCTCTCCGCCCGTCGCCGGCATCACAAACACATCTCGGTTTCCGTCGTAGTTCGCGCTAAACGCAATCCATTTTCCATCCGGCGAAAATGCCGGAGAAGCCTCGTGTCCTCCCGTCGTCAACTGGCGTGCCGCTCCTCCTTCTCTCGGCACGCTCCACAAATATCCGCCATACGAAAACACAATCTCCGTCTTGCTCAACGTCGGGCCTTGCAATAGCAACGGCGCCTCGTCCGCCCGAACTCCCCAACCTCCTCCGATGATCGCCAGCACCAACACCACCCAGCTAAGCCGTACGCGCATGGATTCCCCCTCGCCTTTCCCGATCACCCAATTTTTGTAAAGGAATTGCCCACCCACACTTACCTACCTTGTTCTGACGCACGACTCAGTGATTCGTTGCGCCATCCCTCATTAGAACCTGAGGAGAGCTACAAATCTGACCGTTCCTGCCTGTTGTAGTGGCCGATCTTGAGATCGCCCTCACAAGTCTTTGATTTAAGGCAACCGCTTTCATAGACTGACGTATCTGACGCACCACCGCCCCGCGCCAACACAATTGTAATTTTCTTGGGTTTGGGACTTCCGTCCCGAGGCCGTTCTTCCGCGATCGCTCAGTCTTTATCCGCTGAAGATGCGTATCATCTGTTTTCACAACCTGCTACGGCAAGGGTACACCGGGCGCGGCGACAATTCCTGCCATCCGGCACAATTCCTTGTATTCCTCGTCGCTGATCGACGAAATAATCAGCCGCACATTTTTCAGCAGTTTCATTTTCCGCAACGCCGAATTCGACCGCATCTCCACCAGCGTCACCGGACGCGGCAATTTTTCAAACGCTCGCAAATCTGCCACCAGGTTTTTTTCTTTTCGGTCGTGTGGGTCGGGATATGGATCGCGTGTCACTTCCGCTATCGAATACAGCGATCTCTCTGGCGCGGAGTGATAGCACATCACCCGGTCGCCTTTTTTTACCTGTTTCAGCGCGCGGATCGCATCCGGCTTTGATCCAGCCCCATGCCACATCTCTTTGCCCTTAACGAATAGGGTGTCCCAATGATAGTGATGTGGGTCTGCGCTGAAGATCCAGTAGTGTCGTATTGGAGGAGTCGCGGTCGCCATCGGCCCAGAATTCGCCCGAAATATACACGTTAATGAGACGAAAACCAAATAAAATGTGTAGGATAGCCAAAACTGGTAGTGGAAAGTACTAGCCCACTTCTCAGGAGCCGCCGAGCCTAACGCAAATCATTCATTTCATTGCAGTTAATTTGCTAAAAGCCTGCCAGCAGCGCAACGACTCTTCCACTCTATTGATAAATAAGCACTTAACTCTATCCCAAATCGACAAATATATCTTCACCGCGCACTTCCGTCTTATAGCAGTCCACACCTGCTTGCGGGTTCTGCAGCACTTTTCCAGTCGTTACGTCAAATTCCCACCCATGCCACGGGCACGTTACGACCTTGCCCTCGAGCGACCCTTGGCCGAGCGGCCCGCCCCTGTGCAGGCACGTGTTGTTGATCGCATACACTGTCCCGCCGACGTTCGCCAGCGCCACGGCCTTCCCCTCGATCTGAAACTCCCGCACCGTCCCCGCGGGTAATTCTCCTATCTTGGCCGTCCGCACAAATCCCATAATTCTCCGCGCCTCTCGTGGCACAGACACTCTTGTCTGTACTCTCTGGGTTCCCTAGTTAACGCCACCACACAACTGAACTTGAGGTACCCCATCCTTGGTGGTGCCTGCAAAAGGTGGGTGCCGACGATCTCGACTCCCTGACTCTTTTCTCTTCCCCTTCCTGATCTCTCTCGATTTCTGTCGTTACCCCTGCCCCGGCACCTGCGCCACCATCACATTTTCCTTAAACTGCTTCACCATCTCGGGCTTCAGCCGCACTTCCGTAGGCCGCTTTGCCAGAGTCATGTCATCTATCTTGTCTTGCAGCTTCATCAACGCATAAAACAGTGCCTCCGGACGCGGCGGGCATCCCACCACGTACACATCCACCGGCACAATCCGGTCCACTCCCTGCAACACCGAATACGCATTGAACGGCCCACCCACGCTCGAACACGCTCCCATCGAGATGCACCACTTCGGATCCGGCATCTGTTGCCACACTCTTTGAATCACCTGCGCCATCTTCAGCGTCACCGTACCCGACACGATCATCAGATCCGATTGCCGTGGCGATGGCCGGAAGACTTCCGCGCCAAACCGCGCCATATCGAATCGCGAAGTGGTTGATGCGATCATCTCAATCGCGCAGCAAGCCAACCCAAACGTCAACGGCCACAGCGAACTCTTCCGCGCCCAATTGAAAACGTAATCCACCGAGGTAATCAGGACATTCTTCTCAAAACGTTGGTCAATGACACCCACTGGGTTTCTCCAATTGTTCCACTTGCAGCGGAGTATATCGCCCGCCCCACCCTCCGTCAAAGACCTACGTCACACGCCATGCGGCGAACTCCAACGTATATCCTTGCCTGTGCCTCTCTTAGGCCGTAGCCGAACGATCTCGCTTAGCGCATTGTCTTTTGGATCTGACTGTGTGGGACAGCCATTCCTGGCTGTGCTCTTTGGTCCCCACTAACACTCCTACTCAAATGAACTTGAGGGTGCCCCGTCCTTCGCGAATGTGGCGAAGGGTGGGCGCTGGCGACGTTAGGCCCAAGTCTTCCGCTCTTCTTGCGCGCGAAGGTTTCAACCGAAACCTGGCCGCAACCACGCTATTTTGTAGGTCCCTGATTCACCACAGTCTGTCATCCCTACCGAAGCGTCGCGCACTTCGCGGCGCGTAGCGGAGAGATCGTGGCAAACTCTCACCCCCACGCACCTCACTCTGACGGTCGCCCGCCTACTTCACAACGTCTCATTCACCGCCACGGCCTCCACCATCGCGTCCAGTTGCTGCTGCAGAGTGACCCTCTTCATCTTTTGCTCCTTGATTTCATTCTGCAGTACCAACAACCGGTCTTCCTGCCCATCCAGTTGCTTCGTATACCGCTGCAGCAGCGCCTTCTCTTCCGCACTCCCCCTCAACGCTTTCATATTCTCCCGCAACCGCGCCTGATCCTTGTCGATACCTTCCACCTCCGCCTGCAGCGCCTTAATATCCTGGTCCACATTGAATAGTTCGTATTTCTTCGCAATGATTGCCCGCAATTGCGCTTCGACATCCGGCTTGATCGTCTTCTCATCCACGAAAACCGCCACCTGATTTTCCGACAAGGAGCTGATCTGCACCCGCGACTCCTCCGGACGCGTCTCTTTCACCACCAACTTTTCTGTTTTTCCCGGTTCCACTGCAATGCGAAAACGATAATGGGCCGCTCCTACATCCGCCGGCTTCAAATCTTCACCTAACACCCATCCATCGCGAATTGGATGTTCCAGCACCACATGTCGCGCAGTATTATCCGCGTTATGGATCGTATACGTCGTCGTGTCGCGCTGCTCGCGGATCATCTTCATCACACCCTTCACGATAATCACCCGCGTTACTCGCTGTGATTCCGATTCGTTCTCGCTGGTAACATGCACCGCCGTGTCCGCTGCGTAGGAAAGCAGTCTCCGCTCTTTAGGGTGGAGCACCTCCATAATTCCTTCCCCCGCAAACGAGTCCTCTTCCAGGATGTTGAACGTGCCGCCATCCAGCGTCAGTCCCGAGGTATTCGTCACCCACAACGCGCGCAGTGGCGTTCCTTCCGTCTCTCCATTTCCCGTTGCCGTCACTAGCGTCACCTTTCTCCGCGTCGATTGGCGACTGCACAATCGGCACCAGCGCCGACTGGTTCTTCAGCACCGTGATCCTTTCCTTTAGCGCATATTGGAATAATTCTCCCAGCGCGCTTCCTTCCGCCGCTGCAACGCCCGCGCGCATTGCTGCCGTCAGCACGCTATTCCGCGAAGTGTTCACTTCGGCCGCGTCGACCTCCACCGACTCCGTCATCACTTTTGGAGCCATGCCGGCGCTAAAAGCCCCTCCCCCGACGCCCCCACCAGATCCCGATCCAATTCCTCCCACCACACCATCCATCACGCCGCCAGCCATGCCTCCCGGAACTCCTCCGATCTTGGCAGGAGGCGATGGCGGGGCGTAGTCCGCCATGCTGGCCTCATGCGCCTGAGGCGTCAGCATCACCGACTCCGGCAGCGGCACCACCGGCCTTCGCGTGTAATACGGTTGCGAAATATCTTGAATGAACGATTGTGGCGCGCCAGACACCAACGCCAGCTTCACATCCTTCCAATCCTCTCCCACCGTGTTATCGACAATCGCCCAGCCCTGTAAAAAGGGCGTGCCCGGCGCCTTCGGTACCACAATTCGATACGTGCTCTTCCACACCGGCACTTCGCTGATGTAGCTCACAAAAAGATTGCGATCTCCTGTTCCCGATGCGCTGATCGTCATCCTCCGCACATCTTTTGATCGCGTTGAGCCCACTAGGCTTAGGTAGCGGTTCACGTCCTGGCGTATCTCATTCTCCGCCGCTCGCACCGTCACTCCCGGCCCCAGTTCAAACACGCGCAACTCTCCGGCATCGGTCACGATTGCCAACTGTGTCACCGAAATCGCGCCACCCTTCGATGCCTCCTTCTGCACCGTTTCCACACTGAACACTTTTCCGGATGCGCTCGTCGCCCCGCTGCGCACTTCCACCCGCGTGCCACGCAGGGCTATCAGAAACGCCGCGCTGGTCACATCCTCCGTCAACGGAATCTGCAGGCTTTTCAGTCGTTCGCTCAGCGGCGCAATCGAGTTGTACCGCACTCCGCTGATATGGCCGCCGCTTAAATCCACCAGCGTCAGTGACTTCAACACATCATTCAGTTGTGCCGTCGTAAACTCGATTCCCAAATCCTGATTTCCGTGCACGCGTCCGGCGTGTTCGAAATAGCCTACCCCGTTCTTGTACAGCACTACGCGCTTCACCGGGAGCGAATTTCCGCTGGTCGTCTCCGGTTCCTGCGCTTCTGCTTTTTGTTTACTTTGTTTTACATGCGAGTTCTGGGCCAACGACGTCGAAGCACACACCAACACAAACACGCATAAACAGCGGATGCGCATGGACTACCTCCCTGTTCGAGCAATCGGATGCTATTACTTAGACACCAGTTGTCTTATGTTTGATTCTGCTTCGATCATTGCCTTGCCGCGTTCACGCGGACTTCTGCGGAGTGGCATGGTAATACCGGCACTTCCACTTGCCGTCTTCTTTCATCCACACTTCGCCCACTTCGAATTTGTGCATTGCCGCCGCACCGCTCACTTTCACCTCTGCCTTATACGCAACAATCGCCGCTTCTTCTCCGACCGGCCACACCTGCAATTCCGTCAAGCAATAATCCTCTATCGCCGCCGCCGTAATTTCCATTGCATTCGGCTTCCCTGGATACACCGTTCCATCCGGATGCACCGCGCGGTATTCCCTGGTCAGCAACGCGCTGTGCGCCCTCTCGTCAATCCGCACCTACGCGTCCCACAATTCCCACAGCCTCCCCGCAATCATCTTCGTCAATTCATTCTGCGCGCTAGCCCGTATCTCTCCCATTTCTGCGCTCCTGCCTTCATTACCAAACTGGTCCGTGACGTCTGTCATCCGGAGCAACGCGAAGGATCTCAACTTGATGACCTCAGAGTCTCATCTAGCCAATCTTGCCGTTCTTTCCCTCTTACCTTCGCCATCCTGTGGTTCATTCCTTTTTCGCACTCGGGTCATCAAATTGTTTCGCCAGCAATCCCCAATATCCCGCCGGACGCAACCTCTGCCACACATCCACGAAATACGCATCCACGCCAATCAATATGCGCGTTTTTCGATTTTCCACTCCATTCAATATCTTCGCCGCCGCCACTTCCGGAGCCGTTCTCGCAATCCGCTGAAACCGCGCCATGCTCTCGTCGTACAATCCCGCGTCCGCGCGATCTCCCCGCTTCGCCGCTTTCGCAATCGATGTACGCACGAATCCCGGATGAACGCATGAAACCGTGATATTCGTATCCTTCAATTCATGCGCCAGGCTTTCCGTGAATCCGCGCACCGCAAACTTGCTGGCGCAATACGCGCTCTGCCCGATCGCTCCCACAAATCCCAACAGACTTGACGTGTTCACGATCGCCGCGCGCTTCTCTTTTTTCAACAGCGGGAGGAAATAGTTCGTCCCATAAATCACCCCCCAAAAATTCACGTTCATCAGCCACCGGAAATTCTCCAATGAAAGCTCCTCAAACTTTCCTAGCAGTGCAACGCCCGCATTGTTGAATAGTACGCTGGCACGTCCGTGCTTCGATTCCACGGCAGCCGCAAAATCTTTTACCTGCCCTTCCTCCGCCACGTCCACCACATGGCACGAAATCTTTCCACTTGCCGCCACCAACAATTCGTTTGTCTCCGTTAAGGCCTTCTCATTCACATCGGACAGCGCCAGCGAAGTTCCCCTCGCGGCAAGTTGTTGCGCCAGGCACCGCCCCATCCCTGATCCCGCTCCGGTTATTACCGCCACGCTCTCGCCAAGAAATGACATCTGCGTCCTCGCTTTTCACAACAGAATCTCTTTCCGCACTCATACCACACTGCGGACCTTTTCGCTTGTGCTCTGACGGGCACGAGGGGCCACCATTGCCGACTTCGGCCTCAGTGGAGCGAAAGCTCTCAACTGCGTGTCATGTCTGGATTGAAAACCTGGCAGGAAACTTCTACGGCATCGAAACGCGTACCAGATTTCGCCCGGCGCGCTTCGCTTCATACAACATCTGATCCGCTTTACGCACCAGCGCCGAAAACTCCATGGTGTCTTTACTGTGAAATCCGGCAACTCCAAAACTCGCCTGCACATTTACACTCTGGCCCTGAAACGGAAACGACAACGCCGCGAACTGTTCCCGAAAACGATTGATCGTTCCTTCAATCTGGTCGGGCTCCACATGTGTAACCACCAACAAAAATTCATCGCCACCCAGCCGGCCGCAAATATCCGAACTGCGTGCATTTTTCTTCAAAATGTCCGCAAAGGTCTTGAGCACGATATCGCCGGCGTCGTGCCCAAACGTATCGTTGATCGCCTTGAAACAATCGATGTCGCCTAGCACCACCCACAGCCAATAGCCGTGGCGGGCCGCCCCTCGCAATTGTCGCAACGCCCAATCTTCGATCGCTCTGCGATTGGGCAATCCTGTTAAAGGATCCGTCCGTGCCGCCTCCTCCAACTTCTGGCTCTTCAGGGCGATCTCGCGATTCAAATCAATAATCCGCCGGCCCACGCCTATCCGCGCCAACATTTCTCCCGGATCAAAGGGCTTCGTCAGGTAGTCGTCCGCGCCTGCCTGCAGTCCCTTTACCACATTTCCTTTTTCGGTGTTGCTGGTCATCAGGATCAGATAGGTATATGGCCGCGAATTATCGGACCTAATTCGCTGACACAATTCGAGTCCCGAAAAATCTGGCATCATCCAGTCAGTTATCACCATACACGGCGAATGCTGCTGGTACAGATCGATCGCTTCCACGCCGTTCTTGGCAAAGATCAACGAATAGGGCTCGGAAGCAAGCACCTGCTCGACGAGTCTCCGGTATACCGGCGAGTCGTCGACAACCAGCACTTCGTAATTGGAAGCGGGTGAATTCATCTATGAATTGCTTCAACGCGAAACGCGACGCTGACCTGTTCTCTTAATGTGCGTACTTCTACTGAATGTAACAGATGGGCTAGAGCTCTCTTCCGATTTGCGGACGCTGCCGCGCGTAAGAAGCAACTGGATTTAGAAGAAGGTTACCTAAGGTGAGAGTTACGGCTTTTCTCCGAACACCAGCAGCGCACCTTCCGCCTTGAAGGCTTTCAGTTGCATAGCGTCGCGAAACCACCGCCCATTGTATTCATCCGGTGACGGCGAGGGATCGACGACGCGTTCATGTGCGACGCCGGTAAATCCTGCGTCGTGAAACATTCCGCTCCACGCTTCCGCCGACAGCAAATGTGTTCTCACCGCCAGTAATTCGCCCCACTGGTGGCAATGCTCATTATCACTGTAATAGTTGATGAGAATCCAGGCGCGCCCCGCAGGACGCATCACGCGGAATAATTCCTTGATGCCAGCCGCCGGATCTAGCCAGTAATACGAAGATTCAACTGAGATCGCTTGCGAGAAGAAATTACTATCCCAGGGGATCTCGCTCACTTCGCCGGCAACGAATAGTACATTTTCAAATTCCTGGCTGGTGCGCCGCGCTACTCGAATCATTTCGTCCGAAAGGTCCATGCCAACCACGCGACCTTCGGGAACCAACTGCGCCAATCTCCGAGAGAGCCAACCAGTTCCGCAACCGACATCCAGAACATTGTCGGTCGCCATCAACTCCATCTTCTCGATGACCGGCAGCGTGATCGGTAGGTGGTCACGCTCCATGCCTTCGCCGCGCCCCGCCTCTGCCCATCGATTAAATTCTTCGCGCAGATTTTGTGTAATGGATTCGGTCATGGTTTCGATCGCTCACACTGGTGCTTCAGTGCGCCCAGGCGTGGCGACTTGAGAATATCAGACCGTCCGGCCGCAGGAACCGCAGAAATGCGCACCGTGATAAGCAAACGAACCGCACTGAGAGCAGAACCGCCCACTCATCGGCACGGGAACCAGCCTGACGGAGTGAGCCGGCTCGGCCGAGCTGGCCCAAACGAGGGCAATCAGCCAGCCAATCCCCGTCCAGCCAAAGAACAGATTCAACAGGAAGATTCCTGCAGCATCGCGTTTATCTCGGGCAATGATCGCCGGAAGGAAATACAGCAAAATCATGAAGGTCAGGGTAAGCACAGGGCACCCCTTTCACGTCAGCCTCGGCGCGGCAGACACCCCGCCCGCCTCTACCCTAGATACGCACCCAAGCCAATAAATGTTTCCCGGTTCTGGATAGTTCAGTTGCCTGCGCCCTGGACCTTTACCAGGAGGTCGGCGAATTTCTGCTTCCGTTCTTCCTGGTCTTTGCCGCCTTCTTTTTCGGCGAGTTGGGTGATGTTCATGGAGCAGAATTTCGGGCCGCACATGGAGCAGAACTTCGCTTCTTTGTAGAAGTCGTCGGGCAAATTTTCGTCGTGCATGGCCTTCGCGGTTGGCGGGTCGAGCGACAATTCAAATTGCTTGTTCCAGTCGAACAGGAAGCGCGCATAGCTCAATGCATCGTCACGATCGCGCGCGCCGGGCCTATGCCGCGCCACGTCTGCCGCGTGCGCTGCAATTTTGTAGGCGATTACACCCTGCTTTACGTCTTCCGGATTCGGCAAACCGAGGTGTTCTTTCGGTGTCACGTAACAGAGCATCGATGCACCGTACCAACCAATCATCGCCGCGCCAATCGCACTGGTGATGTGGTCGTAGCCGGGAGCGATATCGGTGACCAGGGGGCCGAGCGTGTAGAAGGGCGCTTCGTGGCACCATTCATTTTCCTTGTCGACCTGCTCCTTAATTTTGTCCATGGGAACATGGCCGGGGCCTTCCACCATCACTTGCACATCTTCTTCCCATGCTTTTTTGGTGAGTTCGCCAAGCACTTTCAATTCCGCGAATTGCGCCTCATCACTGGCATCGGCCAAACATCCGGGTCGCATCCCATCGCCGAGTGAAAAGCTGACATCGTGTTTCTTGAAGATCCTTACAATTTCATCAAATCGCTCGTAGAGGAAATTCTGCTTCTTGTGATGCTCCATCCAATGAGCCATGAGCGAACCGCCGCGGGAAACAATTCCGGTGATGCGCTTGCGCACCAGGGGCACGTGTTCGCGAAGCACGCCCGCGTGAATGGTCATGTAGTCGACGCCCTGCTCGGCCTGCTCTTCGATGACTTCCAGCATCAGGTCCATGGTGAGATCTTCGGGACGGCGGACGCGCGCAATTGCTTCATACACCGGCACAGTGCCAATCGGCACCGGTGAAGCTTCGATGATCGCCTTGCGGATCTCCGGGATGTTTCCGCCGGTCGAAAGATCCATCACCGTGTCCGCGCCAAAGTGCACGCCGTGATGCAACTTCTTCAGTTCTTCGGCGATGTCGGAATTGGTGGAGGAGTTTCCGATGTTGGCGTTGATCTTGCATTTGAACGCCACACCGATGCCCATCGGCTGCAGGTTACGATGGTGAATGTTGGCAGGAATGATGGCACGGCCGCGCGCGACTTCACTGCGGACAAGTTCGGGCTCCAGCTTTTCGCGCTTGGCGACAAATTCCATCTCTTCGGTGATCACACCGAGCCGTGCCAGATGCATTTGCGACATATTGCGGTTGCCATTCGCCGCCGCCTGAGCCGCTTCCCTTTTTTCAATCCAGCTATCACGCAATGCCATGGAGCCTCCCCGAACTCAGCGCCGGACACGCGTCGAAACACAATTCAACGTTGGTGCAAGGCATTTCTCTGAAGCCAAATTATGGCATCGTGCAGCAGGAAGGACAACCGCGCCTCGCTTGAGCGACCCGAGAAGCCGAGATGGGTCGCCAGTCAGGTCATGGCTCATAGACAACGCCACCAAATACGATCGTGCCAGTCCTGGTATCGAGCAGCAGAACGGCGAAAGGCCGGTCAAAGATTAGCGACCTCCTTGGGACCGGTGGTGGGCAACACGCCATAGCAACTCCGGAGAAATAAGAGCAGGCCGCTGCTACCGTACCCGCTTCATCCACTTCCAATCGCGCCTTATGTACGACGTCGCCGAGAACAAATTGAGGCGAGGCCAGGGAGGAGAAGTCCGCGCCCGGATATTCAAAAGCGATGCCCATACCGAGTCGCGAGAGGGACGCACGAAGACCGGCGTTAAAGCTAATAGTGAACTTAGGTAGTTCGAGATAAAGCTCGTAGCCTTCGTCCGCTTTGAAGATTGCCTGGAGAACATTCTCTGTCAGGACATCTTCCGGCATCTTTCCTTCCGCCGGCAGGATCATGCAAAGCGCGACGTCAGTATCTTCGTACGGCAGGATGGCGACTTCAAATCCGCCTCCATGACGGTAGGAATCCTTTAGTCCCCCTTCCCTCATCATCGGAACACGTTTCTTCCCGCCATCGACCAGATGGAAAGGGCGTGGACGTGTAAACTCGGCCTCGAATTGTCGTAGGAATTTACCTTTGAAATAGATCGCGCTGGTGAGAAGTGCGGACATATCCGCCATGGCGGCAGAGGAAACCATTCTGGAAATCTTTCCGTGCGTTTTTTCAGAAATCCATTGATTGATTGTGCTGGCAACAGAAGGCTGGCGAAAATCCACAGTCTGCGCGCTGGCATCGTATACATCTTCGCAGGTCTCAACAAATTCCGGCACGAGCGTTGAACGGCAGTCAGTCCAAAGGGCATTTGCAACGGAAAATTCCGCCGTGCCGTTGGAACAGAGATTGCTCAGAAGTGTAGCGGCCGCCTCATTGACGGCTGTCTTGCTGGCACCGGGAGACAAGCCCAGGACTTTGCGCAAGGCAAGTTTGGTTTTGTCCACCGCTCCGTTTTCGATCATCGACAGTCCCAGAAAAACGCTGAGCGGGGAAAGAAATACGTTCTGCTTTGGTGCTCGGGCACATTCGGCCTGAAGCAGATTGAAAGTGAAGAACTGGGTTATAGAATCTTGTGGCTGTCTGCCGAAAGGGAGTTCCTGGCGCTTCTCTCGCGGTTTACCTGTACCAGGAATAGGGACGGGAACACCATGGAGACGGAGTATCTCTTCCTGTCTCAGTTTCTGCCAAATGGACATCCTGCACCTCAACAAACTTTGCAGGAGGATGGCACACCAAGGTTGAGGCCCATGCCTGGATATCGTCGTAAACCCTGCGCTGCGCGGAGTACAAGGCGCGTCTCTTCGCTCGGGATGAAAGCAAACCAAGATGGTGTTGGTTTGGGAGCCAGTACCACGAGAACAAGGGACGATCAGCGCAGGGTGAGCTGGCCGCTGCCTACGTGGGCGTGCAATTGGAATTGCCCCCCGTTGTCTTTCGAGATGGAGCGGAAGAGGCCACCTTTGTTATCGCCAAAAGCTTCGGCATCTACTTCGCCGGCGTAGACAGAGGCGGAAACATGACCGTAGTCGGAGGGCTTTCCGACATAGATGGTCAATTCACCGGCGTGAAGTTCTACATCTTTGCTTCCGGTGACGTCTTTGACAGTGACGTCGCCAGCTGGAACGCGGGCGAAGAGGTCAACGTTCTTTGGGACGTGGACGGTGATCGTGAGTTCGTCTTTGGGGCCCCCGGATGATGTGGAGTTCCGCAGAATTTTCAAGGCACGTTAGCCGGGCCTTTACATCCTGGATCTTGTCGAGGTTTTTGCCGGAGAGGTCGATGGAGATTTTGCCCTCATTGCTGCCGACGACACGAATTTCGCCGGAGCGGATGTAGAGGCGGAGTTGTCTTTTGGCGGCGCAATCGAACTCCATGTGGGGTTTGCCAGTTTCGATGGCTTGAACTTTGGCATCGGCGGCGAAGGACGGGAGGGATAGAGCCAGGATGGCTATGGATGTAAGGATAGGATTTCATATACACACCTCCACGAGATGTAGGAATATACGACGGCGGGGAGTGGGATGTTCCTGGAAAAGTGGTGGGATGGCGGGCCCCGATGGCGATTTGCATTTGGCCAGGATTCTTGTCGCCCCGCTGGCGCTCAGAAGACAGTTTTGGGCCGGGTAACATCGAGTGGGATGCACAGATATTGCCACGATCTCTCCACTGCGTGCCAGCAAAGATGGCCGGCTCTTCGGCCGGGAGGACAGCCAAAAGAGCGATGTTCGCTGGAAGCCAGCGTTACGAGGCAAAACTTGAGGCTAAAACAGGAGAGCGGCATAAAGTCGTCCCTTCGCAGAGAAGGAACCGTAGGCAACGATATTGCGGACACGAGATACGGCATTGCTGCGCCCCTCCGAGGGCAGGGTCCCTGGATGCTAGGCAAGGATCAGGTCGAACAAAAAGCGAAGATAATTACTGGCGGAAGTGGTAACCTCTTGGAGAGTTTTTGCGGGAGGCAGGTCTGAGCGGGGCGACATATATCGGTAAAGCGGGGAGCGCGGCGGCGGTTGCGCACGGCGGAAGCGACGTTGCCAAGGACACCCGTGTGGTTGTGGAGGACCGGTTTGCGGCGGCGCTGAAGAGGTATTGGGGATACGACGCGTTCCGGCCCAAGCAGGAAGAGATCGTGCGGGCGCTTTCGAGCGGGCAGGATGTCTGCGTAGTGATGCCGACGGGCGGCGGGAAATCGCTGTGCTATCAATTGCCGGCGGTACTGGCGGAAGGAAAGACGGCGGTGGTAATTTCGCCGCTGATTGCGCTGATGCAGGATCAGGTGGCGCAACTGACACAGATGGGGATACCGGCGGTGTTCCTGAACAGTTCAGTGGCCGAGGGGGAACGCGGCGACGTAAAGAAGAAGGCCGTGGCGGGGGAGTACCGGTTGATGTATGTGTCTCCCGAGCGGGCGGTGATGGACGGAACGTCGGAGTGGCTGAAGAGAGTGCCGGTTTCGTTTTTTGCGATCGATGAAGCGCATTGCATTTCGGAGTGGGGCCACGACTTCCGTCCAGAATATCGGCAACTAAAAAAATTGCGGGAAGCGTTTCCGGACCGGCCGATAGCGGCATTCACGGCGAGCGCGACGAAACAAGTGCGGCACGACATCGTCCAGCAATTGAAATTGCGCAACGCGCTGAAGTCGGTGACGAGTTTTCACCGGCAGAATTTGCGGTACTTCGTGAAAGAGTGCAATGGAGAATTGCAGGATGAGTTGTTGTTGACGGCGGTAAAGAATACGCGCGACGGGAACGTGATTGTGTATTCGCCGACGGTGGCGCGCGTGGGCGAGATCGTAGACATGCTGGAAGAAAACGGGATCGCGGCGATCGGCTACCACGGGCAGATGGACGGCAAGTCGCGGCGCGAGAATCAGGAGAAGTGGATGACGGAGGAAGTGCGCGTACTGGTGGGCACGATTGCGTTTGGTTTGGGAATCAATAAACCGAACGTGCGCGCAGTGGTGCGACTGGGATTGCCGGAAAGCATCGAGCAGCTTTACCAGGAGACCGGGCGCGCGGGACGGGATGGTTTGCCAGCGGATTGCTATTTGTTATGGCAGAAACGCGATATCGGGCTGAGGACGTATTTCATCAACAAGATTGGAGATTCGCAGGAGCAGAAACGGGCGTGGGACCGTTATCACCAGATGCAACATTTCGTCGAGAGGGAAAATTGCCGGCCGCGGATGATCTGCGAACATTTTGGCGAGATGGTGAAGTGGGAAAAGTGCGGGCACTGCGATGCGTGCGCGGGAATGCCGGAGTGGATGCGCGGCGAAGGAACTTCGCGGAAACGGAAACACGGGAAGGGGCCCATTGCGGGGCGGAGCTATTCCTCGCCGAGAAAGGTGGAGCAGTATGCGGGCGGGTATACCAGTTTTCTGACGAGCGACATCAATGAAGAGTTGATGGATTATTTGCGAGAATGGCGGCGGAACAAGGCGAGAGAGAAAGGCGTGGCAGCGTTCATTGTGCTGCACGATTCCTCACTGGAGGCGTTATGCCGGGTACAACCGAAGACGCGGGAGCAATTGCTGCTGGTATCGGGTATTGGTGAACACAAAGCGGAGTTGTATGGAGAGGAAATACTTGGCGCGCTGGAGAAGTTCAGAGCTGGCGAACGAGCGAAAAATGATTGGCAGGCGCAGGCTTCCAGTCCAGCGCAGGAAACATTGGCGATGCTGAAACAGGGGTTAAATTTCGAGGAGATTGCAGAACGGCGCGGGCGAAAGGTGCGGACGGTGGTGGCGTTGATCGCGAACCTCGTGGAGACGGGCGAGACAGAGTTTCAAGTCGAGTGGATGCCGCCGGTGACATACGAAAAAATTCGCGAGGCGTGCGGACGATTGGGGATGGATTTATTGCGGCCGATCAAGGATGCGTTGCCGGACGAGATCAGTTATGACGAAGTGCGGTTGGTAGCGGCACATTTGCGGAGGAAGGCGAAAGCGGCGAGGGCGTGAAGTGGGGAGAGAGTGAGATCAGTGTGCAGGAAACAAGCGGTGCAACTATCCTGCGCGTCGCGGTGAACTTTGGAGTCATTGAAGTTGCCACGATCTCTCGGTTGCGAGCCACCTAAAACGCGACACCCCGGCCAGAATGACAAGTCATGCGGTTTCGTCAAGTGAATCGGACAAAATTCCGATCGGAAGATCGGCTAGTACAGAGGAAAGGAACGGCGCCGATTGGAGGACCGGCGTTCGCTGGCCGCCGGTAAGTTAGTGGGCCAGGACGGTGGGAGCCCCCTGGGGGCGGCGCTTCATGATGAGCATGAGGGGCATCATGGCAAGACAGAGTACGCCAAGAATCCAGAAGACATCAATGAAGGAAAGCATAGCGGCCTGGCGCTGCATTTCGCCGTAGAGAATTGCTTGTGCTTGCTGCGCGGCGGTGACAGCGTCGGAGCCGCGCAGCTGGAGTTGCACAGTCAGACCATGAAGCATTTCGCGATAGCGCGGATTGATGGGCGAAAGGTTCTCAATGAGATTGGCGTGATGTCGCTGCATGAGGCGGGCTTGCAGCGTAGTGACGAGAGAGATGCCGACGCTGCCGCCAATGTTGCGGGCGAGATTGATCATGCCAGTGGCGTTATTCATTTTTTCCTTAGGGACGAAGGAAAACGCCATGACGTTGATGGGGATGAAGAGAAAGCCCAGTCCGCCCCGGGAAATCATCCACACTAAAACAAAGGTGCTGAAGCTGGTGTACAGGTTCAGCTTGGAAAGTTGAAACATGCCGACGGAAAGAATGATCAGGCCAACAATGACCATTTTGCGCGGATCGCTTTTCACGAGTAGGCGGCCGATGATGGGCATGGAAACGAGCGTGACGATGGCCCCGGGAGACAGAACCAGACCGCTGAGTTGCGCGGTGTAGCCGATAAGCGTCTGCAGAAGGACTGGAAGTAAAACGGTGGTGCCATAGAGAACGATGCCGAGCGCGAACATGGTGAACGTGGCGGCAGCGTAGTTGCGGTCCTTGAAGAGATGCAATTCGATGATGGGATCTTTTTGGCGAAGCTCCCACACGACGACGCCGACCAGTCCGAAGACGGTGGCAATGGTGCACCAGACAATGAAGGGAGAGCCGAACCAGTCGTCGCGCTGGCCCTTATCGAGAACTACCTGAAGAAACCCCAGACCGACGCTGAGTAGACCGAGTCCGATGAAGTCGATCCGGACACGCTCGCCTTTTTGAACGCGAAGGAGGTGAGGCGGATCGAAAATGATTGCGGCAGTCAATGCGAGGGAAAGAAGTCCGACGGGAAGATTAATGAAGAAAATCCAGCGCCAGGAATAATTGTCGGTGATCCAACCGCCGAGCGTGGGGCCGATGATGGGCGCAACGACTACGCCCATGCCGTAGATAGCCATCGCCATGCCTTGTTTTTCACGAGGAAAACTTTCGACGAGGATGGCTTGCGAAACGGGCTGCAGGCCGCCACCACCCGCGCCCTGGAGGATGCGGAAGAAGACAAGGAGCGGAAGGCTGGGAGCGAGCCCACAGAGAAGCGAGCTGATGACGAAGATGAAAACACAAGCCATGTAGAAGCGTTTGCGGCCAAAGATGCGGGAGAACCAACCAGTGAGCGGGAGAACGATGGCGTTTGCAACCAGATAGGAGGTGAGGACCCAGGTGCTTTCGTCGATGCCAGCGGAGAGACTGCCGGCGATGTGAGGAAGAGCGACATTGGCGATGCTGGTGTCGAGAACTTCCATAAAGGTGGAAAGCATGACAGTGCCGGCGATCCACCAGGGATTGATTGTCGGGTGCCAGAGATCGGTTGCAGGAAGGGATTGGGCCGAAGTCGCCACGAATCAATGTTAGAAAGCGGGGGCAGCCAGGGATGTGCCGGTGGTCACAAGGAGGCGTTGCGGCCGTGGGCGAGAAGAAAGCAAGGCTGGCACGGAGAATATTGCGGATTGGGAGATGCGTGAAGGATGAGGCGAAAAACGAACCGATCGGGAGATCGGCATTCCCGGGGAAGGCGCTGGGATGAAAGCCGGGGCTTGGTGGGTCGCAGTCAGGTTTCTATTGAGAGGGAGGTTGCAACGATCCCTCCCCTACGAGCCGCAAAAGAGCGCGGCTCTTCGGTCGGGCTGACAGGCCGGGGAGTTCGCGCAGTGTTCCTTTAGGAATCGAAGGTGTTAGCGCCAATGAAATACTTCGCCAGGCAAGCGCTGGCGCTCAGGATGACGGCGTTTGTGCATCGTAATGGTTTTGTGCTGGTGGAGGCAAAGGATCGGTGGAGAGGGCGATGAGCCATTGGGCGAGGTAGTAAGGGATGAGGATAACAACGGGGGCAAGAAAGATGGCGGAGTGGAAGTGGTCGAGGGAAAGGAGTGAGTCGGAGAGTATGAAGAAAAGCGCGCCGATGGCGGCGTTGCGGGCGGGATGATTTTTGAGGATGAGAAAGCGGCCCATGGCCTGTGCGGCCATCGAGGAGAGAGTAAGGGCGTAGAGGGCGACGGGGATTCGCAATTCGGCGGGGAGGTTTGGATAGAGGATCGCGAAGAGTGTGGCGGCGAGTGCGAGATACGGAAGCCAGACGGTGGGGCGCGCGGGGAATTCTACGTTTCCAGAAAATGCGATGAGGTAGGAGATGTGGGCGAAGAGAAAAAAGACTAGACCGTAGAGGAAGAAACGCCCTGGAATGAGCAAAGCGACGTCACCGAGCAGCGAAAAGAAGAGGCCGATGGAAATGAAGAGGGCGTAGGGCGAATGCTGATTTCGCCATTGGATGAGAGGGACAGTTAGGATGAGGATAGTGGCAAGCGGTTTGCAGATGTAAAGAAGAACAGGATGATGTGTGAGTTCGCCGAAAAGAGACAGTGCTACGCAGAGTAGAACAGAAAGGCCGAGCATGCGGGCAGATTTGGTGGCGAACATGATGTGGCGCGTTGTGAGATCTAAACTCACACCCTCAATAGCGGAGGGTGCGGCATCCGGAGCCTGAAAGCACCGTCTGAATCCTGTGCTACGGATTGTTGCGGTTACTGCAGCGGGGCTTTGCCGTTGAAACGGGCTGTAGCGCCGAGTTCTTCTTCGATGCGAAGAAGTTGGTTGTACTTGGCGATGCGGTCAGTGCGCGATGCGGAGCCGGTTTTGATTTGTCCGGCAGCGGTGGCGACCGCGAGATCGGCGATGAAAGTATCTTCGGATTCGCCGGAGCGGTGAGAGATCACGGATTTGTATCCGGCTTTGCGGGCGAGCTCGATGGCGTCAATGGTTTCGGTGACAGTGCCGATCTGGTTGAGCTTAATGAGAATGGAATTTGCGATGCCTTCGTTGATGCCGCGAGAGAGTCTTTCGGTGTTAGTGACGAAGAGGTCGTCGCCCACGAGCTGAATTTTCTTTTTGGATGATTTGCTGCCGACACTTTGCGTGAGAGATTTCCAGCCCTCCCAGTCGTCTTCGGCCATGCCGTCTTCGAGAGAAACGATGGGGTACTTCTCAACCCAGTTGGTCCAATAGGCGGCCATTTCGGCGGAAGAGTGCTGGGACTTGTCGGACTTCTTGAAAATATATTTGCCGCTGGCCTTGTCGTAGAACTCACTGGCAGCGGGATCGAGCGCGATGGCAACCTGCTCGCCGGGTTTGTAGCCGGCGTTGGTAATCGCTTCCAGAACAATCTGGATGGCTTCTTCGTTGGACTTGCAACTTGGGGCAAAACCGCCTTCGTCTCCTACTGCGGTGCTGTAACCGTGCTTCTTCAGAGCGGCTTTCAAGGAGTGGAACACCTCCACGCCCCAGCGTAGGGCTTCACTAAAGGAAGGCGCGCCGACGGGCATAGCCATAAATTCCTGGAAGTCCACGGAACTGTCAGCGTGGGCGCCGCCATTCAAAATGTTCATCATAGGGACGGGGAGGAGATTGGCGGAAGAGTCGGTGGAATAGCGGGACAGATATTTGTAGAGCGGCTGTTTCAGAGTGATAGCCGCGGCACGGGCGGCGGCCATGGAGACGGCGAGGATCGCGTTGGCACCAAGACGAGACTTGGTGGGCGTGCCATCGAGGGTGATCATTTTATGATCGAGAGAACGTTGGTCCGCGGCATCAGAGCCTGTGACGGCCTTGGCGATTTCGGAATTGGCATTTGCGACGGCCTTCAGGACGCCTTTTCCGAGGAATTTGGACTTATCGCCATCGCGAAGCTCGAGAGCTTCATGTTCACCGGTGGACGCGCCGGAGGGAACGATGGCGCGACCAAGGGCACCAGATTCGAGAAGGACGTCGGCTTCGACCGTGGGATTTCCCCGGGAATCGATAACCTGGCGGGCGTGAACACGGGTGATTTTGGTGGACATTGTATGTGTGTCTCCTGGGTGAAATAGAACACAAGATTGTAACAGAGGGAGAGGGAAGGACGAGTGATGGGGGACACGTTTTGGGGGAAATTGGTTGGCGGGAGGTTGCATGTGGGGGGCGGGTGCGCTGGCGGTGAGATTGAGATCCCTCGCCGCGCTCAGTGTGGCAACATTTGCGTTGGTGGGGAGGTGAGAAAAGGTGTCGGCTGGAAGCCGGAGCCACAGTCGTGGTGGTGAATCACAGTGAATTTCTATGCGTGGAAAAGATTGCCACGATCCCTCCACTGCGAGCCGCAAAAAGCGCGGCTCTTCGGTCGGGATGACAGAACCGAATAAGAGGATAACCAAGTGCAAAGTCAGGAAGTGAATTTGCCACAAAGGCAAACACAAGTGGGCGGCGTAAAGCCGTCTCTTCCGGAATATTATTCGGGCTCGGGTTCTTCGATCAGGGATTCTTGGCGGACGACTACAACGATCCCGGAAGAGGTGACGTGGAAGCGGCGGCGATCTTCTTCGATGTCGAAGCCGATTTCGGTGTTTTCGGGAAGGCTGACGTGGCGGTCGATGATGGCCCGGCGAATGCGCGAGTGGCGGCCCACGTTGACGTGATTGTAGATGATGGAGTCGCTGACTTCGGAGTAGCTGTTGACGCGAACATCGTAGCCGACGACGGAATTCTGAACGCGACCACCGGAAAGAATGGAGCCTCCGCCTACGATGGAGTCGATGGCAGTACCCATGCGGTCGGGATCGGCGAAAACGAATTTGGCGGGCGGATACTTCTGCTGCTACGTGCGCAGCGGCCAATTCTTGTCGTACAGATTGAAAACCGGGAGAAACGGTGACGAGGTCCATATTGGCTTCGTAATAGGCGTCGATGGTGCCGACGTCGCGCCAGTACAGCGATTTTTCGTTGTTCTCGTCGACGAAGTTGTAGGCGAAGACGCGATTCTTCGAAATGATGCGGGGAAGAATATCTTTGCCGAAATCGTGAGCGGACTTCGGATCCTCGGCGTCGGCCAGCAACATCGGGATCAGGAGCTGTGTATTGAAAATGTAGACGCCCATGGAGGCGTTGCAGTGCGGGGCTTGTGCGGAGAAGCCTTCGGGCTTGGCGGGTTTTTCTTCAAAGCCGATGATGCGCCAGTTCTTGTCGGTCTCAATGACACCAAATTGCTTTGCGGCTTCCTCGGCGGCAATTTCAATGGTGGCAACGGTCACGTCGGCGCCGGAATCGACATGCTGCTGGAGCATCTTGGCGTAGTTCATCTTGTAGATGTGGTCGCCGGATAGAATGAAGACGTATTTGGAGCGTTCGCTGCCGATGGAATAGATATTCTGGTAGACGGCGTCGGCAGTGCCCTGATACCACTGTTGCGAAACGCGCATTTGCGGAGGAAGAACTTCGATGAATTCGCCGAGGCCC